>NZ_CM129605.1:0-3800599 GCF_052947895.1 Pseudoalteromonas sp. SaAl2
ATCTCCCTATAATGCGACCCCACTGAGACGGCAGAGCAGGCAATGCTTAGCGAGGCAAGCAAGTCACTTAGTGAGTCGAGTGAAACTTGAGTTTAGATTTTTTAAAAAGTTTAAAATTAAGTGTTGACAAAAAAATAGGAAAGCGTAACATGCTCAGCCCTAGCGAGATAAAGCAAAGCGCTTTAATCGCAACGTTCTTTAACAATATAAAGCAATCATCTGTGTGGGCACTCGTACAGATTGAGTTCTAACAGCCGAGCTTAGTTCGCTAAGTAAGGCAAAAAATTTAGAGTCTCAATTGAAACTGAGTGACCAACAGAATAGTTACTTTTAGTAATTATTCAGCACAGTCAATTCAATATCGAAAGATATTAAATAAATTCAGAATTCATTGAGCTGTTCTTCACTCTTTATTGGGTGGGAACAAAAAAACTTTTAATTGAAGAGTTTGATCATGGCTCAGATTGAACGCTGGCGGCAGGCCTAACACATGCAAGTCGAGCGGTAACAGAAAGTAGCTTGCTACTTTGCTGACGAGCGGCGGACGGGTGAGTAATGCTTGGGAACATGCCTTTAGGTGGGGGACAACAGTTGGAAACGACTGCTAATACCGCATGATGTCTACGGACCAAAGGGGGCTTCGGCTCTCGCCTAAAGATTGGCCCAAGTGGGATTAGCTAGTTGGTGAGGTAATGGCTCACCAAGGCAACGATCCCTAGCTGGTTTGAGAGGATGATCAGCCACACTGGAACTGAGACACGGTCCAGACTCCTACGGGAGGCAGCAGTGGGGAATATTGCACAATGGGCGCAAGCCTGATGCAGCCATGCCGCGTGTGTGAAGAAGGCCTTCGGGTTGTAAAGCACTTTCAGTCAGGAGGAAAGGTTAGTAGTTAATACCTGCTAGCTGTGACGTTACTGACAGAAGAAGCACCGGCTAACTCCGTGCCAGCAGCCGCGGTAATACGGAGGGTGCGAGCGTTAATCGGAATTACTGGGCGTAAAGCGTACGCAGGCGGTTTGTTAAGCGAGATGTGAAAGCCCCGGGCTCAACCTGGGAACTGCATTTCGAACTGGCAAACTAGAGTGTGATAGAGGGTGGTAGAATTTCAGGTGTAGCGGTGAAATGCGTAGAGATCTGAAGGAATACCGATGGCGAAGGCAGCCACCTGGGTCAACACTGACGCTCATGTACGAAAGCGTGGGGAGCAAACAGGATTAGATACCCTGGTAGTCCACGCCGTAAACGATGTCTACTAGAAGCTCGGCTCTTCGGAGTTGTTTTTCAAAGCTAACGCATTAAGTAGACCGCCTGGGGAGTACGGCCGCAAGGTTAAAACTCAAATGAATTGACGGGGGCCCGCACAAGCGGTGGAGCATGTGGTTTAATTCGATGCAACGCGAAGAACCTTACCTACACTTGACATACAGAGAACTTACTAGAGATAGTTTGGTGCCTTCGGGAGCTCTGATACAGGTGCTGCATGGCTGTCGTCAGCTCGTGTTGTGAGATGTTGGGTTAAGTCCCGCAACGAGCGCAACCCCTATCCTTAGTTGCTAGCAGGTAATGCTGAGAACTCTAAGGAGACTGCCGGTGATAAACCGGAGGAAGGTGGGGACGACGTCAAGTCATCATGGCCCTTACGTGTAGGGCTACACACGTGCTACAATGGCGCATACAGAGTGCTGCGAACTCGCGAGAGTAAGCGAATCACTTAAAGTGCGTCGTAGTCCGGATTGGAGTCTGCAACTCGACTCCATGAAGTCGGAATCGCTAGTAATCGCGTATCAGAATGACGCGGTGAATACGTTCCCGGGCCTTGTACACACCGCCCGTCACACCATGGGAGTGGGTTGCTCCAGAAGTAGATAGTCTAACCTTAGGGAGGACGTTTACCACGGAGTGATTCATGACTGGGGTGAAGTCGTAACAAGGTAGCCCTAGGGGAACCTGGGGCTGGATCACCTCCTTATACGATTTAGAACTTATTTGTTCGTAGTGTCCACACAGATGATTGTTAGTTAGCTAAGCCACTGGCTTAACTAATTAATATGCTCTTTAAAAATTTGGAAAAGCTGATAATAAAATTCTGATAGATACTCTGTATTTATCAAGAGTTTTCAAAAGTAAAAAAGAATGATAGCAGTATCATTCAGTGCCATTTAATGAACGTTTACGTTTGTTGATTGGTATCTACTTTAGTATTCAATATTAACTTCTGGCGAAGTTAAACTGTCACGAAACAAAGACCCGTTTGGGTTGTATGGTTAAGTGACTAAGCGTACACGGTGGATGCCTTGGCAGTTGGAGGCGATGAAGGACGTATTAACTTGCGATAAGCTTAGTCGAGCTAGTAAAAAGCACTTGAGACTAAGATTTCCGAATGGGGAAACCCACCTGCTTGCAGGTATCGTTAACTGAATACATAGGTTAACGAGGCGAACGCGGAGAACTGAAACATCTAAGTACCCGTAGGAAAAGAAATCAACCGAGATTCCGGAAGTAGCGGCGAGCGAAACCGGAACAGCCCTTAAGCTTATTATGTGTTAATGGAAGGCTCTGGAAAGTGCCACGATACAGGGTGATAGTCCCGTACATGAAAAGACATTTTAAGTGAAATCGAGTAGGTCGGAGCACGTGAAACTTTGACTGAATATAGGTGGACCATCATCTAAGGCTAAATACTCCCAACTGACCGATAGTGAACCAGTACCGTGAGGGAAAGGCGAAAAGAACCCCTGTGAGGGGAGTGAAATAGAACCTGAAACCGTGTACGTACAAGCAGTAGGAGCCCACTTGTTGGGTGACTGCGTACCTTTTGTATAATGGGTCAGCGACTTATATTTTGTAGCGAGGTTAACCGATTAGGGTAGCCGTAGGGAAACCGAGTCTTAACTGGGCGAATAGTTGCAAGGTATAGACCCGAAACCCGGTGATCTAGCCATGAGCAGGTTGAAGGTTGAGTAACATCAACTGGAGGACCGAACCCACTAACGTTGAAAAGTTAGGGGATGACTTGTGGCTTGGAGTGAAAGGCTAATCAAACCGGGAGATAGCTGGTTCTCCCCGAAATCTATTTAGGTAGAGCCTCGGACGAATACTTACGGGGGTAGAGCACTGTTAAGGCTAGGGGGTCATCCCGACTTACCAACCCTTTGCAAACTCCGAATACCGTAAAGTACTATCCGGGAGACACACGGCGGGTGCTAACGTCCGTCGTGAAGAGGGAAACAACCCAGACCGCCAGCTAAGGTCCCAAAGTCATAGTTAAGTGGGAAACGATGTGGAAAGGCCCAGACAGCCAGGAGGTTGGCTTAGAAGCAGCCATCCTTTAAAGAAAGCGTAATAGCTCACTGGTCGAGTCGGTCTGCGCGGAAGATGTAACGGGGCTAAACTATGCACCGAAGCTGCGGATTCAGAATTTATTCTGAGTGGTAGGGGGAGCGTTCTGTAAGCGGTTGAAGGTGTACCGGGAGGTATGCTGGACGTATCAGAAGTGCGAATGCTGACATGAGTAACGATAATGCGGGTGAAAAACCCGCACGCCGGAAGACCAAGGGTTCCTATCCCATGTTAATCAGGGTAGGGTAAGTCGACCCCTAAGGCGAGGCCGAAAGGCGTAGTCGATGGGAAACGGATTAATATTTCCGTACTTGGTATAATTGCGATGGGGGGACGGAGCAGGCTAAGCAAGCATGGCGATGGTTGTCCATGTGAAAGTGAGTAGGTTGGTGACTTAGGAAAATCCGGGTTGCTAAGACTGAGACACGAGACGAGTCACTAAGGTGATGAAGTTGCTGATGCCATACTTCCAGGAAAAGCCTCTAAGCTTCAGATTATACCGAATCGTACCCCAAACCGACACAGGTGGTCAGGTAGAGAATACTAAGGCGCTTGAGAGAACTCGGGTGAAGGAACTAGGCAAAATCGTACCGTAACTTCGGGAGAAGGTACGCTCCTATCTGTGATGAGACTTGCTCTCTAAGCGGACGGGAGCCGCAGTGACCAGGTGGCTGGGACTGTTTATTAAAAACACAGCACTGTGCAAAATCGCAAGATGACGTATACGGTGTGACACCTGCCCGGTGCCGGAAGGTTAATTGATGGGGTTAGTTTTCGGACGAAGCTCTTGATCGAAGCCCCGGTAAACGGCGGCCGTAACTATAACGGTCCTAAGGTAGCGAAATTCCTTGTCGGGTAAGTTCCGACCTGCACGAATGGTGTAACCATGGCCACGCTGTCTCCACCCGAGACTCAGTGAAATTGAAATCGCAGTGAAGATGCTGTGTACCCGCGGCTAGACGGAAAGACCCCGTGAACCTTTACTACAGCTTGGCACTGAACATTGAACCTACATGTGTAGGATAGGTGGGAGACTTTGAAGACGAGACGCTAGTTTTGTTGGAGTCGTCCTTGAAATACCACCCTTGTAGTTTTGATGTTCTAACGTTGGCCCCTGAATCGGGGTTACGGACAGTGCCTGGTGGGTAGTTTGACTGGGGCGGTCTCCTCCCAAAGAGTAACGGAGGAGCACGAAGGTTGGCTAAGTACGGTCGGACATCGTACGGTTAGTGTAATGGTAGAAGCCAGCTTAACTGCGAGACAGACACGTCGAGCAGGTACGAAAGTAGGTCATAGTGATCCGGTGGTTCTGAATGGAAGGGCCATCGCTCAACGGATAAAAGGTACTCCGGGGATAACAGGCTGATACCGCCCAAGAGTTCATATCGACGGCGGTGTTTGGCACCTCGATGTCGGCTCATCACATCCTGGGGCTGAAGTCGGTCCCAAGGGTATGGCTGTTCGCCATTTAAAGTGGTACGCGAGCTGGGTTTAGAACGTCGTGAGACAGTTCGGTCCCTATCTGCCGTGGGCGTTTGAGAATTGAGAGGGGTTGCTCCTAGTACGAGAGGACCGGAGTGAACGAACCGCTGGTGTTCGGGTTGTCATGCCAATGGCATTGCCCGGTAGCTACGTTCGGAACTGATAAGCGCTGAAAGCATCTAAGCGCGAAGCAGGCCTCGAGATGAGTTCTCACTAGACTTTTAAAGTCTCTGAAGGGCCGTTGAAGACTACAACGTTGATAGGCAAGATGTGGAAGCATAGTGATATGTTAAGCTAACTTGTACTAATTACCCGTGAGGCTTAACCATACAACGCCAAACGCGTTTTATGCGACAGTTTAAGCGAAGAAGTTAATAGACTAAAGTAGATTACTGAAGACTAATTTATTATCAGAAATTCCAAATTTTAGTAAGTTTGATTAAATTGAACTTACACCAAATTTGCTTGGTGACAATAGCGTTTTGGACCCACCTGATCCCATGCCGAACTCAGTAGTGAAACGAAACAGCGCCGATGATAGTGTAGCATTTGTTATGTGAAAGTAGGTCATCGCCAGGCTCCAAATAAGAGAAACCCGTTACAGTAATGTAACGGGTTTTTTTGTTGTCTGAAATAAAATGAATTAGCTCGCGAGTTAGCGAGTGTAAAGCGTAGAGCTTAACGTGTTGTGCGCTGTCAAAGTTATTGTAGGAGGAGGCTTCAGCCCCGATTTAAAGCTGATCAAACTCGCACTCTCTATAAGAAAACGCAAACTCGCAACTTAATTTTTGACCTAGATGTTTTGAAAAAAACTAAAACAATCCGTATACTTCTGTTTCTTCGGCCTGATGTTGTACTAGGTGCTCGGGTCTAAATATTGCGCTAGGGTCAATTAGTACGCTGTGTTTTTGTTCAAGTTTAATAAGCCCTCGCATCATATTTTTCGTTTGTGAATCAATTTTAAAACCAATATTAGTAAGTTTATCGAGCGGTTTAACATCTTCTTTTTTGTAATTTATGCTATCTTCTACTTTATCAACAAGTAAACCAATATGAGGATTGATGCCATCTTTAGTGGTGAAAATTATGATTGGTTTATAATCTAGGCTTAGTTGCTCTTTTGCGGACTCAAAAAGCCTCATTAATTGTTTATAACTACCACTACGCTCGATGTTTAGCTGTTTTTGTGCTTTTTCATTATGACCAGACTTGGTGAGCATACTTATTTCATTTGCTTGTTGGCATAAATGTTCATGTGGAGCATTAAAGCGCTCAACAATGGCTTGGAGGTCATCATTTTCTGTTTTAAAACTAAAATACCAATTAGCAAAACTTGATTGTTGAATATCAGTGTTTTGTTCAAATGGTGTTTGATGGATAGTGCTGCTCTCTAAAGATGCAAACCAAGCTTGTTGTTTATTTTGCCAGTCATTAAATACCCCAAGTAATGACTGGTTTGCTTCTTGTGTAGATTTTTTATTAAGAATAATGCCTAAGTCAAAAATAGGGGTGGGTGTTTCCATATAATCTTTGACGCCGATGAAGCTTTTATTGTCGTTTGGGAGGGAGGTTAAGTTATCTTCGAAACGCTCAGTTAAAAGTATATCTAATATTTTTAATGAGATTGTTTTTTCACCCACCCTAAAGTTTATTAACTCCATAGCTTCCTCGCTTACCAAAATAATAACTTAAGGATAGAACATAATAGAAAAACCGCAGTTATTTTAGTGAGAAGAATGAGCGATAAACAACGTGCCCATTTATACTGTTCTTATCTAGGAATAGTGAGTTTAGTTGTTGATCTTCTCTAAAGGTTTTATCTAATTGCGCCATTAAACATGTGTTTTCTAGAGGTTGTGGGCAGTGTTGTGCCGCTAAACTAAAAAATACAGCATTAAGGTAGCCTTCAAAATGTAGCCTGTTAGGCGTTGTTACATTCGCATTTTTCATGTCTTTTAAAAACTCTGTACACCAAACTGATTTGCATTGAAATGGGTTTGGTACAACTTCGGTCACCATCAGATCAGTTGAATACTTTAAGTTTGCGAATAAATCAGGGCTTGATGCAAATGAAATGCTGGTGTAATCAGGCTTATAATTTTGCTCATAGGCCGTGTTTATAAACTCAGATAGCGGTTTATAGGTGCCTACAAGGCAAATTGCGGTTGCCCCACTGTCTTTTAATATTTTCAATGCACTAGTAATTTCATGCGTATTACGCAGAAAGCGTGCGACTTTCACTGGTTTTAAATTATATTTTGATAAATATTTTAACAGGCCTGTTTCTACCACATACCCAAACTCATCAGCTTGAATTAAAAAACCAATTTTAGTGTGTTTTTTATTCTCTACTAGGTGCCTTATTTGCACCTTTGCTTCATCGTAGTAGCTAGCACGGATATTAAATATATTGATAGTTGGATTTGTATGTAGAAACTCTGCACCACTGAAGGGCATTAAATAAGGCGTTTTTAGCTTTTCTAAAATAGGTGTAACAGCATGACTGGTAGGTGTTCCCATTGCTCCAAATAATGCTACAACGTTTTCAACACTAATAAGATGGCGTGTATTTTTTACGGCTCTTTTTGGCTCGTAGCCATCATCAGCAACAAGTAGCTTTATTTGAGCGCCATTGATTCCGCCATTTTTATTTATTTTTTTAAAGTAAACTTCACTGCCTAAGTGAAGTTGTGTGCCAATTTTTTTGCAGGTCCTGATAAGGCGGTAGACATACCTATTTTTATGACAGTTTGATTAGTAGCTTTTACAATAAAGCTGAAGAGAATAAAGAGTAAAAAGGAAAAACTAAGAAGAAATTGTGTGTGTGAGTTTTTCATACCAATTTATTACTGCCTGTTTAAATTGTTGATCTAATATTTTTTTTCCGCTGAGCTTTAATGCTACTTTTACTTCTTGCAACGACCAGTTTTGTAATATTAGTCTAATAAGTAGGTATTTGGTATGCGGATCGCAACTTTTCAGGCTTGAGGGTGATTGCCAGAATATACGCCATAATAATGCTTTTATTGTAAACAGTTGATAGTCTGTTACTAAGATGGAGTCTAGGCGCTTTATTTGAGTTGAAATAGCTTGTTCACTGCTGCACTGTGTTAGAACAGTTTCTACTAATTGATGATCTAATAATTTGAATTGGTCGAGCAGTTGAAGCGCAAAATCTGATTGAAACTGCTGTTGAAGCTGGTTTATTAAATTGTCACTAGCTAAGCTTTTTACGACTAATGCGGCGTGCTCTGCCGTCGCTTTATCTTGTTGAAAGCCTAGTTTAATTAATCTAAAACCATTATTTTGCCAAAACGTTAGTAGTGCTGCGTTTGCCCCAAAACTTGCACCAAAGTAATCACATTTAGATGTTAGCTTATTTTCACAATATTTGAGCAGTTGTGAGCCAATTTTTTTTGGTGTAATGAGGGTGAAACGGCAATACGTACTACACGTGCGCAGGCTTGGTTAAGAATCCTTGAGTCAAAACTAAGCTGTGCAAGTGTTTGCGCCATCAAGTGCCCTTGTGGTCTTCGTTTACCTACTACTATTTGCTGGCTAATATCTTTTGCTAAACCACCTTCAATTGCTACTAAGCAAACTGCGACCACTTTGTTTTGTAATGATGCAATAAATACTCTCTGTGAAGGGGCGTCTAATAGATGGCGTAAGTCATTCACACTGTTTTGATAATGCGCTAACGAAAGTAAGCTGATAATTTGGTTTAGTAAATCTTCATCGTGTGCGAGCTGTCCACGACTTAATTGTGCAAACTCAACTTTGTCGTTGCTTATACTGGCGTGTTGATAGTTAGCATCGAGTGCAAGTAAAGTAGATAGGTGCTTTTCAAGAGGGTCATTGGCAGCAAACCTAATAGGTTGCGTCAATTCAATGCTGCGCATATTTTTATAATGGGTTTGTAGATAGCGCTTAAATTTTAATGTGTAGCCTCGGCCATTGCCTTCATAGCCCACTATGGTACTTGAAAATATGATGCGTGGGTAATGGGCGAGCATGTTTATAAGCAGTGGTACCGGTATAGAGGCAGCTTCATCAACAAATAATACATCACATTCTGGAAGTTCGTTCAGTAACTGATCAGGCGGACTAAAGTGTAAATTTGCCAGCTGTTTATCTGAGGCGTTGTAGCTTAAATTACTTGCTTGTGCGAGGTGTTTAAAACAACTGTGTAAAGCAGTAAATTGTTGAGCACATATCACTATTTTTTTATCTGACAGCTGTGCAGCAGCGAAGCCCAGCGCTGATGACTTTCCGCGACCTCTATCAGCACTTATTAATAATGGGCGGTTTGCTCGGCCATTAGCTGTTTTTACAATTTGCTCAATACACGCTTGTTGCTCAGTAAAATCAATAACTCCTGCTTCGACGGTGTTATTTTGAGTACCTGTGTAGCCATTTAATTGGCTAAAATGCAGAGTGTTACTCTGTGTTAATAATCGTGCTAAGCGTTGATTAAAAAAGCTTGTGGGTTGATTTTGCGCATAGGATTGAAAATAGGTTAAAGCAGGATCGCACCAATTTTTTAAGTTACTCAATTCTGGCAAAAGCAGTACGAATAAACCTCCGGCTTTAACAGTACCGCTTAGTGCTGCGAGTTTATCGGGTAAAATACCACTAAAGCCATCATAGATCGCATGCTCAAACTCTTGACCCAAAATTTGATGAGTGTGATCAGGCCAAAAGCGAGGAGTGAACTCCGTGCTTTTGGATAATACATTGACCTTAGCGCCACCTAGCCCGTGGAGCAGGTGCTGAGCAGCTAAATAGCACCAGTTTTGTTCACCGGTGATCAGTAATAACTGCCTATGTTTGGTATGGGCAAGTTGTGATAATGTTTTGTTTAGTTCAGTATTAAATTGCTTGAAGTCGTGCATATTGGGTTACTAGCCATTTACTGCCTACATCGTCAAAGTTCACTTGCACTCGTGATTGAGCACCAGCACCTTCATAATTTAATACAGTACCTATACCAAATTTTGCATGTACAACGCGTTGGCCTAAATTAAAGCCGCTATCTTCAAATGCTGCATGGCTGACTGATGAGCTAAAGCGCCCTGCTGCAGGTGGGCGAGAGACTTGAGTTTTAATGCGGATTTCTTCAACACAATCTTCAGGCATTTCACGTAAAAAGCGTGACGGGCTGTGGTATTTTTCTTGGCCGTATAAACGGCGGCTTTCGGCATGGCTAATATAAAGCTTTTCCATTGCACGTGTCATGCCTACATAACACAGGCGGCGCTCTTCTTCTAAACGGCCAGATTCTTCATTACTCTGCTGAGAAGGGAACATGCCTTCTTCAACACCCACCATAAATACCAACGGGAACTCTAAACCTTTTGCTGAGTGAAGTGTCATCATTTGCACTGCGTCTTCATGTTCTTCTGCTTGGCCATCACCTGATTCAAGCGAGGTGTAGGCTAAAAAGCCTTGCAGTGGTGAACTAAACTCTTCGTCTTCGGGTAATTCATACTGACCACAGGCGCTAATAAGCTCTTCTAAGTTTTCTACTCGAGCACGGCCTTTTTCACCTTTCTCGGCTTGGTACATGGCCATTAAGCCTGATGTTTGAATTGCGTACTTGGCTTGTTCTTCGAGTGTAAGGTCGCCAATCTTATCTTCTATATGCTCAACCAGCTCAACAAATTTAGTCACAACACTGGCTGCGCGACCAGATAAATGTTGTTGCTCAACAACTGCTTTAGCAGCATACCAAAGAGGCAATGACTCAGCACGAGCGCAATCACGTATGTGACTTAGGGTTTTATCACCAATACCGCGGGCAGGCGTGTTGATGACACGTTCAAATGCAGCATCATCTTGACGGTTACCGACAAGGCGTAAATAAGCCAGTGCATCTTTGATCTCTTGACGTTCGAAGAATCGCATACCGCCATAAATACGGTATTTTAAGCCTTCTTGTAACATGGCTTCTTCAAGTACCCGCGATTGCGCATTACTACGATATAAAATAGCCGCATCTTGTAATGCATTACCCGCATTAAGCCAACTACGTAGTTTACTGCTAACAAAACGTGCTTCATCTAATTCGTTAAACGCGGCATAGATAGAGATTGGCTCACCTTCATTGCCATCAGTCCACAAGCTTTTACCCATACGGTCTGAGTTGTTTTGAATCAACGCATTGGATGCTTTAAGAATAGTGGCTGTTGATCGGTAGTTTTGTTCAAGGCGAATTGTTTCGGCTTCAAAATCAGTTAAGAAACGTTTGATGTTTTCAATTTTTGCACCACGCCAACCATAAATACTTTGATCATCATCACCAACAATCATAATGCTATTGGTATCGCCAGCAAGTAGCTTAAGCCATGCATATTGAATGGTGTTGGTATCTTGGAACTCGTCCACTAACATGTGGGCAAAGCGCTGTTGATAATGGCGCAGTAAGGTTGGGTTATTTTTTAAGACTTCAAAACTACGTAGCAGAATTTCGGCAAAATCAACCAAACCGGCACGATCGCAGGCCTCCTGATAAGCGGTATAAACCTTAAGCATCATTTGCTCATTGATATCATAAGCCTGAATGTCTTTTGGGCGTAGGCCTTCATCTTTTTTCGCGCTGATGTACCAACCAAACTGTTTAGCAGGCCATTTTTTATCATCAATGTTCATCGCTTTTAATAAGCGTTTGATCATTCTTAGTTGGTCGTCGGAATCTAAAATTTGAAATGCTTCAGGTAAATTAGCTTCACGGTGATGTGCGCGTAAAATACGATGCGATAAACCATGGAATGTACCAATCCACATGCCGCCGACTGGTGCGCCGAGTGTTTCTTCAACCCGAGAGCGCATTTCTTTTGCTGCTTTATTGGTAAACGTTACCGCAAAAATACTGTAAGGCGATGCTTGCTCTACTTGCATTAACCACGCAATACGATGAACTAATACTCGAGTTTTACCAGAGCCTGCGCCTGCGAGCACCAGCATATTTTGCAGTGGAGCAGCTACGGCATCACGTTGTTTGTCATTTAAGCCATCGAGTAATTCTGAAACGTCCATCATCACGCCTTTTCAATCAATATTGCAGGCAGTATAACAGGTGTTTTTGTTAGGCTAAATAAAATACTGTTTTTATAAACAGTTAATTTTAAAATGTTCTTTATTTTATTCTCAAGGCTTTTTAGCTAAGCTATTGTTGTAAACAATATTTACTGATAGCCAATTTGACTGATATTTAGTAAAAACCACGATTTAAGAGAAGTCTCTATTTGTCAGTGTTATTTAAGATTTTGATTATTAATGAATTAAAAATTGGCATGAAGTGTGTAAGTATCTAATAAGAAAATTAAATTAATAATTGAGGTTAACATGGCAGAGCAAGGTTCAGGCGGTAATGTAATCGCAGCAATTTGTAATATATTTTTTCCAGGTCTAGGGCAGCTAGTACAAGGGCGAATCTTGGCAGCTCTTGTTTTCGCAATAATTGTTTTTGGCGGTTATGCGCTATGGTTTTTGGTAATCCCTCCTATCATAGGTGCAATATTTCATTTGTGGTCGATCATTGATGCCGCACGTTTTAGAACTTATCGGTAGCAGGTTTAGCGAAAGACAAAAAATAGCGCTTTATAGCGCTGTTTTTGTATCTGGCTTTCGTTATTTGTAACTGACTAGGTTATAATTCTTCGCATAAGTAGTACTGGACTATAATTATGGAATATCAATTTATACGTGACCCTATCAGCGGATTGCGTATTAAAATTAGCAGTGAACACGCAGTGATTGGCCGCTGGTTAAATGAAGAGATCGGCAAAGATAAAATAGCTATGGTGCAAGCTCTAATTGCGTCAGTTGCCAGCAGCTTTGAGCCGCTGACTTTACAAGGCCAAGAAATAGACTTGATCTTAAATAAAGACGAAGCCATTTTTGAAGCCCATGCATTGCACCAAGATTCAGAAGATTTAATCGCTTATCAAGATGATGAACTCATGCTTGAAGAAAACGGGCTTAGCAGCGGCTGTGGCTTTGAAGACTTTGTTGATTTAATTAACTCTTGGCAAGAGTTTACTTCAGGAAGATAAGCGGGGCGGATCTCCCTGCTAATAAATTATGCCGACTATTGCTCTGCGACTGACTTAACTGCTGCCAATAGTAAGTTTTCTGTTAGGCGCACCTTATAGTTTGGGTTAGCGTATTGAAAGTTCACTAGCCCCTTCTTATCAACCACAAATACTGCCGGTACAGGCAGGGCCACCTTTGCTTTGCCATCTAACGACACAAAGTTTACACCTAGTTTATTACGGTAAATAGTAGCTGTTTTATCGTCTAAATAAAATGCAAGGCCAAGCGCTTGACTTAGTGTAAGGCTATCATCAGAAAGTAGCTGATAATTGGGTGAATCTATTTTACTCTCAGCTAATTTTTCTGGGCTGTCGGGTGATACCGCAATAATTTGCGCACCTAAATCAGCGATTTGTTGTTCTATATTTTGAATGCTGGCTAATTGTTTTGAGCAGTACGGGCACCAGCCACCACGGTAAACGATTAGTACGGTTGTTTTTTCAGCGAAACGTTTGCTTAAATCAACATTATTCCCATCTTTATCTTTTAATGTTGTAGCAGGAACCATTAATCCTGGCATCAGTGGGCTGACCTTTTCCGCTTCATTGGCGATGTTGGTTGCCGTTGCTGCAGATACAACAGTGCTAATGAGCATTGAGCAAGCGAGTAAGATAGGTTTTAGCATTTCATTCCCTTATTGATTGTTTAAACGTTCAGTTAGAAGACAGACTAGCAAGATAAACAATTTCATCAAACTTAATTTATCTGTATTATTAACGGCAATTAAAAATAGTAACTGGAAGAGACATGTCTGCCAATTTAAATAAACTAGTGGTGATGCTAGAAATGCAAAACGCTATGAATACCAAAGTCCATAAGCAATGGTTTAGCCAGGGTTTTGAATGGAATCGCGCAATTTGGGTTGAATGTGCAGAGATGCTTGATCATTATGGTTGGAAGTGGTGGAAAAAACAGACTCCAGATACCGAACAAGTAATCCTTGAACTCGTGGATATTTTTCATTTCGGTTTATCGTTGCGCATTGACGGAAAAACGAGTTATCTAGAGTTGGCTAAACAACTAGAAGAGCAGCTAAGTTCGCCTAAAACAGCAGATGACTTTAAACAAACCCTTGAAATTTTAGCAGCGTCAGCTGTTGCTGATAAAGAGTTTAATGCTGAAGCATTCGCTGGGTGTATGGTGCAAATAGGCATGAACATTGACGATTTATACCGTGGTTATGTGGGTAAAAATACGCTTAACTTCTTTCGCCAAGATCATGGCTATAAAGATGGCAGTTATATTAAAGTATGGCATGGTCAAGAAGATAACGAGCACTTAGTTGAAGTAGTAAAAAGCCTTGATACTGAGCAAGCTGATTTTGCTAAGCTAGTATACCAAGGCCTTGAGGCACGTTACCCTAAAGGTTAAGGGTGTACGTTGCTAAAATCGGTGATACTTAAATAGTCGTTGATTTCATTGTGTGGTTGCTTGCTGTCTGGGTTGGCAACCGCTAACAAATGACCAATTCCATACTCTTTTGCAGCGCTTAATACGCTCAGACTGTCATCAATAAATAAGGTGCGCTGTTTATCAAACCCTAAATCAGCTTGCACTTGCTGCCATAAGCTTTGGCTTTCTTTACTCACACCATATTGGTGGGTAGAGACCACACCATCTAAATAGTTATCTATATCTGTTTGTTCAAACTTCAGCATCACACTTTCTGGGTGCGCATTGGTTAGCAATATTAGTTCTTTGTTTGCTTTACGCATGGCAGTTAAAAAAGCAGGTACATCTTCGCGTACTTTAATTAAATGCTGAGTTTGGCGTTTAAGTTCCATAATAGGTAAATTAAGCTGTTGTTGCCAATAGTCTAAACAGTACCACTGAATTTGCCCATGGACAGCTTGATATCGGTTAAGCATATCTGCTTTGGCTTTGGCTAAACTAATATTTTGCGCAATCGCAAGTTGCTCTGGGATAACATTAAGCCAAAAGTGATTATCAAAATGCAGATCAAGTAAAGTACCATCCATATCTAATAGTACTGTATCGATTTTTGACCAATTTAGCATAGGCATTTCTCTATAAAAGATTTATGATTGTAATAAGAAGCCATGATAGCAAATTAATGCCGATGACACAGAAAAAGCACCCAACACCACCGCAAATACTGAGCAATAATATTGTTGCTAAAAGTCGTTTATTTACGGTTGAGTCTTTAGATTTAAAGTTCTCAAATAATGAACAACGCCAATACGAACGGATCCGCGGCGGCGGCCGAGGTGCTGTGATGATAGTGCCACTAACTGTTGATAATGAATTACTGCTTGTACGTGAGTACTGTGCTGGCACAAACGATTATCAACTTGGTTTTCCTAAAGGTTTAATTGATCCTGGTGAAACACCAGAGCAAGCGGCAAACCGTGAACTTAAAGAAGAAGTTGGCTTTGGTGCTGAGTATTTAGAGCCACTCAAAAAGGTGTCTATGGCGCCCAGTTACTTTAACGCCACGATGCATATTCTATTTGCCCAGCAGCTTTATCCACAAACACTGGAAGGCGACGAACCTGAGCCTTTAGTGGTGGTTAAGTGGCCATTAACACAATGGCAGTCATTATTACAACAAGATGACTTTACTGAAGCACGAAGCGTTGCAGCTTTGCTATTATTAATGAAGCGCATTGAATCGGGGAGCTGCGAATGAATAATTTACTTGAGCCATGTATTGAGCTTGCACAAAGTGCAGGTGCAGCAATTATGGCAATTTATAAAAAAAGATGATATTGGCCAGCAACAAAAGTCAGATCATACACCAGTGACAAAGGCAGATTTAGCCGCAAATGATGTATTGGTGGCTGGGTTAAAAGCACTTGCCCCTGATATACCTATTATGTCTGAAGAAACACCGATACCAGCGCTTGCAGATAGACAAGATTGGCAGCGTTACTGGCTACTTGATCCAATGGACGGTACTGGCGAGTTTATTCTTGAAAGTGGGGACTTCGCCGTGAATATTGCCCTAGTAGAAAATAATCGCCCAGTATTGGGTGTTATTTATTGGCCAGCCAAAGGGATTACTTACTTTGCCAGTTATCAGAACGGCGCATTTAAGCGCAGCAATGGCATTGATGAAAAGATTAATGTTGCTACCCCAGATAGCCTTACGTTAGCCGTTAGTCGTCGCCAGAAGATAGAGGCGGTGAGTCAGTATTTAAATACGCAGTTTACTACGGTTGCTGTGGGTTCTTGTTCTTTAAAAGCATGTATTGTTGCTGAAGGTAAAGCCGATTGCTTTTTACGTATTGGCCCAACTGGTGAGTGGGATACCGGTGCTTCACAAATTATTGTTGAAGAAGCGGGAGGATGTATTACAGATGCTGAATTTAACCCGCTCACGTATAATCAGCGAGAGAGTACAGAAAACCCAGACTTTATCGTGATGGGGCACCCAGATTGGGAGTTCCAGAAAATGATAAGTCCGCACCAAAGAGCGCTTTAACCAGCACTTTGCCTGCTTTTTGTTCGGTTGAACAGCTTTAAGTAGTTTAGGCCTTGCATTCTAATTTTATTCCTATATTATAGCGCTCTCTTCGAAACAGGCTCGCAAATAACACGAAACTGTTAAGAGGAAATTACAGGCGCGGGATGGAGCAGCCTGGTAGCTCGTCGGGCTCATAACCCGAAGGTCGTCGGTTCAAATCCGGCTCCCGCAACCAATTTACTTAAATGATTTGGTTACTGTTAAACTCTAACTTAAGAGATTAAATTAAGTAGTCGATAGACTTAAAATATACAGGCGCGGGATGGAGCAGCCTGGTAGCTCGTCGGGCTCATAACCCGAAGGTCGTCGGTTCAAATCCGGCTCCCGCAACCAATTCTTTAAAGAATCGGAAGCCAAGTTGTCATGTATAGCAACTATAAATAAATCTGCAATTTCAGGCGCGGGATGGAGCAGCCTGGTAGCTCGTCGGGCTCATAACCCGAAGGTCGTCGGTTCAAATCCGGCTCCCGCAACCAACTGAAATAACAATGTAGAATATTAAACAGACACGCCTAAAGCGTGTTTTTTTATGTCTGAAATTCAGTGAATATCTTGTTGATGCTGCTCATAACCCGAAGGTCGTCGGTTCGCTCTTCATAAACTCTGGCTCCCGCAACCAACTGAAATAAAATGTAATAATGAATCGACACTCTATATGAGTGTTTTTTTATGCCTGAAATTCAGTGAATATCTTGATGATGCTGCTCATAACCCGAAGGTCGTCGTCACTGCGTGAGGCGCTCACTCTTATAAACTCTGGCTCCCGCAACCACTGAAATAACAAGTTCTATTAAATCGACATGCCTAAAGCATATTTTTTGTTTGCCTAACGAAGCTGGCAAACCTGATAGGCGAAAGGTTCTTTATCATCTGACTAAAAGGAAGATAATTTGAATGGAAAATTCGTCACTGGGCAATTGTGGGATCTTAAGGAAGTGGTAGGAAGTTAGAGGCACACAGCTGCAACTAATCGTAACCTGTTTAGGCAATATTTGTGAGTCAGTGTGCAAAATAGCGCAACACCTTATATTTAGTCAGGCTAGGGTCTGTTGACCTTTCAGGATTAAAATTTGTTCAACCTAGGTGTGATTTAATCGCGGCGCGAGATTTGTAACCTAGTGGGCTAAGTAAAAATCGAGCAAAGCTACCGCGTCCTGCTCACGCCCCTTACCTACATCCATGTAGGCAACAAAGAGTTAATCGCACCTAGGAAGAACCCGAAGGGCAGCGCGCGTTTGGCATTTATGCTGCGTTATCGGCTATTTATGGGGAATAACCACACTACGTAGGCTCTGCCTTGCCTAAAAACCAAACGCACTGCTGCAAAATTAACCTCGAAAGATAAACAGACCCTAATACTGTGTTTCAGGGGGTGATTTCTAACAGAGAGCCAGTTTTCGTTTTCTTACCTGGGGAGCCAAGGGTTATATCTAGTTAAATGACTGAACGTATCGTCCAGGAATGACCCAAGAATGTTGCGAGTGTGAGGTGTGGCAGATAACTTACGCTTGTGAATGCTCGCTTTACCAGTCTGCTCGAACACATTAAAAATCCACTCAAAATGGATATGTTTCTGAAATGTAGATAAAGAGTCAGAAGCGGCGAATGTGTCAGTATCAAGTAATCAATGACTAAGCAAGAAAATACCCTCCTAATCAAAAAGATGAAAGGGCATTGTGACGAAGCCAAAAGATAGGTCAACCGATCAAAAAATAAAACACCGTAACTGATCGGTGTTAGCTTAATAGCGGTTTTATAAGTTTAAGTTGATACTTTTATTTATAACCGTTGGGGTTATTGCTTTGCCAGCGCCAAGTATCTTGCATCATAATGTCTATGCCTCGTTCTGCTTGCCATTCTAGCTCTAGTGAAGCTTTCTCAGGGGCTGCGTAGCAGGCGGCAATATCACCTGGTCTACGTGGTGATACTTGGTAGGGGATTTCCTTACCGCAGGCTTTACTAAAAGCATTGAGCATTTGAAGTACTGAGTAGCCATTACCTGTGCCAAGGTTATAAACATGTGCGCCTGTATCTTGATTGATCTTATTAAGTGCTTTTAAATGCCCTAAAGCGAGGTCTACAACATGAATATAATCACGGACACCAGTGCCATCAATAGTGTCGTAGTCATCACCGAATACACCTAACTGCTTTAGCTTACCAACTGCAACTTGCGAAATATAAGGAAGCAGATTGTTTGGGATGCCATTAGGGTCTTCACCAATAAGTCCTGACTCATGTGCTCCAACGGGGTTAAAGTAGCGTAAAATCGCGAATGCAAAGCGTTCATCAGATTTAGCGATATCTTGTAGCATCATTTCAACCATCAGCTTTGATGTGCCGTAAGGGTTAGTGGTACCACCCACTGGGAAGTCTTCGCGAATAGGTAAACTTGCCGGGTCGCCATAAACGGTCGCGGATGAACTAAATACTAGCTTAAATACACCTGCATCTCGCATTGCATCAACCAGTGTTAGTGTACCTTGTACATTATTTTGGTAGTACTCAATCGGCTTTACAATTGATTCCCCGACAGCTTTAAGCCCCGCAAAATGAATGACACTGTCTATTGTATGTTTGGCAAAAATATCCGCTAGGAAGCTTTTATCTAGAATGTCGCCTTGATAAAAATGTGCTGATTTTCCAGTGATCTTTTTCACGCGTTCAAGTGACTCAACACTAGAGTTACTCAAGTTATCAATGATAACAACGTCGTTATTTTGCGTTAATAACTCAACTACTGTGTGCGAGCCTATATATCCTGCACCACCTGTTACTAAAATTGTCATGAAATCTCCATATATAAGGTGAATTAAGCTAATTTCACCATAGATTACCTGTTATTACATGTTTTAAATTTATTATTTTTTATTATCGGCGTTATTGACTGTATTTTTGATTACATATTTTATATAAATGATAACAATGATCGATAAAAGGATTAAGCTATAGTTAAGTTGTAGCTGCTATTATTTTATTTAAAGTTACCCCGAGTGTTATTGGAGAATAAAATATGAATACATTAAAAAAAATTGCTGTGGCAATGGTTATTCTAGTTCCTGCCTTTGCACATGCTGGGGAAGCTGCTGTTAAGTGGCATGATTTTAATGATTACCGAGACGTTCGTCCTTCGAATGATACAAAAGGTTCTTATCATAAACGTATTGCGTCAAACTTTGAAAAGCACTTCAATAAGTTAGCTGAAAAGTTACCTGAAGGGTATAAGTTTAATGTAGAAGTAACAGAGCTTGATTTGGCAGGTGATGTTCGTTTTGGTGGTATGAATGAGCTCAGAATTATTAAGCCAATATATTTTCCCCGTATTGAATTTAACTATTCTGTGACGGATAAAGACGGTCAAACTATAAGTGAAAATGAACAAGTCTCATTAAAAGATATGGGCTTTATGGATCGAATTAAGATGGGCCGTGATGAAGCGTTTTATTATGATAAACGCTTGATTACAGACTGGTTCGATAAAGAGCTAATGCCTATAGTAACCCCGCAATAATGTTCTTAAAGCGCTGACTTAGTTAAGTGAGCGCCTTTACATTACTTGAATGTTGCTAATAACTGTAAGAGTTGTTGTAGTTTAAGTACTGTTGATTTTAGCTTTTCTTCATTTAAACCTTCAGAGCTTAAACTTTCTACATCTGCAGCGACGTCTAATACGTAAGGTTTAAACCTTTTTGCTTCAAAGTTAAATCCAGCATCTGCTGGGAAGAGTGCTTTGAATTTTCCATGACCTTGTTGTTGAAGATCATCTAACTTTTTATCAGCATCAAGTGCTTGACGGTAAACAACTTTTAAGTTGGCGTTGAGTTGCTCGATAATTGAATCCATTTTTTTCCTAAAGCTTTAGACTGCAATGCCGATATAGTACGTGGATTGTAATTAAAAGTCAGGTATTGAACTATGAATATATCAGGTGGAAACTTACCAGCCATGAGTGGCGCAGGTGAAAGTGCAGAAGTGTATAGTGCAGCGCTTGCCAAAAAGCAACAGAAAGCGGATGGTGCAGCTGCTCTAGCACTAATTGAAGGTGCTGCTTCGTCTAGCGTTGCACAAACCCCCGCTAAATCTGTTACGGCTACGCTAGGCAATAACGTAAACGTTTACGTTTAAATCAATTTGAGATCTATGGGGGTTTTGCTTTGCTGACCACCAATTTCTCGAACGAGCTTAGGAACTAAAAATCCTGGCAATGCAATAAGCATATCTGCCATTATTTTACGTGCTTGTTGCTCTGCAATATCAAAATGACTAGCGCCAGCTACTTTATCTAATAGATAAAGATAGTAAGGCAATATGTCTGCATCAAATAATGCTTCACTCAACGCAATTTGTGCAGAGCTTGAATCGTTCACATCTTTTAAGATTACAGCTTGATTTAATAATGTTACACCTGCTTTTTTTAATTGCTGCATAGCGCTTTTAAAATCATCATCTATCTCATTGGCATGATTTATATGATTGATAAATATAATTTTTAAAGGTGACTTCGCTAAACGAACGCAAAGCTGCTCTGTTATTCTTGTGGGTATGACGACTGGTAAGCGACTATGAATACGCATGCGTTTAATTTGCGGTAATTGTTCTAGTTCATCCATAAACCAACTAATTGCATCATCTTTGGCCATCAGCGGATCGCCGCCACTGAGAATAACCTCGTTGATATTATCGTCTGATCGTATATATTCAAGTGCATCAAGTAAGCTGCGTTTGTTTAACTGATTCTCTTGATAAGGAAAGTGGCGGCGAAAGCAATACCTGCAATTTACCGCACAACCCGTCTTAAACATAACCAGAACTCTAGACTTATATTTATGGAGTAAGCCTGTTTGTGTATTGTCTTGCTCTTCTAGCGGATCGTTACTAAAACCGGTTTTTTTCAATAAACTCTTGATGACGAGGCATGACTTGCAGCAAAAGTGGGTCGTTAATATCACCATAGCGCATTTTTTTTATAAAAGGGACAGGTACGCGCACAGGGAATAAACTGCGAGCTTTTATGTCCTTTTCATGTACTTGGCTCGATAGCCCAACCATTTCTAGCAAGGTTTTTGGGCAAGTAACTACATTAGCTAATTCTTTTTGCCAGTTTTTATGCAAATTTGCTTCATTTCTTTGTATCATTGGTAAGTAGATTACTCGAAAAATTATTAGACAGAGGAAACGATGGCGAATTATAGCACTAATGAGTTCAAGGGCGGCCTAAAAATTATGATGGACGGCGAACCTTGCAGTATTTTAGAAAATGAAATGGTTAAACCTGGCAAAGGCCAAGCATTTAACCGCGTTCGTATCCGTAAGCTTATCTCTGGCAAAGTGCTTGAAAAAACATTTAAGTCAGGTGAGTCTGTTGAAGGCGCTGATGTAATGGATACCGATCTTGCTTATCTTTATACCGATGGTGAGTTTTGGCATTTCATGAACAACGAAACGTTTGAGCAAATTGCTGCGGATGAAAAAGCGCTAGGCGATACAGTTAAATGGCTCGTTGAAAATGATGTTTGTACTATTACATTATGGAACGGCAGCCCAATCGCTGTAACACCGCCTAACTTTGTTGAGCTTGAGATAACAGAAACAGATCCAGGTCTAAAAGGTGACACTGCGGGTACAGGTGGTAAGCCAGCAACATTAAGCACCGGCGCTGTAGTACGTGTTCCTTTGTTTGTACAAATTGGCGAAGTGATTAAAGTAGACACTCGTAGCGGTGAATACGTAGGCCGTGTTAAGTAAGCACAACACTGTTTAATAGAATCCCGGCTTAAGGCTGGGATTTTTTTTGGAGAAAATATGTCAGCAGATCTTTGGGAGCCAAGTGCGCAGGTTGCAACCTTGCAGCAACGTGCCGGAATTTTACGGGCCATTCGCGAGTTTTTTTATCAACGTAATGTAATGGAAGTTGAAACTCCTAGCCTAAGTGCAGCAAGTGTAACGGATATCCACCTAGCTAGCTTTAAAACTCATTTTGTTGGCCCAGGTCATGCTGCAGGGCTCGATTTATATCTACAAACATCGCCTGAGTTTGCGATGAAACGGCTGCTAGCGGCAGGCAGTGGTGCCATTTATCAAATCTGTAAAGCATTTAGAAATGAGGAGGCAGGAAAGCATCATAACCCTGAGTTTACTATGTTGGAATGGTACCGCCCAGGCTTTGATGAGTTTGCATTAATGGATGAAATAGATGAGTTGATGCAGTTAGTTCTCGATGTGCAACCCGCTGAACGCTTAACCTATCAAGGTGCATTTGAGCACGTACTAGGTCTTGATCCTTTGACAGCCACTTTGGAGCAGTTACAACAACTTGCTATTAAACATGGTTTTGCTGATATTGCTGCAGATGAGTCTCACCGTGATACATTATTACAATTGCTATTCTGCATGAAAGTTGAGCCGGTGATAGGCCAAGATAGGCCTTGTTTTATTTACCATTTCCCGGCCTCTCAAGCAGCTCTAGCAAGTATTTGTAGTCATGATGAGCGCGTCGCTGGGCGATTTGAGCTTTATTATCAACACATGGAGCTGGCAAACGGCTTTAATGAGCTTACAGACGCTCAGGAGCAAGTGAAAAGGTTTAAGGATGATAATGCCTACCGTAAACACAATAACCTAAACGAGGTACCCATAGACTTGCGATTAATTAACGCGTTAGAGCATGGTTTGCCACAATGTGCAGGTGTAGCACTTGGTATTGATAGGTTAGTGATGTTAGCAACCAAAAAACATACGATAAAAGAAGTGATCGCGTTTGATGTAGGTAGGGCTTAATTGAAGAGCTAGGTACTAGGTAACTAGATGCTAGGAAATCCTAGTACCTAATAACCTAGCACCTATTAATTACAATTCGTATATGAACGTAACACCTGCAACCATTGGCTCACCAAATTGGGTGTAGGTATGTGTTTGCCAGCCGTCAGTTGGATCATTACCAAATTCGAAACCACGAGTTGGCACTTCTTCATCAAACACGTTACGTGCCCAGGCACGAATTGACCACATATCCGCCTCGTATCCTGCAGTGAAATTAACTAAGTTAACACTGGGGGCTTGCGAGTTATGACTATCAGAGAAGTAGTAATCATCTTTACCTTCAACACCTATAGTCGCAAATAACTCATTGGTAAAGTTATAACGCGCAGTAAATGCATATTGATATTTAGGTGATTGTGCTTGCTCGCGGCCATCTTGGTCTATAGGAGGAGAGTAGAGGCTTGTTCTAGCAACATAGTCATTAATCCTTGTATCTAAATAACCAGCACTACCAGTAATTAATAAGTCATCAGTTAACTGATAACTGCCTTCAATTTCAAGGCCGTAATTTTCACCTGAACCTGCATTATCAAAATACCCAGTAAAGTTTTGATCTTCTATCAGCCATGACTTTAATTGCATGTCTTCACGGTACATATAAAATGCCGCCAAACGGAGTACAAATTTGTCGTCGAGTGAACTCCCTTTAACGCCAAACTCCCCATTCCATAAATACTCAGGTTCAAAAGTTGTATGTTGCTCAAAGAAGTCTGCACCAAGACCAAAATTTTGTGCTTTGGCTAGAGCTGCAGAATTAATACCCCCTGCTTTGTAACCGCGAGTTAAACTAGTGTAAATCATGGTGCGGTCAATTACTTGGTACTCAAGTGCTATTTTTCCACCGACCATAATATCGTCGGTATCAACAATAAACCCGTTACTATCGGTGTAATCCCCTAAATACTGTTCAACACGTAGCCCGGTGATTAAAGTAGTCTTGTTGCCAATTGGAGTGGCTAATTGACCATATATAGCAGTGTTTGTCGTTTTATAAGTAGATGTTAATGGTGTGGAGTGTTGGCGCTCTAAATCAACATCTCGGCCTTGATAATAAAGCCCTGCTACCCAGTTACCGCCTTTGCCATTAAATTGCAGCTCAGCGGCTTGGTCTTGACGATCTCTAAAATAAACGTCGGTTGAACTATAACCCTCAGGGTGAAGGCCTGCAGCGCAAAGTTCAGGTTTGTTTATATCATTACATACCCAATCTTCATCAAAGCTATACACTAAATCACTATCAATACCGGAAAGGTTTAAGCTAACATCAAATAAATCAAAGCCAGTGTAAATATTGGCAAGGCCTACAGCAATACTTTCTTGATTATCTTGGCCTGGCTCATCAGCTACGCTATTACGGCTGTTATCGAGGGTAAATGCATCATAGCCGTTATTTATATCGATATAATGTACGCTTAGCTCTGAGCGTAAATGATCTGTAAGTTGGCTATGCAGTTTAAAGCGGCCAACCATTTCATCTTGTTGCTGTGTTGGTCTATCTAGGTATAAGTTATCTTGATAACCGTCAGATTCACGTTGATAAATGCTACCACGTATAGCGGTGCTATCAGTGATACCGATACCTGCGGCAACACCTGCTTCATAACTGTTGTAGTTGCCGGCGCCGAGCTGCACTTTTACACTCGGATCAAAAGTAGGGTCGGCTGATTCCATTTGAATCATACCTGCCATACCATCGGCACCAAAACGCGTCCCCTGCGGGCCACGGTAAATTTCAATTTGGTCTACGTCGAATAGCAGCGAACTAGCGCCAAGGCCTGAATAATTGATACCGTCAATAACTAAGCCAACAGATGGGTTGATAGGATCAACGAACTGAGAGCGCATACCCACTCCACGAATTTGAATATAACGTCCGCGAGATGCACCTGCCGAAAAATTCACATTGGCGGCACTAGCAAGCATTTCATCTAAAAATGTTGCACCACGTTCATTAATTTCGTGCTTACTAAATAAACTTGCACTGGCGCTGAGGGTTTGAATGCTTTCTTTTTGGAAATCCCCAGTAACGAGTATTTTTTCAAGATCAGTATCTTCAGCAAGCGCTGAAGCGCTAACAAGAGGAAGTAGCGCGGCAGTAATTAAAGACAGACGTAGTTTCATTCGGTTTCTTAACTCCATTTCAGGGACGTGCATGATAACAACTATTCTCATTAAAGTCGTGATACCAGCTGTATAAATATGCTATAAACGCGCACAGTATACATAATTAGGAATATTAATATGACCTTTAAAGTTGACTTTAAAGTACGTGATTATGAATGTGACCTACAAGGTATTGTAAATAACAGTGTTTATTTTAATTACCTAGAACATGCACGGCATGAGTTTTTACATGCCAATGGTATTGATTTTGCTAAGCTTGCTCGAGATAAAATAAACCTTGTAGTCATGCGCAGTGAAATGGATTACAAACAATCACTAAAACCCGCAGATGAGTTTTATGTCACCGTGGAGCCTGAGCGTATAAGCCGATTAAAGTTTGGTTTTCGTCAAACGGTGATACGTAAACATGATGAAAAAGTAATGCTTAAAGCGTTGGTAATAGGTACTTCTGTTAATGAACAAGGTCGCCCTTTTTTACCAGAGGAAATTGATAATTTATTTCAAACCTCATAAATACGCTTTGATGTTGAAGTTTTATTACTATCTTAGAACAATTTTTTACATTAAAAACATGCATTATTAACGGTATCTGTGGTTAATTATTGCTATTATATTACGATTGAGTTTTAGGTTAGTAATTACATGAAATTAGCAGCAATACCGATGCTTATTATCGGTTTTTGTATTGGCTGCTCATCGACAGGGACAGTCACCAGTGAGCAATTAAAATACACTAAGTGGCAACTATCACGAGTAGATGGTTTAGCAATTCCTGCGTCTTATAGCGCATCGCTAAGCTTTATTGAAGCATTGCAAGTTAATGGTTTTGCTGGTTGTAATAAGTTTTTTGGTGAAGGTGATTTAACTAATAATCAGTTAAGCATTAATAAACTTGGCATGACTAGAAAGTCATGTGGCGAGCAACTAGATCAATTTGAGCAACAGTTATTAGACTCACTGAAGCAAGGTGCTCAAATTCAGTTGCAGTCGCAACAGCTGATTTTAAATGGCGAGCAAACATTTGCATTTATTCCTGCAAGCTAACCCCTTGCAGGCAAACTGCAACTAACGTAAACTCGTCAGCGAACAATATATAGAATTTTACTTGTCGGAGTGCCTTGGGTATTAACTCAAAGGCTGAGATCGCGAAAGCGGGATCCGTGAACCTGATCAGGCTAACACCTGCGTAGGGAACAAGCTGCCTAAAACGGTGCTTGTGCGCCTTTTTAGGCCACAAGCACTGTGGCTGCCAAGGTTGGTAGTACTTTTTAGTAATACCAACCTACGATCCATGTAGCAGTTGCTACTCTCTATTGCATCGCAATATCTGACAAGACAACCCTTTTAGCAATGAGGTAAGTCATGTCAAACACATCAAATAAACCGTCTCGCCGCGAAACCCGTGCGGCCGCATCAGATTATATTTATAACCTTACTGGGCAACCATTTCCAAGTTCTCACAAAGTGTACGTTGAAGGTACGCAAGAAAATGTACGCGTGGGTATGCGTGAGATTACTCTTAGCGACACTTTTGTTGGCGGTACAGATGAAAACCCAATCTATGAACCGAATGCAGCGCTACGTGTATATGATACATCAGGCCCTTATACCGATCCTGACTTTACGCTAGACGTACGGAAAGGCTTAGATAAATACCGCGAACAATGGATTGAAAGCCGCGACGATACAGAAATTTTAGAATCAGTGACCTCGCAATTTTCACAGCAACGCATGGCTGATGAAGGACTTGATCATATTCGTTTTGAGCACTTACCAAAAATCCGTCGTGCTAAAGCGGGTAAAAACGTGACGCAAATGCATTATGCTCGCCAAGGCATTGTAACTCCAGAGATGGAGTATGTTGCTATTCGTGAAAATATGGGCCGGGCAGAAATTCGTAAAGAACTATTGGCTGAGCAGCACAAGGGCGAGTCATTCGGAGCGAGTATCCCTGAGTTTATTACCCCTGAATTTGTTCGTGATGAAATCGCTAGAGGCCGTGCAATACTGCCTAACAATATTAATCACCCAGAAACAGAACCAATGATTGTAGGTCGTAACTTTCTAGTCAAAGTAAACGCCAATATTGGTAACTCATCGGTAAGTTCATCTATCGAAGAAGAAGTTGAAAAAATGGTCTGGTCAACTCGCTGGGGTGCTGACACCGTAATGGATTTATCAACTGGGCGCTATATCCATGAGACGCGCGAGTGGGTAGTACGTAACTCACCGGTGCCAATTGGTACAGTACCTATTTACCAAGCCCTTGAAAAAGTAAACGGTGTAGCAGAGGATTTAACCTGGGAAATATTTCGCGATACCTTGATTGAACAAGCTGAGCAAGGCGTTGATTATTTTACTATTCACGCCGGTGTTTTACTTCGTTACGTACCAATGACAGCCAAACGAGTGACGGGGATTGTGTCACGCGGTGGTTCTATTATGGCTAAATGGTGTTTAGCGCACCATAAAGAAAACTTCCTTTATACTCACTTTGAAGATATCTGCGAAATATTAAAGCAGTACGATGTATGTTTTTCACTCGGTGATGGCCTGCGCCCAGGCTCCATTGCGGATGCCAATGATGAAGCGCAATTTAGCGAGCTACGTACATTAGGCGAACTGACAAAAATAGCGTGGAAACACGACGTGCAGGTATTCATTGAAGGCCCGGGCCATGTGCCAATGCACATGATCAAAGACAATATGGAAGAGCAGCTTAAGCACTGTGACGAAGCGCCATTTTATACATTAGGTCCATTAACAACAGACATCGCCCCAGGTTATGACCATATTACGTCAGGTATTGGTGCGGCGCAAATTGCTTGGTATGGCTGTGCTATGTTGTGTTATGTAACACCAAAAGAACACTTAGGCTTACCAAATAAAGAAGACGTAAAAGAAGGCTTAATTACCTATAAAATTGCTGCTCATGCTGCGGATTTAGCCAAAAGGTCACCCAGGCGCTCAAGAGCGTGATAATGCGTTATCAAAAGCGCGCTTTGAGTTCCGCTGGCATGATCAATTCAATATTGGCTTAGATCCTGAGCGTGCCCGTGAATATCATGACGAAACCTTACCGCAAGAATCTGGCAAAGTAGCGCATTTTTGTTCTATGTGTGGGCCAAAATTTTGCTCAATGAAAATCACCCAAGAAGTGCGTGAATATGCCAAAGACCTAGAAGCTCGGGGTATAGATCCTAACAACGTGGGAGATGCCATTGAAATCAAAATGGTCGATGTAGAGGCTGAAATGAAAGCGAAGTCTGAAGAGTTTAAGCAAACTGGCTCAGAGATTTATCATAAAGCGGTATAAGTAAAAAGTTAGCGAGTTAGAAAGTTAGCGAGTGAACCGCTCGCTAACTTTACTCTCGCAACTCGTAACTGAATTAAGGTTATTATGTCTTACAACATTGCGGTGGTGGGATTTGGCTTAACAGGTCGTTTAGCTGCGCTTGAATTAAGTTTAGCGCATAATGTGACTGTGTATGAAGCTGATGACGCACAAGCATTAAATAGTGCTGGGCGTGTTGCCGCAGCCATGCTTGCGCCTTTAGCTGAGTCAGTATTTTGTGAACAAGACTTGGCGCTCAGGGGGCTTGACTCAATAAGTCGCTGGCCGGGAATTTTAGCGCAGCTTGATGAAGCCGTGTTTTTTCAGCAGCAAGGTACGCTGGTGGTTGCTCATCAACAAGATAAAGGCGACTTACAGAGTTTTCGCGAACGTTTAAAACCGCTAGCTAATCACCATGCTCAGCAATTAAGTGGCTCACATATTAGTGAGCTTGAACCTGAATTAACTGGGCGTTTTAATCAAGGCATGTATTTACCTTGCGAAGGGCAAATAGATAATCAGGCTTTTTATCAAGCAAGCTTTAATACACTCAAAGCACGTGATGTGCAGTTTAATTTTGCTGAAAATATCAATACCGCTTGTGAGCAGCTACAGCAGTCATATGATTATATTATTGATTGCAGAGGCTTAGGAGCTAAAAGTGCGCAGTGTAAGTTGCGTGGTGTTCGTGGTGAAGTGGTTCGTTTACATGCGCCCGAGGTAAATCTCACGCGCCCTGTACGGTTAATGCATCCGCGCTACCCACTGTATATTGCGCCTAAACCGAATAATGAATACGTTATTGGCGCAACCGAAATAGAATCGCAAGATAATGGGCCAGCAACGGTACGCTCAACCCTTGAGTTGTTATCGGCGGCGTATACCGTACATAGTGGGTTTGCTGAAGCACGTATTATCAATATTCAAACAGGCTTGCGCCCCGCATTTAGTGATAATCGACCACAAGTTAAACGCCAAGGTAAGGTGATCAGTATTAATGGTCTGTACCGACATGGTTACTTACTTGCACCAAGCTTAGTAGCTGAAGCCGTCGCGTTAATTAAATAGGTTAAAAGATGAAGATTACAATTAATGGTCAGCCGTTTGAAACCAAAAACCAAACGACATTAGCTAAAGTACTTGCAGAGTTTGGTGCTAAAGAGCCCTTTGCGGTAGCATTGAATGGCGATTTTATACCGCGTAAAAATTGTGATGAGATTGCAGTTACGCAAGGCGATAGCCTTGAGCTTCTCTCGCCAATTCAAGGGGGCTGAGATGAGTGGTAGCTTTAGCATTTATGGCGAACAAATAAGCAGTCGTTTACTAATTGGTTCAGCCCTTTATCCGTCGCCTGCGATTATGGCCGATTCAATTAAAGCCTCAGGCGCACAAGTGGTTACTGTTTCGTTGCGACGCCAGCAAAGTGCAGCCGCTGGAGATGACTTTTGGCAATTAATAAAAGACACAGGTTTAAAAATACTCCCTAATACCGCAGGGTGCCACAGTGTCAAAGAAGCGGTAACACTGGCACAAATGTGTCGTGAAGTATTTGCGACTGACTGGATAAAGCTCGAACTGATTGGAGACGAATATAACCTTCAGCCAGATCCTTTTGCGTTGCTAGAGGCAACAAAAATACTGATGGATGATGGTTTTAAAGTGTTGCCTTATTGCACTGATGATTTAGTACTTTGCCAGCGCCTAGCAGATGTTGGCTGCGAAGTACTGATGCCGTGGGGAGCGCCAATAGGCACGGGTAAAGGGTTATTAAACCAATACAATTTAAAAACAATTCGTGAGCGCTTACCAGAGCTAACATTGATTGTTGATGCAGGCCTTGGTTTACCTTCTCATGCTTGCCAAGCACTTGAACTTGGTTATGATGCGGTATTATTAAATTCGGCTATTGCAGGGGCGGGTTGCCCTGTTACCATGAGCCATGCCTTTAAAGCGGCGGTCGATGCTGGGCGCTTTGCTTATAAAGCCAAGGCAATGCCAGAAAAAGACGTTGCCGCGCCATCAACACCCACGATGGGGATGCCTTTTTGGCATCAAACGTAATTAATTAGGAAGTAATAATGAATCAAGTTGTTTGGACAATTGCAGGCTCAGACTCTGGCGGTGGTGCAGGTATTCAAGCTGATATAAAAGCCATGCAAAGTTTTGGCGTACATGGCTGCACAGCCATTACAGCACTTACGGCACAAAACAGTTTAGGTGTTGAATCGCTAAACCCCATTTCAACTGAGGTGATTGAATCACAACTACTTGCTCTGGCCAGTGACATGAAAGCGAGCGTGATCAAAATAGGTATGCTCGCCAACGTACAGCAAATACAGCTAATTAGTGAGCATATTAAGCATTATAAAGCCACATGGCCAATACCTCCTTTAGTGGTTTACGACCCCGTCGCTATTGCCAGTAGTGGTGACTTACTCACAGAAGAAGATACCGTTAGCGCAATTAAAGAATGTTTATTGCCGCTGGTGGATGTGATCACTCCAAATACGCACGAAACCCAGTTATTAACGGGGGTTTACTTAATTGGCCCAAGTGCGGTTATTGAAGCCGCTGAAAAGCTGCAAAGCTGGGGCGCAAAAGCTGTGGTGATCAAAGGTGGACATTGGGATTACCCAAGTGGCTACTGCATAGATTATTGCCGCGAAAACACCACTGATGGCACAAATGAATATTGGCTAGGTAATGAAAAAATAGCCACACCGCATAGTCACGGTACAGGCTGTAGTATGGCGTCTGTGATTGCGGCGTGTTTAGCAAAACAATACCCACTTAAAGATGCATTTATTTTAGCAAAAGCGTATATAAACCAAGGATTAAAAGCGGCTGTGCGTTATGGCGAAGGCATTGGCCCTGTTGCACAAACTAGCTTCCCACAAAATATTGACGATTACCCTCAAGTGATTGAAGCGGGAAGCTGGCTCGGTGATGAGTTAGATTTTGATGCGCCGAATGAGTTTACTATGGCCGCTAACTTTGCAGCGTGCGAAAGTAAGCAACTTGGCTTATACGCGGTCGTTGACTCTGTTGATTGGCTAGACAAATGCTTAGCGCAAGGTATTAAAACCGTGCAGTTACGTATCAAAAAGGGTAGTGAAAGTGAGCTTGATGAAGCTGTTGCAGCCGCAGTTACGCTTGGCCAAAAATATGAAGGTAACGTGTATATAAACGATCATTGGCAACTTGCAATTAAACACGGTGCTTACGGTGTACATTTAGGTCAAGAAGATTTACTTGAAGCCAATTTAGTCGCTATTAAAGAGGCTGGTTTGTGTTTAGGGCTTTCAACCCATGGCTTTTATGAAATGATCCGCGCTCATAATTATCGCCCAAGTTATATGGCATTTGGCGCTATCTACCCAACCACCACCAAGGATATGACAGGGCAAATTCAAGGTCTCGAAAAGCTCAAACATTTTGTGCCATTAATGCAAAATTACCCGACTGTCGCGATTGGTGGAATAGACTTAGCACGCGCAAGTGAAGTGGCGGCAACCGGCGTTGGTAGTATAGCCGTGGTGCGAGCCATTACCGAAGCTGATGACTACCAACAAACTATTGCTGATTTACAAAGTGCCATAGGTTATTAAATAATGAGTGAGTTATCTGACAAAGAGCAGCTGCGTTATAGCCGTCACTTAATGCTCAAGGAGGTTGGGCTTGAAGGTCAGCTAAAATTAAAAGCAGCCCATGTGGTGGTGGTTGGTGCGGGCGGTTTAGGCTGCCCAGCACTATTATATTTAGCCGCCTCTGGTGTGGGAGAAACTCACGCTACTGGATGACGATAAAGTTGAGCTTTCTAACCTACAACGCCAAGTGCTCTACAAAGTAAATCATTTAGGGCAAGCCAAAGTAAGCGCCGCTGGTAAAGTGCTTGGCAGTTTGAATAATCAAATCACCGTTAATACAGTTGAGCAGCAATTAACTGAAAAAAATGCCGAGCACGTTTTTACAGGCGCTACCTTAGTGCTTGATTGCAGTGATAACTTTACCACTCGTTATACCGTTAATCGCTTTTGTTTAAAGGTAGGAGTTCCGCTGATATCCGGCGCTGCAATAGCCAGTGAAGGGCAGTTGATGTGCTTTGATTTTCGAAAGACTGATAGCCCTTGCTACGGCTGCCTGTTCCCAGAGCAACCAAAAGAGCAAATGTTAAATTGTGATAATGCTGGCGTATTAAGCCCGTTACTAGGAGTGATAGGCTCAATGCAGGCGCTATTAGCAATTAACCTGATATTGGGTCACCATGAGGGGAGCCAGTTTGTACGCTTTGATGGATTGAGTGTGACGCAACAGCAGTTTAAATTAACAAAAGCGGCACAATGCACTGAGTGTGGATAGCAATGAAAGCGCGAGATAACACTCGCGCTATTTTATGGCGTTGAGTACTTTACTCTGTAATTTTGGCGAAAGGTGTGCCCATGCGGGTTACCGTTTCAGGTTGCTGATCCGCTAGAATTTCAGCCTGATTAGCACCCCATGCTAAAATCACCGTAGAGCCTAGCTTAAAGCGGCCCATTTCTTCACCTTTTTTCAAGGTAATTGCGTTATCGCCAGTGGTTGGGTAGTTCCAACTAAATACGTCTTTTCCTGCTGGTGGTGTTACCGTACCTGCCCAAATAGTTTCAATACTGGCTACTATCGTCGCACCAACTAGTACCATCGCAAGAGGGCCAATCTCGGTATCAAAAATCGCAACCACGCGCTCATTACGTGCAAATAAATTAGGCACGTTTTGCGCTGTTAGTGGGTTTACCGAGAATAAATCACCTGGCACGTAAATCATTTTGCTTAATGTGCCGTCGATTGGCATATGAATACGATGATAATCTTTTGGCGCTAAATAAATCGTCGCAAACTCACCACCTAAAAATGGGGCTGTGTCTTGCTCAGAACCGCCAAGCAACGCTTGTAAGCTGTAGTCATGACCTTTAGCCTGAATAAGTTGACCATCGACAATTGCGCCTAGTTGGCTAATTGCCCCATCTACTGGGTGAGCGATTATCTCAGCTTCAGCATTTAATGGGCGAACACCTTCTTTTAGCGGGCGGGTAAAAAATTCATTAAAAGTTTTGTAATGAGCGGGATCTGAATATTGTGCTTCGCTCATATCTATCTTGTACTGCTTAATAAATAATTTGATTAACCATGTTGTTAAGCCACCAAGTCGTGCAGCAGCTAATTTACCTACCATGCGCGATAGAAAATGCTTTGGCATTGCGTATTGCATAGTAATTTTGAATTTATCTAAACTCACTTGTTTTTTCCTAAGTTAAACGCGCGGAGCACGAGCTCCAGCACGGCCATCGGCCATTGTTTCTAAAATACGGTGGTAACTGTCAAAGCGTAGCTCTGAAATATCACCATCATCAACTGCTTGGCGAATTATACAGCCAGGATCATTTAAATGTTTACAGTCGCGAAAGCGACAACCGCCAATAAACTCGCGGAATTCTTTAAAGCACCAGGTAACTCGTTCAACTTCAAGGTGCCATAAACCAAACTCTCTTATTCCAGGAGAGTCGATTAAATTACCACCTGAAGGCAAATGGTGTAACCGCGACACTGTGGTTGTATGTTGACCAAGACCACTGTTTTCAGAGACTTCTTTAGTCAAAATTTCAGCATCAGGTAGCACGGTATTTACCAGTGTGGATTTACCGACACCGCTTTGGCCAACAAAAATGCTATTTTTACCCACTAATGTTTGCTTTAAAGCATCGATGCCTGCTGCGGTTTTATTACTCACCAGTAAAACTTGATAGCCAAGTTTACGATAGATATCGAGTACTTCCTCAATAGCTTTTAGGCCTTGGTTCGTCAATAAGGTCTATTTTGTTGAGCACTAAAATAGGCTCAATTCCCATATCTTCACAAGCCACTAGATAGCGGTCGATAATATTGGCAGTAAACTCAGGGAGTACCGCAGAGACCATTAGTATCTGATCAATGTTAGCCGCGACGACTTTAACGCCATCGTAAAAGTCTGGGCGTGTTAATTGGGAGCGACGCTCATGCATCGCTTCAATAACACCCGCTATATCGCCTTCGCTTACTTTTGCGCGACGAAATTGTACTTCATCACCGCAAACAATGCCTTTAACAGTTCGACGAATATTACAGCGCAGTACATCACCATTATCGGTTTCGATATCGGCATGTTGACCAAAACGACTAATCACCACAGCATTTTCCGCAGGGCCTAAATTATCGTTCTGTAGTTGCTCATTTGTCCCTTTCGCTGACTTATCGTCGGCATTAGACAAGCGTTTTTGGTGATTAGCCTTGATCCTACGGGATTGGCCTTTACTTAATTTCTTCTGTTTTGCCACTTTTGGCCTATAACTTAGTTAAATGTCGCGCTTTTTGAAAAAAAAGCTTTAGGTCGACTGATGATACTAATATGATATATCTAAATGCGTTAGATCTAAAGGAAAGCACCGCAAGGTAATTATGTCTTTTCATAAATCAAATCTGATTTGGCTCGACCTCGAAATGACAGGTCTAGAACCAAGTACAGACAAAATACTCGAAATAGCGACTGTTGTCACCGATAGTGAGCTAAACATCTTGGCTGAAGGCCCAACAATTGCCATTCATCAAAGCGATGAATTGTTAAATGGGATGGATGAATGGTGTACCACTCAACACGGTCAATCAGGGCTTACGGCACGTTGTAAGGCAAGTACTTATGATGAAGCTTATGCTGTTGAGCAAACCATTGAATTTTTAAAGCAATGGGTTCCTGCTGGTGCATCGCCCATGTGTGGAAATTCTATTGGTCAAGACCGACGCTTTATGAATAAGTATATGCGCGAGCTGGAAGATTACTTCCACTACCGCAACTTAGACGTGAGTACCATTAAAGAGCTTGCTAGACGCTGGAAACCCGAGGTTTTAGCACAAGTGAGCAAAAAAGGCTCACATCTTGCACTTGATGACATTAAAGATTCCATAATGGAATTGAAAGTCTATCGAGAAAAATTCTTTAATTTGTAAAAAAAACTTGCAAACACATCGAATTATTGTAGAATCCTGCCCCGCTTAAGACGATAACCCCCGCGGGGTTAGTATGCTTGAGCTGATTGAAATATGGCACTAGCTCAGTTGCCAGAACGTTTTACCGCGACTTGTCGCGCAGCAACGGACAAATTACTGACTATATTGAAATGCGGCACTAGCTCAGTTGGTAGAGCGCGACCTTGCCAAGGTCGAGGTCACGAGTTCGAGCCTCGTGTGCCGCTCCAATTTCTCACCAAAGAAATTGGTTTAAGTTTCAAGGGGAAAGTTAAAAGCTCCAAGCTGTTCTAACTTTTAACTTGAATCTTGTCACTAGAAACTTTTTATGCGGCACTAGCTCAGTTGCCAGAACGTTTACCGCGACTCGTCGCGCACCAACGGACAAATTACTGACTATTCTGAATGCGGCACTAGCTCAGTTGGTAGAGCGCGACCTTGCCAAGGTCGAGGTCACGAGTTCGAGCCTCGTGTGCCGCTCCAATTTCTCACCAAAGAAATTGGCTAATAGTTTCAAGGTAAAAGACGAAAGTTAAAGCTTTTGCTAGAACCTTGAACCTAGAACCTTTTTTGCGGCACTAGCTCAGTTGGTAGAGCGCGACCTTGCCAAGGTCGAGGTCACGAGTTCGAGCCTCGTGTGCCGCTCCAATCTCTTTTCTTAACATTTTATACTTTCCAATCCTTAGCTACTTCCAAACACGGCTGTACCCAAAGAGCCATGATATAGCTTTCATCCCAACGATAACTTTCACTCTTGCTTGCTAGACTTTTACTTAGCTCATTTGGTTACAAACTTCGCGCCGAAACTAAACAAATTTTAATCTTAAAAGATCAACATACTTTGCTTTAAACAAATAAAAGCCCAGCAGATGGCGACATTTGCTGGGCTTTTCTGTATTTATACCAATCCGCAATAATACTTAATTACTTTATGAAGCTATAAAGTAGCGCAAGCACCGCTAAGCTGCCCATAAATAAGATAAAATAAGCACTTTTGCCACGGTATTTCTTGAGCGCTGGAACTTTAAAGACGGCTACCATAGGCATAATGAATAAGATCATTGCAATAATAGGGCCTGATAGTTGATCCATCATATCTAAGATGCTCGGGTTTTTAACTGCACAAAACCAGATAGCAAAAAACATAATTACCACACCCAACTTATCAGCGCTCTTCATACTTAGTTTGGTTTGCTTGGTGACTAAGCCATTAAAGCTTTCACGCGCGCCTAAAAAGTGCCCTAAGAACGATGATGTAATAGCTATAAACGCCACTAGAGGGCCTAGGGTTGCTATAAATGAGTTCTCAGTAATGTTTGCTAAGTACGATAAGATAGACACGTTCTGAGCTTTTGCCTGCGCCATTTGCTCTGTTGAAAGAGAAAGCACACACGAAAATACAAATAACAGTACAAATACAATCAACAGCAAACTTGTACGCTTAAGAATGGCTTCTGATTTAGCGCTGGCATCATTGCCATAGTGGCCGCGTTGTACATTGGCAAAGCTTGAGATTGCAGCGGCATGACTAAACGAAAATACAATGATTGGAACTGATAACCACAACGTCTTAGTAAAGCTTGTAAATTCAGGGAACGCCATATTTGGCATTTGCCAACTGGGAATTAAATAAATAGATAAAAAGAATAAAATAGCTACCAACGGATAAACTAAAATAGCGAAAGCGCGGAGCATGAGTTTTTCGCCACCTAGCATTAGACTTATCATTCCCGCGACAAGAATGCCTGAGAGTAGCACTCGTGAAGGTGACTCCATAGCAAGCTGATTTACGATAAAGCTATCAACAGTATTAGTTAACCCTACGCCATAGATAAGTAAAATTGGAAAGATCGAGAGAAAGTATAGCAATGAAATAAGCCGACCAGCATTGATACCGAAATGCTCTTCTACCACATCAGTGAAATCAGCATTGTTGTTTTTTGATGATAGCACAAATCGTGCTAAACCTCGGTGAGCTAAAAAGGTCATAGGAAAAGCTAAGCAGGCCAAAATGATCAAAGGCCAAAATCCGCCAATACCAATATTGATTGGTAAAAACAGGATCCCAGCACCTACCGCGGTGCCAAATAGACTTAAAACCCACTGAGTATCATGCAGGTTCCACTTGTTTTTACTTGTTGTCGATGTATCTAACTGTGCTACATCTTGATATGAGCTCATTTATACTCCACCAATTAGAATAATAATTTTGCGGCAGCATATATAAGTTGAAGCATGAATGCATTTTTTGGCGATGTATTAACATAACTATGCTGTAAGGCGAGGATTACAGGTTGTCATGTTTTAGTAAGTTGCATGTAATTAGGTTATTACTTTCAGGTGATTAGCTAAAAGGAAAGCTAGGAATTAAATTCCTAGCTTTCCTATTTTATTCTTTTGGTTCTTTTGGTTCTTTTGGTTCTTTTGCTTTCCCGTTATTAGGATCTTTTTAACACTGACATTTTGGGAGGCTGCAGTGCAACAATTCGCTCGCCTTCTTGCGGTAGTTTTTCCATGTTAATAGTAAATGGACGTACTTTAATTGGTGAGTCGTCATCGGCATCTTTTTCTCCGTGCAAAATAAACAATGGAATAGCTTCGTTATTCATTTCTTGGTATTTATCCCAGCTGAACTCTTCAGAGATACGAGTTGCACTTACTTTACCGCCTTTAGCAATCAAACTACTTAGGCGCGCATAGGCGCCATTGTCGCCAAATAAAATTTGGCGTGACAAAAATGTCGCGCTGTCTTTGTTCGCTTTAGCATGGTTTGTAGAAGAACGCAGTGAAAATACATTTTTTTCATTTAGTAGATGAGAAAAGTATTGTACGCCTAGCGCGTTATGGTGCCGGTTAGGTGACAGCGCTAGTACGCTGCGTATAGTGGTTAGGGGTAGGTAGCGCTCAGCATGCTCTGACTGAGGGTTACCATAATAACAAGGCAAACCATCCATCCGCGCCATTTTACAGTTTTCCCATGCTGGATCTGACAAATGCACTGGAATATTTTGATCATTTAGCCCTTTAGCAATCGCGCGAGCGACATGGTTTGCACCAATGATTAGTATTGTATTCGGTGAAGGTTGACGTACACCCAACAGCTTAGCAACAGGAATTGCGGTTAAGCTTTGCAGTACCACAGTAATTATGATTACAGTAAATATTAACGGTACTATCTTTTCTGCGTCTGCGACACCTGCTTCCATCATGCTTAGTGCAAACACCGAGCCTACAGCCGCAGCCACAATACCGCGGGGCGCTATCCATCCGAGCACTAGACGTGATTTAAGTGGTAAGTCTGAGCCAAAGGTTGAAATTGCAATACAGACAGGACGTGCAATAAATAATACAACGGCTAAAAATATAAATACGTCACCGTCGAGCATCATTAAATCAGAGAGCTGCAATCGAGCAGCAAGCAATATAAATAATGTCGAGATTAAAATCATCGACAAGTCTTCTTTAAACTCTAATACAGAGTCAATTTCTAAGTCATCTTGGTTCGCTAACCAGATACCAAATACTGTTACAGCCAGTAGGCCTGACTCATGGCTTAGATGGTTAGAAATAGTAAAGCTAATAAGCACTAAAGCTAATATACCAAATTTATGTAATTCAAATGGTAACCACTCTCTGCGGATTAATAATGTTGTAAGCCAACCAGCAACCACCCCTATAGATAAACCTACACCTAGTGTTTTAAATAGTGCAATAAGGGTATGAACAAATACTTCACCTTGGCCAACGAGCATTACGGCTTCAAAAACTAATACCGCGAATAGCGCGCCAATAGGGTCAATTACAATGCCTTCCCAGCGTAAAATACGGTCAATATCTTGGGTTGGGCGCATAGAATTAAGTAAGGGGGCAATAACAGTAGGCCCAGTAACGACCAATACCGCACCGAGCACTGCGGCAACTCGCCAGTTGAGTTCTAAAATCCAGTAAGCGCTGAGGCTAATTATAATACAGGTAGCAATCATGCCTATGGAGCATAGGTTTCGAACTACCTTTCCTATTCCTTTAAGCTCTTTGAAATGTAAGGTCAGTGAGCCTTCAAATAAAATAACGGCAACACTCAAGGAAACAACAGGAAATAGTAAATCACCTAGTAATGCATCTGGATCTAATATACTGGACGCAGGACCAAGTAATAAACCTGTGAGTAGTAAAAATAAAATTGCTGGAACTTTAAAAGCCCAAGCAACCCATTGCGCAAGAACGGAGCAAAGAGCGATCCCTGCGATGTAAATAGCTGACATAAAAGAGGTATTCCTTATTTATTACTTCAGTTAAGAGTAAGGCTAGCAAAACTAATAATACAGGGATATGTTCATTTATCTTAATTGAATTTTAGCTGTATATGGTTTTTTTGTAGAAATAATTTTTCTTGAGAAATTAACGCAACTACATAAAAATTTCATGTTAATGCAACATGTTGATAAATATTGATATTTTATTTTTCTTAAGGTGGGTGTAAGTAGGTGAATAAAATATAGCCTTGATCTCACAGATGATTTTAGCGTATTATAGTTAGTGTTCAAACAATTTGTTGTCTAATTAGTTACTAGTTAGGTATAAGCGAATACATATAGTTATTTTTAAGTCAGTTAAAATTATGCTTACTTAAATGAAGGTTATTATATTTATTTGCTTAATATTCAATGAGTTAATTGTTTTGAACACAATTTGTATGTATTTACTCATTTTTGGGTATTGGTTCGCTTGTAATAATAAGGGCATTAAATTGCCATTTTTATATTTTGAGTTGAATTGTTACCTGTTCAATATTTGGCGCCCATCGTGGTGAACAAATCTCGGTCCTTAAGTCATCACCCTATCTGTTGGTGTACCTGACTTTAGAGGCTCTATGTATGTTGTTAATAAAGAAGCTTCACACAGCTTTTTACAGCGATGCATAAACAACACTTTTTATTTTACTTTATAACTGTTCAATCTAATGATTGAGTAAAAGTTATGCTATATCTAAAATTCACTTTTTTAATTAAAGGTGTGTGTTTTTGGGTGAGTGTGTAAAAAGTGTATTTGGACATACAAAATGTAAACTCGTATCTTAGTCTTAATGCTAAGAGATTGTTTTCTTACTTCTCTTTTGAGAAGTTACAGTTAAATGGAAAGTTGAAACACATTATGCAAAAGTTAAATTGGCGACGTATTGTACTTAAAGTTGGTAGCGCACTTATCGCTCCGGATCAAGATGGTTGTCGTTCACGTTATTTATTAACTATCGCACAGTTTATTGTTCGCTGCCGTAGTCGTGGCATTGAAGTTATTTTAGTTTCGTCGGGCTCTGTAGCTGCTGGCGCGCATTTATTTCCCGATCAGCAAGAACGCACCGTTACCATGAAAAAAGCCATGGCAGCCGCAGGTCAAACAGAAATGATGGCTATGTGGGACCGCTTTTTTGATTTTCCGTCTGCACAAATTTTATTAACTCATGGTGATTTACGTGACCGTGAACGTTATGAAAGCATTCGTGAAACCGTGTTCACATTGCTAGAGCATGGCGTATTACCTATCATGAATGAAAATGACACGGTAACAACAGATGATTTGAAAGTTGGTGACAATGATAATTTATCAGCCATGGTTGCCGCAGCAGCGGATGCTGATGCATTAATGATTTTCTCTGATGTAGATGGACTTTATAACAAAAACCCGAACTTACATGATGATGCAGAGTTACTGCCGGAAATAAAGTCAATTGATGAGTCAATTTACGCTATGGCTGGTTGTGCGACCAGTGCGGTTGGTACTGGTGGTATGAAAACTAAGATTGAGGCGGCAGAAAAAGCTACTTCGCATGGTATAACCACATACATAATTAATGGTTTTAAAGAGCAGACGTTTAACCAGTTACTAGAGGGTATAAATCCAGGTACAGTCTTTTTACCTTATGAAAAACCAATGCAAGAAGCAGTACATTGGATGACTCATACAGCAAATGAGCAAGGTGAAGTCGTGGTTGAAGGTTCATTTGATGAATCGCTTGAAGGTGAAACTGGGTGTATACGCGGTGATGAAATTGTTGCCGTACACGGTGAGTTTGCGATCGGCGACACTATTTTGGTGCGTAGTAACGATGGTACGCGTCTGGCTAAAGCGACAGCTAACTATAGTAGCTGTTTATTGAATTTTATAGCTGATAACGAGCAAAGTGAATTTAGCGACAAAATGCAAGATTCGATTGGTCCCGTTATTTCAGAAAAAGATATCGCATTATTGGAGAAGTCATGAGTTTAATTACGGATATTTCACGCCAAGCAGCAAAAGCTGCTCACCAGTTAGCTTTACTCGATACCGAGACAAAAAACCGTGTGTTACTGGAAATGGCGGCAGCGTTACGTGAACAAAAAGCATTTATAATTTCAGAAAACGAGAGTGATTTAGCAGCTGCTAGAGACAATAATTTAGCTGCATCAATGATAGACCGTTTAACGCTCAATGATGAGCGTATTGAAGCAATGGCTGAGGGTATTGAAGTTATTGTTAGCCTTGAAGATCCTGTTGGTCAGCTTCGTGATATTACTGAACGTCCTAATGGGATTAAAATTCGTAAAATGCGAGTACCGCTAGGTGTTGTATGTATGATTTATGAAGCGCGCCCAAATGTAACCGCAGATGCCGGTGCGTTGTGCTTTAAATCAGGTAACGGGGTTATTTTACGTGGTGGTAAAGAGGCGTTAAAAAAGCTCACAAGCGATTGCTAGCGTAATGCACAAAGTGCTTGAAGCGAATGATCTGCCAGCTGCACTTATTTCGGTGATCCCCGATCCTGATCGTGCATTACTGATGGAACTAATGCAGCAAAGAGACAGCATTGATTTAATTATCCCACGAGGTGGTGAAGGGCTAATTAACTTTGTTACAGATAATAGTACTATCCCTGTTATTCAGCATTTTAAAGGTGTTTGCCACTTATACGTTGATAAAGATGCTGATTTAGAAGTGGCACTTAATCTACTGTTAAATGGTAAAACACAGCGTACAGGTGTTTGTAATGCATTAGAAGGTCTAGTTGTACATGAAGCTGTAGCAGACGAGTTTCTTAAATTTATGTGCAGTCGTACTTCGTCAAGAAGGTGTTAAAATTAATGCTGATAGCCAAGCAGCTAAATACTTTGATAATGCAACAGTACTTGCCGATAGTGAGTTCGGTCAAGAATATCTGGATTTAGAAATTGCGATTCGAGTCGTTCCTGATTTTGCTGGTGCCATTGATCACATTGCTCAGTTTGGTTCAAACCATACTGAAGTTATTTGTACTAAAAACCAAGATGCAGCTAAATTGTTTCAACGCAGTGTGGATGCATCAGTCGTGATGGTTAACGCATCATCACGCTTTTCTGATGGCTCGCAATTAGGTCTAGGTGCTGAGATTGGTATAGCTACCTCTAAGTTGCATGCATATGGTCCTATGGGCTTAGAGTCGCTTACAACAGAAAAGTACCTAGTGGATGGTGAAGGTCAAGTTCGCGAGTAATTTACTTATTTATGTAACCTGAACTCTGGTTTAGAGATGTACTAATGTATTGATATTAAATCACAAATATGTTTATTAGTCTCCAGAGTTCAGGTTAAGTATTTAATGCCGAGTTTAAGACTCGGCATTTTTATTTCTTAAGTCACTTAGCCAATCTTCTGCTGGTTCGGGTCTATGTAAAAAGTAGCCTTGTAAAGTCATATCAGGGAAAGCTTGTAGTAGAGTTAGGTGCTCTTGATCCTCAACACCTTCAGCAATAATTTTTAGATCAAATAAATCACCTAAACTAACTATCATATCGATAATCAGTTTGTCGTTATTGTTTGTTGGTGCTTCTAAAACAAATGACTTATCAATTTTGAGCTCATCAATAGGCAATTGCTTTAAGTAGGTTAAGCTTGAGTAGCCAGTTCCAAAATCATCAATAGATACCCTTACACCCAGCTGTTTTAGATGGTGCACTGCCGCAATAGCATCATCCATATTGTTTAACAGTGTGCCTTCAATGATTTCAATCGTCAGGTTTGCAGGGTTGACCTGCGCATCAATAAGGCTTTGAGTGATAAAGTTTAGAAAACGTTTTTCATGAAAATGTCTGCCGCTGATGTTGATAGAAATAGCTAGACTTGGGTTTTGCTCGTTAATTTGTTCTAGCAGTTTTAAAGCTTGAGTTGTAACCCAGCAATCTAAATCATAAATAATATCAGACTCTTCGGCTATCGGGATAAATTCAGCAGGGCTAATAAAACCTTTTGTTGTATGTTGCCAGCGAAGGAGTACCTCAGCACCCTTTAGGGTGTGGTTGTGATCATATTGTGATTGTAAGTTAAGTACTAGTTCTTGCTGAGCAATTGCTTGACGTAAGTCTTGTTCAACTTCGAAACGTCGTTTAGCTTGTTCGCCAAAAGATGTATCAAATGACGTAACTCTATTGCCGCCTTTTTCTTTTGCTTTATAGCAAGCAGCTTCACAGTTTCGAATAGTTTCAATTGCGCTTCCTCTTAATTCGTTACGAGGAAGAATATAGGTTCCTATACTGATCGTTAAACTAATTTTTTGTTCTTCGATATCAAATGGTTCACTGGCGGCTAGTAGCAGTTTTTGCGCGGTTACATTCGCTAAAGATTGTGTTCTTTCATAACCAGTTCCTTTTTGTGTTTCACATAGTACAGCAAACTCATCGCTGCCAAGACGTGCAACGATATCTTTATTATCTAAATTATCGTTTATTCGTGTTGCAAACTCTTTTAATACTTTATCGCCCGCCACTAGGCCAAGGCCATCATTAATAGAATGAAAGCTATCTATATCGAGAATAAAAATACAGGTATAGCTTTGCTGTTTATTTTGCTCACGTAATTGTTGATCCAGAATTTTTAAAAAGTTATTACGGTTAGGGAGGCCTGTAAGCTCATCATGCCATGTTAAATAGTCAATACGCTCTTGAGTGACTTTTACACTCGAAATATCACTAAAGACACCAATAAAGTTAATGTTGGTATCGACTTCGTTTTTAACCATACTAAGAGTAAGTAATTCAGGATATAGCTCACCGCTTTTTCGTCGTGTAGTCAGCTCACCACTCCAGTAACCCGCTTTGCTTGCATGTAGCCATATATCATCAAAGCTTATCTCTGGTAGGTTGTTTTTTTTGATTTCTTTTAATGGTTGTCCAAGAGCTTCACTTTCACAAAACCCCGTTATTCGGCAAAAAGATGGGTTGACAGCAATGATAATGCCCTTGTGATTTGTGATTACTACGCCATCGGCTGTGCTGGTGAGGGCTTGATAAAATAAAGCTTGTTTGGCGGATAGTTTTTTAATTCAACATCACGCTTGGTAAGCTCAGAAGCAAGGTTTTCTACCTCAAGGAATTTGTCATGTAATTCAAAGTTTTTTTCAATGAGGCGATCGAGCATTCCTTGCACAGAGATGTGTGCACGTACACGAGCACGAACGAGTGCCAATTTATAGGGTTTGTGAATATAGTCTACGGCACCCAGTTCGAAACCTTGTTCTTCGGATTCTTCTTCGGTGAGGGCGGTGACAAATATAATAGGAATACCCTTGCTGTTTTGGTTCTGCTTTAGCTTTTTACAGACCTCATAACCGTCCATCTGTGGCATCATGATATCAAGTAGTATTAAATCGGGACGTGTCGTTTCAATAAATTCAAGCGCACTTCTGCCGCTAGTTGATACGCGAACGTCATAATCTGATAGCAAGCCTTCAACCAATATATGCAGATTATTGGGTTCATCATCAACGATGAGGATTAACGGCTTTTGACGGTCAGCGTTTTGTGTGGGTAAGCTCTTTTGGGGCACTAATTTCTCAATTTCAGTTTCACCATTAGATAAAAAATAGCTCATGATTAAGAGTTTTGTCTAGTTTTTAAGGCCATTTAAGTAGTTATTAATGAGTGTTTTAATTGATTGAAAGTTAAATTGATTTATCGCTTCTCTTAACCGTACTAATTGCGTATTTTCTGATACGTTTTCTATATGCTGCTCAAGTTGTAAAATAAGCACCTGGGGAATAGGTTTAGCTGATTTAGCTAATTCAAGTATTTCATCTAGGTACTCAATATTACTTTCAATATTAAGGGTGATCGCTTGACTTGCTTTTAGTTGGTTAGCAATAGCAAACTGCTCTATTGCACGCAAAGAAATTTCAAGTTGCAGCTGGCAAGGAGTAAAGTTTATCGGTGTCGATTGTTTTACATCTTTTTGGAGTTTCTTAGCCACTTCCTCTAATCGTTCCAAGCCCAGAGTGCCGGTTAAACCTACAAACGTATGCAACATACGTCTTAACTCAAGAATATGTTGTTGCTTATAAAGCACTTCAGCTTCTTTTATAAAGTTACTGTAGTCTTTAGTAAACCGGTCGAACGACTCACTTAACAGTACATCATTAAAGTCTAAGTTCTCTAAAGCCACAGGCAAGTTTATCAATTGTGTCTGGGAGAAATTAGGCGTTGCGAAAAGAGCTGAATTGATATCAAAATTTAAAAAGATGAGCACCTCAGTGCCTTCACCTTGTCTACTCTTGACTTGAATTTCGCCATTTAGCAGTTTGATCAGCTTTTGACTAATACTTAATCCTAACCCTGTTCCAGTATATTTACGGGAGTAGGAGTCATCGCTCTGATAAAAAGGATTAAAAATTGCTGATAACTTATCTTCAGGAATACCAATTCCCGTATCTTTTACTGAAAAACTTAAGGTAATTGAGTCATTGTTCAATGAATCGGCCGTTATCGTGATTGTGACACTGCCTTGCTCGGTAAATTTGATTGCATTGTCGACTACAAATTTTAAGGTTTGGTTTAGCTTTAAATAGTCACCTGTCAAGGAGATGTCTTCATCCATATGAAGTAATATATTAAATTCTAGGTCCTTAGACTTACACAAGCTTGAAAATGATTCTGATAAGAACTGTGACACCTCTTTAATGGTAAAGTTAACATTTTCGATAGTGGATTGATTCGAGTCTAGCTTTGATAACTCTAAAATATTATTTACTAATAAAAGTAGGTTGTTACCACTGGTAAGGGATTTGGCAATATACTTTTTATGCGCATCATCTGTAATTTCTTCAGATAAAAGTTGCTGCATTCCTAAAATGATATTCAAGGGTGTGCGCAGCTCATGGCTCATATTAGCGACAAACTTGCTTTTTGCCTCATTGGCAATATCTGCTTGATGTTTTGCTGCTTTTAATGCTGAGTTTACCGCTTTCATTTGGTCATTTAGCTCTTGGGTTTCTATCAATAGTGTGTTTGTTTCATCATTTTTCTTATACAGAGAATTGGCCGCTTTTATCGCATGCGAAAATTCATTATCTTGTTCAGGCTCAACCAGTAGACCACGTTGCTTACCGTTGTTCATATCGTTCAAAAGCAAAGAAAGACTATCTATAGGGGATATTATTGTGCGCACAATAAAAATGCATATTGTAATTAATAATACCAACATCACTAGCGCAAATACTTTACTTTGTTCCGCCTGTTGATCTAGGTGTAAGCTGACTTGCTTTTGCGCTTGGAGAAAGGTATTTTTTTCAGTACGGTTTATCTGGTCTGTTAAATACAGTAATTCATTTGCAACACCTGTCAAAACAACATTTACCGAGTAGTTATAGCCTCTCGACAGTAAAATAAGCTGGTTATAGCTTTTTTTTTATTTCTAAAAACTCTTTATTTAGCAAACTATTAGGTTGTATTGAGCCTGACTCAATAAATTTTTCTATCTTATCTAGCTGCAGCTTAAGTTGATCAACATCTTGGCTGGTTGTCTGCGAAATATCGAAGTCAGTATTTTCTAAGTAGTTTTCTGTCGCGTAGTTTATGTTTGAAAGCGTTAGCATTGCATCTGTGTAAATTGCCTCATGGCTCGAGCCTTCAACATTTTTCAACGCGTTGAGGTGCAATATTAAATTATTAACCGCAGGCTTGAAGCGTGTATTGAATAAACGTACACGATTTTCTCTGTTTTTAACGACTTGCTCAAATGTTCGGTTGAAGTTTGTTAAGTGCTCTCCTAAACGAGTAAGCAAGTCTTTATATGAACTTGAATGCTTTTGTGCATTGGTATTGAGTTTCTTTAAGTCGTTTTTAGCATTCAACTGAAAACGTTTAAAGTTATCTACTGAAATTGGCTTGGCTTTATCAACGTAATGAGTTACTTGCCCTTGTAGTGAGATGACGTTATTTTCAAGATCGTTGGTTGCTTCACTTTGAATTTGAGCATCATTTTGTACTGTCAAAAGTATTCTTAGTGAATTTTGCGCACTTGAAAATAAATAGCTTTGAAACAGTAAAATTATAACTAATAATGAGATCGCAGCGATGATTTTTGATTTGATAGAATTTATTTTCATTAGCGGCTAATTAGCTCATACCACTTTTGCAAGCTGTAATCATACGTTGGCATAACTGTATTCCAAACAGCTACATTGCTGAAACGTTTTAAATAGCTACCACCACTGCGAACGTTACCCGCTTCTACAGATACTTTACCTTGCGTATTAAGCAGTGCCTCCGTTGCTTCTTTTCCTTCATACCAATATGCCCATTCAGCTTCTGAAAGTAACGGTTTTGAACGTTCTGGGTTACTAATGTAATAACCTTGTCGTGCAATAAAAGCACCTGGCCAGCCGCTGAGCCACCAATTCATATAATCATAGGCGGCATCTTTTGTATTATTGGTGACTTGAGAAGACAGACACATAACACCGTGCCAGCCTCGGTAACCTTCTTTTGGAGCTGCAAATCGTACATTGATGCCCTGACTATTTAAGCTCTCTACCGCGGGTGAGAACATACTTTGAATACTAACCCGGTTATTTTTCATAAACTCAACGGACTCTGGTACTGAGTTCCAAAAGCCATTAAAGTGTTTTTGTTTTTTATAGTCGAGTAAAATAAAAAATAACCTATCTAGTTCATCGCGCGTCATAGCGCCTATATCAACAAATTTTATCAAGCCTTTACTTTGCGCTGCGAGTGCCAAATCAAAAATGCCAATTGTTGGCGCATTTACTATGCCTACTTTGCCACGATTTTTTTCGTCGAGTAACCAAGCCCAGCTTTCAGTTTCATATGCGCTTCCAAGAGGAATGCTGTCTAGGTTGTAGCCAAATGAATCGACATTGTGGACATATGGTAAATAGCTTATTAAATCTGTTTCTTGTGCGTTTAGAGTACCATCACCTTGAATGTTAAGTAATTTGTAAGGCGCATCTCCTGCGCCAATAGATGCGTCTTGAGTAAGCTTTCCGGTTTTTGTCAATGAGTTAATTTCATTAAAGTGAGTGATGCGCTTTTTTTTCGATTGGCTGGATACTTCCTGCACTCCACAAAACATTGATACTATTAGACCATTGTTCATAAAGATCAAAAGAGCTCGGATCCATGGAAGCTTGTTGTAAAACAGATGAACTACCCGCAGGATTAAACACAATGTTGATACCTAAATCTTCCATTGCTTGTTTGCGTAGGGGCTCCTGGAGTGTGACATGTGTGCCGAGCACACGTAGAGTTGTTTTTTTTACGCGCGAAAACATAGGGTACATGGGTAATAATACCAGCGCCTACACTTAAAGTGGCGATCTTCTTGAGTGTTGCCCGTTTAGGCAAATCCATAATCAAACCTAATAAAGTAATCGTAGATTAGGTATAGTTAATTAATCTGAAATGCTCAAGAGTTTAGTGCTAAATAGTGTTTGAAAATATTGAATCTAAAGAGTTTTAAAAGAAAGGAAATAGACTGATATTGAAGTTAGGAAAGTGGTGGAGCTAAGCAGGATCGAACTGCTGACCTCCTGCGTGCAAGGCAGGCGCTCTCCCAGCTGAGCTATAGCCCCACATTCCTAAAGTCACAAATTTTGTAACCTGCTTAAGGTTCCGTTTAAGCGGGACGAACTTTAATGAGATTTATAAATTTGGTCAAGCATTTTTTATATTTTTTATCAATTTTCACGAAAACAGTGAATCTTTGTTAGACTAGGGGCTATTCTAGCGACTATTAAAAAACACAAAGAAACTAATAATGAAAAAATATGCCTGGGTGTTACTGGTTTTGCTCTTTGGTTGCGCCAGCCAAGATGAACCGCCGTTTGAAATAAATAATAAACAATTATATAAAAAGCTAGATGAACAAGGTAATAAAATCTTTGCTTATGTTGTGTCAGTCAAAGCAAATAGCAGAAAAAGCCGTAATTCAGATCGGCCACTCACGCGCAGAGAGTTTAAAAGCTTCGCAGAAGAAGAGTATTTTGAAGAATCGAATAGCCTTAAATTACAATTAGAAGATCAAGCGGTTGAGTTGTTGCAGAACGAATTAGAGCAACAACAATATTGCCCAAGCAATTATGAGATAGATGAAGTTGTTTGGCGTGATCTAAGCGTACAACTTAGAGGGCGTTGTCTATAACATGCTAGAAGATAAGAGTAAGTTAGTTGAGTATATCGCGCATTTAAATATTCAGTATAATGTAATTGAACATCCCGCTTTGCATGGTAGCTTAGATGCCGATACGCTATTAATTGAGCGTCCAGGCACACGCTTAAAAAATCTCTTCTTACGAGATAATGAAGGAAAAAATCATTTTTTAGTGATAACTGCACATGATAAGCAGCTTGATTTAAAGGCGGTGGCTAAATATCAAGGCTTATCACGATTAGGCTTTGCTTCAGATGAGCGTTTAGCGCGTTATTTAAAAGTAGCACCTGGTTGTGTGTCTATGTTGGCACTTATGAACGATAAGCAAAATAATGTGACTTTATGGTTAGACCAAGATATTTGGTTTAGTGAACTATTTCATTGTCATCCATTTGAAAATACCGAAACATGGTTAATGAAAAAAAATGATTTAGAGTTGTTTTTTGCCAGTACAGGGCATCAACCTAAGGTGGTTTTTTTACCTGCTAAATAACCACTCAATACTAAGGCCAATCCGCACAAGCATACAAGCAATAGTGCAGCAATAAACGCGACGTGCCCGTAGTGCTGGTATACCAAGCCAGGTAAAAAAGAACCCAGCGCGCCGCCACTATAGTAAAATGATACATAACCGCCATTGGTAACACTCGGTGGCGCGCTACTGATTTTATTAGCCAATGGTGCCGCGGTTGAATGGATCATAAACATCGCAGCGCAAAAACCAGTAAAGGCTAATAAGAATATAATGAGTTGGTTAGTCATCAAGATTAATATTGTTCCACAATAAAAAATAAATACCCCGCTAAGTAAATACCAAGGGCTAGAACTGCGTTTTAGTAGCCAAGGCGTGGTAATAGATGCCAGCGCACCAATTAGATAGCCACTGTAAACCAAACCAATATCACGAGTATTTGTTATTAAAAATGTATTTTTCAAAATAAAAGGCAGGTAATTCAATAATGCAGCAAAGCAAAAAAACATGCAAAATACTGCGCCATACAATTTTAAGATAGGCGCTGTGGCGAGTTGTTTTAAATAACTCAGCGGTGATAATACTTGCGTTATCGTTTCATGGCGGCCCTTAGGGATGGCTAAAGCCAATAAAATTAAAGCGACAGCGATTACATAGTAAAAGATCTGCCAACTCCATAAATCTGTAAATACAGCAGCTAATACCCGACCAAAATACCCGCCAGCAATAGTACTGCCTATGTACAAGGTCATATTTTTTTGTAAATAATCAGCCTTATAAGTGCAGCCAATATAGGTGGTCATAGCGGTGAGGGCAGCAGGCAAGATTAATCCTTGAATAAAGCGCAGCAGAAGTAGTAATTCAAATTTGGGCACTAAAGTAATCGCAATACAGCTTAATGCCAGCATCAACATAGCATAGCGTAAAATAGTTAACGGGTTATGTTTAGCAAGCAACAAGCCGTATATCAGGGGCGCAATGGCAAGTGGTAGCATGGTCGCCGTCATCAAGCTGCCAGCGCTAGCGGGCGTGACTTTAAACTGTGAAGCAAAAAGGCCTAATAATGGCTGCGGTGCGTACAAGACAAAAAAGATAAACAATGAGCACAATAATAAGTGGGAAATACGCATTATTTTGACCAGCCAATAAAAGCTGTTAGCTTACGCTTAGTGCTTTTTAAATCAATGATAAAGCAACAATAAGTTGCTTGTTCTGTATTAAAATAGAGTTTTATTGCGTTTTATCAGGTTTTGTTTTATTAGCTTTGCTACAGTCACTTTCAAGAACTGGCTAAATTACTTCTCTTGCGATGGTGCTTCATTGTTGAGGTAACTTAGCTATAGGTATAAAATAATCCTAATCTAAGTTTTAATGGAACAAGGCCATGGGTTCATTACAAGACCAATTGCTACAAGCAGGACTTACTACATCACATAAAGCGAAAGTTGCAAAAAGCGAGAAACGCAAGCAACAGAAAAAGCAGAAAAAAGGTGCCACGAGCAACCCAAGTGATCTGCAAAAGCACATTCAGCAAACTAAATTAGAGCAACAAAAGAAAGCTGAAGAGCTAAACCAAGCTCGTCAAGGCGATTTAAAGCAGCGTGAACAAATAGCCAGAGTTAAACAAATTTTAGAACACCACAATCAAGATGAAATTCGTGGTGAGCGTACTTTTAACTTTACCTATGAAAACAAAGTTAAAGAGCTAGACGTGAATGAAAAAACACAAAAGGCACTTGCTGGTGGTAGATTAGCTATATGTGTTTTAGAAGGGCAATTTTTTGTACTTGAAGACGAACCTGCACGTAAAGTCGCTGAAGTAGATGAAAAGTACATCGTATTTCACGTTGAACCAGAAGATAAAGGCAAAGATGATGATGACCCGTATGCAGACTTTGAAGTGCCTGATGATCTTGTTTGGTAATTTTTGCAATCGGAGCTTTTAAAACGCTCCCAGTGATCTTCAATGTGTATAAATTGCGTACAAAATTAGCATGCTATTATGCATGGTCTACAATTAAATAAGTAAATTTATAAACCGTCAAAAAGAAGAGAAAATACAATGAGCAAGATAACAACATTACTTTTAGGGGCTAGCCTTGCAATGGCAGCTAGCGCATCTTTTACATCAGTGGCCGCTGAAGGTGAAGCCCTTTATACCGCAAAGCTTTGTCAAACTTGTCACGGCCCTGAAGGCAAAGCGCCAATTATGGCATTGTACCCGAAACTAAATGGCCAAAATAAAGAATATTTACTTGCGCAAATGAAAGACATTAAATCAGGTGCGCGTAGTAATGGGATGACTGCGGCAATGAAGGCTATGGTTGCTAATGTATCTGAAGAAGAAATGGCTGCAATTGCTGACTACTTAGCAAACGTTAAATAATTTTCACGTTAATCTGTACTTAAATTAGCGCTTAAACAGCCACATCAATTTATTTGATGTGGCTGTTTTGTTTTCTAACAGTTGATTGCAACTCTAGACTGCTTTAGACTTCTATACATCTATTTCGCACTGTGTTTATACAAGGCATAAATATGTTTGAATTACCGCAACTTGATTTAAAAAATAAAGTATCAGCACAGGAGTGGCAATTACGTGTTGATTTAGCCGCGTGTTATCGTTTAGTTGATCATTTTCGTTGGGGTGATTTAATTTATACGCATTTATCGGCCCGGCTACCGGGCACTGATCATTACCTTGTAAATGCATTTGGTCTAACATTTGACGAAGTAACCGCATCAAATCTGGTGAAAGTTGATTTATCAGGTAATATTTTAGATGACACTCCGTTTAAAATTAACCCGGCTGGTTTTACTATTCACAGTGCTATTCATGAAGTACGTGACGATGCTCATTGTGTTATTCACTTGCATACTAAAGAAACCATTGCTGTTGCGACGCAAAAACAAGGCTTGTTGCCACTGAGCCAATATTCAATGTTTTCTTTACCTTCATTGTCTTACCATGGCTACGAAGGGCTTGCAGTAAATGATGATGAGAGAAAGCGATTGCAAGATGATCTTGCTGACACAAATCATATGTTACTTATTAATCATGGTGGCTTAACGCTAGGTCCAACAGTGGGTGATGCCTTCATGCGTTTTTATGATTTACAGCGCGCGTGTGAAATTCAACTCGCATTGCAATCAAGTGGCGTAGACGTTACGCCAGTTCCTCAAGCCATAATCGATAATATTTATAATCAAGCCAATGTTGTGCACAGTGGTAGCACCGGAGGTCAGTTAGCTTGGCCTGCAATGTTACGTAAAGCCTATCGTCTTGATCCAAGTTTTGCTAATTAAGGAATTTTCATGAAAGTTAATCGCGTTGAAGTGTTTGATATCCATTGCCCTGAGCGTCCAGCGTGGACTCCTGTGTTTGTTCGTATTCATACTGACGAAGGTATTAGCGGTGTTGGTGAGGCGGGTCTTGCGTACGATTTAGGGCATAGTGCCGCTGCTGCGATGATCAAAGAAATGGCAGATGCATTTTTGATTGGTCATGACCCATTTCAAACTGAAAAGTTATGGTCGCGTATGCTACGTGAAAGCTTTTGGGGTTTAGGTGGTGGTCCTGTGGTTTATGCTGCAATGAGTGCTATTGATACTGCACTGTGGGACATTAAAGGTAAGGCACTTGGTTTACCTGTTTACCAGTTACTCGGTGGTAAAGTTAACGATAAGCTGCGCACTTATGCCTCACAATTACAGTTTGACTGGGATAGCGAGTTTAAAGCCCTAGTACAACCACAAGAATATGCAGAAGCAGCTTTAAAAGCGATTGCAGAAGGTTACGATGCCGTTAAAGTTGATCCTATTCAGTATGATAAAGACGGGAACACGTATTATGATCGCACCAAAATCATTTCACGAGCTGAAATGAAGTTATATCGAGCACGCATGCAAGCTATTCGTGAAGCGGTGGGTGATGAAGTAGACATTATTTTTGAATGTCACAGCTTACCAGGAGCAACATCTGCGATTCAAATAGGTGAAATAGCTGAAGAATTTGATTGTATGTATTATGAGGAACCGGTTAACTACTTAAATCATTCACTGCATGCAAAAGTTGCAGATAAAGTTGCTGTACCAATCGCGGGTGGTGAACGCTTATATAATCGTTGGGGTGTGCGCCCATACCTTGAAGACCAAAGCATTGACGTACTACAACCAGATATAGGTTTATGTGGTGGCTTTACCGAAACTAAAAAGGTATGTGATTATGCCGATATTTTTGATGTAAGAATTCAAGCGCACGTATGTGGTGGCCCAGTTGCTACTGCAGCATCATTGCACTTAGAAACGGCTATTCCTAATTTCTTAATCCATGAACACCATACTTATGCTATTAAAAAATGGAACCGCGAGTTATGCCTGCAAGATCCGCAGCCAAAAAATGGCTTCTTTGAAGTATCCGAAGAGCCTGGTTTGGGTATTGAACTAAACGATGAAATTGTGATGCGCTCACAAAGAGTAGAAATAAAATAAGCGACGAGTCGCGAGTTTCGAGAAGCGAGCAGAGCTTGCTTCTCGTTAATATTATTTGTTCTAGGCACTTCTTCTATTAACGTATTGCTAGCACCTAGCACCTAGCACCTAGCACCTAGCACCTAGCACCTAGCACCTACTTATAATTCACTTTACATTTCACATCAGGCAATGGCTCGGTGGCTTTGCTATCTAAGTGACGTATAAAACATAAATTATCTTTGATCAACAGCTCAAATCTATCAGGTAGATTCAACTGCTTACCCATAATCGGATTTCCGAGTTCATCTGTTTTGCTAAGGTTATCCACGACCATTAAACTGCGCTTCATGAAAACATCATCTGCAACGGCAATGTTGTCACTGCGCATTAAGCGGGCTAATCCTTGTGCAATCAGCTCACTTTGTGGCTTTTGCAAAAGCGCATGCTGTAGTTTAGGTGTTGGCGCCTCGCTAGGTGCACTGCAACCAAGTAGTAATATGCTCATACTGACTAAAATGTAAGGTATTTTTTTCATTGTAAGCTACCTGTTTTGGTCCTGAGGCAAGATTTTGTTCTGTTGAGCAAATGTACTTGCGCGCGTATCGATTACCGCAGGGGTATCAGCCAAAAGGGCTGGTGCAAAACCTTGTTGGCTAGCGGTTGATGTTGCAGTTGGGCAACTTTGGCTTTCACGATAGTTAAGAGCAGCCGCTAACAATGCTTCATTTGGGTCGCCTAATTGATGATTAAAGTCATCAGCAACAGCGCAACCTGCTACGCGTACCGGTAGGCGGGCATTATTAACCGTATTTTGCGGTGCAAAGCCATCGGAGTATTCACCGAAGCCTTTGTTGTTTTCACCTGTGAATTGAATGGTAAAATAGGTAGTATCACAGTTATCTGTAGCGTAAAAGCCATAGGGCTTGCCACAGGTGCCAGCACCGATTTGTATTACCTCAATATCAATACCTTGAAGCCCATTAATAATGGCTTCACTGGCTGAGCAAGTGCTACTGGTTGTTAATAAATAAACTCGCTCTAGGTTGAGAGAAGGTAAAGGTGTTCCTGGGGTAAGGCCTGGGTTATCTGCAAAGCCAATAAACTCATCGGTGAACATTACCGGTTCTAACCGTCGCCCTGTGACAGGATTAAATGTTGGATGCTGATCATTAAAAATTGTGCGTTCAAAAATTTTATTGTTAGTATTCTCAGCACCTGCAATCATGTAGCTTACTTGGCTTGCCATTTGTAAAAAACCACCGCCGTTGTAGCGAATATCAATAATTAAATCAGTGACATTACTGTTTTTTAGGGTATTAAACGCATCATATAATGGCTTTTCAGCAATGGCATTATGGCTATTAAACTGAAAATATCCCACACTGCCATTGGCAAGTGTTTTTACATTCGTAACTGGTTGTGATGTTATAGATTGAGCTGTTAAAGTGACCTCACGAACCTCTGAGGTCTCAATGTCTTTAAATGTAAAGTTGGTTGTTTTACCAGACTCACGAGGTGATAAGCCAGCATTAAGTATATCGACTTCCGCTTGCGTGCTTGCATTTACAAAATCAACACCGTCTACTTCCAGTACTTCAAAACCACGGCTTAGGTTAGCATTACTTGCAGGGGTGTTAGTTTCTGTGTATGAGATGACAGCTTGACGAGGGGCCGTTGCGCTAATTATCTTGAGCTTGAAGCCATAGCCAAAAGTAACGCCTGATTGACTTTGGGCTTCCCACTCGGCTGTGGGGAGACTTGAGTGAAAATTGTCTTTATTAGCACCAGACTCCGTTATTTCTTTAGTCTTTAGAAGTTGAAAGTAGTCAGCTACGGAGTCGGTGAGAGCAGGGTCTCGGTCAATTATTTCGTCATACCATAAGTAGGTCTCATTGCTCCATGAACGCAACCAGTGTTTTTCATTTAGCGCTTGGCATTGCTGGGCAAAACTAGTTGAAGGCTCAAACACGCCTTCAGACCAGTCAATGGCTGTCGGTGCTGGTATCTGAGTGTTATCAGTATTCGCTGTGCTGCCACCACCGCAACCAGTTAATACAGCTAGGGATAAGGCTGAGATTAGCGCTAAATTAAATCTTGATTGAGTCATCACACATCACTTTTTAGATACATCTTGTATAGAATATAGCGCCTTTTATTGATACAAGATAGTAAGTAAAAGGTTAAAGTTGATAAAAAGTGAAGAGCATTGGAGTAACTAAGTTGTTGCCATAAATCATTGCTTTTGCATAACGAGAAGTGGCTGTGCCAAAGTTCAGAATAGCTTTGTTGAATTTGGCAAACTGGAAAGTTACTAGCAAGCATGACTCGCGTTTGGCTAAATTGCTGTACTATAAAATCAAAGCAAACTTGCTGTTGTTGCTTATTTAGAGAAAGTAATTCAAATCCAGAATATTTTATATATACATTTTTATTATGAGCTAAACTACTAATGCCTTTTTGCCATAACACCAGTTGCTGTGGCAATCCGGCGTGATTAACCACAAGCTTTAAGTGAGGAAGCTGCTGAGCGTAATGCGCAACTCGCTCGCTAATTAAGGTATTTTCAAGTTCAAATTGAGCTTCAAAATGAAGCGCTTGCTCAGCTAAATAAGCAAGGTTCTCTAAAGTATAAGGGTGTAATAGTCGAGAGCTGTCTTCGCCTTCTGTAATATCCCTAATCCCGACAAGTGACGGGTGTTTTAAATTATTAATCGCTTTTTTAAACTCAACAGGATCAGAATCTATTTTCGCAAAACTGACAGCTCTAAATTGCTGATTAGCTAAATGTTTATTTAGCCATTTTAGCTCTCTAATGGGCTGTTGGTTATCGAACCCAGCTTCAATATGTACTAAAGCGGCTAGCTCAAATGGGCAATTTTTAATAAGGTCGTCAGGGGCTATCGGTTTTTTAATTGTCTCAAGGTTAGGCCAAGAGGGAGGGGTACTCCCCTTTAGCCAGTTGTAGCAACCTTCATTTAGGTTAAAAAAAATGCACATGGGGGTCAATGATTTTGGAGTGCATTTTTAATCCTCTTATTGCGCCGTATAGCCGCCATCAATATTTTGTAGACTGCCTGTTATAAAGCTGGCGTTGTCACTCGCCAAAAAAGCCACTAACGCAGCAACTTCATCGGGCTGACCTAAGCGACCAAGTGGTTGCAAAGCGCCTTCTTGTTCGACTATTTCAGCTTTATTAGCTCCACTTTTAGTACAATACGCATCAATAGCATTATGAAATAATGGTGTTTCAATAGTGCCAGGGCAGACTGCATTTGCTCTAATATTAAAAGCAGCATAATCAAGTGCTGTGGTCTTGGCCATAGACGCTAGCGCATGTTTGCTTAGGTTGTAAGCAAAAGAGTTGGTTTTAGCTATGTTAGCTTGGTCTGAAGCAATAAAAATAATCGCTCCATCTTGCTGTGCTTTCATGCTGGGCAAAACAGCCTTTACTGCAGCATATGCCCCTTTAACATTGAGAGCAAAAAGGTTGTCAAAAGTTGCTTCGTCAGTATCTTCAATATTAGCGCTTAAGTGTTTACCAGCATTTGAGACGAGTACATCAATGCGGCCTTGATCTTGGGCTATACGCTCAATAGTACGCTCCACATTAGCGACTTGGCTAACATCACATTGTTGCCAGATGCCAAATTCACCATCTTGAATGTCTAGGTTAAATACTTTAAAGCCTTCACTTTCTAAACGCTGACATATAGCGCGCCCGATACCTAGGCTTCCGCCAGTGACGATTGCAACTTTTTTCATTTTATACCCTTAGTGGCTATGACCACAGCCGCCTTCGCTATGAACGTGACCGTGAGATAGTTCTTCGTTGGTGGCTTCACGTACGGTTATAATATCGATATCAAAGGTGAGAGTTTTACCAGCAAAAGGGTGGTTTAAGTCGCAGTCAGCATTAAAACGACCCACTTTTACGATCGTAACTTGGTGCTTTCCTTGGTTTGAATGCACCATAGCAGTCATGCCTGGCTTCCAAACTTTTGTGTCACCTTGTAAGTGCTTAAGAGGGATGCGTTGGATAAGGTCGTCAACACGCTCGCCGTACGATTCACTTGGCTCCAGTGTAACTGTTAAGTTGTCACCAGCAGATCTGCCTTCAAGCGCGCTCGCTAAACCAGGAAGCATGCCCTCTAGGCCGTGAATATAGCTTAATGGCTCGCCATTTTTACTGCTTTCAAGTTGCTCGCCAGCTTCACTTAGAGTGTAGTGAAACTCGACGGCGGAATTATTACTGATTTGCATGCCAATCTCTTTTATTAAAGTTTACCAAAGCGCCAATTTTACGCTAAATCATGTCCTAGTGAAACTAGTGCGGTTGTTTTAAGGTTTTTTCTAACCCTGACAGCATCCCTTCCTTTTGAAGTTGTGAAATGGGCTTAGTTGCTTGAGGTAAATGTAAAACCAGCAATGAGCCTGGTTTTAAAACACTAGATGCACTGAGTTTATTCCACTGTGCTAAGTCTTTGTGGGGCACATCGTATAGCTGGCTTATTCCCCATATAGTGTCGCCAGGCTTAACTTGATATTCAATAGTAATAGTAGGAATGGCGACTTCGGTCTGCTCTAGGTAGGGGCTAATTTTATAATCTATAGTTAATGATTCAGGCATAGTGCGTGGCTGACCAACAATTAAGGCTTCGCCAATTCCTATTAGGTTGGACGTTTTATTATTCATCATTTTTAATTTTTTAACTGAAAGGTCAAAGCGCCGAGCGATGGAATATAAGGTATCGTCTTTCTTTACTATATATTCACCAGAAAAGTTATTTTTAAAGAACCGACTGCGTAAAAGGCTTTGTTGCTCCAGTGGTAGTAACAAGGTGTGGGGCCCATTAGGAGAGCTTTGATTTTTTAAATAGCCCGGGTTTAAAGTGTGTAGTTGTTTGCGGCCAATCCCAGAGAGATTTGCTATTACTGAAAAGTCAAACTGCTGACCTACATTAAACTCGGTTGTTAGTGCTTTATTTGCCAATTTAGGGCGCAGTAAACCTTGCTGTGGGTTTTGCACTAAATAGCTTAAAGCTAACAGTTTTGGTACATACTCAGAGGTTTCTTTTGGTAATTTTAAAGACCAATAATCAGTGCTTTTGCCCTTGTTTTTGTTATTAGCGATAGCTCTTTTAACTCGCCCTTCACCGCTGTTATAGGCCGCGAGTGCATGTAGCCAGTTACCATCAAAACGCTTATGTAAATACTTTAAATAGGCAAGGGCTGCATCTGTAGACGCAAGTACATCTTGTCGCCCGTCGTACCATTGGTCTGACTTAATACCAAAATGATGGGCGGTTGCACCAACTAGCTGCCAAACGCCAACAGCTTGTTGCGACGAGCTAACGGTCGGTCTAAAGTCACTTTCGACAAAGGGGAGTAAGGCAATTTCCATAGGTAAATTTTGTTGTTCAATTTTACGAACAATATGGTAAAGATAAGGAGCTGCGCGTTTGCTAACTGTTTTTAAATAATTAGGCTGCCTGATATACCATTTAATGCGTTTATTTAGCGCTTTATTTAGATAGATTTTAAATTGAAGGTTAGTCGCTATGTGTTGCCATAAATCAGCATTTCTTTTTATTACAGCCGTATTAGGGGAGTTAGTAGTTTGAGGTGTTAGCTGTAATTTTATTGTTGGTTTTGCTGGGGTGTCGGTTTTTTTATTTGCAGTAAGTATAGGTTTTTTTGAAGGCTCAAAGTGGTTAAAGATAACTGGTGCTGCTACGTTTTGTGCTTGGGCATTTGCGGGCTCAGTTGTTTCACAGCCTAACAACATAAATAGGGTAACAAATAGGGCAAATAAGTAACTGCGCATAAAAACCACCGAGAAATTGTCCTTTATTGAGTTTAGCACAACCGTGTGCGGGGGCTATTTTGACTGTTTAGCGCGTTTAAGTCCAGCTTGTAAAAACATTGGGTAAGCTTTAGCTGAGATGTCATCTGTGATGTACTGGTTAGCAAATTGTTCATTAAAGCTTTGTTGGAGTTGGGTTAAATCTTGCCCAGGGTTGTTTTGAACATGTTCTTGTATGGCAGTTAAAAAAGCGTGGGATTGTTGTAGGTCTTTTATTGTTATTGGTTCACCGTGGCCTGGTAAAATTGTTTGTTCAATAGTATTTGCAGCTAACTCTGTTAATAATTCTCGCCAGTTAGTTAAATTGCCGTGCCCTGGGTAAGGTAAATAGTCGACGATATCTCCACCCATTAAAATAGCTTGCTGCTCTGCATAAAGCATTAAATCGGCATTAGTATGTGCTTGGTAGGCATTAATTGTTATAGGGTAATTGCCTAAATCAAGTTCGAGTGTATCACTGACTGCTAAAGCGGGTGATTGTAGTGTGTATTCTTGCCATCGCAGCAGCCGATTTTTCGCTAATTCAAGCTTGTCACGCCAAGCTGGCTGCTTCTCTTTAGGTTGCTTAGCTAAGCGCTGAAAGCTTAATTCAATGCTTTGTTGGTAAGTTTCTAGTTTATTATTGTAAGCTTGCTGAAAATCTGCAAAGTTTGCTGCTAATTTTTGATGTGTAATTAATTTAGCCTTAGGGTAATGATGCTGTAACACTGCCATACCAAGCAGATGATCGTCATGAAAGTGGCTTGCGACTAAGTAACATAAGGGTACTTTAAGAGTGTGTTTAAGGTGCTTTACCGTTGCTTCAACAGCTGAGAAGTTACCACTAGCATCAAACACTAATGCACAGTTATCACCTTTAATAAGAATTTGGTTTGAATCGTAAAATCGCAAGTTAGCGGACTGCTGAAAAAAATCGATGTGATTAGAAATTTTTTTCCATTGAGCATGAGCCTGACTAACCGAAAATAGGCTGCCCGCAAAGACTAAAAAAAGAGTTAAGCGAAAGCTGAGAAAATTTTTAGTCATCATTTATCCCTAGGGCAAGTTAAGCAGATAAAAAACAAGCGCATAGTGCGCTTGTTTATTTATGAGTCGAGTCGCTTAAGTGTAAACTTAGTTTATCGATAAGCTCATCTTGTTGCTGTTGTGCAATGGCTTGTTGTTTTTGCACTTCTAACAATTCGTGACTGATGTTCAGTGCCGCCATAAGTAAGGCTTTTTGATCATTTCGTACTGTAGAGCGTTGTTTCATTTGCTCTACTAAATCATTGAGGTGCTTTGCCGCAGCAATCAGTGCTTCTTCTTGGCCTGGTGGGCAAGCAAATTGCTGCTCTTTGCCAAGTAGCTCAACAGTGACCCGCTGGTTCTGCAACTCAGACATTAGCTAGCCTGTTGGGCGCTTTGCAACTTCTCTAATAGGCCGCTGAGTGTTGAACTAGTGTCTTTTTGTTTTTCTTCGCTATCAAGTACTTCAAGTTGCAAAGTTTCATTTTCGTCAATTAGTCTGCTGTTTTTTTCTGTCAGGTTCGTAACCTCAGCTTGTAGTTCATTATTGCGGCTGATTAGTTGGTCGATCAGTTGTTCGAGTTGAGAAAGAGTTTCGTTGTTCATAAAGGCGCTCATATAACTGTTATTAATATCTAGCAAATGTAAAGCAAAGTTACTTTATATGCCAGCATTTACGCTTGTTTTAGCTGATTTTTATTTACTGTTAAGGGATAATTCAGCTCATCAGCTTTTTTGTTCAGAATTGGTTCACAGAGTTAAGTGAAATTTTAGCGAATGGTGTTTTAATTTCAACTGAAACTCGTATCTTGGCATAGCTTGCGTATAATGGGGCTTGATTACAGCTTTTATCATTTGGCTTATAGCGAAACTAAAATTATGCTCAGTTACAGACACTCATTTCATGCCGGAAATCCAGCGGATGTACTTAAACACTTAGTGCTAGCACAGGTGTTAAGTTATCAAACAATTAAAGATAAGCCACTTGATTATATCGACACTCATTCAGGCGCGGGCTTTTTTGAGTTAGCTTCTGCTGATGCGCAAAAAACGCAAGAATTTCAAGATGGCATAGCAAAGCTTTATCAACATACTAGTGTTCACGAATCTTTAAATGACTACATAGCATTGATTAAGTCTTTCAATGAACAAGGCGAGCTTGCTTTTTATCCAGGTTCCCCAAAAATAGCTGAGCATTACTTGCGTCGTCAAGATAAAGGCTGGTTTTTTGAGTTACACCCAAGAGATCTCCTGTTACTTGAAGAAAATATGCAGGGTAAGCGCTCAATTCGTGTGCGTGGCGAAAACGGATTTGCTGGATTAATAGGTTTATTACCTCCAGCGTCACGACGTGCATGTGTATTGATTGACCCACCTTATGAGATTAAAGACGATTATGAAATTGTGGTTAAAACGCTAACTAAAGCTTATCAGCGCTTTGCTACGGGTACTTATATGATTTGGTATCCAGTCGTTGAACGAGAGCGTATTGACCGCATGGAAGAGGGGTTAATTGCCTCTGGAATGCGTAATGTTCAATTGTTTGAGCTTGCTACAAAAGCAGATACTGACGTACATGGTATGACAGCCTCAGGCATGATTGTTATTAACCCGCCTTGGAAATTAAAACAAACCATGGATGCTGTATTGCCTGAATTAGTGGGCTTATTAAGTGATGCCAGCGGCTTTTATCGCAGCGAACAGTTAGTAGAAGAATAGCTAGAAATTTTGTACTCTTTAAAAGCGCCCAACTTTACTTGGGCGCTTTCTGTATGTGCATCTTATTAATTAAAATAAACAGCTTGGAATGTAGCAGTGACTTCACCTGCTGCATCTTTAATTTTGAGCGTCTCACCATTGATAGCAAACTCAGTTGCCGTGCTCAGTACAGTAGACATAGTGGTTTCGACATCCATTTGCTCAATACACATTTTTTGTGTACTTGCTAGTGGCTTAAAAGTAAGTGCCTGTTCGCTGATTTCGTAGCTGCCAGTAAAGTTATTACACCCTAAAAGACCATGTGTTGTGCCATCGGCTTTAAATTGAATAAAAGGCTCTTTAGTTTTTACCTCAATAGCTTCACCGTTGAAACTTACTGCTTTCCAGTAAGTGTTTGTCAGGGTTACGTCTGGCTTTGTTGCAGGGACCTTTGACACGGTTACTTCATAAGGTTTATCTGTTTGCTGCTCTGTAAAAGGGTCATTATTGGTTGTGCTAATGTAAAGCAGTTGGCCTTGATTCTCGATGCGTGCACTAACACTATAACGATGGCCTTGTTTAATTTTCGACTGCTCATATTGTAGCGACACATCATACGGAGGCCCCCCATTGAGCTCTATGGTTTGCTCGCTAATGACATCTGCTTTGACATCCATTTTAGATACATCAGAAAGCTCAACGGTAAGTATAGAGCCTGGGCGTAACATACTTCGGTCTAAATAGATGACTTGGGTATTGAGAGTCGCTATTGTTTTTTGCTCTGTTGTATTATCGGATGTTTGCTCTTGAGTACAACCTGATAGAGCAATACTAGCGGTTAATAAAGCAGTACAGCCAAATGATGATTTTTCTAATGACATAAAATTTCCTTGAATGAGCTAAAGTTTGCAGCACTGTATTGCGACAAATGCGACTAAATATATTCCTTTGGTGCTTAATATTAGCTTAATTCAAAAAAAATGGGCTAGCAGCCCATTAATAATAAAAAATTTTATTAGGTCTATTTCTTTACATATTTAGTCAAAATTACAATGCGCTGACCGTCTACGCGTCCTTCAATATGCTCAGGATTGCTGGTTAAACCGATATTACGTACTGCAGTACCGCGCTTTGCAACTAAGCTGCTTCCTTTCACATCAAGATCTTTGATGAGTGTTACAGTATCGCCAGCTTGAAGTACAACTCCGTTACTATCGACATGTTTAATATCATCATCTTCAGCTAATGCTTTTTGTGCCCAAGCAAGAGTGTCTTCTTCAAGATAAATCATATCTAGCGCATCCTGCGCCCAACCATTATCTGGCGCTAGGCGAGTTAACATTCTGTAAGCAACAACTTGAACAGCTGGTGTTTGGCTCCACATACTGTCATTTAGACAATGCCAGTGGTTGGGTGTTAAATCAGCTGAGTTTTCAATTTGTTCTTTACAGGTCTGACAGGTATAAATACATTTATCTGAATGAGCTTCAATAACAGGTGGTACTTCATATACAGATAGGTTTTCGGTTGCACTACACAGCTCACATTGATTATTACTGCGTTCTATTAGGGCTTTTTCAATGCTCATATCTTGAGGCTCTTTTAGTCTTTAGCTAAGGGGAAGTGGGCATTATACCTAACTAGAGCGTTGATGAGAATATGCCCTTGTTTAAAGTGTGGGTATTTTGTTAATTATGCCAAGATATTTTTGTTCAATATTAGTAATGCTGTCATCTTGATGCAGCTGTTTGATAGCTCGGTTAATTTTTGGAAGTAGGTGGCGATATCTACGTAAAATACGTATGCGTAAAAAACCGTTGGAATGGCCAGCACCAAGAGCCACCTGCACTCCTAACTCTTTTGACCAATATAAAGCTGATAGCTCACTGATAATAATCACTTCGACTCGCTTGCGTTGTAATGCTTGTAGCAACTCTTTTTCAGAAGGGAAGTCCACGCGAGAAAATTCATTATCATCATAATAGTAATAACCCATTACTGTACCTACGTTTTTACCATTTATTGCGGCTAAATTTTGCCATTTTTGGGTGTGCTTAGGTAAAGACACTAAATACTCAGACATTTGAAAAAGTGGATCAGAATAGACAAAAAGTGGATTATCTCTTTCTTGTTTTGATAACCAAGCGGTACTAATTATATCAAAATCAATTTTGCCAGTGATCAGTGATTTTACCGTTCGCTTTGCAGGTAAGACAACATGTTCTCCCTGAATATTAGCGGTGTTTAGGATTTGTTGTACTATTTCAGGAAAGATTCCAGGTAAGTCAGAGTCACCTGTGTAATAAGGAAAGTAGTTTCCAGAGCCAGTTAAGTTATATTTTAGCGTTACAGATTCGCCTGCTAATAAAGACTTGCAAAACAAGCAGCAGGCTATTAGAAAGTAAAACTTAATTGAAAGCTCCTTACTCTAATGACAATATTTATGGTCAATTAGTTTAATTGCTAATTTATACCGCTAAAGTTATTAGAGTGTATTTATCTTTTAATTGACCTTTCAGTGTTGTTTAGATTTCTATTTTTGGCAAATTTTAAGTTGGTGCAAGCGTTCAAAAATTCACTATACTGAATGGACATAGAATAATAATTTAGTTACTCCTTGCAACTAAAATTATTAGCAGGAATAAAAATGTCAAACACTAAAATAACAAAAACAGCACCAACTATGGTAACTCAATATATTGCGCGCCAGCCCATTTTTAATATGGAAAAAGGGATCTTTGCATATGAACTTTTATACAGAGACTCAGCGAGTAACGTATTCCCCATCGGTACCACTGATGGGCAAGCAACAGGACGATTATTTTTTAACGCATTAATGTTAATTGGGATTGAAAAATTAACAGCTAATCAATGCGCATTTATTAATTTATCTACTGACGCTCTTTTAGAGGATTTTCCAAAACTTTTACAACCAAGGAGTGCGGTGATAGAAATAGTTGAGCGGGCAGACAACATAGCTAAAGTAACCAAACGTGTTAAAGAATTAAAGCAAGATGGTTATCGGTTCGCCTTAGATGATTATGATGGCGATGAAAAGTGGGAGCCTCTACTAGAGCTTGTTGATTATATTAAGCTCGAAGTGGAAGAGCCACTAATTAAAACTAACATGATGCTTAAAAGGCTTAAGCGACGTTTTCCCTATGTTAAAATTATTGTTGAAAGAATAGAAACACATGAACAGTTTTTAATGTTAAAAGCTGCTGGCTGTGATTACTTCCAAGGTTTCTTTTTGCTTGTCCGGAAATGCTTAAGTATCATAATGTAGAGCCTTCTAAGCTTGCTGTTTTTGATCTTTTACGCAGTACCTCTCAACCGGATTTAAATTTTGATGAAGTGCATCAAAGAGTTGCAAAAGATGTAGGCCTAACTGCACGGGTGCTTAAGTTAGTCAATGCTCGTTCTAAGAGTCAAAACTTAGTGATTACCTCAATTTCGCAAGCAGTGATTTACTTGGGGGAAGATGCTATACGTCAATTCGTCAGGGTACTTGCTCTGAGCGAATTGGGGGTCGATAAACCGACAGAATTGACTAAGCTAGGGCTAATTCGAGCTCATTTTATGCAGCTTATGCTAGAGCCCGGGGGCAAAGACTTGTCTGAGCAAGGTTACCTAGTTGGTTTGATGTCGGTGCTTGATGCCATTTTAGATATGGAACTTGATGTTATTGCCCGCGAGTTTAGCTTAGGCGATGAACTTTCCAGTGCTTTGCTGAGTTTTAACGGTATGCTGGGTGCAACTTTGCAGTTAGCTCGCGGTGTAGAAGAAGACAATTGGCCTTTAGCTGAAAAATTATTAGAAACAATTCGTCCAGCGTCTGGGATTGAAGTCGTTTACAAGGCCATGCACAGCGCCCGTCAGTATGGTGATGAGGTGTTAGCATCTATTATTGAACAAGAATAGTTACTTGAGTATGATAGCGTGGCTATAAATAAAGTTACCTAAGATACTTCATGCGTTTATTACTACCCATTATCACAATTTTAATTGCCTTAGCGTTATTAATTCCAGGTGTTACTCAGCCTGTGTTAACCCTTGAGGGGAAAATTGATAAATCACAACTTGCTAAAACGGGCATTGCGATGATTGCTGACGAGGGGGATCGTAATACCCGTAACATGCTGATGATGGCCTCAAGTATGTTGGGGCTTGATAAATTGGAAGGTGAAATTAGTGCTTATCAAAAAACGCGTAGTATTTGGGGCACGGTAAATGAACTGGCTGATAATAAAAACTACTTAGTTGCAGTGTTAGTGGCATTTTTCTCAATAGTGATCCCAACTTTAAAATTATTGATGCAACTGATCTATATTTTTTTACCAGCGAATAACATTAAGCACATGCTTGGTCAGCTAATACAAGGCTTAAGTAAGTGGAGCATGGTTGATGTATTTGTTATTGCGTTGATCGTATCGTACTTAGCCGGTAACGCAGATGGTCAAATGGGCGAATTGATCAATATGCACGCAGAATTCGGCGCAGGTTTCTGGTATTTTACCGGCTATTGTTTATTTGCCATTGCTGCGAGTAGCTTAATTAAAGTTGAGCCAAAAAATAGTTAAACGTTTGTGTTAACCAAATAGTTATCATAAACTTCGCTAGAACCTAGAACCTAGAACCTAGAACCTAGAACCTAGAACCTAGAACCTAGAACCTAGAACCTAGAACCTAGAACCTAGAACCTAATTTATAAAAGGCATTTTTTTGCAACGTATTTACCTTAGTTTATTGACCCTAGTCTTGTTGCTCACTTTAGTGGGTCAAGCTGTTGCGTCTGTAACTATGTCGTGCGAAATGCCTCATATGAGTCAATCTCAGTCGCAACCAATTGCAGATGATATGCATCATGCCATGTCGAGCGCTATGATGGACATGGATTGCTGCGACGATGACGCAACAAGCACCCAAGAATGCGCTTGCCCAATGAGCGCTTGTAGTACTCACTCAATGCTGAGTATGAGTAACCTATTTACAGTTACGCTACTCAGTACAGAAAAAGTACAACTCTATCCCCCTCAAAGTCAACATTATATAGCCAGCTCACTATATCGCCCTCCTATGTCTGCCTAATTGCAGGATAGGTGCGTCTGAAATTTACTAAACCTTATTAATAATCGCCTATTACTGCTTCTAAATTAATCATTTTTTAATTTTTATATTTAGTGGAGTAAGTGATGAATCACTTCGCAGTACTTAAAGCCAGTTTATTAGCGCTTATGCTAACAACGGCAACTTCAACACACAGTAATGAACTTAGTCTTGAGCAAGCAGTTGATTATGCCCTGAATAACGAACCTTGGCTGACTGCCAATAAATACCAACAAGCCGCGGTGCAAGCGCAAAGTTTAGCCGCAGGCACATTACCTGATCCGGTATTAACCTTAGGGCTGATGAATTTACCGACCGATGGTTTTACTTTTGATCAAGAGGGGATGACCCAGCTAAAAGTAGGCGTAAGCCAAATGTTTAGCCGTGGCGATAGCCTTGAACTCAAACAGCAAGCATTAGCGCAATCGGCGCAGCAATACCCGTGGTTACGCTCTGACCGCCTCGCACAAATCAAAGCCATTGTGATTGAATCTTGGCTTAATGCGTATCGCGCACAGCAGAGCATTGCACTGATTGAGCAAGATAAAGCCCTGTTCACGCAATTAATTGATATTACAGAATCTAGTTATGCCAGCTCCGTAGGTAAAACCCGCCAGCAAGATATTATTCGTGCCCAGTTAGAATTAACTCGCCTTGAAGACAAACTCGTGATGCTTGAACAGCAGTTTGAAAGTGCCAAGAAACGGATGTCGCAATGGTTACCTATGAGCATGTTGAGCCAAGCTGTAAGCACTCAGCGTAGCGATATAGCGCCATTAGTTGATTTTGCAGCGCTTAAATTTGAGCAGCTAATGCCGTTATTAATGGCGCATCCAGCAATCGTTGCCATAGAGCAAAGCATTACTGCTAAACAAACCGAAGTAGCCGTGGCTAAACAAGGTTATAAACCGCAACTTGGTGTGAATATGGGTTATGGCTATCGCGACGATACGCCAATGGGCGAGTCTCGCGCCGACTTGTTTTCAGTAGGTATCAGTATCGATTTACCCTTGTTTACTGATAATCGCCAAGACCAACAGGTTAATGCAGCCATTGCTATTGCCGAGTCGGTGAAAACAGAGAAGTTGATCGCATTGCAGAAGCTTAAAGGCATGTACTTTAAAGAGTTTAGCCAGCTTGCGCGGCTACAGCAACGTGAGGTTCTGTATCAAACAAAACTATTGCCACAAATGGCCGAACAAGCGCAAGCCACCTTGAATGCTTATACCCGCGATGATGGTAATTTTTCTGAAGTGATGCGCGCCCGTATTAGTGAGTTGAACGCCAAAATTGACGCCCTGAATATCCAAATAGATCAACAAATAATTATTGCTCGCCTGAATTATTACGCCAGTAGCAAAGATGCTGCTGTGATGGCTGAGCTAATAACGGGAGAGCAATATGAATACTAATTTTAAACTACTGATTGCAACCTTGTTTGGGGCAGGCATTACGGCGCTTGGTTTCACGTTAATGGATGATACAACTGAACCGCTAAGTGCAAAAAAACAGCCCTTGTACTGGGTTGCACCTATGGATAGCAACTATCGCCGTGATGAACCAGGCCTTTCGCCAATGGGTATGGATTTAGTGCCTGTGTATGCAGAAGGCGAAGATAACAAGCAAGATGGTCCCGGTGCGGTGACGATATCGCCTGCGGTGGTTAATAATTTGGGTGTCAGAACCGCTAAAGTGCAGCTCAAGGCACTGCAAAGTGAAGTAAACACTGTAGGCTATGTACAGTATAACCAAGATCAACTGGTGCATATTCACCCGCGTGTAGAAGGTTGGTTAGAAACGCTATTTGTTAAAGCCGCTGGCGATCAAGTTACAGAAGGGGAACCGTTGTATACCTTATATTCACCACAATTAGTGAATGCACAGGAAGAGTTTGTACTCGCGGTTAATCGTAATAATACGGTACTAATTCGTGCAGCTAAAGCGCGCTTAAAAGCATTAAATGTCTCGGACGGTTTTGTAGAGCGATTACAGGCGAATAAAAAGGTGATGCAAAACATTACTTTTTACGCCCGCCAAAGTGGTGTGGTTGATGAGCTTAACGTGCGCGAAGGTTTTTATGTAAAGCCTGGCACCTCGATGATGAGTATTGGCCAACTTGATGAAGTATGGGTTGAAGCCGAAGTGTTCGAACGCCAAGCGCAGCTAGTTGAAGTTGGTTTGCCCGTTATCATGACGCTTGATTATATCGCAGGGCAAAGCTGGCGTGGCAAAGTTGATTATATTTACCCAACACTGGATGCCAAAAACCGTACTCTACGGGTGCGTTTGCGCTTTAATAATCAAGATCACCAGTTAAAACCTAATATGTTCGCACAAGTGAGCATTCATGCTAAAGCCGCTGAGCAACAACTTATAGTTCCTAAAGAGGCAGTGATCCGCACCGGCTCTCAAGACCGCGTTGTCGTTGCGTTAGGTGAAGGGCGCTTTAAATCAGTAGCGGTAGAGCTTGGCCGCAGTGATAGCCATAATGCGGTTATTTTAGCGGGTATTAAAGCCGATGATGAAGTGGTTACCTCGGCGCAATTCTTATTAGATTCTGAATCCAGCAAAAGCTCTGATTTTAAGCGTATGCAAACACCAGAAGCTACCACTAGCGTGTGGGGGAAAGGTGTGGTGAATAGTGTCATGGCAGGCCATCGTATGGTGAATATTAGCCATGAACCAATGAAGGAATTGGATTGGCCTAGTATGAAAATGGATTTTACAGTTGCTGATGGCGTTGATTTTCAGGCTTTACAAGCAGGGCAAACGTTGCATTTTGAGCTGACTAAAAAAGCTGATAACAGCTACATAATAAGCGCTATTCACATTATGGATTCAACTCATATGATGGTTGATGCGGCTAATACAGCGACCGTAACAGGCACAATCAACAGCATAGATAAAGCGGCGCGTGTCGCCAATATTAGCCGCGGCGCAATTGCAAAGTGGAACCCTGGTCCTGCAACTATGGACTTTAAGTTTGCTGAGAATGTTGATTTAAACTCTCTTGAGACGCAGCAACAGCTGACATTTACTTTTAGTGTGCAAGACGGTGAATTTGTTATCCAGCGCATTGATACAGCATCAAACATGCAATCACACAGTGGTCACTAGGGGGCATTATGATAGCAGCAGTTATACGATGGTCTGTGACTAATCGGTTTTTTGTCTTATTAATAACCGCAATAGTAATTGGTGGTGGTGTATTTGCGGTAAAAAATACCCCCGTCGATGCCTTGCCGGATTTATCCGATGTGCAGGTGATTATAAAAACCTCATATCCTGGCCAAGCGCCGCAAGTAGTGCAAGATCAAGTTACTTTCCCGCTCACCACTGCGATGCTCTCAGTGCCAGGTGCGCAAACAGTACGCGGTTTTTCATTTTTTGGTGACTCCTACGTGTATGTCATCTTTGATGAAAACACCGATCTTTATTGGGCACGAAGCCGAGTTCAAGAATATTTAAGCCAAGTAGCTAGCCGCTTGCCCGATAGCGCAACCGCAGAGCTTGGCCCCGATGCTACCGGTGTTGGTTGGATTTATTTATACGCGCTGGTGGATAAAACCAATCAGCACGACATAAGCCAGTTACGCAGCTTGCAAGATTGGTTTTTAAAGTTTGAATTGCAAACCGTACCTGGCGTGTCAGAGGTTGCGTCTGTGGGCGGCATGGTTAAGCAATATCAAGTTAATGTAGAGCCAGATAAACTGCGCGCATACGGTATTCCGCTGAGTTTAATTCAAACCGCCATCAAACAAGGTAACCAAGAAATGGGCGCCTCGGTGGTGGAAATGGCCGAAGCCGAATACATGGTAACCAGCACCGGTTATATAAAAAGCGTTGCTGATTTAGAGGCCATTCCACTGGGCGTTAACGCCAACGGCACGCCACTACAATTGCGCGATGTTGCTGATATTCGTCTTGGTCCACAAATGCGCCGCGGCATTGCCGAACTCAATGGTGAAGGTGAAGTCGCAGGTGGCGTAGTGGTAATGCGTTTTGGCGAAAACGCGCAAAAAACCATTGAACGGGTGAAAGCAAAGCTCGAATCATTAAAAAAAGGCCTACCAGATGGTGTTGAAATAGTGGCGGTATATGACCGCTCTAATTTAATTAAAAATGCCGTAGATAACCTCACCAGTAAATTACTCGAAGAGCTAGTCGTAGTGGCCCTTATCTGCGTGGTGTTTTTGTTTCATGTGCGCTCATCCTTGGTGGCAATCATTACTTTACCACTGGGAATTTTAACGGCGTTTATCATCATGTATTGGCAAGGTATTAACGCTAATATTATGTCGCTTGGCGGCATTGCCATTGCCATTGGCGCGATGACCGATGGCGCAATTGTGATGATCGAAAACATGCATAAACACATGGAAGAAACACCACTAACCGATGAAAACCGTTGGCAAGTGGTCACCGATGCCGCCAGTGAAGTTGGCCCTGCGCTGTTTTTTAGCTTGCTGATTATTACCGTGAGCTTTATGCCAGTGTTTATTTTAGAAGCGCAAGAGGGTCGCATGTTTGCTCCGCTGGCGTACACTAAAACCTATGCAATGGCGGCATCAGCAGGTTTAGCAATTACCTTAGTGCCAGTGTTAATGGGCTACTTTATTCGCGGCAAAGTCATTTCAGAGCAGAAAAACCCTGTTAACCGTTTACTAGTCAACGCATATAAACCTTTACTTAATCAGGTTTTCTGCGCTTCCCTAAAATGACTTTAGTGCTGGCTGTGGTGGTTACGGTTGTTGGTTTTTATCCGGTGAATAAAATTGGCAGTGAATTTATCCCGCCGTTGGATGAAGGCGATTTAATGTATATGCCGACCACTTACCCAGGTTTGTCGATAGGTAAAGCGCGAGAGATTTTACAACAAACCGATAAGCTCATCGCCACAGTGCCAGAGGTGTTAACCGTGTTTGGTAAAGTAGGGCGAGCAGAAACCGCCACCGATCCTGCACCACTGACCATGATCGAGACCTTTATTCAGCTCAAGCCAAAAGATCAATGGCGTGCAGGCATGACCTTAGACAAGTTGAAAAAAGAACTCGATGGCTTAGTGAAGTTTCCAGGCCTGACTAATGCATGGGTAATGCCAATAAAAACTCGGATTGATATGCTAGCAACCGGGATTAAAACCCCCGTCGGTATTAAAGTCGCGGGGCCAAATTTGAGTGAGATTCAAAAGATTGGTCAACAAATTGAAATGTTACTTAAAGATGTGCCCGGCACGGCTTCCGTTTACTCTGAGCGGGTAGCGGGTGGGCGTTATATCAAGGTGAATATCAACCGTGAAAAAGCCGCCCGTTATAGCTTAAATATTGCCGATGTGCAGCAAGTGGTTGCCACTGCAATTGGCGGTATGAATGTAACCGAAACGGTTGAAGGGCAAGAGCGTTACCCGGTTAACCTACGTTATCCGCAGGATTATCGCGATTCACCAGAAGAGCTGATGTTATTGCCAATCGTAACCCCAACAGGGCAGCGTATTGCGCTAGCCGATGTGGCGGATGTATTTATTGAAGATGGCCCACCGGGGATCAAAAGTGAAAACGCTCGTTTAAACGGTTGGAGCTTTATTGATATTGATGGCATTGATATTGGCAGTTATGTAGACAATGCGCGCCAAGTGCTTGACGAAAAGCTAGTGCTTCCAGCTGGCTATTCAATAACCTGGGCTGGGCAATATGAATACATGGAGCGTGCTAAAGATAAGCTTGCCTATGTATTACCACTGACCTTAGCGATTATAATTGTGTTGTTGTACCTCAACTTTCGAAGCTTTGTAGAAGTGGCGATTATTATGGCAACCCTACCATTGGCAATGATAGGTGGTATCTGGCTCATGTACTTAGAAGGCTTTAACTTCTCAGTCGCCGTGGGTGTCGGCTTTATTGCCCTTGCTGGGGTTGCGGTGGAAATCGGCGTTATTATGCTAGTGTATTTAAACCAAGCCTACCAAGAAAAGTGTTCGCAAGCACTGCAAGCAGGTACAACGCTTAGCTATGTCGAGCTAAAGCAAGCCATAGTCGAAGGCGCAGGCCTGCGAGTACGCCCAGTGATGATGACAGTCGCCACTATTATTATCGGCTTACTACCCGTGCTATACGGCACAGGCACCGGCAGTGAAGTAATGAGCCGCATCGCCGCGCCGATGGTCGGCGGTATGTTCAGCGCGATTGTATTAACCTTGCTCGTACTACCCGCGGTGTATTTGCTATGGCGCAAGCGGGGTATAAGTTCATAGTCTATAACTTTTACCTAAGGCGTGTAACTTATACTGCTTTATAGTTTATAAGTTACACGATAACGTTATTTAACTTTGATTTCTAAGGCTTTTTGTTTTGGCATAGATCACGCATTGTATCGATAAATAACGTTAGTAAATAAGGAATGCACATGCAAGTTAAAACAATACAGCAAGTTTACGATTGGACCGTTTTATTTCACACTCAAATGGCCGCGAATTTTTATAGCGTTAAAGACATTTTAGATGAGCATAATAAAATGCTGGTTGAGTACTATCTTAAGTACGAAAAAAAGTTAGCGGAAGATCTTGTTGGTTTTAAAGCGATCACAGAAATTAATACACTGGATACTTACTGCTATGAATACTTTGCTGAAAATCCCGAGTTACTGACTTTTAATGATTTAAATAAAGATAAGCAGGTAGATGAGCAGGTTATTCAAGCTTATTTATCAGGCCAGCACCAAAAGGTGATCGACCTATATGAATATTTACTAGCGCGTGCAGAAACAGAGCACGGTAAAGAAAAACTACAGCAATTATTAGAGCTTGAGCAACAAGGTGTAAAACAAATGATGCAAAGCTCTAACCGTCATATGGATATGTAAGTTTATAAGAGTTTGGATAGTGTGACGCTATCCAAACTTCCTACTACAAAGTCGATTAAAAAGCCAACCTTTTTCAGATAGCGTTGCTCTTGCTGTAAATCAGCTAAAAGCAAAGTTTGCTCTTCTAACCAGTCAACTGGAAATTGGAGTAACATGCTGTTGCCTTTTACCGTTACTGCCAATTCTTGGTTTTGACCACTCAAGCGTTTTTGATTCAATAAAACGGCCAACCTAAGCAATACTATAAGCTGCAATATTTTAAAATGTGGCACAGACAGCAAATTAGGGAACTCTTCTAGGCGGATTTTTTTGCGATAAAAGCGGATCATACAACTTAATAAGGTTTGCTGTTGCTGAGTAAAGCCAGGAAGTTGACTATTTTGCACAACATAAGCACTATGCTTGTGTAAGCCAGATGAGTTAATACTTAAACCAATTTCATGTAATTGTGCTGCCCAACCTAGCAACTGGCGGTTATCCAAAGAGTCTAATTGCCACTGAGTTTGCACTTGCTCAAATAGCCAATCAGCAGTAACGGCTACTCGCCCAGCATGTACTTTATCTATGGCATTTCTTTCACTTAAGTTAGCTATAGTATTAGTGCGTATATCTTTGAGTGCCAGCTTTTGTTGCATCTCATGAAGTAGGCCTTCGCGTAGCGAAAAGTCACTATAGTCCATCTCTTTAATGGCAAATAATTCAAAAATAGCAACTAATATAGCCAAACCACCGCAAATACTTATTTGGCGTTCAGGGCTTAAACCTGTCATAAGTAAATTATCAATGGTTTTAGCGGCTATAAACTGTGTTTTTAGCTCTAGTAAACGCTCTAAAGTGATATTTTTTTGTTCTGGATCATTAGCACTTATCATCGCTAGGATTGACTTGATTGTGCCTGAAGTACCAACAACCGCTTTCCAACCTGCACTAATGTAGTTAGCGTAGATAAGTTCAAGCTCTTGCTCTGCTTTTATTTGTGCTTTTTTAAAGCGCTTTTCACTGATTATGCCATCGGCAAAAAATTGTTTGGTATAGCTTACACATCCCATATTACGACTAGCTAACAATTTATGCTTAAAGTTTTTACCGATTATAAGTTCAGTACTTCCACCACCTATATCAATAACTAAACGGTTTTCATCATGATGGATATAGTGGGCAACGCCTTGATAAATTAAACGGGCCTCTTCTTGACCTGATATAACATCTATATGATATGGAAACACTTTGCTCGCTTGAGTTAAGAACGAGTTAATGTTTTTTGCCCGTCTGAGGGTATAAGTTGCTGCAATTTTAACATTACTTTCTGGGAAGTCTTGTAACGTTGTCGCAAACTGTTTTAATACTGCTAACGCTCTGTCGGTAGCGGCTTGGCTTAATTGAAATTTATCGTCTAAACCGTCAGCTAAGTACACTCGTTGCTTTTCTTTATGGAGAATTTGCAAAGAGCCATCCACTTCTCTTGCTACCACCAAGTGAAAACTATTTGAGCCTAAATCAACGGCAGCAATTGAAGGATAATCATTCATTGTTGTAATTATATTCCCATTTTTTAAGGTGATCATAAATCGCTATTTGCGAGCGAATTTTTTTACGGTTACCACGTTTAACGTAGTTGTTCTTTTGTTCGCTATCAATAATGCGCGCTTTAGTGCGATCTTTAAATTGTAGCTCAATTATATCAATGATCAGCTGTTTTAATTTTTCGTCATATATGGGCACGCCCACCTCGACGCGATGATCTAAATTACGAGTCATCCAGTCCGCAGAAGAAATATAGACCTTCTCTTCGCCATTGTTGCCAAAGATCATCACCCGGGGATGCTCTAAAAAGCGATCGACAATACTTATCACGCGAATATTATCGCTAAAGTTGCTGATACCTGGCACTAAAGAGCACATACCGCGTACTATGATGCGAATTTTAACACCTTTTCTTGCCGCGAGGTACAAGCAATCGACTAGCTCTTTATCAACCAAGTTATTTATCTTAACGGTGATTTTACCGCTATGAGCATTTTCTACGTGCGTTATTTCTTGGTTAATTAAATTTTTAAGTACTTCGCGGGCATTCACTGGCGAAATCATTAGGTGTTCAAATACAAAGGGCTTATAGCTGCTTTCTATAAATTTGAATACATTGTCACTTTCATCACAAATGCCGGTGTGTTTAGTAAACAAACTAAAGTCAGTATAAATTTTTGCGGTTTTCTCGTGGAAGTTACCCGTGCCAACATGTACATACTTTGCAATTTGGCCTTTTTCTCTGCGGTGTATAATACATAACTTACTATGTACTTTTAATGCCGGTATACCAAAAATGACCTTAATGCCTGCTGCACTCAGTACCTTTGCCCACTCAATATTGTTTTGCTCATCAAAGCGTGCTTTTAGCTCCACCATGACGGTCACTTTCTTACCATTTTTAACTGCATTAATTAATGATGAAATTAATCGTGATTTACTGGCAACACGATAAATGTTTACTTTAATTTGCGTGACTTTTGGATCAAATGCCGCTTGGCGCACGTACTCCAATAAATGATTAAAAGTGTGGTACGGATAATAAAGGAGTATGTCTTGCTTGCTAATAGCATCAAACACGCTGGCGTGATTGTTAAAAGCGCTACTTTGTAATGCTGGCAATTTTTTGTTTTCTAAATATTGCCTGCCAATGTTTGGAAAGCCAATAAAATCTCTAAAGTTACGGTAACGCCCACCAGGAATAAGGGCGTCATGATGAGTCACACCTAAACGCTTCTTCATTACTTTGAGCATAGATTCGGGCATAGCTTCGTCATAGACCAAGCGTACTGGTTCTGCATATATACGCTGCTTTAGGCCTTTTGACATTTTATCTAGAATGCCTTCTTCGAGTTCGTCATCAAGGTTGTATTCGGCATCTCGAGTTAGTTTAATCGAGTGACCTTGTATTTCGTTAAAGCTAAAAAAGCTACTGAACACGTCGTTGATAAAAAATAAAATAATGTCATCAAGCAATACTATTGTTTTGTGTCTGCGGGTTTTCTCTGGCGGTAAGATCACAAAACGCGGAGCTCTATCGGTGGGAACTTCTAACATGGCGTAATGGTTTTTATCACCCAGCATTTCAACGAATATGTAAGTCATAGTGTCGTTGATATGATCAGAATAATCTTTATTTTCATCCAGCATTATAGGAGCAATATGCTGTAAGACGTTGTCGAAAAAGAATGTTCTTAACCAATTGATATGAAATTCACTGAGTTCTTCTGGGCGGCCGACATGAATGTTATGTTCGTTTAAATCAATTAAAATTTGCTGATGTATTTGATTAAACTTTTTACCCAGTTGTAGCACTTTTTGCTGGATTTGAGTCAGTAGAATTTCATCTTCATCAAAATTTGTATCGGGCAGTTTATTGAGCAGAATACGGCGCTTTACATCGGCAACTCTTACTCTAAAAAATTCGTCTAAGTTATTAGAAAATATCCCTAAAAAGCGCATTCGTTCGATAATTGGATTGTTTTTATCTTTTGCTTCTTGTAATACGCGGTCGTTAAATGAAAGCCAACTAAGTTCAGGGGCAAAATAATTTATTGTTTGCGGCAAGTCAGTGCAAGCATTCATGTTCTATTCCTTTATTTAAAGCTAACTAAAAGATAGAACAAGAAGATGACATTAACATGACAAACATGTCATTTTTATTACACGTTTGTCATGGGGATATTTGGGTTTTTAGATCTTAAGCGTCTTCAATATCAACAATGAGATCAGCCGTGATAGCTTCAAGCGCAGCGACAACTTCATCTTTATTCATTCCATTGGGTAACTCAACGGTCGCAACAGCACTAAATATTGGCACACCCCAATTAGGTGCGCTTTGCTGCTTTGAATTCAAATGGGTAATATTTGCCCCTTTATGTCTAATTACACCTGCAAGCTCTTGCACTATGCCTGGGCGATCGTTACCGGTAATAACAAAGTTAAGCTTTTCTGTTGAATTATCGTTTAGTGCCTCTAGGCCTGTTTCGATACGCACTTCGAGTTTATCGAGAGCATGCAGCGACTCTTGCAGCTCTTGTAAATGTTGCTCAGGTACTGCCACTTCAATAATGCCGGCAAAGTGCCCTGCAAGGTGGCTTAAGTTACTAGTTAACCAATTACCATGATGACTTAAAACGGTGGATGAAATATCTTCCACAAGGCCTGGTCTATCTTGTCCTAAAATAGTTATAACTAATTGCTTCATAAATAGATTCCTAAAAATGCCGATTAGAAAAGGAGAAATGCATCAGCGTAAAATATTGTAAAATTATTATGTTTAAAAATTCAGATTGAGTATTGACTCTATCCGCTATTTTGTCCAATTTTTTGACTTTAAGTTTAATAAGTATACAACATATTAGTCCCTTTTTATGTGCTGTTTACGCTAACTAGCTGATAGTGGTTAACAAAACTTTTAGTTGAAATTTTCTCACCTTGGCCAGATTTACTTTAACAGCATGAAAAATAATACCTTTTACATAGACCATTCAGATATGAAAACTTAACCTCGGAATTGTGACGGTTGTAACAATACTGTCATCTTGGTGAAATATAATGTGCCTACGTTAAGTTTTAAAGGTGTTTCGATGACTTCCAATCCGAATAAACCGTCTTTTAATACGGATAGAAGCCGTCTATTTAAAGACAGGTTTGCCCAGTTCAGCATTACTGCTGGTGGTATAATGGTATTAATAGCTTTGCTGTTGATATTCTTTTATCTGCTTTACGTTGTTCAACCTATTTTCGAATCAGCTAAAGTTGAAACCCGCGATAGCTTTGCATTAAATAATACAGAGCAGGTCGTCGGTTTAGGGGTGGAAGAGCAAACTGAAGTCGCTTTTTTACTTTCTAAGCAAGGTAGTGTTGATTTCTACAGCGTAGAAGAAGCCACTTTCGGCGATAAACTTGAATCACTCGATGTTTCGCTAGAAGCGGATGTAGCGAGCTTTGCTAACAGCGCACCATTTCAAGGCTTATATGCATACGGTTTAGAAAACGGTACTGTTAGTATTGTTGCACCAAAGTTCCTTGTTACTTTTCCAAATAATACTCGTAAGTTAACACCTCGACTAGATTATCCGCTGGGTGAAATGCCATTAATTGTTGATGATCAAGGCGCAGCGCTTACGCAATTTGCTTTTAGCCACTATGAAGAAAAAACCGCAGTGGTTGCCCAAACGGCTGATAAACGAGTTATGTTTAGTAGCTTTGTTGCACAAGAAAATATGTTTACAGGCGAGGTTGAATGGCAAGTAGAGCGCACTGAACTCGATATTGAAGGACGTGTTGATCAACTACTGATGTCGCCAGATACAACCCGTACTTTTGTTCGTACGGCAAATCAAATTTATATTTATGATACTCGTTATCCAAGTGAAGTTGAGTTAATTCAAGTACTGGCGGCAAACGAAGAAAACGCCAACTTAGTATCAGCTACATTACTTGCGGGTGCAAACTCATTGATGCTGGCTAATGATAATGGTGAAGTTTCACAATGGTTTGAAGTTAATACAGATGATGGCCGTGAGTATCAAAAAATTCGCTCATTCGAAACATCTAAACAAAGTAAGTTAGATATCTTTACTGAATTTTATCGCCGTACGTTTTTCACCACTAGCGCTAATGGCGAGCTAGGTGTTTATTACAGCACTAGTGAAGCTAAATTATGGCAAGGCAAAGTAAGTGATGGTCCAATAGAAAACTTTGCGATTGCACCACGCTCAAATGCCGCTTTGATCCTAGCTGACAATAAACTAACCGTTGTCGATATTGATAACGAGCACCCTGAAGTGACATGGTCAGCGTTATGGCAAGAGGTATGGTACGAAGGTTACCCTGAGCCTGGTTATATTTGGCAGTCAACATCAGCCAGTGACGACTTTGAATCAAAATTTTCATTAGTGCCGATTTCATTCGGTACAATCAAAGCAGCTATGTATGCCATGTTGTTCGCCGTGCCGATTGCATTGTCAGCAGCAATTTATACCGCTTATTTTATGTCTGGTTCATTACGTAAGGTGGTTAAGCCAACTGTTGAAATCATGGAAGCACTACCAACAGTTATACTTGGTTTCTTAGCGGGTTTATGGCTTGCACCATTAATTGAAGAGCACCTACCTGCTATCGTCGGTTTGTTGGTTATGCTGCCATTGGGTATTTTAGGTACCGCTTATGGCTGGACTAAACTACCCTCGAGCATCCGTCATCGTATTCCCGAAGGCTCACATTCAATTTTATTAATCCCAGTGGTATTACTTATTGGTTGGCTAGCTTTTGCCATGAGTGGTGCAATTGAATTGTGGGTGTTTGATGGCAATGTACGTCAGTACTTAACCAATGAGCTTGGTATGACCTTTGACCAACGTAACTCATTGGTTGTGGGTATTGCTATGGGCTTTGCGGTTATCCCGACTATTTTCTCAATAGCAGAAGATGCGGTATTTAGCGTGCCAAAACATCTTTCGAATGGTTCGTTAGCTTTAGGTGCAACGCAATGGCAAACCTTAGTGAGTGTTGTGCTACTAACGGCAAGTCCTGGTATTTTCTCTGCCGTGATGATGGGCTTAGGTCGTGCGGTAGGTGAAACCATGATTGTACTTATGGCAACGGGTAATACGCCAATTATGGATTGGAGCATTTTCCAAGGTATGCGTACATTAGCCGCAAACATTGCAGTAGAAATGCCTGAGTCTGAAGTGGGTAGTTCTCACTATCGCATCTTGTTCTTAGCAGCATTTGTATTATTCATATTCACCTTTATTTTCAACACAGTGGCTGAGTTTGTTCGTCAGCAGCTGCGTGATAAATACAGCTCAATGTAAGTGGAGAGACACGACATGGTAAAGCAGTGGTTTAAGTCAGGTTCTCCTTGGATATGGATGACAGGTGGTGCAGTAAGTATCAGCTTAATCTCTGTATTAGGGTTATTAGCAATGATTGCTTGGAAAGGTTTAAGCTTTTTCTGGCCATCAGAAGTTGCGCAGTTTGAGTTAGATGGCTCAGTAGCAAAGCAAACTGTTATTGGTGAAATTTATGACCGTGAAATGGTGCCAAAATCTCGCTTAGAGGCGATGGGTATTGATTTGTCAGGCTTTGACAAAGAGCATTTAGAGCGTTTATTGATTAAAACCGGTAACCGTGAATACGTTGATTTAGATTTTCGTTGGATTTTAGAAACTGACATAAAATCAAAATCTATGCCTGCGGACTTAGCAGTATTCGAACGCAGTAAAAACGGTAACTTCTACGGTTATGTTGAACAGGTGATAAAAGACGGGCAAGTCATCACTGAAAATAAAACAGAGCTATTAGAAGAGCTTGTAGAACGCGCTGTTGAGTTAAACGAAGAAGCGCTTGATTTACAAAATGGTGATATTGGTCATATAAACTACGAGTTAGAACGTATTCGTTTAAGAGAAAAATCATATTTACTTGATGATGCATTAACAGACGAACGCGTGGCAGAGTTAGCACAAGAACGGGCTGAACTTCGTGCTGAATATCTCGTATTAGAGAAACAGTTGTTCGCATTACGTAATCAAGCAAAGCGTGACCAAGTCATGGTTAAAGATATGCGTGGTGAAGTGGTAACGATCCCGCTGTACCAAGTACTCGATTTTTGGCAACCAAATGATATGGGCTTCTTTGCAAAGCTAGGTCATTATTTTGTGCAACTGGGTAAGTTTGTTGCTGATGATCCTCGTGAAGCAAATACTGAAGGTGGGGTATTTCCCGCAATCTTTGGTACTGTTTTCATGGTAATGCTGATGGCGGTGATTGTGACTCCATTTGGTGTTATTGCCGCGATTTACCTTCATGAATACGCGTCTAAAAATGCCGTCACAAAAATGATCCGAATCGCCGTAATCAACTTAGCCGGTGTTCCTTCTATCGTGTATGGTGTATTTGGTTTAGGTTTCTTTGTATACATGCTCGGTGGTAGCTTAGACCAATTGTTCTACCCTGAAGCGGCACCAAGCCCTGTATTTGGTACCCCTGGTGTAATGTGGTCTGCATTAACTTTGGCTATTTTAACGCTGCCAGTGGTTATCGTTTCTACTGAAGAAGGTTTATCACGTATTCCAAGTACCGTTCGTCATGGTTCGTTAGCTCTTGGGGCAACTAAAGCTGAGACGTTGTGGCGTATCATAGTGCCAATGGCAAGCCCAGCCATTATGACAGGTTTAATATTAGCCGTTGCTCGCGCAGCGGGTGAAGTAGCACCATTAATGTTGGTCGGTGTAGTTAAAATGGCACCTACATTACCACTTGATGGAAACTTCCCATATTTTCACTTAGATAGAAAGTTTATGCACTTAGGTTTTCATATATATGACGTAGGCTTCCAAAGCCCTAACGTTGAAGCGGCTCGTCCGTTAGTATACGCCACAGCATTCTTGTTAGTATCAGTGATTATTACATTGAATATCACAGCAATCGGCATACGTAATCATTTACGTGAAAAATTCAGATCGCTTGAGCATTAATTAGTAAAGGTAAAAAGACATGATTACAGTCGCTCCACAAGTTAACCAGTCAGGCAGTAGCTTGAAATTGGACTTAGAAAATTTAGCCTCTGAGCAAACGGCACTCGAGATCAAAGACTTAGATCTTTACTATGGTGATAAGCAAGCACTAAGCTCAGTGAATATGAAAATCCCTAAAGGCCAAGTAACTGCCTTTATCGGGCCATCAGGTTGTGGTAAATCAACACTATTACGTTGTATTAACCGCATGAATGACTTAGTTGATATTTGCCGTATTGATGGTGAAATACTGCTACACGGACAAAATATATACGATAAAAGCGTTGACGTTGCAGCCCTTCGTCGTAATGTGGGTATGGTGTTTCAGCGCCCGAACCCATTTCCTAAATCAATTTACGAAAATGTGGTTTATGGCCTACGCTTACAAGGGATCAAAGAAAAACGTAAGCTAGATGAAGTGGTAGAGCAGTCCCTTCGTGGCGCTGCATTATGGGATGAAGTTAAAGACAGGCTTCATGACAGTGCATTTGGTTTATCAGGTGGTCAGCAACAACGTTTAGTGATTGCTCGTTCAATCGCAATTGAACCTGAAGTTTTGTTACTGGATGAACCAACGTCTGCACTTGATCCTATCTCTACGTTAGTTATTGAAGAGTTGATAAACGATTTAAAAAATAAGTTTACCGTTGTGATTGTTACTCATAACATGCAACAAGCAGCACGTGTATCTGATCAAACAGCATTTATGTACATGGGTGAGTTAATTGAGTACGCAGATACCAATACTCTATTTACTACACCGAGCAAAAAGAAAACTGAAGACTATATTACAGGTCGTTACGGTTAAGGTAATTGCTACCGATTTTGCAGTGTTATTACGAATTTGATAAGAAGGTAAACAATGGAACACAATATTAATAAGCATATCTCAGGTCGCTTTAACCAAGAGCTTGAGAACGTTCGTAACCATGTATTAAGTATGGGTGGGTTAGTTGAGCAGCAGCTCAATAGTGCACTTGATGCTGTTAGCAATGGTGATGCAGAGCTTGCACGCAAAGTACGTGAAAATGATTATAAAGTAAACGCAATGGAAGTGAATATCGACGATGAGTGCACACGCATTATTGCTCGTCGTCAGCCTGCTGCGAGCGATTTACGTCTAGTCGTTGCGATAGCTAAAACCATTGCCGATCTTGAGCGTATTGGTGATGAAGCTGAACGTATTGCTAAAGTTGCGTTAGATTCGTTTACTAAAGATCAGCAAGACTTATTAGTAAACATTGAAAACATGGGTCGTCAGGTATCCAAAATGCTGCATGATGTGTTAGATGCATTTGCGCGTATGGATGTACAAAAAGCATTTGAAGTTCACAAAGAAGATGCCAAGGTTGACCGTGAATATGAAGCGATCACACGTCAAATTATGACCTACATGATGGAAGACCCACGTTCAATCCCAAAAATTATGGATTTAGTATGGTCAGTTCGTTCACTTGAGCGAATTGGCGATCGTTGCCAGAATATTGCTGAATACATCATCTATTTTGTTAACGGTAAAGATATTCGTCATACATCTCAAGAAGATATAGAAAAGTCATTATAAAAATGACTCTGATAATTTATTATTAAAAGCGGCTTTAGGTCGCTTTTTCTATGAGTGCTGTTATTAATATTGTATTCAGGGCGCAGTGAAGTAATAAAAAGCGTTCACAATCGTTGTGAATGCTGTAAAATTCACGCCGCAAAGCATACTAATTTGATTTAAGGGTCAGTTATGCCTACAAACGCATTTTTTAGGGGTATTCGCAAAATCTCCTATCAAGCCAATGGAAGATCACATCAAAAAGGTACATCAAGCAAGTAAAGCTTTGATCCCTTTTTTTCAACCACGTATTTAAAGAAGAATGGGCTCAAGCAGAAGAGATTCGCTTGAACATTCGTAATTTAGAGCGTGAAGCCGACGATATGAAACGAAATATACGTTTACAACTACCGCGTGGCTTATTCATGCCGGTAGAGCGTACAGATCTGCTCGAACTTGTCACCCAGCAAGATAAAATTGCTAATAAAGCAAAAGACATTGCTGGTCGTGTAATTGGTCGTGAGATGACCATTCCTAAAGAGATTCAAACTGATTTCTTAGCCTATCTAACTCGTTGTGTTGATGCGACTAAACAAGCATCCAATGCGATTAATGAGTTAGATGAGTTATTAGAGACTGGTTTTAAAGGTCGCGAAGTAACCTTAGTAGAGAAAATGCTAGTTGAATTGGATGCAATAGAACAAGACACGGATGATATGCAAATCAAAATTCGTCGCCAATTACGCGTCGTTGAAGATGATCTAAACCCAGTTGATGTAATGTTTTTATATAAAATCATTGAATGGGTTGGCGAGCTTGCTGATATTGCAGAGCGCGTAGGTTCACGTCTTGAGCTGATGTTAGCTCGTTAATTTACACTCAGTTCAATAACGAAAGATTAAGGTTACACAATGGATATCATTGCATCTTATGGCACGGTATTAATTTTAATTGCCGCAGCAGTCGGTTTTTTTATGGCTTATGGTATTGGCGCGAATGACGTTGCTAATGCTATGGGTACCTCAGTAGGTTCAAAAGCGTTAACTATCAAGCAAGCTATTTTTATTGCTATGATTTTTGAGTTTGCTGGGGCCTATCTCGCAGGCGGCGAGGTAACATCGACGATTCGTAAAGGTATTATCGATTCAACTCCATTCTTGGATATTCCAGAATTGATGGTACTGGGTATGATCTCTGCTCTTTTTGCAGCAGGTAGTTGGCTACTTATTGCATCATTTTTAGGCTGGCCTGTTTCAACAACTCACTCAATTATTGGTGCAATTATTGGCTTTGCTCTTGTTGCAGTAGGCAGTGAAGCCATTCAATGGGGTAAAGTTGCAGGTATCGTAGGTAGTTGGATTGTTACCCCTGCTATCTCGGGCTTTATTGCTTACCTGATATTTATGAGTGCGCAAAAACTTATTTTTGATACCGAAGCTCCACTTAAAAACGCTAAACGCTTTGTGCCTGTATATATGGGTCTAGCCGGTTTTATTATGTCTTTAGTGACTATTAAAAAAGGCCTAAAGCATATTGGTATTAATATGGGAGCTATTGAAGGTTATGCGTTTGCTATCGGTATTGCTGTAATTGTTGGCATTATTGGTAAAATTGCTATCTCTCGCTTAAAGATAGACCCGCAAGCGGATAAAAAAATGCAGTTCAACAATGTTGAAAAAGTATTTGCTATCTTAATGGTATTAACAGCGTGTTGTATGGCATTTGCCCATGGTTCAAATGATGTTGCCAATGCAATTGGACCACTAGCTGCGGTTGTTAATATCGTTGAAAATAACGGTGAGATTGCTAAAAAAGCAGCTCTTGCTTGGTGGATATTACCACTAGGCGGCATCGGTATTGTGGCAGGCCTTGCTATTTTAGGTAAAAAAGTGATCAAGACTATTGGTGAAGGCATTACACATTTAACGCCTAGCCGTGGTTTTGCTGCGGAACTTGCAGCAGCTTCTACTGTTGTTATTGCATCAGGCACTGGTTTACCTATCTCTACTACGCAAACTTTAGTGGGTGCGGTATTGGGTGTAGGTATGGCCCGTGGTATTGCTGCACTTAATATGGGTGTTGTAAGAAACATTGTGGTTTCTTGGGTAATAACATTGCCAGTTGGTGCAGGTCTTGCTATTGTTATTTTCTACATATTAAGAATTGCGTTCGGAGTCTAATTCCCGCAGCTTTTAAGTAGCACAGACTTTTAGCTTGAAAAGATCTCAATGCCCTAGGTATTGGGGTCTTTTTATTTGTAGGTAACAAAAGTAATGACTAATTTACCCAGTATTAAACAGCTGCAATATTTATTGGCTGTGCATCAGCATCAACACTTTGGCCGTGCCGCCAGTGCTTGTTTTATCGGTCAGTCAACGTTAAGTAGCGCAATTCAAACTCTAGAAGAAACACTCGGTTGTCAGTTAATTGAGCGTGAAAATCGCAGCCTAATGTTTACTGCTATTGGCGAAGAAGTTGTAGAGCGTGCTCGTAAAATCATTGATGATACTCTAAGTGTTAAAGAGCTAACGAAGAGTCATTTAAATCCATTAAGTGGTAAGTTAACGTTAGGGGTAATACCTACCATAGCAAGCTTTATAGCTGCGCCTTTATACCATTTTTGCCAACAAAATTTCATCGAATTAGAGTTGATTTTGGTCGAAGATACCAGTGATAAATTACTGGATAAGCTCGAGCATGGGCACATTGATATGGCGTTGTTGGCATTACCCTACGATACCGATAAGTTTCATACCCAAGTATTGGCTCAAGATCATTTTAGTTTGGTTCATCACTCAGATTACAAACCTGCTGCAGGTATTGAAGACTTTAATTTATTACCTGATGCGAGTGTATTTTTATTAGAGCGTGAACATTGTATGACAGGGCACGCATTAAGCGCTTGTCATTTAAATCGCTCAAGCTGTATTAACCCGTTTGAAGCCGCAAGCTTACATACATTGTTAAGTATGGTTGAGCATCAACTTGGGGTGACTTTTTTACCGCAAATGGCCATTAACGCAGGCATTCTTAACAACAAAAATATGCTGGCTACGCCATCTAAAGGGGATGCCTACCGCGATATCGGCATTTTATGGCGTAAAACCACAGGCCGAATTAGAGACTTTAGGTTATTTAGCCAAGCACTGAAAGAATTTTTACATAAACAGTGCCAAGTGAATAAGGCTTGATAGCCAACAGAAAATGGTTTTACCGTAAAAAGCTCAATTTATTTGAGCTTTTTTATGATCTTTTCAAACTATCTTTTATCCGCCCTCGACTAACCTTATAAGTAAATTAAATAAACATTGAGAATTGTGTTTTTTCAATCACTAGAAACATTAATCGCAAAGGCGCAACAAGGCAATAAACGTGCTTGGCTAAAGTTGGTAAAACAGCATGAAAGCCAAGTTTATAACCATTGCTTGCGGATGCTCAGTAACCCTGACGATGCCATGGACTTAATGCAGGAAGTGTTTATTTCTGTGTATAAAAGCCTGCCTAAATTTCGCGGTGAATCAAGTTTTAACACCTGGGTATTCCAAATAGTGCATCGTCGTAGTGTTGAGCATTATCGCCGTCGCAAGCAGTTACAAAGCCTTGATGAAGTGCCTGAGCAGGTGTGTGAGCATAGCGAGCTAGAGAATAATCAGTTAGTGCAAGTTGAGCATCAACAATTAAAAGCAATGCTAAATAACTTGCCTTGGGAGCAGCGTTTGGTGGTCGAGTTAAAGTTTTTCCAGCATTGCACCTTTGAAGAGATAGCTGAGCAACTCGATATTTCCATAAATACCGCCAAGTCTCGTTTATATAGTGCATTAGGTAAATTAAAAGTTCATTTGGAGGCCGTCGATGGCTAATTTAGAGTCGCTTTTTGAGCAATGGTTAGAAGGCAATGTTTTGAGTGCTGCGCAATTACAGCAGCTTGAAAATGATCCTGAATATAGCGTGCTGATGAGTCAAGCACAAGTCTGGCAGCAGCATAGTAATGCATATAAAACAGTGCCAGTGCCACATTGGGATCGCCAGTCGACCATGCCACAGTTCGCTTCTGTAAGCGTATTTAGTATGGCTGGGGTATGGGCTGTTGCGGCATCAGTTATGATTTGTTCGTTAATCTTTTTAGTGATGCCAAAGCAGCAGGCGCCAGAATTGCTGAATCAGGTCGCTAAACAAACACAGCTATTAGAATCTCAGCAAAAGCAAATAGATCAGTTACAGAATATTATAACTGCACAAAATGAGTTACAACAGCAACATATGTATCAACTAGCAAAAGAGGCAATAGCAACCGGACGAGTTGAGCGCCAGGAAGATCTTAATAATTTACTGACTTATTTCAAAACGCAGCGTGCTCAAGATCAAGCCTATCTTCGCATGCAGTTAAACGATTTAGCCGAACAAGTTCAAGAGCAGCCAATGGCTGCTATCGCAAAAAATTAGGAGTAAATGAGTATGAATAAAAAACTGATTAACGGCGTTATTATCGCCATGCTAGGTTGTATGAGTAGCAAGCTATTTGCACAAAGTTCGAATGATTTAGCTGCCATACAGCGAGAGGTTGGCATCATGGAAAATATTCTTAGCGCAGCATTAAAGCAAGATACCGATAAAGCTGTACGTGCTATAAAAGCTCATTACCTTGTTAAGCAAGGTGTTGTTTTTGAATTAGATATTAGAAGTGCGAACCGTTGGCAAAGTTTTTTTAGTAACGTACCTAATGCGTCATTACCTCCTCTGCCTGACATTGATTTCTCTGAAGTGAATATTGAGTTTATTAGCGACCATGCCCAAGCAATAAGCGAACATGCTGTTGAGTCATCACGTAAAGCTTATCAACAAGCTATGGAAGTGATGAGAGAAGGGGCTGAACAAGTAAGAGAAGTTGCAGAGCAAGAGCGTGATATAAGTCGTGAACTACGCGATTTAGAGCGTGAAAAGCGTGATCTTGAGTTTGCTAGCCGCCATGATAATAGCGCAGAGGCAAAAGAGTTAGCGCAACGCAAAAAGAGCCTTGAAAAAGAAATTGCCGCACTTGAAAAACAACAAGTAAAGCTCACTAAACAGCAACAGAAATTGCGTCAAGATATAACTGAAAAACAAGTTGAGCGTGTCAAACAGCAAGCCGCAGAGCAACAAAAATTGTTCACCCAGGTTAATAACAGCATCAGTTTAACTTTGTGTGACTATGGTAGTGGGCTGCGTAGTTTACCTAATGATGAACATGTAAGTTTTGTGCTCAATGGTTTGGCTGATAACAGAAAAAGTATGATCAAAGTATTTAATAAGACGGATATAAAAAAATGCGTAATGGGTGATATTAAACCCAATGACTTAGCCCTTAAAGCTATCAGCTATCAGTTTTAACCAACTATCCCTGACCAAAAAGCAGCCTATCACAAAGGCTGCTTTTCATTATGCCCTTCATACTCAAACTGCTTATTAAATGGGGTAATATCAGGTAAAAATAATAAATACACCCATACCACTAAATTAAAGTAGGGCACTAAGCCTAGGCAAGTAAATGTAGTAACAGGGTAGCCTTTTAAACAAGCATAGCGGTAGCATTGATAAGTTATCCCTAAATTTACCAATAGCAGTAGTACGATCAATTGCGTCATAATTTAACTCCTTAAATTCGACAATACCACTAACGAAATGTTAATCGCTCAGTAGTATGTTCTAGCTAATTAGTGATGTCATGTAAATTTTTGTTTATCATTGTAAAAACAAGACATTTAATAACATCGTGTACAAAGTATAGATGAGTTACAGCTAGATGGAAGTAAAAAAAGGTAGAATTACGTAGGAATGTGTGTTTTTTCAGCTAGGTTATTGTTCGTAAAAAGTTTTGTTTTTAGATATTTTTTCAAGCTCATTTTTTATTTTTTCTACCGGTACAGGACGTGAAATAAAGTAGCCTTGTCCGTAATCAACACCAATTTCTTTTAGTGCTAAAAATATTTCTTCATTTTCAACATATTCCGCTACTGAGCGTTTATCTAAAGAGCGGCTAATATCATTAATTGCTTTTACTAAGGCTAAATCAATAGGATCATTAAGCATATCACGAACAAACGAGCCATCAATTTTTACGTGTTGTGCAGGGAGTTGTTTAAGATAATTAAAGGTACTAAAGCCTGTACCAAAATCGTCAATTGAAAAGTGACAGCCAAGGCGGTTCAGTTTTTCTATCATAGCTCTTGTTGCTGTTAGGTTGTTTATGCTGGCTGACTCTGTTATTTCAAAAATCACCCGAGTTGCTGGTAAATTGAATTTCTCAAGAGTGGATTCTATATGGGGCAGTAACCGCTCATCTAAAAATGACTGAGCAGATAAGTTAATCGCAATTTGATTGAGTTCAGGATTAGCGGCGATAGCTGCAATAGCGTTACGAATAACGCACTGATCCATTAAGTAGGTATCGTTTAATAATTCAAGAGACGGTATAAATTGGTTTGGATAAATCAATTCATCATCAAGCTTTAATCTCAGGAGTGTTTCAAAGTAAGCCACTTCGGCTTTTTTGAAGTCCCAGATTGGTTGGTAATGTAGTTCAACTTGATCCTGCTGAAGTGCTTGGCGGATGCTATGGCCCCACTCAAGCCCAGCTTGTAGTGTATTATGGCTAGCGTCGTCTTTAGAGTAGCAATGAACTAAATTGCGGCCTAAGTTTTTGGCAATATATAAGGCGATATCCGCTTGCTTTAAACACTCGCTTGGGTCGTGATTGGCTGCAGTTATTTGTGTTAAACCAATAGAGCAGCTAATCGAGTAAATTTGTTCTTCCGATTTGAATTGATGGCTTTCAATTGCCATACAAATACTTTCAGCAACCAAATGGGCGTCTAACAAGTTAATGTCTTTTAAGATAACTGCAAACTCGTCACCACCAATTCGACAAACAAGGTGTTCATCACTAATATTAGCTGTAAACAACTGAGCGACTTCTTTTAAAACAATGTCGCCTTGTTGATGGCCTTTACTGTCGTTGATAATTTTAAAATGGTCTAAATCAATGTAAATCAGTGCATGCTCTACATCAGTATAGGTATTGCTTGTTTGGCAAATACGATTTAGCTGTTGATCAAAGTAATATCGATTATGTAAACCGGTTAAAGTGTCATGCAAAGCGAGATGTCGTAATTGTAGTTCGGCTTGTTTACGCTCATGAATATTATCAATGGTTGCAGTGATAGTTGCAGCGCTACTGCTATTTTTTATTAGTTGTAAGCGACACTCAACCCATATTGCACGGCCATCTTTGTGGATGATCTGAATTTCAACTTTTTGTTGTTCTATCCCGTCTTTTAATATCGTGCTGATTGTACTTAACAGTTTTACTTTGCATTCATCAACACAAAAATCAGTGAGTGATTTAGTTAAGGTGTGTTTAATGCCAAAGCCGCTGAGAGACTCCCATGCTGGGTTGATAAAGCGGATAAGCCCTTGCTGATCAAACTCAAGCACGACGGTATTTAAGTGTAGTAAAATGCGCTGGTGCGCAGAAAACAGTTCTTTATATCGGCTTTGGCTTTGACTTAATTGTTCAACCTTTTGCGCGAACTCTGCATAGCTCACCATAAAATCTTCACGGCGCGCGGCATGGTCGCATACTTTACTTAAAAAAGACTGTTCGTAAGGGGCGCGTATAAAATCGGTAACACCAGACAGAAGCAATTGCTCAGTGTAATCAGCATCGTTTGTTTCAATAATGGTTACGATGGCTTGCTTAGAATTGTGTTGTAATATCTCTTTGACTAGTTCATTGGCAGGTCCAGCAAGATCTGCAGTTGCATCCAGCAACACAATAGAAAAGTCTTGCTGTAAATAAGTGGCTAATGCTTGTTTGTTGGTTGTAGCGCGATTACAAGCAAAATTTAGCGCTAACGTTTGCTCGATTTCAGTCGCTTTTACATCGTCAACTTCTACTAACAGTAAGTTTAAGCGACTACTTTTTTCTAGGTGCGTAGAGAGTACGTTGGCTAACACTTGTGGCAGCATGTCTTGGCGTTCAAACGGCAGTACGGCATCAATACCGTAACTGCGGGCAGTTGTTTCGGCTATGCGTTCACAGTAAATCGGGGGAGTAAGCAAAATAGGCGTATTTTTTTTAGTTTTTAACAGCCCTGAACGTATCATCCGAGAAAAGCGCCAGCCATCGATTTTACCTACATCAAGGCCTGTGATAACTACATCGACCGCTTGGTGCTTTAAAATCTCTAACGCTTGCTGTGTATCGCTAACTTCAATGAACGTGAATACATTAAGTTTAGTAAGAGTTGACCTAATAGTCTGACGCTCAGTCATACTGGCGTTTAAAATCAGCAACTTTAGCTGCTTAGCCATGAAGTCATTACCTCTTATTAACCCATGCTTAATTCAATAGATTAGGATAATGCCATTTGTCCCGAATCACAAGAAAACATTAGCGTGCCATGAAACTTAGTTGAGCAATGAGTTTGATACAGTTAAACTTGGCGCGACTTTTTTGATCTGGATATATTTAATATGCGCGTTGCTGACTTTAGCTTTGATCTCCCTGATGAATTGATTGCTCGTTTTCCAAAAGAGGATAGAACAAGCAGTCGTTTACTTACACTAGATGGCCCATCAGGTGCACTTGAACACAAAGTATTTAGCGATATTTTAGCGCTAGTAAACGAAAATGACTTATTAGTATTTAATAACACTAAAGTAATTCCAGCGCGTATGTATGGGCAAAAAGAATCAGGTGGTAAGGTTGAAGTTTTAGTTGAACGTGTGCTTGATGAACACAGAGTGCTTGCTCATGTACGCGCAAGTAAATCACCTAAAGAGGGCTCGACTCTGACACTTGAAGGCAAAGCACAAGCAACTATGATTGGCCGCCAAGGTGAGCTGTTTGAACTAGAATTCACCGATAGCCAAAATGTATTAGAAATTTTAAACGATATTGGCCATATGCCACTACCGCCTTACATCGACCGCCCAGATACAGACGATGACCGTAAGCGTTACCAAACCGTTTATGGTGAAAAGCCTGGTGCAGTGGCTGCGCCCACGGCAGGACTCCATTTTGACGACAACTTAATGGCCGCGCTTAAAGAAAAAGGCGTTAATATGGCTTTTGTGACGTTACATGTAGGTGCGGGGACTTTCCAACCTGTACGTGTTGACTCTGTAGATGATCACATTATGCACTCTGAATACATTGAAGTGTCTGATGAAGTGGTTGCTTTGGTGGCTAAAACAAAAGCCAATGGCGGACGAGTAATTGCAGTAGGTACCACGTCGGTTCGTTCTTTAGAGTCAGCCGCAAAAATTCACGGCGGTGAGCTAGCTAGTTACTTTGGTGATACCGATATCTTTATTTATCCGGGTTATCAATTCAACGTGGTTGATGCCATGGTTACTAACTTTCACTTGTCAGAATCAACCCTTATTATGTTGGTGAGTGCATTTTCTGGGCAAGATAACATCATGAGTGCGTATCAAACAGCGATAGAACAAAAGTACCGCTTTTTTAGCTACGGTGATGCAATGTTTTTGACCCGCAAATAAATATGACTGAAACGGCAACAGACCCCAGCAAAATGCTGGGGTTTTTTACTTTTAATCTGGGCTTTTATCCCAATTAATAGTAATGCCATAGTAACTAATGGTAGAATCGAGCGGTTAAATTATAGCTTGTTGGTGTTATTCACCTGCATCAGTAGTTGGACTGTTTTTCCGACATTGAGGACGATATGAAATTTGAATTAGACCGTACTGACGGTAAAGCGCGCCGCGGCCGCTTGATTTTTGAACGAGGTGTTGTAGAAACACCTGCATTTATGCCTGTTGGCACCTACGGTACTGTAAAAGGCATGACCCCAGATGAAGTTAAAGATACTGGCGCGCAAATTTGCTTAGGCAATACTTTTCACCTAATGCTGCGCCCTGGCACTGAAATCATCAAACAGCATGGTGACTTACATGACTTTATGAACTGGGATCGTCCTATTCTAACTGATTCAGGCGGCTTCCAAGTGTTTAGTCTTGGTGCAATGCGTAAAATTTCTGAAGAAGGCGTATTGTTTAGCTCACCAGTAAACGGTGAGAAAATCATGCTTTCTCCTGAAAAAGCAATGCAAGTGCAGCGCGATTTAGGCTCAGACATCGTGATGATTTTTGACGAATGTACGCCATACCCAGCCACTGAAAAAGAAGCAAAAGATTCAATGGAGCTATCACTTCGTTGGGCTAAGCGTTCGAAAGAAGGTCACGGTGATAACCCATCAGCTTTATTTGGTATTATTCAAGGTGGTATGTATCCTGAGCTTCGTGCGCAGTCACAAAAAGGCCTTGAAGAAATAGGTTTTGATGGCTATGCGTTAGGTGGTTTATCTGTAGGTGAGCCAAAAAACGAAATGATCAATATTCTTGATCACTGTGCGTATAAGATGCCAGAGAACAAACCGCGTTACTTAATGGGCGTAGGTAAACCTGAAGACTTAGTTGAAGCTGTACGCCGTGGTATTGATATGTTTGACTGTGTTATGCCAACGCGAAATGCGCGTAATGGTCACTTATTTGTGACTGGCGGCATTGTTAAAATCCGTAACGCAGTGCATAAAACAGATACCGGCCCACTTGATCCTGAGTGTGATTGCCATACATGTAAAAACTATTCTCGTGCATACTTACATCACCTTGATAAATGTAATGAAATTTTAGGTGCGCGACTAAACACAATCCATAACTTACGTTATTATCAGCGTGTGATGGAAGGCCTACGCAACGCAATAAGCGAAGGCAAATTAGATGAATTTGTAAATGATTTTTATGCTCGCCGTGGCCAAGAAGTGCCAGAGCTTGCGGATATAAACGATTAAATTTTATAAAAATTAAAGAGGAAGTGTTATGAGTTTATTTATTTCAAACGCCCACGCAAGTGCGGCTGGTGCAGCCCCCGCAGGCGGCGGTTACGAAATGCTAATCATGTTGGCTATTTTTGGTTTAGTATTTTACTTTTTGATCTACCGCCCACAAGCTAAGCGCGTAAAAGAGCATAAAAGCTTAATGAGCTCGATGGCAAAAGGTGATGAAGTACTTACCCAAGGTGGTTTAGTAGGAAAAATTGTAAAAATCGCAGAAGACAAAGACTTCATCGTTATTGCATTAAACGATCAAACAGAAGTGACTGTACAAAAATCTGCTATTTCTGCAGTACTGCCTAAAGGCACAATGAAGTCGCTATAATTAGAATAATAAGGACAGACACGTGTTAAACAAGTTTCCATTATGGAAGTATTTACTTGTTATCGCTGTGATAGCTATCGGCCTTTTATATGCTTCACCAAACCTGTATGGCCGCGATCCGGCCATACAGGTTTCTGGCGCAAAAGGTGCTGATGTTGAACTCAGTGTATTAGATACAGTAAATGGCATCCTCAAAGATAACAAGGTAACAGTGAAATCTACAAAACTTGAAAATGGGCAAATTTTAGTTCGTTTCAAAAATGTAGAAGAACAACTTAAAGCGCAAGATTTACTGCGTAATTCACTGGGCGAAGATTACATCTCAGCCATTAATATGGCCCCGGCGCAACCTCATTGGCTGAAAAGCCTTGGTGGTAACCCAATGAAGTTGGGCTTGGATTTAAGTGGTGGTGTTCACTTTACGATGGAAATCGACATGGTGACAGCCGTTGATAACGCGCTGGAACAGATGGAGCAAGACTATAAAAGTGACCTACGTGGTGAAAAACTTCGTTATCGCTCAATTCGCCGTGTCGCTAATAGCGAGCGTATGCGAGTTGAAATGCGCAGCGAAGAAGATAAAGATGCCGCTGAACGTTTTCTACAGTCTCGCTACCCGTTACATACCTTCATTGATGATAGCTCAAACGATAACGCCTTTTATGCCAACCTTAGCGATTTAAAGCTAAAAGAAATTCGCGATTACGCTATCAAGCAAAACGAAACTATTATTCGTAACCGTATCAACCAAATTGGTGTTGCAGAGCCAAACGTACAGCGTCAAGGTGCTGAACGTATTATTGTGCAATTGCCTGGCGTACAAGATACAGCCCGCGCGAAAGAAATACTTGGTGCAACAGCAACCCTTGAGTTTCGTGAGGTGGATGAAAATGCTGATCCAACAGCAGCAGCGCAAGGGCGTATTCCTGCCGGCACAGAAATGATCATGAGCCGTGACGGTTACCCTGTAGTGCTTAAAAAGCGCATTATTCTTGAAGGTAGCCACATTACAGGTGCACAATCAGGTGCTGATGAATATCAGCGTCCGCAAGTGAGTATTAGCCTTGATAGCAAAGGCGGCGCTAAAATGAATGCGTTCACTAAGCGTGCCATTGGTAAACGTATGGCAACGGTATTTATCGAATACAAGCCATCAGGTAAAAAAGATGCCAACGGTAAAGCGCTTCCACCAATTAAGGTTGAAGAAGTTATTAACGTAGCCACAATTCAAGCTCGTCTTGACCGTTCATTCCGTATAACAGGGATTGATAACCCAGCTGAAGCCCATAACTTAAGTTTACTCCTTCGTGCTGGTGCACTTGTTGCGCCAATTCAAATAGTTGAAGAGCGTACAGTAGGCCCAAGTCTAGGACAGGAAAATATCGAAGCAGGTATGACCGCCGTTGCTCTTGGCTTCTTATTTGTACTGATATTTATGCTGGTTTATTACAAAGGTTTTGGCATGGTGGCAAACATTGCTCTTGCAGCGAACCTTGTGTTGATCATTGGTGTGATGTCGTTAATTCCAGGCGCTACACTAACGCTACCAGGTATTGCCGGTATTGTATTAACCGTCGGTATGGCAGTTGATGCCAATGTACTTATCTTTGAGCGTATTCGTGAAGAAACTTGCTGATGGACGTAGTCCGCAACAAGCAGTTCATCATGGTTACGACAGTGCATTTAGTACTATTTTTGATGCAAATGTTACGACTTTAATTGCAGCTATTATCTTATTTGCTGTGGGTACCGGTCCAATTGCAGGCTTTGCCGTAACATTAGCGATTGGTATTTTGACCTCAATGTTTACAGCCATTGTTGGCACGCGTGCCGTGATCAACTTATTTATCGGCGGTAAACGTGTCGATAAGCTGTCAATTTAAGGAGCGATGATGCAAATTTTAAAATTAGGCGGCAGAACGTTACAGTTCATGTCGTTACGAAAAGTTGCAATGGGTATCTCAACGCTACTTATTTTAGCTTCATTAGCTTCTATTTTTGTAAAGGGCTTAAACTTTGGTTTGGACTTTACTGGTGGTACGGCCGTTGAAGTAGGTTTTTCACAGCCAGCGGACTTAAAAAAAGTACGTGCGGTCCTCGCTGAAAACAACTTTGCTGACGCATCGGTACAGTTATTTGGTTCTAGCCAAGAGATATTAGTGCGTTTAGCACCGCGTGGCGATGACGTAAAAGCTGAAGTAATTGGTAACCAAGTTATTGCAGCATTAAAACAAGCTGATGACAGTGTGGTAATGCGTCGTATTGAATTTGTTGGCCCAAGTGTAGGTGAGGACCTAAAAGAGCAGGGTGGCCTAGCCATGTTAACTGCACTTATCTGTATCTTGATTTACGTTGCATTTCGTTTTGAGTGGCGTTTTGCATTGGGGGCAGTTTCAGCGCTAATGCATGACGTTATTATTACTTTAGGATTGTTCTCAGTACTTGGTTTGGAGTTTGATTTAACCATTCTTGCTGCAATACTTGCAGTAATAGGCTATTCACTTAACGATACTATTGTTGTATCTGACCGTATTCGTGAGAACTTCCGCAAGGTACGTATCGACGATACGATTGAGATCATCGACATCTCGTTGACGCAAACACTTAACCGTACATTGGTTACATCAATTACCACTATTTTGGTATTGATAGCACTGTTTGTATGGGGTGGGCAAACAATTCACGGTTTTGCCACTGCATTATTATTTGGTGTGTTTATTGGTACGTATTCATCAATATATGTTGCCAGTGCAGTAGCGATAGCAATGGGTGTGAGTAAAGAAGACTTAATCCCAGAAGTGATAGAAAAAGAAGGTGCCGATTTAGATCCAATGCCTTAGATATTGTTCTAAGCAGCAGAACTGAATGTACGTTTAAAAACCGCTCTTTGAGCGGTTTTTTTATTGCAGGAACAGGCTGTAGCCGTGATTGTCTTTAAGCTTTGGGTTATGTGTAAAAGTTCATCGGCGCTAAAGCGCGCTCCTACGAATTTAAGTATTACTGTTTCTAGAACGTGATTTTTCATATAATGAGCATTATTCTTTGTTTTCATACAAGTAACCACTTTATGCTTAAATCACTTCTTCTCGCCAGCCTTTTAATCATGCTCAGTGCATGTGGTGACAATACTGAATCGACACACTCTGAGCAACACGATGAGGCAGTGCAATTAACTTTGCTTGAGCAATATCGTAACCAAGCAGCATATGTATTAGGTATTATTAATACCAATAATGATGCGAATAAATTACAAAAAGAGTCAGCGAAACTAGTGATATTGTCACAATCATTATTGAAAGATCTCACTGTTGAAGTTCCGCAATGTACACACTATTTAGCTAGCTTAAATGCTGCTGCCGCAGACATGACGAGTTTACCAGTTGAAAAAATTGCAAGTGATTACTTACTTGGTAAAAAGTTACCTAGCTTCGAACAACCTATTTGCTACCACATTAAAGAGCTACTTGTTCATGGAGCCATGGTGCAAGCTATTGCTCATAAAGGGCTTAACAACAGCGTGGAATATAAAACGGTTGAGCTTGATATGATTGAAGCCATGGCTCACTTTGAGCAAGTTGAAGCTGAACTGGCGGATTAGACATATAACTGTCATATTTAGTTGCTACTTTAACCGCCTATAAATAATAACTGTCGGTTTGGTGCTAGGTGAGTATTCAGCGAATTACATTAGAAAATATATTACATAACAGTGATATAACAACCTTATTCCAACCGATTTTTGATATTTATAATAAACATATATTAGGTTATGAGGCATTAAGTCGCGGACCCCAAAATAGCCTGTTAGAAATGCCGAACGAGCTTTTTAACGCGGCGATTAGTTACGATAAGATTTCAGAGTTAGAGCTATTATGTCGTTCAAAAGCCATTGAAAACTTTGTGAAATTAAACTTGCAAGGTAAATTGTTCTTGAATGTTAGCCCCAAAACACTCCTTGACCCATGTCACCCTAAAGGTGAAACCTTACACCTTATTGAGCACTTTGGCCTTACAGCAAGCCGGGTTGTTATTGAAGTCACCGAGCAAGAAAAAGTAGATGATGGCTTTTTATTATTAAAAACAATTGCACACTATCGTAAGCTTGGCTTTTCTATCGCCATCGATGATTTAGGAGCGGGTTACTCGGGTTTAAAACAGTGGTCTGAGTTATGCCCTGACTTTGTAAAAATAGACCGCTACTTTATTGATCATTGTGATCAAAGTGTGGTGAAGAAAGAGTTTTTAAAATCGATTATCGAACTTGCTAAAGTGACTAATACAGAAGTCATTGCTGAGGGCATAGAGCGCATTGAAGAGCTATATTTGTTAGAAAGCTTGGGCATAATAAATGCTCAGGGGTTTTTACTCGAGCGGCCAAACAGAAAACCAAGTGCAGAATTTAAAAGCCCGCAATTAGAGCAGCTAAATTTCACACCTTTAAGTAATCAGCTTGAACAATCAATGGCCATAGGCTGGTTGGCCGTTGAGCAAGCAGCCATTATGAGTGAAACACGTTGTAAAGATGCTCATAAAATATTTGAACAAGATAAAACGATAATCAGTATCGCTGTATTAAACGAGCAACAGCAGCCTATAGGCCTATTACATAAAGACCAGCTGACAGAAGTATTTGCCGCACCTTATGGGCATGCACTTTATGATAAACAGCCTGTCACGGCGTTAATGCATAAGCAACCATTAATTGTAGATGAAAACCAGTTACTTGATACGGTAAGCCAACAAATTACTGAGAATGACTTTGATATTCGTCGTCATATCGTTATTACTCGAGAAGAACGGTATTTAGGCCTAGCACCATTGCGCGATATTTTAAAGCACATTACCGATGAAAAAATTCGTCATGCGCAGCATGCAAATCCACTCACGATGTTACCGGGTAATGTGGCAATAAATGAAGCTATCGAACACCGCTTACGCGGTAAAAATGGTTTCTCTCTTGCGTATATAGACTTAAATCACTTTAAGCAATTTAATGACCTTTATGGTTATGCCAGCGGCGATAGTGTGATCAAGTTACTGGCCGATGTCACAGTGCAAGCATGCGCTAATATCCCTAGTTTTGTTGGTCACATAGGAGGGGATGACTTTATGGTGGTATTTGACAGTGATGAAGCCGCTCTCGTGTGTAATTACATAATTAATGATTTTGAAGTCAAAGCTCGTGCATTTTTTACCCCTGAGCATATCGCCAGTGGTGGCTATTGGGCAAGTAATCGCGAAGGGCAAAAGCAGTTTGTGCCGTTACTTACTTTATCAATAGGTTTGGTAGAGCCTGATTTAGCTCTATGTAACAACAGTCATCAAGTGGCTGCGCTTGCAACTGACGCTAAAAAAGAAGCAAAACGATACCGAGAAAGTCATTTATTTGTTTGTAAGCGCCGAAGTCCTGCACCTGCCGTTGTTAGACTTAATCCGGATAAGCACGCTTTATAACTTTATACTTGAGTAATTACTCATCAGCGTGTAGTTTAGAAAAAACACTCTTTATTAGTTCTAATGAAACGAGCCTTTTTTTATTTTCCCATACACGCGGTATTGTTTTATTGCGCTACGCTGACTGCACAAACCATTAATGTAGCTCAAGAGCCGAGAGCACAATATAAGCGTGATGAATACTTAAGTATCTTGTTAGAGCAAGCCCTTAGAGCGGCACAGTACCCAGCTAAAATTAATCACGTGATTGTACATCCACATCAACAACGTGCTTTGATCGGTTTAGAAGATAATAATGTCGATTTATACTGGAGTATGACCAGCCCAGAACGAGAAACACTGGCCATAGCAATAAAAATCCCACTTTATCGCGGTTATATTGGTAAACGTGCACTTGTGACTAATCGCCAGCTGCTACCATTATATGAAAAAATCAGCACCATTGAACAACTCGAACAGCTAAGTGCAGCTCAAGGACATGATTGGCCAGATACAAAAATTTTGGCCCATAACGGTCTAACAGTTAGGCCTCTTGCGAATTACGAGGCAATGTTTGCTTTGACTGCCAAAGGTAAAATAGAGTACTTTCCTCGTTCATTTATTGAGGTAACGTCAGAGCTTAATGAGGTTGATAATCCTGACTTAGCGATTGTGCCTAACCTGTTTATTAGCTACCCAGCTGCATTTTATTATTTTGTGTCAAAAGAAAAGCCAGAGCTTGCCAGTGCGATTGAAAAGGGGTTAATCAAATTAGAGCAAACAGGGGAGTTTAGGACGCTATTCGAGAGCTATTTTTTGCAGGATTTAGAATCTCTCCCTTATGACGTAACGAAAACAACCGAGCTTGAATTAGTAAACCCTTATTTTGAGCATTAATAGTGTTTATTTAACGGGTTTTATCCCTGGTGAATCACATGCTTTTACAATAAAGCTATAACTATATGGTTCTGTGTTATCTAGCGTTATTTCTACGAACTCATAATCATTTAATTCTACAGTTTTGCTATTTTTAGCTTTAGCACAGCGTGAGAAAGTGTCAGCTTCAAAATGATAAGCAAAGCTTGCAATAAGCCATTTACTGCGTTCAAAATACCCTTTAGTCTCAAAAAAGTGAGTCATATTTTCTGCAGTACTACCATCTCCCTCAACATCGACTGCAATCTTAGAAGGTTCGTCCGAGAGGCTCTCTTGGCTATTATTTTCCATTGGTTTTAGTCGCTCATTTAACTCTTTTAGTGCCTGTTCGTTTTCCCCGCTCGACTCTGCAGCGAGAGCTTGGCCAGTTTCTGCGCCGTTGGAAAAGCTACTGACTATTTCGTCAAACACTTGTTCAGTTGGTTTTTCATCGATAAATGAAATGAGGTTGACAATAACGACACTTGCTAAGGAAAAGCGCAGTAGTGCGGTTAATAACGGAGAGTAACTCTGACTGATGAATTTAACGCGATCAGAGCCAAATGGTTTAATTACTAATAATGCAATGATATAAAAAGGTAATATCAGTTGTAGCAGTAGCAAAGTGCCCAGCGTAATCCCTAATGCCCAAGGTGGTAAATAGAGTAAAGTTGCAAAATTATGGCTGTAATTAAAGTGTGCTGCAGAGACTTGAGTGACTTCGTTAACGATTCCACTTGCACTGGCTAACACAAAGTTGGCAATAATAGCGTAAAAAAGTAGTATTAAGGCTTTACCGGCCAGTGAATGCCACAATTGTATAAATTTAGGCCAAAACTCTACGACTAACGCAATAATGGTTAATAAACTTGCAAGTGCTGCAGATTGCAGTAAGACCAGGCTAATAAGGGCAAGTAAGTACAGCTTTTGGGCTGCACTTAAATTAAACCAGATACTTTGTATGCGTTTTATTAGACGTGCTTTATGAGGCTTAAAGTTTGCGTTATGTTGCTTTAACTGCCTGTTTGCACGCCATTTTGCTACTTTAAAGTATCGTAACATTCCTTGTCCTTCATGGTTTAAAGTAGAGCTTTTAGATAGTGCCCGGTATGTGAACGCTCACATTTTGCCACTTCTTCAGGTGTGCCTGCGATTAAAATTTCACCACCGCCAGCACCGCCTTCAGGGCCTAAATCGACAATCCAGTCTGCGGTTTTGATCACATCAAGATTGTGCTCAATCACCACAATGGTATTACCGTGGTCACGTAAGCGATGCAATACAACTAATAGCTGCTCGATGTCGGCAAAGTGCAAGCCTGTAGTCGGTTCATCAAGAATATACAGGGTTTTACCGGTATCACGCTTAGACAGCTCACGAGCTAGTTTTACACGCTGTGCTTCACCCCCAGAGAGTGTTGTAGCAGCTTGGCCTAGGCGAATATAAGAGAGCCCAACATCCATTAAGGTTTTTAGCTTACGTGCAATTGCAGGTATTTTATCAAAATAGTCGTGGGCATCTTCCACTGTCATTTCAAGCACTTGGTGAATATTTTTACCTTTGTACTGTACTTCTAAGGTTTCACGGTTATAACGCTGGCCTTTACATACATCACAGGGTACATAAACATCAGGTAAAAAGTGCATTTCGACTTTGATAACGCCATCACCTTGGCAGGCTTCACAGCGTCCACCTTTAACGTTAAAGCTAAAGCGACCCACTTTATAACCCCGTGAGCGGGCTTCTTGAGTGCCGGCAAATAACTCACGAATACCGGTAAATATACCGGTATAAGTTGCAGGGTTTGAACGCGGTGTGCGGCCAATGGGGCTTTGATCAATATCGATTACTTTATCAAAGTATTCAAGCCCTTTAATTTCTTTATAAGGGGCGGCTTCTGCGGTGGTTGCACCATTTAGCTCGGTATGAGCTAATTTGAATAAGGTGTCGTTAATAAGGGTTGATTTACCTGAGCCAGACACCCCAGTAATACAGGTCATCAAGCCAAATGGGATCTGTAAGTCGACATTTTTTAGGTTATTACCTGTAGCGCCAAATAACTCAAGCCATTTATCATTGATCAGATGGCGCTCTTTAGGTACTTCAATTTTACGCTTGCCCGACAAAAACTGCCCTGTGACAGATTTTTCGCTGGCTAAAATGTCATCACGGGTACCTTGTGCAATGACATAACCACCGTGCACGCCAGCACCTGGGCCAATATCAATGATATGATCGGCGGCGCGGATTGCATCTTCATCATGCTCTACCACAATCACGGTATTACCTAAATCGCGTAGATGAATCAGTGTTTGTAATAAGCGGTCGTTATCACGTTGATGCAGGCCAATAGATGGCTCATCAAGCACGTACATAACACCCACAAGGCCTGCGCCAATTTGGCTGGCTAAGCGAATTCGCTGCGCTTCACCGCCAGAAAGTGTATCGGCGCTGCGCTCTAATGATAGATAGTTCAAACCCACGTTAATCAAAAATGATAAACGATCGCGTATTTCTTTTAGTATTTTTTCTGCTATTTGGCCACGTTGCCCAGTTAAAGTAAGCTCTGCAAAAAAGTCCATCGCTTCGCCAATACTCATTGACGTAATATCTGGTAAGTTTGTTTGGCCGATAAACACGCTACGAGCTTCTTGGCGTAATCGTGAACCTTTACAGCTTGGGCAAGCTTGGCTGGTTTGGTATTTTGCCAGTTCTTCACGCACTGAATTAGATTCAGTTTCGCGGTAACGGCGATTCATATTATTGAGCACACCTTCAAACTCGTGGTTACGAGTAATTAAGTCACCTCGGTCATTGCGATAATTAAAAGCAATTTTAGTGCTGCCAGAGCCTTCTAAAATAACCTTTTTAGCGTCATTACTGAGCTCTTGAAAAGGTACTTCTAAATCAAATTTATAATGCTCGGCAACGGCTTGTAGCATTTGGAAATAGTAAAAGCTGCGTTTGTCCCAGCCTTTAATGGCACCACCGGATAAACTAAGCTCTGGGTTTTGAATAACACGGTTAGGGTCAAAATACTGCCTTACGCCTAATCCATCACAGCTTTGACATGCGCCTGCAGGGTTGTTGAATGAGAACAAGCGAGGCTCAAGTTCGGTCATGGCGTAGCCACATGTCGGACAGGCAAAGTTTGCTGATAACAATAGCTCTTCGCTGCCGTCGTTATCCATAGAAGCAATTGTTGCAACACCTGACGACAACTCTAGGGCTGTTTCGAAAGATTCAGCAAGGCGTTGCTGTAAGCCGTCTTTGACTTTAAAACGGTCGACCACAACTTCAATGGTGTGTTTTTTATGTAACTCTAAGGTTGGTGGATCAGATAAGTCACACACTTCACCATCAATACGAGCACGGATATAACCTTGGCTCGCTAACTGCTCGAGCAATTTTACATGTTCGCCTTTACGTTCTTTCACTACTGGTGCAAGCATCATCAGCTTGCTGCCTTCAGGGAATGCTAAAACAGTGTCGACCATTTGGCTCACCGTTTGTGCAGCAAGAGGTAAATCGTGAGTAGGGCAGCGTGGCTCACCAACGCGAGCAAATAATAAGCGCAGGTAATCGTAAATTTCGGTAATGGTTCCTACAGTAGAGCGAGGGTTATGAGAGGTCGACTTTTGCTCTATGGAGATTGCAGGGGAAAGACCTTCAATATGATCAACATCAGGCTTTTCCATGAGTGATAAAAATTGTCTTGCGTAAGCTGATAAAGATTCTACATACCGGCGTTGCCCTTCTGCATATAAGGTATCAAATGCTAAAGACGACTTACCAGAACCAGATAGACCGGTGATAACTATTAATTTATCACGGGGAATGGTTAGGCTGATGTCTTTTAAATTGTGCGTGCGGGCGCCTCGGACTTCAATGTTTTCCATGCTATCTCGTTTCATTACCAAATGTATTTACTGAGTATCTCATAATACGCAACAAGATTAATCCTTGATCAATGAAAAAATCATCGCTTTAGGGCGATTATTTCTTATTAAGCTTGTGGTAGAATCCCTGCTCGAATTCTAATAGACAGCAAGAACACGGGAATCATGACAGCTTCTTCACTCAACTCTCGAGAAAAACGCGCCGCAGTATCACTGGCCAGCGTGTTTGCATTTCGTATGCTTGGCTTATTTATGCTGATGCCCGTATTGGCGATTTATGGCCAAGAGCTTTCAGGTTTTTCACCGCTATGGATAGGTATCGCGATTGGCGCTTATGGTTTAACGCAAGCTATATTGCAAATCCCTATGGGCTGGCTGTCTGATAAAATAGGCCGTAAAAAAGTGATAATTGCTGGCCTAAGTGTATTTGCTTTAGGCTCAGTAATCGCCGCCACTGCAGACTCAATGCAAATGGTTACGTTAGGACGGGCCTTACAAGGTATGGGGGCAATAGCAAGCTCTCTATTAGCATTTGCTTCTGATTTAAGTCGAGATGAACAAAGACCAAAAGTAATGGCTGTCATAGGTATGAGTATCGGTATGAGCTTTGCTTTTGCTATGCTACTTGGGCCAATGGTCGCTGCTTCTTGGGGGATTGCCGGTATATTTTGGTTAACAGCTGCACTGGCAATATTAGGTATGTTTATCGTGCTATTTTTAGTACCAAAAGCAGTTAATAAGGCTCCTCGTGGTGATACGCTAGCAAGCTTTAGTGACATAAAAAAATTGGTGAAACACCCGCAATTAGCACGTTTAGATATCGGTGTTATGTTGCTGCACCTAACGCTTACAACTATTTTTGTCGCTTTACCAGGGCAGCTTATTGCTAAAGGTTTGGCTGCAGAAGCACATTGGCAAGTGTATATTCCGGTATTAATACTGGCCTTTTTACTGATGGCACCGGTGATGATCATTGCTATCCGTAAAGAAAAAGAAAAGCAGGCTTTTTTAGGCTCTGTTGCTATATTGGTACTAAGCATGGTAGCACTTGCAGCAGGTGTTAATTCAGTTATAGGTATGGCGCTGTGTATGCTCGCTTACTTTGTTGCTTTTAACTTTTTAGAAGCCACTATGCCAGCACTGGTATCGCGTTTAGCACCGGCTAACCAAAAAGGCTCGGCGATGGGCGTATTTTCGTCAGGACAATTTTTTGGTGCATTTTTAGGTGGTATTTTAGGGGGTTACGTTGCGCAATCGACAAGCCCGCAAGCAGTGTTTGCCGCGGCTGCACTTGTTGGGGTAATATGGCTTATCCTTGCTTGGCAAATGCAAGTCCCGCCTAGAAGTAAAATGATTAGCTTAATGACAGAATTAAGTTCAGAGCAGCAAGCACAAGCGCTTGCCTCTAAATTAGTTGCTTTACCAGGTGTATTAGAAGCAACTGTAGTGTGCGAAGAAAATCGCAGCTATTTAAAGATTAATGATAAAGAATTTGACCTAGACCAAGCCCGTAAAGTGGCTGGTTTAAGCTAACGTAAATAGGAGAAAGGTCCATGGCACGCGGTGTTAATAAAGTAATCTTGGTTGGTAATTTAGGTCAAGATCCAGAAGTACGTTATATGCCTAATGGCAATGGTGTAGCAAACATTACTTTAGCTACTTCAGATAGCTACAAAGATAAAAACACCGGCCAAATGGTCGATAAAACTGAATGGCATCGCGTGGTGTTTTTTGGCAAGTTAGCTGAAATCGTGGGTGAATACTGCCGTAAAGGTTCGCAAATTTACGTTGAAGGCAAACTTCAAACACGTAAGTGGACTGATCAACAAGGCCAAGAAAAATACACCACAGAAATCGTTGTAGATGGCTTTACTGGTCAAATGCAAATGTTAGGTGCCCGTGGTGGCGACCAACAAGGTGGTGGTTACCAAGGCGGCCAACAACAGTCGCAAAGCCAAGGTGGTCAATCACAAGGCGGTTATGGTCAACAGCAAAGCGCACCACAACAAGGTGGCGGTTATGGTCAACAGCAAAGTGCACCGCAACAAAGTAGTGGTTACGGCCAACAGCAAAGTGCGCCACAGCAAGCTCCAGCGGCACGCCAGCAACCAGCAGCTGCACCTCAGCAAAATAATCAATATCAATCAGGTGGCGGTTATAACCAGCAACAAAGCAGCAATGCACCACAGCAAGGTGGATTTGCTCCTAAACCGCAAAATGCACCACAAGGCGGCGCATCAAACCCAATGGAACCACCTATTGATTTTGATGACGACATCCCTTTTTAGCCCGTACTAAAGGGGTGGTTTTGTAAAGATTTGCTAAGTAATACAGTAAAATCAATGTATAAGAATAAAAGTTTACATAACTATTGAAATAGTTTGTAAACTTTTTTTATATGATATTTTAACTTTTACACATACTAAGAGTTCTGTTAATTTTTAATGTAGTTTTTAACTATTTCTCACAGTTGATATTAGCGGGAAAATATCTGTTGATTCACAATCCAGCAGCTGGATAATTTCATATATCCTCTCACATGAAATTGCTATAGATCCTGACTCTATTCTACTAATATAACTTTGTTCAACATTTAAATGGTGTGCTAGCTCAGCTTGACTCCAATCTTTTTTTAAACGAGCTAGCTTTATGTTTTTACCTATGATTTTGATTACTGGCCGCATCTAGCTTTGATCCGAATACTAAATATTAAATGATCACATATTGTTATAGAACGTCATATGTATTATCATGCATTAAATATGTACTAAATTGCATGGTGAGGGTTGTGGATTTAAGTTTTGAGTCATTTTTTGACACTGTTATTAGTATGAGTAACTTAGATAAGTTTACTCCCAGAGAAATTAGTATTGGTTTTTGCTGTTTTGCTAGGGTCGAGCATTTCACAATTCCAGAAATACAAAAAAAAGTATCACGTCATTTAATTAAGTTGACTAAGAAAGGCTTGCTAAACGAGTTGGCAACATTAGACGATGGTACAAAGGAATACGTGAAGACTGCTTTATTCCATAGCGGACATGCAGAATCATTTACCACAGCCAAATTGAAAATTCAGTTTATGAAAGATTGTAAGTGGCAAGAAAATATCTGTCGCTCTGAGATGTTATCGTGTGACGGTGCTTTAGAAAGATACGCAAATCTATATGGAAATTGTAAGCAGTTAAAAGAAACAATGAAACCAGCTTGTGATCTATTACATAACAGGCGTGCATTTCTTCGAAAAAAGGCTGACTTGATAATTCAGCTACATGACTTGTATGACAAAGAGGTTAATGAGGTACTTAAATCTGGTTATTAGCTAAACACTTTTGGATGAATTAGTATGAAACTTTATAGTTGTCCGCTAATTATAAAGTCAGTTTCCCTTTGTAATCATATAACGAGAAGTGAAAGGGATTTTATGTGCTGAGGTGTCGTAACAAGTTGAGGGCTCAGGTGGGTTCTATATTAAATGATTTTTACTAATGATTTAAATTAAAAATTTTCATAAAGTTGGAGGTTATAAATTAAGCAGTGAAGCTATACTTTAAAGCATATATTTTGCTTAATTAATTCTCTACCTTGGGTTGAGCCAATCACTGAACCAGGAATTTGGTCATTAAATTGTATATGCGTTCACTAACCAGTCATTCCAATTTTTCAAATCAGCAAAGTGCTTCACACTAATCGTAGATAACCTTGTGATCTCAACTGTGCTTTCTGAGAGCAGTTTATACAAGCGAGTACGACTATTAGAAATTAACTTTCTTTTGTCGTATTCAAGGTTTTCGCTATTAAATCAATATCGCAATCTATCGAGTTGGCAAATATTAGTTGCGACGCCGGTATGTATGAAATTAATCACTTCTTGAGGGCGCGATTTTATTATAGCTCATGCATTTGATATGACTTCCATGAAGCCATAGTGACTAAGTTTAGATTTACGTTTTTTCATTTTTTACTTGCCTTACATGTGGCTACTCTATGACTCAACTCTTGGCTCAAACTTTAAAATTTCAATAAGTATATTGTTTTTGAAAAAGAAATTATCGGAAGTGATAGGGAGTTTTATTTTTCTAAATTTAATTACCTTATTGATTTCATTTGAAAAAAATAATATTCCTGCTTTTTTTTTATATCGTACCTGATTTCTTCATTACTTATGGTGGTTTAAATGTGAGCTTTATATTTTTTTTGCTGGATTTATTCTTTTTAATAACCAGATGGAATACTGGTTTGGTACTTTGTATTTCTACCAAATAAAGATATGTTTTAAATCAATAGTTTGAATTTTTAAAAATATCTTTTTTGTGTGTTAATTATTTTTTTGTGGTGAGTCGCTTAAAAGTATACTTTTTGGGTGTTGATTAAATCATAAGATGTATTACCTTATAAAAAGTAAATATGAATTTCGGAGAAGCAGGCCATGTTAAATAAAATTAAATCAAGTAAGAAGAAAGCTTCGCAAATTGTATGAAATCAAAATTATTTGTTGCGGCTAGTGGAGAGAGGTTGGCTATCTTGTTAGAAGATGATGGCTTACCTTTGCTTTATCCAAATTTATTTATTACAGCACTGTACAGAAATGGTGATCAGTCATCAGGTTCTTGTAAAAAAGCAATTGAACACATTGCGTATTTTTACGAAATCAGCGAACGGCTTAAGATTAATATTGAAAGAAGGTGCGAGAGTGGAAGCTTCTTATCACAGCAAGAAATAAAAAATATAGCCTATTACGCAGGCATCACTCAACAAGCTGCTAGAGCAAAATTAATAAATGAAACCAGTGCTATTCCTATAAATTGTCACAAGCCTCAACGGTTAGAAACAGCTAGACATGTGATTAGAGTTGAAAAGCAAGAGAATATGGTTTTCTGGCAAACTAAATACAACAGACTGTCTGTTTTTGGGAGATATGTTAACTGGCTTGAGAAGTATCATTACCCTTACGGAAACAGCAAAAGTGAAGAGTATTTTTTTGATGAACGACCAGATAAAAGCGAAGGGTACACTTATAGTGAAATTCACGAACAACTAGGGTTCAAATCCTTAAGTAAAGAACAGAGAAGTATATTTTTAGATAGAGTTAGACCCGACTACCCTAATACACCATGGACTACTGAGGGAGTAAGATATCGCAATTACGCGTTAGCAATGACTTTATATGTTCTCGGGGTAAGGATTGGTGAGGCGCTTAACATCAAGTTAGAAGATTTGATTGTAAGAAAGGGTAAAAATTATTTAGTAATAAAGCGAAACGCTGGTGATTTAGATGATCCACGTATAAAACAGCCAAAGGTTAAAACAAATAGTCGAGCATTAGCTCTTTCGCCACAGCTTAAAAGCATTTTAGACACATATATTCTTGACCATCGTTCATATGTTCAAGGCTCAGCTTATTGTTCATTTTTATTCATATCACATCGAATGAGAAATAATAAGACATTACCTCTCTCAATCAGTGGTGCAGAGAAAGTGTTTAGAGAGCTTGAGAATATTCTTGGTTTTAAACTTAATCCTCATCGTTTAAGACACACTTGGAATGACAGATATAGTGAGTCAGCCGACAAGCTTATCGAGCATGGTAAAACGACTGAAGAAAAATCAGAAGCAGATCGTTGTCATTTAATGGGCTGGGCTAAAGGTTCGACAATGTCACTTGTGTATTCTTCTCGTCATGACACAAAGAGAGCGATGGAATTTGCATTACATCTTCAGGACGAAGATTTTGAATTAAAAGAAAGTCTAGCTTATGACGATGACTTGTTAATGTGATAACAATTGGGGCTGATATGGTTTTAAAAAATCAATCTAATAATCTAGAAAGTAGATTAAAGCAGGTAACAGAAAATAATGAAGAGCATGTAAGGTTATCATTTGCAGGGTTTGAATTTAATATTTTGAAGCCTAGCTGGGATCTCGATTCTGAAACAACAATAAATGTTACACTTGTTCAAAGCTTTCCTGCGGAGTATAGAAAAGCAATATTAGAGACATTGATTTACTTTGCTGAATACCGCTCAGCTAAATATACCTCCTCAATGACATTTCTTCTTGGTAAATATATAAAGGACAGCACTTCCGGCGTTTTCTTATGTTTGAATGGGCTATTAAGTTTTAGAGCTGGCTGTCCAGAGCGAAGTAAAGATGATTATCTTAGCAGATTGAGGTGCTTCTTTAGGCAAGCAGTATATCTGGGCTTTGATTTGCCGGAAGAATTTATGAAAGAATTAAATTCTTGGGCACTTAAGGGCTCAGAAAAAGGTATTCCAGTCTTAACGCAAGACCCTGAAACGGGTCCGTTTAGTGAGCTAGAGTTTCGAGCGATTAAGGCAAGTTTGGATCATAAATATGCTGATGGAACTATATCAGATAGGGAATATTCTATTGGACAACTATTTGCGGCTACTTTTCGACGACCAGTAAATCTGAAGCAACTGAAAGTGAAAGACCTTATTGCAAACTCAAAAGCACTAATTACTAAGCAACCAATCTATCAAATAAATATCCCAAGGGCAAAAGGCAAAGGAAGACGGTTCAGAAGCCAGTTCAAAGCTTTCGCGTTAGTTCAAAGTATCGGTCAAGTAATAAGCAAACATATTGTAACAGCTACTAAAGATTTAGAACAAAAAATAGGTAGAAAGCTCTCAATTGATGAAGTTAAAGAGTTACCGCTTTTTTTTGGTGAGCAAGTTGCTGAGGATATTAAATCTCTGAAAGGTAGTCAGGTAATGGCGTACTTAAAATCTGAATTACCTCATATGAAGCGTAGTGACTTAACATTTGAACTCAGATCTACAATTGAAAAGCTGGGAATTATTTCAGAGCGAACAGGTCAGCCACTAAAAGTGACGGGATACAGGTTTCGATATTCTGGAGGAACCAAGAGCAGCAGAAGCAGGTGCAGGCTTAATTACGATTGCTGAATTATTAGATCATACAGACACTCAGCACGTAGGTGTTTATGTTGCGAACTCCCCTGAGCTAGGAGATCAAATATCGAAGATAATGAACAATCCTTTATCACGTTATGCTAGTGCTTTTCTTGGCAAAATAGTAACTAATGAACAAGAAGCATGTAAAGAAAACCCAAAAGCTGCACGTATTCCGTGTAGAGAGAAGAAATGTGATGTCGGTAGCTGTGGCAGCAGTAGCTTTTGTACTGATTATGCGCCTGTTGCTTGTTACTTGTGCCCAAAATTCAGACCTTGGCGTGATGCGCCTCATCACCTCGTTTTAAAATGGTTGATAGAAGAAAGAGAAAGATTTTCAAATACCATCAATGATGCGAAAGTAGTGTCAATAAACGACAGCGCCATACTAGCTGTCGCACAAGTTATCAAAATATGCGAAGAGGAAAAAGGCAATGGCTGAAGACAACATATTGCTTTTCATTCCTAAGCATGAAAATGAGTACAGAAAGAATATTATAGACTTTATGGAACTTGTGACAAAGGCTCCAGAACCAAATGAAGAAATTGATTATCAATCATATTACTGGCCTAAAATTGGTAATTTTACAAAGCTAGGCGTTGGCAGTAAGAATCGTGAGACAAAAAACAGATTACACGAATCGATAGTGCCATTCGCGAAGGCATACATAAAATATCAGCAGATTAAAAGTGGAGCTTCAATGTATGCACACTTTTATGCGATACGTTCCATTGAAGCTGCGTGCTTCAAGTCTTATCAGACAGTCAATATCGAAAAACTACTACCAAAGGATTTTGACCATGCGGCGCGGGAGGCGAAGAATGAACTAGGTGAAGGCGCAGCTTACCAAGCAGGAATGAAACTCAATAATTTGAGAGCCTTTCTGATAGAGCATAAGATGATCAAACCTTTTGATTGGAAAAATCCTTTTAGCAAACCCAAAGATAAGAAAGACCTAACCGGTGAGGCTGCTCAAGCTTATCGTGAAAATAAGATGCCAGATGAAAATGCGATTATGGGAATGGCAGAAATATTTTCTAAAGATGTAACGCAATTATCACAGAGGGATATCTTTACGACATCAACTTTTAGTTTGTTAATGTCAGCACCTGAAAGAGGATCTGAACCACTCTATTTGAAAGCAGATTGCCTCGATATACATAGTAAAAAAAGCGAATCAAAACCCAGCGTTCATAGTAGTCCAACTCTGCCTCAAGCCGACGGTTCTGAGTTATTGCTCAGTAATGAAACAAAAGATGAAGTAGAAGATGAAGAGCAAATAGGCATCCGTTGGTTTTCGGGGAAAGGGTATGGCTATGAAAACAAATGGATTCCGAGTGTTATGAATCAAGTTGTGAAAACAGCGGTTTCAAGGCTACAAGAACTTTCTGAAGGCGCTAGAACCTTTGCCAAACTACTTGAAGAGTCTGACTGTTTTCCAAGGCACCCTTTGTGCCCCAAGGTAGGTGAAAATGAGTTATTAAGCAAAGAGCAAGCTATAGCAGCATTGGGATTAGATATCTCTCATCTTGATAAAAAACAGTCGCAAACCTCAGGTAATCAATTATTAAGAAGAAAAGATATTGAACGAAAAGATTATGTCGTGACGTTAAATGATTTGAATAAAATTGTTCGTGACAATTTACCTTCTGGCTGGCCGTACATCCCTTTTAAAAAAGGGAAAGGCAAAGTTAAGCTGAAATGGTCAGAATCTCTCTACGCTGCTTTTGCAAATCAATATGATAAAGCAAGAGCCACCATTTATACAGAATTGTGGATTCCTGATATCACAACGCTTAACGAGGATTTAAAACCAACAAAGAAAAAAAACCGGGTTACAGGGGAGCTATCGACAGGAACTCAGTCTGTTTTTGTAAGACATGGTATGAAAGGCATCGAGTTGAGGTCGCATCAGCCTCGACATTTGTTAGATACAATTGCTTCTGTCAATGGCATGAGCGATACACTTCGCTCTAAATGGGCAGGTAGAGCAGATCCAAAACATAACAGGTATTACGACCACACAACAGAAGAAGAGTATAATCACGATTGGTTAGAAGAGCAGTCATCTCAAGATATTGTCAAGTCAGATGAATTAAAAGCATTGTTCAAAATTCAAATTGCTAAAGGTGATAGTCGGTCTATGCAAGAGTATAACACCCTAACGAGTCTAGCTATTCATGTTACTGAGTTCGGAGAATGTAAACATTCTTACATTGATCAACCATGTTTAAAACACAGAGATTGTATCAACTGTAATGAACATATATGCCTTAAAGGTAACGCGGAGAAATTAGCAAGGCTCGAAGAAAAGCTAAAACGAGAAAGGGTTCTGCTTGCAGGTGATAAAAAAGCTGTCGATGAAAATGTAAATGGTGCACTGCAATGGTATGAAAGAAGGCTTGTCACAGTTACGAGATGCAAAGAACTAATAAAGTGGCTAAAAGACCCGAATGTGAAGGATGGAGACAGAATCAAATTGGCTGATGTTGAGGACATTTCTCATCTAGATAGAGCTCTAGATGCGAATGGTAAAAAGCGCCTTCCGAAGATCGAAAACTTTAAAAGACTGCTTGCTGGCAAAGCAGAAGTCGCTGCCGTAGAACTCATAAGCGTTGAAGAAATGTTATCTGAAAAATCATCATTAAAAATAGGTGGGCAAGAGGATGACCCTATTGACGATCTTAAGTTTAATGACTTCATATTGGATGATCTATAAGCATGGCTAAGCACCTTACAGATGATGATATTAAGAATATTGTTGAGCACCTAGATGAGTGGGATCCAACCATAAGGTTAACTTGGGACAAATTATGCAGAGAACTCCATAAGTCACTAGGGCTCAATCATACAAGACAAACCTTGCAAAAATATTCACGAATTAAAGAGGCATATAAAAGCGTAAAGGAGTATGCATCAGGTAAGAAACCAAGAAAGAAGAGGCTGCTGCCAAGTTCACTGGCTGTAGCTGCTGCAAAAATAGAAAAGCTGGAAAGAGAAAATCAACGCCTTAATAAAGAAAATGATAGATTGTTAGAGCAGTTTTTGGTCTGGCAGTACAACGCACACATCCACGGTATGAAGTTGGCTCAACTCAATCAGCCATTACCTGAAAAACTAAACAACTAAGCAAAGGGGGTGTAAATAAAACGACCGTTTAATTTACACTCTTAAAAATACAAATCTAATACAACAATTAGCTTGTATTAGTGTAAAACAATCCGTAAAGTAATCTACGTAAAGTAAACCTACCTTTATTTTAGGATTTCGATGAAAATCGGCTATGCACGAGTAAGCACTGACGAACAATCTGAAAGCGCTCAGTTAGATGCTTTGAAGGCGGCAGATTGTGAGCGAATTTTTCAAGAAAAATGCAGTGGAAAATCAAAACAACGCCCGGAGCTTGAACGTATGATTGATACGCTAAGAGCTAATGATGTTGTTATAGTTCAACGCCTTGATAGACTGGGGCGAAGCCTGAAGGACTTAATCGAACTACTTGATGGTTTCAAGTCTGAGCAAGTGCAGTTTATTAGTCTCAATGAAAACATTGATACCACAACCGCTGTTGGCGAATTAGCGTTTCACATGATTGGCTCTATTGCTCAATTTGAAAGACGATTAATTTCAGAGAGAACAAAAGCTGGTTTAGTAGCGGCAAGAGCAAGAGGTCGTAAGGGTGGCAGAAAACAAAAGCTAACACCTGATGATATTAAAAAAGCACACGCCATGTTGCTTGACCCTGAGATGACCAAAGCTGAAGTTGCGAAGTACTTTGATGTGAGCCGACCCACACTAAACAAAGCATTATCAATAAGTTATTAATAATTATGGAAAATTTAAATGGCTGGGCCTAGAGCTTACACGGACAAAACACTAAAACGTTTATTTGGTTTAGCAAGAAACAAATGCTCTTTTCCGGGGTGTGAAGCGGAAATGAGTGATGAACACTCTGCGAAACATTCAAATATATGCCACATTGAAGCCGCAAATGAAGGTGGAGAGCGTTGGAATCCAGATATGACGGATTTCGAAAGAGCAGATTATGAAAATTTAATACTATTGTGTCCACCCCATCACGGGGAGACTGATGATGAGGCAGTGTACACTGTTGATATTCTAAAGGACATGAAGAAAAGCCATGAAGATGATATGGCCGCGAGGGTTTCAAACGAAAAGCCACTATCCAAACGTCCCTCGTTACTTACTGATGTAATTAATAAGATTTCTTCAACTGATATTGATGAAGTTAAAGATGAACCCGTAGACAATGCTTTTTCCATAGAAAGTAAGCTGAAATATAATTGTGTGGTTTCGAATAGACCTCTTATGGAGAATTATAAGATTTATCAAGGCAAAATAAACTCACTATATTCCGAAATAGAAAGAGCAGGCAGCACGAAAAAGAATTCTATTCTCAGAGCTGTAAAACACTTTTACCTAGAAGCTAAAGGCAGACTTTTGGGACACGACCAATCTTTAGATGCGGTAAAACGGAACGCTGACAAGTTAATTGACTCTGTTAGAAGAAGGTTACATGAGATTGTAGAAGATAGCTCAAATAACCCTATTGACGCTAGTTATGAAGAAATAGAGTTTGCTATTTCGATTATAGTGGTAGATGGATTTATGAGGTGTAAGATTTTGGAGGAGCCTCAAGTTGATAATAAGCAAGGATAATCACCCTCATAGCCAAATTTACTATTTGGGCGCACAAGTTCTTAAGGCGCTAAAAAATGGAGGTGGAACAATGGACTTTATTGATATGTATAAAGAGATAAAAGAGCAGGAAAAAATCTCTATAAAGCTTTTTATTTTGGCTCTTGATTGGTTATTTATATTGGACTTAATTAGGTCAGAGCAAGGAGTTATCCATAAATGTTCTTAAAGTCTTTAATAATAGAAAGTGAAGACCAAATTATTCGAGAAATTACTTTCCATAAAGGAATGAACTTTATTGTTGATGATACAAAATCATCAACTGGGAATGTTAAGGATACTGGAAATAATATTGGTAAGACAACAGTTCTTCGCCTTATTAATTATTGCTTAGGTGGAAGTGATAAAGGTATATATCAAAGTAAAGAGTTTAAAAATAACAACAATGCCGAAGTAAAAAGCTTTTTAATAAGCAATAAGGTAATAGTGACTCTAAAACTTGTAGATGACTTAGATGATCCTTTTTCGAGACAATTAGAAATACGTAGAAACTTTTTATCTAGAGCGGAAAAAATACTCGAAATAAATGAAGAAACCGTAAAGTCAAAAGATTTAGATAACGAATTAAAAAAATTGGTTTTTGGCTTTCAAGGAGAAAAACCAACTTTTAAACAGTTGAAAGCGAAATTTATTCGAGATGAAGCTGAACGCTTAGAAAATACAGTTCGCGTATTAGGTGGCTTTGGAAAGCTAGAGGAGTATGAAGCCCTTTATTTATTTTGGTTAGGAATTGAGTACCCTGATGCAGAAAAAAAGCGTGCATTATTAGATGAAAGAAAACTTGAAGCTAGTTTATATTCGCGACTATCAGAAGAAACTAATGAATCTAAATTAACGCAGTTTTTGAAAATTATTGAGCGAGATATTGAAGGGTTAGAAAAACAAAAAGATGACTTCAATATCAATCATGATTATGAATCTGATCTGGAGGAGTTGAATAAAGTAAGAAGTAAGTTAAATTCGCTTTACTCGTCTCAGAGTCAAATTGAGTTAAGAAAAGAACTTGTTATTGAGAGTAAGGACGAATTAAAGGCTAGTTTAGCCAATGAGCAGTTTGATGATTTGTTTGAGTTGTACGAACAAGCCAAAAATTTGCTGCCTACTTTACAAAAAAGCTATGTTGACACTGTCAAATTCCACAATGCGATGGTACAAGAAAAAATTCAGTTTATAACTGATGAATTGCCAAATCTTAATTCACAGCTTTCACAAATAACATCAGAGATCCAATTAAATCTCAGTAAAGAAAAGTCATTGGTTGAAAAGCTAAACAAGGCGGAAATCCTAGAGGAACTTCAAGAAATAATTGCTAAGCTGAATGAAAAGTATGAGCAAAAAGGAAGATTTGAAGAGAAGCATTCCAAGTTGATAGCTGCAAAAAGCTCGATTGAAAGAATTGATCTTAAATTGTCATTAATAGATAAATCGATTTTTGAATTAGATGATTTGATTCAAGAACGAGTTGCCATTTTTAACAAATATTTTTCAGAAATATCGAATGAGCTTTACGGTGAAAAATTCGCAATGAGTGCCGTATTTGAGCAGAAGTCCAACACCGAGCAAAAGTTTTATAAACTTTACATTGATTCATTAAATGGTCAAACCGGCACTGGGAAAAAGAAAGGTGAGATTGCAGCATTTGATATAGCGTATGTTAAATTTGCAGATGAAATTGAACAACCTACTCTCCATTTTATATTGCATGACCAAATGGAGGTTGTAGATGATAATCAAATAAAGGGACTGGCTAATCAAGTTATAAATGCTAACTGTCAATTTGTAGTACCAATATTGAGAGATAAGCTCCCTAAAGAGCTAGACAAGCCTGAATTCCAAGTCGTCTCATTATCACAGTCGAATAAACTATTTAAGGTATAATTCGTAAAGTAGATGTAAAAGATTAAAAAGGAAGATAATGAAAGTCTTGGATGATTTATGGACTTCGATAAGAGGAAATGCTCAGACAAAAATAAATGATCCTATTGTTGGTGCATTTATCGTATCTTGGTGTCTTTGCAATTGGGATCGGATATCTATCCTGTTTTGGGGTAGCGGAAAACTGGAAGAACGAGTCTACTTATTCTCTAAAAAAATGGCTGTATTTAATTCACCGTCAATACTGTGGACCAATTTTGATATTCTTTTACTACCTCTATTACTAACTGTTACTTATATCTTTGTCTCACCAAAGGTTGCTCATTTCGTAGATGAAAAATTAAATAGTATAAATACGAAGCGACACAAATATGCTATCGAAGCAGATATTAATAAGGTGAATAAACAAAGGGAGCTTAATAAAGCTCGTTTGAGGGCAAACCCTGAGAACGAATTTTTAGCTGAGGAAGTAAAAAACGATTTAGCGATCGAAAAAAGTGAAGCTGAAATAAAACTTGCTGAGGCTGAGGCCGCTAAGAGTAGGCTGCAGGAAGCAAAAGCAAAAGAAACCGCTGCAAACATTGAGCTTGAAAAGCGTCAGGCTCAAAAAGAATCTGAAAAGAGAGAGTATGCTATTAGTGCGGCAAAACAGAACGCAATGTTAGCTTCCCATCAATTTCCCTCAGCTTATTTATTCTTGGCTCTACTGTCCGAAAGCATAAAGCTGGATGGTAAAGTTATGTCATTGGAAGGTGTTGCAAAATGTATTGCTGCCCTATTTGGCTACGAGAGCTTTGAATACCTTTTAAAAGATAAGAAATTTCAGAATGACCGCTTGGAACAACTCAAATATGTATTAATATCGTCTGATGCATTATCAGTGGTATTACAAGAAATCATAGATGAAGAAGAATTAGAAGACGTAGATAGTGAATGGCTGCTAGGCCATTTGGAATTGATATTTGAGAAGTTACCTTATGAGCTTATTTTAGATGAAACGCTTGCTCATAGGATAGGTGAAGAGGTAAACATTAACAGTCACGAATTATTACAGGAAGAAGGTGTAACTGCTGGTATGGCTGAAACGGATACGTTTTTTGACGAAGTAGACGAATTAGAAATAAATGACTTTGTTTATGATCAAAAAAATAAGAAATTTTTCGTTAAACTTTCTGGCACTGCAAGTGGAGAACATCGCAGAGAAGCGGAAGTTCCGGGGCAGAGTATTGACATATTTGTAGAGGCATACTGTGAAGCTCTAGTTGGGTCTTATGGACTGTCTGATTATAAAATACACGCTTATGCAACACCTACTGATTATCAATAAGAGTGACAGGGTTGTGTATTTAGATATAAGCACAATTAGAGAAACCTTTATTGGGTTTCAGAAGTATTTGTATGAGTGAAATTAGGGAAATAAATGCGTATTGGAAATGAAGTACCCAGAGGTATTTACTTAAAAAGGACCCGTAGAAACTTAGTGAGCCGCTTAAAGCGGGAAATGCACAATGCCCGTCATGAAAACTGGGAGGTTCAAGAGATAAAAGCTCTGTCTGTTGACTTTAAGCGGCGGTTAAAGTGCAAAAGCAGTATAGCTAAATCGATTATTCATGCTAATAAAAAAGTTAATTTATTCGCCCCTGAAAAGATTGATTATTACAATGCAAAAAACTACAGGATAACCAATCTTTTTTTAAATAATATTGCCGACTGTATTCTTAGGGCTAAGAGAAGAGTTTTTATAAATTTTGATAATACCGAAAAAATATCAGCAGCAGCGATGTTATCATTATTAGCTCAAGTCGAAGTTCTGATTGCGTCAAGCTCTGTAAAAGGTAGCTCTCCTATTAGTTTCTCTCATCCAAAGTCAAAAAAGGTTAAAAGTATATTAAATCAAGTTGGTTTTTATAGTCTTCTCAAAAAAAGTGTTGGTTCTGTAGAATCTTTTGATGATGTTAATTTTTGGCGTCATACATCAGGTGAATGCGCAGACCCAAGTAAAGCTAGACCAATGCTTGATGCTATTTCTAAAGAGATTCAAACTAGTAATTCGAAGAAACTATATCGAGGGTTTATTGAAGCTATGGCAAACTCGGTAGAACATGCCTACCCCGTAGCTGGCCCATGTAACAAGTGGTGGACTTTTGCTGGTGTAAGAGAAGGTAAACTAGTTGTTGTTTTATGTGATAAAGGGGTAGGAATACCCGCGACACTTCCACATACCCAATCGCCTTCTAATTTGCGAAAAGTGTTAGGTATGTTTAATGTAGACTTTAACCATTTAAAGGACTCTGCCTACATTAAAGCTGCAACAGCACTGCAAAATTCTTCGACAAAGCAAAAACACAGAGGAAAGGGCTTGGAAGATGTTATGTCTGTTATTAGATCTACAGGTAAAGGGTATTTATCTATATTTTCCAATGGTGGTAGATTTAAGTGTAGGGGCCAAAATCAGGCTGTTGAGAGTACTATAAATGACTATAATACATCTATAAATGGAACAATTATTGAGTGGAGCATACCTCTTAATGAGGGCGAAATAATATGAAAACTATAAATGTTAAAGACAGGTTTCCATGTCCCGGCCCAAGGTATAAAAAGCTGGGAACAGGTTCTGGAGAGGAATTCAGAAAGTGGATTATTAAAGAGTTAAAACATGATCCTAAACTCACTATTAACCTTGATGGTACTATAGGCTACGGCTCATCATTTCTAGAAGAATCCTTCGGTGGTTTAATTAGAGCAAACATTTCTGAAGAAACTGTCAAAGCGATTAATTTAATTTCAGAAGAAGAGCCAGATCTTATTGATGAAATTAATGAATATATTGATGATGCAATATCTGAGAAAAATGGAGAGCCTAACTAAAGGATTAGTATGGAAAACAATAATAAGAACCATTCGTCAAAAGAACAGGAAAAAAATTTAACACTTTCATCTAATGATTTTCACCTTGGCTCAGAAGAAAGTAAAGAGGTAAAGTCAGCTGAAATTCAAAATGTAGCGAAAGATGTTATTGTTAATCAACTACCTTTACCAACCGCTCAATACATTACATGGGGGATGTTATGTTTCGGGTGGTGCATCGCTATGCTTTTGTACAAGCGTAATAAAGACAATACGAAATCTCAACGAGCTATTGATCGTCACAATACATATGTAAAAGAGTTTAAGGACTTGCTGTTTGATATTGAATCAGCCGCGATTGCTTATTGGACAAGTGCTGAAGATGATAATGATCAAGTTAAAGTTTTAGGATTTCAAAGAAAGATTAAGGAATTAACAACAAAATCTAAAGAAATATCAGACTCAGGTGGCATTGAATACCCTTCAGGAAAATTAATAAAATTACGTAAATATGTGACTCTAGATAACGACACAAGACCACTCAAAGCCAACTCAAGTCGAATTGAGGAATTAAGAGCTATCGTTTCAGAGCTTTCTCAACTTTACGAGAGAAAATCAGATATTTAGTGTAATAGGGTAAATATGATGGTCACACACTACCCAAACTTTTCTGTAGTGTTTGATGCTGAGAAAATTATACATTGTGAGTTTGAGGAAGCGTACTATTCTGAGTTAAAAACTGTCTAGTGAAATTTGGGAAGTCCAGCTAATCAAAGGTGATACAAAGGTTTAAAATGAATCTATTATTTCGGCTACTACTGAGCTTTAATGCAACATCATTGTTGTTGCTAATATATTTGGTGCAAAAGGAATGACACTCTCTAAGTTATTTCCTGCCTGTACATTCTTAGAGACGTGGCCGAATTTCGTTTCTTACCTGATTTATTTGGCTATTCCAATATTATTAACTGGAGTAAGCATTCTATTAAGTAAATTACTTGGAAGCGATGCTTTCAAAAAAGGAGAGGTTGGGAGTATTGAGCACGCTAACAACAGCTTCTTACCAAGTTATTTGGGCTACTTCTTTGTTGCTCTAAGTATTAGCAACTGGGAGACGCTTGGTTTCGTCTATGGCGTATTGTTCATTTTCACTTTTTTATCTCAGGCGCTTTATTTCAACCCGCTTTTCCTATTGTTTGGCTTTGAGTTTTACAACATCAAAACCACGAATGGTACAGCAATTTTTCTTATTAGCCGTAATAAGTATAAAAAACCTGATGAAATAGACATTGAAAAAGCGTACAGAATTAACAATTACACATTTATAGAAAGAGGTTAAACATGGATCACGTGTTTGCTAAAGTAAAAGGACCTAGAAAAAAGCCTTATTTTAAACTGGCTTCAGATCACACGTTATTTGAAACGGTTGATATTGATATCGCTTATTGTGTTGAATACAGCCCAGACCATAACTTAGATGAAGATGCATGGTTTAAAGTTGAAAACTTTAATCAACAAACGTTTTGTATTGACCTATTACAAACTGATTTTGACTCAAAAGATTATGACGATTTAGTCAAAGCACAATTTGCAAAAATTGGTTATCTATTCTCGCTGCAAGGTGATGACTTTTATTTTCAAAAATCACACCATCGCTATTTCTAAAGCGAAAAATGATTGGATTTGGCGAGGCCGCAGAAATTGAAGAAAGTGATAGCCGTTTAGTGATCAACACACTACCTGATGCGGTTTACTTTAAAAACAGCAACACTTTAGTTTTTAAAAACCTTGCTACAATATCCAGCATATTTAAAGGCATTGACGAGCTCTATAAAGAAGCTACAAATGAAGAGGTTCAAGAATTTCTAAATGAAGATTTTCTTGAGCTAGCAGGTGGTTTAAACCAAGATAAAGTATCTAAACCAAACAGAAAGCGTATTGCACTGGCAATGGATACCTTGAATAATATGGCTGCTGCCGATAAAGACCAGATGCTGACTTACGTGCACAGTTACTGCGATACAAAGTTAACCTTTGACGCAGTTAATAAGCAATTTAAAATTCAGACAGATGAAGAGTTAAAGCTTTTACTTTACGGTATTGAACAACGCTTTTATACCACATCACTAAGCAACGAGAAACGTTTAGCAAACTCAGTGATAGCCTTTTCGTAACCCTTGTTATTACATCGGAGCAATTTCTGCTGTTTGCTATGGTATTGCCTTAAAAGTTTACATAAAACGTTACATATATTTGAATAGAGACTTTTAAGTTCTAGTTTAAGTCTTGTCAGAGTTGGCTTAAAAGAAAACTTTACACTTTTTATTATTCAATAAGGTAAAGGAAACCGTTTTAATTCAAGACAAAAATAAGAATGTTGAAAAATTCTCTAGAAAGCCGCTATTAAGCGGCTTTTTCATTTTTATTAAAAAAATAATGTAGATTATAAAAGACCCAGCGGTAAAGCTGGTTTTTTTTATACTTATTGAGTTCCCTTTAGCTCACATCATTTGATTTACAACTGATTAGCACTTAGTCTTATAAAACTGCATTAATTATGAATCATGAGAAACATGAAAGCGTATAGCCTATTTTTACTTTTTGTTTTTCAATTGATGAGTTTTACTTTAGATGCCCAACCTGGAGCAAAAGTTACCAATGTTTTATTTATAAATTCGACAAATCAAAATATGCCTTGGCATAAAAGTGTTGAGTCGGGGTTAAATAAAGCGTTATCAAAGCGTACCTTCGATTATGAGCTGTTTGTAGAAAATCTTGATGTTGGACGTTTTGATGAAGTAAGACAAAAGCAGTTAATGAGCGACTATCTCAAGACAAAATATAAGAATAAACAGATAGATATTATTGTCACTCAATCACCTTCAGCTGCCGCACTGCTTGCTCAATTAAGTGATTTTTTTATCAATGTCCCTAGGGTTTATGTAGAGCCCGGCGTACAGTTTACGCCTCCTGAAAATAGTCGGGATGCCGTATTACAAACTAAATTAGATTATAAACAAGCAACCGCAAGCGCTGTTAATTTAATGAAGCCAAAAAAGTTGATTGTTATTTTAGATACAAAAAGTGAAATGGGGGTGAATTTTTATCAAGGCATTTTTTCAGTTCTCAATCATGATTTTCGCCATTTAGATGTGGAGCAGTGGTTTGATCTTTCTGTCGTAGAACTAATGGCTAAAGTAAAAACTGCACCGGCAGATTCTATTATATTGTTTACCCCTGTTTTTAGAGATTTTAAAAATAAATCACTGAGCCCTTACCAGTTAGTGAAGTTGTTAGTACAACAAAGTACGGCGCCTATTTTTAGTTATTGGCAGGTTTTATTAGGTTCAGGTGTGGTAGGGGGGCTATGTTTTATCAGGAGAAAAAATAGGTGAACGTGTTGCTGAATCGATAGTGTCTTATGGTAAAAACAATGCATTAAATACGATTAGTGATGAAGATTTAAGTGTTTATGCTTATGACTGGCGACAGCTTAAAAAATATAATATTGCTAGTCAAAGTTTGCCCGCACAGTCAGTGATTGCTTATTATGAGCCGACCTATTTTGAACAGAACAAAATGCTAATTTATAGCACGGCCATTATCATCTTTGTTTTAAGTGCACTATTAGCCTTTGTATTATTGTTGAACCGTCGTCGCATTCAACTTGTACAAGCGCTTGATGAGGAAAAGCAGCAGTTAGAGTTTCGTGTAACACAGCGTACTCAAGAGTTGCTTCAGGCTAAAGAGCAGGCGGAACAACTGGTTAATTCTAAGTCTGAATTTTTAGCTAATATGAGCCATGAGATCAGAACACCAATGAACGGTGTGATCGGCTTAACTAATATTTTATTAGCTAAAGGTTTACCTGAAGAATATATGCATTATCTGGAAAAAATTAAGTATTCCTCAGATCAACTCCTCGTCGTGATCAATGATATTTTGGATTTTTCAAAAATTGAGTCAGGAAATATCAAACTCGAACAGCGGCCATTTTCAGTCAATAGCATTGTTAGTTATATAAATACAACCTTTGAAAATCGGGCGCATAGCAAAGGTATTTCATTTAATATTGAAGTTGCAAAAGGCTTACAGCTTAATTTAGTCGGTGATGTAGTGCGTATAAATCAAGTGTTGATAAACTTGTGTTCTAATGCAATTAAATTTACCGCTCAAGGTGGCGTTCGGCTGTTAATCGAGTCAGTAGTGGATCCACTCGATAGAAAAACGATTACTTTGCATTTTACAGTTCAAGATTCAGGTATTGGCATCGATGAGCAAAACCTACCCAAGTTATTTCAATCATTTACGCAAGCAGACAGTTCCACTACACGTAAATATGGTGGCACGGGGTTAGGTTTAGCGATCAGTAAACGGTTATGTCAATCAATGGCAGGCGATATATCTGTTTCAAGCAGCAAAGGTGTAGGCAGTGAATTTATCGCAACCATGAAGGTTAAAGTAAATGAGCAGGCATTGATTGATGACAGCCAGCAACTAGCCCTCTTGGAGCCGTTTGATATATTAATTATTGACGAAAATGAAGCTGATCTTAAATTAATAAAAACTCAGCTCAGTGCGATGGGATTACGCTGCACTTCATGCCATGTTGTTTCGGATGCATTTGATCTTATTAAGCAAAATAAGTTTAAGGTGATAGTGGTTGAATCTGAAATGACCGCAATAAGTAGCGAAACATTCTTTTCGCGAATTTATAATATCAACCCGTTGCTTTGTAATAAGCTAATTGTACTTACCGCGAACAAACACGGGTCAATAGACGATATCGCAGAAAGAATAAATATTAAAACCGTTTTATATAAACCAGTATTGAGCAGTGTTTTATATCAAGCTATTCGTAGTCGAGTCTCATCTTTATCTGCTAGTCATTCAGTACAGCGGGTAACAGAAAAGTCGCTCCAGGGTATAAAAATATTAGTAGTGGAAGATAATGCTATTAATAGAATTATCGTCACCGACATATTGCAAACAAGTGGGGCGCAGGTTCATTTAGTTGAAAATGGCGTTGAATGTATTGCAGCGTTAAAATTATCGCTGTTCGACCTTATTTTGATGGATATTCATATGCCTGAAATGGATGGGGTAGAAGCGAGTAAAATTATCCGTAATGATAGTGATAAAGTGATCGCAAATATTCCAATCATCGCTTTAACAGCCAATGTTATGCAAGATGACATTGCCAATTACTTATCTATTGGGATGAACGCACATGTAGCTAAGCCCATCAAAGCACAAACACTGCGTGAAACAATATTGCATTGTTTAAACTAACTCAGCCCACATTTTATCTAGTAATAACTCCGCTAATTACCCTCAACTCGTAACAAGAATACAAATAGAATTTGACTTCAAAGTTCTTGCATGTAAAATTATGCATATTCGTTTTTTCATATGTATTTAAGGTTGAAAGGTTAGCGCTAATGACAGCAAAAATTGCATTACCCAATCTAGAGCAAAGCCAATGCCATGTACCAACAAGTGGTGATTTTAAATTGAATTTTTCTGCACATAAGCCAAAAATTCTATTGTTATACGGCTCCTTAAGAGAGCGCTCATACAGTAAGTTGGTTATTGAAGAAAGCGCACGATTATTAACGCATTTTGGCGCTGAAGTGAAAATTTTTGACCCACAAGGTTTACCGCAAACTGACAGTGAAGATGAGTCACATCCGAAAGTACAAGAGTTACGTGATCTAATGTTATGGTCTGAAGGGCAAGTGTGGTGCTCGCCAGAACGACATGGCGCCATGACCAGTGTATTTAAAAACCAAATTGATTGGGTGCCACTGAATTTAGGGGGGCGTGAGGCCTACACAAGGTAAAACCTTGGCTGTGATGCAAGTTTGTGGTGGCTCTCAGTCTTTTAATGTGGTGAATCAATTACGGGTTCTAGGCCGTTGGATGCGTATGGTGACTATTCCTAACCAGTCATCTGTAGCAAAAGCGTACTTAGAGTTTGACGAAGGTGGCCGTATGAAACCGTCAGCTTTTTATAATCGCATTGTGGATGTGATGGAAGAGCTAATTAAATTTACTTTGCTATTACGCGATCAACAAGACTACTTTGTTGATAGGTATTCGGAACGAGTTGAATCAGCAGAGCAAGTGAGTGAACGTGTAAATCAACGTTCTATTTAATCATTTAAATTGAGCAGGAGTTGAGCATGGTGGTTATTCATCATAATCCGGACTGTGGAACTTCACGCAATGTTTTACAGTTAATAAAAGCGGCAGGGTATGATCCTGTTGTGATTGAGTATTTAAAGTCAGGCTGGACTAAACCACAACTCCTTGCCTTATTTGCTGCGGCAGGTTTAACCCCGAAAACAGCGCTTAGAGTGACTAAATCACCAGCGAAAGAGTTGGGGTTATTAAATGAAAATGTATCTGATGAGCACATTCTTGAGGCGATGCTAGAGTATCCTGTTTTAGTCAATAGACCTATTGTTTGTACGGCCAAGGGGGTTAAGCTGGCACGCCCGAGTGAAACCGTATTAACACTATTAGATATGTGGCCGTCAGGGCCATTTCAAAAAGAAGATGGTGAAATAATTTTAGATGAAAGCGGCAATCTTATTAAGCCGCAATAGTGAGTCGTATTTTTTTCACAAATTAGGCAAAGAAAAAATAAAATCTCATAGTGGCTTAGGTAATTAAAAATACGATAGTTTTATTGATTATCGTTATCGGTAACATTTTAAGTCAGCGCCAAGCCTTGTGTTTATAGGGATCTTGAACAACACTTTACCTATTCTAACTAACCCTGTGCGAGCTATGGCAATTAAATCAAAGAATATGCGTATGCATATGCTGAGTGTTTATGTTGGTGTTTGTCTATTGCTGCTTGGTATCTTTAACCTTTTGCTAGGTGAGGTGCTGCATCAAAAAGTTCACGTTACAGGCACTGAGCTTGCTAAACAAATTTATAGTCTCAAGTTAGATCTAATTATTGATAGAGATATTATTTCTGCTTTGGCAAGTGCGCGTGGTTTTATGTTAGAGCCAGATGAAGCCCCTACTCATTTTTCAGCTTTAATGAATAAAGAAAGTGAAGTATTTAATTATAAATCAACCAGTCTTAAGCTCTATCACTGGCCTTCCTGGGTGGTTGAAAGCTATTTATTTATCTTATTAAACCTTGTTGTTATAGGTGCCGCCGTGTGGGGGTACCGTTGGTGGATTTTGTTAGTGAAGCGCTACGAAAAAAATGCTTTTAAAACCGTTGAGCAACATGATACTTATTCGCCTTTAATTATTCATAACTCACAATCAGAGCCCAAAATGCCATTAAATAATATGGCTGTGACACATAAAGATATTAAAGAAGATGCAATGACCAAGTTGTATTGTTTACATCAAAATAAACAAAGTTTTTTTGCTCTATTTTATTGGTCCTATCCTTTCCCTGAAAGTATTGATTTAGAAAGCCACTTTAAGCTAGTTTTAACGAAAGGGTTTATTGAGTTACCAAAGGCGTCGGTGAAGTTACTTGGCTCGGGAGGGGTGGCAATTACTTTGCAGGGCATATCGTTATCAGAGATAGACCAATATACGCAAAAGCTCCATCAAACTATTTATCAGGCGTCGTTAGTTTACCGTGGTGATTTATCTCGCAAAGATATTAAGATAGGCGTTTGTAATTACCGTACTGGTGCTGATCAAGCAATTGTTTATCAGTTAACCAAATCGGCCCTTGAGCAAGCCAAGCAAAGCCCTTGGCAGCATGTGCATCGGGTGCCTTTTAACCATACTTATGCTGAGGTATTAAAAAACAGTGATGAGGTGTTACCTGAGTACATCACCAAGAAAAGATTTATGCTATTTTTTCAGCCGTTATTTGAGCTTGATACTGGTGAGATGCTACAACATGAAGCGCTAATTCGCATTCGTCATAAATCGCTAGGCTTGTTATCGGCAAAGCAATTTATTCCATATCTAAAAACCAACAACGAAGTTATGCAGTTGGATATTGCCGTTATTGAACATGTAATCGCTTTGCTAAAAAGCGAACCGAGCTCTTTAATTGTGAGTATCAATTTGCATGCTTTTAATTGGTATAGTGTAAACTTTTGGCAATGGTTTAAAGGTAAAGTAGGGGCATTTAATAGGGCGGATAAACTGCAGTTTGAAATATCAGCAGATGACTTTTACACGCAGCAACATAAATTATCTTTGGCGATTAGTCAGATAAAATCAATTAATGGAGCAATTGTAGTTGATAACGTGATGAATATTGATAAGTTAACTTTTCTAGCTGAGTTTAAGCTAGTAAAAGGAATAAAGCTTGGTTATGAGGTAATTCATGGCATTGACAAGAGCTTGAAGCAACAAAAAATTGTACGTCAAATTGTAATGAAGAGCAGTAAGCTAAATCTACCTGTATATGGAGTAGGCGTTGAAACCCAGCAAGAACTTAAAACGTTACAAATGCTAGGAATTACTGCTGCTCAAGGGTTTTATTTTACTGAGCCACTGCAAGAGTTTACTCAGGTAACATCTTAATCTAAATAAGTTGCCGATAATGCAATCCATCTAGCCCTTGTAGCCCACCGGTGTGAATTGCCGTAATTTTACTTCCTGCAGGAAAATAATCAGCGTTGATTAATTGCCATAATGCGAACATCATTTTACCAGAATAGATAGGCTCTAATGGTAATTGATGTTGAATTTGCATTGTTTGACAAAAATGCCAAAGCTCTGCGGAGAACTTACCATAACCCCCCCGTGATAATCACATAATAACTGCCAGTTACTTTGTGTATTAGCGCGTAAACTCAGGGCTTTAATTTCGTTTATAAGGTAATCAGCCTGTTTTAATACCGCGATACCAATTACTTGAGTATGTGGCTTAGCTCCTTCAATTAGTCCTGCTAATGTACCACCACTGCCTGTTGGACAAATAATATAATCAGACTCAGGCAATGACTGGGCTAGTTCTTTACAGCCTTGTAAAGCTGCTTGGTTTGTTCCGCCTTCTGGTAATAGATAGGCGTTTGGAAAGCGTTGCTGCAACCGTGCTAAATACTCATCACTATGGCGTTCTCGGTACTCAATACGAGTTACCGGATAAAGTTGCATATTACACTGCTTGGCAAACTCAATGGTGGGGTTGTGTAAATCAAGCTCAGGCCCGCGAATGATGCCATGGGTTCTAAAGTTAAAATGTTTTCCGGCTGCTGCGCAGGCATGTATATGATTTGAAAAGGCGCCGCCAAATGTTACTAGCTCGTGCTTATTTTGAGCTTGCATCTCAATTAAATTGTACTTTAGTTTACGCCATTTATTGCCATTAATGAGCGGGTGTAGCAGATCATCGCGCTTTATGCATAATGAAATATTTCTTTTTTTTAACTCCAAGCTATCTATCTGTTGCAACGGACTATTTTCATCAATAGTGAGCAGATTATGCATAAGAGTACCTTTTTTCTAAAGTGAAAACTTGCGGGCTAGTAAAAATATACGATACTTAAAAAATCAATAGTTAACATAAGTAGCTATATGAAAAAAAAGATTTTTTCATTGTTTCCTTGGTTGCAACAAGGGTTAGAACCGAATTGCGTAATAGGAATAGCTACCTATGCAAAAACAGTGAATGCCGTAAGCTTAAAACGCATGCAGGGGCACTGGCAAATCGATAAAACTCATAGTGTTGCTGTGGCAGAGTCAAGGGATTATACAAAAGCAATTGCGACTTGTACAAACGAAGTTAGTACGCTTTGTTGCGCGATTAATTTAGTGATACCTCACCACTATTATCAAATTGTACAAATGGAAAAACCTAATCTGACAGATGACGAAATTGTGCAGTCTTTACCATGGACAACTAAAGATCTTGTCAATGTTGCACCAGAGAATATCATCGCAGATTTTATTGATTACCCGATTTCTTTACCAATGCAAGCGAATAAAATGAATGTGTTTATTACCGATAAAACACAGATTCAGCCTTTCATAAACAGCTTTGCATCTACTAATGCAGTTTTACGCTCAATGACTTCAGAAGAAATGGTATTACTCACTTTATTTGGTAAAGATAAAGATGCGCATATGCTGGTGGTACAGCATATTGAACATGAGCCAAGAATATTAATCATTTGTGACGGTAAGCTGGTGTTGGCGAGACGGCTAAATGGCTTTATAGGCATTACTGAAAAAGATCAAAACACTGCTTTTATAGATGCTTTAGGGTTAGAGATACAGCGTTCGATGGATTTTTTTGAAAGTCAGCTAAAGCAACCACCTATTCGCAGTATTCAGCTGCAGTGCGACGATTTATCTTCTTTAACACTTAGAGCGGAACTTGCAGAGCTATTACAAGTTAAGGTTGTTGATTTTCAACCTAACCTTGCCTTATCAGAGGGCTTAGATAGTCAGTTTTTCTATGCCTTAGCTGCAGCTATATCTATGGCTGAAAGTAAAGAGCCGCGCAATGAAGAATAGAATCAATTTCTATCAAAAATCATTACGTCCTCGTCGTGACTTATTGCCATTACAGGGTGTATTAGCTCTGTGGGGCATAGCGCTATTTGTTATTGCCATAAGCTGGGGTGGGTTTGCATTATCAGCTTACTTTAACCAACTAAAGGCGCAACAAAGTGAATCAACATTAAATGAGATTAGTAACCAGTTACAAGTTGTAAAAGCTAAATTAGATGAAAAACAAAATAAAGATCAGTTTGTTAAGCAGTTAAAAAAGATTGAACAAGAAATTGCTCATAAACAACAAGTGTTTGGCTACTTGGATGATGCACAAACTTTATCGAGCATGGATTATAGCCAAGTGATGCTTGATTTAGCGCGTTACCATGTGGCGAGTATTTGGTTAACCCAGATAACATTTTCTGAGCAAACAATGACTTTAAAAGGGCAGGCAAGTCAATCAGCTAAGTTACCTATTTGGCTGAGTAGTTTAAAGCAATCAAGGTACTTTGCAGGTAAGGAATTCTCGGTTCTAGAATTTGAAGATAAAGACGGCTTAAGTGAATTTAATGTAGCTACAGAGGTTGCTGCTAAGGAAGATCAGCCATGAAAACTGAAAAGTCCTCTCGTAGTTGGCCGGTATGGGTGAAGTATCAAGCTCGTTTTGCTGTACTGCAAATAAGAGAAAAGCTAGCTATTTTATTTGCAGGGTTATTTATTATTTTATATTTAGGTTACCTATTTATTGTAGAGCCGGTGCAAATTCAAGCAAATAAACAACATAAAGCTAATACCCAAGCCGAGCAGAAAATAGCTCAAAATAAAATACAATTAGCGATGTTAAAGCAAGCCCTAAGTAATGACTACACTAAAGAATTACGCCTACAAATAGTACAAGCAAAGAGCGAGTTGGCTATTACTGATGAAAAGTTGAGCCAATTTAGCAAAGGCTTTGTCAGCGCTGAGCGGGTTCCAAGCATGTTGCGGCAGCTATTAAAGGAAAGTTCCGAGGTTAAGGTTGTTAGTTTTAAAGTGCTAGAGCCTAAAGCTATCGATGTTTCTAAAGTAGGTGAAAACGAAGCGAAGATACTGTTTTTTGAGCATCAAATGGTGCTCACATTACAGGGGCAGTATTTTAACTTGCAACAATACTTGGCATCGCTAAAACAAAGTAAAGAAAAGCTTTTAATCCAGCGCTTTGACTATCAAGTTGAAGATTATCCTCGGGCACAATTAATCATACAAATAGCAACGGTGAGCGCGAATGAAAAATTTATTGCTCTTTAGTGTGTTTGGGTTATTTGTTTGCTCAACAGGCGTAGCTGCAGAGCAGTTGGTCGATCCAACTAGGCCACAAAACTTGCTCGCTACTAGCGTAGTTAAAAATCAGCAAAGTAGCCTTAAGTTGCAATCAATAATTAAAAGGTCAGGCCGCTATAAAGCGATTATTTCAGGACAAATTTATACCGTAGGCGATCAGATAAATAATTATAAAGTGCTAACCATAAGCTCTAAGCAAGTTGTGTTAGCGAATGACAACAAGCAAATAAAATTAGATTTATATGATTATAAAATTAAAAATTAAATTACCTAGTCAGCTGGCTATTTTATTGCTGTTACCCATCTACCTTGCTGGTTGTCATAGCTTTGCTCCGGGTAAAGAAATAAAGCCACATATAGAGCAAGAGCTCACCGCCCAGCCTGAGCCGCAAACTACAGTCGCCCCGCTGATGGTGCCAGATGAAGTGACGCAAAGTTTATTGTCGTCATTTGATAGCGAGCATAGTTTTAATACAGAGCTGGCAGTTAAGCGTTTTGAAGTGGCTGCAAATGAAGTTGAAGTGCGTGCTTTTTTTACCGGCCTAACAGATGATACGCCCTACAGTGTGGCTATTCATCCAGAGGTCGCGGGCACAATCAGCCTTACGTTAAAAAATGTCACTTTTGATGAGGTGATCAGTGTTATCAAGCGGATGTACCCACTTGATATTGTATATGAAGGCCGCGTAGTTCAAGTATTACCTGCCAAGATGCGTACAGAAACGATACCGGTTAATTATTTGATGATGAAGCGCAGTGGCCAATCTACGGTGAGTGTTGTTGCAGGTGGTGTGAGTCAAATGGCTGATAATAACTCAAGTCAAAGCAGTGCTTCAAATAACTACAGTAACAGTAATCAGCAAGAGAGTGAGTTTGGTAATAATCAAAATATTGAACTTAACGGTTCGCGGATTCAAACCACGAACAGCAATGACTTTTGGAAAGATCTAGAGCTGGCTTTAAAATCTCTGATTGGCACCGGTGATGGGCGCTATGTTATTGCCAGCCCACAAGCAAGCTTAGTAACGGTAAACGCATTACCGAGTGAAATAATGCAGCTAAAGGACTTTTTACGTCAAACCCAAGAAAATTTACAGCGACAAGTGATTTTAGAGGCAAAAATAGTCGAAGTCACGCTTAAGGATGAATATCAGCAAGGTGTTAATTGGAACGAAATAGCGGGCTCAATAGGCAGTACAAGCCTGTCGTTTGCGACCACTGCTGCTGGGCAAATAAGTAATAGCATTACAGCCGCTTTAGGTGGTGTATCAAACTTAGTTATTAATAATGCAGACTTTACTGGAGTGATTAGCTTATTAGAAACCCAGGGCGATGTACAGATGCTCTCAAACCCTCGAGTCACTGCAACTAACAACCAAAAAGCGGTCATTAAAGTAGGTCAAGATGAGTACTTTGTTACTAATGTTTCAAGTACCACAGTGACAGGGAATGCGACCACAACAACCCCTGAAATTGACCTAACCCCTTTCTTTTCAGGGATTGCGCTCGATGTAACCCCACAAATAGATAAATACGGTTCGGTGATCTTACATGTTCACCCCTCAGTCACTCAAACTGAAGAGCAGCAAAAAGTAATTACCCTAAATAATGATGAGTTTATTTTACCGTTAGCACAAAGCAACATAAGGGAATCAGACACAGTAATTCGTGCGCAAAGCGGTGAAATAGTTGTGATTGGTGGCTTGATGCAAACGATAACCACCGATGAAGAGTCTAAAACGCCAGTATTAGGTGATATTCCCTTATTCGGTAATTTATTTAAAAGTATTAGTAAACGCCAAGAAAAGAAAGAGCTCGTTATATTGCTAAAGCCAACAGTTGTAATGCCAGATACCTGGAAAAAACAACAAACACGCAGCCGCCAATTACTTAATACTTGGTATGAGAACTAGCTATGTATTTGAGCTTCTTTAATTTAAGTGAAATGCCTTTCACCTTAACCCCTAACACCGAGTTTTTTTGTGCCCTTGCGCCGCACAATGAAGCCATGCAAGTACTTATTACAGCACTTGAAATGGGAGAGGGATTTATTAAGGTAACTGGAGAGGTCGGCACAGGTAAAACTTTATTGTGCCGTAAATTACTTAATCAAATAGAGCACGATTACACAGTTGCCTATTTACCCAACTCATATTTAAGCCCCGATGAGCTACGCTGGGCGCTTGCTGTAGAGCTTGGTATGGACGTTGATAAACAGTTAGATCAGCAAGCGCTTAGCCAGCTGATAAATCATCATTTATTAGCACTACAAAAAGAAGGCAAAAAAGTTGTTTTACTGATAGATGAAGCGCAAAGCCTAAGTTGGGATGCTCTTGAAGCGCTTCGCCTATTTACCAATATTGAAACTGAAAGCGAAAAGCTGATTCAAGTGGTGCTATTTGGTCAGCCTGAATTAGACGAAAAACTAGCGCATACACGGGTTCGCCAATTACGTCAGCGTATTAGCTTCTCTTACCAGCTAAGACCAATGACCACAGGTGAAGTCATTTATTATATTAATCATCGGTTACAAATTGCGGGCTTTAAAGGTGCGCCGCTATTTACCAAGCAACTAGGCTTAAAAATAGCACAAGCAAGTCGTGGTATTCCTCGGTTAGTGAATATCTTATGTCATAAAACCTTGCTGCAAGCTTACGGTGAGGGGCTCACAGAAGTAAGTAGCCGACACATAAAGCTGGCGGTAAAAGACACCGAAGATTGCACCGTGAATAATTATATCAATGGTTGGAATGTTGCTGTGGTGAGTGTATCGGCGCTTGCCATAATGATGATTTGGGCTTGGAGGCAATGGCTATGAGCGTCATTAATTCTATGCTTAAAAATATTGAACAGCGACAGCCAACAACTTCGTTAAATGAGCAAGGTACTGTTGTAGTTGAACCTGTCTATGACTCACATGGCTTTATTAAAAAGCTACTAATAATCGCCATTGCCTTGTTAGTGGTTGTATTGAGTTATATTTATTTACCTACAGCAAGTGATGATGCTGCCGCTCAATTGTCAGAACGAATGGATGTAGTTACCAAAGCTCAAAGCTCAAAAGAGACCGAGCAAAATAACACGCCAGTGTTAATCAATGCTCCTGTGGTGAGTAACTCTGATGTAATTAAACCAGTTGCTAAAGTCGAACCCATTATTGAAGAAGTCGCGGCGGTAAAAACAGACACCAAAGAGCCGGTTGTAACTGAAAAACCTATGGTTGCAGCTGTCGCTATTGAGTCAAGTAAAGTACCTACCGCCAATAAAGAAAGTAGTTTTCAGGTTAAAAAAGTGACTCAGCAACGTACCGAGCAACAGCAAATAGCCCAGTTACTGCGTCAAGCTAAGCAAGCCCTTGAATTTGGTTTATATCAGGAAGGCATAGATGATTTAAGCCAGATTCTTAATCGAGATAAAGGGAATATAGCAGCAAGAAGTCTACTCGCAGCGACTTATTTTCAACAGCAAGATATTTTATCCGCGCAAAGTATTTTAGAGCACGGCATTGCGTTTGACTCGCAGGTACTCGAGTGGCGTGTCCTACTTAGTAAAATTTATATTACTCGTAAGCAATATTCAGTTGTACAACAACTATTAAGCGATGACTTTGATAGCCAGGGAGATTCGCAATATTGGGCGCTTAAAGGCACTGCTTCACAGCAATTAGGGGATCATATACGTGCATTAGTTTGCTTTGAGCAACTAACACAACTACAACCTCAGCAAGGCAAATGGTGGCTAGCCATGGCAACCTCCAAAGATGCGCAAGGAGATTACCTCTCGGCGAAACGCTATTACTTAGCTGCTATCGAAGTGGGTAACTTAAACCCAGCTGTGCTTAAGCATGCAGAGCAACGATTACAGGCCTTAGGAGGTGTGTCATGAGGCCCAGTCTACGTCTAAGGTTAGGTGATTTATTAGTTGAAGAGCATATGATCACTGAAGCGCAATTAAGTGAAGCGCTAAACGTGCAGGCTGCAACTGGCCGTAAGCTCGGTGCGACGCTAATTGCCCTGGAATTTATTAGTGAGCCACAATTGCTAAGGTTTTTAGCTCAGCAGTTAAAAGTTCCCTTTTTAGATATTTCGCAACGTAAGATCTCGCCAGAAGTATCCAAGTTGCTTTCTGAGGTAATGGCACGCCGTTATAGAGCGTTGGTCATAGAAGATAACGGCGACTCAGTACTTGTGGGCATGAGTGATCCAGCCGATTTAAGAGGACTTGATCAACTCGCGCCAATTTTAGCACCTAAGCGAATTGATTTAGCCGTGGTGCAAGAAAGCCAGATCATGGCGGCTTTCGATAATGTTTATAGAAGAACTGAAGAAATAACCAGCTTTGCTGAGCAGCTGCATGAAGAGTATGAAGATGTAGAAGAATTTGACTTAAATTCGTTAGGTGATGAATCCTCTGATGCGACCGTAGTAAAATTATTACAATCGATTTTTGAAGATGCGGTTCAGGTCAGAGCGTCAGATATACATATTGAACCAGATGAAGGCATGTTACGAATTCGTCAGCGTGTTGATGGGGTATTACAAGAGCATGTTCTCAATCAAGTTAAAATAGCATCAGCATTAGTTTTACGACTTAAATTGATGTCTGGCTTAGATATTTCAGAAAAGCGTTTACCACAAGATGGCCGTTTTAATATTAAAGTGCACACTCATAGTATTGATGTTCGTTTGTCTACTATGCCGGTTCAATATGGCGAATCGGTTGTTATGCGGCTGCTTGATCAATCTGCCGGGTTACTATCATTAGATGAAACCGGTATGCCTGCAGCGTTGCTAAAACGGTTTCGCTCAATCTTAAAGCGCCCTCATGGCATGATTTTGGTAACCGGGCCAACAGGCTCAGGTAAAACAACCACTTTATATGGTGCGTTGAGTGAGCTAAACCAGCCAGAAAATAAAATTATTACAGTAGAAGATCCGGTGGAGTATCGCATTGGCCGGATAAACCAAGTACAGATTAAAAATAAAATAGGGCTTAGTTTTGCCAGTATTTTAAGAACCGCACTACGCCAAGATCCTGACATTCTAATGGTGGGGGAAATGCGTGATAAAGAAACGGTTGATATAGGTTTACGGGGCGCATTAACAGGGCATTTAGTGCTTTCAACTCTGCATACTAATGACGCAATAACCAGTGCAATGCGGTTAATTGATATGGGAGCGCCAGCCTATTTAGTTGCCAGCTCACTAAGAGCCATTATTGCTCAGCGTTTAGTTAGGCGGGTATGTCAAAATTGCAAGCATACATATACACCCGATGCTCAAGAGGCAAGCTGGTTAAAGTATTTAAATGTTAATGTAGACAAAACCGAATTTTTTTATGGTAAGGGGTGTACCGCGTGTAATCACTCTGGTTACAAAGGTCGGGTCGGTGTTTTTGAGTTACTCGAAATGGATGAAGCCATGATGGAGTGTCTTCGTCAAAATGACACTCAAGGTTTTGCTAGTGCGGCTAAAAACAATCCTTACTTTGCACCGTTATCCACAATGGCTTTAGAGTATGCCAAGCAAGGGCTCACCACTTTAGATGAAGTATTTAAAGTGGCTGAATATATTCCTGAAATGGTAGGAGGTGATGATGCACCTTTATAACTATCAAGCTAAAGACCAAAAAGGCATTTTAATTAAGGGGCAACTTGAAGCTGCTAGTCAAGCCGGTGTTGCCGATAGCTTGTTAAAACGCCAATTTACGCCGATATCGATTACCCAAATTGATAGAGAAAGCGATATTAACCTACCGCTAGGCCAGTTATTTAAAGAAAAAATAGACCTTGCAGACATGATTATGTTTTCTCGGCAAATGTATTCGTTGCTCAAAGCGGGTATACCGATTATTCGTGCCATGGTGGGGTTAGCTGATACCACACAGAATAAAGAGTTTAAGCTAGTTTTAACAGACATAATCAAACAACTAGAGCAAGGTCGGGATCTTTCCAGTGCCATGACCATGCACAATAAAGTATTTAGCAGATTAACTATCGCAATGGTTTTGGTGGGCGAAGGCTCAGGGCGATTAGAAGATGCTTTTCACCAACTCGCTAGTTATTTTGAGAAAGAACAAGAAACGCGCAAACGCATAAAAGCCGCAATGCGCTACCCCACTTTTGTGATTGCTGCGTTATTAGTTGCCATGGTGATTTTAAATATATTTGTGATCCCGGTGTTTGCCACCATGTTCGCTAAATTTGATGCAGAACTACCATTAATGACCCAAATTTTGGTGGCAACAAGTTACTTCTTCGTTAATTACTGGTGGCTTTTATTACTAATACTGGTTAGCAGTGTGATCGCTTGGCGCCGATACCTAACAACAGAAGTTGGTTTATATAATTGGGACCACTACAAATTAAAAATTCCTATAGTGGGAAACATTATTCATCGCTCATTACTTGCAAGGTACAGCCAAAGTTTAGCTATGGTATTGCGCTCGGGTGTACCTATGACTACAGGGCTATCGTTGACTGCAAAAGCGGTTGATAACAGTTATATGGAGCGAGCAATTTTAAATATTCGTCAAGATATTGAAAAAGGTGACAGTCTGTTAAGAGCTTCGAGAAGTAGCAAGCTTTTTTCCCAGTTAGTGCTACAAATGGTTGCGGTGGGTGAAGAAACGGGCCGAGTAGATGAACTTTTGCAAGAAGCTGCCGATTATTATGAGCGAGAAGTTGATTACGATTTACGCAGTTTAACCGCCAAGATAGAGCCTATTTTAACCGTGATAGTGGCTGTTATGGTGCTTATTTTGGCATTGGGTATTTTTATGCCAATGTGGAACATGATGTCAGCAATTAAAGGTGGTTAGTAATGCTGGGTAGAGTGCGCCATATGGCTGGTTTTTCGCTTTTGGAACTGGTGCTTGTGGTTATTTTACTGGCTATTGTAATGAGTATTGCAGTACCGCAGTTTTTAGATATTAAGGAGCGAGCTCACCGTTCAAATATTGATGCCTTTGCTGGTGGTTTTGCCAGTGCTGTAGGTTTAATTCGAGGACAATGGGAACTAGACGCGAGGCCATCTGGCAGTGAGGCTTCGCAGTTTGTTACGCATATAAATTATGGAGGTGTAGTTGTTGGTGTTGATGGCAGTTTAGGCACGCCAACAAGTGATGATACAGAGCAAGAGAACACGCAGGCATTAGCGATGAGTAGTACCAAATGCCAACAGGTGCTGAATGTAGTTTTACAAGACGCGCCAAGCAATACCCTAAGTAGTGACGCGTCAGTAGTTAAAGATTCAATGTTTTTAGTGAGGTATAACGCAGATAAGCTGCAATGTATTTACTATTTAACTCATTCTTTAGATGCGAAAAATATTCCAATAGATGGTGAACCACACGTTGGCACCAGTGGATTTTCGTATTTTCCTGTAACAGGCAAAGTACAGATTTTTAAATCTTAAGTAATAACAAAGAGGCTTACTTATGAAAACGCAATCAATGAACAGTAACATAGTGAATAAACAAGCAGGTTTTACTTTAGTAGAACTGATAATCGTAATCGTCATTTTAGGTATTTTGGCCGTTGTTGCAGCTCCTCGCTTTTTGAATCTGCAGGGAGATGCTAATGCATCAACACTTGAGGGCGTTCAAGGCTCTATTCGCAGTGGGATGAATATAGTCAATGGTAAAGCGATAATCGCAAACGTGCAAAATTATGCATATGACGACGCCAATGTAACCCCAGAAGTGGAAGGCGTAGCACTTCATTATGGCTACCCTGTTGGTACCATTGAAGCATTTGAGAAATTCTTAGATATTGATTTTGCAGATGTGACTGCTGTTGCTTCAAATGTAAATGGTGCTGATTTCAATCTGGTCGATGGTGATAGTGAAACCACAATAGTTACTATCTTCCCTAATAGTTATGTTGTAACCGATAATTGCCGTGTTGAGTACACACCAGCAACGAGTAAAGATAATCCACCAGTAGTTAATATCGAATTGGATGACTGTTAATTCACGCACAATGAAATATACGTGTAAGCAACGATTGCGTGGCTTTACTTTGGTTGAATTGATTATCACCTTAGTTATTTTGGGTATCCTGTCGGTAACGGCAGGGCCCAAGTTTCTAGGGAGTTCAACGGAAGACGCTTATGCATATCGCGATCGGGTATTAGCAGTGCTAAGAACAGCTCAGTTACGAGCAATGCAAGATACTGGGCTTACGAGTTGTCATAAATTGTACATAACCGCGACCTTAATTGCAGGACCGACACCGGATACCTGCACAGGTGGTGCTGATGTAAATAACCCGGAAGATTCAGTAGTAGCTATTAAAACGCAGCGCAGTGATTTTGTTTTTACTGCATTGGACGATCAAGGGGCCCAATTTACGCAGATCAATTTTGATCCTTTAGGTCGAAGCGATCAAAGTTGTGATGGCACTTGTCGCATTGATATATCGCTTGCCGGTGTGTGTATCAGTGGCGAAGGGCTTATTTATGCGTGCCCATAATCATGGATTTACCTTAATTGAATTGATTATCAGCATTGTCATTTTTGCCATTGCACTGACGATTATTACAGGGTTAATTGCACCTCAAGCACGGCAAAGCGCAGACCCTATCTTACAGTTGCGGGCAAATGAGTTAGGGCAATCATTAATGAATGAAATTTTGGCCAAGTCATTTGATGAGCACAGCGAGCGTGCACCGCCATTTAGGCGTTGCTCTGAAAGTTCATTAGATGCTGAAGATTGTACAAGCTCAGAGAACTTAGGCTCAGAAGAGGGCGAAACACGCACCACTTATGATGATGTTGACGATTATATTGCATTGAGTGATCAGCCTATAACAAATAGTTTGGATCAAGTGCTTACCCAATATCAAGGCTTTAATGTGGTCGTTACAGTTACGTATGACAGTGACTTTAATAGCGCAACAGCAAACGATGGTGTACTAGCAAAGCGTGTCACGGTAATTATAAGCAGTCCCAATGGCGAAGAATACGGTTTTAGTGCATATAAGGGTAATTATTGATGAGTAAGTACCTAAAACAATCAGCATTTACCTTAATAGAGCTTCTGCTTGTTATGGTTATATTGGGGATACTGGCTGTTACTTCTTTTGCTTTTATTAACTCAGGATTTACTATTTACAGTCAGGGTGTGGAACGCCAAGAAGCTGTTGCACAAGCACGTTTTATGTTGACGCGTTTAGCAAAAGAGCTACGCCATGCGATGCCAAACTCTTTACGTTTAAACTGCGAAAACAGCTGTAGTCTGAGTCAGTGCCTTGAATTTACGCCTTTTCAATCAGCTACCCATTACACAGGTTACTTACCTAACTCCGCTCCCTTTATTGTTACGGCAGTTGATTTTGAATTAAACGGCTTAACTCAACCAAGTGTTGGCGACTGGGCCAGCATTTATCCATTAGATCCAGCAGAAGTCTACGACGTAAGTAATAACAAACGTCTGCAATTAACTAATTTTGTATCATCAGCAAGCAGTGAGTTAGATCAATGGCAATTTGATCAAGCATTTGCACAAGAGTCACCAGCAAAACGAATTTACTTACTGGCACTGCCCGTTAGCTTTTGTGTAGAAGGAACACAGTTATACCGTTATCAAGATTATGGCTTCAATACCTCCCAGCTGGATGCAGTTGAGTTACAAGCTATAACAGGCGTCAAACGTGATCTATTAGCGCTCCATATAGGAAACAACTTAGCGAATAATGCATTTTTTAGAATTGGGGATATTGCATTAACTCGTAATGCCGTACTGAATATTCACGCGGTCATGGCGTTTAATGATAACGAAGCCATGATGTTTAATCATGAGGTGCATATACCTAATGTACCTTAACCCACGGGTAAAAAGAACGATTATAAATAAAGCTTATCAAGGTGGGAACCTACTGATTATCACTTTGGTGATCATCGTTGTACTGCTAGTACTTGGCTTGGCGTTGGTCAGGATCTTATCGGCATCTTCGCAGCAAAATGTGATCGAGTATTATGGAGCCCGCGCTTATTTAGCTGCGCAAAGTGGTTTAGAAAGCGGGCTAACTGAAATATTTCCACTTAATAGCCCTGTATTAAACTGCGCAGCAGTAACTACAACCCCTGTTTTTCAAACTCAGTATTTAGAAAACTGTGCAGTAACAATAACATGTCAGCAATACTTAAATGTACCCGATACCAGTAATAGCGCAGGCTCGGTAACTATTTTTTATTTACAAAGTCGTGCCACATGCTCGCCAAGTAGTTGTGCAATAGGCGAAGCATGTCGCAAAGATTACTGGCAAACTCAGCGTACACTTTCTGTCGAAGCGAAGACCTTACCATGATATATAAGTTATTCACCTTTATAATCATATTACTTTTTAGTGCTACCAGCATTGCTGTAGTGCCTAAAATTGAAGGGCGTTTTATTGAGTTACAAGACACTTATGTCTCACCGATTTGGACCAAAATAAACTTTCAACAAGAATACGAAACACCTCCCGCGGTATTTATGTTGTCGACTAATCAAGGGGAAACCCTGCGATTGTACGAATTCGTAATGTCACAACAACTGGGTTTGAAGCCTTGCCACTGGAGCCTACAGGGGAGGACGGTGAACATATTACAATGGGCGCACATTATTTAGCGGTCGAATACGGTGTTCATGAGTTTCCAGATGGCACGGTAATGGAGGTCGGAAGCACAGATATTCAATTAGAAATTCAATATGGCCCAAATTCTAACTACGTTTTACCTAAAAGTTATCAGGCAATAAACTTTACTCAGCCCTTTGCAGTGCGACCGAATTTTTTTCACTCTTTACAAACCATTAATAGCTTGGAGACTAATCCTCCTACAGATGCATTGCGACCTTTCTTAACCATTGCCGTAGAAACCAACTCGTTAACCACAACTGGCGTTAACATTGCCTTAGAGGCGTCTGAAACAAGCAGTGGCTTAATAAATAGTGAAAAAGTGGCTTACTTAGTTGTGGAGCCGGGCAGCAACCGCACCTTTGTAGACGATAATCAAGTTGAAGTGTTGTGGGAGAGCTTTTTTACCGGCTATAACGTGGATGGCTGGAGTAATGGCTGTAATTACTTTTATTTTAACAACGACTTTGATTCAGCCCCTTTAGTTGTGGCAAGTAAAAATAGTCGAGTGGGTGATGATGGTGGTTGGCTACGTAGTTGTAACTTAACCCGGACAAGATTAGGTATTGTGGTTGATGAAGACCGTGATGGAGACAATGAACGTAGCCATCCAGACGAAGAAGCCTCTATCTTAGCCATGACCAGTACGTTTGTGTCAAATGGCGATATTCTAAGTTGTGATACGTTATTCCCGGGTGCGATTGCAACCTATAATAATGGCCAAATTCAGTTGCTGCAGGGGGTAACGGTTACGGATAACAATGCAAATATTCTCACTACCCGCAATTACCTGTCTACTGCAATCACCAATGAACCTTCATGCAACTCTCAGCCTTGTGTTGCTAAAGGTGAAGATGCACTAACCGCAGGGCAAGCTACTCAAGTTCCTACAGTCGCTAATGATGGCTCATCGGGCAGCGCAATTCCTACAACGCTAGGAGGTGACTACTTTTTTGATGAGTTACAACTGACCATGATAGCAGCTGAATATAGGGTAACCGCGCCCACACGAATTTTTTTACAAAACTCAAGTTCGTTATTGTCGACGTCATTTCTAACGGTGGCAAATACTAAAATTACAGTCGAAAACGGTGCCTATTTAGCGATTTATGTTGATGGTGCAGTGTCAATAGGCGCAGCAGTCGATTTTTCAGCTTTTTTAGTAGCAACGGGAGAAGTTCGCATAGCGCAAGAGGTCGACTATACAGGCATGATCACTTCGGGGACTGAAATAATTGCCGAAGAAAGCTCATCGCTTACTGGTACTGCGGTGCCAAATAACATTCCTGGCTTTTGTGGTATTAATACGCCAGTTTTATTAGATCATTACCGATTATCAATGAGCGATAATAATGGTCTTACCTGCGAAGCTAAAGCGCTTACGTTAACTGCTTGTGCTAATGATGCGTGCGATATAATTTATGATGAAGTTTCCACTTTAGATTTATCGCCAAGTATTACAGGCCAGCAAAGCTGGGTGACAGGTGAGGTGATTACTTTTACTGGCATTGCAGATTTACAGTTCGCGAAGCGTACTACAGGGCAAGTGCAATTTGGCTATAACGTTGCAGACCCATCAGCACCACTACGATGTTATATTGGTGATACAAATGTTGGCTTAGGTAGTTGTAAGGTTACTTTTTCAGACGCTGGATTTATTTTTAGCAATGAGACGAATAATAACACATCAATTTTAAGCCAATTATCAGGCAAACCATCGAACACCGGTTTCAATGCATCACAACTAGCAATCCAAGCCGTGAAAACCAATACCACAACGGGCGTATGTGAAGCGGCTTTCCCTGCTGGTGGGGACGTCGCTATAGATTTAGCCTACAGCTGCAGTGCAAGCTCTACGTGCACCGATAACCTTGCTTTAACAAATAACAGCACAACCCATAGTATTGGGCAAAGTTATCAAACAGTGTCTTTAAAGTTTGATAGTGACTCAAAAGCACCTATTGTTATTAACTATCCGGATGCTGGCAAACTGAGTTTAAATGCAAAATTAAATTTAGTGTTAGACCCATTAACTAACTTATCGGTGAATTTAACGGGTAGCTCAAATGAGTTTGTGGTTAAGCCATTTGGCTTAGCAATGAGCTTTGCTGATACCAGTGCCCAAGCTAATGATGCCAGCGGCAGTTTATTTAAACTCACAGGGGAGTCATTCTCCTTAAAAATGAACGCCGTGCAGTGGCTTGATAACCAAGACACCAATAATGATGGCTACCCAAACGATTACAGTGCAATTTCAAGTAATCCAATCGCTAAGCACTTCATAGGTGAGCAACCTGATGTACAACCGAGCGTTTACTTGCCAACGGCAGGAGTGCAGGGAACGTTACAAGAAGAAAACTTAGTTGCGTTTGCAGATACGGGTAGCTTAAGTGAATCGATATCGAGTTATAGCTACGATCAAGTCGGTATTATCGATTTAACTGCAGGGCTCAAAGATGCCGATTATTTTGGGGCTGGCGATGTACGCGGTGCGATTACTCGTGTTGGTCGCTTTGCGCCCTCGCAATATGCAGTACAAAATATTCAAGCCGGTGCACAGTGCACCCGTTATGGCAGCAATGGTACCTATATGGATGAGCCATTTTCTGTAGGGTTTACTGTTCAGGCGCTTAATCAAAATAATCAAGTGATGAAAAACTATATAGGCGGGTTTGTTAATTCAGCGGTAAGCATCAATGCAGAAAACAGTGAAGTGGATAATTATATATCGGGTAGTAGTTTAACCCCTAGATTGCAAAACTTAGAGACTAGCCAGTGGGGCAGTACTGCAGCCTTAGCAGGACTTTTTACTATAAGCGACAGCGATACTATATTAGCGCGGCGCGGCTTTAATGATCCCGATGGCCCATTTGAAAGTGTAAATTTGATGGCAACAGTGACAGGAATTGAAGGAGCTGTATTACTCGGCGCGGATGATAACCCCACTTTAGCAACTGACTGTGCGCTAAGTAATAGCTGTAATAGTGTTGTGCTTAACGATACGCCTATTAGTTTTCGCTTTGGCCGCTTAGTGCTGGGTGATAATACGGGATCTGATTTAGACAATTTACTGGTGCCTATGCAAGCGCAGTATTTTAATGGCAGTGAGTTTGTACTTGATACTAATAATAATTGCACTGTGTTTGAGCATCCACAAATAACACAAGTATCTCCTGCCACGCCTGAGCTCAGTTATATATATGGTAATGACATAAGTGGTCAGCTTGAACAAGGAACTTACCCTGCGAGCAATGGTATTTATGCTGAGTCTAAAGGCTCAGGTATTTTTACTCTTGAGTACGATACAGAAAATTGGCTTGAATGGGATTGGCAAGGGGATGGCAGCCAACTAAATCCTCAGGGAATTTTACAATTTGGTCGTTTTAGAGGGAATGATCGTGTAATTTACTGGCGCGAAGTGCGCTAATAGTTGTAAACTCAGATAATTTTTGAACAAAGCTTGTGTTTTGTGTTGCAAGTACATAGCATAAGAGTTTAATTATTAAAAAAATAAATAATGACCAAATAATTGCCGCTTTTTGGGAATGGAATATATGCGAATTGCTCCTTTATCTCTGTTAATTTCAGCAAGTTTGTTTGCATCAAGTGCATTTGCACAAGATACTGCAACCGTTTCTGGGATTGAATCTGAGATCAGTATTAAACAAGCTGAATACGATAACTCTACACAAATACTTGAAAAACATTTAAAAGAAGAAAGTCAGTTACAAAGCCAACTTGATTTATTACGTACACGTTCGACAGAGCTAGACAAAGAAAAAAACCAAGCTCTTGATGCGATGAACGAAATGTATCGTCGTTTAATTGACGACCCCACTATTGATATCAGTACTGCACAAGCACGGTATCAACAAGCTGTTGTGGATCACAAACAAAATAAAGATGATATCGCGATGCAGTTAGCGGCAATTGCATCTCATCGAAAAGACATTGAGCAAATTCGTGTTGCTAAACACACTCAGTTAAATACCTTGGAAAGCTTAAAAGAGCAGTTAACGACCGCTCGTGTCGAACGTTTGCGTAATGAATTTACCCGTGAAGGCACGCTTGAAGTAAACCATACAATTAATTGTAAGCGGACAGAAACGCTTGCTGCGTGTGAGCAACGAGGCCAGCAAATGGGCTTACAAAAGGCGACCAAGCGTTTTGTAGACCAAATTTTTGCTAACTTAACAGAAGAGCGTTTAGTTGAGCCAAAGCGTAATATGGCTGGTGCTCAAGTGCAAATTTTAAGTAGCCATGTCGTGAACAGTGCGTTCAGTGGCCAAGGTAACTATAACGTCAACCTTAGTGTGACAATGCGTGGCGATGTAAATAGTAGTCGTCTTTGTAATTTATTAAGTGTTGATAATCGTTATTGCTCTGAGTATGGCACACCGCTGAGCACTCCTTATCAAGCCAGTTACGGTACTACCTTCTCTGATAGTCAGTTAACATTCAGCGATAGCAGGGATAATAGCACAGTCTCTGTCTCGCGCATGAGCGAACAACCAGTACACGACTATTCTGTCAAATCAACGACAATGGTGAATCCATTAGTTGTTGATAACACTAAAAACAAAATGGTCGAGTTAACACTGCGCTCAAACGTTTACGACGATGAGGTATTTATTGATGGTGTGAGCTTTGGAGCAACTCGCTTAGCGACAACCTTACCAAGCGGCATTCATGATATTGAAGTGCGTAAACAAGGTTATCAACCTTACCGAGTGCGAATTGACTTACGAAAGGCGCAGACTATCAACGCCAAGTTGGTAAAAAGCCTGAGTCGATTGCTGCACCGACAAACACCCGAGAGCAAAGTATAAAGTCAGTTGGTAACGCATCTGGTGCTGCTGTTGTTGTTATTCCAGCTGGTACATTTGAAATGGGTGATATTAACGGTAATGGTCTTGCGAACCGAGCGACCTGTAGTTGAAAAAACCATTGCCAACTCGTTTGCAATGCAAAGTAAAGAGGTCACTGTTGGCGCGTATCAACAATTTGTGACAAATACTGGTTATCAAACTGAAGCCGAGAAAAATCGTGGTTGTGCTTATTATTTAAATGGTGAGCCAGTATGGGAAGCTAATTTAAACTGGCGTAATCCGGGGTTTGAGCAAGAAAATGATTTTCCTGCAGTTTGTTTAACTTATAATGACGCCAAAGCATATGCAGATTGGTTGTCAGGTCAAACAGGCCAACGTTATCGTTTACCCAGTGAAGTTGAGTGGGAGTACGCTGCGCGTGCCGGCACTAAAACTGAATATCCTTGGGGTAACGAAATAGGTAAAAATTTAGCGAATTGTGGTTGGTGTGGAAGCGAATGGTCAAATCAAAGCGCTGCTCCAACAGGTACATTTGCACCCAATGCGTTTGGTCTTTACGACACGGTAGGAAATGTATGGGAATGGACTCATAAATCGGCTGACAAGTCAGATGTTACTGTTCGAGGTGGTGCATGGAACTTTGCTCCTAGCTTAGCTCGCGCATCAACGCGTTTGATTTTAGCACCTGATTTCCGTGCAAACTACATCGGTTTTCGTTTAGTACGCGAACGATAAATATTTAAAAGGAAGCTTAGCTTCCTTTTTTAGCTAATTTACATAGGTAGTTGTGCTTTACATTGCTGATCTAGCTCAGCGTGATAAAGTGACAAGCAGCTAACATAAGAACGTTTTTCAAAGGTCATCCAGCCTCATGTTTAAGAAACTCCGTGGTATTTTTTCAAACGATCTATCGATCGACTTGGGTACAGCCAACACCCTAATTTATGTCAAAGATGAAGGCATAGTCCTTAATGAACCATCAGTAGTCGCAATTCGTCAAGAGCGTGCTGGTGGCCCTAAAAGTGTCGCCTCTGTAGGCACCGAAGCTAAGCAAATGCTAGGTCGTACGCCAGGTAATATTAAAGCAATCAGACCAATGAAAGATGGTGTAATTGCTGATTTTTACGTTACCGAAAAAATGCTTCAACACTTTATCAAACAAGTACATAACAATAACTTTATGCGTCCGAGCCCGCGTGTACTAATTTGTGTTCCATGTGGTGCAACACAAGTTGAAAAGCGTGCTATTCGTGAATCAGCCATGGGTGCCGGTGCGCGAGAGGTTTATTTAATTGAAGAGCCTATGGCCGCTGCTATTGGTGCGGGGTTACCTGTATCTGAAGCAACAGGCTCTATGGTTGTTGATATTGGTGGTGGTACAACTGAAGTGGCAATTATCTCACTTAACGGTGTTGTGTACTCTTCGTCAGTACGCATTGGTGGTGATAAATTTGATGAAGCCATTATTAACTATGTGCGCCGTAATTTTGGTAGCTTAATTGGTGAAGCCACAGCTGAGAATATCAAACATCAAATTGGCTCTGCATTTAAAACTGATGAACCAATTGAAATAGAAGTACGTGGCCGTAACCTTGCTGAAGGTGTACCGCGTTCATTTACACTGAATTCTCATGAAATATTAGAAGCGTTGCAAGAGCCATTAATGGGCATTGTGAGTGCGGTAATGGTTGCGCTAGAGCAGTCACCTCCAGAGCTTGCCTCAGACATCTCTGCTAAAGGTATGGTGCTAACAGGTGGCGGTGCATTATTAAAAGATTTAGATCGCTTACTAATGGAAGAAACCGGCATTCCGGTTGTGGTTGCTGATGATCCATTAACCTGTGTTGCACGTGGCGGCGGTAAAGCGCTTGAAATGATTGATATGCACGGTGGTGACGTATTTAGTTACGACTAATGAAGTTAATGTTTGGACGTGCCATTTCTTTGCAACTGCGACTCTTTGTCGCAGTGCTTTTGAGTATCGTATTGATTGTTGGGGATAGGTATACTCAAGGTGGCACCACAGTCCGTACCAGTTTAAATACCCTTGTTAGCCCGTTAATCTACCTTGCAAACCTCCCTTACGAAGTGTTTAGTCTGGGCGCTAAAAGCCTACATACTCGAGAACAATTGCTTCGTGAAAATGAAGCATTAAAGCAAAAGCAATTAATGCAAAGTGAGCAACTACAGCAATATCAGTTCCTAGATAAAGAAAACCAAAAACTGCGTGCATTATTAGGCTCATCTGCTAAGCAGCCTAACCGCAAAATTATTGCGCAAGTATTGTCTGTCCATTCAAATCCTTATAGCCACCAAGTGGTGATCAATCGTGGTGCCATTGATGGCCTCAGCGAAGGACAAGCTGTCATCGATGAAATGGGCGTAGTTGGGCAATTGACTAAAGTAGGCTCTACTACTTCACGAGTATTGTTGATGACCGACACCACTCACGCAACTCCCGTACGTATTTTACGTAATGACGTGCGCACTGTGGTTGAAGGGGTTGGTAAAATCAATTTAGTAAAGCTTTCTCATGTGCCTCATAGTTTAGATGTACGCTACGGCGATATTCTTGTTACGTCCGGCTTAGGAGGGACATTTCCTGAAGGCTATCCTGTTGCTGTGGTCACGGAAATTAATCGTGATGAAGGGCGCCCATTTGCACAAGTGTATGCTGAGCCTATTGCTTTATTAGACCGTATTCGTTTATTAGTCATCTTGTGGCGGAATAAACAGGAAAGTATATCAGATGAATAGTCGCTATAGCTTATTGATTGCTTTGAGCATATTTTTCGCTTTGATCATGGCATTAATGCCACTGCCATTTTCATTCGAACCGTTTCGCCCTGATTGGGTTTTATTGGTTTTAATGTATTGGTCATTAGCAGTACCACACCGGCTTAATATTGGCACTGCCTGGGTGGTAGGGTTGATTATCGACTTAGCCTCGGGCTCACCGCTTGGCGTAAACTCACTGACTTTTTCGATTTGTATTTTTATTACTGCAAGTAACTTTCAAAAAATACGTAATTTCTCACTGTGGCAGCAAGCAATTTTAGTGGGGTTATTTTTAACCTTTTATCATTTAATGCAATTTTGGTTAAACCACTTTTTAATGGATGTTTACTTTAACCCTCAGTATTTATGGCCTGTTGTTACAGGTACGCTTAGCTGGCCTTGGGTATTTTTATTACTACGTAAATATCGTCGTCATTTCAGGATCAGATAATGCAAAACGCCATTTATTTAGCGTCAGCTTCGCCACGACGCAAAGAGCTTTTAACTCAGCTTGGTATCGAGTTTTCGCAATTTAGTGTTGATGCTGATGAAACCCAGTTCGAAAATGAAACACCGCTTGTTTACGTTGAGCGTTTAGCGCGGCTTAAAGCGCAAAGTGGGGTTGCAATGGGCTATCACGATCGTCCTGTACTAGGGAGCGATACAGTGGTTGTTATTGATGACCAAGCACTTGGCAAACCAATAGATAAAGCTGATTTCATAGCAACATTAAAGCGCTTATCAGGGCGAACTCACCAAGTACTGACAGCTATTGCATTTGCTAGTCCAAATAAAGTAATAAGTCAGGTTGTGACAACCGATGTCACCTTCAAAACACTCACCGATACAGAGCTTGATACTTATTGGCAAAGTGGGGAGCCGCAAGATAAAGCGGGTGGTTATGGTATTCAAGGCTCAGGTGGGCGATTTGTAACACATATTTCAGGTAGCTATTTTGCGGTTGTCGGCTTACCTTTATATGAGTGTGAAAAATTATTAAGTGAATTTTAAGTAGGTAACATGAGTATAGAATTACTAATTAACGTCACCCCGAGTGAAAGCCGTGTTGCCTTAATTGAAAACGGTGTATTACAAGAAATACAACTTGAGCGAATTGGCAACCTAGGTATCGTAGGAAATATATATCTAGGTAAAATAAGCCGTGTACTGCCAGGCATGCAAGCTGCTTTTGTGGATATTGGTTTAGACAAAGCCGCCTTTTTACATGCATCAGATATCGTTAATAGCGCCTCAATTGTTGAGGGTGTCGATGAGCAGCCAATCAAAAAAGTACAAGACATTCGTGAATTAGTGCGCCAAGGTCAATATATTATGGTGCAAGTGGTTAAAGATCCCTTAGGTACTAAAGGCGCGCGTTTAACCACAGATATTACGATTCCGTCTCGCTATTTAGTGTTTATGCCTGATGCAACGCATGTGGGCGTAAGCCAACGAATCGAGACAGAGGAAGAACGTACCCGATTGAAAAACATCGTTGCCGACTACTCAGATGACGATGGTAGCTTTATTGTACGTACCGCCGCAGAAGGTGCCAGCGAAGCCGAATTGCGACACGACGCCGCATTCTTAAAAAAGCTATGGGAAAAGATCGTTAGCAAGCGTAAAAAACCAGCAAAGAAAGTATTCTACACGAAGATCTAACTCTGGCATTTCGTACCCTACGTGATTACGTAGGTGAAGACATGGAGCGTATCCGTGTTGACTCAAAATTAACTTACCATGAGCTAAAAGAGTTTACCGAGGAGTTTGTGCCCATTCTGGCTGGGGCGCTAGAGTATTACCCTGGTGAGCGGCCTATTTTTGACTTGTTTGATGTTGAGAATGAAATTCAAAAAGCGTTACACCGTAAGGTTGAACTTAAATCGGGTGGATACCTGATCATTGACCAAACTGAAGCCATGACCACGGTTGATGTAAATACTGGCGCGTTTGTTGGACACCGTAATTTAGAAGAAACCATTTTTAACACCAATGTCGAGGCGACATCAGCCATTGCTAGGCAGCTTAGACTGCGTAACTTGGGTGGCATTATTATTATCGATTTTATCGATATGATTAGTGAAGATCATAAGCGCCGAGTGTTACATTCACTTGAATCAGCTCTAGGGAAGGATCGGGCTAAGTCAAACATTAATGGCTTATCTGCACTGGGCTTAGTTGAAATGACCCGTAAGCGAACTCGTGAAAGTTTAGAGCACATACTGTGTGATGTGTGTCCTGCATGTTTCTGGGCGCGGCTCGCAAAAAACAGTCGAAACCGTCTGCTACGAAATCCTTAGAGAAATTGTACGAGTAAACCGTGCTTACGCTGCGGATAAATTTATGGTGTACGCTGCCCCAGCAGTAAGTGAAGCATTGATCAACGATGAGTATCATAACTTAGCCGAGCTTGAATTATTTATTGGTAAACAAGTAAGTATTCAAACTGAAAGTCTATACAGCCAAGAGCAATTTGATGTGGTTATGATGTAATGAAAGCAAAAACGGTCTGTTTTTTTTGCTTAAGAAAGTTATGGCAGGTGTGTGCTATAACTTTAGTGCTATTGGCCGTTATTGTATCTGTTTTAAAATATACACTCCCTTACGCTAACGATTATAAAGGTGATCTCGAAGGTTACTTACATGATAAATTTGCCGTAAACCTCTCCATTGGTGCTATCTCTGCAAGTTGGCAAGGCAAAGGCCCAGCCATTGTGATGGAAGAAATTTCTTTTGAAGATAATACCACCTCACCCATCGCGCTGACGATTGCTAAAGCGAGTTTAGAGCTGAACTTGTGGGAGAGTATCAAAACTCGGCAATTAAAATCTAACTACTTCGTGATTAATGGTTTTCATGCTGATGTAGATTTACCCAGCATGCTAAATTCAGCTGATGGTGAAGTATCTTTTGAGCAAAAGGAGCTGATCGAAGGGCTGTTTTTAGGTGAGACAGGGCACTTTGCTGTTGAAAACAGTAGTCTTAACTTTTTACTTGGAGACGGTAAAGAGCGCCGCTTAATTCTTGAAAATATAATCTGGCAAAACTCTCCTGAGCAGCACCGTGGTAGCGGAACTTTAGCTTTGCCGGGCATTTCTGTTGGCACATTCGATGCGCGCCTTGCTTTGACTGGTGCAACATTAGAATCAACTGCTGGTGATATTTACGTGCAAGCCAGTGATGTAGATGTATCAAAATGGTTAGCGCAATACAGTAATAAAGAAAAGCATGAATTAAAAACAGATCTTAATTTAGAGTCATGGTTGAGTATTGAAAAAGGCTTGATCACTGATGTTAAAGTTAAGTGGCTGCCAAGTTATATAAACTGGCTACAAGGCGAAAAACAGCAATCTCATCAAATAAGCTTAAGTGAAGGTGGTTTTCATTTATACCCATGGCAACAGGGCTGGCGTTTAAAAAGCACGGGGCTGGCTATCAGCAATGAACAACACCGTTGGCCTGACTTTCAATTTGAAGCTCAATTAGATACACAAAAAAAACAACTTTGGTTAAGCCAGCTTGACTTTGACTTAGTTAATCAGCTCGCACAGTTGAGTAGTTTTGCAGAGCTAGAACCATTGACCTCTCGCCAACCGAATGGCCAGGTTGAGCAAGCTTATGTGCAATATACTGCAAATACAGACTGGCAGTTGTGGTTTTTTGCGCAGAATGTTGGTTGGCTGGCAAAGCAAGGCATACCAGGTGCACAAGCACTACGAGTTGAAGGAATTATAAATCAGAAAAGTGGACGAGTAAGTCTATTTGGTGAAAATAATCAGCTGCTAACAGCGGATACGTTTGCTCAGACGATTCAATATAATCAACTAAATTTAGATATTGATTTAGCAAATACCTCACAAGGTTGGCAGATCAGCAGCGACAATCTGTGGTTAGATAACGATGAAGTGACTCTAGCCGCTGAAATGAAAGTAAGCTTAGGCGATTCCCCACGACTTGATCTATATGCTGAAGCGTTTGCCCCTGACGTTAGTATTGCTAGTCATTACTTTCCATTACCTGTAATGAGTGAAAACTTGGTTGACTACTTAACAGGTGCCATTAAAGGTGGGGAGCTCACACAGGCACAAGTTTTGTTTTCTGGCCCCGTGACAGGGTTTCCATTTTCGGATAATTCAGGGCAGTTTGAAGTGCTTGCCCAAGTTGACAATGCTAATTATCAATTTGCTCCAGATTGGCCGGCGGTTATGCAGGGAAGTGCAAAGCTGCATTTTGAAAACGAACGCATGGATATTTACACACAGCAAGGTAACTTAGTTAACTTAGCTGTAGGTGATGCTGTGCATGTAAGTATTGCAGATTTAATGAATGCTGATGTGCTGAGGGTGAATATTAAAAAACGGGTTGCAGCGCAAAAGTTACTGCCATTTTTTCAAGCTACGCCGCTTGCTGAGCCTCTGGCGAATGTATTTACCGTTATTCAAGGTCAGGGTAACGCAAAAGCAGATATCGAATTAATTGTGAATCTTACCGAATTAGATGTGAATGCAAAAGGAGTGGTTTCTCTTAATCAGATGCCGGTTTTCATCGCTCAACCGGGGTTACAGTTGGAAAACGTAACCGGGCAGCTATATTTTAGTGATGATCACATCGAATTAAAAGATGCAAAAGCCCAGTGGTTAGGAATGCCCATCGCGTTTGACTTTGATGGTAAAAGTATTGGTCAAACATACCGTAGCGATATTGATATTAAAGCTCAGCTAAATGCTGATACTTTAATTTCTCATGGTCAAGGCTTGTTAAAAGACTATCTGTACGGTGACACCGAAGTGGCTATTAAGCTTGCATTGAATTTTTTACCCGATGGTTTTAACTACCGTGCTAATGTTAGTTCACAGCTGATTGGTATAACAAGTGAGCTCCCCATCCCTTTTGGTAAATTAGCGCAGCAACCATGGCCACTTATCGCGCAAATTCAAGGTGATGATATATCTAACTTGATTACCGCGAGTATGAACGAACAACTTTATTTTAACGGCATTTTGGCAAACGAAAATAGCAAAATGACGAATGCTCACTTAATTTTAGGCGAGCAAGATTTAGGATTAAATCGAGAAGATTTTTCAGTTACCATTGACCTTGACGAGACTCCTTTATTACCTTGGCTTGGGCTCATTGAGCAAATTATCACAATTAGCCAAGTTGAATCGCAGAGCGAAGGGATTTTACCACCATTGAAAGAAGTGGTTGGGCAAATTAATCAGCTCTCAATTGATGACATTGTTTTTAATGACTTCGAAATGCGTTTAGCACCTTCACAAAATGAATTGGACTTACGGTTAAATGCAAAAGAGTTACGCTCTCAAATCACAATTCCATTGGCACAATCAAGCCGACCGATTCAAATTAATAGTGACTATTTACGCGTTAACTTTAAGCCTGAACAGCCCGGTGATGAAAGTGAAGTGAAGGCTCTGAAAACTGTTGAAGACTTAACTTGGTTGAACACCTTACCTGCAATCGAATTTGAATGCGATGATTGTAAAATAGCCAGCTATCAGCTCGATAAAGTCAGTGCATCGCTTTACGGGGATGGGCAAAAGTTATCGATTTCTGAAATAGTAGTAGATAAAGGCGAGCATATTCTTCGCGCCAAAGGGCAATGGAAAAATGGTCTAACGCAGCTAAACGGCAATATGCATAGCGATGATATTGGCGAACTATTTGATGAGTTTGATATTACCACCACAGTTAAAGATTCCACAGCCGAAATAAATTTTGACTTAGCTTGGCAGGCAGCTCCGTACCAGTTTGATATACCTAGCCTTGCTGGTAATTTAGCGTGGGACTTAGGGGATGGTCACTTAGCTGAAATTAGCGATGGCGGCGCCAGAGTGTTCTCATTATTAAGTTTAGACTCTTTAATTCGTAAGCTGAAACTTGATTTTCGAGATGTATTCTCTAAAGGGTTTTTCTACAATAACTTTCAAGGCTCTATGCAGTTGGATAAAGGGATCGCCTACACCCAAGATACTAAAATGGATGGGGTGCCTGCAGATCTCACTATTAAAGGTCACACCAATTTAAACACCATGGAAATTAACTACGATCTAGCCGTAGCGCCACAAGTTACATCGAGTATTCCGGTGATCGTTGCGTGGATGGTTAATCCCGTCACTGGATTGGCGGCGTTAGCAATAGATAAAGTAATTCACTCAGCTCGTGTTATTTCAGAGATTAACTTTAAAGTGACCGGCAGCATGAGCGACCCTGTGGTACAAGAGGTTGATCGTAAGAGTCGAGAAGTAACTATTCCTCAAGCTGCACAAAACCAGCCACAAACGCCACCACAACATAAAGAATTAAACCTCAAAGATGCAGCGGCCACAGCAACACAATGAATGATTCACAGCCATCAGGTACTATTATCGCGGTACAAATGTGCTCAGGAATTAACCCTGAGAAAAACTTACAACAGCTTGAGCAGCAATTAAGTCAGCTGCCAGGTACTCGACCGCTGTTAGTCTGTTTACCTGAAAGTTTTTTAATTTTTGCAAAACATGGCAAAGACGCTTTAGTTATTGCTCAGCAAAGTGCTGAGTACCAAGCTAAATTGGCTAGATTGTGCCGCAAATATGATATTTGGCTGGCAGCTGGCACAATGCCAATAACGACTAGCGATGATAAATATTTAGCAGCTTCCTTGTTATTCAATAATCACGGAGACGTGGTTGCGCAATATAATAAAATGCATTTATTTGATGTAGATGTTGCTGATGGAACAGGGGCATATAGAGAGTCAAACTTTACCCAAGCGGGTAATGATGTGGTGGTAGTTGATTCGCCATTTGGTAAAATAGGTCTCACAGTGTGTTATGATTTACGCTTTAGCGGCTTGTTTAATGCGCTACAGCGCCGCGGCGCAGAAATTATTTTGGTACCCAGTGCGTTTACCACTGTAACTGGAAAAGCGCATTGGCAGCCTTTGTTAACAGCAAGGGCAATAGAAACCCAAAGTTATGTTATTGCTGCGGCACAAGCTGGGCAGCATGAAAATGGGCGTACAACTTACGGCCACAGTTTAATTATTTCTCCTTGGGGCAAAGTCCTGAGTAAGCTTAAAAATGGCACAGGGTTTATTGGCTGTCAGCCAGATCTCCTTGCATTAAACGCCATTAGACGAGATATGCCTGTGCAATCTCACCAACGATTTAGAGAGCATTTATTATGAACACGGTTGAACAGCATTTATTACACGACAGCCAGCTAAATCGAGAAGAACCCGAAAAGACGCTTAGCTTTATCCATCAACATCAAGTTGATTACGCAGATCTGTATTTTCAATCAAGTCACCATGAATCATGGGTTTTAGAAGACGGCTTGGTAAAAGAAGGATCATACAATGTTGAGCGCGGCGTGGGGGTTCGTGCCGTGAGTGGTGAGAAAACAGGCTTTTCATACTCAGATGCCATTAATCTTGAGGCACTTAATAAAGCAGCCACAGCCGCACGTAGCATTGCTGACGCTGGCGAAAATAAAGCTGTTCAAGTGTTTAGTGATACTTCAGCAAAACAACAGTACGCACCGCATCAACCAATTCAAAGCATGAGTGATAACGATAAGGTAAGCTTATTACGTGAGCTGGAAAACTATATTCGTGAATTAGCACCTGATGCTGAGCAAGTGATCAGTTCAATGTCGGCGGTGTATGAAGAAGTATTAATCGCTGCAAGCGATGGCACATTTGCAACAGATATTCGCCCATTAATTCGCTTAAACTGTTCAGTGTTACTTGAAAAAAATGGCCGTCGTGAACGGGGCGGTGCCGGTGGCGGTGCGCGCTTAGATTACGGTTACTTTAAAGAATTAGATAATGGCAAACCACGTTGGATGGGATTCGCAGAAGAAGCCGTGCGTCAAGCAAGAGTCAATCTTGAAGCCATCGATGCGCCAGCTGGGACAATGGAAGTTGTATTAGGTGCAGGCTGGCCGGGTGTACTGCTACACGAAGCGGTAGGGCATGGTCTAGAAGGTGATTTTAATCGCAAAGGCGCTTCAGCATTTAGCGGTAAAGTAGGCGAAAAAAGTGGCTTCAGAGCTATGTACAGTAGTTGATGATGGCACTATTGCCGATCGCCGCGGTTCACTGAATGTTGATGATGAGGGCACTCCAGCGGCTTACAATGTGCTTATCGAAAACGGTATTCTAAAAGGCTATATGCAAGATAAAATGAATGCCCGTTTGATGGGGGTCAACCCAACAGGTAATGCACGCCGTGAATCGTACGCGCACTTACCAATGCCACGTATGACTAATACTTATATGTTAGGTGGTGAGCATAGCCAAGCAGATATTATTAGCACTGTTAAAAAAGGTATTTTTGCGCCCAACTTTGGTGGCGGCCAAGTTGATATCACATCAGGCAAGTTCGTATTTAGCGCATCAGAAGCGTATTTAATCGAAAATGGTAAAATTACTCAACCAATTAAAGGCGCAACATTGATTGGTAACGGCCCAGAAGTTATGCAACAAATCTCTATGGTAGGTAACGACCTTGCACTGGACAAAGGCGTAGGTGTATGTGGTAAAGATGGTCAAAGTGTACCTGTTGGCGTTGGTCAGCCAAGCCTTAAAATTGATAATCTTACCGTGGGTGGAACAGCTTAATCTGTTATTAATAAATGCGAGGTCTTCACCTCGCCTATTTTTAGCTTGCCAGCATCCATATACCAGCTGCGATCATAAATAAATTTTCAGTGAGCGAAATAAACCCCAATGGCACATTACTATCGCCGCCAACGCATGCACACTTGAGTTCACGTTTGTCTATATAGACCGCTTTAATAACTGATAAAGCCCCAACACCACCAATTAATAAAGAAAAAGGGGCTACCGTATAAACAGGGAGTTGAGCAATCATACCGACTGCGACGTAAGCCTCAATAAATGGGTAAACGTAGGCGTAAGATACAACTCTCATGGCCAACAAATCGTAAGTGATAAATGAATTTGAGAAACTATATAAATCTTGTAGCTTTTGAATAGCTAATATAGCCATCGAAAGTGCAACAAAAAGCATCAAATTACTCATCGATAGCATAGGCACTTCTGCTGCTAAGCTAAACGCGCAGCTTAGCAGTAGAGTAACAGTAAATATTGCAGCTACAGGGGTATAGGTTGTACCTTGCTGGCCCGCTTTTGATAAATCAAAATAATCACGTAATTCATCGTAACCACCAATACGATTACCATTAATAAAGGTTTGTGGGGTGGTTTTTACCTGATGTTTTTGTTTGAATGCATCCGTTTCTTCGCGGTTGCTGAGGTGGCGGTCATCAACTTTGAAGCCGTTCCTTTCAAGCAGATCTTTTGATTTTAGGCCAAATGGGCAAATATGCTCTTCGGTAACCATACGATATAAAATTGCAGATTTAGACACGGTAGCTCCATATATGTAAAAATGAACAATGCCCTGTAGCTATTACAATAAAAACACTAAAAGTGGCGGGCTATAGCTTCTTTTCTTTTAGTGGCTACAATCTTTATGCCAAATTTTAAGTTATAAAACTTCGCAACTAACATGTAGTTCTTATAACCTTTATTCTATGCTGCTTAGAGCTGATAGCTGTGCTACAATTCCTGCCAATTTTTTGTATGAGTTAAGTAACATCGCAATGATCTTAGATGACATCCGTATTGTTTTAGTAAACACCTCGCATGCAGGTAATATTGGTTCTGCAGCACGTGCAATGAAAACCATGGGCTTATCAAAGCTTTACTTGGTTGATCCAGCATGTGAAGTTGATAGTCATGCCAGTGCCTTGGCAGCGGGTGCGACTGATGTACTAGGTAATGCGGTGATTGTTGATACCGTTGCAGATGCCATTGCCGATTGTGCACTAACTATTGGTACAAGTGCTCGTTCACGTACTTTGTCTTGGCCTATGGTTGAACCGCGTGAATGTGGTGAAAAGCTTGTTGATGAAGCCGTAAATGGTCCTGTTGCGTTAGTGTTTGGCCGTGAAAATAGCGGTCTAACTAACGAAGAGTTACAGCTTTGTAATTACCATGTATGTATTCCTGCTAATCCAGAGTACAGCTCGTTAAACTTAGCGATGGCAGTACAAACGCTATGTTATGAAACGCGTATGGCGTTTTTAAATCAACAACCTAAAGAAGTAGAGCAAGACGAAGCGGTATACCCAAGCTCAAAGCAAACAGAGTTGTTCTACGATCACCTAGAAGAAACACTGCATAACACTGGCTTTATTATTAAACAGCACCCAGGTCTCGTTATGACCAAGTTGCGTCGTTTATTTAACCGAGCACGCCCAGAAGACGCTGAAATGAATATTTTACGCGGTATTCTAACGTCAATAAACAAGTCTATAAAATAAGCGAAAGTTATAAGCACTTTTACTGACTAATACTTGACTAAATTACTCAGGTAATTACAATGAACACAATACTTGACCAAAAAGGTCGGGTATTGAAGTGAAATTAGGAAGACAGAGGTGCTAGGATAAAACTAGAACATCATTGACTGTAAGGTAAATGACTCAATACCGTTTTGTAGAACCTAGAACCTAGAACCTAGAACCTAGTCTTCATAATAATACTTGACTATTTTACTCTGGTAATTAAAATTTGCACTCTTTTGTGCGGGGGCTCCATGAAGTTAACATCAAAAGGCAGATATGCCGTTACAGCTATGCTCGATGTTGCACTACATGCAAATGTAGGTGCCGTACCCCTTGCCGATATTTCAGAACGACAAGAAATTTCTTTGTCATACCTTGAGCAATTATTTGCCCGTTTACGTAAAAATGGTTTAGTAAGCTCAGTGCGTGGTCCAGGTGGGGGTTATTTACTTGGTCGCGAATCAAGCACAATTTCAGTCGGTGATGTAATAAGCGCCGTTGATGAATCAGTCGATGCAACGCGCTGTCACGGCGCAACAGGCGGATGTCAAAGTGGCATGCGTTGTTTGACCCACACATTATGGTCAGACTTAAGCACGCGGATTGAAGACTTTTTAAATGGTATTACCCTTGCTGAATTGGTTGAGAAATCCGACGTCAAAGAAGTCGCTTCTCGCCAAGATAACAGCGTTAATAATGCAATTAAGCAATTGGAAAATATTCAAGTAAGCTGTCAACTATAAGTTGGCGCCAGCGGAGATAGAAATGAAGTTACCGATTTATTTAGATTACGCAGCAACCACGCCAGTTGACGAGCGTGTTGCAAAAGAAATGATGCAATGCCTAACAATGGACGGCAATTTTGGTAACCCTGCATCACGTTCACACCGTTTTGGTTGGCAAGCTGAAGAAGCGATTGATCAGGCACGTACTGATATTGCTGATCTAATTAATGCAGACCCACGTGAAATCGTTTTCACCTCGGGTGCAACAGAATCAAACAACCTTGCAATTAAAGGTGCGGCACAGTTTTACAAAAAGAAAGGTAAGCATGTAATTACCGCTAAAACTGAGCACAAAGCTGTTATCGATACTTGTCGTGAGCTTGAGCGTCAAGGTTTTGAAGTAACTTATATGGACGTTGAAGAAAACGGCCTACTCGACCTTAAAAAGCTTGAACAAACAATGCGTGAAGACACCGTATTAGTTAGCATCATGCACGTGAATAACGAGCTAGGTGTGATTCAAGACATCGCGACTATTGGCGAAATGTGTCGCGAACGTAAAATCATGTTCCATGTTGATGCAGCGCAAAGCGCAGGCAAAGTATTAATCGACATCCAGCAGCTTAAAGTTGATTTTATGTCGTTCTCTGCACACAAAGTATATGGCCCTAAAGGTATTGGCGCACTTTACGTACGTCGTAAACCACGTGCTCGCCTTGAAGCGCAAATGCACGGTGGCGGCCATGAACGTGGTATGCGTTCTGGTACGCTTGCAACTCACCAGCTTGTTGGTATGGGTGCTGCATTTAGAATTGCAAAACAAGATTTTGAAAAAGATCATGCTCACATCAGTGCGCTACGTAAGCGTTTAATTGATGGCATTATGGCTGATATGGACGAAGTGTACTTCAATGGCGCACAAGACCAATCAGTACCAGGAATTGTTAACATCAGCTTCAACTTTGTTGAAGGTGAATCGTTATTAATGGCTGTTAAAGATATTGCTGTATCATCAGGTTCTGCCTGTACATCAGCAAGCTTAGAGCCTTCTTATGTATTACGTGCGCTTGGCCGCAATGACGAATTAGCACATAGCTCAATTCGTTTCAGCATTGGCCGCTTTACCACCGAAGAAGAGATTGATTATACCGTCAATTTAATGAAAAACTCTATCGGTCGTTTACGTGAGATGTCTCCTTTATGGGAAATGCATCAAGAAGGTGTTGATTTAGATTCAGTTGAGTGGGCACATCATTAATTGATGGGCACACCCACTAGCAGGTAGTGAGGATAGTATTATGGCGTATAGTGATAAAGTAATTGATCATGTTGAAAACCCACGTAACGTAGGTGTTTTAGACAAAAACGATCCATCAGTAGCAACCGGTATGGTTGGCGCACCAGCATGTGGTGACGTAATGAAGCTGCAAATTAAAGTGTCTGATACCGGTGTTATCGAAGATGCTAAATTTAAAACATATGGTTGTGGTAGTGCTATTGCGTCTTCATCACTTGTAACAGAGTGGGTGAAAGGCAAAACATTAGATGAAGCTGCAACGATCAAAAATACTGATATCAGTGCAGAGCTTGAGTTACCGCCAGTGAAAATTCACTGTTCGATTTTAGCGGAAGACGCAATCCAAGCAGCAATTGCTGATTACAAAAGTAAACAAGCGAAGTAAGAGATAACCATGGCAGTGACATTGACAGACGCGGCTGCAAACCGTGTAGAATCATTTTTAGCAAATCGCGGTAAAGGCCTAGGCCTGCGCGTTGGCATTAAAACGACGGGCTGTTCAGGTCTTGCTTATGTTCTTGAGTTTGTCGACGATTTATCTGAAGGTGACGAAGTATTTGAATCCCAAGGGGTAAAAGTAATCGTTGATGCTAAAAGCTTAGTATACATTGATGGTACAGAGCTTGATTACACTAAAGAAGGTTTGAATGAAGGGTTTAAGTTCATTAACCCGAATCAAGCTGATGAGTGTGGTTGTGGCGAAAGCTTCACAGTTTAATCGCTCATTGCAATTGTATTCTTAAGCCCTGCACCTGTAGGGCTTTGTTCTATCTGAAATTTATATGGTTTGATAATGCGCTATTTTGAGTTGTTTGCAATACCCGTTGATTACCAAATTGATTTGGCAACAGTCAATAAAAACTACCTAGAGCTACAGCGGGCCGTTCACCCTGATCGCCACGCAAATAGCAGCAGCCGCGACAAATTATTAGCAGTGCAGAATGCTGCTGAAATTAACGATGCACTACAAACACTTAAGCACCCGGTAAAACGTGCCGAATATATGCTAAGTGAGCTCGGTGTTGATATTCGTGCTGAACAGCAAACCTTGCAAGATCCGCTATTCTTAATGCAGCAAATGGAACTACGCGAAGAGCTTGAAGAGTTAAGCTCTAGCCAAGACCCCGATGCAGCGATTGCGCAGTTTGAACAGCAAATAAAACAACTCGATAGCCAATACAGCGCACAGCTTGCAGAGCAACTAGCAAGTAAAGATGAACAGCAATGGCAGCTAGCGGCAGATAACATTCGTAAGCTTAAGTTTGTTTATAAATTACGTGATGAACTAGAACGTATTGAAGATAGTTTATTCGACGATTAATTTTTTAACTTACTCATAATAGTAAGTCAAAGCGAGTTAAAAGAGCATTATGGCATTATTGCAAATTGCTGAGCCGGGGCAGAGCGCGGCACCACATGAACATAAGTTAGCCATAGGTATCGACCTTGGCACAACCAACTCATTAGTAGCAACTGTTCAAAGCGGCGAAGCACGCACATTAACCGATGTTAGTGGTGCAGCTATGTTACCGTCAGTAGTTCGTTATCAAGCTGATAGCGTTACTGTGGGCGAGCAAGCAGTGCAAGCGGCAACTCAAGACCCTGCAAATACGCTTATCTCTGTAAAACGCTTTTTAGGTAAAACTCAAACAGAAATACAGCAAAGCTACGGCCAATTGCCTTATGACTTTTGTCAGCATGATGGTGCCTTAGCAATCAGCACAGCTGCGGGCAATATCAGTCCTATCACTGCTTCAAGCGATATTTTGAAAGCACTTAAACAACGTGCAGAAGAAAGCTTTGCAGGACAAGATATTTTAGGTGCCGTGATCACAGTACCTGCTTATTTTGATGACGCACAACGCCAAAGCACGAAAGATGCAGCAGAGCTTGCCGGTATCAATGTACTGCGCCTATTAAACGAGCCAACGGCAGCGGCTGTTGCTTACGGTTTAGACTCGGGTCAAGAGGGCATTATTGCTGTTTATGACTTGGGTGGTGGCACGTTTGATATCTCTATCCTGCGTTTAAACCAAGGTGTATTTGAAGTATTAGCAACTGGTGGTGATTCAAGCCTAGGTGGCGATGACTTTGACTCATTATTAGTGGATCACTTTAAGCGTGAAACCGGCGTAATGAACTTATCGCCTTCGGTACTTCGTTTATTCATCAATAAAGCCAAAGCGTGTAAAGAGGCATTGAGCCAATATGCAAAAGTGAACGTTGGCCTTGAATTTGACGATGAAAAATACATGGTTGAAGTCACCCGCGAAAAATTTGAAGAGCTGGCAATGACGCTAGTGAAAAAAACACTGCGTTCATGTCGTCGTGCAGTAAAAGATGCTGGCATTGAAAATGACGAAGTATTGCAAGTGGTGATGGTAGGCGGCTCGACCCGGATGCCGATTGTACGTAATCAAGTAGCTGAGTTCTTTAATAAAGAGCCATTAACATCGATTGACCCTGATCGCGTTGTTGCCTTAGGTGCAGCATTGCAAGCCGACGTGCTGGTAGGCAATAAGCCTGACTCAGACATGCTATTACTCGATGTACTACCGTTGTCGCTCGGTCTTGAGACCATGGGTGGTTTGGTTGAGAAAATCATTCCGCGTAACACCACAATCCCTGTTGCACGGGCACAAGAATTTACCACTTTTAAAGATGGCCAAACAGCTATGTCATTGCATGTACTGCAAGGCGAGCGCGAGCTTGTTGATGACTGCCGTTCATTAGCTAAATTTAGCTTAAAAGGTATTCCAGCTATGGCCGCTGGTGCTGCGCATATTCGCGTCACCTTTAAAGTTGATGCCGATGGCTTATTGAGTGTGTCAGCCATGGAAAAGTCGACTGGTGTACAAGCTGATATTCAGGTAAAACCGTCATTTGGTTTATCAGACGACCAAGTTGCAAACATGCTTAAAGAGTCAATGACAAACGCGAAAGACGATATGCAAGCGCGTATGCTCAAAGAGCAGCAAGTAGAAGCGTTACGTGTAATTGAAGCGCTTGAAGCATCTCTGGCTACAGATAGTCAATTGCTTGATGAAGCTGAACTGAGTAACCTAAAAGCAGAAATTACAGCGCTTGCAGCAGTTAGAGAGTCAGCCGTTGAGCCAAGTGATATAAAAGCAGCCATTGAAAAAGTAGATAACGCCAGTAGCGTATTCGCTGAGCGTAGAATGGATGCATCGATTAAAAAAAGCACTGCAAGGGCAGTCAGTAGACAACGTTTAAAGAGGTTAGAATGCCACAAATTATTTTTCTTCCCCATCCGGAATTATGTCCTGACGGCGCCGCAATCGAAGCACCAACAGGTGAAACAGTTTTAGATGTTGCTTTAAAAAACGGTATTAGTATTCCACACGCCTGTGAAAAATCATGTGCCTGTACTACTTGCCACTTAGTAATTCGCGAAGGTTTTGATTCACTTGATGAAAGTGACGAACTAGAAGATGACATGCTAGATAAAGCGTGGGGCTTAGAGTCTGAGTCACGCCTTGGCTGCCAAGCAATCATTAAAGATGAAGATCTTGTGGTTGAAATACCTAAGTACAATCTCAATATCGTTAATGAAGAGCATTGATTTAAAGTGTAGCTGTAAGATAAGAGCTATAAGCTTTAAAGAAAACACCGCGCTCAATGTGAACGCGGTGTTTTTGTTCGTAGCAGCGACTTTACGTCGCGTTTTTTTTATCGCGTTTTTATGTTGAACGCGGAGTAAATCTGCTGCTACTGACGCGGAGTAAATCCGCTGCTACTGACGCGGAATAAATCCGCTGCTACAGGTTCAACCCTATTTCGGAGGTGTATTTTGAGTGATCTTATTTTTTCAGACTCGTTTATAAACGGTGAGTTTTATAAAACCGATTCGCGATTTAGCGTAGATGATCCTGCTACCGAAAAAAAGTATCGTAGAAGTCAGTGATATTGACGAGCAAGGTGTTAAGAACGCCATTGCTGCTGCAAAAGGCGCATTTGTAAAATTAAAAGCGACTAATGCTACATCGCGTAGTGAAGTATTAATGCGTTGGTACGAGCTAGTTATAGAGCACAAACAAACCCTTGCCGAGTTGATGACCAAAGAGCAGGGTAAGCCACCAAAGAATCTCTCGGTGAAGTAGAATATGGTGCTGGCTTTATTAAATGGTTTGCCGAGCAAGCTAAACGTAGTTATGGCGATGTGATCCCACCAACAGACAATCAACACCGCTTAACTAGCTTTAAGCAACCAATTGGAGTTGTGGCCGGTATTACACCTTGGAACTTCCCTATAGCCATGGTGACTCGTAAAGTAGCCCCAGCTTATGCCGCAGGCTGTAGTTTTGTATTAAAACCATCAGAACATACCCCGCTTTGTGCGCTTGCACTGGCTTATTTAGCTGATCAGGCAGGTTTTGAAAAAGGGGCATTTAATGTATTGGTATCTGAGAACGCGAAAATGGTTGGTGAATTGTTAACAGAATCTGAGCTTGTTCGTAAGTTCACGTTTACCGGTTCAACCGGTGTAGGTAAGCAATTACTATCGCAATGCGCTTCCACAATTAAGCGTACATCGATGGAGCTTGGTGGTAATGCGCCGTTTATTATTTTTGATAATGCTGATTTAGATGAAGCCGTTACCGGTTTAATGGGCGCTAAATTTAGAAACGCAGGGCAAACCTGTGTGGCTGCAAACCGCATTTTTGTGCAGCGCAGCGTGTTAGGTGAAGTCGTTAAAAAGTTAAATGAAAAAGTAGGTTTGTTAAAAGTTGCTAATGGTTTTGAAGACGATAGCGATATTGGCCCGTTGATTTATGCTAAAGCCAAACAAAAAGTTCAAGAGCTGCTCAACGATGCTAAACAAAAAGGCGCAACTCAAATAAATGATGTCAAAGAATTAGGTGGTAACTTTCAAGCACCCGTTATTTTAACTGGGGTTACCCCTGAAATGGACATTTACCATCAAGAAGTATTTGGTCCAGTAGTTAGCATTATTGCTTTTGATGAAGAAGCCGAAGTTCTCGCTCTGGCTAACGACGTACCATACGGCCTTGCTGCTTATTTTTATAGCCAAGATATAAAACAAATCTACCGCGTGAGTGAAGCATTAGAGTACGGCATGGTAGGTATTAATGAAGGGCTGCTCTCAAACCCCGTTGCTCCTTTTGGCGGTGTAAAACAATCAGGCCTCGGGCGAGAAGGCGGCCACCAAGGACTAGACGAATACCTAGAAGAAAAATATGTGTGTATGAAAATATAAAGCCAGAAGCTTTAAGCCGTCAATTTTAGATATAACTAAAAACCGTACTTGACTAAACACAAGTACGGTTTTTAGTTTTTAGCTGATAGCTTTTATTTCAATTAATGATAGCGCTGTCATTTTAGTTTTTATATGATGGGGAGGAGTAAATAAATAATAATAAGAGATTATGCGGGGGGAAATGCGTAGTCTTAGGGTATAAACGAGGAGAGAGTAATGGATTTTAAAAAGCACGCTTTGGCAGGTTTAATCGCTGCTATGCCGCTTCTGGCGCAAGCGCAATTATCACAAAGTGAGGTCAATAATTTTGCAAAACAAACCACACTAACATTTGCGGTTGTCGACAACTTTCAAAATAAAGATTCAGGGTTTTTAGGCAAAATTACCCTAAATAACCAATCAGATGTTGCACTTCCTGCTGGTGAAAGTGATTGGCAGCTTTATATTCACTCTGTTCGTAAAATTAATACCGAGCATGTTGTTGGTTTAAACATTGAACACGTAAATGGTGACTTACACCGTATTGTACCAACCAAAGACTTTAAAGGTTTAGCCGCAGGTAAAAGCTTAGATATCGAGTTTGATGCCCAAGTGTGGATAGTCGCTTATACCGACTTTATGCCTCGTGCATTTTTTGTTTCAGGTGACAATAACCCCGCTATTTTTGCCAACACCGATAGCGAAGATATGAGTCAATTTGTTGCTCCGTTTGAGCGCGAAAATCAGCTGCGTCGTTACAACGACCCTAAAGATCGCACTGTATTGATCACACCACAAGTACGTTATGAGCGTAATCAGGCCGCGATTATTAAAGTATCAAAAGAAGATGCGCTTAAGCGTATTATTCCAAAACCGCAAAACATTGAATTTAATCGTGGTGTGGCCAAGCTTGATAACAGCTGGCAAATTCGTTTTCAAGGGCAGTTAAAAAGTGAAGTTATGGTTTTCATGCAAGACCTGCAAGATGACTATGGTTTAACACTTAAAGCACAGCCTGATCATATTAAAGCGAATAAAGAAAAGCTGATCAGCCTTACTGTAAACCCAAATCTTGCGGATGGTAAAAGCGAAAGCTATACCCTCGAAATTGACGACGACCGTATTGATATCGTCGGCAGTGATAATGCAGGTGTATTCTACGCCATGCAAAGTTTACTTAATTTAATCCCTGCCAACAGCAAAGGCGCTATTGAAGTGCCACAGTTAGAGCTTGAAGATAGCCCTCGATATGGCTGGCGTGGTATGCACTACGATAATGGCCGTAACTACCACGGTAAAGAGGCAATGTTCAAACTTGTTGAACAAATGGCTCGCTATAAAATGAATAAGCTACACTGGCACTTTTCAGAAGACGAAGGCTGGCGATTAGAGATCCCTGGCTTACCTGAATTAACAGATATTGGTGGCTATCGCTGTTTTGATTTACAAGAGCGCGAATGTTTATTAACGCAGCTTGGTACTGGGCCATTTAAATCTGGCTCAGGTAACGGCTATCTTACTCGAAGCGAATTTGTTGAACTGTTAAAGTTTGCTAAAGATCGCCATATTCAGATCATCCCTGAAATTGAAGGTCCAGGCCATGCGCGTGCATCTATAAAAGCAATGGAAGCGCGCTACCATAAGCTCAGTGATGAAGCTAAAAACGCGGCTAAAAACAATTTAGTCAATACCAAGCAAACAGGTAAAGAAGTCCAACAAATTGATATCAGTGCGGCAACACAGTATTTATTGAGTGATCCAAACGATACTTCAGTTTATATGACGGTACAGAACTACAAAGATAACTCAATGAATGTGTGTATGGACTCGACCTACGCATTTTTAGATAAAGTAACATATGAACTGCAGCAAATGTATCGTGAAGCGGGTGTTCAGCTTACTAATTTGCACTTTGGTGGTGATGAAGTTGGCGCAGGCTCTTGGGTTGACTCACCAATCTGCCAAGCCATGTTTGCTGATCCTAATAACGGCGTGGCCGGAGCTGCTGACTTAAAACCTTACTTTACTCAGCGTGTAGCTAAACTACTAGAAAAACGTGGCATTTCACCAGGCGCCTGGGAAGACGGCTTAATGTACGACCGCACCAACCCATTTAAACGTGATGAATTTCCAAATAAAACCTTTACCGCAAATGTATGGGACAACATTTGGGAATGGGGCGTTGCAGATAGAGCATACCGTTTAGCAAATGCCGGTTATCAAGTTATTCTATCTCACGGTACGCATTTGTATTTTGATCACCCGTACGAAGCACACCCAGAAGAACGCGGCTACTACTGGGCAACACGTTTTACTGATACAGCAAAAACATTTAATTATATGCCCGATGATGTGTACGCCAATGCTGATTACACCCGTACCCGCGAGCCAATTGATAATTTAGAAGCACTTGTTGGCCGCCCATTACCACAACTTGAAAAGCCTGAGAATATTTTAGGTATGCAAGGTCAGGTTTGGTCTGAGACTATTCGTACCGAAGAGCAAGTTCTTGCAATGATCTTCCCGCGTATTTTATCAGTCGCAGAGCGTGCTTGGCATAAAGCATCATGGGAAGGGGAACAAGTTAATACAAAAGCGCGCGCAGAAGATTGGTCACAATTTGCCGCAGCGGTAGGTATAAAAGAGCTTACTAAGCTTGCAAGTTCTGATGTAAGTATAAATTTACCCGTCCCTGGTGGGGTAATTGAAAATGGTAAATTACATGTTAATACACCATTTGCTTATTTAGATGTTGAGTATAGTTTAGACAATGGCAACACTTGGCAGCTTTATACAGCTCCGATCAGTGTTTCTGAAAATCAAGCTATTGCTCTGCGTAGCCGCTTGAACGAACAAATTAACAGCAGAATTACTCATATAAATTAATGTATTATAAATGATAATGAAAATGAAAGGGCCTTTAGGCCCTTTTTTTCGTTAGTTGTAAAATAAATCGTTACTAGTAATATGCCTGTAATTAAAGTAAAGTTTTATGGCAGCGCTGTCATTTTTGTTAGGGTAATGTTATAAACTACCCACTAGAATCAAGCTATGTGAAAGTAAATCTAGTTAAGATACTTACTAAAAATATAGATAACTATAACGAAAGCACACAACAAGAAGAATGTTTTATGGAAGCCACCGTGTCAAATAAGCAAAGTAATTTTATACCCATGGCCATCGTTGCCACTCTATTTTTTATACTCGGTTTTGCAACCTGGTTAAATGGCTCATTAATGCCTTACTTAAAACAAGTATTGCAGCTTAGCCCGTTCCAAGCATCGCTGATTTTATTCTCTTTCTATATTGCAGTAACTTTTACCGCAGTGCCATCAGCAATGATCATCCGTAAGGTAGGCTATAAAAATGGTATGGCGCTGGGTATGGCCACCATGATGGTCGCTGGCTTACTGTTTATCCCTGCGGCTAAAACTCAAGTGTTTGCGCTGTTTTTATTTGCTCAGTTAGTTATGGGGGCTGGTCAAACCTTATTACAAACGGCGGTTAACCCGTATGTTGTGCGTATTGGGCCAGAAGAGTCGGCTGCAGCGCGTGTAAGTGTGATGGGCATTTTAAATAAAGGTGCGGGTGTTATTGCACCTATTGTATTTACTGCACTGATATTAAGTGACTTTACAGGCTCTGTAGGTAAAGAGTTAACACAGCCAGAAATTGATGCAATGGCAAATAGCCTAATCTACCCGTATTTAGGCATGGCATTATTTATTGGTGCGCTAGGCTTTGCGGTAACAAAAATGCCACTGCCTGAGCTACTTGATGACGAAGAACAAGATGAAAAAGGCCAAGTGAAAGCGGCACTGGCACATCCAAGTTTAGCATTGGGTGTTGTTGCATTATTTGTATACGTTGCCGTAGAGGTTATCGCAGGTGATACAATAGGAACGTTTGCACTATCGCTAGGTGTTGAAAAATACAGCGTTATGACTTCATACACCATGGCGTGTATGGTACTGGGGTATATTATTGGTATTGCGCTTATCCCACGCGTTATATCGCAGCAAGCAGCATTAAGTTCTTCTGCGATATTAGGTAGCGTGTTAACCCTAGCTGTGGTATTTAGTGATTCAAGCTCCGTGGTTGTTGCAAACGCATTAGGTTTAGAAGTGCAATTACCTGATACACTATTGATGATAGCTGTGTTAGGATTTGCCAATGCAATTGTTTGGCCTGCGGTATGGCCGCTAGCGTTATCTGGTTTAGGTAAATTAACCAGCGTAGGTTCAGGGTTATTAGTGATGGGTATTGCCGGTGGTGCATTTGGTCCATTATTTTGGGGTCTCGCCAGTGGTGGTGTAGATTCAGCTGATGCCCAGCAAGCTGCCTATATTGTTATGCTACCTTGTTATTTGTTTATCCTTTTTTATGCTATAAAAGGGCATAAAATGAAAAGCTGGAAATGATCGAGCTGCAAGTTAAAAGGGTAAAGTTGCAAGAAACAAGATTAAAGGTTCAAGTTAAGCCCTTTAGAACCTAGAACCTAATTTTTGAAAAGAATTTCTACATGTAGAAATAATCCCGTGTGTAATGCCACCGAAAGGTGGCATTTTTTTGTCTGCAAGAAAGCAGCTTGCGAGCTGGCGAGAGTAAAGTTAGCGAGGGTACGCTAATCGGCGCTAAAGCGCTCTCCCACGTGTAAATATAACGTGGGAACAGGCTTTAGTCTTGATTGTGTTTATATTTGGATTTGCGATATAAAAATTGAAATGGGATATTAAAAAAGATACGAAATTAAATAGAAGGGAAAAAATGGGGCGATTGACGGGGCTTGAACCCGCGACAACCGGAATCACAATCCGGGGCTCTACCAACTGAGCTACAACCGCCACAACACACCTTGTTTGGTGTGGCGCGGATAATACATAACTTTATAAATGTTGTGAAGGGGAAAAGGCAAAAAAAAGCTAAAAAAGTTTTTAAAATGGCGTAGCCTGCCCAAAAAACACACTTTAATGCTATGTTCATATTAGTTAAATAGACTTACGGCCCTCAGAAATTTCGTATTTAATAGAGTGTTTGATATATAAGTCTATAAATTTATAAAATAATACTTTTAAATGAGATATAATTTAAGCTACAAACGGCTTAATACCACATCAGGAGTGAATATGGATACAATCATTAATTGGATAAACGAAAATTCAGGTTTAATTTTACATTACGGCATACAAGCTGTTATTGCATTGGTAATCTTTTTACTTGGTGGTCGTATCGCAAAATTTTGTGCTGGACTAACAGAAAAAGCATTCGCTAAAAAGAACGTCGATAGAGCGGTTGGCTCTTTTGTTTCTAGTATTGTCTATGCCATCGTATTTATGGCAACTATCTTAATGGCACTATCGCAAATCGGCATTGAGACTACATCATTTATTGCAATTCTTGGTGCAGCTGGTTTAGCCGTTGGTTTAGCATTACAGGGTTTCTTTATCAAACTTTGCATCTGGCGTTTTAATTATTCTTCTTCGTCCATTTAAATCTGGCGACTTTATTGAAGCCGGTGGCAAAATGGGCAGTGTAGATAAAATTGAGATTTTCTCTACTGAATTACGCACACCAGACAATAAAGTAATTATCATGCCTAACTCATCTATTATGTCAGGCCCAATTGTTAACTTTTCTCGTGAAAAAACACGTCGCATCGATTTAGTAATTGGTGTTGGCTATGATGCAGATCTGCGTGAAGCAAAAGCAGTATTGAAATCTGTATTAGATAAAGAATCACGCTTACTTAAAGACCCTGCTTATACAGTAGCCGTTAACGAATTAGGCGATTCAAGTGTGAATTTCGTAGTGCGTCCTTGGGTTAACGCAGCTGATTACTGGCCAACGTATTTCGATTTAATGGAAAACATTAAAATCGCACTGGATGATGCAAATATTAATATTCCATTCCCACAAATGGATGTGCATTTTCACAAGCAAGATTAATATCTAAAACATTTTAAACTAAAAGGTGGTTAAACCACCTTTTAGTGCATTCTAATTTAACTCAAAGTAGCAAAGGTTATTTTTTAAATGAAATTAAAGCTTTTATCAATTTTAGTTGCAGCAACAGCTTCAACTAACGCATTCGCAGAAGAAACTCAAACATGGGATATTACTAGTGAGCTAGGTGCAATTATCACTAGCGGTAACACTGAAACAACCACTTTAAAAGGTGGTATTAAAGCGTTACATAACCTAGAAAACTGGAACAATGAATACAAAATCGACGGACTTTATAAAGAAGACGAAGTAGAAAATTCTGACGGCACTAAAGAAACCCAGCGTACTAACGAAAAGTACTCGTTATCAGCACAAGGTAACTACAAATTAAATGAAGAGCACTCTCATTTATATATTTACGGCTCATATGTGTCAGATTACTTTGGTGCATATCGTAACGAAGCAGTAATTTCAGCTGGTTACGGCAGACGCTTACTTGACCGCTCTGATATGTGGTTAAACGCTGAAATTGGTCCAGGTTACAAATATTTTGAATTCCCTGAAGGCAGTGTTGATGAAGATGGCATTCCAAATGCAGGTGAGTCTGACAGTGAAATCATTGCGTTAGGTAAACTTGATTATAATTGGCAGATTTCTGATAACGCTAAATTTACGCAACTAGTTGCAGTTGAGTATGGTGATACTAACACTAAAACTCGCTCTGAAACGGCATTACTTGCAAAAATCAACGGCTCATTACAAATGAAAGTTGCGTACAATATTACGCATAACTCAGACGTTGCTGATGACAAAGAAAATACAGATACTGAAACGTCATTGACATTGGTTTACAGTTTTTAACACATTTAATAACTATAATGACATTTAACTGTAATAAAGGGACTTAGGTCCCTTTTTTATTTGTACTGAAATAATGTAGAATAGCCAATCTTTTGGCTGTTGAACTCGGGATGCACCTACTTGTGATGTTTTTTAAACAACTTTTAATGACTTTGTTATTTTTTAGCACTGTAACTGCTTGGGCTTTCACGCCAAGTGCGGCGCAAATTGAGCAATTTAAAAAACTACCAAAAGCCCAACAAGAAGCTTTAGCAAAGCAGTATGGTGTCGACTTATCCACAATTACCGGATCTAGCGCTCAGCAAACCAGCACCGAGGAGAAACCTACAATTCAGCCTCGTGCCAAGAGTGAAGAAGAAGCACTGACCGATGAAGAGCGCTTTAAACCAAAAGCTGATACTGTTGAACCTTTCGGTTATCAGCTATTCGCAGGCGAGCCAACTTCATTCATGCCAAATGAGAACGCAGCAGTGCCAGACACCTATTTAATAGGGCGAGGTGATCAGCTAAATATTAATTTTTATGGTAAAGAAAGTGAAGAGCATGTTGTAACGGTTGACCGTGAAGGGCGCATTAGCATACCAAATTTAAGCCCAGTACAAGTTGCTGGGTTAACTTTTGCCGAAGTAAAAGAACTAATAAAAGCAAAAGTAGAACAAGAAATAATAGGTATAAAAGCGTTTGTCTCTGTTGGTCAGCTGCGTAGCATTCGTATATTAGTATTGGGTGAAGCCTACAAGCCAGGTAGCTATAGCGTTTCATCTCTTACCACGGTTTCACATGCTTTATTTGTTAGTGGTGGGGTATCTGACATTGCTTCATTGCGTAACATTCAAGTAAAACGAGCGGGTAAAGTTGTCGCTAATTTTGACCTCTATGATCTATTGATTAAAGGCGATAGCAGCAACGATATTATTTTAAAGCCGGGCGACGTGGTATTTGTTCCGTCGGTAGGGGCTCAGGTTGCGGTAGAAGGTCTTGTTAAGCGTCCTGCTATTTTTGAACTCAAAGAGGGTGAAACCGCTGAAGACCTATTGAACATGGCTGGCGGATTAAAACCTGAAGCCTATGCTAGTAAAGCTGTAGTCGAGCGTTATAGTGATTACAATACGAAGGAAATTCTTTCATTTGATTTTACCGCCAAAAATATAAATTATCTGCCAAAAGATGGCGATCGCCTTCGTTTTAACCCAATCAGCTTGCAGTATCAAAACTCAATCAGTGTAATAGGTGCTGTCGCTCGTCCGGGTCACTACCAGTGGCATCAAGGTAAGCGTATTTCTGATGTGTTTAAATCAGTACGTGGAGATTTACTCCCTCAAGCTGATTTAAGCTACGGTTTACTGATCCGAGAGATCAATATTGCAGGCGATATTGAGGTATATCAATTTGATGTAGCGCAGGCCATTGTTAAAGCCGCGAAACACGATTTAGTATTACAGGCCAACGATAAACTATTAGTATTTAGTCGCTTTGAAGAAAAAGAAGCAGAAGAGCTAGCTTTAAAAAAATATGGCGCTAACTGAACAGCAGCAACAGCAGCAAATTAAAGCTCAACAATGGCATGCGTATCAAAAACAAGAATTTGAAAGATACATAGGGGTGCTAGAAGATGAAGACCCGTTCATAAAAGCACAAGAAGAAGCCAATCTCACAATTGCGCAATTAGCAAAACAGCGTAAAGCAGAAGAGCAAGGTGAAGACGAGCTTGCACCTGAAGATTACGCTATCTTTAGCCGCTATAATTTATTACATCCAATCAAAGCAAAGTTAAAACAGCAAGCTTCAGTGCAAAAAGCCATGCAGCTGGTTGAAGTTAACGGTCATGTAAACTACCCCGGTGTGTATCCGCTTACTGTTGGCGCTGAAGTAAATGAACTTATAATTGCGGCAGGTGGTTTACTTGAATCAGCCTACACGGAGCAAGCTGAAATTACACGTGTAGTAGCAGGTGACTCATCAAAAGTTGAACATTTTAAGTTTAACCTACAAAAAGCAATGTTAGGCGATAGCAGTAATAACCGAGCCTTGCATAGTAAAGACAGTTTAAATGTTTTCTCAATTCCTAATTGGCAAGAAAATGTAAAAGTTGAGCTTAAAGGGGAGGTTAAGTTTCCTGGTGTTTATACTATACGTCGCGGCGAAACATTAACTAATTTACTAAAAAGAGCTGGTGGCTTTTCAGAATTTGCTGAAGAAAATGCAGCAATATTTACCCGAGAGTCAATTCGGGTTCAAGAGCAAAGGCAATTAGCTAAATTATCTGAAGAGTTACGCCGTGATATCGCGCAAAAGAGCTTTGAGAACTCAGTAGGCGGTACCTCGCTTTCCTACGACGAAATGAACAAGCTACTTATCGACTTAGCTGATGTTGAAGCTGTAGGGCGCTTAGTTATTGATTTGCCATTAATCGTCGAAGACAAGCAAAAGCTAGTTTTACAAGATGGTGATACTCTTTATGTGCCAAGCAAACGCGACTCTATTAGTGTTATAGGTGAAGTAAACTACTCAACATCACATTTATTCAAACCAGGTGTTGGCGTTGATGATTACATCGCTCTAAGTGGTGGTTTAAAAGTACGCGCTGATGATGAGCGAATTTATATTATTAAAGCCAATGGCTCAGTCAAAATTCCAGACTCAGGTAGCTGGTTTGCCGTTAATGACTCAGAAATGCTTGAACCGGGCGACACAATTGTAGTACCGCTTGACTCAGGTTATATGGATAACTTAACACTGTGGAGCACCGCAACACAGATTGTTTATCAACTAGGTGTAGCAGTTGCTGCGATTAGTAGTATTTAATAACTAGACAATACAGTTTCAAAATAGTGCTAAGGTATTGTTACTGCTTAGTTATTGTAGAGCTATATATTTACAAAAAACTTATTGCCACAGGAATAATTAATGCTTGACCCACAAATGCTAAATGAGTTCGGAAAAAATAATCATGATGATGAAATAGATCTAACAGAGGTTTTTACAGCCATAAGTAAAGGGAAACTTGTAATATTTTTACTTGCAGTTGTTTTCGCAGTCGTTAGTATTATTTTTTCACTTATGCAACCTAATATTTATCGTTCTGAGGCCTTACTTTCGCCCTCCAGTGAAGCGCAAGGTGGTGGTATATCAGGGTTGGCAGACCAATTGGGAGGTCTTGCGAGTATCGCCGGATTTGATTTGGGCGGCGGCTCATCAGCTAATAAAACACAATTAGCTATCGAGGTCATGAAATCTAGAAAGTTTATAGCTAAATTTATCAATACACATAATATCTTACCAGATCTTATAGCTGCAATTGACTGGAATCAGGCTAGTGGAGAAGTGTTTTATGATACTGATTTATATGATGCTAAAACAAACTCTTGGCTTAGAAAGCCTGTAGCACCCTATGGTAAAGTACCATCGGATCAAGAAGCATATAAAAGATTTAAAGAGCTATTTTCGGTTTCACTAGATACTGAAACAGGGATGGTCAAAGTTGCTCTTGAGCATTATTCTCCTAATCTTGCGCATGATTGGGTAACTTGGTTAGTTGTAGATATCAATCAAGAAATGAAAGCGCAAGATGTAGCTGAGGCTAGACAAAGCATTGTTTACTTATACGAAAAAATTGCTGAGACACCAATTAACGATATTAAAAAGATTTTGCATAACCTGGTTGAAGAGCAAGAGAAAACAATAATGTTTTCTGAGGTTAGAAAAGAATATATTTTTAAAACAATTGATCCAGCTATCATTCCTGAAGAAAAAGCTGGGCCTAAAAGAGCCTTGATTGTTATTTTAGGAACATTATTTGGGTTTGTCTTTGGCATTGCATTTGTGTTGGTTCGTCACTTTTTAGCCAAACAAAAATTGGTTTCGTAAGCGTTTCTGCATAGGGTATAGAAAAATGAAAAACTTAATGAAAAAAGTTTTACTGGTCTTTGGTACACGCCCTGAGGCAATAAAAATGGCGCCTCTTGTACATGCGCTGAAGAATGATGAGCGATTTGATGTAAAAGTGTGTGTAACAGCGCAGCATCGTGAGATGTTAGATCAGGTTCTAGCATTGTTCAAAATCACTCCTGACTACGACTTAAACTTAATGAAAACAGGCCAAACCTTACCGGAAGTAACAAGCCGTATTTTGCAGGAGTTAACACCTGTACTTAAAGAATTTAAACCAGATGTTGTGTTAGTACATGGTGATACTGCGACCACTTTTGCTTCAAGTTTAGCCGCTTATTATGAGCAAATAGCGGTAGGCCACGTTGAAGCCGGATTACGTACCGGTAATATTTACTCACCTTGGCCAGAGGAAGGTAACCGTAAATTAACTGGTGCATTAACAAAGTTTCATTTTGCCCCAACAGATACGTCTAAAGCGAATCTTTTAAAAGAGAGTTATGCGAATGAAAGTATATTTGTCACTGGCAATACAGTTATTGACGCTTTACTTCTGGTGAAGCAGCAAATAGAAGACGATGCAGAACTAAGTAATATACTAGCTACGCAATTTCCAATGCTTGACGAAAGTAAAAAGCTTATTTTGGTTACAGGTCATCGTCGCGAAAGTTTTGGTGGTGGGTTTGAGCGTATTTGTGAAGCACTAGCACAAACAGCCAAAGAGCACCCTGATGCACAAATACTTTACCCAGTACACTTAAACCCAAATGTACAAGAGCCAGTAAAACGTATTTTAAAAGATGTTGATAACGTACATTTAATAGAGCCACAGCAATACTTGCCATTTGTGTATTTAATGAATCGCTCACACATTATTTTAACTGACTCCGGTGGCATTCAAGAAGAAGCGCCAAGCCTAGGTAAGCCAGTACTGGTAATGCGAGATACAACAGAGCGCCCTGAGGCGGTAGAAGCGGGAACAGTAAAATTAGTTGGCACTGATGTAATAAAAATAACCACAGCACTAAATGAGTTACTAGCGGATGAAGCTGCCTATAAAGCAATGAGTCGTGCTCATAATCCGTATGGTGACGGCCAAGCATGCCAACGTATCTGCGATATATTAGCAAAAGAATAGCGCAGGCGTATGTTTTCCCCATGCACACTCTTACAAAAAATAGTTTGGCAAGTTTAAATATATACATATAAAACTTGCCATAAATACTTTACAACCAGAATTTGTAGAACCTAGAACCTAGAACCTAGAACCTAGAACCTAGAACCTATTTAAAAGGATACCTATGTCATTTAATGTAATTTCAGTTATTGGTCTAGGCTATATTGGCTTACCAACAGCGGCAATGTTTGCTTCTCGAAAAAAGAAAGTGATCGGCGTAGATGTTAATCATAAAACGGTTGATACAATTAACCGTGGCGAAATTCATATAGTCGAACCAGATCTAGATATGATCGTACATGCAGCAGTGGTAGAGGGGTACTTAAAAGCAACGACTTCACCAGAGCCTGCGGATGCTTTTTTAATTGCTGTGCCGACACCATTTAAAAATAATGAGTCAGAAATACCAGAGCCAGATTTAACGTATATTAAGAAAGCGAGCGAAGCAATCGCTCCTGTACTTAAAAAAGGTGATTTAGTAATACTAGAATCTACCTCACCAGTTGGCGCTACAGAGCAAATGGCAGAGTGGTTAGCAACAGCTCGTCCTGATTTGACATTCCCACAAGTTGCCGGCGAAGACTCTGATATAAATGTAGCTCATTGTCCAGAGCGAGTACTGCCAGGCCATGTTGTACGCGAGTTAGTTGAGAATGATCGTGTTATTGGCGGGATGACCTTAAAGTGCTCAAATCGCGCGATAGAGCTTTATAAAATGTTTGTGCAGGGCGAGTGTGTAATAACTAATGCACGTACAGCTGAAATGGCTAAGTTAACTGAAAATTCCTGTCGTGATGTGCAAATTGCGTTTGCAAATGAGCTTTCTATTATTTGTGAGCAGTTGGATATAAACGTTTGGGAGTTAATATCTCTTGCTAACCGTCATCCTAGAATCAATATACTTCAGCCTGGACCAGGCGTGGGCGGGCATTGTATTGCTGTTGATCCTTGGTTTATCGTAAGTAAAACACCTAATGAAGCGAAGCTAATTCATCAAGCTAGGTTAGTTAATGATAGTAAGCCTGAGTGGGTTGTAGAAAGTGTGAAAAAAGCTATTTCGGAACACTTACTTATGAATCCTAATAAGTCTGCATCGCAGATAACAATAGCTTGCTATGGGCTTGCATTTAAAGCTGATATTGATGATTTACGGGAAAGCCCAGCTATGACAATAGTTGAAAAGATATCAAAACTTAACCTAGGTACTATCTTAGCTGTAGAACCCAACTTAAATAGTTTAAATGCAGTAATTGATGGTGTTGAAATGACCGATTTTAATACCGCAACTAATAGTGCAGATATACATGTCTTTTTAGTAGAGCATACTCAGTTTAAAAATTCAGCTAAACCAAACGGTATCGTTGTTGATACAAAAGGGCTCTACATTTAATGAAACAGAAAATAAGCAAATTTATTACTGCTAATAAATCATTTTTTATTATGGCGCTATCATCTTTGCTTTATTTTATGGCAACATTTTTAGCAAAAAAAACAATGAACGAAGGTGACTTTTATTATTGGAATGTACTATTAACGATTAGTGCAATTTCATATTCCTTTTGTTTTTTTGGCTCGGAACAACTTTTTCTTAGGTGTGGTGAAGTCAAAGGAACTCAATATCAAATACCAAAAAGTATATTGAAAGTTATGTTTGTTAGTTTTCTACTTTATTTAATTGGTTTCTCTCTACTTACTAACATAATGTTGTTTAGGGTTGGGGACTATTTGTTGACCGCTTTAGTTGCACTATTAAGTGCTAGCAGTGTGTTTGCATATAACTTATTACGTATTACCAAGTGTTTTACTGCATCTCAATTTATAAATAACTTTTGGAAAATTGCTCTATTCTTTGCAGTGTTGATTGCAAATGGTTCAAATGTAAAAGAGTCATTATATATAGCGTTGGCTCTTTGCTCATTTATTACTGTGGGTGTACTAATTAAGTTGTTTTCACATTTAAAAATAACGAGTGAGACACCAACTAATTTAACATCTCTATTTTTTAGTTTTTCAATGTCTTTGCTAGTGTTGGTGCTTTTAAATAACTTCGATAGAGTTTTTGTTGAAAAGCTATTTGAAAAAGAGCAATTCTCAAGTTATGTATATTTACTATCGTTACTTATAATGCCCTTTAGTATTATATCTTCGTATATAGGGTTTAAAGAAGTTGCAGCATTAAAAACTTGTTATATTAAAACGGAGTTTAATAAAAAGGTACTACTTGTAACTTCAGGTCTGTTAATCGCTTTTAGTGTTTGGTTTGTAGCTCTACTGGTGTTCAGTAGTTATTTAGAACTAACAATTGAACTTAGCTATTTCTTACCATGTTTAATTATTGTTATTGTCAAATCAGTGTATTCCTTGTATTCAGCTCTGTTTGGTTTGAAAGGAACTGCAAAGCAAATTCAAGTGTCTAATTTAGTTACTATTTTGGCGGTTGTTATTAGTCTTGTTTTCTCATGTTTTATAATAAACGAGCAGCCTTCTTTGATTTTATATACAGTGGCGGTTGTTTGGTTCAGTAGATTATTAACTTTCATTTTTTTTGTTCGCCATCAATCAAATTACCAATTAGCGTAAGGTGTTATCATGAAGTATGAATTAATTTTGTGGTATCAATTTTTCTTAAAAAATATACCAGGAAAAATTGGTTGTTACCTAAGGGGTAAGTTGTTACCTAGTAAATTAGGTAAGCAAAGTATGCTATGGGATCAGGTGCAAATTGATTATCCAAGTAAACTAACTATTGGTGAAAATACATCGGTAAATCGCGGCTGTATTATTAATGCTGGGGGAGGAGTGCATATTGGTAATGATGTACTCATAGGACCTAACGTAACAATTTATAGTCAAAACCACATGTTTAAAAGTAAAACAGATAAAATTAATCAACAAGGCTATGACTACAAAGCGGTGATTATTGAAGATGATGTCTGGGTTGCCAGTAATGTGATTATTCTGCCGGGGGTAACAATAGCAAAGGGAGCTGTAGTGGGTGCTGGCAGTGTTGTAACCAAAAATGTTATGGAATACGAGGTTGTAGGTGGTAATCCTGCAAAATCGATATCAAATAGACAGTAAATGAAATACCTATTTCCAATCATACTTTCTTTAATTTGTTTATTGCTGGATAACTATATAGCAATTTATATTGTCTTTTTTATATTGACAGTATTTACTTGTGTCAATAGCAAAAAACTTGAAAGGCCTTTTGTTTTTTTTATAACCTTCTATTTAATGGTGGCGTTACTCAATATCTCCACATGGAGAGGTTATACGGATGTATATACACTAAAATTATATTTTTTTGCATTTTTGTGTTTATGTATGCCTCTAATGCTAAATTTTAATATTAAAAAAGATATTCGAGTTCGGTTAGGGCGTGATAAAAACTTTGTTTTACTCGGAGTCGCTTTACACCTAGCAATAGTTTACTTATGTGTTTTATATATTTACGGAACTAAAGGGCCGATTATATTAAATCAAAGCTTAAGATTTGGAGTGCCGACAGCGATAGAGTACATAATAAAATCTGCTCTTCCAATTGCAGCGTTTGTTCCTTTGATGAAGGCAAGGAAGCACTTCCTTCTTGTCAGTATTATTGTACTGCCTGCTATACTTATGGGGTATCGAGGGACATCAGTATTAGCGTTAGTTTCTTATTTAATTACGTTATGGTATGTCAATGGTTGTAAGAATAAGCTTTTAGGTAAAAAAAATAATAGAAATAAAACCTACTATTTTTTAGGGCTCATATGTTTTTTAATTGTTTTCACGGGGTTTTATCTAAGACGAACGGGAAGTTCTGAGCTAGCCACCGTGGATGTTCTTATTGATATATATTTTGACTATAACTCACCGCTTTTATATTTAATTATTCCTTTTTATTTAGGCTTTAAAGAAACTATTGGATTATCAAATAAACTAATCTCAGAAAATATTACAAATAATATAAATGATTACCCATTATTCTTTGCCGATCTATTTACAGTATTACCAGGGGAAAGGCTTGCCGCTGGGCAAACATTAGGAAAAATTTTTGGAACAGTCGAAGGTGGAGGGTTAACCCCTGGTATCTTAGGTGGCTTGTACATTGATTATGGTCTGTATGCATTTTTGTTTTTAATTGGTATGGGGGTGCTCTTTAAGCTTATAATTGTGCAGGCCTACAGAAATTTGCTTTTCATCCCTGTTTATACATTATTGCTCACGCAATATATCCACCTATTTCATCGTGGTTTTTTAAAGCCAGAATACGTTACGTCACTACTTATTGTTGTATTCTATTTTTTAATGTTAAATAAAATAAAGATTTATAAAAAATGAAAATTTTACATGTTTTATACACCTACTTTCCTGATGTGACAGGCTCGACGATAAGAAGTGAGGGGATAGTTAGTAGTCAGAAAAAAAATGGCAATGAAGTAACCGTTATAACCTCGCCTTTTCAGCAGGGAAATTCAGATGACAAAGTTGAATTTATTAACGGCATCGAAGTACATAGAACTTATAACGAAGGGCGTAAGCTTTCAATATCAGAAGAACGAGTCAGCTTATTGAAAAGGTTAAAAAAAATATTTTATGTTTTTCCTTTTACATCCGCTATATATAAGTTAAGCAAAGAAAAAAAAATTGATGTGATTCACGCGCATAGCATGTTTTTTTGCGCATACCCAAGCTATGTAGCAGCTAAACTACTAAAAGTACCTTTTGTTTATGAGTTTAGATCTGTTTGGGAAGAAAGGTTTAATAATAGACTACAAAACAAGCTTATAAAAAAGTTAGAGACGTGGGCATTAAAATTAGCCGACTCAGTGGTGGTTATAAATAATGGATTAAAAGATGAGCTCGTAGGGCGCGGGGTTAAAGAAGAAAAAATTAGCGTGGTTCCAAATGCTATTTCAAATAGTGTTATTGAATTGTCAACGAACTTTGAGGCACCTAAAGAAATTAATTCATTTGGATATATTGGTAACTTTAGCGAGATTGAAGGCCTAGACATCTTAATTAATGCATTTTCAGATGCTTTTCCTAAAGATGCGAGTAATGCAAATAAGTATACATTGCACTTTAATGGAAGAGGTCCATTTGAAGCTAAATTAAATAAGTTGATTAGCGATAAAAACGATCCACGAATAGTCAATTATGGCTCATTTACTAGAGATGAACTAGTCAAGGTGTATCAGTCAGTTGATGCGGTTGTGATTCCAAGACTAAATTTAAAAATATGCAATACAGTCACTCCCTTAAAGCCATTAGAGGCTATGGCATTTCGACGATTATTTATGGGGAGTTCCGTAGGCGGTATTGTTGAAGTCTGTGGCGGTGAAAGTAATAATAATGGTATGTTTTTTAAACCAGAATCGGTTTCTAGCTTGAGTAAACTAATGCGCTCTACTACAGAAGAGTTAAATAAAAATATTATAGTTAACGGAGCGAATTATGCGCACACTGTTCGTACTTGGGACAATATCTCTAGTTTTTATGTTAAAGCATATGATTATGCCAAACATGGCGTATGCAAATAACTACTATTGCGAAGAAAAAATAGCGGTTGGAGACGTAACTAATAAGCTAATAGACTGCTTGCTTAGTGATAAAAATATATCTCCCATTAAATTAGACAATAAGCTTGCTTATAAAGTGGCCGTTATACCTACTGATTATGGTAGTGAAAGAGTCATTAGGGTTTTTGATCTCGACAAAGGCTATTCTAATTTAGAGTTAAGCTTTGACTTTAGTTTTGGTGAAAATTTTGATTTTGCAAAAGGCGGGAAGTTATTAGGATTGGCGCCAGAGCATATTTTATCCGGAGGTATGGCTAGAGGCGATAAATCTGTCAAAGGATGGAGTGTCAGAGCTGTATTTGGAAAGTCTGGTGCATTAGGGGTTTACTATTATCTACCAAATGATAAGCAAAGCTATGGAAACTTTTTTTATTTAAATAAGGTAAACCTTAAAGTTGGTGAAACTTATAAAGCTACATTAAATGTGGGCATCAATACTAAACAGCAAAATGGTAAAATTTGTTTTTCTGCAAGCCAATATGTACAAGGTAATTCACAACTTTTAAATGAAAAATGTAAAGATGATCTAACCTTTTCTAATGATCTAAAGCAGCCTGATATTATAACCAAGCTTCTGTTTAGTTTTTTTCATGGAGGTCATTCGATAAGTTACAAGCCTGACTCCATATCGAATGTAAATTTTTATAACTTGGAATTGAAAACGGCAGAAGGTAAAAATGATTAAAACAATAGTTTTAACTTATGGTTCAGGTGGTCATCAAGAACAAATTAGAAGGCTTGTAAGTCTATTAGCAGAATCAACAACAGAAGAAATACAATTTGTTGCTATTACTGATTCTACCTCTAAATTAGCCACTCAAGAGCAGGTGGTAGAGTATATAAGGTTTAAAGAGCTGAGAGATAAACAGAGTACGCTCAAAACATTAGTATTCTTAATACCCACTTCTTTAAGTCAGATATGGGCAGTATATAAGCTATACCGGAAATATAATATAGTCGGTGTACTTTCGACTGGACCAGGTGTCTCATTTTTACCTACACTTATATTGCATTTTCTTAAGGTCAAAACGGTTGGTTTTGAAAGTTGGTCTCGTTTTTCTGCACCTTCCTTTTCTGGTCGGTTTTTATCTAAGTTTGTGAACTTGTTTTATGTGCAAAACAAAACTATGAAGAAATTTTATAAATCGGCAATTTATAAAGGTAGATTATGAAGGTTTTTGTAACAACAGGTACTACTGAGTTTGGGCCGCTTATTGATGCTGTAGTAGCGTTAAGTGAAGAGTATGAAATTATTGTTCAATCGCCTATTAGCAAAACTTCAACATCTAAAAACTGCAAATTTTTCACCTTTGTGGATGACATTTCTACATATTATCAATGGGCAGATTTAATTATAACACATGCTGGTGCTGGCTCAGTTTATAAACTACTGGAACTCGGCAAGCGGATCGTAGTTGTGCCTAATTTAACAAGGAAGGATCAACACCAGTCTCAATTAGCTGATTATGTGAGAGATAGTAACTTTGGTTCTGTATGTTATAATTTAGAGCTGTTAGGTGAAGTACTCAAAGAGTCTGACTCTAAGCAATTCTCTACTTATCACAAAGAGTGCTTTGATGATATCAATAGTATTTTAGAGCTATTTAAATTAAAATATAGATAGTTACTTTCTCATGCTCACCACCTTATCTTTATGGTACTTAAATGTTAATTGATTTTTTGTTGATATTCTTTTTCGCGTTGGCGTCGCTATTTTTATTGCGTAGAGTCGCGCGAAAAGTTGGTTTGGTAGATAAGCCAAATGATAGAAAAAAACATAGCGGAAATGTCCCATTAGTGGGGGGGTAGCTATTTGTATTACGATTGTCCAATACATCTATAACAACCCTGACTTGCTAGAAAATTCCACCCTATTTATAACAAGTATTAGTATCTTGACATTTGTAGGTGCGTTGGATGATAAATTTGATCTTAGCGTTAAATTAAGGATGCTAGTTCAAACCTTAGTATCTATAGCTATGGTTTATTATGCAGGCTCAGAGCTTGGCGTTTTAGGAAATATCTTTGGCTTTGGGAATATAACCTTAGATAGTTTTGCTGTAATTGTTACGGTATTTGCTGTTACGGGCTCAATTAATGCGTTTAATATGGTTGATGGAATAGACGGGCTGTTAGGTGGGCTATCAGTTGTTACATTTAGTAGTTTAGCCATATTACTTGGTTCATCGGGTGAGCTTAATTTAGCGTACTTATGTATATTAATCGTCATTACAATGTTGCCGTATATCATTATGAACTTGGGTTTGATTGGGCATAAACGTAAAGTATTTATGGGGGACGCCGGTAGTATGATGATAGGCTTTACTGTAATTTGGCTACTTATCACTTCGAGCCAGCCTGACCAAGCTGCAGCAATTAGACCTGTAACGGCACTTTGGTTAATAGCTGTTCCATTAATGGATATGGTTGCTATTATGTTCCGACGTATAAAGCAGGGCAGCTCGCCATTTAAGCCTGATCGTGAACATTTACATCATGTATGTCAAACCCTAGGCTTGTCATCTAAGCAAACATTAGTATTCATATGTTTCATAGCATCGCTATTCGCTGGTATAGGAATTATGGGCGAAATACTACAGCTGCCAGAGTATTATATGTTTTATGGTTTTCTGTTTTTGTTTATAATTTACCTAATTATATTGGTGAATTACTGTAATTTTATGAACTTTATTAGAAGGATGCTTAACCTTCCTAAGTTTGACTTTGACATTGAATAAGTACTAGATTCTTTTACTTTCCTTAGTGTTACTGAGTGTCGGTATGGCATTTTCATTATAAATTAACAGGACTATCTACTAGCAATATCAATTTAGACAGTACCGTTATTCAAAACCCAAGTTTGTACTAGCTTATAAAAACATAGCTTTTTAGTAAGCTTTTATAGACACAGTACTGATTAAACACGTATAATCCCGCCGTCTGTGGCAAAATTAAAAATAATCATCAGACGTAAAGTCAGTATTTTAGGGATTGATATGGATAGTTGGTACTTATTATTTTGTAAACCTCGTCAGGAAGCACGAGCGAAAATTAATTTACAAAACCAAGGGATTGAGGCTTTTTTTTCCTCTTCTAAAAACAGAAAAACTCGTTAAAGGTCGTCGTACTGTTAAAGAGTCTGCGTTATTCCCAAACTATTTATTCGTTCGTTTGAATTCACAAAACTGTAACTTTTCTGCGGTAAAAAATACCCGTGGCATCAGTGGTTTTGTGTCGTATGGTGCGTCATATCAAATAGTACCTGAGCAGTTGATCAGCGAATTACAAAACTTTGAACCAAATTTAAATACCAACGACCTGCCAAATGCGGGTGATTTAGTGTACCTGAATAACGGTTCATTCAAAGACGTACAAGCAATATTTAAAGAGCCAGACGGCGACATGCGCAGCATATTACTAATTAATCTACTAAACCAAAAAATAGAAGTAACAGTAGATAATAAAGATATAAGAAAAGTAGGGTAAAAGGTTAAAGGTACTAGGAAGAGAAAGGTTCTAGGCCCTAGGGAAGTGACTAGCGCCTATGCTTTAAACGTAGGAGCAGGCTTTAGCCGCGAAAGTGATATATTCACAAAGAGGCTAAGAGACGCTGCGCTTAAGAGATGCACAGGAAGGCGTTAGAGAAGTAACATATTTATTTTGTCTTCTCATTTCCACTCATTATCTTCTCTTTGTGCAAAGGTGATTTACGTAGGAGCAGGCTTTAGCCGCGAAAGTGCTAAAGTGATATATTCACAAAGAGGCTAAGAGACGCTGCGCTTAAGAGATGCACAGGAAGGAGTTAGGGAAGTAAAATATTTATTTTTCTTCTCATTTCCACTCATTATCTTCTCTTTGTGCAAAGGTGATTTACGTAGGAGCAGGCTTTAGCCGCGAAAGTGCTAAAGCGATATATTCACAAAGAGGCTAAGAGACGCTTCGCTTAAGAGATGCACAGGAAGGCGTTAGATAAGTAACATATTTATTTGTCTTCTCATTTCCACTCATTATCTTCTCTTTGTGCAAAGGTGATTTACGTAGGAGCAGGCTTTAGCCGCGAAAGTGTTAAGTGATATATTCACAAAGAGGTTAAGAGACGCTGCGCTTAAGAGATGCACAGGAAGGCGTTAGAGAAGTAACATATTTATTTTTCTTCTCATTTCCACTCATTATCTTTTCTTTGTGCAAAGGTGATTTACGTAGGAGCAGGCTTTAGCCGCGAAAGTGTTAAGTGATATATTCACAAAGAGGTTAAGAGGCGCTGCGCTGATGAGGTGCAAGCGAAGGAACTAGGTTCTAGGAAAGAGATTAGGAGCTATGGAAGTGAAATATATTTTTATCTTCTCATTTACTCTCATTTACTTCTCTTTGTGCAAAAATGGTTTTAGCGAAAGACTTTGACCTTGCACCTTAAAACTTAAAGTTAATCAGTACGTAGGAACTGCAACCTAGGGGCGGAAGCGTGTCCGAAGGACTAGACAAGCAAATAGTTTTGCTTTCAAGCTGGAGCGAGAGGAGCTCTGCGACGAACTGGAACGTGAAGCGTGTCCGAAGGACTAGACAAGCAAAATTTTTAAGTGATTTATTCACAAAGAGGTTAAGAGGCGCTGCGCTGATGAGGTGCAAGCGAAGGAACTAGGTTCTAGGAAAGAGACTAGGAGCTATGGAAGTGAAATATATTTTTGTCTTCTCATTTACGCTCATTTACTTCTCTTTGTGCAAAAATGGTTTTGTTTAGGTGAACTTTAACCTTTAACCTTTAACCTTTAACCTTTAACCTTTAACCTTTAACCTTTAACCTTTAACCTTTAACCTTTAACCTCGTACCTTGAAACTAATTAACCTAGAACCTAGAACCTAGAACCTAGAACCTTTTAACTAAATTTACAAAAAAAATTACTCGCTTGCTTGTTTACTGTACAACCAACCTTGCACAGTAAACAGAGCCATGCTTTAATTAGCCAGCGAAAATATAACAGCACATATCAATAACTAAGCTGAAAGTTTTAGAATTTTATAATATTTGGGAATATACAATGGCGCTAAGCTGTAAAACACTTGTGGCATCACTTACCTTGCTCACAATGACAGGTTGTACAATCATCCCCGGTAGCCATTTCGAAGGAATCGAATCGGGTGAACAAACAAAAAACCTTGAGCAAGACCTTGAAAAGGTCAATATCCAAATAATTGACTCCTCGTTGATTTATCAACAAAAACAAACCGCTAAAAAAGCTAAACCACCTTCGAGCCTTGATGGCATTGATACCAGCGATTATCAATACAAATTAGGTGTGGGCGACGTACTTACCATTGGCGTTTGGGATCACCCAGAGCTAACAATACCCGCTGCTGTACAGCGTACCGCTGAGTTTGACGGCTTTCGCGTGCAAGCCGACGGCACTATTACCTATGCGTATGCACCAAATATTCAAGCGGCAGGTAAAACCGTACAAGAGGTTCACACTGAATTAGTAAAACGCCTAAGCCGTGTGATTGAAGACCCACAAATCGACATAAAAGTAGTAGGGTTCAGAAGCCAAAAAGCCTATGTAACTGGCGAAGTATCAAAGCCTGGTGTTTACCCAGTAACAGAAATCCCATTAACTTTAATTGATGCACTAAACCAAGCCGGTGGTTTAACCGATGCTGCTGACTGGCGCACGGTGACCTTTACCCGTGGCGACAAAACAGAAGTCATTAAGCTTGATGACTTTTATGCTCATGGTGATATTTCACAAAATCGTTTATTACAACATGGCGACATAGTGCACGTTAGCCGTAATGACCTACAAAACGTATTTGTATTAGGTGATGTAAAACGTGCAGGTTCTGTTGGTATTAACCGTTACGGTTTAAACCTAGCCGAGGCACTAACAAATTCTGGTGGCTTAAACGAAAGTACAGCCGATGCAAACGGTGTATTTGTATTACGTAAACGTGATTTACAACGTGATGGTGTAATAGCTGATGTTTACCAGTTACATGCTAAAAACGTAGCTGCACTAGTGTTGGCTGAGCAGTTTGAATTACAACCACACGATATTGTATATGTTACATCAGCACCGCTAGCCCGCTGGAACCGTGTAATAAGCTTATTACTACCGTCTATCGCGACAGTTGATTCTATCGACGATTTAGCAACTAACTAAAGGAATGCGATGTTTGATTCTATCTTAGTGGTGTGTGCGGGTAATATTTGCCGCAGCCCGACTGCAGAGTACGTACTGAAAAGTAAGCTTGAAGGTAAACAGATTAAAGTGTCATCAGCCGGGTTAACCGCACTTGAAGGTAAGCCAGCCGATGCAACGGCAAAACAAATTGCCGCGCCGTATGGCATAAATATGGATGCGCACCAAGGTCGCCAACTCAACTCAAGTCTAGTGGCACAAAATAGTGTAATTTTAGTGATGGAACAACGCCATTTAACTGATTTATGCAGCCGCTACCCAGAGGCCCGAGGTAAAACGTTTTTACTTGGTAAATGGTTAGGCGATATAGAAATTCCCGACCCTTATAGGCAAAGCCTTGAAGCATTTGAACACGTATATGAATTAATCGATAGCGCTTGTAGCGCTTGGCAAAAGTATTTATAAGGATAGGCTAGTACATGAATGCTCAGCCCAATGCAATAGCAACAAATAAGCAAAATCGCACAAACGAACAAAACCCAATCCAAGAAATTGACTTAATGGCGCTATTAGGCGCATTGCTCGATCGTAAATATTTTATCATTGCAATAACTGCTGTGTTTATGTTTGTTGGTGTAGTATACGCCGTACTCTCTACCCCAATATACCAAGCTACAGCAATGATCCAAGTTGAAGATAGCAGTGGCTCAGTACCAGGGTTTGATGACATGGCAGGCATGTTTGAAAGCACCTCTGCCGCGGTGACCGAAATCGAACTACTAAAATCACGCTCTATCATAGGTGAAGCGGTTGATACCCTAAAGCTTGATATAATTGCTCAGCCCAAATGGTTCCCCTTTATTGGTGGCCGTGCATTTCGTAAATTTACCCCAATGAGTGAAGGTGATTTGGCTGAACCGAGCTTTGGTACGACCTCCTACGCTTGGGGCGGTGAAAGCATTGATGTATTTAGGTTTGATGTACCAAAATCTGAGATTGGTGCTGGTTTTACTCTACAAGCACAAGAGAATAATAGCCTTGTGTTATTAAACGGTGAAGGTGAACAGGTTTTAGCAGGTAAAGTAGGGCAAGAGCTTACAAACGGTAAATTAAACCTAACTGTGCGTAGCTTAAATGCCCGCGCTGGCACTGAGTTTATAATTAGCCGCAGAGATCGCCTCAATACAATTTTAGATTTACAAAAAGATATAGGCGCGAGTGAAAAGGGTAAAGACTCTGGCATTATTAACTTAAGCCTGCAGAGCGCACAACCCAATTACGCTGAAAAAGTGCTTGATAAAGTAGCGGCTATTTATGTACGCCGTAATGTTGAGCGTAATAGTGCAGAAGCACAAAAGTCCCTTGAGTTTTTAGAGGTGCAACTCCCTGAAATAAAAAAACAACTTGAGTACGCTGAAGAGCGCTTTAATGACTACCAAATAAAACGTCAATCAATCAATATTACTCTTGAGACACAAGGTGTATTAGAGCAAGTTGTAAAACTTGAAACTAAATTACAAGAGCTAGAGCTAAAACGCCTCGAGCTAAGCCGTAAATTTAAAAAGACCACCCAACCTACCAAGGCTTGGTTGAACAAATTCGCGCTGTTAATGCACAAAAAGATGAGCTAGTTGGTGAGGTAGGTAACCTACCAGAGACTCAGCAAGAGCTGCTGCGCTTAAAGCGCGACGTAGAAGTAAGTAATCAAATTTATACCCTACTCCTTGCCAAAACCCAAGAGTTGGATATTGTACGAGCAGGTACGGTAGGTAATGTACGTATTATTGACTACGCTGAGGTAAATACCTCAAAGCCAGTTAAGCCTAAAAAAGCACTGATTGTTGTTATGGCAACCATGCTAGGTGGTATGTTGGCTGTTGCGATAGTGCTAGTACAAAAAGCCATGCATAAAGGCGTTGAAGACCCTAACGAGATTGAAGCTATAGGCCTACCTGTATACGCCAGCGTACCCTACTCAGATTATCAAGATAAACTCACAGGTTTTAGCAAAGCCCGTAAAAATAAAAATAAACCTAAATCTATATTAGCGCTTGATAACCCAGCAGATTTATCAATCGAGGCATTACGTAGCCTACGTACCAGCTTACATTTTGCGATGATGGAAGCTAAAAATAACCTTATAGCAATATCAGGCCCAAGCCCGGGTGTAGGTAAATCATTTATATCGGTGAACTTAGCCTCAGTACTCGCGCAAAGCGGTAAAAAGGTGTTAATCATCGATGCCGATATGCGTAAAGGCTACCTGCAAACTCAATTCGGCATAAATTGGGATGATGGCTTGAGTGATTACTTATCAGGGCGTTTAAACCTTGCACAAGTTACCAAACCAACTCAAGTTGATGGTTTAAGTGTAATTACTCGTGGGCAAATACCGCCAAACCCGTCTGAACTACTAATGCACGCTAATTTTAGCAAATTAGTGGAAGAGGTAAGTGCTGAGTACGATTTAGTAATTATAGATACGCCACCTATTTTGGCAGTAACAGATCCGGCAATTGTTAGTGCTCATACTGGTACTACACTATTAGTGACGCGTTTTGGACAAAATCATATTAAAGAAATAGAGCTAACCCGTAACCGCTTTGAGCAAAATGGCACCGACGTAAAAGGTGTGGTATTTAATGGCGTAGTTAAAAAAGCCAGCAACGCTTACGGTTATTATGGTTACTACAACTACGAATATAAATCGGATAAATAAATGAAAGGTACTAGGTGTTAGGGAAGAGACTAGGACCTAGATCCTAAAATTTAGCTCCTATTTATTAAAACGTAGGAGCAGGCTTTAGCCGCGAAAGTGCTAAGTGATTTGCTCACAAAGAGGTTAAGAGACGCTGTGCTTAAGAGGTCAGGAGAAGGAGCTAGGTTCTAGAGAAGTAAAATATATTTTTGTCTTCTCATTCCCACTCATTCACTTCTCTTTGTGCAAAATGGTCTTCGTAGGAGCAGGCTTTAGCCGCGAAAGTGCTAGGTAATATATTCACAAAGAGGTTAAGAGACGCTGCGCTTAAGAGGTCAAGGTAAGGAGCTAGGGAAGTGAAATATATTTTTGTCTTCTCATTGGCACTCATTCACTTCTCTTTGTGCAAAATGGTCTTCGTAGGAGCAGGCTTTAGCCGCGAAAAAGTAAAGCTTCACACAGAGAGTACAGAGTTCACAGAGGAAAAAGTTAATGTAGCGGTGTGCACTAAGCCCGCAGCTCGTGGCTTTTATCCTCAGTTCCCTCGGTGGTAAAGTGGTTTGTAGGCTCGGGTTTATCCCGCGCTTAAAAAGTAAAAATGGTATTCGTAGGAGCAGGCTTTAGCCGCGAAAGACTTTAACCTCGTACCTTGAAACTGATTAACCTAGAACCTTCATACCACACAGTAGCAGATAGTAAATTTGATATAGAAAGGATTGATTTTGAAAATTCTCGTTACAGGTGGAGCTGGATTTATTGGCTCTGCAGTCGTTCGTCATATAATTGAAAATACACAAGACTCAGTTGTTAATTTAGATAAGTTAACTTATGCTGGCAATTTACAGTCCTTGGAATCGATTGAAAGTAGCGACCGTTATTCATTTGAAGAAGTAGATATTTGTGATCGCGCAGAGCTTGACCGTGTGTTTAAGCAGCATACACCAGATGCAATAATGCACTTGGCAGCAGAAAGCCACGTGGATCGTTCAATAACTGGCCCTGCTGAGTTTATTCAAACAAATATTGTTGGTACTTATACCTTATTAGAGGCTGCTAGAGAATATTGGAATACACTAGATACACCAGCTAAACAAGCTTTCAGGTTTCATCATATATCAACAGATGAAGTCTATGGCGATTTACCACATCCAAGTGATATTTATGATGATGAATGTTTACTGGTGAATGGTGAATTTAGTAGTGATGAATTAAAAATTAAAAATTTACCTCTTTTCACTGAGCAAACCTCTTATGCGCCAAGTAGCCCATACTCGGCAAGTAAAGCATCAAGTGATCATTTAGTACGTGCTTGGTTACGTACGTATGGCTTCCCTACAATCATAACTAATTGTTCAAATAACTATGGGCCTTACCACTTCCCTGAAAAACTGATTCCATTAGTCATACTTAATGCACTTGAAGGTAAAGAATTACCTATTTATGGCAAAGGTGACCAAATTCGTGATTGGCTCTATGTTGAAGATCATGCACGTGCTTTATACAAGGTAGTGACTGAAGGTAAAGTGGGCGAAACATATAATATTGGTGGTCATAATGAAAAACAAAATATTGAAGTGGTGCAAACCATTTGTGAAATACTCGATGAACTAGCACCAATGAAGGATAAAAATGATCAATTAAGCATTAACTATTCATCATTAATAATTAATGTTCCTGATCGTCCTGGTCATGATCGCCGCTATGCTATTGACTCAAGTAAAATGCAAAAAGAGCTCGGCTGGACACCAGAGGAAACCTTTGAAACGGGTTTGCGTAAAACGGTACAATGGTATTTAGATAACCAAGTTTGGTGTAAAAATGTTCAAGATGGTTCATACCAAAGAGAGCGATTAGGGGCTTTGTAATTTTAAGTTGTGAATGTTGAATTAGCTGTTAATTTTGAAACATTAATTTAAAATTGCATAACATGGAACGTGTATGGCAAAACAAAATGCAGTATTAGATAAAAGTTTTCAGTTTTCAATTCGTGTTGTGAAATTATATAAGTACTTGGTGAATGAGCATAAAGAGTTTGTGTTATCTAAGCAGTTACTTCGTTCAGGGACGTCAATTGGTGCAAATGTAAATGAAGCACAAGCAGCTCAGAGTAAGGCTGATTTTGTTGCCAAAATGAGTATTGCCAGCAAAGAAGCTCGTGAAACGCAGTATTGGATTAATTTACTCATTGAAACTGATTATTTAAATAGCAAAGAGCTATATGTAGAAACCTTACAAAAGGAAAGTAACGAGTTAGCTAAGTTACTAACAAGTATTGTAAAAACGTCACAGACTAACAAATAAGTATGGATATGAATAATTCAAAATTAAGCACTACAAATTCATCATTACGCAGTACCAAAGGAATTATATTAGCCGGTGGTTCTGGTACGCGCCTTTACCCAATAACTATGGGTGTGTCTAAACAATTATTACCCATTTATGATAAACCAATGGTTTATTATCCGCTGTCAGTTTTAATGCTGGCCGGTATTCGTGAAATATTGATTATTACTACACCTGAAGACCTTGACTCATTTAAACGCTTATTAGGTGATGGTTCACAGTTTGGTATTGAGCTTAGTTATACGGTACAACCGAGCCCTGATGGACTAGCCCAAGCATTTATTTTGGGTGAAGACTTTATTGGCAATGATGACGTATGCCTAGTGTTAGGTGATAACATTTTTTATGGGCAAGGTTTTACGCCTAAATTAAAGCATGCGGTAGAAAATGCCAAAAACGGTCAAGGTGCCACTGTTTTTGGTTACCAAGTAAAAGACCCTGAACGTTTTGGTGTTGTAGAGTTTGACCAAAATAAAAAGGCGATTTCTATCGAAGAAAAACCAACTAAACCCAAATCTCACTTTGCAGTAACAGGGCTTTATTTTTACGACAACTCAGTTATTGAACTGGCAAAAAAAGTTGAGCCATCTCATCGTGGTGAGTTAGAAATTACCTGCCTTAATGAAATGTATTTACAGAAAAGTAAACTTAACGTAGAGATTTTGGGGCGTGGCTTTGCTTGGCTTGATACTGGTACACACGAAAGCCTGCTTGAAGCCGCACAATTTGTAGAAACTATTGAAAAACGCCAAGGCTATAAAATAGCTTGCCTTGAAGAAATTGCATTTAACAATGATTGGCTTAATAAAGAAGAACTTAAAGAGCTAGCAAAACCGTTTTTAAAAAATAGCTATGGCCAATATTTAATGGAATTAATTAAAAATTAAATTATGATCTTACTCAATAAACCTCTCACTCCAGACCTAATAAAGCTGACAGCGTACTTAGCGCAAGTCAACGACAGTGGCTGGTACACAAATTTTGGGCCATTACATGAGCAACTGACTAAGCGCTTAGAAGATTACCTAGGTGTTGAAAACCTATTGCTTGTATCGAATGGCACATTAGCTATTCAGGTAGCTTGTAAAACATTGAACATCAACTCTGCAATAACTACTCCGTTCAGCTTTGTCGCTACAACGAGTTCTTTATTGTGGCAAGGTATTGAAACCGCATTTAGTGACATTGATGCAAAGAGTTATAACCTGTGTCCAAAAGCATTAGATAAAGCCCTAACACAAGACGATCATTATGATGGCGTTGTAGCTACCCATGTTTATGGTAACCCTTGTGATATAGAGTCACTTAAAAAAATAGCTAATAAGCACAATAAAAAAATAGTATATGATGCAGCCCATGCGTTTGGAATAAAGGTTGGTGATGAATCCGTACTCAATTTTGGCGACGCTAGCACATTAAGTTTTCATGCAACTAAAATATTCCACACGGTTGAAGGTGGCGCTATTGTTTTCAAGCATAAAGCAGATTATGAAAAAGCAAAACAGCTAATCAACTTTGGTCTTCAGGCTGATGCTAGTTTAGGCGAGCCTGGTATCAATGCAAAGCTTAATGAGTACCAATGCGCTGTAGGTTTAACTTTACTTGATAATATAGAGCAAGTAATAGAACACAGAGCATCACTATTTAATTTATATTGTGATGAATTAAAAGATATTGTTGAAATACCACAATGGCATGATAAAGCAAATGTTAATGGTGCTTACATGCCTATTTATATTGCTGATGAAACATTACAGCAAAACGTAATAGATGCCTTAGCAAGTAAAGACATTCAAAGTCGTCGTTATTTCACACCCTCACTTGATATTGCTTACAGCGAACTACACAGCTTTAGTAGTGATACTAGCCGGAAAACTGCGGGTGGTGTTGTTTGTTTACCTTTACATGCGTACATGAAAAATAAAGATGTTTTACAGGTGACCAGCGAAATAAAAGCATTAATGGTTAAATGAACTATTTAATTAATCATAATTGTTTTTTAGTTGTTGTTTAACCTTTGTTATCTAAACGGAGTTGCTGTCAAATGTTTGCTTGTTACTCAATAGTTTTATTAAATATAAAAAAGCATAAAGATAAATGAAGTCTACAGCCAATGGTTTAAAATGGAGTGCGATTGAACGCTTAGCTACCCAAGTAATACAGCTAATAGTCATGCTATATTTAGCAAGGCTATTAGGACCAGAAGCCTTTGGCTTGGTTGGTATGTTAGCTGTATTTATTGCAATCAGTCAGACTTTTGTTGATAGTGGTTTTTCATCAGCTTTAATAAGGCGCACTGAACGAACAGAGGAAGACTTTTCAACAACATTCTACTTTAATATAGTTGTTGGTTTTTTGTGTTACGCTATTTTGTTTGTGGCAGCTCCTTATGTAGCTAAGTTTTTTGAGCAGCCTGAGTTAATTAGTTTATTACGAGTATTAGCTTTAACGATAATTGTTAATAGCTTTGCTATTGTACAGCGTGCAAAACTGACTATAGGTATGGATTTTAAAACTCAAGCTAAAGCCTCGCTTATAAGTGTATTTGTTAGCTGTGGAGTTGGTATATATTTAGCTAACATTGACTTTGGTGTTTGGGCTTTAGTTGGGCAAACGATAACAAATGCAGCTTGTAATGTTATATTGCTTAACATTTACCTTAAGTGGTTACCTTCTACAGGGTTTAGTAAAAACTCATTCGATTATTTATTTGGCTTTGGTTCTAAGTTATTAGCAGCTGGTTTACTTGATACAATATTTAAAAATATCTATCAAATCGTTATAGGTAAGCACTTTAGTGCTGCTCAAGTAGGTTTGTTTACCCAGGCAAATCAATTAGCGAGTGTACCTGCAATGACACTAACTACTGTTATTCAGCGCGTCACTTACCCAATGTTAAGTAGCATACAAAATGATGTTGAGAAGTTTGAAGAAGCATATTTGTTAACCTTACGAATGGCTGCTGTTGTTGTGTTTCCATTAATGGTTGGCTTAGGTATAACAGCCATACCATTCATTACAATAACTTTAGGTAAAGAGTGGTTAGCGTCCGCAGAGTTATTAACAATTTTAACTTTGGGTTTAATGTTATATCCGATTCACGCTATTAATTTAAATTTATTAAATGTAAAAGGCCGTTCAGATATATTTTTAAAACTTGAAGTGATTAAGAAGGCTTTAATAGTTTTTATTTTATGTATAACAGTGCCGCTAGGTATTAAAGCTATTTGTATAGGCATTGTAATTAATTCTTATATTGCGCTGCTCATTAACTCATATTACACCGGACAGTTTAGTCGACTAAAAATAAGTAAACAACTCTTCGTATTGTTTCCTATCTGGGTTGCTGCTCTTACTTGTGCTTCAATAGCACATTTTATAGCTGTATATGTCGACTCTGTAAATGATATGAATGTTTATATACATCTATTGATTAATTTGGTTGTAATGCCTTTGTTATATATTATGGTGATTCGCGCCTCACAAAAAGACTTATATACTCAAATTTTAAATGCTATTTTTAGACAAAGCCCTTAAAAATACAGAGTGAAATAATAGTAACTTTGAACCTGTCACGTTAAAAAATTAATACGGTTCTTTGTAAAGCGGCATGTGACAGTCGTAAGGTCAGCTAGAGATATAAGAAAAATTATTGAAGGATTGAGAAAATGAAGAAAAAGATTTTAATATTGGGTGGTTCAGACTTTCAAATACCATTAATTAAATCAGCGAAAAAAGCGGGTTTATTTGTTATTACATGTGATTACTTGCCTGAAAATCCGGGACATAAATTGTCTGATCAATATATAAATGAGAGTACGACAGACCAACTCGCGATATTACAGGTAGCAAAAGATAATAAAATTGATGCGATAACAACATTTTCTTCTGATCCCGCGATACCTACAGTTGCTTTTGTTGCTGAAAAATTAAGTTTACCAGGTCCTAGTGCATTTGCCGCAAATTCATTTACTAACAAAAACTTATTTAGAGAGCTTTTAAAAAAAGCCAAATTAAATGTTCCAGATTTCTATATTACTGAAACTGAGGCAATCCCTGAAGGGTTAGATGAAAGTAAGAAATATATTGTTAAGCCGGTAGATTCATCAGGCAGTAAAGGTGTTCGTTTAAGCGACGGGTCGCGTCAAAATACTGAAGACTGTATTCGCTATGCTTTAAGCTTTTCGCGTAGTAAAAAATGTATCATCGAAGAATTTATAGATGGTCCTCAAATACATGGAGATGCGTTTTTACAAAATGGTGAATTAGTAGCTTCTTACATGGGAGATCACTACTTTTATACCGCCACGAATAGCTTCGTACCAATTTCAACCAGGTGGCCATCAAAAATCAATAAAGAATTATTCGAAAACTTAAAAGTTCAATTAGAGTCATTATCTGTTATTAGTGGTTATTTAAATGGTTCTATTAATATAGAAGCAAGAGTCTCAAGTGATAACAAAGTCTACATTATTGAAGTAGGCGCTAGAAATGGTGGAAATTTTGTTCCTATAATTCAAGAAAAATTAACTGGTTTCAATTATGTTGATGCGGTACTAAAAAATAGTCTAGGTAAACAAGTGCCTACTAATACAAGTGTCAAAAATGGGGTTGGGGCGTATTACATCGTCCATTCAAAAACTAAAGGGATTTTTAACAGCGTTAGCATTGCGCCTTCTTTAAAACCATTTGTTTTTTATGAGCAAAACTTTAAAAAGCAAGGTGATGAAGTTGAAGAATATTGCGGCTCTCATACCACGATAGGTATTTTGTTATTAGAGTTCCCTTCGATTGAAGTTCGAGATAATTATATGGATAATATAAATAATTTAGTGAGCGTTATTGTTGAGTAATAATATGAAAGAAATTGGTGGGTTTTTTGAATTAGACTTGCCTAAAGGTGAGCAATATCATACTAACGCTTTAAAGCTTAACTCAGCTAGAAACTGTTTTAAGTACCTATTACAGGCGAGTAAACCTACAAAAGTTTGGTTACCTGCTTATTGCTGCGATAGCCTTATAGAGCCTTTAACGATAGAAAATGTAGCATATGAGTTTTATTACATAGATAAACAATTTGACCCTGTTTCACTACCTAAATTAGGGGAGGGGAGCGTTTTCTTTATATAAATTATTTTGGTTTAAAGGATAAGTTTGTTAAAAAACTTATTGAACTTTACGCTGAGAAATTAATTGTTGATAATACGCAGGCATTTTTTAATAAACCGCCTTTAAATATAGATACTTTCTATAGCGCGAGGAAATTTTTTGGCGTGGCCGATGGCGGTTATTTATATACAAATAAAAAGATAAATAATGAATTAGAATATGATTTTTCTTCAAATAATATGACTCATGTTCTGGGTAGGTATGAGTTAAATGCATCTGATTTCTATAAACAATATCGTACATCGGAAAGTAGCTTAGTTAGCCAACCTGTTAAGAAAATGTCAAAATTAACCGAATCTCTAATGGGTATTATTGACTATCAACAAGCAGAGAAAAGACGAGTAGAAAACTTCACTTATTTAGCAAACGCATTAAGTAGCATTAATTTAATTGATATTCAAACGGAACAATCAGCTGTGCCAATGGTTTATCCATTATTAATAAAAGAAAATTTAAAAAACGAATTAATCAATAGTAAAATTTATATTGCTAGTTATTGGCAAGACGCTATTAAACGTGTTGATGAAAATAGCATGGAAGATAACCTTATAAGGTATTTAGTACCTTTACCAATTGATCAGCGATATAGCTTGGAAGATATGGATAGAATTTTAAAGGTTATTTTCTCTATATTAAAATGATTTGGTGTTTTATTTTTAGTGCCTTGAAACTATATCTCCCAGAGGTTTATATGTTAAATAACTTAAAAGTATTTTTAAGAGCAATCGAACTTGATGATTACAAAACATCTCTAGCTTGGCGACAAGATCCTGAAATATGGGGGATGGTAGTTGGCCGACGTTACTTTGTGTCAGAAGAAGCTGAAAAGCAATGGGTAGCAAAAGCAAGTACTTCACCTAATAACTTGAAGCTGGCCATTTGTGAAAAAGGAAACAGGGACTTACATAGGAAATATTTACTTAAGTAATATAGATTATTTTAATAAGTCAGGATCACTAGCTCTATTGATTGGTGATAAATCTTATTGGGGAGTTGGCTTCGGAAGAGAATCCATATTACTTATATTGCACCATGCATTTTATGATTTAGGGCTTGAAAGAATTGAGTCAAGGCAATTGCTTGATAATAAAGGATCTATACGAGTACATGAGAAGTGTGGTTTTAAAGCCGAAGGAAAGTTAAGAAAAGCGGCTTTTAAAAGTGGAGAATTAAAGGATCTGAATTTAATGTCGGTTATTCGTGAAGATTTTGATGAAATACTAAATAGTATTTCTAAGTAAGACTAAATTAGTGAAATACTAATTAAATTAAGTTGTTAGTTTTAGCTTGATTTAGGTATTAAAAAATAGCAGTGAATAGGTGTTAAATCTACTGATTGTGCGTAATAATTTATTACAATTAGAAAAAGTAAATTTTTTATAAAAGGCTTACAAAAACTAAAAGCAAGTACTATTATCTAAGTGCTATAATTCTTTTTTGTATAAAGTAATGAAACACTATTTTGTATATAACTACCATATTATAGATTTAGGTTATTCGTTTTTATAAAGTTAGCAGTGTTTATGGAGTGCAATTAGGTGCAGGATAAGAGTTTTAATATTAGTGACTTTAGGAAAAAGGAATTACCAACGGAAGAAGAGGTCATAGTAAATTGGCAAGGTGATATAAAAAAGCCAGTAGTAAGTGTGATTTGTCTTACATTTAATCAAGCTAAGTATATTGAAGATGCTTTTCGAGGTTTTTTAATTCAGAAAACTGACTTCGTTTTTGAAGTTATAGTGCATGATGATGCATCTACGGATGGCACTAGTGATATTGTTAGAGAATATGCAAAACGCTACCCTAAAATTTTTAAACCTATTATTCAAACAGAAAACCAATACTCGAAAGGAAAGAAAATCTCTTTGTTAAGTGCTGCTCATGCTAAAGGGGGGTATATTGCATTTTGTGAAGGGGATGACTTTTGGATAGAAAGCATCAAGCTGCAAAAACAGTACGACTCAATGGTAAAAAAAACCTGAGGTCAATATTTGTTTCACAAAAGGTTTGGGGCTAAAAAGTAATTACACAACTGAAATTATTTCGGATAATGGGCTTCGAGAAAAGATGATTAATGCTTCAGCAGTTATCTTAGGCGGCGGTTTTTTTATGCCAACAGCAAGCTTATTTATAAAGAGTAAAATTCTGAAAAATATGCCAGAATGGTTTAAAAATGCCCCCGTTGGAGATTATTATATTCAAGTCATTGCCGCAATGGAGGGAGGAGCTCTATATTTACCTATTAAAAGCTGTTGTTATCGTATGAATGCTGTGGGTTCTTGGACTAATAAGAATAAAAGCATAAATATCAATAGGTTAATAGAGTTGAGAATAAAGCATGATAAATGTTGTCGGCACCTCATGGATGCTTATGAAGGTCAGCGTTTTATATTAAAGTTACATCTTATTAAAACGAAAACTAAATTTTTATTAGGTTTTGTTAAGCGGTTAGAGTTATACAATTTTTATCATTTTTCTTATTATTTACTTACAGGAAAAAATAGTTGATTTATAACAACTATTTTTTATTTAGCATGTTTTTATTTTAACCTGTATAAATCAGAACTTTTTAACGCATATAATTTAAAAATCAAGGTTGATTTACATGAAAGAAATATCTTGTGTGAGAGATGGTTAATATAATGTTTATAGAGGTTTAATTGGTGCTGTATTTTTATGTACTATCATTTTTGTTTTTACTTGGGGCTTTGCTTCCAGTAAAGCGACAAACAGCTTGTTTGGTCGTTAGTTTTTTCGTTTTATTTATACTTTCAGCTTTTCGTGAAACAAGTGTCGGTACAGATACATTAAATTATTTAAATCTATATCACATTATTGAAAATCATGGCTGGCAGCGAGATTACATAGAACCTGCATGGATATTACTAAATGATATTGTAGCATTTATTTGGGGAGATTACCGTTATTTGATGGTGCTTTCTAGTCTAATAATACTGGTTCCATTATTTGTTTTTGCTAAAAAATATAGCCCTAACCCCATGTTAACTATCTCATTGTACTACCTTTTATATTTTTATTTTGTAGCATGGAACATAACAAGGCAGTCAGTTAGCTTGGTTATAGTACTATTTGGTGTTGCCTTTTTATTAAAAAATAAAAAGTTACTATTTATCTCTTTTGTTTTATTTGCTTCTCTTTTTCATGTTTCGGCTTTAATAGCTTTAATACTATTAGCTGTTAATAGGGTGCCAACGAATAAGACTATTTTAATTGCTTATGTTTTTATGGCTATGTTTATTGGTATTGTTGGTACTGATATTGTACTAAAGTTAATCGGTTATACGTCTTATGCTAAATATTTAGCGAGGTATGAAATTGGTAATGTACTTGGTAATTTCGCTTTTTTATTAATATTCAATTGTTTTTTCGTATTTATTACTCTTACAACACCCAAGGTAACAATTGAGTATAAATTGTATTTTTTATTTTTGATACTTTTAAACGTGACTATGAGAATGCCTTTTGGCGATAGAGCCATAATGTATTTTTCTATATATCAGGTGTTTTTCTATCCTTATTATTTAAGGAGCTTAACGTTTATGAATGAAAAGCTAGTAGCATCAATGCTTGTTGTTTTATTTGCTTACATATTGTTTTTCCGAGAGATAAGTACAGGATCCGGTGGAGTATTTCCATATTTAAATATACTGTTTTAAGCCTGTTTATCTTATAAGTGATTGCCAAATTAACGTGATTTTTGCGAGTGAAAAATTAGGAAGTGAATTTTGAAGTTATACAAAAAAGTTAGAAGTTGTTTATATCGTAATTCAACCATATTGAGGCGTATCTGGTTTTATTGGAGCTTTTATAAAAATAATGGATATTTTTTATCATTAAGTAACCCAGTAACTTATAACGAAAAAGTAAACCTTAGAAAATCTAGCCCTAGCAATCCGCTTTTTTCGGTTTGTTCTGATAAATTAGCAGTTAAAGGTTATTTAGCTGAAAATGGTTTTTCTGATATTGTAATTGATAACTACTTTGAAGGAACTCATATTGGTGTTGATGAATTACAAAATATCATTAATAAACATGGTGATGTTTTAGTTAAAGCAAACCATAACTCAGGCCCTGTTTTTATTGCAAAATCTGAGCATACGCCTGAGCAACTTAGCAATATTTGTGAGAATGTTAATAAACAACTAAATATTGACTATGGCTTCTTGAAGGATGAACCTTGGTACAGTGAAATAGAACGTAAAGTTTTAGTTGAAAAACGTTTAATGCCAGAAGATGGTGATACAGACCTCAAGGATTATAAGTTTCATGTGTTTAAGCAACTTGACGGCAGTATGAAAACTATTTTACATATAGATTTTGATAGAAATACTTTCCATAATCGCTCTTTTTTGATGAGAAATTAAATTGGTTACCGTTTTCAATTAAATATTATTCTATTACTACATCAATAACTAAGCCCAATAATTATGAGCGTATGCTTGAAATAGTAAAGACCTTAGCCGAGCCTTTCTCTTACGCAAGGGTCGATTTGTATAACATTGATGGTGAAATATATTTTGGTGAGATCACTTTTGCCCCTGGTTCAGGTTCTTCTCCTTTTACTTCTAAGTTTTATGACGGATGGATGGGAAGTTTATGGCAACTAGATGCAAGGGGGTGATTAAACATGACACAAAAAAATAAAAATATCACCTTTTTTATCTCGTCTTTGGCAGGAGGCGGAGCTGAGAAAGTATGTGTTAATTTAGCTAATGGGCTCTCTCAGCTTGGTTGGAATGTTACACTGTTAGTTCTGAATAATCATAACGCAGTTTATGAAGATAAACTTAATAGCAATGTAAAATATGTTGTTTTGAATGTCAATCATATTAGGCATTCTATACTACCTGTATACAGGTACTTTAAAGCAAATAATGTAAAGAAAGTGATTGCATTTAATTATGATGTATCACTTGTTTTAATTTTGATAAGAAAAATGTTTTTTATTAAATTTAGCTTGATATCCCGTAATGTAAACTCTCTGTCAAATAAAGTAAAAGATACATCAAGCTCACTCCGCGCCAAATTACTTTCACGCTTAACAATTAGATTGTATAGCCAAGTAGACCATGTTGTGAATCAATGTAAAGCCATGGAAGATGATTTACTTCGAGTATTACCTAAGTTAAATAAAAAAACATCTGTTATTTACAATCCTGTGAGTAAGGAATTTGAGCGATTTGCGATTGATGTAGCTGAAAAAAAACATGTTAATGGCGAATACCTATTATGTGTGGGCAGGCTAGAAAAGCAAAAAGCATTTCATCGTATTATACAAGGGTTTGCTTTAATTAGTGATGAATATCCAGCGCTTATTTTAAAGATTGTAGGGGAAGGAAGTTTGTTACCTGAATTGATGAGTGAAGCTGAAAGCTTAGGGTTGACAGAAAGGATTTGCTTTGAAAGTTTTAATAATAATATTATTCCTTATTACTGTAATGCAAGAGCAACGGTGTTAACCTCATTATATGAGGGGTTTCCTAATGTACTTATTGAATCAATTACGTTGGGTACTCCTGTTGTGTCTTATGATTGTGTAAGTGGTCCCAGTGAAATAGTTATTCCAGGTGTTAATGGTGAGTTAGTTAAATCAAATAGCGTAGAAGGTCTCGCTATAGGATTAAAAAAAGTTCTCGATAATAAAGATAAATATAATGAAGTTAATATAAAAAAAAACAGCAGAGCGATTTTATAATAATGGGGTGATACGTAAATGGGATGATGTTTTGTTTCGACTGCCTTAAAGTACTCTTATTAAATATTGTTGTTACACAAGCTTACATTATCTAAATATTTTTCCTTAATCTAGGTGTTCTGGTGGTTGTGATATTTTTGTTAATAAGTGCTTAGGCTTTATTTTTAATACTATAAAAGCTTAAGCGTATACAAAGTTATATTTAGATTTTTTTGTATAGTGAATGGTTTTGGTGAAATATGAATAGAAAACAAGTAGTAATTGGCAATTTTGGTGAGCATGGGAAAGGGAATTGTGGACAGACAATTAAAACAAATGTGATATTTAAGTTGCTGCAAGAAGAATCAAAAGAGGATGTTTTATCTTTTAATACATATTCGTTATTGAGCTCTCCCCTTAAAATTTTAAGTTTAATTTATACAATAATTAGATATAAAAAATTCGTGGTTTTGCCCGCTCAACGTGCTTTGCCTATATTGGCTGTTTTATTTTACATACTTAATAAAGAAGCTAAATATATTGTTATAGGGGGGTGGTTACCTGAGTTTTTAGATGGCACTAGTAAGGTGATAAAAAACTCTGTTGCAAAGCAGTTCGAATTGTTTGTTGAAACAAAAAATATGCGAGAGAAGCTTAAAAGTATAGGTGTGTCTAGCAAGGTGTTACCAAACTTTAAACGTTTTAGTAAATTATCTCATCAATCCGTAATGAGAATGAAATGCGATAGAAGGGGCGAAACAAAGTTTGTTTATATGAGTCGCGTTATAAAAGCTAAAGGGTGTCTTGATGCAATGAGGGCTTTATATGAAACTGCTTTGATTTATAAAAATGAAAAATTTATTTTTGATATCTATGGCGGGATAAATGATGATTTTAATGATGAGTTTTATTCTACCTTAAATTCATCATTAACAAATAACTTAACGATAAACTATATGGGTTTTGTTTCTCCAGATGTAGTGCAAGAGAAACTACTGAATTATGATTTCTTTTTATTTCCAACATATTATGAAGGTGAGGGTTTCCCCGGGTGTCTGGTAGATGCTTTTTCTGCTGGAGTTCCTGTAATAGCAAGTGATTGGCGCTATAACAATGAAATAGTTAACCATGAAAAAAAATGGTTTTTTATATAAAAGTAGAAGTATAGATGAATTAGTTAATATATTAAAGAGTCTACAAAATATACCGGAGTATGAATATGAGAAGTTGGTTGAAGCTTGCTTGAATGACTCATTGGCTTTTCATGAAGATAATGTGAAAGTTACCATGAAAGAGTACTCTATTATATAGTAACTAATAATGAGTTTTTTATTAGTTGTGTGTGTTTTAATAGCGCAAAAGCAATAAAATAATATTTGGCAATAGTGATGTGTAATAAGTGGTCTGTTTTTCTTGTGTTTAGATTCCTAAAATTAAAGTTAGATAGGTTTTTAGTCTCTAAACCTGTTGTTGTTAATTTATTCGTTTGCATTTTTAAGGATGTTTGAAAATATGTTTTTTTACCAAAGTATAAGTTTAAAGGAATAATATGAACAGCGTTGTAAATTTAACTACAGTTATAACTCCTGTATATAATTCTGAAAAATATATTAAAAGGGTTGTGGAGTGTGTACAACAACAGACTGTACAGGTTTTAGAACATATTTTAATAGACGATGGATCAAGTGATTCATCTGTTGCTATATTGGATGAATTAGCCAAAGTATATCCTAATGTAATTATTTTAAAGCAAAGTAATGCTGGGGCTGGTAAAGCAAGAAATGCAGGTATTGCAATTGCTAAAGGGAAATATATAGCCTTTTTAGATGCTGATGATTTATGGGGAAGTAAAAAACTTGAAAATCAAATAAGCTTTATGGAACGCACAAGATGTGATTTTTCATATAGTGATTATTTTAAAGTCACAGGTGAAGGACTAAAAGAGCTAGTAGTAACGCCACACACTGTTCATTATAATGAATTACTTATCAACTGCTCGATTGGTTGTTTAACTGCTGTATATAATCAAGATTCCTTGGGGAAATTGTATATGTCAGATATTAGACAAGGCCAAGATTGGTCGCTTTGGCTTAAAATAACTCGATTAGGTATTGTTGCATATCGTAGTCCCGAATGTGATGCTTATTATACTGTTAGTAAAGACTCGCTTTCGAGCTTTAAACTTAAAAAATTAATCAATATGTTCAAGATTTATAGGTATAGTGAGAAATTATCGATAATCAAATCATTATGGTTTCTTAGTCGTCACTCAGTTAATAGATTGAGGAAATTTTTTGAAAAATAAGATTCTAATTACTGGGTTTAGCGGTTTTGTAGGCAGTAATCTGCTTAAAGTCTTAAAAGATAAATATCAATTAAATTTATTAGGTCGTAAAAACTCTCAAATAAGCGCTGTCTATCATCATAATATAGATGAGCACGCCTCTTATGGCAAAGCTCTTGTCGATGTTCAAGTTGTGATTCATTGTGCTGCAAGAGTTCATATTATGGATGATTGCTCAATAGATCCTTTAAAAGAGTTTCGTGCTATTAATACGCAAGGAAACCACTCAACCTTGCTCGTCAATCTGCAGAAGCCGGTGTTAAGCGTTTTATATTCCTAAGTTCAATAAAAGTTAACGGCGAGAGGACTAAACCAGGCTCACCTTATAAGTACAGCGATGTACGCCAACCTGAAGATCCATATGGTATATCTAAAAGTGAGGCTGAAATTGCCTTGCTAGAATTAGGTCAGCAAACAGGTATGGAAATTGTGATTATACGCCCACCACTTGTTTATGGTGAAGGTGTTAAAGCAAATTTTGCATCATTAATGCGTTTTACAGGTAAAGGTTTACCATTACCGTTTAGAGCAATACAAAGCAACAAGCGTAGTTTAGTATCAGTTTATAACTTGGCTGATTTAATTAAAGTATGTATTGAGCACCCTAAAGCAGCTAATCAAGTGTTTTTAGCAAGTGACGATCATGACTTATCAACATCTGAAATGGTTGCATTAATGGCTAAAGTACAAGGTAAGAAAAACTTGGCATTACCAGTGCCTGTTTGGTGCTTTAAATTAGCTGGTAAATTACTTAATAAAAACGATGTCATTGACAGGCTAACCGGCTCTCTTCAATTAGATATTACTCATACAAAAAATACCCTTGATTGGGCTCCGCCTTATTCAGTTGAACACGGTTTCAAACTAGCTGCTAAAAAACCTCAAAAAAATAATTAATGGATTTATAAATGATACGTTTACTCGACTTTTTGTTTTCACTATTTGGTTTATTATTTGCCTTACCATTTTTAGTGATTTTATACATTATTGGTTTGTTTGACACAGGCTCACCTATCTTTACTCAAGAGCGAGTTGGCCGTGATAAAAAACCATTCACTCTTGTAAAATTTAGAACAATGACAGTTGATACTGCATCTGTCGCTAGCCACCTGGCAAGCACTGCATCAATAACTCCTTTCGGTGGTTTTTTACGTAAAACAAAGCTAGATGAACTACCACAACTTTGGAATGTACTAAAAGGTGAAATGAGCTTAGTTGGCCCTCGCCCAGGTTTATTTAATCAAGAAGAATTAACAGCTGCGCGTGATGCTAAAAAGGTATTTGCTGTGCGCCCTGGCATCACCGGGCTTGCCCAAGTTAACGAAATTGATATGTCTACTCCTGAGTTACTTGCTAAAACAGACCGTGAAATGATAGATACGCTTACCATTGGTAACTATTTTAAATATATATTAATGACAGTAACCGGCAGTGGTAGTGGGGATCGGGTTAAGTAAAAGATTCTAGGGAAGAGCTAAGTTTCGAGCCGTCAGCCGTCAGCCGTCAGATCACAGAGGTTATTTGCTTTTTAATTGTTTTGTACCTATAAGGTTTTAAAACACTTTAAAAAGAGCAAGTAATGAATTTCGAAAAGTTAGAAGTATGGAAGCGCGCCGCACGATTGAGTGCTGATGTATATAAAAAGACAGCATACCTTAAAGATTTTGGTTTTAGGGATCAATTAACACGCTCCAGCCTATCAGTGCCTAGTAATATAGCGGAGGGGATGACTCGTGAAAGCAATAAAGAGCGGCTTAGATTTTTAGACATATCTAGATCTTCTTTAGCGGAAGCTAGAACACAGATTTATATTGGTATAGACATTAGTTATATAGATAAAAATATAGGCGCCCAGTGGATAAATGAAACCATTGAGTTATCAAAAATGTTGACAGCCCTCAAGGCAAAAATAAAATTTGATAGCTGATAGCTGATAGCTGATAGCTGATAGCTGATAGCTGATAGCTGATAGCTGATAGCTGATAGCTGATAGCTGATAGCTGATAGCTGATAGCTGATAGCTGATAGCTGATAGCTGATAGCTGATAGCTGATAGCTGATAGCCCCCCCGCTTTTTATAAGCTATAATTCATAAAATTTTAACAATTAAAGAGCTAGAATAGTTTTTTAATTTTGAATCAACGGTACAAAAAAAGGAACTTGTTGTGGATAGTTTTATCCGGTCTATTTTAAATGCTCCGCGGGCTAAAAAACGCGCTATTACCTTATTTATTGACTCCCTGTTTATTGCGGCTGCTTTTTGGTTGGCTTTAATTGTGCGCTTAGATAGCTTAGCGCCTTTTTATGAAATAGGTAATTGGTTGCTACTCGCAATACTTATACCTACAGGTTTATACGCATTTATTTGTTTAGGCTTGTACAGGGCGGTACTTAGGTATATGAACTCACAAGCTTTGTGGGCCATTGTACTAGGTACTTTTATTACCACAATTGCCTTAGTGCTGCTTTCGTTTTTTGTTGGTATAACTATTCCTCGAACAATGCCATTTATATTTGCTTGGTTATGTTTATTAACTGTGGGTGGCTCACGTATTTTAGTGCGTGCCATGATCGGTAGAATGGCTACGGTTAATAAAGAGTCGGTTATTATTTATGGTGCAGGCTCTGCAGGTCGCCAACTTGCTACAGCTTTGGGTGCAGGACCTGAGTATTATGTACGCGCATTTATAGATGATGATGAAACAAAGCAAGGCTCAATAGTACAAGGTGTACCAGTAATTAGTTTTAAAGGCATTTACGAGTTAATTAATAAAGGTAAAGCGACTAAAGTGCTGTTGGCATTACCTAGTGCCAGTCGCTCACGTCGTAAAGAGGTGTTAGCCCAACTTGAACCGCTCAGCATTAAAGTACTCTCAATCCCCGGTATGGCAGATGTAGTTGAGGGTAAAGCTAAGCTATCTGAATTTAGAGATGTCGAAATTGAAGATTTACTAGGCCGTGACCCTGTTACGCCAAAGCCCGAGCTAATGAAAGCGAATATTGCTGATAAAATAGTAATGGTAACTGGCGCTGGCGGGTCTATAGGCTCAGAGCTTTGTAGGCAAATAGTTAAACAAAAGCCAAGTAAACTAGTGTTGTTTGAAATCTCAGAGTTTGGTTTATACTCAATCGAAAAAGAGCTCAACGAGTTTATTGTTAGTAATCAGCTTGATATAGAGTTGGTGCCTATTATGGGGTCGGTTCAGCGTATAAACCGGATTGAAACTGTAATGATTGCCTTTGGTGTGCAAACCGTTTATCACGCCGCAGCATATAAACATGTGCCATTAGTTGAGCATAATGTGGTAGAGGGCGTGCGTAATAATGTGTTTGGTACATACTATGCTGCAAAAGCGGCGGTTAATGCCGGGGTTGAAACCTTTGTATTAATATCTACCGACAAAGCGGTACGCCCAACTAATGTTATGGGCGCTACTAAGCGTATGGCTGAGCTTGTATTACAAGGCCTCGCACAAAAGAAAGGTATTAAACACCGAACTCGTTTTTGTATGGTACGTTTTGGTAATGTGTTGGGCTCATCTGGCTCGGTTGTGCCTTTATTCAGAAGGCAAATACAAGAAGGCGGGCCAATAACGCTAACTCACCCAGACATCACCCGTTTTTTTATGACCATACCTGAAGCGGCACAGCTTGTTATTCAAGCAGGGTCAATGGGTAAAGGTGGTGATGTATTTGTGCTCGATATGGGCGAATCGGTTAAAATAAAAGATTTAGCATCAAAAATGGTGCGCCTATCTGGTTTTGAAATTAAAGATGAAAACAACCCCCATGGTGATATTGTAATAAAGTGCACCGGCCTTCGCCCTGGTGAAAAACTATATGAAGAGTTACTTATTGGCGATAACGTGGGTGAAACAACTCATGAGCGCATCATGACCGCAAGCGAAGTAATGTTACCGTTTGCTGAGCTAAATGTGTTTTTAGAGGCGCTTGATATTGCTTGTCATAATTTTGACCATGAAACCATTCGCCAGTTATTATTAGACGCACCAACAGGTTTTAACCCAACTGACGGTATTTGTGATTTGGTATGGAATGCTAAAAAGCTATTACCAGATGACGGTAAGCAAAAAGTAGTGAATATTAAGAGTTAAAGAGTAAAGGTGCTAGGCGAAAGGTTAAATAGAAATGAATAGGTGTTAGGAAAGTGACTAGGAGCTAGGTTAAAGGTTTTTCATAGCCCACAGCCCGTGCCTTACTTCTCTTGGTGCAAATAGATGTTTTAAAGTGATTATTCACAAAGAGGTAAAGAGACGCTGGGCTTAAGAGGAAAATAATAAGATTTATGTCTTCTCATTTACCCTCATTGTCTTCTCTTTGTGCAAATTACTGTTACTAAATAAATAGCTGTGGTTCTGAGAATGATCGCTCAGTGCTAGGAAGCAAAATATAGAAATTAAAGGAATCAAGAAATGAAAATAGCAGTGGTTGGTACTGGCTATGTAGGCCTCTCTAACGCCATGTTACTTGCGCAAAATAATAAAGTTGTTGCGTTAGATATAGATGAGCAAAAAGTTGCTCTTTTAAAAAGTAAGCAGTCTCCTATTGTAGATGTTGAAATTAGTGACTTTTTACAAAATAAACAGCTTAATTTTACCGCTACAACTAACAAAGAGTCAGCATTAGTTGGCGCTGAATTTGTTATTATTGCTACACCTACCGATTACGATCCAGAAACCAACTATTTTAATACCAATAGTGTTGAGTCGGTTATTAAAGATGTAATAAAAATAAACCCTACGGCCACTATGGTGATTAAATCGACAGTGCCAGTTGGTTACACTCAATCGGTTAAAGAAAAGTTTGGCACTGACAATATCATATTTTCGCCAGAGTTTTTACGTGAAGGTAAAGCATTGCATGATAATTTGTATCCATCTCGCATTATTGTAGGTGAGCAAAGTGAGCGTGCGCAAACGTTTGCCAATTTACTTGCTCAAGGTGCAATAAAGCAAGATATTGAGATTTTGTTTACTGACTCAACCGAAGCTGAGGCCATTAAGCTATTCTCTAATACTTACCTTGCTATGCGGGTAGCTTATTTTAATGAACTTGATAGCTACGCTGAAAGCCATGGCTTAAATGCAAAGCAAATTATACAAGGTGTTAGTTTAGACCCACGTATTGGCAATCATTATAATAATCCATCATTTGGTTATGGTGGTTATTGCTTACCTAAAGACACCAAGCAATTATTAGCTAACTATAAAGATGTACCTAATAATATGATTGGCGCAATAGTTGATGCTAATACTACTCGTAAAGACTTTATTGCTGATTCAATTATTAATCGCAACCCTAAAGTAGTGGGTGTATACCGTTTAGTAATGAAAACGGGCTCTGATAATTTTAGAGCCTCTGCAATTCAAGGAATTATGAAGCGCATAAAAGCGAAAGGTATTGAAGTGGTTATTTATGAACCTGCGTTACAAGAAGATGCATTTTTTAACTCTCGCGTAATGAAAGATCTTAATGAATTTAAACAGCTTGCTGATGTGATCGTATCAAACCGTATGGCTGAAGAGCTTAGCGATGTTGCTGATAAAGTGTATACACGCGACTTATTTGGTAGTGATTAGGCGCTAGGTGTATTCATAGCTCGCCAGTTGTTACCCACTGCTCGTGGCATTTCTTCTCGGTGTAGCGAAGCGCCTCGGTGCCCTCGGTGGTAAAATTGTTTTAAGTGATTTATTCACCACAGAGAACACTGAGATCACAGAGGAAAAGATTAAAGACGGAAAGTGAAAGAGCAAAGGGGCTAGGTGTCTAGCTTTTGTGGGAACAGGCTTTAGCCGTGATTGTTTTTTAGTTATGTGCTCCAAACCAATCGGCGCTAAAGCGCTCTCTTACGATATAAAGGTGCTAGGATTTAGAAGTCTTTTTAGCTCGTGGCTCGTAGCTTTCATTGTGTCATATTTTATAATTTGTAGAACCTAGAACCTAGAACCTAGAACCTAGAACCTAGAACCTAGAACCTAGAACCTAGAACCTAGAACCTAGAACCTAGAACCTAGAACCTAGAACCTAGAACCTAAAATTTAAAAGGATTAACATGAAGTACTTAGTAACCGGTGCCGCTGGTTTTATTGGCGCAGCAACTTGCTTAAAACTATTAGCAGCAAACCATACTGTTGTGGGTATTGATAATTTAAATGACTATTATGATGTAAATTTAAAATTGGCTCGCTTAAATCAGTTTAAAGACCATCCTGAATTTACCTTTATTAAAATGGATATCGCTGAACGTCCAGCAATGACTGAGCTTTTTGCAAGTGAGCAATTTGATCGCGTTATTCATTTAGCTGCACAAGCGGGTGTACGTTACTCAATTGAGAACCCTGATGCTTACGCTGATTCTAATCTTGTAGGTCATTTAAACGTACTAGAGGGCTGCCGCCATAATAACGTACAGCATTTAGTGTATGCCTCTTCAAGCTCTGTGTATGGTTTAAATGAAAAAACACCATTTGAAACAACGGATAGTGTTGATCACCCAGTATCATTTTATGCGGCAACTAAAAAAGCTAATGAATTAATGGCGCACAGCTATTCTCATTTATATAACTTACCAACAACTGGCTTACGCTTTTTTACTGTTTATGGCCCGTGGGGTCGCCCAGATATGGCACCGTATATTTTCACTAAAAAAATACTGGCTGGGGATACAATTGATATAAATAATAATGGCGATATGTGGCGTGATTTTACTTACATAGACGATATTGTTGAAGGAGTAGTACGAGCTGCTGAAGTTGTGCCTGAGCGAAATGATTCATGGAAAGTTGAAACAGGCTCACCAGCATCAAGCTCAGCGCCATTTAAAGTTTATAATATTGGCCATGGTAGCCCGATTAATTTAATGGAATTTATTTCGTCGATTGAGTCTGCTTTGAGCATAGAAGCTAAAAAGAACTTCCGCGAAATGCAAGCTGGTGATGTGTACAAAACCTATGCTGATACCCAAGATTTATTTAAAGCGACTGGATATACACCCGAAGTAGGGGTTGAACAGGGCGTGAAAGCACTAATTGAGTGGTATAAAGAGTTTTATAATAAATAAAAGCGCTTAGTAAAAAATATAAGTTGAATGGTTGTAGGTTTAAGTATTATTAGGCCTGTTATGATAGTAAATTGTTTTTATTTACTCTTATTGGGCAAATAGTTTTATAATTTGACTAGAACCTAGAACTCATTCACTTCCTATAAATCTTCATACTGATAATTTAAACTTAAATTGAATTAATAAAAACTTGAATAAAGGACTAATAATGAAAGCTGTAATCCCTGTAGCTGGCCTTGGCACTCGTATGCTACCAATGACCAAAGCAATTCCAAAAGAAATGCTACCACTGGTGGATAAACCACTTATTCAATATATCGTTAATGAATGTGTTGCTGCAGGCATTAAAGAAATCGTATTAGTGACGCACAACTCAAAAAATGCTATTGAAAACCATTTTGATACTAGTTACGAGCTAGAAGCAACACTTGAAAAGCGTGTTAAACGCACCTTACTTGAAGAAGTACGCTCAATTTGCCCGGTTGATGTAACTATTATGAGCGTTCGCCAAGGCGAAGCTAAAGGCTTAGGCCATGCGATATTATGTGCTAAACCAATCGTTGGTGATGACGACTTTGTGGTTGTATTGCCTGATGTAATTTTAGATGCATACACAGCTGACCAAAAAACTGAAAACTTAGCGGCAATGATCAAACGTTTTAATGACGTTAAAGCAAGTCAAATTATGCTTGAGCCAGTTGCACAGCAAGATGTGAGCAAATATGGTATTGCTGATATTGATGGTGCTGTAATTGGTGCGGGCGAAAGTGCAAAAATCAAAACTATGGTAGAAAAGCCAAACACTGAGGATGCACCGTCTAATTTAGCGGTTGTTGGTCGCTATGTGCTATCTAAAGCTATTTGGCAATTACTGGCTAAAACCCCTGTGGGTGCAGGTGGTGAGGTTCAACTTACCGATGCTATTGATATGCTAATGGAAAAAGAAACGGTTGAGGCGTTTCACATGAGCGGGAACTCTCACGATTGTGGTGATAAGCTAGGTTATTTAAAAGCGATTGTTGAATACAGCATGCGGGATGAAAACTTAGGAACTGACTTTACAAATTTTGTGTCTGAGTTAGTTAAGCCAAAAGAAAAGAGTCACTTAAAAGCAGTGTAAGTTTAGCTTTGACGCGGCTGTATGCCGCGTTGATTTTAAGTGATTTATTCACAAAGAGGTTAAGAGACGCTGCGCTGATGAGGATACTAAAGGTTCTAGGGAAGAGAACGTTACTAGGTTCTAGGTGTATTGATAGCGCACCGCCTGTAGCTCGTTGTTAGTAGTCTTTTCAAGTGATTTATTCACAGTGGTTAAGAGGCGCTGGGTTTATGAGGTTAAAGGTGGACTTTATCTTTGTGGGAACAGGCTTCAGCCGTGATGATGTTTGAGCTTATGTATTAAAGCTAATCGGCGCTAAAGCGCTCTCCTACGATTTATAGCATGGCTCCTGTAGCCCATTACTCTTCTCATTTTTTCTCATTCACTTCTCTTTGTGCAAATTGTATTTATACTTTGTTGAAGCCCTAAGCCTTTTAACGAATCGTTGATTTATAAATATCGGCACTTAAGCGTGCAGAACGCTTCCATACATCTAATTGTTCAAAGTTCATAGCAGTTCCTCTTCTGCAATATAATATCTAAAGCCTATTCCCCAATTTCAACTTCAACCCCTTCCCCTAAAACCTCACGATACTTTTGTGCTAATACCTGCTTTGCATTATCATCACCATGTACAAGTTTTATATGCTTTGGTTTTTTGCGCATGCCGGTTACAAATTTTACTAATCCGTTTTGGTCAGCATGGGCGCTGTAGCCGCTGATGGTGTGAATTTTGGCATTAATTATTATTTTGTGAGCATTGATAAATACATAGCCGCCGCGAGGGCCGTATTTTTGAATTTCTCTCCCTAATGTTCCTCTACCTTGATAGCCAACAAAAATAACATCAGTGGTTTTGTCTGGCAGAAACCTTTCAAGATAATTGACGATTCTACCACCTTGGCACATGCCGCTTGCTGCAAGTATGATCGCGGGTTTTTTTCGTTGGCTTAAATAATTGATCACTGCCATATGTTCTTTATGACTGTCGATTGTATGTAAGCTTTCAAAGTTAAGTGGGTGGCGGCCTTTTGCTAAACGCTTTTTGGCTTCGGTATCCCACAGGCTTTTAAATTGACGATATTGCTGGGTAAAATTTGCAGCCATAGGAGAGTCAACAATGACTTCTATGGTTCGCCAAGGTGATTGCTTACTTGAGCTGTGAATTAGCTGCTCGAGCTCATACAATAACTCTTGTGTTCTGCCTATGCTAAACGCCGGTATAAGTACGATACCGTTATCTGCGACTGCTGTTTCAATTACTTTTTTGAGCGTTTTTGTGCGCTGTTTACGGCCTTGATGATTTTTATCGCCGTAGGTTGATTCGATCACTAAAGTATCAGCTTTGTAGAGCGGTTTTGGAGCCGGTAATAATGGCGTGTATGGGGCGCCTAAATCACCAGAAAATACCACTCGGTGTTTATTTTTTCTATCAGCTATATCTATTTCAACATAAGCGGAGCCTAAAATATGTCCTGCTCGTTGTAGACGCGCTTTGAGCGGAGCTTGATCATTAGTAGGTAGTGTAAACCAGTGGCCGAACTCTACGGCAACTATCCGCTTATTAAGTAGATTTAAGCATGTGTTAATAATATTTTCGTCGCGGGTTACGCCAACTTTAAGCGCATCTTTAATAACTAAGGGTAGCAAGCTCGCCGATGCTATAGAGGTATAAATAGGCCCTGTAAAGCCAGCTGCGAATAAGTATGGAATACGGCCAACATGGTCAATATGGCAGTGGGTAACAATGAGTGCCGTTATATTTGATACGTCAAATTGTATTGATAAATCAATACCTGCATCTTCTTCTTGAAATAGCCCACAATCGATTAATATTGAAGTATTTTCAGATGCCATCAGCTCGTGGCAAGAACCTGTTACGCCGTTTACTGCTCCGTGGTGCTTTATTTGCATAGTTAACTCCTTTTAGCTGCAAATGAAAAGTGTAGCAGTAAAAGGGAAATTTTAAACAGTAGATAGTCAATATGAATAATAAAGCTGCTTTGCGATTACAATTTAAGCAGTCAGCTTGTTGATTGTTAAAATAAAGCTTTTTGCTAGTGACAAGCCAGTAAAAACTTTTTATACTGCAATCCGCTTTAATCGCTTAGGTGGTTAAACGCTTCAAAAAATTTAGTTATGTTTAATACATGCTAATACAATATGGCCCCTTAGCTCAGTTGGTTAGAGCACACGACTCATAATCGTTAGGTCCCCAGTTCGAGTCTGGGAGGGGCCACCACTTTTCAACTTTTAGATTTTCAAATAAATCACCAACCCAAGTCTCTGCGTTACTTCTGAAGTACTTAATTAATTTAAGCTTTATCCAATGAAATCCGTAATCACCCCTTCGTGTGTTGTAATTTATCTTGTGGGAACAGGCTTTAGCCGTGATTGGGTAATCCCCCTGAATTCAAATAGAGACAATCCCAATGAGGGTAATTACCTAAATTATTAACAATGCCGGCTCTTATAGGGTTAGCAGCGATATATCTTGCTTGATGCAATAAGTGCGCTTCATCTCTAATTAATGAATCGTAGAAACCCGTTTGCCAAATTTTTTCTTTCTTATCTTTGTGTAAAAGAAATGATGTACGTCCTTTTACTTTGGCTATCACTGAAGACAATGGTTGTTGTGTTTTAAGCTGAAATAACCAGTGCATATGATCTGGCATTATTACGAAACAGATTGTTTGTGTTAAATCATTTGAATCTGAATGTTTTAATGAGCTTATTAAAGTTCGTGCACTATAAAAATCTTCAAATAATTTGGTTCGTAGGTGCGTGCATGTAGTGACAGAGTAATAACTGTTAATACATGATTGGCGGTGCTGGCGTAATTTGTAAGAATGAGGTTTCATTTTAATCCATTAAATATAAAACGATTTAATGAAGTGTAGATTAAATTAGAGACAGGTGTTACACCACGATTCAAAAATTATTGCGGTTAAAGCCAATCGGCGCTAAAGCGCTCTCCTACAGGGTATGGAGTGTGATTTGTCTTGTGGGAACAGGCTTCAGCCGTGATTGTGTTTGAGATTGGGGTGTGTGCAAAAGCCAATCGGCGCTAAAGCGCTCTCCTACAGGATGTGGAGTGTGATTTTTGGGTGTTTATTTAAAGAAATCGTCGTCGTTTTTGGCGAGCATTTCTTCAATATCTTCAATCATATCTTGGCTTAAGTCTTCAGCAGATGTAATTGGTGCTGAGATCTTGTTATTCTCAAATGACCATTCGCCTAAATCAATCAATTGACAGCGTTTTGAACAAAATGGGCGGTGAGGGCTTTGCTCAGACCATTCAACTTTGGTTTTACAAGTAGGGCAGTTTACAACTGTTGGCATAATATATTCTCATGAATAAAGCATTGAGGCTTATTTTACAAAGAGAAGTGGATGAGTGTAAATGATAAGGCATAAATAAAAGAAAATACCTATTTGCACAAAGAGAAGTGAATGAGGGTAAATGAGAAAGGTTGCTGTCAATACATAGTATCTTTACCATCGTAGGAGAGCGCTTTAGCGCCGATGGGCTTTAACATATAACCTCAACCCAAAATCACGGCTAAAGCCTGTTCCTACAAGAGCTAAGGCACCTAGAATCTTATTTTAAAAACTTGTCACTCGGTTTATTTCAGCAAGCGATGTTACTCCATCAGCTGCTTTTTTGAGGCCGGATAAACGTAAATTATTAAACCCTGATTTTAACGACACTTCTGCAATTTCTAGGGAGTTACCGCCACGCATAATGATTTGTGCAATTTCAGGCGTGATTTGCATGACTTCGTATATACCAACACGCCCTTTATAGCCTTCGGTGCAGCTATCACACCCTTTAGGTGCAAATAAAGTTAACTCATTTATTTGCTGCTCGCTAAATCCTTGGCGCTTTGGTTCTTCAGCTGGCAGCGTCTCGGGTGTTTTACATTTAGGGCATAAACGACGCGCTAGGCGCTGTGCGATAATTAACGTTATTGAGCTTGCTACGTTATATGCAGGTACACCCATATTTAATAAGCGGGTTAGGGTTTCTGGTGCTGAGTTGGTATGTAATGTAGACATAACCAAGTGACCTGTTTGCGCCGCTTTTATTGAAATTTCAGCGGTTTCAAGATCACGGATCTCACCGACCATGACTACGTCGGGATCTTGACGTAAGAATGCCTTAAGTGCATTGGCGAAGGTCATGTCTGCTTTTGGGTTTATTTGTACTTGGTTAATCCCTTCAAGGTTGATCTCAACCGGATCCTCGGCGGTACTAATATTACGTTCAGGCTGATTAAGAATATTTAAGCCCGTATAAAGTGATACTGTTTTACCAGAGCCGGTAGGGCCGGTAACTAAAATCATCCCCTGTGGTTGCTCTAGGGCATCCATATAGAGCTTTTTCTGCTCGGGTTCGTAACCTAGTACATCAATACCGAGCATGGCACTTGATGAATCTAGGATACGCATTACGATTTTCTCGCCCCATAAAGTCGGTAGGGTGCTTACACGAAAATCGATGCTTTTACGCTCGGTAATTTTTAGTTTTATGCGGCCATCTTGTGGTTTACGTTTTTCAGCGATATCTAAGCGCGCCATTACTTTAATACGTGCTGACAACCGCGTAGCTAAGCTATTAGGTGGGCTTGCCATTTCGTGCAAAAATACCATCAATACGAAAACGTACACGGTATTTATGTTCATACGGTTCAAAGTGTAAATCTGATGCGCCTTTTTTTATGGCGTCCATTAAAATTTTATTAATGTAGACAATGATCGGTGCGTCGTCTTTTTCGTCTTCGCCTGTATTTTGTTGATCTTTAGAGCTGTCAGTATCTAAATCGGCAAACTCTTTAAACTCGTCATCACTTAAGTTCAAACTGCCAGACGCATCGAGTAATTGCTCAATTTTATTATCTAGTTGCTGATAGTCAGCAACAACGACTTCGCACGAAAGCCCTGTACTAAACTCAAAGTTTTCAAAGGCACCATAGTCTGTAGGATCTGAGGCGGCGATATAAAGTTTTCGGCCTTTTTTAACTAAAGGTAGAATATGGTGTTGCCTGATGAGTTTTTCTTTAACTAGTTCTTTAGGGATTAACTCAACATTAAAATCACGTAAGTCAAAATAAGGCACACGAAATAAATCAATACATTGCTCAGCTAGCTCGTGACCGTTAATTCCACTGCACTTAGCGATAAGCTCAGCGGTAGAGCTAAATTCACGTTGTTTTAATTTAACTGTTTCGGCGTCAACACGACCAAGTGTGATAAATTTTCGTAATAATGGTGAATTAATGTTCATTGCGCACCCGGTAAGATCCTTTCATGTTAGCAATTTATCAGAAAAAAGAAGGGTATAACATCAGTCTTGTTGATTTAGCTTAATTTGCAAACAAAAAGATGAAATGTTTTTGATTTTCTCATCATTTAGCGTTTACTTTAGCTTGTTTAGCTAAGGCTAAATAACGATAGTGCAATTGTTGCAACTGACTTTCTACTAGGTCCAAGCAGCGATTGTTATCAATAATATCATCTGCTTTTTTTAGCTTATCTTGGCGCGACATTTGTGCTGCAATAATGCTTTTAGTTTGCTGCTCTGTTACATCGTCACGCTTTGTAGTGCGGGCAAGCTGCACTTCTTCTGGTACATCTACTACAAGTGTACGTTGACAGTATTGATCTAGCTTGTTTTCAAACAATAATGGGGCAACTAATATAACGTATTCGCTGGTGGCATTAGCTAAATCGGTGAGTAGTTTTTCTCGAATCAAAGGGTGGAGTAAATTATTCAGCCAGGTTTTTTGTTCGTTATGTGCAAAAATAATTTCGCGTAGATGACTGCGATTTAAAGAGCCATCGGGGTTTAAAACATCAGTACCAAAGTGTGCAGTTATAGCATTTAAACCTTCGCTTTGTGGCGCTACGACTTGGCGAGCAACTATATCGGCATCAACAACCGTTATATTGAGCTTTTCAAACATTTCACTTACGGCGCTTTTGCCTGAACCAATACCGCCTGTTAACCCTAACACCCAGTTATTAATTTTGTTTTTTTGGGTCATATTAGTAACCTAAAGAATTAAAATATAGGCTTTGAATTTGCTCACCCCAAAGTAAGGTAACCCATCCGGCGATGGCTAAGTAGGGGCCAAAAGGTATCGGTGTGGCTTTATCTTTACCTTGAATGCTCAATAGCGCGATGCCAATCACTGCACCTACTACGCTTGAAAGCAAAACAATAGTTAACAGCGCCTGCCAACCAAGTAGGGCACCAAATACGGCGAGTAATTTAAAATCGCCATAACCCATACCTTCTTTACCGGTTACCAGCTTAAACAACCAAAATACGCTCCATAAGCTTAAATAGCCACATGCGGCACCAATTATTGCATCAGTAGCTGTGAGCTCCGTCACCCCAAATACAGAGGCTATTAAAGCAAGCCAAACTAGAGGTAGGGTGAGTTGATCTGGTAGTAACATGTGATCAATATCGATAAAAGTCAGGGCAATCAACGCCCAGGTTACAAAGACGTAAAGCAAGGCGATATCTGTTGCGCCAAAAGTGGCGGCGACAATTAGACTCAATATAGCTGTGAGCATTTCAACAATGGGGTAACGAATTGATATCGGAGTGTTACAACTTGCGCAGCGGCCTTTTAATAAGAGCCAACTAATAACAGGGATATTCTGCCAAGGCTTAATGGCTGTTTTACACTTAGGGCAAGTGGAGTTGGGCTTAATAAGGTTAAAAACCTCAGCTTTTGACTTTGCTTGCTCAGTTGGTTTTAGCTCATCAGCAAGTAAAATTCGACACTCACTATGCCATTCACGTTTCATCATTTCAGGTATGCGATAAATCACCACATTTAAAAAACTACCTACACATAAGCTAACAAGGCCTATGGTTAATAAGTAAAACCATAGTTGGTTTTGCATTACTGTAATTATATCAAGAAAAAAATCGTGCATTACATACCTAAAAAATTAAGTTAAAAAGCATTTTCACAAAGATAACTGAAAGAGGAAAGCTCGGGTAAAGAGCTATGAATACAAGCTATTTATCATCGTAGGAGAGCGCTTTAGCGCCGATGAGCTTTTACACATATTCCAAACCCAAACAATCACGGCTAAAGCCTGTTCCTACAAGACAAATCACACTCTATACCCTGTAGGAGAGTGCTTTAGCACCGATGATGTTCAACACATATCCAAACCCAAACAATCACGGCTAAAGCCTGTTCCACAAGACAAATCACACACCACACCCTGTAGGAGAGCGCTTTAGCGCCGATGAGCTTTTACATATATTCCAAACCTCAAACACAATCACGGCTAAAGCCTGTTCCCACAAAGCCAAGGCACCTAGCACCTTCCAACTCTTTGTGAATAAATATATTACAGCGATTAAATAACCGAGCCAAGTTGGAATATTGGTAAATACATAGCGATAATCAAACCACCAACAAGTACACCAAGTACAGCCATAATTAAAGGTTCTAACAGGCTTGATAAACCGTCTACTGCATCATCCACTTCTTGCTCATAAATGGTGGCTACCTTTGCAAGCATACCATCAAGTGAGCCAGACTCTTCACCTATGGCGACCATTTGCACTACCATATCAGGGAATATTTTTGAGTTACGCATTGCCCAGTTCATTTGGTTACCAGAGCTAACCTCAGCTTTAATATCTAATATTGCATAGCGATAAACTGCATTACCTGAGGCGCCAGCCGCAGAATCAAGCGCATCAACTAGTGGTACACCGGCAGCAAACGTGGTCGATAAAGTTCGTGCATAACGTGCAACCGCAGCTTTGTTTAAAATCATACCAATTACCGGTAGTTTTAATATCGCTCTATCGTTTGCATCTCGCAGTTTTTTACTTTTAAGCAGGGCTTCTTTATATGCCCAACCAAATCCGACAATGGCAATCAGCATCATCCACCAATACTCTTGCATAAATTCAGATATACCAATAACCATTAAGGTAAATGCGGGCAATTCTGCACCAAAACCGGCGAAAATATCTTGGAATTGCGGTACTACAAAAATAAGTAGGATAGAGGTAACGATTAAGGCGACTACCAAAACTGCGATGGGGTAGAACATGGCCTTTTTAATTTTTGATTTTAACGCTTCTGACTTTTCTTTATAAAGAGCAACGCGGTCAAATATTTTGTCCAGTGCGCCCGATTGCTCGCCAGAGGCAACTAAATCACAATACAAATCATCAAAGTAACGCGGGTGCTTACGAAGTGCGTTCGATAACGTACCACCGGCTTTTACTTCATCGCCAATGGTTTCCATGAGTTTAGCGACGCTTTTATTAGTGGAGCCGGTACCTATCATCTCAATCGCTTGAATGAGTGGCACACCCGCCATCAACATAGTAGCAATTTGTCTGGTAACCAGGGCTATGTCTTTTGGCGTGATTTTTTGCATACGTGTGCCAAATAACGGCTTGGCTTTACGCTTGACTTTAGAGGGGGTGATGCCTTGTTTTCGGAGCTGGGCCTTTACTAACGCAATACTAGCACCAGTCATTTCGCCTTCAAGACGTTTACCTCGGGCACTTACGCCGATCCACTCGAAGGTATCAAGTCCTTTTTTATCTGCTTGTTTTGCCATTACTGATCCTCGAAGTAAGTAAGCTTACAATGTTCAAATGATAATTGCCCGTTAGACCAAAAGTTAGGGCCATGCGGTTTAGGGGCCAAACAGTTGTAGCTCAATAAAACTAATGCTGCATAAAGTAAAGATATTGTGAATGTAATAATTAGTGCTATTTTTTTATCTGTGTTATCAAATAAATTATAACCTAAATACCCAAGTAAAATCCCAACTAAAATAAATAAAAAAGTCTGCGGTATTGGCATTACTATCACGCCACTGACTAGTGAGTAAATTAGTAAACTCAAGAATGAAGTAAAACAGGTTAAAAACTCACTGTTATCTTTGTTTTTTTTAATAAAGTCTAGTGAGTGATTAATTAATTTATATGTTAACCAAACAGTAATAGATAAAACAATTCCTCCCCAGTTATTCAAAATTTGAAGGATGCTATTATGGGGATGGCCAAAATCGAAAGTTGTAGACTTATACCCTCCAGGGCCATTACCAATAAGTAGTGTTTTAAAGCTTATGTTGTTGATGACTTCTAGCCATAATTCATATCTTTTAGAGCTACTAGTTCTTATTGTGTATTCAGCTGAGTGGTAAAAGCTAAGATAAAAATAATGAAGTAAAAATAATAAAACAGCAGCTAATAGACAAAATAATATTTCTTTTATCATATTTCTATTTATGAAATAGCAGTAAATTATTGTAGTTATCAATATTGCAATTAAAGCTCCTCGAGCACTGCTAAAAAGTAGCAAAAAGAAATTGAAAGTCATAGTGACTTTAGCAACTCGATGTAACTTAGAGTGTGAAAGAAAAAATATAACAAAGGGTATGCTTAGGACTTGAAATTGATTAAAAAATCGAATGTTATAAAAACCATATAAAACGCCATCAGGAAATGGTGCCTCACTTGATAGAATGAAAAAAGAATAATTAAGTAATGAATAAGATACTACAAATACGTTAGAGAAGAATATCGTATAAAATAAAATAGAGTTATTTTCTTCTATTTTATAACCTAAAAAAACAAGGTTTATTAGCATTAGTGTATGAAGATAAATTAAGCTTGTATTTAGTATATTATTACTGAGTAATGTACTGGCGAAACCAATGAACAGAACTAAAGCTAACAACAACTTTACTCTTCTATTTATTTTAAGCAACTGAAAATAAAATACAAAAAATAAAATGAGTACGAGCGTTTGAAACAATCTCTTCTCATTAAACAAGCCTAACAAAGATTCATCAATAAATGGAAGTAGACAAAACACCAAAAAAAAGGAGGGGATAAGAGAGTGATAATTAAGCTTTATGATGTTCATAAGGTAAAAAGCTCTTTAATAGAAAAGAGCTTTATGTCAGATCAATTGAATTAGCTTGCGCGACAGTTTTGCGGTACGTATTTATTTAAAGTGTTACTGCTTATTGCACAGGCCCAAGTTATGCCACCATTAGCTTCTGTTGGAGTAAAAACTAATGTAGAGCCATCTAAATCTGTAACATTAGTTCCTTGGACAGTAGTTGTTATTACACCAGAACCACTTACGGCAACTGAGGCAACATAAGTAGATGAAATACCGCTAGTATCTAAACCTACTTTTGCATTGCTATTACATGCAGTAATATCACCAGTAGTTATAATACACTCACTAACTGCAGTTTTAGCTGAACCCGCAAAAGTAACAACTTCACTCATTTTTGCACGAGTTGTATAATCTTGATAAGCAGGCAGTGCTACTGCTGCAAGAATACCGATGATTGCAACTACAATCATTAATTCAATTAGGGTAAAACCCTTTTGACTTTGTTGTGTCATTTTTTCCATGTTCCTCTCCTAAAGGATAGTGTGTATGTAAGCTAATCAGTTTATTAGTGATGGTTTGTGCCTTAGCTAATATAACTTGCTTATCTTACGGTTTTTTTAAAATCGTTCTATCTAATCTAAGTGTACCTAACCTTTGTGAAGGAAAAAGTAGGCTATTAGAATTACTTTAGCACTAAAATTACGTTTTGAAAGCTAATTTAACAGCATTTAGCGTCATTTTATGAACTTTCCTAGCGTAAAAAACACAATTTAAGTTATCGCTACTTTTAACCTAATTGAAAGCAAACAAATGTAAAAAAACAAAAAATAATTATTTAGGATTAGTGCTTTTAGGCTTTTTTAGTTCTCTTGGCTTATCTTAACATCATTTTTTATTAAATGGGGCTCTAAAATTAACACTTTGTAACAAAATAAGCCTTTTGGCTTATTTAAAGCTTTTTTGTACAAATTGTCAACGGATTAGGTAAATATTAAATTTGGAACTTTAAGAATAATTACTCAAATCGCATTGATAAGTCGATTGATTGTAAATTTTTTGTAAGCGCCCCGCTTGAAATAAAGTCTACCCCAGCTTGTGAATAGGTTTTAAGGGTTTCTATGGTCATATTGCCCGAAACCTCTAGCTTTGCCCGCTTATCGGTTAATTCGACAGCTTGTTTTATCTGCTCTGGAGTAAAGTTGTCTAGCATTATAATATCTGCGCCGGCAACTATGGCTTGATCTAGCTCATTAAGTGATTCAACTTCTACTTCAACCGGTTTACTTGGGTGATTAAGCTTGGCTTGCGCAACCGCTTTATCAATACCGCCACAGGCTGCAATGTGGTTTTCTTTTATTAAAAACGCATCAAACAACCCAATACGATGATTTGCCCCGCCACCACATTTAACTGCGTATTTTTGTAATGCACGTAAACCAGGAATTGTTTTACGAGTATCGAGTAATTGGGTTGTTGTGCCTGCAAGCTCTTTTACATAATGCGCAGTGGTTGTTGCTGTGCCTGATAGAGTTTGCATAAAGTTAAGTGCTGTACGCTCTGCTGTTAAAATAGCCCGTGCAGAACCCGTTGCAGTAAATAATGTATCGTTTGCTTTAACGCTATCACCATCATTTACTAGCACATTAACTAAAACGCTAGGATCTACTTGGTTGAATACTTCTAAAATAATGTCTTTGCCACAAAATACACAGTCTTCACGGGTAATTACTTTTGCATTGGCTTGTTGTGTTTGCGGGATTAAGGCTGCGGTTATATCGCCTTGCTCTGCGTTTTGGTGATTAAGGTCTTCATCAAGGGCAAGTTTAACTAGCTGGCTTAAAAGGCTGTGCGGAATTGACATTATAAAAGCTCATTATAATTAGGAAATTGGTAAAATTTTACTATGTTTGAAACTGAAAGTGAATGAGAACAAATAAATGCTTAGGGTGGGAGCTACGGGGTTAGGGTAAGGGAGTTAAATACTTATTTGCACAAAGAGAAGTGAATGAGGGTAAATGAGAATACATAACCCATATATATTTTCCTCTTAAGCGCAGCGCCTCATAACCTCTTTGTGAATAAATCTCTTAAAACGATTTTCACAAAGAGAAATGAATGAGGGTAAATGAGGAAAGGCATGGGCGATGTGTAACGGGCAGCGGGCTATAAACCTAGCACCTTTTACCATCGTAGGAGAGCGCTTTAGCGCCGATTGGCTTTAACACATATTCTAAGCCTAAAACACAATCACGGCTAAAGCCTGTTCCCACAAAAGGCAAGATATTTAGCACCTAGCTCCTTTCCCCTTGTAACTTTAAAGCTTACCTCGCACTCATCCCTTTATGCTCTGCCTGTGCGAGTTGTATATATTTTCGCTCTACCAGCTGCGATAGCGGCACGAGCTCAAAGCCTTGTTGTTCCAGCTCGGGGAGTTTACGCGATAAAAACTCGATGGTTTCAGGGTAGGGGTGTGCGATGGCAATGGCGAAATTATAGCGCTGGGCTTTGTGTTTTAGTTCATCAAACCTAAATTGCAGTTGTTGTTCGTTGATGATGTTGTCTAAAAATACATGGCGACCTACATTTTCTACCCCATATAAATTTGCTACGTTTTGCGCTTGGCTCAAACTAGTGGTGCGGCTATCTAAAAAATATAGGCCACGTTGCTTTAATACTTCCATGGTCCATTTCATGGGTTGGCTTTTTTGTGTTAACGCTGAGCCCATATGGTTATTAACCCCTTTAACTTCGGGGAGGCTCGCCAGTGCACTATAAAGAGTATGTTGTAGTTGCTCTTTATCCATATCACTTGTCAATGCTCCTGGACCGAGGGCTTTGCTATTATCTAGGGCTTGCATTGGCACATGAAGTAGTAACTCTTTGCCGGAACGACTGGCAAGTTTGGCAAAAATTTGCGAAAAGGGGGTATGGGGCAAAATCGAATACGAAATTTTACCAGGAAGGTTTAACGTTTCTAAGTCGCGCTGATGATTACCAATATCATCAATCACAATAGCTATCTGCTTTGCTTGTACTAATGCAGGCAAGGAGCAAATAGCTATTAATAGCCAAATCAGTTTTTTCACATTTATAATTTTTATTATCTGTTATTAGCAAAGGTCACTTCATAGACAGTAATTGTGTTGCTTTAAGTAACTGTTGATCAGTCGGGCTGCTGCCAAGCCATGGTTGATCACTTTTTCCTTGTTCATTTTTTATTATAGCGACTTTATCTATTTGTGAAAGAGCTGATTGATTAATAGCCACATCAGGAGCAACTCCTACGCCATCTATCGACTTGCCTGAAGGCGAAAAATACTTTGCTGTGGTCAGCTTTAATGCGGTATCGCCATTACCTAATGGAATGAGCGATTGCACAGAACCTTTACCAAACGACTTGTTACCTACTAATGTTGCTCGGTTATTATCTTTTAAGGCAGCTGCTAGTATCTCGGCGGCAGAGGCTGAGTTTTCATTAATCAAAACAACGATAGGAGAGCCGTTTAGTATGTCTCCTTTGCTTGCCTCAAAGTGCTGATTAGCATCATAAAAGCGACCTTTAGTGGTGACTATAGTGCCGCTTTGTAAAAATAAGTCAGACACCGCAACTGCGCTTTGTAATGTGCCGCCGGGGTTGTCGCGCAAATCTAGAACAAGGCCTGTTAATGCACCGCCATTATTACTTTTTAATTTAGCTAATTGGCGTGAAACGTCATGCAATGTATGGTTGGTGAAGCTATCAATAGCCATATAGCCAATACCAAAATCATAAAGTGAACTGGTTACACTTTCGAGGTTTATCTCTTTGCGGGTTACTGCAAAGTCCAGTGGCACTTTTGAGTTGTCTCTTTGAATACTCAAATGAATCGTGGTTGATTCACTTTGTTGGATCATATTTGCCACTTGGCTGATTTTTTTATTGGTAACCGGGCGGTTGTTTATGGCCAATAAAATATCATTTTTTTTGAATTCCTGCATGGTATGCCGGTGAGTTTTTTAGTGCATTGATAATAATGATATGTTCATCTAGCTCTTGCACTTCAATGCCTAAGCCGGTGTAACGACCATTGGTGCTATTAAAAAGAGCATTGAGTTCGCTTTCATCTAAAAACTTTGAATAAGGGTCGAGGTTTTTTAGTAAGGTTTCGAATTGTTGCTGATCATCAAAGCTGCTTTGCAGTGGCAAATCTTCAACGTAATAGGCATGTATATTATAAAGAATTTCGTGCTTTTGCTGGCTTTTAAGATCGCTAATCGAGGTGACGGCTAAGCTGCTAAAGCTCAGGCATATTAAAATACTAACCAAAAGTAGGTAAGTAATCAGTTTGCAGCTAATAACATTATGCTGCAGGTTAAAAGAGGTCATTTTTGTTGTTGGCATCAGCTGCTCCCCATGGGGTGCAGCTACGTTTATTCAATTAAAGTCGTCTGCACCATTTAACAGGATTTACTGCGCGTCCTTTATGGCGTATTTCAAAGTATAGACCAGAATTTGCTTGTCCGCCGCTTTGACCTACTAATGCAATAATATCGCCTTGACGAACCATGTCGCCAACATCTTTAAGCAAGGTTTGTGTATGCCCATAAAGGCTCATGAATCCTTCACCATGATCAACAACAATGACCCAGCCATACCCTTTGAGCCAGTCAGCGTAAACAACTTGGCCGTTATGGACGCTACTAACTTGGCTGCCTTCATTGGCGCTAATTAACACGCCTTTCCAATCGATTCCGCCGTGTTTACGCTGGCCAAATTTGTGGGCAAGTTTACCTTTTGTTGGCCAGTTTAATTTTCCTTTACTGGTATTAAGGCCCAGTAACTCTACTTTTTGGGTCTTTTCTTTTTCAAGCTCTTGTAATGTGGTTACCAGTGTTTTTTCGTTTTCTTTTAAATAATTAATAGAGTTTTCGGTTGAGTTTAATTTTGCTTTTAGTTGCTTAATATTGGTTTTACGCTGCTTTTGTGCATCAACTAATGCTTGGTGTCGGGTTGTTTGTTCTTGATGTAAAGCCAGTAAATGTTGCTTAGTTTTTTCAAGTTCAAGCTGTACGGCTTCTATTTCTACCAGCAAGGCTTTTAGTTCTTCAATTTGTTCTATGCGGGCTTTATTTAAGTAATTGTAATAACTTAATGTGCGCTCAACTTGGGCGGTGTCTTGTTGGTTAAGTAGCATTTTCGAGTAGTCGTGCCCACCTGACATATAGGCACTTTTTAATTGTGCCGCCAGTGCTTGTTGTCGCTGTTTTTGCTGTTGCAGTAATGTGTTTGCTTGTTGCTGCTGTTGAGCTTGTTGTTTTTCAGTGTCTTTAATTGATTGCTTTGCAATATTGAGCGCTTTTGCATTTTTAGCAATATTTAGCTCATGCTGTTGTAAGGTTTTTTGTAGCTTGGCGATATCTTTGCGTTGGGCTGCGAGCTCAGCTTCACTTTGTTTTAATGCGCTCTGTATCTGTGATAAGTCTTTTTTAGTACGGTCTTCATTCGCTATTGCCGGAGCAACAACGAATGAAGTAAGCATTAACAGACTACCAATTAACTGGTTAATACTTTTTATCATGGTTTATTTCAATGTCATGATAGGTGTGCCAGTCATTTCGCTAGGCTGTTCCATGCCCATCAGGTGTAACATGGTGGGGGCTACATCACTAAGTGCCTTGCCATCAGTTGGTGTTGCGTCGCGACCTACGTAAATAAAGGGGACTGGCTCGCTGGTATGTGCGGTATGTGCTTGGCCGGTAGAAGGATTCGCCATTTGCTCTGCATTACCATGATCGGCAGTGATCAGTGCTTCTCCGCCAAACTCTTCTAAAGCAGCTACAACGCGACCAATACAATGATCAACGGCTTCACATGCTTTTACGGCAGCTTCAAATACACCAGAGTGACCAACCATATCACCATTTGGGTAATTACAAATAATGGCGTCGTATTGTCCACTCTTAATTGCTGCCACAAGTTTGTCGGTGAGCATTTCAGAGTTCATTTCAGGTTGTAAATCATAGGTAGCAACTTGAGGCGATGGGATTAGCTCGCGGGTTTCGCCTTCAAATTCATCTTCACGGCCACCACTGAAGAAGAAAGTCACGTGTGCGTATTTTTCTGTTTCAGAAATGCGCAGCTGCGTTTTGTTGTGCTTTTCAAACCATTCGCCAAGTACATTAACTAATGGCTCAGGAGCAAAGGCTGCAGGGGCATCTATATCCGCGGCGTATTCAGTTAGCATGACAAAGCCACTTAATTGAGGGGCTTTTTTCTTGGCAAAGCCGTCAAAGTCAGCATCAACAAATGCGCGAGTCATTTCGCGGGCACGGTCAGCTCTAAAGTTTAAAAAGATCACGGTATCGCCGTCATTGATTTGAGCAGCTGGTTGGCCATCAGCTGCAATTGCTGTGGCGGCTACGAATTCATCGTTTTCGTCGCGTTCATAGGCTGCTGCTAATGCGTCAACACCATTAGTATAGGTATGTTGCGCGATGCCGCTGACCATTAAGTCGTATGCTTGTTCTACACGGTTCCAGCGGTTGTCACGGTCCATTGCATAATAGCGACCAACAATTGAGGCTAAGCGGCCGCAGTTAAGCTCATTAAATAATGCTTCAATACGTTCAATTGATGCCTGGGCACTGCGTGGTGGTGTATCACGGCCATCTAAAAATGCATGAAAGTAAACTTCTTTAGCACCTCGTTTAGCAGCCATTTCAATCGCGGCAACAATGTGATCTTCGTGACTGTGTACACCGCCTGGGCTTAATAGCCCCATTAGGTGAACGGCTTTACCTGCGTTAACGGCTTTATCTATATTTTCAACCAAGGTTGGGTTGTGCTCAAATTCGCCATCATCAATTGATTTAGTAATGCGAGTGAAGTCTTGATAGACAATACGCCCTGCACCTAAGTTAACATGGCCTACTTCTGAGTTACCCATTTGACCATCAGGAAGACCAACATCTAAACCAGAGCCTGAAATTAATGTGTGAGGGCGTGTTGCCCAAAGCTCATCTAATACGGGCGTGTTAGCTGCTAAGACGGCATTACTTTGCTCGTCTTCGCGGTATCCCCACCCATCCAAAATCATTAATACGAGAGGTTTTTTATGCTGTGTCATTTTAGCTCCTGAAAATTACCACCTGTTGGTTTGTTAGCATACCGTGTTTTTGCTTGTGGATCAGCATTCAAAAAGCGCGATATTAATATATTTCACTCTCTGGTAATTTTTCATCAAGCACGTATACTTGCGTGGCTAGGGGCTAGCCCCGATGTATTAACCCCAGCGCTCAATGCGCGGGACAATTTTCATAGTGGAAGACGCATGGATCAATATATTGAATTTATCGGTAATCATCCGATTTTAAGTTTGGCTTGGGTGGCGTTAGTTGCGCTAATCGTCGGTGGTTGGTTTAAAAGTAAATTTTCAGCAATTCGCCAAATAAACCCGCAACAATTAACGTTATTAATCAATCGTGAAGATGGCTTAGTTGTTGATATACGTGCACAAAAAGAATTTAACAATGGCCGTATAGCAGGGGCTGAACACCTCAACCCAGAAAAAGCGAAACAATCTGACTTCTCAAGCCTTGAAAAGTCTAAGAGCAAACCCATTATATTAGTATGTACAACGGGCATGACGGCTTCAGGTATTGCAACAGCAATGCATAAAGCGGGTTTTGAGTCAGTTTATATTTTATCTGGTGGTATGGGCGCTTGGCAAAGTGCTGGCCTACCTACGACAACCGGCCGCTAACAAGATTAAGCCAGCCGATAGAGGATTTTTTATGAGTAATGTTGTTCTATACACCAAAGCGTATTGCCCTTTTTGTCAACGTGCCTTGGCATTGCTTGAAAGCAAAGGTGTACAGTTTAAAAATATTGATATTGGTGTACAGCCACAGCTTCGCGATGAAATGATTGCAAAAGCAGGTGGTGCGAGCACAGTACCGCAAATCTTTATTAATGATGAGCATATCGGCGGTTGTGACGACATGATGGCAATTGAAGCACAAGGTAAACTTGATGCTAAGCTAAACGCTTAAAAGCCAGTTAACGAATTTATTATAAAAACGATTAAAGTTAGGAATTACAATGAACGAAGAAAACCAAAACGTAGCAGCACAAGACGCTGGCGCACAATTTACTATTCAACGTATTTACACTAAAGATGTATCTTTCGAAACGCCAAATTCACCGGCTATCTTCCAAAAAGAATGGACACCTGAAGTAAAGCTTGATCTTGATACTCGCTCTAATAAATTAGACGAAGGTGTATTTGAAGTTGTTTTAGCGCTAACTGTGACTGCGTCGATCGGCGAAGAAACTGCGTTTTTATGTGAAATTCAACAAGCGGGTATCTTTACTATCGCTGAAGTTGAAGAAGTTCAACTTGCACACATGCTAGGTGCTTTTTTGCCCTAATGTGTTATTCCCATATGCGCGTGAAGCAGTTTCTAACTTAGTTAATCGTGGTACATTCCCACAACTTAACCTTGCGCCAGTTAACTTTGATGCATTGTTTGCTCAATACATGCAGCAACGTGCAGCGCAAACTGATCAGGCAACAGCAGACGCATAATTTATGAGTACAGCAAATTCAGCTGTTACTGTATTAGGGGCGGGGTCTTATGGCACCGCCCTTGCTATTTGTTTAGCCCGAAATGGTCACCACGTGACGCTCTGGGGCCGCAATAGCGACGACGTTGCCACGCTTGCAGCTGAGCGGAAAAATCAACGTTACTTACCCGATGTCACTTTCCCTGACACTTTACTTCTTGAAGCAGATTTACATACCGCAGTTAACGATAGCCAAATTATATTGGTAGTCGTACCCAGTCACGCATTTGGCGATACGTTACGTCAAATTAAGCCATCACTACGTGAAGGTGCACAAGTTGCTTGGGCAACAAAAGGGCTTGAACCAAATACCGGGCGTTTATTACAAGAAGTTGCGCAGCAAGAGTTGGGTGATGATGTGCCGTTAGCTGTGGTATCAGGGCCGACTTTTGCAAAAGAAATGGCCATTGGTTTACCAACAGCTATTTCAGTGTCGTCTACATCGACTACATTTGCCAAACAGTTAGCTGATTTATTACATTGTGGCCGTTCATTTAGGGTGTATAACAATGATGACTTTATTGGCATTCAACTCGGTGGTGCGGTTAAAAATGTTATCGCTATTGGCGCTGGCATGTCAGATGGCTTTGGCTTTGGTGCTAATGCGCGCACAGCATTGATCACCCGAGGGTTAGCTGAGTTATGTCGTTTAGGTTGCGCATTGGGAGCTAAGTCAGAAACCTTTATGGGTATGGCAGGTCTTGGTGATTTAATACTAACCTGTACTGATAACCAATCACGAAACCGTCGCTTTGGTTTAGCACTTGGTAAAGGTGAAGGAGTTGAGGCTGCTATTGAGTCCATTGGCCAAGTTGTTGAAGGCTATCGCAATACCAAAGAAGTGTATTTACTTGCTCAACGTACGGGTATTGAGATGCCTATTACAGAGCAAATATATCAAGTTCTTTATGAGAATAAAGACGTAAAAGAAGCCGCTATGGCATTGTTGGGCCGTGAGCAAAAATCAGAATAGCGTGTTTTAATGATGTATAATAAAGCGTAGTGTTTTGCACTGCGCTTTTTTGTTAGTTAGTTATGCATAGAGTTCGTGGTTTTTATTAGGCTATGTTTAGTGATGAATGATGGTACTTTTTCAGCGCGAAGCGGGCGGCTATAGTAATATCCTTGCATGATACTGCAACCCATGACATGCAACATATAGGCTTGTGATTTAGTTTCTACCCCTTCTGCGACTACATCAATATGCAAGTATTTTGCTAAACGGATAATCGTTGCGGTGATGTTTCTATCTTGTTCACTTTCGGTGATGTCTTGAATAAATGAGCGGTCTATTTTTAAGGTATCAATCGAAAAGCGTTTAAGGTAGCCCAAAGAGGAATGCCCAGTGCCAAAATCATCAAGCGCAATAGTAAAGCCTAACGCTTTAATGCGATTCATTTGCTGTTGTGCAAATTCAGGGTTGTCCATCATGGCGCTTTCGGTTATCTCAAGTTCTATACAACGAGCGGGTACATCAAATGTTGCTAAACACTCCGTGAGTGTTTCAACTAAACTGGTTTGTTGAAAATGCAATGCGGATATATTCATTGCAACTTTACCAAAATCAATACTCTCTGAGCGCCAAGCTTCTAACTGTTTAAATAGTTGCTTCATCAGCAAGGCTGTTAAAGGGATTATCGCACCATTTTGCTCTGCCAAAGGGATAAACTCGATAGGACTGATCACGGTACCGTCAGCTTGTGGCCAACGCACTAAAGCTTCAAAACCGTGTAGCTGATCTTTTTCGGCATTAAACTTTGCTTGATAAAATAATTCAAAGTCGTTGTTATTAATAGCATGGAAAAGCGCACTTTCTTTACTTAACTCATTTGGGTCAATGGTGTGTTTAGCTTTATCAAAAAATTGATAATTATTGTGGCCCATCTTTTTAGCGTGGTTAAGTGCGCTATTAGCGCTGCGCATAATTGCTTCACTGCTGTAGCCATTTTCAGGGTAAGCAGCAATACCACAACATGCTGAAATATAACTCTCAATGCCGTTAAGCATAAAAGGAAGCTGAAACTGTTTTAATATTTTATCAGCTTGTTTTTTTGCATAAAATGTTGTTTTATCAGAGTAAAGGTAAGGTGGTATAAGCACTGCAAATTCATCGCCTCCCAGGCGGGCTATGGTATAACCGGAATCTAAATTGGCTGTTAGCCTTGCGGCAACTTCTTTGAGTAGTTCATCGCCGATGCAGTGTCCAAGTGAGTCATTTATCTTTTTAAAGTTATCTAGATCAATAAAAATGATCATTAAACTTGGGTATTTATTATTGCAACTTTCTATTGCTTTATTTACTGACTCAATAAATATGGCTCTATTAGATAGACCAGTAACATAATCCTTAATAGTAAGTTTGAGCATGGCACGTTCATTATTTTTACGTGCGGTAACATCTGAAAATAAACCTATGTAATGCGTTTTGTTTTTACGCAAGTGAGACGTGATTACTTTAGTAATAGATAAATCAAGAGCATAAGGTTGACCATCTTTACGTAGGTTCCAAATCTCACCAGACCAGTAACCCTCGGTTTCAAGTTCATCGTAAATAAGGTTTTCTAGTTTTTTGTCTCGCCCTTGTTGGGTTAATGCTTTAGGTTTTTTTGCAATGACATCTTCGAGTTTATAGCCACTGATGGTTGTAAATGCTTGGTTTACTACAGTGATCTCAAAGTTTTCGTCAGCGATCAAAATAGCGTCTTTTGATTGGGTCATTAATGCGGTTACTAAATCGTGTTTAGCATTGCTTTTTAATTTATAGACAATTAATAAAATGAGAACGAGGAAAGCCAGAGCAATTAGTAAATATTTAGTTAGAGGTGAGAGTATGAAACCTGAGTTGAAATTATTTGTATTTGAAGGAGAGGTTAGTTGATTTTTGATTACCGCTTGGGCTGAACTTACGGTTGAACTATTAAATAAATTGAGCGCGTAATCCTTTTGATATACAGAGGTACTTACAGAAGAGCTAAAAATAGTAGTGTTTTTAAACGCGTCAGTGCTGGCCATCAATGAGGCACTAAATAGTGCGTAATATAAGTAACTTATTAGCAAGAGTGTGCGCATCAAATACCATCAATCAATGAAAAAGAACAACTCATTGATCTTAGTTTAGGAAATGCTTTATGGCGAATTAGCGAGTATGAAATTAATTAAAGTAGAAGGTGGTGCTACAAGCTGTATATTAGCGCCATGCACAGACGCTAAGTTTTAGTCTATTGCGCGTTAGGGAAGCCCAATTGACGCCATGATTCATATACAAATACGGCAACGGCATTAGATAAATTCATACTACGGCTGTTGGCTTGCATAGGAATACGCACCCGCTGTTCACCGGGTAACGATTGTATGAGTTCATCCGGTAAGCCGCGAGTTTCAGGGCCAAAGACTAAGCAATCGCCGGCTTCATAGCTAGCTTGATGATGAAACTGACTGCCTTTAGTGGTGCATGCATATACTTTTTTTTGGTTGGCATTTTTCAAGGTAGGCTTCAAATGAAGCATGGCGCTGTACGTTACTAAACTCGTGGTAATCAAGGCCAGCTCTTTTTACTCGTTTATCGTCCCACTCAAAGCCTAAGGGCTCTATAAGATGAAGTGAGTATCCGGTATTAGCGCACAAACGGATAATATTACCCGTATTTGGCGGAATTTCAGGTTGGTATAAAACGATGTCGAGCATGAAGGTGCCTTATTATAAGCTAATTTTTTACTCTTATGAGTATACACTAAACATTTTAAAAAAATGATATACTCTGTTTATAAGAGTTGCTTACGTATAGGTAAAAAAAGTGCATCATCGCAGTTATGAATTTTGGGTGAAAACCGCCAGTGCGGTCACTATGGTTATGGTTAGCCTGATGATAGCAGCTAAATGCTGGGCATGGTTGGCGTCGGGCTCTGCATCTATGCTTGGCTCGCTGACAGATTCATTAATGGATATAACGGCATCTGCGATGAGCTTTTTGGTGTTAGGCTATGCCCTTAGGCCTGCTGATGATGATCACCGTTTTGGCCATGGCAAAGCAGAAGCGCTAGCGGGGCTTGGTCAAGCAGCATTTATTGCCGGATCTGGTTGTTTGTTAGCGTTTCATGGTGTTGAGCGGTTATTTAACCCTGTAGTGCTAAGTCATTCAATGTTAGGTGTATGGGTGAGCATTTTTGCTATCGCTTGTACCCTCGTAGTGGTGTTTGTTCAAACAAAAGTTGTCAATCATACCGATTCAATAGCGATTAAAGCTGACTCCGTACACTATAAAGGCGATATTATTCTAAATGCTGCTGTGCTGGTGGCTATTTTATTAGCACAAAATGGGATGCAGTACGCGGATCCATTATTCGCAATTGGTGTAGCGGGTTACTTACTCTATAACAGTTGGGATATAGCCCGACAAAGTGCCGATCATTTAATGGACAAAGAATTACCAGACGAAGAAAAAAGCCAGATAGTTGAGATTGCAAACAGCCATGCTGATGTATTTGGTGTTCATGATGTCCGTACTCGCCAAGGGGGTAAAGTAAAGTTTATTCAAATGCATTTGGAGCTTGAAGATACTTTACCGCTGATCAGAGCACACTATGTGGCTGATGAGGTTGTGGCTATGATCCAAGCCAAATTTGATTGTGAGATGGATATTTTAATCCATCAAGACCCATTATCACTTAGCCAAACTCAAGTAAGTGAGCCTGAAAATTCATAAAAGCGAGTTAATACCGCTCTACGAATTGTGTCTTGCTCAAACAGTAACTCATGTTTTGCCTCACTGAACGTTTCTAAAATAGCCGTTTTTTGCTTGTGGGTAATGTTATGTTGAGCTTGGTTATCCACCACGGTATCCAATTGGGCACTGGCAATAAACATAGGCACGGGGAGCGTTAGCTGCTCTATGCTTGTAATAAACGTAAAAGCGGCATTAAGCCAGCCATAGGTTACACCTCCTAACTGAAGACTCGGTTCTTTATGGTATGTTTTACGAAAAAGTTGATAGCGAATCTCGCTGCTTGTTAGGCTATTTACCGCAAACTCTTCAGGCTTATAGTCCCCTTGGCCAAACGCATACAGCGTATTTAGCCCTAATAAACAGGCAATTTTAGCCGCTAATTTGGCAAGGGGTTTTGGTGTGCCTTTGGTGTAAATATCAAACATTGGCGCTGATAAAAATACGCCACTGTAGTTATTTTCAAACCGAGCTAGATAATCAAATGCAATTGCCCCGCCCATAGAATGACCAAGCATAATTTTTTTACCCTGCCAGAATTGTTTGACTATTTGGTTATCAAATAAATCGAGATCTTGAGCATAGTCAGAAAACTGTTTTACAAAGCCTTTATGAGGATTTGCTAAAGCACGGTAGGAGCGCCCCTGACCTTGATGGTCAACAATAAACACGGCATAGTTATTTTTATATAATTCCCACAGTAGCTCTTGGTATTTATCGAGCCCTTCGATACGACCTGAGCTAATAACCACTGCGGTATGTGCGTGCTCTGGTATTGCAAAGCCATAATATAAATCACCATTGGCTGTCGCTAAGTGCTGTTTAGTTACCTGCTGGGTAAAAAAATCTGTAATGTCTTGTTGCTGGTTTAGCAGGGTTTGCTCTGAGCTATAAAACATAGTTATTGTTGCTTCTTAATGGGTAAAACAATTTTAACGCTAAGACCGCTCTGCTTCTGATTATGCAGGGTTAAGTTACCTGCGTGCGCTGTAATCGCGTTTTTAGCAATGGCTAAGCCTAGACCGGTGCCACCGCTTGTTCTATCTCTGGCATCTGATTGCCTAAAAAAGGCTCGCATAATCGGGTTAAGTTAGCAGGTTCGACACCTGGGCCATCATCATTTATTTCAATGTTAATGGTCTGTGTTAGTGCTAGCTTTATGGTGATGGTATGCTCAGCGTATTTAATCGCATTACGTAATACATTTTCCAGGGCACTGGCGATAAGGCTTTCATCACAATAAATATCTAGGTTAAGCTCACCTTCAACCAGTAAAGTTTTATTGCATTGCTTAGCTTCAAATTGGGCGTCGTTAAGTACATGATTAATAATAACTTGCATTGATTGTTTATGTAATGACAAAGTTTGGCTTTTGGCTTCTAATCGCGAAACTTGCAGTACGTCGGCAATCATTTTATCAAGTTGATTTGCCTCTTTTTCTATCCGCTCTAAATATGTTTGGTTTGCATCAGATGCTTGCATTTGCGCAAGGCCTGTTGCCATTTTTAAGCGTGTGAGAGGGGAGCGCAATTCATGAGAAATATCAGCTAACAGACGCTTTTGCGCTGTAACTAATTGCTCAATTTGGCTGGCCATACTGTTAAAGTCTCTGCCTAAAATACCCAACTCATCTCGTCTATTTTCATTAATATTTGCGCGAGCAGCTAAGTCTCCTTTTGAGAGCTTTATTGCTGCTTGCTTTAAGTGGTTTATGGGGGCGATTAAGTTACGGCTAAAAATAAAGCTCAGGGTCAGTGAAGCGAGCAAGGCAATCGTGGTCTTTAGCCAAATTGGCATTAGCTTTAATCGTATTAAAAACGGTGCTGGGTGGCTTTCATCGATTTCGTAAAGGTAGAACGTCCCCTCCGGTAGGTTTACCATAACTGGACCAAACGCTTGATAGCTTTCTGTGAAGATCACTTGCGGCGACATCGTCTTAGTAAAGTTGAGTATGTTTAAATCCACATCATCAGCAGGTAGGCGACTGGTTAATGAGTTTTCTGCTTGATCAGAGTTTAAATAGAGTAACTTGCGCTTGGTTAGCCGGGGATGATTTAATATTTCAGCTGCCGTTTTTTTTGTGTTTTATGGCACTGCGTTCAATACTCTTGGCTGTGTACTCAAGATTTTTTTTCATTGGACCGCGTAACTCTTCAGTGCTTACTTGGTTCGTAGCAATGTTACTTAAAAAGATCAAAGCGGTGATCGTGCCGATAACGGTTAGCCAAAACCAGGCAAAGATTTTAAAAAATAAAAAGTCTTTAGGGTGCTTTAACCAAGCCAAGCGGGTGTTCTTACTCTCCGCGGATGAAGACATAGCCAGTTCCTCGCATAGTTTTAATGCGTTCAGAGCTATTATACTCTGCAATTTTTTTACGAATATTGCTGACGTGCATATCGATTGAACGATCAAAAGAGGCTAAGCGTCTGCCCAGTACTTCCTCACTAATTTGTTCTTTACTTACTACTTCGCCAGCATTTTTTACTAATAAAGCCAGTACTTCATACTCTGTGCCAGTTAGGCTGAGCTCGTTGTTGTCAACATAAGCTTCGCGTGCTGCAAGGTTAATAATAATATTATTAACGGTTAGTTTATTAGAGCTGGTGTTGCTCAAGCTTGCGATATGTTCGATGCGACGGGTAATTGCTTTTACTCGAGCGAGTAATTCCCGATGATTAAAAGGCTTAGGAATATAATCATCAGCACCGAGCTCAAGACCAAAAATGCGATCGAAATCTTCGCCTTTTGCAGTAAGCATTATTACTGGGGTTAACTTTTTTTGCCTTAACTGTTTGAGCACTTCAAAGCCATCTAGTTTAGGCAGCATGACATCAAGTAAAATAAGCGCGTAGTCGTACTCAAGTGCTTTTTTTAGTCCTTGCTCTCCGTCATGAACACACTCAACGGTATAGCCTTGCGCTGTTAGGTACTCGCTCAGGAGTTCGCATAACCCTGTATCATCATCAATCATTAATAATTTCATTTAGCCAACCTCGCTATGCTGCAATAACTACATTTTACCCAGTAAAGTGTATAAATGGTAATCTTTACATAACCTTTACACTCATTTGCGTTGCTTTGCATTGCAGTTGTTATAGTTCACTTACTCGCTAAGGCAGCAGCCAAAGTGAATAATATTCCCAACCAAGAGGTAATGATTATGATCACACGTAAACTAACTAAACTAGTATTAATCTGTGGATTAGCAACAGCAACACTTGGTACAGGTGTTGCTATGGCAAAAGGTGGTATGCATCATAAAGGCCCACATGAAGCACGTTTCTTACTTTCGGAGCGTGGTGCTGAAAAGTTAGATTTAACACAAGAGCAGCAAGCGCAATTAAAAGCCGCTTTTGAAGCGCAAAAAGAGCAAATGAAAGCAATGCGTGGCGATAAAGATGCCCGTAAAGCTGAGCGCGAAGCATTCAAAGCTAAAATGGATGTGTTGTTAGCAAAAGCGACATTTGATGAAAATGCAGCACAAGAGCTTATTGACTCACGTGAAGCCAAAGCTGAAAAATTTGCTATGCAAAAACTTAAGATGGAACATACAGTTTGGCAAATCTTGAATGCTGAGCAACGCGAAAAGTATGGCAAAATGAAAAAACGTTTTGCTAAAAAAATGAAAGATAAAGGCCATAAAAAAGGTAAGCGTGGCGATAAAAAAGTTGAAGAAACAACTGAAAGTTAATGGTAAATATTTTTTGTTAAGCTCAACGGTGATAAGGCGAAAGGTAACTTTCGCCTTTTTTGTGATTAAGCACTATGATTAAAAAACAGGCCGGAGCTGGTGTTTCCTGCTGATGAAAATAAACTCCCCATTAGCGTAGATACATTCTTTTTAACGCTCAATTGTATCGAAATTAACTCACTGTCTAATTCCTGCTGTAATTCGCCAATTTGTGTTTGCTGCTCCGCTTTTGTCAGGCTGGTGTCTGCTTCAAGTGCGCGTATTTTTTCTTGTAGTGTTTTTATGTTTGTAATCATTTGTTGCTGAGTGGTTTGTGCCGTTTCATCAGTATTCGTATCATCTTGCGCGGTGTTTTCATCTGTATCTTTTTCCGCAACTGATGAGTTATCTTCAGCTTGGTCCACGGGTTGTGTTCCTGCTTGGGTTTGCTTTAAAAAATTTGGATCAGTAATTAATGATGAAGGTATGTTGGTTAGATTCATTGTGCGTCCCGTGCGACTATATATTGACATGTTTGTTAGTGTCAAAATAATGCATTAATCGTTCCACATTCGGGTAATTTAGTGAGGTGTTAGTTGTCTTATTTAGAAAATGTAAAGCCCTGCATAGTAAACACCATGCAGGAATGGATTAAATTATTGTGCCGATACTTCGGCTTGTTGTGGCAATGCCAGTGAGAGCAGGGCGGCTAAGGCAATAAATAAACTTGAAATCCATAAACAGGCTTCAAGCCCGTATTGCTGATATACCCAACCCGACAGTACCGTACCTAGTAATCTGCCCATGGCGTTGGCCATGTAATAAAAACCTACATCCAGAGACACGCCATTGCTATCAGCTAGGCTGACAATTAAATAGCTGTGTAAGGATGAATTAATGGCAAAGACTGCACCAAAGATCAGTAAGCCGATAATAATGGCTGCTTGTATATAAAAATCATAATGCAGCGCTAAGGCTATCAGTGCAGGAATGATGGTTAAGTAGCTAGCCCATAAAAATGCACTACGGCCATTGGGTACTTGCCCTGACTTTTTACCAGTAAAAGCAGGCGCAAATGATTGCACTATGCCATAGCCAATTACCCAGCTTGCCATAAAGCCGCCAACCCACCAGTGATCCCAGTCAAATGTTGCAGCTAAGAATACTGGCAGTGCCACTACAAACCAGACATCTCTGGCGCCGAATAAAAATAAACGCGCCGCGGAGAGTACATTAATGGCTTTGCTCTTTGAAAATAACTCACTAAATTTAGCTTTGTTTTTAGCTTTGCCTAAGTCTTCTTTTAACGCGAATAAGCTAAATAGCCATACTGCTGTAAGCATGCAAATCATGGCGAGTATTGCGCCATGAAATTCAAGCAAAGTCAGCAATACGCCACCTAAAAAGAAACCAACCCCTTTTAACGCATTTTTAGAGCCAGTTAATATAGCGACCCATTTATATAGCTGGCCTTGCGCATCTTTTGGTACAAGGAGTTTAATTGCACTCTTTGCACTCATTTTATTGAGGTCTTTTGCGATCCCAGATAACGCCTGTGCTGCCATAACATAAATAACAGTGAGTGCGTCAACAGGTACCATGAGCATGGCTAGCGATACTATTTGCAAGGCTAAACCAATGTTCATGGTTTTATTTAAACCGAATCGAGCGCCAAGCCATCCGCCCACTAAATTAGTGATTACCCCAAAAATTTCATAAAACAAAAACAACATCGCTATGCTAAGCGGGCTGTAACCAAGCTGGTGGAAATACAGCACTACAAGCATGCGTAGCGCGCCATCAGTCAGGGTAAACGCCCAATAATTACCGGTAATAACTAGGTATTGTTTGATTTGTGGCGGAAGTGCTTTTAATCGATCCACGGTCAACTATTCCTTATCGGCTAGGCCAACTTTACGTACCAGCTCTGCCGTACGATTTGCATAACCCCACTCATTGTCGTACCACACGTAGAGTTTCACTTGTGTGTCGTTGATCACCATAGTTGATAGTGCATCTATAATGCTTGAGCGAGGGTCGGTTTTATAATCGATAGATACCAGAGGGCGTTCTTCATAACCCATGATGTCTTTTAGCTCACCAGCTGCGGCATCTTTAAGTAAAGCGTTTACTTCATCAATAGAAGTACCACGTTCAAGCTCAAACACACAATCTGTGATTGATGCATTCGTTAGTGGGACACGAATAGCATGGCCGTTTAATTTACCTTTTAATTCAGGGAATATATGCGTAATAGCCGTTGCTGAACCTGTTGTTGTTGGAATTAAACTCGTGCCACATGAGCGCGCACGGCGCAAATCTTTATGCGGCGCATCAATAATTGTTTGGGTATTGGTAATGTCATGAATCGTGGTGATTGAGCCATGTTTAATACCAATTTTTTCATGAATAACTTTTACAACAGGCGCTAAACAGTTAGTTGTACACGATGCTGCGGTAACTATTGGGTAAGTTTCTTTGTTATAAAGGTGGTCGTTCACACCCATTACAACATTCAAAATACCGTCCTCTTTGACTGGTGCCGTAACTACGACGCGTTTTACACCTTGATCAAGGTAAGCTTGCAGTAGTGCTTTAGTTTTAATTTTACCAGAAGCTTCAATTACCACATCACATTGTGACCAATCCGTGTCTTGGGTTTTTGTGTTTTGCGTAAAAGCTATGGTTTTACCATTTATGATAATAGTATCGTCAGTATGGCTTGCTTCGTGGTGCCATTTACCGTGCACTGAATCAAACGTCATTAAATGGGCAAATGTTGCGGCGTTACCGGCAGGGTCGTTGATTTGAACAATTTCTATATCATCCCAATCAAATGCTGCGCGCATTGATAATCGACCCATCCGGCCAAAACCATTTATACCTACTTTAATAGTCATTGTTTATTCCTTAATACTGATTATAACTGCGAGTTAAAATAATTTAGTTGGTGTGTATTTCTTAACGCATTTGGCCTAATGTTTTGGACTTGCTTAATTATCTCGTCACTAGGCATGCCATGCGCTAATAAAATAAGGGCTATTACTAAGCCCGTTCTACCCGAACCACCTTTACAGTGTACGGCGATAGTGGCTTGATTTTTTACTGCGTTAACAATGGTGCTTTTATGTTCTTGCCATTGTGTTGCAAATTCCTGTGCTGGCGCTGCATCATCTAAAATTGGCAGTTGCAACCAAGTTATATTGTGCTGTTTGCACAATATTGGCAGTTGCTCGGCATTGTTTTTTGCAAGCTCTTCATCGTGCATCAAGGTGAGTACTATATTCGTACCAGCTTGTTGCAATGTGATAACTGACTCTTCAAGCGATGCTTCTTTGCTGCCAGGGCAAGGTGTAAAAATAAGCTTTGCGCCATTGTCTAAAATTAATGTGTCATATGGGTGACGTTGCATCTGTTATTCCTTTTATTTAAACCAATGTTGGGTGCGATTTATAATGGCAACTAGCGATAACATCACGGGTACTTCTACTAATACACCAACAACCGTTGCTAATGCGGCACCAGAATGTAAGCCAAATAATGAAATAGCCACAGCGACAGCGAGTTCAAAAAAGTTTGAGGTGCCAATTAAGCAAGAAGGCGCTGCTATTTTTTGCGGCAGCTTCATCCAAATAGCCGCAGCATATGCAATAACAAAAATGCCATAGGTTTGAATGATCAGCGGAATAGCAATTAACACGATTGTTTGCGGCTCTGCCAGAATCGTATTCGCTTGAAAACCAAATAGTAGAACGACAGTTGCGATCAAGCCAACCATAGACCAAGGTTTTAACTTCGCTAAAAATTGATTTAACGCTTGCTCGTCTTTACCTTTGTTTAATGCCTTGCGGGTGAGTACCCCAGCGGTTAATGGTAGTAATACATACAACACCACTGATATAAGTAGTGTCTCCCATGGCACTTGAATATCACTGACACCTAACAACAAAGCAGAGATAGGTGCAAATGCAAAAATCATAATGACATCATTAACAGAGACTTGGATGAGCGTGTAGTTGGCATCACCCTTAGTGAGTTGCGACCATACAAACACCATAGCAGTACAGGGAGCTACACCAAGTAAAATCATGCCAGCTATATACTCTTGTGCTGTTTGTGCATCAACCAAATCGGCAAATACAAAGTTAAAGAATAACCAGCCTAAAGCGGCCATAGTAAAAGGTTTGATTAACCAGTTTATTATTAGTGTCAGTATTAGCCCTTTAGGGTTTTTACCGACATCTTTAATTGATGAGAAATCAATTTGTGCCATCATCGGAAAGATCATCACCCAAATAAATACAGCGACAGCAATATTTACGTGGGCCACCTCAAAATCAGCAATCATTTGAAACACTTCAGGCTGCCATTGACCAAGTAATACACCAGTAATAATGGCTAAACCAACCCAGAGTGATAGATAACGTTCGAAAATTCCCATTTTAATCTCCTATACTTAGCGGCAAAAGTCAGTTTTGCTTGGGCGGTTACACATATTAGTAAGGTTTTCTAAATTTTTAGCTATCAGCGAAATATTATTTTCGGTGGTTTCGCTGATCACTTTTTTTATCCATATAGGAAGTTCTGGATTAATTTTATAAAAAACCCATTGGCCATGCTTTCTATCTGTGATTATGCCCGCTCGCTTTAATACTGCTAAATTACGTGACACTTTAGGTTGGCTGTTTTCTTGTAGCGCTTCCATCAATTCACATACACACAATTCACCGTGATAATTAGTGAGCATCAGTGTTTTTAAACGTATGTCGTCAGTTAAGCACTTATAAAATGAAATAGGATCAATAGTATGGTTATCAAGTTCAGAGATTTGTTCATCAATACGTTGGCTTGATGCTGCCTTATTATCTGGCTGATTTTTGTTTTCTAAAAGTAAAAACATCGACAAGCGATTATTTAATTCACTTAATGTGGTAGAAAAAGGGTTATTACAGCATCGTTCTTTAGGATCAGGGAAGTCCCAAGCTAATTGTGCTTTGGCGCCAGGGAAGTTACGGCATTCTTGATTCGCTTTATCACAAAGGGTAATAACAAAGTCAAACTCTTGACCTGAGAATTCATCGACACTGTTAGATTTAAGATCATCTATAGTTAAACCAAATTTCTTAAGGGCATCTAAGGTACGGGGGTCAATCATTTCTGGTGATGTGCCCGCACTGGAGATGTCAAATAGATCGCCTGCTTTGTGACGAAGTAATGCTTCAGCCATTTGTGAGCGAGCAGAGTTACCAGTACAAAGAAATAAAACAGAACGCTTAGTTGAAGTTTGATTACTCATAAATAACGCCTTACATTGAATATGCAGTAAAGTGTATATTCGTTTTATTTTATATTCAAGCTTGAGTGTGCGTTTTAAAGTAATAATTTAAGTTTTAATAGTATGAATATTAGCTAAATATAAAGTTAAGTAGGTTATAGAAGTCATTTTTTGGATACTTTAGCTGTATTTTTACGCTGTTCGTGTGAAAATAATACCAAATGCCAATTAATTGCAAATAACTTTAAAAAACGCTTGCGTAAAAATCTGTTCTCCCTATAATGCGACCCCACTGAGACGGCAGAGCAGGCAACGCTTAGCGAGGCAAGCAAGTCACTTAGTAAGTCGAGTAAAACTTGAGTTTAGATTTATCATAAAGTTTAAAATTAAGTGTTGACAAAAAAATAGGAAAGCGTAACATGCGCAGCCCTAGCGACGTAAAGCAAAGCGCTTTAATCGCAACGTTCTTTAACAATATAAAGCAATCATCTGTGTGGGCACTCGTACAGATTGAGTTCTAACAGCCTGGCTTAGTTCGCTAAGCAAGGCAAAAAATTTAGAGTCTCAATTGAAACTGAGTGACCAACAGAATAGTTACTTTTAGTAATTATTCAGCACAGTCAATTCAATATCGAAAGATATTAAATAAATTCAGAATTCATTGAGCTGTTCTTCGGAACATAAAAACTTTTAATTGAAGAGTTTGATCATGGCTCAGATTGAACGCTGGCGGCAGGCCTAACACATGCAAGTCGAGCGGTAACAGAGAGTAGCTTGCTACTTTGCTGACGAGCGGCGGACGGGTGAGTAATGCTTGGGAACATGCCTTTAGGTGGGGGACAACAGTTGGAAACGACTGCTAATACCGCATGATGTCTACGGACCAAAGGGGGCTTCGGCTCTCGCCTAAAGATTGGCCCAAGTGGGATTAGCTAGTTGGTGAGGTAATGGCTCACCAAGGCAACGATCCCTAGCTGGTTTGAGAGGATGATCAGCCACACTGGAACTGAGACACGGTCCAGACTCCTACGGGAGGCAGCAGTGGGGAATATTGCACAATGGGCGCAAGCCTGATGCAGCCATGCCGCGTGTGTGAAGAAGGCCTTCGGGTTGTAAAGCACTTTCAGTCAGGAGGAAAGGTTAGTAGTTAATACCTGCTAGCTGTGACGTTACTGACAGAAGAAGCACCGGCTAACTCCGTGCCAGCAGCCGCGGTAATACGGAGGGTGCGAGCGTTAATCGGAATTACTGGGCGTAAAGCGTACGCAGGCGGTTTGTTAAGCGAGATGTGAAAGCCCCGGGCTCAACCTGGGAACTGCATTTCGAACTGGCAAACTAGAGTGTGATAGAGGGTGGTAGAATTTCAGGTGTAGCGGTGAAATGCGTAGAGATCTGAAGGAATACCGATGGCGAAGGCAGCCACCTGGGTCAACACTGACGCTCATGTACGAAAGCGTGGGGAGCAAACAGGATTAGATACCCTGGTAGTCCACGCCGTAAACGATGTCTACTAGAAGCTCGGAGCCTCGGTTCTGTTTTTCAAAGCTAACGCATTAAGTAGACCGCCTGGGGAGTACGGCCGCAAGGTTAAAACTCAAATGAATTGACGGGGGCCCGCACAAGCGGTGGAGCATGTGGTTTAATTCGATGCAACGCGAAGAACCTTACCTACACTTGACATACAGAGAACTTACCAGAGATGGTTTGGTGCCTTCGGGAACTCTGATACAGGTGCTGCATGGCTGTCGTCAGCTCGTGTTGTGAGATGTTGGGTTAAGTCCCGCAACGAGCGCAACCCCTATCCTTAGTTGCTAGCAGGTAATGCTGAGAACTCTAAGGAGACTGCCGGTGATAAACCGGAGGAAGGTGGGGACGACGTCAAGTCATCATGGCCCTTACGTGTAGGGCTACACACGTGCTACAATGGCGCATACAGAGTGCTGCGAACTCGCGAGAGTAAGCGAATCACTTAAAGTGCGTCGTAGTCCGGATTGGAGTCTGCAACTCGACTCCATGAAGTCGGAATCGCTAGTAATCGCGTATCAGAATGACGCGGTGAATACGTTCCCGGGCCTTGTACACACCGCCCGTCACACCATGGGAGTGGGTTGCTCCAGAAGTAGATAGTCTAACCTTAGGGAGGACGTTTACCACGGAGTGATTCATGACTGGGGTGAAGTCGTAACAAGGTAGCCCTAGGGGAACCTGGGGCTGGATCACCTCCTTATACGATTTAGAACTTATTTGTTCGTAGTGTCCACACAGATGATTGTTAGTTAGTTTACTCATTGAGTTTACTAATTAATATGCTCTTTAAAAATTTGGAAAAGCTGATAATAAAATTCGTATGAATAACATTGTTATTTGTACAGAGTTTTCAAAAGTAAAAAGAATGATAGCAGTATCATTCAGTGCCATTTAATGAACGTTTACGTTTGTTGATTGGTATCTACTTTAGTATTCAATATTAACTTCTGGCGAAGTTAAACTGTCACGAAACAAAGACCCGTTTGGGTTGTATGGTTAAGTGACTAAGCGTACACGGTGGATGCCTTGGCAGTTGGAGGCGATGAAGGACGTATTAACTTGCGATAAGCTTAGTCGAGCTAGTAAAAAGCACTTGAGACTAAGATTTCCGAATGGGGAAACCCACCTGCTTGCAGGTATCGTTAACTGAATACATAGGTTAACGAGGCGAACGCGGAGAACTGAAACATCTAAGTACCCGTAGGAAAAGAAATCAACCGAGATTCCGGAAGTAGCGGCGAGCGAAACCGGAACAGCCCTTAAGCTTATTATGTGTTAATGGAAGGCTCTGGAAAGTGCCACGATACAGGGTGATAGTCCCGTACATGAAAATGCATTTTAAGTGAAATCGAGTAGGTCGGAGCACGTGAAACTTTGACTGAATATAGGTGGACCATCATCTAAGGCTAAATACTCCCAACTGACCGATAGTGAACCAGTACCGTGAGGGAAAGGCGAAAAGAACCCCTGTGAGGGGAGTGAAATAGAACCTGAAACCGTGTACGTACAAGCAGTAGGAGCCCACTTGTTGGGTGACTGCGTACCTTTTGTATAATGGGTCAGCGACTTATATTTTGTAGCGAGGTTAACCGATTAGGGTAGCCGTAGGGAAACCGAGTCTTAACTGGGCGAATAGTTGCAAGGTATAGACCCGAAACCCGGTGATCTAGCCATGAGCAGGTTGAAGGTTGAGTAACATCAACTGGAGGACCGAACCCACTAACGTTGAAAAGTTAGGGGATGACTTGTGGCTTGGAGTGAAAGGCTAATCAAACCGGGAGATAGCTGGTTCTCCCCGAAATCTATTTAGGTAGAGCCTCGGACGAATACTTACGGGGGTAGAGCACTGTTAAGGCTAGGGGGTCATCCCGACTTACCAACCCTTTGCAAACTCCGAATACCGTAAAGTACTATCCGGGAGACACACGGCGGGTGCTAACGTCCGTCGTGAAGAGGGAAACAACCCAGACCGCCAGCTAAGGTCCCAAAGTCATAGTTAAGTGGGAAACGATGTGGAAAGGCCCAGACAGCCAGGAGGTTGGCTTAGAAGCAGCCATCCTTTAAAGAAAGCGTAATAGCTCACTGGTCGAGTCGGTCTGCGCGGAAGATGTAACGGGGCTAAACTATGCACCGAAGCTGCGGATTCAGAATTTATTCTGAGTGGTAGGGGAGCGTTCTGTAAGCGGTTGAAGGTGTACCGGGAGGTATGCTGGACGTATCAGAAGTGCGAATGCTGACATGAGTAACGATAATGCGGGTGAAAAACCCGCACGCCGGAAGACCAAGGGTTCCTATCCCATGTTAATCAGGGTAGGGTAAGTCGACCCCTAAGGCGAGGCCGAAAGGCGTAGTCGATGGGAAACGGATTAATATTTCCGTACTTGGTATAATTGCGATGGGGGGACGGAGCAGGCTAAGCAAGCATGGCGATGGTTGTCCATGTGAAAGTGAGTAGGTTGGTGACTTAGGAAAATCCGGGTTGCTAAGACTGAGACACGAGACGAGCACCTAAGGGTGTGAAGTTGCTGATGCCATACTTCCAGGAAAAGCCTCTAAGCTTCAGATTATACCGAATCGTACCCCAAACCGACACAGGTGGTCAGGTAGAGAATACTAAGGCGCTTGAGAGAACTCGGGTGAAGGAACTAGGCAAAATCGTACCGTAACTTCGGGAGAAGGTACGCTCCTATCTGTGATGAGATTTACTCTCTAAGCGGACGGGAGCCGCAGTGACCAGGTGGCTGGGACTGTTTATTAAAAACACAGCACTGTGCAAAATCGCAAGATGACGTATACGGTGTGACACCTGCCCGGTGCCGGAAGGTTAATTGATGGGGTTAGTTTTCGGACGAAGCTCTTGATCGAAGCCCCGGTAAACGGCGGCCGTAACTATAACGGTCCTAAGGTAGCGAAATTCCTTGTCGGGTAAGTTCCGACCTGCACGAATGGTGTAACCATGGCCACGCTGTCTCCACCCGAGACTCAGTGAAATTGAAATCGCAGTGAAGATGCTGTGTACCCGCGGCTAGACGGAAAGACCCCGTGAACCTTTACTACAGCTTGGCACTGAACATTGAACCTACATGTGTAGGATAGGTGGGAGACTTAGAAGCAGAGACGCTAGTTTTTGTGGAGTCGTCCTTGAAATACCACCCTTGTAGTTTTGATGTTCTAACGTTGGCCCCTGAATCGGGGTTACGGACAGTGCCTGGTGGGTAGTTTGACTGGGGCGGTCTCCTCCCAAAGAGTAACGGAGGAGCACGAAGGTTGGCTAAGTACGGTCGGACATCGTACGGTTAGTGTAATGGTAGAAGCCAGCTTAACTGCGAGACAGACACGTCGAGCAGGTACGAAAGTAGGTCATAGTGATCCGGTGGTTCTGAATGGAAGGGCCATCGCTCAACGGATAAAAGGTACTCCGGGGATAACAGGCTGATACCGCCCAAGAGTTCATATCGACGGCGGTGTTTGGCACCTCGATGTCGGCTCATCACATCCTGGGGCTGAAGTCGGTCCCAAGGGTATGGCTGTTCGCCATTTAAAGTGGTACGCGAGCTGGGTTTAGAACGTCGTGAGACAGTTCGGTCCCTATCTGCCGTGGGCGTTTGAGAATTGAGAGGGGTTGCTCCTAGTACGAGAGGACCGGAGTGAACGAACCGCTGGTGTTCGGGTTGTCATGCCAATGGCATTGCCCGGTAGCTACGTTCGGAACTGATAAGCGCTGAAAGCATCTAAGCGCGAAGCAGGCCTCGAGATGAGTTCTCACTAGACTTTTAAAGTCTCTGAAGGGCCGTTGAAGACTACAACGTTGATAGGCAAGATGTGGAAGCATAGTGATATGTTAAGCTAACTTGTACTAATTACCCGTGAGGCTTAACCATACAACGCCAAACGCGTTTTATGCGACAGTTTAGACAGAAGTTAATATGACTAAAGTAGATATTACTTAGAAAGACTTAAAAAATATTATCAGATATTTTCCAAATTCAGTTAGTGCGTAGCGATACGGATTAACGCCCAAATTTGCTTGGTGACAATAGCGTTTTGGACCCACTTGATCCCATGCCGAACTCAGTAGTGAAACGAAACAGCGCCGATGATAGTGTAGCATTTGTTATGTGAAAGTAGGTCATCGCCAGGCTCCAAATTGAGAAAGCCCGATTCGAAAGAGTCGGGCTTTTTTACGTTTGCAGGAAAGTGAAATAGCAAGCGAGTTAGCGAGAGTAAAGTTAGCGAGCCGCACTACGTCAACCTGAGCACCGTAGCGTGGGTTGAGTATCACGAAACCCACGGATAAAGTTCGTAGCCAAGACCCCATACTGAACTCAGTAGTGAAGCGAAACAGCTCGAAGGCGAGCCCCGACCAATGATAGTGTCGCATTTGTTTTATGTTGTTCTCTACCGCTGTGGGCACTACGTCATCGCCAGGCTCCAAAGAAGAGAAACCCGTTACAGCAATATAAGGGGTTTTTGTTGTCTGAAACAAAGCACGATAGCGATCCTCACAGTGTCAATCAATACACCGTAGCGTGCCATGGATAAAAATAGTTCTCGAGTTAGCGAGAGTAAAGAGACGAAGTACTTGACTACCGCGTTGAAATTTATTCTGATCAAACTCGCAAACATTAATGGTTTGCTCTGAACAACGAAACTTTTGCTTTAGTTATAAAGCCCCCCTTTTTAATTTATTGAAATTCATCGCATTGTTATTATTTGCGTTTTACACTTACTACTCACACTAAAGCTAAGGAAATAAAATGATTACTCAAGGCCAAAATTTACCAGTTGTAAGTTTAACTAAATTGACTGATGACGGAATGCAAACACTTACAAATGAAGATCTTTTTGCAGATAAAAAAGTGGTTTTATTTGCAGTGCCCGGTGCGTTTACGCCAACTTGTTCAAATGCACACTTGCCTGAATTTGTTACGTTTGCAGATAAAATCAAAGCGAAGGGCATTGATGCTATCTATTGTGTTTCGGTGAACGATGCTTTTGTTATGAAGGCGTGGGGTGAACAACATAACGCACAAGAAATAAATATGCTTGCTGATGGTGATGCTAGTTTTACCAAGGCGCTAGGACTTGATAAAGATACTGCTGGCTTTGGTGGTGTACGTTCAATACGTTATGCCATGGTTATCGACGACCAGACGGTGATAGGTTTATATGTTGAGCAGGATAAGGAATTTGCCGTAAGTCGAGCTGAGGCGGTATTAAATACGCTTTAATAAAAAAGCCGAGCAAAAAAGCTCGGCTAAAAATCACCAGGGGAAACTGGTTATGTCAGAGCGACTTGAATGACGCTCTCGCTTTATTTATGGTTGGTATTGAGCATCAAGGGTAAGGCCTGAGAATGTTCTATACGCGTTAACGCTCATATGCCATGTTCCGGCTTGTGGATTGCTAAATGTACAGGTTTCAGTATTGCCATTTTTATAAGGGCGGCAATCGTAGCTTGAAGTATTTGGTTGGCTACCAAATTTAACAAATAGATCTGCATCACCTGAGCCACCTGAAGTAGTCACAGTAAAACTTGCCATACCCGCTGGTACATCAAGAGTATAATGTTTCCATTGGCCTGCATTAGCAGATACGTTTTCAACTGTATCACCGCCTGCTTGAGGGGTGCCAGAACCACCACCTGTTGTTGTTAAATTACCAACTAAGCTAACACCAGAATAAGCAGAATAACCACGCAGCATTACATGATAAGTACCTGCTGTTGGATTATCGATAGAGCATTCCTCACTATTACCGCCTTTATAAGGGCGGCAATCGTAGGTTGAAGTGGTTGGTGCACTGCCTGCACGAACATATAAATCTGCATCCCCCGAACCGCCACTCATCGTGAAAGTAACATTGCTTGCACTACTTGGTATGGTCATTGTGTAAAAGACTTCACTGCTTGCTGCACCGCTTAAACTAGTTTGTGTTTGGCCATCAAGAAGCTCATTGTTGCCAACAGGAGGAGTACCACCACTGGCAGCTGCCACCGCTGCTGCGGCATCAACAATACCCGTACCACAGCTCGTACATGTTGCTGAAAATGAGCGTGTAGTTGATTTCAAAATGCTTTCGACTTCATCAGGAGTAGCAGATGGTTTAGCTTGCTTAATTAGCGCTGCAACACCAGCAACATGTGGCGCGGCCATCGATGTACCTTGTGAATAGTGATAGCTATCACTAGAAGGACTTGATGAACCTGAGTTATGTGTTGAAAGTACGCCTTCAGAATCATTTGCAAAGCTTTGTGCGCCTCCAGGGGCTGCAACATCAATATTGCTACCGTAGTTGGAGTAGTACGCACGGCCACCATTACGGCCAACAGATGCAACGTTCACTACGCCGCTACAGTTACCGGGGTTGTAGTTAGCTGAGTTATCGTTATCGTTACCTGCAGCAATGACTATGACAGTGCCATTGCCACGAGCTTGGTTAATTGCAGATTGTGTTGTTGAGCTACACGAACCACTGCCGCCTAAACTCATATTAATGACATCAGCAGGGTTTGCATTGCTTGGGATGCCAGAAACTGAGCCACCGGATGCCCAAATAATCCCGTCAGCGATATCTGATGTTAAGCCGCCGCATTTACCCAGTACACGTACAGGTACTACTTTGGCGTCATAAGCGACACCAGCAACACCTTCGCCATTATTAGAAACAGCTGCAACAGTACCTGCCACATGCGTACCATGCCAACTAGAGCTTTGTGCACCATGAGTGTAGCCACATTCATTTGCGCTAATCGCATCACCAGGGTCGCGAGCATCGTTATCACGTGCCCCACCATCATTGGCAACAAAGGTATCTGAAATCATATCGTAACCCGGTAGAATATTACCGTTTAAATCAATATGTGGCCGATAACCAGTATCAAGTACAGCAACAGTAACGCCTGCACCTGTTGCGGTATCCCAAGCTGTTGGTAGGTTTAAGCCGCCAGCTTGCTCATAGTAATGCCATTGATCGGCATACATTGGATCATTAGGCGTGGCGAATGGTTTTAGCATCTGGTCAATTTCAATATATTCAACATTGCCTGAAGCAATAACTTCTTGCATATATTCTTGTGCTTCATCAGGACTTAGCTTTTTCTCGGCACGCATAACATGGTGATTACTCAAGGCCATTGCACGTACATACTGCGCCTTAACTTTGCCTTTTTTACTGGTAAAGTTTTTAACAAAGCCCTGTGCTTTCTTATTCATTATTTGTGGGCTGGTATCTGCGGTAGAAAGTGTTGCCATTTCGCTACTATTGTTTTTATATTTAATAATAAAGCGAGTACCTAAAGGGTCCTGGCCTTGAAGTTTTGCCGCTGTTTCAGCCATTGATGGTATAATTGCTTGACTTGGATTTGCCATACTGGTGGTTGCGCTAAAGAGTGTACCTAATGTAAGTGCTATCGCACATTTTTTGAAACTTGTTGTAGTTGTCATAATTATCCCTAGATTGTTATGGTTTTTCTTCGCAATGAATTATCGTGAAGGGGAACAAAAGTAAATGATCTGTTAAAATAGTTAAAATAACGTTTTATTATGATTGTCTCGAATTTGGTTATATAGAGATGCTTATATGGCTAAATGGATATTTAGTTGTTGTTTTTTATTGCGCATTAGTTATAAAGTGCTGGTTTTTGGTGTGTTGAGAGTTATTTGTTTTATTGCGAATAACACAGTAATTAAATTCAACTCATGGTATTGCTCTAAATTTGTTATAATCTAGAAAATTTTGCTCGAGATAATTAAATGACCCAAGTTGATGTAATAGTGATTGGCGCCGGAGCCGCTGGATTAATGTGTGCAGCGCAAGCTGGCTACCGTGGCCGAAGCGTTACAGTACTTGATATGGGCAAAAAAGCCCGGTCGTAAAATTCTCATTAGTGGTGGTGGACGCTGCAATTTTACTAACGAAAATGCGAGTCCTGAGAACTATTTATGCGGTAACCCTCATTTTGTAAAATCGTGTCTAAGTCGTTATACCCAGCATGATTTTATTGAGTTGGTTGACCGTCATGGTTTGGCTTATCATCATAAAACGCTAGGTCAGTTATTTTGTGATAACAGCGCTCAAGATATCGTTGATATTTTGCTTACTGAATGCGACTGGGCGGGTGTTAATATAGCGCTTCGTAATGAAGTATTAAATGTTGAAAGAACAGATAGTGGCTACCGAGTAATCACTGAGCAAAATGCTTACGATTGTGAATCTCTAGTGGTTGCTGCTGGCGGCTTAACCATGCCAAAACTGGGCGCTAGCCCCATAGGCTATAAAATTGCTGAGCAGTTTGGTTTGAATGTTTTACCTACAATGGCCGCACTTGTGCCATTTACATTGCACCAACATGATAAAGAGCGCTTTGAAGGCTTGTCTGGTATTAGTATTCCTTGTGTTGTAAGTAGTGAGAATGGAACGAGCTTTAAAGAGAATATTCTGTTTACACACAGGGGGTTATCGGGCCCTGCCATTTTACAAATAAGCTCATTTTGGCGAGCGGGGCAGGCGGTAACAATTAACCTCTTACCTGAAGTTGATTTAAAAGAACTATTAGCGCAATGGCGAGAAACTCAAGCGCAAAAGTCATTGAAAAATAGTTTGTCGGCTATTTTACCAAAACGGTTTATTGAAATTTTACATGACAGTAAAGCAATCCCTGATTGTAATGTTAATCAGCTCACTCATAGCCAAATTGATGAGTTAACTAATTACATTCATAATTGGCAAATCAAACCAAATGGCACAGAAGGTTATCGCACTGCTGAAGTTACTCTGGGTGGCATAGATACTAATGAGCTTAGTTCAAAAACCTTTGAGGCTAAAAAAGCCCAAGGCTTGTATTTTATTGGTGAAGTTACAGACGTGACAGGTTGGCTTGGCGGGTATAACTTCCAATATGCGTGGAGCTGTGGATTTGCCGCTGGGCAGTATTGTTAGGAAATTCGGGAATGGCTTCAGCCGTGATGATTTTGGGTGTGCGTTAAAGCCAATCGGCGCTAAAGCGCTCTCCTACGAGGCGTTAGGGTAGGCCACAATTTTTAAATTGTTATCACTATAATAAACGGTGTTACGGCCATTGTTTTTGGCTTTAAAGAGTGCACTATCAGCTCTTTCGAGGCAACTTTTAACGGTATCATCAGACTGTAACTCTGTTAAACCTATACTTATAGTGACAGATGAATCTTCTATAGTGACAGATGAATCTTCGAACTTTTGCTCGCTAATAAAGCGATATCGTAACTTGCAAAATAGAAGAGATTTAGCAAGGTTAACACTACAAAATAGCAGCTTGCCAATAACAAAGTGTGGGCTATCAACTTTGTGCGCCAAAAGTCTTTATGGTCTTTTGGGTACATAGGTAGCTTTTTGTACCAAAAATCGAGCATGCTATTATCTTCCTTTAATATAAAAAGCGTTTATACCTGATTATTACTTATATCAGGTTTTTATTATAGTTTTTGTAGATGTAGGTTACTTAGGAAATCAATGGTCAATAAGGTGTCGGTATGAAGCTTACAGGTATAATAAAAGTAAAGTTTTAGCAGTTTTATAGCTAGCTAAATTAGCCCTTGTAGGGTTGCTATTATGCGTCTGCTGCTGCCGAGAACTCGGTGTTCACCTAGGTAAATACCTTGCCAAGTACCGAGCTGTAGGCGACCATTGTTAATAGGGATAGATAACTCGCAGCCTAAAGTACTCGTTTTTATATGGGCTGGCATATCGTCATCACCTTCATAATCGTGACGATAGTAAGGTTGGCATTCAGGTACGAATTTATTGAAGTGGCTTTCCATATCCATACGTACGGTGGGATCTGCATTTTCGTTGATTGTTAAACTTGCAGAGGTGTGTTGTATAAATAGGTGGAGTAAACCTATTTTATAATTGGTTAATTCGGGAAGTTGTGATGTGATTTCATCGTCAATAATATGAAAACCTCGCTCGCGAGGTTTCAAATTAATACTTTTTTGTAGCCAGCTCATAGTTTATCAAAGCTAACTTCGATATTTGCATTACCTGAGTCTGAAGTGAAAGGAATTAATATCTTGGCACCTTCACTTTTGTGGGTAATAGTATGTTCAGAACCTGAGACTACAATAGGTGTTGCCATATCAAAATCATAGCCTTTTTCACCAAGTAGGTTTTTTGCGCCACCTGTTACCATATTGGTAATTTCACCAACCATGTCAGTTACTTCTTCATTGACAGAGTCAGGACGTTCACCAAGCATTCGTTCCATGATGGTAAGCGCTAAACTTTCGTCAAAAGTAATCGAGAATGAGCCTCTGGTTTGTGGACCAACCATACCGATTAGCCCTGAAACATCACCACAGGCAATTTCATCTTTTTTAATTCTAGGCTTGCCAGGCTTTAATTCTGTTTGCGCCATGGTGCTCAATACATTTAATAATGATGCTAGAAAAGGATTGATGAACTCTACATTCATATTTAAATTATCCCTTAAGGTTTACAGTTACACTGTTATTATACATTTAAGTGTAGCGGCTATTTTTACCGCTGCACAAAACTATTCAATACAAGACGCACATCTACCATGTGCTTCAATAGTTTGCCCTGAAACAACAAAGCCACTTTCACCGGCTAAGCTATTTAGCTCATGTGATATAACTGTGGAATGAAGCTCTTTAACAAAGCCACAACTATCACAGATTAAAAGTTGCACCGGATGAATATGATCAAAATGATGGCACAACATAAATGCATTTGTACTTTCTATTTTGTGAATAAAACCCAGCTCGGCTAAAAAATCAAGAGCTCGGTAAATGGTTGCTGGTTTTGCCCCAGATTCAGTGAGTTTTAATTGCTCCAATAAATCATAGGCGCCAACACCACCTTGCGCACTTGCTAGAAGGCGAAATACTTTTTCACGGATTGGTGTAAATCGTGCACCACGATTGTCACACACTTGTTTTGCTTTACTAACGAGTGATTCTATATTCATCTGCTCTTATCCTTACGCTACCATGACATACTAACATATTGTGTTGTAGTTGCAGCGTTTTTATTAGACAGTTTTATTCTAGGAAGTCTAGCAATGAATGAGCTTTTAGCGATATTCATCATCTTTTTTGCGGTTATCGATCCAATCGGCACTGTTCCTGTTTTTATCGCTGTTACTCAAGGAGATAGTGAAAAGTTTAAGCGCAAGGTTGTCTATAAAGCTGTAACCGTTTCTACCGCTGTATTACTATTTTTTGTTGTCGCTGGTGAAGCGCTACTAAATGCGATCAACATTCCCTTATCTGCATTTCAAATAGCTGGTGGAATAGTACTTATGTTATTTGCTTTATCAATGATCTTTGGTGAGAGTAAACCTGAAGAAGAAATAAAAAGTGTAAGGGATAGCACTGAAGCAGCCATCTTTCCATTGGCTATTCCATCCATTGCAAGCCCCGGAGCAATGCTTGGTGCAGTGTTAATGACGCGCAACAGAATACACGTGGGTAGAACAAATATTAACTTCTACTATGATGCTCGCTGTTTTATTCGTGGTTTTAATTTTACTGTTGTTAGCGACTCATGTTCATAAGTTAATAGGAGATAGTGGAACAAGTATAATTAGTCGGATTATGGGGTTAATTTTATCATCGGATGCTGTGATTATTTTATTAGTCACGGTGATTCGCTGCCATTTGGCTTTAAGGTGTAATTAAAAAGTTCATTGATTCAACCCTCCGCTCACAATACTGATAATTTTTGCCAAGTAATATAGCAGTTTAAAGAGCTGCGTACATCAGCTTCTTTTGAACACACAGAAGCAAACAACAAAGCTGGCTGTGGGCGCTAAGCTTAATAATTTAAAGTTCTTGAGTTCGTAGACGTTAAATTAGCCAGTATTAACTACGAAAACCTAGTAAAAGAAAACAGATAAACAGTTACTTAGGCTCCCCCTTATTTACGAAGAGCTTATCATTGAAGCAGCAGTGCTATTTGTGTAAAATGCAGCGCTTTTAATACTTGCTTTACTACCTAAGGATTTTACTTTGAATAGACGCTTTTCTGTTGCACCCATGCTTGATTGGACAGATCGCCACTGCCGTACTTTTCATCGTAAAATGACAAAGCACACAGTACTTTATACTGAGATGGTTACTACGGGCGCAATTTTGTTTGGTCGTGGTGATTACCTTCATTTTAATCAGCATGAAAATCCGGTTGCTTTGCAATTGGGAGGCTCTGATCCCCAAGCACTTGCTAAATGCGCTAAGTTGGCAGCAGAACGTGGTTATGATGAAGTCAATCTGAATGTTGGCTGTCCGTCTGACCGTGTTCAAAATGGGCGGTTTGGTGCGTGTTTAATGGGGGAGCCACAGCTTGTTGCTGAGTGTGTCGCAGCTATGAAGGCTGAGGTGAATATACCTGTCACGGTTAAAACCCGTATAGGTATAGATGAACAAGATTCATATGAGTTTTTATGTGAGTTGATTGAAGCCAGTCACAAAGTTGGCTGTGATGATTTTATTATTCATGCTCGTAAAGCGTGGTTAAATGGCTTAAGCCCTAAAGAAAACCGCGAAGTTCCTCCTCTTGATTACCCGCGTGTTTACCAACTTAAAAAAGATTACCCTCAATTACATTTAAGTTTAAATGGAGGTGTAAAAACAATTGCTGACAGTCAAACGCACCTTAAGCATTTAGATGGTGTAATGATTGGCCGTGAAGCCTATAGTAATCCATTTATTTTAAGTGAAGTAGACGAAGCCATCTATAATGCACAACCTTTCACTTTATCTCGCCATGATGTAGTACGCTCAATGTATGACTATATTGAGGCAGAGATGCAGCAAGGTGCAAACTTTTGGCATATTGCACGTCACATGCTGGGTATTTTTCAAGGTCAGCCAGGCGCGAGAGGCTTTCGTCGTCATTTGTCTGAAAACGGTCATGGCAAGCAAGCAGACTTGTTAGTGATGGATAAAGCATTAAGTTTCGTTCCTGAGTAAATAGCCAGAGTTCAGGTTAATTAGCATTTCTATCTCAAGCAAAAAAGCTGCTTAATGCAGCTTTTTTTAATCCTAAACTTTAGTCAAAATGTTAGTTTTTTAGTCAGTTTGACACTTCTATATTCAGCTCAAAGTCATCTTTATTTATTGTTAGTTAAGTTTAGTTTATTGATTTTTAATATAAAATTTTTAAATTGGCTAACTTGGCATAAGTCTTGGAATCTACTTGTTGTAATCACCCATCATCAACAGGAGATAATCATGGGCATAATGAACCGCGTAACAGATCTTATTCAAGCAAACTTAGTTTCGGCATTAGATAAAGCTGAAGATCCAGAAAAATTATTAAACTTAGTTATTCAACAAATGCAGCAAACACTTGATGAATGTCGCTCAACAGCTGCAGTCATTCTATGTGAAGAAAAGGCATTAAAGCGTGAGCAAGCACAAAAGCAAGTTAGTATTGATAACTGGCAAACTAAAGCAGAGCTAGCTGTGACAAAAGGAAGGGATGACCTCGCAACTGCTGCATTAAAAGAAAAACAACATGTAAGCGATGAGCTTGCAGCTATTGAGCCAGAGCTTGTTAAATTAGCCGATTCACTTAAGAAACTTCAAGACGATGCCCAGCGTTTACAAAGTAAATTGACTGAGGCAAAAGCAAAGCAGGCAAGCTTGCAAAAAGTTCATAACCTACTTGATGCCAGAATGCGTGTTAATCATCAATTAAATAGTGAAAAAATAGCAGATGCGTTATCCCGTTTTGATGTTATTGAGCGCCGTGTTGAATCAATAGAGTCACAAGTTGATGCTTATGATATGACTAAAACGCAAAGTAGCACAGCAGAGCAAATCGATGCGCTCGTTAAAGATGAAGCATTAGAGCAAGAATTTGCAGCATTAAAAGTAAAAATGAAGCAAACAGCTTAGGAGATAATATGATGAATACTTATAACAATGAAAAGAACTGGTACAAAGACGCCTTGAATAAAAAAATTTCGGGTGTGTGTAGTGGTTTTGCACGTCGTTTTGACTTTCCTATCTGGGCGACGCGATTAGTGACTATTCTGCTCTTTATTCAGTTTCCATTATTTATTGGTGGCGGTTATTTGGCTGCACACTTTTGTCTAGATAGTAAGGCGTAGTGGGGGAGTCATGAAAATAATTGCAATTTGCTTATTAATAATCGTATTTATAATATATAGCCCATTTCAGGTGGTGCAGTTTGATTCATGGCAACTACCGCTTATTATTGCTGATTTAAGCTGGGTAGGTATTGAGTTATTTGGTGCGTTGCTGTCTGTTGTAGCTGTAATTGCTGTGATAGCTCTGGTAAGTGCTGGATTATTAGGTGCAGGTATTATTGTTGGGGTGGGCGTGGTTTTAGCATTATTGTTTGGCTCTGTAATGATAGCTTGGCCTTTATTGCTTATAGTCTGCTTGTGTTGGCTTATTGCAGATAATAAAAAAGTGGCTTAATTTTTACGAACTGTGCTGGTGTTGCTAATTTTACTGACTATTTTTTCACAATTATGCTAAATTTAGCCAATAAAATGATTTTTTATAACAAGGATAGAGATGACATTTAAGCCACTAATCACATTGCTTTCATCGGCTCTTTTAGTAATGAGCCTATTTTCGCCAATGGTAAAAGCACACGCAGATCATCACCATGATGGGGATAGTGAGATCATTGTAAACAATGCGCAGGTAAGAGTCTTCTTACCAGCCAGCAAATCGACGGTAGGTTACCTAAGTATTGTTAATCATGGTAATGCTGATGTAACGCTAACAAAAGCCGCTATTGATGGTTTAGGGCGTGTAGAAATTCATGAGCATGCTCATGTTAATGGTATGATGAAAATGCAGAAAGTCGACACATTATTAATCAAAGCACATCAACAACTCGATTTTAAACCTGGCGGATATCATTTGATGGCGTTTGAGCCAAGCGAAGCAATAAAAGCCGGGCAAGAATTAAAACTCACGCTATATTTTAGTGATGGAAACCGAGTTTTTACTCAAGCTCAGGTTGTTTCTTTAGAAAGTCAGGTCGAGCAAGCTTCACAATCTAAGCAGCATCACACGCATCATTAGGAGGTTAAATGTCACAACATAAAGGGAAAATTATTGGGGCAATTGTACTTATATTTATTTTGTTTTACGCATTAGCTGTTTATTGGAGCGCAGAGCCTAGCCGAGTAAATGTTTTAACTCAAGCTAAGCAAGATGCCCAGCAACGCGGTGAAAAACTTGTTACAGGTTATACCACTACATCGGCGCTAATAAACGTAACCAGTACATTGTTAAATAAGCCTGGAGGTTATTTATCTAATGATATGATGCCGCCGAGTATACTTATGGATAATATGCCAGCTTGGGAGTATGGGGCGTTAGAGATGTCTCGTGATCTTGCTTTATCTATGCGTAAAGATTTTAGCCGTTCCCAATCTCAGTCTACTGAGCATGTAGCTTTGAAAAAAGCACAACCACAATTTAATATTAGCTCAGAGGCGTGGGCGTGGCCTAGTGCTGAAAGTGAATATCAAAAAGGTATCGATTTTTTAATTGTTTATCGAACGCAAATTGCAGATCAAAGCGATCGTGAAAGTCAATTTTATGCACGTGCTGACAATTTACGCAGTTGGTTAAAAGAGGCTGAAAAACGTCTTGGTAGTTTAAGCCAGCGTTTAAGTGCAAGTGTTGGCCAAGATAGATTAAATACCGATTTAGCGGGTGATAAAGAAGCTCATCAAGCGACCTATAGCCCACTACAGAATCAAGTTAAAACTTCATGGTGGGAAATAGATGACGTTTTTTACGAGTCGCGAGGGGCAACTTGGGCTTTATTACATTTTTTGCAAGCTGTAGAATACGACTTTGCTGATGTATTAGAAAAGAAAAATGCCCGTGTTAGCTTACAACAGATTATTCGTGAGTTAGAGGCAACCCAAGAAACTGTTTGGAGTCCGATGATTTTAAATGGTAGTGGTTTTGGACTTGTGGCAAATCACTCATTAGTAATGGCAAATTATATTTCACGAGCCAATGCGGCTCTTATTGAACTTAGCGAACTTTTAGCGCAAGGATAAAACATGAAAAAGTACTGTCTAGCTGCTGCCCTTTCAATGGCATGTTTGGCACCAGCAGCTCACGCTGACACTTTATTAGGCTTATACGTAGGGGTTGATGCTTGGCAAGCGGACAACTCGGGTAGCTTTGCAGATCGAGGTAATATGCAGAGCTTTAATTTCGATGATGAAACCTTCACAAGTTACTACGCTGCTTTAGAACACCCAATTCCACTGGTGCCAAATATAAAGCTAAAATATACCGAGCTTGAGTTAAATGGTAACACCACAATTAGTAGTGATGGCTTTACGTTTGATGGTTCTACTTTTAAACCTGGAACAGATGCAACAGCAATGACTGACTTCTCTCATGTTGATTATATTCTTTATTATGAGATTTTTGACAATGATTTAGTATCAATTGACTTAGGTGTGAATGCTAAGCAGTTTGATGGGGAAGTTGTTGTTACTGGCGATATTAATACTTCTGATGGGCAAGGGGATAGGGTTACAGAAACCGTCGATTTCTCTGGTTTTATACCATTAGTATATGGTCGTGCAGAAGTGGGCTTACCTTTAACTGGTTTGAGTGTTTTCTTCGAAGGCAGCTTATTAGCAATTGATGATAGTAAAGTGCAAGATTACCAAGCTGGTATTGCTTGGGAATTAATTGATAACTTAGCTGTAGATGTAGCGATTAAAGCAGGTTACCGCCAAATGACTTTAGAACTTGATGATATTGATGATATTTATACTGATCTAGATGCATCAGGCCCATTCGCGGGTATCCAAGTTCACTTCTAAATCACTTTAGATGTTCATCGTGGCATTACTTATTAGTGTGCCACGTAACTTCAAACTCTTCCTCTAGTGCCGTGCTTAACAGTTGTTTATACCCTTTGTTAATTGGGATGTTGATAAGTTTTCGTAGCTCATCACCAGTTTGTGTGAATTTATAGTAACTTAATACCAAATCATTGTTTTTAGATTTCAGTGTAACGCGCTGGTTTAAAAATATTAGATTAGGTTCCTGCTCGCTTTTAAGTGCCGCAGATTCTATTTCTTTACGATAAATTAAACCTATGTCCATTAGGGTGAGTACATCAGGAAAGCTAAGCCCAGCTTTACCTAAATTAAGCGAGACCTTATTCCCTTTACGTAGTAAATCAAAAATAGAGGGCTTTTTGTAAAACCCTAGAAGGATGAGATGGCTGTCATCTTTTTCATTAAAACCGCATATAGCAGTACATTTTTGCAATGCATCGGCTTCACGTTGGGTCATTTGTTTGAGAGTTTGTAGACTCTTAATTGAAAAAGTACCTGGAGAGACTGTTTCACCCGCTAAGATTTTAGCCCAAAGCTTTTGCATCGACTCACTCGATGTATCTTCACACAATGCAATAAAGCGCTCAACCCAGTCGCTGTCAGGCTGCCCGTTGCAGGTAACATCAGGACAAAAACTCAATGCCATAGCCATTATTGCTTCAATATTTTGTTGTTGATTCACTAAAAGCAGCTGTTGCCGGTTTTGTGCGCGAGTCAGTACTGTATTGTCGCTGTTTATTTTATACGGCAATTTACTTTTCCCTTGAGCACTATAACTGCTATCACTATCAGAGCTTATGCGAGTAGAGCTATTCTTTACCATCGCATAGCCAAGCTTAGATTCTATAATATGTGCTAGGTTAATTTTTGCTTGAGCTGCTTTGACTGTCATCGTGACTCTCGTTATCTATGATGTGTAATTGCATGGTGGTTTTTAAGTTATTAAGGCCAAGTTCAACCGTATTAGTCAAAATATATTGATTTAATAAGGCCAGATAGCCACCAACAAGTGAAGTTGTTACTTCTGCGGTGATCTCACAAACAACACGCGTGTAAGTTTGTTGCTCAAAAAAACTAATCATTCCGCTGGCAATATGTTCATCATTAAATAAAATATTAAACTTGATGGCGGATTCACTTATACTTGTTATGGTCATTTCTCCAGCGCCCCATTGGCTTTGCCAAAATTGATGGGCACCTACTCCAGAGCTCGGTTTTGCGATGTGAAACTCAATGCTAGGGTCGAGTTTTTCCCATGGGGACCAAACCTGCCATTTGCCAAAATCGCTGATATACGGTGCTATTTCGGTTGCTTTAGCATTTATTTTGACGCTTTTATTTACTTGGTATTGTTGCGGTAATAATAAGCCAACAACAACAATTACAATGCTAATAAAGAAAGTAAACCGTATAAATTTTTGTAAAATCTTAATATTCATTCCTTAAAATATAATTGATTTCGAGTGTAACAAGGTGTTAATCATTGACTATAATAGCTAATGTGTCATTCACCTATATTAAACATTATTACTGTACCATATGCCAAATAATGATAAGTTAAAATCTTATAGGACATGGTTTTAGTTTAGGTGCCGTGCGCAGTATTTATAATTGAAGGATTTATAATGTCGTCAGAGCACAATGATTTTTTATTTACTGATCATGAAGAAGAGCCGCTTACTGAAACTATACCTACAGGGTACTGGGATATCTTAATCGTTGATGATGACCCTGAAATTCACTCTGTTACTAAACTTGCACTATCAGGTGTTGAGCTCTGGGGAAAGGCGTTACGTTTTCATCATGCTTACTCCGGCAGTGAAGCCGTTGAATTACTTTGTGGTATTAGTGATGTGTCTGTTTTATTGCTTGATGTTGTTATGGAATCTGATGATGCAGGTTTAAAAGTAGTAAAAGAAGTGAGAGAGACATTACAAAATCATAATGTGAGAATAATCTTACGTACTGGTCAGCCGGGTTATGCGCCGGAAGAACAGGTAATACGTAATTATGATATTAATGATTATAAAACTAAAACTGAGCTGACCCGCAGTAAGTTAGTAACCTCCTTAGTGACAGCGATTCGCTCGTATGAGCAAGTTTGCAAATTAGAATATCAAAGCAAAGCACTGAATAATATTCTATGCGCTTCAAAAGCTATTTTAGGTTTTACCGATATTAAAGCATTTACGATGGCTGTGATAAAGCAGTTATCGGTGATACTCGATTGCAAACCAAGGGGCATTGTGTGCGGCACATTAGATGACAGTAATCGGGTATTTGCATTAGGTGGTTGTAGCGAGTTTAGTGAATTTTTTGGTCAAGGAATTGAACAGCTTGATGATGGCCGAATAATTCTACAAGTGCAAAAATGCTTAGAGCTGGGTGAACATCAATACACCGAACACGACACAACATTTTTATTAAAAAGTAAAAACCGTCAAGCAGCATTATTTTTAGACTATGCAAAACAGCCAAGTTTAGATCAATTACAATTTGCAGAAATATTTTTAACTAACGTTAGTGTGGGGTTAGATAACGTTAGGTTATTTAACCGGCTCAGGGACGCAGCGTTTAAAGATGCACTGACAGGTCTGGCTAATCGTACTGATTTTATTGAGCAAGTAGAAAAGTATCATAGAGTAAATAATAACGAACATGTCTTTGTAATAATAGATGTAGCTCATTTTTCAGATATAAATAATGGTCTTGGTCAAGAGGCTGGCAATCACTTATTGGTTGCCATCGTTGAGCGGCTAAAACAGGAATACCCAACAGCCAAGTTGTTATCACGTATTGGCGCTGATGTGTTTGGTTTTTTAATAGAACGCGAACGCTTTGATACAGAAGAATTGTTTGAACACCTAAATTTGCCTTTTCTTGCTGCTGAGCATGTGCTGCCAATTAAATTTAGAGTGGGAGTATGTGAGCAAAAGGATTTTCAAGCCGCTGGAATGCAAACATTAAAGCTTGCTTATATCGCACTGAATCAAGCTAAGAAACAAAAAAGTAATTTGGCAGTTTACTATACTCCTGATATGGAAGAGCAGATGACGTGGCGATTAGGCATTATTCGTCAACTGCGCCAAGATTTTGAAAGTAATAAATTAGAAGTCTGGTATCAACCGCAATTTGCTCTTGATGATTTATCATTAATTGGTTGTGAAGCTCTGTTACGTTGGCCATCTGGGCGAGGTAATTATATATCTCCAGCTATTTTTGTACCGCTTGCAGAAGATGCAGGGTTGATTGTTGATATTGGTCAATGGGTATTAGAGCAAGCATGCCTGCAGCAAAAGCGTTTAGAGGCTATGGGCATTTTTGTGCGAATTGCAGTGAATGTATCAGTGCCGCAATTTAAAGTTAATGGTTATGCACAGCAAGTAATAAATACCTTGTTAAAATATCAGGTATCACCAAAGTACATTGAGCTTGAGGTGACTGAAAGCGTGGTAATGGACGAACTTGGCATGGTAATCGCTACTCTGCAAGAATTAAAAAACTGTGGTGTTGAAGTGGCGATTGATGACTTTGGCACAGGGTTTTCTTCATTGAGTTATTTGCAAAAACTACCGGTTAACCGTTTGAAAATTGACCGAGATTTTATTAAAGATATTCCAGACAACGACTCGGGTGCAATAGCTGCACTGGTTATTGCATTAGGTGCTCAGTTAGGTTTGCAAACAATTGCAGAAGGTGTTGAAACTCAAGCACAAGCAGATTTACTCAAGCAATTAGGTTGTAATGAAGTGCAAGGTTTTATGTATGCTAAACCTATGCCTGAAGCAGAGCTAATTCAATTTATTGAGCAGCAGAGGTAGCTATAAAGGTTGCTATTAAAGTAATTAGGATAATCGTTAATATCGCTTAGTGATTTATTCGGGTATACTTTGCGGCCTTTTTTAAAGCAATTGGTCATTAATTATGAGCGCACTAAAAGCTAAACGAGCCTTATTCTCATACCCCAAATATTGGGCTGAGTGTTATGGCACGGCACCATTTTTACCTACAACTCGACAAGAGATGGATGCACTTGGCTGGGATAGCTGCGATATCATTATTATTAGTGGCGATGCGTATGTTGATCACCCTAGTTTCGGCATGGCGGTTATTGGCCGAGTACTCGAAGCGCAAGGTTTTAGAGTCGGCATTATTGCCCAGCCTGATTGGCAGTCAAAAGATGCCTTTATGGAGCTTGGTAGACCGAATCTATTTTTTGGTGTAACAGCCGGCAACATGGATTCAATGATCAATCGTTATACCGCTGAAAAGCGTATGCGTCATGATGATGCTTATACACCAGGAAATGTAGGTGGTAAGCGCCCTGATCGTGCTGTAATGATTTATTCTCAGAAGTGTCGAGAAGCATATAAAGGAATTCCTATCGTAATTGGTGGTATTGAAGCCAGTTTACGCCGTATTGCCCATTACGATTATTGGCAAGAAAAAGTTCGTCGTAGTATTTTGTTTGATGCTAAAGCAGATATTCTGATTTATGGTAACGCTGAGCGTCCGCTGGTGGAAGTTGCACATCGTATTGCTGCTGGCGAAACCATGGACACCATTCAAGACATTCGTGGTACTGCGGTTATTCGCAAAGAACCACTTCCAGGTTGGCGTGGTAGTGATTCTACGGCCATTGATAAAATAGGCAAAATTGATCCTATTCCTAACCCATACGGCGCTGACGATGTGGGTTGTAGTAAAAGTGAATTTAAAAAAGCCGGCATTGATTTAAAAGCTGAAGCCGCTAAACCTATAACCATACAACCGGCACGCCCTAAACCTTGGGAAAAAACCTACGTAAAGTTACCTGCGTTTGAACAAGTAAGCGTTAATAAACCCTTGTATGCACACGCCTCACGTATTTTGCACCAAGAGACTAACCCTGGGTGTGCCCGTGCGTTATTTCAACGCCATGGCGATCGCTCTATTTGGGTGAACCCACCGGCATACCCGTTAGAAACCCATGAAATGGATGCCGTATTTGGTCTGCCTTATCAGCGTATTCCGCACCCAAGTTATGGTGATGCGAAGATCCCTGCTTATGATATGATCAAAACCTCAGTGAATATTATGCGAGGGTGTTTTGGTGGTTGCTCGTTCTGTTCAATTACAGAGCATGAAGGGCGAATTATTCAAAGTCGCTCACAAGAGTCGATCATTGATGAAATTGAACAAATTCGCGATAAAGTACCGGGTTTTACTGGGGTGATCTCAGATTTAGGTGGCCCTACAGCGAATATGTATAAGTTGCGTTGTAAGAGTAAAAAAGCTGAGAGTACCTGTCGCCGTTTATCATGTGTTTACCCTGATATTTGTAAACATATGGACACCGACCATACTCCAACCATTGATTTATATAAAAAAGCCCGTGAAGTAAAAGGAGTGAAAAAAATCCTTATTGCTTCAGGTGTGCGATATGACTTGGCTGTTCAAGATCCTCGTTATGTAAAAGAGCTAGTGACTCACCATGTCGGCGGGTACTTAAAAATAGCACCGGAGCATACCGAAGATGGGCCATTATCTAAGATGATGAAGCCAGGCATGGGGGCGTATGATCAGTTTAAAGAGCTATTTGATAAGTATTCTAAAGAAGCGGGTAAAAAGCAGTATTTGATCCCTTATTTTATCTCAGCTCATCCTGGCACTAAAGATGAAGATATGGTCAATATGGCACTTTGGCTTAAATCAAATGACTTTAAGCTTGATCAAGTACAAAACTTTTACCCGTCACCGATGGCCAATGCGACCACGATTTATCATACTGAGATGAATTCGTTACGTAATATAAAAAATAACACTGAGCAAGTAGCTGTTCCAAAAGGTGCGCGCCAACGTCGCTTACATAAAGCTATTTTACGCTATCACGACCCTGCTGGTTGGCCGATGATCCGTGAAGCATTACGCAAAATGGGTAAAGCAAAGCTTATTGGTAAAGGACCTAACTGCTTGGTACCAGAAGAAAGCCGCGATGAAAAATCAGCTAAGCCAGGCAAGGGGGTCGCCCAGCGTTGAGTCGCCATACTGGCTTTAGTCAGTTTAAAAAGGCCAATACCAAGCCTAAAGTGGGCGGTAACCGCCAGCGCGCACGATAACTTAAGCGCTCATAAAAACGCCCAGCAATTGCTGGGCGTTTTTATATAGCTGCTTATTCTTCAGCTTATTCCTCAATAAATGCTTCACCTTCAGTCATCCATTTAGCGGCCGGTTTGCCTTTTAAATAGTGATCAAAGTACTGCATCATACGAATCGAGAAATCCACTTGGTTCGGGAATTTCTTTAAATGATGTGGTTCGCCTTCGTATTGTAAGAAGGTGGCATCTTTACCAGCACGGCGCAGTGCTAAGTAATATTGCACACCTTCATGCCATGGCACAGCGTCATCTTTATCACCAAACATGATTAAGATAGGGGTATTTACTTTGTCGGCAAAAAACACCGGTGAGTTTTCAATATAAAGCTCAGGCGCTTCAAACAAGTTTTTACCGATACGGCTTTGCCCTGTTTCATACTGAAACTGGCGCGCAAGCCCTGACTTTAAGCGAATACCACTGTAGGCACTGGTCATGTTAGATACTGGTGCACCCGATACTACGGCTTTGAACATGTCAGTTTCGGTGATCATAAAGGCACTTTGATATCCCGCCCATGAATGGCCTTGTAAGCCAATTTTATCTGGGTCGGCAACCCCTAAATCAATCAGCTTTTGGGTTGCATTGATCATGGTCTGCGTCGATGACTTACCTGGATGGCCTATTTCAAAGCGAATATCAGGTAAAAAGATTGCGTAACCGTTTGATGTGAACATCGGGAAGTTAGGGCGATGATTTAGCTCCATTTTAGGAAAGTCATACATGCGTTGACTCATATAGCGGTAAAAATACACCACCACTGGCACTTTATCGCCTTTTTTGTAGCCCGCAGGTTTAATGAGTACGCCTTGTAGGTCTTCTCCATCAAACCCTTTATAGCTGATAAGCTCAGGCGCTTGGCCCCATGCAAAGTTATCAACTTGCGGATTTAAATTAGTGACCTTTTGTGGTTTATTAAAGCTAAAGTCGGTTTGGTAAATATCAGGGAACTGCTGATAGGTTTGCTCAGTAAATAAATACTTATTGGCGTGTTTCGCTTTGTTAATAACATCAAAGCGTTTGTTGCCAGTAAGTACTTTAGTAATTGCGTTATCTACTAGGCTTAGTTTCGCAATTTCGGTTTGTTTGTGCTGTAAGTTTGTAGCACTAAGTAGTAAAGTTTCATCTTGTTTAAAGCCGATTTGCTCTTTATCAAGTTTGATAATTCGATATTGTGTATTGCTAGGCTTACCATTTGTTAAACGTGTGCCTTGCTGAGTGGTTACATCAAACGCCCAAATATCGTATTTGCTATACACCAAGACTTGACTGCTATCGGTAAGCCAGCCAGCAAAACCATAGCCTGGTTGTGTCGATGGGTAGTCGTGTTTGTCATCAGCAAAAGTTGCTTGAATTGCTTTAGTTAAGCTACTAATTTTATTGTTAGCTAGGTCTTTCAGTTGTACTTGGCTGTCATTAAAGTAAGCGGCAAACTCACCATTTGGTGAAAGGCTTGGTCTAAAAGGGTAATCTTTAATAATTGATTTTTGTGCACCCGTTTTTACATCAACCGCATAATAATCAGCAAAAAAGCCACCATACATAATGCGCTCTAAATACGCTTGATTAGAGTAGCCCAACAAGGTATCGCGTTTTGTATTGAGTGCAACCTCAGGCATCTCTGGTGTACTTAATTGTACTGATTTGTCACTAGCTAAAAAGTAAACACTTTGATAGTGGCGGTTTTTATTGGCTTTATTCCATTGTTGCTCTTCACGAGGTTTAATTTCAGCATCGTTATTGTGCCAAACATTTAAGCCTTTTTGGTCGCGAATAGTATCGTAATCATACAATGATGCTTCATCGGTATATTCTTTTGCTTTTAGCTTAGCTGCAAGCTTTGGTCTGTTTTCAAAATATAGGCGTTCACCGTCTTCTGACCATTCTAACTTGGCCGTTTTACCTATTTGCCATGCTGTATCGGCCGATTTTATATCAGTCAGTTGCTCGTTTTTATAAAGCTTTAATTGGTAGTCACGGCGGCGCATATCATCATTAACATAATTGCCTAGAGTAAAGGCCACAATATTTTGTGTTGGGTGCCACGCTATTTTATTAACCACAACACCTGGCTCATCAATCAGTACACTGCTGGTAAAATCATTATTAAGCGTGAGCAAGGTAACTTGGTTATCAGTCCCGTCGTTGTCTATTTGGCTGGCGAGTAACTGGTTTGCATCACTGCTTATTGCGTAGTTCAATACCTGCGAAATCGTGTGGCTAGTTTTATTGTTCAAGTTAACAACGACTAAATCATAAGCGGTGTCTTTTTTATCGGGTTTGATCTCGCTTGTTTTGTCGTTATCTGCATCACTAGAGCTGTCTTTTTTATCGGCTTTTTTGTTTAAGCGATAAGCGAGCCAATTACCATCATCTGAAAGTTTATAGTCTTTTACATCATCAAACTGTTGTTGCTCACCGCTGAGGGTATTAACTAGCACTAGGTTATTTTTCAGTGTATCTTTCTTTTTAGTGGTTTCTCTTTCGAGCAAAGTAGGGACTTGGGTAAATACAACCCAGTTAGCGGCTTTGTTTATTGTTGGTTTTGTTCCACGTGGTACTTCTGCAATCAATTTGTTATTAGTTAGGTTATACACTTGGCCGCTTGCATCACCACGATAAGGTGCCGCGCTAAAAGTAAGAATATTACCATCTTCAGACAGCTGAGTACCTTTGGCTGCTTTAAAATCAAATACATCTTTAAATTGTAGTGCATCTTTAGCATTTGCTGTTGCACTACTTAAGCTTGCTACAAGGGCAATGCTGAGTAGAGAGAGTTGCGCTTTCATTATTAATTCTCGTTTTGTTTCATTACCCTTATCATAACGGGTTTGTTAAACAATTCGAGTAGAAGCGATAAGCGCACGAAAATGAGAGTTAAGATAGCAAATACAAAAAAACCTTGTAAGCATAACTCACAAGGTTAATATTTTAGCAAACTAGCAAACTAGCAAACTAGCAAACTAGCAAACTAGCAAACTAGCAAACTAGCAAACTAGCAAACTTATAGCCAAATCTTTTGCAGTTCTAGCCATTGTTTCTCAAATTGAGCGCTTGGTTTAACCTTAAAGTCACTACGAACAAATTGATTCATTTTACCTTCAATATACGCGAGTAAAAAGTTAGCGATGGTGAGTTCATCACTCTGGAAGGTTTTGCCTTCGCGTAATTTTCGTTCACGTAACACTTGTTTTATTTGAGTTTCTAGTTTTTCAAATAAACTTTGTACACGTTCTCGTAATCGCTCTTGCTCACCTTGTAGTGCATCGCCGGTTAGAATTCGGGTGATCCCTGGGTTTTTTTCAGCGAACGCCAAAAGCAGTAATAAAATATTGTAGATGCGGCTTTGGGTTTCTTTTTCGTTTTCAAGGATAAGGTTAATGCGAGACAATAGCGTGTCTTCAATAAACGCAATCAAGCCTTCAAACATCCGTGCTTTACTCGGGAAATGACGATAAAGCGCAGCTTCAGACACGCCTACTTCGGCAGCGAGTTTTGCCGTAGTTATACGTTGGCCTAGGCTGGTTTCTAGCATCTGTGCGAGTGCTTGTAGTATTTGCTCTTTGCGATTACTTCTTTTTGTCGCAGGCATGAACATTCCTTTCTTTTAATTATTTATTGAGCTTTGCCAGAGTTGGCCACTCATTTTTTGAGCTAATGAGTGGGGATATGTTAATGTTTTATTCAGCTTCTTTCCAGCCTTTTTACAATCGTTTAGCAAGCTCAGTCATCACACTTAGTGCGAGCGCGCTTTTTGTATCTATTGCTAATTCTTTTTGCTCAGTATGCCAGTACAGTGTTAAAGCATTATGATCTGAGTTAAAGCCTAAGTTTGATTGTGATACATCATTTGCACAAATCATATCGAGGTTTTTATTGGTCAGTTTACCTTTGGCGTAGCTAGCAACATCTTGTGTTTCAGCGGCAAAGCCTACGGTATATGGTCGCCCTTGAGTTAGGTTTGCTACCGCAGCAATTACATCTGGATTTTTTACTAATGTAAGAGTGAGCTCATCACCTTGTTTTTTCATTTTTTGTTCGGCAACGTTAGCTGCGCGATAATCAGCTACGGCAGCGCAACCAATAAAGGCATCAGATTGAACTGCAAGTGTAAGAGACGCTTGTAGTAATTGTTCTGCGCTTTCAATATTTGTGAGTTTTGCTGCGCTCGGCGGGGGGATAGTAACTGGACCTGATATAAGGTTTACTGTTGCACCTAAATCAAGTGCTGCTTGTGCAAGTGCGTAGCCCATTTTTCCTGAGCTATGATTAGATATAAAACGAACTGGGTCAAGTGGCTCACGAGTGGGGCCTGCGGTAATTGTAATTGTTTTACCTGCGAGTAATTGCGGGTGAGCTGGCTTAGTGCAAAGAGTAACTAACTCGCTTGGCTCGAGCATTCTCCCTGCGCCAATATCACCACACGCTTGCTCGCCTTTACCTGGACCCCAAATATCTACACCGCGCTGAGCTAGCGTTGCTAAGTTAGCTTGGGTAGCTGGGTGAGCATACATTTGTTGGTTCATGGCAGGAGCGATGGCTACTTTTGCTGGTGTTGCTAATAATAAGGTTGTTAGCAGGTCGTCAGCGATGCCTGCGGCCATTTTTGCGATGATATTACTGCTGGCAGGGGCAACCAAAATTAAATCAGCCCATTTGGCAAACTCAATATGGCCCATTGCAGCTTCTGCAGAAGGGTCTAGCAACGAGTCTGATACAATTTCACCGCTAACGGCTTGCATGGTGAGAGGTGTTATAAAATGTTTTGCTGACTCGGTCATAACCACTTTTATTTCGCAGCCTTGCTCTTTTAATCGCCTTACTAGCTCTGCGCATTTATAAGCCGCAATACCACCGGTGATCCCAAGTACAATTTTTTTATTTTTTAACTTTGTCATTAACTCTGCCATGTGCTGATAAAACCTTTGTCGATATGCACTAACGATAGCAAATCTTTGGCTTTGGCACGAAGCTTTTAATTTGAATTTTATTTACGGTTTTACAGGCGAAATTTTATTTTTAGATTACAGTTAAATGAATGGTTTGTTTTAGGGACAAAATAATGCAGCTGAATTCACTACCTGTGGAGCAACGCCCGCGTGAAAAATTATTAAATAAGGGGGCAAAGTCGCTAAGCGATGCTGAGTTGTTAGCTATATTCTTACGAACAGGCTTGCCTGGTATGAATGCCGTTGAGCTTGCACAACATTTAATGACTCAAAATGAAACACTGCACAATTTATTTAATGCATCATTGGAAGATTTTTGCGCCCAAAAAGGCTTAGGCACAGCAAAGTACGTACAATTGCAAGCCGTACTAGAGCTCAGTAGGCGTTATATGATAGAGCAATGCCAGCGAAAAGCGGTATTTAATTCACCGCAATCAGTCTACGATTATTTAACCCTTGAACTTAGAGGCTTACAACAAGAAGTGTTCATGGTGCTATATCTAGATAGTCAAAATAGACTTATTAAAGAAGAAACACTTTTTTATGGCACGATTAATTCAGCATCTGTTTATCCGCGTGAAGTTGTAAAAGCTGCGCTTAAAAATAATGCCGGGGCACTTATATTAGCCCATAATCACCCATCAGGCATCGCCGAGCCCAGCCAAGCTGACAAACTTATCACTAATAAATTGCAACAAGCACTACAATTAGTCGATATAAATATCTTAGATCACATCATTGTGGGTGCAGATAATTGTATTTCGTTCGCAGAGAGGGGCCTTATTTAGCTTTGTTTGCTAGTTAAGTGTGTTAAAAATAAGCTGTTTAAGTGTTTTTGACAAATTAGTTTAATTTAAATGCAGTTTTTACTTTCCCTAAGGGCTTTCGATCTTTATAATTAGCCGCTATCAAATTTACATATGAGCTGATTGGATAGATCATTGTTTGATCTTTGCCTGTAAAAGCTGTATAAAGAGCGCCCTTCGATTTATTCTCTAGGGCAGAAATACATGGCCTTAGGTTAAATTAAGCTCGAGCGAAGTTATTGGAGATATATAGACATGTCTAAAGTATGTCAAGTTACAGGTAAGCGTCCTGCGGTTGGTAATCACCGTTCACACGCGAGAAACGCGACTAGACGTCGTTTCCTACCTAACCTACAAACACACCGTTTTTGGGTTGAAAGTGAAAAACGTTTTGTAACATTACGCACTACTACTAAAGGTATGCGTATTATCGATAAAAAAGGCATCGACGCGGTTCTTACAGAAATCCGTGCTCGCGGCGAAAAAGTTTAAGGAACTGAATCATGCGCGATAAAATCCGTTTAGTTTCAACTGCTGGTACTGGTTTTTTCTACACTACCGACAAAAACAAGCGTAACATGCCTGAAAAAATGGAAATCAAAAAGTTCGATCCTAAGGCTCGTAAACACGTGATTTTCAAAGAAGCTAAAATCAAGTAATTTTAGTTCTCTTCAGAATATCAAAAACCCAGCTTATGCTGGGTTTTTTGTTTTTAGCCAACTCTCAGCGCTGCTTTCGGCTATCATTAACTTTATAAATCCTTTAGCATAATCAACAAATTGTCATGGCGGTAAGCTACTATGTATATTGATAATGCGGGAAAGGTACAAGGAGTCATTCAGCGAGCATGTACTCATTTCGATGAGCGACCATGCGCAGAAGACATTTCTTTATTAGTTATTCATAATATTTCATTGCCTGCAGGGCAGTTTGCAACACCTTATGTAGATGATTTATTTATGGGGAATATTGATTGCCAGACTCATCCTTCTTTTAGCGACCTGCAAGGGCTTAGAGTGTCAGCTCATTGTTTTATTAAGCGTACGGGCGAGGTTATACAGTATGTGCCGTTTACAAAGCGAGCTTGGCATGCAGGGAAATCTGATTTTTTAGGACGTGAACAATGCAATGATTTTAGTATTGGTATTGAGCTTGAAGGAACGGATGTGAGTGGATATACCCAAATGCAATATAATGCATTACAATCATTAACTAAGTTATTGATGAATAAATACCCCGCAATAACTAAAAAACGTATTGTTGGGCACTGTGATATTGCGCCAGGGCGAAAAACAGATCCAGGTGAAAGCTTTGATTGGCAACATTATTTAGCTGCCCTTTTTTAACCTGCTTTTAGCAAAGAGACCGCTATGATTTTAATTTCTATTATTATCGCATTGATTTTGGAACGTTTAGGTGCACGCTCAGATTATTGGCAGATAAGCCATTATGCACAGAGCTATTTAACACGCTCTAATAGGCAGCTAAGCGAAAAAGGCTTGTTTAATTCTAACCATGGTTTTTTAATTTGGTTAATTCTGCCAGTTATAGCAATCGCTTTGATTTATACTTTTTCTGATTTTGTGCTTTGGCAACTTGCTGTCAATATTGTGGTGTTATTGGTTTGCTTTGGTTGTGCTAAACATCGTGTTTTATATAAGGCGTATTTAAATGCACTTACCCGAGAGGATCGTGAGGCGGCAAGCTTGTATGCCCTGCAAATGGGCCAAAACAAAACTGAAGATGAACCTGATGGTGAAACGTTTGGGCAAACATTAGCCTGGATAAATTTTCGCTTTTATTGTGCGGTCATTTTTTGGTTTGTCATATTAGGCGCGCCAGGTGCTGTACTTTATGCACTAGTGCGGACTTATGCTGATTTAGTGCGCGAAGACCAAAAAGTCGCATATGTGGCACGCTTCAAATTGATTCATAAATTATTATTTTGGCTTGATTGGCTACCGGCACGTATTACCAGCTTTGGTTTTTTAGTTATTGGTAATTTTAATAAAGGCACCAGCTGCTTACTGCGTTACGCATTTGACTTTTCAGTGAGTAATCGAAAAGTAGTGACAAATACCGCATTAGCAGCGGAGCAAATTGAGCGGCAGCACTTTGGCTGTGCGGTTGAAGCAACCTGTATGATGAAGTTGGTAAAGCGTAATGTTTTGTTTTATTTAGTGCTTATTGCACTGCTCACCTTGTTTGGTGGTTTGGCGTAAGAAATGGGTGTTGTGTGTTTTGTGGGAACAAGTTTTAGCCGTGATTGTTCTAAGTTTTGTGTTAAAGCCAATCGGCGCTAAAGCGCTCTCCTACGGGGGTTGGGATGTGATTTTATTTGTGGGAACAGGCTTTAGCCGTGATTGTTCTAAGTTTTGTGTTAAAGCCAATCGGCGCTAAAGCGCTCTCCTACGGGGGTTGGGGTATGATTTTACTTTGTGGGAATAAGCTTTAGCCGTGATTGTTTTAGGTTTTGTGTTAAAGCCAATCGGCGCTAAAGCGCTTTCCTACGATTATAACCCGCAGCTCGTTACCCGCTGCTTTTTCTCATTCACTTCTCTTTGAGCAAAAATTTTTAAGTTATTTGTTGATAGTAATCGCCCGCTTCTCAGGGTGTGTCATCTGGTCAGACCATTTCGTGTTTTATTAAAAACCCTTCCCAAAGTCAGCGGTTATCACCTACTGTTTAATCTTTGAGCTAAATGCGTTAGGCTAGTTTTGTATGCGGGCTGCTCATGAAATTGACAGTAAACTTGCTTTTTGATAACGTATGGCTCAAATTTGGTATGACCAATTTACCTTTTGGTTTCGGCTACAGGCACAAACTGGTATTTATGAAGCCAGAGCCTATTACAACGCGGACGTTGATTAATGTCTTTAAAGATTAAAGCAGCAAAATTGTCGGATGTTATTTTACAGCAACTTGAGAATATGATTCTTGAGGGATCATTAGCACCGGGCGAAAAATTGCCGCCAGAGCGTGAACTCGCCAAACAGTTTGAAGTCTCTCGCCCTTCATTGCGTGAGGCGATTCAAAAGCTAGAGGCTAAAGGGTTGGTAACGCGCCGCCAAGGCGGCGGTACGTTTGTTAAGAATCAGCTTGAAGAAGGTTTAACTGATCCGTTATTTGATTTGATCAGTAAGCACCCTGAATCACAGTTTGACTTATTAGAGTTTCGCCATGCACTCGAAGGTATTGCTGCCTATTATGCAGCACTTAGAGGTACTAGCACTGACTTTGAAAAAGTGAAACAAAGTTTTGAGTGTATTGCCTTAGCTAATGATGATTTACAGCAAAAAGCCAAAGCAATTAATGCGTTTCATTTTAGTGTTGCAGAATCGTCGCATAATGTAGTGTTGCTTCACTTAGTGCGAGGGATGCAAGCGCTACTTGAACAAAATGTATTACAGAATTTAACGGTATTGCTAGAAAAGCCGCACATTAGTAAGCAGTTAGCAGAGCATCGCCGTTTATTAATGGATGCAGTTATAGAAGGGAATCCTGAACAAGCTCGTTTAGCCAGTAATGCTCACTTAGCTTTCATTGAAGAGGCGCTACTTGAAGCAGGTAAAGAGCACTCGCGTATTGAACGTAGTTTAAGACGCACTAAACAGAATTAGAAACAAGATAATAATTTAAGCAAGTACGGTATTGAAACACACAATACACAGTATTAATTAAAAACATTCGTATTTTAAACATAAGGAAACCTCCGTATGTCTGAAGTCAATAAAATTGACGTAGACGCGCTAGAAACACAAGAGTGGTTACAAGCTCTTGAATCAGTTGTGCGTGAAGAAGGTGTTGAGCGTGCTCAGTTTTTACTTGAGCAAGTATTAGAGCAAGCCCGTTTAGACGGTGTTGATATGCCTACAGGCATCAACACGAACTACGTTAATACGATTCCGGTAGATCAAGAACCTGCATACCCTGGGGATGTAAACCTTGAGCGCCGTATTCGTTCTATTATTCGTTGGAACGCAATCATGATTGTATTGCGTGCATCGAAAAAAGACCTCGACTTAGGCGGCCATATGGCGTCTTACCAGTCTTCTGCTGCATTTTATGAAGTATGTTTTAACCACTTCTTTAAAGCACCTAATGACGTAGATGGTGGTGACTTAGTTTATTATCAAGGTCATATTTCTCCAGGTATCTATGCGCGTGCATTTGTTGAAGGTCGTTTATCTGCGGCTCAGCTAGATAACTTCCGCCAAGAAGTAGACGGTAACGGTTTACCATCATACCCACACCCTAAATTAATGCCTGAATTCTGGCAGTTCCCTACAGTATCTATGGGTCTGGGTCCTATCGCGTCGATATACCAAGCGCGTTTCTTAAAATACTTAGATGGCCGTGGCTTAAAAGACACTAAAAACCAGCGCGTATATGCGTTTTTAGGTGATGGTGAAATGGATGAGCCAGAATCACGTGGCGCAATCTCATTTGCGGCTCGTGAAAAGCTAGATAACCTTTGCTACCTAATTAACTGTAACTTACAACGCTTAGATGGCCCAGTAATGGGTAACGGTAAGATCATTCAAGAGCTTGAAGGTCTATTTAAAGGTGCTGGCTGGAACGTTATCAAAGTTGTATGGGGCAGTGGCTGGGATATCTTACTTGCTAAAGATACTACAGGTAAGCTTTTACAATTGATGAACGAAACCATCGATGGTGATTACCAAACATATAAAGCGAAAGACGGTGCTTACGTACGTGAACACTTCTTTGGTCGTTACCCTGAAACAGCAGCACTTGTTGCAGATATGACGGATGACGAAATTTTTGCACTTAAGCGTGGTGGTCATGAGCCATCAAAACTTTATGCTGCATTTAAAAAGGCCGAGCAAACTAACGACCGTCCTACTGTAATTCTTGCTAAAACTGTTAAAGGTTACGGCATGGGTGAAGCGGCTGAAGGTAAAAACATCGCGCACCAAGTTAAGAAAATGGACATGACTCACGTTGAACACTTACGTTCGCGTTTAGGTCTACAAGATCTTGTATCTGACGAAGCAATTAAAGACTTGCCTTACTTAGAGCTTGAAGAAGGTTCTGAAGAGTACAAGTACTTACACGCGCGCCGTAAAGACTTAAAGGGGTACACGCCAACACGTATACCTAACTTCTCTGAAAAGCTACAGCTACCAGAAGTAGAAGCATTCAAGCCATTACTTGAAGAGCAAAAGCGTGATATTTCAACAACAATGGGCTTTGTACGTGCACTTAACGTGTTACTAAAAGACAAAGGTATTGGCAAAAACATCGTGCCAATCATTGCTGATGAAGCGCGTACATTTGGTATGGAAGGTTTATTCCGTCAAATCGGTATTTATAACCCGCATGGCCAAAACTACACGCCACAAGACCGTGATATTGTTTCTTACTATAAAGAAGCCACATCAGGTCAGGTACTTCAAGAAGGTATCAATGAGTTAGGCGCAATGTCATCGTGGGTTGCTGCGGCAACGTCTTACAGCACGAATGACTTACCAATGATCCCATTTTACATCTACTATTCAATGTTCGGTTTCCAACGTGTTGGCGATATGGCATGGATGGCGGGTGACCAACAAGCACGCGGATTCTTACTCGGTGCAACTGCGGGTCGTACAACGCTTAATGGTGAAGGTCTACAGCATGAAGATGGTCACAGCCATATTCTTGCAAACACTGTACCTAACTGTATCTCTTATGACCCAACGTATGCGTACGAAGTAGCGGTGATCATTCAAGATGGTATTCGTCGTATGTACGGTGAAGATCAAGAAAACATTTACTACTACCTAACGCTGATGAACGAAAACTACGCGCAACCAGCAATGCCACAAGGCGCTGAAGAAGGTATTCGTAAAGGTATTTATAAGCTTGAAAGCTACGAAGGTAAAAAAGCCAACGTACAACTACTAAGCTCAGGTACTATCATGACTGAAGTACGTAAAGCAGCAGCCATTTTAAGTGATGACTACGGTATTGCATCAGACGTTTACTCAGTAACCTCATTCAATGAGCTTACTCGCGATGGTCAAGATGTTGAGCGTTTCAACATGCTTAACCCAGAAAGCGAGCAAAAAACGCCTTATATCACTAGCGTATTGAATGACTCTGTTACCGTTGCAGCAACGGATTACATGAAAAACTACGCTGAACAAGCGCGTTCATTCATCCCTAGCAGTAACTACAAAGTATTGGGTACTGACGGTTACGGTCGTTCAGACAGCCGTGAAAACTTACGTCGTCACTTTGAAGTTAACGCAGGTTATGTTGTTGTTGCTACGTTATCTGAACTTGCTAAACGTGGTGAAGTTGAAAAGTCAGTGGTTGTTGACGCACTTAAGAAGTTCGACATCGACACTAACAAACTTAACCCACTGTACGCTTAAGAGGTTTTGCAATGAGTATTGAAATTAATGTACCAGATATCGGTGGCGATGAAGTTGAAGTAACCGAAATCTTAGTAAGTGTTGGCGACGTTGTTGAAGTTGACCAATCACTTCTTACTGTTGAAGGCGATAAAGCATCAATGGAAGTACCAGCTGCTCAAGCGGGTACAGTTAAAGAAATTAAAGTAAGCGAAGGTGACACGGTTACCACTGGCTCTTTAATTATGATTTTTGAAGGCGAAAGTGCTGGCGAAGAAAAAGCGCCAGAAACTTCGGCTAAATCTGAAGATGCAGCACCTGCTGCCTCTTCAGGCTCAGCAACCAAAGAAGTGACCGTACCAGATATCGGTGATGATGAAGTTGAAGTCACAGAAATCATGGTTGCAGTGGGCGATAGCGTTGAAGAAGAGCAATCTATCTTAAACGTTGAAGGCGACAAAGCGGCTATGGAAGTACCAGCACCGTTCGCAGGTACAGTTAAAGAAATCAAAATCGCGACTGGCGACAAAGTAAAAACAGGCTCTTTAGTGTTTGTTTTTGAAGTTGCTGGAAGTGAGCCTGCAGCCGCGAAAGCAGAAGCAGCTCCAAAGGCTGACTCAGCTCCTGCACAAAGTTCAGCGCCAAGCAGTAAAGACGTTAACGTGCCTGATATCGGCGGTGATGAAGTAGAAGTCACTGAAATTATGGTTGCAGTTGGCGATAAGGTTGAAGAAGATCAATCAATCTTAAACGTTGAAGGCGACAAAGCGGCAATGGAAGTTCCTGCGCCGTTTGCGGGCACAGTAAAAGAAATAAAAGTAGCAGCGGGCGATAAAGTATCGACTGGCTCACTTATTTTTGTTTTTGAAGTAGAGGGCAGTGCACCTGCTACGTCAACTGAAAAAGCGGCTCCGGCATCAGCGCCAGCGGCTAAAGTAGAATCTGCTCCAGCGCCACAAGCCGCACCTGCAACAGCAAGTAATGAAAGCTTTGAAAACAACAGTGCCTATGCTCATGCATCGCCAGTTGTTCGCCGTTTAGCTCGTGAGTTTGGTATTAACCTTGCGAACGTAAAAGGCTCAGGTCGTAAAAACCGTGTTGTTAAAGAAGATGTGCAAAACTATGTTAAAAACCTAGTTAAGCAAGTTGAATCTGGTCAGTTATCTGCGGGTAATGGCAATGCAGGTGGTGGCGAACTTGGTTTAATTCCATGGCCAAAAGTTGATTTTGCTAAATTTGGTGAAATCGAAGAGAAGAAACTATCTCGCATTCAAAAGCTATCAGGTAAAAACTTACACCGTAACTGGGTGCAAATCCCTCACGTTACCCAGTTTGATGAAGCTGATATCACTAGCCTTGAAGCTTTCCGTAAAGAGCAAAATGCACTAGCGGAGAAGAAAAAGCTAGGCGTTAAAATCACGCCACTAGTATTTGTAATGAAAGCAGCAGCAAAAGCATTGGCTGACTTCCCTACATTTAACTCATCACTATCTAACGATGGTGAAAGCTTAATTCTTAAAAAGTATATCAATATCGGTGTTGCTGTAGATACGCCAAATGGTCTAGTTGTACCAGTATTTAAAGATGTAGATAAAAAAGGCATTATTGAGCTATCGCGTGAATTAATGGAAGTATCTGTTAAAGCGCGTGAAGGTAAGTTAACAGCATCTGATATGCAAGGCGGTTGTTTTACTATTTCAAGCCTAGGTGGTATTGGTGGTACTGCATTTACGCCAATTGTTAATGCGCCAGAGGTTGCTATTTTAGGTGTATCTAAATCTGAAATGAAACCAAAATGGAATGGCAAAGAGTTTGAACCTAAATTAATGGTTCCACTTTCAATGTCATACGACCATAGGGTGATTGACGGTGCACTAGCGGCACGCTTTACTGTAACTCTTGCAAGTTACATGAGCGATATTCGCCAACTAGTAATGTAATGCAGCAATTGATGCATATAGCTAAATAAATAGAATCAAATCCCAGCCAGTTTTTTTTGCTGGGATTTTTACCATTTGCAATGATACAATCTTTGTATATCTTGCATAAATTTTTGATCTGCTCTGACTTTCTGCCCATGCAGAAACATGGCAGTTAAACTTTAGGGCAGTGTCCCGTTCAAACAATTAAGGTAAAAGCATGAGCAACGAATTAAAAACTCAAGTTGTTGTACTAGGCGGTGGTCCTGGTGGTTATTCTGCGGCTTTCCGTGCTGCTGACTTGGGCTTAGAAGTTACATTAGTAGAATCTCGCGACACATTAGGCGGTGTATGTCTTAATGTGGGTTGCATCCCTTCAAAAGCACTTTTACACGTGGCTAAAGTAATTGATGACGCTGCAGAAATGTCATCTCATGGTGTCACTTTTGGTAAGCCTGAAATCGATTTAGACAAAGTCCGCTCTTGGAAAGACTCTGTTATTGGTCAGTTAACTGGCGGCCTTGATGGCATGGCTAAAATGCGTAAAGTTAAAGTGGTTTACGGCTACGGTAAATTCACTGGCAGTAACACTATCGCAGTTGAAGGTACTGATGGCGCAACAACGATTACATTCGATAATGCTATTATTGCAGCCGGTTCTCAGCCTGTTAACTTACCTTTCATCCCTGAAGATGATCGTGTAATTGATTCAACTGGCGCACTAGAACTTAAAGATATACCAGAGAAACTACTTGTTTTAGGCGGTGGTATCATCGGTCTAGAAATGGGTACTGTATATCGTGCACTTGGTTCTGACATCGACGTAGTTGAGTTTGCTGAACAATTAGTACCAGCAGCTGATAAAGACGTTATCAAAATTTACCAACGTTACGTTAAAGACAAGTTTAATGTAATGCTGTCTACTAAAGTAACTGGCGTTGAAGCAAAAGACGATGGTTTATATGTAACGTTTGAAGGTAAAAATGCACCGGCAGAGCCTGTACGTTATGACAAAGTGTTAGTTGCTGTTGGCCGTACACCAAACGGTAAATTGCTTGATGCTGACAAAGCGGGCGTAAATGTTGATGAGCGTGGCTTTATCAATGTTGATAAGCAACTTAAAACAAACGTTAACCACATCTTCGCGATTGGTGACATTGTTGGTCAACCTATGCTTGCACACAAAGCGGTTCATGAAGGTCATGTTGCTGCTGAAGTTATTTCTGGTCAAAAGCACTTCTTTGACCCTAAATGTATCCCTTCAATAGCGTATACTGATCCAGAAATCGCTTGGGTTGGTGTCACAGAGAAAGAAGCCAAAGAGCAAGGCTTAAGCATCGAAACAGCGGTATTCCCGTGGGCTGCATCAGGTCGTGCAATAGCATCTGCTCGTACTGAAGGTCAAACTAAGCTTATTTTTGATAAAGACAGTGGCCGCATAATTGGTGGTGCTATGGTTGGTATCAACGCAGGCGAAATGCTTGGTGAAATCGGCTTAGCCGTTGAAATGGGCGCAGATGGCGAAGACTTAGCGCTTACTATTCATGCTCACCCAACATTGAACGAATCAATCGGCCTTGCTGCTGAAATCTTTGAAGGTTCAATCACTGATTTACCAAACAAGAAAGCAGTTAAAAAGAAGAAGTAAGCTCTTCTTGTAGTTAATTGTTTAAAAACCCAAGCCTATGCTTGGGTTTTTTGTTTTTATAGCTGACCTAAAATATTTATTGCTTAATTATCCAACTAAGCGTAAAATGCGCGCTCATTTCGGCCTAATTAATATTAATTCCTTGCCTTAAACCGACTGGCTGAAACGGTAGAAGGCTCTATTAACCGTAAGGAATATCCATGCGTCATTACGAAATCGTATTCATGGTTCACCCTGATCAGAGTGAGCAAGTTGCTGGTATGATCGAACGTTATACTGGTTCTATCACTGAAGCAGGTGGTACTATCCATCGTCTTGAAGACTGGGGCCGTCGTCAATTGGCTTACCCAATCAACAAGCTTCATAAAGCTCATTATGTTCTTATGAACGTTGAAGCACCAACTGAAGTAATCAGCGAGCTAGAAACTACTTTCCGCTACAACGATGCAGTGCTTCGTAACTTAGTTATGCGTACTAAAAACGCTGTAACTGAAGCGTCTCCTCTTGTAAGAGAAGAGAAGAAAGAAGCACCAGCTGCTTAATTGTTTTGAGTCCAAGCATGGCGCTGTGCAGTTGAGTTATTAAGATGAGCCAAAAGCTTAACCCTTACATGAATCAACTAACATTATCTGGAGTCGTTTGTAAAACGCCCAAATATAGCCAAAGCCCTGCTGGCATCCCGCATTGTATTTTTGTTGTAGAACATAAATCGATGCAAATTGAAGCAGACCTTAACCGTAATAGTTATGTCAGACTTCAAGTGGTTGCTAGTGGTAAGCAAATGCAACAACAGACTCAACATTTGCACGTTGGGCAGGCATTGCAAGTGAGTGGTTTTTTAAATCGCCACGAAGGCCGTAACGGCCTTAGCCAATTGGTTTTGCATGCTCAGCATATAGAAAGAATTAATTGAGGAATTTATCTCATGGCACGTTATTTCAGACGTCGTAAGTTCTGCCGCTTTAAAGCGGAAGGCGTACAACAAATCGATTATAAAGATCTAGCTACTCTTAGAAACTATGTTACAGAAAGTGGCAAAATCGTACCTAGCCGTATCACAGGTACAAGCGCTAAATACCAGCGCCAGCTAGCAACTGCTATCAAGCGTGCTCGCTACTTAGCCCTTCTTCCATACACTGACTTACATAAGTAAGCAGCGGATTAACAGTTTTTAAAAGGTGTAGAAACATGCAAGTTATTCTACTAGATAAGATCGCTAACCTAGGTGGCCTAGGTGACCAGGTTGTTGTTAAATCTGGCTTCGCACGTAACTTCCTTTTCCCGCAAGGTAAGGCAGTTCCTGCAACTAAAGCTAACATTGAAACTTTTGACGCACGTCGTGCAGAGCTTGAAGCGAAAATCGCTGAACAGCTTGTTGCTGCACAAGCACGCGCTGATAAACTTGAAGCATTAGCTGAAGTTACACTAGTTTCTAAAGCTGGTGACGAAGGTAAATTATTCGGTTCAATCGGTACTCGTGACATCGCCGACGCTATCTCAGCTGTTGGTGTTGAAGTTGCTAAATCAGAAGTTCGTTTACCTCTAGGTACTATCCGTGAGACAGGCGAATTTGACGTTGCAATCGCAGTACACTCAGACGTAACGGCTACTATCAAAGTAATCGTGATCGCTGAAGCTTAATTTTTAAATTAAGCAAAAAAAGCCGTGCTGAAAAGTACGGCTTTTTTATTTATTATATCACTCGCATCTTGATTGGGTGATTGCTTAAATTTAACCGCAATACATTAAAGTTCCTTTTTTAGATAACGTCTCTACCTTGTTTGATCTAAATCCAAAAAAATAAAAATCAATAGTTTATACTTAGAATAATGTAACTACATTGTTATAAGATTACAAGATCTTGACATTGACAGCGTTGTCACTGTATATTGTTTGTGCACTGGGCATAGTGTTAAGGATGTAGAAATTGAAAGATCTGACAGTAAATAATGTAAAGCTTACAGGTTTCACATTAGTTGAATTATTAATTGTTGTGGCAATTTTAGGTATTTTATACAGTGTTGCTATGCCTTCTTATACTGAGCATATGCAACGTAGTCGTCGTGCCGATATTCAGCAGGTGATGCTACAGCATGGAGCTGTATTGGAACGTATTTATTCGCGTAATGGTGGCTATCCCAATACTTTTAATACTGCGGCGAATACTGAATTTTATACTTTTACCTATGTCGCATTTGATCGTGCTGCAGGTGGTGCTGCCAATGCAAATTTTAAAAGTCGGGCATTCACATTAACAGCAACACCAAAGGGGGGGACAGCTCAAGCGGGAGATCGCTGTGGAGCATTAGTCATAAAGCATGATGGCACACAGGCTGCTGACGCCAATGGTTGCTGGGAGTAATAATGGCTAAAACAACAGGGTTTACCTTAGTAGAGTTGATGATTGTGGTTGGGATCGTTGCGATTATGGCGGTATTAGCGTTTCCGTCTTTTAGTCAACAAATCATGCAAGATCGTGTCGTGACTACGGCTAATCAGTTGAATAGCGTATATAAATACGCTCGTAGTGAGGCGGTAAAACGCGATCGTGATATTAAGTTAGTGGTCAGTGGCGCTAAGTGGCAAGTAAAAGCCCCTGTAGATGGTGTTGAAACCGTTTTAAAAGAATTTGTAATTCAACATCAAGGTATCTCGGTAGGTTTAGTTGATCGTACTGTGTGGGCTAGTGGTGAAATATCAGCAGCGAGCGAAATTTTAATTCAAGATGATAATCATAAAACGGTCGATTACTATTTGTGCATTTTAAAAAGCGGTCAAAATTGGCTGGCAGAGAAAACTGCGGCATGTGCATGATGGCGAAACAAAATGGTTTTTCATTGTTAGAAGTAATGCTTTCAGTGGTGATTGCAGGTATCGCTTTACTTGGTCTTGCAGCAGCGCAATTAAAGTCGTTGCAATATGCGACCAACAGTTTTAACTACACAGTATCACTAGTGCAAGGACAAAACACGTTAGAGCGCATTTGGCCGCGATTATGTGAACTCCAAGTCACTAACCCAGACCTTTTTAATGACGTTGGGTTTCGTGCTTCACTTGGACCTCAAACAAGTGATTATCAACTGACTTTGCCTGCTGTATATGCGGATGACATGCAACTAAGCGTCGCTTGGTCAGATGAACGAATGACGGACTCAGCGGAGAACCAAATTTCTTTAAATGCCAGTTTTCCTGCACTACCAGCAGGATGTATTTAAAGTGACAGGTCTAAGTAATCGAGGTTATACCTTAGTTGAGTTAATGGTTGCATTAGCTGCGGGAGCATTTTTATTAGCCGGGGTAAGCCTGTCTTACTCTGCAATAAAAGGCACGATTATGGTGAGCAAAGAGCTGGAAAATGCACAAGAAGTAATACGGTATACCAGCAAAGTATTTACTCGTAGTATCAAGCAAACACCCGAATTACCGGTGGTTTCAGCAGATGGTTTGAGTATCACTATTAAACAACCTACAGGTGTTATCACTTGTATTGGAGAGGTGTCTGCTGCGGCTGTTGATGAGATTTACAGTTTGCAGGGAGAAAATTTGATGTGCAAACTCGGAGCCGCAGATGCTGAGCGACTTTTAACAGGAGTTAAAGCGTTAACATTTTCAATTAATAATAATTTGGTCAGCATTAATGTTGGCCCTGAAAACTTACCAGCGCAGTTTGGTAATACAATTAAAATTGATGTCGCTGTATCTAATGTGATTTTAAATAATGCCTTTGGGGGAGTGTAAATGAATAATAAACAACATGGTTTTACACTTATAACCGTACTTATACTGACTAGCATGGCAAGTATTGTGGTACTAAATTCATTACGTGAAAATATTGTTCAAGAACGCATGAGCGGTAATTTTCAAAAGAAAATGAATAGCCGATTACTGGCAGAAAAAGGTGTGTTTGAAGAAGCTAAACTGTTACAACAAGCTTTATTGAATGATAAAACATTAGATATCGATGGCTTAATTGCCGCTACTGGTAATGCCTCCGGCACTGGATTGATCGGCACTGATGCAACCTACAACGCAAGTCTTAGTAAAAATGCCGCAGGTGAACCAGAGATAGCTAGCCTTGGTGAGCGTTATAATGGTGATGCACAAAGCAATTTAGTCGCGCGGTTTGGCTTCTCACCTGGGAAAGCGGGCTCTCCTTTTGAAAATGCAATCGTGGGTTGTGAAGGGGTATCGCTTAGTGCTAGTGGCCGTATTGATAGCTACGATTCGAGCTTAGGTGAGTATGAAGCTGATAAAGCAGAAGCCGCAGCTGTAATTGGCACCGTTTATAAAGACAAAGACGTGACGTTATCTGGCGCTTCGACTATTTGGGGGAGCGTTCATGCAACGGGGAGTATTATTTTCAGTGGCTCATCCCCCATCACAGGATCATTACGCGCGAATAATAATATCACTATAGACTCTAATTTCACTGTGTCTACAGATCCACTTTTACCTGAAGGGTTTCCTTTAGATACAGCTGTGGGCGGCGATGTATTATCGGCAGGTGACGTAATATGGAAGCAAGGGAAAATACTGGGGGTTGTTCGCGCTAATAACGATTTAATTTTTCCAAATAATAGTGCAAGCACAATCCTCGTAAATAAAAATAATGAACCACTTGATGTTATGTATGGTAATACATTAAAAGCGCCAGCGGGCTTAGCTGAACACTTAAAGCAAGATGGTATTGCATATTCTGATGCTAAGTTTAAGCAATCGCCAGGTGTTGAATTGGTACCTTATCAAGACCCTGATAACTTTGAAGCCAGTAAAGTGCAGTGTGATCCTATTGATATTGAAAGCGCTGTAAATGATCTAACCGACCCAACAGCCGAAGATATTGTTGTTAACCACAGCACCACAACCTTAGTTGTTGGTAAACCCGAAACTCGAGTGATTTATGAGTTAGCACCTGAAATTGGCCAATCTAAAATAGCGAATCCTGGGAGCTACACTTGGGAAAGTTGGTTAGGTGAGCCACCGGCAACGCTGAATTATCAACTGGCTACAATTAACGAGCAAGTTGACCAAAAAGTACTTAAATCAGGAAACTTCACTTTAAATAACGGCAACTTAAAGGTGACAGGTGGTGATGTTACTTTAATTGTTAGTGGTGATTTTATTATGACAGGTGACTCCTTCATTGATATCGCCGTAGATAGTAGTTTAACTCTTTATATTTCAGGTACAGTTTCAATGAGTGCTGATGATGGAGCAATTACTATGAAGCACGGTTTGACTGAGTCTGGAAAGCCTGTGTTTAGTATCTACTCGGGGTTTACTGGGTCTGATGGGATAGATATTAGTGCTAATTCAGATTTATATGCAGCAATTTATGCGCCTAAAACAGATGTTAACGTAGTCGCTAATGGTGGGTTTAGTGGGTCGATTCGTGGTAAAACAGTTACAGCTTCTGGGGATGGAGGGATTCATCACGACATGAGCTTAGCAAATGTGAGCGGAGGGGGGGCTACAGCAGATGCAAAGCTAGTTTTTCTAGGTTGGTCGTATAAAGCTCCTGACAAAAGCATCGAAGAACCGGTTGAATCAAAAATTTAAATAAATTCCGTAAAATGGCTAACTTTTAAGTTAGCCGTATTTTTTAAAACTAAAAAATTTCATTCCATTTAAACCTTTTCACCACCTGCGCACGTCTAACTATTCAAGAAACATAAAAACTCTGAAAATCGTATTTCCATAGTACTTGGGTATACACTTAGTTCAGAATAAAAATCATAAAGGGACAACATCTGCGATGTTGATAAATGCAAAGCATGCTTTTAGTGAACACACAGAGTCTGTGTTAATCGAAAAAGTAAAAAGTGGCGATCAACAAGCCTATGCGACTTTATATGCAATGCATGTAAAGCGAGTTTATGGTTTGTGCTTACGCTTATTAGCGGATCGTGAACACGCCGAAGATGCAACTCAGGAAGTGTTTGTACAACTGTGGCATAAAATAGCGAGCTTTGAAGGGCAGTCGCAGTTTTCTACTTGGTTGCATAGTGTTACTAGTAATATTGCGATTAGTTATTTGCGTAAGCATAAGAACTGGTTACAAAAAGTCGTGAGCTTCGAGCAAAGTGGCATGGACGAACAAAGTGCCGATGACTGCCAAGGACTCAATGGTTTGGATAAGTTAGTTTTACGGTTGCCAGAGCGAGCGCGTATGGTATTTGTTCTTCATGCTATCGAGGGTTATCGCCATGAAGAAATTGCATCCATGTTAGATATGGCAGTAGGGTCAAGTAAATCACAATATCATCGTGCCCGTCAGTTATTAAAAGAGTGGTATGAAAATGAATAAGCCAGATTTTGAACAATTTCTAACTCAGTCATTAAATGAAATAGAGCCTGAACTTGCGCCAGAAAAAGACTTGTGGCCAGGCATTGAAAGAGCAATAGCAAAGCCAAAGAATGAGACAAAAGCTAAAAATAGTGGTTGGAATAAATTGGCAGCCATTGCGGCCTGTACCGTAGCAGCGCTTTTGACTGCGCAGTTATTTATAAAAACACCGCAAACTAACAGTGTTGTGGCAATGAGTGATTTTTTTGCAAAGCAAAAACAAAGTTTACTGGTGCAATACGAAGGTAGCCCAGCGGTTACAGATAATTGGCAGCAACAATTGAATGAACTTGAAGAAGCTGAAAGCGCAATAAAACAAGCGCTTGAGAATGAACCTAATAACTCAGCACTGTTAAGTATGTTAGCGCAAGTTTATCAACAGCAATTAGATTTAATTAATAAGGTGCATGCACCTAAGTGGCAAACAATTTAGGAGTAGAAAATGAAAGCATTAATTTTTGCAGTAGGGTTGTTGCCACTGGTGGCAACCGCAGGACAAAAAATCGATGAACAAATTAACGTACCAGCTAGTAAACGTATTTTTATTGATAATCAGCGTGGGGACGTGCGTGTTGAAGGTTGGGATAAAGCTGAGCTTAAAATCAGTGGTGAACTTGATGATAAAGCTAAAGGTTACCGCCTTGAAGTTGAAGACGATCGCATAGAGTTTATTGTAAAAATGCCACGCAGTGGAAATTTGGGTTGGAATAGTGGTGATGGCTCCGATCTGGTTATTTTCATGCCCAGCAGTAGCGAATTAGAGTTATCAGGTGTGAATGTAAATGTCATCGCGAGCAAACTAAGTAATGGAACGGAGATTGATGTAGTCAATGGTGATATTACTCTATCTGCTATTGAAGGGGATATAAGCGTTGAAACGGTTAATGGTGATGTGAATGCAATAAACCTAAATGGTGATATTCGCTATGAAACTGTGAACGGTGAAATTAACGATAAAGATTCACAAGGTACATTACGTTTTACTGCTGTAAATGGTGATATTAAATCAACGTCGAAAGCACAAAATGTACGATTAGAAAATGTTAATGGAGATATTGACTTTACCCTTGATACTATTCAAAAGTTACGCATCAACACGGTTAATGGCGAGGCTGAAGTACGAATTAATCGTCTACTTGATAAAGCAGGTGTTCGCTTTGAGTCAGTCAGTGGGGATGCAGAGTTTTATTTTCCTGCGGATGTATCTGCAGAGTTTGAAATAGAAGCCCATGCTAATGGTAAAATTATCAACAAATTAAGTTCAGATAAAGTGAACAAGGCGAAGTATGGCCCGGCCAGCGAGCTTGAATTCAGTATAAATGGTGGCAATGCAGATATAGAAATGGATACCATAAGTGGGCGCATTGAACTGAAAAAGCAAAAGTAGCTGTTGTTAACCTCATAATCTAAGTTATCAACTTGAAACGATGCTAAGCAAGAAAAGAAATCTTGCTTAGCTATTTTCACAACCTCAGCAAGTCGATAGAATAGGCCTATTCACTGTTAGTATTGCGAAGTTATGGCTAAACCAGATAAACAAGTCGACACCCTTAAAGTTCCTCCCCATTCCATTGAAGCAGAGCAATCTGTTTTAGGTGGCTTAATGCTTGATAATCAAGCATTTGACCGTGTTGCCGAATTAGTCGTTTCGCAAGACTTTTATACCCGTACCCATAAGCTTATTTTTGAAGCCATGGTTGAGCTTGCAGAAATAGGTGATCCTATTGATTTGATCACGATTTCTGAGAGTTTAGAGAAAAAGAACTCATTGAGTAATATTGGTGGTTTTGCTTATTTAGCTGAAATCGCGAAAAATACCCCAAGTGCCGCAAATATCGATGCCTATGCCAATATCGTACGCGAACGTGCTGTTGTTCGTGAAATGATTGGTGTGGCTAATGAAATTGCAGAGGCGGGATTTAACCCAGAAGGGCGAACAAGCCATGACTTGCTCGATTTTGCAGAAAGCAAAGTATTTAAAATTGCCGAGCAACGTACTAAAAGTACCGAAGGTCCGCAAAGCATTCATAACATACTTGAAAAAACCGTTGATAAAATCGAAGAGCTTTATCAATCACCACAAGATGGTGTAACAGGCGTGAGTACCGGGTATGCCGATCTAGATAAAATGACCGCCGGTATGCAGCCGTCAGATTTAATTATCGTGGCAGCACGTCCATCGATGGGTAAAACAACGTTTGCGATGAACTTAGCTGAACACGCCGCGATGACGCAAGATAAGCCGGTGCTTATTTACTCACTAGAGATGCCTTCAGAACAAATTATGATGAGGATGCTGGCATCCCTTGGTCGTATTAACCAAACCAAAGTACGTACAGGCCAACTTGATGATGAAGATTGGGCTCGCTTATCGTCAACCATGGGGTTGTTGATGGAAAAAGGCAAAATGTATGTCGATGATGCATCAGGCTTAACGCCAACCGATGTACGCTCAAGAGCACGTCGTATTGCCCGCGATCATGGCGGCATTAGTATGATCATGGTCGATTACTTACAGTTGATGCGAGTACCTAGTTTATCGGATAACCGTACTTTAGAGATTGCTGAAATCTCTCGCTCACTAAAAGCCCTAGCTAAAGAGTTGCAATGCCCTGTAATCGCGTTATCACAGCTTAACCGTACCCTAGAGCAACGTGCTGATAAACGTCCAATCAACTCTGATTTACGTGAATCAGGCTCTATCGAGCAGGATGCCGATTTGATCATGTTTATATACCGTGATGAAGTTTATAACGAAGATAGTACAGAAAAAAGGCATCGCTGAGATTATTATCGGTAAGCAACGTAACGGCCCAATCGGTAAAGTTCGGTTAACTTTCCAAGGGCAATTTTCGCGTTTTGATAATTACGCGGGCCCAGCCGTTGATGATGAATACTAATGCGTTTAGCTGTCGCCCAAATTAACTTAACTAACCTTGCGCATAACCTTGCGCAAGTGAAGCATTTTGCACCTAACAGTAAAGTGATGGCAGTATTAAAAGCCAATGCTTATGGCCATGGCTTAGTTAAAATAGCACAGCATTTAAATGATGCAGATGCTTTTGCCGTAGCAAGAATTGACGAAGCATTAGCACTGCGCGCTGGTGGCCTTACAAAGCCCATTGTGTTGTTAGAAGGGGTGTTTCATCCTGATGATTTACCCATTTTATTAGCCAATAATTTCCAAACAATAATTCACGACGAAAATCAGCTTATCGCACTTGAACAAGCAAAACTTGATGCGCCAATTAGTTGCTGGTTAAAAATAAATACCGGCATGCATAGACTAGGAATTGCGCCAGAGCAATTAGATGATTTTTATCAGCGTTTGAGTGCCACCTCCAATGCCAAGAGTAGCATTAATTTAATGACTCACTTTTCATGTGCCGATGATATTAGTGACAGCAAAACGGCTAAACAAATTGCTTTGTTTGATACGTTAGTTGCAGACAAGCAACAAGCGCATTGTTTAGCAAATTCAGCAGGTATAATCGCCTGGCCTAATGGTCATGGTGACTGGGTGCGCCCAGGTTTGATGATGTATGGTGTATCACCAATGTTAGGCGCAATAGGCAGTGAGCATGCGTTAAAACCTGTGATGCGTTTAACTACTCGCGTTATTGCTATTCGTGATGTGGATGCACAGCAATGTGTAGGTTATGGCGGACGCTGGCAAAGTGAAAAGCCAACTAAGCTTGCAGTGGTTGCGATGGGCTATGGCGATGGTTACCCTCGTCATGCAAAGCATGGCACACCTGTTGTAATTGGCGATAAGCGCTATGGCATTGCCGGTAATGTATCTATGGATATGATAAGTGTGGACATAGGCAACAATAGCGACAATATCAAAGTAGGTGACGAGGTAGTAATGTGGGGGCCAGAATTACCTGTTGAAGAGATAGCGCAATGTGCAACGACTATCCCTTATGAGTTACTGTGTAATATTACCCCGCGAGTGAGCTACGAGTACCTCGATTAAGGCTACTCTTTAATAAAGTAGATATCAGCAAAACCCATTCGAGCAAACTCTTGATCGCGAAAGTTACGCACCGCCGCAGAACCCTTAGACGTCATTTCAATTTGGCGTACCATAGTTAAATAGTTGGTTAAATCGATGCCTTCAGCCGCGGCGATTGCTTGATACATATCTTGGTACTTATCTTTAGCAAAATTAATTTCACGAGGTTGGTTTTTAAAGGTGTAGGTAATGCGTCGTGCCATGGGATGCTCAAAAGGAAAACTAAATTAAACTGATTTTACACCTTCTTTGTCATCCTCTCTACCTTTGAATGACTTGTAAGCAACGCCGAGTTACAATAGCGGCACTATTTTTTAGTAATGGAAACAATTAACAATGAAATTATCTGTAGAGATCAGTAAATACCCACTGCACCAAGACTACATTCCATTTATTAAAGGGTTTATTGACCGTTTAAATACGTACGATGATTTAAAAGTCATCACTAATACGTTATCAACTCAAATATTTGGTGACTATGATCTCGTTATGTCGGTACTGAATACCGAAATAAAGCGTTCATATGAAGAATTTGGTAAAGCGATTTTTGTTTGTAAGTTTCTATCTGGCGATCTTTCTCCTGAATAACCATTAATACCTTAGTGAGCCAATAATGGATTTTATAAATCAAACTCTGGCAGGCTTTACTGCAATGTCGCATTGGGAATATATCGCGGTGGCGTTGTCTATGGCCTACCTGTTACTAGCTATCAAGGAAAACCTTTGGTGTTGGCCCGCGGCATTTTTTAGTACATTAATTTATACCATTATGTATTGGAACGGTGCTTTATTAATGGAGTCGCTACTGCACTTTTATTATATGTACATGGCCGTTTATGGTTGGTTAGTGTGGCGTAAGGGGGAGCAAATAAACATGAGTTGGCAATAACCTCATGGCGCCTAAATCAGCACCTAGTTATTATTGCTGTTACTTCACTTGTCGCCCTTATCCTTGGGTATATCATGACAACCTACACTCATGCAGACTTTGCCTATCTAGATAGCTTTACGACTTGTTTTGCTGTAGTGACTACCTACTTAGTAGCTAAAAAAGTGCTTGAGAATTGGTTATATTGGATAGTCATTGATGCTGCATCAATGTATTTATATTACGAAAAGGGCTATTACCCAACGCTAGCCTTGTTTGTGTTCTACACCATTATGGCAGCTTGGGGCTTTAAAACCTGGTACGAAGAGTACGAACAGGACCAAGCTAAGCCATTAGCACAGTTATAAGACTAGCTATGACTATGAATAAAATAAGCGCTATATTTAGCGCTTTTGACCCTCAGCTTAATATTCTAAGCAGTGAACGTTTACACAGTGGATTAAGTAATGACAATTTTTTAGTGCGCACCAGCCGCAGCGCCTACTTACTAAAATGTTATCGCGATCACTGGCCACAGGTTGGGTTAGATGCACAAGCTAGATTTGCAGCACTTCAAATTTGCCCCGCGCCAATTTGGGCTGATAAAGCTAACAAGCTCGCTATTTTTGAATATATAGAGGGTGATATAGCACAAGGGAGTTACACCGCTGAGCTGATACACAGCTTGGTAAGTTTACATCAGCATACTGTGTCAACAGAGCCTATGGATATAAAGTACGAGCTTGATTATTACCGTAACACCTTACTCTACCAAGGCTATCAACAAACCGTTGAGGCATCGCTTGAGTATATTTACAGTCAGCCGAGAGACAATGGGTTTTGTCACAATGACTTGGTTAAAGAGAATATTATCACTAACTCATCGGGTATGTATTTAATCGACTTTGAGTACGCTAAAAGCAATGATGTTTACTTTGACTTAGCTGCACTAGTGGTTAGTTTTGAGTTAAACCTTCAGCAAAAAATGGCGTTACTTAACACTTATCAGCGCTGTTTGCCCAAAGGGCAGTCGTTTAACTTCTCAATAGAAAAACTGAAGCACTACCAAGTGGTGTTTTTAGTGTTGTGTATATGTTGGTACCACGAGCGTGGAGTGAATGAAAAAGTTGAGATATTGGATAAGCAGCTGGAGTATTTACTTAAATAACCCAGCAAGTCAAATAGTAAAGAGTTTAGCTATAAACCACCAAATCGTGCAGCTAGCTCTTTATACTTAGCTACTTCATCAGCATCAAACTGTGGTTCACCATTGGCATCTTCTCCTTTAGCAATAAGTAAACTCTCTCTTGCTAGGCGTTTAACACGCTCCACTTTAACTCCTAAAAACTCTGCCACTTGTTCGGTTGACATTAAACTCATAGATTTACTTCCCCGTGCTTAGCCATTTTATAAAAGAAGGCTTTATAACCTGAGATATGTTACAAAATGGTTATTATTTTTTGTTCAGTATTATTTAATAGCTGTTTTTTGCGTTATTGTGAAGTAAATTATTATTTTTAGTGTAATAAATAGCCATATAAGCAACAGATGCTAGCATTTCGGTGAAGATGTCTTTATTATTGCCCGTGCTAAAGCATCGATATCGCGAGTCGGTGTGGCGGCAACAAATGTGCTCTCGTGGTGAAATGGATATCACGTGGCTCTCCGGAAGCTAAGTTGCAGGTTCGATTCCTGCCGAGAGCGCCATTTGCTTTTCTCATATATCATCCAATTTCCTTTGTTATACTTTAACTTTACTCTTTTTGAGATCAATTATGGCTTATCAACCAATTGCGTGTGGTGATTACGATCAGTTTGAGCTTTTTTGTATACAGCAAGCTAAGGTCACAATTACAACAACTCACGATGAAACACTAACAGGTAAAGCGATTAACCTTGAAAACCATAAAGGGCTGGGAGAGTTTTTGTTGTTGGAATTGCCTCAAGGCGAACATAAAGTCCGTCTCGATAAAATTAAAGCCATTGCTTATTTTTAAAATAAACGCCAATACCGCCAGTAAGCACGATTAAAAATATTACAAATGCGCTAAACGCATACGGGTTATCAGTGCCCGGGATCCCTCCCACGTTAACGCCGAGTAGGCCTGTTAAAAAGCCTAGCGGTAAGAATAACGCGGCAACAACAGACATTACATACATACGCTGGTTAAGTTGCTCTGACACTTGATTGGTGATTGTTTGCTGAATAATTTGGGCGCGTTCAATCGCACTATCTAATTCTTCAAGGTATCTCACCTGCAAGTTAGTGGTTTCATTTAGTTTGGCTTTATCTGTTTCTTCTAACCATGAAAAACGGTTAGTTGCAAGCGAGCTTAGTGCTTCCTTTTGTGGGCGTAAGTATCTTTTTAAAGCAATAGTTTGTCTGCGTAGCTGTGATAAGCCTTGGTTATCAAAGCGTTTTGTCGGCTCATCAATTTCACCTTCAAAAATATCTAAAGTATCGTCGAGTTCATCAATCACAGTTTGCATTCGAGACGTTAAATTTTGTGTTAGATGACATACTAATTCAGAAATATTGCATGGACCATCGCTTTGCATCAATGATTCCAGTACATCTTGTACAGATAACAAGCGACGCCTACGAGTTGTGATCACAATATCGTCATTAATAAATAGACGCAGTGACACCATATCTTCAGGGCTTTGTGCCGGGTTGAGGTTGACGCCGCGCAAAAATAACATCGAGCCATTGGCCGCTTTACTTAGGCGTGGTCTGGTTTCATCGGCTATTAATGATTCTAATTCATAATCAGTCAAAAGCTCGCTGTTTTTTAGCCAGTCAACCGCTTGATCTTGGGAGTAATCTAAATGCAGCCAAAGTTTTCCTTGCTGCGGTTGCCAATTATCAAGAGTACTACTAGTGTCTAGTGTGCGTGCACCGCCTTTGCCATCGAGTAGCACTGCGTGAAGTAAGCCATTGAACATAGAAGATTTCCATTAATGCTTTATGGTGAATATAGTTGACTATTGTTAAGGTCAGGTCAATCGAATTAATTAATCTAGTCGATGAATTTATTTTGTTGGTGTTTATTTGGCAATCGCGTATAAGTCATTTTTTTATTAAAGGGCGCATTTATGACGGCAAAAATTACAGTTGGTTGGCGTGAGTGGTTAAGTTTACCTGAGCTTGGCATAAGTAAGATCAAGGCGAAGGTTGATACCGGAGCTCGGACGTCATGCATACATGCCATTAATATAGAAGAATTTAGTCGTGATGGTGAGCAGTGGGTTCGTTTTACAGCACAACCATTACAAGATGATGAGCACACAGAAGTTGTGTGTGAAGCAAAAAGTAAAAAAAATAAAGTACGTTACCAGCTCCAGTGGAGAGCGCCAGTTACGCTACTTTATTGAAACCATGCTCCATGCCGGTAACAACAGCTGGCCTATTGAAGTGACGCTTACCCGTCGCTCAAGTATGAAGTTTAGAATGTTGCTAGGGCGTACAGCAATGGAAAATCGCATAGTCGTTGATCCGGCTTTATCTCATTTATTAGGTAGTTAAGGTTTTAACTATGAAAATTGGTATTTTATCTCGTAACAGAAATTTGTATTCAACACGTCGTCTTATCGAAGCGGCTGAGCAGCGAGGTCACGAAGTAAAAGTGATTGATGCATTACGTTGCTATATGAATATTAACTCTGAGCAGCCTGAGATCCATTATCGTGGCGAAAATTTAAAAGATTTCGATGCGATTATTCCGCGTATTGGCGCATCGGTTACATTTTATGGTTGTGCTGTTTTACGTCAGTTTGAAATGATGAATGTATTTCCTGTGAATGAATCGGTTGCGATTTCACGTTCTCGCGATAAATTGCGTTCATTACAGTTATTATCACGTAAAGGTGTTGGCATGCCGGTAACAGGGTTTGCTAGTAAGCCTGATGACGTAAAAGACTTACTTGAGATGGTTGGCGGTGCGCCGGTTGTAATTAAGTTATTAGAAGGCACACAAGGTATTGGTGTTGTATTGGCTGAAACGCGTAAAGCAGCCGAAAGTGTAATTGAAGCATTTATGGGCTTAAAAGCGAATATCATGGTGCAAGAATACATTAAAGAAGCCGGTGGCGCGGATATTCGTTGCTTTGTATTAGGTGACAAAGTTATTGCTGCAATGAAACGTCAAGCGCAAGAGGGGGAGTTTCGTTCAAACTTACACCGTGGTGGTAGCGCGACTTTGGTTCGTATCTCGCCTGAAGAGCGTAAAACTGCGGTTGCGGCTGCGAAAGCTATGGGTTTAAATGTCGCAGGTGTTGATTTACTGCGCTCATCTCGTGGTCCATTAGTGATGGAGGTAAACTCATCTCCTGGTCTTGAGGGGATTGAAGTGGCAACCGGAAAAGACATTGCAGGCATGGTGATCGACTTTATCGAAAAAGCAGCAGCAACAAAAGGGACCGCAACACGTGGCAAAGGTTAAAATTAATAGTGCCTTTTCTTTATTAGGTGAAACCGTAGGGGTGGGGGAGCGAAAAACACTAGCACTTGAAGCGGCAAAGCTTTATACCCATTCGCCGTTAAACATTCCAATTGAAGTGGTCAATGGGGTGCAAGAAGGCCCTGTATTAATGGTGTGCGCTGCTATCCATGGTGATGAGCTCAATGGTGTTGAAGTCGTACGCCAGTTACTTGCTAAAATTGATGCCAGCCAGTTACGTGGTACCTTGATTGCGGTCCCTATTGTTAACGTGTTTGGCTTTATTCATAAGTCGCGTTATTTACCTGACCGCCGTGATATGAACCGTAGTTTTCCGGGATCTATTCGCGGTTCATTAGCGGGTCGCATGGCGCATATGTTTTTCTCGCAAGTAGCAGTCCATTGCACCCACATTATTGATTTGCATACAGGTGCTATACATAGAACTAATTTACCGCAAATTAGGGCAGATTTAAGCGATGAAGCGACGGCTGAAATGGCAAAAGCCTTTGGTACACCAGCGGTCATTGATGCCTCGCTGCGTAATGGTTCATTGCGAAGTGAAGCTGCTAATTTAGGTATTCCCGTTATTACCTATGAAGCGGGTGAAGCGCTTAGGTTTGATCCCATTGCCATTGCAGCAGGGATGCAAGGGGTCGATTATGTGATGCGTCATTTAAAAATGATTCGAGGTAAACGTGCTAAAAAGTTGCCTGATCCTATAATCGCAAGCTCAACCAGTTGGGTGCGCGCAGAGGTTGATGGTATTGTTCGTGCGCAAGTTTCACTGGGGGAGCGAGTTGTTAAAGGCCAGATTTTGGCTTATATAAGTAGCCCACTAGGTGATTCTGAGCTAGAGTTACTAGCTCCTCGCAGTGGAATTATTATTGGCCAACAGACTATGCCGTTAGTTAATGAGGGTGATGCTGTGTTTCATATTGCCTATTTTGCACATGCTAATAGCTTAGTTGAACAGCAGCTTGAAACCTTTATTGATGGTATTAATGATTTAGATGATGAATTAAAAACAGCTGATTTAAATAATTAGTTAATTCGTCATTTACTATAACAAGGCGTTTGCATGGAAACTTACAAGCGCCTTTCTTAATTTAAGGTTTTTTAGGACCTAGAATTCGCTTGTGTGCGGCAACCTTAGTTGGTTTTGGCTCTTTATTTAAAACCATCACCGGGCGCGTTACAAATAGGTTGTTTGGATAAATTACACGGTGACCATCAATGTGTTCTAATACGACATTCATTAAGCCCATTTCAACGATACGTCCTTCAACAAAATTAGCCCCATCAATAACGCGAACCCAATAACCAACGCGGCAATCATTTTGTATAAACATTAATAAAAATGAGGTTAAGTTACTCAGCAGTGACCATGCGGCAAATAAAGCGACGCCGAGCATAGCAAACAATGATGAACCTAGGACGAGTAGACCACGCAGTTCAATGCCCCAAAATACTAATACTAAGCATACCATCACAATTGCGAGGATAATTTTTAGCAGTAGCTCTGCGCGATATTTTCGGTGAATATCGACTTTACCTTTGATGGTTTTTTCGAGTAATTTTTTGGTGAATTTTAACAGCAAAGGAAAGGTTAATAAGGCAACTAAGGTTACTACCCATTTATATTGCATACTAAGAATATCAAGTAATTCCACAGTTTATCCAAATCAGTTGCACAGTTGAGTTATTTTAGCCTTTCTAGCAGCCTTTAAAAGGAGTTTTTAACAGTTACCAACCATTGCACAGAATCAACATCATCATTTCTATCAATCGGAGCTGCTATATCTAAGTGGATCACTGTGCCAGCATTTGCACGGCTCGGCGCAAGTCTGAGACCCATGCCTACATTTTTTAAAACTTGTCCGTTGGCGCCATTGTGTTTATCGTCGAACCACGCGCGTCCTATATCAATAAAGGCAGCACCACCGACCTTAAATAATTGCAGTAAGTCGTATTCCCAGTAATAGCGTTTTTCCAAGTTGATTAAAAGCTTCGATCACCTTGTTGGTAATTAAGAGGGTAACCTCGTAAGCCGTTATCACCACCTAAGTTAAGTTGTTTATCGTGTGTGAGGTTCTTTGCGTAGTCAAGGCGTATTTTAGCATACCAAGATTGCTCAAAACTGGTATTTAAATAATATTGCATTTGGCTGGTGGCAAACAGATTTTCGATTTTGCTTTGTTGTTCGTTCCAGTAACCATCTAGGCTGGCATAAAAACGCCATAGAGTGTTGTCACCACTAAAGTGAGCTTTTTTAGCATTAAATGAATACACAGCACGGCTATTGTCATCGCTTAATTCTTCGCTAGAGTAACCAACTAAGCCTTGCACATTCCAGCCCAGGTTTAAATCTTCAGTGCGGTAAATGCTGTCGAAATTGCGCACTTTAATGAAATGATCTTCAAACCAATGACCGCTGACATAGGGATAACTCAAATCTCGGCTCTCGGCCAGTGGTGTATGAGTCGCTGGTATGGCATTAAATGAGTGTTCTTCAAAAATGTAGCCAACACTCAAACGCTGCGTCCAACTATTACCTAATTGCTTTGAGTGGCCAAAATGCAATTGGTTGTAATTGGTTTTTTGTTCAAACTCACTAAATACTTCACCGCGCTTGTAAAGGGACTCAATACGTTGATCTGAATAGCTTACAAGGCCATAGCTGTAGGGGGTATCGATTGAATAAAATGGGTAGGTCAATTCTAATAAATGGCGTTTACCATCGTCGTTATCTGAATACTCTACACGACCACGGTAGCGACTAGAAAGTATATTAGGGTCATCATACACAAATAAATAGCCATCGCGATCAGCGTCACTGGTGCGAGAGATAGATAAACGCTTACCCCAGCCAAATAAATTAGACTCTCTAAAGCCAATGCTGGATTTGTTTTCACCTCCAGTGCGGCTGAAGCTTATTTCTGGCAATAAAGTCCATAAGTCACGGGTAGCAACGTTGACATTTATGTCGCCATCACAGTTAAGTTCACCGCTGATATCTGCATCGTATAAGTAGCTTTGCTTGCGTAAAAGGCGCTCTGATTCTGAAAGCTTTTTGGGGTGGTATTCGTCACCTGCCTCAAAGAGCAATATATTTTTTATTACATCTGGTTCTGTTGTCATATGGACGCGATTGGCGAATCTAAACAGCGCGTTGTTTTCTGCTTCTAATTGGGTATTGAATACGTTGAGCTGATCTAAATTGATATTTGCTATTTTTGCATTAGCTGTTTTTTCTGGGAGTCGTTCATTACCCTCGAGTTGGCGGCGCAAATTTTGCTCTGCAGGGGTAATCGTTCGTTGATTACTACATCCGCTACTTCCGATAGAATTAGCCTTTATTAAAGGGCTAAATAAAACCATGCTACAGTAGCTAAGCAGTAATGTTTTTCGATACCAGTTAACGACCATATGAACCCTTTAACATGAATTTTTAGTATGTGTACACTACACACTAACTAATTATGTATGTCTAGTTCATTGTTGCATATTTGTAAGAAAGTAATGTGCTAGTGCCGCAAGTAAATGCTCAGCTTCGGCGCCTTCACCATTGATCCAAACACTATTACTATAATGTTCAAAGTTCAAATTAAAGTTTTGCTGTTCATAGTTAAAACGCAACTGATGGCGATCTGCACCGGCTTCAAATTCAGCTATTTTAAGCTCTGGCATATGTAGTAATAAATGTGCCCACAGCTCAAAATCATCGTCGTTTGGCATTTGACTAGGGGTGACAATAATGGCGTTATGCTGGCTGTCTAATTGAAAGTCGGTCATTGTGTTTCTCGTTCTTTATGGCTGTGCGAGGTAGTTGCGAATAGCTGTTAAAAATGGACTGCCGTATTTATTAAGTTTGGTAAAGCCAACACCTGACACTTTTAAAAACTCACTGTCGTTAGTCGGCATTAACTGTGCCATCTCGGCGAGTGTTTTATCGTTAAATACCACATACGGCGGGACATCATCGTCATCAGCAAGTTGCTTACGCAAGGCTCGAAGTTTTGCAAATAGTTTTTTATCGTAATTAAATTGCGCGAGTTTATCTTGGTAAACATGTTTAGCTTGCAGCCGCGGCTCAGCCATTTGCAAAGCGTATTCACCTTTTAAAACAGCACGAGCGCCTTCGGTCAAACGAAGCGCTGAGCCTTGGGTAATATCTTGGCTTAATAAACCTTGGTGTATCAATTGGCGTAAAATACTAAGCCAAAATTCACTACTGCGGTCTTTACCGATGCCGTAAGTAGTTAGCTGGTGGTGATTGTTATCACGAATTCGGCTGGTGTTAGCTCCGCGCAGTAATTCGACGATATAACCTAAACCAAAGCGTTGCTCAGCACGGTAAACGCAGGAAAGAGCTTGTTGAGCTACCAGGGTGCCATCAAATGTTTTTGGCGGGTTTAAGCAAATATCACAGTTACCACATTGCTCGCGCTGATATTCACTAAAATAGTTTAATAAAATTTGTCGGCGGCAGGTGGGGGCTTCGGCAAAACTTGCCATGGCATTGAAGCGTTGCTCTTCAACTCGGCGGCGTTGCTCATCTTCAATGTCTTCAAAAAAACGTCTAACTCGGCCGATATCAGCAGGATCAAAATACATAATAGCTTCTGCAGCAAGACCGTCACGACCGGCTCGGCCAGTTTCTTGATAGTAAGCTTCGATACTTTTTGGAATGTCGTAATGCAATACAAAACGCACGTTGGGTTTGTTGATACCCATACCAAATGCAACCGTTGCCACTACAATTTGAATGTCATCACGAGCGAAGCCTGTTTGCACAAATTGACGTTGCTCATTGCTCATGCCGGCATGGTAAGCTGCGGCATTTAGGCCTGCATCAGCCAGCTTTTCGGCAATGTCATCAACCCGTTTTCGGCTAGTGCAATAAATAATGCCGCTTTGATTTTGTTGTTCTTTTAAGTAGCGAAGCAGCTGTGCTAACGGTTTGAATTTTTCTTCTATGGTGTAACGAATGTTTGGCCGATCAAAGCTGCCCGTATGAATGTAAGGAGCTTGCAGGCCTAATTGTTGAACTATATCAAAACGTGTAGCTTTATCGGCGGTCGCAGTCAGTGCCATCATTGGAACCGCAGGAAAGTGCTGTTTTAGTTCACTTAGGCGGCAGTAATGGGGTCTAAAATCATGGCCCCAGTGCGATACACAATGTGCTTCATCGATTGCAAATAAACTGATATTCAAGTGATTGAGGCGTTCTAAGAACTCTCTTTGCAGAACTTTTTCAGGGGCAACATATAATAGCTTGATTAAACCATTGTGTAATTGCTGATAAATTTGCTGTTGTTCGTCTCGATTAAGGCTGTTGTTGACGTAGGCAGCTTTAACTCCGAGAGCTTGCAATTGTGCAACCTGGTCTTGCATCAAAGATATTAATGGCGAAATAACCACTGTTAAGCCATCGAGGGCTAGCGCGGGAACTTGATAACACACAGATTTTCCGCCACCAGTAGGTAGCAGTACAAGAGAGTCTTGGCCGTTAAGCGCGGCATTTATAACCGCTTCTTGGCCATCACGAAATTCGCTATAACCAAAAACTTGTTTAAGTATGGCTGCTGGACTGCGTACTATAGTACTTGGTGTTGGGGTTTGTGTATTCATCTCGCCTATTTTAGAGCTTTTAGACGACCTTGCATAGGTGCTTTTTATCGCACTTTTCTTTTAGTTGTGCTTTACTCATCTTACCAGTTATGAAAGGCAGACAATAATAATGAATAAAACAATGTTAATTAGCCAGGTCGCAAACGTATTTGTAGAAAAAATGCCGTTTAATCAGTTTTTAAAAATCAGTGTAAAATCACTTGATTCTGAGCAAGCACAAATTACGTTCCCATGGCAGGATGTTTTTATTGGCAACCCTACTCAAAAAATACTCCATGGGGGAGTTATTTCGGCAGTGCTTGATAATGTCGGCGGCATGCTTGCGGCGGCTTCTATTATTGACAAGTTAGAAGAAATTGATGTGTTAGATATTCAAAAGAAGTTGGCGACCTTAGGCACAATTGATTTGCGAACCGACTATTTGCGTCCAGGTAAAGGGTTGGAATTTACAGCCAGTGCTAAGCTTATTCGCTCAGGTAATAAGGTATGTGTTTGTCGAATGGAGCTGCATAATGAGCAGGGAGTGCAAATAGCATTTGGCACTGGGACTTATTTAGTTGGATAAAACCTTATTCGGGGAGTAAACTAGCCGCCTTTTTCATGTTTAGAATATTTTTATGCCAACTAACCCTGAACAACGTAAAGGCGTTATTTTAGCCTGCTTAGCCTTTTTTATGTGGGGCCTTGCGCCTATCTATTTTAAGCTATTACAGCATATATCAGCATTTGAAATACTCATGCACCGTGTTGTTTGGTCCGTTTTATTTATTATTGTAATTGTCTCAGTGATGAGGCAGTGGCATAAAATTAAACATGTGATAAAGCAACCTAAGTTATTATTAATGCTTACTTTAACGGCAACCCTTTTAGGCTTTAATTGGGGCTTATTTATTTGGGCGGTGAATAACGATCATATGCTCGATGCAAGTTTGGGTTATTACATAAACCCATTATTAAACGTGTTACTTGGCATGTTGTTTTTAGGAGAAAAGCTACGTAAGTGGCAAGGGGTCGCGGTGGCTTTGGCATTGAGTGGTGTGGCAGTACAGTTGATCAGTTTTGGCTCTTTTCCTATTGTTGCATTTTCATTGGCGGGTTCGTTTGCTATTTACGGGTTATTACGCAAAAAGCTGCCAATAGAATCTTTGCCAGGCTTATTACTCGAAGCGGTAATTTTATTACCTGTTGCAATTGCTTATTGGGGCTTTATGACACCCTCTACAAGCTCTAACTTAACGTTAAATGAGTGGCATACTAACCTATTGTTGATCAGCGCGGGTGTTATTACTACATTACCGCTGCTTTGTTTCACGGGAGCGGCTAAGCGTTTACAGTACACAACTTTAGGCTTCTTTCAGTATATTGGGCCAAGTTTAATGTTTGTGCTGGCTGTGATGTTTTATGGGGAAGTATTTAGCAGTGAAAGAGTCGTTACATTTGCATGTATTTGGAGTGCATTAGCTATTTTTAGTTGGGATTCATACCGACAATCAAAAAAGCGCAAGCGTGAAAATAGCCTAACCGCAACCAAACCTGTTTAAGCAACAACTTTATTACGGCCGGTTTCTTTGGCGTCATACAATTTTATATCGGCTTGTTTTAGTAGTTCGTCAATTTGATACACAGGCTCTTGAGTAAAACCTACAGAGATGGTGAACTTGATTTTCTCTTTGCTAAACTCGGGGCTGTGTAGTTCAATAAAGCTACGGAACGTTTCCAGCTGTTGTATCGCTTTACTTTTGCTCGTGTCAGCAAAGTAAATAGCAAATTCTTCACCACCTAATCGAGCAACCAAGTGTTGCTCAAAGTGCTTTGCAAAGCAAATCGATAACCCTTTGAGTACTTCATCACCCGCATCATGACCATAGGTGTCATTAATTGCTTTAAAATGATCAATATCAATCATGGCCATGGCTGAGGTTAATTGCTGTTTTTTAAGTTGCTTTAGTGATTTACTTGCTTCTTCAAAAAAATAACGTCTATTAGGGAGTTTAGTTAAATAATCGGTATTTGCTTGTAGCCGAATGGTGTTAATTTGCTCAAGCATGTCAACGTTTTGGCTTAAGCGACAATAAAACTCTTCATTATTAAATGGTTTTCGGAGGTAGTCGTTTGCTCCGCCCTTCAAAAAACGAGCTGATAGATAGGGCGCATCTGAACCTGAAATGCCAATAATCGCTTTTTCATCATTACTATAACGCCGGCGGATTTCGCTACATAATTCATCGCCATTCATTTTAGGCATTTCATTATCGGTAATAATTACGGCAATATCGGGTGTTTCTTCAAGCATAGCAAGCGCTTCAATACCGTTATTTGCTTGAAGGATTTGGTATTTGTGACGCCTCAATAGTTCACAGATGTGCAAGCGAGTGGCAACAGAGTCATCAACTACGAGTACTTTAACATTCTCATTGCGTGGCAGGCGTTGCAGTTGTTTTTCTAAATAATGATAGGCTTGTTTATTTTCTTTAGTGATGTAATCAATGATAGGGTAGTTTTCAACGGTGTCTCGCGTGGTAGAGTCTATATTGCCCGTCATTACTATGGTGGGTATATCTGCTCCCACAGTACATGGCACGGCCTCACCATTAGGCGCATCAGGTAAAATAAAGTCCACCACTGCGCAATAGTAGTTATTTTTACTTATTAAGTCCTGTGCGTCTGCCAGAGAGCCCGCTATGTCGGCATCATAGCCAATCTTCATGGCGATATGTTGTTGAACACGGGCGATGGTTGGCGTATCTTCAATAATGAGTATCTTTCGTGTCACGCAACACCTTGTTTACTAACTTGTATAAGAAAAACAACTTATACAAGTTGTAACTGGTAATACACAAAAAAGCAAATTACATTATATGTAAATTGCTTGTTTTACTTTATATCCCGTCAGACTCAGTATAATAATCTTGGTTGCGCGGCACGGGCCCCGACATTTTTGAACGACCAAATAAAGTATGAAACTTGGTTTTACAAGTTGTTAATTTTAGATACTTTAGCCATGCTCTTTCAATTGGGTTACTTGGCTCTAAATTTCCTGTAATCACGGCTAAAAATTGTTCTTGAATTTCGTTTTGAGGTTCCAAGGTTTTATTGTATAAACCTTTTAGCACAATACCGTGTTGTTCAAGAATACTGGCTTCGAGTAAAGTAAAGTTACCGCTGCGGCCAAAACCTCGCGGAAAGTTTTGATCATCATAGAACTGGCGCTGACTAACGAACGCTTGGCGAAGTAGTGAAATATCATTGCTCATGGCTGTTTCCTCATGCCCTATTTTCATGCAGGAGTATGGATCAAGTTGCGCAATTTATTAAACAAAAAATTTTTATCGTGAGGATAAATAATTGGATATAGATTTATTAAAAACGTTCGTTGAAGTAGTGCGTACTCGCCATTTTGGTAAAGCGGCTGAAAACTTATATATAACTCAGTCTGCGGTAAGCTTTAGGATACGACAATTAGAGCAAGGGCTTGGAGTTAATCTGTTTATTCGTCAGCGTAACAATATTCAACTAACAGCACCGGGCGAGCGTTTATTACCCCATGCACAAATGATTATAACCGGAATGCAAAGAGCAAAAGTTGATGTTGCGCTTGCAGATAATATGCACAAGCAAATTAGCCTAGCAGGCACCCCAAATGTTTGGGATGCATTTTTGCAGTTCGGTATTACTAATATTGTCTCTGCGATGCCGGGTGTGTCACTTGTGGCTGAAGTTAAGGCTCAACAAGAAAGCACTCGTTTATTACTAGAGCGTACATTAGATCTTGCTGTGCTGTTCGACCCTCCGAAGGTTGATGAACTTGTTGTTAAGCGAATATGTGAATTACCAATCATTCCTGTTAGTGCCTTTGAAGCTGCAAATAGTGAGAACTTTTTCGATAATCAGTATGTGTATGTTGATTGGGGAACGTCCTTTTCGTTATGGCATGCACGTGAGTTTAATGGTCACGCACCTCCTTATTTTAGAACCAGTACAGGGCGTATAGCACTCGATTTAATTTTAAAATGCGGCGGCAGTGCGTTTATTCCTCAGTTGCTTGTTTGGGAGCAATTAAAGGCAGGTGAGCTTTATCATGTTGAAGATGTGGCCCACACATCCCGGGATGTGTTTGTTGCATATCATAGAGACAATGAACAAACCCCACTACTGGAAAAATTGGTCAACCTCCTGATGGAGCTAAAAATAAGTTATAAATAGTTCCTGTTGAATATAAAAGTGTCCTTATAGCCAGTTACTATTTGGTAACTGGCTATATAAATCCCTTCGTCATCTAAAAAATAGATAATTCATACTACTAGCACCTCTTTGTTACTCGCACTGTCTAGTTTGTTGACGCGACGTTTTGCTATAAGGAGAAGGCCAACGGCTAGTAGCAGCAACCAGGTTAATGGTGTGTAGCTGTACACAGGTGTAGCAAATTTGCTGCTAAATTGAGGAATATCCGCAAGATTCGTGAGCGTTGGCTTTGCGCTACAACCATCACATGGTGCAAAGTCTCCTCTTTGATTAGCTTTGGCAATCTCGTTGGCAAAGAAACGTTGTAGTGCATGATGATGAGCTTCAACTTCGCTCATAAAAGCGTGATGACGCGTCAAACCGTTTCCAGCTAAATCTACCAATAGTGTTTGGACAATAAGCGCAGGGGAAAGATACTGTAGTTTTTGGGCGCTTTGTTGTTGTGCTTGCTGCGCGTTTAAAAAGCGTGCATCTTGAACTTCCATTGCGCGTTCAACAGAGTTTATTGTTGCAATTTTTTTGGTGGCGTAATCACTGGCGCCACTGCCATTTTTTGCAAGCTCTGGGTGGTCTTGAAAATACTGAGCTAAGGTTTTTTCACTCGCTTTTTGAGCGTCATCGCTGGCTGCTCGAAGACTATCTATATAGTGAATACGTGAAGGCGTTGGGTCGAGTAAAGCAATGCTTGTATTGATCAAAGCTGGAACAACAATCACCAAAGCGAGCCAACAGGTAACGAGAGTCGCAGCATTGTTTGCGGCACTTTTGGCCCGGCTATTAATCCAAGCTGTTAAAGCAATCCAAAACCCAGAATAACACAGTACAATAAGGTTATAGCTCAGTAGTTCAGTAACACCTATTTGGTCTCTTATGATAACCAAAAGTAGACTACTTATGAGTAGAAATGGCATTAGAATCAACGCACTTCGTAGTAGTAATTGGTAGGTGAGTAGATGCGTGGCACTGCCACCTTGAAGCATTAGTAGCCTTAACTGTCCGCCTTGGCGTTCACTCGCTAAAGCATTAAAACAAATGCTAATAATGAGCAATGGCAGTAAATAGATCACCACAAAGCTTAAATCGAACTGACCAAGTAACAGTGAAAGCGGGTGGACATAATCATATTGATGAACAATATGCTGCTTTTCTTTAATCAGCATTTTAAAATAATACGGTAATACATCAGCTTGTCCCGTTGCGATAGGAGCCGTTGCGAGCGGAGTTTTGGTAGCGTAATTTTGCATCAAGTAAAAAGCTTGTCCGCGTAGGTCGTACGGGTCTTCCCACCATTTATGATTTTCGGTACTCGCGAGCCTCTCGGGTAATCCTGTTTTAGCATTTTGAATTGTTTGTTGCTGCATTTGTTGGGCAGCAAGTACTATGTCGCGCTGCTTATTAGTAAAATAATGGGCATTAAAGAATGCCACGAATGCAAGCACGCTGGTGGTAAGAAAAAGTGTGAGTACGAGTTTCTCTCGCCATAGGTTTTTAAGCTCAGTAGCTAATATTAGGCGCTTCATCTTTGTTCCTCTAAACGTAGCTTTTTAATTGCAAATAAACTAAGTAGCACCAGTACAATTAGCCAAAAGCCAAGACTTATGAGGCTAATAACGTAGTGAGGCAGGTAGTGAGCAAAACGTGGGTATTGGTATGAAAACTTAGGGATCTGCTGCCATAGCTCTTTTCCTGCGGAGTAATGTCCCTCAGCCTTATGACCATGATCTCTTTGATTAAAGTTAAGGACTTCTTGCATAAGACGACGATGTTGCTCTGCTGCATTTTCAAAAGATTGTTGGTGGCTAAAATCAGTGGCTGCGGTCGCCATCGAGAGTGTTTGTACTGCGATAAAGGGAGTTAACAACCCTGCCAACTGGTAGCTTTGTGACTGTGCTTCAAGCTGTTCTAAACGGGCTTTAAATAAGCGATCAAATATTTTGTCGGCGTATTGTTCACCAAATTGGAGTTGTGCTCCTGCATAATCGAAGGGTAAATCAGCTACTTGGCTGACGCCATACTGGGCGAGTGTTTGCTGCTTAAATTTTTCAATCGCATCGAGGCGTGCATCGGTATAAACCTCGCTTTCAAGTTTTGCCTGAAACGTTTGACCAGACCCTTGAGGATGCAAGGTGGTTGCAATATTCATTGCAAGTTTTGGCATTAATAATGTTGTGAATGCCCAAATAGTAAGTAATGTAATTAATGCGCGTCGTGCCGTAGGAAGCAGGCTAGAGAGTGTCGTAGTGATCAATGACCAAAGTAATAGATAAATTAAATAAGAGAGTAAAAATAGAGCACTTCTTAGCGTATAAGGCGCCTCGTTTGCAGTTTGGCTATAAAGTAAAAAAAGTGCAACAGGTAGCAAGAACAGGCATGAAAGTGTGAAAAGCAAAGCACATTTAGCAAAAAACAACTTTGCAGGGCTTGCACCTGCTGCAAGTAGTTGTTTTAAAGTGCCTTGCTCACGCTCCCGTGCAAGTAATGGGTAGCCAATTAAAATGATCAATAAGGGTAATAATACTTGCAACACGAAGGCGGGTGATAAGCTCCCAAAGCGCGACAATGGCAAGTTATCTTGTGCGCTTCTAAATAAGCTATCGTTACGAATGTGCGCCTCTAACCTCAATACATTTCCTTGGTAAGCTTGTAATCCATCATCGAGTGCTGCCAGTGGCGTGGTAGGCTTAACGACATAAATGCCGTAATGAGCTGCAGAGTGGGGGCCTTTCTCACCTTGGTTCAGCCAGCGTAATTGCTCTGATTGAGATACCTCGTTTACGGCTTGCTGATAGCCTTGATGGCTCTTAAAACCAGTCACACAAGCCAGTAATAATAACAAAACAGCAATGCCACTCAGCCAGAGTACTTGACCTTGCCGCTTAGTATCGAGCCATTCTTTTTTAAAAGTACTTTGTAACATTAGGCGTCCACCTTGATATGTTTAAGGTATACAGATTCAAGTTGGACTTCTTTTAATTGTTCGAAAAGTAACGTGTCGACTAATTGCCCTTGATTAATAATTGCAACGCGATGCGCATCCTCTTGAGCACGGTATAAGTCGTGGGTCGCCATTAAAATTGCGACACCTTGCTTCGCTAGCGATTGTATGAGTTGACTAAACTCATGGCTGGCTGATGGATCAAGGCCTGAAGTTGGTTCATCTAAAATCAATGCTTTAGCTTGTTTTGCAAGTGCTATAGCGATCCCTACTTTTTGTCTCATTCCCTTTGAATAGGTTGCAACGGACTTATTTACAGCATGGCTTGGTAGTTTTACTTCTGCGAGTAGGGCACGAAATTCGTCATCGGTTTTTTCGATGCTCGCCACTTTGCTGAAATAGGCGAGATTCTCAAGCCCAGTAAGGCGAGGGTAGAGAGCCACTTGCTCGGGAATATACGCTAAATGCTGCCTTGCTGTTACGACATCGAGTTGTGGGTTTACTCCTGCAATGGTGATTTCACCTGCATCAGGTTGTAAAAAACCTAACAGGCAATTGATGGTAGTTGTTTTTCCTGCGCCATTAGGACCAAGCAGCGCTAAAATCTCTCCTTGATGTACGGCCAAGCTTAAACCTTGAAGGGCTTGATATTCTCCAAAGCGCTTTTGTAAGTTATTAATTTGAATAATTGGTGTGGTCATGATTTATCCTTAAAAGCTGACGCTTAATGATGCAATAAGTGTCCGGCCGCGACCTGGTGCGACGCCCCAATCTATGCCTTTAGCACCGCCAGACAGCCAGTACTCTTTATCAAATAGGTTTTCGGCCTTAATTCGCAGTGTGGTATTAAAATCACTAAAGTGATATTTGGCACCTAAATCAAAGCGTGTATAAGCCGGAAGGTTCAAATTGTTATTAACATTTTGTTCCCGTTCACCCACATGAAACATGCCTGCATTTACACTTAGGTTTTCTAAGAAAGGTAGTTGATAATCTAAAAATAAATTTGCTTGGAATTTAGGTACATTTGCAGGACGGTTACCATTGAGTGCGGGTTCACCATCAAGTTCATCCAAACTAGGGTCCATAAATGTTATCGAAGCAACAGTCGATAGGCCTTTAATAAACGAGCCGCTGGCATTAAGTTCGATACCTTTATGAGATTGAGTCCCATCTTGTACAAAGTAATTGGTGATGTGGTTATGATATTCCAGCATTTTTTCAATTTCGAATACTGCAACGGAATAGTTCATTGAGTCAGTTTGGTATTTTATACCGGCTTCTATTTGTTCACTTTCTTGTGGCCCTAACGATTCGCCCTCATTAATTGCTCCACTGCCAATTACTGCTACGCCACCTTCTCCAGCACCTTCAGAGTAACTGGCATAAAAAGCGAGTTGATCGTTCGGGTTATAATTTAAGCCAATGATAGGTGTGCTGAAGGTGCGATTATCTAATGTTGATTTAGCTTGGTTTGGTGCGGTCTGATCTTTTTTATATTGAATATGACGCAGCCCTAGAGTCGCATAAAATACATCATTAAAATGCAGGGTATCGGTAATGAAAAATGAGCTTTCGGTTGTGTCTGTTGTTGTTGGGTCGGGGTATTCTGGGAATTCAGGTTTACTTACATGTGTAGGGCTAAATATGTTACCAACAGGATTGTCTAACTCAAACCAGCGACCATCTTTAGATTGGTAGTCACGAATACTTGCGCCAATAACGAGTTCATGTTCAATACCTGCAGTAACAAGTTGCCCTGTAAAGAAGCTGTGGGCAGAAACCGTATCATAGGTTTCATCTGGCGTGACTTGAATACTTGCTGATAGAACATTTCCTTCTAAGTCAACTGAATATATATCAGGAAAAATAGTGAATCTGTCATTCCCAGAAAGTGCGACTTGGTTAACCCACTGCCAATTATCATTGAGCCAAAAATCCACTCGCGCCGCTATATTGAAGGACTCGGTTTTATATCTTGCCCAAGGTTGGCCAAGTAATATTTCACTCGTGTCTACATAAGGAGGGAGCACGGAATGGCTATCATCATTTGGGTCACGCGCTAAACCAATAAGTGGTTGTGATACAGTGCTTTTGTCTTGATAGTCGCCATCTAAGCGAATAAAAATACGGTCAGACAGTTGCCAGTCTAGAGCTGCGCTGAAAAAGTGCCTTTCTAGATCGTCACCACCGGTAAAGTCGCCATTTTTTTCTACTGCGGCATTGATACGATAGCCAAAAGTTTGCTCACTATCTAAGGGGCCACCAAAATCTACATGAATATAACGGCCCGCACGACTACGAAATTCTGTCGTGATATCTAAAAAGGAGTCCATCGTTGGGCGCTTCGTTACATAGTTAATCGTACCGCCAGGATTATTAAAACCTGAGACCAAACTTGATGGGCCTTTAATAATATCGATTCGTTGAATATTCTCCAGTGGAACATCCTGATAAGGAGCAAGAGCGAGCCCATCTCGTCTTAGACCATTTGTCCAATCGAGTTGAAAGCCCCTCAGGCTGACAAAATCAAATACTGTGCCGATAGCCGTATTTTGTACAGATGCATCATTAGCAAGCACTTCGCTCAAAGTTTTTACTCTTTGATTCGTTATTAACTCTTCAGAAAAAGATTGAATAGAAATAGGTAAAAACTGAGGATCTTTGATCCCTAGTGCCGAGGCATTTACATCTCGGGTACTATAAAGTGGTGTACGCGTACCTTGAACTTCAAGTTTTTCAATAGATTGAGTTGCAAATGATTGCATTGAAAATAAACCAGTAAGAACACTTACTGTTAGAGCAGACCTTTTCATTTTTTTCCAACCTGAATTTAAGTAGTGTAAGTAATTATTGCTTTTAAATGTTATAACATAGCGAATATGACATGTTTGAATTTTAATTGGAAGTGATAATAGTTATCATTTTGTTGTGTTTGTTTTTTTATTTTGAGAATGGGGATAATAAAAAATGAGCGCTTATTATGGCTGGCGGAGATCACCTTTACTAGCAAGTATTAAGTGAGCAAAGCATATTATTAGTTATTTTATGTGTTGTTATATTGTTACATTTTTTGGTATAAAGTTAATGTAAATAAATGTAAATGAAGCTGTAATATAGCAAAATATTTATTTTTGTTTAAACTAATCGTATTGCTTCTATAATGAACTGACCATGTGTTTATAAGTTGTGGTGCAGTACAGTTTTAATAAGTCCAACATATACTACAGACTGTCTAACTTTATAACCAACGCATGTTCTTAAAAATATACTTTAATTACAAAAATAATTACTTTTTATGAATATAAATTGACGTTTTTGTTTCAGTTGTCATCTTTCTGTCATTTTTCACTGGCACACTGCGCTCAATCAAACACGAGTATGTGTTTTTCGTTGCGATTATTGAGGAAACGACATGAAATTTGCAAAGTCTAGCTTATTCCTAGCTTTATTTGGTGGTTTATCTTTTTCGGCATTTGCGGATGTACATGTGTACGGTAAAGCAAATGTAACCGTGCAGTCCTCAGATGATGGCGATGAATCGTTTACAGAGGTTAAGAGTAATGCTTCTCGTATCGGGTTCAAAGGCTCAGAAAAGCTGCGTGAAGGCTTAGAAGCTGTTTACAAATTTGAATTTCAGGTCAATGTATCAGATGACTCAAAAGATACTTTTACTTCTCGTAATCAATATGTTGGTTTGCAAGGCAGCTTTGGGCAACTCGTTATTGGTCGCAATGATACAGCTTTAAAGCAATCTCAAGGGAAGTTGGACTTATTTAACGACCTTGAAGGTGATATAAAAAATCTATTTAAAGGTGATAACCGCTTAAGTGATACGGTTACCTATTCTTCGAATGACTTTAATGGTTTAAAAGTGCTTGCAACTTATGTTGCCGAAAAAGACAGTGAAGGAGAGAATGGTTATTCATTAGCTCTTACATACGGAGATTCGGGTCTTAAAAAAAGCAAACTTTATGCATCTATTGCAGCTGATAGCGAAGTAAATGGGTATGATGTCATCCGCGCAAGTCTTCAAGGTAAAGTGGCTGATATTAAATTAGGCGCTATGTATCAAAAGCAAGAAAAAGTTGATGGGACTGGTGAAGCTGATGGCTATTTAGTCAATGCGGCATATACTTTGAATAGCAATACGTTCAAATTACAGTATCAAACGATTGATTTTAAAGATGGTGATAACAACTCTGCGATCTCAGTAGGTGTTGATCATAAGTTTACAAAAAATATTAAGTTGTTTGGCTTTTATTCAACCTATGATTTAGAGAGTGATGTGGATCAAGACTATATAGCGTTAGGTATGGAATATAAGTTTTAGGATTCTATATTAATTTTTAAGGCCCTGTTGCTATTGCTTGGGGCCTTGTAGCTTCTTTGTATGTTTAACCTTTGTTTGCACAATATTTAATGCTTTAAGCCTGTGCATAAGCTGACTTACCAGCAAGCCAGCGCTGGATGAGCTTTTCTACTTGCTCTGGGTATTGGTTAAGCATTTGCATTGCGATAGGCCTAACTTGATTGAGTGTTTGTTTATCACGGTTTAAATCAGCGATTTTAAACTCAGCTAATCCTGTCTGCTTAGTACCAAGCACCTCACCTGGCCCGCGTATTTCTAAATCACGCTCAGCAATAACAAAGCCATCATTACTATCTCTTAATACTCCTAAGCGTTTTTGTGCTGTTGCAGATAAAGGGGCGTGATAAAGCAGCACACAGTGAGAAGCAACAGCACCACGGCCTACGCGTCCGCGTAATTGGTGTAACTGTGCAAGTCCCAATCGCTCAGGATTTTCAATAATGATTAAACTGGCATTTGGTACATCTACGCCCACCTCTATGACTGTTGTTGCCACCAATACGTGAATGTTGCCTGCTTTAAAATCACTCATGATGGCTTGTTTTTCTGCGGGTTTCATTCGTCCATGTACAAGGCCCACTTTTAACTCTGGGAGTGCTTGGGTTAATTGTAATGCAGAGTCTTCAGCCGCTTGGCATTGCAGTACTTCGGATTCATCAATTAAGGTGCACACCCAATACACTTGCCTACCTTGCTCATTGCACGCTGTTTTCACACGATTAATGATTTCATCACGGCGCGTATCAGGTATTGCAACTGTGGTGATTGGTGTGCGCCCAGGTGGTAATTCATCTATCACCGAGGTTTCTAGGTCGGCGTAGGCTGTCATCGCAAGTGTACGAGGGATGGGTGTTGCTGTCATCACTAACTGGTGCGGGTAGCAATCTCCAAATCGGCCTTTTTCACGCAGTGATAAACGCTGATGAACACCGAACCGGTGTTGCTCATCAATTATAATTAGTACCAGGTTATTAAATGTAACTTGCTCTTGAAATAATGCATGCGTCCCTACAATCATTTGTGCTTCACCTGAAGCGATTTTTTCTAGTGTTGCATTACGCTCTTTCCCTTTAGTTTTACCACCAAGCCAGGCCGTTGTTATGCCTAAGTCTGTAAACCACTGAGTAAAGGTAATACCGTGTTGCTCAGAAAGTATTTCTGTAGGAGCCATTAATGCAACCTGATAGCCCTGTGCTATTGCTGTCAGCGCACTTAAAGCTGCTACCAAGGTTTTACCTGAGCCTACATCACCTTGAACCAAACGCATCATTGGATAAGTATGTTGTAAGTCGGCTTTAATCTCGTTCACCACGCGACTTTGCGCGTTAGTCGGGGCAAAGGAGAGTTGAGCAAGAAAGTTATTCTCAAGTTGCTGACTAGCAGTAAGCGCGACGGCTTTTACTTGCTGACCTTGTTGGCGTAACTTTAATAAGCTTAGGTTTTGTGCCAATAACTCTTCGAATACCAGCCTTTGTTGAGCAGGGTGAGTGCCAAGCTCTAACGCGGTAACATCTACATCATTGTTAGGGCGGTGAAGTAGATATAAAGCCTGTGTCAGTCCTATCCCTGCATGTTGAAACTGCTCGGGTAATAACTCTTCAATTTGATATTTCTCTAATAATGTAATGGCTTGATCACTCAAAGCGCGAATAGAGAGTTGTTTTAAACCTTCGGTGGTTGAGTACACAGGTGTTAATGTTGTTGCTGTAGGTTGCTCAGAAGGTGTGTCGCTAATACTGTACTCAGGATGAGTCATTTCAAAGCCAACACGCCCGCGGCGAATTTCCCCAAAACAACGAATGATTTTCCCCCCACTCATGGCATTTTTTTGCGCAGCACTAAAATTAAAAAATCGCAGTGTTAATCTACCTGTGCCATCGTTTACCTGGCACACTAGCATTCGGCGCTTACCAAAGGTTATTTGACTGGTTTCGATGGTGGCTTCAATACTGACATGGCTGTGAGGTTGTAACTCATTGATGGCATAAATTCGAGTGCGATCTTCATATCGTAACGGCAAATGAAAGAGCATATCTTGTACTGTAGTAATGCCTAACTTTTTTAGGCGCTCAGCCATTTTTGGCCCAACACCTTTGAGATCTGTAATTGGGTAACGACTTAAATCAGGCTTTGACAAAATAGGCTCAACACTTTCATTTTTAGATGTTTTTGAGTTTACGTGCGAACAAGCAAGGCATCAAGCATGTTTTAGTGTGTGCCAAAAAGCTTCATCCGCGATGATCTCGCCATTGTCATCCAGTGCAGGATAAGGTAAAGACTTTTCTTTGCACTTTTGTGCAATAATTGGATGGCAACCTTCAAACAGCATCGTATGCTTTATGCCGCTTGGCAACATATTACGATTGTATAAGCCCGCCTTTAAGCGCTGATGTTGTGCTTCGAATAAAATCAGTGCAGCAGCCACAGATACATTTAATGATTGTGCCATTCCTTGCATTGGAATAATGATATTTTTATCGGCGTGGGCCAGTGCAGTTGGCGAAATCCCAGTTTTTTCTTGGCCTACAATAATTGCGGTGGGTTTTGTGTAATCAATATCACGATAATCAATTGCATCTGGGCTCAAGTGTGTTGCAAGTATTTGTACGTCAGGGTTGTGGTTACGCATTGTACTGACAGCATCATCTATATTTTTATGAAGGTGTGTATCAATCCAGGTTCTTGCTTCCTCCAGAAGTATTATTGGTAAGCCATTTTTGATTCTCAGGCCATACAGCATGCACATGGTGGCAGCCCACAGCATCAGCGCTTCTTACTATGGCTGATAAATTATGGTGCTTATGCACATCTTCTAAGCATACAGTTAAATCTGTTTGGCGGCGATCCAATACACTTTTAACTCGATGAAAACGTGTGTTTTCCATTCTTTATTTTCTCTTTTAACTCGTAATTAACGTAATTATACCTTAAGGCATAACACTGCGGCTAATGGGGTTTTGCAGTGAGATCAGAGTTTCTGTCGATTGTATTGCTTCTATGGCCTGTATTTTATTGATTAATACATCTTGTAGGTGGTCAATTGAACGGGTCATTACCTTTATAAATATGCTGTAGTTACCGGTGGTGTAATACGCCTCAACAACTTCTTCAAGCTCCTTAAGCAGTATCAAGGTTTGTGGGTAATCTCGCGCGTTATTTAAGTTAATGCCAATAAAGCAGCACACATCATAGCCAAGCTGTTTTGCATCAATCTTTACTTGCGTGCCAGCAATAATACCTGCTTGCTTCATTTTTTCTACGCGCACGTGAATTGTGCCGGCACTTACAGCAAAGCGTTTAGCTAATTCGGCATAAGCTGTGCGCGCATTATCCATTAAGGCGTGAAGTATCTGTTTATCGAGATTATCGATTTGATAATTTTCCATATAATTTTGGCTCTATAATTATTGAATATTTGTTTTTTATACCACTATTTTAATTGAAATTATATGTTGAGGCTGTTTTTGTTGTTGGTTATTGAATTTTGTTGCTAAATGGTTGAGGATTGCTTTATTGAAGTTTGTCGCAGCGACAAAATAAGCAAGTAACAATAACTGGGAATGAGGCCAATTATTATGAGTTCACACTATGTGCAGCAACAGCAGCAAATAAGTAAAGTTAAGCAGTTTTTTTCACAGCAGCTTGAGCAGAAATTAGGGCTAATTGAAGTACAGGCCCCCATTTTGGCTAAAGTGGGTGATGGCATTCAAGATAACTTAAGTGGCACTGAAAACGCGGTAAGCGTATCGGTAAAAACGCTCCCAGGTAGTCAATTCGAAGTTGTACACTCACTCGCTAAGTGGAAGCGTAAAACCTTGGCACAACATGGCTTTGCGGTAGGCGAAGGGCTATACACTCACATGAAAGCATTGCGCCCAGATGAAGAATCTTTGAGCCCAATTCACTCAGTTTATGTTGATCAATGGGATTGGGAAAAGGTTATTTGTGCCACATCAGAGCGCTCACTTGAAAAACTCAAAGAGACTGTCAACTCGCTCTATCAAGGCTTAAAAGCAACAGAGCAGTTTGTTGCAGATGAATTTGGTATCGCAGGTTTTTTGCCTGAGAAAATTACCTTTGTACATTCAGAACAACTTCGCCAAATGTATCCTGACTTTACCGCAAAGCAGCGCGAAAAAGCGATTGCACAAGAGTATGGAGCTGTGTTTTTAATTGGTATTGGAGGTCAACTAGGTGATGGTAAAATACATGATGTGCGTGCACCGGATTATGACGATTGGTCTACCCAAACGTGTGAACAATACAGTGGCTTAAACGGTGATATTCTTGTCTGGAACCCAGTACTAGAAGATGCTTTTGAAATATCATCAATGGGCATTCGAGTAAGTCCAGATGCATTAATGAAGCAGCTTGAAATTACTGCAGATCAAGCGCGTTTAGAATTCGATTGGCATAAACAGCTACTGGCAAATGAATTTCCACAAACCATTGGTGGTGGTATCGGGCAGTCTCGACTAGCAATGTTGCTGTTACAAAAGCCACATATTGGTCAAGTTCAGGTTGGTGTTTGGAGCGAAGAGCTAAAGCAAGAAGTAGCAGGAATACTCTAAAATAAGTTCAGATCCAGAGGCGTAAGGCCTCTGAATGTTTAACTTTGAAGTTAACTAGTTTTAAACTCTACTTCGATTTTACCTTCTTGTAATTTTACATTGCAAGGAGGGTAGTTACGGTTAGTTTTTAAAACTTTATCAAAAATATGAATTTCAACACCGGAGTGAAGTACCTTGTTCACTGCTAAATTTGCGTCATTAAGTAAGTCATGTAAATGATGCTCTAATTTTGAAAGGCGTTGTTCAAGTTGCTCCGCCTGCTGGCAGTAATGCTGTTGGGTGGCACCTATTTTTGCGATAAGTTGCTTTTTCTTATCTGCATCTTTAACTAAATCAGCTTTTTCTAAGGCTGCTTGCAAGGTGTCGAGTTGCTCATCTGTTTTAGCTAACTCTTTAAAACAGTTGTCAGTCTCTTCAGTGATCTCTTTACCAGAAGTTGCCATATTAATTAACATTTTAGCGCCAGATTCATTGCCTATTTCGCCAGCGATGATCATACCGGCATCAAGTACTTCACCACCAAATATTTTGCCTTGAGGGTTATCTTTTTGACCAACTTGTAATAAACGCGTGGCTTTCATCATACAGTGGCTCGCTTGGCGCTCAATAAAAATATTGTTGCCGCTGATGAAGCTATATTGAGCATGAGAAAGGTGGATATCACCAGCACTGATAATTTTGCAAGATAAAGACTTATCATCTAGCTGGTGGCCGATAACTCCTTGCTTGATAGTAATATTGCCTTGAGCGGTGAGTTCGCCAGATTCAACGGTACCCATGACAGTAATATCACCTTTTGCAGTGACCTTCATACCAGGTTCAATATTTTGGGTAACGATAACACTGCCATCAAAGTTAACATGGCCGCTTTTAACATTAACGTCTTTAACGGTATAAATGTCATCAACGCGCATACCATTGGTTATTTCAACAGGCACTCCGGAAATAGTCGAAACCAGTTCTAAAGGGTTTGTTTTTGATATTTCAGTGCCTTCACCTGCGACTAAAGAGAAGCTTTCGCCTGGTTTTGCTGGAAGCGAATCACCAGTCACCGTAAAGCCTTCTTTGCCGGGAGTTGCAGGTTGTTGTTGAATTAGAAGTACACCAGGCTCAACACTTGCGAGCTTGCCGAAGTCACGCATATCTACGGTGCCATCTTCACGCAGTTTGGGGGCATTTAAACGTTCTTTTAAAGTTTGTACTTGCGGGATTAATCGTGACGATAACCCATCTACCGGGAGGCGGCCTTTGGCTAATATTCCTTTCGCTGTATGTCCCGCGGGTAGTTCAAATTGTTGTTGTAATAGCTGCTCTAAAAAGGCTTGCTTATACCCTCTTGCGATACCTGCTTTTATTAATTGTTGTTTGGCTGTATCCAAGTCGAGAACTTTACCACCTTGCGCTAATGTTAGTTCACCGGTTGCAAGCATTTTATCGTCACTGATAGCTACAACGAGAGTAGCATCATGTTTACTGGCAACGACAATAGTACGCTCATTACTAGGCGCATCAAAATAGGCTTTAATGGACTCTTGATCAACACGACATTCACAAAATTTAGATCGCTCAAGCGCTTCAATTACAAAAGCGGCGCTGGGAGGTGAATGCTCTATTACATCCAGTAATACGTTACCATTATGGGCTAGCTTAAACACACATTATCCTTTTGCACTACTAAAGTTAAAGGTTTTTATTTTTATCATTATAGAGTGCTAGAGAAATTAATAACTGTCAAGAAATTAGGGTGGCTATTAGAGGGGAGTGGCATCCAAATAGTTTGGATGCCTGATAGGTTTAGTTGGTTGAAGGCAATTCCATGATGCCATCTATTTCAACTTGTACGTTTTTAGGTAAAGCGCGAACGCCTATTGCTGCACGGGCAGGATAAGGAGCTTTGAAGTATTGGCTCATTACTTCGTTAACAGTAGCAAAGTTTGATAGATCCGTTAGGTATATATTTACTTTAACGAGGTCTTGAATGGTACCACCGGCCTCTTTGCAAACCGCGCTGATGTTTTTAAACACTTGGTGAGTCTGCTGTGCAAAATCTTCTGAGATCACTTCCATTGTTTCAGGCACAAGTGGTATTTGCCCTGATAGGTAAACTGCAGTGCCGACCTTAACTGCTTGGCTGTATGTACCAATAGCTGCAGGGGCTTGTTCAGTAGAAATAAATGCTTTGTTCATGATTTTCCTATTATTTTTTACGATAGACTTTTTTGCACATCAGGCATTACGCGAATACGGCGCATGATGTTAGCAACGTGAACACGGTTTTTAACGGTGATCCCAAGATCCATCACATAGAGATTACTTTCTTTTTCATCAGTCGTTATTTCAACTATATTTGCTTGTGTAGTTGCCACGACATTGGTTAGTTTTGCCAGTGCGCCTTGATGGTTGATTATTTCAACGCGCAGGGCAGCAATATATTCTTTTTCTGGGTTATCGTCCCATTTTACGATTAGGTATTTAGAGCGTTCAGACTCCCAACCTCGAATGTTTTTACATTCTTGGCGGTGCACGGTAACGCCTTTACCTTGGCTTATATGGGCAGTAATGGCATCACCTGGCACTGGGCGGCAACATTTAGAGTAGTTAACCAGCATGCCTTCGGTGCCGATGATAGTTGCTTTTGCATTCTTCGCTATATCGCTTAAATCTTCATCATCGTTTTGCAGCAAACGCCGAGCGATTAACATACTCATTAGATTACCAGAGCCAATTTCAACCAATAACTCTAATACAGTGTTTAAATTATGCTCGTCCAATACTCGTGTTATATTTTCATCAGGTAAGTCACTGAATTTGGCTTCACCTAATGCTGAATCAAGTAAGCGCCTCCCTAATTGCAGCGCTTCTTCTTGATGTTGATTTTTTAAGTAATTACGAATCCCTAAGCGTGCTTTACCGGTAACAATAAAGTTAAGCCAAGTTGCATTTGGGTGTGCACCAGAGCTGGTTATGACTTCGACGGTTTGGCCTGTATCTAATGCTTTACTCAGTGGGTGAGGCTTGCGGTTAACCCTGGCTCCAACACAGGTATTACCTACGTCAGTATGAACAGCATAAGCAAAATCAACAGCCGTTGCACCCATTGGCAACTCGACGATACGGCCATCTGGAGTAAATACGTAAATCTCTTCAGGGAATAATTCGGTTTTAACGTTTTCAACAAATTCAAATGATGAACCTGCACTTTGCTGTAGCTCTAATAAGCTTTGCATCCATTGACGAGCACGTTGTTGCGCCGTATGACCTGCGCCATCACCGGCTTTTTTGTACATCCAATGTGCTGCTACCCCTTTATCAGCCATATGGTCCATATCATGAGTACGAATTTGTATCTCAACTGGAATGCCATGAGGGCCGACAAGTGAAGTGTGCAGAGATTGATAACCATTGGTTTTTGGTACGGCAATATAATCTTTAAAGCGAGTTTCTATTGGTTTGTATAAGTTATGCGCAACACCCAGCACTCTGTAGCAGGTATCCATAGATTCTACGGCAATTCTAAACGCGTAAATATCCATGACTTCATTAAACAGCAGCTCTTTATTTAGCATCTTTTTATAAATGCTATATAAGTGTTTTTCACGCCCCGATACAGTTGCAGTAATACCCGCTTCTTCTAGACGCGCTGTTATTTCTGTTTGAATATTTGAAATAACTTCTTTGCGGTTTCCACGTGCTTTTGCAACTTCCGATTTTAGCGCTCTGTGGCGCATAGGGTAGAGGGCTTGAAAGCCTAAATCCTCTAGTTCATTTTTAATATCATGAATACCCAAACGGTTAGCGATGGGTGCATAAATCTCAAGTGTTTCTCTTGCAATCCTGCGTCGCTTATCAGGACGAAGCGCTCCCAAAGTTCGCATGTTATGAGTACGGTCGGCAAGCTTAATTAAAATAACGCGAATATCCTGCGTCATGGCCATAATCATTTTACGATAGTTTTCAGCTTGGAATTCTTTTTTATCTTTAAAGCTAAGTTTATCGAGCTTGCTCACGCCTTCAACTAGCTCTGCAACAGTGTCGCCAAAAATTTCGGCTAAGTCTTGTTGACTAAAATCGGTATCTTCGATTACATCGTGCATCAAGGCAGCCATGAGAGTTTCATGGTCTAAGTGCATGCCCGCAAGAATTTGGCTCACTTCAACGGGGTGAGTTATATAAGGTTCGCCACTTGAGCGAGTTTGACCTTCGTGCGCTTCTCGAGCAACTACATAGGCTTTTTGTACCAGTTCTACATCTGCCGGTGGCAAGTATTCTGATATTTTCTTTTTTAAACCTTCAAAAAGATACATTCACACTCCAATGTTCTCGTGAAGCAAATAGGTAACGGTATGTTAAGAATATACGATGAAAAGAAGGGATTGCCAACGGCTAGAGTAGAAATACTACACCGTTGGCTAAATCGGACCGGGAAGTCAGATTATTGGTTGCCACCCACGATAGCAGCAACGGCAGCCATTTCAGCCGCTTCTTGGTGTTGTTGCTCTTCACGATCAATAACATCCATTGATGAACTATCAACTAAACCAAGTTCAATTTCACGTAAAGCAACGACTGTTGGCTTATCGTTTTCTGGGTCAACCAGTGGGTTTTTACCGCCCACTGCGATTTGGCGGGCACGACGAGCCGCAACTAAAATTAAGTCAAAACGATTACCAATTGCATCTACTGCATCTTCAACAGTTACGCGAGCCATCTTCAGCACTCCAAATAAATTTTTAAGCAAAGACGTAGTTTACTGCACCCAGCAAGATTCGCCAATAGCTAGTGGTTAATTTTTATCTATAAATATATCAATAGTTATTTTATTAAGTCAGCAATTAGATCTTTATGACGAACTGACTGACATTGCAACGACAAGCGTTTTGCAAGCACTATTGTTTCAATTTGTGCCAGTGCAGTATTAAAATCATCATTTACAACTACATAGTCATACTCATCATAGTGAGAGCTTTCAGATTGCGCCTGTGCCATACGTCCAGCAATTACTTCGGCTGAATCTTGACCTCGGCTATTTAAGCGTGATTCTAATTCTTGTTTGGATGGAGGAAGAATAAAAATAGTTTCAACGTCATCAACTAATTTACGCATCTGTTGTGCGCCTTGCCAATCAATATCTAAAAACACATCGATACCAGCAGCGAGTTGCTCTTCAATCGCTTGCTTAGATGTGCCGTAATAGTTATCAAATACTTGTGCCCACTCAAAAAAGTCATTTTGTTCAATCAAGCGTTTAAACTCGTCAACTGTTACAAAATGATAGTGCACGGCATTTTCTTCACCAGGGCGAGGCAAGCGAGTAGTGTGCGAAACAGATACTTTCATATCAGTGTGTTTTGCTAATAAAGCATTTATTAGGCTTGATTTACCCGCCCCCGAAGGCGCTGATAATATAAATAAGTTTCCGCGAGTTTGCGTCATGAATTTGTTCTCTGCTAAAAATAAATAGGCTTGAGTTACGAATAACTCAAGCCTTTAATATTGATATTGTACTTTATTTAACGAACATTGCTCAAGTTGCTTACTTAAGCGAGTATTTGGTTACTCGATATTCTGGATCTGCTCACGCATTTGCTCAATCAAAACTTTTAGCTCTACCGCTGCATTGGTGATGTCGCTGTTAATTGATTTAGAGGCGAGGGTGTTTGCTTCGCGGTTGAACTCTTGCATCATAAAATCTAAACGACGGCCACATGCGCCGCCTTTTTTAAGGATTTTTTTAGTTTCTTTCACATGCGACTTTAAGCGGTCTAGTTCTTCAGCTACATCTTGCTTTTGGGCAAGGTAAATTAGCTCTTGTTCTAAGCGAGACTCATCGATATCGGTTTTTAAATCCTCTAACTTTTGATTTAATTTTTCACGCTGCCATTTTGCTATTTCAGGCATGTGGGTTTCTACAACAGCAACTTGCTCTAAAATAGCATCAAGACGTGTGGCTATCATTTCTTCAAGGTTTGCACCTTCATCAGCTCTAGCCGATTTAAAGTCTTCGATAACTTGATCAAAGCCTGAAATAAGGGCGGTGTTAACGCTGTCCATATCAAGCTCTTCGGCTTCCATGACACCAGGCCAACGTAGGATATCAACAGGGTTAATGTCACCATTACTTTGTTGTTGCACCCATTTAGCACTATTTATAAGTTGCGCAGCAAGCGATTCATTTATTGAAAGCTCACCAACGTGGGCAGGGTTGGCAACAAATTTTAAGAATACTTCAACTTTACCGCGCTGTAAGTGCTTACGTAAGCGTTCACGAATAACGGGCTCCATGCCACGAAATTGCTCAGGCGCACGAATAAAAGTTTCAAGGTAACGTTGGTTAACTGAACGTACTTCCCACGTGCCAGTGCCCCAATCGCCTTTTATTTCGCGACGCGCGTAAGCTGTCATACTGTGGATCATGGATGGTTTCCTAGTTTATTTAAACAATATTGAACTGATTATACCGTATCACTGCATAAGCTCTAGCGGAAATTTTTGTTGATGTTGTTTTTGCTTATAGCATTTCTACAATTCACCATGGCATCTGCCGCTATATATACTTATAATATGTCAAATTCAGAATTAAGGGGATCGTTAATGCGTCCAAGCGAAAGAACACCTAACCAAATTAGACCGGTTACATTTACACGTAATTATACATTACATGCCGAAGGCTCTGTGCTGGTTGAGTTTGGGAATACTAAAGTACTGTGTACAGCTACAGTTGAATCAGGTGTACCGCGTTTTATGAAAGGCCAAGGTAAAGGGTGGATCACTGCCGAGTACGGAATGTTACCGCGCTCAACCCATACTCGCAATGGTCGTGAAGCGGCGCGAGGAAAGCAAAGCGGTCGTACAATGGAAATTCAACGCTTAATAGCACGCTCTCTTCGCGCTGCGGTTGATTTAAAAGCATTAGGTGAAAACACGATTACAATCGACTGTGATGTAATTCAAGCCGATGGCGGTACGCGTACTGCATCTATCAGTGGTGCTTGTGTTGCCTTAGTCGATGCACTGACTCATATGCGTAGCAAAGGTATGATCAACTCTAATCCTCTTAAATTCATGATCGCTGCAATTTCTGTGGGCGTTTATAAAGGCCAAGCGATTAGTGATTTAGAATACCTAGAAGACTCTGATGCTGAAACAGACATGAATGTGATTCTAACTGAAACAGGAAAAATCATCGAAGTGCAAGGTACAGCCGAAGGTGAACCGTTCTCGTTTGACGAGCTTGATGAGCTGCTAACTTTAGCTAAACATTCAATTCGCGAAATTATTGACGTGCAAAAGCAAGCACTCGCTTAATAAAGTAATAGGTTTAATAGTAATGAAAGATTATCAAATAGAGTTTATTGAATTTGCACTTGAAAAGCAGGTACTTAAATTTGGCGAGTTTACTTTAAAATCAGGCCGTACTAGCCCTTACTTTTTCAATGCTGGTTTATTTAACACTGGCCGTGACCTTGCACGCCTTGGCCGTTTTTATGCTGCAGCTTTAGAAGATGCGGCAATCGATTATGATGTTTTATTTGGCCCAGCATATAAAGGTATTCCAATTGCGACCACCACAGCCGTAGCGTTGGCTGATCATCATAATAAAGATGTGCCTTATTGCTTTAACCGTAAAGAGAAAAAAGCGCATGGTGAAGGTGGTACATTAGTAGGCTCTGAGCTCAAAGGCAAAATCATGTTAGTTGATGATGTGATAACCGCAGGTACTGCTATTCGTGAGTCAATGGAAATCATTGCGCAAAATGGTGCAGACTTAAGTGGTGTATTAATCGCACTTGATCGCCAAGAGAAAGGTAAAGCAGAGTTATCAGCTATTCAAGAAGTTGAACGTGACTTTGGTACTAAGGTTATTTCTATTGTGAAATTAGCTGATCTTATTAGTTACCTTGAAAGCAAAGGTACAATGGATGAACATCTAGAAGCGGTTAAAGCATACCGTGAACAATACGGCATTGCTTAATTAAGCATTGTTCAAGTGTCATCTAATTATTATCAAGTAAAAGCCCAGTGATTTTCACTGGGCTTTTTACATTAAATCACTTAATCAGGTTATTAAAACGTAAATTAAGTATAGGTTTTGTAGTGTTTGGCATGAATAGTGAGCGAACAGCACTTTATTTCAAGTTTTCTTTAAAAAACGCTTGCGTAAAAATCTGTTCTCCCTATAATGCGACCCCACTGAGACGGCAGAGCAGGCAACGCTTAGCGAGGCAAGCAAACCACTTAGTGAGTCAAGTAAAACTTGAGTTTAGATTTTTCATAAAATTTAAAATTAAGTGTTGACAAAAAAATAGGAAAGCGTAAAATTCGCTTCCCTTGAGTCGCTAAGGCAACTCAAACGTTCTTTAACAATATAAAGCAATCATCTGTGTGGGCACTCGTACAGATTGAGTTCTAACAGCCAAGCTTAGTTCGCTAAGCAAGGCAAAAAATTTAGAGTCTCAATTGAAACTGAGTGACCAACAGAATAGTTACTTTTAGTAATTATTCAGCACAGTCAATTCAATATCGAAAGATATTAAATAAATTCAGAATTCATTGAGCTGTTCTTCGGAACATAAAAACTTTTAATTGAAGAGTTTGATCATGGCTCAGATTGAACGCTGGCGGCAGGCCTAACACATGCAAGTCGAGCGGTAACAGAGAGTAGCTTGCTACTTTGCTGACGAGCGGCGGACGGGTGAGTAATGCTTGGGAACATGCCTTTAGGTGGGGGACAACAGTTGGAAACGACTGCTAATACCGCATGATGTCTACGGACCAAAGGGGGCTTCGGCTCTCGCCTAAAGATTGGCCCAAGTGGGATTAGCTAGTTGGTGAGGTAATGGCTCACCAAGGCAACGATCCCTAGCTGGTTTGAGAGGATGATCAGCCACACTGGAACTGAGACACGGTCCAGACTCCTACGGGAGGCAGCAGTGGGGAATATTGCACAATGGGCGCAAGCCTGATGCAGCCATGCCGCGTGTGTGAAGAAGGCCTTCGGGTTGTAAAGCACTTTCAGTCAGGAGGAAAGGTTAGTAGTTAATACCTGCTAGCTGTGACGTTACTGACAGAAGAAGCACCGGCTAACTCCGTGCCAGCAGCCGCGGTAATACGGAGGGTGCGAGCGTTAATCGGAATTACTGGGCGTAAAGCGTACGCAGGCGGTTTGTTAAGCGAGATGTGAAAGCCCCGGGCTCAACCTGGGAACTGCATTTCGAACTGGCAAACTAGAGTGTGATAGAGGGTGGTAGAATTTCAGGTGTAGCGGTGAAATGCGTAGAGATCTGAAGGAATACCGATGGCGAAGGCAGCCACCTGGGTCAACACTGACGCTCATGTACGAAAGCGTGGGGAGCAAACAGGATTAGATACCCTGGTAGTCCACGCCGTAAACGATGTCTACTAGAAGCTCGGAGCCTCGGTTCTGTTTTTCAAAGCTAACGCATTAAGTAGACCGCCTGGGGAGTACGGCCGCAAGGTTAAAACTCAAATGAATTGACGGGGGCCCGCACAAGCGGTGGAGCATGTGGTTTAATTCGATGCAACGCGAAGAACCTTACCTACACTTGACATACAGAGAACTTACCAGAGATGGTTTGGTGCCTTCGGGAACTCTGATACAGGTGCTGCATGGCTGTCGTCAGCTCGTGTTGTGAGATGTTGGGTTAAGTCCCGCAACGAGCGCAACCCCTATCCTTAGTTGCTAGCAGGTAATGCTGAGAACTCTAAGGAGACTGCCGGTGATAAACCGGAGGAAGGTGGGGACGACGTCAAGTCATCATGGCCCTTACGTGTAGGGCTACACACGTGCTACAATGGCGCATACAGAGTGCTGCGAACTCGCGAGAGTAAGCGAATCACTTAAAGTGCGTCGTAGTCCGGATTGGAGTCTGCAACTCGACTCCATGAAGTCGGAATCGCTAGTAATCGCGTATCAGAATGACGCGGTGAATACGTTCCCGGGCCTTGTACACACCGCCCGTCACACCATGGGAGTGGGTTGCTCCAGAAGTAGATAGTCTAACCCTCGGGAGGACGTTTACCACGGAGTGATTCATGACTGGGGTGAAGTCGTAACAAGGTAGCCCTAGGGGAACCTGGGGCTGGATCACCTCCTTATACGATTTAGAACTTATTTGTTCGTAGTGTCCACACAGATGATTGTTAGTTAGCTAAGCCACTGGCTTAACTAATTAATATGCTCTTTAAAAATTTGGAAAAGCTGATAATAAAATTCGTATGAATAACATTGTTATTTGTACAGAGTTTTCAAAAGTAAAAAAGAATGATAGCAGTATCATTCAGTGCCATTTAATGAACGATTACGTTTGTTGATTGGTATCTACTTTAGTATTCAATATTAACTTCTGGCGAAGTTAAACTGTCACGAAACAAAGACCCGTTTGGGTTGTATGGTTAAGTGACTAAGCGTACACGGTGGATGCCTTGGCAGTTGGAGGCGATGAAGGACGTATTAACTTGCGATAAGCTTAGTCGAGCTAGTAAAAAGCACTTGAGACTAAGATTTCCGAATGGGGAAACCCACCTGCTTGCAGGTATCGTTAACTGAATACATAGGTTAACGAGGCGAACGCGGAGAACTGAAACATCTAAGTACCCGTAGGAAAAGAAATCAACCGAGATTCCGGAAGTAGCGGCGAGCGAAACCGGAACAGCCCTTAAGCTTATTATGTGTTAATGGAAGGCTCTGGAAAGTGCCACGATACAGGGTGATAGTCCCGTACATGAAAAGACATTTTAAGTGAAATCGAGTAGGTCGGAGCACGTGAAACTTTGACTGAATATAGGTGGACCATCATCTAAGGCTAAATACTCCCAACTGACCGATAGTGAACCAGTACCGTGAGGGAAAGGCGAAAAGAACCCCTGTGAGGGGAGTGAAATAGAACCTGAAACCGTGTACGTACAAGCAGTAGGAGCCCACTTGTTGGGTGACTGCGTACCTTTTGTATAATGGGTCAGCGACTTATATTTTGTAGCGAGGTTAACCGATTAGGGTAGCCGTAGGGAAACCGAGTCTTAACTGGGCGAATAGTTGCAAGGTATAGACCCGAAACCCGGTGATCTCAGCCATGAGCAGGTTGAAGGTTGAGTAACATCAACTGGAGGACCGAACCCACTAACGTTGAAAAGTTAGGGGATGACTTGTGGCTTGGAGTGAAAGGCTAATCAAACCGGGAGATAGCTGGTTCTCCCCGAAATCTATTTAGGTAGAGCCTCGGACGAATACTTACGGGGGTAGAGCACTGTTAAGGCTAGGGGGTCATCCCGACTTACCAACCCTTTGCAAACTCCGAATACCGTAAAGTACTATCCGGGAGACACACGGCGGGTGCTAACGTCCGTCGTGAAGAGGGAAACAACCCAGACCGCCAGCTAAGGTCCCAAAGTCATAGTTAAGTGGGAAACGATGTGGAAAGGCCCAGACAGCCAGGAGGTTGGCTTAGAAGCAGCCATCCTTTAAAGAAAGCGTAATAGCTCACTGGTCGAGTCGGTCTGCGCGGAAGATGTAACGGGGCTAAACTATGCACCGAAGCTGCGGATTCAGAATTTATTCTGAGTGGTAGGGGAGCGTTCTGTAAGCGGTTGAAGGTGTACCGGGAGGTATGCTGGACGTATCAGAAGTGCGAATGCTGACATGAGTAACGATAATGCGGGTGAAAAACCCGCACGCCGGAAGACCAAGGGTTCCTATCCCATGTTAATCAGGGTAGGGTAAGTCGACCCCTAAGGCGAGGCCGAAAGGCGTAGTCGATGGGAAACGGATTAATATTTCCGTACTTGGTATAATTGCGATGGGGGGACGGAGCAGGCTAAGCAAGCATGGCGATGGTTGTCCATGTGAAAGTGAGTAGGTTGGTGACTTAGGAAAATCCGGGTTGCTAAGACTGAGACACGAGACGAGCACCTAAGGGTGTGAAGTTGCTGATGCCATACTTCCAGGAAAAGCCTCTAAGCTTCAGATTATACCGAATCGTACCCCAAACCGACACAGGTGGTCAGGTAGAGAATACTAAGGCGCTTGAGAGAACTCGGGTGAAGGAACTAGGCAAAATCGTACCGTAACTTCGGGAGAAGGTACGCTCCTATCTGTGATGAGATTTACTCTCTAAGCGGACGGGAGCCGCAGTGACCAGGTGGCTGGGACTGTTTATTAAAAAACACAGCACTGTGCAAAATCGCAAGATGACGTATACGGTGTGACACCTGCCCGGTGCCGGAAGGTTAATTGATGGGGTTAGTTTTCGGACGAAGCTCTTGATCGAAGCCCCGGTAAACGGCGGCCGTAACTATAACGGTCCTAAGGTAGCGAAATTCCTTGTCGGGTAAGTTCCGACCTGCACGAATGGTGTAACCATGGCCACGCTGTCTCCACCCGAGACTCAGTGAAATTGAAATCGCAGTGAAGATGCTGTGTACCCGCGGCTAGACGGAAAGACCCCGTGAACCTTTACTACAGCTTGGCACTGAACATTGAACCTACATGTGTAGGATAGGTGGGAGACTTAGAAGCAGAGACGCTAGTTTTTGTGGAGTCGTCCTTGAAATACCACCCTTGTAGTTTTGATGTTCTAACGTTGGCCCCTGAATCGGGGTTACGGACAGTGCCTGGTGGGTAGTTTGACTGGGGCGGTCTCCTCCCAAAGAGTAACGGAGGAGCACGAAGGTTGGCTAAGTACGGTCGGACATCGTACGGTTAGTGTAATGGTAGAAGCCAGCTTAACTGCGAGACAGACACGTCGAGCAGGTACGAAAGTAGGTCATAGTGATCCGGTGGTTCTGAATGGAAGGGCCATCGCTCAACGGATAAAAGGTACTCCGGGGATAACAGGCTGATACCGCCCAAGAGTTCATATCGACGGCGGTGTTTGGCACCTCGATGTCGGCTCATCACATCCTGGGGCTGAAGTCGGTCCCAAGGGTATGGCTGTTCGCCATTTAAAGTGGTACGCGAGCTGGGTTTAGAACGTCGTGAGACAGTTCGGTCCCTATCTGCCGTGGGCGTTTGAGAATTGAGAGGGGTTGCTCCTAGTACGAGAGGACCGGAGTGAACGAACCGCTGGTGTTCGGGTTGTCATGCCAATGGCATTGCCCGGTAGCTACGTTCGGAACTGATAAGCGCTGAAAGCATCTAAGCGCGAAGCAGGCCTCGAGATGAGTTCTCACTAGACTTTTAAAGTCTCTGAAGGGCCGTTGAAGACTACAACGTTGATAGGCAAGATGTGGAAGCATAGTGATATGTTAAGCTAACTTGTACTAATTACCCGTGAGGCTTAACCATACAACGCCAAACGCGTTTTATGCGACAGTTTAAGCGAAGAAGTTAATAGACTAAAGTAGATTACTGAAGACTAATTTATTATCAGAAATTCCAAATTTTAGTAAGTTTGATTAAATCGAACTTACACCAAATTTGCTTGGTGACAATAGCGTTTTGGACCCACCTGATCCCATGCCGAACTCAGTAGTGAAACGAAACAGCGCCGATGATAGTGTAGCATTTGTTATGTGAAAGTAGGTCATCGCCAGGCTCCAAATTAAGTTGAAGAACTATAACCTTAAAAATTAATAATAAGAAAATTGAAAAGAATTTTCTTGGTGACAATAGCGTTTTGGAACCACCTGATCCCATGCCGAACTCAGTAGTGAAACGAAACAGCGCCGATGATAGTGTAGCATTTGTTATGTGAAAGTAGGTCATCGCCAAGATTTAAATTAGAGAAAGCCGTTTCAGAAATGAAACGGCTTTTTTGTTTTCTTAACTACCAGTTTTAAGACGTCATTCGTACAGTCTCAACCTATACACCGTAGTGTGGATTGAGTATCTGATACCCACGAATTAAAGAACGCCACGATCACTTCAGAGTCCAATATACACCTTTAAATTAGCATGACCTTTAAAGTGTTGCCAGTCAAGCTCATCTCCTCCAGGAAAATACCAGTTCATAAATTTTTATCTATAAATGGTCTCAACTGCTCTCAACTATCATGTTAGAATTTTATCTTTATCGGCATAGAGAGAGAGCGATATTGGTTAATTCTGATTACCAACAAGTATTAAATGAGATTACTGCTGAAGTGCAGCCATTGCTTTCTCAAGGGAAGGTAGCAGATTACATTCCTGCGCTGGCAGAAATTGATGCAGACCAATTTTCAATTGCTATATATACCACTGACGGCCAGACTTTCTGCGCTGGAGATTGCTCTAAGCGTTTTACGATACAATCAGTATCAAAGGTCATGACACTAACACTTGCGCTACAGCGCTATGGTGATGAGCTGTGGCATCGTGTAGGTAAAGAGCCATCGGGGACTGCTTTTAACTCTCTTACGCAGCTTGAGTTTGAAAAAGGTTTACCGCGCAACCCGTTTATTAATGCGGGTGCTATTGTTACTTGTGATGCTTTATATAGCCGTTTATCTGCACCTATGCATTCTATGCTTGAAACGTTTCGTGCTTTGTCAGGAAATGACACCATAGTTATTGATAAGAAAGTTGCTAACTCAGAGTATGAGTTTCGTCACCGTAATGCTGCTATGGGTCACTTAATGAAGTCGTTTGGCAATTTTCATAATGAAGTCGATGATGTGCTGTGGGCGTATTTTAATTTTTGCGCTATTGAACTTAACTGCGTGGAACTTGCAAAAGCTTATAACTTTCTTGCAAATAAAGGAGTTGATAATATTTCGGGTAAGGAAGTTCTTTCAAGTTTGCAAAACAAACAATTGAATTCGTTACTCTTTACTAGTGGCTTATATGATGCTGCGGGAGATTTTGGTTATCGAGTTGGCATGCCAGGAAAATCTGGGGTGTCAGGTACAATTTTAGCTGTTTTACCTAATAAATTTACCGTTGCAGTGTGGTCACCAGGGTTAAATACTTTTGGTAATTCTGTGGCAGGAATAGCAGCTCTGGAGCTGCTATCTAAAAAGCTCGATATTTCTATATTCTAGTCACAAGTTTACTGTTCCCAGTAAACTTGCTCTAGGCAATCTTCTCGCTCTGGCAAGCCGCGTGACAAGCGAGGAGAGTGCTGTACTAATACTTCATAGCTGGCACGGTTAGCATACTTACTAATTTGTGCTAGCGATGAATATGTTATGGCAGGTTGCTGGTGTTTCGCTGAGTTACCCACATTAAGCTTATGATAGACATTTGCTGATAAATCATGAAGCACGGCAGCTAGTGCACAATCACCGGCACCATTAGTATTTTTAATGCTATCAGGACCACCCATAAATGGTGCTGTGTGGCTGTATGCTCGCATTGGATTTTCACAGTCAATTTTTCGCATTGCCCGTGAAAATTCATAGCGGTTAAAATCAGCTATAGCGCCAGGTAAAAGTGGGTATTCAGTTTCTCGCTTGAATTTGTCGTCAACGTGGCCGGCCATAAATAGGCCTTTTTCTCCTGCGGTACAAATAACGAGATCAACCCAGTCAAGTGCTTTATCAGCAGCAAGGAGTGGATCTTCAAATCCTGTGATCGCAAAGCCTTCTTCTTCATTCATGGCAAGAATATCAACATGCTCAGCAACAAAGTTAGCCCACCAAGTTGGATCTTGTTCAATTAAGAATTTTGTACCAAGGGTTAGCACTACTGGTACATCAGCGTCGTTTGCGTATTTAACCGCTTGCATGGTAGCTTCGGTCATTGTTTCGCTACCTTGAGTACGCATTAAGTATGCGCTGATAACAAGAGCTGATGAGTTTTCTATTAGCTCTTTATCGATAGATTCAGGTCGTAAGTGATTCATCAATCCTGCACTGATTGCAAAGGTACGCTCACCGCTGTCATCAATTAAAGTGAAACAGCGACCGATTGGACCATCAACAGGTTGCAAGTAATCAAGATCGACGCGACTTGAGGTGTTACAAAGGAAGCGATAGGCATAACTACCAATCTTAATGTTTTCGCTCATGACACCCAGTAGTACTGAGCGGTCATCAGCAAGCACTGAATAGTTGTGCATAGTGTTACCAATTGTACCGCCGGCAAACTCATAATCGATCATGTCGTTGAGCTTTAAGCGGTCATAAAGTGCATTGGTGATTTCACTATCAATTACTTGCGACATACCTCGGCGCAGCTGAAACTCATCGAGGAAAGCTTGATCAACTTTTGCTTCGATATCAACTACAATTTGATCGATACCTGTGATGTAGCTGCGCTGCAACTTATCACTGGCGTTGAGTTGATTCGTTAGTGGATCTTTGGCTTCCACCGGAAAATAATGTTTATGCCTGCGGCGTCCAGGAAATTTCATTTGCTACCCGTGTGTTGTGAGCTAAATAAAAAAAGCGGGAGATTATAGCGCAAATCACACAGGCTGAGCCATGGTTAAGCGGTTTTAATTTGTTTTATTTTTGTCATTAATCAGCTTGGTAGTCATTTTTGTGTTCTAAGTGAGTATAATAAAACAATAATTAGTGAAAGATTAAATAAAATGAACGAGCAATTTAGTGATCAGTATTGGATGGAAAAAGCGTTAGAGTACGCAAAAGAGGCCGAAAAGCTCAATGAAATCCCTGTTGGAGCTGTACTTGTTAAAGGTAACGAACTCATTGGGGCTGGTTATAACCGTTCGATCACTGATAATGATCCCTCTGCTCATGCAGAAATGATTGCAATACGTGAAGCAGGTAAGGCACTTCAGAATTACCGCTTAATTGATTGCACGCTTTATGTAACGTTAGAGCCTTGTTCAATGTGTGCTGGGCTTTTGGTACATAGCCGAATAAAACGACTGGTGTTTGGGGCCTTTGATGCGAAAACAGGATCTGCGGGTTCCATTATGAACTTATTGCAAGAACCTAAATTAAATCATCAAGTAGAGATAACCGCAGGGATATTAGCTGATAGGTGCGGAGACACTATCTCCGTGTTCTTCAAACGCCGCCGTCAGGAGATTAAAGCGCTAAAGCAAGCAAAGCGAGAGCAGCAATCCTAACTTGAAGGTGTTGAGTCACTTAGCTCTGACATTTGCTGCATTGCGAACATACGGCGTCGCCAAATAACTTTTTTATGCAAATTGCGCAGCATAATTCTACGGCGGGTCGCGGTTGAAAAAATAACGTTACGTTTAAATGAATGTGTACGCCTACGCTTAAGCATGTTTTCTCCTAAATACGTGAGAGTGAGAAATAGTTAATTTAGATAACTTATTGATAGCACACATTAGTGATCAATTGATGACAAGTAAATAGATATTTTACCTGTTTTAGTGTTATTACTGGTTTGTTTGATTTTGGCTGTCTGTTTTGTCAGTTGATTTAACCTTGTCGTCTTCTGTAGGGGGCTGTTGCTCAGTTACAGAGGGCGGTTCCATATCGCTGTTCGCTTTAGTCGGTTCAGGTTCACTAATAGCATCATTTTCATCAAGCCAGACTAGAGCGTCATAGTAACGACGAATGTTATCAACGTATTTCACGGCGACATCACCACGAGAATAACCATATTTAGTTTTACGGTAATAACGTTTTTTGATTAATAGAGGCAAACGTTTTTTCACATCAGCCCATTTATCGGGGCTGGCACCTTGTTGTTGTGTAATAATACGTGCGTCGTTCACATGGCCCCAACCAATATTATAAGATGCTAGCGCAAGCCAAGTTCTATCGGGTTGTGGAACACGCTCTGGAATACGTTTAACTAGCTTTTCTAAATACTCAGCTCCCCCTTTAATATTTTGCTCTGGCGCTAATCGGTTTGTAACTCCAACTTGTTTTGCTGTATTGCGAGTAAGCATCATTATCCCACGTACGCCTGTGGGAGACTTTGCTTTTGGGTTCCACATTGACTCTTGGTAACTTAACGCAGCAAGTAAGCGCCAATCCAAACTGCCGGCATACTGTTCAAACCAAGGTTGGTATTTAGGTAAAGTCTCTTTTATTGCTTCAATATAGGCAAGGGTGTTTACATAATTGAATTGACGAACATGACCGAAGTACTTTTCTTCTAGCACATAAAGCTGGTTATTTTGTTTTACATCGCCAAAAAAAGGCACCATCAGCGCATATAAGGAGTCATCGCCGTCTTTTCGCATTAGCCAAGCAATAGGGTCGTTGCGAGTAACGGAAAAGCCAATACTTAAATTTGGGTGGTAGCGACGAAATAGCGATAAGGTGTGCGAATCGGCGAGTGTATAATCAATCTCACCATCAATCACAGCTTGTAATAATTCTTCTTCATCAAGGTCTTCGGTTTCATGCCACTTTAAATTAGGATTAGTTTGTTTTAACTGTTGCAGGGTTAATGAGTGACTACTTTTAGCTAGAACGGTTAAATTACCTGTTAAGTCATCAAAGTCTCTTGGGCGAATTCGACCTTGCTTATATACAAGTTTTTGGCTGATCGTGCGATAAGTTGGTCCGAACCGATAGCGCTGAGCACGAGTTTTATCGTAAGTTAAACCTGAAGCAATTAAATCTAAATCGCCATTATCTAGTCGAGAAAACATGTCAGATAAATTAAAAAACGGCACCATTACAAGCTCAACACCTAAGTGATCGGCGAACTCTTGTGCTAATTCATACTCAAAGCCTTGCTCGCCTTGAACTGCCTGATAATAGTTGCTTGCACCAGCTAAAGTACCAACCCTTATTTTATTCTGTGTTTTTATTTGGCTTAACTGAGATTCTTGCTGTTGCATATCACAGGCACACAAAAGCATTACTAACGTAATGATTGTTATTAGCTTTTGTTTAATCATAATGCGCCCCTTATATCCAATAGTACTCTTATAACAAAACTTTAACCGGTCGTCACTTGGCGATTAGTTTTATAGTGTTTATTCATGTTCATAGATATAAGAAAAGATAATTTTACGAAAAGCGTAATTTTGAGTTAAATCTAAGCGCTATTTGCACTATAATAGCCATCTAAAATATCGTTCAATCCCTAACCCCGGATGAAAATACCTATGTTGATCCTTCGTGGTGCACCAGCACTTTCCGATTTTAGAGTTCAGAAAATTTTAGCCCGTTGCCAACAGGCGCAACTTCCAGTCACTAATGTATACGCTGAGTATGCACACTTTGCAGATCTAACCGCACAGCTGTCAAGTGACGAGCAAACTAAGCTTGAGAAGTTACTTACCTACGGCCCAACGATTGCAGAACATACACCCGCAGGCACTTTGGTGTTAGTAACGCCACGCCCTGGCACTATCTCGCCATGGGCTTCAAAAGCAACGGATATTGCGCATAACTGTGGTTTAACGCAAGTTCACCGTGTAGAGCGTGGTATTGCTTACTATGTTGAAGGTGATTTGAACGCTGAGCAAGTTGCTCAAGTTGCGGCACTGCTGCACGACCGTATGACTGAAGCAACGCATAGCTCGCTTGATGCTGCGGCTCAATTATTCCGCACTGATGCACCTAGTGAAATGTCATCTGTTGACATTTTAGGTGGTGGTCGTGAAGCACTTGCCAATGCAAACGTTGAGCAAGGTTTTGCATTAGCGGATGACGAAATTGACTACTTGGTAGAAAACTTCCAAAAGTTAGGGCGTAACCCGAACGACATCGAATTATTTATGTTTGCACAAGCAAACTCAGAGCATTGTCGTCATAAAATATTTAATGCTGATTGGACAATTGATGGCGTAGAACAGCCTAAATCATTGTTCAAAATGATTAAAAATACCTACGAGAAAAACCCTGAAAATGTGTTATCAGCTTATAAAGATAACGCAGCAGTAATGACGGGCTCAAAAGCAGGCCGCTTCTTCCCCAATGCTGAAGGTGAATACGCTTACCATCAAGAAAACATTGAAATCTTGATGAAAGTTGAAACCCATAACCACCCAACAGCAATAGCCCCATTCTCAGGTGCTGCTACGGGCTCTGGCGGTGAAATTCGTGATGAAGGTGCGACGGGCCGAGGTTCTAAGCCAAAAGCTGGTTTAGTTGGTTTTACCGTATCTAACTTACGTATCCCTGGTTATGAACAACCTTGGGAAACTGATTTTGGTAAGCCTGCTCGTATTGTTAATGCCCTTGATATTATGACTGAAGGCCCATTAGGTGGTGCTGCATTTAATAACGAATTTGGTCGTCCAAATTTAGTTGGTTATTTCCGTACTTATGAAGAGCAAGTAACCAGCCATAATGGATTTGAAGTACGTGGTTACCACAAGCCAATTATGCTTGCCGGTGGTTTAGGTAATATTCGTACCGACCATGTGCAAAAAGGGGATATTCCAGTTGGTGCTAAGTTAATCGCTTTAGGTGGCCCTGCAATGAACATTGGTTTAGGTGGCGGTGCCGCTTCATCAATGGCATCTGGTCAATCTAACGAAGATTTAGACTTTGCCTCAGTACAACGTGAAAACCCAGAGATGGAACGTCGTTGCCAAGAAGTTATCGATAAATGCTGGCAACTAGGTGATGCTAACCCAATTGCATTTATCCACGATGTGGGTGCTGGCGGTTTATCAAATGCATTCCCTGAGCTTGTAAATGATGGTGGACGTGGTGGTAAATTCCAACTACGCGATATTCCAAATGATGAGCCAGGCATGGCACCACACGAAATTTGGTGTAATGAATCTCAAGAGCGTTATGTGCTTGCTGTAGCGGTTGAAGATTTTGACCGTTTTGAAGCAATTTGTAAGCGCGAACGTGCGCAGTACGCTGTGATCGGTGAAGCGACTGAAGAGCGTCACTTAACGGTTGCTGATAGTCACTTTGACAACAATCCAGTTGATTTACCGCTAGATGTGTTATTAGGTAAAGCGCCTAAAATGCACCGTGAAGCGAACACGCAAAAAGCAGTGAGTGAAGCGCTTGATACGAGCAAGATTGACATAGCTGAAGCTGCAACTCGTTTATTACGTTTGCCTACGATTGCAGAAAAAACCTTCTTGATCACCATTGGTGACCGCTCTGTAACAGGACTTGTTGCCCGCGACCAAATGGTTGGCCCTTGGCAGGTGCCAGTTGCTAACTGTGCCGTTACTGCAGCAACGTATGACACTTACCACGGTGAGGCAATGTCGCTTGGTGAGCGTACACCAGCAGCATTACTTAATTACGGTGCATCAGCACGTTTAGCTGTAGCTGAATCATTGACTAATATTGCATGTGCTAATATTGGTGGTCTTGAGAATATTAAGTTATCAGCAAACTGGATGGCTGCAGCAGGTCACCCTGGTGAAGATGCGGGCCTTTATGAAGCAGTTAAAGCGGTGGGTGAAGAGCTTTGCCCTGCGCTTGGCTTAACGATTCCAGTGGGTAAAGACTCAATGTCGATGAAAACCCAGTGGGATGAAAATGGCGAGCAGAAATCAGTTACGGCGCCGCTATCTTTGATCATCACTGCGTTTGGTCGCGTTGATGATGTACGTAAAACTGTGACTCCACAATTACGTACTGATAAAGGTGAAACATCACTAATCTTAGTTGACTTAGGTGCGGGTAAAAACCGCATGGGCGCATCAAGCTTAGCGCAAGTTTATAAGCAACTTGGTGATGTAACCCCAGATGTTGACAGCCCTGAGTTATTAAAAGGCTTCTACAATGCAATGCAAGCACTTGTCGCTGACAATAAGTTACTTGCTTATCATGACCGATCAGACGGTGGCTTATTTACCACAGTTGCTGAAATGGCATTTGCGGGTCATACCGGTGTAACTGTAGATCTTGATGGTTTAACGGGCTCTGATATCGAAGCACTTTATAACGAAGAGCTCGGTGCTGTTATCCAAGTTGCTAATAGCGATTTAGTGGCTGTGAATGCGGTATTTGCTGAGCACGGTATTGCTGCTATCAGCCATGAAATTGGTACACTTAATAACGATGATACTGTGGTATTTAATCGCGAAGGTAACACAGTGCTGAGTAATACACGCACTGAGCTCCGTACTATTTGGGCTGAGACAACCTATCAAATGCAAGCGCGTCGTGATAACCCAGACTGTGCTAAGCAAGAGTTTGATGCCAAATTTGATGCAAAAGACCCTGGTCTGAACGTTAAACTCAACTTTGACTTAAACGAAGATGTTGCAGCACCGTACATTGCCACTGGCGCTAAGCCTAAAATGGCTATCTTGCGTGAGCAAGGTGTTAACTCACACCTAGAAATGGCTGCGGCGTTTAACCGTGCCGGTTTTGCTGCGGTTGATGTGCACATGAGCGATATTCTTGAAGGGCGCTTAAGCCTTGAAGAATTTAAAGGCTTAGTAGCATGTGGTGGCTTCTCTTACGGTGACGTATTAGGTGCAGGTGAAGGTTGGGCTAAATCAATTTTATTTAATGATATGGCTCGTGACCAATTCCAAAGCTTCTTTGAACGTTCAGATTCATTTAGTTTAGGTGTATGTAATGGTTGTCAGATGTTATCAACATTGAAAGAGTTGATCCCTGGTACTGAGCATTGGCCACGTTTTGTGACCAATAAATCAGAGCGCTTTGAAGCACGCTTTAGTTTAGTTGAAGTACAAGAGAGTCCATCTGTATTCTTCAAAGGTATGGCGGGTTCTCGTATGCCAATCGCGGTTTCTCACGGTGAAGGCCATGCAGAGTTTGCCAATGATGCAGCTGTTAAAGCAGCCGTTGATTCAGGCACTGTTGCGGTTAAGTTTGTAGATAACCACGGTAACCCAACAACGCAATACCCTAATAACCCGAATGGTTCGCCTGAAGGTATTACCGGTATTACATCGGCAGATGGTCGTGCAACAGTTATGATGCCACACCCTGAACGTGTATTCCGTGCAGTTGCTAACTCTTGGCACCCAGATGAGTGGAAAGAGGATAGCCCATGGATGCGTATGTTTAGAAATGCGCGTAAAAATGTAGGTTAAGCTACATTTATACACACTAGATTCAGAATCTAGTTGTAAAATAAAAGGCTGCATTGTGCAGCCTTTTTTGTCTACACTGTTCAAGGTTCAAGGTTCAAGGTTCAAGGTTCAAGGTTCAAGTTAAGGATAGTATGATCAAACGCATTGCATGGGGAATCGTGTTTTTATTACTGAGTGTTTTAACACTGGGTTATGTATTTCGTATGTCTATAACTCAATGGGCTATAGCCCCCTCTTTGAGTCAATCTGGCGTTGAGTTACATTGTTTAGATTGGTCACTAAATTCAAATGTTAGCTTAAACGTATCTCGAGTATGTCTGACTTACCAAGGCCATCAAATTGAACTTGGCGGTATTGTGGTTGATACAAAAAAAGTAACCGTTGGTCGTGCTAACCTTCGTTTAAATGATAGCGAGAGCGATTCATCAAGTAATGACCCCTTCAAAAAGCTGGCACTTAACTTACCCAAAGGGCGGCCTAAAATTGAGATCAAAAGGCTGTTAATTACCCACCCACAACTTCATGATGAACTGGCGGTTAGCGTTGTTGAAGAAAAGCTAAATACATTTGTGATTTCAGGTGATGTTACAGCCGAGGTAGCGGTCAACAATCATAAAGTTACTGGCCGTTTTAATCTAACTGATGGATTACTAACAAAGATAAAACCTATACCCGCGCTTACACTAAACAGTGAGCATGCATTCACCTTTGACGGATTATCTGTTGATATAAAATCAAGTATAGATACTGAGTTTAGTCAAGAGTTTAGTCAATGCCCTGTGATGCTAAATGCTTTTGGTGATGTAAATACTCACTACCATTTAAATGATAGGAAAGCGTCGTTAAATGCGCAGCAATTAACGAGTTGGGTAACGTTTGACAGTGACTGTTTGGCGCTAGTAAATAATCCAGCACAGCGTGAATTTATAGCTAAGCAGCTACCTTTAAAGTGGCAAATCATGCTGAGTGATACAGTGAAGTTTGAAAATGAACAACTTGTTATGCCGTCAATGTTATTTAACGCTAAAAATAGTGACGCGAAGCTCAGCCTGACCAACCTAGCAATCAATATTCAGCAGCCATTAGAGCAAGTCAAAGGCGATATTAAGCTGTTGTTTATCAGTGAAGACATTGAACATATAGCAGTAAATGCAGCTTTGAATAACTTGGCTATAAATGGGGATTACCAATTAAGCGTTGATGAACTCCCTGGTTTTTTACCCGCATCAGCTCAAAAGTTAACAAGCACAGGTCAATTTAAAATAGCGAATGTTTTACAACTTCAGCAAAATGCGAATATAACCAGCGAGATTGCTTTTGCTGAGCTTAAGTTTGATAAATTAACAGCAAAGGATTACAAGGCACAGTTTACGACTGAACTTGATGATAAACAAAATATAAACGCAAGTTTAAATAGCCAATTACGCTCAGTTACTTATGATCAATATCAACTGCTTGGTGTAAAGAATCAATTATCAGCATCTTCTAGTTTGGCTGTTGGCGAATTATTTGTGGATTTAAACAGTGAAACTAAACTTACTCAATTTAACAGTGATTTTTTAAACCTGAGTAATATTCGCATAAGCTCAAAAGGCCTGCAAAGTCGGGCATTGCAAGCCTCACATCATGTATTTATTGATGGTATCGAATTGGTAGCTAGTCACAATGTATCTGCTGTGGAGCATCCATTTGAGATAACAATTGCAGAGCAAGCGGTGACTAAACTTAACCCTGTTTTACAGCAGTTTGAGCCACTAGCAACGCTGACCGACGGTAGCTTTAATGGCGTTGTTCGCGGAGATGTGAATTTGCAGCAGGCAGACTTTATATTACAAGTAGAGCAGCTAAGTGGCTTATACAACGATTATTTAGCGAAGCACTTTAGCAGCCACCTAACCGGTAGTTACGATTCAGGTCAGCTTAATGTGGCTCCCACTACATTTGAACTAAACGAGTTACGTGCAGGTGCTGTTGTGAGTAACGTGGCAGGTAATCTAAGCGTTGATAACTCAGTTGCACGCGCTTATCAAATAAGTGGTGATGTGTTAGATGGTCGCTTTACTTTGGATAGCTACAGAGTGACTAAAGAAGCTCAGCAGTCTCTGGTCACATTTGAAAATATTGATGCCAGTAAATTAATAACCTTAGATGATAAATCAGGTATTACATTAACTGGTAGAGTGAATGGGCGTTTACCTGTTTACTTGGATCAACAAGGTGTTTCAGTAAGGTCGGGTGAGTTATCAAACCAAGGGACAGGTAAACTAATTATTACTGATAACGCTGCTTTTGATGCAGTTAAAGCACAGCAACAAGAGCTGAGCCCTATTTTAAGCTTATTGGAAGACTTAGACATTCAAGGTTTAAAAAGCAGTGTCGATTTAAAGCCAGATGGTTGGCTATATTTAGGTGTTAATCTAAAAGGTTACAATGAGGCGCAAGCGCAGCAGGTTAACTTTAATTACAACCATGAAGAAAATGTATTTACACTCTTAAGAGCACTACGCTTAAGTGATGAGATTACTCAAAAAGTTGAACAAGAGTATTCAACAAAAGGAACTAAAAATGACTAAATGGCTGGTAATACTTACAGCGCTGGGGTTACTTAGTGCATGTACGCACCGTGTTGAAGTGGCGGCGAAAGAGCCTATCACCATTAACTTAAATGTTAAGGTTGATCATGAAATTCGAGTGAAAGTTGATAAAGAGCTGGATGATCTATTTGGCGATGACAGTGAATTATTCTAAGGAGCAATTATGAGTTTATTAAAAAATAAAAAGTTAAATGTGGTCACACTTTTAAGTGCCGTTTTCTTGTCATTTTCTGCTTGGGCACTCACGTTAGATGATGCAAAAAATCAAGGGCTAGTTGGTGAAGATAGTTCAGGTTATTTAGGTTTAGTGGTGCAAAATGCAGACGCTAAAGCAGTTGTTGATAAAATAAACGCTAAACGGAAAGCTCAGTATTTAAAATTGGCGAAAAAGAACAATTTGTCGCTTGCTCAAGTAGAGGCATTGGCAGCGGCGAAAACCATTGAAAAAACCCAAGCAGGGCACTTCGTTGAAGTAAATGGTGAGTGGGTTAAAAAGTAACTAATAGGTTGATAACTAAGAAAGCCGAAAGTTTATACTTTCGGCTTTTTGCAATTGGCCAATAAGGTTTGCCAAAAATCGATGCCTTTACGGCGCGCTAAGTTGATATTGTGTTCAGGAATTGATTCTGGCTCATTATATTCATCTAACGCCGCGCTCATACTGGCTTCACGGATTAAATGCAAAGTGGGGAAAGGCGACCTATTTGTGTAATTTGCTGCATCGCTTTTATCGCTATCAGCGAATACATAATCAGGATGAAAGTTCGCTATTTGGTATTTACCTTCAAACCCTTGTGCGGCTAGTAAAGCGTTGGCTAAATCAACTAAATCTAAAAACTCTGCAAAATCACTAAAGCCTTGTTCAAACATGATAAGTGTTGTTTCACGTTCAGCTAAGGAATTAAGTTGATTGCACTGTTCAAGCATTTCCATTACCGCATCATCGATGCTGACACTTTGGCTGGTATAATAATGAATACAGTTATTCTCAACTTCTTTACGAGCAAACGGGCAGAAGTTGTATTTGACGATGACATTTGAGACCCACTGACGAGTTTGTAGTTCTGCTAACGTGACGGTTTGATTGTTCATGATTTAATATACTGATTAATTATGGTGAGTGTATTTGCAATAGCGCCTTGGTTACTCATTAGGCATTTATTGGCTTGTATGCCTAGTGCTTTACATAATTCTGGTTCGTTTTCATATAGGCAAAGTTGTTTGTAGAGTTCGTCGCTATTTTTAACTTGCTTACAGCCCCCAAGTTCTACTAGTTCTGGGTAAACATGATTAAAATTATAAGTGTGCGGACCGGTTAATGCCCCTACAGAAAATGCAGCTGCTTCGAGTGGGTTATGACCACCACGTTCAATTAAACTACCCCCGATATAACTTACATTAGCCATACCATATAGGTATTGTAATTCACCTAGGGTATCCGCTAATAATACTTGCTCATTAGCATAATTGTCATCGCTCCTACGGCTAAATGTAAGAGCTGAATCAGTGAGTAGGTCGGCAACGTTATTAAATTGTTCTGGGTGGCGGGGAGCTATAACCAGTAATGCATCCGGCACTTTTTTCAGTAAACGTTGGTGAACATTTAAAATAAGTTCATGTTCAATAGGGTGAGTTGAGCCTGCGACCCAGATAAAGCGTTGCTGATTATAAAGTGACTTTAATTCAGACACTATTTTAAGCTGCTCAGTGTTTGGCTGAATATCAAATTTAATTGAGCCAGTTACTGCTACTTTATCAGGCGCTAAGCCCAGTTCAATAAAGCGTTGTGCGTCTTCTTGGTTATGACTTGCCAGACGTGTTATTGAGTTCATTATCACATGGGTCAGTGGCTTTACTTTATTATAGCCTTGCTGTGATTTTGCTGATAAACGTGCGTTTAATACTAGCACCGGAATGTGCTTTTTTGGCACTGCGCCATTAAATTAGGCCAAAGTTCGGTTTCTAAAATACACAGCGCTTGTGGTTGTATGATTTTTAAGAACCGAGCCGTTGCTGATGGAAAGTCAAGCGGCAAGTAAAGTGCTTGTACGGAGTCTTTAAAGTTATTTTTTATCTGCTCACGGCCTGTAGGAGTATTACAGGTGATAATAATTGCTAACTCAGGGTGCTGCGATTGTAGTTGCTTTATTAAAGGTGTCGCAGCAAGTACTTCACCCACCGAGGCACAGTGAATGAGCAAAGGAGAAGCCTTGTTAGCTTTTACAAACCCAAAGCGTTCAGTAAATTGATGGCGATACGCCTGATTTTTTTTACCTCTTATTGCATATAGATAAAAAATAATCAGTGGGCTTAATAGATAAAGAATAAGCGAATAACAAAAAGCGTGCCATTTTTAAGCCTCAAATAATAAAGGGTCATAATAACGTGGATACCTAATAAGCTAAATATGAAATTGTTAAAAAGCGTTATTTGAGAGAGTTTTGAGTGTTTAGTTTGCCCTAATTTGGTAATATTTGGCCACTTATTAGAAAATGTGTGATGTTATGGAATTCAAATTTATAAAAGCTGCAGTAGTAGCCAGTTTTTTAGCGGGTGCGTTTCCAGCTCTTGCTAGCCCCACTGCTTATTTACCAATTGGCATGGATGCGCAGCTTGATCACCAACTTGATACCTTATTTGCATTAACATCGGGCACGCCGATGGCTAAGCCATATCGCCTTACAGAAGTTGAGGCTGCGTTAAGTAAATTACAAGCTACACAGCCGGCTTTAGTAAGTGCAATTCGTGCTAAAATAAAGCCTTACCAAGGCACTGATAATATCACCCGTGTCGGTGCAAAACTCACAGTTGATACTGATAAAACAGTAAAACTTGCCAATCAACGTGGAGTTAGCTCTGATGAATGGGGGCAGGTATTTTTTGAAGGTATTTGGCGACCGAATGATTACATGCTAATGCAAGTTGGCGCCGATTACCGCGCCAAACAGAACAAATTTACCAACTATAATAGTTTTATTAGCTTTGCCGGTGACGACCTACAGCTAAATATTGGCTATAAGGAGCATTGGTTTTCACCGTTTAAGCAATCAGCGCAAATTATCTCAACTAATGCCCGTACTTCGCCATCAATTTCATTAGGTATGGTGGCGCCAGCGCATAATTGGTGGAACTTTGATTTTGAGCTTTATTACTCTGAGCTTGAGCATGTAGAAAAAGGTATTTTATATCAAGGTGAACTACATGATGGAACGCCAAAACTAGCTGGTACACATATTAGTATTGAACCTGTAAGCGGTTGGAAAATCGGTTTAAACCGCATGATGCAGTTTGGTGGTGGCCCCCGTGAAGTTGACTTTTCTGATGTTGTTAAGGCTTTTTTGACCCCGCAGGCAACGATAACGCAGCCATGGTTGAAGGTGGTAGGGATAATGAGTTAGGTGATCAGTATGTCACTATCACAAATAGCATAAACTTTAATTGGGGGATGCCTGCGGAGTTTTACTTCGAGTATGGCGGAGAAGATACTAAAAACCATAAAAATTACCAGTTTGGTAATACCGTAGCGAATGTTGGTTTATTTTTACCTCAACTCACCAAAGAATTATCATTTAGGTACGAATATACAAATATGCATAGTCTTTGGTATGTGAATCAAGTGTATCCAGTTTATGGGAATACTAAAGGTGGATTTAGCACGGGTCACTTCGCAGCGGATCAACGCTACCTAGAACAGCATTCAGGCAGTACTACACACGTCTACGCTGATGCACCTCCAACACAAGTTCACTCAGTTGAGTTAATGTATAATGATAATTACAGTTCTCTTTGGCGTGCAAAGTTAACCAGCATAGAAAATGAAAGTAATTATCTAAATGAGTTTGGCCAGACAACCGCCGATTATGATAAAGCTATTGAACTACAACTTAGTAATAACCGTCAATGGAAAGAGTATAATATAGAAACCACACTGACGTATGGTGAAGATGTATTTGGTGATGATTATGCTTGGTTATCGGTTGCACTTTTTTGGTAATTAATGGTCTTAAATATCTTTAAGTAATTAAAATACCGTAACAAATTTGAGAGAAATAATTATGTCTAACACTGACTCAGTAGCAGATAGCTACCTTGAAAGCTTAACACGTCATCAAGCTTTGTTTGAAACAATGGAAACGTATCACCCACAAGTGATGCAGTTGCTTGAAGTGTGTCATAGCGTATTGCAAGCCGGTGGTAAAGTCGTGTGGTTTGGTAATGGGGGAAGTGCAGCTGATGCTCAGCATTTAGCTGCAGAGTTTGTTGTGCGTTATAAATTAGAGCGTGGCCCTTTGGCATCCATTGCACTGACAACAGACACTTCGATTTTGACGGCGCATAGCAATGATTACCATTTTGATACCGTGTTTGAACGCCAAGTACAAGCACTCTGCAAGCCTGAAGATTTAGTGATTGGTTTAACAACGTCAGGTACCAGCGCTAATATTAATTTGGCATTGGCAGCAGCAAATGAAATAGGTGCTTACACTGTTGCTTTAACGGGGCGTGATGGCGGTAAAGTAAAAGATATTGCGAAATTACCCATTATTATTAAAGATAATGAAACTGCGCGTATCCAAGAGGCGCACATGTTTATTGGCCATTGGTTATGCGAAGCTATTGATATGGTTGTAGCGGGGCAAGAATAATGGATCTAGGGCTACTGAAAAATCTATCTAACGCTAAGATACTCGTTGTTGGCGATGTTATGCTTGACCGCTATTGGCATGGTGATTCAGGACGTATATCGCCAGAAGCACCTGTGCCGATTGTTAAGGTGAGTAAGTTTGAAGACAAAGCCGGTGGCGCAGCCAATGTGGCGAAAAATATTGCTCGGCTAGATGGCAAAGTTGGTTTGCTTGGTTTAATTGGCGAAGATGAAAGTGGTCAAATTCTCGAAAACATTTTAAATGATGAGCGTATCGATTCGCAGCTTGTCAGTGTGTGTGATTTACCGACTATATCTAAAATGCGTGTTATCAGCCGCCACCAACAAGTTGTTCGCTTAGATTTAGAAGAAAAATTTACCGAGCAGCACAGCCAATTATTATTAAATCGCTTAGAACTTGTTTTAGAGCAGTATGATTTTGTACTGTTTTCAGATTACGATAAAGGTTCGTTGAGTTTAATTCAAAAAATGATTCAAGTGGCTAAAGCTGCGGGGAAAACGGTTCTTATTGATCCTAAATCATCAGATTTAAATCAGTATCGTGGTGCTGATTATATTACTCCTAACTTAAACGAGTTTAAACTTGCTGGTGGGCAAACCGATTCAGAGCAAAGTCTAACGGATAGTGCTAGACAACTCATTAAAGATGCGGGTATAGAGGCAATGCTATTGACTCGCTCTGAGCAAGGTATGTCTTTGATAAGTGCCGATGAAAAGTACGATTATTCGGCGCAACAGCTTGAAGTCAGTGATGTGACCGGCGCAGGTGATACCGTTATCGCAACACTTGCGGTCATGCTAGGGGCGGGTATGCAGCCAAAAGATGCGGTTGAAGTTGCTAATCTTGCAGCAGGCATTGCTGTTAGTAAGCTTGGCGCGGCAACGGTTTCCCCTGAAGAGTTGAGTCGTAACCTTGGTCAGTACTTACAAAAAAATGGTGAGCATTACCAAACACCATTTGATGATGTATTGCAGCATATAGAGTTTGCAAAACAAAATGGTGAAACAATTGTATTTACCAATGGCTGTTTTGATATTTTACATGCAGGTCATGTCCGCTACTTAGCGCAAGCAAAAGCACGAGGCGATCGTTTAGTGGTTGGTTTAAATAATGACGAGTCGATTGCGCGTTTGAAAGGTCCACAAAGACCTATTAACCCGCTTGATGAGCGTGCAATGGTACTGAGTGCATTAGCTTCTGTCGATTGGGTTATTCCGTTTGGCAGCATTGATGAAGATGACACGCCGGCAAAATTAATTGAAAAGATCAGCCCTGATATTTTGGTTAAAGGCGGGGATTACACCGTTGAGCAAATCGCGGGTGCTGAGCACGTATTACGCCACGGTGGTAAGGTCGAAGTACTGGAGTTTTTAGACGGTTGTTCAACCTCTAAAGTGATCAGCAAAATTAAAGCTTAATTATACCTTTAGAGCTGACTGGTACGTTGCGTGTAGCTGCTGCCAGTCACTTTTCTGCCAATGCATTACTGGGTTGCGACCAAGCTCTTTTTCAAACGAGCGTAGTAAGCGCGATATATTTGCTTGCTGCCACTGCTTTTGAACGGGTTTTATCTCACCTCTATCGAAATCAATAATATACACAGCGCCCGTATTGTCGAATAAGATGTTATTAATGTTTAAATCTGCATGATAAACACCTAAGTTATGGAACTGTGCGATGGTGTTGCCAATCATTGTTAACTCATCAGCTGTTAAAGCACGCTTTTTTAATACATCTAGTAAGCTTTGTGCACCCTCTATTGCTTGGGTGATAATATCGCCGCGGTAGATTAAACCGTGCTGAGTAACTTTTGCAGTAATGGGTTTTGGTACGTTGAGGCCCATTTCACAAAGCTTCATCATCAAAGCAAACTCTTGATAAACACGGGTCTTTTCAAGGCCAAGGTATAAGTATTGATCGTTTAAAACTTTACCTATTAAACCGCCGCGCCAATAGTGTCTTAGCACGGCTGTTATTTCGTTATGACAAAAAAACCATGCGGTAGCTCGGCCTTTTTACTGCCGACTATCTTTTCTTGCTGTTGCCAATATTCTGCATCAAACCAATTTAGGCTAATTTGAGCGCTGTACGCAGGGTGGCTCAGAATAATGTGTTGGTTGATTATTTGTTGATTAAACATGGCAAATATACTTTGTAACAGGCAATAACGGTATCTTAACGCGTTTTAATGCCAAGCATAAGTACTTGCAATAGTGAGTGGTTAATTTAAGATCAAGCTCTAGTTAATAATAAAGTGAACAATGCCTGTGAGCCAGACTGCAAACTATTCAGATATCTGTATTTTACGACTTTCAGCAATTGGTGATGTATGCCATGCGGTTTCTGCGGTCCAAGCAATTCAAAAAGCACATCCTAATGCTAAAATTACCTGGGTGATGGGCAAAGCCGAAGCCATGCTATTGGCCGATTTACCAGGCGTAGAGCTTGTTGTGTTTGATAAAAAACAGGGCAAGCAAGCGTTTGAGCAGCTAAAACAGCAATTTAAAGGCCGCAAGTTTGATGTGCTTTTACACATGCAAGTCGCGTTACGTGCAAACCTTGTTGCACGCTGTATTCCGGCAAAGGTTAAAGTTGGATTTGACTGGGCGCGTGCTAAAGAGCTCCACAGCTTATTTATAAACAAACGAATAGAGGCACAACCACAAGCACATGTGTTAGAGGGATTTAAAGGGTTTGCACAAGCAATAGGAGTACCTGACTACCAACCTAGCTGGGCTATGCCGGTGACAGAACAAGATCAAACCGTAGCTGATGAGTTACTCGGGGCAGAGCGTCTTACCAACCCTATTTTTGTGATATCGCCAGCTGCGAGTAAAAAAGAACGTAATTGGTTACCTGAGCGATATGCAGCCCTTGCAGATCATGCACATAGTCAAGGGTTTGAAGTCGTGATCACCGGTGGCCCAACAGAACTTGAAGTTGAGCTGAGTGAGCAAATTATTAGCTACGCTAACGCACCTATATTAAATTTAGTCGGTAAAACTAAGCTCAAACAGTTACTGTGTGTGCTTAAGCGTGCTGCATTGGTGCTAGCGCCTGATACCGGGCCTGCTCATATGGCGGTTACAGTTGGTACGCCTGTTATTGGTTTGTATGCCCACTCTAATCCAAAACGAACGGGACCATATTTGTACCAAAATTATGTGGTTGAGGTTTATCACCAAAATTTATTACAGCAAACTGGCAAAACAGCTGAGCAAGTGGCTTGGGGGATGCGGGTTAAAGGGAGTGATTTAATGGCCCAGATAACCGTTGCAGACGTAACATTAATGTTTGATCTAGTCGTTAAAAAGAGCAGTTGCTCGCAGCTAAGGTTTGCTAATGTTAAATAAAGCGCTTTTTTTAGATCGTGATGGTGTTGTTAATGTTGATCATGGTTATGTGTATGAACCTGAGAAGTTTGAATTTGTCGATGGCGTATTTTCTGCCTGTAAGGCGTTTGTTGATGCAGGCTATAAATTAATTATTGTGACCAATCAATCAGGAATAGGGCGAGGTTATTATACAGAGGCTGATTTTCATGCGCTAAGCAACTGGGTCGTAGCGCAATTTGCAGAGCATGATGTCACTGTCAGTGGGATTTATTTTTGCCCTCATCACCCAAAAAAGCACTTCCTGAATATCTAAAGGAATGTCAGTGCCGCAAGCCAGCACCTGGGATGTTGCTACAAGGTATTGATGAGCACCATATTGATGCTACGCAAAGTATTATGGTGGGTGATAAGCTCAGTGATATGCAAGCCGCAAGTAATGCGAATATTGCAACTAAAGTACTTGTCCGTTCAGGCCAAGCATTTGATACCTGCGCTCTAGCAGCGGCAGATCATATCTGTGACTCTTTAGCTGATTTACCTGCATTATTGTTGTAGCTAAATATAAACTGGCAGCTTAAGTTGTCAGTCTCAATTTATACGATGAACTACAAACAGTGCATTTAGTTGGCTAAACTTTTACAATAGCCACAATTCGTGATCGGCGATTAAATTTACGCTTGATTACCCGTTCAATTATTTGGAGATTTCAGATGAGAGCATCTGCATTTTTTAGCCAACTTCAGCAACAAATTGATGAAGTAAAAGCCGAAGGTCTATATAAAAGTGAGCGAGTGATCACCTCGCAACAACAAGCACAAATTCAAGTTGCCTCTGGTGATAAAGTTATTAACTTTTGTGCGAATAACTACTTAGGCTTAGCTAACAGCCCTGAACTAATTGCTGCCGCACAACATGGTCTTGATGAGCATGGTTTTGGAGTTGCGTCAGTACGTTTCATCTGTGGAACTCAAGATATCCACAAAACGCTGGAACAAAAAATCAGTGAGTTTCTTGAAACCGAAGACACGATTTTATATTCATCTTGTTTTGATGCCAATGCAGGCTTATTTGAAACTATCTTAGGCCCAGAAGACGCTATCATCTCAGACTCTTTAAACCATGCTTCAATCATTGATGGTGTGCGTTTATGTAAAGCCAAACGTTTCCGTTATGCTAACAACGATATGGCCGATCTTGAAAAGCAATTAATTGCAGCGGATGAAGCGGGTGCTAAAACTAAGTTCATCGCAACAGATGGCGTGTTCTCAATGGATGGCGTTATTTGTAATTTAGAAGCTGTGTGTGACTTAGCGGATAAATATGACGCATTAGTGATGGTTGATGACTCTCACGCTGTGGGCTTTGTCGGTGAAAACGGTAAAGGCACGCCAGAGTACTGCGGCGTGTTAGATCGTGTTGATATTATTACAGGTACTTTAGGTAAAGCCCTTGGTGGAGCATCAGGTGGTTATACTTCAGGTAAAAAAGAAATTGTTGAATGGTTACGTCAACGCTCTCGCCCTTACTTGTTCTCAAATTCGCTTGCGCCGTCAATTGTGACAGCTTCAATTAAAGTGCTTGAAATGCTAGCTGATGGCAGTGAACTGCGTGCTAAATTATGGTCAAACGCGAAGTACTTCCGCGAACAAATGGAAGCGGTAGGCTTTACCTGCGCAGGTAAAGACCACGCGATCATCCCTGTTATGCTAGGGGACGCAAAAGTTGCATCAGCCATGGCTGATAAACTCCTTGCTGAGGGTATTTACGTTACTGGTTTCTCATTCCCTGTTGTGCCAAAAGGTCAGGCTCGTATTCGTACGCAAATTTCAGCAGCACACAGTACTGAACAGCTAGATACGGCAATTTCAGCCTTTACCCGCATTGGTAAAGAAATGGGTGTTATCTAATTAATTATTAAACCGTGGTATGTCCGCGGTTTTTATTGAGTGTGTGATCATGAAAGCATTATCAAAATTAAAAGCAGAACCGGGCATTTGGATGACAGATGCACCAAAGCCAGAAGTAGGCCATAACGATTTATTAATTAAGATTCGTAAAACGGCTATTTGTGGTACCGACGTACATATTTATAAATGGGATGAGTGGGCGCAAAACACGATTCCTACGCCTATGGTCGTAGGTCATGAATATGTCGGTGAAGTAGTTGATATGGGTCAAGAAGTCCGTGGTTTTAGTGTTGGTGACCGAGTATCGGGCGAAGGGCATATTACCTGTGGCCATTGTCGTAACTGTCGCGCTGGGCGTGTTCATTTATGCCGTAACACCACCGGTGTAGGTGTGAATAGAGAAGGGGCATTCGCTGAGTACTTAGTGATCCCAGCATTCAATGCATTTAAAATTCCAGATAACATTAGCGACGAGCTTGCATCAATTTTCGACCCGTTTGGTAACGCTGTTCATACTGCGTTGTCATTCGATTTAGTGGGTGAAGACGTACTTATAACAGGTGCAGGTCCAATTGGGATCATGGCGGCTGCTGTCGCTAAGCACGTAGGTGCTCGCCACGTAGTAATCACAGATGTAAATGAGTACCGCTTAGAGTTAGCTCGCAAAATGGGTGCAACTCGTGCCGTTAATGTTGCAAGCGAAAAGCTAGAAGATGTAATGACTGATCTGGGTATGACCGAAGGGTTTGATATTGGTCTTGAAATGTCAGGAGTGCCATCGGCATTTAATGCCATGCTAAATAATATGAACCATGGTGGTAAGATTGCCATGCTCGGTATTCCACCATCAGATATGGCGGTTGATTGGAACCAAGTTATTTTTAAAGGCTTAGTGATCAAAGGTATTTACGGTCGTGAAATGTTTGAGACTTGGTATAAAATGGCCAGCCTTATTCAGTCAGGCTTAGACCTAAACCCAATCATTACTCATCAGTATTCAGTTGATGACTTCCAAGCTGGCTTTGATATGATGATTTCAGGCCAATCAGGTAAAGTTATCCTTAATTGGGACTAACTTTTCTAATATAGAAAAAGGCGGCCCTATAGCCGCCTTTTTTATTGATTTATTTAATTTTTTAAGAGGCAGCAATGGCATTTAAACATATTTCAATCGCCCAAACTCAAGAACTACTTAATAAAAAAGATGTGGTGATTGCAGATATTCGAGATCCTAATTCATATCAAGCAGGCCACATTCCCGGCTCTGAGCATTTATCAAATACGAATATTGGCGAATTTATGATGAACAAAGAGTTTGATCAGCCAATCATTATTGTTTGCTATCATGGTATGAGTTCGCAAGGTGCTGCTAATTACTTATCTGAGCAGGGGTTTGAAGACGTGTATAGTATGGATGGCGGTTTTACACAGTGGGAAGTACAGTTACCGGAGCTAGTTGAAAAATGATAGAGCTTGGCAGTATTAATAATCCTCGTGCGGCACAAGGTTTTATCGACTATATAAAAAGCCAAGGGCTTAGCGGCGAATTGCGCTCAAGTGATGGCCAAAATGTGATTATTTGTATTGCCCCTGAGCATTTTCACCAAGCTCAACCTTTGTGGCAAGCGTTTGTTGAAAATCCTAACCATGTACGTTATCAAGATGCATCGTGGCAAGTTGGTAATACGCAATCTCCTCTTAGTTACCAAGGTCAGTCACTTAATTTAAAAGAGCGTTTTAAAGCACTCAGTTGGCTAAATCAAACCGTTACCTTATTATGTGTAGGAATTTATATCGCCTTCTTACTCGGTGGTTTTGAGTCAATTTATGGTGTTTTACAATTTAATCCCAATCAACCTTTAACTTGGTTGACGCCTGCGATAGTGCACTTTAGTGCGATTCATTTAATTTTTAATATTATCTGGTGGATCTCACTGGGAGATGGTATTGAAAAGCTTGCTGGTAAAAGCACATTAATAGGTTTGTTTTTAACCACAGCCTTGTTTAGTAATTGGGCTGAGTATTTAATGGTAGGCCCTAACTTTGGTGGTTTGAGTGGTGTAGTTTATGGTTTGCTGGGTTACTGTTGGATTTACAGAACGCTCAATCCACAGCAGCCTGCTTTGGTGAGTAATGCGGTCATTGGTTTTATGCTTATTTGGGTTATTTTAGGGTTTGGTAATATGCTACCTGTTAATATGGCTAATTGGGCGCATTTAGGTGGTTTACTTAGCGGCATGGCTTACGCTTATACCGCACAGTTTTTTAACGCTAGTGATAAAGGTATTTAGTAAATAATACTTCGCGAATGATTTCTTGCCCTGTTTCTTGTTTTAGCAGGGTTTTTAATCGCTCAGCACAGCGTTTACGAATCTCTTCACGCCCTGTGAGTGATTTAATATTTTCTTCAGGCTCTTTCGATAAAATCTCTACCAGCGCATCGCGTAGCAGTGGTGTATGATGTTCAACAACTGCAATGTTTGCCATGTCTGTCAGCATTAAATCTACAGTTACACGGACATACCCTAACTTTTTGTTATTTTGCGCGATGTAATTGGCAATTATATCGGGCTCAAAACCAAAGTAGCCCACGGTAGACTCTGCACGACTGCTAAAGCTTGCTAATAAACTAAATGACAATGTAACTATTAAGATACCTGAGTAAAGCGCTTTTTTCATAAGTAAGTGGGGTGATCCATATTTCATGTTAACAGTTTATACGTAATACTGATTAATATACAGGCTGAATCAGCTATTTGTTATTGAATATCTTCAATTACTTTTTCCATAGCTTAGGCAGTGTTATCATTTACTCGGTTTTTATTAAATAGAGCTATTGTGATTACATTTCCTCTTTCTCTAACAGCTAATTGGCAACGTGGTAATACGGTTACCTCACTTTCACAGCAAGAACAAAACTGGCTGCTTGAGCCAAATTCTCTGACGGCTAAACTTAAAAGCCATGGTCGTGATTTCTCTGTTCAAGTATTGAGTGAAAAGCGTTTTATTTTAAGCCTACAGCAACAGCAATTACTTGATTGTCATTTATCGCAAGGTATTAACCGTGAAGTGTTACTTTGGTGTAATGGCCACCCTATGGTTTATGCTCAAAGTTGGTTACCTGTTTCTCAAAGTATGCAACAACAACAATTACTTGAGCTTGGCAATAAGCCATTAGGTGATGTGATTTTTCAACACCCTGATTTAAAACGCACGGAGATTGAAATTGCATGTTTTGATCAGTCTCACCCAGTACAACAGTTGGCTGAGCAACCTCTTGATTGTGTAAGTCCATTATGGGGGCGGCGTAGTATATTTTCTTTAGCGCAAAGTCGCTTTTTAGTGTGTGAAATCTTTTTACCTAAGGCGTTTATTTACCAATGACATTAGCTGCATTAAAAACTGCGAACATTGCACACTACAAACAACTAATGCGCACCGATAAGCCAATTGGCACGCTTTTGTTGTTGTGGCCAACTTACTGGGCTTTATGGCTCGCAAGTGGTGGTGTACCAAGCTTATTAAACTTTATAGTGTTTAGCTTGGGTGTGTTTGTTATGCGCAGTGCAGGGTGTGTGATCAATGATTATGCCGATCGTAAAATTGATGGCTCTGTTAAACGCACTGCACAGCGGCCATTGGCTGCAGGACTTGTTACTAGTGGAGAAGCTCTTAGCCTATTTGTATTTTTGATATTAATTGCATTTGGACTTGTGTTATTACTCAGCTGGCAAACGATAGTGCTATCTGTGGGAGCATTGTTTTTAGCTTTTAGTTACCCGTTTATGAAGCGTTTTACTAATTTACCGCAAGTAGTGTTAGGTGCTGCATTTAGTTGGGCTATTCCAATGGCGTTCATGGCGGCAAGCGGCCAGGTGCCTTTAACTGCTTGGTTATTGTTTATGGCAAATGTTATTTGGACTGTCGCATACGATACAATGTATGCCATGGTGGATAGGGATGATGATTTAAAAATAGGCGTAAAATCGACGGCAATTTTGTTTGGTCGCGCAGATAGAGTAATCATATTGTGTCTAAATAGCTGTTTTATAGCATTGCTTTGCTATATTGGCTTAAGTGAACAACTTGATACACCGTATTGGCTTAGCATAGTGATCGCATCTGGATTTTTAGCTTATCAGCAGGTTTTGATTCATTCTCGTGAACGTGCTCAATGCTTTAAGGCATTTTTAAATAACCATTACGTTGGTTTAGTCATTTTTGTTGGTTTAGTGGCGTCCTTACCCCTAAACTTGTAAATTTCATCGCTTGTGTTTAGTTTACTAGCGCGGCGGATCAATCACGCCACTAATAGAGGCATTCATCCTGAACCAACCAGCTATGGAATAGCGATCATCACCTGCAGGTGACACTTCATGCATAAAGCGCTCGCTTTCAAACATAACAAGTGTGCCAGCCTGTGGCTTAATACACACTTCGACTTGTTTACTCTTAGGTTTGTATATTATTAATTCACCACCAGAGTCAGGTGTATTCAAATAAAATACTGTGGTAAAAACTCGGTTAGAGCGGCCTTTAAAGGCATCATAGTGTTTTTTATAAAAATCACCTTGTTGGTATTTAGCATAATGGCATTCGTAATCAAATAAACCTAAAAAAGAAATTCCGGTTAAGTACGACTCTCATCTGTGCCATTAGTGCTAAATAGTCTAGTTGTGCTTGGCTACTGCCATCAAACCAAAATGTTTTGTCTTTGCGAATGGTTTTATTTATGTGTAAATCATGTTTACGGCCAATGCCAGCGACACTAAATTCAGGGTTGATACGGTAGCAATCAAGCATTAATTTTGCAGTTAGGCTTTTAGATAGAGCATTATTTATAACGGTATAGCCACGGCTTTCAATATCATCTAAATAAATTTCAGAAATGAAATGAGCGTTCATTTTATATACTAAATGTAGGGAGGTGCGCTAGTTTAGCTTAAAACTCATTTAAAGCGAGCTTTTTATAACGTATTGCAAATCAAAAGCCTGAATAAATCAGGCTTTCAATATCAATCTTACTCATTAACTGACAGCGCTGTCTTTTCTATTAAGGATAGGAGCTGGTTTATGTGGTCACCGGGGGATACTTGTTGGCTAGTTTGCACAATCAGCTGCTCATGAGCTAAGTCTTTATTTGTTTTTAACTGCACTAGCTCTGAATGCTCAGCAACTGTATTTGCATGTTCAATGCTTGCAATGGCAAAGTGGTTCGATTTGCACAAGCCGTCCATTACTTGTTCAATACTACCAACTTTAATACTTGAAGCTTTATTTAAACCATCAATTGCTTCGTTAAGCATAGTTTGAATTTGCTTTGATTGCGAAAAACAGCCATACATTGGGAAGTCGATAAGGTCTTGCTTACTGATATCACTTTTTTTGGCTAATGGATGGCTTTTAGCCACAAATAAAATGAGTTGATCAGGTAGGTGTATATCAGTACCAATACTATTTATAGCTTGTGAGCAAACACTAATATCAATTTCACCTAGTTGCAGCTTACGAAGTAACTCACTTTGTTCTTGTAGCTGCATTTCTATTTTAACGTGTGGGTATTGTGCTAAAAATTGGCCACATGATACAGGTACAATTGCGCTTGCCTTAGTCGTATAACCAATTATCAACTTCTCGCTTGAGCAGCCGTTGAATGATTGAAATAAGCTTTTTTTGGTCGCTTCTAAAGCTGTTAGGGTATTTTGTGCATAATCTAAAAATAACTCACCCTCGGCAGTAAGTTTAACTGAGCGAGTAGAGCGTTTAACTAATTGATAGCCAACTTCATCTTCAAGGGTCTGAATGCTACGTGTTAGCGCTGAAGTACTTATTTTGGTGGTCTCCGCCGCTTGGCGAAAGTGTCTAAGTTGGCCTAGTGCAACAAACTGTTCTAATTGTTCAAATCTCACTTTTATAGTCCTTTGTATAAGTAAGTCGCACGAGTGCGAGCATAATTGAAATTATCTTAACAGATAGTAATGCATTGTACCTAATTTGAAAAGTCTCTTTTTACACAAATGTTACAACTTTAGTCAGGTTAACGTTGATTAAACTCAAAAAAAAGTGCTAAGTTGTTGATGGATATATCAACAATTTTAGTGGCGAGCTGCTTTGTGCGTTGCTCTTTTATCAATGAAAGCGCGATAGTAACGATCACTGATTCATACATCAAAGACACTTTAATGATTATTGCTGTCATCGAGAATGAACTTTTTCAGAGCGAGTCCTTGATGGTTTTTTCTATCACAGCATCAATTAACCCTAAAGAGATGTCATTATGTTGTTGTAATAATTCTTTTAATTTTGGGCTTGGTGAAAGCGAAGTGGTCCGCTCTCAAATTTAAACCCAGATAAAACTAACTTGGTGACTTGTTGGCTATACCTTCGCCATTGCCGACAATAAGAATATGCCAAAATGACTGTTGCGTATTCGCTTGCGGCTCAATTACAGTCTCGTCAGAAAATAAAAAGTCTGTCGCATAAACCCCCTTTAGTTTAATACTTCACCTAAAGGGTTATTGCCTGTTAGTTAGTCTGCTTTATTACTTAATGGTTTTTTTTCAATGTTTTTAAGTTCAATTTCTATGGCATCGCATGATATGTGGATTTCATATAAAGAAGTTAAAAGCGATAAAGCTAAACAGCCAAGGCTGATACCAAATAAAATAACGCCAGTGGTTTTAAACTCAATAAATAATGCAAACATTGAAATGGTACACATTAAAAATGACGCAACGCCATATACTTGCATGGTTCTAATGAGTTTTATACGCTTTCTTAAGTTGGTGATCTGCGCAACAACCAGTGGCCGTATAGTTTCACCCTCTCGCGCATTTAATTCCCGAATTAATTGCGCTAATACTAAAAATCGGTTTGTATAAGCCAATAGTAATAATGAGATAGCAGGAAAAAGTAAGCCCGGAGTAGTGAGTGTCATGATTATTCCTAAATAACAAATACTTCGCTTAGAGTAGATTAGGGGAATTTAATTACAAAGTAAAAGAGTTCATTCATATAATAAATAGGAAATGAAATTATGAACAATGAACCATTTCGTTGGGTAACGGTTTATAGCGCTGCAGATGCTGTTGAAGCAAATATAGTGAAAGGGCTGCTAATAGGGAACGAAATAAATTGCCAGTTGCTTGGCGAGTCATTGCAAAGTGCGGTGGGCGAAATTCCTGTCGCTCAAACAGAGGTCCGTGTACAGGTTTATGCGATAAAAGAGCGCCATGCGCGTGAAATATTGGTAAACTATAACCAAGAACAGCAATCTGCTCTAGATTGGGTGTGCCCCAACTGTAATGAGCATAATGGGCCAACATTTGAAATTTGTTGGTCTTGTAGGACTCCTAAGAATGACTAAAGCGAATAATTTTCAGCGAATTCGAGAGCTTAATTATTTACAACAAGCTGTATTAGCGGCTGCATTGATTGAGCGCATGCTACCAAACTATGGTTTGTTTAGTGAAGCGACTGGATTTGGTGATGAAGCGACGCTTCGTAGTGCATTGAATGTGTGCTGGGAAAAAATTTTACTGCCAAAAAGTAAAATTGATTTAGAAAAACAAATCGAAAAAATTGAACCTAATGTACCCGAGCTTGCCGATTTTGATATGTTTGGTACATATCCCGCGATTGATGCGGCAACGGCTTTACTTGGGTTAATGCACGGTTTAATTGCCCAAGATGATAGTGAATTTGTCAGTATAAGCAAGATATCACAAGCAACCGTAGCTCGTTTTATTGAATATCAACTGACAGTTGAGGGGGTAGTTGCCGATAATAAAACAGTACGCGAACACCCTTTAATGCAATATGAAATTGAAGTGCTTAGTGAAATGATCGATTTTGTTGAGCAAATGGGCCGTGTGACATCACAGAGTGTTAAAGAACTTAAGCAACACGCTATTGCAGATGGTCAAACGAATATTGGTTTAGCGCTATAAAACGAATTTATCGGTAGGAGAAAAAGCAGTGCGAATTTTAGGCATTGAGTCATCATGTGATGAAACAGGTATTGCAATCTATGATGACGAACAAGGATTGCTGGCGCACCAGTTGTATAGTCAGGTAAAAGTGCACGCTGATTATGGTGGGGTGGTTCCTGAACTTGCGTCACGCGATCATGTTCGTAAAACCCTACCATTGATTGATGCTGCATTTGCACAAGCGGACTGTACTGCAGAAGATATTGATGGGATAGCCTACACAGCTGGGCCTGGGCTGGTGGGGGCTCTGTTGGTTGGCACTTCTATTGGACGTTCACTTGCTTATGGTTGGAATATTCCAGCTGTTGCTGTGCATCATATGGAAGGGCATCTACTGGCACCGATGCTTGAAGAGGATGTGCCAGACTTTCCCTTTATTGCACTGTTAGTCTCAGGCGGTCATACCATGATGGTTAAAGTCGAAGGTATAGGTCAATATGAAGTACTTGGAGAGTCTGTTGATGATGCCGCAGGTGAAGCATTTGATAAAACAGCAAAACTACTTGGTTTGGATTATCCTGGTGGTCCTCGTTTAGCTAAGCTTGCTGAACAAGGCGAACCTAAACGATTTATTTTCCCACGCCCTATGACAGACAAGCCAGGGCTAGATTTTAGCTTTAGTGGTTTAAAAACGGCTGCGGCTATCACGATTCGTGATAATGATAGCGATGAGCAAACTAAAGCCGATATAGCCCATGCATTTCAAACCGCCGTGATTGATACGTTAGTGATCAAATGTAAACGAGCGCTGAAACAAACAGGAATTAAGCGTCTTGTGATCGCAGGTGGTGTAAGCGCAAACGTTGAGCTACGCGCACAGCTTGAGCGGGTAATGCAAGGTATGAAGGGGCGAGTATATTATCCGCGCACAGAGTTTTGTACTGATAATGGCGCGATGATAGCTTATGCCGGTATGCAGCGCTTAAAAGCTGGACAATTTGCTAGTCTCGATATGAAAACAAAACCGCGTTGGCCTATAGATAGCTTAGAAGCGATTTAACTAGTGCTATTGTTATCCTGAGTTGGTGGTTTCTTTTTGTCACCAACTTTGGGTTCATCTCCACTGAAAAGACGTTTTATATTACCATGATGGCGAATAATTATAAGTACAGTTAAAAATGTCACTGGCAAGGTATAGAGTGGCTTAATCCACCATGTGTACAAAGGCGCTAAGGAAACTGCAATCAGCGCCCCGAGCGACGAGTAGCGAGTAATTGCAACAACTGCCACCCAAGTCGATATTAGGAGTCCACCTAAAGAAAGGCCAATTGGTAACAAAGTTCCAAATGCAGTGGCAACGGCTTTACCGCCTTTAAAGCGAAAAAACACCGGGAACATATGGCCTAAACAAGCGGCTACACCTATCAAACCGAGCATAAGCGGGTCAAGTTTTAAAAAGTAAGCGCCCCATACAGGTATAGTGCCTTTAAGAATATCGAATACTAGGACTAAACAAGCAGGAAAACCACCTCCTAAACGGTAGACATTCGTAGCGCCAGGGTTATTTGAACCGTTTGAGCGTGGATCTGGCAGTTTAAACAGCCGTGACACTAGAATAGCCGATGAAATCGACCCTAGTAAGTAGGCTAAAACTAACATTAAAACGGCTATCACACGCTTCCTTATTTTTTAATCGCGCTTTTTCGGCTATCATTGGCCGCAAATATCGACCGCAAAGTAACATTGCATACATTTATGTTCAACAATAGAGCAGTTATTTTTGTACCTACTGACTATTGTATGGTTAATTTTTACATAATAAAACACTGTTAAAGTGTATAAACACTATAAAAATTAATTATAGTGGGTAGAACTCGTCAATTGAGTTTAAATTTTCAAGTTGGAGCAGTTATGGATAAAGTTTTTATATCGCAACTACATGTTGACACTATCATTGGTGTGTACGATTTTGAAAAAGAAACCAAACAGAGTTTATATTTCGATATAGAAATGCTTTGCGATATAAAACCTGCAGCTCAAAGTGATAATATCAATTTAGCACTAGATTATGCCCAAGTAAGTGAACGGGTTATCGCTCATACAACAGCAAAACCCGTTGAGCTTTTGGAAACACTAGTCGAACAACTTGCAGCCATTATTTTAGCCGAGTTCAATACCTCTGAGGTTACTATAAAGGTGAGTAAGCCTGCAGCCGTGACGCAAGCGCAGACAGTAGGTGTGCAAATTACCCGTAAAAGGTGCTTGGCTAGTATGGCACAAATTTATATAAGCTTGGGTTCCAATGTTAATAAAGAACATTATATACGCCAGGCACTACTTAACTTACAAAAAGAGTTTACAAACCTTGAGCACTCTACAGTTTTTGAAAGTGAAGCTGTAGGGTTTGTTGGTAGTAATTTTTATAACTCGGTTGTCGGTGCGCAAACAGATATGCCACTTGAACATTTGTGCCTGTTATTAAAGAATATTGAGCGAGATAATGGTCGCAAGGTCAACGATAAAAAAGTTTAGTCCGCGCACCTTAGATTTAGATTTATTATTTTATAATGATGTAATTTGCGACTCTCCTGCACAGTTACCGCGAGATGAAATAACAAAAAATGCATTTGTGCTGCAGCCGTTAGCAGAAATCGCCCCTAATTTTATTCACCCTGTTGCAAAGAAGACGATTGCTCAGCTATGGAATGAATACAATAACCCTAATCAAAAACTATGGAAGGTGGAGTTTACTAACCCATGAGTATTATAGAAATAATTGTTTTAGCCCTGATCCAAGGATTGACTGAGTTCTTACCTATTTCAGGTTCGGCCCACTTAATTCTTCCTTCACAAATCTTAGGCTGGCAAGACCAAGGTTTGGCATTTGATGTCGCAGTACACGTTGGTACATTAATAGCTGTTGTCATTTATTTTAGAAAAGAAGTTGTGGATATACTTGGTGCGTGGTTTAAATCGTTTGGCGCACAAGGTGCAACAGATGACAGTAAACTAGGCTGGTGGATTATTGCAGCGACTATTCCAGCGCTTATTATTGGCTACTTCTTTAAAGACTTTGTAGAAAGTTACTCTCGAAATGCATGGGTAATTGCCACTTCTACGATCGTATTTGGTTTATTACTTTGGTATGCAGACGCAAAAGCGAAACAAATTAAAAACATCTACCAACTCAATTTAATGAGCGCTTTGTTATTGGGCTTTTCACAAGTTATTGCGATGGTTTTTCCTGGCACATCACGCTCAGGAATAACAATAACGGTTGGTTTATTATTAGGATTAAATAAGCAAAGTGCAGCACGTTTTTCATTTTTAATGTCTATTCCTGTTATTGCTGCGGCTGGCTCTTACTATACCTACAAACTATTCTCTGCAGGTGAAGCAATTGACTGGCAAGCTATTTTGTTAGGTGCAGGCTTATCTTTTGTATCTGCCTATGCGTGTATTTACTTTTTCTTAAAAATCATTGAACGCATGGGTATGATGCCATTTGTCATTTACCGCTTATTATTAGGTGCCGGATTGATTATTTTCTTGAGCTTCTAAAAATAATTTAAGTAAATTTCAAATTAAATGAGAAAAAAATAGTTAAATTACGTACTAATACTCACTCATTATGTGGTTGGGTTTCAAGATTATACTAGCAGATTTTCTTGAAGCCTTTATTTCATTGGTTCTCCAGCTGTATTTAGCTAAAAAAAACTTCACGCAAACTAGCTTATTTCAACCATTTTTCCCCTTACTCAGTTGGCGTTAAAGCAAAGCGTCGCTGTTTTTATTGTTTTTTTCCCGCTATGATTATTTGGGTTTAAAAAATAATAATTGGATTAAAGGGATAAAGATGGAATTCAAAAAAATCAATACTTGCATTAAGCATACTTACATTTTTAGCCGGTTGCGGCTCGTCAGATGATGCTGATGAAGTTAAAAACACTCCCCCTGTAGTAACTGATCCTGAAACACCAACGGTCAGTGAGGCGAAAATTAATGGGGTGGCATCTAAAGGCACATTAAAAAATGCACAGCTTACTTTCTATAAGTACGTAGAAGGCAGCGCTGTTGAGTTGACTGACGATGAGTTAGGGGATTCAAGCTTAGTTACTAATGAAAACGGACAATACCAAGTTACGCTTAATGATATTCAGGGCGTTGTTAAGGTTGAACTCTCTGTAAGTGGCGATGCAGACTCGCCGACAATCATGGTGTGTGATGCACCAACAGGTTGTGGGGTTGGTGCTGATGACGTTGCCATTAAATTCGGTGAAAACGTTAATCTTACACTACAAGATCCTGAGTTTTCGTTAACCAGTATCTTATCTGTTAGCAGTGATTCAGCCGATACCCAAGATACAGCAAATATAACGCCATTAACTCATATGGCAACTGCGTTAGCTGAAAGCCGTGGTGATGTATCAGAACAAACAATTTCAGATGCACAATCAGAAATAGCTAATACCTTTGGTTTAATTGGGGCTTTGAACTCGCTTACACCGGGTGCGATGGAAACGCCTTCTTCTTTATTTGAGCAAGAAAATACAAACGCAATGCGCTATGCCTTAATCAACGCAGGTATTGCTCATGCTTTATACATTGAAGAGCCAGAGCTTGCGCTTAGCGCGAAACTTAATTCCGCGATTATAGATATGGTTGCAGCAAATGGCGGAATGTTAGTTTCTGCTGATGCAGATGATGACGATGAATTTGAACTTTCAATTGAAGATGTTCTCAATGGCTCTGAGCAGGCATTAACGCAGCTTATAGACGTTATTGCAGAGGATCCTCTGTTAGTTGAACACTTAGATGATTTGGAGCAAATTGCGACTAATATAGCTAACGAAATTCAAGTGAAAATAACCCAAGCGGGTGATGACGGTCGTATTAAAGGTAATGTTAGCGATGAAACTCAAGGTGATGCGATAGCAAAAGCAAGTGCTATGGTGAATGACATTCGCTTATTTGCTAATTTATTTGATGTAACAAATTCATCGGGAGAACAGTTTGAGTCGCAGGGGGAGCAATTTGTAAATCTCGTCGAAGCTGCCGGTGATATGGTTGCAGAGCAAGCGGATAGTTTTGCTCTGTTAAGTGATGTTATTGAAGCCGTGACAGATATTCATCAACAGCTTGAAAACGAAGAAGTAACAGGTACGGTATTTGATTTAGCAGATTACTTAAGCACAGCAGGTACGGGTAGCGTTACTATCGATGAAGAAAACCTTGTTTTTAGTGTTGATGCGCAAGCTGGAGCCGAAAAGTTAACCCTTGATGTTGCTATTAACGCCTTAGCAGAAAATACGCAGTATCAATTGTTGTTATCAGGTATGGCAGAGAATGACGCTGTAGCATTAACAATTGGAGAAGGTAGTCACGCAACACTTAACTTAGATCGTGCTGTTACGCGAAGCCAAATTGAAAGTGATGATGTTAGTGCAGAGCCAACCAAAGGGGAGCTGAAGCTGAGCGTTACACTCGCGCAAAAGGCAACAGACACTGTAGTAAACCCTATTAGTTTTACAGGTGCTCTAACTGCTGAATTATTGCCGTTAAAAGTTTATAGTGCAGAGTCATTAAATGGTTGGGAACAAACTGCATGGGATTACACGCTCGAACAAGATACGCTAGTGCTACCTAAAATGGCGAGCTTAAGTGGTGAGTTTTCGTCTCTAGAAGGCGAGTTAGTTAAAGCGACTGCAACCGTTAATATTAAAGATCTTGAATCATATGTACCGCCAGAGCTTAAGGGCTTTGGTGAATTAAGGGAGGCAGTTGCTAGTATAGTCGTCAATGAGGAGGACACGCAGTTATCACTTTCAGTTAATAATGATGAAACGCAAACGACTTATACCTATAGAGAAACTGCTGAGCAGCTGGGTAATTGGGAAGTAAAAGCGCAAAGAACAACTGATATTGAGGGGTATTTTCAAGGTTCATTTAGCCGTGAAGTATTCTTTATTGAAGGTAATCAGTACTACCTATACAGTTATCATAATATGAATAACGATATTACTTATGGTTATATAGAGTATATTGAGCAATCTGTAGATGACGAATATTACCAACCATTTGTGATCAAACGTATTGATCAATATTTCTCTGATTACAATAATGGATTATTGACCACTGAAGATGGTGAGCAAATAAGTGTAATGGCACTGGACTTTTACAGTCGAAGTGAATTTTATAGTTACGATGAGGCTGTTAATAATCTCAGTATTGGGATTTACGCTGAACCTGTAGATATTCAAAATGTGAGTGATTACTTCAACGACGCACTAAGTAGCGGTTTTAGTGTTGCTGTTGGAGGCAGTGGTGATTACCGTCTTATTACTGATGAAAGTACTATCAAAGAAGTTACAGCCGGGGCGAATATAAATTTAGATGGTTACTTGGTGTCGCCAATTTTAGCTGAAAACTTAGTTCTAACTGTTAGTGATAACGCTATGGTTTTACAAGCGGCTGTTGAAAATGGCTCTACTCAAACTATTAGTATTGATAGAGTAAGTAATGATCATTTTACTGTAAGTAATGAGATAAAAGATAATAGTGGAGAGCTCGATGAGCGTCAAACTCTCAAGGTCAGCAGTCATGAGGTAGCACTGGGACAAAATTTAAATGCTGAATATTACCATCAGGCTGATGATTGGAATTGGGGAAATTTTGTAAGCTTGATGCCTATCGACTCTGACAATGATTCTCTAGTTGATTACCTTGCCTGTAAGCAGATTGATTTTTTTAGAATTAATGGAGCTGGTGAGTATTTGGATTACGATGGTTCAGTAATTAGCATTGAAGAACAAGGGTATGATTGTGGAAGCTACTCTACTGTTGATGATTTTATCGATACATCGTGGGATTTTTCGCGTTTTGGTATAACGAGTGAGAGCATCGATAGTTTTACTGTTGATGATGCATTTATATCTGGTTTGAATAGTTATCGAAGTGATAACCCTGTGCCTATTAACCCGGGGAGGAGCCTTCACAGCAGTTTAAAGCACGGACTTTTTACAGTTACGTTGATGGTTTAGGCCGTGTTGCTGCTGATTTTACACAACCTGAGCACATGCAATGGTCTGCTGATGGTACTTATACGATTGATATGTATTTAGCCCAACCAGAACTTGGTTCTAATGTTGAAAATGAAGAAACTTTCTTAGACGTAAATGCGGCGTTAAATGTACAGGTTGAGGTGGGAGAATACAACCTTGAGCTAAATTTAACAGGTGAACGTACTGAACTTGAGCAAGGTAAATTAGCACTTGATGTTAAATATTTACTGCCAGACAGTGATAAACAACGCAGCTTTATTGTAAGCTATGACACTAAACTTGAAACTTTATCAGCGACGAATGCTGAAAACGTTAAGCTAGTTTTAGCTGAGTCAGATGATGAAGAAGCAGAGCAGCAAGTGCTCGGCACAATTATGGTCGGTGATGAAAAAGCCGCTGAAATTGTTAAGCGTGATTCGTTGGTGCTCATTGTTTATGAAAATGGCACAGTTGAAACATTATAATTTTGCATGAAGTTCTAGGCCTGCGCTTGCAGGCCTTTTTTATAAAAAGAATTAATAAATGATAAAAAACACCCTTATAGGCTGTTTGGGTTTAATGGCACTGCATTGTGATGCTCAGCAGCAAGTGTCTTTTTATGTTGATTCAAACAGTTTTAGTAATATCTCACCAGTACTGGAGTTAGTTGACGATGACTGGCAAAGTCCACCTCTGTCGGATGCAGATAAGGGGTTCTCGCAAACAAAGCTAGGCATAAGTTATCAACACTCAAGCCTTGAAGGCTTTACCTTTCATATCGAACAACGCTTAGATTACTTTGTTAAAAGTCATGCTGATACTGCCTTAGGTTATTACCAAGAACAGAATGATATTCCATTACTTGATAAAGAGAACTACAAAGTAAAGCTTGATTACTTTGCCAATAGAAGTAAAGGGTTTGCTGTAGGTTATAACTATGAGTTTAGTGATGCTTTATTGATTGGCGCAAAAGGTAGCTATTGGCGAGTTAACTATTTTCGCCACTCAGTTGTTTCTGGCAATGTACAAGGAAGAGCCGATAACAGTTTGCTAGGCGACCTGAATTATGAAGAGTACTACACGCATAACAACTTTTTAAAACGCCCTAATGAAGGTGATTGGGATAGTAAAGGCAGGGGGTATTCAGTCGACTTATTTGCTGAAATGAGTGTATTAGATAACCTAATTGTACGTGCTGATTTGATAGATATTTACAATCGCTTTAGTGTCGATAATGTAGGTTATACATCAGCAGATATAAATACTCAGGGTAGCTTTATTGATAATCAAGGATTTAATAGCTTTAGACCTTTGCTCAAAGGCTTTGAAGGGCAAAGCAAGCATAAATTTAAACTACCGGAACAAATAGCTTTAACGCTTACCTACCATCATGAAAAAATTGATTATGCTTTAAACTTATTGCGTCAAGGTGATATCAACTTTATGCAAATAGGTGCTCAGTTTGCATACAGAAAAGGTATGTTTGCATTAATGCTTGATCCAATTAATTTGACGCCTCAGTTAGGTTATGAAATTGATTTTTTTAAACTTGAAATGGCGATGGATAAGTTGAACCCAAATAAAGCGATGCAATTATCGTTAAATATGCAGGTAAATTGGCTGTTCTAGTCGCTGGTTAAAAATAAACGGCTCAGTTCAATGAACTGAGCCGTTTTATAAGCAGTTAAATACAAGCTTTAATTAGAAAGTGTATTTAGCGCCTAACGATAAGCGACGGCCTTTAACATCAAAGAACTCACCATCGTCGTACGTGAACGGGTTACGTGGCGGCTCACGGTCGAATATGTTGTTAACACCAACACGTAACTGTAGCTCATCCATTAGATAAGTTTTGTACATGAAATCAAATGTTGTGTAAGACGGGATATCATTGTAGTTATTGTCTTCAATGGTCCAGTCGTTGTCATTAACAGTTGCATGACGGTAGTTCATGGTTAGCACATAGGCTGAATCATCGTGAGAATAAACAGCATTAAAGCGGCCTTTCCAGCGAGGTGAAGCTGTTTCGCCTACATCAGAGCGAAAATCTTCAGCACGACCTGTAGAGTTGTTATTGTCCTCTATTAAGTAAGTTGCTGTTAGTTTTAATGCCAAATCACCAGAGAACAACTCAGTACGGTATGCAGATTCAACATCGATACCTTTGATTGCTACAGTTGCAGCATTGATAGGTCGATTGTAGAAATTTGTGATCTCTCCTGTTTTAGAGTCTCGCTCCACGTTGTTACAGAATAGATTGTCTAGTGATGTTGATTCATAACAAAGCTTAACATTATCTCGGCCATAATATTCAATAGCATCATCAATTTCAAATGACCAATAATCAAGTGTTAAATCTAATCCTTCAATAAACTCTGGAGTGTAAATAACACCGATTGTGTAATCGTTTGACGTTTCATTTTTAAGGTCTTGGTTACCTTGAATATAACCCGGTAAACTACCGCCTGCTAACCATTCATCAGAAGGCATCCAACCTTGAGGCAGGCCGGCAGCTTGGCAGTTTTTGATTACGTTATCTTTATATTTACTGCCTGACTCAGCGATAGAGTCGGCTCTACATACATCAGCACGTCCTGAGCTGAACGTTTTTGAATTAGGAGTAAATAAATCACCTAGATTTGGTGCTCGTACTGATTTTGAACGATTTAAACGTACGCGTAACTCATCAGTGACGCCCCAATTTAAGGCTATCTTCCAGGCATTATCTTCACCTGTAACCGAGTAATCCATATAACGGAACGCTGTTTCAAGGGTTAAATCGGTCGCTAAAAAGGCATCTTCTAATAATGGGATTGAGATTTCAGCTGAAAGCTCATTTACATCGATTTCTCCATCCATTGGTGAGCTTGAGTTACCAAAGATCAGGCCTTTTTCCATGTTTTCAGATGGTCTAGTGATTGCTGATTCTCTGCGGTGTTCAGCAGTGAAAGCCGCAGCAACGTAACCTGCTGGTAACTCAAATAAGGCACCATCTACAGTAACAGCAAACACGGCTTGGTCGTGCTTAGCAAAACGTGTTGCATCAGTCGCTATATAGTCTAATTGTGCTTGTGTTGCTGACGTCGCGCCCATAGTGTTAAATGGTGTACAACCTTCAATAGCACCTATAACATCGCCGTTTGCATTACGCTTGGCACACACTACATTACCTTGGTATTCAACGGCATCAATAGAGTTAGCTAAGTTTTGTGTTAATACTTCGCCAGTCCAAAGAGTATCTTGCTCGATGCGGCCAAATTGTGCGTAAGCAGAGTAGCCCCAGTCATCACTTATAATACCTTCAGCGCCGATTGAAGTACGAAATACCTCACGCTCTTGGTTATATGCACGGTCGCCCCATAAGTTTTCATTAGCTTGGCGAAGTGTTACCTCTGTAAGCTCATTGTCGTCCATTACTTTAGCCATATCGTCTTTAATAAACGCATTATCGCGACGTATAGTATGGCGAAAGAAAGAAGGTGAGCTCTCTGTTGTAGCTTCTGTATTTGAATAGGTGAAATCAAAAGTTAAAGCGTGGTCGTCATTGAGTTCATATGTGCCGTACGCAGAAGCAATTATTCTTTCTAATGGCGTTTGAAAGTAATCTTTATAGCCTTGGCCAAAAACACCATCACCTTGATTTTGATTATCTTGAAAGTAGTTTGACGCATCGCTTCCAACACCTGGATTAGGAATGCGTCCCAAGCCATAGTCAAACGGTTTTAGGTTACCATTTGCATCAAAGGTATAGTGGTGATTGTCGTAACCATTATCTTTAAGTGAGTCTTTAGCGAAGAAGTCGCCACCCTCTGAGTAATAAGCAAGGCCTGTCGGCTGACCTAAAACAACCCGTGAAGGGATACCATCACTACCACTTGTATTTGCCGGGTTTGCGTATGAGTCACAGGGTTGCGGTAGAAATCACGGCTCAGCTTGCCATAGCTTTTGTTTTCAGTGTAATTAAATGAGGCAATAAAAGAGAGTTTATCGCCTTCCATACCGCCAGTAATCGAGAAGTTGTTTTGCTCGCCACCACTTTGCTCTGGACGTACGGTAGAAACATCAAGTTCAATTCCATCCATTGATTTTTTAGTAATGATATTTACCACACCTGCTACTGCATCTGCGCCGTAAACGGCTGCTGCACCACCAGTAGCTATCTCGATACGTTCAATCATTGTGGTAGGAATGTTGTTTAAATCAACTGCAGTATCACCCACAGAACCAGGCACAAAACGACGTCCATTTACAAGCACTAATGTGCGTTCTGAGCCTAAACCACGAAGGTCCGTAGTGTTAAGGCCTGACGCATAAATAGTGTTGGTTGTTGTTTCAGGAGAAAGGCCAACTGTTGCTTGTGGCATTTCTGCAAGCAAATCATTGACGTTAGTAATACCTTGGTTTTCCATCTCAACACCGCTTATCACAGTAACAGGCGTTGGTGACGTTAGGTTAAAGCGTTTGATTTTTGAGCCAGTAACTTGAATACGTTCAACAGGTTTAGTTTCAGTCGTTGACTGCGCAAATGTATTTAATGCACTAAATGCAGTTGTTACTAAAACTGCGTTTACAGCTGTTGCGATAAGATTTAATTTTTTCAACATAACACCTTTAATTTCGACAAGCTTCAACTAGGAGTTAAAGCATGATTGAACTAACTAGTTATCAAGGTAGGCATTTTAAACTTAAGAAGTTAAATAAATGGCAGACAATGTAACCAGATGTAATTTAGCGCTACGTTTTAACATAGTACCTAATAAGAGTCTTAAAAAATGGTAATGTGTATATTGTTTCAATAATGTGTACTTTGTTTTTGTTTTGAATATATATTGGTATCAATCTGATATTTAAGGCTAAATTATGTAATTATATATTTACGATGTCCTATTTGGATTGTTTTTTAGTGTTTTTTATTCCTGTTATTAACTTTATTTAAATTAAATATAAATATTTTAGTGGTTTAAATCGGCACTAATGTTAATTTTGTATAAAAAGTGATGTTTATTTTATCGCCAGTTAGACGAGTGGCATGGAACTTTTTGCAATAAGTTGCTTAATTAGGTGGTTTTTGGCAAAACTGTAATGCTATATGGCAATGGCAACTAGCTACTAATTTTGGCATTATGGCAGGTAATAAAAACAATGCTGCTTATAACTAGTGCAGCAAAGGAATAGACATGCATATTCATATTTTAGGTATTTGCGGCACTTTTATGGGTGGTATTGCCGCGATAGCTAAATCATTAGGTCACACAGTTACTGGGTCTGATCAAAACGTATATCCCCCAATGAGTACCCAGCTTGAAGAGCTTGGTATCACACTTACTCAAGGCTATGAGATTTCTCAACTAGAGCCTGCGCCAGATATGGTTGTCATTGGTAATGCGATGAGTCGTGGTAATCCGTGTGTAGAGTATGTGTTAGATAAAGGCTTACCTTATACATCAGGTCCAGAGTGGTTAAAACATAACTTACTACAAGATTCATGGGTGTTAGCTGTGGCGGGGACTCATGGTAAAACTACAACAGCAAGTATGCTTGCTTGGATACTCGAATATGCCGGTTTGAAGCCGGGGTTTTTAATTGGTGGAATTGTACAAAATTTTGGAGTGTCAGCCCAAGTCGGCGACACCCCGTTTTTCGTGATTGAAGCGGATGAATACGACACTGCATTTTTTGATAAACGCAGTAAGTTTGTTCATTACCTGCCGCGTACACTGATTTTGAATAATTTAGAGTTTGATCACGCTGACATATTCGACGATTTAAATGCAATAATAAAACAATTTCATCATTTGATGCGTACATTACCAAGTACAGGCAAAGTAATTTGGCCCAATGATGAACAGGCTTTAACTGAGGTCATTAATCAAGGCTGTTGGAGCGAAAGTGAAACGCTTGGTAGTGATTGGAATTATAATTTACTTAAGTCTGATGGCAGTGAGTTTAGCGTTTTGCTCAATGGCGAGTCTGTAGGGACTGTTAAGTGGCAAGCAATTGGTGTGCATAATGTTAAAAATGCCATTATGGCTATTGCTGCGGCGCGTCACGTGGGCATTGCAATAGAGCACAGTATTGCAGCTTTAGCACAGTTTATTAGTCCAAAAAGGCGAATGGAACTTAAAGCGAATATTGCTGATATTAAGGTTTATGACGATTTTGCCCACCACCCAACGGCAATTAAAACCACGCTTGCGGGTCTGCGTGCTAAAGTAGGTGATGATAAAATTATCGCTATTTTAGAGCCGCGGTCTAACACAATGAAAATGGGCGTTCATCAACATACATTATTAGCGTCATTAGTTGATGCCGATGAGGTTTATTTATTTGAACCTGACAACTTGAGCTGGTCTTTGAATGAGCAAGCTCAGCAAGCGGGAATGAATTGCTTATCCAGTACTGACGAAATAGTGACTCAAGTAGTTGATAAAGTGCGCCCGCATCAGCATATTTTAATTATGAGTAATGGTGGGTTTAATGGTTTACACGAGCTATTGATTAGCCATTTAACAGATAAGTTTAATTAAATTTAAAGAGAGAGCCACAGTGCAATATAAAGAAACCATCACCCTTGCGTTTAGCGGGGCGTCAGGTGCACCTTATGGCTTACGGTTGCTTGAAGTGCTTTTAGCACAACAATTTAGAGTGTATGTATTGATATCAAGTGCAGCACGTGTGGTGCTTGATACTGAGTCAAATATTAAGCTCTCAGCTAATGAAGACAAAGCCACCGAGCAGTTATGCACACTTTTTAATGCGCTACCGGAGCAACTTCAAGTATTTGGTAAAGATAACTGGTTTAGCCCGGTTGCGTCAGGCTCTGCGGCACCTAAAAAAATGATAGTGTGTCCATGTAGCGCAGGCTCGGTTTCAGCGATTGCAGTAGGTGCATCTGATAATTTACTAGAGCGTGCAGCTGATGTAGTGATTAAAGAGCGTGGACAGCTTATTTTAGTGCCACGAGAAACCCCATTTAGTGAAATTCATTTAGAGAATATGCTTAAACTTGCTCGGTTAGGGGTTACAATTATGCCAGCAGCGCCGGGTTTTTATCATCAACCTGAGTCAATAAGCGACTTAGTTGATTTTATGGTGGCACGCATTTTAGATCATTTAAACATTGAGCATACCCTCACTAAACGCTGGGGTTATGGGGAAGGTAAAAAGTGAGCGAACAGACAATAGCGTTAAACATTAAAGGCCTGAATAAGGTTTATAAAAATGGTGTAGAAGCGGTAAAAAACATTGATTTAGAAGTACAAAAAGGCGACTTTTTTGCACTGCTTGGTCCCAATGGCGCTGGTAAATCAACAACAATAGGGGTTATTTCTTCATTAGTAAATAAAACCGCAGGTCAAGTTGAAGTATTTGGTCATAATATTGATACCCATTTAGAAGCGGCTAAATCAGAGCTAGGTTTAGTGCCACAAGAGTTTAATTTTAGCCAATTTGAAACCTTGACTCAAATATTGGTAAATCAAGCGGGTTATTACGGCGTTCCTCGTAAATTAGCCCATAAGCGAGCCGATAAATACCTGACGCAGCTGGGCTTACTTGATAAAAAAGACAAACAAGCGCGCACATTATCGGGTGGGATGAAACGTCGCTTAATGATTGCTCGCGCATTAATGCACGAACCTAAGTTACTTATTTTAGATGAACCGACGGCTGGTGTTGATATTGAGCTTCGCCGCTCCATGTGGGATTTTTTAAGGCAAATTAACGAGCAAGGGGTGACGATTATACTGACTACTCATTACCTTGAAGAAGCTGAATTATTGTGTAAAAACATCGCGATTATTGATTCGGGAATCATCGTAGAAAATACCACAATTAAAGCCCTGTTAGCCAAACTGGATAAAGAAACCTTTATTCTGGACTTAAAACAGCCTGTGCAGGCGGTGACCCTAGATGGCTATCAGTTCTCTATGGTTGATGATCATACAATTGAAGTTGAAGTTGCAAAAGCACAGGGCTTAAATGCCGTATTTTCAGCACTTACTGAGCAAGGTAATACAGTATTAAGTATGCGAAATAAGGCAAATAGGTTAGAAGAATTGTTTGTTGGTTTACTAGAGCAAGGGCGGGGCAAGTAGATGTTTAAATATGGCGTAGCCTTAAAAAGTTTATGGATCAAAGAGTGTATTCGTTTTTTGCGTATTTGGGTGCAAACCTTAGTACCACCGGCAATTACTATGAGTTTGTATTTTGTTATTTTTGGTAACTTAATTGGCTCACGTATTGGTGATATGGGTGGGTTTAGTTATATGGAGTTCATTGTACCTGGCCTTATTATGATGTCGGTGATCACTAATTCATATTCTAATGTGGCATCAAGCTTTTACTCTACCAAATTCCAAAAAAAGTATTGAAGAGCTACTCGTTGCACCTGTACCTAATTATATTATTGTACTTGGTTATATGGGGGGCGGGATGACACGGGGCATGTTAGTGGGGCTAATTGTAACCTGTGTTTCGCTATTGTTTGTTGATATTCAAATTCATAACATTTTTGTTATTATCGCGACTGTAATTTTAACCTCAGCAGTGTTTGCATTAGGTGGATTAATAAATGCAATTTATGCAAATAGCTTTGATGATATAAGCATTATTCCTACGTTTATTTTAACGCCACTGACCTACTTGGGAGGGGTGTTTTATTCAATTACCTTGTTGCCTGATTTTTGGCAAGGTGTATCGCAGGTTAATCCAATAATTTACATGGTTAATGCCTTTAGGTATGGTTTTTTAGGTGTGTCAGATGTTGATTTATCAGTTGCATTTGGTGTGTTATTTTTATTTATTACAGCCTTATTTACATTAGCATTGACGCTAATTAAAAAAGGTGTGGGGCTTAGACACTGATGAGTGATGCAAATTCACGTAGTATTGTATCAAACCAAGATGGCTTACATGAAAAGCTGGATGAAATAGTCAATAAGCATTTAACAGCGCAGTTTAAAAAACCGATTGCAGCACATACACAAACAGCATTTGATAAAGTAAATGAAAAGGTACAGGCTTTTACAGGCCCGCTTATTTTAGATTCTTGTTGTGGGGTGGGTGAGAGCACAGCTAACTTAGCTAAGCGTCACCCAGATGCGTTAGTTATTGGTATAGACAAATCATCACATCGTTTGGATAAACATGAAGTTGAATACAAGCAGACTGACTCTGGCCAATATATTTTAGTCCAGGCTGACTTAAACGATTTTTGGCGTTTAGCTGTGGCAGCTAATTGGCAGCCCACACATCACTATTTACTTTATCCAAACCCTTGGCCTAAAGCGAAACATATTCAGCGTCGTTGGCATGGTGCTGCAATATTTCCATTTATTGTTAAATTAGGTGGTCGATTAGAAGTACGCAGTAATTGGGATATATATGTCAAAGAATTCGCTCAGGCTCTTCATTTGGCAGGGCAAGAGACACAGGTTGAACTGTATGAAAACGAAGAAGCAATCACTCCGTTTGAGCGTAAATATTGGGCGAGTGGTCAACAGAGTCACCGGCTAGTAATCGATTTGGATTAACGACCTGCGTGTGGGGAGATATCTGCGGAGCCGCACAGGCAAAGTAGTGCCCTTGCATTAAGTTTACCTTTGCTTTTATTAGTGCGTTGACTATTGGCTTACTTTCAACGCACTCTGCAATAACATGTAGATTTAGTTGTTTTGCGAAACTAGCAATATGTTCAATATAAAGGTAAATATCTTGGTCGTTAATGATTTGTCGTATTAAAGAACCATCTAACTTTATACCATCTACGTCGAGCTTTAAAACATTGGAGATATTAGAGTAACCAGTACCAAAATCATCAATGATCACCTTTACACCACGCTGTTTAACCATACTTATAAATGTTTTCACTTCGGAGAAGTTTGCAATGGCTTCGGTTTCTAATAACTCGAGAGTAATATTGCTTGGCTGTGGGTAGCGTTTAAGCTCGTCTGCTAAGAACCTCTGTTAAGCTTGGATCTAGCATGTCTTGTGCTGTGATATTTATACTCCAGCAGATACTTGTTTTTCTAAATCGCTCAAAGCATTGACTAAGCATGGTTCTGGTTAACATACCATCCATACGAGAGCGGTTCACTACGTTTAAAAATGCATCGGGTAGTAGTATCTCACCATGACAAGTGATCATACGTGCTAGGCACTCGTACTGCACAATTGAGTTGTTTTCATAGTCATAGACAGGCTGAAAATAAGGCACTATGCGATTATTTTCAAATGCTTCTCGTACATCCTTCGCCATTTCTACATTATATTGATATTGATTTTTAACATCATGTAATGCGATTGAGTAGTTTACAACATTGAATCGGCCTTGCTTAGCTTGTAACGCTGCAATGTGCGCATTCTCAAGAAGCATGGCTTTATTACCACTGGCTATACCTGCACATAATGTAATGTAAATAAAGGGGTCGGTTAGTAATGGAGTGCTACAATTATAATTTTGAATAAGATCGCTAAAGCCTGTGTGCTCTTCATCGAAAGGGGCAATCAAGACTATTTTATTCGTCGCTAAGCGAAAGATTTTACTGCTAGTAGGGCGACGTAATGCAAAGTGTTCGAGGAGACATTTCATCACTTTGTCACCCACTTCTGTACCATAGAAGCTATTGATGTCTTCTATCTCATTAACCCAAATAACTGCAACTTGCATGTGGGAGGTAGATGATTTTTTTATATAGTAATCAAGTGCTATGTGATTTGCGTAACCGCTGCTGCTATCAGTAGATAAAGCACGTTTAAGTAAATAGATATAAATGCCTGCTACCAGCAACGCAATAAAAAAGAAGAAGCTAGCAAGGGCTGCCGCTTTAGAAACACTCTCGTTTAGTTGCTCGTTTAAATCGTAGATAGTAATATCAGCACCTGTTAAATAGGTATTACCGTTTTTAGCAACGTATGGTACGAATATACTTTTGAAATGACCCCATTGATCTTTGGATGTTTCAAACACCGGTTCAGTGGAATAAAAAGCGCTTATATTAGCTTTGGTGGCTTCTGGGTATAAATCAAAGAACTGTGTTACTTTACCGCTGTTTTGGTCTTCTTGTGTATAGCTAGACGCGCTGAAGTGTACATTGGAATCTTTTAATACCATTGAATACACATAGGCAACATCCAGTGCGTTGGCAAACTCAGACAATTGACGGCTTTTTAGTTGATACATTGAATGAGGGATTAAGGCCCCTGCGTTTATTTGGTCGTGGTACTCATTTCCTAATATGTGCTTTACGCTGACTGCAGCATTGAGTAAACGAGCATCAACTTGGCGCATGATATCTGCACGCGTAGTATGATAAGTATAATAAACATAGCTAAGCAAACTAATTAGAAAAACCAAAAAGCCCGCAATTATCCAGTTTGTCCTTAAACTTGCACTTATCATGTTAGTCCCTTATATACTGACGTGGACATTATACAAAAAAATTTGCCGGCGACTATATAATTAATCTTTAGCGAGGTAAATAATTAATCAATTTATCATTAATCTGTCATGCAATTGTTGGCTTTTATGGCTTAATGCGAGACATTTATACTATATTGCAGTAAAGTTAGCGCATTTCGTAGCAACACTGCAGTTTGCCTTACTTATCGAATGTTAGTCTATTTAGGTATTAAGATTGTGAAAAACTGCATTTACTGGGTATCAAGATGGATCAAAAGCGTAGTGCCGTCGCCTCTAAAGAAACGCTGATGCGTATATTTACTGTACCAGAAGCCCCTGACTCAACACTGAGTAAAATCGAGCTTGAGATTTCGAGTAACTTGGCTGGCTTTTTGAATGAAAATATAGCAGCAATAGAAAAGCCATTGCATGAAATTGAAAAAGATTTTCAATCGGCGGTGATCCCTGAAGATCCAACGTTTGTTTCTGCTTATGCGCAGGACATTATGGATCAACTTGTTGCTCATTCGGTGCATACTGCTGCGCCTAGCTTTATCGGGCATATGACGTCTGCTTTACCACACTTTGTATTACCGCTATCAAAGCTCATGGTTGGCCTTAACCAAAACCTAGTAAAAATAGAAACGTCAAAAGCATTTACCCCATTAGAGCGTCAAGTACTTGGCATGATGCATCATCTTGCGTATGGCCAAAATGATGCTTTTTATAGTAAGTGGATGCACAGCGCAAAAACCTCATTGGGTGCGTTTTGCTCTGGTGGTACGGTTGCGAATATTACTGCTTTATGGATTGCTCGAAATCGACTGTTGAAGGCCGACGGTGAGTTTAAAGGTATTGGTGCACAAGGTTTAATTAGTGCCATGCTACATTATGGCTATAAAGGCCTTGCTGTACTGGTTTCTGAACGTGGCCATTATTCGTTAGGTAAATCAGCTGATTTATTGGGGATTGGTCGTGACAACTTTATCGCTATTAAAACAGCTAATAATAATAAGGTTGATATAGGGGCAATGCGCGACAAAGCGAATGAGCTTGAAGCACAAGGTATTAAAGTGATGGCGATTGTCGGTGTAGCTGGCACGACTGAGACCGGTAGCATTGACCCGCTCAATGATATGGCAGATTTAAGTCAAGAGCTTGGTTGTCATTTTCATGTTGATGCTGCGTGGGGCGGAGCCACTTTATTATCTGATACGTACCGTCCTTTACTCAGAGGAATTGAACGGGCTGACTCAATCACCATTGATGCCCATAAGCAAATGTATGTGCCAATGGGAGCCGGATTGGTTTTATTTAAGGACCCTGCGGCAACCGATGCAATTGAGCATCATGCAGAGTACATTTTACGTAAAGGCTCAAAAGACTTAGGCAGTCATACGCTCGAAGGCAGCCGACCAGGTATGGCCATGTTAGTACATGCTTGCTTACGTGTTATTGGGCGTAAAGGCTATGAGATATTGATAGATAAAGGGATTGAAAAAGCACGTTACTTTGCTGATCTAGTAAATGCTGATGAAGATTTTGAGTTAATATCAGCACCTGAATTGTGTTTGCTGACATACCGTTACGTACCTAAGCAAATTCAGCAAAAGATCGCACAAGCTGATGAACAGACTCGCTTAGAAATTTATGCCTCGTTAAATCGATTTACTGCAAGTATGCAAAAACGTCAACGTGAAGCTGGGCGCTCTTTTGTATCACGTACTCGTCTCACTCCTGCAAAGTACGACCATCAACCAACCGTGGTTTTTCGGGTTGTGCTGGCTAATCCACTAACATCCGAAGCTATTTTAAAAGAAATTTTAGCCGAGCAGAAAGAACTCGCCAAAACAGACCCCGTATTTAAAAAGTTTTTAGCTAAATATATGGATTAGTAGCATAGTGGTGTTACTTTACTAAAAAGAAACACCACAGCTTTTTACTGTTTAGCTAAAACAACTCGCTTTAATCATCTCACTGATAATATGTTGTGATGGCTTAATTTTCTCCATCGCTAAAAACTCATCTGGTTGGTGGGCTTGATTAATTGAGCCAGGCCCCATCACGATAGTTTCACAACCAAGTTGTTGAATAAACGGCGCTTCAGTACAGTAGTTTACTGCTACAGCTTGTTCGCCTGAGATTTTTTCTGCTAGTTTGACAAGGGCTGAATCAGTACTGCCTGTGAATGCAGGAATGGGTTCATGCATATCAACTACACTGACAGCATTAGGGTATTGGTCATTTATATCTGACGCGATTGTTAGCAGCATAGCTTGTAATTCTTGTACGCTTAAACCCGGTAATGGACGCATATCAATATGCATTTCACAGCAGCCACAAATGCGATTAGCATTGTCACCACCATGGATATGACCAAGGTTAAGAGTAGGATAAGGGATGACAAAGTGCTCTACTGAATATTTATTCTTTAATTCTTGCTTTAATACTAAGAGCCTTGAAGTAACTTGATGCATTACTTCAATAGCATTTAAACCACGCTCAGGGTCTGAGCTGTGGCCTGAGCGACCTATTACTCTAATTGCTGTGCTCATATGCCCCTTGTGAGTAAATACTGGGGTCATATCTGTCGGTTCACCAATAATACAGCGTGCTGGTTTTAAATTTGGGTGTTTGCAAATTTGTTGCGCCCCAGCCATTGTGGTTTCTTCATCCGCGGTTGCTAAAATTAATATAGGTTGGTTCTGCTGACTCTCGTCCAGTTCGCTAATCGCTTGCAATACGAAAGCGAAAAAAACCTTTCATATCAATGCTACCTAAACCATAAAGTTTGTTGTCATGTTCGCTTAATTTAAACGGATCATAATTCCAACGGCTGTCGTCAAAAGGGACCGTATCGGTATGGCCTGCGAGCATTAAACCACCATCGCCTTCGCCACGCTTTGCTAATAAGTTAAAGCGACCCTTAGGTCCTGAAAGTTCAGTTATTTCACAGTCAAACCCCAACTCTTTGCACCAGTTTGCGAGTAAGTCGATAACGCCTTTATTACTCATAGACAAAGACTCGTCCATGGCACTAATTGAAGGCGCAGCAATTAATTGCTGATACATAGATAAAAACGACGGTAAAGGCATAAAAAAATCCAAAATAATTATTCAATCTAATTGCATAACAATATAAAAGTATTTATGATGAATATCAATTCACTTTTTAAGCATAAATATATTTAAGTAGAGCTATGATCATTATACGACGATAACGAAATTTCATTCCTAATTAATAGTGCATTGATCTGCACTGAACACCTATATGAATAACAGTATTAACGATTAAAAGAGTAACGAATGAAAGTAGTCATTATTGGCGCAAGTGGTTATAGCGGTGCTGAGTTAGCCAGCTTAATAGTTAAGCATCCTCAATTAACCTTAACAGGTTGTTATGTATCTGAGCAAAGCTTAGATAAAGGCAAGTTGTTGAGTGATTTATACCCAGAGCATTTAGGTTTACTGGACACACCTTTATTACCGTTAAGCGAAGCTGCTTATAAAGATATTGGCAGCAGCGCTGACTTTGTTTGTTTATGTACAGATCACAAAGTGAGTGTTGAGTTAGCGCCTCGTTTTTTAGCTATGGGTAAAAAGGTCTTTGATTTATCCGGTGGTTACCGTTTAAGTAGTAATGAAGATTATCAAACTTATTATGGCTTTGAACACCAGCACACAGACTTATTAGCTCAAGCTGCTTATGGCTTGGCTGAGTGGAATGGCGAAGCAATTAAAGCGGCGCAACTTGTTGCGGTTGCGGGTTGCTACCCAACGGCGGCATTGAATGCATTAAAGCCATTACAGCAAGCGGGTTTATTAGCTGATCAGCCAGTGATTATAAATGCTGTATCAGGTGTAACAGGCGCTGGGCGTAAAGCAAGTGTTGGTACCCACTTTTGTGAAGTGTCACTTGCTCCTTACGGTTTATTTAATCACAGGCACAGCCCTGAGATAGAATTACACTTGGATCATGAGGTTTTATTTACACCGCATTTAGGTAATTTTCCTCGCGGTATTTTAGAAACCATCTACGTGCAATTAAAAGCAGATGTAACGCCAGAGCAAGTAACAGGTGCTTATCAGGTCTTAGCCGACGAGCCGCTAATTCGTTTGCTTGGTAGTAAGATCCCGTCCATCAAAGGGGTTGCAAAACAGCCTTATGTCGATATTGCATGGCAACAACAAGGCTGCCAGCTTATTGTAATGGCAGCCATTGATAACTTATTAAAAGGCGCTGCTGGTCAAGCGCTACAATGTATTAATTTAGTTATGGGGTTACCTCATAGCACAGGTTTAAAAGGGTAGTTAAGTAATGCAAACATGGGTAATTAAGTTAGGTGGTGCAGTACTTAATACTGAAGATGCCGCAAAAGCATTGTTTGCTGCGCTTGCCTCACAAACTCAGGCGCAGTATGTCATAGTGCATGGTGGTGGGGCATTAGTAGATAGCTGGTTAAAAGAGGCTGGTTTTGCCAGTGCTAAACACCAAGGTTTACGTATTAGTCCAAAAGAGCAAATGCCTTATATTGTCGGCGCGCTAGCAGGTTGCGCAAACAAGCAGTTAATGAGCCAAGCCATTGTGGCAGGTCATATGCCTGTAGGGCTTAGCTTGTATGAAGCCGGTATTATTTCTACGCAAAAGCTAAAAGCATTAGGTCAGGTTGGTCAGTGTCAAAGTGGCGTACAAAGTGTATTACCTGAGCTTTTAAAGCAGGGTCGTTTACCGCTAGTCAGTTCGATAGGGTTTGGTGAGGACGGTCTTTGGTATAACGTTAATGCTGATGAAGCCGCTGCTGCAATAGCAAAAGAGCTTGATGCAGAAATTATTTTTATGACGGATGTAGAAGCGGTACTTGATGCAAATAAACAGCCGTTACATCAACTTGACACAAATCAGATCAATACTTTGATTGAAGAAGGAGTAATTGTGGGCGGGATGGAGGTCAAAGTTAAGACCAGTCTTCACGCTGCCCAACATTTACGACGAGGTGTGTATATTTCGAGCTGGCAAAAGCCAGATAACTTAATTGCTTTACTTAACGGTGAGCACGTCGGAACAAAAATTACACCATAGGTTTTTACATGTTTAATCATTTTTTATCCGGTCTTGAATTAGACCAAAAAGGCGCACTTAAATTACTTAATCTTGCGCAAAAAATAAAAGCAAACCCCGCTGATTTTAGCCAAGCGCTCGCGGGTAAATCAGTCGTCACCTTATTTGAAAAGCCAAGTCTACGTACTCGCTTATCGTTTGATATTGGCATTAATAAATTAGGTGGTCATGCAGTGTATTTGGATTCACAAAATGGCGCTATGGGCGCCCGTGAGTCAGTAAAAGATTTTGCATTAAATATTGCTAGTTGGGCAGACGGAATAGTCGCACGTGTTAATCAACACAAAACGCTGACTACATTGGCTGGGTTCTCTAGTGTGCCAGTGGTAAATAGTTTGTGTGATTTATATCACCCATGCCAAGCCTTGGCTGATTTCTTAACGCTGCAAGAAGTGTATGGTGATGTAAGCCAGCTTAAACTAGCCTATTTAGGTGAAGGTAATAATGTTACGCATTCACTCATGTTACTGGCAGCAACACTTGGCACTGATTTTGTTGCGGTTTGTCCGAAGGGAAGTTCACCGGATTCGCAAATATTAAAACAAGCAGAGCAAATAGCTGCAATGAATGGTGCGTCGGTAATGGTGAGTGACCGTGTTGAAGCTGCGGTAGGTGCTAATGTTGTTTATGCCGATACCTGGGTATCAATGGGCGATGACACACCGCTTGAACAAGTTAAAGAAAAGTACATGCCGTATCAGTTAAATGCAGCATTACTTGAGCAAACAGGGGCTGACACTGTACTACATTGCCAGCCAGCACACCGTGAATTTGAAATTACTTCTGAGGTAATGGATGGTCCGGCGTCAAAAATTATACAGCAAGCAGAAAACCGTATGCACGCGCAAAACGCACTGCTTGTTACATTATTAAATCCAAATTTTGTTTAAGGTATACCAATGAGTTCAATTAAAAAAGTCGTATTAGCCTATTCTGGTGGTTTAGATACATCGGCTATCGTGCCATGGTTAAAAGAAAACTATGGTTGTGAAGTTATCGCGTTTGTGGCTGATGTCGGCCAAGGCGCTGAAGAACTTGAAGGCGTGGAAGAAAAAGCTATCGCATCAGGCGCATCAGAATGTTATGTAGTTGATTTAAAAGATGAGATGGTAAGTGATTACATTTACCCAACGTTAAAAACTGGCTCAATCTACGAAGGTACTTATTTGTTAGGTACTTCGATGGCACGCCCAATCATTGCTAAAGCGCAAGTTGAAATTGCGCGTAAAGTAGGTGCAGATGCGCTTTCTCATGGTTGTACAGGTAAAGGTAATGACCAGGTTCGTTTTGAATCGTGTTTTGCAGCCTTAGCACCGGACTTAAAAGTGATTGCTCCATGGCGTGAGTGGGACTTATCAAGCCGTGAATCGCTATTAGATTACTTAGCTGAGCGTGATATTCCTTGTTCAGCGTCTGCAACCAAAATTTACAGTCGTGATGCAAACGCATGGCATATTTCTCACGAAGGTGGTGAGCTTGAAGATCCATGGTGCCAACCAAGTGACCAAGTATGGACATGGACGAACTCTCCTGAGCAAGCGCCTAATGAGCCAGAGTTAGTTACCTTAAATGTTGTCGAAGGTGAAGTTGTTGCGGTAAATGGCGAGCAGCTAAAACCTTACGGCTGTTTAGTGAAGCTTAATGATATTGCTGCACCACATGGTGTTGGGCGGGTTGATATTGTTGAAAATCGTTTAGTAGGCATGAAGTCACGTGGCTGTTATGAAACACCTGGTGGCACGGTGATCATGGCTGCACTGCAAGCAATTGATGAGCTAGTGCTTGATAAATCAAGCCGTAAATGGAAAGAAGTTCTGGGCGGTGAGTTTTCACACCTAGTTTATGATGGTCGTTGGTTCACACCGCTTAAAGATTCAATCTTAGCGGGCGCCGAAGCATTATCAACACTGGCGACAGGTGAAGTTGTTCTTAAGCTTTATAAAGGTCAAGTAACAGCTGTGCAGAAAAAATCACCAAACAGCTTATATAGCGAAGATTTCGCAACCTTTGGTGAAGATGATGTGTACGACCAATCGCATGCTGAAGGGTTTATTCGTTTATTCTCGCTTTCAAGCAGAATCTCAGCATTAGCGAAGAAGTAATTTAATAGGCCCCGTTTTACGGGGCAGTTTCAGGGTTTGGAGATATTTCATGGCATTATGGGGCGGACGTTTTTCTACGGGTCCAGATGAAGCGTTTAAACAATTTAACGATTCACTTCCCTTCGATTATCAACTCGCAGAGCAAGATATTGTTGGCTCTGTGGCATGGGCGGGTGCCCTAAAGCAAGTTGATGTACTAACTAGCGACGAGCATGAAACGCTTGTTGCTGCATTATATGAATTACTCGATGAAGTTAAAGCAGACCCACAAGCTGTGGCGACGTCGGGCGCTGAAGATATTCATTCACATGTTGAAGCTGCACTGATTGAAAAGGTTGGTGACTTGGCTAAAAAGCTACACACAGGACGTAGCCGTAATGACCAAGTAGCGACAGATTTTAGATTGTGGTGTCGTGATACTGCCGATCACTTACTTGAAGCATTAGGGCAACTTAAAGCTGAGTTTATTGCCCTAGCAGAACGTGAACTGGGTACTATTTTACCCGGCTACACGCACTTACAACGTGCCCAACCACTACTGTTTAGTCACTGGTGTATGGCGTATGTGGAAATGCTGGAACGTGATGAAAGTCGTTTAAGTGACGCTAAAGCACGAATGAACTTTTGCCCATTAGGCAGTGGTGCACTTGCGGGGACTGCGTACCCAATAGATAGGCAAGCACTTGCCACGGGGCTAGGTTTTACCGCTGCAACTAAAAATAGTTTAGACTCGGTCTCTGATCGTGACTTTGTAGTTGAGCTATTAAGCTGCGCGTCTATTTCAATGATTCACTTATCACGCATGGCTGAAGATTTAATCTTTTATAACTCAGGTGAAGCTGGGTTTATTGAGTTGGCAGATAACGTGACATCTGGCTCATCTTTAATGCCGCAAAAGAAAAACCCAGATGCACTTGAGCTTATTCGTGGTAAAACTGGCCGTGTGTTTGGCTCGTTTAGTGCCATGATGATGACCCTTAAAGCCTTGCCACTTGCTTATAACAAAGATATGCAAGAAGACAAAGAAGGCTTATTTGATGCAATGCCTACTTGGCTTGCCTGTATTCATATGGCACAAGCGTGTATTAAAGGTGTGAAGGTCAATGCTGAGCGCACATTAGCAGCAGCTAAAGGCGGACACTCGAATGCGACGGAATTAGCCGATTACTTAGTTGCGAAAGGTATCCCATTTAGAGAAGGTCACCACATTGTGGGTGTGCTAGTACAAATGGCTATTGCGCAAGGTAATAACTTAGAAGATTTAAGTTTAGAACAATTTAAGTCTGTGCATAGTATTTTTGAACAAGATGTATATCCTGTATTAGAAATAGACGCTTGTATTAAAGCGCGTCAAGCACTTGGTGGCACATCATTAGAGCAAGTAACCAATGCTGTGAAAGATGCCAAAAAAAAACAGCAAATAACGGTACGTGATGCAAACCTAGATGATGTTGAGTCTATTGCTAAGCTTATTCAGCACTGGGCAACAGTAGGTGAAAACTTACCGCGAGCTAAAAGTGATATGGTACATTCAATTAATGAATTTGCAGTCACTGAGGTGAACTCAACGGTTGCAGGCTGTGCCTCTTTGTATATTTATGATACTGGACTTGCCGAAATACGCTCACTAGGAATTGATCCTCAAACTGGCGTAACAGGGCAAGGGCGGCAACTTGTTGAGCACTTACTTGGCAAAGCCAAAAAATTGGCACTCAATCGCATCATTGTATTGACGCGAGTCCCCGATTTTTTTGAAAAGCAAGGTTTTACATTCTGTACTAAAGAAAGCTTACCGGAAAAGGTAATGAAAGACTGTGAACTTTGTTTACGCAAAGACAATTGTGACGAAGTCGCAATGGAATTTATTTTGAAGCCAAGTCGAAACACGGAGATCCCGTGTAAAAACGTAGCTTAAAATCCCTGGATGTAAAAGACGTACGGTTACCCCTGTGCGTTTTTTTATGGCCTTTACTATCTGGTATGACCTCTTTTCTCCATTTTCATTTCTAGAAGTGCTAGTAAAAGTATTAAAAGATCTAAAATCATTGAAAAGTTGGATCGCTATTTGCTTTATATTCATTAGATGACTCAGTTTGAGTTCACCTATGCAATACGCCAAAAAAATATTATAGCGTTATGCAGTAAACACTTAAATAGCTTAAGTAAAATTCAACAATTAATGAAAGGAACACTCTCATGCAAGTTACAGGTAACAGCCAACTACAAATGCAAGCATACAACTCTATGCAACAATCAAAGCCAGCTTTAGAACAAAGCACTAGTAATAAAACCCTACAATCTGATACAGTGTCTATATCACAAGAAGCTCTGGCAGCAGCTGGCGGCGCGGAAATTCAACGCGGTGGCGGGATTATCATTGATCCAGATAAGCGACCTCAATAGCTATTGGAATATGAATGTACTTGACTGAACATTTTGGTTTATCCTTAGGAGCCCTAGTTATATGGGGCTTCATGATGGCCTTTTTTTTTAATATATTTCTTTACCTTGCAACACCTAAAAAAAACTTAACTTTATTACTTAGTTCGTTTATTTTATTTCTATCATATTTTAGCAGTGACTATTTTTTTTCTTGGTTTTCTACTACTGAAACATATCTACACTGGGCTGTATGGGATTTTGTAACAATCGCTATATTAATAGGGATTTGGAAATTTACAAACTCTACTACTCCTTCTTCATTTTTATACCTCTGTGTTGGCTTGATAATTAACAGTTCATTATTTTTGTTGATTTATTATGATATATACATTTTGTATAATAAAGAGCCTTGGATCCTTTGGGATATCTATTCTTTCGGTGTGAATATCATCGACTTCACCATGATAGTTGCCTTAATTGTTGATAGAGACATTTTGGGGTTAATTAGGCTTAAAAACGGAATTAAAGCAATATTTAAAACACGTAACCTTAGCCATTCTCTGTAGTAATTATGTACATAAATGATGTAATAGGCCCTTATATCGGTGTGTTTATCGAATGGGGCTTTTTGATGGCTTTCCTTTTCAAATTAGTTTCACGGCTAAATAACCCTGAAAAATCAGTAGTTCAACTATGCTTTTTAATGGCTTTTTCGTACATACTTAGTGATATTGTGCGTTTGTCATTAAGTAATTATATGAACTGGTTTATTTACGATTTAATAACTATCGTTGTTTTGTTGGTATGGTTCCTTGTCATAAAAAAACATCAATTCCTCTTACTTTATTATATTCTAATAGGTCTAGGTTTGAATGCTTTACTGATGGCAGTAATACATTATGATATTTATGTATTGTACAATCGCGAAGAGTGGTGGCTATGGACTGCTTATTCTTATGGGGTGAATACCATTGATTTATTAATGATAGCAGTGCTTGTTACTGAGAAGGATTTTTTATTTTTAGACAAAGTAATATCTACCGACTCGCTCACTCTAACGAAAAAATGAACTGTTTGTCGGTAGTCAAGTATTAGGTGAGCTTCTATTTAGTCTCACTGATATCAGACTATGAAAATTATACAAGATCAAACAAGCAGCCTAACCCTGTATAATTCTATTCTAATAAACTCTAGAAGCGGTATTCCCAACTGGTTTTAACCGCGGTGTTTGTGTCTGAATCATTATTCAGCTCATCTTTGAATACGGAGCCAGTTACTTGCCAAAGGCCGCTAAATAGTGCTTGCTGATAACCAAGCTCTAACTGTACTCGTTTAAATGAGCCTATCTCTTGTGCAGGGGCTGTTATGAGTGATTCCCCACTTAACCAGCGTAGCTTAGCAAAACCAGCATAACCATTCATTGTGTGATATTGGGCGCCTATGACTGCAGATTTACTGTTATAAGGTGTTGAGCTGCCCATTAAGCGGTCTTTATGAATATAGCCTGCGCTGATATTAGTTAAGGTATCATTGCCATAAGTGCAATCCATTGCCGACACACACTCTTGTTGGGTATTGGTATACTCAAGGTAAGTTTTTAGTAGTTGTTGTTGATCGCCAAAAAAACTTTCAATGCCAACAGTATAAAATGGATCACTAGGTGTAAAGCCGCTGTCATTACGGCCCATTATCTCAGCGTAAAGCCCAAGCGGTTGACCTGCTATTTGCGTAGAATATTTGGCATCTAGGCTGGTAAGCTGCTGCTTTTTATTGTCAGCTTCTAATGTTGTGGTATCAATATAAGAGCTAGTTAAGAAATCTGATCCTGATGTGCTGAACGCAATTTCAAGCCCAGGCAGCGGTGTACTGGCAAAACGCATTGCCCAATAATCACCTTCATCATTATTAGTAAGAGTCGGTTTTTGTTTAGCGTAAATACCGGTAAGTTGCCAGTTACCAATAAATGAAAAAAAGCTCGGTCCATCGTATTGCGTATTGGCGCGGTTTACTCTAATGCCTTTCATTGGCGCAGCGTTATTTGATAGGAGTAGGGCATTATCATTACTTGGCCCCCACCAGTGGCTTATTTGTTCTGCGCTAATAGACCAATCGGCAATCAGTACCGCTAAATAACTTCCCTGATAATTTGTGTACTTATCATCTAGCGCTTCATCTGCATAATTAACACTGACCTTGGCACTGACTCTCTTTCCTGTAATAGAGCCGTAACTGTTTATTCCGCTTTTTTGTTGATCACGGCTGCCAAAACTCTGTTGCAAGTTTGCATCGCTATTGTAGTTTGCTCTAATACCTGAGCTAGTGCTGCGCTTAGCATTTGCTAGGGCATGTTTTACATGTTGTAAGGCAAATTGACTTTGCACTGATAGCTTATCGCGATCAAGGTTCTTTAGGTCTCGAGCAATACCTTGCCACATCAACGGGTAGCTATTAATTGGTTGTTTAATCACACCTTGATTAAAGAGCAGTTCAATTGAAGCACGTAAGAGTGGATCATCACTTTCAATCCAAGGTCCGGCTAGAGTCGGTAAAGGTAGCGAGAGTAATACGGCAAAACTTGCAAGCTTAGTTAACTTCATCCGTGCAATTTTTCCTCTAAAGCTTTAACAACAATTGGACTGACAAATTCACTGACATCACCTTTGTGACGGGCAACTTCTTTAACTAATGTTGACGAAATAAATGAATTTTTCTCTGCTGGTGTTAAAAATACGCTCTCTAAATCGGGGTTTAAACGTCGGTTCATATTAGCCAGTTGGAACTCGTAATCAAAATCAGAGACCGCACGAATACCTCGAATTAATACATTGGCTTTATGGTCACGAGCAAGGTCTGCCAGCAAACCAGAAAAACCAATGACACAGACATTATCAATATGATTCAGTAGGCTATTTGCAATTTCTACACGCTCATCTAAGCTAAAGCAGGGCTTTTTGCTTGGGTTATGTGCAATAGCAACAATAACGGTATCAAACATTTTAGCTGCACGTTGAATCAAGTCTGTGTGGCCGTTAGTGAGTGGATCAAAGGTACCAGGGTAAATAGCTGTAACTTTCATATGATTTAGCTTAGTGTTATTTTTGTGGTTATATTATCAGTGTTTTTGCTGCAAATCAGCCTTGTTAAGGTAATCACTTGTTATTACTTAACGTTAGTATTATTCAAGGTGAGTATTGTATCAGTTAGATTTAGGATAGAAATTTTCAAGGTGGTGTTTTATTCGATTGGATTTGTATATACTGCGCGGCTAATATTATTTGCATAAACTTTGAGCATTTACTTTACTAACAACCTAGAGTAGCAGAATACATGAGTACCAAGGATAAAATAATTAAGACCAGCATAGAGCTGTTTAACCAGCACGGGGAACGTGCGATTACAACTAACCATATTGCTTCTCATATGGGGATTAGCCCTGGCAATCTTTATTATCACTTTAAAAATAAAGAAGACATTCTTCGTCATATTTTTGCGCTTTACAGTGAACATTTGCATACCCAATTTACACCAGTAAGCAACGATAGTGATGGCTTTGTTCAGCTCAGCGGCTATTTAGATGCGTTGTTTGAATTAATGTGGCGTTTTCATTTTTTCTACGACAATTTAGGCGATATTCTGTCTCGTGATGAAGTACTAAAAAAAGACTATATAGAATTTCAGTCAGCTTTACTCACGCAAGTGAGAGGGATAATTATCAGCTTACGTGACAGTGGCTTAATGGAACTTGATGACGATGATGCAACAGAGTTGGCGCACATGCTAAAGCTGACGGTTAGTTTTTGGACTCCTTATATAAAAGCGCGGCGTTTAAGCGGTGAGCTATTACAGCAAGATATCTATAAAGGAATTTTAAAAGTGTTGGCTTTATTTAAAGCTTATGCTGCAGAGCAAAGTCTACCTAAACTTGTCGAGTTAAAAGAAAAGTACACACAATTATCACTACAGGTTGAGCCTGCTTAAACGGTAATAGATTTTAGCTATATTTGTTTATTTCCTAGACGTTAGATTTTTTGCTATAATCGCGCGCCCAGCACTTGGGTGCGTGAATTCTTAAATTGCCAAACGAGTAAACTATGCTTAAATTTATCGTCAAACTTCATCCTGAAATAGCCATTAAAAGCCGTTCGGTACGTAAACGTTTTACTAAAGTGTTAGAAAATAACATTAAAATCGTGCTGCGTAAGCTAGACGAGAAAGTACAAGTTAAAAACAACTGGGATAATATTTCAGTGGTCACGCTCAGTGACGACGCACAGATGCGTCTTGATTTTATTGATTCTCTACAGCGTATACCTGGCATTGTGCAATTTATTGAGGTAACCGAAACAACCTACGAAAACCTTCACGACATCTATGAGATTGCCTTAGATCTTATCGGCCATACCATTGCAGGTAAAACCTTTTGTGTTCGCTGTAAACGACAAGGTAAGCATGATTTTACCTCCACAGATGTAGAGCGTTATGTGGGGGGCGGCCTGAACCAGCATGTTGAGGGTGCGCGTGTACAACTTAGCCGCCCTGAAGTGACTGTTCGTATCGAAATAAAAGATGATAAAGCCTATATAGTTACGCAAACTCATTTTGGTATGGCTGGCTTCCCATTACCAACACAAGAGGATGTACTTTCTCTTATGTCTGGTGGGTTTGATTCTGGTGTTGCTAGCTACCAAATGATCCGTAAAGGTGCACGTACTCATTTTTTATTCTTTAACCTCGGTGGGGCGGCTCATGAGATTGGTGTAAAGCAAGCCAGCTACTATATTTGGAAACAGTTTAGCTCTACACATAAAGTTAAATTTATAAGTGTGGATTTTGAACCTGTTGTTGCTGAAATTCTTGAAAACGTTGAAAACAGCCAAATGGGTGTGGTGCTTAAACGTATGATGATGCGTGCTGGTAGCCAAATAGCGGAGAAAATGGGGGTTCAAGCTTTAGTTACTGGTGAAAGTATTGGGCAAGTTTCAAGTCAAACATTAGCTAATTTAAGCGTGATTGATCGTGTAACTGAAACCCTTATTTTGCGCCCACTCATTCAGCATGACAAACAAGAAATTATTAACATCGCCCGTAAAATTGGCACAGCAGAAATGGCTGAAACTATGCCTGAGTACTGCGGCGTAATTTCGAAAAAGCCAACTGTTAAAGCAAAAATTCAAGTTATTGAAGCCGAAGAGCAAAAGTTTGACTTTGATGTGCTCGATACGGTTGTTGCTAATGCGCGTATGATGGACGTGCGTGATATTGACGTAGAAGCAAAACAAGAGCTTAAAGAGGCTGAATCGGTTTCTGATTTACCCGTCGGTGCAGTGGTTGTTGATATTCGTTCACCGGAAGAAGAAGATGCTAACCCGTTAGAAATCAATGGTACTGAGGTTGTGCATTTACCATTCTTCCGTTTAGCGACTAAGTTTGGGGATTTACCACAAGATAAAGACTACTATTTATATTGCGCGAAAGGGGTGATGAGTCAATTGCAGGCGCTTATTTTACATGAAAATGGGTTTGCCAATGTGAAGGTATATCGCCCATAATAGTTTAGTTGATAGGTAGAAAGCGCGATTAATTCGCGCTTTTTTTATGCCTTATCATATCTAGAAAATACTGATTGTAAGGCGTTTTAACGCCAACTTTTGCTCCCTGTTGGCAAATGTAGCCACACATAGCATCGATTTCAGTTAGGCGGTTATGGGTAATATCCTGCTGCATTGATGAGTAGTTAAATGCAGTATCTGTCATCACTTGGTATGCTGTTGCTAGTGCATCTGCTAGATTGATATTGATACCTAGCTTAGTCGCAATGTAACATGACTCACTGAGCAAATTAAATATTTCAGTACTGAATCTAGGTGCTGCTAGATCCCCATTTTTAACATTGTAGTGTGCACTTAACGGGTTAATTGCTATATTTATGAGTAATTTATGCCAACGGAGCAAAGCAATTTTTTCACTATAACGAAAACGGGGGATTGCGGACAACGCTTTAATTAAATGTGGTAAACCTTGGGTTGCGATATCATTGCAGCTGCCTAAAATACTCTCGCCATCACCAGTATGGACTACTGTGTTAGAGTCTGATTTAAAGCCTGCCAAGCGGGTGGTTAAAAAATAGAGAGCTTGTTGATTTTGTAATTTAGCTAAAATAGGTTGCAGATCACTCATGCCATTATGCGATAAAACTAGCTGACATGATGGACTTAAATAGGGAAGTAACTGTGCTAAAGCCTCATTTACTTGATACGCTTTGACCGCAAATATAACTATGCTTACAGGTTTTAATTGCCCTAAATTTTTATTACTCAGAACGTTAACATTAATGATTTTACGTTGTTCGGGGCTTTGATAATAATATTGATTAGCAGGTTTAGCTTTGCGAGAAATTAAGTTGATATGATTGTTAGCGCTTAAAAAGTGACTGTAAAGTAAACCTATTGCTCCATCACCTACAATAACAATATTATCCATGATTGGGCTTTTTTCCAATATGAAAAGCAAATTTGACTATAAAGTAACTGGCAGCACCAGCAAAGTCAGCAATAAAGTCAGCCACAGATGCTTGGCGGTAGGGCAGCATATCTTGCATTACCTCAATGGCGGCACCGTAGCCTGCTAGCGTTAAGATTTGCACCCATAATGGAATTTTAAATGCTTTGTCCATCACAACGGCAAGGGCAAAAAAAATGCCAAAGTGGGCAACTTTATCAACATGTGGGAACAGATTGGCAGCGCCTTTGATTTCCTTGGCAAATAAAAAGGTAAAGGCCACTATACTGACTAAAAAAACAGCTTGGTAAACACGCCTAGTCACGATATATCCTGAATCGTTTAAAAATAGAGCCATAGTATATCAAACAAATTTAGTATCGCACCTGAACGAAACACAGAAATATGTAAAGATTTATAAAATAGGCGGTATAATATAGAAATTAAAAAATCTTGTTAGGAGAGACTAATGCCTTCTTTTGATATTGTATCTGAAGTAGAAATGAATGAAGCACAAAACGCTGTTGATAATGCAAAGCGTGAACTAGACACTCGTTTTGATTTTAGAGGTGTTGATGCATCAATTGAGCTAAACGATAAAACCATAAAACTTAAAGCAGAAGCTGACGCTCAAGTGCTGCAATTATTTGATATTTTAGCAAACAAAATATCAAAACGTGGCATGGATGTATCTAGCCTTGAATTGCAAGATATCTCTCGTGCAGGAAAAAATGTTTTTCGTAACGTCGCTCTTAAGCAAGGTATTGAAAAAGACGTTGCTAAAAAAGTGGTTAAAGCAATTAAAGATTCAAAAGTGAAAGTGCAAGCTGCGATTCAGGGCGAAGAAATACGAGTGACAGGTAAAAAGCGCGATGACTTACAAGAAGCAATGCAAGTCGTTCGTAGTGCTGACTTGGGGCAGCCATTTCAGTTTAAAAACTTTAGAGATTAATTTAAGTACTGCAACAAGTTTAGGCGCTTTAAAACCTAATGATAGGTAAAGAAAAAGCCCCGTTGAGCAATCAACGGGGCTTTTTAATATTGTTTTATGAATTTAAACTTTAAACTCATCGACTGACAAACGTAATTCCTCAGCGAGCTTTGCAACTTCAGAGCTTGAAATATTAGTTTGGTTCGCTCCTTCAGCTGTTTGCTCGGCAATAGCTACGATTGACTCAAGGCGTTCGCTAATTTCTTGAGACACTTGCTGTTGCTCTTGTGCTGCAGTTGATATCTCTTCACTCACATCATGAGCTTGCGCGACAGCAGTAGTGATAGAATCAAGAGCAGTATTGGCTAAATCTGATTGCTCAACACACGATTCAGCTTGTTGTTTGCCTTTGGACATAGCAGATACTGCTGCTTCAGCACCACTTTGCAGTGATTCGATCATTGCTTGAATTTCTTGTGTTGATTCTTGTGTCTTGCTGGCAAGAGAACGCACTTCATCAGCAACTACGGCAAAACCTCGACCTTGTTCACCTGCACGGGCAGCTTCAATTGCGGCATTAAGTGCGAGTAAGTTAGTTTGATCTGCGATACCACGAATAACATCAAGTATACTGCCGATAGAGGCGCTATCCTGATGTAATTTATTGATCACTTGTGATGCGTCGTCAACTTCGCGGGCGAGTTGTTCAATAGTTGCTTTGTTTTGGCTTGAAATACCTTTAACCCGATCCGCTTCTTTATCGGCATTTTTAATTTCTTTCAGTGCTTGTTGCGCACTGTTGCTAACCGTTTGTGAAGTACTGCTCATTTCGGTGGTTGCAGTTGCAGCTTGCTCCACTTGAGCTTGTTGGTTGCGAATTGCTTGGCTTGACTCACCGGTGATTGCCGATGTTTGCTCTGATGCAGCAGCAAGTTGTGTCGAGCGCGAAATAATTCCTTGGATCAAGCTTCTTAAACTGTCTATTAGGGTATTACAACTACGTGATAATTCACCAAACTCATCTTTAGCTGAATCATCTAAGCGCTGTGTCATATCCCCACTGGCAACGATATCTAAAATGCGATTAACTTCAGCTAATGGTGTTGTTATCCGATTTACGGTGATAAAGGCAACCACAATAGCTAGTAAAGTTGCAGTAATCATACCAATCCATGTCCATAAATTGGCAGAATTAACATCGTTACTTACACCTTTTTGCAGCTCAAATGCCACGTTACTAGCTTGTTTCTACAAGTTCATTGAGTTGTTTCAGCGCGGTGGTGGTGGCTTCATCAGCTTGTGCAAGCTCTGACTTTGTCATCGCGATTACGTCTATTAAGCGCTTTTTGTTAGCCGATAGGCTGTTGGTGCCTTGTATGTTTTCGCGGATAATCACTAAGTAATTATTTAAATCAGCAAATAAGTCAGGGTTATCGGCCTCTACAGCAGGTTTTAATAAACTAATACTACGCTCGACCTCTTCTAAATAATAGAGTTGTTCGTTTTTAACGATATCTAATGTATTTTGAGTTTGAACTGTTAGCATATCTGTACTGTTGGTCACTAGAGATAAAAAGTTATTCTCTAGCATATTAGCGGCTTGATAGGCGCGAGCATCATTTTCTTCAAGGCCATCTATATCAATAATATCTAGCACCACTGAATTTGCATCTTCTGCGGCCAACTCTATTGTTTCAAGCTGAGTTCGGAGTGTTTTGTTAATTTCAAGCTCATCAGCTTTGTCGTTCAATAAGCCATCAACAGCTTTGATAAAGCTGCTGTATGTTTTTGTACATCTTGGCTGTTGCGGTTTAATTGCGGGTGATCACCCACAATGCTTTGTAACTGTGCCTTCGATTTAGCAAAGCGTTGTTTACGTTCTGTAATCGCGGTTTTGATAGGCGCTAGCTCTGCTGTTGAAGTAGTATAAAAGCTGGCTTGTGCAGCTTTACTCATTAATATAAATTCAACTTGAAGGTCTGAACTTTCTTCTAATGCGGGTAATGATAACTGGTTTACCTGTTGTGAAGAATTGTTAATATTTGCAATTCTGAACAGTGAGTTACCCCCAATCAAAAGAAGCAATAGAGTGATGCAGATAAACCCACCCCAAATACGCTGGCTAACAGTTAAGTTCATATGAATTTCCATAAAAGAGTAGTAATTAGACTTTATCGGCTTAATTGCAGATAAGTTAAGTAATTAAATTTAATTACTTTTAACAATTATTATACTAAATCTAACAGAAGAACGCCTTTTTTTCAGTTAAATTTAATTAGATTTGGCAGAAATAACACTAAAGCATTGTTTATTTTTTAGCTCCATCAAAGTCATAGAGCCTCCCCACACACAGCCAGTATCAAGTGCATGAATATTTTTAAGGCCTGTTTTTCCCTCTAAAGATGCCCAGTGGCCAAATACAATATGATTTTTAAATGTGCTAAAACGAGAGTGGGAAAACCAAGGTATTATTGTGTTTGAGTCAGCAGTCGCCCCCTTACATTTAAGGTCTAACTGGCCATCGACAGTTAGGTATCGCATTCGGGTAAAGTAATTAACGATATAGCGAAACTGCTCATAGTCAGTTAATTGCTCATGCCAAAGAGTCGGGTGCTGATCATACATGCGCTGGAAAAATACCCTGGCCTGATCACCTTGATAACATTTTTGTGCAAATTGAGCGTGTTCGAGTGCTTTGTTTATTGACCAATCTGGGTTTAGCCCTGCATGAGACATAAACACATTTTCGTGTTCAAGCCATAAAGCTAAAGGTTGTTCTAATAATAAGTCTATATAAGCGGGGGAGTGCTGTAGAGGCAAAAACCTCTTGTAGTTTATCTTTAGGGTTTATTGGTTTATTCAATAGGTAACAAGCAATGAGGTGTAGGTCATGATTACCCAGTGTTACTGTGATGCTATCTTGGTTTTGATATAGATATTCTAAACATGCGAGCGAGTTTGGACCTCGTGCCACAATATCGCCTACCAAGTATAGGTGATCTTTACTCGGATTAAAGTCAACCTGTTGTAACAGGGCTTGAAACTCATCAAAACAGCCCTGTAAATCACCTATCGCATAGTTAGCCATAGTAAATTAATGCAAAATGTTTGGTTGAGCTAATCTAAACACATTAATAGGGGCATCAAACTCAGTGCCAAACTCATTTTTTAACGTGTAGTAACCTTGCATCGTACCCACGGGGGTATCCAGCACAGCACCACTGGTGTATTTATAGCTTTCACCAGGTCCTATAGTGGGTTTTTCGCCAACAACACCTTCGCCTTGAACTTCCACTTCTTTACCATTGGCGTCTGTTATCAACCAGTAGCGACTAACTAGCTTTGCACTACATAAACTGTGGTTTTTTATGGTAATAGAATACGCAAAAACGTATTTATCAAGTTCAGGTTGTGATTGACCTTCTACGTAAAAAGTTTCTACGGATACTTTAATGGGCGAGCCCAAATTACTGCTTGTTGTCATAAATCCAATTAGCTATATCTATAAATTGTTGTAACGAAAGGCTTTCAGCACGAAGAGTAATATCAATGCCAATGCTTGTGAGTTCATCTGCGGTCAGTAAATTAGCTAAGCTGTTACGCAAAGTTTTACGGCGCTGGTTAAAGGCTTCTAGGCAAACCGTGTTTAAGATTTTTACGCTTTTCGCTGTACGTTGCTCTGGCTTTTTCGGTATCAAGCGAATAACCGCAGAGTCAACTTTAGGGGCTGGCTTAAAGCACTCAGGTGGAACTTCAACCACAGGCATCGCATTGCAATAATACTGCGTCATAACACTTAAGCGACCAAATGTTTTACTACCAGGGCCTGCTACCATGCGCTTTACAACTTCTTTTTTGTAGCATGAAATGCATGTGTTCAACATTATCTGCAAATTCAAACAGGTGAAAAAGTAGTGGTGTTGAAATGTTGTATGGCAAGTTGCCAAACACTTTTAATTTTTTGTCATCGCGTACTAAGCTTGAAAAATCAAATTTCATTGCATCGCCTTGATGCACGGTCAGTTTTGGCCCTAAAAATGGGTGCTCAGTTAAGCGCTGAGCAAGATCTTTATCTAGTTCAACAACGGTTAGATGACCACTTAGTTCAGTTACAGGCTCAGTGATGGCACCAAGACCAGGACCAATTTCTACTAGGTTATCTTCAGGTTTTGGGTCGATAGCAGTAACGATTTTATCGATGATCGATTCATCAAATAAAAAGTTCTGGCCAAAACGTTTACGGGCGCGGTGTCCTAAATGTACTTTATCTGTCATTGATTCTGTGCTTTTTCATGGGCGAGCTTAATTGCTTCGCGGATCGCTAATTCAAAACTACCCACTTCAGCATGACCAGTACCAGCTAAATCTAAGGCTGTCCCATGGTCAACTGAGGTGCGAATAAAAGGTAAACCTAAAGTAATGTTCACTGACTTACCAAATCCTTTGTATTTTAGCACAGGTAACCCCTGATCGTGATACATTGCAAGTACAGCATCTGCTTGAGATAGGTATTTATCTTGAAACAATGTATCAGCGGGCAATGGGCCAATTAAATTCATTCCCTGATTGTTTAATAACTCAAGGGTAGGCGTAATAGTTTCAATTTCTTCACGGCCTAAATGGCCATCTTCACCAGCGTGCGGGTTTAAGCCACACACTAGAATACGTGGTTTTTCAATACCAAACTTAGTTTGTAAGTCATGATTTAAAATGCCGGCTACTTTTGATAAGCGTTCAACTGTTATAGCACGTGACACATAGGCCAAAGGAATATGTGTTGTTACCAGGGCGACACGTAAGCCTTCAGTTGCTAACATCATTACCACGTCAGCAGTATTCGATTGCTGAGCAAAATATTCGGTATGGCCACTGAACGAAATGCCCGCTTTATTTATGATGCCCTTATGTACAGGACCTGTTACCACAGCATCAAAAGTACCATCCATATTTTTTTCTGATGCTATGCGAAGCGTATCGAGTACATATTGACCGTTAGCATCATCGAGTACACCCAATTCGACTTGTGCACCTAAATCTACTTGATGCAGATACACAGTGCCAGCAGGGCAGGTAGCAGCAGGCGCTGATTCATCAAATTCAATTAAATTAATTGTTAAACCTAGCTTCTCAGCACGCTGTTTTAGTAACTGGCCATCTGCAATTACAACAAGTTGAGCTGGCCAATCATGTTGGGCTAACTTGAGTAATAAATCAGGGCCAATCCCAGCAGGTTCGCCGGGGGTAATCGCTATACGTAACGTCATTTGTTACTCATCAATTGGGAAAATTTCAACGTGGGCTTGTTCACGCATTTCTTGCTGCCAGTTAAAACTTTCTTCTTTAAACTTACGGTTAAATAACATGCCGTGCGCACGGTTTCGTTTTGCTAGCTCAGTTTTGTCTGCAACACGCTTATCAAGCAGTTGCACAATATGCCAACCAAATGTAGTTCTAAATGGGTCACTAATTTCATTCTGATCAAGCGATAGCAAAGTATCTCTAAACGCAGGTACGTAGGTTGTTGGATCTGTCCAATCGTACTCTCCACCTTTAAGTGCTGAACCTGGGTCCTCTGAATACTCTTTAGCTAATTCAGCAAAGTCAGCTGTGCCAGCTCGTAGCTCCTTGGCAAAACCATTTAGCATAGTACGTGCTTTTTCTTCACTTAAAATGATAGACGGCTTAATCAAAATATGACGAGAACGCACTTCAGTTGTTTCGACCACTTGGCGACCACGAATATCTTGTACTTTTACAATGTGGAAACCTGCACCTGAGCGAAGTGGACCAATAATCGCCTCTTTTTTCGCCCCTTTTACAGCTTCTGCAAATAATGACGGCATTTCGTTAATGCTCATCCAACCTAACTGGCCGCCTTCAAGTGCCTTAGAACCACTCGAGGAGGAGATTGCAATACGCTTAAACTCTTTACCGTCTCGTAAAAACTCGATGACTTTATCAGCACGAGTCTTAGCACTAGCAATTTCATCTGCAGAGGCGTTATTTGGGATATCTATTAAGATATGACCAATGTCGTATTCTTCCGTATTTTGGCCTTGGCTTTCCATAATCTTTAATAAGTTATCAACTTCTTGTGGGCTGATATAAATGCGGCGATCGACGTTAGCACGCATAACTTGCTGCGTGGTGATCTCTTTACGAATCTCTTCACGGTATGATTGAAAGCTCTCACCTGAGGCCTCAATCGTACGACGTAAATCAGCAATAGTACCGCCTTGCTCTTTCGCCATGCCGATTAAGGTTTGATCAAGTTGGCTGTCTGAGATCTCAAGGCCCATACGTCCAGCCAATTGCATCATTAGGGTTTGATTAACCAGACGCTCCATTGCTTGGATACGCAATGTTTCATCAGAAGGAAGCTCTTGGCCTTGTTCTTTCGCTTGTGCTTTAACACGGTTAACGATAGTGTCTACTTCACTTTGTAAAATAACACCCTGGTTAACAATACCTACTACCTTGTCTATTTCAACAGGGGCTGCGATAACACTTTGACATAACCCAAAGCTTAAAAATGCTGATGCTAATAATTTTTTTAAATTCATACTTTTTCTAATACTCTTGCTAATAGTACGGTAATACTAGTTATTAAGAAAATACGGTCTACGATAGCCAAAAATACCTTGTTGTAATAATTTTTGTGCATCATAACGGCTTTTACTACCTAATCCTTTCAAGACAATGTTAAACCCAATGCTTGAATCAAATGTAGCTTGTTCTTGGCCTATAGCCTGGTTTAAATCGGTTTCAATTTGGCGACTAGCTGTTAATTGGAATGCCCAACAGCACGATTCGTATTGCAATCCAGTAAATATTTCAATACTACGCCCCGTCTCTAAATCACGGTGGTAACTGTTTACAAACTGCCATTGTTCACTAATTGGAAAGCTAGTAAAAAAAGCCAACTTGTTCGATTGTATTGCCTGAGACATCATTTGCATAGCGATGGTTCAATTGTACCAGCTGATTATTATCACCTTTGTAATCTAAAGTAACGTTAGACTGGATAACTTGTTTCCCATCGGTGTCATATTGAATACCACCTGATAAATACCAGCGACGGTGCCAATGTATCATGCTTTGCGCTGCAAACAAGGCATTATAGTTGGTGTCGGAGTTCAAACCTTGCTCTGTCGGCTTGGCTGAATCTTCTAAATAAAAGATTTGTCCGGCACTGAAATTAAACAGCTCTTCGCTATTATCGTTGAACAATCGGGTCGTGGCGCCCAAAGTAAATTGATTTGCCGCGGCAATACGGTCAATACTTGAAAAACGGCTGTCGCGAAATAAACCAAAAAAGTCATCTTGAAGTTTGGTTGTATCATATAAACCAATATCAGATTGATCCTCATCAGGTGTATATAAATATTGCACCTGAGGTTCAAGAGTTTGAATCCCGTTACTTACTAATTTAGTGTCACGTTCAAAGTTTAGTTGGCTATACAAACGTACTTTAGGCAAGGTTCTGGATACAGACTCAGAATACCCGCTTCCGGCTAAATCACCTTCTTGTTTGTAGTTAGTGTGTAACACACTAAACTCAGATAAAAATGACCATGCGTACTCTTGGTAGCCATAACTTGCTTTTGGTTCAATATGCACACGTGTTGCTTTATCAATGATTGCCGAGCTATTGGTAAAGTGGCTTAACTCACCATCTAGAGTTAGCTCAATATTACTGAAACTAAACGGTGCTGTTTGAGAAAAACTAATTTGTGGCCAGGCAGCATAGGATTCAGCGTGATTACCTAGAACTTCAAAGTTTTGCACTTTTATATCTGTACGCCAGCGTTCGCCTAAATAAGATAATGAACCGGTACGGTACAACTGGGTGTCAGTACGGGTTGCATAATCTGAACCCAAATCGGTTAGGTAGTTATCATCACTAACGTTTGTGATGTCTATGTTGGCACGCCACTTTTCACCAAAGTAGCTTTGTTGCTGCCAATGAAAAAGGTAACGGTCGCCTAATTCAGGCTCTGAATCATCTTTATTTAGATATTCTAAGCCTAATAAACCTTCACTGCTTTCACTCAAATAGCGAAACTCAGTAATTAATTGCAGTCCTTTTTTAGACATATACCTAGGTGTTATAGTGGCATCGTAATTGGGCGCAATGTTCCAGTAATAAGGAGTAACAGACTCGATACCATAACGGTCGGAAGCTGAAAAGTTCGGTGTTAGTAAGCCAGACTTTCGACGGTCATCAATGGGAAATGTAAAATAGGGTAAGTACAGCACTGGCGCATCCATTATACGCAATACCATATCGTGGGTTTCACCCCAACCTTCTTCTCGAGATAAGTCGATTTCATCTGCCTCTATTGCCCAAAGAGGAACCGCTTCCGGACAGGTAGTAAAGCTTGCGTTCAGCAGGTTTAAGCCAGACTCGTTGACTGTGAGCTTTTCGGCTCCACCGTGACCTTGTTGCTGCGTTAGTTTGTAATCTGCGCCAAGCAAACTGATTTGTGAATTATTTAAATCTGCATTTAATCCAGCACTATTTACTTCGCTCACAGTGTCGCGGTAAGTAATTGGGCCTGTGGCATTAAGTAACCCACGCTGTTTGTCAATAAGTGCACTTTGTGCGGACAAACTCATAGTAAGGGTGTTAATATCAACGTTACCGGTAAATTCTGCGCTTTGGGTACCAAGCAGTTCTATATCATCTGAACGGATATCGACCATGCCCAAGTCAAGGCCAGCAAGCGGTTGCCAAGCTCTGGTTTGCATTGAATTGCCACAAAAGTTGTGTGTCAGCTCAGTTTCGGCAAGCGATGGTGCGCTAATTACGCTTAGCATCATTATGCCCCAGGTTTTGCTCATTTATTAACCTTAATATGCTGTCATTGAATATAGGTCTGACATAATAAAGGAAAACAATGGCAAATACAGTATTTGACTTAGTGAAAAATAGATATCGAGTGTAATGAATCGTTTTAAAAGTTTACAACAGTTTTTAACCCCGCACTTTAATGATGAAGAATATCAGTTAGCTGCGATCACGGGAGATGCCAGTTTTCGTCGCTATTTTCGCTTAAATAGAGGCCAAGATAGCTTTATCGTGATGGACTCAGATCCTCAAGTTCTCGATAACACGCCTTACATAGAACTTAATAAAGTATTTTCAGAACATGGTTTTACTCTACCTAAAATTCTCCACGCCGACGAAAAACAAGGTTTTTTCTTACTAAGTGACCTTGGTAACACACACCTTGCAGATTTACTCGATGATAAAGAACGTACGAATCACTACAAACACCTCATAGATCTCAGTGCGAAATGGGCAAAAATGCCAGCTGTTGAGTATATGAAAGATTTTGATCGCAACTTTTTAGAATTTGAATTAAGTATATTCTTAGAATGGCTTGTTGAAGGGTTTTTATCGTTAAAGTTAAGTGATGCAACACAAACTGTATGGAAAAATAGCTGTGAAGTATTAATTGAAAACATCTTAGCGCAACCTACAGTAACTGTTCATCGAGACTTTCATAGCCGTAATATTATGCGTAGCAATCAGCAGTGGGCCATTATTGATTATCAAGACGCCGTACAAGGTCCTGTGTGTTATGACTTGGTGTCGCTACTGCGTGATTGTTATTTTAAATTGCCTCATGATGAACTTGAATTCTTACTTAAGCATGCATATAAAGAGTTTGAACAACAAGGTTTAATTAGTGATGTCAGCTTCTCAAAGTTTACCCAGTGGTTTGATTTAACTGGCGTGCAACGCCACTTAAAAGCAGCAGGGATCTTCTGTCGACTTAATTTACGTGATGGCAAACTTGGTTATATGAATAATGTATTACCAACACTACGTTATATAGTGGATGTTTCAAAAGAACATACTACGTTGGCTGAACTGGGTTGTTGGATAGAGCAAGAAATTATTCCAGCCACGCTTATTGCTGTTAAAGAACATGTAGGCAATTAACATGAAGGCGATAATTTTAGCAGCTGGACGTGGACAACGAATGATGCCATTGACCGCATCAATGCCTAAACCTATGTTAACAATAATGGACAAGCCATTAATTGAATACCATATTGAACGGTTAAAAGCGGCAGGTATTACAGAAATAGTTATAAATCTTGCGTGGTACGGAAACAAGATAACCGAGTACTTTGCTGATGGCCAAGCATTTGGCGTTAATATTTATTATAGCCAAGAGCCCGAGCAAGGCCTTGAAACTGCCGGTGGGATAATTCGTGCGTTACCATTTTTAGGTGATGACTTTATTGTCATTAATGGTGATGTATTTACCGATTATGATGTGAGTGCTTTAAAAATGCTGCATTTAAATGAGGGAGAAGGGCATATCGTCCTTGTGGAAAATCCAGGGCATAATCCAAATGGTGACTTCACGTTGCGTCACTTAGGGCCACAAAGCCAAAAATATACGTTTTCTGGGATCAGCCGGTTTAAAGCATCGTTTTTCCAAGGCATACCAGATGGTGTATTACCGTTGGGGCCTCTTCTACGTGAGCGTTTAGCTTCGGCCGATGTGTCAACTGAACTCTACATTGGTATGTGGAATGACATTGGAACGCCTGAGCGTTTAACACAGTTAAATGAGCAGTTAACCGAAACACTAAAAGGAGCGCCTCATGTGGGGTAAGATTTTAGGGGCCTGTTTTGGCTTTATGTTTGGCCGAATTATAGGTTTATTTATCGGTCTTTATCTAGGTCATATGTTTGATAAAAGCCTCAAGCAAAATTTTGATAAAGCGGGTGGTTTTTCAAGTTTATTTAATGGTGATGATGATATTGACCAACGCCAAGCGCTGTTTTTTACCAGCTGCTTTGCTGTAATGGGGCATATTGCTAAATCAAATGGGCGAGTGAGTGAAACACATATTCGCGCAGCTAGCTTATTTATGGATGAAATGGGCTTGTCGGGTGAAAACCGCAAAGAAGCACAAGATGCATTCAAGGCGGGCAAAGAAGCAGACTTCTCATTAAAAGAAACTGTATATGATTTTAAAGAGCGATTTGCACGTCGCCATGATTTATTGCAGTTATTTTTAGAAATTCAAATTCAAATGGCTTTTTCTGACGGCGTATTAGCAGCTCAAGAAAAAGAGCTATTGCAAGAAGTGAGTAAGCAGTTAGGGATTTCTAAAACCCACTTTGCATTTGTATTAAAACGTTATCAGGCAGAGTTTAACTTTCGCCAGCAACAACAACGTTACCAGCAGCAACAGCAGCGCCAACAAGGACAAAGTAGTAGCTATCGAGAAGGTTCAGGACATCATGTTCCACCAAATAACAATGGTATGAATCGCACTCAAGCATTGGCATTGTTAGGGCTCAATAATGAAGCCAGCGCACGAGATATAAAAGTAGCGTACCGTAAGCTTATGGCTCAGCATCATCCTGATAAGCTCGTTTCTCAAGGGTTACCAAAACATATGATGGAGTTGGCTGTTAAAAAGAGCCAAGATATCCAATCAGCCTACGAGTTTTTAAAAAAGGCGGCGTAAAAAGCCGTCTATCTCCTTACTTAAGCGCTCATGTTGCTGAGGCTCTGAGCGTAGGCCAAATAATTCGCGCTGGCGGTAATCATATTTACTGTGGCGCTTAACCCAACGTTTTCTATCTGCCACACTAAGTAACAAATCAGGATTATCATTACTGTAAAAAACATCTAATAGCGGCGGACTAATGGTCGAGACTAGAGTGTTTAGTTGCTGATTTCTTTCATAGTTGGGTAAATAGCTACTCAAACTAATGAATGCATCAATGTTGTTATTTGGAAAGCTCGCATAATGCTCCAGTAGTACGCCTGCACTCGCTCCTTGAGCTATAAGTACTATTTTACCACCTTCATCAAGCGCGCTTTGGTATAGGGCTTCAAAACGAGCCACTAAGTTTTCTTTATAATCATCTATTACATCATCATTGATATATGCAAGTGCATCAACGTGTTTCGGCGTAACCGCGTTTTCGCTCGTATCAGTTTGGGTCTCTGCGGCTTCTTTCTCTGCTTCAGAATTTGATTCGGGGGCTACCTCTTTTTGCTCATCCGTAGCCACTTCAGTGTTATTACCATCTTCAGCTGGTTTCTTTGTTCTGTACTTGCTTGCCAGTTGATATCAGGCACTGTCATAGCGATAGTTGTGTAACCAAAATCAGTTAAATGAGTGCGTAAAAAGTTAATCCCAGCGTTATTTGTTGGTAAATTTTGCCAATCTGGAATAATTAGAACTACGCCACGCTGCTCGGCGCTCATATACTCGCGGTATAGGCTAATAAACTCATCTTCACCGACTTGCAGCGGTTTTATTTCTCCATGGGGGGTTAGACGAGATATGTCGCTACTTGTAATTGTTGACCAAGGAGTCGGTGCTATATGCTCAGCCGCACGCGCTTGCTGGCTAATGAGTAAAACACCCAATAAGCTGATTGATAAAGCTAAGCGTGTTCGTTGCTTAATTAAAGCAGCTAAAACCATAAACAATAACACCGATAAAAACTAATAGTTAGTTATCGGCTATACGAGCTAAAAGTTTAATGTATTTTGCAGAGCCTAAAAATCTGGCTCTGCTTCAAAGGTCATTGATTGCTCGCTGCTAGGGTGTGACAGCTTTAGCATTTGTGCATGCAGTTGTAAGCGCGGTGCGCCAGCTAGTGCATCAGGGTGAGCATAAAGTCTATCGCCTAAAATAGGGTGGCCTAACGACAACATATGCACTCTTAACTGGTGTGAGCGTCCAGTAATAGGTGTTAGCTCTAAACGAGTGGCATTTTTTTCATATTCAAGTACTTTAAAGTGCGTTAGGGAAGGCTTGCCGTTTTCGTGATCAACCATTTGTTTTGGGCGATTAGGCCAGTCACAAATAAGCGGTAAATCAACAGAGCCCGTTGTTTGTTCTAACTTACCATAAACGCGCGCAATGTAGCGTTTTGCAGTTTGGCGATCTTGAAACTGCATACTTAAGTGGCGATGCGCAGCTTTATTCATAGCTAAGCAAATAATTCCTGAGGTTGCCATATCTAAACGGTGAACAATTTTAGCTGTAGGAAAAACACGATTCACACGTGCAATTAAACAATCCGCGTGTTTCGGATCTTTACCGGGTACGGTTAATAATTCACTGGGTTTATTTACAATCAATAAATCATCATCTTGATACAAAATGGTTAAATACGGATCGAGCGGGGGATTGTAATTAATTAACACGGCAGACCTTAGTGATTCACAAGTGCGGTATTTTAGTTGAGAGAGACATTAGGCTCAAGGGAAAAGATAAAAGTTTAATTGCATGCTTTTTAATCTGGTGTAAAATTACACCAAGTTAAAGTTGCAGGAATTTATTATGGCAAGACAAAGTATTTCACTTACTGAAAAAAATGATTTATGGCTACGTAATCAGGTAGAAAATATCGGTGACTACGCAAATAAAAGTGAACTTGTGAATGATTTAATACGCCGTGCAAGAAGAGCTGAGGCGATAAATAGTAAGCTTGCTAAGTCAGAACAAAGTGGCTTTAGCGCTCAATCCGCCGACGAAATGTTAGCTGAATTCAAATCAAATACTAAGTAATGCGAACATTTAAGCTATCAACTGATGCGAAAGAAGACTTACGTCGTATTTATCAATACGGTTGCCAAGAGTTTTCACAGCAACAAGCGGATACTTATTTTTACAGTTTCTTTTCTATGTTTGAAAAACTAGCTGCAAATCCTTACTCCTACCAATCAGTTGATCATATACGTACAGGCTATCGGCGCGCTGTTTGTTGCTCAGACAGCATTTATTACAAAATTAAAGAAACTGATGTTGAAATCATGGCAATATTAGGCGGCCAAGATACTGATGAATGGTTGTAATTCTATTATTTGAGACAAATTGAAGAGTTAAATATAAAAAGCGCGGTGTTTATACCGCGCTTTTTAATAATATCTAACTAACGGCTGAAAGCTTATAGCTGACGGCTACACCTCTAGTGTGATACCACAATTAAGCGAATCGCATCGAGTTTTAACTGGGCTTTTTCAATATGCGTGGTTAATTCACTGCGCTGCTTATCGTAAAAAGTCAGTTCTTCTTCACGAATATTAGGGTTAATTTGCTTCAAGGCTGCTAAGCGGGCTTGCTCTTGTGCTAACGACTGTTGCATTTGCTCAAGGGCTTCGGTGCGAATAACTTCTAATTTAGCTTGCGCCATCTCTTGTGCTGATTTAATCATTGGGTGAATCGCGCTTTGCAGTGCACCCGCAAGTTTACTTGCCGTTTGACGCCCCACCGCTGAAAGTTGCTGATTAAAGCCATCAAAACCGACATTATCACCTAGGTTATTGCTCGCTTTATCAAGCAAGATGCGGATCGGGGTAGGAGGCAAGAAACGGCCAATCTGTAAAGATTTAGGCGCCATGGCTTCACCAACAAAAATAAGCTCAACAAAGAAAGTACCTGCAGGTAGCTTTTTGTTTTTCAACAGTGCGACAGAGGCTGTACCAAAGTCATCATCGCAAATCATATCGAGCGTGCCTTGAACCATTGGGTGATCCCAACTGATAAAATGCACGTCTTCTTGTGAAAGCGCGGTGTCACGGTCAAAAGTAACGGTGATGCCATCATCTTTTAAGCTTGGGAACGATGGGTTTAGCATGTGCTCCGTTGGCTTCAAAATAATGGTGTTTTCGCCTTTATCTTCTTGGCTTACGCCGAACGTATCGAATACGTTGATCATGTAGCTTGGTAATTCAAACTGATTATCAAGCTTTTCAATATCAGTGACTAATGAATCCGCTGCGCCTTGACCTGATGAATGAAGCTCAAGTAGACGGTCACGACCGCTTTCCATTTGCTTACGCAACTTCGTATTCTGGCTAGCAACTTGCTCAAGCAGTGGATCTAGCTCGTCTTCATCACAGTTATGAGCGGCAATAAATTCAAGTAAGTCTTCGCTAAATTCTTTATATAGCAATTGCCCTGTGGTCGAGGTTGTTTCAAATGCGTCTAGGCCTTCATTGTACCAACGCAGCAGTACTTCTTGTGCTGTGTTTTCAAAGTATGGCACATGAATGTTCACATCTTGCGTTTGACCAATACGGTCTAAACGACCGATACGTTGTTCTAATAAATCCGGGTTAAGTGGTAAATCAAATAACACTAAGTGGTGAGCAAACTGGAAGTTACGTCCTTCTGAGCCAATTTCAGAGCAAAGTAGAATTTGAGCGTTGTCATATTCGTCGGCAAAGAATGCAGCTGCGCGGTCGCGTTCTATAATTGACATACCTTCGTGGAATACAGAGGCTTTAATCGCTTCACGCTCGCGCAGGATTTGCTCAAGACTAATCGCAGTTTCTGCTTTAGCACAGATTAATAATACTTTTTCATGCTTAAGCGTTTTAAGTGTGTCAATTAGCCAATCAACACGCGGATCAAATGCGCCCCAGCTGGCACTTTCGCCTTCGAACTCTTGGAATATTTTTTCTGGAAATAAAGCGCGTTGTGCACTTAATTCAGCACTTTGAATACCGCTCATATTACCCAGTACCGAGATAGCCGTTTTATACTGCTTTGGCATTGTCATTGAATAGGCGTGTAATTTACGGCTTGGGTAGCCATCAATACCGCTGCGGCTATTTCTAAATAAAATACGACCAGTACCATGACGGTCAAGCAGCATAGATAGAATTTCTTTGCGCGCTGCGTCATCACCATTTTGAGCTTGCTCAAGGACAGCGCTAATATCGGTTTCTTTTAGTAATTCAATAAGGGTTGCTTTGGCGCTGTCATCAAGAGCTTGATGTTGTAACAACTGGTTAGCAGCTTCAGCCACCTGTTTATAATTACTTTCTTCTTCAACAAATGCATCGTAATCATAAAAACGATCAGGGTCGAGTAACTGTAGCCGAGCAAAATGGCTGCGATGACCAAGCTGGTCTGGCGTTGCGGTTAATAAAATAAGCCCTGGAATATCTTGGCTAAGCTCGGCCATACGTTGGTATTCAGTACTTGGTTTACCATTGTTGATACTTAAATGATGCGCTTCATCTACGATTAATAAGTCCCAATCGGCAAGTGTTGCTTGTTCAAACCAGCGTTTTTTCTTGGTGATAAACTCAAGGCTGGTAAGCACTAACTGCTCTGTTTCAAATACATTTGGCGAGTCGGCAAAGGCTTCATCACAACGCTCTTCATCAAAAATAGAAAAATGTAAGTTAAAGCGGCGTAGCATTTCAACTAACCACTGATGTTGTAGGTTTTCAGGTACCACAATTAAAACACGGCTGGCGCGGCCGCTGATAATTTGTTGGTGCAATATCATACCTGCTTCAATGGTTTTACCTAAGCCAACCTCATCAGAAAGTAATACACGAGGGGCGAAACGTTTACCCACCTCTTGAGCTATGTATAACTGATGAGGAATAAGGCTAGCACGTTGACCAATTAAGCCTTTAATGGGCGATTGTTGGCGTTCAAACTGATGCTGCCACGTTTGGTAACGTAATGTGTAACGATCAAAGCGGTCTACCTGGCCTGCAAAAAGGCGGTCTTGTGGTTTGTTAAACTTGATAAAGTGATCAAGAAAGGTTTCTTTTAATTGTGCTTGTTCACCGTTATCAACACGGGTGCCGTGATAACACAGTAGTTCACCTTGAACTTCAATAGATTCGACTTCAAGTTCCCATTCTTCAACGCTTTTGATCACATCGCCAGGATTAAATGCCACGCGAGTAACCGGCGCTTCAGTCATTGAGTAAACGCGGTTTTCGCCACTGGCGGGGAATAATATGCTGACCTGACGGCCTTCAAGGGCAACGACTGTGCCTAATCCTAAATCTGACTCTGTATCACTGATCCAACGCTGACCTAAGGAAAAATTCATGTATGTCTCGTCTATGAAGAAAAAGGCGGCTATGTTACCTGTTACCTAACACCACTGCAAGGCGCTAACTAGCTCACTTTTAATTAATTTTATAACTGTGAATTATTCTTATTTCAGCGATTGCTGTGAAGACTAATTCAAAACAAAAAAAGGTTTGTCATAAAACAGACTTTTATGACATCTAAGCTAAACTTAGAATATACCTTAACAATCAAATTTTACAGGGCGAGTGATCAGCCCGTTTTATTTGATTAGTTTGGTATAGCATAAAAATCATAAAACGTAAGGAAAGTGCTATGGAAAAAGCTTCGAACCTTGATAGTAAAATGTATGTGCTAGATACCAATGTATTACTCCACGAGCCCCTCGCTTATTTATCTTTTCAAGAACATGACGTTGTTATCCCTATGACGGTATTAGAAGAATTAGACCATATTAAAGACCGTAAACACGACGTTAGCCGTGATGCACGAGTTGCTATACGTGGTTTAGATGAGGTTCTTAAAGACGCAACACCAGAGCAAATGTTACAAGGGGTGGCATTACCAAGTAATAAAAAGGCAAAGGCATCTTCGACAGGTACTTTAATTATTGTAAATGATCATTTATTTGCAGATTCTATTTCGGGATTACCTGGAAATGAAAACGACCATCGCATAATCAACTGCGCCGTTCATCTACAAAAACAGCACAGTGATGCCAAAGTTGTACTCGTGACCAAAGACATAAATATGCGTTTAAAGGCTAAAGGTGCAGGGCTTAAGTTTGTTGAAGATTATCGGACTGATCAGCTTATTGATGATATCGCGTTATTAAGTAGTGGCTATAAAAAAATAGAAGGAGATTTTTGGCAACATGTTGGTGAATGTGAAACACAGCAGCAAGGCCGAGATACTTTTCACAAAGTAGCAAAGAGTTTAATACCTGACGTATTTTGTAATGAATATTTATTGGATAGTGGCGGTCATTTTGCTGCGCGTGTTAAATCCTACGATGATGATAATATCATGCTTAAAGACATGGGGGTTGAGCGTTTAATGCATCAATCAGCATGGGGGTTAAGCCTAAAAACATTTACCAAGGTATGGCGCTTGATGCATTACTCGACCCCAGCATTGAGTTAGTTATTCTAACAGGCCCTGCAGGGTGTGGTAAAACCCTACTAGCGCTTGCCAGTGCCCTTGAAATGATCATAGAAAAAGGCATTTACGATAAAGTCATTGTGACTCGTAATACCCCCGAAATCGCTGAGTCTATAGGCTTTTTTGCCTGGTACGGAAGAAGAGAAAATGGCGCCGTGGCTGGCTGCAATAACAGATACCTTAGAGGTATTACATAAAGGGGACGAAAACCCAATATCAAGCCGTAATTATATTATGGAAAAGGCAAACGTGCAGTTTAAGTCGGTTAACTTTATGCGGGGGCGAAGCATTCAAAATGCGGTGGTTATTCTCGATGAAAGCCAAAACTTAACAGCATCACAGCTTAAAACTATTATCACCCGCTGCGGTGAAGGTACTAAACTTATTTGCTCAGGTAACTTGGCGCAAATAGACAGTAATTACTTAACCCCTGTTACATCAGGCTTAACCTATATCGTAGAGCGTTTTAAAGATTTTGAAGGCAGTGCAACGGTTAATTTAAATGGCGTGGTACGCAGTCGTTTAGCTTCATTTGCTGAGGAAAATTTATAACTTGCGTCAATTTACATGACTCGATAGTCTAAGAAAAGATTATCGAGCCATACAACGGAACATAGGTTGGACTTTTTACCTTTAAAGCATTATTACCGCTCCCTAACGGTTGCACTGATAGTTCCCTTATTGGTCGCTTTTGTGCTTTGCTTGCACCTGTATAATATTAAACTAGAGCGCACAATTACCAAGCATCATGCTGATTTTGATAATCTAGCCGCACAACTGAGCTTTCGAATGGAGGCTGCTGAAAGCTTAGTAAAAACGCTGTTAGCACAGTACGAACAACCTTTGTATTATCACTTTGACCAACAATGGCTAAATGATGTTAATCAATTTAATGACTATTACTATCGTAAAATCCCTCAGCAAGGGGGGAGATAGTAGGCCAAGGACGATTTTCTTCTACTCCACAAGCTATTGCTCAATGGCAGCAAGTCATTGCATTAGGGCCTGCTTTTAATACTGCACTTTCTTTAATCAAATCGCTATCAGCAGTCGCTTACGTTAATGAGCAAGGTTTTGCTTACGTTAAACGCCGCGATGAAACCGCAAGTTTGTTTCTTACGCAAATTTTGGATAATCGGTTCGAACCTAAATTTAGAGGTGACATACTTGCTTCTAGTAATGTAGTGAAACTCGAAGGAAAAGATTATTTAGCACTTGGTCAGCGCCGAAGTGTCACCAGCCGAGATTATGTGATTTTGATATATGATTTGCAGGCCGTGTCTGCTTGGTTAGAAAAAATATCGTTAGATAGTGGAGAGTATATTTTTGTAACCGATTCACAGCAAGTCATTGCCAGCTCATCTGGAGCGATTAATAAATATTCTCAACTCAAACAATACTGGCCCATGTCTATCACAGGTAATATGGGCTTGGATGATGATAGCTTAGTGATTTTTCAATCCCCTGAACGTCAACCTGTGTATGCCGGTTTTTATGAGTCTCAGCAGCAGTTAGTATCTCCTATTCGCTATGAAGTTTTTATTGAATTTATATTTTTGAGCGTATTTTTAATTATGATGTTTAGCGGCATTTTTTGGCTAAGCCGCCGCATTTTTGTCAAACCTATCACACACTTAATGGCGTACCTTGAACAGAACGATGAGTATTATTCTGACTCTTTAGATTATCAAATACCTGTTAATTGGCAGCCTTGGTTTAGCCGAATAAAAACAGTGTTTAATAAAAATAAGCAGCTAGTTAATTCATTGCAACAGTCTAACTTAGCACTTGATAACCAAGTTAAAATTAAAACCAAAGAATTAGCTCGAAGTTATGAAGCAAAAGAGCGTCATTTAGCCCTGTTAAATACTATGCTAAACAGTGTTCCTGATTTGATCTATTTTAAAAATATTGATGGCTCTTTTTTAGGCTGTAATCGTGCTTACGAGCAATATATTGGTGTTGAGCAAGGGCAGTTAGTTGGATTGCAGTTGTGCGATATTAGTGATGATAGTAGTCATCTTGCAGAGCTGGAACGCCAAGTTTTAAAAAGCCGCTCAAAAGCGGAGTTGCGTATAGAAAGCGGTGAAAAACTATTTCGCCTGTCAATAGCCCCTTTTTATAATGAGCAAAACCACTTACTTGGTACCATGGGAGTAGGCCGCGATATTACCCTACAGCAGGAGGCCTTAACGGCATTAAAAGCGTCAGAGTCAAAGTTTCGTAGCGCCATCGAGTATGCTGCAAATGCCGTGGTGTTGTTGTCGTTAAAGTATACTGTTTTACAATTAAACAAAGCGGCAAGGCATCTTTTTAATATTGATAAACATCAACATTCGCAATTGTTTAGTTCGTTTTTTTCACCTACACAGTGGCAAGAGGTAGAGTCATTACTTGGGCTATTATTAACAGAAAAACAAAAGGTGTATCATCTTACGCTTGCTCAGCAGCAGTCAAATTGCTGGTGGCAGTTAAGTGTATCGTTAGTGTGGGATGAGCAACAAGCACCTTACTATTATGTTTTTCATATTCAAGATGTAAGTGCATTAACGCAAGCTAAACAGAATGCTGAAAGAGCAACACAAGCGAAAAGCCGCTTTATTGCTAATTTAAGCCACGAAATACGCACACCACTTAATGCAGTAACGGGCTTAATTGATATGATCGCCCAACAAGGTCTATCGCCACAGCAGGGGCTTCATGCATCTCAAGCAAAGCAATCTGCCCAAAATTTATTGACTATGCTTAATCGAATGCTGGATTTTGCTCGTATAGAAAGCAATCAAGTTCAGCTTGAGTTAGTCGATTTTAGTTTAGTGGATCTGGTTGATAGCTGTGAGAGTCTGTTATTGGGTTTATGCCCACATAAAGGCTTGTGGTTTAATATTGAAGTCGATCCCACTATTTCAGTCTACCTAGCCGGAGATTTCATACGCTTACAGCAAGTGATTGGTAATTTACTGACAAACGCAGTGAAGTTTACAGAGTGCGGTGGTGTCACCCTAAAAATTGAAAAATCGCAACACGCAGAAAACGATTCTGAGGCTATTACTTTTCGTATTATTGATACGGGAATTGGTATTGAAAGAAATGATCAAAAACGTTTGTTTGATGCCTTTACTCAAGGTGATGAATCGTTAACACGTAAGCATCAGGGAGTCGGGCTTGGACTAGCAATCGTCAAGTACGAGCTTGATTTAATGGGATCCGAGATAGAGCTGATAAGTAGAAAAAATAAGGGGAGCGAGTTTTACTTTACTATCTCATTTAGTGAAGTAAGCGATAAAAAAGAACATGATTTTGATTGGCGAAACACTATTGTTATTGCATCAGAAGCTGAACAAAAGCAACTTGAACCAACTATGCGTGTGGTTATGGCAAAGCCTAGATTCAGAACCGTTGCGCAAATGATCCCATGGATCAATGAAGCACCCCATAATAACTTTATTGTAAATGACAGTGATTTGGATCTATTACTGTCAGAGAAAACTACAAAAGACATTCTAAATAAGTGCCAAACAAAAATATTTGTTATCAAAACTAACAATGCTGCTTTGAATGAGCACATTAATAATTTGAATATTAGCTACGTTAGTAGGTCCGCATTAGCGCAGCGTTTATTAATTGAAGCCAATAATACACAACAACAAAGTCAAGTTATTACGCAACCAAAGACTGATTTAGGTGGCTTATTGGTACTGGTAATAGATGATAACCAGCTTAATCTGGATATTATGTGCAACGTGCTGGCTCAAGCTGGTATTAATGCGTTAGTAGCGAACAGCGCAATGAAGGGAATTAATTTAATTGAAAAAATTATGCCTGATTTAATTTTAATGGATATACAAATGCCTGAAGTCGATGGCCTACAAGCTGCTAAGATATTGAGAAAGAAATATAGCTCAAAACAGCTTCCGATTTTTGCGCTTACCGCTCATTGTGAGAAAGAAGATGAAGAGCGCTCGCTTGCTGCCGGGATGAATAAACATCTGACAAAACCGATCGTAGCACACACTCTATTACAAGCAATTAATGAGATTGAAATTATTACTCCGGCTTTCTTTGATCGAACCTTTGCATTATCCCAATTTGCAGGTGATAATAATTTGCTATTAGTAATGGTTGGTAAATTCGCTGAATTATGTGTAACACAGCGTGATAAGTTAAAAGTAGAACAGCAGCCTGAAACTGTGGAACGCTTAGTGCATAGTATTAAAGGTGTATCAGGCAACCTTGGTTTTATTAGACTATCCTTAATTGCACAACAGCTCGAGGTTGCAATACGCAGCTCGAAAAATATAGCACCGCAACTTTTTAACCAACTTATAATTGAATTAGAGCAAGTTATTGCTTTTATTCAAATACAAGGAACCAGCAGATGTTGAAGAAAGCGAAAGTACTGATCGTAGATGATGATCCATTAAACAGATTAGTACTTGAAAAAACGTTAGCCGATGAACATGAAGTTTTCCTCGTTGAGAGCGGTGAAAAAGCGCTAACATTTTTAAAAACGACAACAGTTGATCTAATCATCCTTGATATAGTTATGCCAGGCATTAATGGTTATGAAGTTTTAGTACAGCTCAAAGAAAACCCTGTTACACAAACCATTCCGGTTATTTTTATTTCTGCAAACACTAGCCATGATGATGAAGCAAAAGGTTTTGATTTGGGCGCGATGGACTACATAGCGAAACCTTTTAGTACGGTAATTGTACGAGCAAGGGTTCGTAATCAATTATTAATTAAGCAGAAAAATGACTTACTTGAGATGCTTGCTTCTATAGATGGCTTAACTGAGATTCCTAATAGACGTTATCTTGACGAAAACTTATCAAGAGAGTGGCGTCGAAGCCGTCGAAGCTCAACACCATTGTCAGTTATTCTTATGGATATTGACCACTTCAAGCGTTACAACGATTGCTACGGGCATAGAGCGGGAGATGACTGTTTAAAGCGCGTTGCTCATGCATTAGTTGGGGAATGTCAGCGTGGGTGTGATTTTGTAGCCCGTTATGGCGGAGAAGAATTTGCTGCGGTATTACCTGGTATGGGCAAGCAAGAAGCATTGGCATTTGCTAATAAGTTACGTGATGCAGTAAATTCGCTATATATTCCTCATAAAGCATCACTGAATGCGGAACATGTAACGATAAGCTTAGGCATTGCAACGACTGAAACTGGGCAGATTTATGCTGAGCAAGTGTTACTTGAAGAAGCTGATTTGGGGTTATACCAGGCTAAAGACTCAGGGCGAGATCAAATCGTCGCCCGTACAGTGTCTGTGTCAAGGTAATGAGCTTTACTGATCTCTGAGTGATAGATAGATGGTATCACCGATACCAACTAGTTTATCATTTTCAAATACTAAGGGTGTACATTCATCCTTAGTCATTTTGCCATCAGAGTGAATACTGTGAGTCGCGTAAAATAGGACTTGGTATACATTACCATCTTTTTTTAGTAACTCAGTAAAGTTAGGCGTCTGCAAGCGATTTAACACAACTTGGTAATTGGTATCTAACGCTAAATTAGCAATCGTTTCGCGATTATTTTTGTGTTTTTTTTGCCAACTCGTTGATGAGTCACCAGCCCAATGAGTTTGCGCTTCACCATCTGATACGGCTATGACACAACCAGTAAGAAAGGGCGTGCTAAGTGCTGCAATCAACATCAATTTTTTCATTTTATTATTCCTAAGTTCTAATGAATTGTGAAATTATTAGTTTAGTAATAGCAAATAGTTGGCCAGTTTTTTAAGTGTTTATAATCAATGGTTTATATTTTTTAAGGTTTTCTGGTTATTAATTTCACTCTGGTTTTAGTGTTAATAACCAAAAAGTTGCAAATTAAACCAACCTGTTTCGACTCTCACCTTGAGCAAACGCTTTGATATTTAAGCTTACTTGGTTAACTAAACGGTTGATCGACTCTTCACTCGCCCAGGCTATATGGGGAGTTAAAATTAAGTTAGCACCGGAATAATTCACAAGCGGGTTATCTTCAGCTGCCGGTTTCTTTTGTTAAAACATCAAATCCAGCTCCAGCAATCTGATTCTGACTCAAAGCTTGAGCCAATTGCGCTTCATTAACGATCCCGCCACGAGCGGTGTTTATTAAAATAGCCGTTGATTTCATTTGTTCTAACTCGGTAGTGCCAATCAGATCATGACTTTCATCTGTTAGTGGGCAATGAATACTGATAATGTCAGCTTGTTCGATTGCATCAGTAAATTCAGTTCTACCTTCTCGTGGAACTTGGCCTTTGCGTTCACATAGGATCACATTAGCGCCAAATGCCTTTGCTACATCTGCAACTGCTTTCCCTAGAGAGCCATAGCCAATGATGGCAAAGTTTTTACCTGCAATTTCGTTAATGGTGTAATCAAGCCTGCAAAACATAGCACTTTTTTGCCACATACCTTGCTGAGCGTCCTTAATATAATGATGCGTGTTGCCAAGTAAGTTTGTTATTAGTGTGAAAGTATGTTGAACAACAGAAGCTGTGGAATAGTCAGCCACATTAGTCACAGCAATACCGAGTTCTTTTGCGGCTTTGAGGTCAATATTATTAGTGCCGGTAGCCGCTACACAGATAAGTTTTAATTGAGGTAATTGTGTTAGCGTAGTACGGTTTAAAATGACTTTATTGGTAATTAATACTTGAGCATCTTTGCTATGGGAAAGTACTTGGTCTGCATTAGTCAAAGTGTAGTGTTTAAAGTTACCAAGTTGTTCAAAAGGCGCTAATGAAGTGTTTGCCAAAGTGGCTGAATCGAGCAGGGTAATGTTCATGTATTTCCTTAATTAAATTTAAATGCTTGACCTTGGTGTGTACTCTAAGGTTTATACTGGGCATCAGTTAACAAACACTCATCGGAGAGCATAATGAAAATAGGTGAAATTGCAGCTCAACTTGGTGTATCTACAGATACCTTACGTTACTATGAAAAGCATGGTTTGTTAATGCCTTCGAGACGAACAGAGGCAGGGTATAGAGATTATAGTTTGTCAGATTTAAAACAAATGCAGTTTATCTTACGTGCTAAGGATGTCGGTTTTAGCTTGACCGAAATTAAAGATCTACTGGCTATAAAACTTTATAAGCATCAGCATTCATGTCACGAAGTTAAAAGCTTAACTATACAAAAACGTAATTTGGTGGCTCAGAGAGTCGCTGAACTTACTCGCTTTCATCAATCATTGTCAGTATTAGCTGAAAAATGTTGTGGTGGTGAAGAGCTTGCTGATAACTGTTCTATTTTAACGACCCTGGAGGATATAGATGGACTTACTCAATAATTTTTGGCAGCTATTTTTACTTTCTGCTCCTTGGTTGATGCTTGGCTTATTAATCGCTGGGTTATTAAATGTGTATTTGCCCGCCAATTTTTTAAATAAACATTTAGGTAAAGAAGGATTTTGGACCACAGTAAAAGCAGCCTTAATAGGCGCTCCCATGCCTTTGTGCTCGTGTGGAGTAATACCTGCTGCCATAGGGCTACGCCGAGCAGGTGCTTCAAAAAGTGCAACTACTGCATTTTTAGTATCAACCCCTGAAACAGGCGTCGACTCTGTATCTGTGTCATATGTACTTCTAGGACCATTTATGGCTATCATTCGGCCTATTGCAGCAATTTCTAGTGCCATTGTTGCTGGAGTTTTAGTTGGGCGCGACGCTCTTAAAAGTGATAATAAACATGAAGATGCAAAGTTATCACAACATCAAAAGACTAGTTGTTGCTCTGCCGATGAGGTCGAAATTGCTGCAACATCATGCTGCGCTAATGAAACTCCCCCTTTAGCAGCTGAAGAAAGCTGTTGCTCAACTGAAAATGAAAAACAACAGCCTAATAAGACCGCGTGCAGTTCTGATGTTAAATCTGAAACAACTAAATCGGCTAGCTGCTGCGCGAGTGAACAACTTGAAAAGCCTACCCAATGGCAAAAAGTACAACAGGCGGTTACGTTTAGCTGTAATAAGTTACTTTCAGATACTATGGTGTGGCTGATGATTGGTTTATTCTTTGCTGCCCTAGTACAAACTTATGTACCTGAGTCGTTCTTAACGCAGTGGGGCAGTGGCATTTTAGCGATGACAGTAGTTATTTTAATAAGTATCCCTATGTATATTTGTGCTACAGCGTCGACGCCAATCGCGGCAGGTTTATTACTCAGTGGCGTGGCTCCAGGTGCTGTACTAGTGTTTATGCTCGCTGGGCCTGCTACGAATATTGCAACCTTGGGGGTTGTTGCCAAAGAGCTTGGTAAACGGGCGGTGTTTGCCTATTTAACTTCAGTGATAGGAGTGGCAATAGCGTTCGGGTTTTTAACTGATTTTCTAGTCGCTGAGTTTGGTTTTGTTGTTAGTCCTTTAATGGGTGAAGAGCATGAGATACTGCCATATTGGTTTAGTATGATTTGTGGGCTAATTTTAATGGCATTAATGCTACGTTTGGTTATCATCGCAGTGCGGGGCAGAACTGTAGTAACTGGTAAGAGCATTGCGTAATGTAATGTTATAGTTGTGTTTTTTTAATGGTATGTACATTAAGTAACGCTTTCACTTCATCTACTTAGTTCGCATTTTTGCTCGCCTGAGTTATAATCGGCGATAGAATATAAACGGTACGTACTTTACGTGCCGTTTTTTTAACTTTATAGATGCAGTAATGAGTGAATTAGTGGATAAGTACGCCGATATAAGACCTTATAATGACGATGAAGTAGCCGCTTCGGTTACGCGCTTAATTAATGATAATGCATTTATAGATGTGTTAGCTAAATATAACTTACCGCGATTTATATCCGCCATCCCATTTTTTTCGCGCTTTTTAGTCAGACATCAATTACAAAAAAAGTGGGGGAATATCAGCTCGGTTGAACAAGTTCAGCAAGAAGTTGCTAAATACCTTAGCTTGTTAGTAAAGCGTACTACATCAGAAGTTACGTTTTCAGGGCTTGATCAACTAGATCCTAATCAAGCTTATTTATTTATTTCTAATCACCGAGATATTGTGCTTGATCCTGCATTAGTGAATTGGGGTCTCTTTAGTCATAAGATGAAAACTGTGCGAATTGCTATTGGTGATAACTTATTGCAAATTCCATACATTACAGAGCTAATGCGTTTGAATAAAAGCTTTATTGTTAAGCGATCAGCTAAAGCACCTAAAGAAATGTTTAAAGCGCTTTCACAGTTATCTGCTTACATTTATGACTCATTAATTGAAGGGAACCCAATTTGGATTGCGCAAAAAGAAGGACGTGCTAAAGATGGCTTTGACCAAACAGATCCGGCTTTATTAAAAATGTTGCAGCTGCAAGGACGTAAGCAAAAGAAAGAGTTTTCTGACTATGTTAGGGAATTAAAAATTGTACCTGTGTCGATTTCGTACCAGTACGAGCCTTGCGCTTTAGCAAAGGCGAAAGAGCTTTACCACAAGCAACAGCATGGTAAATATGTGAAGTCAGCAGGGGAAGACATTGCCAGTATTGTGGAAGGTTTTAGTGCCGCGAAAGGGCATGTACATTTAGCTTTTGGCCAACCGATTGAATCTGGATGTGATTCACCTGAGCAGTTAGCAAAGACAATAGATCAGCAAATTGTTGACTCATTCTTTTTGCACCCAGGAAATTATATTGCTGGTGGCTGTAAGCAAGCGGTGATTGATAAAAAAGATGCTAAAGCATTTGAACAGCGCATGGCTAATGTTCCACCGGAGCTTAAGCCTTTAGTCACTGCTATGTATGCAAAACCATTTCATCGTAAAGCTGAAATACATAGTGATGAAAGTTGAGATAAAAGTGTTTTAAATAAAGTCGCATTGATTGCGGCTTTTTTTTTGTCGAAAAAACGGGCTATACTCAAAGTAGTGTTGAGTAAATAGCGTAGTATTAATGCAACAAATTGAAATATTTGAAATTCCTAGCCCCTGCAAAAGTATATGCGAAGTAAATAATCGGGGATATTGTAAAGGTTGCTATCGCAGCCGCGAAGAGCGTTTTGCCTGGAATTCATTTTCAAACGCAGAAAAAAAGAAGGTATTAAGCCTTTGCCAACAGCGCTATAAACGATATTTACAAAAACAGCATACTGTAACTAATAAACCTCAGCATTCAGAGCAAGGTGGATTTGATTTTTAATCTAGATGGTATTTTTCCCTTAAAAACTGCACAGTACCATTTTCGTGTAATCGTATAAGTTCAGCTTCTAATTTTGGTATTAATGCGCTATGGCGTTTATGTAAAAAATGAAAGCTTTGTATAGCTGTTAATATTTCTGTTTGAAATGCTGATATATCAAAGCTAGGGTGCTTAGTCTGTAATATAAAATCGAGTAATACTAAACCACTTACTTTTTGTTGCGTTAGCAAATTTAGTTGTGCTGTGACGCTCTTTACCCTAACAACATTGCCAATGAAGGGGTTATTATCTAAATATTCTTGTGCCGCAGGATAACCTGTTTGTATTGCGATACTGTCTAACTGCTCAAAACTACATTGGAGGCAATTTTTTAGTAAAATTAAATTAAATTCAAACAATGGAAAGTTGACCATGGTTAAATTTTTATATTGTTCTGTTATTGAGCTAACACGACCTAATTGACCATCCAAAATACCGTTATTTGCAGCCGCCAATGCACTTTGATGATTAAAGTCTATGATATGCACCTTGTAGCCAAGTTGGTTGTAAGCCATTGACATTAAATCGATAACATATCTTGCTTGCGGAGTATCAGCAGGTCGGTTAAACAGTAAATGTTGATTGCTTGCCTTACTAGTTACCGGTAGTAGTAAGCTTGTCATAAGAAGAATAAGAAGCAGTTTATTCAATAGTTTGTTTCCAAAACGGGACTTGAAATTGTCTCTAATTTACTTATAAATCATACATAGTGCAAGGGTAGTAGGGACTACTTTACTTACAAAAACAAAATGTTTGATATACTTAAGACTAATGTATTGTTCTGGAAATAGTTGGAAGTTATGTCATACAACTTATGCTCACTGCCTCGTGAGCAAAAATATCAAATTCAACTCGATTATGAAGCCTCATTTTGGGCATACCAAATCAAGCGTGGTAAAAATACGCGTGAGAACGTGTACAGCACTATTAATAGTCGTCCTGTTGCAGAGCAAGCATTTTTGAAACAACAATTTGAACAGTATCTTGCATTAATGCAGAGCTAATTTGTGATTCGAATAGTGTGTTTAGAGCCTATTAAAACGCCTTTAGTAAATAAGTTTTACAATAAGTATGGGGCGAGAGGGCGTGCAACTAAACAAGATATTATATGGGTAGTTTATGCTGAGTTAGAAATGATTGCTGCGTGTCGTATTCAACGCCGTGATGGCTATTTATTTTTATCTACATTATTGGTTGCCCCTCGCTGGCGAAAGCAAGGGATTGCTAAAAAGTTATTACTATTGCTCTTATCAAAGCAGCAAGAGGCTGTTTTTACTTTTGCATACCAAGGTTTAATTGATTTTTATCGCTCGATTGGGTTTAACTATGTGTTAACATTACCGCTACCTATATCGACACTTTTTAGAGTCTATAAGCGGCGGAATATCGTCGCTTTACAGTGTCTGCCTGAATACACAAAATAATAATTGGGATATTACATGGGTAACTGGTTAAGAATTTTTATTTTTGCGGTGTTAGCCAGCTGCACTGTAATAACTGCTCAGATAAATGCCAAAGTAAAGCGCTTATCACCAAGTGAAGGTTTATCGCAAAGTTACGTCAGTAAAATGTTAATTGATAATAATGGCTACCTTTGGTTGGCTACAGAAGGTGGCTTAAATCGGTATGACGGGTATCAAGTACTACACATTTCTGGGCCTAATGGTGAGCTTGATGAAGTCATAATAGATCGCATTTACCAAGACCCCGAAGGCTATATATGGATAGCATCGTTATTAGCGGGTTTATTTCGTTATGATCCTGTTACTGATAGCTACAAGCAATTTTTATCAAAACCAACCAGTGAAGAGCAGATTCTGAGTCAATCTGTGTTCAGTATGGTGGCCTCGGACGATAAATCACTTTGGATAGGTCGAGGCTGGGATTTTGCTCGCTTAGATATCGAAAGTGGCGCCATCGAAACCATTTTTGAGTTGCCAGAGCGCACTCGAAGCACCGTCATTAGAGATTTGTTTTATCATCAAGGGTATATTTTTATTGCTACAAGTAGTGGTGCCTATGTTTATCATGTGAGTACTGGGCAATATAGACCGCTTGAACATCTTAGTACTGAACCTGAACATATATATCAAAACTATATTAAGTCATTTGCCCTCGGCGATAATAATAAACTGCTTGTTGGTGCCGTACGTGGTTTGTATGAAGTTGATATAAGTAATTTACCAAGTATGTTCGAACGACCAGATACACCCTTCAAAAATACTACTTTATTACCGGATTTAAATATTTGGAAAATTATTAATGAACAAGGCATTTATAATATAGGGACGGATAAGGGGCTGTTTAAGTATGATGCAACTACAGGGGAACTAGTTAAAAATACCCGTATCCAAGAAAGTGAATATGCACTCTCAGATACCAGTATTATCGATATAGTAAAAGATAAAAATGGAGCTATGTGGGTTGCGACCAAAAGCGATGGTGCATTTTATTTGCCACTTGATAATTATCACTTTGAAAATCTGGATGCGAGTAAAATAATTGGTGATGGATTGTCGCACCCATCTATTTGGGGGATCACCGAGTTTGAAGAACGTGTTTGGTTGGCAACACATAACGGCCTCACTGCCGTTGATTTAACAACACTTGAAGGTGAGGTGTTTTTAAAAGATTATCAAGTTGATTTATTTACCACTGAATTTAGTATTTATAAAATAACACCGTATAAAAATAAGCTTTGGTTGCATACTAATCGCGGGGTGTTTAGCTTTGACCCACATAGTTATGAGGTATTACCTGCCAAGGTTCGAGACCCGGGTCAGCAACATCTAATTGATGGTTGGGTACATGGCTCGGTGTTGATGCCAAATGGACAACTGTTTTATGTCCATCCAGAATATGGCATGTTTATTTACAACATCGATACACAAATGATTACGCCTTTAGTTGGTGAGTTTGAGCAATTCGAGCCATTTTTAGCGTACGGCTTTTTACCTCCTTTATCGACCATGCCCGATTCACCATTATTTTATAATTCAGGTGTGCTTTATCACGTTAATCCTGATACTTATGCTTTAACTAAAATTTATACTGTGCCAGAGCAACATGAAAATGTAGCGGTTAACGTAATGTCGTATGTCGTTGATAAAAATAATGTATTATGGATTTCGTTATCTAACTTTGGACTGATAGGTCTTGATGCAACCAACTATAAACTTCTACATACTATTGATTTAGATAAAAATAAATTAGGGACATTGCTTTACGACATGGTACTTGATGAATCTGGTATGATTTGGATGAGTAGCCATAAAGGAATTTGGCGTTTAAACCCTGAAAACAAGCATTTTCAGCAATTTACTACCTCCGAAGGTGTTGTATCAACTGAGTTCAATAGTGGCGCGTTTACCCGTTTAGAAACAGGCCAAATTGTTTATGGCACACTAAAAGGGTTTACTTATTTTTACCCTGAAGATAATAGCCCTAAGCATGGCCTCATCAAGCATGTAAATGTAACCAGTATCGATATTATGTCTCGTGAATTAGCGGTTGATTTAAAACAGCCAATTGAGAGAGTGATTTTAGAGCACGATGATATTGGACTTGAAGTTGCTTTTTCAGCTATGGCATTCAATTATCAAGAACGGATTATTTATGAATATCAGCTATCAGATGGACAAAAATCCTACACCCGCAATAATAATCGCGTACTCTTTCCTAAGTTGAACCCAGGAGAATACCAGTTAAAAATTTGGGCAAAAGATCCGTTAACAGGTGACTTTACTCACCCCGCAACGCTAGATATAGAAGTAAAATACCCGCTTTGGCGCTCTCCAATATTTATGGTGCTTTACGTATTGCTATTTGTGGCTATTGTGACTGTGTGGGTGATGCGTCGAAATCGAATACAGCAAATATTGCTGGCAGCCCATAGAGAAAGCCAAGAAAGTGAAGCTAGATTAAAGCTCGCGTTAGAAGGAAGTCATTCAGGGGTATGGGATTGGCAGTCATCAAGTCCAATCATTTATCAGCCACGATTAAAAAATGAGTTGGGCTATGATGTTGATACGGTTAATTTAGATGATTACCTTGCAAAAATACATCCTCAAGACAAGCAAAAATTCCGCCTAGAGTGGCTTGAGTTTTTATCAACAGAGAAAGGTTACTTCAATTGTACCTACCGTTTACGGCATAAAGCCGGGAATTGGCGCTGGTATAAAGACTTTGGCAAAGTTGTTGCTTGGCAAGGAGGAACGCCAGAGAAAGTCGCGGGCACATACACCAATATGACCCGAGAACTAGTTTTTGAAGAGCATGCGCGTTTATTTGGTGCGGCTTTTGAGCAAACTCGTGACTGGGTGTTTATACTCGATAAAAACTTACGTATTTTAGCTACAAATCAATCTTTGCAAACGGCCTTTAATTTTGCCGCTGAGTTTCATTCGAGTCGTTCACTTAAGCTCGGAATGAGTCGTACAGCACGTATGAACTATCTACGTATTATGAGAAATCAACAAGTCGGTGAACATTATAGTGCACAGGATACGGTGCGATTAGCAAATGGTGAATTACGTCATGTACTGATAAAAATAAGCGCGGTAGCAGGAAATGATAACCGACTCGAAAGTTACGTGGTCATTCTAACGGATATTCATGCACAAAAAATGGCTGAGAGTGAGTTGTTTTTATTGGCTAATTACGATGGCCTTACTGGGTTACCTAATAAAACCCTATTTAATGACCGTGTTGTACATGCACTAGAGCAAGCAGAGTCTCATAGCAGCAAAGTTGCATTATTAAATATTAATATTAAACGTTTTAAATACTTTAATGACTCACTTGGTCACGAAGCTGCAGATACCATTATTAAAATGGTCGCAAAACGAATTAAGTCACGGTTACGTACAAATGACAGCATTGCTCGGTTCAATGGTGATGAGTTTATGTTGTTGGTCGAGGATGTAGGGCAGATTGAAGAAGTTGTATTGCTGTGTGCCAAAATAATGAACAGCGTTAGTGAAGGGATTATACTGACTCAGCAAACTGTTAATGTCAGCCTAAGCATCGGTGTGGCGCTTTACCCGGATGATGCATCGACAAGCACAAGCCTAGTTAAAGCAGCTGATGTTGCTTTATACCATGCTAAAAAGAGTGCAGAGGGCAGTTACCAGTTTTATAAACAAGAAATGAATCAACATGTACAACGGGCTCTACACTTAGAATCTCAAATAAATAAGGCTTATAAAGAGCATGAGTTTTGCAACCATTATCAGCCCATAGTGAATGCAAAAGAGCAAAAAGTAGAAGGATTCGAAGTGTTATTGCGTTGGCCGGATAACACGGTAAACAACCCTCAAGAATTTGCATTAGTTGCTGAAAGCATAGGTTTAATCACAAAAATTATGCTACAAACATTGTCACGAGCATTAATAGAGTTGAAGCAGTGGCAGCTAATTACGCCTGATTTATATGTATCAATCAACCTCTCAGCATTAGATTTTGAGTATCAAGGGCTAGTTGAAGAGATAAATACAGCTTTGCGCACTGCGGGAGTGCGCCCTAACACTGTGGTGTTTGAGATCACTGAGTCGGTACTAATGGATGACTCCGCGTACGCATTAAAGAGTATGGCGAGATTAAAACAGCTTGGTTGTCGGCTCTATATGGATGACTTTGGCACTGGTTATGCGTCTTTTACTTATTTAAAACGTTTCCCTATTGATGTATTGAAAATAGATCGAAGTTTTGTCACTGACATCGGGGTTGATAATGGCGATGAAGCGATTATCGAATCCACTTTGACATTGGCAAAGAGTTTAGGGAAGGAGTGTGTTGCAGAAGGCGTCGAGACTAAACAACAGCTTACTTTTCTACGTGCACTTGGGTGTAATATGTTCCAAGGGTATCTATTTAGTAAGCCTATCCCAGGTGATGACGTAACTGCATTATTGGCGAAGGATTGGAGCGCTGTTTTAGATAGTGACTAAACGATATAAAAAATTATCATAGCGTTATGACCCTTACTTATTAAATCTAGCTAGCCCCTAATCTTGCCTAGCGCCACAATGACGACAATATAAGTACTGGCTGCGGGCGTTTAGTTGCTTTTTAATTATTTTATTCGCTTCTTGCTTATTTAAGCCTAATTTAATTCGCAGAGTTTCTAAGTGCTCGAGCTGATCGTCCTCTAATAGCCCATCATGAAGGTTTTCGTGAACCGCATCGTTAAAATGTAAACGGCGTTTGCGTAATTGTTCAGAGAAGCTAGAGGCGAGTAAACCAGTAGGAATAGCCACCATGCCCATACTTAGTAACGTGATCACTCCACCAAAGAAACGCCCGAGGGGGGGTTACGGGTACAACATCGCCATAACCTACCGTGGTGAGTGTAGCCATCGCCCACCACATGGCCGCAGGAATGGAGCCAAACTTATCTGGTTGAATATCATGTTCGATGAGGTAAATGCCACAGGAAGCTAAAATAAGTACTACAGCCATTATAAAAAAAGCAGCCATCAGGGAGCTACTTTCGTCCCGAAACGATTTTAGTAACAATTGCATTGCGCGGGAGTAACGAGTTAATTTGAATACGCGTAGCAATCTGAATACTCTTAAGAAGCGTAAATCAAAAGCAATAAAGAACATTAAAAGAGTCGGCAAGATAGCAAGTAAGTCGATTAGCGCTAAAGGAGAAAACATATATTTCAGACGGCGTTTTAGGTTCCCCGTTTTTATGCTTTTGTACTCAGCGCGATCAACACAAGACCATAAGCGCAGGATATATTCAATAGCAAAAATACTGACCGATACGATTTCCAACATTAAAAATTCGTAAGTATAAGTTTGCGCAAGGCTCGCGATGGATTCCAGCACAATAGCAACTACGTTTACCATAATTAATGTGATTAAAAATATATCTAGAATGTGTCCGGCTTTGGTGTACTCTCCATGTCCTTCAAGTAGTAGAGCTGTACGTTTTCTTAAGGTAGTCAAAGTCGTATCCGTATTAAGTCTATTTGGTTAATTTAAGTAGCATGTTTATACTACCTTCTTCGAAGTCGCGGCTAATTTTAAAACCTAATTTACGAGCAAGCTCTATCATACCGGTATTTTCAGGTAAGGTGATCCCTTCAATAAATTGCACTCCTTGGCTTTGGCAATACTCGATAGCAGCACGCATTAACATACCGCCTAGCCCGAGGCCTTGGCAATTAGAGCGTACAACAATGGCAAATTCTGCACGGGTTTTATCTGGATCCATCAACACTCTAGAAACCCCCAAAGTAAGCTGTTGATCCTGTTGCTCTTGGGTCACGATAAATGCCATTTCACGGTCATAATCAATTTGCGTCATTTTAGCAAGCTGATCATGGTTAAACTGAGGTAGCTCACCAAAAAATCGTTTGTAGCGGTCTTCTTTTGTGAGTGATTGATCAAATGCTTTGTGTGCTTGTTCATCCTCAGGCTTAATTGGTCTTAAAATAGCGAGACTTTTATCTTTTAGTGTTACGCTTTTCACAAGCTCGATAGGATAAGGGCGAATTGATAAACGTTTGCGGTTACTTTGAATTTGATAACGGCTTAGGGTCATAGTGGCATCAAGTACCAAAAATTGCCCGTTACTCGCCAGTATTGGGTTTAGCTCAACAGATGTAATATCCGGTTGATCAATAACTAACTGTGAGATCCGAGTTAATAAAGCGCATAGACGGTATTTATCAACTTTTTCTGGCAAAACACGGTCTTTTAATACGCCTTTATCATGCGCTGCAGCAACTAGGTATTTAGCTAAGTTCATATTTAATGGCGGTAGGGCTACAGCTGATTGAGCAAATTCAAGCCCCGTTCCAGCTTCACCGAGCAAGATAACAGGACCAAAATTTGGTTCGGTTTTAATGGCGATACGTAGCTCATTAGCTCCTGCGCGCGGTGCCATTTTTTGCAGCGAAAACCCTTCAATTACCGCATCTGGGTAGGTATTTTTAATTCGTAGCAACATAGCAAATGCTGTTTGCTCAACTTCTTGTGCATCATTGAGGTTTAATACAACGCCACCAACCTCTGATTTAGAAGGAATGCTTGGGCTAATCAATTTAAGCGCAACCGGAAACCCTAACTCAATAGCTTGCTCTTTTGCTTCTGTCGGGGTGTATGCTACTTCGGTTTGAATACACTCAATACCGTAATGAGTCAGGATCTGGCTCGCTTGATGAGTTGAAAGATAGCTTTGTTGCTCGGCTAAAAACTCATTAACAAGTTCTTTAGCGCTAAGTTTATTAATTTTTGCATCATCAGTATTTGACTCTGGCGTTTGTGTTAGATGCTTTTGATTTCTACGGTAACTCACTAAATGCATAAATGCTCTGACAGCGCCTTCGGGAGTGCGATAAGTTGGAATAGCAAAGTTGCTACAAAGTTTTCTAGCCGCATAAGCTGCATCTTCCCCCATGAAGTTGGTAATTACATAAGGGCGCGCCATCTTAGGGAGTTTACTGAGTGTTTGCGCTATAATGTGTGCATATTCTTCACTCGGTGCAATCGCAGAGGGAGTATGAATGATTAGTAAGTTTTTAACTTCTTTAGCGTGCAGTAATATTTCGAGTGCTTGCTTATAGCGTGCTGGCGATGAATCGCCAAAAATATCAACCGGATTTGAAGTCATATCTGATTGCGGAATAACTTTATTAAGCGCAGCGCGCGTTTCGTCACTAAGTTGTGCTAATTTACCAGAGCTTTGCAATAAGCTGTCTACAGCCATAACTCCTGGGCCGCCACCATTAGTTAAGATAGTCAGTTGTTCTACTTGTAGTAGTTTAGGGTGCATTGCTAGCGTTTGAGTTGCAGCAAATAACTCCGTTAAATCACTTACCCTCAGCATACCCGCACGCTGAAATAAGGCGTCGTAAACAGCGTCGGAGCTTTGCTTACCACCAGTGTGAATTTCTGCGGCGAGTGCGCCAGCGGCAGTTTTTCCTGTTTTTATTGCAATGACAGGTTTGCTAAATGCAGCGGCACGCGCGGCTGATATAAAATTGCGAATATTCTCGATATTATCTATATACAATAAAATCGCTTTGGTTTTGGCATCGCGTCCTAAAAAGTCCAGTAGTTCAGCAAAACCGATATCTAAACAGTCACCCACTGAGATAAAATAAGAAAAGCCAATTTCTTTGTTTTTCGCCCAGTCTAGTATAGTTGAGCACACTGCAGCTGACTGAGATACAAAGGCTATTTTTCCAGGTGTTGTTACCGTATGAGAAAAGCTGGCGTTCAAGCCAATATGAGGGATTAACAAACCTAGGCAGTTTGGTCCAAGTAATGACACATTTGCTTCTTTAGCTGCGTGTTGCAGTGCGTTTTTTTGTTCTACATTGAGTCCTGCAGCGATGACTACAGCATTTTTGCAACCAAATTCGCCCAATTCCTTAATTATTGATGTAACAGTATGTTTGTTGGTGCAAATTACAGCTAAATCAGGCACTTTAGGTAAGGCTGTTATAGAGGGGTAAGCTAATACGCCATGCACCGCTTTATGTGTTGGGCTGACGGGCATGATAGGGCCGTTAAAACCACCTTGGAGTAAGTTTCGCATTACAATAAAGCCTGCGCGAGAGGGATTATTTGATGCACCTATAACGGCAACTGAAGTAGGGTTAAAAAATTGACTAATGCGCTTTACACTCATGGCTTTTCCTTCGCTGTAAAGTGGCGGTTAAGGTGAAACACTTAAACTCTACCATTTAAATTTCAATCTAACACTTATTAGTACTAGTTTTCGAGTACTTAAGTAGATCTATATCAAGGAATAAACATGATCAACACAAAAGCTTCCCATATCGTAATCGCTGCGATAGCCATATCGATTGGCCTACTCGGGTTAGGTTTGATCCTTAAAAGTGCTGCGCTTGATGTGAAAAGCATGGAGCGGACAGTTGAAGTGAAGGGGCTTGCTGAAATGGAAGTGCCTGCAGATACTGTCATTTGGCCGCTGCAATTTAGTGATGCAGACAATAACCTTGAAAAGTTGGTTGAGCGTATTGAGCGAAAAAATAATGCTGTTACTGCATTTCTAAAGTTACATGGTTTTGATGACGATGAAATAAGTCGCGGTGCACAATCGATTGTTGATAAACAAGCTCGTGAATACTCCAGTGATAATCAGCAGTTTCGTTATATTGCCCGTGCTAATATAACCGTCTACTCATCACAACCTAGTAAAGTACAAAATGCGCTTGCACATGTAGGGCAATTAGCTAAACAAGGCATCGCGATAGTTCAAGATAGTTACGAGACTCGTATTGAATACTTATTTACTGGGCTCAATGATGTTAAGCCTGCAATGGTGCAAGAAGCCACTGAAAAGGCACGGGAAGTAGCAATTAAATTTGCAAAAGATTCACAATCTAAATTAGGCAAAATTAAATCAGCTCGACAAGGTCAGTTTAGTATTTCAAATAGAGATTCAAACACACCACAACTTAAAAAAGTACGAGTGGTAACCACTATTGAATACTATTTATCGGACTAAATAGCTTTCGAGCTGCTGCGTTTTACAACGTAAATAAGCACTTGCCAGTAAAATAGTGTATTCATTGAGTGTGTTATGCAACGTGGTTTTTAGCGCGACTAAGGCTTTTAGAAAAGCAGTGGTGTTGACCTCTTTATTTTGTGTTAACTCTACTTCCATTAAAGCGAGCAGCGCTGAAAATTCATGCTTAGGCAAATTAGTTTGGCTAAGGTTACAGGTTATATAACTAGCCACCGGTGTCAGTGCTTGATTATTATACTGCGTTAATGCCAATAGTAGAGTCTCGTTACTTTCAAATAACATGAGCGAGCGCACATAATTAAATGGCAGTTTTTCAGCATCACAGCGGCTAAATAAACTGTGTATGACATTATTTCTTGAATCATTTTGTAGGGCAAAGCCATTATTGAATTTAAGCCCAGGAGTAAAAAAGCTTAGCTGATCTGTTTCTTTAAACTGGTTTATTAATAAAGTTGGAATAGGGTGTTGAGTTAAAATATGGGTCGCAATATTTTGTAAGTAGGTATATTTTACATCCATTCTTTGTGCGCTTTGATATAAGTGAAGCAGTTGCATGCTTTGCTGCTGCGCAGATAACTTAGGAAAGTCATCAACAATGGCTTGTATTTGGTGCTGCTGTAATTGCTGAGTGAGTTGATTTATACATGCATCCATTGTGATTCCCTCATAACCTTTTGAATCTATCCTAACTTAAATCACTTACGGGTCAAGCCAAGCCTGTTAATAGTGATTAAATTATTCAGAAGCAAGATTTTGCGCTCAAATTAGTATAAAATCTCGCCCCACAGCTTTTCAGGTGGTTAACTTTGTCTTGCTTAGACTACACTTGATTTAACTACTTACACTGGGGTTTCTATTATGTCTGATAAGACTTACATCACGGCGCAACAATTACTTGAAGATTCTTTTCGCGTTGCTGCGCAAGTTTACCAAGACGGTTTCCGTCCTGATTTTATAATTGGTATTTGGCGTGGTGGCGCACCAATTGGTATTGCGGTGCAAGAATACTATGACTACAAAGGTATAGAAACGGATCATATTGCAGTGCGTACTTCTTCGTATTACGGTATTAATCAACAGTCAAAAGAAATCAAAGTTCATGGCTTACATTACATTATTGAAAAAGCTAATGCGGGTGATTCTTTACTGATTGTTGATGATGTTTTTGATTCAGGCCGTAGTATTTTCGCTCTGAAAGAAAAGCTTTCTGAGCTTATGCGTTTAAACTTACCTAAAGATATTCGTGTTGCATGCCCATACTATAAGCCTAAGAATACCAAGGTTGATATGAAACCTGATTACTACATTCATGAATCAGATGAGTGGTTGGTATTCCCGCATGAGCTTTCAGGGCTAACGCCTGATGAGATCATCGAAGGTAAGACTGATCTTGCAAAGATTCATGACATATTGCTCGATAAGTAATTCTAATACATTTACAAATTAAGCTCGTTCTATCGTGAACTAGGGTTGAATCTCGAGTAAGTAATAAAAAGGCCTGTTAAGGCCTTTTTATTACTTATGAGTTAGCAAACTTACTCGCTATTACTTATAAGTTTCAAACGCTTCTTTTAAGCGTGCAAGATGAGCATAAACATAGCTACTAGACATACGATCTTGGTTTAAGAAAGTTTTATCAAGGTCAATAGAAGAAGCCGGTGTTGTTGCACTTGCAGTGTTAATCAGGTTTACATCATTCCCAACTACGGTGCTTACAGTTTGACTCCAGCTATTATCCCCTTTTATTTGCCAATTACCGGCAGTCATATCCTTGCGAGGAGCTAGCGGAATACTAAAGCCAAGCCCAACTTTCTGAACGTCGGTATTGCTGTATATTAGTGATAGGTTTGCATCACCAAACCAAAATTTAGCTTCAAGTTTATAACCGCTGTCATCATTCCAGAATCGGCCACCTGTTACATGAAATGAAACATCTTTTTCAGCCCATAAATAGCGGTAACTAGCAAGTGCATAGTCGCGCTTGCGCGTATCATAATCTTTATATTCTAAAACAGCGAACTTGGCTTTAAGCTTATGGCGGCCCGTTGGGCTCAACCAAGCAGTTTCATTAGTTAAACCTATGTAGTCGAAGTAATCTTGAAATAGCCCGAACTGAGTTTGATTATAGAAGCCATAAGGTAGAGCGAAAGTTTGGTACGCTATCGCTCTTGTCAGTCCAGTTTCCTTCCTACGAGAGCTGAAAGCTTCCCCTTCTTCAAAATCATCACTATCAGTAACATGTATTTGTCCAGTTAAGTTGATCCCTGCACCTTTCCAAATAGGTATGTTTAAATCAGCTTGTAGTGCGAGTGAATAATCCCATACGCCAAGCTCTGTGGCATAGTGTGCAGCATAAGAAGGGGAAAATGTTACTCTAGGTACTAGGTATGGGCTAGAGTTTTCTGTTGATTCAGCCCATATGATGTTTGTTTCTTCTTTAATAGAGAACTGGTTACTTATTTGTAAATCAGGGGTAATATTTTCTTCTAAGAAGCGTTGATAATTATCTACTTTACCCCTGACTTGAAGTAATGCAGTATCGAGTTTAGATAAACGAACAATAAACTCATTATCTTGTTCAGCGAAATGTTCAGTAATTCGACCAATAACTAAACCAATAGCGTCTATTTCATTGCGATTAAATACAGAGTTTTCGAATTCAACAATAACTTTATCTGTCTCGCTGATCCCGACACGAATATTTTCGAAACCATCATTTATTAAGTTATTTTTAAGACTATGAAGTTGATAGTTTTTATTACTCTCGTTTGAAATCGATTTTGTGACATGCTTCGAATTGTTAACTTGATTTGCTGAAGGTATTTGTTGTGTTGGCGATGCGTTTATATTAGAAGGTAGTTTTGTTATAGTTGCTTTACTTTTAATGTTTGCAGAAGCTGCAGGTATATCTTGCACGGGCTCTGGTGCTGGTTTTGGATTAGTATAGTTTGCTTGCGCTTCATCACTAAGTGGGATATTGATATTAATTCCCCAATAGTTGTCTTTTTCAGAGAGGTCTGTATTTGAATACAACCGGCTATTTATTGAAATTGAAGCAAAGTTGTAAAGGTATTCTTTAGGAATAGTTATTCTGGCGCCCATATTAAATGCTTCAGCATCATGCTCCGCTAAAATACTTAGCCAAGACAAAGGCTGATATTCAATACCTGCAAATGCCCCGTCTAGCTGCCCTGTTAGTGTATCTGACTGACCAATCCCAGCACTAAAACGAAAATCCCACCATTCTTTAGATGCAACAAGGTAGTAGGCCTCATAATTGTTTGCTGCCCCTCCAATATCTTTAGCTCCTAGGGCAATACTAAACCAGTTTTTAGGGATATAGGGCACTTGATATTTAGCATTAAAAGAAAGATCCCGAATTTGACCTTTATTTTCATAGCTAAATAAATTGTCATTCATACTCGAAGCAGTAATTCTGCCCGCAACTTCTAAATTTTGCAGTAAACCAGCCGCAAAAGTGAAATTATGCCCATCATTATAACTGCCTCTCTTCTCTAATTGGTTAGTATAGCCAATATTGGCTTCACCAGCTTTTAAAACCTCAGCAGACGGGGTGTTAAATAGACCTGTAAATCCATTATAGGCTACTCCATGAGTAATATTTTGCTCTGTAGCAAATAATGAAGTTGAAGAAAGTACGCAAACCGTTGCGAAAGCTGTTTTATTGTTTATCACGTTATCAACCAAGTAGTTTAAATGCATAGCTTTAAATCCATAGAGCACAATATTCATAATGTAACAAGAAACTTTTAGAACAGGAAGTAGAATGCAAATTATGGCAATAAAAAACCGCGACAAAGCGCGGTTTTTGTTTAATCAGATTTTGTATTAAGAACCAGAACCAGAACCTGTGATTGGTTGCTCAACAACCTCACAGGTAACTGGGAACTCAATATTTACAGTCTCAGAAGCTGAGGCTGTAAAATCTAAATTGCTATATTGACCAGTAGTGAAGTTATAAGCGCTGGCTGTGTAATCACCAGGTAATAAGTTCTTAGACGCGTTACCGCTTGAATCAGTGTATGCATAGCCTTTATAAGCACCAGATTGGTAGAAATAAACGATAGAAGATGTTGCTGTAGGTGCAGGCAACACGTCAGCTTCTTCGTTATTACATACTAAGCTAGTTTTAACTGGCTGAGCTACAGGTAAAATAGGTGCTGTGTTTAAAACAATCGTTTTACCTTCAAGTGCGCAAATATCATCAATTTTTAAAGTTGATGTTTCATTATCTACAAGATTATTTGCATCGCCTTCAATACCATCAATAATATTTTCACCATCATTTAAGAATTGCATATTTACAGCAAATGCAGGCGGGTTATATATGGTATTTGTATCGTAAAATGAAAACTCATAGCCAGATTTCAATACACGGTAGCCACCAGCTTGTGATTCAACTAACAAGTCAAATGGGATCGTATTAGATGTGCCGTCATTAAATTTAATATCAAAAGTAGCTTTGTTATTAGCACATTGTCCGAAATTAGGCTCACGCCAGTTAAAATAATCCAAGTTCCAGTATGATAAGTGATTAACACTTACTACAACATCCCAAACCTTAGGGTTGTCGGCATTTTCTTTAGTAACACCATAACTTTCAAATGTCCACTCATCTAAATCTTCATCATAACTCCAAACTGGAATTATATGATTTTCGTCTATTTGAACAGTTGAATATTTAGTAGCTGAAGAAGCAACACAAGCGCCGTCTTGAAAGTATGCACCATTTGTAGCATTAGCACTTGCAGTGGCAAATGCTTCAACGTCTTCTAAATCGCCAGTGTAAACCATTGGACAAACGTTATTGGTGTTTTTGTCAACTTGCATTGTTACTTCAATGCTATTGCCATCACCAAACTTCTTAACTTTGTTGCCATCTTCATCAGTTAATTCAATTGCAACAAAACCGCCTGTTGTGAAAGCACCTTGAGTTGTATTTCCATCAACCGGAACAGCTAGGTTTAAACCGCCAGGGAAATAATCAAGAGTAGAGTCAACACCAGAAGTTCCTGCCGTTGCAGTTGTTGTAGCTTCATTACTAAAGAAACTAACAGCTAGTTTAGGAGCTGAAGTAAGAGGTTCATTATTAGCATCAAGCATTTGAGAACCACTAGGAATAGAAACGGTTACACCACCAGCATCTGTATTAGCTTCTTCTTTATCGACAGTGCGAGTAAATGTAAGAGGCATGTTGTCTGATGTTTGAATCGTACCATCAGTGTAGTTTACTTCTACTCCATCTGCCGCAAGGCTTGTTAGTTCTTCTTCAGCAGAAACAACAGCAATATCAACATCACCTAAATTTAGATCACGAGGAGTAAGTTTAACTGTTGCATTTACATTAGATTCTTCATCATTCACAACGATTACAGTATTGTTTGTAAAGTAGCCAGGCGCTTTAACATTAACTTTGTAAGTTAGCTCTGAAGAAATGTCAGTGACTGCTGCGGCAAATAAGCCTGAGCCATTAGAAATTGTTAGAGATTCTGGTAATGCTTCACCATCCAGGCCAAGTAAAACATCAGAACTACTACCTGAAAGTGTAATAGTTACAGGTGCTTCCTCAGTACCGACTGGCTCCCCTTTGATATCTCTAACCACAACAGTTAATGAACCTGGTTGTTGTGCAACAACTTGGTCAGTTGGAGGTAATGCCACATCTTGTGTTGGTGTAGGTATTACTGGCTCAACATAATCATTGTTATCGTTGTCACTGAAACAAGCTGTTAAGCTCGCTGTTAGGCCAAGAGCTAGCGCTAGCTTGGTTAGCTTGAATTTATTATTTCCCATAATCGTTACCTTTCTTTCCTTTCTCTTTAAAGTAAACAGACTTAATTGCAGTTCTAAATGTATCACTCAAAGTTCCTGAAAATGGTACTCTTGCTATGATACAATAATTAGTTAATGAAGGATAAGCGCACATTATATATACGTCAAGTGAACATTATATATACTTTCATTAAATAAATAAAAAATTTGTAACCGGCGCTATTTTAAATCTGATCTATGCAATAGCGATGTTATCGATTGCTATGCGCCGTATAAGTATATGCTAATGTAAATCGCATACCATGTAAAACTTAACATCGCCATTTTGATATATAAATGTTGCAAAACTATGTAGAGCTAAAAAAGCTAAGCTAAAAAGCGTTCCTTTTTTGATAAAAGAAGAGTTAGCTTTCTCAAATTTGTGAAAAACTCTCTACGTAATCACTTAGTTTGTCTAGGTCTACTACTTTTAAACCGCCATTTGCTCTTTCAACTAACCCTTTTTCAACCAGCTCTGAAACAACTCGTCGATATGCTCGCTCAGTTGTGGCAAATCGCTCAGCTTCAGCATTAACCGTAGGGTATGCCCTAAGTAGTGTTGGGTTATTGTTTTCTGCGCGTAATAAACAGTCTTTAGCAATATTATAGCCTAGCGGTAGTAACAGTTTATCAAGGTTTATCTTCTGATTTTCTTGAAATTTAGCGGCAATAGTTTGTGCTGTATATAAACTTAGCTCTGGTTTATCGAGCAACAATGCTCGCCAGTGTTTAAGCTCAATTAAGTTGTAGCTAACATCACTAAAACACGTAACTGTATAGATACATGGATTATTATTCAGTGCTTCAATTTCACCAATCAAAGTATTGTTACAATCTAGTTGGCCTAATAATAGGCGCCGACCATTACCCACATCGTAGCTAAACGATATAGTCCCGCTTCTGACCAAAACTAATTTGCTCAGAGGTTGATCTTGATGGATCAGTACTTCTTTTTTTGATTGCTGATAGCGACTACCTGCAAATGTTAAAAGTTGATCAACCAAATAACTAGAAAAATGATATTGAAACATCAAGTATGCTCTTCGGACAATTGTCCTATTTATTACACCTTAATGACGGTAGCATTAAGACTCTAAGAATTTACGCTAACTTACTAACCTGTTTTGAGTCATTATGACCAAAATAGGTTTGATACCTTTATATCCCGTGTAATGATTATTAAAGTAAGCCTTTTGAGGTTACTTTGGGTTTTGAGTAAGTTAGCTTTTTTATGCCGCGATTACACTGTTTCATAGAGTGTAAAATAGCATTACCTATAATGCTAACCTAAAGTATTGGAGAGAACAAATGAGTTGGGAATATTTAGGTTATATTGCCTCGGCTTTGCTTGTTGCCTCTCTTACTATGAGCGATGTTGTAAAAGCTACGCTGGTTTAATTTAGCTGGCTGTGTTGCATTTACTTTTTACGGTATTGTGATTTCGGCTTGGCCGGTGGCAATTACAAATGGTGTACTTACTTTTGTTAATATTTACCATTTAGTTAAGTTGAGTCAGCAAAAAGTCAAAACCTGCAGAGTAGTTTTTATTCTGCTGAATCGGTTTTTTTGTATTTCAGCTCGCCGGCAATCCAGGTTTGATCAACCTCAATTTTAAATATATCTTCAATCGGTACTTTAAAGTAATCTTTATCGATTAAAATAAAGTCAGCCCACTTTCCTTGCTCTAAGCTTCCTAATTTAAATTCTTGATGCGCAGCGTATGCAGCACCTAATGTAAAAGCATTAAGTGCTTCTTCACGTGTTATTGTTTCGTCTGCACGCCAACCATTTTTAGGTAATTGATTATGATCCATTCTAGTTATAGCTGAATATAGCCCATTAAACGGGTTTGCTAACTCAACAGGGTAGTCTGAGCCAGCGGCGACTACAGAGCCCTGTTTCTAAAAAAGTTCGCCACGCATAGGCGCCAGCCAGTTGTGAGTCAGTTAGCCGTTGCTCTGCCATATGCATGTCAGAGGTGGCATGCACAGGTTGCATTGAAGGGATAATCTTTAGTGTTTTAAAGCGTGGAATATCAGTTGGGTCCACTATTTGTGCGTGCTCAATTCGGTTTCGTAATAAAATACCGCCGGTTTTTTTAAATACATTTTCGTAGGCATTTAACACAATTTGATTCGCCTTGTCGCCAATCGCATGGGTATTTGCGCTAAAACCACTTTCAAAGCTCAAGGTAAAAAGCTGCTCTAATTTTTTTTTGATCTTCTAGCATCAAACCTTGATGGTTTTTTCTATCGGCATAATCAGTAAGTAGCGCCGCACCCCGGCTACCAAGGGCGCCATCAGCGTATATTTTTACACTACGAATTGACATGTAATCATGCAAGTCTTTGTAGCGTCCAGCTTTAAGCATGGTTTCAAGCTCAGGGGAAGCCGCACTTAACATAGCCACAATACGTAGTGGTAAGGTGCCTTGCTCAGCTCGTTGTTTATAAATCTGCCATGTCTGCTTATCGATGCCCGCATCATGAGTAGAGGTAATACCTAAGCTTAAAAGGTGCTCCCCAGCCATGTCTAGGGCTTGATTGGTAGCTTGCACGGAGCTTTTTGGAATGACTATATTGATTAAACTTTCAGCTTTATCAATAAAAATACCACTTGGCGTTCCTGTGGCTGTTTTGATAATTTCGCCGCCTTCAGGTGTCAGTGTCTTAGCTGTTATGCCAGCAAGCTCCATGGCTTTACTATTAACCCATATTGCGTGCCCGTCAACGCGAGAAAGTATAACGGGTTTGTCTTTAACTATTTGATCTAAATCAGTAGCCGTCGGAAATTGCTTGTTAAGCCATAGTTCTTGATTCCAACCACGACCGATAATCCAGCCTTGCTTATTTTTGGCAAAGCTTGCTAATTTAGTTTGAACACTTTTAATTGAATCAATACCGCGTAAATCGAGTTGCGACAAGTTTTTCCCAAGACCAATAACATGGCCATGTGCATCTATCAGACCTGGCAGTAATGTTTTTTGCTGTGCATCAAACGTGCGGGCGCGAGGAAAGCTATTTTTTAGTTCATCGTTACCTGTTTTAACAACCTTGCCATCTTTTATTACAAGCGTACTAAATTGTTTTAATTTACCTTTGTAGGTCGGAGTATAGCCATTTGCGTTATAAATTACCGTCGTATCAGCCAAAGCAAACAGAGGAGTAAAAAGTACTATTGCAAGTAAGTGCTTCATTGTTAATTATCTTTTTAACGAGTGATTTATAAACACTATCAGAGAATGAACAACCAGCAAAATATTTAATAAATTATTATATAACATTCATATCTTTCAGCTATGCTTATGAATTAACGTTAAAATAATGAATAAGTCGGAACTAGCATGAAACTCAACGAACTGGCAATGCGTAGTAAATTTATTTTGTTATCTGCCATAATTTGCATTATTTTTATAGTTGCAATGATATTTATTAAGGTTGCTAATAACCAAATTGCGGATGGGTTTGATAGTTTTTATCAACATAACTTTAAAGTGACTAAGCTCAGCGCAGAGCTAAAGCAAGCCCAAGATGGGGTTATAGCTGGAGTACGTGGTTTACAAGTTATTTATTTACTAGGGCTACACGAGCAAGCCCCCGAAATGTTGATTAGCATAGACAACAATATTGCGAAAACCGCGCCTTTAATCGAGAAAGTAAGCCAGGCCTATACAGGTGACCATAGCTTACTGTTGAAATTAAAAAGTCATTCAAAACGCTATGAAGCCGCCGCTCTGAACTTTAAACAGGCAATGGAGTCATCGTCAGATAATAAGGCTGAATACTCAATTTATCGTGAATTTGTTGATTCGCATTTAGCTTTGACTGAATTTTTCGAACGCTTTGAACAAGCCAACACTGCACAAGTTCATCAGTCGCAGCAGGCGGCGCAAGATTCTATTAGTTTTGCCAATAATATATTTTACCTATCAATTGTAATTGCTATCGGGTTAGCTACTTTATTTAGTCATATTTTGTCGCAAAAAGTTGTGCAAGGTTTAACCGTCGTAAGTCAAAGCGCCCATGCTTTGCAACGCGGTGAGTTAGATCAGTACTCAGCGGTTGCCGGTGAAGATGAGGTGGCTGATTTGAGTCGAACACTTGATGCAACAATTGCTCATTTAAATACCACTTTGATCAGTATTTACCACAGCGTTGGAGAGGTAAATAATCACAGCAGTGAGTTACTCACCGCAAATACGCAAATTCAAAGCGCTACATCTGAAGTTTCTGACCATACAACTCAAGCGGTAACTGCGATAGAGGAGTTATCAGTAACGAGTAAAAGTATAGCGGTTAATACGGCTGAGTCTGCAACTGCTTCTGATGGCATGATGAAACTTGCTAGCAGTGGCTTAGAGGCATCAGAACAAACTAAAGAAGCGGTCAGTCATTTACTTGGCACCTTAAATGACACATCAGAAGTGGTTGATAAACTACAAAGTGAATCCAGCAAAATTGAAACCATTTTGGATGTAATACGTAATATTTCAGAGCAAACTAACTTGCTTGCTCTAAATGCGGCCATCGAAGCGGCTAGAGCTGGTGAGCAAGGGCGTGGATTTGCGGTAGTGGCCGATGAAGTACGAACTTTAGCGCAGCGCTCTCACAGCTCAGTTAATGAAATAGAAACCATGCTAGGGCAGTTACGTTCAGCCAGTCAAAATGCAGTTACTATGATGGCTGATAGTACACGTGTTGCGGCACAAGCCGAAGATAAAGTGGATGAAAGTAATAGTTTACTTAAAGAAATCATGGAAATGATTAACCAAGTAAATGATCAAACACAACAAATTGCTACTGCTGCAGAAGAGCAATCTGCGGTAGCTGCGGATATTAGCCAAAATATGCATACTATTCATACATTGACAGAGCAAACCGCAGAGATATCTCAGCAAACAGCAGAAACAAGTACTAAAACCGCACAGCAAAGTCAGTCTGTATTAGAGCAGGTGGAATACTTTAAATTAAGTTAAAGCTAGATTAACCCACTGAGTTTTTTGCTTTGTGGGTTATCTTTATTTTGAACAAATGTGTTATTGGTTTAGGTAAACAGTAAATTCAGCTAGTGAAAGTCGGTTGTCTTTATCTGAATCATAGTTTTTAAACCGTGACCACAGGGCTGGATCTTTGGCTGACTCAGAACGAGTTAATAAACCATCTCCATTTCTGTCCAATGCTTTAAATTGTTCGGCTATACGGTTACTTGTTGCAAAACTGCCACAACTGGTCGTGAGTAATGCTATTAAAAGAGTGTATTTAAAATTATTCATGCGGTTAATATAAGTTGTTAGTTAAAAATTGTTTAAACTCAAGTAAGGAAATTCGGTTATCGCGATCTTTATCCCAATTAGAGTAGCTGTTAAGTAGTTGCGGCTGAGGTTCTAGCTCTGCATGTGTTAAAAAGCCATCCTTATTTTTATCTAAGTGATCAAACCTTTGCTTCACGTCAAGTGCCAAAGCGTTGAAGCTGAACCCTACTAGCAAACTACAAAAAACCATCATGTTTTTCATAATTAATTCCTTTAATTGAGCTGTAAAGCAATAAGAGTAAAGCATTTGCCATAATTTAAGTCCCAACAATAAATCCATTTACACACTCCCTCCGGGATTATGGCAAATACTTTAATGCGGTTTAAATTTTAAACTGAGTAAACTCTTTTTCAGAAAGTACTTCATCTTGGTTTTCATCAAGATCACTAAACTTTTTAAATAAATCATCATTTTGTTTAGCTTCAAGTAATGAGATTACACCATCGGAATCAGTATCAAGTTGTGCGAATCTCACATTTAATTGAGACGCTAAGACTGAAGCACTGATGGCTAAAAGGAGCAACGAAAAAGCAGCAAGTATTTGTTTCATAAAACTTTCCTTATTGAAGAAATTGTTTAAATTCGGCGAATGAAATCTGACCATTTTGGTCTTTATCTATTTGCTCAAAGCTTTCATGTAACACAGCGTCTTCAGAGGCTTCACTTTCACTCAACGTACCATTGCCATCCTTATCTAGCTCTGCAAATGTGGCCTGTGCGTCTAATGCAAATACATTGCAGCAAATTAATGCACTTAAATATATTCCTAGTGATGTAATAACTTTCATTTGATTTCCTTATTAATAATGTCTCTGATTAAGATATAACAAGATCAGTGCCAAAATTTATAGCCCTTTAAAATCAGTGGTTTAGTTTGTTTAGAGGGAAGTAGGCAAGAAAAATCTACTTAGTTGTGTGTCTTTTTTGCAACAGCAGTGAAGGTAAGCGGAGCTTTTACTAAAAAAAACAATATATTAGCTTGTCTCAATTTAGCGGCATTGCTTATAGAGCGGTTCAGTATCGCTTTATTCAATATGTTTATAGTCAAGTTCAATGCAACTGACAGGTTGTCATGGCTTGGGTATATTGATTCAGCTAGTGTATAAGTAGGCTAGTTAATAATGATGAGATTAGAATTTAGGAGTAATTATGCCAGCCTCGTTTGGACAAAAATATAAAGCAATTTTAGCGTGGCGACCAAACTTGATAGGGCAGTTTTTATTCAGTACCTTGCTTTCACTTCTCCCTTTATCGCTAGTTGTTATCGTATTTTTGAATGCGCTTAATAAACAACTCGCTGTGACCCAACAAATAGTGAGTGATAACTACCAAATATCTAAATCTTTTAATGATCTTAAACAAGACCTTAATAGCCTCGAACGTGCTACTCGCCAAAATTGGGTGCTTAAAAGTGCATCATTAGATGAGTTAATAATTGATAAGTGGCAATCGTCGTTACAAAGTGTCGATGAGTTAATCTTTTTAAGCGTAGCAAAAAACGATAAGCAGCAATGGAAAAAATTGTATGATGTACTCACCACCGCTCACCAAAAAGCTGGTAACTGAAAACTTACAAGATGCCCAGCTATTTATACCTGTCAGTGAGCTTATCGCACAGCAGACATTATGGCTACGTGACCAAAATGAAAAAAAATAACCGATAATCAACAGCAACTAAAGGCATTACAAAACTCATTTATTAACTGGTTAGTGGCACTTATACCGCTAACCTTGTTAGTGAGTGGTGGCTTTTTATGGCGTATAAGTGGGCGCTTAAAAGGCCTGACATCAGTTATTGATAAACTAGGACAAGGACATTGGCAGCAAGAAATCTCGGTGCAAGGCTCTGCAGAGCTTGTTGAATTAGGAAATAAATTGCAATGGGTACAAGCGCAACTGCATATGCTTGAACAGCAAAAAGACACTTTTTTACGCCATGTAACCCATGAACTTAAAACACCACTCGCTTCCATGGTAGAAGGCACTGATTTACTAAGCGACGAGATTGTTGGGCCAATTAACAAGGAACAGCAAGCAGTACTCGAACTAATAACACAAAGCATGGTGCGTTTACGTACTATGATTGATAGCTTACTAAGTTACAACGCAATTCGCACCAGTAAAAACAGTATTAATGAGATCGAGTTTTCTCATCTAATTAATAAGGTTAATAGCCATTTTGAGCATCGTTTACTAGCACGCGAACAAACGCTGAGTTGGCAATCAAGTTTACCCGGCCAACCCATTGTGGTTGCTGCTGAATTAATAGAAATGATATTGATCCAATTAATTTCAAATGGCTTAAAGTTCTCTGATAATGGCGACTGCGTCAATGTTGAGTTATCTCAAACAGAAGGTAAATTAGTGATGGTGGTGTGCGACCAAGGTTGTGGTATTCAAGAGCAAGACAAAGTACAAATTTTTAATGCTTTCTACCAAGGAAAAAATGCCAAAGATACCACGGTCCAAGGGAGTGGTTTAGGCTTGACCATTGTCAAAGAATCAGTAGAGCAATTAATGGGCACCTTAAAAGTAGAGCATAACGAGCCAAGCGGGTGTCGTTTCATTATTCAAATACCAATAAATAAAACCAAAGGAGTTAGCTAACATGGGCGTGCACTTTAAGACCATTTTATTGGTTTGCATCACCAGTATTGGCCTGACAGGCTGTGAGTTAACAGATGAAACTGTACAGCAAGAAGTAACTGAAACTAAACCTGAGGCTACGACGCATACGCAACCAAGCGATGCATTGCCAAATCCGAAGCCAAGACCAAAAACGGATCCAATGTATCCACCTGCTGAAGTACTGATAGGTTGGCATGCAAAAGCGTGTGGAGGTTTTAAGGTTGCATCAGATAATAGGGACTTTGTAGGTGCAAAGGATATCCAGCAATTTTTTAACTTTAGCTGTAAAAATAACACCTTGGTTCCTGAGGAAGTGTTAACTAAGTTGTTAAAGCTTGATCAAGCATATTATTGGCCCGATGATATCAAGCAATACTGGTGGCTGCAGAAGCAGCAAATTAAACAGCAAATTAATGCAAAAAAACGACAACAGGCGTTAAGTGATAAAATGCAAGAAACTTTATCGTCATTAGCAACAATTGAACAGCAACTGCTGTTACGCGAAGAAACCAAGGAGCAGTAACATTATGTCGACTCAATTACCTCAAAATGCCCGTGTTCTATTAGTTGATGATGATGCAAGTTTACTTAAGCTGCTGTCTATTCGTATTGAATCTAAAGGTTACCAAGTCACAACCTGTGAAAGTGGTATGGCGGCGCTGCAATTACTAAAAAGCCACGTGTTTGATGCCGTAATTACCGATTTACGCATGGACGAAATGGATGGTATGGCTTTACATAGACAGCTGCAAAGCCGCTATCCTGCCTTACCCGTTATTATGATGACAGCCCATGGCTCAATTCCAGATGCGGTAGAGGCCACCAAACAAGGTATTTTTGCATTTATTACCAAGCCCGTTGATAAAGACGAGTTATTTGACAGCCTAGCTAAAGCGATTGAAATACATGGGTTAAATGGTGAGGAACAAGCTTCAAACAGTGCTATTGTAACTCGTAGCGGCGCGATGCTGCACTTACTTGAGCAAGTAAAACTATTAGGTCCAACGCAGGTTAATGTGCTTATTTCAGGTGCTAGCGGGACAGGTAAAGAGCTACTGGCTAATGCAATTCATCAACATAGCCATGTTAGTGACGGGCCATTTGTAGCCATAAATTGTGGTGCAGTGCCAGGGGAGTTACTTGAGTCAGAGTTGTTTGGCCATAAAAAAGGCGCGTTCACGGGGGCAGTAAAAGATCACCAAGGGCTTTTTCAGCAAGCACAAGGTGGCACCTTATTCTTAGATGAAATTGGTGATATGCCATTAAACTTACAAGTTAAGTTATTACGTGTATTACAAGAAAAAACCATCCGGCCAGTGGGCTTTCAAGAAGAAATACCGATTGATGTGCGAATTGTTTCTGCAACACATAAAAATTTACCTGATGCGATTACAAACCAGCAATTTCGTGAAGATTTATACTATCGTTTAAACGTTGTGAACCTTAAACTACCAGAGCTAAAAGAACGCCGTGAAGACATTAGCTTACTTGTTCAACACTTTAGTGCCATGATTGCAAAGCGTATGGGGCAAACACAAAAGCGGTTTGCTACTGACGCCATGCATGCATTAGTCCGCTACGATTGGCCGGGCAATATTCGCCAATTACAAAATGTGGTAGAGCAGGTTGTTGCATTGACCCCAAGCGAAGTAATATCGGTACAGTTAGTTCTAAGTGCGCTAAATAGTAATGAGAGTAATGTTGAGCCGCTATCTTTAAACGACGCTAAAAAAGAGTTTGAGCGTGACTACGTTATAAATACGTTAAAAATGGCGGGCGGAAATGTGGCAGAAGGAGCCAAGCTTGCAAAACGAAATCGCTCTGATTTTTATAAGCTAATAAAGAAACACAACATTGACGTTGATAATATTTTGTAGGGGTAAAAATGCAGTTATTTATGGTGTATTTGGGTGGCAGAATTCAGGGTTGCCATATAGAAATGCACGACATACGTTTTGTGGTAGGTGAATCAATAGAGCAGTGCTACACAAAACTTAAAAGCCAATGGGTAGGCGACAAAAATAGTGTGCATATGGATAGCTTTATGGCGATTAAACATATTGATGGCTATCAAGTTGAGGTTATTGAAGAACCTGTTAGCCAAGCTGAAAAGTTGTTTTTTGTGAATTTAGGTGCATATCGAGCTGATAGTCTTGCTGAACAACATGACTTTGCTTTGTATGTAGCAGATGACGCTGAGCAAGCTAAACAACGAGCTAAAGAGCATTTGTTAGCGGGTTTAAGTCATTTGCATAAAGATGATTTATGTGATGTGGATGACTGCTTTGCCATTGATTTACTAGACAGCCAATTACGTATTAAGCTGACGCCAAGTGGTCAGTCTCAGAAAATGAAACCAGATTGGTTTGGCTATCATATTTTATAAGTCGAGGTTTAATTAAGCGACTAATCGTTGTCGCTTTGCTCTTGGCGTTCTTTATCTTCGCTCTTACTTGCAATCTTAAAAGCAATAATAACAAAACCAAACATGGCGAAAGGCAAAGCTGCGAGTAAGTATTCAGTGAGATTGCTGTCAGCAAAACTAGCTTGTAATAAAAAGTGCCCTGCAACGCAAAGTACAATCACAATAAGTAGAATAGGGAGTAAAATAAGTTCTTTTTTGGCTGAATGGCTTTTCATTGTTTGGCATAGCTTTTTCAAGGTGCGCCATTGTAATGAGCAAACAGCTTTTAGGTCAAATAACTTGGTTGGAAAATGTCACTTCCTTGTGCTGAATCAAGCTTTTTAGTATCGGTTTCATTATCAGTGTAACTACCATCTTCTTGTTGCTCATGGCGGTAGAGTTCGAATATAAAATCAATTTCTTCGCGTTTTAATACCGTTTGCATTCTAACCTCCTAATTCAGCGCTTATGTTTAATGTTAGCCAGCTTATGCTGTTGAGGCTGAATTATAAGTGAATACTTATTGAGCAAATTGTGTAGAAATGTAACCTTTAATTTTTTGGGGTTACATCTATAGATAATGGCAATCTAACAATAAATTCTACGCCATCACTTTGTTGATTATTGAGTGCCGTTACATTGCCTTTATGATACTCACACACTAAACGAACAATATATAAACCCAAACCTAAATGGGGTTGCTGCTGAAGTTGCTGGCTACGTACTGATACCATTGAGTCAAAAATATGCTCCGTGAGCCCTTGTGGCAGTAAAGGGCCCTTATTTTTAACAGACAGCACAGCATTATCATCATTTTTTTGTAAGCTGATGCTAATGGCATTTTCATCTAAGTTAAACTCCAGCGCATTATTGATAAGTTTATCGAGTAGTTGCGCGATAAACTCCGGCGCACCTAACATAGGCATTGGGTTATCATAAATATCGAGTTTAAAAGCATGATGCGGATAAGTGAGTTGGTAGCCTTGCATGCAACCGGTAATGACTTTTTGCAAATCAAATAACTCAGGTTCATTGCTTTGTATACTTTGCTCAAGGCGTGTGGCTTCACTCATGGTGGTAATAATTTTACCTAAACGCTCAACCCCTTCACTGGCCCGATCAAGGTATTTTTGACTGAGTTCAGATTGTGGCTGCATTTGTAGATTTTCCAAAGAGCTACGCACTACAGCTACTGGGGTTCTTAATTCATGGGATAGTCGTGACGACATGGTCTCTAAGTAATTAGTGTAGCCACCAAGACGACTGACAATATTGGCAAAACTGCGCGACAGGTCGCCAATTTCATCATTTGAATCTGAATAGTTAATAGTGCCTGTAACTCGCCCTTGTGCATCAATTGCTTGCTCTGCGGTATCACGTAGGCGCCTGATACGGCTTGATATGCGAGATGCAAAAAAGAATAAAGTTACAGTGCCGATTAACATTACCGCCAAAATGACATTAAACAGCTTCTCTAGAGACTTATTGCGCAGAGTCCGAACGCCATTAGTGGTTTCTTCAGCAATCACGGCGCCAATTACTTTGTCTTTGATCCAAATAGGGTAGGCAGCAGATAAAATAACGGCTTTGTTATCAGGAGTGAGTCGCCATGATGATGCAGGTGAACCACTGAGCGCTTTAGCTATATGAGTGCCTTGCATAGCAGCAACATCGTGCAGAGTATCCAAAAATTCGTTTTCAGGACGGGTCAGTACTTTATAGTACAGTGGGTGTAAATAGGTTTTTTCAAACCGTTGCCACCAAGTTGCTGCCGGTTTATCGGTAATACCGTCAGCCCAGACGCCATCCGCATGATGGATAGAGCCTGATTGCGCCAGTACACGGTGATGATTATCAACCACCCAAATACGGCTACCGCTATGGCCCATGCCTTTTAAAATACGGTTTATCTCAGGTGAAGGTACCAGCACTGATCCTATATCGCTTGGGTTGAGAATGTTTGAGGTTGACATTAATTGCGGTTCAACCTTATTAGTATCCCAATCCTCAATTGCAAACCCCAGCTTATTACCTAACATGCTTAACGGAAAACGAAGTTCGATATTGTAGCCTGTGGCTGTACTGGTAAAATAACCCTGAATTTTAGTAAATGGTTTATTGGTTTGTGCATCAAATGCATTGACCCAGCCATCTTGGCGAGCTGCGACAATATAGTGTTTAAATTCACCCTCGGGGGTTTTTAACATGATTTGTAAGTGATCGTTTCGGGTTAAACTTAAGCTATTTTTAGCGCGATAAATGAGTGACTCATCTGTTACTTTAAAAACCGCATATAAAAACTCGCCGTATTTACCTACCATATGATCAAAAGATAGATCAGTGCTTTGATGATCGGTTTTATCACCTTGTAAATATCGCTCATCATAATGCCATATTAAATTTTGATAAGGCTGCCAATCGGATAGCTTACCATCCAGTTGGATCGGATTACTGAGGTTATAGGCATACAGATCGCGGCCTTTAACTACTTGATCTAAAAAGTTACTTTGTGAATCAAACAGCGCGGGACGTTCATGTAATGCAGTTGCAAGTGCGCGTGTGGTGCCTACGAGTGTTTTTTCTTGGCCTTGGCGTAAAAACTTTTCCATTTCCCATACATATTCATAACCGAGCCAGGGCAGTAAAAATAAAAAACACGACAGCAATATAAACTTACTGCGTAGGCCAAAACGCAGCATTACACTTGCTCCCAGCGGTAGCCCATACCATATACGGTATCAATGCAGTCAAACCCAGCATCAAGGGCTATAAACTTTTTGCGGATACGTTTTACATGGGAAGTAATGGTTGAGTCATCAACATAAATTTTGGCGTCGCTCATTAATTCATTACGACTTTTCACATGCCCAGGTCGCTGTGCTAGAGAATGCAACATCCAAAATTCTGTCACCGTTAAATCAACCAGTCGTTGCTGCCAAAATACTTGCATACGCTTGGTGTCTAATTTCAGTGGACCCCGGTTTATTAAAGCGGTTTCATCGGCGGGTTGTTCAAGCGCTTCCATACGTCTGAATAATGCGCCGATGCGGGCTGCTAAATGTGCCATGCTGATATCTTTGGTTAAGTAGTCATCTGCTCCCATACGCAGGCCACATACGGTATCGATTTCACTATCACGAGCGGTTAAAAAAATAATCGGTAAGGTTTTAGAAAGTGAACGCAGGGTTTGGCAAAGCAAAAAACCACCATCAATTTCATGGCCTAGGCCAATATCAACAATGGCTAAATCAGGTAGAGCGTCTTGAAAAGCATGCTCTGCTGTTGCTCTATCGCAAAAGCCACTGACTTGATAGCCCTGTGCACTGAGCATCTCCATGTAGTTTTCGCGAATGGCTGTTTCATCTTCAATAATGGCTATTTTTTTCATTCTTTCCACCTTCAAAGCCCATTTAAAGCAACCGGGCCTGTAATTCTCTATACGCACTATACCTAATTTTTTTTCCTTGGGTACTGACAAAAAGGCAATTGCCATTTTTTTGCCACAATTGCTCAGCAGTTTGCCTTTTTTGCTCCCCTTTGTTGCCACTTGCAGTTGTTTTAATAACACCATCCCAATTACAGCAGATGCCAACCAACGTTTGCTGAACAAATGAATAAACAATTAAGTACAAAGGAATAAATCATGAAAAAACTTATTATCGCATGCACCATCGCAACTTTATTCGCAGCGCCTAACTTTGCTCATGCAAACAATGAAGAGAAAAAAGAAACTCACCAAGAAACACTTATAGGCCTTAGCACAGGGGCTATTTTAGGCGGTATCGTCGGCGGCCCAGTTGGTGCATTTGTTGGTGCTTTTGCTGGTGGCTTAATTGGCGACAAAGAAGTTGCCGAAGATAAAATTGCAGAGCAACAACGTGCGCTTGTTGTTATGCAAGATAAAACGGATGATTACAATCATGTACTTTCTCAGAATGCGCAGTTAAGCGAACAACTTGATCATCTTGAGCAAAATAATGAACGTTTGGCGCTGGCGAAAATGAATAATCTAATGGCGATGACCATTCAATTTAAAACCGGATCAAGTGAAATTGCCCCGCATTTTGCCAGCCAATTAGACCAACTAGTAAGCCTGTTACAAAGCCAACCTGAATTGCAATTAGACTTAAATGGTTTTGCTGATCAACGGGGTGATGAATTAGCTAACTTAACCTTGTCAAAACAGCGAGTATCTGCTGTGCAAAGCTATTTAATTAAACAAGGCATTAGTCATACCCGCTTAACGGCGAACGCCTTTGGTGAACAACAAACAGTTGCAGATAGCGATAGTTATGAAGATAACGTATTTGATCGCCGCGTAACCTTAACGACTCGCCCAAGTAATCACTCTCAAACTGCGAGTAATTAAATAATAGCTAATGGATGCACTTCAGTGCATCTGCTCACCCATCAAGGGAGTGATTTTATGTTGAGTAAACCAAGCAAAGTGCTTACCCGTGTTCATTTTAAGGCGTGGGTAAGCCTTTTTATTCTCATTATGTTCGGTGCCTGTAGCTTCACTGTGGCGGCAGCTTCACCTGAGCTTAAAATGTATGACAGCCAAGGCGGTGCAGTATCTCCTGGAGTAATACTACAAAGTGATGCAAAAATGACGGTAACGGGTCTGATAAACCACGTTATTGTGACTCAGCATTACCGTAACGAAAACCCGTTTGCAGTGAATGCTCGCTATGTATTTCCACTGTCTGATGAAAGTGCGGTACATGCAATGACTATGCGCATTGGCGAGCGTATCATTAAAGGCCAAATAGACAAAAAAGAGCAAGCAGAGCAGCGTTTTCAACAAGCGAAAAAAGCAGGTAAGCAAGCGGCTATCGTCAGGCAGCAACGGGCAAATATGTTCACTACAAATGTAGCCAATATAAACCCAGGTGAAACTGTTATTATCGAACTTGAGTATCAAGAAGTGATTGATTATCGCAGTGGCACTTTTGCGCTTAGGTTTCCGACGACGATCACACCGCGCTATCATCCACTTAATGGCGAGTTGTCAGCTGCAAATGCTCAAGATAATAAAGCGATTAACACGCCGTTAGTTGCTAATGGTTGGCTCAGTCCTATTTATCAAAAACCAATTGAGTCAGCTTCTGAGCGTGGAAAATTTAGTTTAACTATTAATATCGATGTTGGATTAGAACTGGTTGATATTGAATCTAAATACCACCAAATTGCAGTAACTAATCCACAATTTGGGCATTATCAAATTGCATTGGATGAAAAAAATGCCGTTAACCGCGACTTTTTACTGGAATTTAAACCACTGCAAAAAGAGCAAGCGCAAGCTGCGTACTTTACTGAGCAGTTGGAAAATGGTGAACGCTACGGTTTATTAATGCTGATGCCGCCGGATGATCACTTTACCCAAACACAAAGACTGCCGCGTGAAATGGTTTTTGTAGTTGATACTTCGGGTTCAATGCACGGTCAATCTATGGAGCAGGCAAAAAGTGCGTTGTACTATGCATTATCCTTACTTGATGCAAACGATAGCTTTAATATCATAGGGTTTGATGACCAAGTAGCACCTATGAGTGAGCATTCGGTTGCAGCCAATGATTTTAATCTGCGCCGAGCCAAGCGCTTTGTTTACAACCTACAAGCTGATGGCGGTACTAATATTGCGGGGGCGTTAGATGCGGTGCTTGATAACAGTGAGCAAGATGGTTTTGTGCGCCAAGTGGTATTTTTAACTGATGGCAGTGTCAGTAACGAAGCTGAACTATTTACACATATTCGTATGCAATTAGGTGATACGCGTTTATTTACAGTAGGGATAGGCAGTGCACCAAATAGTTACTTTATGCGACGTGCTGCTGATGTGGGTCGAGGAACATTTACTTTTATTGGCAGTACACATGACGTACAACCAAAAATGCAGCAGCTATTTAATAAACTGGCTCACCCTGCAATCACTCAGTTAACTTTGCAAAGTAATGATAAGCAGCTTGAATATTGGCCATCACCGTTACCTGATTTATATTTTTCAGAACCTGTTATGGTGGCCATTAAGCTAACAAGCAATGACAAAGTGAGTCTACTGGGTCAAACAGCACAAGGGCCACTTAATTTAAAACTTAATGCACAGCAAGGTCAAAATGCAGTGGGGATAAGCCGATTATGGGCACGGCAAAAAATTAAATCGTTATTACTTTATAACGATAAGCAAATAGTAAAAGAGCAAGTTCAAAACCTAGCTTTAGAGCATCAATTACTAAGCCCGTTTACTGCATTTGTCGCGATTGAGCAAACAGCAATAAACACACCCGCTGAACACGATGTACAAGTGGCAAATAAACCAGTGCAAGGACTCACCATGCGATTGCCGCAAACTGATGGGCAAAGTAGATTACACATGTTGTTGGGTTGCATTTTACTCACTGGGTTTGCTTTTTTAAGAGTCAAAAAATGAAATTCTGGTTTAGTGTTTTCATCCTTGTGTTAGGTGTTGCTTTGTTCTCTCATGGCAGTTATATACAAGCAAAGGCATGGCTTGCTCAGCACTTGATTGAGCAAGCATGGCAACAAGCGTTAGTTACACCCAATGAGCAGGTAAAACCTTGGTTCTACGCTGATAGCTATGTCACAGCACAGCTTAATTGGCCAAGCCAAGGGAAAACGTTATCGATATTGGCTGGCGCAAGTGGCCGTAATTTAGCCTTTGCGCCAAGCCATTATTTACCAAGTGGAGAACTTGGCTCTGAACACGGTGCCTTAATTGCAGGGCATAACGATACCCACTTTGCCTTTTTACAAAAAGTTAAAGTGGGCGAACAATTTAGCTTACAAACTCAAAGCGGGAATGTTGTACAGTATCAAGTGCGGGGGATTGAAGTAATTCATCAGTCCCAACATGCATTTTTACAGCGCAGCGGCTTGTATTTATTAACCTGCTACCCTTTTGATTCATTAGCCTCTGGCACTGATTTAAGGTTATTGGTTTCAGCCGATAAAGTATCGTCATCAACATCGACCACCAGCTCTTGATGGCGTTGGCTTACCATGACCCCAATAAAGACCACTGCGATACTTAGCCACTGTCCCAATGTAAGTACTTCACCTAGAATGATGGCGGATAAAATTAATGTGAAAATAGGAATTAAATTAGAATAGGCCGCCGCCGTTAGCACTGAGACTTTACTTATAGCGTAGTTATACATGCCATAGCCACCTAAAGTAACACACGAACCAAGATATAAAATACTTAATAGAGCGGTTAAGTCGTGCTGGTTTTCACTTGGTAAATCAATAAATAATAAAAAAGGAGCAAAAAAACAAACTGCCGCTAAAACCTTGTAAAGCAATGAGTGTTAAAGGTGAGTAGCGCGCCGCTAAGTGCTTTACCGCCACGGTATAAAACGCTGCACAGACCATCGCCATAAGCTCTAAAAAGTTACCTAACAGCGGGTTAGGTGCTTGCTCAGAAGTTGGCGAGAGTAGGGTCAGTAAAATACTACCACCAATACAAAATGTAAAACCAATAACAATGGCTTTGCTTATGTATTCTTTAAGCATAAAAAACGCTAAAAAAGCCACTATGATCGGTAAGCATGACACAATAACACCGGCTTGCGACGCAGATGTATATTCCATTGCGTGGCCTTCAAATAAAAAAGTACAAACAAGGCTCAGCCAGTGACATTCCTAGCAGGTACTTCCAATCACCGGAGCGGTATTCAAAACGAATAACATAACGCCATAAACACAGTGCCAGCATTAGCGTTGTTAGCATACGTAAAAAAATCACCAGCGCGGGGTCATAAATAGCAATTGCATACTTGAGTGCAATAAACGAGCTACCCCATAAAAAGGTGGCAATAATTAAACATAAACTGGCAGGCATGATGAGCTCTTACTTAAAATTTAGCTAAATAAAGAAAGAGGCGATCCTAGCATGAAAATTTTTAACTTGTTCAAAAAGCGATAACTGGTATAAATAAATTCTTCATCTTTTGTGTAGTAAGTAGCAATGCATAGGGCACAGGTAATAGTAATTAAGCTGGGAACGAGTGTGCTTACCGGCGGCACTGATAAACTCGACAAAGCACACATGGTTGAACTTGTTCGCCAATGTAGTGAATTAAAAAAGCAAGGCCATCAAGTTGTTATGGTTTCAAGTGGGGCTGTAGCGGCAGGTCGTGAACAACTCATTAAACCTTGTGGTCGCTCTGTTATTGATAAGCAAATGTTAGCGGCTATCGGTCAGGGGCAGCTGATCCATATTTGGCAAAGCTTATTTGCATTATATGGCATTAATGTCGGACAAATGTTGTTAACTCGTGCTGATTTAGAGGACCGCGATCGTTACCTAAACGCCAGAGACACATTAATGGCTTTACTCTGTCATGACGTTGTGCCAATTATTAACGAAAATGATGCCGTTGCAACCAGTGAAATAAAAGTGGGTGATAATGACAACTTATCGGCATTCGTCGCTATTTTAGCCAATGCAGACAAATTACTGTTATTAACCGATCAAGAAGGGCTATTCACCAGCGATCCTCGCACAGATGCAAGCGCACAACTGATTGAACAAGTAAGTCATATTGACGATGAATTACGTCAACTGGCTGGTGGCAGTGGCACAAGTTTAGGCACAGGCGGAATGGCAACAAAGTTGCAAGCTGCTGATATAGCACGCCGAGCAGGAGTCGAAGTCGTTATTGCCAAAGGCGCTGGTAAAAATGTTATTTTAAACTGCATGAGTGAGCAATTACCTGGCACTCGATTTTTAAAATTAACAGCCCCTCGCGATGGTCGTAAAAAGTGGTTATTAGCCGGGCCAAAAAGTAATGGTCAAATTGTTATTGATGATGGTGCAACGACTGCAATTAAGCACCAAGGGGCTAGCTTATTAGCAAAAGGTATCCGCATCGCAAAAGGTCAGTTTAGTCGAGGAGATTTAGTTGACTTAGTTGACTTAAACTATCAACTGGTCGCGCGTGGGATCGCACGTTTTGATAGTCAAGAAGTCGATAAAATCAAAGGCTGCCACTCTACTAAAATCGTTCAGTTACTAGATTTTGATTGCGGTGCAGAAGTGATCCATCGTGATGATTTGGTACTTTTTTAGCATATTAGCTTAGCTATTTAGTAAAATTTAAATGCTGACCTAAACTTAGCTAAATATATTGTTTAGGTTTATTTTAGATGACTAACTCGTGCGGGCATGAGTGGGTAGTCTCAATTACACAGCAAGAGGAAGAGTCTGATTTAGATAGGGCTCTTTTGACTGCAATTATAGAACTTCCTGCAATTAAAAAATTTGCATTGTATATTAATAAATACTCTGGCAGTGATGGCTCACTGGTGTTAGTCAATCAAGATTCACTGTTGGAGCGATTAGATAGCCAAGAACTTACGACCATTTTGAATAAAGTGGCAAAAAATAAAGAGTGTATCAGCAGTGGCTCCGGTCATTACACTAGTTATATTCCAGCGTATTACTTAGGTGAAGTCATTGGCGTTTTACATGTTGAATCGGAGCATGAACTACCCGAAAGAAGCTTTATGCTTGCCGTACATGTGCTTAACGTTTATGCCAACCAATTGGCATTAATTCATCGCTCCCGGTTAGACCCTCTTACAGAGCTTTTAAATCGCCAAACATTTGATAAAAAAGTCATAGAGATTATCTCTGGTGACACATTTATCACTTCTTCTGGGGCGTCTGAGAAGCTGTCTTATTGGTTTTTAGCCTTATTGGATATTGATCACTTTAAGCATGTAAATGACAACTTTGGCCATGTTATTGGTGATGAAGTTATTTTGCTCGTTGCTCGGTTGTTAAAAGATAGTTTTAGAATTGATGATATTATATTTAGGTATGGCGGTGAAGAGTTTGCGGTGTTGTTTCAAGCGAGTGATGAGCATGAGGCACTAAATATACTTGATCGGGTACGTTGTAATGTCGCTGAATACCCATTCCCACAAATAAATAACTTAACTATTAGCGCTGGATTTTTAGCGCTGAGTGAAGTAGATATGGTGTCGGTATTAGTTCATAAAGCTGATCTTGCGTTGTATCACTCGAAAAATAATGGCCGCAACCAAGTAACCGCTTATAATGAACTGGAGATAGAGCAAGAGTCCGACGTTGACGACGACGGTATTGAGCTTTTTTGATGCTATTTTATTAGCTGTTATGCTAAAATCCGTGCCCTCAAATTTGTTGTTAACTAGGGTGATAAAATGAAATTAGTTCGTTGGCTTTTAGGTAGTTTAATCTTATTCTTTGATTTTATTTTTACCCCGCGTAGTAAAAAACGCCCAGAAGACGAGCAAGCTATGCTCGATCAAACAACCAGTCACTTTAAGCTTTATCAATTTAAAGCCTGCCCTTTTTGTGTCAAAGTACGCCGAGCAATAAAGCGACAAGGTTTAAAAGTCGATACGCGTGATGCGAAGAATAATCACGGTTATCGCCAAGAATTATTAGAGCAAGGTGGTAAAATTAAAGTGCCTTGCTTGCGTATTGAAGAAAATGGGCAAGTTAATTGGTTATATGAATCAAACGATATTATCGCCTATTTAGATAAAGTCGCGGCATAACGCGCGCTACCACTTCGAAAATTGCCCTTGCTATGCTAGCATTTGGGCAACTTTTATAGTCCTTTTAAAGAGAATATACCATGACAATCCGTACTCGTGTTGCTCCGTCACCTACTGGTGACCCGCATCTTGGCACTGCTTATATCGCCTTGTTTAATTACTGCTTTGCTAAACAACAAGGTGGTGAATTTGTACTTCGCATTGAAGATACTGACCAAGTTCGTAGCACGCCAGAATCAGAACAAGCGATTATGGATAGCTTGCGTTGGTTAGGTCTTGAGTGGGATCACGGTCCTGACGTAGGCGGTGAATTTGGTCCTTATCGTCAATCAGAGCGCAGCGATTTATATAAAAAGTTCGCACATCAGTTAGTTGACGAGGGTAAAGCATTTTACTGCTTTGCAACCAGTGAAGAACTGGATCAAATGCGTGAAGAGCAAATGGCTGAAGGTTTGCGCCCTAAATATGATGGTCGTGGTTTAAAGCTAACGGAAGAAGAAATTAAAGCGAATCTTGAAGCGGGTAAGCCGTATGTTATTCGTATGAATATTCCGTCTGAGGGTACCTTTAAGTTTAACGATTACTTACGCGGCGAGATTGAGATCCCATGGGAAAATGTAGACATGCAAGTGCTGTTAAAAGCAGATGGCTTCCCTACTTACTTTCTTGCTAACGTGGTTGATGATCATCACATGGAAATTAGTCATATTTTCCGTGGTGAAGAGTGGATAAACTCAGCGCCTAAGTTATTAAAACTATACGAAGACTTTGGTTGGCAAGCGCCTGTACTTGGTCACCTACCATTGTTGCGTAACCCAGATAAATCAAAGCTATCAAAGCGTAAAAATCCAACCTCAATTAATTACTATAAAGAAATGGGTTACTTACCAGAAGCGGTACTAAACTACTTAGGCCGCATGGGTTGGTCAATGCCTGATGAGCGTGAAAAGTTCACCCTTGCTGAGATGATTGAACACTTTGATATGAAACGCGTATCACTGGGTGGCCCGGTATTTGATGTTGATAAACTAAGCTGGTTAAACGGCATGTGGATCCGTGAAAACCTAACCGATGCAGAGTTGATGCAACGTTTTGTTGATTGGAAATTTAACGGCGACATGCTTGCTAAGGTGTTACCTGAAGCGAAAACACGTATCAACACACTCTCAGATATGGTTGATCTTGCAGGTCACTTTGTGGGTGGTATCCCACAGTACGACCCTGCATTATTAACGGCTGGTAAAGCGGATGAAAATGTTATTCGCCAAGCGTTACAGTTCTTTATTTGGCAACTTGAAGGGCTACGTAGCTGGGAAAAACCTGAAATATTTGCTATTGCTAAAGAAGTTTCGAGCTTCCATGAGTTAAAGATCAAAGACTTTTTGGAGCCAATCTTTGTGGCTATCACTGGTAAAACATCTTCAACATCAGTACTTGATGCAATGGAGATTTTAGGTTCTGATTTATCACGTGCTCGTTTACGAGTAGCACTGGCACATTTAGGTATTTCTAAAAAGCAGGCAAAAAATATTGAGCGCGCTTATCGCGAATACCCAAGCGCTTAAATTATTAATGTGTTAAATATAGCCGAGCTAATATGCTCGGCTTTTTATCAGGGTATTAATTACCAACCCTTTCAGTTGAGATATTTCATATTTTTCGTAGCCTAATTAACAGGTTCTTATTTGGCTGGTATTTATTTTCTGCTGTGAAGAATTAGCCGCAGAGAGTTTGAATTGTATGAAACTTAGCAAGCGGTTAATTACTTACAATCGCTGCTTTTTTGGCTAGAACAAACAAGGTATAATGTCGGCAATTCTATTTTATATTTACAATGCCTCAAAATAGCCTTTACTCGGGTTGTTTTAGCTGTGCCTTGTTATGACTTAAAGCGGCTTACATGTCTAATTTATCTAGTGAAATTAATAAACGACGCACCTTTGCGATCATTTCTCACCCGGATGCGGGTAAAACCACCATTACTGAAAAAGTACTTTTGTTCGGACAGGCAATTCAAAAAGCCGGTACCGTAAAAGGTCGTGGCTCAAATCAACATGCTAAATCTGACTGGATGGACATGGAGAAAGAGCGTGGTATCTCAGTAACGACCTCAGTGATGCAGTTTCCGTATAATGAGCGTTTAGTTAACTTGCTGGATACTCCTGGGCACGAAGATTTCTCTGAAGATACTTATCGTACACTAACCGCGGTAGATTCATGTTTAATGGTTATTGATGCTGCAAAAGGTGTCGAAGATCGTACCCGTAAATTGATGGAAGTAACGCGTTTACGTACTACGCCAATTGTTACTTTTATGAATAAATGTGACCGTGATATACGCGACCCGATGGAGCTGTTAGACGAAGTCGAAACAGAGTTAAACATTGCCTGTGCACCCATTACGTGGCCTATTGGTTGTGGTAAAGAGTTTAAAGGTATTTACCATATTCACCGCGAAGAAACGATTTTATACAAAACAGGCCAAGGTCATACAATTCAAGAAGTTCGTAGCATTAAAGGGTTAGATAACCCTGAGTTAGATGAAGCGATTGGTGGCGAGCTTGCTGAGCAATTGCGTGAAGAGCTTGAGCTGGTAATTGGTGCATCACATGAATTTGACCTAGATCTGTTCTTAGCGGGCGAGTTATCGCCTGTGTATTTTGGTACAGCACTTGGTAACTTTGGTGTTGATCATGTATTAGACGGCCTCACTGAGTGGGCTCCAACGCCATTACCGCGTGAAACAGAAGACCGCCAAGTGGTTGCTGATGAAGAAAACTTCTCAGGCTTTGTATTTAAAATTCAAGCTAATATGGACCCTAAGCACCGTGACCGTATTGCCTTTATGCGAATTGTATCGGGCAAATATAGCCAAGGTATGAAGATGAACCATGTACGTATTGGTAAACAAGTTAGCATCTCTGATGCGGTGACCTTTATGGCGGGTGACCGTGAGCGTGCAGCAGATGCCTTTGCTGGTGATATTATCGGCTTGCATAACCATGGGACTATTCAAATTGGGGATACTTTTACGCAAGGTGAGAAACTTAAATTTAGCGGTATTCCAAACTTTGCACCTGAGCTGTTCCGTCGTATTCGTTTACGCGATCCACTCAAACAAAAACAGTTATTAAAAGGCTTGGTACAGCTATCTGAAGAAGGTGCAGTACAAGTGTTTAGGCCCCTTATTAATAACGACCTTATAGTAGGTGCTGTGGGTGTGTTGCAGTTTGATGTAGTTGTAGCACGCTTAAAAGCTGAATATAACGTAGATGCGATTTATGAAAGCGTGAATGTAAATACCGCTCGCTGGGTAAGTTCGACTGATGTTAAAAAGTTTGAAGATTTTAAACGTAAGTGTGAAAGCAATTTAGCCTTAGATGGCGGTGATAACTTAACCTACATTGCACCTAGCCGTGTGAATCTTAATTTATCAATTGAGCGTTACCCAGAAGTGACGTTTAATCACACACGTGAAAACTAGACAAAAATTTAATTTAAAGCCTGCATAGCGGGCTGATAAAGGTAACAAATTACATGAATATTCGTACGTTTCTAATTGATAAAGCAATCGCAGCGATGACAGCCGCAGGCTTACCGGCTGATACTAACCCTGCAGTAACACAAAGCACACGTCCACAATTTGGTGATTACCAAATTAATGGCGCGATGGGCGCCGCGAAAAAAATGAAAAGCAACCCTCGTGAACTTGCACAAAAAATTATTGATAATTTAGATGTTAGTGATATCGCCGATAAAACAGAAATTGCAGGTCCTGGTTTTATTAATATCCATTTAAAGTCTGAGTTTTTAGCACACAGTGTTGAAGCGGCCAATCAAGATGCAAAATTGGCTATTGCAGAGCATGCAAAGCCGCAAACAGTTGTGGTTGATTACTCATCACCAAACTTGGCTAAAGAAATGCATGTGGGCCATTTACGTTCAACGATTATTGGTGACTCTGTAGTGCGTGCGCTTGAATTTCGTGGTGATAAGGTCATTCGTCAAAATCACATGGGTGATTGGGGCACGCAATTTGGTATGTTGATTGCGCACCTTGAAGATCAAATAAACCAAGGTGTTGACTTAGATAGCGTAGCACTTGCTGATTTAGAGACCTTTTACCGTGACGCGAAAAAGCGTTTTGACGATGAAGAAGGATTTGCCGATAAAGCCCGTGATTATGTAGTTAAACTACAAGGTGGCGATGCACATTGTGAAAAACTGTGGAAGCTGTTTATTGCAACGTCAGTTAAGCACTCTGAAGAAGTATACAAACGCTTAAATGTAACGCTTACAGCCGATGACATCATGGCTGAAAGTGCCTATAACGCAGAGCTAAACGATATTATTGCGTTGTTGAAAAATAAAGAAATTGCTGTTGAGTCGCAAGGCGCACAAGTTGTATTTTTAGATGAGCTAGCTAATAAAGATGGCGAACCATCAGCGTTTATCGTGCAAAAATCTGGTGGCGGCTTCTTATATGCAACAACCGATTTAGCTGCGTGTGACTATCGCTCAAACAAATTAGGCGCGCAGCGTATCTTAATTTTTGTTGATGCGCGCCAAAGTCTACACTTCAGTCAAGTAGAGCTAACTGCTCGTAAAGCTGGTTTATTGCGTGATGAAACCAGCTATGAGTTTTGCCCGTTCGGCACCATGATGGGTGAAGATGGTAAGCCATTTAAAACACGCACCGGTGGCACTGTTAAACTTGCAGATTTACTTGAAGAGTCAATAGCTCGTGCCAGTGCAAAACTAGCAGAGCGCACATCGGATTTAAGCGAACATGAACGTAGCGAAATAGCTCGTAAAGTAGGTATTGGCGCAGTTAAATACGCTGATTTATCTAAAAACCGCACCAGCGATTATATCTTCAACTGGGATACCATGCTCAGCTTTGAAGGCGCAACTGCACCGTACCTACAATATGCCTATACTCGTGTACGCAGCATATTCCGTAAGTCAGGTGTTGATGCAACAAGCTTAAATGCCAGTGTTGCAATCGTAGAGCCACAAGAAAAAGCATTAGCCCTTAAACTACTTCAGTTAGAAGAAGTACTTGATCAGATGATCAGTGAAGCAACACCACACGTATTGTGTAGTTACTTATATGAGTTAGCAAGTTTATACATGACATTTTATGAAGCTTGCCCAGTACTTAAAGAAGGGGTAGAGCCAAGTGTACGTGACAGCCGTTTAGTGTTGTGTAATTTAGTGGCCGATACGTTGAAGACAGGGTTGGATCTTTTAGGCATCGAAGTCATGGAGCAAATGTAACCACCGTCTACTGCGTGTAGTTCGCTTTTACTGCGTTGTCGTGCTTTTTTAGCCTAAGTCACATACAAACACGTATGCTCCTTGGCATAAAAAAGCACTCCGCCTTGTTGTAGGTTGGGTTGAGTGCAACGAAACCCAACAAAATAAATATAATAATGCACTTTAGATGTATTTGACTACCTCGTCGGTTGTCTACTTTGATTAACCTAGAACCTAGAACCTAGAACCTAGAACCCAGAACCTAGAGGGAATTTTATGAAACTTGAAGATATCCGTCGTGAATATTTACAAGACGCGTTGAGTGAAGATAATTTATTAGATTGCCCATTTAAACAATTTGAAAGCTGGCTTGAGCATGCTGTTGCAACACAAATGCCCGATCCAACGGCAATGGTGGTGGCGACGGTTGATAAAGAAGGACAGCCTTCACAGCGCATTGTGTTACTCAAACATCTTGATGATAATGGCTTTGTGTTTTTCACCAATACAGGCTCGCGCAAAGCGCAAGAGCTTAAAGGGAACAACAAGATATCACTGCACTTTCCATGGCACCATATGGAGCGCCAAGTAATTGTATATGGTGAAGCCAAGCCACTACCAACATCTGCTGTAGCAAAATACTTTTTATCACGCCCGAAAGAAAGTCAATTAGCAGCATGGGCTTCAGCTCAAAGCCGCCCGGTTTCGTCACGTAAAGTGTTAATGGAAACCTTTGCTAATATGAAGAATAAATTTTCTAACGGTGAAATTCCACTTCCAGACTTTTGGGGCGGATATTGTGTCGTTCCCACTAAAATTGAGTTTTGGCAAGGTGGTGCGCATCGTCTACATGACCGCTTTATGTACCAACGCCAAGCAGATAATAGCTGGCAAGTTACTCGACTGAACCCATAAGCGACTATGGCGTTTATTGATTCTCACTGCCACTTAGATTTTGCTGAATTTGATGTTTCGCGTGAGCAACTAATTAAGCAATGTCAGGAGCAAGGAGTTAATCAATTTATTGTGCCGGGGATCACCTTGGCACAATCTCGGGCACTACCTTTGTTCAAGCAACAGAATCCCACAGTTCACATTGCAGTGGGTTTACACCCTTACTTTATTAGTGAGTTTGCTGATGAGCATTTAGCTCAATTAACTGAACTTGCCCAGCAGCATCGTTCGCTACTTGTCGCTATTGGCGAGTGCGGTATAGACCGCAGCATTGCTAACCTGCCATTACAAATCAAAATATTTGAATATCATGTAGAGCTAGCTAATCAACTTGAGCTACCTTTGATTGTGCATCACCGGCAAAGTCATGACTTAATCGCGCAGTCGTTTAAGCGCTGTAAGCCTAAGTACGGCGGTGTTATTCATGCTTTCTCAGGCTCATTACAACAAGCGAACTATTATATAAAGCAGGGGTTTAAGCTAGGTGTTGGTGGGGTCATCACGTACCAACGAGCACAAAAAACGCGTCATGTTATAGCGCAAGTAGATCCAGAACATTTATTGCTTGAAACCGACTCTCCTTCAATGCCGCTTTTGGGTTATCAAGGTCAAATTAATACACCATTACAATTACCGTTGGTGTTTCAGAAACTTTGTCTGTTAAAGCTGCTTAGTGAACCTGAAAAAGCCGAGTTAGAGCAGCAGCTTTACGATTCATGCTCAGCGCTTTTTTCGAATATAGCGGTTTACTTGCCAGCGCTTTAATCCACGGCCTAATTGCCAAGTGAAAATACATGTGATCACCAACATGAGTAATACCTGACGACCTAAGTCATGGAAATGGTTGTGGCTTTGTGAAACCGCTGAACGGGTTAAGTAAGTAATTGATACGAAGCCAATTGGGCGATCGTCAGCACTAATTACAGGCTCTATAAAAGGAGTTTTTAATTTACTGATACCCGGTGTTGAGTGGGGAAGTTTACCTAGCAAATGATGTGGTTGCCAGTTATCACTACTGGCTATTAATACTCCTTGTTGATCATATATCGTAGCAGCTAAAACAAACTCATCTCTACTAATATTGTTACACAATGCATTTAATGCAGGCTTATTTTTTTCAAGTAAAGGGAGCTGGGCATTAAGCGCCATAAAGCGGGTTAAACTTTTTGCTGTGCTATCGGCATTATCGTAAAGTAGCTGGTGGCTTTGAAAACTACTGTTTACAGCAACCCAAGTTAACAATAAAAAGCATGCTGCAGCTAGGCTAAGACGAACAAGTCGTTGTCTAACTGATGCTGAAATTGGGTTTTTAATATGGTTATTTTTCATAGTCATTGCTTACACTGCTGACAGCTTTTGTTTTTGATGTTACAACTAAGGTAACTATAACCTTAAATCCCTGCCAATGGCGAATTTACTGAAAAATTAGCAGGGAGACATTAGTCTCATTTTGGAGTCATCATGACATTTGAACGCCTTGCGACAACTTCAGCAACGCACATATCGTCGCAGTTAGTATTAGGCTCATGGGTTAAATACTGCGAGGCTGGACTGGTAAAAACACAGTTACCTACAAACCCTCAAGGGACTTTTAGTGTTGCTTTTGATGCTGATTTTGACGGCGAAAAAATAGTGGCAGTTATTGAGTTTTTACGTAGTAACAACATCATTGTTGATGCGATATGCCGTTATCAACCTTCTTCAGATTTAACACCTGCAATTTGCTTTTACAGTAATGAGACACATCAAGCACTAAATCCATTGAGCTTAAATGAGTTTGCCCATGCTAAAGGCTTCCAGTTAGTACAATTGCAAACACCACCTGATTTAGAAAAACCAGGCTTATTAGTTATGGATATGGACTCAACAGCCATTACCATAGAATGTATTGACGAAATTGCACGTTTAGCAAATGTGTATGACGAAGTTGCTGCGGTTACAGCCCAAGCGATGGCGGGTAAACTGGATTTTAGCGAGAGCTTACATCAGCGAGTAGCAAAATTAGAAGGCATAGAGCAGAGCTTAATTGACGAGTTAAAAAATGCGTTACCGTTAATGCCGGGCATTGCAGCATTATGCCAAGTGCTGAAACAACATAACTGGTATTTAGCCATTGCTTCAGGTGGTTTTGTACCGTTTGCTGAGCAAGTTCAAAAAGCTACTCAACTTAGATGAAGTACACGCAAATATACTCGAATTTAAAGATAATAAACTCACAGGAAGAGTGCTTGGAACAATTGTAGATGCCAATCAAAAAGCAATGGTATTAGGTAATTTAACTGAGCAGTTAAACTTAACGCAACAGCAAACAGTTGCGATAGGTGACGGCGCAAACGATTTAACCATGATGGCGAGGGCGGGTTTAGGAGTGGCTGTTCACGGTAAACCTAAAGTCGTTGAGCAAGCACAAGCGGCTATATGCCACGGTTCATTATTGCAATTACTGTATTTAATGACAATCCCTAAGTAGCAAACTTTGGATTAGCATAAGCTAACAATATTGTTAGCTTATGCGATTTAACCATGTTTGCTTACGTGAGGTCATTTCATTAATAAGTTCAGCTTTAAAATCTAAGTGACTAAGTGTTTCTTCTGTTACATCAACCATATCGCCAACCCCTGCAACTGACCATAAGGCTTCTTCTAAATCTTTTGCTTTATGCATCGCATATTGACTAACGTATTTTAGTTCATTCGATAAATAATCAGTATCGGGGCGTCCAGTGCGTGAGATGTATAAACGCATTACAAACACTAATTCGCTTTTGAGGCCTTTTTTCAAAAATAAGTGATGAGCAGTGAAGTCATCAATTGCAGTGCATTGGGTTTTTACTGCTTCATCGATGGTTGATTTCTTTGGATCAAAGCGAATAAATAAAGTAAATGGCAGAGGGGGATCTTGACGGCTACGGTCTTTTATTAACGGAGTGATAGTTTCAGTTATTTGATCGGTAGATAAGAATGCGGTTAAACTGGTTTTATCGTTTAATAGGCCAAAACTTTGTAATATACGGTGTATAGCATTTGGGTATAAGCCTTGGCCTATTGCGCCTGTTTCAAAGTGTGAAGCCTCTTTATGTAGATAAAAAGGGAGTTGGCATACGGTTTTTGTAACCATGTTACGCAATGCTGTGGAGAGCCCAGGTACTTTTGGTGCTTCTTCAGAAACCTTTAATTTATCTTTATTATTTTCAATTAGCTGAGTGAAAAACGTCACACCCATATGTGGAGTATCCGCAATACGTACCGCTTTTAAATTAATTGTAGTGAGTGATTTGCTCACTGCCATTACTTCATATTTTAACTGGGATAGCTGATGTTTTTTGGTGATTTTTTGTAGCTCAGGCAAGCTTAACTCTACTATATCGCCTTTATTCAGGTCGGTGGCTTTCTCGCACTCTATTTGCAAGCCCATGACAGAAAAATCACGACTGTGAGCTTTTATAATGTATTCTGCGCTCGCATTTATCATGACCTCTGTTTTATATAAATAACGTTTATGAGCACGTAAATTCACGTACTCTAAATCAACCATTTCAAGCTTTGGTGGCGTTTTATGTTTGCCGTGACCAAATTGCTTAAGCTGATTTACCACGCTTTTATCGTATTTAAAGCTTTGATAATGGCTTTGCTCTGCTTTAGTTCCTACTGACGTTAATACCACTAAATATTTAACGTTTTTAATCATACCTTGTACACGAGGCGAGGGTGGTTTATTGAGTTTTTCAATATCTTTCCCGGCAGTATTCGGTAAGCTTAATGGAATAAATGAATCGTCTGGGTGACTAGGCATTAACTGTACTTTAAAGCAGTGCCAGCTGTCTTTTTGACTGCCAAAGCCAAAAAATAAATTTCTTAATTCAGGCTCTCTTGCAAGTTCGCTACGGGTTGCAGAATAATAATAAACCTTGCCAGCAACAACATGAGTAAAAGTATAAAGGTAGTCTTCCTTAACTTGTGCTGGATCGTTTAATAATGCTGTTAAGCGTTGCTGATTCAAAATGGTATACAAACAAGATAGCTTTCGTTCATCACAAAAATAACGTTGGATAAAAATATTATTTTCGGTGGTAAGTACTAAGCTTGGATAAAGCTTTTCGCCTTGTAAGCTAAAAAATGTATAGAGTGAGGTTACGCGAGGAATGTAATACTGTTCATAGCCTTTTGATACAACAGCATCTAAAGTATTATCAAGGTTAACTTTGTAGCGGCGCTTATTGCCATGAATAAAGCTTTCTAAAAACTCATCAAATTTAATGTTGTTTTCCACGAATGTGCGCTTTAAACGAACATGGTTAAATTCAGCAGATATCCGTTCAACGGCAACAACCTCATATTGAATGCCATTTTTAAGACCAAGTTCAAAGTCTTGTTCAAGGCCTACGAGCCTCAAGCTGAGTAGCTGACCTCGGGAGACATTATAGCGCGGAGCAAGCTTTATTTTTGCACCACTAAGAGAAATGTCAGAGGTTGTGGCAGCAACTTTATTGCCTGCTTTTAGTTCTACCGTAATTTTAATAGAGTAGTTCATTCGCTCTTCGCGACGACTTTCATAAGAGGCAAACTTTATTACTTGGCAATCTAGCAACTGCTGTTCTACTGATTCTGGTTGGGTAGCAAGTTGGGCGGCTTTTTTTGCATGATCTTATGGTTGTTATCGGTACTCATAACCGCTTCATAAACCGCAAGAGTATAACCTCCGTGCCGTTGAATTGCCTTTTTCAAACACAGAAATAGCGGTTTCATCCATAAAGTGTTGTTTACCGTCATACTCATAAGGTTTTACTTGGCCAGTCACTTGGCCCCGCAAATCAATAAATCGAGCAATAGGCTGTGACAGGCGCGACATCTCCATCTTAAGTAAAAACTGCTCAGGCTTAGTTAAGCCTGCGGTTTTTGCCTTAAAGATCCCGTCAAATTTGGCGTTACCTAAATACGATTTTAATTCTTCAACTAAATCATCGTATTTAAGAAGTATGTCTTCACTCATCTATAAAACCATCACCGTCTATTTTAAAAGTAGGTATACTGACACCAGTTAAAGGTAACAGGCTATTTTATAATTAGCGCATATGTGCATAAATAATTATATAAAATGTTACTTGGTAGCTACTTTTTAGTTTTTATTATTATAATTTGCCAAATAAATGGCTCATCACTTTAAACCATATCTAAAGTAAAAATAAAGCAAAAAGTGTGCCTTGTAGGAAATAGGAGCGTGATACTTAGATTGTGGCGCTGCTTTAACTGATTGGCAAGTTATGTTGCTATGTAAAAGCGCTGAATGCAAAATAATAGTTTAAATAACAGCAAAACTAATTTAGAGAAAATAGGTAAGGTTTAAATGGCGAAAGCGGCAAAAGTAGAATTTGTATGTAGCGAATGTGGCATGAACTATCAGCGTTGGCAAGGACAATGCCGCTGCGGTGCATGGAATACATTGGTTGAGTTTAAGCCATCTGCAGGGCAAAACAAAAAAGCTTCTTCACGTGCTAGTGTCGGTGGTTATGCCGGCGGTATCGGTGGTGGCTCTAAAAAAATAAACGACGTTGCTACCACGGAAGCTGAAAAACAACTTACAGGTATTGGTGAGCTTGATCGTGTTTTAAGCGGTGGTGTAACAACTGGGTCGGTTAATATAATTTCTGGTGACCCTGGAGCTGGTAAAACAACATTACTATCTGATTTAGTCGCGAGAATGTCTCAGCGTATGCCATCACTATACTGTACGGCAGAAGAGTCATTATCGCAGTTTAAAAATCGAGTAAACCGCTTAAAGCTAGATTACAACCCCGACGAGCTGTACTTATTATCAGAAACCAGTGTTGAAACCATTATTGAAGAGCTTGAAAGCAATAAAATAAAGTTTGCTGTTATTGATTCAATTCAAGCCGTTGTAACTGATACAGCCAATGGTAGCCCTGGTTCCCCATCACAAGTTAAAAGTGCCGCGCAAGCGCTTACACAATACTGTAAGCAAAATGACGTCACTATGTTCATTATTGCCCATGTAAACAAAAATAATGAAATAGCAGGGCCGCAAACCTTAGTACACATTGTTGATGCGCTACTGCACATAGATACCAATGACGGGCAAATACGCACCTTGCGCGCTAATAAAAATCGCTTTGGTGATATTGACACTGTGGGCATTTTTAGAATGTGTGAACGCGGAATGCTCAGTGTTGATAACCCCAGTGAAATATTTTTATCCGGCTCTAGCACTGACTCACCGGGTTCAGCCATTACATGTATTCGCAAAGGTAACCGTAACTTATTGCTCGAAATTCAATGTCTAACCACCGAAACAGAAGCTGAATTTCCACAACGTGTCTGCGTTGGCTTAAATATGAATCGTATTAAAATGTTGACTGGTATTTTACGAAAGCACACTAAAACTAAAATTTTCCACGATACATTTTTTAATATTGTCGGAGGCCTCAGGATCGATGAAACTGAAACCTGTATTGATTTAGCATTAGTAGCCGCTTTGCTTAGTAGTCTTAATGAATTTGTCGTGCCACGTACTACTTGTATTATGGGAGAATTGAGTTTAAACGGCGATGTACGTCCTATTGACAGTGGAGTACCGCGAGTGAAAGAAGCCGCACAGCATGGTTTTACTGAGATATTTATTCCGTTTCGTAATTACCATAAATCAATGGAAGGACTAGGTGCTAAAATTACTCCGGTTAAAACCGTGCATGAACTACTTAGTCTGATTAATTAAATAATGATCAGTAAAAGCGCTTAACTGGCAATGTTCAACAATGTTACCCTTGAGCCAAGACAAAAAATACAAAGATTTGAATAAGGAAATAGAATGAAAAAATTGGCCATTATTGCAGGTGTTGTGATTATTGCTATCGGCGGTGTTAGTTATGCTAATCACGCGCTTACTCAAGAAGTCAAAGTGGAAGTTGATCGCCAACTAGACATGTTGAGCCAACAAACAGGTTCAGCAGTTACTTATGAAGATTTATCAGCTAGCGTGTTCTCAAAAAGTGTAGAACTTTCAAATATTAGTATCACAGGCTTTGATGAAAAAGTAATTGCAAAGATTAATAGTATCTTGGTAGCCGGTTATGATGCAGAAAAAATAGCCCCGCGCACAGAGGTGGCTGTTAATGGTTTTAAATTCAGTGATGATTTTATTGCTCAATTACCTGCTGACGCTAATAATCAGTTAGCAAGTGCGAGTTATGACTTACACACCTTAATGAATTACGATGCTGATTCGGGCGACAGTGATATTGCTTTAAACATTAATGCCAATGACATTATTGCCTTTAATTTAGACTTAGGCCTAGCCAAATCAACAGCGCTAATGGAAGCGTCATTAGCGGTAAGTAAATTACAGCAAGCAAGCGGTTCTCAACAGTTAACATTAGAGCAACAGTTACAGCAACAAACTTTGATGATGCAAGCACTTGCTGAACTTGAACCTCGAACAATTAAAATAAACTTAAACAACCAAGGTGAATTTAAAGCGCTTGTTGAACAAGTGCTTGAAAAGCAAGGTATGACCCTTGAACAAATGCAGCAAATGGTTGATGTACAAATACAGCAAGCCCCAGTGAGCGACGAGCTTGCTGCAGCTATTAAAAACTTCACTCAAGGTTTAGATTCATTAACTGTCTCGGCGAGCCTACCTGAGGGGCAAACCATGGACGAAATTAACCAGCAGATATTTACTTTAATGGGTCAACCAAACGATCTAGCTGAGTTTATAAACCTCGAAGCGAAAGGGGAATAGCTCAAATAGTTGTAGTTTGAGACAAAATTCAGGTTTTGATTATTTTAAAGCGCGAGTATAGCTCGCGCTTTTTTTGCTTGTTTGAGGAGCTAGGTTTTAGGCGCTAGGTACTAGGAAAAACACAGGAACGCGAATACTTTTGGGTCTAAAACCTGTATTACTCTAAAGCGCAGCGCCTCTTTGTGAATAATTCACTAAATTTTTTGCTCAAAGAGAAGGGAATGAGAAGTAAATGAGGATTAACTTGAGGGCTAATTAGCTACATAAAACACGATACATTAAGAATTAGGCTGCGCTTATCTCCTAAAATAAGCCAATCAAACACCCGCCAAAACATTAACTAAAACAACAGAAAATACGCTTTTTATATTTTACGTGAAAGTCAGTTATCGATTGAATCAAAATAGCAACTCGGCTATGGTTTATGCATCAATAAAAATAAATTAAAAATGAGTTAATCTACAGACTCATTAGCAGGTTCAGGAATAACTATGAGTAAATGGAATAAATCTAGCAAAGCAAAGAGACCTATGCTTTTTGGTATTGCAATGGGCGTTGCTATGGGAGCAAGTCTCGGCGTTGCATTAAACAGTGTCACTTTGGGTATTAGTATTGGTGTTGCTATGTCAGTTGCTTTCTGGGCTTCTGCCAAAAAATCAAACAAATAATTACCAGTAGTATTACGCTGCTAACACATATGAGCCTTAACTCTGCCAATAGGCACAAGTATTTTTTGACCGTTTTAATAAAGTGACGGTCAATTCAAAATCAACTCTAATCCAATCAGCAAATACGTTGACTTCGCCTGTCAATGCAGCTGACCGCAAATTTAAATAGGGTGCGTTACGCAGTAACTTCTTATTGCGCTCTCATCGCAGCCAGGTTTTTCAAACTTTACAGGGGGCGCAGAGGCACAGCGATTAAAGGCTTTAATTGAGCAGAGAGCCACACTGTTCTTTGCAAAGTAACATTTATCTCACTTCAAAATAAAGGCCGTGCTTGACTTAACAAGCACGGCTTTTATTTTGTGCTAGCACCTAGCACCTAGCACCTAGCACCTAGCACCTAGCAACCTAGTGCAAAATACGTGCTCTGATAGTACCTTCAACCGCACTGAGCTCTTTCAATGCAACTTCTGACTGATCAGTGTCTACGTCGATTACTACATAACCAATGGCTTCGTCGGTTTGTAAGTACTGTGCGGCGATATTAATACCGTGCTGTGCAAATGCTTGGTTAATTTGCGTTAGTACACCAGGGCGGTTGTGGTGTACGTGTAATAAACGGCTGCGATTAGCAAGTTCTGGCAATGATACTTCAGGGAAGTTAACAGCGGTAATCGTTGAGCCATTATCTGAGTATTTAGCCAATTTCCCCGCGACTTCAATACCAATGTTTTCTTGTGCTTCTTGTGTTGAGCCACCAATGTGCGGTGTTAAAATTACGTTGTCGAATTCACGCAGTGGTGATACAAATTCGTCATCGTTTGATTTTGGCTCGACAGGGAATACATCAATGGCAGCGCCACTTAACTTTTTATCACGAAGTGCTTCTGCAAGCGCATCTATATCAACCACAGTGCCGCGAGATGCATTGATCAAGATTGCACCTTGTTTCATTACTGAGATTTCAGCACTACCGATTAAGTTTTTAGTTTGCGGTGTTTCTGGTACGTGTAAACTAATCACATCGGCGCGTTGCAACAACTGAGTTAAATTATGGACTTGTGTTGCATTACCCAGGGTTAGCTTGTCTTCAATATCGTAAAACTCAACGTTCATGCCGATGTTTTCTGCCATGATGCTAAGTTGTGTACCAATGTGGCCGTAACCAATAATACCGAGTGTTTTACCACGAGCTTCAAATGAACCATTGGCTGTTTTTAACCAGCCGCCGCGATGAGCGATAGCATTACGCTCTGGAATACCGCGGAACAAGAGTAAAATCTCGCCAAGTACAAGCTCTGCAACTGAACGAGTATTAGAAAACGGCGCGTTAAATACTGCAATACCGCGTTGGCGTGCTGCATCTAAATGAACTTGGTTGGTACCGATACAAAAGCAACCAATTGCCACTAGCTTTTCAGCAGCTTCAAGTACAGCTTCAGTAATATGAGTACGAGAACGAAGACCTACAAAGTGCACGTCTTTAATGCGCTCGAGCAGTTCGTCCTCAGGTAACGATGTTTTTACGTAATCAATGTTGCTGTATCCATTACGCTTTAGTGTTTCAACTGCACTTTGGTGTACACCTTCAAGCAAGAGAATTTTAATTTTGTCTTTTGCTAACGATACCTTACTCATAATCCTCATTCCTATTTTATTTGCGGCCCATTTTTGGTGCCTATGATTACTTTATCAGCGCCACGTTCGGCAAATAAGCCGTTGGTGACTACACCGACAATTTGATTAATTGTCAGCTCTAATTGTTTGGCGTTATTAATAGCTAAATTATGAACGTCTAAAATGACGTTGCCATTATCAGTAATAACCCCTTGACGGTACACAGGGTCGCCGCCAAGCTTTAATAATTCACGCGCTACATAGCTACGTGCCATTGGGATAACTTCAACGGGAAGTGGAAATTGGCCCAATGTATCAACCAGTTTTGTGTCATCTACAATACACACAAACTGCTTGGCAACGGCGGCAACAATTTTCTCACGAGTCAGTGCTGCGCCACCGCCTTTAATCATTTCGTTTTTGGCGTTAATTTCATCTGCGCCATCTACGTAAACATCTAAACTTGCTACATCATTTAACTCAAATACTTCAATACCCAGTGCTTTGAGTTTTTCGGTTGATGCATCAGAGCTTGAAACCGCACCTGTTATGGTGTCTTTTATTGAACCTAAAGCATCAATAAAGTGGTTAACGGTAGAGCCCGTGCCAACGCCTACAATGGTATTTTCTTCTACAAATTCTAGGGCTGCCCACGCTGCCGCTTTTTTTAGTTCATCTTGTGTCATGGTATTTGCTCAATAGGTGGAGTTACTTACCTTTAGTATACAAATTTATTGCTTACCAATGGTAGGTTTTCTGTGGGGTAATGATTAAATTTAATGGAACATCCCACGATTCAACAGGTAAACTTTCAACGTGTTGGCATTGATGTGCCAAACCAATGAGTTGAGGTTTTTGCCAGTTTTCGTTGTGGTAACGCGCCAAGGTTTTATCATAAAAACCACCACCCATACCTAATCGATTACCGTTACTATCAAATGCAACTAAAGGCATTAATAAGTAATCTAAGTCCTGTAAAGGGCATATCTGACTACAATTTAACTTAGGCTCCAAGATACCATAGCGATTTGGCCTCATGGGTGAATTTTCTTCATAGCGTTGAAAGTATAATGTAGTGCCATTAAATGGGTGAATTACAGGTAGGTATAATGTGTGGTCTTTAGACCAAAGTTCTTTAATTAACAATGATGTGTCGAGTTCTGCGTCATTGCTAAAATAAATGCCAATATGTGAGTTTTTAGCGCTTTTTGTTGTTCTTAGGTATTGAATAAAATTCACTTTTAGCTGTTTGGCAGCAATTTTTTGTTCGATTTTTGATAAAGAATTACGTTTTTTTCGAATTTCTTGGCGTATTTGCGCTCGTTTATTGTTCATGTTTATTATTTTGTTTAGTTGTTATGTGTCTAAAAAAGTGAATAAATCAGGAAAAGCGAATGATAACCCCAGCACGACAAGTAATATTAAGACCATTGCAATGAGAGAATAAAGTAACGTATTGCTGCGTTTTTTAATCGGCGTGTTGAGATCTTCATCAAGGAGTAGATCATCCGTTTGCCATTCATCACTTTCAGGCTCTACTGGTTGCTCTGTGGTTGCGGATATTCGTTGTTCTAAATCATCCAGTTTTTCTTCAATGCGTATTAAACTACTAGTAATGTAGTCGAGAGCATTAAAAATACGCTCATCACGTTGCTGAGATGCTTCATCACTTTGAGTGTTTGATTGTGGCTGTGTAAGAGGTTGTAATTTACTTTTGATGCCAACAGTTGCAAGTAATTTAGCTTGTTTTAAAGCTTTTTCTTTTGCGCAGGGGGCAAACAGCGGTTTGTTTTCAAAAAATGCAGCTATTTTGCTGTGAGGCGCTTTTAACTTTGCTGCAAGCTTTGCTTGTGCATCATCAGGTTGAATGCCTTGTGCGAGTCCTGCAAATATTACGCGATAGTTTTCTGACATCTTTGTTTTCCAAAAATGTTAAATCAATGGTTTGAGTATAAACAAAGAACAGCCCGTGTAAACGGGCTGAGTAAATATAGTCTAAATATCAGCAATTAATACTTAGCTGATTCACCTTCTTTAGGCAGTGCATTTAACATGAACTCGCGTAAGTCATTGTTCGAACTTTCCAAGTCAGCGTGACGAAGATACATCATATGACCACTACGGTAGCCTTTAAAGCTTAAACGGTCGCGCATTTTACTGCTTGGGTCTAGTTGCCACATGGTATATTTAGCATCAAAGTAATTAGTTGCGCCGTCATAATAACCTGCTTGTACGAGTACGTTTAGGTACGGGTTTTGTGCCATAGCTAAACGTAAATTTTCGCCGGTATTGTTTTTACTACGATCCCAAGGGTGCACGTTGCCAAATAAGTTGTATTTAACATCGGTTTTATAATTGAGTTCATTACGTAAGTAATGATTAATAGCTGGCGTAAATGAATGTAACCATGAGGTTAGCTCTGCCCAGTAATCAGGAGATTCACCTGCATCGCGTTTATCCATGCCTAAATAGCGAGAATCTAAGCGCCCTAAAGTTTGGCCGCGCTCACGTAATAACTCTTTCCAGAAAAAGTTAGTTGGAATGTCTAAGTTATTTTGTGCAACAAACTTTTCAGACACACCAGCGTAAAGTGCCATTTGCTTTATGATAGCGCGTTTTTCTTCATCGCCAATAAAACCGCCTTTTGCAATGGCGGGGATCAACTTATTTATTGTGAAATCTTCGACTTCTGGAAGTAATTCATCTAAATCTTTAGCTTGTAGGGCAGGGCTTAGTGCTTTGTGATACCAAGCCGTAGCTGCAAAATAAGGCAGGCGGTTTGCTGCTTTTACAGGACCGTCACGTTTAATGCCGATATCGGTAGGCGATACAAGCACAACACCGTTAATGTACATCCACTGACGGTTTTGTAGTTCATGGGCAAGGCCTGAAACACGGGTAGTACCATAACTTTCACCAATTAAAAACTTAGGTGAGCGCCAGCGCTCTGTGCGATTTACAAACGTATTTAACCATTCAGCTAAATACTTAATGTCGGCATTAACACCAAAAAACATTTTTTGTTGTGCGTCTTTACTTGGTAACTCACCTTTTTCGTTTTCTAAAACGCGTGAATAACCGGTATTCACTGGGTTTACATACACGATATCAGCGACATCAAGTACTGAATATGGGTTGTCTTTTACGCCATATGGCTGAATCGGGTAGCCTTCGTCATCAATTTTTAACACCCGTGGTCCAGTATAGGCTAAATGCATCCATACAGATGCTGAACCTGGCCCACCATTGAATGAAATGAGTAATGGACGTTTCGTTCTGTCGTCAACTTTGTCACGTTCATAATACGTATATTGCAGCGTTGCGACAGCATCACCTTTATCATCCCACACCGGCTGAGTACCCGTGGTTGCGGTATAAGAAAAGCGTTCACCGTTAATCCGAGCTTTGTGCTCAGTAACTACGGTGCTATCTACGTCAATACGACGTTGGTTTTCATTGGCAAAGCTAACTTGTGAAGCAGTTAAAGTAAGTGAAGCTAATGAGAGGCTAATGATACTAATAAGTTTCATGCGGGATCCTTTTTTAATATTTTATCCATTAAAGATAATTTCACTCAAAATAACAAAGTTAATGAGACTAGGTGCAGGTATTACTCGGTAAGAGGTAGAAGTTAATCCTAGTTATAAATAAATAAGCTATGTTTTTTTGGTGGAATTACTATTATTTGATTTTGATTATGTGCGCAATAAAGTATATTTGGATGATTAAGCTAATTATCAGCCTTTGGCTGTTATGTAGTAAAGTTTAGTTGTGTTATTTGAGTTTGAGAAGATTTATGCAAAGAGTTTTAGTCGTTGAAGATAGTAAAGTAGTACAACAAGTTTTGCGCCATTTATCTGCTCATTATTTAAATGTCGCAGTTGATTTTGCATGGTCATTAGCTGAGGCTAAAGAATTTGTAGCCAAGTATGAGTATACGCTTGCACTCGTTGATTTAACGCTACCAGATGCGCCTAATGGTGAGGTCGTAAAATACACTTTAGAGCAAAATGTACCAACTGTAGTACTTACCTCGAAAATTGATGAATATCAGCGCCAACAAATGCTTGAGTTAGGTGTGGTTGATTATGTTATTAAAGATAATCGTGATTCATACCATTATGCCGTTAAATTGGTCGCACAACTACTTCGCAATCAGGGCTGTAAGGCACTAATTGCTGATGACTCATTGCTTAGCCGTTCATTAATGAAACAAATGCTCGAAAAACAACTATTTGATGTGCAAGATGCCACCGATGGTGAGCAAGCATTAAAAATGCTTAAAGCTGATCCCGAGATTAAGCTATTAATGACCGATTACGCTATGCCAACGATGGATGGCTTTGAGTTAGTAAAAGCTGTCCGTAATTTTAGGGGCAGGGATGACTTGGTTATCATTGGCTTATCTGGTGCTGGCAAACATGGGTTGTCTGCACGGTTTATAAAATACGGTGCTAATGACTTTTTAACGAAACCTTTTATGAATGAAGAGTTTCATTGTCGTATTCTACAAACAATGGAGCAGCTATCGCTTATTGCTGATATTAAAGAGAGTGCGTATAGAGATGATTTAACGGGTTTATATAATCGTCGCTATTTTTATCAGTTTGCTGAAAAGTTATTAAAAGAAACTTCGCGACAAAATAGCTTAGCACTTTTAGACATCGATTTTTTTTAAAGTGATTAATGATAAATTTGGTCATGAAGCAGGTGATCAAGCTCTTAAGCAAGTTGCATCTTTACTGCGCAGTTCATTTAAAGACTATACGGTGTCGCGTGTTGGCGGTGAGGAGTTTGCAATTGTTTTAACAGATCTAAGTTTAGATCAAGCTTACTTGTTAATGGATGCATTTAGAGCCCGTATCTCAGCTTATGATTTTGTAATTAATGGTCAGCCTTTCACTATAACAGTGAGTGTCGGACTCACCACTTTCCAAAACGTGACGCTTACTAATGCCATGCGTATTGCAGATAAGGCATTATACAAAGCAAAAGCACAAGAACGAGACTGTGTGGTAAAACAGAGCTAAAATTTGCACCAGCTCAGTTAGTTTGTAGAAAAAACGCACCTAAATGGTGCGTTTTTTGTTTCTTTATTTTAACTTTAGGTTTTAACTTATTGTTTTTAAATTATTTTAAATAGTGGCACAAAGGTTGGATTATCTAAGGAAACAGGATAACAATAAGCGTCCGAAGGGGCCACTATGAAAATGATTAGTGCAATAATAAAGCCATTCAAACTAGATGATGTGCGTGAAGCACTGGCTGATTTAGGCATTGAGGGAATGACAGTTGTTGACGTCAAAGGGTTTGGTCGTCAGCGTGGACATACTGAGCTGTATCGTGGTGCAGAATACCAAGTCGATTTTATTCCTAAAATAAAACTCGAAATTGCTACTCGTACTGAGAACTGTGAACGGGTTGTCGAAACCATTACTAAAATTGCATCAACAGGCAAAATTGGTGACGGTAAGATTTTCGTTTACGACTTAGATCAAATTGTTCGTATTCGTACGGGCGAATTAGATGATGAAGCAATTTAAGGGGGCACATTATGGAAAACACAATTGTAGAACTGAAGTTTTCATTAGATACATTTTATTTTTTAATCTCAGGTATTTTAGTTATGTGGATGGCAGCAGGTTTTGCCATGCTCGAAGCGGGCTTAGTTCGTTCAAAAAATACCACTGAAATTCTAACTAAAAACGTCGCACTATATGCAATAGCGTGTACGATGTTTTTACTGGTTGGCTACAACATTATGTATGTAGACAACACTGAGGGCGGCTTAGTGCCATCGTTAGGTGCTTTAATAGGTAGCCAAGCGGCGGATGCTGACCACTCATTAGAGTCAGATTTTTCTTCCAAGTTGTTTTTGTTGCAACAGCTATGTCGATTGTTTCAGGTGCTGTTGCTGAACGTATGAAGTTATGGGCATTCCTTGCTTTTGCTATCGTATTAACAGGTTTTATCTACCCAATTGAAGGCTATTGGACTTGGGGTGGTGGTTTCTTATCTGAAATGGGCTTTGTTGATTTTGCAGGCTCTGCCATCGTTCATGGTACTGGTGCTGCTGCTGCACTTGCTGGTGTATTAATGTTAGGTGCTCGTAAAGGTAAATACGGTAAAAATGGTGAAATTTACCCAATTCCTGGTTCTAACCTACCTCTTGCTACACTCGGTACATTTATTCTATGGATGGGTTGGTTTGGTTTTAACGGTGGTTCTCAACTGTTAATTTCTGATGCTGAAAATGCTACAGCAGTAGGTCAAATTTTATTAAATACAAACGCTGCTGCCGCAACGGGCGCAATTGCAGCATTATTCGTATGTAAAGTATTGTGGGGTAAAGCAGATTTAACCATGGTACTAAACGGTGCGCTTGCTGGCTTAGTTGTTATCACTGCTGATCCGCTATCTCCATCACCTCTTATGGCATGTTTATTAGGTATTCTTGGCGGTTCACTGGTTGTGTTTAGCATCGTAGCACTCGATAAAGTTAAAATAGATGACCCTGTAGGTGCTATTTCTGTACACGGCGTATGTGGTGCATTAGGTATTATCTTAGTACCAGTATCAAATGCTGATGCGAGCTTTGTGAATCAGGTTATCGGCTTAGTATGTATCTTAGCCTTTGTATTTATCGCTTCATTGATTGTATGGGTAATTCTACAAAAAACGATGGGTATCCGTGTAACAGAAGAAGAAGAACTAAACGGTATGGATCAACACGATTGTGGCATCGATGCTTACCCTGAGTTTGTTTCTGTACGCAGTAACTAATAACTAAAAATTGTAAATTTCATTGTGTGTTCAAAGTAAAGCCCTAACCTAGGTTAGGGCTTTTTTGTGGTTAATTTTTAACGTTGTTAGTATTTATAGAGCACTCATTTAATGAAGTCATAATCACCCATAGGTAGTTAAATAATTGTTTTATAGCCAAGTACTGCAGTTAATTTGTTGCTTCGGGTTTCTTGTCTGCGCTTTAGCTGTACACTTATAGTTATAGTGTTTTTTACTTAGTGCAATTAGATTTACTCTGCATTGCTCTCAGTAAGTGTGATTAAAACAGCTCAGTGCTCGCGGGATCATTATTTTATTAACAACAAAACTTAGGATCAGATTTTTACTAGCTATAGATCGTAACAGATCAGATTTTTACTAAGGATCTTAGCTGTAGAGCTTACTTTAGTATGAAAAATAGTCAGTTAAATTGGTTTTTGATTAAATAATCAACATGTTGTAATTGGGACTTAGTACAACGATGATCTCGGATCTGGTTTGGTTAGTATGATCGTGATCTCTCAGCCAAGAGCTTAGTATGATTTTGATCCAAACATATTAGCTAAACTTTTATGAGCAATTCACTATAACTGAGCTTTTAGAATGAGGTTGGTAAATAACTAACGAGTCTTTAATATTGCATTTTTATTAAAAATTCTCGGGGAAATGCACTTTTAAAACCCTATATTAGGTAAATTTGTGTTTTTTTCACCCTCTTTTTTACTTTACACGTTACACTTTCATAAAACTGTCATACTTAGTCATAATAATGAAAACTAGTTCGATAACGAAAGAGATAAATTGGAATGTCACGTAAAGTACTTGTCGTCGATGACGAAGCACCCATTAGAGAGATGTTGGTTTTTGTATTAGAACAAAATGGTTTTCAAGCAATTGAAGCAGAAGACTATGATTCTGCTATTGCGGCAATGGTTGAGCCGTATCCTGATATGGTGTTATTGGATTGGATGTTACCGGGCGGTAGCGGTATTCAAATCGCTAAAAAGTTCAAGCAGAGCGAGCACACACGCCAGATCCCGATTATTATGCTGACAGCCCGTGGCGAAGAAGAAGATAAAGTGCGTGGCTTAGAAGTAGGTGCGGATGATTATGTAACGAAACCATTTTCACCAAAAGAATTAATGGCCCGAATTAAAGCCGTTATCCGTCGTGTTTCCCCGACTTCATTAGAAGAAGCTATTGAAGTACATGGTTTACGTCTAGACCCCATTTCTCATCGTGTAACCTCTGAGGGGAGCGAATTAGATATGGGGCCTACTGAGTTTAGATTGCTGCATTTCTTTATGACTCATCCTGAACGAGTTTATAGCCGTGAACAGTTGCTTGATAACGTGTGGGGAACGAATGTCTATGTTGAAGATAGAACCGTCGATGTACATATTCGTCGATTACGCAAAGCTATTGCGCCTCTAGGTCATGACCGTTTAGTACAAACAGTGCGTGGTGCAGGGTATCGTTTTTCTAGTAAATTGTAGTTTTTTTAAACGACAGGCTAATTATTACATTGGCTTAAATTTACTTTCTCTAAGGTAAAGTGAGTGTATGTACCGAGTTGTTAATAAGCAGGCGTTAGCGAAGCGTTTGCTTATCTATTTTCTTCCTTTGTTATTGATTGGCGTGCTTGTTGGCGCGCCATTTTTGCTTTTGTTTTTAGGCTCCTTTTCGCTTCTTGTTTGGCATTATCATCAACTTTATAGACTCAGTGATTGGCTGCTTAATCAACGTAGCTTTAACCCGCCAGAGGGCGAGGGCGCGTGGGAGCAAGTGTTTGAAGGGATCTATCATTTACAACACCGAAATCGTAAAAAGCGTAATGAATTAGCTGATTTGATCCGTCGCTTTCGCGATGGTGCCGAAGCTGTTCCTGATGCTGTGATTGTCCTGCAACGGGATCTAAGTATTGTTTGGTGTAACCAATTAGCACTAAAAGTACTAGGCTTGCAGTGGCCAACAGATCATGGTCAGCGCTTAGATAACTTAATTCGAGATCCTAAGTTTGCTAAATATATGCATGCAGAAAAATTTGATGAGGCACTAGAGCTAGATAATAGTTATACAATTGGACAAGTCTTGGAGTATAGGGTTATGCCTTATGCAACTTCTCAATTGATGGTGGTTGTTCGCGATGTGACTCGATTAAAGCAACTTGAACAAATGCGTAAAGACTTTGTCGCGAATGTATCTCATGAGCTTCGCACGCCTTTAACCGTCGTAACAGGTTATTTAGAAATGTTTGATGGCGATATGATGCCGCCACCTGCAATGTGGAACAAAGCGCAAACTACTATGCTTGAGCAATGTAAACGTATGGATAGCTTAGTTAATCAATTATTGTCACTTTCTCGTATTGAAGGCTCTAGACGCCAAGAGGGGGATAAAGCGGTAAATGTACCTCAGCTACTCACTTATATCGGTACAGAAGCACAATCTTTAAACCAAGATAAAGAACATGAATTAATATTTGATATTGACTCCAGTTTAGATATCAAAGGCGCGGAAGAAGAACTGCGAAGTGCTTTTTCTAACTTGGTGTTTAATGCTATTCATTACACTAAACCTGGCGGTAAGATCATTGTTAGTTGGCAAGTTAAAGATAAGCAAGCACATTTTTCAGTCGTCGATAATGGTGATGGCATAGCCCCTGAGCATATTAACCGTCTAACAGAGCGTTTTTATCGAGTTGATAAAGCTCGTAGCAGAACAACGGGTGGCTCAGGGCTGGGGTTAGCAATAACCAAACATGTGCTGACTCGACATGACAGCCAATTAAAAATAAAAAGTAAGTTAGGTGAAGGCTCGTGTTTTTCATTTTCTTTTGGTAAAGACAAAATAGTATGAACACAAAGTTCAGATTTAGTGCAAAGTCATAAAAGTGTAATGTTTGAGTAATCTAATTGTCATTTAGTGTCTTTACAGTGGTGCACAGTTAGGAAATGGGACGAACAAATCGGAGTAACCCCTATGAAATTTAAAAGTTTAGTTGCCGCAATGGGTGTGGCTGTTACAACATTGGTATCTGCACAGGCTTTAGCTGTAGATTCAGCACTTCCAGAATATCAAAAGACCAGCGGGATTTCAGGTAACTTCTCATCAGTGGGCTCTGATACTCTGGCCAATATGATGACGTTTTGGGCTGAAGAGTACAAACGTATTTACCCAAATGTAAATATTCAAATTCAAGCCGCTGGCTCTTCAACTGCGCCACCAGCGCTAACTGAAGGCACTGCAAATTTCGGCCCTATGAGCCGTAAAATGAAATCAAAAGAAATCGAAGCGTTTGAAAAACGTTATGGTTATAAACCAACTGAAGTACGTGTTGCAATCGATGCATTAGCTGTATTTGTACACAAAGATAACCCTATTAAAGGCCTACGTATTGACGAAGTAGATGCAATTTTTTCTTCTACTCGTAAATGTGGCGCGTCTGCTGAAGTAACTCGCTGGAGTGATGTTGGCTTAACAGGTGATTGGGCTGCTAAAGATATTCAGCTTTATGGACGTAACTCGGTATCAGGTACGTATGGTTACTTCAAGAAAATGGCTCTGTGTAAAGGCGATTTTCGTAACAACGTAAATGAGCAGCCTGGTTCAGCTTCTGTTGTTCAATCAATTTCATCATCTGTAAATGCAATTGGTTACTCAGGTATTGGTTATATCACTTCTGGTGTTCGCACTGTGCCGCTGGCAAAGAAAGGTGATAACTTTGTTGATGCCACAATTGATAATGTAGCAAAAGGTAAATATCCGCTATCTCGCTTTTTATATGTTTATATCAATAAACACCCTAACAAACCGCTTTCGCCAATTGATGCAGAGTTCTTAAAAATGGTGTTGTCTCTTGATGGGCAAACTATTGTTGAGAAAGATGGTTATGTTCCACTTTCAGCTCAATTAGCAGCGAAAGAACTTAAAAAGCTAGGTCTTCTTTAATAGCTAAACGAATTAAAAAATAGTTTATATATAAAAAACCGCTCAATTTAGAGCGGTTTTTTTATTAATGAAAATAATTAACTTTTAGCCAGTATTTTCTTCTTAATACGGCGTTGCACACGTTTAACTCTGCCTGTTTTAGCTTGTTTATTAAAGCTTTGAATTGGCATTGAACATGGGTATTCCTGCGGTAAAAATGGCTTAGTAAATTTAGCATCTTTATCCGCCGGTAAGCTGATAGTCTGCTCGTGTTCACGTAAAGCTTTTAGAGTATCATCTTCAATAGCTTCACTAGGGCAGATAAAAATTCCCATGCGGCGTAGCTTTACGCCTAAACCAATGCTACTAGAATAGCGTACGATAGGTGCCGCGAGTATTAAACCAATTAGTATTGGCGATAGCCACCAGAAAAAAAGTAGGTGTGTAGTAATAAGCAATACTACCCCATGCAATAGCAACTAAGGTGGCGAATAACGTATAACCAATGGCTTCTTTCCAAGGAACCATGCGGCCAGAGCGTGGTTGCGCATCCCAAGATACTTTCTTACCCAGAAAAACACAGATCACAAAATAACTATGAAATACCATCATTAAAGGCGCAACGATGATCGCGAACACAGTTTCGATCAGCGAGCCTAATATTAGTTTTATAGAACCACCAAACTCTTTATTGCGATGGATTAACGTGACGACTAATCCCATTAACTTTGGTAGTAGCAATAATACAATGGTGATAAACAATAATGAATCTATCAACTCTGTTTTAGCTATCTGCCAAGTTGGAAATAATTGATATGGCTGATTAAAGTAAACATTACTATTCACTGCACGGGTAACAGCATCAATGGTGCTGAGTGCTAGCATAGATAACCAAATTAATGATGAAATATACGCTGTTGCACCGAGTAAAAAGTGCAGCTTATTCATTAACTTAATACCTGATGAAGGAAGTAGGCCTAAATGTTGAATATTGCCTTGCACCCAGCGTCTATCGCGAATCGCATAGTCTAAAATATTACTCGGTACTTCTTCATAGCTTCCTTGAACATCACTTAATAAAATAACATCCCAGCCAGCGCGATTTAATAGTGCTGCTTCAACAAAGTCATGGCTAAGAATTTCACCACCAAAAGGGGCTTTGCCTTCAAGCACAGGTAGGCCACAGCAGTTAATAAAAGCATCAACTCGAATGATTGCATTGTGGCCCCAGTAGTTAGCTTGATTTGTTTGCCAAAATGCAGAACCAGTCGCAAGCATTGGGCTGTATAAAACTGACGCAAACTGTAAAAAACGACCAAAAAAGTTTCTTGCCTGACAGGGATAGGGATTGTTTGTATCAGCCCTGAATTTGGGTTGTTAATCATGCTTGTTGTCAGGTTCTAACATACATTGACCCGTCATGATGCTATCAGCATCAAGTACAATCATATGCTCATACTGGTTGCCCCAGCGCTCACAAAAGTCGGCAAGGTTACCAACTTTACGGTGTTTGTTATCAGTACGGTTGCGGTAGAATATTTGCTTAGCCGTATCCCCTAAACGAGCGCTTAAGTCATGCCATGCTTTTAATTCATTTCGGGCAATTTCTTTATCTTGAGTGTCACTTAACAGATAAAAATCAAAGTGCTCAAACTGACCTGTTTTTAACAGTGACCGTAAACTCACTTCAAAACCAGCTATAACACGTTCTGTATCCTCGTTATAGATCGGCATTACCACCGCTGTTTTGGTTTTACTTAGCGCGTGAGTATCTATTTTAATTGGCTTTTGGCGTTTTAGTGTTAAAGGATCAATTCTGAAAAGCTGTAAAATAAAGCCCATACAACCGCTACAGAATGCGGTAACAATCCAAGCAAAGGTAATTGAAAACAAGCCAAGTAATGCATACTCAAGCGGGGTCATGCCGTTCGAATTTAAAATATCAAACATGATCCACATACCGTATGCAGATATAAACAGCGATAAAAAGCTAAATAATGCTATTCGTGTTTTTTTCAATGGCATCGCAGCACTGGCTGCTCTTGCCTTATTGGATGTCATTTGGATACCAGACATAGCTCCATACCTCGCTTATTTCTTTGTCGCGTAGTTTTAATGATAAGCGCATGTCAACTGGCTTATCTCCTTCTGGCGCGATTTTAAAAGCAACACGCCATCCTTGATTATTGGGTAATTGCTGTACCGTTTTGTCGCTAACTGTACCGCTCGATAGTTCTAAGTTAGCCTGTAATATTAGATCAGCTGACAACTGGTTAATATTTTCGCCTGTGAAATCAACGGTAAATTGCCTATGGCTTTTAGGTGGAGGGTTTTGCTCCCCAGGTAACGCAGCACTGCCAATGCGAGTTCGTAATACGCTGGCTTTGCTCTGCTCTGCGATAGTAGAGTTAAAGGTTTCAAGTGAGTAATTAAAACTCATTGACTCACCCGCTTTAAGCAGTTTTTCTGGCACCCAATAGCTAACAATATTATCGTTTGTTTCTGTATCGGTTGGAATTTCAACTAACTCAACATGACCTTTACCCCACTGACCGATAGGTTTAACCCAAAAACTTGGACGCGCATGATAATGTGCTTCTGTATCTAAATAGTTGTTAAACTCTCGGTCTCTTTGAGCTAAGCCAAATCCTTTAGGGTTGGTATAGCTGAACGCTGTAACACTAAGTTGTTTTGGGTTATTAAGTGCTCGCCAGACCCATTCATTGTCATTTGATTGAATTAATAAGCCATCAGAATCATGGACCTCAGGGCGGTAATCATCAAAAAATTTAGTGCTGTTTTCACCGTGATAAAACATGCTTGTTAGGGGCGCTATTCCTAGTTTTTTAATATCTTTGCGCGCAAAGATTTTCATTTGGGTATTTATTTCAGTTTGAGTTGATGGGCTGATCTCAAAGCGATAAGCACCCGCCACAGATGGGCTATCTAGTAATGCATAAATTACAATATTGGTATCTTCGGGCTTGGGCTTTACTAACCAAAACTCTTTAAAAACAGGAAACTCTTCACCTGAACTAAGCGCAGTATCAATTGCTAAGCCTCGTGCAGAAATACCATAAACTTGGTCGGGGCCCACTAAGCGAAAATAAGACGCACCTTGGAATACTGCAACTTCATCTTTATATTGTGTGTTATTTAAAGGAAAGTGAACACGAAAGCCTGCATGACCTAGTTGTGTATTACCAAGCGCAGTTGTAATTTCTTGCTCTAAAGGTGCAGCTGTGGCGTCATAACGGTAGAAATCAGTTTTAAATGGCACGCTTTTTACATGAGCATCACTATTAACCGTATTAATAGTAACGGGGTTTTTATATAAAAAACCTGGGTGGAATAATTGTACTTCATATAAGCTTTCGTCTTTCCAGATAGCTTGTTCTTGGCGAAAACGAATTGCACGATAATCTTGGTAGTTAATGCTTTGCAGGGCTTCTATGGCTATGTCTTGCGGTGGAATATACTCATTAGCGGCAAGTTGCTTTGCTCGTGCAGAAATTACATCAAAAAGTTTTTCAGACGAGACAGTGAATAGTGTCGGCTGAGTTTTATTGTTTGTTTCAGTAACATCAGTTTGTTTTTTTTCTGTCTTTATATCTGCTACTTGTTTAGTTGCTACATCCGTAGCCACATCTGGTTCTTGTGCTGCAATGACGTTGCATGCACATACACTAAGTAATATGCCTACCAAGGTATTTCTCTTCATAGGTAAATGTAAAGCGCGCTGCGTTAGCGTTTTCATTAGGTATTTCCTTTAGCCATTAACTAAATCAGTAGTGCAAAAAGCAAACCTGAATTAAAAAGCTTTTAATTCAATAGGTTTGATAATTACATAATTAAAAAAGTGTATTTTATGTACAGAAGTGGGAAGAAATTACATCAGATAATATGATGTTTACTTACTGTAATAGGTCAATATTACTAAAGTGAACCTTGCGCTAATATGAATAATGGTTAATTTATGGCATTAAAAGGATGGATTATAGAATTGATAATGAGCTTACGGTGTCTACTTACCAGCAAGCTCAGTGAAGATATTACTGAACGGCGCCTAGGGCCTCTGCATTCGCTTTACATTGATTGTACTCTTCGATGCATTTAATGCTGCATACTTTGTGAACCATGCCTTCGCCAGTACTTTGCTGTTCACAATTGGCTTCACATTGATAGTTTTGCTGAGCACATTGCTGCATCTCTGGGTTTTCAATATGATTTTGACAGCCTGATAACACGCTAAAAATGACAGCTGCACTTGCTAACTTAAATAATAAATTCATACTTGTTCCTGATTATTGTTATTAATATCAACTTGTAAATTATCGATTAGCCTTACTTCGCCTAAAAATACGGCAGCTAAAATCACTAGTTTGTCATCATCAAGTGTAGCGTTTTTTAGGGTATCTCGCTGAGCTATTTCAAAATAGTCTGGTTTTAACCCTGCTGTAGTAAGCGATTCTTTAGCTTTCTGACAAATAGCGCTAAAATCACGTTGACCAGCTAATAGTTGCTCAGCGCAATTATTCAACGTTTTAAACAGTGTTGTGGCTGTATTTTTTTGTGATTCAGATAAGTAACCATTGCGTGAGCTCATTGCAAGGCCTGACACTTCACGGGTGGTGGGGACACCAATGACTTCAACAGGAATTGATAGGTCACGTACCATAGTTTTTATTACTTGCAGTTGTTGGAAGTCTTTTTCGCCAAAGCAAGCAAAGTCAGGCTGTACTAAATTAAATAATTTAGTCACCACAGTTGCAACACCTTTGAAGTGACCAGGTCGTGAGCCACCGCAATACCCCATTGAGATATCGGGTACATCAACAAAACTTTGTGCACCTAACCCGTTAGGGTAGATGGCACTAACGCTCGGTGTAAATACGATATCAGTACCTAGCTCGGCTAAGCCTTGTTTATCTGCATTGAGCGTACGTGGGTAATTATCTAAATCTTCGTTAACTCCAAACTGCATAGGGTTAACAAAAATACTAACAACCACTTTATCAGCCATGGTCTTTGCTTTTTCAACTAATGAAAAATGACCTTGGTGTAAATTGCCCATTGTTGGTACTAGGGCAATACTTAACCCTGCTTGTCGCCATGCTTTAATTTGGCTTCGTAGTGACTTGATCTCAGTAATTGACTGCATTAGTTAAACTCATGCTCGCTGCTCGGAAAGGCGCCGCTTTTAACATCTGCGCAGTATTTTTTAACGGCATCAGGCATGTTACCTGTTTCAAGTAAAAAGTTTTTCGAAAATTTAGGAATATAGCCTGCTGAAATACCTACCAAATCATGCATAACTAAAATTTGACCGTCGGTTTGATTACCTGCACCGATACCGATAGTTGGAATATCTACAGCATCGGTTATACGCTTTGCAAGCGCAGAGGGGATACATTCGAGCACTATCAATTGTGCGCCTGCTTTAGCGAGTGCTTGGGCATCACTTATCATTTTTTGTGCTTGTTCGTCACCACGCCCTTGAATTTTAAAACCACCAAATACATGAACTGACTGAGGTGTTAAACCTAAGTGACCGCATACAGGAATGCCCTGTTGAGTCAAAGCTTTGATAGAGTCATGAAGCCATTCACCGCCTTCAAGCTTAACCATGTTTGCCCCTGCACGCATCAATTGTGCGGCATTTTGACAGCTTTGTTCTGGGTTTGAGTAGGTCATAAATGGCATGTCAGCAATAACAAATAAGTCGCGACTACCAGCACGTACACTGCGGGTATGGTAGGCAATATCTTGATTGGTTACAGCTAAAGTGTCATCGCCACCTTGTAGCACCATTCCAAGTGAATCTCCGACCAAAATAACGTCTACACCGTTATCATAAAATAGCTTGGCAAAGCTGGCGTCATAAGCCGTTAAAGCGGTTATTTTTTGTTGTTCTGCTTTCATTTTAATGAGAGTAGAAACTGTTATTTTAGACATAATATCCTCGTAGGCAACGCCCTGAAATTAGTTACAGAGGTAATTGTTGCAGTTCGTTTAATGCTAAAGTCGCGGTAATAGTGTTTAATTTTTTACCGGATGGCAATAAAAGGTTTGGCGCAATTTCAAGTAAGGGGTACACCACAAACTCGCGTTCGGTTAAACCGTAATGAGGTACCGTCAAACGTTCTGTATTTATTATTTGTTCGCCAAATAATAAAATATCAATATCGAGTGTACGTGGTCCCCAACGCTCTTTTTTGCGAACGCGACCGTGTTCAAGCTCTATTTTTTGCGTTAAATCGAGTAGCTGCTCTGGGCTTAGCGCTGTTTTTATAGCAGCCACAGCATTGACATAATCAGGTTGGTCTTGCGGCCCCATTGGCTTACTCGCGTAATGGTGGGATAGCGCAATAAACTCACTGCGGGGTAGTCCTCGTAAGGCAACTACCGCATTTTTAAGCTGTTCACGAGGGGCATTCAAATTAGCCCCTAGACCAAGATAGACGATTTCCATTTATTTACTCAGCCGTCGGCTTTGGGCTTCGGCGGCGGGTACGTCTGCGGCCTTTTGGCGCCCCTTGACTACCTAATGATTTGACCATGTCTTTTTGACCATTGATGTCTTTACTCAAATATGCGGTCCACCAACTTGCCAATTCTTGATGTTCTTGTTCACCTGCTTGCACACGTAATAATAAGAAGTCATAGGCTGCTTTAAAGCGAGGCTGTTGCGTTAATCTATAAGCACGTTGACCTGCACGTTTGTCTAAGCGTTGCTGAATATGCCAAATATCACGAGCGCCTAAGGTAAAACGCTTTGGCACGGCAATATGTTGAGCATTTTCGCTGAGGACTTTATTCATTGCTTGTACGTATGCATCATATTCAGATAGTTGTTCACTCAGTTGTAGCTGCTTAGCAATTTTTAATAGTGGGAACCAAAGCAACGCCGCAAAAATAAACGCTGGTGTGACTTTTTTATCTGCGTTAATACGCTCGTCTGTATTACGAAACATTTGCTGAATAAGTGAGAACTCTAAGCCACCTGGGTTTTTATCTAAAATACTATCCAGCGCAGGGAACAGCGATTTAAACAGGTTATAACGTCGCAGCATAAGGAAATTTTCTTCTGCTTTACCGTTTAAAAATAATTTCAGTGTTTCTTCAAATAAACGCGCAGGCGGAATGTTATCAAGTAAGCTTGCCAGCTCTTTAATTGGCTTTTCAGTTGCTGGCGCAATCGTCATATCAAGCTTGGTGGCAAAACGAACGGCACGTAACATACGTACAGGGTCTTCTCTATAGCGTGTTTTAGGATCGCCAATTAACTCTATTTGTCTGGCATTGATAGCCGCGATACCGTTGGCAAAATCATGGATAGAAAAATCATTAATTGAGTAATACAGCGCGTTTATTGTAAAGTCACGGCGCTCGGCATCTTCTTCAATACTACCAAAGACGTTATCTCGTAGTAATTGGCCTTGCTCGCTTGATTGGCTAATTTGGTTTTTGTCTTCAGCGGCTTCATGATGGCCACGCATTGTGGCTACTTCAATAATTTCGCGGCCAAATACAATGTGCGCTAAACGAAAGCGGCGACCAATTAAACGACAGTTACGAAATAGCTTCTTTACTTGTTCTGGCGTGGCATTGGTTACAACATCAAAATCTTTTGGTTGTTGACCTAACAAAATATCACGAATACAACCACCGACAAGGTAGGCATCAAAGCCCCCGTCTTTTAGGCGATATAATACCTTGATTGCATTTGGGCTAAATTGTTTACGAGAAATACCATGCTCATTACGTCCTATCACCAAAGGCTGTGTCGAGTCTAGCTGCTGGTTTGTCTGCGTGCCGTTAGGGCCTATAATTTGCCGACAAAATTGAAAAAGCTTGGAAATAATAATCTGTCTCCTACAGAATTTGGTTAATTGATAGCATATAGCTATCAAAAATCTAACCAAGTATAGCTGTATTTTGTTATTAACTGCACGAGGAATGTGCATACTTGGCGATAAACGTATTGCGTTTAAGGTTTGCTAAGGTTGGGTATAATATACCAGTGCAGCTCAAAAATTAAGTTGAAGACTTTAAAATAAACGCTATTTAGCGAATTTTTACTTAATTATGTGAGTAAAATGCGTTGCTTGGTTATCTGCTGACTGAGAAATTTGAATTTGTGCTACTTTTGGCACCACAGATAACTTATAGCGATTTATGGCCCAGTCCATCATTTGCTCAATACTCAGCGTTAATAATTCTTGCTCTGGCGCTAAACCTAAAAACTCAAAAGCACTAAAAAGTGCAGGTTTTGGCTGTTGCTTAGAAATAGCTGGGGCATAATTTTGCTTAGATAATTTAAAACCAGGTTTGGCAACAGCTAAAGGGAGGTGGGCGTAATTCGGTAGGCTGGCATCGAGTTGTTTGAATAAACTGAGCTGTCTGGCTGTGGGCGCTAATAAATCAGCTCCGCGTACGATATTAGTAATTCCTTGTTCGATATCGTCAGCTACTACAACCAGCTGATAAGCAAATAAACCATCACTGCGTTTGATTATATAATCTTCATGGGCGAGGGCAGGATCAACGGCAACATCGCCTTGAATGAGATCGTGATAATGTGTTGTCGCATGTTGCTGAATTAAGCGCAGGGCGCCGCTTGCGTTATCTAAAGCACGACTCTTACAGTGGCCTTGGTATATGCCTCCCAGTGCTTTTATTTGCTTTCGCGAGCAGTTACAGGCATAAACAAGTTGCTGTTTTTGTAGTTGGTGTATGGTGTGCTGATAAAGCTCATGGCGCTTAGTTTGATAGACAATGTGCTCGTCCCAGTACAAGCCATAGGCTTCTAAGGTTTTGAGAATATCAGCAGCTGCGCCTTTTATAACGCGGGTTGTGTCTATATCTTCGATACGCACTAACCAACTACCTTGATTATGTCTTGCATCAAGGTAACTACCCACAGCCGCTACCAATGAACCAAAATGAAGAGGTCCAGAAGGAGACGGCGCAAAGCGACCGCGATAGTTGCGCACTGGCGCAGTAACGGCTGTGGTAATAGACATGGCTTAACTAAAAGTTATTAACCGCGTCCAGATTGTTTTTCTTTGATCTCAGCTAGCGTTTTGCAGTCTACACATAAATCAGCAGTAGGACGTGCTTCTAAACGACGGATACCAATTTCAATTCCGCATGATTCACAAAACCCAAAATCGTCTTCTTTGATAAGGATAATTGTTTTTTCAATTTTTTTGATCAGTTTACGCTCACGGTCACGGGTTCTAAGTTCTAAAGAGAACTCTTCTTCTTGTGCAGCACGGTCAACTGGATCTGGAAAGTTAGCAGCTTCATCTTGCATGTGTGATTTAGTGCGGTCTACTTCGTTACGTAAATCATTGCGCCATGCTTCCAAAATAGTTTTAAAATGAGCACGTTGTGCTTCATTCATATACTCTTCGCCCGGTTTTTCCTGATACGGTTCTAATCCGGCCTGAGCCAATAACCCTAATTTTTTTTGGTCTGGCATAACTTTCTCCTAAATCCTTAATATAATGCCCAGCTTTAGCCGGCGGCTATAAATAACAGAATCCTATGGCCTAGGCAAATTTATTTTTAATTAATTAGCTGTGGTTAAATTGTTTTTACTGCTTTAAAAGGTATCAGGCGGTAATTATGATTGCTTTTTAAGCACAGTGTGATTTTTTAACTGGCCTAGTTATATGGGCAAAAATAATTTTTACAACTTTATTTTTTATTTGTGTTGAAAACTTTCTCGGTGAATAGCCATTAGGCAGCTTAAATGCGCGTTTTAATGCACTTTGTTTTGAAAACGCTATACCTAGACCGTTATTATTCAAAGATGAAGATATTAACCTTAACTTGATTGATGAAATGAACGTTTCATTGATTAAGGAATAAAAGTTATTTTGTCGTCCAAAGTTATTTCTTTGATCGAAATTTTCGCTTTGTAAGCCAACACTTCAACGCCTTTCGCAATCGCTTCTGTTAATAACTGGGCGTATTTTTCATCGATATGTTTTGCTGCACTCACTTGGGTTATGCCCTCATGTAACACGGCAAATAGCAATACAGCACGATGGCCCTGCTCAACCATTTCGATTAATTCGCGAATATGTTTTTGCCCACGAAGGGTTGGTGCATCAGGAAAATATCCCTGTCCAGTTGTTGGCGAATCTTGACTTAATAAGGTGACGGATTTTACTTCCACGTAGCAATTAGGGCAGTTGGTATCGCTGAGTAAAAAGTCAATGCGGCTATTTTCTTGGCCATATTTCACTTCACTTTGTAATTGCTGATAACCACTAAGCTCACTAATAAAATTCGTTTGAATAGCTTCTTCGACCACTTTGTTTGCCATTGCGGTATTAACACATATGAGGTGTTGAAACTGATTTTGCGTCAGCTCTAAGGAGTGCGGGTATTTACGTTTTGTATTATCGCTGGTTGAGTAAAATGCGTTGAACTGAGGCTCGGCGCAGCCTGTCATTTTGCCCGTGTTAGCACAATGCGCAGTAAATTCAGTGCCATCCGCTAAGCGTAAGTCGGCTAAAAATCGTTTGTAGCGCTTAATTAATATGGCTTGTTGTAATGGCTTAGCAAATTTCATTATTTAGTCTCAATAAGTTGGGAAGTTGTGCCAGCTATAGTAGACTCAGTGCCACTAATTAGCGCAAAGAGTATTTTAACATGTCTGAAAAATTTGTTGTTCAATTAAGTGAACAAGCGGCTGCATCTCATTGGGGCGAAAACGCCACACTTTCATTTAATGAGCACGGTGCTACAGTGCACCTAGCCGAGCAAGAGACCTTAAAAAACGTGCAAAAAGCGGCGCGTACCATTGCCAATCAAGGTGTTAAAAATGTAGTTTTAGCTGGCGACTGCTGGTGTACTGAAACACAATGGGCATTTTATCAAGGCTTTGTTTCTCCTAAAACGTTAGCTGGCGTTGAGTTTGCAGAAAATGCAAAAACAGATAGCCAAGAGCTAAACTCATTATTACGTTCTGCCACTTGGGCGCGTGAAATGATCAACGGCACAGCGGATGATATTTTCCCTGAAAGTCTTGCAGGTAAAGCGGCTGAATTTATTCAATCACTTGCGCCAGAGCATGTCAGCTACCAAATTATTAAAGGCGATGCATTACTTGAGCAGCAATGGATTGGTATCCATGCTGTTGGCCGTGGCAGTGAGCGCCCGCCAGTATTATTAGCATTAGATTACAACCCAACTGGGGATGACAATGCACCTGTAGATGCGGCTTTAGTTGGTAAAGGTATCACGTTTGACTCAGGTGGTTACTCAATTAAGTCAAGTGAAGGCATGTTGGGCATGAAATGCGATATGGGTGGTGCTGCGACTGTTACAGCTGGTTTAGCTTTAGCAATTAGCCGCGGTATCAACAAACGTATCAAGCTATTTTTATGTTGTGCAGAGAACATGATTTCGGGCCATGCATATAAACTAGGTGACATACTTACTTATAAAAATGGCACAACGGTTGAAATTGTAAATACCGATGCAGAAGGGCGTTTAGTACTTGCCGATGGCCTTATGGCTGCAGGCGAAACAGGTGCACCGCTTATCATCAATGCCGCGACTCTAACTGGTGCAGCATTGGTTGCAGTTGGTCAAGAGTACAATGCCTTATTTGGTCTTGATAAAGAGTTTGTTCGTGAAGTAGAAGGCTTTGCAGAGCAAGAAATGGAAGCCGGCTGGCCATTACCACTTGAAAAGTGGCACCAACAAAACTGCCCATCGCCTTATGCTGATACTGCAAATAGCCGCGCGCAAAAAGGTGGCGGTTATGGTGGCGCATCAAATGCCGCTGGTTTCTTATCACGCTTTGTACCAAATGACGGTAAAGGTTGGGTGCATATCGATTTAGCTGCTGCGTTTAATATGGGCAGCACAGGTCAGTGGGCTGCTGGCGCAACAACTGTTGGTATGCGCACCGTTGCACGTACTTTGCTTGAAAAAGCGTAAAGTAAGCTAGTTTATAGAGTACTTTATTGATCAGGCTTTATATTGTTTATTAAATAAATTCAATATTCTAAGTTTGATTTAATAGCAAAAAGGCCGCAAATGCGGCCTTTTTTAGGTTTTAAAGTAAACGAGTCTTTAAACTGATTTACTTGCTACCCATTGATCAACAAAGCTTTCAAGTACGTTAAGTGGCACTGCGCCATTTTTTAGTACTACGTCGTGGAATTGGCGAATATCAAACTTATCACCAAGTTTAACTTTTGCCGCTTCTCGTAGTTCTAAAATCTTTAACATACCCACTTTGTAAGCCGTTGCTTGTGAAGGCATTACAACGTGGCGTTCAACCATTTTAACGCCGTCAGACGTCGCGTTTGGTGTATTATTAACGTAGTAATCAATACCTTGTTGGCGAGTCCATTTCATTTCGTGGATACCAGTATCTACTACTAAGCGACATGCACGCCATAGCTCCATTGATAAGCGACCAAAGTCAGAGTAAGGGTCTTCATAAAGGCCCATTTCTTTTGGTAGTAATTCTGAGTATAAACCCCAACCTTCGATATAGGCTGTGTAGCCACCGAATTTACGGAACTTAGGCACACCTTCAAGCTCTTGTGAAATCGCTATTTGCATATGGTGACCCGGAATACCTTCATGATAAGCTAATGCTTCCATTTGGTAAGTTGGCATCGCTTCCATGTCATAAAGGTTGGCATAATAAATACCTGGGCGTGATCCATCTGGTGCAGGTTGTTGGTAAAAGGCTTTACCAGCGGCTTTTTCACGGAAGGCTTCAACAGCTTTTACTTTTAGATCGGCCTTTGGCTTAACAATGAATAGCTCATCTAAGCGAGACTTCATGTTATCAATAAGGCCTGTGGCTTCATCAAGGTAGCGTTGCTTACCTTCTGCTGTGTTTGGATAATAAAACTGTTTGTCAGTTTTCATAAACTGCATAAAGGCTTTTAAGTCGCCCTCAAAGCCAACTTTATTTTTGATTTCACGCATTTCATCATGAATGCGTGATACTTCAGCTAAACCTATGGTGTGAATTTCTTTCGCCGTTAGGTCTGTGGTTGTAGTACGGGCTAACGCATTGTTATAAAACGCTTCGCCATCAGGAAATTTCCATGCACCGTCACGATCATCTGCGCGTTTTTCAAGCTGAGCAAGGTAATTGATTAGCTTAGAGTAAGATGGTTTTACAGCGGCTTTGAGTGCTTTTTCAGCATCACTGATCAAAGCGTCTTTATCGGCTTGATCTATTTCTAACGCAGTTACTTTACGTTTGAAGTCAGCGAGTAATGTTGAATCTTCACCTTTTTCAAACGGTGCACCAATAATGATATTTTTGCTTGAATCAATGACATGGGGAAATACAAACTTAGGCGCAATAATACCTTTATCGGCGCGCGTTTCTAAATCGGTGATCAGTTGATCAATAACCGTAGTTACGCCATTCAAACGCGAGATATAGGCTTTAGCATCTGCAACATCAGTGATTTGGTGTTGATTAATTAAAAATGCAGGGATCATTGAATGAACACCAAACATTTGGTTTACAGGGTAATTATGGTAACGCCATTTAAAGTCTGCAATCGTGTTTTCAAGATCTTGCTTTTTAAGGTCGTAACTCACTTTAGTACTTTCATCAAGTAAGTCACGGTTAATTGCATTGAGTGCTACTAGGTCGTCTTTAGTTTGCTGTAAGTCTTCAAGAGCACGCTCTTCGCTGCCATCATCCCATTTATCGTAATCTTTTTTGATACCCATGTATGTTTGATAGATAGGGCTACTCATCACATCACGATTAAAGGTGTCTTCAAAAAAAGCATTGGCTTTGTCGATTTCACTCTGTGCAGGTTGTGCTTGTACGCTTGGTGTGCTTTGTTGCTCAGGCGTTTGCTGACAGCCACCTAGCAGTGCAATACTCACTGCGGCAGCGATAAAGGTAAGTTTACGCATGTTTTCCCTTTTGTTGTTAGAAACCAATAAAGGTTATAAATAATTATTATTAGTGTGTAGCTGTAATTGGTTTACCCCTTTTCAGCTACACAAACAATTCTAGCAGGTCATTCAAAAAACGATGACCTTTTTGGCTTACCTGCCAATGACTATCCATATCGATTAGTAAGCCTGTATTTATCGCTTTATTCAAGGCCTCAGACTGGCTCTGCAGCGATAAATTTGTAAGTGCATGTAAATCACTTTTTGGGCAAGCCTCAAATAGACGAAAGCGATTCATAAAAAATTCAAAGGGTAAATCGTCTTGCTCTACAGGCCATTGCTTAAATAAATACGGTTTAGCCAAATCCATATACCCGCGAGGATGCTTAACTTTTTCGGTGCGAGTAATTACTCCTGTTTTTGCATCAGTTACCTTACCATGTGCCCCACAACCAATGCCTAAATAGTCGCCAAACCGCCAATAATTCAAGTTATGTTGACATTGAAAGCCGGGTTTTGCATAACCTGAAATTTCATATTGCTGGTAACCAGCTTGAGCAAGCAACGCCTGGCCTTGCTCTTGAATATCCCACAAGGTGTCGTCAGGTGGAAGTGTCGGGGGCTTTGAGGCAAATTTTGTATTGGCTTCAATGGTGAGTTGATACCAAGATATATGAGGCGGGTTTAACGCAATGATTTTTTTCAGATCGCTCAGCGCATCATCAACAGATTGCCCTGGCAGACCATGCATTAAATCGAGGTTAAAGCTGTTTAAACCGGCTTCGTGAGCTTGCTCTGCTGCATAAGTGGCTTCATTAGCGCCATGAATACGGCCGAGGGCTTTTAGCTTATCATTTTGCATGCTTTGCACGCCAATTGATATTCGATTAATACCCGCGGCGACATATTCTTTAAAGCGCCCAGTTTCTACCGTACCCGGGTTAGCTTCTAGCGTGATTTCACAGTCATCAGATAAGCCAATGAGAGAATCAACGGCGTTTAATAAGCTGACATAGGCGTCACCTGTTAATAAACTTGGAGTGCCACCGCCAATAAAGATCGAATGAATTTTTCGCCCTTGCACAAGGTGTAAGTCAGTTTTTAAATCATCAATTAAATGTTGTACATATTCTTTTTCAGGAATATCGCCTTTTTGGCCGTGACTATTAAAGTCACAATAAGGGCATTTTTGCACGCACCAAGGTATGTGCACATATAAGCTTAACGGTGGTAAATTCACAGGCCGCCTTTAAGTTTAAGCTCTGTTAATAAGGCTTTTAATGCTTGGCCTCGATGGCTAATGGCATTTTTTTGCTCTTTACTAAGCTGGGCACTGGTGCAATCAAGTTTTGGCACATAAAAGATAGGGTCATAGCCAAAACCACCTTGGCCATCTTGGCTTTGGGTTATTTGCCCTTCCCAACTGGCACTACAAATTAGTGGGGTAGGGTCATCGGCGTGGCGCATCAATACTAATACACACCAAAAGCGGGCGCTGCGAACCGGGTTATCGCCCAGTTCAACTAATAGTTTATCTATGTTGTCTTGATCGCTTGCATCAACACCAGCAAAGCGGGCTGAATAAACTCCTGGTGCGCCATTGAGGCCATCGACCTCTAAGCCAGAGTCATCCGCAATAGCAGGGTGCCCTGTTATTTTTGCTGCATGTCGGGCTTTAATAATTGCATTTTCTACGAACGTAGTGCCCGTCTCTGGTACCTCTGGGACGTTAAAATCGCTTTGTGGTAACACTTCTATTTCAAGAGAGCTTAGCATCTTTGCTAATTCAGTTACCTTTCCTTGGTTACCTGTGGCTAAAACTAAAGTTTTTTTCATGATTTAATCTACGTAAAATTTTTGTTGAAACTGCAATTTTTGAAATTGATTATTTTGTTTGATTTCGATATCAAATCGTAAAATTTCCTCGTTGGTAAATTTTACTTGAGCAAGGTAGTAAATAGAATCGCCTTCAATCACTTCTTTAAATTCTAAAGCCTGTTTATTACCTAATAAGTTTTTTGCAGTTCCTGTAAGTGATGCTGTTTGCGCTGTATTATCGGCATCGTTTTTTAAAATCGAAATATTAACAATGCCTTTATAGTTACTGCGTTCAAGGCCATAGGCTTGTGCAATCTTGGGCTGAACAAACGTTGATGGAAAGGCAATATAGTGAACTTGCCACGGGCCAAGCTCTTTATACTGTGCACCTTGCATTTGCTCACTGTGGGCACTAAAGGTAATTCCTGCTAGTGCGAAAAATAAGATACTTGCTAGTTTTTTCATAAAAGACTCATAATAAAAGAGGCCTATTTAGGCCTCTGAGAAAGGGAGTGTTTAGCCGATTAAATCCATAAACAGGATTTGTGCAAATTGCAGTGCGATAATCAATACTAAAATTGATAAATCAAAGCCACCTAAAGGCGGTAAAATTTTGCGGATGGGCTTAAGCATAGGCTCAGTAAGCTGGTGGAAAACGGCTTCAATAGGGTTGTAACCTTGGCTCACCCAGCTTAATAAAGCGCGGATAATGAGTACCCAAAATAATAAGTTTAAACCTTCTTTTATTACTGTAATGAAGGCAGAAACAAACACGGTTTGCGCAGACCAACCACCATAAAACATAAGCATCAAGGTCGAGATTTTTGCAATTGCAACAATGAATGCCAATAACAGAGAGGCGAGGTCAAGCCCACCAAAACCGGGAATAATTTTACGTAGTGGGTTTACAGCAAATGAAGTTGCTTTAACCACAAACTGGCTCAATGGATTGTAAAAGTCAGCTTTGGCTGCTTGCAGCCAAAAGCGTAGTAAAACCACCATTAAAAATAGATCAAATACAATCCCGACTAAAAATTGCATGGCATTCATAATTTACCTCGAAAAATAAGCATATCAGCTTAGTTAAAGTTCTTGTTCCATTTGCTCGGCACGGGCAATACACGCATCCATTGCATCAGCAACAGTAGCTGTTAAACCTTGTGCTTTTAAATGTTCGACCGCAGCATGAGTTGTACCACCCTTAGATGTTACATTGGCACGTAATTGAGAAATACTTATATCAGGCTGTGAGAGTGCCATTTCTGCAGCGCCTAATGCGGTTTGTTGGACTAAGCGGCGGGCATCTTCATCATTAAAACCTAGGGCTTTGGCTTTCTCTTCGATGGCTTCCATAAATAAGAAGAAATAAGCGGGTGATGAACCCGTAACAGCAATCACGTCATTGATTTGAGACTCTTGCTCAACCCATACCGCAATACCAGTTGATTCAAATACTTGTTGTACAAAGGTATGTTCATCAGCGGTCTCACCGTCGCCAAATAAACCCGATACACCACGACCAAGTAACGATGGGGTGTTCGGCATACAACGGACCATTTTTACGTTTTGGCCGAGCATTTCACGAAGGCGGCTAACGGTTAGGCCCGCAGCCACAGAAATAAATAGCTTATCACTAAAATCGATGCCTGAATCTTGGAATGATTGACATAAATCACCCATCATTTGTGGTTTAACAGATAACACAATCACATCGGCATCACGCAGTGCTGCGTTATTGTCTGAGGTGGTATTGACCCCGAAATCCGCTGCTACCTTAGCAAGTTTTTCTTGATTGCGGTTAGTGGCAATAATATTTGATGCCTTAAACCCATTTTTTACCATGCCACCAATGATGGCGTAGCTCATATTACCTGTGCCTATGAATGCAATTGTTTTATCTGACATATCTTAGTTATCACCTTAGCTTCGTTGGCCAAAAATATCCGTGCCGATGCGTACCATGGTGGAGCCTGCAGCAATGGCTGCTTCTACATCACCACTCATCCCCATCGACAGGGTGTCTATTTGAGGATATTGGGACTTAAGTCTATCAAAGCAAGCACGTAATTGCTCAAAATATTGCATTTGTTGCTGCGTATCGTCGGTTTTCGCTGGGATAGTCATCAGCCCACGTAAGATCAAGTTAGGACAATCATCGACAAATTGCGCCAGTGCAAGGAGTGCATCCGGGTGGCAGCCTGACTTAGCTTCTTCTAGGCTGATATTAACTTGAATCAACACATTAAGCGGGTCTTTATTACTTGGACGCTGATCATTTAAGCGCTTGGCTATTTTTTCACGATTGATACTTTGCACCCAGTCAAAGTGACTTGCCACTAAAGCGGTTTTGTTTGATTGAATTGGGCCAATAAAATGCCAAACAATATCGCTATAATTTGCAAGTTGGGTTACTTTATCTACAGCTTCTTGAACGTAGGATTCACCAAATTCTCGGTGACCTTGTTGATAAGCCGCTAAAATAAAGTCAGCAGGTTTTGTTTTAGAGACTGCAAGTAAGCAAATATCTTGCTCGTTGCGGTTATTTTTTTTTGCCGCTAATGCAATTCTAGCGTAGGCGGATTTAAGTCGTTCTGCTATTGTAACCATATAATTATCAGTTAGTTGTGGAGTCATAAATGGATATTACCGAATTATTAGCCTTTAGTGTGCAGCATAAAGCATCCGATTTACACTTATCATCAGGGGTTGCTCCGATGATCCGAGTTGATGGCGATGTGCGTCGAATTAATATTCCAGCTCTGGAAGACAAAGATGTAAACAGCTTAGTCTACGATATTATGAACGATAATCAACGTAAGGACTACGAGCAAAACCTAGAAGTGGATTTTTCCTTTGAAGTTCCTAATCTTGCTCGTTTTCGTGTGAATGCATTTAACTCTAACCGTGGTCCTGCAGCTGTGTTTCGTACTATCCCAAGTGAAGTGCTTACATTGGATGATTTAGGCGCACCTGATATTTTCAAAACGATTTCTGATAATCCTCGTGGCTTAGTGTTAGTGACAGGACCGACAGGCTCGGGTAAATCAACGACTTTGGCGGCGATGGTCGATTATATTAACCAAAATAAACATCACCATATTTTAACCATCGAAGACCCTATCGAATTTGTTCATGACAATAAACTGTCACTCATTAACCAGCGTGAAGTTCATCGCGATACCCACAGTTTCTCCAACGCGTTACGTAGTGCATTACGCGAAGACCCCGATGTTATTTTGGTCGGTGAGCTTCGTGATTTGGAAACCATTCGTCTTGCTATGACGGCGGCTGAAACAGGCCACTTAGTTTTTGGTACACTGCACACCACCTCAGCACCTAAAACCATTGACCGTATTATTGATGTGTTTCCAGGTGAAGAAAAAGACATGGTACGTTCAATGCTTTCTGAATCATTGCGTGCAGTTATTTCGCAAACATTGTTGAAAAAAGTTGGCGGTGGGCGAGTTGCAGCCCACGAAATTATGATTGGCGTCCCTGCTATTCGTAACTTAATTCGTGAAGATAAAATTGCGCAAATGTATTCATCTATTCAAACAGGTTCGTCTCATGGCATGCAAACGATGGATCAATGTTTGATTAATTTAGTGAATCACGGTGTGGTTTCTAACACAGAAGCACGTGCTAAAGCGCAAGATAAAACTAATTTTGGCGGCTAGGCCGAAGGATAAGAAATATAATGACTCATTCTCTTAACTATTTTTTACAACTGATGATAAACAAGCAAGGTTCTGATTTGTTTGTTTCGAGTCAGCTACCGGTCAGCGCAAAAATTAATGGCGAATTGATTGCATTGGGAGACGATAAAATTTCGGATGAGGAATCCTTGGCGTTAGTTGAATCGGCAATGAGTGAAAAGCAAAAAGCAGAATTTCATAGCTCTAAAGAGTGTAATTTTGCCATTGCGACCGATGAAGGCCGCTTTAGGGTTTCTGCATTTTGGCAACGTGATTGTGCTGGAATGGTTATTCGTCGCATTGTGACTACAATACCTGATGTGAATGAATTAGGCCTTCCTTCAACTCTGACCGATGTAATAATGGCTAAACGTGGGTTAGTGCTGTTTGTAGGTGGCACTGGCACGGGTAAGTCAACGTCACTAGCTGCATTGCTTGGTTATCGCAATCGTAATCAACGAGGCCATATATTAACCATTGAAGATCCGATCGAATTTGTGCATGAACACCGCAAGAGTATTATTACTCAGCGTGAAGTAGGGCTTGATACAGAGAGCTTTGAATCAGCTCTTAAAAGCTCCTTACGCCAAGCGCCAGATGTTATATTGATTGGTGAAATTCGCTCGCAAGAAACCATGGAGTATGCACTAAGCTTTGCCGAAACTGGGCATTTGTGTGTTGCTACTTTACACGCGAACAACGCCAACCAAGCAATCGACCGAATTATGCACCTTGTGCCAAAAGAAAAGCACGATAAGCTAAAGTATGATTTATCCTTAAATTTACGGGCAATAATAGCTCAACAATTAGTGCCTACTGCTGATGGAAATAGTCGTGTTGCTGCAATTGAGATTCTACTTAATACGCCAATCATTGGTGAACTAATTAAAAAAGGTGATATCGGCGGTATTAAAGAAGCGATGGCAAAGGCAAAAGATATGGGGATGCAAACCTTTGATCAAGCGTTATTTGAGCTTTATAAACAACAGCGCATCAATTATGCAGACGCTTTACATCATGCTGATTCACCAAATGATTTGCGACTTATGATTAAGCTTCGTAATAACGAGCAGCAAGGTGCTGGTTTTTTACAGGGAGTTACCATTGACGGCTTAGAATCTAAGGGTCAGTAGGATGAAAAGATGTATAAAATGGTTACTTATCACCGTTGGTTTTTATGTTGTTAGTACACCATTTTATGCGATTGCAACGGAGCAATCGATTGCAATTTTTATCCGTGATGACGTATATGATGACTATGTGCATTTTTTAGCTGGAAGATCACCACAAGAAATTACTGACTTCAGTGGCCGATATGTACGGCGTGATGTTGTTGATATGATCATCGCGCAGCAAGCTTTGTATCTAGGAGGTTTTAATAAAAAATTTACTTATCAAATCGGTAAAATTAATTTTCGTAATACTAAGTTGCTAGAGCAAGGCGAATTACTACTGAGTTTTGATAGTTACTGGTATGAAGATGCTAAATCACTAACTGATAAAGTGTATATTAGCGATGCCGTGATCCGTAAGGGGGAGTATTTTGCAGGGGTTTTTACTTCACCAAATAATAACAAAGTATTTAAGCTGCAACACTTATCTGATTTCAATCAATTAACCAGTGTTTCTACGCCAAGATGGCGCACCGATTGGCAAACTTTATCACAGTTACCATTAAAAGATTTAGTGGCTGAAGATGAATGGCTCAGCCAAGTACGTATGGTATCTATGCAGTGGATTGACTTTATGTTGATGCCGTTAATGCCACAGACAAATAATCGTTATGTGCTTGAAGACATCGTGTTACAAGCCGTGCCTAATGTATTGGTATTATTAGACGATAGTCGTCACTTTGTGATTGCAAAACAGCATCCTGAAGGTGAGCGCGCGTTTAAAGCCTTGCAAGCTGGCTTAAAAGTACTGCGTGCTCAAGGCGCGATAGCAAAAGCCTACCGTCAGGCTGGGTTTATTCCGGATCTGAGTGAGCAGCTTATTATTAACCTACCGCTTACCCGTAAGCCTGTTCAAAGAAGCTTTCCAAAATAATAACAGCCGACATATTATCCACATTTCCTTTACCTAAGCTACGGTAACCGCCTTGTTCGAATAATCGAGATTTGGCATCTGCTGTAGTTAAACGTTCATCCTGAGTCTCTACAGGTAGCCCTGAATGGTTATGTAAACGGTTGGCAAACTTTTTAGCTTTAAAAGTTACGTCTTGGTTTGTGCCATCCATATTTAAAGGTAAACCAACAACGAGTAAATCAGGTTGCCACTCATCGATATGCTTTTTAATGAAATCCCAATTTGGAATACCATCTTTTGCTTTAATTGCAGTTAAGCTTGATGCGGTTCCGTTAACTCTTGCCCGATAGCAACACCTATACTGGTGGTACCAAAATCAAAGCCCATAACGGTGCGTTCACCTTTGGGCTTTAGTTGTTTCTTAGTCATGCTAGCTCTGTACTTTAAAATTGTGGTTGACCACGCTTATGCGTGGCCCGCTTCTGAACTTAATTGGCTAATATCAAACCCAAGCGTCGCGACTGCTTTTTCCCAGCGTTGCTCTATTGGCGTGTTAAAAATAATCTCAGGATCGGCTTTTATAATTAGCCATGAATTTTCCAGTAGCTCTTGTTCAAGCTGGCCTTGCTCCCAACCAGCATAACCTAAAGTTATAATAAATTGCTCCGGTGCTTGCGTGGTCGTTAGGCTTGCTAATACATCTTTTGAAGTCGTAATCATTATTTCACTACTAAGCTCTTGGCTTGCAGCATAGCCCGGCTTTGGTGAGTGCAACACAAAACCACGATCGGTTTTTACCGGCCCCCAGCAAACACAGCGACTTGTGATGCTTGATTTGATTTATCGTTATCGATTTCAATTTTATCAAGTAAATCACCTACAGTGATGTTGATAGGCTGGTTAATAACCAGCCCCATAGCCCCATCTTCATTGTGCTCACAGATATACGTTACTGCACGTTTAAACAAAGGGTCTTGCATTGAAGGCATTGCGATTAAAAAGTGATTTTCTAATGATTGCATAACGTTACCCCTTTATTATATTGAAAATTAAGTATGGCTTAGTTTTCTCTCTATCGCATCAAATAAGATGCCGGTAATTGAAATATCATAGGCAGCCTCAATCTCTTTGACGCAAGTAGGGGCTGTTACGTTTATCTCGGTTAGCTTATCGCCAATAATATCAAGCCCAACAAAAACCAAGCCTTTTGCTTTTAATGTTGGTGCCACTGCTTGGGCTATTTTAAGGTCTGACTCACTAATTGGACGTGCTTCACCCCGACCGCCAGCAGCTAGATTGCCACGGGTTTCACCATTTTGTGGAATACGCGCTAAACAATATGGAATCACCTCACCATCAACAACTAGTACGCGCTTGTCGCCTTGTTTGATTTCAGGGATGTAATTTTGCGCCATCGCAAAGCGGCTACCATGTTCAGTAAGCGTTTCGCAAATTACGCCTATATTGGCATCATTTTCTGTCACTCTAAAAATAGATGCGCCACCCATACCATCTAATGGTTTGAGAATAATATCCTGGTGCTGGGCAAGAAACGCTTTAATTTGGTTTTTATCTCGGGTTACCAAGGTGTCAGGTGTGTACTCACTAAACCACGCAGTAAAGAGCTTTTCGTTAGCATCACGTAAGCTTTGTGGTTTATTAACGATTAATGTGCCTTCAAGTTCGGCGCGTTCTAAAATATAAGTGGCGTAAATATATTCAGTGTCAAACGGCGGATCTTTACGCATTAAAATAACGTCTAAATCGGCAAGGGCGATGGTGGCCTTTTCTTCTAGCTCATACCAGTGGTTTTCATCATCAAAGACTTTTGCTTTAGCTGCCGTTGCAAAGGATTTACCTTTGCGTAGAGATAAATCATCCATTTCCATGTAATAAATTTCATAACCACGACTTTGAGCTTGCATCATCATTGCAAAGCCTGTGTCTTTTTTGATGTTGAACCCGCTGATTGGATCTGAAATTATACCTAACTTAATCGCCATGTCGTTGCCTTACTTAATATGTTGCAATAGATATGAGGGTGCTTTTAGTAATTTCAATTAGCTAAATCACCAAATTGAAGCTGTAATGCACTTAAGACCGTTAAAGCGGCCGTTTCGGTTCGTAGAACTCGTGGGCCAATGCGAATATCAGTAAAATCTTGCTGTTTGGTTTGTGCTATTTCTTCATCAGTAAAGCCGCCTTCAGGGCCAACTAAAAAGCGGACACCACTTTTTGGTACTGTAATTGTCTTAATCGAATGTTCGGCACGTGGGTGCAGAGTCAGTTTTATTTCATCACTGCTTTGTTTTAGCCATTCACTTATATCAATAGGAGGATGAATGGTGGTAATACGATTACGCCCAGATTGCTCAGCGGCAGAAATAGCTATTTTTTGCCATTGTTGGTGTTTCTTTGCTAAACGCTCAGCACTGAGTTTCACACCACAACGTTTACTAAAAATAGGGGTGATCTCTGTAATACCTAATTCAACAGACTTTTGAATGGTAAAGTCCATTTTATCTCCGCGAGATATACCTTGACCTAAATGAATACTCAATGGTGATTCAACGTCTATGTCGTTAAATTCAAGTGGCATAGCAACGACAGACTTTTTGCCAACTTCGATGAGTTCACACAAGTACTCTCCGCCCTGACCGTTAAACAAAGATATTTGTTCACCAACCTTCATGCGTAAGACCCGACCAATATGCCCTGCGGCATCATCGTTTAAATGAACTGGGGTTGAAAGTACGATATCGCTTGCTTGATAAATATGAGGAACGCGCATGATGACCTTAAGATAAATAGCTAATATAGCTTATGGTATGTAACGCTGCTCTTTGGTGCAAATATTATTAGCAGAACTAAACTTTAACTGTTTATTTTTTCATTTAAGGCGTCTAAATCGTGAGGTGTTTCTGCAATATCATCTTGACAGGATAAGTGGTTACTGTGTGCTTGTTCGGTGACCGGTTCAAAATGATAGCCGTGTTCAACCTCACTCACTAAAAATCGTACATTGTGCAGTGAGTTGAAGATAAAACGTTGCTTGTCATCTGCAAGTAAATAATCGGTTTGATTAAATAAAACGCCTACAATATCGTGATGTTCATGTAAGTAGCTTGCCAGCTCTGACACGCTAATTTCATTATTAAAATCACAGTAACAATAATCTTTGATAAGCTCATCAAACATTAATTTTACGAGCTGGCGTGTATTTATACCAGCAACTACTAAAGTGCTTGGGGTATTGGTGTTAGCTTGGCCAAAATAGTGTTCAGTGAATTGTCGACTAAATTCACTGTCATTATCGATCAACAAGTAATTATCTACTTTAAACGGCATGGGGCCCCACATGTTGGTATTTTCAATCGCTAAATTGAAAACATACTAATAAGTAAATAGCCTATAACGCTGAAAACAGCAAATTCGATACAGGCAATACCAATGTTATCTTGATGGTCAATTTCAAGTGCAGTATCAATATTGGGTAAAGAAATGAACTTAATAATGGCCGTTAGTATATACAGTAATAACCACATCGTGCCGCAATGTAAAGCTAATGTGAAGATATTCTCTACCATTTTTCCGTTATGGAAAATTGCGCTTGCCAGTCCAGCATAAATTGCTAACGCTAAACCGATAGATTTTCCCGCATAACGTATGCCTATGGAAGTGTTTTCTAGATTGAAGTTACTTTGTAGTGAGGCACCTTGATTTGCTCTAGCAAATCGATATTCGCGCAATTTACTATCTAAAGCAAAAATTCCCTGCAATAAAAAGAAGCTAACAAATGCGATTAATAAGCTACTAAACCCTTGAGTATGTGACCAGTTATAAAGGCCTAAGGTAATAATACAGTTTGCGATTAACATGCCTGAATCAACCAAAGCTGCACATACGTTTTGTTTTAAAATAGCTGCTTCTTCATTAAATCGATGCAAAATCCATTTACGATGAATTAAATGACCGATTTTAATGAAGCTAAATAAAAGCACAATTAACGTAATAACCTTCAAGGGGTTTGATTGTGCTGCGCTGATGCTAATTTCTTCAAACAAATAGGCAATGGTTGCAACGACTACACTTATCTCTGAAGCAAAACTAATACCCATAGCAAAATTGTCATGTTGGGCAAGTTCTTCTTTCAAAGCTTGCTTTGCCTTGAAATGGTTTAGTCCTCGTAAGCCTACTACGGTTAAACAAATAACCGCAAAACAAATGGCAATCGCGAGTAAACTAGTGTTAGATAAAGACAAATATGACATGTTGAACCTAGATAATAATTAATAATTTCATTCTAGTATGATTACTGCTGATATAAAAGAGAGTATTTTATGAGCCAACTCCAACCACTTCCCATACAAATACATACACTTGGAATGGAGCGCTTTCGCGAGTTATTTCCTGAGCGCTTAGTGAACGACAAAATTATAAGATTACTTGGCTTAAGTGAATTTGCTTGGCGTTGTTTGGAATCTCAACCTGAGCTTATTGATATGTTGCTATCAGAGCATGACATGGTATTACGGGACTGCCCTTGTCCTTTTTTAGGTTATGAGCTTAGCAATATAGATGAAGTTTCAGGCTATAAAATATTACGTAAGTACAGAGAGCGTTATTGGCTCAAAGTGGCATTCTTGGATCTGTGTTGTGATAACGACATAGCCGATAGTATTCGCTATATTTCTATGTTGGCAGACAGTTTAATCGATGGTGCAAATCGTTGGGCATTTGCACAAGTGGCTAAAGTTAATGGTGAGCCTGTGGATGAGCAAGGCAACACTATGCAAATGTTGGTTTTAGGGATGGGCAAGCTAGGGGGAAAAGAGCTTAATTATTCCTCTGATATCGATTTAATATTTGCTTATCCGCAAAGTGTAAAAACACAAGGCGGTCGACGCTCACTCGAAGCGCAAGTTTTTTATACTAAAGTTGCACAAAAATTGATTGCGTCATTGAACCAAAATACAGCTGATGGGCAGGTATTTAGAGTCGACATGCGACTTAGGCCGTTTGGCGAAAGCGGTCCGCTAGTAATGAGTTTTAACGCCATAGAAGATTATTATCAAGAGCAAGGCCGTGAGTGGAACGCTATGCCATGCTAAAAGGTCGTTTAATTGGTGAGAAAACTCAATACAGCGATGAATTTTACCAGTTATTAAAGCCTTTTGTGTATAGGCGTTATATTGACTTTTCAGTGATAGAATCGCTTCGTAAAATGAAGCAAATGATTGCTCAAGAAGTTAGGCGAAAGCGTCTAACAAATAATATCAAGCTTGGTGCGGGTGGTATACGCGAGGTTGAGTTTGTCGTACAAGCATTGCAAATGGTGCGCGGCGGACGTGAAGCTAATCTGCAAACGCAGTCATTACTTAAAGCCCTTGCAGAGCTTAGTACCACCAATGTAATCGCTGCAGAGGAAGCGCAATTGTTGCAAAGTAATTATTTATTTTTGCGTAAAGTAGAGCAGTACCTACAAATCTTTGATGATCAACAAACACAAACATTACCAGATGATGAACTTAATCAGCAGCGTCTAAATTTTTTACTAGGGCACATTGATTTTAGTCACACACTTGATGAAATAAATAACATTATGGCTGCGGTACATAGTGAGTTTGAATTGGTCATTGGTTATGACAGTGAGCCTGATGATCCTTGTGAAAGTGCCTTTGTAAGTGCATGGGAGCATAATGATGTAAGTTTACTATCAGAGGCAGATGACAGTTGGCAACAGCCTTTGAGTGACTTTAGGGAGCGATCAGCTAAAGCAAAGATAGGTTTACGAGGTCGTGATATTCTCGATAAATTAATGCCATTGCTGCTAAAGCAGTTAACTCAGTGCAATGCATCAGGCGCGGTGTTTAGTATGATTAGTCAAGTGCTGAATAAAGTCATTTCGCGTACTGCATACCTTGAGCTGTTATATGAGAATCCTGGTGCGCTGAAACAGCTTGTAACTTTGTGTTGCCACAGTAAGTGGATCGGCGAACATATTTCTCGTTACCCAATTTTGCTTGATGAGCTGATAGACCCTGCTGTGCTTTATAAACCCACACCATTAACGGCTTATAAAGATGAAGTCAGACAATATTTTTTACGTATAGATAGTGAAGATTTAGAGCAGCAAATGGAGGCGTTACGCCAATTTAAGCAAACTCATCAGTTACGCATAGCCGCAGCTGATGCGACAGGCGTGTTAGATGTGATGAAGGTTAGCGATCACTTAACAGCGCTTGCTGAAGCGATTGTTGACCAAGCCGTAAACATAGCTTGGCAGCAAATGGCCACGCGTTTTGGTATTCCGCCCAATACAGATGATGAAAACAAAGGGTTTGGCGTTATAGCATATGGTAAAACAGGAGGTTTTGAAGTCGGTTATGATTCGGATTTGGATTTAGTATTTGTACATAATCACGATGGTACAAGCCAAACAAATGGCGAAAAAAGTATATCCTCTAGGCAGTTTTATTTAAAACTCGCGCAGCGCTTAATGCATTTATTTAATACGCGTACGGCTTCAGGTATTTTATATGAGCTCGATACACGTCTAAGGCCTGAAGGAGCCTCAGGGTTGATGGCTATTAACTTGGAAAGTTTCCATCATTATCAATTAACTCAAGCTTGGACTTGGGAGCACCAAGCGCTAGTACGCTCAAGAATGATTTTAGGGCAAGTAGAACCGCAACAAAGGTTTGAGCAAATCCGCTTAGAAATACTGTCGCAGCAGCGTGATAATGCCGTGTTAAAAGATGATGTCATCAAGATGCGTGAGAAGATGCGTAGTCATTTAGCTAAAGGCAACGACAAGGAGTTTGATTTAAAACAAGATGCTGGTGGTATGGCTGATATTGAATTTATAACTCAGTATTTAGTACTTAAAAATGCCCATACTTTCTCTCAATTAACGACTTTTTCAGACAATGTGAGAATTCTTACCGACGCAGCTCGATTAGGCTGTATTAATAACTCTTTGAAACAAGGGCTGATTGCCGCATATATTGAATACCGTTCGCGTTACCATGTGTTGAGTCTGGATCAGCAGGGACGTTGTGTTAGCCGAGAAGAGCTTGAAGAACATATTAACTTAGTAGTAAAAGCTTGGCAGGATATTTTTGGGCTGAATAACTAGGTTTATTCTGACGAACTAGAGCTTGATAAAATATGTATTTTCTCAAGCTCAAATAAATACTAACTCTTTAAACGGCGGCAGTTTTCGCGAACATATTCGGAGGGCAGCTCAGTAATGACAGCTGCTCTTTGTTTAAAGCAAAAGAAGGTGTATACCTCGTTTTCAAAGTCATCATTTATGGCGCGACCAACCTGATATAAAGTCGAGTTGAAATTGCTATCGACTCGAAAATGATCTTTGACTACGTAGTCTTTGTTTAAATACCAATAAAGCACAATATCTTCATTTCGGGCATATTCAGACATTACCTTTTTAAGAGTCGAGCCATTTTCGAAACGTCTTGCTATGAACTCCCCAGTCCAATTTGGGGATGATGGTTCGACAACTCGCGCGCGTTCAATTAACGCTGCATCAATATTTAACTCAGGTTTAGGTAGTTTTAAAACATATTTATCTCGTTCATTATTTTTATTTACTTGATTACGCAACGCCGAATAAAACCGCGATAACCCTTGCGCAGCAGCATTTTTTGTTTCTTTCATGTCCATAACTGGGCCATGACCAAATAAAAAATAAATGGCGGCTATAATTAATATAACTGCTAGTGATAAATGCTTAACCCAAAACCACATAACTCATACTCTTGTTTTTGTGTTTGTTCATAAAATCATATTAAACCACGAAAGTCATCTTCTACTTATAGTAAGAAGGCGCGTTTTCGTCAGGGCGAGTTTTAAAACGTCTGTGTAACCACATGTATTGCTCGGGTGCTATTGCTACTGCCTGTTCCATGCGTTGATTCACCCGTGTCACGTCTTGCTTGTCATTGCCACTAGGGAAATTTTCTAACATAGGGAATACTTCTAGGTGATACTTACCGTCTTTGTCACGGTGGCTAGCAAAACTGACGACCTCGCAATGTTTACTCGCCGCGAATAATAGCGTTCCTGTTGTTGTTGCCGCCTCAGCTACTGCGAAAAAAGGAGCAAACTCACAGCGCTTTCGGCCATAGTCTTGATCTGGTAAGTAGTAACACACTTTTTTGTTTTTAAGCGCTTGTAATAGCCCTTTAACGTCTCGTTTGCCAATTAAAAACTCATTAGAGCGTAAACGACCATTAGTTGTAAAATATTCCATTAACGGATTATTGTGCGGGCGATAAAAGCCAACACCTTGACAGTTTATTCCCATAACTCGGCTGGCCATTTCTAAGTGTAGAATGTGGGGGACTAACAACAAAGCCCCTTTGCCTGATTGATTAATTTTTTCTAGGTGTTCTAGCCCTTTAATCGAGCCGAATACTTTATTTACTCGCCATTGTGGCCACCACCATGCCATACCTGTTTCCATCATGGCGATGCCAGTATTCTCCATATTTTCTAGCACTAGTTGCTGTTGTTCGTGTTCAGGCATACCTGGAAAACACAGTTTAATATTTACTTCAGCAATGTGTCGGCGCTTCTTCATAAAGCGGTGTACTAAACGCCCTAAATATTTACCCATTAGTAATTGTAGTTTATGAGGAAGCCATGAGATCAGGTAAAGAAAAAATACGCCAACCCAAGTTAACCAATAGCGAGGACCTAAAAAAGACAGCTTGAAAGCAGAGGAATTAACCACAAAAAACATCTCAGAAAATAAAAGAAGTAGTTTAACTGTATGTGTTTAAAAACACAAAAAAGCCAGCATTAAGCTGGCTTGATAGTTTAAAACCGATGGAATTAATTGCTTAAATAGCTTTTAATCCCTGATTAATAGCAATTAAGTCTTCACTGGTAAGGGTACCAGCGGCTTGCTTTAAGCGTAATGTAGAAACCACATAGCGATAACGTACATTGGCTAGGTTACTTTTTGCATTGTACAGATTTTGCGTGCTAATGAGTACGTCAACAATAGTACGAGTACCCACCTCAAACCCAGCTTCAGTGGCTTTTAATGCACTTTCTGCTGAAACAACAGCTTGCTCAAGTGCTTTAAAGGTAGCAATGTCAGACACAACTTGATTATAAGATGTAATAACAGAGCGAGTTACACCACGTAATGATGCTTCTAAATCTTCACTGGCAGCAACGTAAAATGCACGTGCTTGCTCTGTTGCCGCAGTTGTTGCACCACCAGAATAAATAGGCACAGTAAAATCAAGACCAACCGTTGCGCTATCACCACGAGGTCTCATGGTGTTGCTATTATAATCGGTTAATGAATCCCCATAAGTTGCATTAAGGGTTAGTTTTGGATAGTGCCCAGATTGTGCTAAATCAATTTGATCTTTAGCAATATCGACCGTTACTTTTGCAACTTGTAAATTTAAGTTATTTTGCTCAGCCAATTTTACATAGTCAGTTGATTGTTTGTTTGGCTTTACTGTCGAAAATGTTTGGGTATCTAGCGTGTCTAACTTGGCATGATATTTACCAGTGATTTCACGAAGTTGCTCTCGAGCAGTTTCAACGCCGTTTTTAGCCACAATCTCTTGTGCAACTGAGTTATCATATTGTGCTTGTGCTTCGTGAACATCAGTGATGGCCGTAAGGCCAACAGCATAGCGTTGTTTAGTTTGCTCAAGTTGACGCTCGATTGCACGTTTTTCTGACTGTACAAATTCAAGATTGTCGATGGCACTTAATACATTAAAATAGCCATCCGCAACACGAACTATTAAATCTTGCTGTGCAAAATCATATTGTGCAGAAGCTTGTAAAGCTTGTTTGTCGGCGATATCTAAAGAATTCCACGCACCTAGGTCAAAAAGTGTTTGGCTTAAACTCAGGCCACGGCTGAATGTATCAGTATCACCGTCTATTCTTGCATAGCCTAATGGGTCAGTACCTTCATATGTTGTGCTATCTGTCTTATCATAGCCCATTGAAAAGCCAATTTGCGGTAGTAAGGCGCTTAAAGCTTTATCACTGTTATAAGATTGTGCATCGGCTTGTGCTTTAGCTTTTAAAACCGTTGGATCATTTGCAGTGGCAATTTCGTATACTTGTAATAAATCTTCAGCATTTGAAGCTGTAGCAGTCAATGCGCATGATAAGCCGATCAGCGCAGCAAGAATGTTCTTTTTCATTAGTTGTTCAGTCCTTAGACAGTTTGCGTACTAAAAGCATGGTAACCTGTTTTGTCAAATAACAAAAAAAAATTTGTGTAAAACAGCGCAAACAAGTGTAACAGAATATAATAAACCGCAAAATTTTTGAGTTAAGAAACCGATTAAGGAAATAAATGACTAATAAAGCGATTACTCAATTTACCAATAATGATGTTGACGTTGCGCCAATCGAAAACTTATACAGTGGCTTTTTTAAAATTAACCTTTATCAATTTGAACATGCTTTATTTGCCGGAGGTAAGTCACAAACCATTAAGCGTGAAATTCTTGAGCGTGGTGATGCTGTTGCTGTGCTTCCTTATGATCCCCTTACTAATAAAATATTGCTTATAGAGCAGATACGCATTGGTGCTATGCGTAGCAAAGAGTCGCCTTGGCTTTTAGAGTGTATAGCTGGTATGACTGATGGCAACATTGATTATGAAGCCGTTGTTAAACGCGAAGCCTTTGAAGAAGCTGGCCTTCAATTGCAGCAACTTGAGTATATGTTATCGTACTTATCAAGCCCTGGTGGCACCACTGAGCGTCTTTATCTTTATTTAGCCATCGTAGATTTAAGCCAACATACTAGTGGTGTTTTTGGTCTTGAGACAGAAGGGGAAGATATTAAGACGCATGTGATAGATTTTGACGAGGCCTTAGCGCGTCTAAGCAGTGGTGAAATAGATAATGCGGCAACGGTGATATCTTTGCAGTGGTTAGCGCTCAATCGTGAGCGTATAATAAGTAAATAGACTACTTTTAACTCTTAACTTTATGGCGGTAACTTGACAGCAACAGCAGTGAAACAACGATATATCCAAAGCTTACCTAAATACCTTACGTTATGTGAGCATAATTACTTGCGCGCTTTAAAGCTGTTACCGCTAAGTAAAGAGGTTGGTCAAACACGCCGCGTTCAATTAGGTGAGCATCAGTTTGAAATTAACGTTGATGGCTGTGCCAAGTACACCATGGATATTTCAATAACTCAGTTATCTGGTGTTATTAAAGGCATGACGCCGTTATTTTTAACTGTGCGTTTGTACCATGATGCGAAAGTTGCTGAGATTGTTCATCATGATTACCATCAAAGAATTAAGCCTTCATATGGTTATCCAAATCCTTTAATGCATCAAAAAGATGAAAAGTATCAACTCAATGCCTTTTTATACGATTGGTTAATAGCCTGTATTGACAGTGGTCGTGCAGTACTTAATTGGGATGTTAATAATGGCTTGGTTTGAACAAGAAGCTAAGTTTAATAGTGAAGTATTAAAACTGGCTCATGTTACTGATAGTCATTTGTTTGCCAGTCGTAGCGGCGAATACTTTAGAGTCAACACTGCAGAGCACTTCCTCGCTTGTTTAACAGACATGGCGACACAAAACTTAGATGGGGTGATTTTTGGTGGCGACTTGACCCAAGATCACAGCGTAGAATCATATTCATTATTTGCTCAATTAATAGCGGAATCACCATTAACTTGTCCTGTTTTTTGGTTGCCGGGTAATCATGATGAGCTAAATTTATTAACATCCCTTGCTAATAAGCAAATCTCAAATGCGAAGCGACTAATCACTAATAGCTTTGCTGTACTTCTACTTAATTCAAAAGGAGCAACACCTGCCGGATGGGTAGCTGACGCTCATTTAACAGAGCTGACTGACAGTTTAGAACAAGCAAAGTTGCCGAGTGTTGTTTTTTGCCACCATAACCCATTACCAATAAATGGTTATTTGGATAAGCACATGCTAGAAAATGGCCCACAATTGCTAAATAGGCTCAATAACAGCAGTTATGTAAACTGGTTGTTTCATGGTCATGTACATAACAATTATGAGTTTGATTACAGAGATATAAAAGTGGTTGCAACCCCTGCAAGTTCTGTACAATTTTTAAAAAACACACCTGATTGGCAACAACAAAATCTAGGTGCAGCTTATAGGCTTATTACTCTATCTAAGAGTGCAGAGAGTGAAAATTTGACCTGCGACACGGAATTGGTATGGCTAAACGTGTAATTTATATTCATGGCTTTAATAGTAGCGAAAAATCATATAAAGCTGTGCGCTTTGGCGAGTATATGGCAAACTATGACGTTGAATATTTTGTGCCGCGCTTAAATCATGAGCCTTTACATGCCATTATTCAATTAGAGCAACTACTAACGCCAGATACAGTTTTAGTTGGTAGTTCTTTAGGTGGTTTTTATGCCACGTATTTATCGCAAAAATATCAGCTTCGTGCAGTAGTCATTAATCCTGCGGTTGAGCCTTTTTTATTATTGAGTTCATTTTTAGGGCCTAATTATAACCCTTATCAGGATACCCACTACGAGCTAAATAAAAGCCATATTAGTGCGTTAAAATCACTGTTCATAACACCGCTAACTTCCCCATCATTATTGTATTTATTACAGCAAACGGGCGATGAAGTACTCGGCTTTGAACAGGCAGTTAATTATTATTCACAGTGTAAACAACATATTGAGTTTGGTGGCGATCACAGTTTTCAAAACATTGAGAGCACCTTTGCAAGTATTGTGGATTTTCTTAAAATCACGTAAAACATAGCTAAGCGCATAAAAAGATAAAAACTATGAGTCAGCAAAATTATAACGCCGAAGCCATTGAAGTATTAAATGGTTTAGAACCCGTAAAACGCCGTCCTGGTATGTACACAGATACCACGCGCCCTAATCACTTAGGTCAAGAAGTGATTGATAACAGTGTCGATGAAGCAATGGCTGGGCACGCAAGTAAAATTGACGTTATTCTTCACGAGGATAACTCGTTAGAGGTGAGTGATGACGGTCGTGGTATGCCAATCGATATTCACCCTGAAGAAGGCATTCCCGGAGTCGAGTTGATTTTTACTAAATTGCATGCCGGCGGTAAATTTTCAAATAAAAACTATCAATTTTCAGGTGGTCTACACGGCGTAGGTATTTCGGTTGTAAATGCACTATCTACTCGTGTTGAAGTTATTGTGCGCCGTGATGCACAGCAATTTATGATGGCGTTTGAAAATGGCGACAAAGTTGAAGACTTAAATGTTATTGGCACTGTGGGTAAGCGTAATACCGGTACGACGGTGCGTTTTTGGCCTGATGCCAGCTATTTTGATTCTGCTAACTTTTCACTGACTAAGTTACATCATTTACTTAAAGCCAAAGCAGTATTATGCCCCGGTTTACGCATTAAGTTTATCAACAAGCAAACCAAAGAAACTCAAGAGTGGTATTACGAAACGGGCTTACGTGATTACTTAAATGAAGCTGTTAAGGGCTATGAAGTATTACCAAAAGAACCGTTTACAGGGGAATTTTCCAGTTCCACAGAAGGGGCTGATTGGGCTGTTGTATGGCTACCTGAAGGCGGAGAGTCAATTGCAGAAAGTTATGTAAACTTAATTCCGACTGCGCAAGGTGGTACGCATGTAAATGGTTTGCGCCAAGGCTTATTAGAAGCAATGCGTGAGTTTTGTGAATTTCGAAACCTGCTTCCACGAGGCGTTAAACTGACTCCTGACGATATATGGGAGCGTTGTAGCTATGTCTTGTCGGTTAAAATGCAAGATCCTCAATTTGCAGGCCAAACAAAAGAAAAGCTTTCATCGCGCTCTTGCTCAGCGTTTGTATCAGGTGTGGTGAAAGATGCATTTAGTTTATGGCTCAACGAGCACACTGATATTGCCGAGCTTTTATCAGAGTTATGTATTTCAAATGCTCAGCGGCGTCTTCGCGCTGCTAAAAAAGTTGTTCGTAAACGTGTGACAGCAGGCCCTGCATTACCAGGTAAGTTGACGGACTGTAGTGCGGCCGATAATGATCGCACTGAATTGTTTTTAGTTGAGGGTGATTCTGCTGGTGGCTCTGCCAAGCAAGCTCGAGACCGAGAGTTTCAAGCAATTATGCCGCTCAGAGGTAAGATTTTAAATACGTGGGAAGTAGAATCAGGCCAAATATTAGCTTCACAAGAAGTACATGATATATCGGTTGCATTAGGAATGGACCCAGATTCAAAAGACTTATCAGCGCTGCGATATAACAAAATATGTATTTTAGCGGATGCTGACTCTGATGGGTTACATATTGCAACTTTACTCTGCGCACTCTTTGTTCGTCACTTTCCTGAATTAGTTAAGCAAGGTCATGTATATGTGGCTATGCCGCCTCTATTTCGCATCGATATAGGTAAAGAGGTTTACTATGCGCTAGATGAAGATGAAAAATCGGGTATCTTAGCGCGTATAGAGGCGGAGAAAAAACGCGGTAAAGTTAACGTTCAACGCTTTAAAGGCCTGGGCGAAATGAACCCGCTGCAATTGCGTGAAACAACTATGGATCCAAATACCCGTCGCTTAGTGCAGCTAACATTAGACGAAGAGCAACACACTCTCGAAATGATGGATATGTTGCTTGCTAAAAAGCGCTCTTCAGACAGGCGTCAATGGTTAGAAGATCACGGAAATCGCGCTCAAGTATAACTTCAAAGGAAGCAGCTTATGCACCCTCAACTTGGTAGGCTTTGTTAATGGCTGTTTTAAATCGCTATTTGTTAAGCTTCGCATTAGCAGTGTTTTTTAGCACTGCTAATGCGAATACTTCAGTTGAGCAGCAATGGTTAGAGGAAAAGCTGGCCATTGCTGAAGAAAAAAGCATTGAAAACCCAACACTTGCTGTTATATATCTTAATAATATCCTAAAAGATAAAGCATCTACGTTAACTGAAATTCAACGCATAAAACTACAAATCACGCTTGCTGAAAACTACCTACTTAATAGTGATATGAATAAAGCAGTTGAATTAGTCAAACAGATACAACGTTACCAAGAGTTACTCGATGCGACTTCAGCGGTTAGCTACTTTATTGTTAAATCGGATATATACTTGCTGCAAGGGGATTCAAAGTTAGCGTTGGCTGAATTAGATAAAGCTAAGGAAAAAATAACGCTGTTAGATGATAAAGCCAAAGGTAACCTGTATGCTGCTTTTGCTAACTACCACGTAAGTAATCATAACGAGAGTAAAGCAAAAGATTATTATTATAAAGCCTACGAAGTCTTTCTTAAAAGTGGCGATGACTTACAGCTCGCTTACATTGAATCTACGATGTCACAATCTTATGAAGCTTTATATGATTTTGATAAAGCTATTGAGCTGCAAAAAAAAGCTCTGTCTTATTTTAGTCGTAAAAATTTATCGTTTGATATGATGGTTTCTTATTATCATCTAGCTAAGATTTATCTCAAGCTTTCACGTAATTCAGACGTAATTTTGAATGCTGAGCAAATTTTAAGGATTAACGCAGAGTCACAATCATCCAGCCCTAAATTTAACTACTATGCATATATCACTCTTACGCAAGCATACTTACAATTAGGTGATATTGAACAAAGCGTTAAGTTTTTAGATTTAAGTAATCAGTTTGTGGCCGGTATTGAAGACGTCTATAAGAAGGTAGATCACTTCTTGATTCAAACTGAAATTGAAATAACACAATCAAAACTTGAACAAGCTAGCCGAACAATTACTAAAACTAGCGAAATCCTAAGTGATGTTCCAGTTGAAAGTGCGATAACTTTTTTACTTCGGTTAAAAAAATTGCAAGCGAAATTGTCTATAAAAGAAGGTGACTTTGAACGAGCAACTGAGGAATATCAATCATATATTTCGCTTAATGAGCAGCATTATAACTATATACGTGAACTGTTTCGCTCTCAGAATAAAGCCCAATTTGACATTAAAAAATTGGAACTAGAGAATCAACTACTAGAAAAAGATAAAGAGCTCAATGAGTTTGCTTTGCTAGAAATAAAACAAGAACAAGCACTACAGCATAGTATAATGTTTAGCGTATTAATGTTGGCTCTGGTGTTACTTATTTTTGCATGGCGCCAGTATCGATTAAAACGTAAGTTTAATGGACTCGCTAATACAGATTATTTAACAGGCGTGGCAAATAGACGAAAAGTTATGGATTTTGCAGAACAGCAATGGCTGGAGTTAAAACAAGGCTGTAATAAATTTTCGCTAATTAGCTTTGACTTAGATCACTTTAAAAAAGTGAACGATAACTATGGTCATCCAGCTGGGGATTTAGTATTAAAAACCATTGTTAACGTTGCCCAGCAAGCAATTCGTGAAAATGATTTCTTAGGACGGATTGGTGGCGAAGAGTTTTTAGTTGTTTTGACAGGCACGGATCAAGTTGAAGCCACTGAAATTGCTTACAGAATAAAAAGTGCCATCGAAAAAGCACAAATCCAGAGCGATAAAGGAATAATTAGAGTCACAGCAAGTTTAGGCGTGACTCAAAAGAATGAGCAAACAAGCACATTCAAAGATTTACTAAAGCAAGCAGATAAGGCCTTATATGCTGCTAAAGAAAATGGCCGAAACAGGGTAGAGGTTTATGATTAAAGTACTAGTATCGATTATTACGCTTGGATTGCTAAGTGTTCCGACCTTTGCGAACGACATACTCCAAGAGCTGAGTGTGGCTCAGGGCTTTAAAGTGAGTATTTTTGCTGATGGGGTCGAAAATGCTCGCCAAATTGCGGTATCTAAAAAAGGCATTGTTTATGTTGGCTCTCGTAAAGCAGGCAAGGTATATGCACTGATAGATCACAACAGTGATGGTGTTGCAGATAAACAGATTTTAGTCGCCAGTGACTTATCAATGCCATCAGGGCTTGCCATTAAAGGTGATGATTTATATGTAGGTGAAGTACACCGTATTATTCGCTTCAAAAATATAGATAAACAACTCAAAGCACCAAAATATGAGGTCGTTTATGATGCATTACCGACAGAGCGTCATCACGGTTGGAAATTCTTACGTTTCGCACCTACCGGCGAATTGATAATCCCAGTAGGCGTACCTTGTAATATTTGCGCTGAAGATGAGCGATTTGGTCGAATATTTGCGCTTGATGTGAATACCAAGCAAATTACCACACTTGCTAAAGGTGTGCGCAATTCGGTTGGCTTTGATTTTCATCCAAGCACACAAGCTATGTGGTTTAGCGATAATGGACGCGACATGATGGGTGATGACATACCGCCTGATGAATTAAATCGCTTAACTAATGAAGGTGAACATTTTGGCTTTCCTTACGTGCATGCGGGGGCTATTTTAGATCCTGAGTTTGGTAAAGGTAAAAGTACCAGCGATTATACGGCACCCGCATTAGCCTTAGGTGCTCATGTGGCCCCACTGGGTATTCACTTTTATAACGGCAAGCAATTTCCGAGCGATTACAAACAACAGTTATTTGTTGCTGAGCATGGTTCATGGAATCGCAGTAAAAAGTCAGGATATAAAGTGGCTGTTGCCACTATTGAGCAAGGACGTGTGATAAAATACACGCCGTTTATAACGGGCTTTATGAAAAACGAAGAAACATTGGGTCGTCCGGTTGCTTTTGCAGAACTTGCCGATGGCAGCTTATTGATCTCCGATGATTACGCCAATGTGATCTACCGTGTAAGCTATAAAAAAAATTAGGTAGGCTTTGATGAGTGATACAGATACCTTGCTGATGCAAGGAGTTGAGCAACAAACAATGGGGCGTTTTACAGAAGACGCCTATTTGAATTATTCCATGTATGTGATCATGGACAGGGCATTGCCACACATTGGCGATGGCTTAAAACCGGTCCAGCGCCGTATTATTTATGCGATGAGTGAGCTGGGGCTATCGGCTGCGGCTAAATATAAAAAATCAGCACGTACTGTTGGTGATGTACTGGGTAAATATCACCCGCACGGTGATAGTGCTTGCTACGAAGCCATGGTGTTGATGGCACAACCTTTCTCTTATCGTTACCCATTAGTGGATGGCCAAGGTAACTGGGGTGCTGCGGATGATCCTAAGTCATTTGCTGCAATGCGTTATACTGAAGCTCGTTTATCCAAATTCTCGGAAGTGCTGCTCAAAGAGCTAGGCCAAGGTACCGTTGATTGGACTCCTAACTTTGATGGCACCATGGATGAACCACAGGTTCTACCTGCTCGACTGCCACATATTTTATTAAACGGTATTACCGGCATTGCAGTTGGTATGGCGACAGATATTCCACCGCATAATGTACGAGAAGTGGCCAGCGCATGTTGTTTACTGCTTGATAAACCAAAAACTGAGCTTAATGAGTTATTAGAGCTTGTTCACGCTCCAGATTATCCGACAGATGCGGAAATAATCACTCCAAAAGCGGATATTCAAAAAATATATCAGACAGGGCGAGGCTCAATAAAAATGCGTGCAGTTTATACGCAGGAGCAAGGTGATATTGTTATCACTGCATTGCCACATCAGTGCTCTGGTAGTAAGGTCCTTGAGCAAATAGCCGCGCAAATGAATGCGAAAAAAACTGCCAATGGTGGCAGATTTACGGGATGAGTCTGATCACGAAAATCCGACGCGCATTGTAATTATTCCAAGGTCTAACCGTATTAAAGCAGAGCCGTTAATGGCTCACTTATTTGCTACCACAGATCTTGAAAAAAACTACCGTGTGAATTTAAATATGCTTGGCCTTGACGGCCGTCCGCAGGTGAAAGACTTACGTAGTATTTTGACTGAGTGGCTGGTATTTAGACGCGAAACAGTGCGTCGACGTTTGCAGTACCGTTTGGATAAAGTTCTCGCCAGATTGCATATTTTAGAAGGTTTATTAGCTGCCTTTTTAAATATCGACGAAGTGATTGAAATAATTAGAACTGAAGATAAGCCAAAGCCAGTCTTGATGGAGCGTTTTGATATTTCTGAAATTCAGGCTGAAGCAATTTTAGAGTTAAAATTACGTCATTTAGCTAAACTTGAAGAATTTAAGATCCGCGGTGAGCAAGATGAGTTAGCAAAAAGAGCGTGACAAGCTTGAGCTTACTTTAGGTTCAGACCGTCGTATGTCGACATTACTGAAAAAAGAAATTCAAGAAGCCGCTGAATTATATGGTGATGACCGTCGCTCATCTGTTGTTGAGCGTATTGAAGCAAAAGCATTGAGCGAAAAAGATTTAATCCCATCAGAATCCGTGACGGTTGTGTTATCTGAAAAAGGGTGGGCACGAGTCGGTAAAGGCCATGATTTAGATGTTGAGGGCTTAAATTACAGAGCAGGCGATGAATATAAAGCGTCTGCACGTGGTAAGAGCAATCAACCTGCTGTTTTCTTAGATTCAGCAGGACGGGCATTCGCCACCGATGCACATGGCCTACCATCAGCGAGAAGCCAAGGCGAACCAATGACGGGGCGCTTCAACCTCAGTGCTGGGGCTAACTTTGAACATGTTGTCATGGGCGAAGATAAACAAGTATTACTGATGGCCTCTGATGCGGGTTATGGTTTTATTACTGACTTTATAGATTTAGTTAGTAAAAACAAAAATGGTAAAGCACTTGTGAGTGTGCCTAAAGGGGGCAGCTACTCGCGCCGATCCGCGTCAATGATGTGGCGACAGATTACTGTATGGCGATTTCAAATGAGGGGCGCATGTTGCTTTTCCCATTACGTGACTTACCAAAACTAGGTAAAGGTAAAGGAAATAAAATAATTTCCATCCCAAGTGCAAAAGTACAAGCGCGTGAAGAGTTTGTCAAAGTGCTCACCGTCGTGCCACAAGGCTCTAGCGTGACACTGCATGCAGGTAAGCGAAAGTTAACACTCAAACCGAGTGATCTTGAGCATTATCACGGAGAACGGGGACGTCGCGGAAATAAGCTACCACGAGGCTTGCAACGTGTTGATGAGGCTGAAGTTGAGTTCATGCCAAATGATGAGATAAACGAATCACCTCAGCCAGAATAAATACAGCTATACTTGATAATCATACGGCCTGCTAATGCAGGCCGTTTGTTTTTAAAGGATAAATTAATTTAAGCTTACAAGTGTGCGCTAAACTCTCGTTTAGCGACTAAAATAACGCTATAATGCCCGCGCTTTAATTATTGGAGAGTATTTTTTTGCTAGCTTTTATTCGTATCTTAATCATGGCTTTGTTTATTTTGTTGAGCTGCTTTTGCGGTTTAATATTGTGTTTAATCAAACCTTTCCATAAAAATAATGTACATATTATTGCAAGTTGGTTTGGCTCTATGGCTAAAATGCTCGGTGTTAAACTCGTTATCACACGCCACAGCGAGGTACTAAATGCAGGCCCTGCCGTGTATTTAGCAAACCATCAGAATAATTATGATTTATTTACATTACCAGCTGCAGTGCCAGAAAACTGTGTAAGTTTAGGTAAAAAAAGTTTGAAGTGGATCCCTTTTTTTGGTCAGCTTTATTGGCTGTCTGGTAATATTCTTATAGATAGAACGAACCGTTCAAAGGCTGCTGGTACGATTTCAAAAGCAGCTGAAAAAATCAAACAAAACGGTTTATCTGTGTGGATGTTTCCTGAAGGAACGCGTAGCTATGGCCGAGGCCTATTACCGTTTAAAACAGGGGCATTTCATACGGCTTTGAATGCACAGGTTCCTGTCATACCCGTGTGTATGAGCACAACGGATAAAACCATTAAACTAAATCGTTGGGACAATGGTACAATCTGCATTGACATGTTAGCACCACAGCACCTTGATAAAGAGATAAGTGCGCGTGAGCACGCAAGCCGCGTTCACGCTATAATGGCAGCTAGAATTACCGAATTAGATGCGCAAGTGAGAGAAAAATAATGGAAAATTGGCGTGAAATTAGTGAAGACATCGTAACTTCTTTATTAGAAGATGGCTCTGACCCTGAAATCCTATATGAAGTAGAACACCATTTTGTTTGTGAAGACTTCGTAAAACTTGAGCAAGCCGCACTTGCTGCGTTTAAGCTAGGCTATGATGTTGAAGAACCTGCTGAATTAGAGCTTGAAGATGGCGCTAAAATTTGGGGGTTTGATATTGTTGTTGAAGCTGAGTTAGACGTAGATGTAATTATGGAAGACGTTGATAAGCTCGCTCAACTTGCTGTTGATACAGGTGTTGAGTACGACGGCTGGGGTACTTATTTTCAAGAATAAGTGATAGCCACTAGGTCCTAGCCACTAGGGCCTAGAGCAGTTTACCAACCCGCCAGTTTTCTCATACTTATTTATTGTTCCTGCTTTTAGTTATAGACATTTATACTGGATAGTTGATAATAAAAAGCCATTATTCAAAAAAGTAACTTATTGCTATTTATGCTCATTACCCTTCCTATTTCCGAGCTTGTGCCAGGTATGTTTGTTGACAGTGTTAGCAAACAGTATGAGGGCGTTGACAGTATAAAAATTAAAACTCGTGGATTAGTCCGCGATAAATCGATTATTCAACGCCTTATCTCTGAAGGTGTGCAAGAGTTACTGATAGACTTTACCCAAAGTGACGTAGGGATCCCTGCTAAATACCAGGAAAAACCTGATACCACCGCAGAAAAAGCGCAACCAGGTAAAGCAAAGAAAAAAGTAAAAAAAGTAGTTTCTGTTGAGCAAGAGTTTGCCAAAGCGAGCGTTAGCTATGAGCAGCATAACCGAAAGTTACAAAGTTTATATGGCGATGTAACATCGGGTTTGAAAATGAATATCTCCTTATTAGACGATATCGCCAAAGATATCGTTGCTTCAGTATTTCGTAATCATAATGCCATGACAATTCTGACTCGGCTCAAAGATAAGAATATGTATAATTGGCGTCATATGACCAATTGCGCGATTTTAGTGACGGTTTTTGCTAAGTATCTCGGTTATAAAGAAGAAATAGTACAAGAGCTGGCAATGGGGGCATTGCTACATGATTTAGGTCAAGCTAAATTACCACAGGGGATATTCTCTAAGCCTGAAGAAGTGAACGAGCTAGAGATGCAGGCGATAAAAAAGCACGTTGCTCAGAGTTTAGGGCTTGTAAAAGGTGAAAAGGGGATCACTCCGTTAATGCTTGATATGATAGTCAACCATCATGAACGTTTAGATGGCAGCGGTTATCCGCGAGGAATAGCAGGTGAGAAGTTAAGTCGCCCGGCTAGGATCATGGCTATTGTCGATGTATATGATGCGATGAGCTCTGACAGGCCACATCAATTAGGAGATGAACCTATCAATGTTTTACGTTATTTATTGGGTAGTAAGCACTTATTTGATAGTGAGTTAGTACAGCGGTTTATTAAATGTTTAGGCGTACACCCAGTTGGCACAATTGTTAAGCTAACCAATGAGCGTTTAGCGTTAGTCACTGAAGGAAACCATCAAAATCCAATTAAGCCTAAAGTTAAAATATTTTACAATGCTAAGCATAACCACCATGTTACGGCAAAAGATATTGACTTAACGTCGCCTGAGCATGATTTAAAAATCCTCGCTAGCATAAAGCCCCTTGATTATCAGCTTAATTTGGCTCGTTTGTTAAAAGAGCACTTGTTGGTTTAGTATCTTTTGTAATTGATTTATCACAGCGCTTTTTGGTTGACTGTCTTGCAGATAACAAGGCACCACTAAAACAACTCACCATTAATACTAGCCATAGTAGTGTGCCTTTCTCTGAATGAAGTGCACCACAGCAACATAGTAAAGCTATAAAAGCAGCCACTATCGCTCCTAACCAATAATGATTAACAGGGTTATCGCATTCACCGGCTCTGGTACATGCGCAAAAGTTTGCTTTACAAAAACTAAATACGCTGGCCCCACAAAAAACAAGAGCCATAATAATTAATACTATTTCCACAGCTATCCCCTTAACTGGTGTTTGCAAATAGTCTAATTGTGCAGATTAATCAAGTCAATGTAAATGATAATTAATTACAATTAGAGCTTTAACTCTAATACCATATTTCTCATCCGATGAGTTTTAAAAAAATGTTAAAGTGCAGTTAAAAACCCTGTTTTTTGCCATTTTTTACCATATTCATGAAGTTTTTTACAAAAAATTAAGGTAGTGTAGCGAAGTTTTGAAAATAATTACTTGATCCTAAACAACCTGTGCACAGGTTAAGAACAACTAAATGGGTATCCAAGCTTTGCTTTGGTTAAGGAAACACAATGAAATTTACTAAAACTCTAATTGCAGCATCACTTGCTGTTTTATCTACTGATAGCTTTGCTGCCGCTTTCCAACTAGCAGAGCATAGTGCCTCTGGCCTTGGGCGTGCATATGCTGGTGAAGCTGCTGTTGCTGATGATGCTTCTGTCGTTGCTCGAAACCCTGCGCTTATGACTTTATTTAAAGATAAGCAAATCTCTGTGGCTGGTATTGCAGTAATTCCTGATGTGAGTTTAAAAGGTGAGAGCACGGCGTATGGTTCAGACTCAAGTACGCTCGATGACGATAGTATTGCGCCAAGTGCGTTTGTACCAGCTGGATATTTTACCATGCCTGTACATGAGCGTGTATCAATTGGTTTTGGTGCTTTTTCGAACTTTGGTTTAGCGACTGAGTTTGATCAAGCCTATGAAGCAGGTTCGGTAGCAGGTGAAACTGAAATTGTAACTGTTAATATGAATGCCAGTGTGGCTTACAAAATTTCTGAGCAAGTAAGTTTAGGTTTTGGTCTAAACTATATTTATGCTGATGCAAAAGTTATACGTAATGCTGGTGAAAACCCATACGGTTTACCTGCACAAACTCAAACTGCACACCTTGAAGGTGATGATTATGCGTTTGGCTGGAATGTGGGTGCTATGTATCAGCTAGATGAGAATAGCCGTTTTGGTTTTAACTATCGCAGTGAATCAACGGTGGATTTTTCGGGGAATACTCAAACCAAGTACCTACACAAGCAGGAGGTTTTAATGGTGAGATTGCTCCTGGTCAATTAGAGCTTACACTACCTGCAATCGCTGAGTTTTCTGGTTCACATCAATTAGATGAAAAAACAGGACTTCATTATAGTGTTTTATGGACCGGTTGGAATAGTTTTGAAAAACTAGAAGCGTATACGCCGAGCCAAGAAAGTCCTGTCTTTTCTAAAAAAGAAAACTTTTCTAACTCAATGCGTTACTCTATCGGTGGTGATTACCAGTATACTGATGCCTTACTCCTTCGCGCAGGCTTAGCGTATGATGAGTCGCCGGCAGACAAAAACCATATGTCTATTTCGATCCCTGATACAGACCGTTTTTGGTTATCGTTTGGTGCTAACTATGCCTTTAGTAAGAACTCTAATATTGACTTAGGCGCGAGTATTTTACGTGGTAAAACGCAAAACTTTACTGAAAAAGACAGCTTAGCAGAAAAGCTTGGGCAAGAGGTTTATTGGGGCTTTGAGTCTAAGGGCCATGCCGTGTTAATTGGTGCTCAATATAACTACACGTTTTAACCTTTTCGGCTAAGCGAGGCGATTCGCTTTCGATATAAAACAAAAAAGCCGCGTTATGAAGTTTCATAACGCGGCTTTTTTGTTTTCACTGCTTTATTCGTAAACTATATAGGTTGAAACTTATTACAATAGTTATTGAGTGAGGATTGCTTAATAGAGCTAATTTAGTGCCTTTGTACATAATGCTGGAAGTGCTCGCGTAAATAGCTATATCACTTTAAAAACTAACCAAGTAGCTAACTTAGCTGCTTTATAAGTCGGTCATTAATGACTTACTATATCTTTAAGTGAAAAAATCTAATCTGCATTCACTGGAATAATTTGTTCTTATATTGCAAAATAATTGAAATAAAATAGGAGTCGAACGATTATTTTAGTTTCTATATAGATAACAACTTAACTTTTGATAGTATATTGTCGGCATATACTAAATATCACTACACTAGGAATAATAATGACTAGCAGCTCAGCACATACTTCATTAATCCAAGAATTAAACACAATTGTAGGTAGTAAATTTACGCTAACTGATGATTCGAAAATGCAACCTTACTGCAAAGGGTTTCGCTTTGGCTCTGGTAACGCTTTAGCAGTGATCAAACCTGCAACATTAGTGCAAGTTTGGCAGGCGTTAAAGGCGTGTGTTGCAAGCGATGTGATAGTGATAATGCAAGCGGCTAATACGGGACTAACCGGTGGCTCTACACCTGATGGCAATGACTATGATCGTCCTATTGTTGTTATTAATACAATGCGTATAAGTGATATCCAACTAATTGATAATGCAAAGCAAATAGTTGGACTGGCTGGGGCGACTTTATTTGGTTTAGAAGATGTATTAAAACAGTATGGTCGTGAACCGCATTCAGTCATTGGTTCGTCGTGCATTGGTGCATCTATAGTTGGAGGTGTTTGTAATAATTCTGGTGGTGCTTTAGTGCAGCGTGGTCCCGCTTATACTGAACTGTCTTTATTTGCTCAAATCGATGAACAAGGTAATTTGTCGTTAGTTAATAACTTAGGTATACACTTAGGTGATAACCCTGAAGAAATTCTCACTAACTTACAAAATAAAAACTACAATGAGGTGGATGTAGAATACGGGGAACACAGAGCATCTGATAATGAATATCATGAGCGTATTAGAGATGTTGATGCAGATACGCCATCACGATTCAATAATGATGGGCGTCGCTTATATCAAGCCTCTGGCTGTGCAGGCAAGTTAGCTGTTTTTGCTGTACGCATGGATACATTTCCTATTCCTGATAAATATCAAGTCTTTTACCTTGGTACTAATGACGCTAACGTGCTTGCGCAAATTCGCCGAGATATGTTGTCATCTTTTAAGACTCTGCCTGTTTCAGGCGAGTACATTCATAGGGAATGCTATGACGCATGTAAAAAGTACGGCAAAGATACATTCTTAGTTATTGATAAACTTGGTTCTAAGTTTATCCCTAAGATGTTTGCTATGAAGAGAAGCGTTGATCGTATTGCTGATAAGCTCTCATTCTTACCAGCTAAGTTTTCAGAGCGGGTGATGCAGTATTTAAGTTATTTATGGCCAAATCACTTACCAAGGAGAATGGAAGATTTTCGTGATAAATATGAACACCACTGGATCGTTGAAATGAGTGGAGATGGTGTAGATGAAGCGAAAGCTTACTTTGATAAGTTTTTTAAAGAGAACGAAGGCAGTTACTTCGAATGCACTAAAGATGAAGGTGAAAAAGCAATTTTACATCGCTTTGTAGCCGGCGGCGCTATTGGGCGTATGCATGCGATGCGCGCTAAAGAGCTCGGTGATGTGATGACCATAGATGTTGCATTTCCACGTAATGAAAAAGAATGGTTCGAACAATTACCCAAAGAGCTAGATGATCAAATAGAAGTAAAGCTCTATTATGGCCATTTATTTTGTCATGTGATGCATCAAAACTACATTATGAAAAAAGGTGTCGATGCGAAAGCCGTTAAAAATAAAATTTTACAAACATTTGATGAGCGTGGTGCAGAATACCCTGCTGAGCATAATGTGGGTCATGAATATTTCGCTAAAGATACTTTGAAAGCATTCTACAAAGAGCTTGATCCAACAAACTCCTTTAACCCTGGAATAGGTAAAACTAGTAAGTGTAAACATTGGCATTGATAATGAAATGTTAATCTTGTAAATTCCTTCCCCTTTCATAGTTGTAAATATTTTATTCTCGGCAGTTTATAAAAACTGCTGAGAATGAAACTAACTTTTCCAAACTAAACATTAATGAAATTTATGTATAAGCCAAGGTAAATATTTAACTAACTGATATTTATTGTTTTTAGTGATTTATGCTGCTTTTTATTAACTTTTCGATTAGCACTTTTAACGATTAAATGATGTGAAAATGGATAGATTAATTTTTTTCACCTATTGAGTTTATTTTTATCAGTTGTCACCGCAGAGCTATTACTCTAAATTTAGATTCAAGCAAACAGCGGAGCAAACCAAATAAGGTTACAGCGTGTTTAGGCTACTAAGCCAAGTTATAAATGCGAGCAGTTTGCAATGAAAAGAATCTTTATAATTGTGTGTGAAGATGTTGTCAAAAAGACGACTCAAGTTAGGGATTAACTTGGCTTGAGTTGCTTTTTTATTTTAACCGCCGCGCAGTTAGATGAACTAGTTTTCATCAATGAATTTAGAGTGTACAGATTGCACTTAAAACCGAATCTTTATAATTGTGTGTGAAGATGTTGTCAAAAAGACGACTCAAGTTAAGGATTAACTTGGCTTGAGTTGCTTTTTATTTTAACCGCCGCGCAGTTAGATGAACTAGTTTTCATCAATGAATTTAGAGTGTACAGATTGCACTTAAAACCGAATCTTTATAATTGTGTGTGAAGATGTTGTCAAAAAGACGACTCAAGTTAGGGATTAACTTGGCTTGAGTTGCTTTTTATTTTAACCGCCACGCAGTTAGATGAATGAAGTTTTCATCAATGAATTTAGAGTGTACAGATTGCACTTAAAACCGAATCTTTATAATTGTGTGTGAAGATGTTGTCAAAAAGACGACTCAAGTTAAGGATTAACTTGGCTTGAGTTGCTTTTTATTTTAACCGCCGCGCAGTTAGATGAACTAGTTTTCATCAATGAATTTAGAGTGTACAGATTGCACTTAAAACCGAATCTTTATAATTGTGTGTGAAGATGTTGTCAAAGGCGGCTCAAGTTTTTTTAAAGCTTGGGCTGTTTTTATATCTGCTGTATATATTTCTCCCCTAAATATTTTTCTTATTATTTTTTCCTTGTAGCGTATGTTTATTTTGTTATACTTTTGAACGAATTTTCAGTACTTACTGAAAGTTTATTGATTTAGATCATCTATACATAGTTAAAAATATAGTATGTGAACAACATTTTTAGTAAGGTTTTATTCGTTTGAGTTTAAATACGTGTTCGCCATCCTGCATGTTAACAACGTTAGGTCGTTGGCAACTGGCTGTGCGTGCAACACTTGCTGGACGAGAACTTTTATCAGTATTTTTAATCTTACTGCTTAATTTGTCTATGATTGCCAGCGGTGCAATTGAAGATGCTATAGAGCTTAAAAGCTTATTAACCGAAGGGGCTGTTTATGAGTCATCTTTAGTTAATGTATTTAGTTTTTTGGCTTACCCTGTAATATCGTGTCAGTTACTTATCGGGTTATGTTGGTTACTATTTCATTATATTCCATCACGTCGTGCAGGTATTATTTTACGTAAAACGACCTTTTCACTTGCCCAAACACTAAAGTCTCAAATTACAAGTCATGCCCATGGCTGTCGAGCTCCCCCCTCGCTTTAACGGTTGAATGCTATCTAATTTAGCTGAGTGAATAGCAAGCTTTATTCTCAAAATAGATTGCAGCAGTGTGTCTGTTATTCAACCATCCCTAAATAACTCATTCAAGCTTTTGGGTTTGCTGTAAAGCTGTTTGAGAAATATAAAGTGTTGTTTATGTAAAAGCTAAGCAACTCGCATCAAATTATATAACCATTTTACGTCGAACTTTATTGCTTGAACGCATCGCAACGTATTTTGGCTGTAAGTTGTAGGGTAGTCATTTGTTAAATCGAAACCTATGTAATATTGCTCTAGGCACACTTTTGCTGGCACTGACCGGCTGTAAAGGTGGAGTGCTTGATCCCAAAGGGCAAATCGGAATAGACGAAAAAAATCTAATTATCATTGCCACTGTATTAATGCTCATAGTGGTAATTCCAGTCATAGTTATGACGTTGTACTTTGCGTGGAAATATCGTGATGGGCAAGATCATGAAGTATATGCTCCTAAATGGGCACATTCTACAAAAATTGAAGCGGCGGTATGGGCTATTCCTATTGTGATAGTAATTATATTAGCCGTTATTACTTGGCAGTCGACTCAGGAGCTGGATCCATATAAACCGTTAGAAGGTAAAGGTGAGCACTTAACGGTAGAAGTGGTTTCGCTCAATTGGAAATGGTTGTTCATTTACCCAGATCAAGGTATCGCCTCTGTTAATGAACTCGTGTTTCCTGCCAATGTTCCTGTGGAATATAAAATAACTTCGCAAAGCACCATGAATTCTTTTTTCATTCCCCAACTGGGTAGCCAAATTTACTCTATGGCTGGTATGGAAACCAAACTGCATTTAATCGCTAATGAACCAGGCACGTTTAAAGGTTTTTCTGCTAACTATAGTGGCGCAGGTTTTACTGGTATGAAATTCAATGCCATTGCGACACCAACGCAAGCTGACTTTGATACTTGGGTAAACAAGGTTAAAAGTCAAAAAAATACCCTTTATAAAGCGGATTACGATGCATTGGCACAGCCTAGCGAAAATAATCCTGTTAGCTATTTTAGTGATGTTGAAGCGGGCTTGTTTCATACCATTGTTATGAAATATATGCAGGCGCATGGTGATATGAACAAGAAGCATAAAGCAATGCCTGAACACAGTGGTCACACAATGCATAGTGAAGGCGAGGAATAATTATGTCGTTATTTGGAAAGTTAACATTAGATGCTATTCCGTTCCATGAACCCATTTTAATGGTGACAATGGCGGTAGTAGTGATTTCAGCAGCTTTAATTGCTGCATTGGTTACAAAATATAACAAATGGGGTGTGCTATGGCACGATTGGATCACCTCGATTGATCATAAACGCTTAGGTGTAATGTATATCATTCTTGCGCTTATTATGCTTTTTCGTGGCTTTTCTGATGCCATTATGATGCGAGCACAGTTAGCGCTCGCGACGAGTGGTGCACCGGGTTATTTACCACCAGAGCATTACGATCAAATATTTACAGCTCACGGCGTGATCATGATCATCTTTATGGCGATGCCATTTATGATTGGTTTAATGAATATTATTTTGCCCTTGCAAATTGGTGCTCGTGATGTGGCCTTTCCATTTTTAAATAATTTAAGTTTTTGGTTAACCGCAGGTGGGGCAATATTAATTAATATTTCTCTATTTTGCGGAGAGTTTGCAAGAACTGGTTGGGTGGCTTACCCGCCATTATCGGAGATGTCCTTTAGCCCTGGGGTCGGGGTCGATTATTATATTTGGGCATTACAAATATCGGGTATTGGTACGTTGTTAACAGCAGTAAATTTCTTAGTCACTGTATTTAAAATGCGTGCACCTGGAATGCGTTTAATGCAAATGCCAATTTTTACTTGGACATGCACTTGGGCAAATATATTAATCGCTGCGTCATTCCCAATATTAACGGCGGTGTTGACTATGCTAACACTGGATCGCTATTTAGATTTTCACTTTTTTACTAATGAAGCGGGCGGTAACGCCATGATGTACATCAACCTGTTCTGGGCTTGGGGTCACCCTGAGGTGTATATATTGATTTTACCTGCTTTTGGTATTTTTTTCCGAAGTCATCTCTACCTTTACTGGTAAGCGTTTATTTGGGTATAAATCTATGGTTTATGCCAGTGGTGCTATTTCAATCTTGGGCTTTATCGTATGGTTACATCACTTTTTCACTATGGGATCGAGCGCTAATGTCAATGCCTTCTTTGGGGTAATGACCATGGTGATTGCGGTGCCCACCGGTGTGAAGTTATTTAATTGGCTATTTACTATTTATCGTGGCCGATTACGGTTTAGCGTGCCAGTACTTTGGACATTGGGTTTTATGGTCACCTTTACTGTTGGTGGTATGACTGGCGTATTATTGGCTATCCCTGGTGCTGATTATGTATTGCACAATAGCTTATTTTTGATTGCACATTTTCATAACACCATCATCGGTGGTGCGGTATTTGGTTACTTAGCTGGTTTTGCATTTTGGTTTCCTAAAGCTATGGGCTTTAAACTTCATGAAGGGTGGGGGAGAGCGTCATTCTGGTGCTGGCTAGTAGGCTTCTTTGTTGCATTTATGCCTTTATATGTACTTGGCTTTTTAGGAATGACACGACGTTTAAATCACTCTAACAACCCTGATTGGAATATCTGGTTGTATATCGCCTTTGTTGGGGCGGTGATCATTATGTTCGGTATCGTATTTCAAGTGGTGCAGCTGTTTGTTAGTTTTAAAAACCGCGAAGTATTAAAAGATACAACAGGCGATCCGTGGAATGGTCATACGCTTGAGTGGTCTACCTCATCACCACCACAGTACTATAACTTTGCAACGATCCCACATGTTCACGACATAGATACGTGGACAGATATGAAAGAAAAAGGCCAAGCGTATCAGCAAAAGTCGAGCTACGCGCCAATCCACATGCCAAAAAACACCTCGGCAGGGGTGATGATGAGTGCCTGTTTTACAACTTTTTGCTTTGCCATGATTTGGCACATTTGGTGGTTGGCTATTGTCGGCGTTATTGCTGGAGCCGCGGTATTCTTTAAACGCTGTTACACCAGCGATGTTGATTACTACGTGCAACCAGAAGAAATTCTTGAAATTGAAAGTGCACATAATGCCAGTGCAACAACATTTAACCAAGGTAAGGAGTTCAGCGCATGAGTTCGATCCCTGCTGATATGAATATCATCAATCATGATGCCCATACTCACGAGCATCATGATACCGGTGGCGACACGGTATTTGGTTTTTGGCTCTATCTAATGACAGACTGCTTATTATTTGCCTCATTTTTTGCCACTTATGCGGTGCTTTATATGAACACTGCCGGTGGCGTATCTGGCAAAGATATTTTTGAACTGGATTTTGTAGCGGTTGAAACTGCAGCATTACTTTTAAGTAGTATCACCTTTGGCTTTGCTATGATCTCTGCACATGCACAGAAAAAGGCTATCACTTTAATGTGGTTAGCGGTCACATTTGTTCTTGGTGCTGTATTTATTGGTATGGAAATTTATGAGTTTAATCATTTGATTGCTCATGGTAATGGTCCACAACAGAGTGCTTTTTTATCTGCGTTCTTCTCATTAGTTGGCCTACATGGCTTACATGTAACAGCAGGTTTAATTTGGATGGCAACGATGATGATTGAAGTATCACGTCGGGGTCTAAAGCCTGCCACCGTTACCCGTTTAAGTTGCCTAAGCTTGTTTTGGCACTTTTTAGATGTGGTGTGGATTTGTGTATTTACCGTTGTTTACCTAATGGGGATGATGTAATGAGTCATAGTGAATCACATGCATTAGATGAGCTGCACGTACAAAACCAAAGTGATGCTTCACACGGCAGTGTTAAAGACTATTTAACTGGTTTTGTTTTATCGATTGTACTGACGGCGATTCCATTTTGGGCGGTGCTGAGCGGTACGTTGTCAAAGCCAACGACCTTTGCCTGCATCGTCGTAATGGCCATTGTGCAAATTTGGGTGCACTTAAAGTACTTCTTACACCTGAACTTTAAAACCGAAGATGGCAAAGCCAGTTCGTTATCATTCATTTTCAGTGCGCTGATCATCGTGATGGTGGTTGGGCTATCGGTGTGGATCATCTACGAATCGAACGCCATGATGATGTACTAGCCCCAGCTAGTACATTGTTAACAGCAAAGAATAGAGGACAGCAGATGTTTCGTCGTTATTTAAAGGTCACTAAACCCGGTATTATTATGGGTAATGTAATCTCGGTTGCGGGTGGTTTTTACTTGCTTCGCAAGGGAGTATTGATGGCTGGTTAATGCTTGCTACATTAGTGGGTTTATCTTTGGTCGTAGCTTCAGGTTGTGCGATTAATAATGTGATTGACCGTGATATTGATAGGTGTATGGCACGTACTAAAACACGGGTGACTGTAACGGGCGAAATGTCTGCCAAGACTGCTTTGCTGCATGGTACAGCACTTGGCATATTAGGTTTTGCTCTACTAGTGATTTTTACTAACTGGATTACAGTGTTTTTTGCTGTGTTTGGTTATGTTATTTATGTGGCTGTTTATAGCTTATATATGAAGCGCCGCTCAGTGTATGGCACATTTGTAGGGAGTTTATCTGGCGCTGTACCACCTGTTGTGGGCTATTGCGCCGTGACTGCACAGTTTGATATTGGTGCATTGATTTTATTGGTGATGTTTAGTTTATGGCAAATGCCACATTCTTACGCGATTGCTATTTTTCGCTATAAAGACTACCAAGCTGCACGCATTCCAGTGCTGCCAGTAGCGCACGGTATTGATAAAGCAAAGCACCATATTGTGTTATATATCGCCGTATATGCGTTAGTGGTGATGCTCTTAACAATTGGCGGTTATACCGGTATGGCGTTTTTAGCCGTTGCTTGCACCACTAGCTTTTGGTGGTTATTAATGGCACTAAGAGGTTATCGCCGTAATATTGATATTAGTGGATGGGCGCGCCAAGTGTTTGCGTTTTCAATCCTTAATATTACTGCTTTGAGCATTGCTATGGCAGTTGATTACCAAAGTGTGCCATCCCAATTATTTATACTTAATTAAAACCAATTTTATTCCAAAGTTAACAAAGGCTCTGAGTTCTCCGAGGAGCCTTTTTTCTTTATGTGTTAGTTTTCTAACTGCAAGTCTTCACTATCAAAATAAAGTGGCTTTAAAGTACCGCAGTTAATGAATTTATAGGTTAACTCCCTTTCTTTTGGCACACGTTTAGAAGTACGGAATTTTTGCAAACAGGCACTGGTTAGATCAACATAAATAAGGTGGTTAAAACTCGGTGATTGGGTGATTTTATGGATATAAATGCGTTCACTTTCTTTTAAGGTAATTAAATCATATTCTTGCCATTGCGATGACTCAGCTAAATCATCCAGTTCACGGGTATAGAGTAGTTCACTCATTTCTATGGTGCGATTTTCATATACTAAGGTGCCATCGCGGCGGTAATCGCCGTTATAGATATCAGCGGTTATTGTTATTTCTTCACCACGCCTTAAACGTTGAATATTAAATGGCTTAGGCTTAATTGTTATCAGTTCTGCACCTCTTACAACATTTAAAAAAGCGACATCGGGGTTTTCTATTTTGTATACGATTTGCACATCGTGAGGTTGTTTGTATGTGGGAAGATTGACGGCAAATATGCGCGAACCCTGATTCACCAATGCCATTGCATGCTCTGCATTATAAGCGGGGTTTATAGGCGGTAACTCTTTTGCCTCTGCCTCGCAATACGCTACAGTCGTTTGTCCTAGCAGCAACATAAAAAAGAAAAATCGCATAATAACCTCAATTAATTTATAGGCTTAAAGTGTAGCTTAAATTTGCACTAACACTATTAAAAATGTGCTGCTTGCTCTACAACAATGGCATGGCGCTTCGCTAGACGTAAATGGTCTCGGTCGTAACCGCCACCTATCACGGTTGCGACAGGTGTATTATGCTCAATACAGCGTTTTAGAACCAAGTTATCTCGCTTTTCAATGCCTTGCCAGGTTATATCAAGCTTGCCTAGACCATCTTGTTGCCAAATATCGACACCCGCATCATAAAGTACTAAATCAGGGTTGAGCTCTTTGAGTAAAAAACTCAAGGTATCATCAACAATGCCTAAGTATTCATCGTCTTGCATATTGTTGGCTAAACCAATATCGAGATCGCTGGCCGATTTACGAAATGGGAAGTTCTTTTCACAGTGAATTGAGCAGGTATACGCATAAGGTTGGTGTTGCAACATGGCGGCGGTGCCATCGCCTTGATGCACGTCTAAGTCAAAAATTAATACATTGGTTACTTCGCCTGATTGAATCAGGGTTTGTGCAGTAAAGGCGAGATCGTTGACCATACAATAGCCTGAGCCAAAATCGGTGTGAGCATGATGAGTCCCGCCCGCTAAATGGCAGGCGATACCATTTTTAAGCGCAAGACGTGCTGTTTCAAGAGTACCGAGTGGTGCTGTGAAAGTACGGGCTATAAGTGGTTCTGACCAAGGTAGGCCAATGCGTCTCAGGGCTTTTTCTTCGAGGTTATTATGCCATAAGTCAGCTAAATAATTTGCGCAGTGGACGAGCTCAAGATCATCTGAGTTACCGAGTCTTGGTTGAGTTAAATTGTTATTAACTAGCCCTAGCTGTTTTACGTGCTGATATAAATTAGCAAATTTACTCATGACAAAGCGATGTTTAGGATCAAAGTTAAATGAGTAATTTGGATGATAAACCAGAGGCAAACGTGGGTTTAAAGTCATAACAGCGCATTTTTAATAATTTACGCCATGGTAATCAAGTTGCAGCAGATAGTCTATTCTTGTGGTGCGTGAATAAGCATTGCGAGTTCACGGTGTAATAGCCCGTCATCACCTAAATTAAGCTCCACCAAACGTTTTAAATACGTAATACTTTCAATATCGATATGAGTACAATGCAAACCAAAGTGCAGGGGCTCAATATGGCTAATTTCAACCGCCATAGCAATGCTTACTTGGCTATCAGGCAAGGTAAAGGCAAGTTCAGCCGATTGATGTTTGTCAGCTTTTAAGCCATTGGGGTGGCTAATCAATACACCGTTGAGTGATACATCAAGCAATTCACAGCTAAAGCTTTGCTCGTTTATTAAAAGTGTTGCGGGAGTAGAAAACAACACGCGGGTATATTGACGACGATTAACCATAATTAACCTCAGTGATTATATTTATGTAAATTATAGTCACGATTTTACAAGTTTGGCGGCATTCGCTTTAAGTTTTTCGTTGTTAGGGTTTGATGTTGTGGTTAGCCACACAACTTGACCATGCATATTAATAAATAGCGTTATAGGGGTGCCGCGAATTCCTAACCGTTGAGCGATTAAGTCAGCTTTTATTGCGGTTTTAAAATGATGACCGCGACTGATGAGAGATTGCTGAGGATCTGCTCCCTCATCTTCACGAAAACTCACGCCTATAACTTGTAAGCCATACTGTTGATATTGTTGGTGGATTTGATCGAGCGCTGGTTGTAGCTTTTGCGAGTATGGGCACCAGGTTGCCCAAAAGTGTAAAATATATGGCTTTCCTAAAAAGATCTTTTTGTGTTAAGTGAACTCCCGTCTGCCATTTGTAAGGTGAGCGCGGGTAGTCTAGGAAGCTGTTTTTGCTCAAGCTCAGCTGCGTAGCCAAATAAGCTTATGCTTAATAAAAAAAAGTGCGAATAAGTATTTCATAGCGGTTAATTTTTAGTATGAAGATACTTAACTAGAAAGGGGGCGGGTATATTTCTTTCAAAAAATAAAAAGCCCCGCATAAATGCAGGGCTTAAAATATGTTTAGAACCTAACCTATTTTTTTGTATTTAATACGCTTAGGCTGCGCTGCAGCTGCACCGAGGGTTTTCTTTAACCATTCTTCATATTCGGTGTAGTTACCATCGAAGAAGTTAATTTGGCCTTCATCACGGTAATCAAGAATGTGCGTAGCAATACGGTCTAAGAACCAACGGTCATGCGAAATACACATTACATTACCCGGGAACTCTAAAATTGCATTCTCAAGGGCACGTAAAGTTTCAACGTCCAAGTCATTGGTTGGCTCATCCAGCAGGATAACGTTGCCGCCAGCCTTTAATAATTTAGCTAAATGTAAACGGTTACGCTCACCACCAGATAGGTCTTTAACAAACTTTTTGTTGGTCATTGCCTTTAAAGTTAAAGCGGCCTACGTAAGCACGGCTTGGGAATTCAAAGTTGCCAATTTTAAGCATATCTTGGCCGTCAGCGATTTCTTGGAAAACTGTATTACTGTCGTCCATGTTGCCACGGAATTGATCAACTGTAGCAAGCTCAACTGTTTCACCAATCGTGATATCGCCGCTATCTGGCTTTTCTTCACCGCTTAGCATTTTAAATAGGGTCGATTTACCCGCACCATTGGCACCGATAATGCCCACAATAGCGCCCTAGGCATGGTGAAGTTTAAGTCATCAATGAGTACGCGATCACCAAAGCTCTTCTTCAAGTTTTTAACTTCAATCACTTGGTCGCCTAAACGCGGGCCAGGTGGAATAAATAGCTCGTTGGTTTCGTTACGTTTTTGGTAATCAGAGTGTTGCAACTCAGAAAACTGCGCCATACGCGCTTTAGACTTAGCTTGACGACCTTTCGGGTTTGAACGTACCCATTCAAGTTCTTGGGCAATTGATTTTTGACGGGCTTTTTCAGATTTTTGCTCTTGCTGCAAACGCGCGTCTTTTGTTCAAGCCAAGAAGAGTAGTTACCTTCCCATGGGATACCTTCACCACGGTCAAGCTCTAGAATCCAACCCGCTACGTTATCAAGGAAGTAACGGTCATGCGTTACCGCCACAACGGTGCCTTCGTAATCATGTAAGAATCGCTCAAGCCATGCTACAGATTCAGCATCTAAATGGTTTGTTGGCTCATCAAGAATAAGCATGTCTGGTTTTTCTAATAATAAACGACAAATCGCGATACGACGACGCTCACCACCGGATAAAACCTCAACTTTAGCATCCCAAGGTGGCAGGCGAAGCGCATCAGCAGCACGGTTCTAATACGTTATCAATGTTGTGGCCGTCATGGGCTTGAATGATCGCTTCAAGTTGACCTTGCTCTTTGGCTAGCGCGTCAAAGTCAGCGTCTTCCATAGCGTATTCGTTATAAACTTCATCAAGTCGGTTTAGTGCGTTTTTAACTTCACTGACCGCTTCTTCTACTGTTTCGCGCACGGTTTTGCTTTCATCAAGTACCGGCTCTTGCGGTAAGTAACCAATTTTAATACCCGGTTGAGGGTGTGCCTCACCTTCAAACTCTTGATCAACGCCAGCCATAATACGTAGTAAGCTTGATTTACCCGAGCCGTTTAAGCCAAGTACACCAATTTTTGCGCCAGGGAAAAAATGCAATGAGATATCTTTTAAAATAGTGCGCTTAGGTGGCACTACTTTCGATACTCGACTCATCGAGAAAATAAACTTATCTGGTAAAACCATGGAAAAAGCCTTCGAATTATAAATAAAATTATGATGGCTTATTGTAGAGTCTCATAGCCTAAACAGTCAACGAATCAGCAACGTGAGCCCTGTGTTTTTAAGGAATTAGGCGATATACCAAATTCATCTAGACATCTATACATCTAGAGGTTGAAATTTACTGCTAACAGGTCATAATTAGCCATTGGTTAAAATAATGCTTGGAGTGAATGAATGCCTATTACAGTGAAAGATGAATTGCCTGCAATTGCAAAGTTACGTCAAGAAAATGTCTTTGTAATGCCAAAAACCCGTGCGAAAACACAAGAAATTCGCCCGATGCGACTGGCCATCTTAAACTTAATGCCGAATAAAGTAGAAACCGAAGTACAGTTTATTCGCTTACTGGCAAACTCACCGCTGCAAGTAAATGTTGAGCTTTTACGCTTAGATACTCACCGCAGTAGCAGTAATTCAGAAGCGCATTTAGACACCTTTTACCGTTATTTCTCAGAAGTAAAAGACAACAACTACGATGCTATGTTAGTTACCGGCGCACCGCTTGCGCATTTAGAATACGACGATGTCGCTTATTGGGATGAGCTCAAAGTGATACTCGATTGGGCTGAGCAACATGTAACATCAACCTTGTTTTCGTGTTGGGCGGCACATGCAGGTTTATTCCACCATTATGGTTTAAAGCGCGAATTAAAACCGAAGAAGCTCAGTGGTGTATTTACTCATCATTGCTACTTTGAACACGCCGCGCTTACACGTGGTTTTTGATGATACCTTTGTGGTGCCACATTCTCGTTTTGGCCATATCGATATTGAGAAAATTAATGCCTGCGAAGATTTAGTTGTATTGGCAGGCTCAGAGCGAGTGGGTGCTTACTTACTTAAGAACAAGTCGGGGAGTCAGGTGTATATTACAGGTCATCCAGAATACGATGCCGACACATTAAAGGGCGAATACCAACGCGACCTTGCAAAAGAGCCCAACGCCGCTATGCCTGAAAATTACTTTCCTGATAACAACCCAGATAACGAGCCGTCGAAAACCTGGCAAAGCCATGCTTTCTTGTTATTTTCGAATTGGTTAAATTACTATGTGTATCAAACCACACCTTATGATATTAATCTCGTTAGCCAAGCAGTAAGGACTAACAACTATGCCGAGTAATACAGTGAATAAACATGCAGAACTAACCGAGGCGCTCAAACAGCGAATTTTAATCCTCGACGGCGCTATGGGCACCATGATCCAAGAGCATAAATTAGAAGAAGAAGATTACCGTGGTGAGCGTTTTAAAGACTGGCATGTATTAATTAAAGGCAATAACGACTTGTTAAGCCTTACTCAGCCTAAAATAATTGCTGATATTCACCGTGGTTTTTAAATGCCGGTGCCGATATTATCGAAACCAATACTTTTAACTCGACCACTGTCTCAATGGAAGATTACGACATGGCAAGTATCAGCCGTGAGGTAAACCTCGAGTCAGCCAAGTTAGCACGTAGTATTTGTGACGAGTTCACCGCTAAAAATCCTGATAAACCACGTTATGTGGCAGGTGTACTTGGGCCAACGTCAAAAACTTGCTCAATCTCGCCTGATGTAAATGACCCAGGTTATCGTAATATCACCTTTGATAAATTAGTCACGGCGTATGTTGAGTCTACCCTTGCTTTAATGGAAGGCGGCGTTGATTTAATTTTGATAGAGACTATTTTTGATACCTTAAACGCCAAAGCAGCCTCATTCGCTGTTGAAGAAGCGTTTGAGCAAGCAGGGCGTACATTACCGGTGATGATCTCAGGTACCATTACTGATGCATCAGGGCGCACGCTTTCAGGGCAAACTACCGAAGCGTTTTATAATTCAATCCGTCATATTAAGCCTATTTCTATTGGCCTTAACTGCGCACTAGGCCCAGATTTATTACGCCAATATGTAGAAGAGTTATCACGGGTGTGCGAAACCTTTGTCTCTGTTCACCCTAATGCTGGCTTACCTAATGAATTTGGTGAATACGATTTAGAAGCGCCTGAAATGGCTGTTGAGATCATTGATTGGGGCAAATCGGGTTTTATAAATATTGTTGGCGGTTGCTGCGGCACCACACCTGCTCATATTAGAGCATTTGCCAAGGGCCTTGAAGCGGTTAAACCTCGCCAATTACCTGAGCTTGAAGTGCGCATGCGCTTATCTGGCCTTGAAGCGTGTAACTTAAATTAGGAAACCGACATGACACAACAAATAGCAGTATTTACAAACGTCGGTGAGCGTACCAATGTAACCGGCTCAGCCATGTTCAAGCGTTTGATCATGGAAGAAGATTATGAAACCGCTCTTAATGTTGCCCGTGAACAAGTAGAAAACGGCGCACAGGTAATTGATATCAACATGGACGAAGCCATGCTGGATTCAAAAGCCGCCATGGTGAAGTTTTTAAACTTAATTGCCTCAGAGCCTGACATTTCTAAAGTCCCCATTATGGTTGATTCCTCTAAATGGGAAGTGATTGAAGCGGGCTTAAAGTGTATTCAAGGTAAGGCGATTGTTAACTCAATCTCACTAAAAGAAGGTGAAGAGCCATTTAAACGCCAAGCCAAAATTATTAAACGCTTTGGTGCTGCTGCCGTTGTTATGGCGTTTGATACCGATGGCCAAGCCGACACCGCAGATCGTAAGTTTGAAATATGTGAGCGCAGTTACCGTATTTTAGTTGATGAAATAGGCTTCCCGCCAGAAGATATTATTTTCGACCCAAATATCTTTGCGGTTGCCACAGGTATTGAAGAGCATGATAACTACGCGGTCGAGTTTATTGAAGGCACGCGTCGCATCAAGCAAAACTTACCCCATTGTAAAGTGTCGGGTGGGGTATCGAACGTATCGTTTTCGTTCCGTGGTAATAACCCAGTACGTGAAGCGATTCACTCGGTATTTTTATACCATGCCATAAAAGCAGGCATGGATATGGGCATAGTCAACGCAGGGCAACTTGCCGTTTATGACGATATTCCAGAAGAGCTACGTAAAGCCGTTGAAGACGTTATTTTAAATACCGACTCAGGCGCAGGTGAGCGCTTAGTAGAGCTTGCACCTAAGTTTTCAGGTATGGCTCAAGCCGAGCGTGTTGAAGATTTAGAGTGGCGTACGTGGCCTGTTGAAAAGCGTCTTGAACATGCGCTTGTTAAAGGTATTACCGAATACATCGACGAAGACACCGAAGAATGCCGCGCGGGTGCCGATAAACCCATTCACGTCATCGAAGGGCCATTAATGGATGGCATGAACGTGGTAGGTGACTTATTTGGCGCGGGTAAAATGTTTTTACCACAAGTGGTAAAATCAGCCCGGGTAATGAAGCGTGCCGTGGCCTACCTAGACCCATTCATTGAAGCTGAAAAAGAAGAAGGCGCCACTAACGGCAAAGTAGTGATGGCGACTGTTAAAGGTGATGTACACGACATTGGTAAAAACATTGTTGGCGTCGTACTGCAATGTAACAACTACGAAGTGATTGATTTAGGCGTAATGGTACCTGCAGAAAAAATTCTGCAAACAGCGATAGATGAAAAAGCCGATATTATTGGTCTATCTGGCCTTATTACCCCATCGCTTGATGAAATGGTACACGTTGCCAAAGAAATGACACGCCGCGGCTTTGAATTGCCGTTATTGATTGGTGGTGCAACCACATCTAAAGCACATACTGCGGTTAAAATTGAGCCGCAATATGATAAAGGCGTGGTGTATGTAAATAACGCCAGCCGTGCGGTGGGCGTGGTTTCAAACTTGTTATCAAAAGAGCTAAAACCTGCCTTTTTAGAAAAAACCAAAGCTGAATATGTCAAAGTGCGCGAGCAACAAGCGCGTAAAAAGCCGCGCTCAAAACCGGTGACTATTCAACGTGCTCGAGATAACGCAGCCCAACTTGATTGGGATAACTACACGCCACCGGTGCCGAAAAAACTCGGTGTGACTGAGTTTAAAGATGTATCAATCGCGACATTACGCAAATACATCGACTGGACGCCTTATTTCATGACTTGGTCAATCGCGGGGAAATACCCACGCATAATGACTGATGAAGTGGTGGGCGAGCAGGCGCAAAGCTTGTTTAAAGACGCTAACGACATGTTAGACGAGCTTGAGCAATCAGGCAGTTTGCAGCCGCTTGGGGTGATTGGTTTATTCCCAGCAAACCGCGTTGGCGACGACATTGAAATATACACAGACGAAAGCCGCTCTGAGGTATTAACCACGTCGTGCCATTTACGGCAGCAAACCGAAAAAACCGACTTTGCTAACTACTGTTTAGCCGATTATATCGCGCCAAAAGGTACACCTGATTACTTTGGTGCATTTGCAGTAACTGGTGGCCTTGAAGAAGACGACTTAGCCGATGCCTTTGACGCTAAACAAGATGACTATAATAAAATTATGGTCAAAGCGGTGGCCGATAGACTCGCAGAAGCATTTGCCGAGTACTTACACGAGCAAGTGCGCAAAGAGTACTGGGGTTTTGCACCGGATGAAACTTATCAAACGATGAGCTTATTCGAGAAAACTATCAAGGCATTCGCCCAGCACCTGGTTACCCGGCTTGCCCTGAGCATACTGAGAAAAAGAAAATCTGGCAGCTACTTGATACCGAAAAGCGCATTGGCATGCAGCTCACCAGCTCATACGCCATGTGGCCAGGCGCAGCAGTTTCAGGTTGGTACTTCTCACACCCTGAAGCTAAGTATTACGCGGTGGCCGCAATTCAAAAAGATCAGGTTGAAGATTACGCCAAGCGTACCAATATGACTTTAGAAGAAGCCGAGCGTTGGTTATCGCCTAATTTGGGGTATGAGCCGGAATAAAAGAGTAGCTGTAAGCGGTCAGTTATCAGCCGTCAGTTTAAAACAAAAAACGAGTCAAATTAGGCTCGTTTTTTATGATCAAGGCTATTTTATTATTGAGTTAAATTAAGGGGGGTAGGGTAAGGCTGTTGTTTCAATGCGATAAATTCGGTTTAATAGGAACAAAGGCTATTGCTTAAAAGTGTTTGTCACAGATTAGTTAACCTAATGGATTTGATCGGGTTTAATTATAAAAGTCATAAAAAGTAAATCTTCACGCCTTAAATATGAAAGTTTTGCATGTAAAAGGAGTTAAATTAGATGCTTGATATTTTCCAGAAAAACTCAGTAAAAAAATTGCAAGGGTTCTACCACCTGCTTTAGTCAAAGCGTTTGAAAAGAAAAGTTATTATTCTATTGAAGAGGTAAAAAGTGTTTTTACAGGCGCGTTAAAGACTAATCATAATATAGAGTATGCCTTTGCTATGTTTTGCCTGTTATCTGAATTTGAAGATCTAGAGTTTCAATCAACTTATGATGACTTACGTGCTATTGTTTCTAAAAAGTGCTTTGGCGGTTGGCTTCATTTTAATTTCGATTCACTCCTAGATTATTCTAAACGCTCAAAAAACTTGGAGTGAGGGTGGTTTTTTTGGAGGTGACGGAAGTTGTGGCGATGGAGGTGAATAGTTACTTAACTTTTAAACTATCAGCTAACATTTTTTGTTCTTTATTGGTATTCCACTTAATGACTTTAATTAAAGTACTACAGATGAAGTTCCCTAATTATATTATCTTGAGCTTAGTTTTTTTATTCAGTGCGAATAGTTTTGCGCTTGAGCAGCAATATCAGAAAAATATTTCACCCATTATTACAGCGTTTAAAGGTGGTGATAGAGCGGCTATTGCTGCACTTATTCGTTACCCATTAAAAAGACGATATCCACTGCCTGCTATTAAAAATGAAGCTGAGTTTATTAACCGTTTTGATGAAGTGTTTGATGATGAACTCGCCACAGTTATTGCCAGTTCAAATATCGATACTGACTGGGATAAAGTAGGTTGGCGGGGCATTATGCTAAATAGCGGTGTCGTTTGGGTTGATACCGACGGTAAAATTATCGGGATAAATTATCAAACAGCGAAAGAGCAGTCGCTAGCAGAGAATTTAATAGCAGCTGATAAACAAGCACTACACCCAAGTGTTAATACATTTGCAGAGCCAATATTAGATTGGCAAACGGCTAAATATCGTGTTCGTGTCGATGATTTAGGTAATTATAATTATCGCTATGTATCGTGGAGTATTGATAAAAAGCCAAATGCTAAGCCTGATCTGGTTTTAACTCATGGCGAGAAAAAGTTTGATGGTAGCGGTGGTAATCATAGTTATACATTTAAAAATGGCCGATACAGCTATGTACTGCAAGTAACAGTAATTGGCTGTGATACCTCAGCTTCAGGTTGGCTTGAAGTATATAAAGATGGTAAGCAGTTATTACTTGAAGACGTTGTGAACACTAAATAAAAGTTATATGTAACAATAAAAAACCGCCAAACGGCGGTTTTTTGCTGCTAAGCATTTATGACTTAATGACTTTTTTCAAAGTCGTTAACTTCGCGCTCGGCTTCTTCTTTAGATTTACCGTATTTCTGTTGGATTTTACCAACCAGTTCAGTACGGCTACCTTCGATTTTGTCTAAATCGTCATTAGTTAAGTCGCCCCATTTTTGTTGCGCTTTACCTTTAAGTTCTTTCCAATTACCTTCGATACGATCACTGTTCATAATTAGCTCCTTATATTGGTTAATGAATTTACTTTCACTGTTAAGGGAGCAAGGCTTATACCAACCCTAAATTAAAAGTTTTTATTATTAATTATCAGTTGGTTATGGTTTTGGTTGCAACTGAGTAGGTTTAGGAGTTATAGAGCTTTTAAAAAATATACCTCTTTTTTGTAATTTTTTCTGACTTGTAATTCACAGCAGAAACCGTTTGCTGTAGTTTTTGCTACAATGGCGCAAAGTCATTTAGAGTAAATTGTCGTGCTGCCGGTTCAAGATATATATCAACAACTCACTGCAACAATAAAAGCCAATCCAATTACCTTACTACAAGCACCTCCAGGCGCGGGTAAGTCAACTTGGTTACCACTAAACTTAATGCGTGACGGTCACTTTAAACGCATTATTATGCTTGAGCCTCGCCGTTTAGCTGCCCGAAATATTGCTAACTACTTAGCTAGTTGCCAAGGTGAGCCAGTCGGCCAGAGTGTAGGTTTACGCGTTCGTGGTGAAAGTAAAGTAAGCAAAAATACACAACTTGAAATTGTCACTGAGGGTATGCTCACGCGCATGTTACAAAATGACCCAGAGCTAAGTGATGTTGATTTACTGATCTTTGATGAATTTCATGAGCGCTCCATAGCCGCCGATACATCCTTAGCTTTTGCACTTGAAACACAAGCTGCACTGCGTGAAGACTTAATTATTTTACTTATGTCGGCAACACTTGATACGCAGCGTTATGTGGATTTTTTTGACTGCCCAGTAGTTCAATCACAAGGGCGCAGCTTTCCAATTGACGAAGTATATATTCCGATAAAAGATGAAAGCCGCTGGCTTGATGACATCCCGCAAATTATAAAACAGGCACTCAATGAGCAAACAGGTAGCGCGCTGGTGTTTTTACCAGGGCAACGTGAAATAGTGCGCGTGCAACAAGCGCTGAATGATTTACCCACAGATTGTGAAGTATTTACCCTGTTTGGCGAGCAAGATAAAAACCAGCAGCAAGCTGCGATTGCGCCTGCGCTTCAGGGCACTCGTAAAGTAGTACTCACTACTAATGTTGCTGAAACCAGTTTAACCATTGAAGGCATTCGTATTGTTGTCGATAGTGGTAAACGCCGCGCTGCCAGCTTTAATTTAAAAACCGGGGTAACAGAGCTCACCACACAAAATATTTCTCGCTCATCTGCAGTGCAGCGGGCAGGGCGTGCTGGGCGTATTGAGCCCGGCGTGGTTTACAGGTTGGGTTCAAAACAAACCTTTGAGCGGCGTAATAGCCACGATAACCCTGAAATTCTCACCTCAGATATAAGTCAGCTCATGCTCGAGGCAAAGCTCTGGGGCGCTGATATCAGCGAGTTAACCTTGCTTGATAAACCAACTGAGCAGCAATGCAGCCAAGCGCTAAGTTTACTGGAAATGCTAGAAGCGGTTGATGATAAGGGAAAGCTGAGTGCTTTAGGCAGTAAAATGCTGGCATTTGGTGCTGATATTCGTTTGGCGCATATGCTGTTAAAAGCCCAGCAGTTAGAGCAGGAAAATACAGGTATTTACCATTTGGCTATATATTTAGTCGCTTTATTAGAAAGTCGTATTAATAGTGCTGCCGATCTTAATGTCGCTTTGCATAGTATGCAGCAGCGGCCCCATCCAGTATTTAAACAACAGCTTAAATACTGGCAAAGCCGCTTAAAGCTAAGTGATGATAAAGGTGAACTAAAGACCGAATATTTAGGCGTGCTGGTGGCACTTGCTTACCCCGATCGTATTGCAAAAAAACGAGGGAACGGTTACTTACTTGCAAATGGCGCAGGCGCTGAACTCAATAGCGATTATTGGCACAATGATGAATATCTTGCTATTGCAACTATGGGGGGGCATAAAGGTGGACGGATATTTGCAGCAACAGCTTTGAATCCGTTTGAGCTTAAAGAGTATTTACCGCATTTATTTAGTGAGCAAACTCGTTGTGAGTTTGACGAAAAAGCAGCGCGCTTTATCCATCAAGATGAAGTAAAACTCGGTGCAATTACGCTCAGTAGTCAACCAAGTAAGCATAAGCTTGATAAAAATGAGCGTGCCAAAGCATGGATTAGCCTATTTAAAAAACAGGGCTTTGCACTATTTAACGAGCAACCCGATGCCCAGCAGTTACTTATTCGCATGAGTTTGGCTTATAAACTGTTACCTGAGCAATTCCCGTTCATAACAGAGCAATCGCTTATTGAACAAGCCGATACTTGGCTTGGCGTATATTTACAAGATATCAAAACGCTTGAACAGCTAAAAAAGTTTAACTACTTTGAGGCGTTACAAAATTGCTTTGATTGGCAACAACAAACGGCTTTGAAGTCACTATTACCACTTAGATTAACCGTACCAAGCGGTTCAAATATTCGTATTGAATATCAACTCGATGGCCCTGCAAAACTCAGCGTGCGTATGCAAGAAGTATACGGCATGACAAGCTCTCCAGTACTTGCTCAAGGTAAGCTCCCGTTACTGATGGAATTATTATCGCCGGGTAAACGCTCGTTGCAGTTGACCCAAGATTTAGCTCACTTTTGGGCAACCAGTTACCGCGAAGTGCAAAAAGAGATGAAAGGTAGATACCCAAAGCACTTCTGGCCTGATGATCCCGCTAATAGCGTTGCAACGAATAAAGTAAAAAGTAGGATGTGAGTAAAGCTAGCGAGGGTAAAGTTCATAAATTATGCTTTTATAATTAACTGCTCTTTAGTAGGCTGGAGCTGCTAATTTTTAACAAGGAGTTATGATGAGAAAGCACTGTATTATGTTTTTTCTTATGGTTGTTGCAACGTTTAACCTGAATGCCAACGAAGAGCAACCTGTTGCTAAACAGTGGTTAGCTGTTGTCGATAGTGGTGATTACGCATTGAGTTGGCAGCAAAGTGATGCATTCTTTAAAGAAAATGTAAGCCAAGAGCTTTGGGTATCAAAACTCGGTGAAGTCCGCACACCGCTAGGTGATGTAAAATCCCGTGAGCAAGTAAATCGCAAAACGTTTGACTCACTGCCACAGTTACCAAAAGGTGAGTATGTTTTACTGCAATTTAATACTGACTTTGCTAACAGACCAAAGTCGACTGAAACAGTGACTTTAAAAAAGTCGGATCAACAATGGTTAGTGATCGGTTACTTTATTCAATAGTCAATTTGTTACTTAATCAGCTTAGGGGTCAATGTGTCTAATCATATTACGCTTGCTCAATATGTGAAAAAGCGTACTGGCGTGTCTTTAGGCGCTAGCGGTTCAATGGGTAACATGCTTAAACGCTCTTTTGGTGCGCCATCATTTTATTTATTTTGGCGCTATTGGAACCCAATCTGGAGCTACTATTTATCGCGCTATGTGATGAAACCAGTATCGTCATTCGTGCCTCATTGGTGTGCAGTGATCATCACGTTTGCGGTCAGTGGGGCATTACATGATCTGGCCGTTATGCTTATAAAATGGAAGCTACTGTGCTTCTTTACTCCTTGGTTTAGTTTAATGGCAGTGTGTGCGGTGCTAAGTATCAAGCTAAACTTATTGTTTTCGCACTTTCCAATGTCTGTTAGAGCCTTCATTAATTTTTTTTTATATTAGCGGTAGTTTTTACCTCACTGAACTACTTTTTTAAATGCAGCATAAAAAAGAAAGCTATACATTTCATTTGTTTGTTGTTTATATGGCGTATGTAATTTAAACAATGGAGTGCCTGATGAAAAAAATAACGGCTATATTTTCAGTGGCTTTAATGTGTATATCAGTCAGTGTTACGGCTGCAAATAAAGAACTCGAAACGCTCGCTCAACAATACTTTTCTACTATGGTCGCGACTCAAGCACCGAGTGCGACGCATAAAGAGTTAGAAGCATTTTTGGCATTATTAAGTGAGGATGTAGGTAACCAACATATTCCATTCCAACCCGATGACACCCGCGCCCCTGACGGTAAAGAAAATATGCGTAAAGGCATGACATTTTATTTAGCTGCCCACACCGAGTATGAAGCCAAACTGCTCGACACATTTATTTTTAATAACTCAGGCTTTGCAATTCGTTATAGTCATCACGCTAAAGGTATTCACCCGCAAAACCAGCAACCTATAGAATATAGCCAGACTATTATGGATGTTATAGAAGTAGAAAACGGAAAAATAGTAATGATACGAAAATACCACCAGTAGCTTTATTTTAAACAATCAAAAGGAGTTTTTAATGCCGCACTTTGTAATTGATTGTGCTAGCTCCGTTTTAGACGAACATGATGAAATGACTATTAACAAAGCGATACACAAGGTTGCTCATAGCACCGACTTATTTGTTGAAAGTGATATAAAAGTAAGAGTTAACCCCTTTGATAGCTACCTAGTCGGAAATAAACAAGAGCCATTTATTCATGTATTCACCCATATAATGCAAGGGCGAACTACAGAGCAAAAAGCGGCATTGTCCAAAGCCGTGGTTACCATGCTTAATGATAAGTTCCCAGAGGTTGCAAATATCGCCATGAACATAAATGACTTTGAAAAAGCAACCTATTGTAATAAAGCCCAGCTTTAAGTTTTTCACCCAATATAAAGAATACAATGTTACGTTTAAGAAATTTCAAACAAGAAGATAAAGCTTTACTCGTCAACTACTTAAATAACCCCGATGTAAAACGGTTTTTATCCCCTAAAATACCGTCCCCTTACACTATTGACGATGCCCGCTGGTGGGTTGAAGAGGGTAGTAAAGTAGGTATAACCCGTGCTATTGAGGTGAATGGCCAATTAGCTGGCTCTATTGGCGCTCTACCTGGACAGTTTGAATACGCTAAATCAGCAGAGATTGGTTATTGGCTAGCAAAAGAATTTTGGGGGAAAGGGATAGCCGTTAAGGCACTAAGGGCACTGTTTAATGAGGTGCAGCTAAATACTGATATAGTTAGGTTACATGCTGTTGTGTTTGCTGGGAATACGCAATCAATCAAGGTACTTGAAAAATCAGGCTTTGAGCATGAAGGTCTGCTTAAAAAAGCTATTTATAAACAAGGTACATTTTGTGATGCAGGTGTATACGGAAAAATTATAAATTAATGTAATGATTTTATAATTAAATAAAAAGCGTTAAAAATCCCGAATGTGATTATAACTAGCTAGAGTAAAGAAAGTGTTCCCCAAGTATGCGGTACTCGGTATTAGTCCTGAAACCATAAGGTCTCAGGGCGGGGATCTGCGGTTTACCGTAGGCTTCTCGGTACATGCCGAGCTTGCACAATAGTAGACGAACAGAAACCCTAACATAAAATTTATCGGCTCAGGGACTTAACCAAGCTCCAACAACCTAGGGAACACGTCCAGTATATAAGACATAAACCAAACCTTACACCCCCAAAATGAAAAAACTTATATCACTTGCTTGGTTTTTCAACGTTGGTAACTGGCTATTTACTTTTTGGCTTGCTTTTTGACCTCAATCATACAATTAATTGGAGTTGCTATTTATCGAGTGGTAGCATTGAGTTAAATACCACTGTGAAGAAAAAATCATGAGCGAATTACCAGATTACCAACAAGCCCAACTCCTATTGGAAAAAAACCAAATTTTTGTTTCCCCAGCAGAAGCCCACGGCGTGATCAGCGGTTTACTTGCGTGTGGTTTGAACATTGAAGCCAAAGATTATTTAGCGTTATTAAGCGATGTGTTTAATGATGGTCAAGCATTCAGCAATGATCTAAAAACCTTTTTTGCCACTATTTATAAGCAGGTTGTTGAAAGCTTTAGTGGTGAAGAGTTTCAGTTTGACTTATTTTTACCAAGCGATGATGAAACCTTAATAGATCAAGCGAATGGTTTAGTGTCTTGGGTAGCCGGCTTTATGCTAGGTTTTGGATTAAAGCAGAAAGATTACGGTAAATTGTCAGCAGACGTGAAAGAAGTGATTAGTGACTTTAGTGAGATCACGCGTCTAGACACCATGTTTGATGAAACCGAAGAGGACGCTCAAGCGTTTCATGAAGTGGTTGAGTACGTTCGAGTTTCAGCATTGTTATGTTTCGCTGAGCTTGGCAAAGAGCAAGTTAGTGAAACTAAAAAACACTTCATTAAATAACAAAGATAGAGTTGAACATGCCAACAGTGTGTATTGATAAAGCCGAATTTAAAGCGCGTCGAGAACACTTGCTTTCGCTTATGGGGCCAAATAGTGTCGCAATTATCCCAGCTGCTAGCGAAGTCACTCGCAGTCGCGATACAGATTATGCTTTTCGCCAAGATAGCGACTTTTATTACTTAACAGGGTTCAATGAACCAGACGCGGTATTAGTGTTGTCTACCCACAGTGAGAAGCCAAGCACACTGTTTTGTTTGAACAAGGATAAACTTGCTGAGATTTGGCATGGTCGTCGAATTGGTTTTGAAAAAGCGAAAAAAGATTACTTATTCGACCAAACCTGTGCGCTCAGTGAGCTAACTGAACAATTATTGAATTTGGTGAACGGCCAGCAGATTTTATTTTATGCACAAGGTAGTTATCCAAAGTTTGATGATAAAGTGTGGTCATTATTAGGCACACTGCGAAGTAACCGTACATTAAAAGCACCCACAACGATTAAAGATATCAGCGCTTTGATCCATGAAATGCGTTTATTTAAATCACCTGCAGAGGTGAATATTATGCGCAAAGCATGTGAAATTAGTGCCCAAGGGCATATTCGAGCGATGCAATTTGCTAAACCAGGTGCTACTGAATATCAACTTGAAGCTGAGCTTCATCATCACTATGCAATGCACGGTGCGCGTCATCCTGCTTATGGCACCATTGTTGGTGGAGGCGATAATGCTAATATTTTACACTATACCGATAATTGTGATGCGTTAAACGATGGTGATTTAGTGCTTATTGATTCGGGTTGTGAGCTACAAGGCTATGCTGCGGATATAACGCGTACCTTTCCTGTAAATGGTCAATTCAGTGAGCCTCAGGCTCAACTCTATAATATCGTATTAGCTGCCCAAGAAGCTGCATTCATTGAAGTTAAACCAGGTGGTTGCCTTTCAAAAAGCAAATAAACGCGCAATGACCGTACTTACTCAAGGCTTAATTGATTTAGGTATCCTGCAAGGTGAATTACACGAGCTTTTGGCTAGCCAAGCGTGCAAGGCATTTTATATGCACGGCCTTGGTCATTGGCTTGGTTTAGATGTGCACGATGTTGGTGACTACAAGCAAGATGAAAAAGAACGCTCATTTGAACCTGGCATGGTACTTACCATTGAACCTGGGCTCTACATTAGCCTTGACGCTAAAGCACCAGAGCAATTTAAAGGTATTGGTATTCGTATTGAAGATAACCTGTTAGTTACAGAGCAAGGTTATGAAAACTTGACTCAAAGTGTGCCTAAAAGTATCAGTGAAATTGAAGCGCTTATGAGCCTAAAGGCTAACTAAACCCTAGGAGTAAAGCGTGGCAGAACCGTTTGATGTTGTAATAATCGGTGGCGGCTTAGCGGGGGCGAGTTGTGCGTTAAGTCTTGCCAGTGGCGCACCAGATTTATCTATCGCGGTTGTTGAAGCAAATCAACCCAGTGATGATTATCATCCTAGTTTTGATGATCGCAGTATTGCTCTTGCACAGCAATCTGTACAGTTTTTACAAGCAAACAAAATATTTGATCCACAGGGGGATTTTACCGCTGCGATAAAACATGTGAGTGTGTCTGATCGTGGCCATTTTGGCAAAACACATATTGATTGTGATGAGTTTGGCCAAAATGCGTTAGGTTATGTTGTTGAAGTTAATCCATTTGGCCGGTCTTTACATAATCAATTAATGAATACCGCGGTTAAAGTATTTTGTCCTGACACCATTACAAGTTTGGATTACCAAGTAGATTCTGCACAGCTAACACTTGAGTCGGGGGCTGAGCTAAACGCAAAACTTGTGATCATTGCTGATGGCGCAAAGTCCCCAACGCGACAGTTAGTCAATATTAACTTTACAACCGAGCCTTATTCACAAGGTGCGATTATTGCGAACATTGAAGTGGCGGGTGGTCATCATCACCATGCATTTGAACGTTTCACAGAGCACGGACCTATAGCACTACTACCTATGAGCAAGAACCGTTACTCATTAGTATGGTGTATGGAGCCTGAGCAAATTAAGCAGCATATGGCGCTTGATGATGATGCATTTATTATGGCGCTACAAAGTGAGTTTGGTTATCGCGCCGGGCAATTTGTTAAAGCAGGTGTACGCGCCAGTTACCCACTCGTTTATGGCCGTGCAGATTCGCTGCATAGTCATCGCACCCTATTAATAGGCAACGCAGGGCATGCCATTCACCCTATCGCAGGGCAGGGCTTTAATTTAGGTTTGCGTGATGTACAAGTACTATGTGACTTAATAAAAGGAGAGCATGAGATTGGGAGTTATGCATTTTTGCGCCAATATGCGCAGCAGCGTAGTCAAGATATTAATACCGTAATGACCCTAACTGATAGCTTGGTTAGGCTCTTTTCTAATTCATCTCGCATATTAGCATTTAGCCGCAGTTGCGGTTTGTTCACAATGGACTTATGTTCTTCATTAAAAGCTCCGTTAGCAAAACAATTGATGGGGCAAGTAAAGCAAGGTAAACGACTATGAAACAAGCACAAGTATGTGTAGTTGGTGGCGGTTGTGTGGGGCTCACACTTGCTCTTGGTTTAGTAAAAGCAAATATCAGCGTAGTGGTTATTGACGCTGCAGCCAAACAGGCATTACCTGGTGATGACTACGGTTTACGAGTGAGTGCCTTGAGCCTTGCTAGCCAAGCATTATTTGAGTCGCTTAATGTGTGGCCCGAAATTATGGCACAACGAGCATGTGCTTATACTCACATGGATGTACGCGATCAAGATAGTTTTGGTAAAATAGCGTTTAACAGTGATGAACTAGATTTACCCCAATTAGGCCATATTGTTGAAAACGACATTATTCGTTATGCATTAATAAATGAGCTTGAAAAGCACAGTCAAGCGACCCTGATGTTTGAAACGCGTTATCAACAAATCCACCAAAGTGAAAACGATGTATTTATTACCCTTGAGTCTGGTGAGCCTGTGATTGCCAAACTTTTGGTTGCCGCTGATGGCGCAAATTCTTCTGTTCGAAAGCAGTTTAATTTACCTATTACGTTTAAAGATTACGATCATAATGCGATTGTTGCGACGGTAAAAACTGCCGAGCCACATAATAATACTGCTCGCCAAGTGTTTCTGCCTACCGGGCCATTAGCGTTTTTACCATTGGTAGATAAGCACACACATTCTATAGTTTGGTCAACGAGTCCTGAGCACTGTCAGTCGTTACTAGCGATTGATGATGCTGATTTTAATAAAGCGGTTATGGCGGCCCTTGATGGTCAATATGGTTTATGCGAGATACAAAGTCAGCGTGCTGCATTTCCACTTAAAATGCGCTACGCTCAGCAATGGGTTGCAGGTAAAGTGGTGCTCATTGGCGACGCTGCACATACTATTCATCCCCTCGCGGGATTAGGTATGAATCTAGGTCTTAAAGATGCGAGCTATTTGATTAAATTACTGAGTGAGCAGCACAAAGAGTTTGCCTGTGATCGCACCTTGCGTGATTACGAACGCACCCGCAAGCTCGATGCGCAAAAGCATATTGCTATGATGCAAGGTTTAAAAGAGTTATTTGCTGGCACTCACCCAGTTAAAAAGTTGATACGCGGTGTTGGTTTGAGCATGGTTGATAACTTAGGGCCGATAAAGCAACTTTTTGCAAAACAAGCCTTGGGCAAATAAAAGCAGTGGCGTGTATAAAAAAGAGCGCCAATGGCGCTCAACAAGGGGAGTGTAATGCTTTAAATCTGTATTTACTCTTCTAGCTCAACGAACATTTTATTTTCTATAATTTCTATACCTTGGGTGTTCTCGATAAATTTTTGCGCAAGAGCACGCTCAAAGCCGTTGCTTGCAATACCATTTAATTCAATTTTGTTACCTATTACAGTTAAGTTTAACTGTGAGAGGTTTAAATTTGGGTTGTTAAGCAACTTGTTAACTGTAAGCTGCTGTAAAGTAGGTTGAGTTGAAGCGCTACTTACCATAATACTGCTTGGCGCTGCACTGACTTGCGTTGCACAGGCAAGTAAAAACACACAACAAAGCGATATAAGTGATACGGTTAATTTGAAGCGGTTCATGATTTCCCTCAAGCTTGCTTAATTAAAGATATATTCCTAATTACAAATACCATTCCAATAATTAACCTTATGAAAATATTAGATATTTAATTTTATCATGTGAAAATTAAATATGACTTGGGTATTTTTTACATTCGAATAAGTAAAAAACTCTTTGTCCAATAGAACGATGAGTTCGGCGGCTAAAAGTTAAAACATTTATTGACACTTTAATTGAGTAACACCGCGAATTTGTTCCATAACATACACAAGCGTATTTCCTGAGTCTTAAACCTGTACCAGCCTAATAACTAAGTTTAATAGGATAGTAATATTTTTGTATCAATGAAGTTGACAGCGTTGTCTTTGCGTGTTTCTATAAAAGGGTTGTGAATTAAATGTTAATTTACAGCGTGAATTTTTTACATCCAAGGAATATAAAATGAGCGTGTCAAAGACCCCAAGATTCAAAATAACCGCATTAACAAGTGCTATTTTATTATCAGCTGCAGGCTCTGCGATGGCCGAGCAGGTTGAAGCGGAGCGTTTTATAGTGCATTTATCTGAGCAAACAACTGCGATGCATACTACGTTCGCCCGTAGTCAAGCACAGGTTAATGATATGAAACGTAGTTTAATGAATAACATTGCCACACAGGTGAATATTGATGTTATTCAACCTTTGCCTGACGTAAATGCTATGGCCGTTATGCTAACAGCAGAACAAAAACAACGGTTATTACAAAACTCTGAAGTGGCGACTATTGAAGTGGATCCTAAACGTTACTTAATGGCTGAAAGTACACCTTATGGCATTACTATGGTTCAGGCTCAACAGCTCTCTGATGATCTCACTGGTAACCAAAAAGTATGTATTATGGATACAGGCTACACCCTTAGCCACCCAGACTTGCCTAATACAGGCATAACAGGAAGTGATGGTTACGGAGCTAATAATACAGGGAATTGGTACAATGATGGTAATGGGCACGGAACACATGTAGCTGGAACAATTGCAGCACTTGGTGGTAATGGCTTAGGTGTTGTTGGTGTTAATTCTTCAGGTCAATTAGGGCTACATATTGTAAAAGTATTTAATGACCAAGGTAATTGGGCATATGGCTCAGATCTCGTTGCTGCAATTGGCCAATGTCAATCGGCTGGTGCAAGCGTTACCAGTATGAGTTTAGGTGGTTCGCAATCATCAAATGCTGAACGTCAAGCTTTTGCTAATAGCTATGCGCAAGGTATGTTGCATATTGCAGCGGCGGGTAATGATGCCAATAGTGCGTTAAGCTACCCGGCATCTTATGATTCGGTAGTATCGGTGGCGGCGGTTGATCAATCGGGTAATAAAGCATCGTTCTCTCAATATAATGCTCAAGTTGAACTAGCAGCCCCAGGCGTCGGTACAAATTCGACTTGGAACAATGGTGGCTATAAAAGCATTAGTGGTACTTCAATGGCGACACCGCACGTATCGGGTGTGGCTGCGCTAGTATGGAGTCATTTCCCTAATTGTAGTAACCAGCAAATTCGAGATGCGTTAAATGCGAGCGCAGAAGATAGAGGTACGCCAGGACGAGATACGTCATATGGCTTTGGTATTGTTAAAGCAAAAGCAGCTTACGATTATTTAGCACAATCAGAATGTGGTGGTGGCAGTGATGTTGATAATGCGCCTGTTGCAAGCTTTAGTGCAACCGTAAATGATAAACAGGTTACTTTTAATAATACCTCTACGGATGATAAAGGGATCAGCAGTTATAGCTGGAGCTTTGGCGATGGTAATTCATCAACCGTTGAAAATCCAACGCACACATATGCTGTTGATGGTAACTACAGCGTTATTTTAGAAGTAACAGATACCATTGGACAAACAAGCCGACGAAGTCAAACTGTGACAATTACATCATCAGAAGATGGTTGTGATGGTCTTGCAAGTTGGGATGCGACAACAGCATACCGGATTGCAGATCAAGTTGAATTTGAACAAGCGAAATATAAAGCCACATGGTGGTCTACTGGAGCAAATCCGGCAATTTTCTCGAATGTATGGTCATATCAAGGTGATTGTCATAATTCTGGAGACGACAATCAAGCACCTAAGGCTAATTTTGATTATAGTGTAAATGGGTTGACTGTTAGCTTTAGTAATTTATCAACGGATGATGTGGTGGTAACTGCTTCTAATTGGAACTTTGGTGATGGTGTGACTGCTAATACAAAAACACCGAGCCATACTTATCAAGTTTCAGGTTCATATGATGTAACCTTAACGGTGAGTGATGCGCAGGGGCTTAGCCATAGTTTGGTTAAAACGGTTACAGTAACGGATGATAGCACACCTCCAGCTTGTAGTGGGTTGCCTATGTGGAATGCAACCACAGCTTATACCGCAGGTAATGAGGTCGCATATAACGGTATTCGTTACCAAGCTAAATGGTGGACGCAAGGTGCTAATCCAGCAGATAATTCATCAGCATGGGCGGTATGGAAAGATTTAGGTGCATGCCAATAACAGCCATAAAAGTAAAAAGCCGAGCTTGTAAGTGCTCGGCTTTTTTAATTGTGGTTATTTTTTCTTTTTAACTTTTGCCTTCGCCTTTTTACGGGCTTTAATTTTTGCTGGATCTTTTAGTTTTTTGACTGGCATTTTGGCTTCTTTATGCTGTGGCTCAATGCCTTTTATTACGCGGCGTTTAAGTTTTTGTTCAGTGTAACGTTCCACCTTAGCTAAAACAGCCACATCGTGCGCTTCAACTAATGAAATCGCGATGCCTTTTTTACCCGCTCGACCAGTACGACCAATACGATGTACATATACATCGGCGGTACGTGGCATATCAAAGTTAATAACATGGCTAATGTCAGCTACATCAATGCCGCGGGCAGCCACATCTGTTGCAACCAAAATTTTGGTACGGCCACTGTGGAAGTTTTCCATTGCTTTCATGCGTTTGTCTTGTGGCATTTCGCCACGTAACCAGGCCGCTTTTACGCCATTGTTAGTCAATTCGCCAATGAGGGTTTCGAGACGTTCACGGGTCTTAACAAACACAATTGCTTTGCTGACATCTGGGCCATTTAAGGTATTAACTAATAGCTCAAGCTTGTGATGGTAGTCATCAGCTAAATGAACCCACTGATGAATTTTGGCTTTTTCTTTACGTGACGACTCTGCTTCAAGCAGTGCCGGATCATTTAAAATACGCTCTGCGAATTGCTCTACGCTGTCGCCTTCAAGTGTTGCTGAAAATAGAAAACACTGACGACGGTTTTTAGCTTCATCACAAATGCGCAGCATTTCTTTACGAAAGCCCATATCTAACATACGGTCTGCTTCGTCTAAAATAAGCATCTCAACATTTTCAGCATGAAAGTTTTCAGTTTCTAAGTATTCCATTAATCGCCCAGGGGTAGCGATTAAGATATCGTTATTTTTTTCAAAAATTTCTTTATGCGTGCCGTAATTAATACCACCTGTAACCACACCTATTTTTAAATGGGTTTGTTTGGCAAGTAACTCACATTGTTCATGAATTTGATACGCAAGTTCACGGGTCGGGGTCATAATTAACACTCGCGCAAAACCCGGTTCGCGGCGCGGGAAATCCAGTAAATATTGAATTGCTGGAATTAAAAATGCAGCGGTTTTACCTGTGCCTGTAGGTGCTGATGCTAAAATATCCCGCCCTTGCAGTGCTTCAGGAATAGCTTGTTGCTGAATACTAGTTGGGGTCTCATAACCCATTTTAGCGACGGCGTTTAGTAACTTGTTATCGATATCAAAATCAGAAAATTGCATAGAGTGTCAAAAATAGAGGACAATTAGCGTTAATTATACGCGCTATACTGCGGTTGGTGAACGAAAAGGTGAAAAAATGTCAGGTTTTGTGTTTAAACAATTTAAAGTTGAGCATGACCAATGTGCTATGAAGGTATCGACTGATGGCATTTTATTGGGGGCGTGGGCTAAATTAACTAACGGCCAACGAGCGCTCGATATAGGCACAGGCACAGGGTTGTTGGCTTTGATGTGTAAACAGCGAGCAGTGGACTTAGCCATAACAGCCGTCGAAATTGATGAGGCCGCTTATCAGCAAGCGAAGCAGAATATTACCCAAAGCCCATGGCCCGATATTGCACTTTACCATCAACGTATTCAGGAATTTGAAGCCGATACACTATTTGATGTGGCGATCAGTAATCCGCCTTATTTTAATAATAGCTTAAAAGGGGATGATGCCGCACGAAACGCGGCACGCCATACTGATGGATTGAGTTTTGCGCAGTTAATTAGTGCATTTAAACGATTAACGCATCATGCTGCACTGTTTAACTTAATTTTACCAAGCAGCGAAGCTCAATTATTTATAGCAGAAGCTACTGCGCAAGGGCTTTATTTACAACATCTTTGTTTAGTGCAAACTAAAAAAACTAAGCCTGCAACGCGCAGCTTAATGTGCTTTGGCTATCAAGAGGTTGATTGCAATCCTCAGCACTTAATTATTCATAATGAAGGCGGTCAATACAGTGATGATTTCGTTAACCTATGCAAGGACTTTTACTTAAAGATGTAAGCTTTATTGAATAATAGGTACAAATAACGCACACTGACCAAAATGACACGGAGTAAATAGATATGGATAATCAATTACCTAAATCACTCATGATACTGTTAGCAGTGTTACAAGGGATTGCTTTAACACTGTTATATCGCAGTCTTGAAGGGGCAACATGGCCCGCCTCAGACCCTATTTGGTTTACCTCTTTAGCTACATTTGTAATCAGTTTTCCTTTACTGACGTTACTCGCTGTGGAGCAAGGTAATATAAAAAAACTGCTTATTTATTTGCTTCCTTTTTGCTTATTGCTGTCACTATTAGGCGCATACATTGGATCTGAGCATTACCCGTTAGCGTTTATTGATAATGATTGGCTAACTGCTACGTTTGTAATGACCTCTTTGGTAGCAAGCTTTAAAGCTTTAATGTATATCCAGCAATTTATAGATAAAGAGGCGATTCATTATGCTCAGTTGTTTAAACTTTCATGGCGTAATTTTCTTTTATTTATAGAGTGTTGGTTATTTGTATTAATTTTCTGGGGCATTTTAAATTTAGGCGCAGCCTTATTTGACGCGTTGGACATTGAATTTTTCATAACGCTATTAAGAAAAGAATGGTTTTGGATCCCTACAATTACCTTAGCGTTTGCTTTTGCGAGTATTGTATTTAGAAGCCTGTTAAATGTAGAGCAAAGCATAGCAACATTACTGCAAGTTCTAATTAAGTTTTTACTGCCTGTTTTAACCATTGTTTCTTTGGGCTTTTTAGCGACTTTACCCTTTGCTGGGCTTGAAAAATTATGGCAAACAGGCAGTGGTACTTCGTTAGTTTTGTGGCTGCAACTATTAACACTCTTTTTATAAATACGGTTTATCAACAGGCATCATTACAGCGCCCTTACAATGTTGTATTACATAGGTTGATTATTATAGGTGTTGGTTTATTACCTATTTATAGCTTAATTGCGGCTTATGGGCTGTGGTTACGTGTTGACCAATATGGCTTAAGTGTTGCTAGATGCTGGGCCATTTTAATATGCTTTTTACTGGCGAGTTTTTCGTTTGGCTATTTAGTTGGGATTATTAAAAAGCGTGATGCGTGGCTTGAGGTTCAAAACAAGGTCAATATTGGTATGGGGCTCATTGTGCTGGTAAGTATGCTGCTGGTAAATTCACCTTTGTTGAATTTTCAAAGTATCGCGAGTGATAGTCAGATTGCGCGTCTAAATGATGGTAAAGTCACGCTTAAAGAGTTTAATTATGATTACTTTGCATCAAACTTGGGGCGCCAAGGTTATCTTGCAATGCAAGATTTGAAAGCGCAAATACAAGAGTCGCATCCGGAACAAGCTGCTATTATCGATCGAATGTATGTAAACACTGATTTTAAAACCGCAGAAAAGTCTACAACCCTCTCTGAATTTATTGCCCACAGTGTATTTTGGCCAGAACAAGAGGTGTTTTCTGATGAATTGATTGAGGCTGTATTCAATAGCATGCATTTTAGTAACTGGGCGCCTTTGCATAGTCATTCATTTTATTTTGTCGCTATTGATTTAAATAACGATGAGCAGTTAGATTATGTTTTCATTGATGAAACAAATGATTTCACCAATGCTAAATTATGGTCTCATAATGGTAGTAAATGGCAGCAGTATTACATGACTACGGATAACCCAGACCAAATTAAGTGGTTAAAAAGTCTAATAAACGCCAATGATATAAGCGTAGAGCAGCCTCAATATAACCACTTAAGAGTCGGTGATGCAGTATTTAAAGTCACAAATGAAATAGAAAATTAAAATTACTCGTTCACTCTGTGATCGTTGCTTTAATCCCTGATTTGTCTAGAACAAGAGTATATGAATTATCGTATGATGTATGACAAATAGACAAAGGTTCATTATTAAATTCAATATCTGAATTACAGTCATCAACATAATACCAATTACTTATTTCACCTTGCTCGAGATTAAAGGTTTTACTATTAATTGTAATTGGCATATCTGTTGACGCTAAAAATCGGATAGCGAAAAAGCTACTTTTATTTTTACTTTGATTTTGAATGATGCTTAAGTTGAGTCGTTCATTATTTTGCCAAGCAATAAAGTGATAATCTTGTTCGTTTTTCACTTTGTATGTTTTTCTTACTCGTTTAGTCTTGTGAGTATGATCTTGAATATAAAAGGTGATTTCCCGATTTGTGTTGTGTTCATGAGTGACTGATTTGGGCTCTGAGTCAGTTGAAAGTGTTTCTATATAATACTTGCTTTTCTCTACATCACGGGGATCTCCATCTAGCTGTGTATTAGCTATATGATAATCAATCTCTAGATCTGTAGCATTTACTAATGTGTAGTCATTTTTGTAAAAGCTAGAACCAAAATTTGCGGTTTCTAAGTCTTCAGAATTACAGCCAGTAAAAGCTATAGGAAATAATAACAAGCTAATTGTTTTTTTGAACATAGGTAAATCCTTTTAATTTATTTGAACGCATAAATCATAATTCATCACTTAGTATTAATGTGTATAAAAATGTAATTTTTTGTATTAAACAAGGTAAAAGGAGTTGATGGGAATATGTCTACACAAACCACCTCAAGATGCAGAATTCAGCGCTTCACAGAGGGTTAATATCAAGGCGTTAGAAGCGATTTATACTTAGCCCTCGAGGTTACAAACCTCGCGCCGTGATTAAACCGCCCCTAGTTTGAATAAATTTTAATCCGTAAAGGTCATTAGACCCTAAACAAAAGAGAGTTGTTTGATAACCAACTTAAATCGCTTTTAATTTCGGTGAACAACGAAAGAATAAGCTTTTGTTAATTAAAGGCTTTCACTGTACTCGTTCATAATTTGCTCAACCCAATTGGCTATACGCTCATCGCTTTGCTCATATTGACTGTCTTCGTCAAGAGCAAGGCCGACAAAATGTTTACCATCGGTGGTGAGTGCTTTTGATGCTTCAAATTCGTAGCTAGCATCGTTAGGCCATAAGCCTAATTGAGTAAACTCTTGACTGCTAATTTCATCATGTAGCATACCTAGCGCATCTTGAAACCATTGGCCGTAACCTTGCTGGTCGCCCATGCCAAATAAGGCGATGGTTTTTCCGGTTAGGTTAACGTCTTTAATGTCATCCCAGATTGATTCCCAATCCTCTTGTAACTCACCAAAGTCCCACGTTGAAATACCAAAGATGATAAAGTCGTAATTCTCTGCATTTTTTAGAGGCTCATCTTTGATGTTATGTAAACTGACAATGTCTTGCCCAATAATATCGCGGATTTTTTCTGCTGCTATTTCGGTATAGCATGTTGTAGAGCCGTAAAATAAACCAATTTGCATCGTATTTATCACTGTGTGTTTGCCTGATATGATAGGCTCAAGTTTACCGTAAGGTATTACTAATTGATACCTTGATTAAAATGGAACAACTGTGACTAAGTTTGCAAAAAATGAATCATTAAGCCCACTTACAGAGCACCAAGATGAGCTTATTAACAATAGCGACTATCTTGAGTCGTTTTTAGATAATCTTTATCTTGAGCAGCATGTTAGTGATAACACGTTATCTGCATATCGAAGTGACCTAGATAAGTTCTGTTTATTTTTAGAGGGGCAAGATTTACTCACGGTATCGGCCTTAGACATTGAAAGTTATTTAGCGCATCGGGTTGATTTAGGTTTAAAGCCACGCAGCACAGCGCGTAGCATTAGTGCGTTAAAACGCTTTTATCAATATTTAGTACGCGAGAAGTACATGAGTGAATCGCCGATGGTGAATATCGCTCAGCCAAAAGCGGGCCAAACACTACCTAAAACGCTTTCTGAAAATGAAGTTGAAGCATTACTTGCAGCCCCCAATGTTGATGAACCCATGGGGCTGCGCGATAAAGCCATGTTAGAGCTCTTATATGCTACGGGCTTGCGGGTCAGTGAGCTTGTTGGTTTACGCATGGAGCAAATAAACATGCGCCAGTCTGTTGTGTTTGTTAAAGGCAAAGGCAATAAAGAGCGTTTGGTGCCACTTGGCGAAGAAGCCATGTATTGGCTTGAGCAGTTTTTAAAATTAGGGCGCGGGCAAATGATCAAGCATGCCACCGATTTTGTGTTTCCCTCTAAACGCGGAGTAGGTATGACGAGACAAACTTTTTGGCATCGGATCAAACACTATGCTATTTTGGCATCGGTTGAGTCGCCTTTATCACCACATACGCTGCGTCATGCTTTTGCAACGCATTTACTTAATCATGGTGCAGACCTTAGAGTTGTGCAAATGATGTTAGGGCATAGCGACTTATCGACTACACAAATTTATACCCATGTTGCGAATGAACGATTAAAATCGGTACATCAACAACATCATCCGCGTGCTTAGTGAAATTTTTTTAGTACACTAGCGGTCATAGTAAAGATGAATTATCAGGATATAAGAGAACAATATGAAAAAGTTAGTATTAGCCGGTGCAATGTTAGGCACCAGTTTAAGTGCGTTTGCAAATGGTGTATTAGCCGTACCTGATGCCAATGACCCAATTGTGACTAAGTTTGCTGAGCTAGGCGTTACTGTAAAGCATATTAATCCAAGCCCTGTGGCTGGATTGAAAGAGTTAATTACCGATAAAGGTGTATTGTACGCAAGTGCAGATGGCCAATATTTAATGCAGGGCACCTTAATTGACTTAAACAATCGTAGTAATTTAACCGAACAGGCTCTTAACGGTGTTCGTAAAGAGGGGTTATCTGAATACGAAAACTCAATGATTGTTTACAAAGCGCCAAATGAAAAACACAGTATTACTGTTTTTACGGATATCAGCTGTGGTTATTGCCGTAAATTACACCGTGAGCTTGACGATTTACTCGAGGCGGGTATTACAGTTAAGTATTTAGCATTCCCACGTGGCGGTTTACAAGGCTCTGGTTACGCTGATTTAATGAATGTATGGTGCGCCAAAGATCAACAAGAAGCACTCACTGAAGCCAAAGCAGGCGCTGACACTAAAGTAATACAAGGTTGTGCTGCACCTGTTGCTGAACATTATCAGTTAGGTCAGAGTTTTGGTATTAGTGGCACACCAGCCATTATTTTAGAAGATGGTACTATGATCCCAGGTTACCAACCTGCGGCAGCACTTAGTGCTGCTCTTGAAGCGAATAAGTCTTCATAATTGAATAAAACGTCTAAAAAAGGCCGTTTTAGGCCTTTTTTTGTTAGCACTCCTAGCTTAAAAGTATTGCCTGCTGCATGAAAAAAATAATTCAAGCTCGACAATGTGTTGATGACTCACACCTACCCAATAATTTACACCCAGTTATTAAGCAAATTTACGCCACTCGCCAAGTAAGCCATGCCGATGAATTAAATAATAGCGCAGCCACATTGCATGATTTTAGGTTGTTTAAAGATATTGATAAAGCCACTGAGTTATTGATAGATGCACTGCAAAAGCAAAGTAAAATACTCATTGTGGGCGACTTTGATGCTGATGGTGCAACCAGTACCGCAACATTAATGCATGGCTTGACTATGTTTGGCTTTGCTCATTTAGATTACCTTATTCCTGATCGATTTAGCCTCGGGTATGGACTAAGCCCTGCGCTTGCTGAGCAAATAGTCACGATAGCGCCCGATTTAGTGATCACCGTTGATAATGGTATTTCATGTATTGCAGGTATTGAGATTGTTAAAGCCGCAGGAATTAAAGTGCTGGTAACTGACCACCACTTGCAAGGTGAGCAACTACCCAATGCTGACGCTATCGTTAACCCAAACCGCCACGACTGTGAATTTCCATCTAAATCAATTGCAGGTGTTGGGGTCGCGTTTTATTTACTGATTGCACTGAGAAGTGCCTTACGTGATTTAGGCCTCTTTGAACAGCAACAACCACCTAATTTAGCTGAATTGCTTGATATCGTTGCGCTTGGTACAGTGGCGGATGTGGTCGCGCTGGATGCGAATAACCGTACTTTTGGTTCATCAGGGCTTAGCACGAATTCGCAGTGGAAATACTCGCCCAGGGATTATCGCATTAATTGAAGTTGCAAATCGCAATGCTGCACGCTTAAGTGCCAGTGACTTTGGTTTTTCATTAGCACCACGTTTAAACGCAGCAGGGCGCTTAGACGATATGAGTTTAGGCATAGCCTGTTTGTTATCAGCTGATTTAAATCAAGCAAGACGCATCGCTGGCGAGCTCGATAGCTTAAATCACGAACGCCGTGAGATAGAGCAGGGTATGCAAGCTGAGGCACAAGCAGTACTCGACCGCCTAGCATTTAGTAGCGATACCGTACCAGATGCGATTTGTTTATATCAGCAAGATTGGCATCAAGGTGTGATTGGTATTTTAGCGGGGCGCTTAAAAGAAAAGTATCACAGGCCCACCGTTATATTCGCTGGTGGTGATAATGGAGAAGTCAAGGGCTCTTGTCGCTCGATTGAAGGGCTGCACATGCGTGACCTACTCGAGCGTTTAAATACCTTACACCCGCATTTAATTAGTAAATTTGGCGGTCATGCTATGGCTGCGGGGTTGAGTATTAATGAACAACACTTTAGTGAGTTTAAACAGGCTTTTGAGCAAGCGGTTACTGCACAATTAAGCGAAGAGCATAAACAGTGCATTATTCTGACCGACGGCGAATTACCCAGTGATTGTTTTAATATGGATTTTGCGCAGTTAATTAAACAAGCAGGGCCGTGGGGGCAGCAATTTCCTGAGCCTGTGTTTGAGCACACCTTTGAAGTTGTGCAGCAGCGTATTGTTGGTGAAAAGCATTTAAAACTAGTGCTTAAACATCAATCTGGCCGTTTGGTAGACGCGATTGCATTTGGCGTTGACGTTAAAGCCTGGCCTGACACTGAAGTACGTTTTGTTGATGTTGCTTACCAGCTCGATATAAATGAATTTAGAGGTAAATTTAGTCTGCAATTAATTGTCCGTGAGCTGCAAAAGAGCCCTTAAAAAATATTACACTAGGGCGTATAAAATACTAATAAAACGCGCGGTTTTTTGTTAAAATCGGGCGTTTTTATTATTTAAAGAAATTTATAGGGCAAATTGCCGTGTAAATCAGCCATTTTGGAGTAACGTAGATGTTTGAAGTGAATCCTGTGATTAATCAAATCAAGGAAATTCGCGAACGTACCGAGCTGCTTCGGGGGTACCTTTGACTACGCTCATAAACAAGAGCGCCTAGAAGAAGTTAACGCCGAACTTGAAGATTCAGCGGTATGGAATGAGCCTGAACGTGCGCAAGCACTTGGCCGTGAAAAATCAGCATTAGAGGCCGTTGTTGAAACAATTGATAATCTTGTTGCCGGTGCTGACGATGTTGAAGGTTTACTTGAACTTGCTATAGAAGCTGAAGACGAAGAGACTTTTAACGAGGCGCAAAGCGAGCTAGATGACTTAAACGAGCAGCTCGAAGGTTTAGAGTTCCGTCGTATGTTCTCAGGCCCCCACGATTCAAACGATGCTTACTTAGATTTACAATCTGGCTCAGGCGGCACCGAAGCACAAGACTGGTGTAACATGCTACTACGTATGTATTTACGCTGGGGCGAAGCGAAAGGCTTTAAAGTTGAGTTAGTTGAAGCCACTGACGGTGATGTTGCTGGTATTAAAGGCGCCACTGTACGCTTCGTTGGTGAATACGCTTATGGTTGGTTGCGCACAGAAACTGGCGTGCATCGCCTAGTACGTAAGAGCCCCTTTGATTCAAGTGGTCGTCGTCACACATCTTTTGCTTCAGCATTCGTATACCCAGAGATAGACGATAATATTGAAATTGATATTAACCCGTCTGATTTACGAATTGACGTATACCGTGCATCAGGCGCGGGTGGTCAGCACGTAAATACCACCGAATCTGCAGTACGTATTACCCACGTGCCAACAAATACGGTAGTGCAGTGTCAAAATGAGCGTTCTCAGCATAAAAATAAAGCGCAAGCGATGAAGCAGCTAAAAGCAAAATTATTTGAGCTTGAACTGCAACAACAAAACGCTGAAAAACAAAGCCAAGAAGATGCAAAATCTGATATTGGTTGGGGGAGTCAAATTCGTTCCTACGTACTTGATGACGCGCGTATTAAAGATTTGCGTACCGGCGTTGAAAACCGTAATACCCAATCGGTACTTGACGGTAACTTAGACAAATTTATTGAAGCCAGCCTAAAATCTGGTTTATAACCACCAAGCTAAAAAAGAGCTAAAAAATGACTGATCAAATCCAAGACGAAAATAAGTTAATCGCTGAGCGTCGTGGCAAATTAGACGCTATTCGCGAAAATTGCCCAGCCAACGGTCATCCAAACCAATTCCGTCGTGAGCATTACACGGCAGATTTGCAGGCTGAGTTTGGTGATAAATCGAAAGAAGAGTTAGTAGAGCTTCAGCATGTTGTATCTATTGCTGGACGTATTCTTGCTAAGCGCGGTCCTTTCCTTGCTATTCAAGACATGAAAGGTCGCGTACAAGCGTATGCATCTAAAGATGTACAAAAAGACTTAAAAGCAAAATATGGTCAACTAGATATCGGTGACATCATCGGTGTTAAAGGTGCACTTAATAAATCAGGTAAAGGCGATTTATACGTAGAAATGACAGAGTATCAATTGCTTACTAAGTCATTGCGCCCACTTCCTGAAAAGTTCCATGGTCTATCGGATCAAGAAACTAAGTATCGTCAACGTTACGTTGATTTGATCACTAACGAAGCGACCCGTGAAACGTTTCGCATTCGCTCACAAGTGGTCGAAGGCATTCGTCGTTTCTTAGCTGATCGTGATTTTATGGAAGTAGAAACGCCGATGTTACAGGTTATTCCTGGTGGCGCAACGGCGCGTCCATTTGTGACTCACCACAATGCCCTTGATATCGATATGTATTTACGTATCGCCCCAGAGCTTTATTTAAAACGTTTAGTGGTCGGTGGTTTTGACCGCGTATTTGAAATTAACCGTAACTTCCGTAACGAAGGGTTATCAACACGTCATAACCCAGAATTCACAATGATTGAGTTCTATCAAGCATATGCTGATTACATCGATTTGATGAACATCACCGAAGACATGTTACGTACAGTGGCAACAAACGTACTTGGTAGCCCAATTGTTGTTAATACAACAAAAGATGAAAACGGTGAAGTGATTGACTCAGTAGAGTATGATTTTGGTCAACCGTTCACCCGTTTAAGCATGGCGGATGCAATCTTAAAATATAACCCAGACTTTGATGCAGCTGTATTTAACGACCCAGAAAATCATTTTGAAGAATTAAAAGCTTACGCTAAACAAGTGCACGTTAAAATTCCTGAAAACTGTGTGTGGGGCCCTGGTAAGTTCTTATGTGAGATATTTGAAGAGACGGCTGAGCACATGCTTATCCAACCTACATTTATCACTGGCTACCCGTGGGAAGTATCGCCACTTGCACGTCGTAACGATGAAAACCCATTTGTTACCGATCGCTTTGAATTCTTTGTTGGTGGTCGTGAGCTTGCTAATGGTTTCTCTGAGCTTAATGATGCACAAGATCAAGCAGAGCGTTTTACTCGCCAAGTTGAAGAGAAAGACGCCGGTGATGACGAAGCAATGCATTACGATGAAGATTATATTCGCGCACTAGAATATGGTTTACCACCAACAGCAGGTGAGGGAATAGGTATCGATCGCTTAGTTATGTTGTTTACTGACTCATCAACAATTAAAGATGTTATCTTGTTCCCGCATATGCGCCCACAAGCTGACTAACACTACTTTTTATTAAATAGTAGAAAACGCCGCTTAAATGCGGCGTTTTTTGTGCGACATATCTGCAAGGTGTGTACGCTATTTCGTAGTATTAAATCTAACATAGTTGATAATCAGTTTTTTACTGATGTAATTAACTGATTTTTATTAAATTAGATAATTATTTAGATGTAATCTTATTAAAAAGTACAAAGATATAAATATCGGGTAGGTTATTAAGTGTAAATACAGCGTAAAGTATGTACTTTGATTTATAAGTTAACCCTAAAGTGTTTTATAGATAAATGGATTTAGATATGAAAGATAAGAAACAGCCAAAGCTAAGCTCTTTGGATAGCTTCACTGATGAACAGCAAAGACAAAACTACTATCGTGCGTGTATCGCCGAATTTCAACAGTTAGGTTATCAAGATCAGTATTTAGAACAGCTAGGTGATGAGCTTGTTCCATTGTTGGGTGTTGAGGCTGATATTAAAAAATCTTAAATTGCTTAATCATCAAGCTTAAAACGCTTTTTTTTTACACTAATGTGTATTCTCTAACCGAACAGCTACTTTTAACAAGAAAAGTGTTTGACATATTTTCTGAAATCTTTATTATACGCCCCACAAGACGGAGAGGTGGCCGAGTGGCCGAAGGCGCTCCCCTGCTAAGGGAGTATAGGGTTTGTAGCTCTATCGAGGGTTCGAATCCCTCCTTCTCCGCCATTTATTTTTATAAATGGTATCTTGTAATGTAAAGAATGGGCGCATAGCTCAGCTGGATAGAGTACCTGGCTACGAACCAGGCGGTCGGAGGTTCGAATCCTCCTGCGCCCACCATCCTTTACTTGCTTTTTAAAAGCACACTCTACTTAGAGGATAAATAAGAAATCAAAAAGTGGGCGCATAGCTCAGCTGGATAGAGTACCTGGCTACGAACCAGGCGGTCGGAGGTTCGAATCCTCCTGCGCCCACCACTTTTTGCTCTTATTTTAAGTATAAATAAGTAATATTTGATTTAGCAGTCAAACAGGTCAGATAAGACCTTAAAATCGAAATAGAATGTGGGCGCATAGCTCAGCTGGATAGAGTACCTGGCTACGAACCAGGCGGTCGGAGGTTCGAATCCTCCTGCGCCCACCACTTTCTATTAACTAGTCAAGTTAATAGAATAGAACCGACATAAGTCGGTTTTTTTATGCCATAAAATAGGTGTAAAAAGTCAGATAAGACCTTAAAATCAAAAAATAGAATGTGGGCGCATAGCTCAGCTGGATAGAGTACCTGGCTACGAACCAGGCGGTCGGAGGTTCGAATCCTCCTGCGCCCACCACTTTCTATTACTATTTAAGTTAATAGAAAACAGCCGACGATAGTCGGTTTTTTTATGCCTGAAATTTGCAGTAAGCTCTGGTTTATCCTGCGCTTTTTTAAAGATTAAACCAGCAACCGAGCGACCTCAGGTTCACTCTTACAAGATACGTCCTGCGCCCACCACTTTCTATTACTATTTAAGTTAATAGAAAACAGCCGACGATAGTCGGTTTTTTTATGCCTGAAATTTGCAGTAAGCTCTGGTTTATCCTGCGCTTTTTTAAAGATTAAACCAGCAACCGAGCGGCCTCAGGTTCACTCTTACAAGATATGTCCTGCGCCCACCACTTTCTATTACTATTTAAGTTAATCATTAACAATAAGCTTAAGAGGCGTTTCACTTTAAGAGCTAGGAGGAAAGTTTTTAATTGGTATAAGAATAAAATCTGGCGTGGGCTAGCATTGCTATAAATGCAGCAGAGATTAAAAATGACTCTTTATATTTTTATTTTGCCAATCCAATATAAACCTACTTCATAAACGATTACATGGGTAATTTAGGGGAGCTAAATCCTAAATAGTTAAAATCAGCTAAGTAGATGAATTTGCTTAGCCGTAAATTTGTGTTAGATTTAATAAAATATTCCTTTAATGTCGTTTGGTTTAGAATTTAATTTTCATTACTTGTTCAAGCTATCTGCATTGTTTAAACCGCAGCTTGTTGCCAGGTAGATAGGAGATAAATAGACTAGCGAATAAAAAATAACAACAATGGTAAAAACGAAACTAACAGGTCAATTCATTTGTTAGTGATTCAACAAATTCTAGGGGGACATATGCGTCGTTCAATCATCGCCATTTCTATAGCTCTAAGTTGTGCTCTTTGTAGTCCTGTACAGGCCCAAGGTTGGCAGTCTGATGTGATTGGCGTTACTCAGTCACAGCTGAGTGCGCAGCATTGGCTTAAACAAAACATATCAGCCAAAGTGTTAATGCAACCAGAGCAAATACAAGCATTTAACCAAAAGCTAATTAGCGATAACGATTACATTGTAGACCCGCTTGATTATCAAAAAACACTCAGTAAAGACGATTTAGAGGCGGCTATTTTAAAAGCGAGTTCAGTGCCTAAAAGTCCGCGTTTTTATACCGATGGTCGTCAGCTGAGTGCCAAGCATTTTGCTAAATATACCGATAACCTAAATCTAAACGCAGTAAAAAATACGAATAAAGTGCGTTTTGGTATGGTGGTAAAGCGCACCGCATTACGTACTTTTCCAACATGGGATCGTGTTTTAAATAGTGGTTTAGATAAAGATCTCGACCGTTTTCAAGAAAGTGGCATGTTCCCTGGTGAAAGTGTGGCTGTGCTGCATCAAAGTACAGATAAAAAATGGCTTTTAGTTCGCGCTTATAATTATTTGGCTTGGACGCCAGCTGAAGATATTGCTTTTGGTGATGCGAATACGATTCGAGAGTACAAAAAACAAGATGACTTTTTATTAGTGACGGGTGCTAAAGTGAGCACTGCATATGTGCCAGATGATAACTCTCGCTCAGAAGTTCAGCTCGATATGGGAGTGCGCTTACCTTTAATGGCGGCAAAAGATGTTCCGCATTTATTAAATGGTCAAAATACCTATGCAAGTCATGTTGTGCAGTTACCGACACGAAACGAGCAAGGGCAATTAGAAATAAAGCCCGCAATGATCAGTAAATCTGCGGATGTAAATATGGGGTATTTACCTTACACCGAAGCTAATTTGATCAAACAAGGTTTTAAATTTTTAGGTGAACGTTATGGCTGGGGCCATGACTACAATGGCCGTGATTGCACCGGTTTTGTGGGTGAAATTTATAAAAGTTTTGGTTTATTAATGCCTCGTAATTCAGGGCAACAAGGTAGTAGTGATTACGGCACTAATAACCGTTTTGATAAACAAAGCACCGAGCAACAAAAGCTTGGTGTAACCCAGCAAATGAAAATAGGTGATCTTATTTATATCCCTGGTCATGTAATGATGTATTTGGGTGAACAAGACGGCCAGCCATACGTGATCCACGACGTAAAAGGGTTAGGTTACAACAATGCTGATGGCAGTTTTTACTCGGGGTCACTTAACGGTGTATCGGTAACACCGTTGCTGCCTTTACGCTTATCCCAAAAGGTGAGCTATTTAGACCGAGTTTATAATATTAAGCGTATTCGTTAGGAGCCAATATGAAAATAAAAACAATACGTTTTGCCAAACTTAAAGTGCCGCTAGTTACCCCTTTTAAAACAGCATTACGAGAAGTCAGTTTTATTGAAGACTTAGTGATTATTATTGAGACAAACGGCGGCCAACTAGGTTACGGTAGTGCAGCATCAACACCTGTTATTACGGGTGATACCCATCAAGGTATGATGGGTGTAATTAGTCAACTTATTGCCCCAAAATTGATTGATAGAGAGATAGAAAACCTTAATCAGATTTGCCATATTATTCAATCAACAGTGGTAGGCAATTACAGTGCAAAAGCAGCTTTAGAACTGGCTGTTTATGACCTGTGGGGTAAGTTGTATCAAGCGCCGCTGTATAAGTTACTTGGTGGTGGCAGCAAAGATCTTAGAACCGACATAACCATTAGTGTTGATGCGATTGATAAAATGCTTGCTGATTGCCAACTTGCGGTGCAACAAGGCTTTGATATTTTAAAAGTAAAAATAGGCAACGATTTGCAGCAAGATATTGCTCGCATTAATGCTATCTACCAAGATTTTAGCCAGCAAGCGCAAATACGCTTAGATGTAAACCAAGGTTGGTCAGCTAAGCAAACGGTGTTTGCGTTACAGCAGCTTGAAAATAACAATGTACAATTAGAGCTTGTTGAGCAACCTGTTAAAAGTGATGATTTTAAAGGATTAAAATACATAACAGAGCGTGTTAATACACCCATAATGGCTGATGAAAGTGCGTTTTCGCCGCAGCAGGTTATTCAGTTACTAGAACAAAACGCAGTCGATATTATCAATATTAAAGTAATGAAAACTGGCGGCCTTAGTCGCGCAATAGAAATAGCTAATATTACAGCGCAATATCAAGCGCAATGTATGATTGGTTGCATGCTTGAAGGAAGTATCGCAGTAGCAGGCGCGGCTCATTTGGCATCAGCAAAAGCGCAGCAAATCACTAAAATTGATTTAGACGGCCCTGCACTAGGCCAATACGACCCAGTACAAGGAGGGGTTGAGTTCAAAGGGCCTGCAATCACGTTAGGTGATGCGCCAGGTTTAGGAATAACTAAAATAGATGGGTTACAAGATATAACCGATGGAGTCTGGCCAATATGAAAAAATATATAAAAATAACCACTGCGGCATTTATATTGAGCAGCTCTGTGGGGTGTGCGCAGCAACATGTTAGTGCTCAAAATACGGTTATACCAGATCAAACAAAACAGTTGATAGTCGTTATTGCTGATGATTGGCAAGCAACACAAGCGCAATTGTATCGCTTTGAACAAAGTGAGAGTGGGTGGCAACAAGTCGGTGATGATTACTCTGTGGTATTAGGCCGTACGGGTTTAGCATGGGGAATTGGTATACACCCAGAGCAAGGGGGCCTGCAAAAGCAAGAAGGTGATGGTAAAGCGCCTGCGGGGGTTTTTGAGCTAGGTACCGCATTTGGCTATTTAGACTCATTACAAACCAATATGACCTATCAAGGTATGACGGCTAACGATTACTGCATAGATGTAAAAGGCTCACCATTTTATAATCAGTTAGTTGATAAGTCAGTTGTGGGTGATTCGGCGGTTAAAGGGTCGTCAGAATGGATGCGCCGTGATATCTATAGTCAAGACAACCTGTATAAAAAAGGCATTGTTGTAAAGCATAATAGTGAAAATATCGATGGTGCTGGTAGTTGTATTTTTATGCATTTATGGCGAGCCCAAGATAAACCAACCGCTGGCTGTACAGCTATGACTGAGCAAAATATGGATAGTTTATTAGCATGGCTAGATAAAAAAAATGCCCCATTAATGGTGAGCTTACCAAAGCAGCAATATGCACAAAAGCAAGCAGTGTGGAACCTGCCTAGTATTAAATAGCAGGTTTTAATACAGCGTTGAGCAAATGAAATAATAAAATCATTTGCTTTTAATTTATTTGATGGAATAATATATTCCTTAAAGTGGTTTTTTGTTGGGATAATAAATGAGTGCACAATATACCTTGTTAGATTGGCTCGTGTTTGCAAGCTACGGTGCAATTTTATTGCTTAGTGGCTGGTGGTTTAATCGTAAGCGTGCCAATTCAAGCCAAGATTTCTTTTTAGGCGGCAATAGTATGCCAACATGGATGGTGGCAATTTCGGTATTGGCAACATCACAATCAGCCGCTACGTTTATTGGTGGGCCAGATCAAGGCTATCAAGGAGATTTGTCTTATTTAGCAACCAATATTGGTGCTTTCATAGCTGCCTTTATAGTATCGGTATTTTTGATCCCTAAGTTTTACCAGCAAAAAGTTTATACCGTATATGAGCTGCTTGAAAAACGCATTGGCCCAAAAAGCTAAGCGTCGTAGTGGATTAATGTATTTATTTGGTCGCGTGTTTGCCAGTGGTGCGCGTTTATATATGGCGGCTATAGCAGTAGCTATGATTTTGTATGGCAATATAGAAGCGCAAAGTGTGATCATAGCCACTTTATTGTTGGCTTTAGCTGGTTTGTTATACACCGTGTTTGGTGGCATTCGAAGTGTAATTTATTCAGATGTGCTGCAAAGCATTGTTTATGTAAGTGCCGCAATTGCCGTTATTTGGTGTTTGTTATTGTTAATTCCGGCGGATTTTTCGACCATTATGGCAACTTTAAATGAACCAGCTCCTGGTGCTGACTCTAAATTAGCCATTTTTAAGTTTGATCTCGATTTTGGCCCCAGTGGTGTGTTCAATATGGCCTCGGTATTAACAGGATTTGTACTGTTAAATATTGCAGCGTTTGGCTTAGATCAAGACATGACACAACGGTTATTAACCTGCAAAAGCGAGAAAGAAGGCAGTAAAGCCTTAGTGCTTTCGATTGTGATGGTTATTCCAGTCATGTTGGTTTTTATCTTTATCGGCCTATTACTTTATGTGGTTTATCAACAACCCTTATTAATGAACAGTGATGGTGCTCAAGTAGTGCAAGAGTTTAATGGTGAGAAGATTACTATTTTCATGTACTACGTACTTAACGAAGCGCCTGCAGGGGTAAAAGGACTTGTCAGCGTAGGTATTATAGCGGCGGCAATCTCTACACTAAATTCCGGTTTAAGTTCAATGTCTTCGGTTATAGTACAAGATTTGTATCGCCCATATTTAGAAGCTAAAAACAAGCAGGTCGCTGACAGCCATTTTGTTAAGGCAGGACGCGTGGGAATGGCGTTTGTGAGCCTTTCTTTAGCCGTTATGGCCATCCTTTGTTATTTTTGGCAGCAGTACTCTGATATGCCACTGTTAAAGTTTGCGCTAAGTGTCATGGTATTTTCGTATAGTGGTTTGTTAGGTGTGTATTTTACTACTTTGTTCACCAAACGAGGCAGTGAAAGTTCAGTGTTAGCAGCTTTGATTATAGGTTTTTTAGTCACTTTATTAATGCAGCCTTACATGATTGACTGGTTATTACCGCAGGAGCAACGTTTTTACTTAGGCTTCACTTGGCAGCTGTGTATCGGCACTGCATTAGCCACAATAGTGTGTTGTTTAGGTAAACCTGTATTAAGGAAATCGGCGGATGAGTAAAATAAATTATTTACTCGCGCTTGATGGCGGTGGTACTAAAATTACAGCACATATTATTCACTTAAACAGTGACACCACCTATGTGGTGCATGGCGGCGAAGCATCGTTAAGTAATAACTTTCAAATGGCTTTAAACAACATTGAAGCTGTGATCCACAACTTACTTGAGCAAAGTAACGCAAAATTAGACGAAGTTATTGCGGTCATGGGCGTGGCCGGAGGTGGCTCAAAAGAGCTGTCGGAACGGTTAACTGCAGCCCTTGAGCTTGGTTGTGACATTAAGTTTGCTCAATTATATATATACAGTGATGCAATAAGCTCTTTGTATGGTGCAAATGAAGGCAAGCCCGTTGCCATGGTAGCCCTAGGTACAGGCGCGGTTGGAGCAAGACTAACCGAAGATGGTAACACTCACCTTGTTGGTGGCTGGGGCTTTATGGCTGATGATTTTGGTGGCGGCGCACATTTAGGTTTGAGCGCAGTTCAAGCGCTTCTTAACGATATAGATTGTTTTGGTGCGCCACACAGTAAGGTAACTAAACAAATAGCTAATCTCATTGGTTGTCAGCGGGCTCAGCTTAGTGCCTGGTTGTATACAGCTAAAGCCATTGACTATGCTCGTTTTACGTACCTTATTTTTGAACTGCAAGACGACTGCGAAGTCGCACACACATTACTAAAAAACCATGCTCGACAAGTTGAGTATTTAATTGAAAAAACACGCGCAAACAGCGATTTACCTGTTATGTTAACAGGTGGTCTAGCTGATGTTACGATAGCGCTATTAAATCAGCAAATGCAGCAATTGATTATCCCTAGGTTGGGCGACTCATTGCGCGGTGCCACCTTCTTGGCACATCAGCATTTGCAAAATGACTATATAGGATAAACCGATGAGTTCTGAACACGCATTTGAACAACAACGTACACTTTTAGAGGAACTAAATGGTATCGTCTCAGAAGGGCAGAACCCAGATACTCTAGATATAGACTTGCTTGATAGCACGCAAATCTTGACCAAAATAAATCAAGAAGATCAGAAGGTTGCCCAAGCTGTTAAATTGGTTATTCCACAAATAAGTGAAGCGGTTGACTATATTGAAACAGCGTTTAAACAAGGTGGCCGACTGATCTATATAGGTGCAGGCACAAGCGGGCGCTTAGGGATTTTAGATGCCGTAGAATGCGCACCAACATATAGCGTTAATGATCAACAAGTTATGGGGATTATTGCCGGCGGCGAAACGGCGTTTAAAAAAGCCGTTGAAGGAGCTGAAGATAGCCTTACTTTAGGCGTTGAGGATTTAAAAGCGATTAACCTGCAAGCCAAAGATGTTGTAGTGGGAATTGCCGCCAGTGGCCGTACTCCGTATGTACGTGCTGCAATTGAATACGCTAAATCTGTGGGTTGTAAAACGGTTGGTGTTACCTGTAATCCTAATTCGTTAGTGATGCAGTTGCCTGATATTGGTATTTGCCCAGTTGTTGGTGCAGAGGCAGTAACAGGGTCAACCCGAATGAAGTCTGGCACAGCGCAAAAACTCGTTTTAAATATGCTTAGTACTGCCAGTATGATCCGCACAGGCAAGGTATATAAAAATCTTATGGTGGATGTTAATGCTAGCAATGAAAAGCTTCATGCCCGTGCTATTCGTATTGTTATGCAAGCAACCGACTGCTCACATCAGCAAGCCGTTGATGCACTCGCACAGGCAAAACAAAGCGCGAAGCTGGCTATTTTAATCGTGCTAACAGGTAAAGATGCCGCTCAAGCAGAGCAAATGCTCACTCAAGCTGATGGCTTTTTACGTAAAGCGGTGGAGTTATAGATGTTTTTAAGAGCGCTTGTGTTATTAGCTTGCTTAGTGCTAGTAGCTTGTAATAATTCGCCACATGCTAAAATCACTCAACCTGTAAGTCAAAAACTACAGGTAGCAGCAGCGCAATTTGAACAATATTTACCTGAGCTACAAGGTAAGCGAGTTGGCTTGGTTGTTAATCAAACATCGCAAGTCGATGGTGTACACCTTGTTGATTTGTTGCGTGCGAAAGGCGTGAACATAGTTAAAATTTTTGCACCTGAGCATGGTTTTCGTGGCGATCATGATGCTGGTGCTCATGTTAAAAGTGCAGTAGATGCTAAAACAGGCATTGATGTCGTCTCTATTTATGGAAGTAATAAAAAACCCGATGCCAAAGTGCTGAGTGAACTTGATGTAATCATTTTTGACATTCAAGATGTGGGTGTGCGCTTTTACACTTATATCAGCTCGATGCATTATATGATGGAAGCTGCGGCGCAAAACAACGTAAAGTTTATGGTACTTGATAGACCAAACCCAAACATTGCTTATGTTGACGGGCCAATTTTAGAGCCTGAATTTCGCTCATTTGTGGGGGTGCACCCCATTCCAGTGTTACATGGTATGACTGTGGGTGAACTAGCCAAAATGATCAAAGGTGAGAATTGGATAGATAGCGCTAACGAACTTGATTTGAGCGTATTTCCTGTAGCCAATTATACTCGCAATACCTCATACCAAGTGCCCGTAAAGCCAAGCCCTAATTTACCTAATGCACAATCAATTACCTTGTATCCGTCATTATGTTTTTTTGAAGCAACACCAATTACTATTGGTCGTGGTACTGATTTTCCATTTCAGGTGGTTGGTTATTCGCCCGTAGCTCTAGGTGAGTTTGGCTTCACACCTCGTGCGATTAAAGGCGCGTCTATGAACCCTAAATTTAAAGGTATGACGGTGCTAGGTTTAGACTTACGGGAGAGTGCGATTAAGGGGCTCGATTTAAGCTTATTTATTAGTGCTTAAAAAAAACTCACCGCTAATAATCAGGTGTTTTTTTGAACGTGCAAGTTTTATGGATAAGCTCGCAGGCACTGATAAACTGCGCTTAGCAATTGAAGCAGGGCAAACCGAACACCAAATTAAACAAAGCTGGCAGCAAGGTTTAGAGCGTTTCAAGCAACAGAGAAACCCGTATTTGCTGTATCAGTAAGCGCATAAAGCAGGACATTATAAACTTGATAAACGCAGCCCTGGCTGCGTTTTTTTATTGCGCTTAAAAAAGGCTAACGGTATGGTGTAGCTAAACTTAATGGAATAAGAATAATGAAAAAAGTACATGGTATAAAAAACAGAAATGATAGTGGCCTTATCAGCTTTACTTATCAGTGTAGTGACAACGATCATAGGGATTTACTCAACCATGATTGAGCGCTCGTACGCAAGGGCATAAGTTTGGCCTAGGGTTGAACTATATCGAAGCTTTTTGATGAAGCCAGAACAAGAAAGCTTTAGCTATGGCTTAATGAATAGCGGTACTGGTCCTGCAATAATAAAATATGCCAAAGTTACCTATAATAATGAACCTGTTAAAAAATGGTCTGATTTTTTAGTTAATTCGAGCCTTGTTCAATCCACATGAGTACTCGTATTTTACCAAGCCAAGCAAATGTGCATGCAGTTACATTAAAAGATAAAGATTAGCGCTTGAAATGGATGGACAAGTCCTAATTGAGCTTTGTTATTGCTCTATCTATGAACAATGCTGGCTAATCGAAAGCAACAACCAACCGAAAGAGGTTGCTCAATGTGAGATTGCTAATGCTCAGCGCTTTGTGCAATAAGTTCTGTATTTAAGATATAAAAAAGGCCACTGATGTGGCCTTACCCTGGATGGATATAGAAGCGCTTATTCAAGCGCTTAGTTTTAATTAAAATTCAAAGTTGAATGAAAGTTGTAACGTACGAGGGTTGTAGTAGTTACGGTATTCACCAAATGTTTCTGAGCTCATGTATGGGTTATTGTTGTAACCTGTTTGGCGATTAAATACGTTAAACAAGTCAGCTCTAAATTGCATCTCGAAATCACCAGCAACTTTAAAGTCTTGCGTGTAATTTAAATCAAGTTGCCAATGGCTCGCACTACGGCGGCTACCAGCGGGCTCCCCATAGCGGCTTGTATCGCTTGAATAACCATAGATTGAACCATCCCATGCTTCCCATGGCTTACCTGATTGAAATACAAAGTACGCACCCACATTCGCTTCCCAAGGAACCGTATAGTAACCATAAACTTTTAAAAGGTGTGGTTTATCACCTGAGAGAGTTCCGTAGCGGTTATCCCATGGGTAGCGACCACGGCCATCACCATAGTACGATGAACCTATAAAGTTGTTCGCATCGTTGGTTGCAGTTGTATTATCTTGGTCAAAGTTACCGTAGTAATGACTCCATACGTATGATGCATTTACATAGCTGTTTTCACCCATATATTCAGCTTCAATGCTTGCTTCCCAGTATTTGGTTTCGCCGCCATCAACTTCAGCAATAACATAAGAAGAACCGCCAATCTCATCACGAATCGCATCTAGATTATCGACATATAACCCTTGGGCAGCAATATCAGCTGGTACGCCAGATGCTTCAACTTCTGAATAATCAGTTAAGCGTCCTGTATTTGGCATATCTTCCCAAAAGTGGTTTCCTTTACGATGACGTACGTGAGCACGAAGCACTAAATCAGAACCGACGTACTTGGTCGTACCAATCGTGAATTCGGTCACTCGACGTGGTTTCATATCATCAGCAAACACTTTACCTGAAGAACCTTGGCGTGGTTCTGCATAGATAACATTACCAGCACTATCAAACTCTACTTCCACTTCTGCGCGAGTATTACGATCCCATGAGGCTGCGCGTGCGAGCGAGCTTGCTTCAGGGTTATACATTGAGAAGTTAGCAAATACTGAATCTTCCTCAGAGTAGGTCCAAGTGGCACCTAATCTAGGTTGCAGCATGTCTGTCCAATCCGTTTGGTACATTTCATACTTGTTGCCTGGGGCAAGCTCGTAGCCTGAAAGCGTTCCAGAGGCTTCTTTTAAACCTTGGCCATACCACGTATCTTGGCTTACAAGTAAACCAACATTATAAGTCCAATCACCGACTTCTATTGTGTCATTAATTTCAAAGTTAAGGCTACGAGTCTCTGACTTTATTCCTGATACTGGCGTACTACCGTCCGTTGCAAGGCTCATTTGTTGAACATATGCACGATAAACAACTGGCGCAGTACTGCCTTCTTCTAAGCTTTCATCAAGGCCACCTACATAAGAGACTCTACCCCATCCATTTGATAAACGAGTAAGCTCTTCAACGCCTTTCTCCCACTTAGCACCAAAGTGAACTGTGTGATATGTATCACCCCAATCAAATTCGTGTTCAAGGTTCACTTCAAAGCTATCGCGAGAAAAGTCTTGGTTATCATATTGATAGTAAGCACCTACGCCACCGCCACCAAGCATTTGACCATCTTCAGTATAACCATACTGATTAATAAGTGGCGTTGCACCGCTATTAAAAGCGTCAATCTGTGCTTGGGTATAGTTGCCATCAGGATCGAAGTCACGAATGCTAGGTACTGAGAAGTAACCCATTTGATCTAAATTATTAATATCCAGCTGGCTTGAAAGAGAAGGTGTAACTGATAAAACAGTATCTGGCTGTGAACCTGTATCTAGCTCAAATTTACTATATTGAAATGAGAGTGTAGTCGTCGAACCTAAAATCCATGAGCCATCTAAGGTGAAGATGTCTTGCGATGCGTTATCACCAACAGATACCGAGTCAGTTTCATAAGCACCAACTGAACGACCATTGATCTCTTTATCTGAAGTACGTTGTGAAATATTTAACAGGATATCATCAGTTGGAGCCCACGTTAATTTACCAAAGTACTCATCACGTACGCTTTCGTAGTCTTTTACTTCACCGTATGCGGTATCTTTATTAGAACGTGTTTCTTCTGGGCGGTAGTAAGAGGTATAAAAATACAATTCATCTTCAATAAGAGGGCCGCCTAAACTAGCTGTTAACCAGCTTTTATCAAGTTCATAGCTTTCTGAACCAACAGGTGTCGCTACAAAGCTTTTAGGTTGCACTTTATATTCAACATTACCGTGAAACTCATCAGTACCTGATTTTGATACTGTATTAATTGAGAAACCACCAGAGCGGTTAAAGCCAACTGCTTTAGCGCCACCTCTGTCCATAGTAACAAACTCAACATCGTGAGTAGACGGTTCAGACGCTAAGTTACCATACATAGGCAATGATACATTTACACCATCAAAACCATAAGAGTTATCAACACCGGAGCCACCAGCAGAAGGGCCCAGTGTAGAGTTTTGTGAAAGCTCAACACCTGGCACAAGCTTTAGTAAATCACGATAGTCTTGACCAACAGGCACACTTTCGATGGCTTTTTTACCTAACGAATTACTAAGTGATGAATTACCTTGGCGGAATAATTTACTACCTGTCACAGTAATAACTTCGACGTTTTCTTTATTAGCACTGAGTACCACATTTGCACTCGAAGTTTGCTCAAGCAGTACATCAACAGTCATGGTTTGAGTAATACCGTTGCTGTCTTCAAACGTTAGCTCATAAGTACCTGGTTTTAATTGCGGTAAGTCGTAGCTACCATCTTCACGCGTTACAACTGTACGTGCTTTTGGCATGACGTTACTACGTGCTGTAATCGTTATTCCTGCGAGTGATTGGTTTGCTTGTTCTGTTACTACTTTACCTTTAATAGCACCGTTTAAGTTGGCGAGTGCTGGGGCACTACTCAGAGCTGCGGCTATCAGCGCACTTGTTATTGCAGTTTTTGGTACTCGCAGAGCGCGGTGTGTTGCTTGCGCTAAAGAGCTTATATTGAAGGTTGGTGCATGTTTTTTCATCGTTTCCCCGTCCTTATTATAAGTATGTTTATTGCTCTGAACTATGTTGATTCCCCGAATAGAGTCATAAACTTTTATTATTTGTTGCCATTCTATTAAACATGTGTTGCCAGTATTGGTCAAGAATAATTTCTTCCTAAACTGCTATTCAATAGAAATAATATATATTAAAAGTGTGATGGTTATAATTTTTTACAATATGACTAGAAGTAATTTCAAATAAAGTTGCTTTAAAACAATTTGTTATATCGTGTTTTATTTTGGGGAAAGGTTTTTTAAGTAAGTAGCAAACGGGATTGATTTGTAATTTTATAGTGTATTTTAAAATTAAATAATTTTTTATGGGGATAACGTTGAAATATTTTATAGAGAAAAAGGATGTTGTTGGATTTAATTGCAGATAAAAAGGCCGCGAATGCGGCCTGTTCTAGAGTGATATGTATTTAGTGGTTTCTAAACTCACCAACTACATCATTAGAGTGCTCTAATAGCTTTCGGCCTTGTCGGCTAGACTGGGTTAATGCAATAAATAGAATGTCGATTACAAAATCTTGTGCGGTGCGAGCAAGAATAGACGATAAGCGCACGGATTCTTCTTCTGCCACCGAATATAGTTTCACATTTGCAGCATCGGCAACGGGACTGTTGCCAAATTTAGTAACAGAAATGACATGGCTATTGTTATGCTTTGCTTGTTTTACCACTTCAGCAATTTCACGGGTTACCCCTGATTCACTAATCGCGATAACTAAGTCACCCTTGCCAAACGTTGATACGTAAGAAAGTTGTGCATGACCATCGGGTTCTGCAATAGCGGGCATACCAAGCTTCTGTAGTTTATAAGAGAAATCTTTGGCTACGAGCGCTGAACCGCCTAAGCCACAAATTAAAATACGTTTAGCGGATTTAAGTAAACTAACAGCTTGTTCAAAAGAGGGGGCATCATTAAGGTTTTTAGTTTCACTTAGTACGGCTAGCTTGCTACTTAATAATTTTTCGGCAATTTGTTCTAATGAATCATTTAATGTGATTTTGCCGTGTAATTTGGGCTCGCTGGTTTCATCATTTAATGCATCTATAACCGCTAACTTAAAGGCAGGGAACCCTTTATAGCCCAGTTTTTGTGAAAATTTTACGACACTTGATTGGCTAACACCAACAACCTTGGCTAGCTCAACAGAAGAAAGGTTACGTATAGCATTAGCTGAGTTTAATGTGAAGTCTGCTAGTTTTGCTTCACTGCTTGATAAGGACTGACGCAATGCTTTGATTTTAACAAATGTAGACATAGTGCTCGCTTATTAAAGTGTTTAGTGTATTTATAGCATTAAATGAAATTAGCTTGTACTTATTTTGGGTTCGATTATTGCTATAATTTATATATTAAATTTATAAGTAAATATAATATTCCAATTAGTTATAAGTTTTTATTTGGAATAATACTTAAGAATAATAGGAATAATATAGTTTGAATTTACTGGTTTGACAACCTAATTAAGAAAAACTCTAATTAAAGCAATCGTTAGAACTATTTGTAGATATAAAATATCTTTTGAATTTTATTTTTTATAAATAAATTATTTACAACTTATTCATCTGTGGTAGTGTTTAGCATAGGGAAAGGTGAGGTTGGTACTTGATAGTTTAAGCCTCACTATTTATGTTTATTATGATTTTTCAGTAATGAGAGAACTATGACGTTTGTATCTTGGTTTAAAAAGCTTGGCTTATTGACGACGGCAACCTTACTTGTAAGTTGTGCTTCTACGCCTTATGAATTTACTCAGTCAGCTAATTATAGCCACCGCGTTAAGTTTTTAGTTATGCATTACACAGCCATTGATTATGAAAAATCTATGCGCGTATTGGTCGAAGAAGGTGGCCTAAGTGCTCATTATTTATTACCAGAATCAAACGATCCGAGCTACCCCGAAGACGAACTTAAAATTATTCAGTTAGTGGATGAACATGATAGAGCATGGCACGCCGGGCGTAGTTTTTGGCAAGGACGAGAAGATTTAAACGACCAGTCCATTGGCATTGAAATAGTTAATGTACCCACCTGCCATTACCCTGAGGTAACCGCTGATGTACACATGGAAAATGATGCATCAAAACTGTGTATCTTTCCCGATTACGATGCCAAACAAATGGAATTATTGATTGAATTAAGCAAAGGTATTTTAGCGCGCAACCCAGATATTGGCCCTACTCAAGTGGTCGGTCATTCAGATATTGCACCGAGTCGTAAAAATGATCCAGGCCCAAGATTTCCTTGGTATCAGCTTTATAAAGCAGGCATTGGCGCGTGGTACGAAAGTGAAACCGTTGATAAATATTGGCAGCAATTTAGCTTAGTTAAACCGTCAATAGCGTTAATGCAAAAAGCATTACGTGGCTATGGTTATGACGTACAAGCAACAAACCAACTTGACCCACAAACACTTGATACCTTAAGCGCATTTCAAATGCACTTTTTACCTTGGCATGTTAGTGGTAATGCCGATGCCCGTAGTGCATCTGTACTGTTTGCTTTGATGGAAAAGTACTTTCCTAAAAAACTAACTAAGTTAATGGCGCAATATGAAAAAGAACAAACAGTAGATGTTGCCAAACCAATCACCTTAAGTAATGCACAAGTTGTTGCGCGGATCCCTGATAACAACCCAAGTAGCCGATTATTAGTTAATGACAGAGGGACTTTTAAAGCATATAAAGGCCGTGGCGAGCTTATTATTGAAAACACCAATGCAACCAGTGCGGATATTTTTATTAATGGTGAAAAAATCAACATTGCAAATCCATTAACCCCTCAACAACATTATAAATATAGCCTTGCTAAGCGCACTCATAATGGCACTAATACCTTCAAAGTAGATAACGTCATGCCTGAAGGTGCAAGTTTAACTTTACGATTTTCCTACCCAACACTTGCCAATAAAACCGCAAAAAAAGTGAGTTTTAAAGAAGTTGATGCATTGATCAACGAAGAAGTAAGTCAAGGTTTCCCCGGTGCTGTTTTAGCCGTGGTAAAAGATGGTCAGCTGATTAAGTTAAGCCACTATGGGGATGCAAAAAAATACTCTACAGATGGAAGTTTATTAGCCCATCCGCAAAAAATGCATGCTGATACCCTATTTGATATTGCATCCAACACAAAAATGTTTGCCACTAACTTTGCGTTAATGAAGCTGGCTAGTGAAGGTCAACTTGATGTTGAAAAGCCACTATTTTATTACTTACCAGAATTTAGAGGTGCAGGGCGCGACCCAGCGCTTGGTGAAAGATTTATTAACCCATAGCGCAGGTTACCCTGCGGTGGTGGACTTTCACCGTAAAGATAATAAATTTGGCGAGCGATTTTTCTCGCAAAATAGCCTGCGCACTAAAAACTTGTTACTGACAGGCATCCCCTTTGTGGCTGGGCGGAATGTAAGGCACCTCTATTCAGATATCGACTACATGTTACTTGGCGTATTGGTTGAGCGTATTACAGGACAATCACTCGATAGCTACGTAGAAGGACAAATTTACCAACCCTTGGGCTTAACGCAGACTGTTTATAATCCACTGCAAAAAGGCTTTAGCAAAAATCAAATCGCCGCGACTGAGCTACAAGGTAATACCCGAGGTGGACGTTTAGAATTTGAAAATGTACGTACAATGGTTTTACAAGGCCAAGTACACGATGAAAAAGCATTTTATGCACTCGGTGGTGTTGCAGGCCATGCCGGTTTGTTTAGCACCGGGCATGATATGAGCATAATGATGCAGCTGCTATTAAATGGCGGTGGCTATGGCAATAAACAATTTTTTACTGCGCAAGTGATTGAGCAATTTACTAGCGCACAAGCGAGCAACGAAACCTATGGTTTAGGCTGGCGCAGAGCAGGTCATGGGGCACAGAAGTGGCATTTTGGCCCTTATGCCAGCGCGCAAGCATATGGCCATACAGGGTGGACTGGCACAGTAACGGTGATTGACCCTGTGTATGACCTCGCAATCGTATTATTAACAAATGCTCGCCATACACCCATTGAAGGCAGTGACACTCATTATGAGTTTATCGGTAAAAAGTTTGAAACAGGCAAGTATGGCTCAGTGATTTCGCTTGTTTATGAAGCTCTTTTAAATCATTAGACGAATTATGTTGAGTTTATTACGCAACATATTAAGCTAGTGGGCTTATTTTGGCCTCTGGCTGATAATAATTATAACAGCGGCGTAGTCGCAACTTAAAAAGGTTTTTGTATGTCTTGGTATTCCATTTTACCGCCGTTGATAGCGATACTAATCGTATTTTGGCGCAAAGAAGTGATTATGGCACTGCTTGTTGCCGTTGCTTCATCAGAGTTTTTATTAGCCTTACAAGGCGACGGTAACACGCTGTTTAATACTTTTATCAACACCATTGAACGTGTCGTAAGCGTGGCAAGCTCACCAGGTAATAGTCGCATACTCATATTTAGTATTTTAATAGGTGCATTGCTTGCTTATATTCGTGAGTCTGGCGGTGTGGCTGCCACTGTAAATATGTTGATGAATAAAGGTGTGGCAAAAAGTAAGCGCCAAGTTGGTTTTTTAACTATGTTCTCAGGGATTGCAGTATTTATTGAATCTAACCTAAGTGTACTTACCGCGGGCATTTTGTCGCGAGGTTTATTCGATAAATTTAAAATGAGCCGTGCCCGTTTAGCTTATGTTATCGACAGCACCAGCGCGCCGGTGTGTATTTTAATATTACTCAATGGCTGGGGCGCATACGTACTGGGTTTATTGGGTAACTATGATATGGACGAATCGGCCGTATCGGTTTTATGGGGCAGCATAGGCTATAACTTCTACGCAATCATTACCTTGTTGATAGTGTTTTACACTATTTCATTTGATAAGGTTCACGGCCCACTTAAAAAAGCAGAAGAACAATTAGAACATCAACAAACAGAGCTACAAGAAGAAGTTAAAGGTACAAAAGCACGTTACATGCTAGTGCCGCTAATTACTTTAATTGGTAGTATGGTTGGCTTTATGTATTGGTCAGGTAATGGTGATATTGCCAGCGGTAGTGGTTCTAAATCAGTGCTGTATGCCACTATTTTAGCCTGTGTAGTTGCTTACTTTTTAATGGTGTCATCGCGTGAATTTACTCACCATAAATTGGTGGATATTGGCTTTAAAGGCATGGGCGAGCTTCTTCCTTTAGTTGCAATTGTTTTGCTATCACTTACTTTAGGTGCCAGCTTAAAAGACTTAGGCACGGGCGTATTTGTGGCAGGGCTAGTGGGTGATTACTTACCTATCTACCTAGTAGTACCAGTGTTGTTTGTAACCGGTGCGGTTATCTCATTCACTACGGGTACCTCGTGGGGCACGTTTGCAATTCTTATCCCCATTGGTGTGCCACTGATCCAAGCACTAGGTTTACCGCCATCGTTAGTGATTGCGGCAATCTTAGGTGGTGGCGTATTTGGTGATCATTGTTCGCCAATATCAGACACCAGCGCGGTGTCGGCAATTGCATCAGGTTGTGACTTACTCACTCACGTTAAAACCCAAATGCCGTATGCGCTATTCGCTGGTGGCTTAACATTTATAGCCTACCTCATTACTAGCATAATTGTGCTGTAGGTTGGGTAGAGCGTAGCGAAACCCAACAAAGTTAGTGAATTAAAAGCCTGCAAATTTGCAGGCTTTTTTGTTTTTAGAACAGCATTTATTGATGGATTAACTTTTTATATTTGGCGGGAGTTATTTGTAAAATAGCGTTGAACTCATTGTTTAGGTGAGATTGATCTGAGAACCCGCACTCAAGGGCGAGTTGTGCCAAGCTTAGCTGTGGGTATTCTTTCATCAATTTTTTGGCCTGCCTGACTCTGTAAATACGTGCTAAGTGCTTGGCGGTAATGCCGCAGGTTTTTTTAACGTAACGCTCTAATTGCCGCTTACCTTTAGGGGTATGCTCATAAGCGGTATTGAGCGGAGTGAGGTTAATTATTTTATGGATCAGTTTTTGTGTGTGCTCAATCGTCTGGAGGTGTATTTTTGGTGCATTGAAGTGTGCTGATAACAAATCTATAAATGAATCTAAATTCGCACCTTGGTCAAGCGCTTGTGCAATACCTGCTAAAGTGGTTGGTGCAACAAGGGAGTGATTAACCTTCTGTAGGTGAGCATGCCCTGCGGGCTTAAACCTGATCCCACAAAAAATGGAGCCTGCAGTAAATGTCACTTTTTCTGATTGCGTAGAGATGGTTTGCATAGAATAGGGCTGATTTAATGGTTTGCCAGCTAAGTTAAGCTGCCCAGAAATTAAAAATATCACTCCTTTCGCACCATCGCAGGGGAGCCAGCTCTCCCCTGAAAATTGGGCGCGAGCAAACCAAAGTGCTTGTACATAATTAGCTATTTCGCCCGTTGGGCTGTAAAGCTCAAGTAATAGTTTATCGTTCATTAAACTCGACTGTCGGTTTAAACATTTTGACTATACGATTCCAACTATTTATAGCATTAATTGCTACGGTGAGGGTAACTAAACTTGGTTGATCAAATAACTCGGCAAGAACAAGATAAAAGTCATCATCAATGTGCTGTGACAAAGGTTAACTTCTCGCAAAGCGCTAATGCAGCACGCTCTTTATCGCTATAAAGAGGCGCGTCTTGCCAAGCACTAAGGGCAATAATACGGTTAATACTTTCGCCATACTCCAGCGCTTGTTTACTATGCATTGCCAAGCAATACGCACATTGGTTTAACTGTGATGCTCTTAATTTCAGCAGTTCCCAAATTGTCACTCCAAAGGTCGCCTCGACTTTTTGTTTAATCAATGCTTCTTGATCAATCAAGTAGGTCATTAACTCGGGTTCAACTTTATAGTAATTAGCTCTTTGCATAATCGTTCCTAATAGATAAATAACAGCTATCTAGTTTAGTGACGAGTAAATAAAAATAATTGCAAAAAAGCGACTTTCGTAACCTGAGAACAACAAAAAAGCCCTGAAAATATCAGGGCGTGAATGTTTAGTGGTAATCACAGGTTAGGCTTTTGGCACGATGCGGTAAATTCCCATACCATCAATGCCCAGATATAAATCACCATTTGGGTGAGTTGAAATACTGCGTACGCGGCCAGCTCCTTCAAACAGCTTACTGTGGCCCGTTACTTTATCGCCATCAAGCTCAACGAGCACTAAGTGGGCAAACTTCATTGCACCTACAAGCACATGACCTTGCCACTGCGGGTATTTGCTACTAGTAACAAATTCCATACCAGAAGGCGCGATAGACGGCACCCATACCCAGTCAGGCTGCTCCATTCCTTCGCGGCTTGTTTCATCAGTAATTTTAGTGCCAATGTAATTAATGCCGTGGGTTACTTCTGGCCAGCCGTAATTGGCACCAGCCTTAATAATATTGATTTCATCACCACCGCGGGGGCCGTGTTCATGGCTCCAAATTGCGCCTGTTTCTGGGTGTTTTGCCATGCCTTGAGGGTTTCTATGGCCGTATGAATATATGCTTTTACGAGCGTTTGATTGATTTACAAATGGGTTTGACTCAGGAATTGAGCCATCGCTGTTAATGCGGTGAATTTTACCTGCATCGTACTCAAGGCTTTGAGGGTGAACATCACGCTTACCACGATCACCGATAGAAAAATATAAATAACCGTCGTTATCAAACTCAATACGCGAACCATAATGTTTGGTTGCCGTGGTATTTGGTGCACCATCAAACAGCAGTTGAGTATTAACCAGCGCCATGTCTTTTAGTTGTGCGCGCATGATTGACGTATTATAGCCTTCGTCATCACCTTCATAGCCCGAGTATGAAAAGTAAATCCAACCGTTGCCGTTAAAATTAGGATCAAGTTCAATATCTAATAAGCCACCTTGTCCTTGAGCATGTACTTTAGGCACGCCAGTGATTTTTTGATCTAGCAATTTGCCATCACGAATAAGCCTGAGTTCGCCAACGCGGTCAGTTACTAATAAATCTTGTTCGTTAAGCCAAGCCATTCCCCAAGGGATTTGAATCCCATTGGCGATTAATTCAAGTTCATAGTTATCAGCACTTGCAGCGACTGGGATTGTTTGTTCGGTTTGCTGCGCACACGCTTGCAAGCTGGTTAAACCAATGAGGCTGATGATTAGGCTAGTACAAAAAGACTTTTTCATAATGACTCCAATTTATTAAGCATGATGCTATTAGCCTAGCGTGTTCTAAGTAAAATTGTTATTAACTTTCACTAAAGTGCTACTATTTACGTAAATATCAGATAAATGACGGAGTTGCCGCGCGGGTGTTGTAGGTTGGGTAGAGTGCAACGAAACCCAACGAGCTTAAATTGTAGGTCGTCCTTTAGGGCGAAAAAAGAGAATTTCACCACAGAGGGCAAAAGAGGCGCTTCGCTGCACAGAGGTTAAATATTTGATGTGGGAGATGGCTTTAGCCACGAAAGGTTTAACACCAGTGATAGTGTTAACCACCGTAGATGCTCAGCTTGCTGGCGCGTGTAATTTGTAGGTTGGGTAGAGTGAAACGAAACCCAACGGCTTGGTTTATATTGTAAGTCGCTCTTTAGGGCGAAAAAGTGAATTTTACCACTGAGGGCACAGAGGCGCTTCGCTGCACAGGGATTAAATATTGGTTATAGGAGATGGCTTTAGCCACGAATGGTTTAACACCAGTGATAGTGTTAACCACCTTAGATGCTAAGCTTGCTGGCGCGTGTAATTTGTAGGTTGGGTAGAGTGCAACGAAACCCAACGGGTTTGAATTGTAGGTCGCCCTTTAGGACGAAAAAAGAGAATTTCACCACTGAGGGCACAGAGGCGCTTCGCGCTGCACCGAGGTTAAATAGTGATTGTAGGAGATGGCTTTAGCCACGAATGGTTTAACACCTGTGATAGTGTTAAGCACTGTAGGTGCAAGCTTACTGGCGCGTGTAATTTGTAGGTTGGGTAGAGTGAAACGAAACCCAACGAGCTTAAATTGTAGATCGTCCTTTAGGGCGAAAAAAGTGAATTTTACCACTGAGGGCACAGAGGCGCTTCGCTGCACAGGGATTAAATATTGGTTGTAGGAGATGGCTTTAGCCACGAATATTTTCCCCTCGAGTATCACGCTTAATCCCTCAAAGTGTAATGACGGGGGAAGGGTGTTAAACGTGAGATTGGAGTTTGAGCTTGGCAAGACAAAAGGTCTTACTCAGTGTCTTTTTATGAGAACTATTGAAGAATTATATTTACCTGACTTTGTATGGCACTATATAAAAAAGAGATATTTAAGAGGGAATTTGATGGCTGATATAAAAGATTTTGATTGGAGCACACCGCCAAATCCTAAAATAGATGAGTACTTTCCTGCTGATAAGTTAGATAGAGCTCGATACGCAACATTTCTCACAAGATTATTAACTCAAGAAGGTTTTGACGAGAATAGGCCGCAAAAAGAGCAAAAAAGAAACTATGTATTAAACTTAAATGCCGAGTGGGGCGCAGGTAAAACATACTTTCTCAAGCGTTGGTCGCAGGAACTCAAAAACTTTCCAGTTGTTTATATCGATGCTTGGCAGCAAGATTACTCAGACGATCCATTTTTAACTGTTATTGCTGGCATTATTAAGCAGCTTAGTGCGCAGGCTAATTTCGCTATTACTATTCCTAATAAAGCAGCGTCAATGTTTAAAGCTGTTGCACCCGCTATTGCACAAGGCTTAACGAAAAAAATAACGGGTATAGATTTAGATGAATTAAATGCATTACTCTTTTCAGATGACGAAGGTGAAGAGACTGAGAAGGTAGAATCCAGCAAACAAAATAACTCTGAATTCTCACCCGCAGTCAAAGCTCTTGCGCAGAACCTTATTAAAGAGCATGAAGCAAAAAATAAAAGCATTGAGGTCATAAAGTCTAAGTTAGCTGACTGGGTCAGCAAATTTGAGCAGCAGAAAGATAAAGAATTACCTATTTTTGTGTTTATCGATGAGTTAGATCGTTGTCGCCCAAGTTATGCTGTTGAAATGCTCGAAACTATAAAGCATATATTTGATGTTAAAGGCATCGTATTTGTTGTGGCTACTGATACAGAGCAATTGCAACATACAATTAAGTCAGTTTATGGTGAGGGGTTTGATGCTAAAGTTTACCTCGGACGATTTTTTAATAGCCGCTATAGCTTAAAACGACCTGTTTTAAAGGATTTTTTATCAGTACATAGCGATATGACTAAATTTGAATCTGCGTATTTAGAAAGTAAAAATATTGAGCTACTCCCGCGGACAGAGACACCTGAAATCGCTTTAGCTAATATTTCTGTTGTATTAGATGCCTTTCAAGTAGCAGCAAGGACAGCAATTCAAATCACTGAGCGAATCACAGCCATTATCGCAAACTTACCCGGCGGTAAAAAAGTAGATATTCTTGTGCTGGCTACTTTGTTTTGTATCTATGAAAAAGATCATCCACTTTATGAGGAAATAGTTAGTGGTAGATTTAAAAAGACAGAACAAGGTAGTGAAAATAAGATTGTAAATATTAGCCTAGCTGACTTTTTAAAAAGGGATAAATCTGAGGAGAATTTATCAGCTGAGTTGGCCTATTTTATTGATCCACAGTCATATATTAATCAACTTGATAATGATAGTTTCGGTCCAAAAATAAATAGCTATGCTAAGGGGGATTATTTTATCCCACTATCTAAATTTATAGAGGATATTTTTTGCAATGTTTACTTTTCAAAAACAGACATGTGGGAAGCTTTTTATGATTCATATGACGGAGATAAGGTGAGTGAGCTGCAAGAAGCAGAGAGTAATCTAGCCCAACATAAAATTGAATTATCTCCAGAAGTTACTTTGTTATGGCTCGACTATATATATAAAAAAGACGGATATGACAAACTCACTAAAGAAATCTATCGTGAGTTTGTAGAACTGTCATCCCCACTGGATTATATGGGAGATAACTAAAATAAACTTCATAACTTTAATTATCTCTGTGTAGCGCGCAGCGCCTCTGTGCCCTCGGTGGTAAAAAATCACCCCCTACACACCTTAACCCCACCCCCAGCATGTTTAAGCGCAATAATCTGGCCTTGGCTGTTGTGGGCCATGGCGAGCATGTCGCCTTTTACAATATCACTCGCTACGGCGTGTTTGGTTTTTAAATTATTTAATAACGAGTTTTTTATTTGAATGAGTACTTCGCTGTGGCAGCTGGCGATGTACCAGTCGTCATCTACGCTAACTAATTGGCCGTATTCAATGTAGCGCTGTTGGTGCAATCGCAGGTCGGCGGCGAGTTTATCGTCGAGTTGTTGTTTTTGGCGGGTGATCTCACTTGAATAACTGCCCGCATTATCTACTTGGTGTACTTCAATAAAATGATAACTGCTTTGCTGTAGAGCAAAGGTGCTGTTAAGTGTGACTTGTTGTTCTGTGGTGTTATCTGTTGTGGTAAACATGGTAAAGCCTAGCACGACTAATGCGCAGGCAAGGCCGGTCATTTGTAGCGGGAGTGAAAAGCGGGTGGGTTTTTTGTTTGGAGCGCTATCTGAGAGCTGCGTTAATGTGGCACGTTGCTCTGCACTGAGTGAATGGCGTTTTTTTCGCTCGCTAAAATGCTTATCGAGTAGGTGTTCAAACTGCTCGTTATGCTTGGTCATTGTCAGCTCCTAATATGATTTTTAAATTTTGTTTTGCATAACGTAGCCGTGTTTTTACGGTTTCATGATTGCTTTGCGTGATCTGCTGTATGTCTTCAAGCGAAAAGCCTTCTTGCTGTAAAGTGAGGGCTTCACGTTGCACAAAGCTTAGTTGCATCAAGGCGCGATTAAAGCTGTCATAGTCAAAATTTGGCTCTGTTTGAGCGGCTGGCATTGCTGTATTCTCTTCAAGTTCAACAAAGCGCTGTTGCTTACGGTATTCATCAATTAACGCATTGCGAGCTAAGCGAAATAGCCAGGCTTTAGGATTGTTTTGACCTTGATAGTGATGGCGTTTTTCCATCACTTTTAACCACGTTTGCTGGCTAATATCTAAGGCGAGTTGCTCATTACTTTGCGTCACTAAATAATGATATAAGTCGTTACCGAACAAGGTGACGAGCTTAGTTAAGTGACGTGTGTCGCCACTTTTTGCATAGTCAGCTAAGTAATCATCACTTGGCTGACTAATAAACCATGATTTTAAACTTGTAAGCATAGGCACCCTAGTATGTATTCGCGCTACTGGTTTTGATCTAACTTAAAGTCAAGCTGCACACTTTGACCAGTTTGTAGTTGTGCTACGCCATCAATCACTTTAGGGCGGTATTTCCAACGCTTGATTGCTCGCAGTGCTTCGCGGTCAAAAATACGTTTTGGTTCAGAGTCAGTTACTTGCGCATCAATAACTTCACCACTTGGTGATACATTAAAGCTTAATTGTACCCAACCTTCAATGCCTTCACGTGCTGCAATTGTCGGGTATTTAGGGTTAATTCGCACAATGGGTGTTGCTTCACCTGTGGGTTGTTGTAGATGTGTTTTAATATCTGCACCTATTTTATCAATACTAATATTGGGTGTAATTGCTGTTGTGATTACATTGGTATCAGTGCTAGGTGGGTTACGGGGCGGTACCTTTGGCGGTGTTTGCATTTTTGGTGGTGGCGGTAGCGTTTGCTTTTGTTGCACTTTGGTATCTTCAGGTACTTGAAATATTTCTACTACAATATCTTTAGTGTTTAAATTTGTGGCGCGTTGCTCACCACTGATTAAGTATTGCATAAAAGCGAATGCGGCAAACGTCATGGCCGCACCACCGACAATTGCGATTGATGTTTTTAAGGTTGGGTTAGTATATGGAAAATCTAATGTTTGCATAAGCGAGCCTTTGTAATTAAGAACATAGTGATTAGTAAAACGTGTGATAAATTAAAAAGGGGTGATATTTTTTTATAGCTTTTGCTTATTTATTTAAATTTTCATATAGCTGTTTTATTAGGTTGTTGTATTTTATGTTAAAGTTATAGGGCTTTAGTCGTCTTTCATTTATGTTTATACAAGGTATAAATTCCAAATATGTTTGTAATCGATAATATAATTCTTGTCAGTGCCGTATTAATTTTATTGGGGGTTATTTCGAGTAAGTTATCTGCTCGAGTTGGCCTACCTGTACTTGTTTTATTTTTACTTGTTGGCATGCTCGCAGGGGAAGATGGCATTGCTGGTATTTCATTTGATAATGCCGAGGCCGCTCATGCACTCGGTACGTTAGCTCTGGCGATTATTTTGTTTGATGGGGGCTGCAAACACCGATAGGTTCTATCAAACAAGTTTGGAAACCTGCATCAGCGCTGGCAACCGTTGGGGTTTTTTTTACTGCGGTGATTACCGGCCTAGTGGCTACATATATCCTTCAATTACCTGTATTACAAGGCGTTTTATTAGGGGCGATTGTTGGCTCAACCGATGCCGCAGCCGTTTTTGCGCTGCTACGAAGTGCGGGTATCCATTTAAATAAAAAGCTTAAATCGACACTGGAAATCGAAAGTGCATCCAATGATCCTATGGCTATCTTTTTTAACCATTGGTTTGCTTGAAGTTTTAGTCAATGAAATGAAATTTGGCGCAGGATTATTGCTATTATTTGTTCAACAAATGGGCATAGGTGCATTGTGTGGTGTGCTCATTGGCAAGTTGGCTATGTGGCTGATAAACACAATTAAGCTCAATACATCGGGTTTGTATTTAGTGATGGTGACTGCATTTGGTTTGTTGTCATTTGGTTTATCTGCATCATTGGGTGGAAGTGGCTTTTTAGCTGTATTTATAACCGGTGTCATCATAGGTAATAGCGAATTTGTATATAAGCGTGGTATTTTTCTGTTTCATGATGGTTTAGCGTGGCTTGGCCAAATTACCATGTTTGTGGTGTTAGGTTTACTGATTAACCCTTCGTCCTTAGTTGATGTATGGTTAGAAGGATTACTCATTGCATTAGCGCTTATTTTTATCGCTCGCCCTCTTGCTGTAGCGCCGATTTTAAAGTTATTTGGCTTCAGTAATAAAGAAACCGTTTTTGTTTCGTGGGTGGGGCTGCGTGGTTCAGTGCCAATTATTTTGGCTATTTTCCCTTTACTATTTGGTTTACCGGGTGCTGAGCTTATCTTTAATGTGGTGTTTTTCGTGGTGCTTATATCGGCGACATTGCAAGGTGCAACGATGCCATGGATTGCTAAGAAACTAGGTTTGGTTGAACCGCCGCCATTACATGCCGCAGCAAAGCTTGAAATTACCGCTCTTAATGAAATAGATATTGAGATTGTAGAATATACCCTCAGTGATGAGTCGCGAGTTGTAGGACGGCGCTTATCAAGAGCTGCACTACCTGAGAGTGTTGTAGTTGCGATGATTACCCGAGGTACATCAACAATTCCACCAAGAGGCTCAACGACATTAAAGTCGCAAGATCATCTCTTTGTGGTTTTAAAGCCTAAAAATAGGGCGTTTGTAGATTTAGTTTTTGCAGCTACTGATGAAACACACCAACAAGATAATCATCTTTCTAAAAACGAACTTAGAGTGAAAGGCGTTACTTTAGTCGGTGATATTTATTATTCGTATAACATGAAAATTGATGCGCCGGAAAAGCTGAGTTTAGAAGAGTTAATAAACGAGAAACTAGATCAACCCCTGCGTAAAGGGGCTACGTTGGTGATAAATAATGTGCAATTACGCGTGATCACTATGGTTAATACGCGCATTGTGACTATTGGCTTAAAGTATATAAATGATAAGAGTAAAGAAATTACAGCTAAATAGGCTGTTGTATGTTGGTACTAAAAGCTTGCGCTATTAGTTACAATGGTTCGTTATTTTTATTCTTATTTTACTAGGCAGTTATGCAACTTATTCAAATTGATAAAGCTCGTTACCGTAAGCACTTAAACCGCGTTATTATTGGCTGCGGTTTAGCGTTGGCGGGCGGCAGTTTAGCTATTTCGCAAATTTTGATTGCGTTGTTTCCGGATGAAAGTGGCAGCCACTTTCATTGGAATTTATTGGGTGTTGTGGTGACCAGTATTGCCATTGCTTTTTTACTTAACAAATACCGTAAACATGACTACATGACTGAAGTGGTGTACGTGTGGGAGCTTAAACAAGCGCTCAATAAAATTACCCGTAAAATGGCTAAATTAAAGGCTGCAGGGCGTGAAGGCGATGCGAATGCCTTACTTGCTATTCATTATAGCTACGCCGGCTCGCGGCTGTTATGGCAGCTTGACGATAACACGATTACTATGGACGAGTTGGCGATTAAGCAAACTGAGCTTGATAGTGTTGCAGAAAAATTTAACCTTAAGCTTGATGAAAACGACTACCATGAAGACATTCTGAAAGCATTTTAAAATCGCAACTGTGATAGAGAATGGTTATAAAAAATAGTTTTTTATATTTTGCTCCTTAAATAGGTAATCAACAATTGGTTGTATTATAATTCAAGCTATTACCCATTAAAAATTCAATTCATTAGAGTGCAGTATGAAGCTATTAATTGCGACAACCTTATTACTTACCGTTACAAATTCTTATGCAAATGACGTTAGCTTTTCTATCGGTGGCGGTTACCCTTATTTTGTAGTGCCAGAAGTGTCACTCTCGACTAACGAAGGCAATCAGCGTTGGTATGCTAATTATAAAATTGGTTTAGATGATGGCTTTTCAATAGGGGTTGAACATGCGATTTCTGATAATAAAAAGCATGCAGTAGGCTTAGTTGTTGGCGCGCTAGGGATTCAAGACAATGAAGATGAATGTAGAACCGACGATGAGAGTTTATCTGGCTCTATTGGCTCTATTTTTGGGTGTGCGCTATCTGAAGTATTTGACGAAGAAACCACGAATGGTATTGGTGTCAGCTATAGCTATTTGTTTCGAGGTTTAAATGAACCTGGTTGGCGTATGCGCTTAGACTTAGGTTATGGTGAAGGCAGAGATAGCAATGAAAAGCGTCCTGATGCCGGTATAACCTTTAGTTACCAGTTTTAGTGAGACATACCAAATTATATAGGCGGTCGTTTAGATTGCCTATATAGCTATGCTATTATTGTTTTTTAACACGTGGGTCTTTAATTATGATGAATACTAAGCTGTACAAAGTGGTGCTTAATTTAGCTGGTGAACTGGTAGAAGCAGCGCAAAGAAAAGATCAAAAGCGATTTGATATGCTTTACGAGCAGCTATCTACATTGTGTACTGAGAATGAAAATACGCCTAAAGATCACCCTGTACAGTGGGAAACTCTCGCTGACTTTACCGATGAATTTGCTGATGCAATCACGCTTTATGAAAAGGCGTTAGCAAAAGCAACTGCAATCAATGCGAAAGATTACATGTCATCAATAAGCTATTCATTAGCCACTATGCACCTTGAGTTAGGGCAAGCAGAAGCGGCAATTACTGCACTGGAAAGTGCCAAAGTCAGTGCAAATAAAATTTCGGATAAAGAGCTAAAAGCCGAAATTGATGAATTGTTAGCTGATTTAAAAGTTAAGAAACAAGGATCTAAAGCGTGAAAAAAAGTACTGGTGGTATGTTTAGGTAATATTTGCCGCTCTCCAACAGGAGAGGCAATTTTACGTGCTAAGGCATTGCAAAAGAATGTTGAACTTGAGGTCGACTCAGCAGGTACGGCAGCTTATCACAGTGGTAACCCTCCTGATGAACGCTCTCAAGCGGCGGCTTTAAAGCGAGGTTATTCATTTAAAGGGATCCGTGCACGACAAGTAGAGCAGGGCGACTTTGAATATTTTGATTTAATCTTGGCTGCAGATAAGCAGAATCTAGCTGATCTAAAAGCACTTTGTCCTGCACATTTGCAGTATAAATTAACCCTGTTCTTGAGTTATGGTGCCAGTGATGTTGACCAGATCCCAGATCCTTATTACGGTGGCGATAATGGCTTTGAACAGGTGCTTGACTTAATCGAAGATGCGAGCGATGCGTTACTTGCGAGCTTAAAAGCGTAGCCCTATAAAGGGCTACATATAGTATGGCTTGGCTGCTTAGCTCCCGATCCTAAAATCAAGTTGAACTTTAGTGGTGGCAACCACGGCTTGGCCATTTTCAAACTTAGGTGCGTAACGCCACTTTTCCATGGCCTTTATTGCTTCTCTTTCAAAGGCTGTTCCGCCTTTAGATTTAATTACTTCAATATTTTCAACAAAGCCTGCCTCACTCACATTAAACTGCATCTGAACGTAGCCACCTCTTCTTTGTTTTGCTTTATTTTCAGGGTATTTAGGGTTTTCTCGGTATAAAGGAGTTTGTTCTTGATCCTCTTTCCAAGGCACCATTTTAGCAATGGCGATACAGTGTTTAGTGGCTTCGTCACTTTGGCCTTCTTTCTCATAAAGGTAGACAAGTTTTGAGTGCGCAGAAAGCTCTGCTTGGTGATCAAAGCTGAGCTCTTTATCAAATACACTGACTACACGGTTTAGTCGCTCTATTGCTGTGCTGTAGCGCTTTTTCCCTTGTGCAAATGCCGCCACTAAGAAGTCTGCTTTTATGCGTTCAACTGAGTTTTCGGGTAAATTTTTGCTATAGTATTCATCTGCTTGCTCTAAATACTTGCGTGCTGTTAGGTATTTACTACCTCGGTAGTTATAAGCTAAGTCTTTTGCGGCGCTAAGTTTTAAGTCCGCTGCAAGTTTAGGTAACTCTTGCTTATCTAGTAACTCTATAGTTTGCTCGTATAAATCAGCAGCGCTATTTGCTGAAGGAGCGCTATTGGCCATGCCTGATAAAGAGTCAACAAGTTCTAAACTTTCTACACTATGATTGTTTAGTAAAATTTCATAAGCGCTGTTGAAGAGTTGGTAACGCTTAGCTTTTAATTCTTTATTGGTATTGGCTATTTCGTTAGCGTAATTAACAGCTAGATTTGCTGTGTTGTCTGATTGCAGGCCGTAAACTTTTTTACCCAATTTATAGGCTTGCTCAGCGAAAGGTAAAGCATCGTCCGTGGCTTGTTGTGCCGCTAAATAACCTTGGTAGGCTGATTTAAATTGCTCATTTAAATTGTCATCAGCTGATACGTAACCGCTATAAGCGAGGCTTAAGCACAGTATTAATGCAGGTGCTTTCATAATAATCCTTATTATTGTTAGAAATCTAAGACTATCAAATGGGTACGATATTGTCATTGAGTAATATGTTATAAAAGCAAAATTGGAGGAAATGTCTTTTGAAACTCGTATCTTGAGGTGGTTCGGGTATAATACTTGAATTGCAGGTAACAGCCTCAATATAGTTACCACTTATTGCGATGAACTTCATTAATGCTATTTTGTGATGGTCTTAGATTTACAGTATCACATTTGCAGTATCGCATTTACTTTATAAATTTGGATTTGTCGTGGCGCAAGTAAGAGCTAGAGTCCAACTAAACGTTGGCAAAAACAGTGATATACCCGCAGAAATTATTTCCTTTAGCGGCTTAAATGATGGTCAGGAGCATGTTGCTTTGGTATTTAACAGTGCCGATAGTAAACAGACTGTGCCGCTTATTCGCATGCACTCAGAGTGTTTAACCGGTGATGTATTTCATTCATCGCGCTGTGATTGTGGTGAGCAACTTAATGAGTGCATCGAAATGATGCATGAACAAGGCGGAATATTACTCTACCTTCGCCAAGAGGGGCGTGGTATTGGTTTGTATAATAAAATTGATGCTTACGTGCTGCAGTCGCAAGGTATGAACACCTATGAAGCAAATAACCATTTAGGTTTTGCTGATGATTTACGTGACTTTTCTGATGCTGTTTTAATGCTAGAGGCAATGGGCTTAACTCACGTTAAATTGATGACTAATAATCCGAAAAAGCTAAACGCTTTAAAAGATGCCGGCATTGAAGTTGATTCGGTAATTGGCACTCACGCTCATATTAAGGCGGGTGTTGCTGGTAATAAGTCTTACCTCGAAACTAAAATTAAACACGGTGCGCATATGTTAGATATAAAGAAGGTTAAAAAACCGTAGTTTTACAGTCTCGCCCCTGTAATCCCATTAAGCGCCGAGTTATACTCGGCGTGTTTTGTTGTTAATTTAAGAGCATCTATGTCAATCGAGTTACGAGTATTTAAAGCCGAAGCAGGGGTTAAGTGGTTTAAAGCCGGTTGGCTTATATTTAAAACCCAGCCACTCACATTCATTTTTATGCATTTATTTATTGGTGTGGTGGGTTTACTGTCGTTATTTTTGCCATTCCTACAAATTATAGCAGCCTTAGCAACTCCGTTTTTAACCGCTGGATTTTATCAAGCCGTGCTAACTAAACAGCAAGGCGGAAAAATTATGCTGGCAGATATCCTTAAGCCTTTCTCAGCGAAAGGTAACCGTATGGGCTTGCTGCGTTTAGCGCTTTATCAAATGGCAGCGGGCGTTTTAATGGCGTTGTTAGCAAATGGCTTGTTTGGTGAGGCGATGGCTATTATGAGTGACCCGAATGTTGATCCCAATATTGCATTACAACAAGTGATTGAGAGTATCTCGATGGCCAATTTAGTATTGTTTTTATTAGCTGTTTCGTTTTACCTAACGGCGTTCGCTTATGCAGTTCCACTGGTATACTTTAATCAACAAAAACGTATTTTTGAAGTACTAAAAGCTCATTACTGGTGTTTTATCATAATATGGCACCATTGAGTGTGTATGGCGCTATTTGTGCTGTATTTATGATTATATCTGCGTTTTTAACCTTCTTACCGCTGTTGGTTTTAATGCCAATTTGCTACATTAGTTTTTTTGTTTCATATCAGGCTATTTTTATGCCTGTTGTGCCACCGGCCGAGAACGCGCCTGCTGAGCCGCAAAATAACGACACTGGGCGTTTTGACGCTTAATGACGCAAATGGACGAAGCACTTAAAAAAAAGCTAAAAAATTATGTACTGTGGTTACTTGGTCGGCAAGAATATTCGCGCCGTGAGTTAACTAAAAAATTACAGCAAAAAGAGGCAACACCTGAATTTATCGATGATTTACTGAATTGGTGTGAAGAGCACAATTTTATCAATGAACAGCGGTATGTTGAAGGGTTTGTTCGCCGTCAAGTTGCTAAAAAGCATGGCCTAAAGCGTATACAAAGCGAAGCCATGGCAAAGGGAATTGATAGAGCCTTGCTCAGTACAATTGTTGAAACAATGGAAATAGACTGGTTTCAACTGGCGCAGGATGCGTATTTAAAAAAGTATTCAAATGCACAGAACGATTTCGACTACAAAGAAAAAGCCAAACGTACGCGCTATTTAATGTATCGAGGGTTCAGTTACGAACAAATAGATTTTGCAATGCAAGCACAGTAAAAAATGGGTGAGACTTTCAAATGCAGCACATGACTACCGCACAGATCAGGCAACAGTTTTTAGACTTTTTTGCCTCTAAACAACACCAAATTGTTCCATCAAGCTCGCTAATTCCGGGCAACGATGCGACGTTATTATTTAATAATGCCGGTATGGTGCAATTTAAAGATGTTTTCTTAGGCGCAGAAAGCCGCCCTTACAACCGTGCAACCAGCTCACAGCGTTGTGTGCGTGCCGGTGGTAAGCATAATGATTTAGAAAACGTAGGTTATACCGCGCGTCACCATACATTTTTTGAAATGTTAGGTAACTTTAGCTTTGGTGATTACTTCAAACAAGACGCAATAAAGTTTGCGTGGCAGTTCTTAACTGAAGTTGTGAAGCTTCCACAAGAAAAGCTACTCGTGACTATTTACCACACTGACGAAGAAGCGTTTGATTACTGGTCAAAAGATATCGGCTTACCAAGCGAACGTATTATCCGAATTGATACCGCGGATAACTTTTGGTCAATGGGTGATACTGGTCCGTGTGGTCCATGCTCTGAAATATTCTACGATCATGGTGAAGAAATCTGGGGGGGACCTCCAGGCTCATCTGAAGAAGATGGTGACCGTTTCATCGAGATTTGGAATTTGGTATTTATGCAATATAACCGTCAAAGCGACGGCACTATGGAACCATTACCAAAGCAGTCTGTTGATACCGGCATGGGACTTGAGCGTATTGCTGCTATCTTACAAGGCGTGCATTCAAACTACGAAATCGATTTATTCCAAGGTTTAATTAAAGCCGCTGCGGTAGTAACTAATGCGCAAGATATGGGTGACAAGTCATTACGTGTAGTGGCGGATCATATTCGTTCATGTGCCTTTTTAATTTCTGATGGTGTTATGCCTTCAAATGAAGGTCGTGGTTATGTACTGCGCCGTATTATTCGTCGTGCTGTTCGTCATGGTAATAAGCTAGGCGCACAAGGCGCATTTTTCTATAAATTAGTTGCCGCGCTAATTGAGCAAATGGGTCAAGCATATCCTGAGCTTGCTAAGCAGCAAGAAATTATCGAAAAAGTATTACGTATCGAAGAAGAGCAGTTTGGTAAAACGCTTGAGCGAGGCTTAGCTATTTTAGAAGATAGCTTAACTAACTTGAGCGGTGATGTGATCCCTGGTGAATTAGTATTTAAACTGTACGATACCTATGGTTTCCCAGCTGATTTAACCGCTGATGTTGCCCGCGAACGTTTTATGACGATTGATGAGCAAGGCTTTCAAGAGTGCATGGACGTACAGCGTAAAACTGCGCAGCAAGCAGGTAAGTTTGGTGCCGATTACAACCAGCAATTAAAATCTGATAAACACACTGACTTTAAAGGCTACGATGCGACTCATTATAGTGGCACTGTGATTGAAATGTTTGCTCAAGGTGAGTCTGTTTCTGTACTTGAAGATGGCGAGCAGGGCATTGTAGTACTTGACCGCACGCCATTTTATGCAGAATCAGGTGGCCAAATTGGCGATACCGGTAAACTTGTGGTTGCTGGTGGCGAGTTTAGCGTTACCAATACCACAAAATTAGGTAATGCATTTGCTCACCACGGTACTGTAATGGGCCGTATTGGTGTGAACGATAAGGTTGAAGCAACAATTGATGACGCACGTCGTGAGCGCGTTAAAAAGAACCACACAGCTACGCATATCTTGCATGAAGCACTGCGTCAATTACTGGGTGATCATGTATCGCAAAAAGGCTCTTTAGTTGACCCTGAGCGTTTGCGTTTTGATTTCTCGCATTTTGAAGCCGTAACAAAAGACGAGCTTCGCGAGATAGAGCGCGTAGTGAATGATGAAATTCGTCGTAACTTTGCCCTAAATACTGAGCTTATGGCCATTGAAGATGCTAAAGCAAAAGGTGCAATGGCCTTGTTTGGTGAAAAATACGATGACGAAGTTCGGGTAGTAACCATTGGTGATTACTCAATTGAACTATGTGGCGGTACTCATGTTAAGCGCGCTGGCGATATCGGTTTATTTAAAATTGTATCAGAGAGTGGTATTGCTGCAGGTGTTCGCCGAATTGAAGCCGTAACAGGCGCCGATGCAATTGCTTATGTGAGCGAGCAAGAACAACATTTAAATGATGTTGCCGCGCTTGTGAAAGGTGACAGCGCCTCAGTACTTGAAAAAGTAACGGCTTTACTTGAAAAGTCAAAAGGTCTTGAAAAGCAAATTGCACAGCTTAACGATAAACTAGCCAGTGCAGCTGGCGCATCACTACTAGACTCTGTGGTTGAGATTAACGGCGTTAAATTACTTGTTGCTAATGTTGAAGGGACTGAATCAAAAGCCTTACGTGGTATGGTTGATGATCTGAAAAACAAGATTGGCTCAGGCGTTATTGCGTTAGGTGTTGCAGATGGTGTTAAAGTAAGCCTTATTGCAGGTGTTACTAAAGACTTAACGGGTAAAGTTAAAGCTGGTGAGCTGGTAAATCACATGGCTTCACAAGTCGGTGGTAAAGGCGGCGGTCGTCCTGATATGGCGCAAGCCGGTGGTTCGCAACCTGAGAACTTAAGCACTGCACTTGATAGTGTAACGCCATGGTTAACTGAGCGCGTATAAGCTTAAGTGGCACTTATAGTTCAAAAGTTTGGCGGCACTTCGGTAGGCTCTATCGAGCGTATTGAAGCTGTCGCCGACCTTGTTGTTAAAAATAAGCAACAGGGACACCAAGTGGTAGTTGTACTCTCTGCAATGTCAGGGGAGACCAACCGCCTTATTAACCTTGCCAAACAAATTGATGCTCGCCCGAGCAGTCGTGAACTCGATGTATTATTAACCACCGGTGAGCAAGTTTCAGTTGCTTTGCTTGCGATGGCGATTATTAAGCGTGGCCATTCTGCGGTGAGTTTACTGGCCGACCAAGTAAATATTCAAACAGACAACATGTTTGGTAAAGCCCGAATTACAGATGTTGCCGCTACTCGTTTAAAGCAGGAACTAGAGCATAACCGGATTGCAATTATTGCTGGCTTTCAGGGGCGTGATATTGAAGGTAATATCACTACATTGGGTCGTGGCGGTACTGATACCTCAGCAGTTGAAATTGCCGGTGCCATTGGTGCAGACGAGTGCCAAATTTATACCGATGTAGATGGCGTATACACTACTGATCCGCGTATTGAGCCTAAAGCTCGGCGCATGAGTCATGTAACCTTTGAAGAAATGCTCGAAATGGCCAGTTTGGGTGCTAAAGTATTGCATATTCGCTGTGTTGAAGCGGCGGGAAAATATAATCTACCGCTTCGCGTATTATCTAGTTTTAACCCCGATCAAGGTACCTTGATAAGCTTTGAGCAAACCGACATGAAAAATAACGTAGTCTCCGGAATCGCATTTAATCGTGATGAAAGTTTAATTCAGGTCAAAAACGTGCCTGCTGGCACACAATATTTAGCTACTATTTTGAAACTTTTTGCAGATAATGGCATCGAAATAGATATGATTAATCAAGTTAATCATAAATTTGAAAAAATAGACTATGCTTTTACTGTGCACAGCAATGATTTTGAACAAGCGCTTGAAGTATTACAAAACAACCACCATATATTAAATAGTACCGAAGTTTCTGGTTGTCAGGCAGTGGCAAAAGTTTCAGCTGTTGGTGCAGGTATGAAATCACACTCTGGTGTGGCAAGTTTATTTTTTGATGCACTTGCTCAAGAAAATATTAAAGTGTTGTTGGTATCAACATCTGAGATAAAAATATCAGTTTTGATCGACGAAAAATATTTAGAGCTAGCTGTTCGTGCATTACACAGAGTTTTTTTAACAGAAAATGAATAGAAATAGAGTTTTTACTTACTTTTAAGATTTATTTTCTTTAAGATACGAACGCGGAATCTTTTAATTTATTGGAATATGGGAGCAAGAGAATGCTAATACTAACTCGTCGAGTAGGTGAAACCCTAATGATTGGTGACGAAGTAACAGTCACTGTACTAGGTGTTAAAGGAAATCAAGTACGTATTGGTGTAAATGCACCTAAAGACGTTTCGGTTCATCGTGAAGAGATTTACATGCGTATTCAAGCTGAAAAGTCTAACCCTAACCCGGGCAATGCTTAATCAACGAATCAATTGAATTGATATAAAAGAGCCGCTATTTAGCGGCTCTTTTTTGTATGTAGTTTATTGCCTCATCACTCAACACACTATTAGATATGTATTGCATCCCTTGCTTACTCTTAAGCAAAATACCACGAGGTGTAAAAATGACCTCATCGATTTGTTGCCATTTTATTTGATAGCTTTTATGTGGGTTTTCACTCGTAAAACCTTGCTCATCAATTATTAACTTTGCCTTTGACCCAGATGCACGACTGAACATTTGCCTTGTGACCCACCAAGGTCTACGGTAATAAAAAGCAACGCATTCAAGAACAGCAGCCATAATCATAAAGTTGCCTAGGTAGTGTTGCTCTAGCGCATAAATCGAAATTAACCCTAAGCTAATTAAAAGTACTAAAAAAGCATATTTAGGTTTGGCCTGCGCACTGTAAGGCAGTGACTCGTCGAAACATTCGTAGAAGTAGGGCTTATCAAGCGTGTAGCTGGTGGTAAATTGCATAATTTGGCTATTTATTTTATCAGTTGCCGTATTTTAACAAGACTAAATATAAAAAGCCGTTTCTTTTAGCTGTCATTATGAGATGGTTTAATAGCATTGCTTATTTAAAGGAGTATGTATGTTCATAACTGTAAGTATGACCTTAGTTTTATCTATTGGGGCTTTATCGAATAATGAGTTAATGACAACCCCTGCAATTAATACTGACTTTTTAGTTATTGCCGATATGCCATATACTCCAATAGATACTGCTAATTTACGTGAAGATGGAGTATTAGGTCAAAAATTAAAACGCACCCGCCATGGATTTTTAATGCATTTAGGCGATATCAAAGCTGGCTCGCAGCCGTGTACAGATGAGCTACTTGAGCGTAATAAGCAACTACTTCGAAACCTTACTGAGCAACCCTTTATTTATACCCCTGGGGATAATGAGTGGACAGATTGCGACCGTGCTACTCTAAGCCCGCGTTATGATGAACTCGAAAGGTTAGCATTTATTAAAACCTTAATGTACACACAAGAGTATCAACAACAGGCAGGGAAATTAACTGATTATAAAACACAAAAAAATATGCTGGAAAACGCACGTTGGCAGTTTGCTGGGGTTGAATTTAAAACCTTGCATATAGCTGGCACTCACAATGGTCGTAGGCAAATATTGATGACAGATAGGCACAAGGCTAATGAGGCAGCAGCGCAACGAGATAAATTAAACCTTGAATGGTTATCCGCTGCCAACCCTGATGCTAGAGGGTACGTTATTGGTTTTCAGGCAGATATTTATACGCATGGCACTGAGCAACCCGCTTGCAGTGAGTCAGTAGTTGATAATTGTGATGGTTTTAAAGTATACCGTGAAGCAATAGCCGACTTTGCGGAGTCGGTTAAAAAGCCGGTGCTGGTTATTCATGGTGATACAGGGCCTTATTGCCAGCAATCGATCAGTGAGCACTTAACACGCTTAAACGCACCCGGTGATTATATGGTAAGTGATATAACCCGAGTACGCATAACACCTAATGATGGACAGCTTCGCTGGCAAATAAGCAGCTTAAAAACCGGCAAACCATTAACGCGGGAATGCCGTTAAACTAAGGTTGATTGGGTATATTTAATCATCCGCCATTCCTGCATCTTTTATCAAGTTTTCAAGTTCATCTTGTAGCTCAAATAATTCAGGTTCGATATGGCTTAGTTCGCAATCACTTTTCAAAGCTGTTTCTAAAGCTTCAGCTAAATTTTTCAGTTTAGGAACACCTGTGTAACAACATGCACCATGGAATTTATGAATAATACTTAGCACATGTTCACAATCTTGACTTTGTATCGCCTCGTCTAGTAAACGTAAAGTCTCTGGTACGCTTAATAGCAACATATTTAGCATTTCAAGCGCAAGCTCATGTTTGCCACCAGCACGTTGCAGTGCTAATGACCAGTCAAGCGAACTGCTGTTGAACGGTGGTTCATAGTGGGATTGTTCTTGGCGGCTTTTATCGCGTTTAAGTGGTGACTTAGGGCTGTGATCACTAATGATCTGTTTTAGCATGTCTTCATCAATCGGCTTGGTTAAATAACCTTTAAAGCCATCTTTTATTAACTGCTCTTTTTCACCTGCTAGAGCATGTGCGGTTACGGCTATAATAGGTGTATCTTCGTTTAAAGATGATTCACGAATGAGTTTACATGCAGTAATACCATCCATAATCGGCATTTGAATGTCCATAAAAAATAATATCGTATTTATGGCTTTTACTTAGGCTATATGCTTGAGAACCATTATGAGCGGTATCAATCATTTCGATTTGTTCTTCAAGTAAAGTACAAATGAGTTTTAAATTGGCGTCGTTATCATCAACCACTAATACCTTCAGTGGCAGTAGCTTCTCATCATTTTCTTCAAGGTTGTGCACCGGGTGATCAAGGCGATATGGCGCGGCCAATACTTCACATAATTTACGGTGGTTTAACGGTTTACTTAAACACGCATCAGCGCCACTGCCAATATATGCTTCACGCATACTATGCGAGACGGTGTTGAGCATTAAATAAAGATAATCAGTGGAGTTGCGTGCAGCTTTTATGTAGCTTTTTAGTCGCTGCATTTCATCAACTGAAGCCACATGGCCAATAATACAAATGTCGTAGTTAAAGTCTTTATTAATTTCTTCTAAAAAGCACTCTTCACTAAAACAACCTGTAACTTGGGTATCCCATTCGTTTAATAATGATAATACGGCATGGTGGGTGTGCTCGTGTGGTTCAAGATATAAGATACGCTTATTGGCAAGCGATTTACTTGGCAAGTCACTGTTATAACCATGACTCGGTAAATTAAATACACCGTTAAAGGTAAAGCATGTGCCATGGCCCGGTGCAGAGTTTAACGTGATACGCCCACCCATCGCTTCAACGATGTGTTTGGTAATAATTAGGCCCAGTCCGGTGCCACCAAACTTACGGGTGATACTGGAGTCTGCTTGGCCGAATGGTGTAAACAAGGCGTCTTGTTTATCCATAGGAATTCCTACACCCGTATCTGTTATAGATACTAAAATAGAGGTGCGCTCTTCATCTAATAAGCGATGCCCTACGTCGACTTTAATAGCGCCTTTCTCAGTAAACTTAATCGCGTTACTGATGAGGTTAATAAGTACTTGTTTAAAACGAGTAGGATCACCAGTAATGTTGTCAGGCACCTGCGGGTTTATATAGATCGACAGCTCTAACTGTTTTTCATCAGCGCTTGGAGCTAGAAGTGTGAGCACTTCATTGATGTTATCTCGCAACTGAAACTGGATAGATTCAAGCTCCATAGCACCGGCTTCAAGTTTAGAAAAATCTAAAATATCACTGATAATGGTCATCAAACTATTGGCTGAAAGCTCAATGGTATCTAGGTAATCCTTTTTGGTGCTTATTCAGTGGCGTTTTATGTAGTTGACGAGTAAAACCAATAACACCATTGAGCGGAGTACGTAATTCATGACTCATTTTGGCTAAAAAGTCAGATTTCACTCGGTTCGCATCTTGCGCGTCTGTTTTTGCAATATTGAGCTGGATATTTTGTGTTTCGTACATTTCTAGCGATTCACGTAAGTCGCTGGTGGCTTGGTCGATGTGCTTTTGCATTTCGTCTTTTTGCATCACCATGGTATCTGAAATGGTATTTAAACCTTGGCGTAGTAGTTCAAACTCTCCCATCATTGGAGTATTCAGCCCAGTATCTCTTTTACCTTCAGTAAGCTTATCGGTTGCAAGTACTAACTTATTGAGTGGAGTCATGAACATTCTACTCAAACGTATTGCCAAAATAACCGCTAACAATAATGCAAAAATAATCACTATGCCGCTGACTAATAGCGCTTGTTGCTGGCCAATAATCGCTTGGTCTTTATTCAATTGAACAATCACTGTGCCTATGGATGTTTGAAATGCAGTATCATTCCAGTGTGCTTCTGGTGTTGAGTGATTTATGATTGGCGTGTAAAAAGTAATAAAGTCACTACTTTGCACCACTTTAGTTGTTTTATTAGTGCTCAGATGTTCGCTGAGCATAAGGTCGTCAAAATCACGATGATAATTGCTGGTCAGAACGAGCTGTGCATTTACATCAAAAATAGCGATAGTTTTTATGGCAGGAGAGTGCTTGTTATGAGTATGGCTGATCAGTCGATTGAGCTGTTGCTTATTTTTAACGAGTAAAGGCTGCTCAATTGCGATGGATAAAGGCTCGGAAATAGTTGTCCCTTGCTGATATAATATTTCATCAAGCTCAAAGTAACGATTTATTGTAAAATAACCGCCGAGTAATAATCCGATCAATACGGTGGGGATCAATGTGAGTGTTAAAACTGAGTCGCGCAAACCGAGTTTAGTCATAGAGTAAACGTTGTTATCATTTTTAGTTATCTAAGAGTATATACTTATAAGCGAGTAATCAATCTTGCCCGCTAAATCAATATGTAAGGTGTTGCCTGATGGCGCAGTTTTTTCAAGCTAAAAAAAAGACCCTATCAGGGCAAACAGTGCCATTGACCATCACAGGCATGGATCACCAAGGGCGAGGAATAGCCAAACACAAAAATAAAGTGTGTTTTGTCAGTGGTGCATTAAGTAACGAAGTTGTCAAAGCTCAGTTAACAGAAGATAAAGCGCGTTATAGCGTGGCAAAAACACTCAAAGTAGTACAAGCGAGTGATGCCAGAGTTGAGCCTTTTTGTGAGCATTATCATCAATGTGGAGGTTGTCAGTTACAGCACTTACGATTGGAACAACAGTTGGTTGAAAAACAAATTGCTGTGAGTCAGTTGTTTGCTAAATTTGCAAAATTAGACGATATGGCGTGGCAATCACCCTTATTAAGTGAGTCTAAGCATTACCGCCGTAGTGCTCGATTGGCCGTAATGTATGACAAAAGCGCTAAAAAAATGCGTGTAGGTTATAGGGCACAAGGTTCAAAGCACATAATCAGCATTAATAAATGCCCGGTGTTGAGCAGCGTTTTTGATGATGTTTTTAATCAATTTGATACGCTTTTAAATACCCATCATGAATTACGCAGTGTTAGCCACATTCAATTATGCCAAGCAGATGAGCAAAACTTTGTTATCTTGCGTCATACCAAAACCATAAGTGAATCGCTCAAGCAAACCCTTATTGAAATTGGTTTAGCACAACAATGGCAAGTTATTTTCCAAGGTGAAAGTCAGCTTATTGAACATGACCATTTACCAACACCGTTTTATCGCTTACCAACACAACAGTTAAAGTTTGAATTTGGCTTAGAAAATTTTATTCAAGTTAACGCCAAAGTTAATCAAACAATGTTAACCCAAGCTGTTGACTGGCTTAGCTTAAATGGGGACGAACAGGTGCTTGATCTGTTTTGCGGTATCGGTAACTTCTCTTTAGTGGTGGCTAAATGTGCAAAAAATGTGATTGGTGTCGAAGGAGTATCATCAGCGGTTGCAATGGCACGGCAAAATGCGCAAACTAACCAAATAGCGAATGCCCAATTTCATTGTTTTGATTTAACTCAAACAATTGAGCAGGCACCGTGGTTTAGTAAAGAGCTAGATGTTTTGTTGCTAGATCCTTCTCGTACCGGTGCATTAGCAATTTTAGAGCAACTGCCGCTTAAGCAATTTAAGACGATTTTATATGTATCTTGCGATCCTGTTACTTTAGCCCGTGACAGTGCAATTATTTCGCAGGCAGGATTTTCACTGCAAAAGATAGGGCTAATGAATATGTTTCCGCATACTGGGCATATTGAAACAATGGCGTTATTTCAACGGAGGTAGAGCGCAACATGGTAGCTACGAGACAGTCACACCAGCAAGAAAAGCCGGTAGATTTTAGCACCCGACTAGATTTGTTAGCAGTCGCACAAGAAAAACGTGAGCTATTAATTAAAGCAAATAGTTTATGTGCCGCATTACCTGATCAACAGCACCAAATTATGGCCATGGAGATGGTTGAAATTTTGGTGGAGATGAATCTTGATGCCGATACTTTGGCAACGGCTTATATTACGCCTTATTTTTTAGCTGATTTAGTCTCTATTGATACCGTAACTGAGGTGATGGGCGAGCATGTTGCAACATTACTAACCGGTGTAGCGCAAATGGCTACCATTAGTACATTAGCTCATCAAGGTAATGGCACTGTGCAAGTTGATAACATTCGTCGGATGTTATTAGCCATGGTTGAAGATGTTAGAGCTGTGGTTATCAAGCTTGCAGAGCAAGTATGCCATTTACGTGAACTAAAAAATGCCAGCGAAGAAGAGCGTGTTATTGCCGCTAAAGAGACGGCTGATATTTTTGCGCCGCTTGCAAACCGTTTAGGTATAGGGCAATTAAAGTGGGAGCTTGAAGACCTTTCTTTTCGTTACCTTCACCCGGATTTATATAAAAGTATTGCCAAACAATTAGATGATAAACGCCTTGGTCGTGAAGCGTATATGGCCGATATGGTTGAGCAAGTAAAAACCAAGCTTGAACAAGTGGGTATTCAAGCCGAGGTTTATGGCAGACCAAAGCATATTTACAGCATTTACAAAAAAATGGCGCAAAAGAACTACGAATTTGATCAACTTTTTTGATATTCGTGCGATGCGTATTGTGGTTGATGAATTGCAGGACTGCTACGGTGCACTAGGTATTGTGCATACTAATTGGCGTCATCTTAATAAAGAATTTGATGATTACGTGGCAACGCCAAAACAAAATGGCTATCAATCTATTCATACTGTGGTGTTTGGCCCTGAGGGTAAAACAGTTGAAATACAAATTCGTACCCACGCCATGCACCAAGATGCAGAGCTGGGTGTAGCTGCACACTGGATGTATAAAGAAGGCGCATTACCTGGACGTGGCTCAGGATATGAACAAAAGATCAGCTGGTTGCGTAAGTTACTTCAGTGGCAAGAAGAAGTGGTTGATGGCAGTGATTTAGCTGACGAACTTAAAAACCAAGTGGTCGAAGACCGCGTGTATGTATTTACCCCACGTGGCGATATTTTTGACCTGCCGCTAGGGGCAACGCCTCTAGATTTTGCCTATTACATTCATTCAAATGTTGGGCATCGCTGCATTGGTGCAAAGGTGTTTGGTAAAATAGTGCCGTTTACTCACCAGTTGAGCACGGGGGATCAGGTTGAAATTCTTACGCAAAAACAGCCAAATCCGAGCCGTGATTGGTTAAACCCATCTTTAGGTTATATTAAATCATCACGAGCGCGAGCGAAAATCCATCATTGGTTTAAACAACTTGATCGCGATAAAAACTTAAGTGCTGGTAAAGAGATTTTAGATAATGAATTGCAAAAACTTGAGCTGACATATAAAGATCTTGAACCTGCTATCGCGCGCTATAACTTTAAAGAGCTTGATGACTTACTCGTTGCTATTGGTGCGGGGGATGTGCGTTTAAACCAGTTACTTAACTTTATAACTGACCGTACAGATGATGAACCGGTAATTCGCTTTAAAAACCCAACTAAAATGAGCGGGGATAAAAACGGGATTGTGGTTGATGGCGTAGGCAGTTTAATGAGTCACGTTGCTAAGTGCTGTCGCCCAGTACCGGGTGAGCAGATTATCGGCTATATCACTCCAAGGTCGGGGTATCGCTGTTCACCGCGATGACTGTGATTCATTTAATAATTTAAAAAATAAACACCCAGAACGTGTCATAGCGGTAAGTTGGTCAGATGAAATAAATGGCTCATATGCACTAAGTATTAAAATAGAGGCAAGCGATAGGGCAGGCCTTATTCGTGATATCAGCTCAGTGCTTGCGAATGAAAAAGTAAATGTGTTGAATATGAATATGGAAACCCTTGAAGACAGGCAATTAGCTAAATTCACGATGCAAGTTGAAGTGCATGATTTATCAGGCACTAATCGCTTGTTATCAAAGCTGGATCAAATTGAAGGCGTTCACCAAGCTAAACGAGGTCAGTAGAGGGTTGTATGAGTAAGTCGGTCAGTGCATTACCAGAGTTATTAGCCATTATGGCTAAACTTCGCGATCCGCAAAACGGTTGCCCATGGGATTTGAAGCAAGACTTTAAATCCATCGTGCCGCATACACTCGAAGAGGCTTACGAAGTCGCTGATTGTATTGAGCGTGGCGATTTTACTGAGCTTAAAACTGAGCTCGGTGATTTACTGTTTCAAGTGATTTTTTATGCCCAGTTGGCCGCGGAGCAAAAACTCTTTGACTTTGAAGACGTAATAAGCGCATTAAATGATAAATTAGTGAGGCGCCACCCTCATGTTTTTGCAAGCAATAGTGAGTTGTCCGAGCAGCAGGTTGCACAGCAATGGCAAGCGATAAAAGCCCAAGAGCGGGCAACGAAAAATTTGGGTAATCCTCCCGCTTTATGGCAAGACATACCTGCAAACCTGCCAGGGCTTAGTAAAGCAAAAAAGATTCAACAACGGGTATCAGGGCTCGGTTTTGATTGGCCAAGTTATCACGGCGCACTTGAAAAAGTGGCTGAAGAAGTTGATGAAGTTAAAGAAGCATTAGGAGTTGATCCCTTTTCTGAACATAGTGCAGAAGAGGTCGGTGACCTGTTATTTGCTACTGTTAATGTGGCTCGACATATAAAACGAGACCCAGAACAATTACTTCGTAGTGCAAATGATAAGTTTTCGGCGCGGTTTGAAAAAGTTCAGGCGTATTTGCAAGCCAGAGGTCAATCGCTCGAAACGGCAACACTCGATGAAATGGACGCTGCGTGGGAGGCAATTAAAAAGCAGGCTTAAATAAGTAAATTATCGCGGTTGTTTTTTGTGCGCTCAATAGCTAATTTCTGCTGGATTGATAGTGAGCCTTTTGCTATAATTTCGCCCCGTCTTGAACATATTCCAAAATCACTTGTTTGGGTATTATATTCCTTTTAATTCCTGATATTCTAGGGTTCGCATGAGTACAAAATTTATCTTCGTTACCGGCGGGGTTGTTTCTTCGTTGGGTAAAGGTATTGCAGCAGCATCGTTGGCAGCTATTTTAGAGGCCCGTGGTTTAAATGTTACCATTTTAAAGCTGGATCCTTACATCAACGTTGACCCAGGCACAATGAGCCCAATTCAACACGGTGAAGTATTTGTCACCGAAGACGGTGCAGAAACAGACCTTGATTTAGGTCACTATGAGCGTTTCATTCGTACCAAAATGACAAGCCGTAACAACTTCACACAAGGCCGTGTATATGAAGATGTACTGCGTCGTGAGCGTCGTGGTGAGTACCTTGGTGCGACTATTCAGGTAATTCCACATATTACTAACGATATTAAGCAACGTGTTTATGACGGTGCTGAAGGTCATGATGTGGCAATCGTTGAAATTGGTGGAACGGTAGGTGATATCGAGTCACAACCGTTCTTAGAAGCAATTCGTCAGCTAGGTACAGAAATTGGCCGTGAGCGCGCATTGTTTATTCACTTAACGTTAGTGCCATTCTTAGGCCCTGCGGGCGAAGTGAAAACAAAACCAACGCAACACTCGGTTAAAGAGTTACGTTCGATTGGTATTCAACCAGACATTCTTATTTGTCGTTCTGATCGTAAACTACCAAATAACGAACGCGCAAAAATAGCACTTTTCACTAACGTTGAAGAGAAAGCTGTTATTTCGTTACCAGATGTAGACAGCATTTATAAAATTCCAGCTCTATTAAAATCTCAAGAGCTTGATCACTTTGTGTGCCGTCGTTTCCATTTAGAAGCGCCAGAGGCTGACTTAGTTGAATGGGAACAAGTGTTATACCAAGAGTCTAACCCTACGGGTGAAGTGACAATTGGTATGGTTGGTAAATACATTGAACTACCAGATGCATATAAATCAGTAAATGAAGCACTTAAACATGCAGGCCTTAAAAACCGTTTAACAGTTAACATTGAATACGTTGATTCTCAAGATCTTGAGAGCAAAGGCACTGAGTTACTGGCTCACCTTGATGCTATTTTAGTACCAGGTGGTTTTGGTAGTCGTGGTGTTGAAGGTAAAATTTTAGCGGCTAAATATGCTCGTGAAAATAAAGTACCTTACCTTGGTATTTGCTTAGGTATGCAAGTAGCTCTTATTGAGTATGCACGTAATGTTGCAGGTCTTGAAGATGCTAATTCGACTGAGTTTAACTTAAAATCGACTAATGCTGTTGTTGGTTTAATTACTGAATGGCAAGATGCCGAAGGTAATATTGAAGTACGTGATGAAGGTTCTGATTTAGGTGGCACTATGCGTTTAGGCGCTCAAAAATGTCATTTAACTCCTGGCTCAAAAGTGCATGAAGTATATGGTAGTGATGAAATCGTTGAACGTCATCGTCACCGTTACGAAGTAAACAACAACTTTGTTGCACAGCTTGAGCAAGCTGGTTTAAGCTTTACTGGTTTATCTGAAGACAAGAAACTAGTCGAAATTATTGAGAATAAAGATCACCCTTGGTTTATTGCCGCGCAATTCCATCCGGAATTCACGTCAACACCACGTGATGGTCACCCGCTATTTGAAGGGTTTGTTGCAGCTGCGCACACTCATCAAAAAGCGTCATCGTAATGTGAATAAGCCGTGCTCTATGCACGGCTTATTTGTTTTTAAAGCGGCGGTATTAAGGAAAATTAATAAAGCCGACAAACTCACCATTTTGGGAAAAGAGGAATCGAGATGTCAAATATCGTAAAAGTGATTGGTCGCGAAATTATGGATTCGCGTGGTAACCCTACAGTTGAAGCTGATGTACATTTAGCTGACGGTTCTTGGGGTCGCGCTGCTGCACCATCTGGTGCATCAACAGGTACTCGCGAAGCACTAGAATTACGTGATGGTGATAAAGCACGTTATTTAGGTAAAGGTGTTTTAACTGCAGTTGGTTATATTAATAACGAAATTAATAGCGCATTAGAAGGCCAAAACGCTTTAGAGCAAAGCACTGTTGACCAAGTAATGCTAGATTTAGATGGTACTGAAAATAAAGAAAAACTAGGTGCCAATGCAATCTTAGCTGTTTCACTTGCAACTGCAAAAGCTGCTGCACAATCGAAAAAAGTAGAGTTATATGAGCATATTGCTGATCTAAACGGTACACCAGGTGTTTACTCTATGCCATTACCAATGATGAACATCATCAATGGTGGTGAGCATGCTGATAACTCAGTTGATATTCAAGAATTCATGATTCAACCTGTTGGCGCTGCTAACTTCCGTGAAGCACTACGCATGGGTGCTGAAGTATTCCACAGCCTTGCAAAAGTACTTAAAGCCGACGGTCATTCTACAGCGGTAGGTGATGAAGGTGGTTTTGCTCCAAACCTTGAGTCTAACGAAGCTGCACTTGCTGCAATTAAAGTAGCTGTTGCTAATGCAGGTTACGAGCTTGGTAAAGATATCACTTTAGCGCTAGATTGTGCTGCCTCTGAGTTTTATGACAAAGAAGCAAATATCTACGACCTTAAAGGTGAAGGTAAAAAGTTCACGTCTGAAGAGTTTAATTTATTCTTACAACAACTTACTGAGCAATACCCAATTGTATCTATCGAAGATGGTCTTGATGAGTCTGACTGGGATGGCTTCGCACATCAAACAAAACTAATGGGCGATAAAGTTCAGTTAGTGGGTGATGACTTGTTCGTTACAAATACTAAGATTTTAAAACGCGGTATCGACAACGGCATTGCTAACTCTATCTTAATTAAATTTAACCAGATTGGCTCACTAACTGAAACGTTAGCAGCAATCAAAATGGCAAAAGATGCAGGTTTTACAGCTGTTATCTCTCACCGCTCTGGTGAAACAGAAGACGCAACAATTGCAGATCTAGCTGTTGGTACTGCTGCAGGTCAAATCAAAACAGGTTCATTAAGCCGTTCTGATCGTGTTGCTAAGTACAACCAACTTCTTCGTATTGAAGAGGCGCTAGGTGCTAAAGCACCATTTAATGGTCTAAAAGAAGTTAAAGGTCAGTAATTCTTTAGCATCTGATAAAACGTTTAAAAATCCTCGCTTAGGCGGGGATTTTTTGTTAAATCTTAATTTTCGTAACATAAAGCCCACCAATATAAATTATTCTGAGGCCCGTAGGAAACGGTTTTAGCCGTGATTGCTAACCCGAGTCGCATTATTTAAAGGTATTTTAAAGCTGAAACTGTTGTTTTAAAATCTCCCCAGTAAAGTTGGTCTTTAAATAAAACCCGCGGGGGAGGGTTTTGATGAGCTTACCATTTGGTCCGATAGCATCGGTGACGATTCTACTATTTGCTGCTTTTGGCCGTATTTGCATTACATCACCCAAATGACCTGAGATCTCATCAATGCGCCCAAGGGCAATTAATTCCATTTGCTCTTCCCAATCCCGTTGTAATTGCGCATCTTGTTCAGCGCTTGGCTGCCATAAAAAGCCACTGCCAATGGTTCGTTCAAAGGGAATTACATCGCGTTCACCTAAAATAGGCAGCCATAAAACATGATTTAGTTTGTTACGCACATGACTGTGTTGCCATGTCATGCCTGTTACATTTAGCAAAGGCGTAACTGATACGAACGTGGTTTCAAGTGGTTTGCCTTTATAGGAGATTGGCAGTGTTTTTAGCTCAACGCCTAGTTCTTCAAAATCAGGTGTGGGTTTTGAGCCCGCAGTAGCCCCTAATACATACTCAATTAACTGCCCAGCCCAGCCTTTTTTACGTAGTAGATCGTCAGGTGTTTTAAATTGATACTGCTGAGCTAGCTGCCCCAATGTCATGCCTGCTATGTTGCTCACACGTTGCATTAATTCATTGATTGACTTTGGTTTATTAACTCGCATTGCACTTTATTCTATTGTATAAATTCATTCATCATGATAGCAAAAGCGTGTAAGCGTGGATATCCTTGTCTTTGCTTGTTTTTTGTCCGCTATTTTAAAGTCAACGTTAGGGCAATGCTTAACTGCGTTTGTTTTTTTGTAACTTAATGATTTTAATGTTTTTTTGTGTTCTCGCAATTGCAACTCGAGGTTGAGAATAAATTGTTTGCGGGGATAAATACAGATATATGAACAACGTTATCCACAGATTCTGTGGAAAAGGCGTTTTAGATGATCGCTTATTGTGGATTTGTTTGCAAAATAACCGCTATAAACTAAAGTTATGCACAAGCTGTGAGTAAAGTGAGTAAAACCCTTGTAGTATTACTTATAATTATAGTAACTGGTTGTTATAACTCATGAGTGATTAAATATTGCACTGAATTGGCAGGCAAATTTGTTAGTGAACCTTGGTAGATTATAATAGTGTTTGCCGTAACGCGGCTAATGTGGAACAATCGTTAAAAATCGACTTACAAATGAGGCACTAAGGTGATTGATGCCGAAGGTTTTCGTGCCAATGTCGGAATTGTAATTTGCAATAATCAGGGACAAGTTTTTTGGGCTAGGCGTTATGGTCAACATTCTTGGCAGTTTCCGCAAGGGGGTGTCGACAGTGGTGAAACGCCAGAGCAAACAATGTACCGTGAATTACACGAAGAAGTCGGCTTGCGCCCGGAAGATGTAGAAATTGTCGCGAGTTCAAAACATTGGTTACGTTATAAATTACCCAAACGATTAATCCGCCGCGACTCGAGTCCGGTGTGTATTGGGCAAAAGCAAAAATGGTTTTTACTGAAACTTCGTTGTAAAGACGAAGATGTAGACTTACTGAAAACGCACCATCCAGAGTTTGATGATTGGCGTTGGGTGAGTTATTGGTATCCTGTACGTCAGGTGGTGTCATTTAAACGCGATGTATATCGACGTGTTATGAAAGAGTTTGCACCGTTCGCAATGCCGTTTAATAAGCGTGAGCAGTCAAAAGATTCATGGCGACATAAAGGTAGATAAGGACAGCTATGCTAGCAACACTCAGAGCTATTGCAGAATCCGTATCGCAGCAGGCGAATTTGGACAGTGCTTTAGCATGCTTTGTTAAAATGGTGAAAGAGGCCATGCAAACCGAGTGTTGCTCTATTTACTTTGCCGACTACAGCCAAGATGACTTTGTTTTGATGGCAACCCAAGGTTTAAACCCGGCTGCTGTAGGTAAATTTAGAATTGGCTTTACTGAAGGTCTTGTTGGTTTAGTTGCGCAACGTGAAGAGCCAATCAATATCGCATTTGCTAAATCGCATCCGCGTTTTAAACTCTCCCCCGAGGTAAATGAAGAAGGCTATAACGCTTTTTTATCAGTACCAGTGGTTCATCAAAAGAAAGTTTTAGGCGTTATTGTTGTACAACAAAAAATTGCCCGGGTATTTAGTCAAGACGAAGAGTCTTTTTTAATTACTCTCTCAGCTCAGTTGGCCTCACAACTGGCTCATGCTGAAATCAAAGAAGTTTTGCGCCAAGATGAGTCGTCTCACCAAACTTCGGTCTTAAAAGGGGTTTCAAGCGCTCCTGGCATTGCAATCGGTCACGCTTACGTGGTTATTCCTAAGCTTGATTTTAAGTCAATAGAGCTTAAAAAAGACGATAACACAGTGTTACAACAGCGCTTATTTAGCCAAGCTGTTTCTGCTACGCGCAAAGAATTTAATACTCTATCAATGACCCTCAGTGATTCTATTCCTAAAGAAGCACTCGCTGTGTTCGATGTATACCAGCAATTGTTAGATGCGAAAAGTTTAGGGCAAAATGTAGAGGCGCAGCTACAGCAAGGTTGGTGTGCAAAAAGTGCGTTAAAAATTGTGATTGAAAAGCTAATCGCACAATTTAATGCCATGCAAGACCCATACATTAAAGAGCGTGCTGTCGATGTGAAAGACATTGGTTTACGGGTATTACATCACTTAGTAAATACTGAGCACGCAGCAAAGAGTTATCCTCAAGATACAATATTAATAGCCAATACTTTAACTCCTGCTATGTTAGCAGAGGTACCCAAAGGGCACCTCGCGGGTGTGGTGAGTGTTAATGGTGCCGCTAATAGTCATGCGTCTATTTTAACGCGAGCAATGGGAATTCCGGCAATTTGGGGTATCGAAGACGTCCCTTTATTACAATTAGATGCTAAATTAATGATTCTAGACGCCTATGCTGGGCGTTTGTATATTTCACCCTCTCAAATACTGCAGGACGAATATCGTCAATTACAATATCAAGAAACACTACTAAACGATAAATTCATCGCAGAAGAAGAGTGTGAAGCCGTTACCTTAGATGGCAAACAAATCACCTTACTTTTAAATGCAGGTTTAGATTTGAATACTGAAACAGCCAATACTAAGGTCTGTGATGGCGTTGGTTTGTATCGTACTGAAGCGTGGTTTATGCAAAAGGGTAAATTCCCTTCACAAGCAGAACAAGAGGACTGGTATCGTCAAGTACTTACAAGTTACCACCCTGAACCGGTAGTCATGCGTACGTTAGATATTGGTGGTGATAAGGTATTAGATTACTTTGATATAAGCGAAGAAAACCCATTTTTAGGTTGGCGAGGTATTCGTGTCACACTTGATCATCCCGAGCTATTTTTAGATCAATTAAAGGCTATGGTTAAAGCAAATATTGGCTTAGGTAATTTAAAAATAATGCTCCCTATGATCAGTGGCACAGAAGAGGTTGATGATTCTTTGGCATTGTTAGAGCAAGCTTATTTTGAGCTAGAAGAACAATATCCAGATCAAGTGATCGATCGACCTGAAGTAGGTGTGATGCTTGAGGTACCTTCAAGTGTTTTTATGATGCCTGAATGGTCGAAAAAAGTAGATTTTTGTTCTGTAGGTAGTAACGATTTAACCCAATATCTATTAGCAGTAGATCGCTCAAATGCCCGCGTTGCAGATTTATTTAACCCTTATCACCCTGGCGTATTGCGAGTGTTACAAAAAGTAGCGCATGAGTGTGAACAATATAATTTATCTTTAAGCTTGTGTGGTGAGCTTGGGGGCGACCCTGAAGGCGCTATACTATTGATTGCTATGGGTTATCGTCGTTTAAGTATGAATAACTCTTCATTGAGCAAGGTAAAATGGGTGCTCAGGCGTTTAAAAGTCACTGATATGGAAGCGCTACTTACAGAATGTTTAGCACAATCAACGGCTAAACAAGTACTGCGCTTAACCCGAAACTTTATGATTGAGCATGATCTTGGCGAATTATTTTATACACCAAACCATAGTTAGCTAGGGCTGCAATTTTAGCTGTGAACATACTTTATAATACATTAGTATATGCATATAACATTTTATTTATAAGAGTGTGCTATGCATGATTTAGTTTTACTGATCGCCAGCTGTGCAGTACTAGGGAAGCATAGTAGGTTTTTTAGCAGGGTTACTTGGTATTGGCGGTGGCTTGATCATAGTGCCTGTATTAAGTGTATTGCTAGTAAAATTTGAAGTTGCCTCCGCAGATCATGTACTTGTGGTTGCCATTGCTACATCGCTAGCCTCTATATTGTTTACCTCTACTTCTTCAGTGCTCGCTCATCATAAAAATAATAATGTTCCTTGGGAAATTGCTCCTTGGGTCATGGGTGGTGTTGGTTTAGGTGCTCTGATAAGTGGTTTTGCCGCCAGTTATATTCCAGAGCAACTACTACGCGGTGTGTTTGCAACGAGTGTCGTATTTATTGCCGCTCGTATGGTGCTTTCAACACGTAAAGTGGAACAAAGTAATCATGCAATGCCCAGTGGTCCTATTATTGGTGCGTTCAGTGCAATAATGGGTGGGTTGTCAGGTTTGATAGGCATAGGTGGAGGCGCACTTATAGTGCCGCTGCTTAACCACTTTTCAGTGGATATTAAAAAAAGCGATTGGCTGTGCGGCTGCGTGCGGTATTGTTATCGCGCTATTTGGCTCTGTTGGTTATGTTTCAGCCGGCTGGCAAGTGACAGATTTATCACATGGCTTTGCGGGGTTTGTTTATTTACCCGCGTTATTAGGTATAGTAATCACTTCGTGGTTTATGGCACCTATTGGCGCAAAAGCGACTCATTATTTACCCGTTGCGACGATTAAAAAAGCGTTCGCAGTATTATTGGTTATCATCGCACTTCAAATGGTGTTTAGTTAAGGTTTAATTTTTATGGCTCTTGAGTTTCCACAAATCGACCCGATTATTTTTACGGTTGGCCCATTGAGCGTACGCTGGTACGGCTTAATGTATTTAATTGGTTTTGCTTTTGCCATGTGGTGGGCAAATCGTCAGGCACAAAAACCTAATTCAGGATGGACAAAAGAAGAAGTAAGCGATTTACTTTTTTACGGCATGCTCGGGGTTATATTAGGCGGTCGAATTGGTTATGTACTGTTTTATCAATTTAGCTATTTTTTAGAAAATCCACTGTACTTATTCAGAATCGATCAAGGCGGCATGTCGTTTCATGGTGGCACGCTGGGTGTGATCACCGCTATTTGCGTGTTTGCTTGGACACGCAAAAAGCAGTTGTTAGCCGTTGGCGACTTTGTTGCTCCATTAGTGCCGGTAGGCTTATTAGCAGGGCGTATTGGTAATTTTATTAATGGCGAGCTTTGGGGGCGCACAACAGATGTGCCTTGGGCTATGGTATTTCCAACCGGAGGGCCGCTTGCGCGCCATCCATCGCAACTTTATGAAGCGTTCTTTGAAGGCCTTGTTCTATTTATTATTCTTTACTTGTTTACTAAAAAGTCACGCCCGGCAGGCAGTGTAGGTGGATTATTCTTATTAGGGTATGGCGTGTTTCGCTTTGCCATTGAGTATTTCCGTGAACCTGATGCACATTTAGGTTTATTTGGTGGGTTTATTTCTATGGGGCAAATTTTATCGTTACCGATGATCATTGGCGGTCTTGGTTTGATATTATGGGCTTATAACAAGTCACAATCAGTGACTGCAAAAAAGGCCTAAGAAGAAAACCATGAAACAATATTTAGAATTATGTCAGCGTATAGTTGATGAAGGCATTTGGGTTGAAAATAAACGTACCGGAACACGTTGCTTAACCGTTATTAACGCTGAGCTAGAATACGATGTAGCGAATAACAAGTTCCCAATGATCACCACACGTAAAAGCTATTACAAAGCTGCCATTGCAGAACTTTTAGGTTATTTACGGGGCTACAGTAGTGCTGAACAGTTTCGTGAAATAGGCTGCATGACTTGGGATGCTAATGCCAATGAAAACCAAGCATGGCTTAATAATCCTAATCGTAAAGGTGAAGACGACATGGGCCGCGTTTATGGCGTGCAAGCGCGTGACTGGCAACGCCCAGATGGTACGCCTCTGGATCAATTGAAAAAAGTGATTGATAACCTTAAAGACGGTGTTGATGACAGAGGCGAGATAATCACCTTTTATAACCCAGGTGAGTTTGACTTAGGTTGCCTTCGCCCTTGTATGCACACTCATACATTCTCACTTTTGGGTGATACGCTTTATTTAACCTCGTATCAACGTAGCTGTGATGTACCACTCGGGTTGAACTTTAATCAAATTCAGTGTTTTGTTTTACTTGCCTTAGTTGCGCAAATAACTGGCCATAAAGCAGGTAAGGCCTATCATAAAATTGTAAACGCGCATATTTATGAGAATCAGCTAGAATTAATGCGTGATGTGCAATTAAAGCGTGAGCCGTTTGAGTCACCACAGTTACAGATCAACCCAAAAATAAAAACATTAGAAGACATAGAAACATGGGTAACCAGAGATGATTTTGAAGTGATTGGCTATCAATGCCATGATGCTATTAAATACCCATTTTCAGTATAATTAGGTAACTCTGATTGTGTTAAGCCAGTGGTCAAATTAGCCTGCTAAAATGACGTTGGTTTTAATCTGCCAGAACCATACCCACTTAAGGAGAGACGAATGAAAGCTGTTATCCCTGTTGCAGGCCTAGGAACCCGTATGTTGCCAGCAACAAAGGCTATACCAAAAGAAATGCTACCCGTTGTTGACCGTCCGCTAATTCAATATGTAGTTAGCGAAGCGATTGCTGCTGGCGTTAAAGAAATTGTTTTGGTTACGCACTCAAGTAAAAATTCAATTGAAAACCATTTTGATACCAGCTTTGAGTTAGAAGCCACGCTTGAAAAGCGTGTAAAGCGGCAATTATTGGCCGAAGTGCAAGCTATCTGCCCTAAAGATGTAACGATTATTCATGTACGTCAAGGTGAAGCAAAAGGTCTTGGTCATGCAATTAACTGTGCGGCACCGATTATTGGTGATGAACCTTTTGTGGTGATATTACCAGACGTGATCATTGATGATTATGAAAGTAATCTTGAAAAAGATAACCTTGCTGAGATGATCACTCACTTTGAGCAAACCGGTGAAAGCCAAATAATGGTTGAACCAGTACCAATGCAAGACGTAAACAAGTTTGGTGTAGTTGACTTAGGCGATGAAAAAATCACCCAAGGTCAAAACGCGCGTATTTTAAATATGGTTGAAAAGCCTCCTGTAAATAAAGCCCCGTCAAATCTTGCTGTTGTTGGCCGTTATGTTTTAAGTAAAAATATTTGGCCACTACTCGCTAAAACCCCCGCAGGCGCAGGCGATGAAATTCAATTAACTGACGCTATTGCTATGCTGATGGATAAAGAAGCTGTTGCTGCTTACGCGATTAAAGGCCGTAGCCATGATTGCGGTAGTAAATTGGGTTATTTAAAAGCGACAATCGAGTTTGCCCTTCGTCGTGATGAGTTTAAAGATGATTTAAGTAAATTTATTAAAGACTTAGTAAAATAAGTTCATTTATATAATGTTTTAAAAAAAGTGCCCAAGTGGCACTTTTTTTGCTTAAAATAAACTATATTGTTCTCTAAAAGCTAATTGAAAATGCAGATAAAACAGCGTGTTTTGCCAGCTCTAATCTTAGTAACAACCGCTTTAAGTGGCTGCGCTAATAACAATAATAACCAAATTGACAATAAATCTTCGCTTATTTCTGACTCTCAAGTTAAAGAATACGTTGAACAATGGCAGCAGCAACAAGATAGTATAAGCCGTTTGGCTGAAATGGAAGGCGACCTAAAGCTGTTAATTATGGCGCTATCGTCAAACTCTCAATTAGCGCAAACCCCAGTAGAGCTTCGCTCAGATAGCATTGATGTGGTGCATCAAACAAATAATATGGCTGTACAACCTCAAGGCAATACAATCCCAACAACGACTAATCAACCGCCTAATCTTTTAAACGACGCATTACCTGGCGCACAATTAGGGCTTTATTTAAAACCGCAACTGGTAAAATCGCAAATCGCTCGCCTTTATCGTGAATACCCTCAGGCATTTAGTCAATTAGGGTTTGTAATGACGGAGCGACAAAATAAAGGTGTCACTTTGTATGGTCTACGGGTAGGGCCTTTTGAAGACTATACGCAAGCTAATGCTTTTTGCTTAATAGCACAAAAAATGGGGCAAAAATGTTTAAGTGCCCCTTTTATTGGTCAGCCACTTTAAAATTTTTAGCCGACTTATCTTATTTTTCAGTAATTAAGCTTAAAGTAATTGTTCTAAGTGTCGATAATAACTAAGGTAGGGGCAACATAGGGTAATGTCCCATCTTTTATAAGGATTTAGTATGAAATTATCTTTTTCAATTCTTGCTGTAAGTATTTTAGCTGTGCCTTTTAGTGCTATATCTGCAACTGAGACCTTTCGAGCAGAAGTAACGGTACAGAATGCAGTTGTATTAACAAAAGATGCAGACCTGAACTTTGGTAAGGTACGTGCAGTTGCCGACCCCGCAGGTGTTGAGATTGCAGAGCTGATTGTAAGCGCTACTCCTGACGCAAGTCCTATTTCAGAGAGTAAAAAGAATACAGCTAATGCGTTGTTTGCGATTATTGAAGATGGTGAGCCAGCCTCTTTCACCGTATCAGACGCAGTACCAAGTGCGGTATTAACAATTGTTGACCCAACTAAAACAAATTTAGAATTTGAAAATGGGCAAGATACCGACCGCCCTGATTTTAGTATTGATGATTGGAATTATGTGATCACCAGTGGGGATAATAATAACGCTCCCTATACGCCTGGTACACCTAACCTACAAGTGGGGCAGGATGGAACCGTATCGTTTAATATTGGTGCAACATTAAAAACATCTAGCAAGGTAACCACTAAACCGTATGCTGATGGTGTGTATGCTGGTACTTTTCAAATCGAAGTTGCGTATTAATCATATTTAATGCGCCTACTTTCGTATGCAGTGGCTGTAAGTGCTTTAATTTACAGCCCTAATTATCTTGCTAAGAGTATAGAACAGCAGTCGCTTGACTTTGGTACTTTGGTTATACCAAGCAATACAAACACGAGCTCTGTGATCATCAAAGCTGACGGCGACATAAATACATTAGGTAATATTTATGTGCTTGAAAAGGGGCGCCCTGCTGAGCTATTACTGACTGATTTCCCAGCCAATACAAGCTTGACTATGAACTTGGTTAACACTGCAACAGTTCAGCACAATACACAAGGCAGCAGTAGTGCCGAGTTTGAAGTACGCCTAAATGGTTTATCTAATAAGTCAGTCACAACTGATGACTTTGGTGAAGCTAAAGTGTTTATTGGTGGCACTTTAATAACAAAGCCTAGCAGTAAAAGTTATTCTGATGGCGATTACTCCTCAACCACCAACTTAGAAATTTCGATTGACTACTAAGGACTGACATGTTCAATAAATTAACAGTGATGTGTGTGCTACTAACAGCATTTTTTAGCCAAATGGCCTTGGCAAACTTATTGATTTCACCTACCCGTGTTACTTTTGACGATCGTCAGCGCAGTGCTAAAGTCACGGTGATCAATAACTCTGATGAACAACGTACGTATCGTGTAGTTTGGAGTGAAAAACAAGCTTTACCAGCTGGCGGCTATAATAATTTAGCGCAAGTAACAGCAAACAGTTTATCGCCAATGACACGCCTTTCACCAAAACAAGTGACCTTAGCACCGGGTGAAAAACAAACCGTTAAAATTGCTATCCGAAAACCCAAAGGTTTGCAGGCAGGCGAATATCGTTCTCATTTATTGTTTCAAGCTTTGCCTAATGAGAATAAAGAGCAGAAGTCGGGAATACAGATAAATATGATTATGAGCTTTAGTATTCCCGTTGTTTATCGTGAGCAAGCAGAGCAGCCTAAGGTGACTATTACGCAGGCAAGTATTGTAAAAAGTGCTGATCAAGCCAAGCCAAAAATTCAAGTTCAATTGCAACGACATACTAACTTTAGTAGCTATGGCAAGCTCAGTGCTTATGTTAAAAATGCATCGGGTGGGCAAGAGAAAATTGCTGAAATTAGCAATTTAAGTATTTACCCTGAAGTTGATAAAGCTATAGCAACGCTCAGTTTATTTAAAGATAAACGGTTACCTGAAAATGGCGTTGTGCTAATCGATTACGAAGGGGCTGAGGAATATAAGGCGGTTGATTTTGCCTCTTACACTCTGGCTATAGGGGAATAGCTTTAAGCGATATTAAGTTATTAAAGTGACTCGTATATTGGCCATTGGCCTCATGCTGTTAAGCTCACACTGCTTTGCAAGCACTGTGCAGCCAAATGACGTGCTGCGCACGCTGAAAGCGATTCAAGCTAAATTAAATCAACCTCACTCGAAGGGCATTGCATTGCAGCCCGCTACAGTTGAACCTAGCCAGCCTGCTACGCACCGTATTGCGACAGGTGAATTTTTACTTTTTTCTTTATCTCTCAACGATATGTACCTTGGTGAAGTGTTTGCAATAAAAAGTGAGCAAGGAGTCCTGCTTGGCTTATCTGGGTTAGTCGAAATATTACAACTTGCTATAAATGTTGATACGGCAAGTGGCTCTGCAGCGGGGTGGTTTATTGAGCAAAGTAATTTATTTTCACTCAGTGCCACTAAACCAGCCAGACTCCTTGTAAATAATCAAGCGGTGGTACTTTCTTCACAACAACTATTGATTAGTGATGATATTTATATTGATGCAGCAGTTTTAGAGTCTGCTTTTATGGTTAAGGTCTCTCCTGATTATGCGAATTTAGCGCTCGAAGTAACCAGCGATGAGTTGTTTCCTGTTGTCGCTCAACAGCAAAGGAGAAACCAACAGTTTAGTTACCAACAGCACGGAAATAATCAACCTACCCAACCTTGGAAAGCCAGCCCTTATCAAGTGATTTCTGCCCCAGTGGCTGATTTACAACTTAATTACCGCCGAGATAATGACAGTAGCCGCACTAGTTATTCATTATTAGGTGCGCAAGATTTTGCATACCTTTCAGCAGAATACTTTTTAGCCGGTCGAGAGCAAGACCTATTAACAGACTCGCGACTAACATTCTCTAAACAAGCGCTAGATAGTAGTCTACTCGGTGCCTTTGCTGCAAGCGAAATACGGTTTGGTGATATCACAGCGACACAAGTCGGGAGTCGCTATAATAGTCAATACGGGCGTGGTGTTAAGTTTTCTAATTACCAGTTAGACCGCAATATAGATAATAATCGAATTAACCTCACCGGTGCTATTCAGCCGGGTTGGGATGTTGAGCTTTATCGCAATGGTTTGTTAATTGAGCAACAGTTAAGTCTCGCAGATGGTCGCTACCTATTTGATAATATTGATTTATTGTATGGTGAAAATAACTTTGAATTGATCTTTTACGGCCCGCAAGGGCAAGTTGAACGTAAAACAGAATATTATTTTATTGACGGCAACCAATTAGGCCAAGGTGAAGCGACATACGAAGTGTCAGTGTCAGAGCAAGGTAAACAATTACTAGGAAATGAAAGTAACTCACAACAAAGTGGCTGGTTGGCCGCGGGGCGTTACGAACGAGGCTTAACGGATAATATTGCTATTTATACCGGCGCTATGGCGCAAAAGCGTGAAGACGACGACTTTTATCAATTTGCCTTTGGCAGCAATATTAACCTGTTTGAAAGACTGTTGTTGAATCTAGACTATGAGCAAAACAATCAACAACAAAATGAATTTGAGCTCACCGCGAGAACGCAATTGGCAGAGCAATCACTCCTTTTTACTGTAAGTGATCGTTCGGATCAACAGCAAGATTTTCAAAGCTATCAATTCGATATGACAGGCGAATTGATGGAAAATAATTATGGCCGGCTTCATTATCAAAATAACTTTTTATTACAGCAATCAAGTTTAGGACGTGATTTACAGCAAGCTTATAACCGATTTAATTATAGCTATTCAGGATTTTCGGTAAACAATCTTTTGCAATGGCAAAAAGTAAATGAACATAGTCAAGTGTATGGCGCAACTCGTATACAAGGACGAATAGGTCGGGTATATAGTCGTTTTGGTGTTGATTATTTAATATCACCACAGAGTGATATTTTAAGTTACCAAGCCGAATTCAGCCGCAGTATTACGGCGAAATTGCAAGCTGAATTGACGCTTAGAAACACGTTAAATCAGAATATTCAATCTGCTGATCTAGGTTTGAATTGGCAAAATGATAACTTTAATTTAAGCAGCACTGTTAACTACGATAGTAATGATAATTGGCTTGTTAGCTTATATAGCCGCTTTAGCTTTGGGTTTGATGCACAAAATAACCGTACTTTTATGACAAATCGCAGTTTAACGAGTACTGGTAGCTTAATGGTTCGAGTTTTCTTAGATCAAAATAACAATGGCACCATGGACGAAGGTGAGCAGGGCGTTGCTGGTGTTAAGGTTAAAGGTTTACAAAACTACCGCCAAGCAATTACCGATGAACAAGGTATTGCGTTACTTACTTCAATGCCGGCCAATCGCACTACAGATATCGTGCTAGATAAAGACAGCTTTCCAGATCCCTTTTTAGTACCAGCTCATGAAGGGTTTTCAATTACTCCGCGGGCTGGGTTTATTGAATATATGGATTACCCAATTAATAACTCAAGTGAAGTGGAAGGTGTAGTGTATTTACATAAGGGAGAAACAAATGAAGTTAAGCCCTATGCTAAAATTGCATTACTCGACATACAAGGTAACAAAGTGGCGCAAACACAAGCTGCATACGACGGTTATTATCTTTTCACTGATTTAAGACCTGGCGAATACCAAGCTGTTATTGAAGATAATTACAAAGATAATAAAGGCTTAAAAGAAACGCAGAATATAACTGTTAATTTATCCCCACAGGGCGACGTTGTGATGGGGGTTGATTTTGTTTTAACTGAAAAAGTAAAGGCGTCAGGCTACATTGCTAACGCGGGTAGCTTTTCTTCATTAGCGTTTTTGAAAGCGTATTTTCAGCTAATAAAACAGCATTTAAAGCCTGAATCATTAAATGAAGCGTTCTATTTGCAAGAAAATGAGCGTTATGTATTAGCTATTGGCTATGCCGTAGATGCTTCTGCAAAGCTTGAAAGCACATGTAATAACCTAAAAAATAAAGGCTTAAATTGCACAGTTAAGGCCCAACAAATAACACATTAATAAAATAGGGAGCTTTTGATGGCGTTACGACATATTTTTAAAAGTATATTAACTTTATTGGTATGCACTACCTTTGTTGGCTGCAACAGTACAGATGCTGGAAATAAACAAAGCCAAGTCACCAATGAAGAAGTGGTAAGTATTTCAGCAACCGAGCTTGCGCAATTAAAAGAATCAGCAGCTCAGTGGCAACAAGCAAAACCTGGAGTTGAACGATTGCTGGTCATAGAACAAGATCTAAAATTGTTAATAAATCAACTTAATGCCGTTGTAGCACAAGAGTCTTCTTCAGCTAAACAACCAGAAGCTACTTCGCCCGAGGTTAAGCCTGCTGCTCCAGCAACGGTAGTAAAGCCAAAGGTTACGACACAACCAATTTATGCTCTACAAGTTGCTTCAGTAACACAAAAGATGCGGTTAACTAAAAGTGTTGCAGCTCTCCAAAGCAAAGCACCACAATTATTCGAAGGTAAGTTTGTAGCAAATGTAGAGCCTGTCGATGTCAGTGGCGTTACTTATTACCGCCTTAAACTAGGTGCTTATCAATTTCAGCAAAATGCAAAAAAAGCGTGTACGAATTTGAAAAAGCATAATGTGGCTTGTTTAGTAACGCACTACACCGATAACCCATACCAGCCATAAATAGGCATAATAATTGCTTTATATTTGCCATGCTTCACGAGGATGGCAAATATGCGCCTTTTAATACTTTTACTTTCAATCAGCCTCACAGCCTGTAGTTTGACCGGTGATGAGCCAGATACAAGCCAAAGCCCTATTGAAAATCCAGCGATGGCTCCGTTTACTGTGCATCAGTACGTTAGTGACTTAAGCACCCAGTTAAGCCACATTAAAGGGCCTTTTAAAAGCTCGGCACGCATTGCTGTTACTAGCTTTTATCTAGCGGATTCTCTAGAAACAGGCCTAGCTCAAGGGCAAGGTGCTGGCCTTAGTCAGCAAATTCAAGAAAGCCTTATTACACAGCTCACCCAGCTGGGGTATAACATTATTGAATACCGCCTAGAAAACACTATAAATTTATCAGCTTCTGCCGATAGTATGCTTAGCAGAGATATTTCAAAATTACGTCAACGCCAGAATATTGACTATGTGATCACCGGCACACTTACGCGGCAACAACATGCCTATATTGTTAACGCCCGCATGGTGAATACGCAAGATAACGTAATTACGTCTGCGGCAAATACTGAGATCCCTATCAATGTAATGTGGGGTGATGAAAAAATTCAGCAACGCGATGGTTATATCTATCGCAGTGAATACTAATTAGGAGCCCTTATGAAACGCTTATTACTTACTTTATGTTTGCCACTGGGCTTTGGTTGTTCGCAAATGATGGACGACAACAGCACCGTTGTTGAAGATAATTCGCCTCAGTTAGCAAAACAGCGCACAGTTGCTGAACCTGGACAAACAACTTCGCTTTATCAAAATACTGCAGTAATGAACGACAGCAGCCAAATAACGACCCCAACACGTAAAAATATCAACCATTATGTGCGGGGTATAATGCAAGATATGGCCGAGAATCTGCAATACGTAAACACTAAAACGCCTTTAGCGGTATCGAGTTTTATTTATCTTGATGATGAATATAACGATGGCACTTTATTAGGTAATCAACTAGCTGAAAGCTTTATGCACGAATTACACAGCTTTGGTGTACCCGTGATTGACTTTAAAACCACAGACTATATGCGGGTAACACCAAGCGGTGACTTTGTATTTAGCCGTGACTATTTAGAGCTAAGCCAAGAAACAAAACTTTAACTATGTGTTGGCCGGTACTATGGTAAACCACCAAGGTGGCGTATTAGTGAATGCCCGTATCGTAGGTTTAACCAGTAAAGCAGTGGTGGGCTCTGCGCAAGGTTTTATTCCACAGTCAGTGGTTGATGCGCTAGACAGCAGTTATCGCACCGATGGCGTAATGCTTAAACAAGCGAATGAGTGAGACGAGTATGGCATTTTTAACTAAACATGCTGCAATTGTTAGCTTAAGCCTAACGGCTTCGCTGTTAGTGGGCTGTAATGCAAATAACACGACCCAAGAGCAGGTAAAGGTTGATAACGTACAAGCTACAGCTCCCAGCTATGATTTAAATCAGCTAATTCGCCAAGCACAACTAAATGACGAACAGCAATATCAAGATTCAACCCAGTTTACTCCGCTAAAGCACCATAAAACATTGGTCAATTATGTTGAACAAATGGCGCTGGATTTGGTTGATACTATGCAGTCAGAGCAAGACATTGCGATTGCTGTTACCTCGTTTGTAGATTTAGATGCAAGCTTGAATAACAGTAGCCAATTAGGTAACCAATTATCGGAGTCGTTTATTCATCAACTCCAGCAGTTTGGTTACGGGGTGGTTGATTTTAAAACCACAGATCAAATCTTAGTTAACCAACGTGGCGATTTTGTGTTTTCTCGTGATATTGAAAACCTAGCCAACAAACGTATCGCCAGCCATGTTTTATCAGGCACGTTAATCTATCGCAGCAGCGGAGTAGAGGTAAACACCCGCGTGATAGATGTACAAAGCAAGCGAGTGATCGCCAGCAGCCAAAAAGTATTGCCGTATTATGTGTTAAAAAACGACGATATAAACCTCAAACGCGCGAGTATTAACTAGCCTTGTATTAAGTCCATTTAACAGCTTGATTATAAATAGGATAAACCGTTATAATTTCCTAGCGCCTAGCGCCTAGCGCCTAGCACCTAGCACTGGCCTCTTAGTTAAATGGATATAACGGCCCCCTCCTAAGGGGCAGTTGCAAGTTCGATTCTTGCAGGGGCTACCAATTAAATCAATGGGTTACGATTTTATTTCCATTCTTTTTATTTTCTATGTAGCACATATGTAGCAAGGTAACTGATTTTATTTAACGCCGCTTAGTATCTTTTATTAATAGTGGAAAGTTTATCTCAATTAAAAATACTCTTATTAGTTGCTACTATTTAACACTGTAAACTATAAGACAAATCTCTTTGCTTCCCCAAACAATAACGAAGCTTCTTCTCGAAACGAGTCAATAGGATCAATATATAATATCCTCATGTTATCAATGGCTCTCGAGCAAGCTACATATAGCAAATTTCGGCGTTCTTGAAAGTCTATGTTCTGAGGATCTTTAAAAAAGTTAGGAAAATACGATCTGTCTCTACTAAATGAATTCTCCATAATAATGACTACGTTGCTATACTCCAACCCTTTAGTACTATGATAAGTGTTAAATCTAACTGGTTCGCTGCTAGATTCAGTAATGAATTCGTACCATTTAGTGAATTCGTTAAGAGAAATACTTATTGCTATATTAATTTGGTTAATACGGTTTTCTTCTTTAATTGAGTCGCTTTTTGGTAGGTCATTATTTAGCAACTGTTTAAACCCCTCAAGTGAATATCCAAAATCATCAGATGGAAAAAAGTCTTTCAATTTGCATTTGAAAAGATAAGAACCAGAGTCATAAAGTTGGAATAGCGCAACTAAATAATCTTCGAAAGTATTAATTTTCTCGTCTATTAATATGTTCAACTCGTTTAGATAGTTATGAGCATCAAACATCGATACAGGATTTTTTTCTTTTGGGAGTATATCTTCAAGTGTCTTTTGAGGTTTTGCTATCAATTCTCTAAATTCAATGAGTGCTAGAATTATACGAATTGAAGTATCTAGCTTAGTTAAATCTCTACTTAATACTTTTTGTGCTTGTTCATTAAAAAAGAAAAAAGCTTTAAAGCAATTGAAAAGATCCTTAAAACCACTTAACTCAGCAAGCATTTCATTTTTAAGCACTAAGCAGTGGACGACATCCTCATTTAAACTTGAAAGTTCACTTTCTATGAATCTTCTTACTAGAGTAGAGGAGTCGTTTGGTCTTTCGCTTATTAATTTATGAAAAGAAAAAGACCCGCCGTCATTTTTTTCGTAAATACTTTCTTGAGATATCTCATCATTACGGAGCTTGTTAGATATATTTATGATTTCATTTCGCGATCTACGGTTATACTTTTTTTCTATTTTTAATAAATTAGGGTGATATTCATTTAGGGAATTTGAAATTCCCTCCGAATAAATGCTTTGCATTACATCTCCGTAATAGCCAAGCAAAAATTTATGAGATAATTCTGTATCTTTAATTAATTCATACATAAATTGAATAACATGTTTATGAGTATCTTGATATTCATCAATTAATACATATGGGTATGAATCAACAATTATTCGGCGAAGTGTTGGATATTTTTTGCATAATTCAAGCCCATATTCTAATCAGGGCGGGATCGCACTTTAAATAAAAATATGATCTAATAGAGAAAATTCACTTATAGCATTCAATTTTGAGCATCTTAGACCACCTTACTGTTATTGAAGAAACACGTTCTGATATCAACCAAAAACATAATCTAATTGATGTTATGTTCTTGATAATTACAGCCATATCCTCAGGATGTGAAGGATGGCAAGATATTGAAATTTATGGTGATGAAAAGCTATCATGGCTCAGACAGTACCGAGCTTTCAGACATGGTATCCCTCGGCGGCATACGATAGCACGTATACTACGCAGTGTTGTTGCGGAATCCTTATTAGAAGCTTTAGCCTTGTGGTTAAATGAACAGCGCCAGTCATTAAATAAACCCATTATTGCCTTTGATGGCAAGGTGCTACGCGGCTCTTATCGAAATGATAGAAAAACAGCACTGCAATTAGTAACGGCGTACGATACTGAGCGAGGGTTAGTATTGAGTCAAAAACCGACAAAAACAAAAAACGGCGAAATAAGTGTTGTTCGTCAAATGCTTGATATACTTGATGTAAAAGGAAGTGTCATCACGATGGATGCACTTCATTGCCAACGTGAAACACTCGAAATAATTTCAGATAAAAAGGCACATGTAGTTGTTCAGGTTAAGAAAAATCAACCCAAATTGTTTGATGCTGTATCGAATTCATTTCAAGCAGTATTTGATGCAAATAAAGAAAAAGTCGTCACACACATTAAGCAAGAGATCCATGGTCGCAAAGAAGAGCGCTACGTCTATCAATTAAAAGCGAACCTGCCGACAGAGCTTGCACAGAAGTGGCCAACAATAATAAGTATAATCGCAGTTGAACGCCACAGAACAGTAAAGAATAAGTGCAGTATAGACACGTCGTATTACATAAGTTCAATGTCACCTAAACACAAAATGCTAGGGCATTATATACGGCAACATTGGCGTATTGAAAATAGCCAGCATTATGTTTTAGATGTTGTTTTCAAAGAAGATGATTCAAGAATAGCGTTAGAGGGTGCAGTTGAAAACATCGCTTTATTTAGGCGCTTTGTAATGAACATTTTGAGGCAATGCGAATGCGGGGCCCCAAGTCAACGTAGCAAAATCAAAAAGGCAAGCTGGAGTGATGATTATCGGGCGAGAATATTTTTTGGATTATAAATTAATCAAAGTATGCTCCCGCCCTGATATTCTAATAGAGTATTATGGCTAATCAGCATGTAGTGAAGTCTATCACTGTTAAAATTAGGGTTATATCTTACTTCTTTATTTTCACCTGATTTAATTCTATTAAGGCATTTTTGAAGTTTATTGGTTTCATGTAAATATTTTACGGCTTTCCTAAATTTGCCTAAGTTATTTTTTAGCGTATAACCAAAATCTTCAAGGATGGTTCCAAAATCAGAAGTATGATTAGTAGAGTTGTAGAAGGTATTTTTTGCTTCATCTAAAAGAAAGTGACCATTAAATTTTTCTTTATCAGCACTGTTTAGCCACTCTTCATCTGGGCTATTTTCAAAAGATTCCTTTAATGTAACTAACTTTTTATTTATTTTTATCTCATGTTCAATGAGTAATGCATCCTGCTGTAAATGAATTAGCTCCCAAACTCGCTCGTGAATAGTTGATACTTTTACTATGTCACTGTTTCCAAATTTTGATTTGATATTATCCGCAGCTGCGTTAGTAAAGGTGATGCATAAAACATGTTTATTTTGGTTTGATAGGTTCTCTCCATAATGTTTGACTATATATTTTAAGCTTTCAATTAATGCGTAAGTTTTTCCTGAGCCAGCTCCAGCATTAAAAACAAAGCTTTTGTTATTATCTATAGCATTGTTAAGCAACTCTTGTACTTTCATTTCCTCAATTAATTTTTCAGGATTTTCTTTAAGTTTCAACATCCTAAATTCCTTTATTTTGGAGAGATTTATCATTATTCAGTTTTTTAGTTAACCAAGCTAAACCATCTTCAATATATTTAGGTAGTTGAGGAGCATCAATATTTGATGTGATTATTTCGTAAAGGAGTGTATTTGCAAAATCACTTTTACTTGAAGCTAGCTTACATTGCCACTCAAAAGACTTTTCCTTGGATTGGTTAGTGTTTTCTTGACCTGAGGCTCCAACAATTCTTTTATATATTCTTGGCTTTAACTCTTTTAGTGTTTTATTAAGAGTTTTATGATCATAGTTTGTGAGAATATAGGCTTCTTCAAAGCTTGAAGCGACAAAGCCATTGATTGCATCCTTTTGGAAAACGATCATGAAATTGTTAATACAGTAATAAGTCAAATTACTTGGAAGTATTATGCTTTTTGATTCATTTTCATCTGATGGTTCTTCATCTGGTAACTCATCTTTACAGACATATTTTTGCAAAACTGCATTAGTTGTTTCGTGACTATCTAGCTTATCAATTTGCTTGAAATTTTCTTTATCGGCTTTAGTTCTTTTTATATCGAGATCAGTGATTACTAAACATGGGGTTTTCAACAGGGCGGGATCGCACTTTAAATAAAAATATGATCTAATAGAGAAAATTCACTTATAGCATTCAATTTTGAGCATCTTAGACCACCTTACTGTTATTGAAGAAACACGTTCTGATATCAACCAAAAACATAATCTAATTGATGTTATGTTCTTGATAATTACAGCCATATCCTCAGGATGTGAAGGATGGCAAGATATTGAAATTTATGGTGATGAAAAGCTATCATGGCTCAGACAGTACCGAGCTTTCAGACATGGTATCCCTCGGCGGCATACGATAGCACGTATACTACGCAGTGTTGTTGCGGAATCCTTATTAGAAGCTTTAGCCTTGTGGTTAAATGAACAGCGCCAGTCATTAAATAAACCCATTATTGCCTTTGATGGCAAGGTGCTACGCGGCTCTTATCGAAATGATAGAAAAACAGCACTGCAATTAGTAACGGCGTACGATACTGAGCGAGGGTTAGTATTGAGTCAAAAACCGACAAAAACAAAAAACGGCGAAATAAGTGTTGTTCGTCAAATGCTTGATATACTTGATGTAAAAGGAAGTGTCATCACGATGGATGCACTTCATTGCCAACGTGAAACACTCGAAATAATTTCAGATAAAAAGGCACATGTAGTTGTTCAGGTTAAGAAAAATCAACCCAAATTGTTTGATGCTGTATCGAATTCATTTCAAGCAGTATTTGATGCAAATAAAGAAAAAGTCGTCACACACATTAAGCAAGAGATCCATGGTCGCAAAGAAGAGCGCTACGTCTATCAATTAAAAGCGAACCTGCCGACAGAGCTTGCACAGAAGTGGCCAACAATAATAAGTATAATCGCAGTTGAACGCCACAGAACAGTAAAGAATAAGTGCAGTATAGACACGTCGTATTACATAAGTTCAATGTCACCTAAACACAAAATGCTAGGGCATTATATACGGCAACATTGGCGTATTGAAAATAGCCAGCATTATGTTTTAGATGTTGTTTTCAAAGAAGATGATTCAAGAATAGCGTTAGAGGGTGCAGTTGAAAACATCGCTTTATTTAGGCGCTTTGTAATGAACATTTTGAGGCAATGCGAATGCGGGGCCCCAAGTCAACGTAGCAAAATCAAAAAGGCAAGCTGGAGTGATGATTATCGGGCGAGAATATTTTTTGGATTATAAATTAATCAAAGTATGCTCCCGCCCTGGGGTTTTCAATAGATCTATAAGTGGTTTATATATGTGTGCAAAAGCACCATTAATATTAAATATTGAAATTCCATATTTTTGTAAATCTTTTGATTCACTAAGGTAATGCTGAATTAAATGCTCTTCAGTAATTCCTTCGACTAAAACTATCGCATCAGAAAAGAAAAGTTCTGATACTTTATATTTAATGTGCTTCTTTAAAAACTTTAATTCATCTCTTGCAGTGGCTTCGTCAGTGCTTTCCGGTGCTATTTTATCAGTGATTTTTTTTATCATTTAATGGTAAGCGTATAGCTAACGACACCTAGCTTTGCTAAAGTTCCAAGGCAGAAGTGGCTCAAGGTTATCTGGCTGCTCTGCAATATGTTGCAAGCACGTTGAGATGTAGTCATGCACTACAAGATCATTTGCCTTTGCAGTTTCAACAAGACTATAAAGTATAGCGCTGGCATGTGCACCATTGCAGGTATTTGAGAATAAACAGTTTTTTCGCCCTATTACGAACGGTTTTATGGCTCGCTCTGCACGGTTATTATCAATACTGAGCCTGCCATCATCGAGGTAACGCCGAAATTTCTCAAACTGATTTATCGCATAGGTAATTGCTTTACCTAGCGCCATTTGGGGAGGGATTTTATCTTTGTGTTTGAGTAACCATTGATACAATTCATCAACGATTGGTTTGGCTTTTTGCTGCCTAACGGTGAATTTTTCATCGGCCAGCTTACCTTTGATGGCTTGCTCAATACCATAGAGTTTGCGAATAAGGTTAAGTGCTACATCCGCTTTAACGGTTTTTTTATTATTGCCTTTGGCCTCGATGAACTTACGGCGTATATGGGCTAAGCACGCAACCAGTGTTGCATTCGTTTGCTCGTAAGCCTTGTAGCCGTCAACGTGCATGTAGCCTTGGTAACCATCAAGGAAATCAACCGCACATTGGCCTGCACGACTATTATGGTAATCAAACAGGACAATATTAGTGCCTTTACCCGGTTTATCATCGCCGCAGCAATACAGCCACATATAGCTGGTTGCTTTATCTGCATTAATGACGTTTAACGGGGTTTCATCGCCGTGAATAACCGGTTGAGATAACAACACGTCTTTTAAGCGTTTATACAGAGGGGACAACAGGTCTGCGCAGCGCAACATCCAGCTCGACATCGTTTGTCTGCTCAACTCAATACCAATATCGGCTAACATTGTTTCTTGGCGATAAAGTGGTAAACCAAACTGGTATTTACACATGATTATTTGGCTCAGCAGGCTGGGGGTTGCGATGCTTTTTGGAATAGGGGTTGCAGGCATTAGGGCGGTTTTTACTACACTTTCAATCCCTTCTCGCTCACAGTGACGACACGTATATTTTGGGCGAATGGTTTTGATTACTTTGATATGCGCTGGTACAAATTCCAGTGCTTCACTGCTGCTTTCACCCATTTTATGAAGGGGGCTTTGACAGCAATCACATATTTTGTCATCCTCTTCGAGGTCAACAACCACCTCAATTCGCGGCAACTGCGCCGGCAGTGGGCGGCGTTTCGGTTTGGCTTTTTCTTTCTTTACTGAGGGCGATGTAGCCAATAGCGCTTTATCATGTTCATCGAGAGTGTCTTCTGCTTCATTGAATACTTCGCCTGCACCCGGCATCTTTTCAGATTTCTTGGCGTACTCTTTGGCAAGTTTTGCGTTATAAGCTTGCAGTAATTCGTGAATTTGCTCATCTTTTTCAGCAACGACTTGTTGCAACTCAAGCACCATACGCTTGAGTTGTTCCAGGTCGTCAGGAAGTGAGTGTGCATCAATTTTCATGTTCGCAATTTAACAGAATTTGACGTTGTTTTCTTGCTTGACGCAAAGATAAAGCAGACGGTGTGGCAACGATCATTTACTGTCAATATGATCGATTAGATCATCGATTGATACTGCAATTCTTCATGACCAAGCACATCATATCCCGACAACAACCAATCCAGTTGCTCTGGACTGAGCTCAAATTCTTGCAGACTGGCTTTGTTTGGCCATTTAAACTTTTGCTTTTCTAACCGCTTGTACCACAAAGCAAACCCCGTTTTATCCCAGTAAACCAGCTTGAGTTTATCCTTCGCTTTGTTGCAAAATAAAAATAAAGCGCCAGTATAGGCGTCACGTTCAAGCTCACCCTCAACGATTGCGACCAGACCATCAATGGATTTTCGAAAATCCACAGCATCGCGGTGTAAGTAAATACACTTAGGTTCAACAAACATTTTCATCAGTTAAGCTCGCGTAGTAATTGGCTTAGATAAGATGCAGGCGTTGTGGGAGGCAAACTGACGTTTACTTTTCCGACTTCGAGGGTAATCGACAGTTGCTGTTCGGTGACGTCAACGTGTTTAGCTACTTTAGCACGAACAAAGCTGCCTGATGATCCATTAAGCTTACTTCGTGCGGCATAAAAGCTTGTTTTTGATAAAGCATGTTGCAGGCAATAGTCAGTGATAGTTAAATCGCTGGCTTGTTGTTCTTCAATAATACTGCGCCATTGTTCAAGGTAGCGTGTTTTTCTCATGACTATCTCCTCATTGAAATTCAGAAATAGCTTAATTGTTTTGGTGAGTTACTTGCAGGTGCATTTTGCTAGACGCTTACATTTAATGTAACTACATTACTGAAATTATCTTCATCTGTAGTTATATAGTTTATATTGTTGAATGTGTTACTGCTATGGATTTTGCTGTTTACGATATGTGATGAGTGAGTTGTTATTATTAATTGGCTATTAATATTTTTACTGTTGTGATTTCCTAATAATAAATTAAGAGCATCGTCAATGTTTTTTATGAATAATTCCTGCATTTGAGGATGCATAAAATTTTCTGGTTCTTCTATACATATAATATTTACTTTATCGTGAGCTTCGCTTTCTTCATACTGTTCTACATAATCAATTATTTGGCCAAGTATTTTCATAAGGTTTGAATAACCAAGCCCGAATTGATTTTCGGGTATATAGTTATTGTTTTCTTCAAACTCATATCTAATAAGCTTATTAAATAAAGATTTAAAATCTAAACTGGATCTTAAATGAACTAGCATATTTTGTTGGTCTGTTATCTGGCTAACGACATTATTAACAATATCATTGTGAGATTCCCCTATATGTCTATCCATGAAATCGTTAATATTTAATATTTCATTTTCTAGTCGAACACGACTATCACCTTCTTCATCCTTTAATCTATACTGAACTATTTTATTGAAAACAGATGATAGTGATGTCTCACCATCATCCAAATTAGCTTTTATAGTTGTAAGTTCGAATAGATTGTTTATGTTAAATAGAGAGTTTTTTATTAATCTTCCTTTGATATCGTAGATCTGCCTAGAAAAATTAGTATTATCTATTATTCTTAGAAACTCACTAAATTTAACTTCATGTTCTCTTTTTGCTGCGCTACAAAAGGTCTTGTATACCCTTTCCTTATACTGCTCAGACTCAGCGATAATAAACTTAACCTCTAGAGTTATAAGCTTATTGATCGTATTGTCTTCGATCGAAATAAGGTTGCTTAAGTTTTGAGTCGATGTAGATTTAGGATCTGTATCTAAACCAACTTTCAACCTAAATTTCATGTTTGGCAGCTCTACTTTATTGAATTCGTCTTTTCGGAAATCGAGAAAATTGTCTTTATTCAGACCAAAAAGTACTTTCTTGTATTGGTCGAATAACCCATTTAGATAACTCAGATTAAAAGAAGCGCCTAATATATTGTCATTATCGATAACCTGCTTTAAGGCTTTGGTTACCGTTGTTTTTCCTGCGTTATTTTTACCAATAATTAGGGTTGTGGCACAAGCAACAAAGCTTTTAGAGGTAGATTCATCAGGCTTGTTTTCAGTGGTTTTTTTATAATCTGACTGGACAAATTCGATTATATTGTTCTTAGTGCCAAATTTTCTAAAATTAGTGATTTGTAGAGACTGTAAATACATATAACATCCTTATAGACTGTAATTATTTTTATTTTATTAAATAAAATTAACACTTATTAGGTATCGTGTGTAGCTAAGTTGGTACTTATTTGTCAGAAGTTAATAATGTGAGGTACAGTTATTTACAGAACTCCAAGTAAGAGCCTTTTTGCCATTCTGGCAAATGGTAAGTTAAAGGTAATTTTTGGCTTTGTACTGGTGTTTGATATGAGCTAAAGCTTAGTGTAGAGCTTTAGCTATTTGAAATATTATATTTAACTGCAATTTTATTTAAAAGTGATAGCTTTAGCTCTTTTTAGATAATACGGAGCTTTAGTTAACAAGGTTTAGCTTTTTAGATTATGCCTTTTCTACCTTCCATGAACCTAAGGGATCAAATCTTGACTTCAGACATCATAACTTTAGTTGACCTACAATCATTGATTAAACGAAACTAATTCGTTTAATTTTAGTTGTGTTCTTTATCTTCACATCCTTTGTTTTACATTTCTATGCGCAATAGCTGTGGTTGTGTTGTATGAGCTAAATTTACTACTATTTTCAACTGCGATGTTTTATCGTGTTGCACAATATTCTTTAAGGGATGACTAAGATATGGCAATGCCTATTTCAGTAGATAACGCTGAACATTATAACTGGGGCGATAATTGCGATGGCTGGCATTTGGTTAAAAGTGAGCAGTTGAGTGTTATTCAGGAGCGGGTGCCGAGTGCGGCGTGTGAACAAGTACATAAGCACAATATAGCAGAGCAATTCTTTTTTGTGCTCAGTGGGCAGGCTACTTTAATAGTCGACTCAGTGACTCATGTATTAAACGCTCAGCAGGGGTTGCATGTGCCCGCGGGAGTTGTTCATCAGCTATGTAATTATGGCGATGTTGATCTTGAGTTTATTGTTACCTCAACCCCGCCAAGTCATGGTGATAAGGTGCTTGTTTAACATACTATGGCAAGTACGGTATTGTTAAATAAAAAAGGAAGCTGAGGCTTCCTTTTTGGTGTGCGTATTCTATTTTAATGATTTAAACCCTAAGCGCCTGGGCCACATTCCATACAGTGGTTTATGATATCTGGGCCAAATTTAAGTTTGGCATTTAAATCACGAAGGGCGGTACGCAGGCCTTCTTCAATCACTGGGTGATAAAATGGCATATCAAGCATTTGCGGTACGGTCATTTTGTTTTGTACTGCCCAGGCCAGTAAATGGGCTATATGCTCGGCTTGTGGGCCGATAAACTCAGCGCCAATAAATAAGCCTGTACCTTGCTCTGCGTATACTCGCATATGGCCTTTGTTTTTTAGCATTACACGGCTGCGGCCTTGGTTTTCAAAGCTGACTTCGCCGACTTCAAAACAACCGCATTCACCTAAACGTTCTGTTATTTGTTTGTAGCTTTCGCCCACCATCGCTATTTGTGGGTCACTAAAAACCGCAGCAATAGAAGCACGACGTAAGCCGTTTCGTACATCAGGGAAACGTCCTGCATTTTGCCCTGCAATGGTGCCTTGGTCGCTTGCTTCATGTAATAGTGGGATCATATTACTGGCATCCCCCGCGATAAATATATTTGAATCGCCACATTGCATAGTGTGTTTATCGGCAATTGGTACGCCACGTTCATCAAGTTCAATACCGGTATTCTCAAGGCCCAGCTTATCAGTATTGGGTATGCGGCCAGTGGCGGCGAGTACAAAATCGAATTGTTCGGTTTGTTTATCACCGTTTTTATCAACATAAGTAAGCTGCGCTTTGTCGCCTACTTTTTGCATATCTGAGACGTTTGAGTCGGTATCTACAAAAAACTCTTCAGCAAATACGGTATTTGCGTAATCTTTAATAACAGGGTCTGTAATAGGGCCGATTGCACCACCGACACCAAATAGTTTTACCTTAACACCTAACCGATGCAGAGCTTGGCCAATTTCAAGGCCGATAACGCCGGGGCCAAATACGGCGACTGATTCGGGCAAGTCTTGCCAGTTAAATACGTCGTCATTAATTATTAATTTATCGCCAAAGTTATTAAAAACGCCAGGGTAAGCAGGGCGAGAGCCTGTTGCGATCACAAAACGCTTGGCGTTAATAACAGTGTGGTCGTCAATTTGTACTCTATTAGCATCTAAAAACTTTGCGTAGCCACGAATTTTATCTTCACTTGGAATTTCATCTACGGCTTCAACCACAAAGCCGACAAAGCGGTCACGTTCATTGCGCACTCGTGCCATTACTTCAACACCATTAATTGTGGGTTTTGAACTATGGACACCAAATGCCGGTGCGGTTTCGATTGAGTGGGCAGCTTCAGCGGCGGCAATCAATAATTTACTTGGCATACACCCAACACGTGCACAGGTCGTGCCGTACGGGCCAGCTTCAATCATTAGTACGTTTGGCGTGTGTTGTTTTGCGTTGCGGTATGCGCTTAGGCCGGCAGTGCCTGCACCAATTACAACAACATCTGTATTTAGTTCTTTCATGGTGATGTCCTCAATACCAATTTTATTAAAAAACTGGTTTTTAAAATAAGTTAATAAAATGGGTATGTAAAAAGGTGGAAGTAGGGGCATTATTGCCCCTAATTGTTTACTTAAAGAATAACTTAATTAAGCAAAGTATTTTTCTAAATCGTCAGAGCCACCAATGTGTTTTCCGCCAATAAATACTTGTGGTACGGTCTCACGGCCTGAGATGGCTTTAAGGCTTGTTAAAGATGCACCTGCACCCATGGTGATTTCTTCAAACACCAAGCCTTTTTCTTCAAGTAGTGCTTTTGCTTTAGTACAGAACGGGCAGCCTGGTTTAGTAAAAATGCTTATGGCTTCTGGTTTTACTTGTTTAGGGTTGATGTAATCAAGCATGGTGTCAGCGTCAGATACTTCAAACGGGTCGCCTGGTAAATCTGGCTCGATGAACATTTTGTCAATCACGCCGTCTTTAACCAGCATTGAATAGCGCCAGCTGCGTTTGCCAAAGCCTAGATCATTTTTGTCTACTAACATGCCCATGCCGTCAGTAAATTCGCCGTTACCATCTGGTAATAAAGTAATGTTCTGTGCTTCTTGGTTTTGAGCCCAAGCATTCATTACAAAGGTATCGTTTACTGATACACATACGATATCATCTACACCATTTTGTTTAAGTACCGCTGCAAGTTCGTTATAACGTGGTAAGTGAGTTGATGAACACGTTGGTGTGAATGCGCCTGGTAGTGAAAATACAACAACAGTTTTGCCTTTAAAAATGTCGTCTGATGTTACTGACTTCCACTCATCATTTACGCGAGTTGCGAATGTAACTTGTGGAATTGTTTGACCTTCAATATTGTTTAACATGTTTTTTAGTTCCTCTTGATTTGTTGATAGCCATTATGTCGTGAAAATTACAATAGCTCCAATCGTTTGTTTGTATTAATATGATAGATATAACCTATTAATTTGAGTTTACTATGAATCTAAAAGATCTTGAATATGTAAAAGCGGTTGCTCATTACAAACATTTCCGCAAAGCGGCAGACGCCTGTTATGTTAGTCAGCCAACCTTGAGTGGCCAAATTAAAAAGCTAGAGCAAGAATTGGGCGTTACATTATTTGACCGTTCTACTAAGCAAGTTACTTTAACGACGCAAGGTGAACGTTTGTTGACACAAATAAAGTTAGTGTTAGAGCAAACCCAAATATTAAAAGAGCTAGCGGCAACGTCGAGCGCCCCATTACAGGGTAGAGTAAAAATAGGTATTATCCCAACCATTGCGCCGTATTTGTTACCAACCTTACTCACTTCAATGAAAGAAGCCTTTGCTGATAGTCAGTTTGCTTTTGTAGAAATGCAAACCAGCGCTATTTTAGCTGCACTCGATAATGGTGAGTTAGACATTGCAATACTAGCAGATGTGTCTGAACTTAAGCTTTATCATACAGTTAATATATATAAAGAAGATTTTTTAGTGGCCTTGTCTGCGCAAAATAAACTCGCTCAGCGCAGCAAGATAGCGTTAGATGAGTTAAAAACGTGTAGCTTATTAATGCTTAGCGATGGGCATTGTTTTAAAGATCAGGCTCAGCGTTTTTGTTTTGCGGCAGGTGTAGATGTATCAAATGAGTATCGGGGTAATAGTTTAGAAACGTTATTAGCCTTGGTTGCCATGGACGATGGTGTTACTTTTGTGCCTAAGCTTGCGGCTGCTGAGCGCGAGGGAATTAAATATTTGCCTATATTTCCAACTCAGCAACGCAGCGTAGTGTTAGCGTGTCGTAAGCATTATCCGCATTTAGCTGGTGTTGAGTTGTTGGCAAATTGGCTAGGTGAGCACCCTAGTTTACGTAAACAATTAACTAAAGCGATTGTTTAGCAAGCTCTACAATGTCGTTAATCTGAATATTTGGTAAAGGTTGTTTATCAACACTCATGGTTACAGCGCTTTGTTGATACACCTGTTCAACTTGCACTTGGTTAAGTGTGGTAATGAAATTAGGCATTTTATTACCCGCAGCATCGGTTAGGTAATTATGATGGGCAATATTTAATATTTGCCCTTTTTCAAGGCCGTGTGCTTTACCAAGGTTAATGATTAGTTTGTCGTTTTCAATATGTAATATCTTACCTTGGGTTTCAAGGCATGCCATGGCTGCTTGTAGGTCATAGCTGAGGGTTTGGTTTATATCAACAATGGTTTGCCCGTAGTCTGAGCCCCAAAACTTTTCGCTATATACATCAATTAAATCAGTTTTTTCAAATGGCCAAATACCTTGACCACGATAGCTCTTTTGCCAAAGTCGTTCGTAGGTGATGCCATCAAATAATACAAAATCAACATTGTATGCCCGCTTATAGGTTTCATCTTGCCAAAAAGCGTAGCTATTATTGAGTTTATCACTATTTGATATATCAACTATTTGACTCAGTAATACATATTGTGAATTACTGCGAGAGGCAATCTCTTCAAGTAGAGCGTTGCTGTAATCGTACTGCTGGGTAAAAAATTCACTCACACGAATAGGGTAGTTAAAATAAGCGGTAGGGCGCGTACTTATTGGTGATTCGTTTAACGTGTTATACAGGTTTTCGCTGGTGGCTTTATTGATGTCAAAAATTTGACCCATTCTAGCTTGTTCACGGTGTTTAAGTTGGGTTTGTGTAATTGCAACAAACTTGTTGAAGCTACTGGCCGAGCACTGCTCTTGCTCTGGAAAAATATCTAAACGTAGGGTGATTGCAAATTGATCGCCGTGTCTGTCTTCGCTGATCATTTCAATTTTTTGTATTTCACCATGGCTGTTTATTTTTAACTGATCTTGGGTAAGTACGCCATCTACAAGGGTTTGCATTGAACTAACACGGGCCCCTGAAAACACCAGTGCTTGAGTTATGGCATCTTTTATAGCGACAGATTTAGCTTTGGCTATATCGTTATTTTTAATGCTGGCATGGCCGGTAGATTCAAACCATTGTGCATTTACACTGGGACTTACGCTCAAAGCAAGCCAAGCCACAGCTGTCACAACACACGTTAATAGTTTTTTCATCATAAGATCCCACGCCAATATATTGGTTAATTACCTTTTATATGCATGTATTACGCAAGGACTATACCAATTGTTTTAAATACGAGAGTAAAGCAAGAACATGGCATTGATCATGCATTCATTGCGACTATTAAACCATTTACTTTAACGTGAGCTCCTATGCGTATAGTCCTTTTTATTTTAGCAACTTTAAGTTTATCTGGTTGCAGTAGCATTTTTGATAAACATGTTGAATATAAATATATAGAGCCAGATAGTTACCCTGTACTCAAGGCGATAGGTTATGCGCCTATCAGTGCACAACCGGGCGATAACGAGTCACAGCGTTCGTTAATGGCGTTAAAAGCGTCAAAGCTTGAAGCGTACCGTGAGCTTGCAGAGCAAGTATATGGGCAAAAAATTACCGCTGGCACAACGGTGCAAGGCAGTGTTGCGCAAAACGATCAATTACAAAGCCAAGTACAAGGCGTAATTAAAGGCGCGCAAGTAGTAAAGAGTTACCCAGTTGGCGACAGTTACGCAACGGAGCTTAGGCTTGATATGAAACGCGTACACGACTTATACATAGGCGAGATAAAACCAAGAGAAGTGAAAAAGGTTACTTACTACTAAGCAAAATATCTCATATTTATCTGTGAGTGCTATGCTTGATTTAACAATTCTTTTTGATCGAAAGCTGTGACAAGACAAGGTAGCAATTACTTTTTATTCATTCTATGGCCAAGCCTATGTACGCGCTTATAAAGCGAGCTTGTGTTTGGTCGGCAAGCTACAAACACTATATATGGCACTGGTTACTCTCAGTCGTACTTGTTAGTAGCGTGGTTTTTGCTGCTCGCTTACCTATTCAATTCAATGTTTTTTTTCAACAAATGAATCAACAGTTTGGTCCTACAAGACTGCCAGTAGCACGGAGCTGGCAAACCATGCTGGTGCAAACTCAAAACAAATCAGAACAACAAAAAATTTTAATTGTGAACGATTTTTTTGCTCGCAACCTGCGTTACCGCACCGACATTCAACTCTGGCAACAAAAAGATTACTGGGCGACTCCACTTGAAACGCTAGGTAAAGGTTTTGGTGATTGTGAAGATTATGCAATCGCCAAATATATTAGTCTTAGAGCTTTGGGCGTTGAGGATCATAAATTGCGGCTTATTTATGTAAAAGCACAAATAGGTGGCCCACGTTCAAACAGGACGCAGGCTCACATGGTATTAGGTTACTTTGTGACGCCTAATGCTCAGCCGATGATATTAGATAGTTTAATTACCAAAGTATTACCTGCGGCAAAACGCACAGATTTAAGTCCTGTATTTAGCTTTAATAGCCAAGGATTGTGGGCGAACAATTCAACTAAAAGTGTTGCAAATCCTACGGCGAGATTGTCGCGCTGGCGTCGGATATTAGAGCAAACACAAAGAGAAGGAGTTATGTGGTAATGGCATTATTTTCCTTATTTAAGCGTAATAAAAAAAGTAGTATCACGCTTCGTCAAGAGCTCTGGTTTGCCATTCTTATGGTGATATTGGTAGGGTTTGTTAGCAGCTTATTAATAAGTACTTACTCGGCAAAGGACTATTTTTCGTCTCAACTGTATTTAAAAAACGTGGATAACGCGAATAGTTTAGCCTTAATGATGAGTCAGTTAGATAAAGATCCTGTGAGCTTAGAATTACTTATTTCGGCAACTTTTGATACGGGTCATTACCAGCGCATTGAATTACAAAACCCTGCCGGTGAGGTGATTGTAAAACGCGAGTTTTCTGGTGATTTTGATACTTCAACACCAGATTGGTTTCATCATCTTTATCACTTAAATGTAGCGCCGGGGGTGTCTCAGATTAATGATGGTTGGAGCCAGTTTGGTACTGTGTATTTAGAAAGTCATAGTCAATATACTGAACAGGCACTATGGCAAAGTGCGGTAAGGTTGTTCTTTAGTTTTTTAATTGTCGCGATTGTCGCATGTATTGCAAGTAGCTATTTCCTGTCAAAAATATTACGGCCACTTGATGATGTGGTGTATCAAGCAAATGAACTGGGTAATAAGCGTTTTATAAAATCAAAAGTGCCAAATACTTATGAGTTTGCTCGTCTTGTTAGCTCAATGAACCTGCTATCTGCTCGTTTTAGTAAAATTATAAAAGAAGATAATAAGCGTCTTGAAGAGTTTAGATTTAAAAGCCAACATGATGAATTAACTGGCTTGGCCAATCGGGAGTATTTTTCTGCCACTTTAGAAGCTCAATTAAAACAGTCTGAAGATCATGCTCATGGCGCTTTATTTTTATTTCGAGTAATGAATCTAGATCAGATAAGTGAGCAGCTTGGCCGTGTTGAAATGGTTAATTTTGTAAGGCGTTTTACTAAGACCTTGATCTTGTTTTTAGAAGAAAATGAAGATCGTTTCTCTGAAAACCATATTGCCCGCATGTCCCATACAGATTTTACTGTGTTATTTACCGATGTTGAAGATTTACAGTTGCTTAGTGATCGGGTTTTACGGCTGCACAAAACATTAGTATCTGAATATCAGAGTGTTGATTTAGCCCTACCTCACAGTTGCACATTTATTGAGAGTAAAGATACTCGATTCACTTTATTAAAACGCGTTGATGACTTACTCAAAATCGCATCAAGTGAAAAATCAACGCAAGCTAAATTTACCGATAATAAAAACCAAAATGAGCTATTTGATAGTGCTGATAGTTGGCGTCAAGCTATTGAAAAAGCATTAGATAACGATGATCTCGATGTTATGCTTTATCCTGTTACCAGTTTTAGCGGTAAGTTATTACACAACCAACTAACCTTGAACTTATTGTTAAACGGTGAACTTTATCGCTCGGGCTTTTATTACCAGTGGGCTAAGCGATTAAAATTACTGGCGCGATTAGATTGGGGGATCATTAAATATTTAGTGAGGGTGTTTGATGAGCGTGAAGATTTAAAGCTTATATCAGTGGAAATATCCGAAGAAACGTTATTAGATGATAGCGCGCTCGCCGCTATTCTGACTTACTTGTTAGCATTTCCTAATTTAGCTAAACATATTTGTTTTGATGTAAAAGAGAGTATTGCGGTTGCTGAACTGGCTGTATTTAGAGACTTTTGCGGGCAGGTGAACAGTATGGGGGCTAAAGTCTCACTAAAACGAGTTGGTTCTGCGTTCACTAAACTTGATAAATTACAAGAACTCGGCCTTGAGATGATAAAAATAGATAGTATCTATGGTCACAATATTAGTTATAGCCAAGATAACCAAACCTTCTTAAGAGGGATGTGTGCGATGGCTCATTCGCTTGGTATTAAAGTGATTGCAGAAGGTGTGAGTAACCCTGATGATTTAGCTATGCTTCAGTCTCTTGGTTTTGACGGTGTGGTTTCGCAACCTGTTGATGCGGCGGGTATGGAACGTAAAAAGTAAACCTAATCACAGGTTGCCTGTCAACTCCCTTTAACCGCAAGCATAAGGTGCATTCTGTCGCGTACCTTTAGCTTATTAAACACAGAACTCATATGCTCTTTGACTGTGCGTTCAGTTATATTTAGTTGATTGGCCACTTGTTTATTAGTGGCACCAGTTACCACAATGTCTACAACCTGACGCTCTCTTTTTGTTAGGCTGTCTAGGTCGCAATCATGTTTATAATGAACAGGCTGATTTGATAGTGCGCCAACTAAATTAGACAGTAACTGACCAGGTAGCCATATACCACCACTGAGAATGGTATCGGCAACTTGCTCAATGATTATTTGACTGGCAAAGGCTTCAACATAGCCCCTAGCACCCATCTGCAAAGCGGCCCCGAGCTCATTAATATCTAACTCTCTGGCCATGACGATTACCGGAATACGGTTTTGGCTGTATTTTTTAACTAACTCTAACCATTGAGGTATACCAGCTAATATCCAGATCACACTATCAGCAGTGATATACTTTGGCGCTATATGTTTTATAGCACAATCAGGGTAAGCATTTTTCCAATGAGGAGAAGTCAGTTCCTTCTCGCTAATAAATAAGTGTAATCGCATTTTTACTCCAGATTTAGAATGTCAGGCTGACTTAGCGTTCAGTCATAGCTAATGAAGTAGCCCGTAAAACAGGTTTGAGTAAGTATTCTAAAACGGTTTTTTTGCCCGTAATGATGTCAACCTGAGTAGTCATACCAGGAATAATGGTTAGGTCGTCGGCAAATTGGTTTTTATTGGTTTTTAATTGCACCAAGTAAAAGGTGTTGTCACGTTCATCTGTGATTGTATCAGCGCTGATCTGCATAACTTGGGCATTGAGACCACCGTAAATGGCAAAATCATATGCACTAAATTTTATCATTGCTGCTTGGCCAGGGCGCAAAAATGCGATGTCTTTAGGGGGGATTTTAGCTTCTACAATTAATTGGTCGTCAAGGGGGACTATTTCTAGTACTTCACTGCCAGGCTGTAAAATCCCGCCAACAGTGTTGACCATTAAGCGTTGTACAGTGCCATTTACTGGGGATTTTATTTCAGTCTGAGTTACTTTATCGGCGAGCCCTGACTCAGTCTCTTTTATCGACTCAAGGCGCAGTAGTGCTTCTGATAATTCGTTATTCCAACGATTTATCATGACCAGCTCAACCTCAGTTACTTTATTTTTAGCTTCATTAATTGCAGACAAACTGCGATTTATTACTGCTTTCGTTCTACTTATTTCACCTTTTAGCTCAACGGCTTGTCGCTCTAAACGAATGATGTCTATATCAGATACAGCACCAGATTTTAATAGTGGGCGGGTCACTTGTAACTCACGATAGATTAACCTTAGGGCATCAGTATGTTGCTTAAGTGCGGCTTGCGCTTCAATATGATCTTGGCGACGTTGTTCTAACTGGCGCTTATGAATAGTGACTTGTTGGTCTAGTTCTTCTTTGTTACTGAGATATAGCGCTTCCTCATGGAGCACAGCGTTGGGAGAGTCCGCTTTTAATTGTTCGTCGAAAGTCAAAGGCTGCTTTTGGGTTAGCGCTTTTAATCTTGCTACTTTGGCACTAAGAGATTGTACTTTAGACTGGTTTTCACGAAAACTTGATATATATCGGGTTGGGTCTATTTTAATTAATACATCGCCAACGTTTACTATTTGCCCTTCGCGTACATTAATTTGTTCAACCATACCGCCATCATAAGATTGAATCAGCTGTAACTTATTCGAAGGGATAACTCGGCCCTCACCACGAGCTACTTCATCTAAACTTGCAAATGCAGACCAAACAATCAATAGCAATATACTTAAACAAATTAAGTATAACAGTAACCGTGCTCGCGCGGGTTGTTGTTGCATTTTTTCCCATTGCGCATCGACCACCCAATCTTGGCTGTTAGGTGGTGATAACCAGTTTTTAAATAAACCATTAAACACGGAGGGTTTGCTACCCTTTACTGCTTCAATAGCACGTCCCATCGATTCAAATGAACGTTGTTCTAGAGGTGGTTTTTTGTCACTCATGAAGCACGCTCCACAGGTCTATTATTTAATGATGCGATAACTTTGTCTTTAGGGCCATCTGCAACTATTTTACCGTTGTCTAATACAATCACCCGATCAACAAGCTCCAGTAGGGAGGTTCTATGTGTAACAACAATAAGGGTTTTTTCCGCACTGTGTTGTTTCAGGTTTGCGATAATTCTTGCTTCGCTGGCATGATCCAACGCAGAGGTTGGTTCATCTAAAATAAGTATTGGTGGATCATTTATAAGCGCTCTTGCGATACCTACGGCTTGGCGTTGGCCACCAGATAATAACCGGCCTTGTTCACCGACCTGTAAATCAAAGCCGTCAGGGTGGGAGTTAATTAAATCAAATAGCTGGCTTTGTTCACATGCAGAGATAATTTGCTCGTCTCTAGCATGCCAAGCACTTAAAGTTATATTGTCTTTTAAGGTGCCATAAAACAAAGAAACGGTTTGCGGTACGTAGCCAATATTGTGGCGCAGTTCAGCAGGGTCTATTTGGTGGATGTCGGTATTATCCACAGCTATCGATCCGGCGGTTGGTTCGTATAATCCTAAAATGAGCTTTTCTAAGGTACTTTTACCCGAGCCGTTACGTCCTAAAATAGCTACTTTTTCACCTGCTTTTATACGAAGGTTTATTCCAGATAGTGCATCATTACTTTCATCAGAATATTTAAAGCGTACATCTTTAAATTGAATATCGCCTCTTAAAACAGGGTGGCTCAACCAATGCTTTCCTGGTGGACGTTCTACTTCATGCTCCATAATTTCATTGAGTGAGTGCATTGCGATTGCCGCATGATGAAACTGAGCTAAAACGGCGGCAGATTGTCCTATGGGTCCCATAGCTCTTGAAGATAGTAGGTAGGCTGCAATTAAGCCGCCTTGGGTGAGATCACCGTTAATTACTAAATGAACACCGATGATCATAATGATCACTCCCACTGATTGCTGGGCCCATACTGCGGTTGTTGAAATTGAGCCTGATATGAGTCTGCTATGTGCATTTACACGGGCAATAAAAATGGTCGATTTCTCCCAAACAGCTTGGGTTTTACATTCGCTATGAAAGCTTTTCACGTCTTCAATATTGGTGAGGCTTTCAACCAAGGTTGCATTTCGCATTGAGCTTGCTTTCATGGTTTGCTCTGAAAGTGCTTCTAATTTTCTGTGTGCTGCTAACGCGTAAAAAAGTAGTAGCAAAGCACCAACGATAATAGGAATACTCAGAGGTACGCCGATTATCGCAATGACGGTGATGTATAAAAGTACAAATGGAAGGTCCACCAAGGCGATTAGCGTAACTGAGCTAAAAAAGCTTCTTACAGCTTCAAACGATTGAATGTTACTTGCAAATGAGCCCGCTGAGTTCGGCCTGTTTTTTAACTTCATGCCGAGTACACGTTCCATGATCACCGCCGATACTTTGACATCAATCCTGCTGGCAGCAAGCTCGACAAAATAGCTTCGTACTAGACGCAGAGCAAAGTCAGCTGTGAGGGCGATTAAAACACCAATTGCTAATACCCATAATGTTTCAACTGCTTGATTTGGCACAACCCGATCGTATACGTTCATTACAAATAATGGCATAGCAACAGACAACAACCCGAGGGCAACAGCTGATATAATCACGTCTTTATAAAGTGAACGACACTCTTTTATGACACCCCAAAACCAACCATCTTTAGATAGTTTTTGTAAGACTGGCGAACGAGCGTCGAAGGCAAACTCTGGTTGTGCATAGATAATAATATCGGTGGTGTTGCGACTTAACTCTTCAATGGTTAAATGCACTACTGAGTCACTTAATTCAGGGTAAATTACCTCTACCATTGCTGTATCTGTGTCTACAGAGGTCACAACGCAAGCTTGATTATTGTTAAGCAATAATATAGCTGGTAATAAAGCAGCGTTTATTTTAACAAGTGGTTTATTAACCACCTTTGTTTTAAATCCGATTCGCTTTGCAGCCCTCGAAAAGCCTGACGGAGTGAGGTTGCCTTGCTCAAGCGGTAAGCCGCTTAATAAAGTTTCGCGCGAAAACTCGCGACCATGGCAATGGCATAAAATGGCAAGGCAATCTACCAACACGCCACCATGGCTTGTTACATCATCTATTTCCATGTAATGACCAACGTTGTAATTCAGTTTGCAGAACTAATTAATTTAATTAGAATCCATTGCTTGCAGCTAAACTGCCGCTAGTATCTGTTATGATGGCTTCTATACGCCGGTTAGCAGCATTTGCACGTACAGATATTTCCTGTATTTTTGGTAGATCAGTCCCATACCCCAAAGATTTAACTCTACTTGGGCTAATACCGTATTGCTGAGTGAGTATTTGTGCGACCGAAAAGGCTCGTCTTTCTGATAGTTTACGGTTGTATAGTGCGGGTCCCTCTAATGAAGCATGGCCTTGAATTTCAACTGTTTTGCTTGGATGTTGAGTTAAAAAGTCAGCCAGCCTTTGTATTTCTTGCATGTATTGCGGGCGTACCTCACTGGAGTCGGCAGAAAATGGGATACCAATTTCTACATTAGCAGAATCAGCTTTGTATTTTGTGCAGCCTGTTTCGTCAACGTCAGTAAAAGCAGGGGTTGCTGGACAACCGTCATTTTCGTTAGCAACACCATCACCATCATCATCTTGAAAGTCGCTCATACTGTTTAATGTCGTATTTAATGCTGGTGCCTCTAAGTACCTTGGCATGGCGGTCACTGACATATAGGCGTTATCTTGCATTTTCTTTTTTTGTAAAAAAGCTTGGCGGTTTATAGTTGCTCCAACGTCATATTTAGGACAAATTGTTTCAGGGTTGTGCGCAAGCGGATCGTCAGTTAAATCACTTATTTTAGGAAATTTATCTGATGTAACATTAAGTGTAGGTAAAAGTTTACCCATTTGTGCTAGCATAGTTAGAATCGCTTCTTGGCGCTCATAAAGTGCCGAGATATATGAGCGGGTAGATTGAAAAGATTCGTTCTCTGCATCAAGGACGTCAAGCAGTGTACGTTGGCCAATATCAAACTGATCTTTGTAGGCAAATTTCACTTTATTAGATGAACGCTTGTGTTGCTCTAATGCTGGGAGCTTGCTTTCAAGTACCTTCACATTATTGTAAGCTATTTGTAGGCTTTGTCTTATCTCGATGCACGATTGATCGCGCTGGTATTTTGCAACATTGACCTCTTGATATGCTTGCTCTAAATTTGCTCTATCAAGGCCCCCTTTGTACAAGTTATAGCTAACATCTATACCGACACGTGCCTCTGTACGGGTTTCATTAAACCCAAGTTCGTCACGGTCTTGTGTGCCATAACGAGCTGATAAATCAACATTTGGGTGAAATGCCGATTTTTGTGCTTGGGCATTGGCTTCTTGTGCGGCAATATTATATAACGATGCATAAAAATCGTGACTGTTTTTATACGCAATATCAAGAGCCTGGTTTATTGAAATCGGTATACTGTCTTCGCTCAGCTTTGCCTCAACTGTGCCTTGTTGAGGTAGTTCACCAACAACTCTTAAATAGCGGGCGCTCACATCATGTAGGTTTGCATATTCGGTCATTACGTTTGATTGGGCTAATGAAAGACGTCCACTTATCTGCTCTAAATCAGCAGCACGGGCTACGCCTGCACCAACACTTTGTTCGATTTGTTGATACACAGACTCATGCTCTTTTAGGTTTTGTTGAGCTAGTTCAACTAGGCGAGTAAATTTTTGTACATCGATGTAAGCTGCGCTGGCCTCTAACGCGATTTGTTCTGCTTGCGACATCATTTCAAAATAACGAATTAGTTGAATGCGCTCAAAGCGTTCTACTGTATTTGATGTTCTAAAGCCATCGTATAACATTTGCCCTAAAGTTAGCTCTGCGGTGTTACGATTGTATTCGTCTTCGACGCCGTAATTGCGTTTTTCATAACCAGCGCTAACAGTGGCATCTACAGTGGGCAAATAGCCCGAATGCGCAGCATCTACACCATACACTGATGCCTTAAATGCATGCCATGCTTGTTGTACTTCAGGGTTATTAGAAATTGCTTTGTCAGCAACATAGGTTAAAGGCATTAAGGAAGTTTGCTCCGCATGCACTTTAGGTATAACTCCATTTATGGCTAAAGTTAGGCCAATAGCCAAGATGGTTTTACTTTGCTTAATGCTATTTTTTCTAATCATTGCATCCTCTTAGATCAGTTAGAAGCACCGTTGATTAAGTTTTAGCTAAAGAAATTAGTTTCTGCAAATCTAATTATGAAGTAGCATAAAAATTAATTTATACCACCTCTTTTGGTCGTATTTTTTTAATTCTTTTTTTGTAGTCCTGTACTTTAGTCCAGTAGCTCTTTAGTACGGTTTGTCTAAATTTTATCTATATAGCAAATTTTTTTTGACTGAGTAGGTGAAATCATGGATGCAAATCAATTATTAGTTATTGACGTACAAGGCACAGTACAGGTTGCTTTAGACGATGGCTCTTTTCGCACACTAACATTAGGCGACACAGTGACTGTTGGCGAGATTGTTGTAACTGCAGCAAACTCTTCGTTAATAATCGATGTCAAAGGTTTGTCACTCGCGATACCTGCAAATCAAAGAGTTAAAATTACGCCTGATTTAATGGCACAAGCCGCTCGAGATGACTCAGAAACCACCTTGTTTGATGAATCAATTGATGATGCTATTGCTAGTTTGAACTCACCCGAAGCACAAGACCCCACAGATACACAAAATCCAGATGTAACAGATTTTTTGCAAGCGTTAGAAGGTGATGGAGATATTCTTGACGCTTTAGATGCAACTGCTGCTGGTGGCAATACTCAGGGAGGATCTGGTGGTGGTACATCCTTTGTCACATTGACTCGAATTGCTGAATCTTTGAGTAATAACGGTTTATCGTTTGATGATAGTTACGAAAGTTTTAATGATGGGGTTTTTAATTTAAGAGATACCACAGATGGCGTGCTACCAGAGGAAAATTTGTTGGCATCATTAGCTATTAATGAGCTAGGTTTGATAAACAATGCGCAGCCTGTGATAACCGGTACAAGTGAAAATCTGGCTGGCCAAGCTGTTACTATGATAATTACGGATTCTGCAGGGGAGACGCAAACTTTAGTTGTCGTCATAGAAGAGGATGGTACATTTTCAGCTGCTGTAGAAGAGCCACTAATAGATGGCCCTATTGTGATAGATGTGACAGTTACAGATTCAGATGGAAATCCGATTACCGAGACGATTACCGCTGAAGTTGATACTACGGCACCTGTTGTAAGTATTAATGCATTAGCTGACTCATCTTCTGAAATTGTTACAATTAGCGGCTCTGTATCAGGTGTGACAGCAGGTAATAATGTGATCGTGACGGTGACAGATAGTACAGGGCAAATCCAAACTTTAACTGCTGTTATAGACGAACAAGGCAATTGGTCGTTAACAACACAAGCCTTATCTGAAGGTGCTTATACCGTAGATGCTGTTGCAACTGACGATGCAGGAAATCAAGGCGTTGATAGCGCATCAGCTGTAATAGATTTAACGGCACCAATAATAACTATTAATGATTTAGTTCATACAAATGACACAACCCCAGTTATTTCAGGGATAGTTCAAGGAGTATTAGCTGGAACGCTTGTTACCATTAATGTGACAGATGCAGCTGGTCTAGTGCAAACTGTTACTACGCAAAGTAATGCCGATGGCTCTTGGTCAATAGAGGTACAACAGCCGTTAGCTGAAGGTGAGTATAGTGTAAGCGCCACTGTTACTGATGTAGCAGGTAATTCGGATAGCACATCTGCACTGGGGGTTATTGATGTTAGTGCGCCAATTATTAATATTGATGATTTAGTCGACTCGAATCAGCAATCGCCAATTATATCAGGTACTACGCAAGGCGTAGTTAGCGGAACCACCATAACAATAACTATCACTGATAATGCTGGTCTTGAGCAAGTATTAACCGTAATAACCCAAGCTGATGGGACTTGGTCTGTAATCCCTGAGGCAATGGCTGAGGGTGAGTTTACGGTTATTGCAGAAGTAACAGACCTCGCTGGTAATTCAGCGCAGGACTCAGCAACTGCAAGTATAGATTTGACGGCTCCAGATATTAATTTAAATGATATTCCAGATACCGCAGATGATACACCTATAATTACAGGCATGGTGACAGGTGTAGAGCCTGGGGTAAATGTTAGTATTCTATTGCTTGATGCCAGCGGCTTTGAGCAAGTTTTTACGGCTACAGTATTAGCTGATGGCAGTTTTTCTGTAGAGGTGCCCCAGAGTGTTTCTCAGGGCGAATTTACAGTTACAGCTTCAGTGCTCGATAGTGTTGGTAATGAAGGTTCTGACACGATTTCAGGGAATATTGATCTTAGTGCACTTACTATTAGCATCGCAGATGTTGGTGAAACTAATGATACGACCCCGACAATTTCGGGTGGTAGTTTGAATGCTCAGTTAGGGGACACGGTAACCGTTATAATCATAGGACTTGATGGTCAAACAGAAACATTATTTACTCAAACAGACGGTAGCGGTAATTGGTCGATTGATGCTAGCCAGCCGTTAACCGAAGGTGAGTTTAGGATCATTGCGACGCTCACAGATAGTTCAGGCAACTCGGCAACAGCAAATGCTACAGGTGTAATTGATACCACTGAACCAGCTATTTCAATAGATTCTCTAATAAGCGCTAATGACACCACGCCAACTATTACAGGTTCCAGTGATGAAATTGGTGCGACGGTAAATGTGCTTGTTACTGATGCTGCAGGTGATGAGCAAAACCTAACTGCCACAGTACAAGCTGATGGCACATGGTCAGTGGATGTACCTACAGAGCTTGCTGAAGGTGCGTTTACCGTTGATGCCAGCGTGACTGATGCAGCCGGTAATACTGCCAGCGATACAGAAACGGGTGGGATAATTGATACACAAGCACCCACATTTGATATTGATCCATTAAGTGCGACGAATGACACTACGCCAACCATTACTGGCTCTAGTGATGAAATTGGCGCGACAGTGACTTTAACTGTGACAGATGCAGCCGGTGTGGAGCAAAATCTGACAGCGACAGTACAAGCTGATGGTACCTGGTCAGTGGATGTACCGACAGAGCTTGCTGAAGGTGCGTTTACCGTTGATGCTAGTGTGACGGATGCAGCCGGTAATACCGCCAGCGATACAGAAACGGGTGGGATAATTGATACGCAAGCACCCACATTTGATATTGATCCATTAAGTGCGACGAATGACACTACACCAACCATTACAGGCTCCAGTGATGAAATTGGCGCGACGGTGACTTTAACCGTGACAGATGCCGATGGCACAGGGCAAAACCTGACAGCAACAGTACAAGCCGATGGTACCTGGTCAGTGGATGTACCGACAGAGCTTGCTGAAGGTGCGTTTACGGTAGATGCCAGCGTGACGGATGCAGCCGGTAATACTGCCAGCGATACAGAAACGGGTGGGATAATTGATACACAAGCACCCACATTTGATATTGATCCATTAAGTGCGACGAATGACACTACGCCAACCATTACAGGCTCCAGTGATGAAATTGGCGCGACAGTTACACTAACTGTTACAGATGGTGGTGGCACAGAGCAGACTCTTTTTGCTGTGGTGCAAGCCAATGGTATCTGGTCTGTTGTAGTGGTGGATGCGCTTGCTGAAGGTGAATATCAAGTCATTGGTATCATCAGTGACGAGGCGGGTAATACAGCAACAGATACTGAAACGGGAGGGCTAATAAATAGTGAACTTCCAAGTTTAAATATTAATGAATTAAACCCAACCAATGACACTACGCCAACTATTACAGGCTCCAGTGATGAAATTGGCGCAACGGTGACTTTAACCGTGACAGATGCGGTGGGTGATGAACAAAACTTAACTGCCACAGTACAAGCTGATGGTACGTGGTCTGTGGATGTTCCTACAGAGCTTGCTGAAGGTAACTTTACCGTTGATGCCAGCGTGACAGATGCCGCGGGTAATACCGCCAGCGATACAGAAACCGGCGGGGTAATTGATACGCAAGCACCCACGTTTGATATTGATCCAATTACTGCAACCAATAATGCCACTCCAACTATTACTGGCTCCAGTGATGAAATTGGCGCGACAGTGATTTTAACTGTGACAGATGCGGCGGGTGATGAACAAAACTTAACTGCCACAGTACAAGCTGATGGTACCTGGTCAGTGGATGTACCGACAGAGCTTGCTGAAGGTGCGTTTACGGTAGATGCCAGCGTGACTGATGCGGCAGGTAATACTGCCAGTGATACAGAAACGGGTGGGGTAATTGATACGCAAGCCCCCACATTTGATATTGATCCAATCACTGCAACCAATAATGCCACTCCAACTATTACTGGCTCCAGTGACGAAATTGGCGCAACGGTGACTTTAACCGTGACAGATGCCGATGGCACAGAGCAAAATCTGACAGCGACAGTACAAGCCGATGGTACCTGGTCAGTGGATGTACCGACAGAGCTTGCTGAAGGTGCGTTTACCGTTGATGCTAGTGTGACGGATGCAGCCGGTAATACCGCCAGCGATACAGAAACGGGTGGGGTGATTGATACTCAAGCGCCTACGTTTGATATTGATCCAATTAATGCCACCAACGATACAATGCCAACCATTACAGGCTCCAGTGATGAAATTGGCGCAACGGTGACTTTAACCGTGACAGACGCAGCGGGTACTGAGCAAAACTTAACTGCCACAGTACAAGCTGATGGTACGTGGTCTGTGGATGTACCGACAGAGCTTGCTGAAGGTGCGTTTACGGTAGATGCCAGCGTGACGGATGCAGCCGGTAATACTGCCAGCGATACAGAAACGGGTGGGATAATTGATACACAAGCACCCACATTTGATATTGATCCATTAAGTGCGACGAATGACACTACGCCAACCATTACAGGCTCCAGTGATGAAATTGGCGCGACAGTTACACTAACTGTTACAGATGGTGGTGGCACAGAGCAGACTCTTTTTGCTGTGGTGCAAGCCAATGGTATCTGGTCTGTTGTAGTGGTGGATGCGCTTGCTGAAGGTGAATATCAAGTCATTGGTATCATCAGTGACGAGGCGGGTAATACAGCAACAGATACTGAAACGGGAGGGCTAATAAATAGTGAACTTCCAAGTTTAAATATTAATGAATTAAACCCAACCAATGACACTACGCCAACTATTACAGGCTCCAGTGATGAAATTGGCGCGACAGTGATTTTAACTGTGACAGATGCGGCGGGTGATGAACAAAACTTAACTGCCACAGTACAAGCTGATGGTACGTGGTCTGTGGATGTACCGACAGAGCTTGCTGAAGGTGCGTTTACCGTTGATGCCAGCGTGACAGATGCCGCGGGTAATACCGCCAGCGATACAGAAACCGGCGGGGTAATTGATACACAAGCGCCCACGTTTGATATTGATCCAATTACTGCAACCAATAATGCCACTCCAACTATTACTGGCTCTAGTGATGAAATTGGCGCGACAGTGACTTTAACTGTGACAGATGCAGCCGGTGTGGAGCAAAATCTGACAGCGACAGTACAAGCCGATGGTACGTGGTCAGTAGATGTGCCAGCTGAATTAGCTGAAGGAAGCTTTACGGTAGATGCCAGTGTAACGGATGCGGCGGGTAATACTGCCAGCGATACAGAAACCGGCGGGGTGATTGATACACAAGCGCCCACGTTTGATATTGATCCAATTAATGCCACCAATGATACAACGCCAACGATAACGGGTTCTAGTGATGAAATTGGCGCGACAGTGACTTTAACCGTGACAGATGCCGATGGCACAGAGCAAAATCTGACAGCGATAGTACAAGCTGATGGCACCTGGTCAGTAGATGTTCCAGCTGAATTAGCTGAAGGAAGCTTTACGGTAGATGCCAGTGTAACTGATGCGGCGGGTAACACGGCCAGTGACAGTGAAACAGGTGGGGTGATTGATACTCAAGCGCCCACGTTTGATATTGATCCAATTAATGCCACCAATGATACAACACCAACCATTACTGGATCCAGTGATGAAATTGGCGCGACAGTGACTTTAACCGTGACAGATGCCGATGGCACAGATCAAAATCTGACAGCGACAGTACAAGCCGATGGTACGTGGTCAGTAGATGTTCCAGCTGAATTAGCAGAAGGAAGCTTTACGGTTGAAGCTAGTGTGACGGATGCGGCAGGTAATACTGCCAGCGATACAGAAACCGGCGGGGTAATTGATACGCAAGCGCCCACGTTTGATATTGATCCAATTACTGCAACCAATAATGCCACTCCAACTATTACTGGCTCCAGTGATGAAATTGGCGCGACAGTGACTTTAACCGTGACAGATGCCGATGGCACAGATCAAAATCTGACAGCGACAGTACAAGCCGATGGTACGTGGTCAGTAGATGTTCCAGCTGAATTAGCAGAAGGAAGCTTTACGGTTGAAGCTAGTGTGACGGATGCGGCAGGTAATACTGCCAGCGATACAGAAACCGGCGGGGTAATTGATACGCAAGCGCCCACGTTTGATATTGATCCAATTACTGCAACCAATAATGCCACTCCAACTATTACTGGCTCCAGTGATGAAATTGGCGCAACGGTGACTTTAACCGTGACAGATGCAGCGGGTACTGAGCAAAACCTAACTGCCACAGTACAAGCCGATGGTACCTGGTCAGTAGATGTGCCCACTGATTTAGCGGAAGGTGCGTTTACGGTAGATGCCAGCGTGACGGATGCAGCCGGTAATACTGCCAGCGATACAGAAACGGGTGGGATAATTGATACACAAGCACCCACATTTGATATTGATCCATTAAGTGCGACGAATGACACTACGCCAACCATTACAGGCTCCAGTGATGAAATTGGCGCGACAGTTACACTAACTGTTACAGATGGTGGTGGCACAGAGCAGACTCTTTTTGCTGTGGTGCAAGCCAATGGTATCTGGTCTGTTGTAGTGGTGGATGCGCTTGCTGAAGGTGAATATCAAGTCATTGGTATCATCAGTGACGAGGCGGGTAATACAGCAACAGATACTGAAACGGGAGGGCTAATAAATAGTGAACTTCCAAGTTTAAATATTAATGAATTAAACCCAACCAATGACACTACGCCAACTATTACAGGCTCCAGTGATGAAATTGGCGCGACAGTGATTTTAACTGTGACAGATGCGGCGGGTGATGAACAAAACTTAACTGCCACAGTACAAGCTGATGGTACGTGGTCTGTGGATGTACCGACAGAGCTTGCTGAAGGTGCGTTTACCGTTGATGCCAGCGTGACAGATGCCGCGGGTAATACCGCCAGCGATACAGAAACCGGCGGGGTAATTGATACACAAGCGCCCACGTTTGATATTGATCCAATTACTGCAACCAATAATGCCACTCCAACTATTACTGGCTCTAGTGATGAAATTGGCGCGACAGTGATTTTAACTGTGACAGATGCGGCGGGTGATGAACAAAACTTAACTGCCACAGTACAAGCTGATGGTACGTGGTCTGTGGATGTACCGACAGAGCTTGCTGAAGGTGCGTTTACCGTTGATGCCAGCGTGACAGATGCCGCGGGTAATACCGCCAGCGATACAGAAACCGGCGGGGTAATTGATACACAAGCGCCCACGTTTGATATTGATCCAATTACTGCAACCAATAATGCCACTCCAACTATTACTGGCTCTAGTGATGAAATTGGCGCGACAGTGACTTTAACTGTGACAGATGCAGCCGGTGTGGAGCAAAATCTGACAGCGACAGTACAAGCCGATGGTACGTGGTCAGTAGATGTGCCAGCTGAATTAGCTGAAGGAAGCTTTACGGTAGATGCCAGTGTAACGGATGCGGCGGGTAATACTGCCAGCGATACAGAAACCGGCGGGGTGATTGATACACAAGCGCCCACGTTTGATATTGATCCAATTAATGCCACCAATGATACAACGCCAACGATAACGGGTTCTAGTGATGAAATTGGCGCGACAGTGACTTTAACCGTGACAGATGCCGATGGCACAGAGCAAAATCTGACAGCGATAGTACAAGCTGATGGCACCTGGTCAGTAGATGTTCCAGCTGAATTAGCTGAAGGAAGCTTTACGGTAGATGCCAGTGTAACGGATGCGGCGGGTAATACTGCCAGCGATACAGAAACCGGCGGGGTGATTGATACACAAGCGCCCACGTTTGATATTGATCCAATTAATGCCACCAATGATACAACGCCAACGATAACGGGTTCTAGTGATGAAATTGGCGCGACAGTGACTTTAACCGTGACAGATGCCGATGGCACAGAGCAAAATCTGACAGCGATAGTACAAGCTGATGGCACCTGGTCAGTAGATGTTCCAGCTGAATTAGCTGAAGGAAGCTTTACGGTTGAAGCTAGTGTGACGGATGCGGCAGGTAATACTGCCAGCGATACAGAAACCGGCGGGGTAATTGATACGCAAGCGCCCACGTTTGATATTGATCCAATTACTGCAACCAATAATGCCACTCCAACTATTACTGGCTCCAGTGATGAAATTGGCGCAACGGTGACTTTAACCGTGACAGATGCAGCGGGTACTGAGCAAAACCTAACTGCCACAGTACAAGCCGATGGTACCTGGTCAGTAGATGTGCCCACTGATTTAGCGGAAGGTGCGTTTACGGTAGATGCCAGTGTGACGGATGCAGCTGGTAATATCGCAAGTGATACAGAAACGGGTGGGGTAATTGATACCACCGCACCGAGTGTGAGTATCAGCGCACCAGAATTAACGAACGACAACACACCGCTGGTAACGGGCACATCAGACTTAGCTAACAGCGATATAATAGTGACCTTCACTGACAGCAATGGCAGCCACAGTGTCACGGTGCAAACAGATGATAATGGTCAATGGCAGGCAGAAGCCAGCCAAGCATTAGCGGATGGCAACTACAGTGTCAGTGTCAGTCTCAGTGATGCCGCAGGCAATACTGGCACCGCCAGTGATAGTGGGGTTGTTGATACTATTCCACCGGCGCTTGCGTTTACTCCCACCTTCTTATTAGGTCAAGTTGTGACATTATCGGGCACCTCTGATTTACCTGCAGGCAGCACGGTCACGGTCACTCAAAACTTACTGGGTGGCGGGGTGATAAGTTACACAGCGACAACGGATGCGGCAGGTAATTGGTCACTTGCAGGATTAAGTATCCCATTATTAACATTGGTATCAATCACCGCCAGTGCAACCGATGAAGCGGGGAATACACGGGTCATTAACTCAACCGATTTTGATGGCACACCACCGAGCCTTACAGTGATGGTTGATACTTTAGGTAATGATAACACCCCAGACGTTAGTGGTAGCACCGATGCAGGTGAAGGTGCGCAAGTGAATGTAATCTTCACGGATAATAATGGCGATACTCAAACCGTGATAGCTGTTGTTGATAATGCAGGTAATTGGGCGGTGAGCCCAAGCACAGCCTTACCCGATGGTGAGTTTACAGTGGATGTGAGTGTGCGTGATGGCGTGGGCAACGAAACCACAGAGACAGTGGCAGGCGTGATTGATACAGACGCACCGAGCCTCACCGTCAATGGCGTGGGGGATGGGCGTGATGTGACCCCAGAATTCAGCGGCACCAGTAATGAAATCGGTGGCACAGTGACGGTGACAGTGACTGATGCCAACGGCGCAGAGCAAACCCTCACAGCGAGCGTACAAAGCGACGGCAGTTGGTCAGTGGAAGTACCAAACGGCTTAGCGCAAGGGGATTACACGACGGACGTTATGATCAGTGATGGCGCAGGGAATGAAACACAGGTGATCTTAACAGGTAATATAGATACCAGTGTGCCCGTGGTCACGGTGAATAATAATGGCTTAGGCAATGACGCCAATCCGGTTATTAGTGGAACATCAACGGAGCCTGTTGGCACCCAAGTGAGCATCACGATTGTGGATGCCAATGGCGATACGCATACGCTGACGAGCCAAGTCCAAGCGGGCGGTGGCTGGCAAGTGGCTGCGGCCAACTTACCGGATGGGGATTACAGCTACAGCGCGAGTATCACTGATGCAGCAGGCAACACTGGCAGTGCAGCGGGGGCAGGGGAAATCGATACCCTTGCACCGGTGCTCACGCTTGATAATTTAGGCACCATCAATAATGACACGCCGACTATTTCAGGCACGTCATCAGAGCCGGTTGGCACCGTTATCACCGTCATATTGACTGACAGCAGCGGTGTTGAGACTGAGCTGAGCGCAAGTGTGGATGACAACGGTGATTGGTCTGTGACCAGCCCAGTGTTAACAGATGGCGATTACAGCGTCAGTGCTAGCGTGACAGATGAGGCAGGTAATAGCAGTCAACAAACCGATGACTTTATTCTCAATACGAATGCGCCGAGCATCACCATCAACGCAATTGGCGAAACCAACGACACGACACCGACCATTAACGGCACCAGTGATGCAGCCGATGGCACCACGGTGACGGTGGTGATTGATGATGGTATTAACCCCGCGCAATCAATTGATACCACGGTGAGTGGCGGAAGTTGGTCAATCACAGTGGCAGACTTATTAGCCGAGGGCGACTTCACGGTGACCGCCTCGGTCACTGAAGGGGGCTTAACCAGTGAAGCGACGCGCACAGGGATTATTGATACCACGATGCCAGACATCAGTATCGATTCGATAGCGGACAGTAACGACACTACGCCAACAATCAGCGGCACAGCCAGTGCTCCACAAGGCAGCATCGTGACTGTCGTATTTAATGATGCAGAAGGGAATTCACACACGGTCACCACACAAATGACGCCATCGGGCACCTGGTCGGTTCCGGCTAGCGATAGCCTAGCTGAAGGGGAATACACGGTGACCGCGAGTGTATCTGATCAAGCAGGCAACCCAGCAAGCACTAGCATGACCGGGCTGATTGATTTAACGCCACCGAGTGTCAGTATTGACGCGCTCGCTGCAGGCAGTGATGTCACGCCATTAATCAGCGGGCAAAGCAGCGGTGTACCAGCGGGTACCCAGGTGACTATCGAGGTCACGGCAGCGAATGGGGCGATACAAAGTATCACTACCACCACAGGCAGTGATGGTAGCTGGTCAATCGAAGTGGCGAATGCCATTGGCGAAGGCGACTACAGTGTAACCGCCAGTATCACCGATGCAGCGGGGAACACCGGCAGCAATACAACCACCGGTGAGATTGATACCACCGCACCGAGTGTGAGTATCAGCGCACCAGAATTAACGAACGACAACACACCGTTGGTAACGGGCACATCAGACTTAGCTAACAGCGATATTATCGTGACCTTCACTGACAGCAATGGCAGCCACAGTGTCACGGTGCAAACAGATGATAATGGTCAATGGCAGGCAGAAGCCAGCCAAGCATTGGCGGATGGCAACTACAGTGTCAGTGTCAGTCTCAGTGATGCCGCAGGCAATACCGGTACCGCCACAGACAGTGGCGTGGTGGATACTACAGGCCCAGAATTGAGAATTATTCCAGCATTTCTACTCGGTAATCTAGTGTCGTTGTCTGGGGATTCTGATTTACCTGCCGGTAGCACGGTGACAATTACCGAACACTTAGTTGGGGGATTACTTGGCGCTAGTTACACTGCTACGACGGATGAGGATGGTAATTGGCAAGTTCTTAATTTAACAGTGCCCTTGCTAAATTTGGCTTATGTGACTGCCAGTGCGACAGATGCAGCAGGTAACACAAGCACGGTGAGCACGCTTGATTTTGATAATACAGCTCCTGATTTGAATGTCAGTGTTGCAGCATTGAGTAATGACACAACACCTGTCATTTCAGGCGACACAGATATGGGCCAAGGCACTGTGATTAATTTGACCGTGGTCGATAGTGATAATGTTAGCCAAACATTTACCGCCGTGGTTCAAGCAGATCAAACTTGGTCGGTGTCTGTGCCACAAGCACTCGCGGAGGGAACTTATACTGTTACTGCATCTGTGCGCGATGGCGTTGGTAATTTAACTACAGAACAGACGACTGGTGTGGTTGATAGTGTCGCGCCAAGTTTAGTGATAGATAACTTACAACCAACCGCTAATGCAACACCAACGATTACAGGCAGTAGCAACGAGATTGGTGGAGAAGTATCTGTAGTGGTTAACGGACAAACGCTGCAAGCGACGATCGCAAATGACGGTACTTGGCAGGTCACAATCCCAACGGCATTAAATGATGGCGATTACTCAGTTGAAGTGAGTATTAGCGATGATGCGGGTAACTTACAAACAGCAGCGGCTATGCTGTCGATAGATACTATCACGCCTGTATTGACGCTAGCGGATCCTGGTATTACTAATGATGCAACGCCGACCATTTCAGGAACTTCAACAGAGCCGCAAGGGACTGAAGTGGTCATTGTTTTGGTTGACGCTAATGGTGACAGTCAGCAATTTACAACCCAAGTGCAAGGCGATGGCAGTTATTCAACAAGTCCAACGGCTGATATCGCTGATGGTGCTTACACTGTCACGGCCACAATTACAGATGCAGCTAACAATATTGGCACAGCACAAGGCACAGGTATCGTTGATACTTTAGATCCCACTTTAACATTAGATGGATTGGGTACATTTAATGATGATACACCGGTTATTTCAGGTAGCAGTGATGAAATAGGCGCAACGGTGATGGTCAATGTCAATGATGGCTTAAACAGTTATCAACTAAGTGCAGTTGTACAAGCCGATGGCAGCTGGTCAGTGCAAGTTATTAATGTATTGAACGATGGCGCAATTACTATTACGGCTAATGTAAGTGATGCTGCAGGCAATCAAGCATCGGTATCAGGTAACGCAACACTGGATACCAATGCGCCAACTATCTCTATTACGAGTTTGCAACCAACATTGGATACCACACCGACTATTTCAGGTATTACAGATGCCAGAGATGGTACTGATGTGACTATTGAAATTATTGTCTTGGGCATTGTAGTGCAAACATTGACTACACAAGCTTCGGCAGGTCAGTGGAGTCTTGATGTTATCGACGCCTTGGATGAAGGCAGCTACACGGTGAAAGCTAGTGTCACTGAAGACGGTTTAACTGGATCTTCAAATACTAGCTTAGCAATAGATTTAACAGCCCCAACATTAGCTGTTAATACACCGACTATTACCAATGATACCACGCCAGTAATTAGTGGCACATCAGATGCAGCACAAGGCACTATCGTTACATTGTTGGTCACAGACAGTGCTGGCACTGAGCAATCGGCGCAGGCAACGGTCAAAGCAAATGGTACATGGTCTGTTGCGCTTGCAAGTGAGCTTGCTGAAGGAAGTTATAGCGTTGCTGCAACCATTGCGGACATTGCCGGAAATAGCAATTCGGCTCAAACAACAGGTGAAATAGATCTAACCCCACCTACAGTGTTGATCGATTTATTAAGCAGCACAGCAGATAAAACACCGGTTGTTTCAGGAGCTGCATTAGATGCTGTTGCGGGGAACACCGTTGCTGTTACTTTTACAGATGCACAAGGGGTAAGTCATATAGTCAATACAACACTCGCAACGGATTTAACATGGCAAGTCGAAGCATCCCAAACTCTTGCAGAAGGTGCCTACACTGTTACTGCTGTGGTCACTGATACTGCAGGTAATGCTGGGCAACAAATTGCTAATGCCGTTATAGACAGTATTAACCCTGAGATCACTATTGACCAAAGTAGCTTGGTATTAACCCAAGATACAACACCACTTATTAGTGGTACATCAGATGAAGCGAATGCCACTGTAGAGGTTACCTTTACTGATGCAAATGGTACTGAGCATATTGTAACCGTTACTACTGATGCGCAAGGTGATTGGCAAGCAGCAGCAAACACCGCATTAGCTGAAGGCGTCTACTCTGTGAAAGCAACAATCACAGATATAGCAGGGAATCAAGGAGAAGACAGTAAAACGGGTGGTGAGGTTGATATTACGCCGCCAGAACTGGCAATTGTCCCATCATTCTTATTGGGTAATTTGGTGTCCTTGTCAGGAACCTCTGATTTACCTGAGGGCAGCGTAGTCACTATTACAAATCACTTAGTGGGAGGCGCAGTAGGTTTACCTTATACAGCTACTGTTGATGCAAACGGTGACTGGAGTGTATTGAACCTCTCAGTATCATTGCTAACACTTGCGTATGTTGAAGCATCTGCAACCGATGCGGCGGGTAATACCACCACCATCAGTACCTTAGATTTTGATAATACGGCGCCTGAACTTACGTTATCTACCCCAGCACTGACTATGGATAGTACGCCAACTATTAGCGGAACCACTGATTTAGGTGAAGGTGCGCAAGTAACACTTGTGGTCACAGGGCAAGGGGTTGCAACACAGACCTTTAATGCGACAGTGCAAGCGAATGGCAGTTGGTCAGTCAATGTGCCACAAAATTTAGGAGATGGACAATATACGGTTAAAGCGAGTGTGCGCGATGGCGTTGGTAATCTAACAGAGCAGACGGCCAGTGGTGTAATTGATACTACCGCACCAAGCTTAGTTCTTAATACAACTGCGTTCACCAGTGATGATACGCCGCTTATCAGTGGCACCAGTAATTTAACTGGTGGCGAGGTTACCGTCACTATTGATGGGCAAAGCTTAACAGCGACGGTGGCACAAACTGGCCAGTGGCAAGTGTCGGCTAGTACGCTCACCGATGGGACCTATACCGTCACTGCAACGGTTACCGATCAAGCAGGAAATAGTACAACTCGTACAGGTAATATCACCGTAGATACAGTCGCTCCAAACATTACAGTGGTCAGTCAAGGCTTAGGCAATGATGCGACACCAATAATCTCAGGAACGAGTGATGAAGCACAAGGTAGTACGGTTTCGGTGGTAATTGTTGATGGTAATGGCGATACGCATAATTTGACGGCAGTAGTTGATATTAATGGCGATTGGCAAGTTGAATCCGATACCCTTCCTGAGGGGGAGTACAATGTTACAGCATCAATTACCGATGCAGCAGGGCTCACTTCAAGTGTTACAACTGGTGGTGAAATAGATACCGTTGCGCCAGTTGTGGCTGTGGATGCTGTAGGCACAATAAATCTTGCAACTCCAACAATAACAGGTAGCAGCGATGAGCCCGCGGGTACAGTGATTAGTGTTGATGTAACTGACAGTACACAAACCTATAGTTATACAACCGAAGTACAAGCTGATGGTAGTTGGTCTATAGATGTTCCAGATAACTTAGAGGATGGTAGTATCAGTGTTGTTGCTTCGGTTACCGATTTAGCTGGCAATACAAGTACATCAGATAGTGTAATTGGTGCACTCAATACGAGCGCCCCAAGTATAGGCATTACGCCTTTAGCGGCCACAAATGATACTACCCCAGTTATAAGTGGTACGAGTGACGCGTCAAATAGTAGTGCTATAAATTTAGTGATCAGCAATGCAAGTGGTGATGTGCAAACCTTTACCGCTACTTTGAATAGTGGTGTATGGAGTGTAGAAGTTCCGCAAGCGCTGTTAGAGGGCAGCTACACGGTTTCAGCGAGTGTTACCGAAGTAGGATTAACGTCGTCAGCTTCAACATCACTTGTAATTGACTTAACCGCGCCAACACTTGAAATAACATCGGCATTGTCTTCTGCTGATTCAACTCCGTTAATATCAGGCACAAGCCTTGATGCAGAGCTGGGCTCTATAGTTGAAGTAACGATACTCGATAGCAATGGTGTTAGCCAAACTGTGTCTACCCAGGTACTTGCAAATGGTAATTGGAGTGTTGTTGCAAGCACGGCGCTTGCTGAAGGTGATGCTCAAGTTACCGCTGTGATCACCGACACCGCAGGTAACAGCAGCAATGATACAATTACACTCAATATGGATTACACTGGACCTGTAATTTCAGTAACAGCACCAGCGATTACCAATGATTTGACACCGACCATAAATGGTTCTATCAGTGGTGCACCGGCAGGCACTTTAGTGACAGTGTTGGTCACTGACCGTGCGGGTAATACTCAAGAGATGACCACAACATCTAATGCCGATGGTAGCTGGGATGTTGAAGTAATTAATGGTTTAGCAGATGGCACTTACACTGTTAGTGTCAGTGCTGCTGATGAGTTAGGAAATGAATCGTCAGCGCAAAGTACAGGCATCATAGATACGGTAGCGCCAGAAGTCGCAATTACCAGTGGCTTAGTTTTAACTTATGATACGAGCCCACTGATCACAGGAACGTCAAGTGAAGCGAATTCAGAGGTGATAATAAGCTTTGGCAGCGGCTATCAGCAAACAGTTACAACTGATAATGACGGTAACTGGTCAGTTTCATTAGGAGATAGTATCAGTGATTTCCCTGCAGGGCTATTGGATGGCGCATATACGGTAAGTGCTAGTATCGAAGATGCTGCGGGTAACATGGGTACTGCATCAGGCAATGGCTTAATAGTTGATACCACTCCTATTGAGTTTAATGTGACGGACTATAATCCTGGTATATTGGGTCTGCTACTTCCATCTGTAGAAGGAGAAGCACCATCAGGAACTGAAATATATATCATCGGAGCTAGCTTAATTGGCGTAGGCTTATTGGGAATTGATCTTGATGTATTAGAAGGTTACCCAAGTACGACAACTGACGCCAACGGTGAGTGGAGTTATACATTATCCTTATTGGACTTGGACCTGTTAAGTGGTGAAGATTATTATTTCTTAACAATTGATCAAGCTGGAAATTACCTTGTTAAAGATACAGATAATCAGGATTTTGCCTCTGGCAATATTAATGATGATCCAGCATCACTCAGTGTAGAGGCAGATCAGAGCATAGCTCAAACAGAGATACCAGAATCAAGTGTTACCTTCAGTAATGAAGTATCACAAAATGAAAGCATTGATTTAAGTCGTATCTTAGCTGCTGACAATACCGTTAGTAGTGAGTCAGAGCCATTGGATTTAACAATCAGTGATGTACTGAGCGATGCTGAACAAACGGATTTGCTAGCCTTAGACTTAGACAGTGAAGCTAGTAGTATTGCTTTCAGTGGAGATACATCGAAATCTGCTGAGCCCGCTCTTGATGCACAAAATCAATCAGAAGAGATGATTAAAAAGTTAATTGAGAGTGGAAATAACCAAATAGATAGTTAATGAGTTAACTAATACAAATATAAAGCGCGGGTAGTTTCACACTTCCCGCGCTTTATTATATTAATTTCGTGAGCAATTTAGTTATTACGCAGGATTGATTTTATAAAATCACAGTGAAGCACGGAAAAGTAATTTTGAATAATAGCTGAGTATGTACTATCTAGTAAATGAGCACTAAATAGTATTGGTAATAGAGAAAAGAAAGCTAATAAGGGATATTTCCTAGACGTTAGAATTATGCTTTTAAGTTATGAACTAATTTGCTATTACCATGCACTACGCTACCACCTTGGTCATAGGTCATAGAAGTGGGGGCGCCAATTAAAATATCTTTGAGTTGTTTTACGCTTAATTGCGCTTGGTGCGCTGCGTGTGCGTTAACGTCGTTTTTCTTTTTACAAGTTTCTAAATGCTTACGAACAGCAGAAATCAAATCAGACACTTCTTCGGATCTTGAATCATTACTTGCAAGTAGAGTACTCAGCTCTTTATCAAGAATTTGGATCTTGCTAAGAAAAGACAACTTTTGTTGTGCTATCTCTTTTAGCCCTTCGCCTCGGCGCGAAGCTATCGCTGTAAGCTCATCGTCTAAAATTTCAACTAATGAAGTTAAGCAATTTAACTGCATAGTGAGTTTTGACGCAATTAAACTATTGTGATCAGCCATATACGTCAAACTCAAAGGCAGCTATATTCTTAGCCAACTTTTCAGCGTCGATTTGATATTTACCTTCGCTGATTGCTTTTTTAAGCTCTGCAACTTTATTACTATCAAACCCAGAAGACTGTTGAGCCTTATCTTGTAATGATTTAAGTTGTTGTGCTTGTGGTGTTAAGCTTACAGAGTCGGTAGCCGCTTTTGGTGCAGCTGTTTGCGCCGACTGTGTATTATTGTTTTGCAAATCAACTTTTTGTTGCTTAGCATTGGCCAACACATTAGGCTGTTGCTGACCCTTATTTACTTGGCTTACCATGATATTAACCTATACATAATCCAACATATGCCTATTTATCGGCATGCATGATAGATACTTTAGCATAAATTTGAAAATTTAAATATTTACCTGTACAGACTCAACACCGTCTACACGGGCATTTAAAACTTTCCCAGATTTTGCATTTTTTACTTTTACCTGTTCTCCTAAAGTACCATCTTCTAGGGCTAAACCGGAAGTTTTTATTTTTAATCCTCGGATCGTTGCAAATATAGTGACGTTGTCGCCTTTACAAACCATGCAAATTTGGCTCAATACAACAGGCAAACCGCTGCGAATATTACGCTTACTACGGCTTCCAATAAGAACCGACTCATCTTGTAAATGTTGTACTCGAACAAAGTGTTTTGGTCTCATTTCAACACTCAGGTGATGAGCTTCTATAACTTCACCTCGTGTTAAGTGTTCAGTGGCAACTACAATTGGTTCAAGCTCAGTAATACGGACGTGTACGTATTGACTCCAACCTTGTATATCTCCACAGTTAATTTGTACTGTTACTTGTCGATTAAAAGGAGGGGCTGTTGGTACGCTTAAAGACGGTGACGTTGTACAGCTGCGATCGGGTATTCTGCTATCTAAAGCAAGCGCATTAATTTGCGTTTGCTCATTATTGATTGGCTTTAATTGATCTCTTATGTACGAGATAGCAAGTGTTTGCAACTTTTCTTTGCTGTATATTTGTCCATAGACAGGTGAAACTAGGCATAGGCTAGCAAGAAAATAAAAAAACACTGTATCTTCGGCTTTTTTTTAACAAACTCATAATGTTTCGACTATGCTTATGGTTGAAAACAGGGTATAAATATTTAGCGTCAATTTTTAGACGCTCCCACGATGTAATGTAGCTTTAAATAGAGAAAGCAATAATTGTTCCGTTTTTTTAGCTTTCTTAGGAGATTGAAATGGCAGGCATTTTAGACTCAGTGAACCAGCGTACTCAGTTGGTTGGGCAAAACCGCCTTGAATTATTATTATTCAAATTAAGAGGGCGGCAGCGCTTTGGTATTAATGTGTTTAAAGTGAGAGAAGTACTGCAATGCCCTCCTTTAACGAATATGCCAAAATCAAATGCGTATATACGGGGTGTTGCTCATATACGCGGGCAAACTATTTCTGTTATCGATTTGTCTATGGCCGTTGGTGGTCCTGCTATCGAGAACATTCAAGACAGCTTTATTATTATTGCTGAATATAATCGCTCAGTTCAGGGCTTTTTAGTTGGAGGTGTTGAGCGCATCGTCAACATGAACTGGGAAAAGATCATGCCGCCTCCATCTGGTGCTGGCCGATACTCATATTTAACCGCAGTCACCGAGATTGAAAATGAGTTAGTTGAAATTCTCGATGTAGAAAAAATCTTAAATGAAATTTGCCCAGTAAACACCGAGGTTAGTGCGGAAATTGCAAGTGATGGCGAAATTCAGAAAGACTTGGGAGAGCGTATCGTATTTATAGCAGATGACTCAGCTGTTGCTCGCAATCAAGTGAAACGTGCACTTGAACCACTCGGCGTACAAACGGAACTTGCAAAAAATGGTAAAGAGGCGCTAATTCGCCTTCGAGAAATCGCAGAGCTTGATTGTAAAAACGATATTACTGAAAGAGTCGGTTTATTGATTTCGGATGTTGAGATGCCTGAAATGGATGGCTACACTTTAACTGCAGAGATAAAAGCAGATCCTAAGCTTGCACCTTTACATGTGATTTTACACACTTCTTTGAGTGGTGTGTTTAATCAGGCTATGATTGAAAAAGTAGGCGCAGACGACTTTATCGCAAAATTCAACCCGGATGAATTAGCTACAGCAGTAAAAAAATGGGTTCATTGTGACTAATTTTGATAGGTGGTGTTACGTTGGAAAATAAACATTTACAGCAAGGCGAGTACGATCAATTCCGTACGTTTTTAGAGCAGCAGTGCGGTATTGTGTTAGGCGATAACAAGCTTTATTTAGTAAAGAGTAGACTTGCGCCTTTAATGACTCGTTTCAATGTTGAATCGTTATCACAATTAGTGAGTAAAACACTCAGCCCCCACGAGCGGCAACTTCGCGCCGCCGTAGTTGATGCAATGACCACCAACGAAACATTGTGGTTTAGAGATCAATACCCGTTTGAATTATTACAAACTAAGCTATTTCCAGAGCATAAAGAACTACGCAGGCCACTAAAAATTTGGTCTGCGGCAAGCTCTTCTGGTCAAGAGCCTTACTCTATTGCTATGTCTGTTGCTGAATTTCAGGCTAAATCCCCTGGTGTTTTAAAAATGGGGGCGCAAATTGTCGGCACTGATATTTCAAATACAATGCTTGATATGTGTAAACATGCAGAATATGACTCGTTAGCACTAGCGCGCGGTTTATCTGCTGAGCGACGGAAAAAGTTTTTCAAAGACAGTGGCAACGGCATGGCCCAAGTGATCGACCCGATTAAAAAATTAACTAGTTTTAGGCACTTGAATTTACTTGACTCTTACGCCTTGATGGGAAAGTTCGATATTATATTTTGTCGTAATGTGTTGATTTACTTCTCACCTGAAGTAAAAGCTAAAATTATTGCGCAATTTGCACAGGCACTAAACCCTAAAGGATATTTGTTTTTAGGTGCCTCAGAGTCGATGTCGGGACTCAGTACAGAGTTTGATATGGTACGTTGTAATCCAGGTATTATTTATCAAAAGAAATAGTATCCTCAGCTATTTCTAATTAATAAAAATATAAAAACGATGGCCAAAAGCCATCGTTTTTTCTTGTTATTTAATGACTTAACCATCCCTTTTTTGAGATTTTATATTGGCTCACCTTTTGCATTAATAAGCTTAAGTCAATTTTTTGGAGATGGTTATGGCTATCAGTTTTGATAAAGCTTTTGGGGTTCACCCTCACGCAATGTTGATCCGTTCTCAACGAGCCGAATTATTAGCAACCAATATTGCCAATGCTGATACGCCTGGCTATAAGGCGAAAGATGTTGATTTTGCCTCCGCTTTAAAAGCGGCAAAAAGCCACCAACAGGGCGGCAATAACATGGTAACAACCGATGCTAAACACATTTCTGGTGGTAGCCGTTATGTCGGTAATAGTGAAATGTTTCGCTCGCCAAATCAAGCAGATACAGGTGATGGTAACTCAGTGGACATACAGGTGGAACGAAACTTGTATACACAGAACTCATTAGAGTATCAGGCAAGCCTGCAATTTATGAGTAGTAAAATTAAAGGCCTTAAAAAAGCCCTCGGTAGTCAAGGAGCCTAAGCATGAGTTTATATAACGTTTTTGATATTTCAGGTACCGGTATGAGCGCGCAAAATGTGCGTTTGAATACCACGGCCAGTAATATATCTAATGCTAATACTATTAGCTCAAGTCAGGATCAAACCTATCGAGCGCGCCACCCTGTTTTTGCTGCTGAGCTGACAAAGGCATCAGCGTCGCAAAGTAATCAACAGGGGTCGTCTGTAGGCGTTAAAGTACTAGGTATTGTAGAGAGCGATAAGCCACTGCAAATAGAATATAACCCTAATCACCCCAGTGCGGATGAAAATGGGTATATCTACAAACCTAACGTTAATGTTGTAGAAGAAATGGCTAATATGATTTCTGCCTCACGCTCTTATCAAACAAATGTGCAAGTTGCTGATGCAGCGAAGCAAATGCTAAGTAAAACACTGTTGCTTGGGCAGCGGTAATTGAGGAAAAGTTATGAGTAACGATATAACTACAACATCGTCGACTTATTTAGATTCGCTTAAGTGGCAAGAAAACCAAGTATCGACGGAAGAGAAAAGTGATGCGTTAACGCAAGAAGATTTCTTTTCCTTGCTAACACAACAGCTTTCTTTTCAAGACCCTAGTAATCCTGCAGATAATGATCAAATGATTGCACAAATGACCAGTTTTACTATGGCGGAAGGTATTTCAAACCTCAATAGTAACTTTGAGTCACTTGCTTCATCAATGACTTCAAACTCTGCATTACAGGCTTCAACTTTAGTGGGTAAACAAGCCTTATTGGAATCAGATACATTAGATTTGAATGCAGGTAGTGATGCAAAAGGGACTATCGTTGCGCAAGAACCTGTTGAGAATTTGACCTTACGTATTGAAGATTCATCAGGGCAACTGGTACGTACAATTGATTTTGGAGCCCAATCAGCCGGTGCAATCCGTTTTGAATGGGATGGTAAAAACTCTGACGGTGATGATTTACCCGAAGGGGAATACAGTGTTAAGGCTGAAGGTCAAATGGGGGCGAGTTTACAAGCTTACCTATTGCAACCTTTAAGAATATTGAGAGCGTCAATGTTAATGGTTCTAGTGGGATCATTATTAACACAAAAGAAGGTGCGGTTAGGCTAACTGATATAGCAGAAATCGCGTAAACAATTTTAAATTTAAGTTAGCCTTCGGCTAAAATTCAAAGATTAGAGGTGAATTATGAGCTTCAATATTGCATTAACAGGCCTTGCCGCCGCACAAAAAGATTTAGACGTAACAGCAAATAATATTGCTAACGTAAATACCACGGGTTTTAAAGAGTCTCGTGCTGAATTTGCCGATGTATATGCATCATCGGTATTTAGTTCAGGTAAAACTAAAAATGGCGATGGGGTGCAAACCACGATGGTTGCCCAGCAATTTCATCAAGGCTCATTGCAATTTACGCAGAACTCTTTAGATCTAGCTATTACGGGTGAAGGTTACTTTGCGATGAGTGAAGACTTAGGTGCTCAAGATTTCACTTATACACGAGCTGGTGCATTTAAACTAAACCAGGATAACTTTATTGTTGATGCAAAAGGCAATTTTTTACAAGGCTTTCCTGTTAACGAATCGACAGGCGATACTACTTCAGTAAGTTTAAGTACATCATCGGCATTACAAATTCCTGACTCATCGGGTTCTCCACGTGCGACGACTAATGTATATAGTTCATTTAACTTAGATTCTCGCTCAATTTCGCCATCTATTACTACATTTGACCCAACAGTCAGTGCTTCTTATAACAGCTCTACATCGACAACTATGTACGATTCTTTAGGTGAGCCGCATGTTTTACAGTTTTTCTTTGTGAAAACTGATTCAACGGTTACTGGTAATGAAAATGAATGGCAAGTATTTGCAACACTGGACGAAAAGCCATTTAGTCCTGCAGGTGCTGAAGAGACGGCTACGCCATATACACCGCTTTCTACATTTCAATTTGATGCAAGTGGTTTACCTTTAAACACCGATGGCACTGCCAATACAGATACCACTTTTAATCCTATTGCCATACCTGGTGGTGGTGCTGGTGTTGCTGGTCTTTCTGACTTACTAACCAATGGTGCAAGCTTTCCTGATGATGTTCAAGTGAACTGGCGCGATGAAGCAGGTACAGCGAATAAAATTCCTACACAATATGCGAGTAATTTTGAAGTTAAAGCGCTTGATCAAGATGGTGCCACAGTAGGTCGTTTAGCGGGTATTGATATTGGCACGGATGGCAAGGTGGTTGCCTCTTACAGTAATGGTGATACCTCGTTCTTAGGGCAAGTTGCCATGGTGCGTTTTTCAAACTCTCAAGGTTTACAACAAGCTGGTGACACGTCATGGAAAAAAAGTTTAACCTCTGGTGAACCAATTGCCGGAGAGCCTGGTTCAGGTACTTTAGGTTCTATTAATTCTTCAGCCCTTGAGCAATCAAATGTGAACTTAACGAATGAGCTGGTCGATTTGATTAGTGCGCAGCGTAACTTCCAGGCTAATTCGCGTGCGCTTGAAGTGAACTCAACAATTCAGCAAAGTATCCTGCAAATTCGTTAATAGCGAATATTATTATAATCCGACACCAAGGCTGCCAATTCAGGCAGCCTTTTTTATTTCTTATCAGTGTATTTTTACTGTCAAATTATTGTGGCACTTATTTTGCATTTATCTCTAATATAGATTTTTTAACGTGAGTCGATGTTATGGATAAGATGGTTTACATTGCAGCGTCAGGGGCTAAGCAAAGTATGCGGGGCCTTGCGCTCAAAGCAAATAACTTAGCCAATGCTAACACCACTGGCTTTAAAGCTGATTTTGCACAAGCAAGGTCTATGCAAGCATTTGGTGAAGGCTTACCTACGCGCGTCTTTTCCATGCAAGAGCGTCCAGGTTCAAATATGACCTCCGGGGGGTATTGTTGAAACCGGCCGTGATTTAGATATTGCGATGAGCGATAAAGGTTGGCTAACCGTTCAAGATGCCCAGGGAAACGAAGCTTATACCAAGGTCGGTACTTTAAATATCACTCCAGATGGTGCGTTAATAACGAGCCATGGGCGTCAAGTAGTTGGCGCGGGTGGTCCTATCATTTTACCGCTACCGATTGAAAAGGTGGAGTTTAGTGAAGACGGATCAATTCAAGTACGCCCCCAAGGTGCGCCGGCTAACTTTTTAGAAGTGGTTGATCGTTTAAAGGTTATCGAAGCGGATAACACTCAGCTTGAAAAAGGCAACGACGGCTTGTTTCGTCCTAAAGCCGATAAACTAGAAGATGATTTATGTGGCTTTTGTGATATCTCGCAAAACGTAAAAGTTATGAGCGGCACGCTTGAAATGTCAAACGTGAATCCAGTACATGAAATGGTGGATATGATAAGCCATCAACGCCAATTTGAATTACAAGTTAAGTTAATGAAAACAGCAGAAGAAATTGACGAACGTCATACCCAATTGCTGCGCATTGTTTAACCTAATTGAGAGGACATTAATATGAATCCTGCATTATGGATCAGTAAAACAGGCTTAGATGCCCAACAAACCGATATATCGGTTATCTCAAATAACTTAGCCAATGCCAGTACCGTTGGGTATAAAAAAAGCCGTGCTGTCTTTGAAGATTTACTCTATCAAAATATCAATCAACCAGGTGGGCGCTCTTCACAAGACACTGAAATGCCATCGGGCTTGATGTTAGGTGCCGGTGCTAAAGTGGTTGCTAACCAAAAGAACTTTTCTCAAGGTAATATGCTTACCACTGAAAACTCATTGGATTGGATGATATCTGGTTCAGGCTTTTTTGAAGTACTACAACCCGACGGTAATATTGCGTACTCACGTAACGGACAATTTACCACCGATGAAGACGGCCGTATTGTTACAGCAGGTGCAGGTTTTCCTATTCAACCAGAGATGAATGTACCTGATGACGCACAATCAATTACTGTATCGCAAGATGGTGAAGTGTCGGTACGTATTGCCGGTGAGGCTGATAACGTGGTGATCGGGCAGTTAACCATTAGTGATTTTATTAACCCATCGGGTCTTGAGCCTATTGGGCAAAACCTTTACACCGAAACAGCAGTAAGTGGCGCGCCGGTTCAAGGTAACCCGGGTATTGATGGCTTAGGCTCGATTGTGCAAGGCTCACTTGAAACATCGAATGTGAATGTGACTGAAGAGCTTGTGAATCTAATTGAAACACAACGTATTTATGAAATGAATTCAAAGGTAATTTCAGCTGTTGATGAAATGCTTAGTTACATTAATCAGCAACTTTAATGAGTAAGGGCAGCATTATGCGTAATTTAATCATTGTCTTTAGCGGGGCATGTATATTAAGTGGCTGTATGACCACTCAAAATACCCACGTGGTTCAGGATGACCCATATTATGCGCCAATGTACCCAGATCCTGTGGCAGAGCAAGTTGTGGCTACAGGTTCATTATTTGATAGTTACTCAGCTAACGACTTGTACTCAGATAAAAAAGCGCTTCGAACTGGCGACATTATTACGGTAAAACTACAAGAGTCGACTCAGGCCTCAAAAGCCGCAAAAACAGAAACCGATAAAGAAAGTAATGCCAGTCTTGATCCAGTTGTTGGTTTAGGTGGTTTACCCGTTAATATTGGTGGAGATAGCATTCAGTTTGGTATCGGCTCTGATTCCTCTTTTACAGGTGATTCCAAATCTAATCAATCGAATAGCTTGTTCGGTGATATTTCAGTTAATGTAATGCGTGTTCTACCAAATGGTAACTTAGTGATACGTGGTGAAAAGTGGCTAACCCTTAATACAGGTGAAGAGTTTATTCGCCTAGAAGGACTTGTACGGCCACAAGATGTGACGGCCGATAATACAGTAACGTCAAACCGGATTGCGAATGCGCGTATTCAATATTCAGGTAAAGGGCAAATGCAAGAGTCGCAAAGTGCTGGTTGGCTAACACGATTCTTTAGTAGCGCGTTATTCCCTTTTTAAAGGACATTGAATATGAATGGTTTTAAGGTATTTATTGGTATTTGTCTGCTTGGGTGGCACTTAACTGCCGCTGCTGAACGCATTAAAGATGTTTCTATGGTAGAAGGTGTTCGTTCAAATCAACTTGTTGGTTATGGCTTGGTTGTTGGTTTACCTGGTACTGGCGAACAGAGCCGATACACAGAACAAAGCTTTAAAGCGATGCTCAATAGTTTTGGCATCACAATGGACAGTAGTTTAAAACCGAAAATTAAAAATGTGGCCGCTGTTGCTGTTCACGCTGAATTACCGCCTTTTAGAAAACCAGGGCAAACAATTGATATCACGGTTTCATCAATCGGTAGTGCGGGTAGTTTACGTGGCGGTACGTTACTGCAAACTTTCCTTAAGGGGGTTGATGGTAATACCTATGCAATTGCACAAGGTAGCTTGATTGTTGGGGGCTTAGGTGCAGAAGGCGCAGATGGTAGCCGAGTCGTTATCAACACACCCACGGTTGGACGTATTCCAAATGGCGCGATAATTGAGCGAGCGATTAAAAGCCCATTTATGCAAGGGGATTACATTACCTTTAATTTAAATCGCCCTGATTTCACAACTGCAAAACGTTTAGAGCAAACAATTAATAACTTAGTTGGCCCGGATAGCGCCCAAGCAATTGATGCAGCATCGATTCGTGTAATAGCCCCACGGGATGCTTCACAGCGGGTGGCTTATTTGTCGACCCTTGAGAATCTAGAATTTAAGCCGGCAGATACTGCTGCAAAAATTATCGTTAATTCTCGAACAGGTACTATTGTAATAGGTAAAAATGTCAAGCTGCAACCCGCGGCAATTACCCATGGCGGTCTTACAGTGACGATTGCCGAACAGCAAAACGTATCGCAGCCAAATGCCTTTAGCGAAGGCGAAACTGTAGTCACCAATCAAAGCATTATCGATGTTGATGAAGATGATTCACGGGCTTTTGTGTTTAACCCAGGTGTCAGCTTAGATGATTTAGTACGTGCAATTAATGAAGTAGGCGCAGCCCCTGGTGACTTAATGGCGATTCTTGAGGCGCTTAAAGAAGCGGGTGCAATTAACGGCCAGTTAGTGGTCATTTAGTTTTCTAATTTACTAGGCTCTAGGTAACTGGAGTCTAGCCCCTCTCATTACAACTTCCTTGTTATGGTTTGTTTGGCTCAATTATTGCATTGTTAATTTTATTATTAATTATTGTGTCAAAAAGCTGATGGATACTAATCACCTCGATAAGCAAAACTTTTTTGATTTAGGCAACTTAGACTCTCTACGTCAAAGTGCTTTAAAAAGTGATGCCTCAAGTGACGCGTCAAAAGAAGCCTTAAAAAAAGCCGCGGCACAATTTGAATCTATCTTTACCCAGATGCTGTTAAAAAGTATGCGTAAAGCTAATGAAGCATTTGAAGATAAAGACAGCCCGTTTAATTCAAGCGGGGTAAAGTTTTTTGAAGAAATGCACGATCAACAACTGTCTGTTGAGCTGTCATCTAATGGCTCGTTAGGGCTTGCTGATCTTATTGTGCAGCAATTATCACCAGATGGTAAAGAGTTTATGCCAGGCTCTGTACTGCGCTCGGTGGATGACTTTACCAGTGATAAACGTGCTAACGGCACTATCAAAAATGCAGAGTCAGCAGAGGTTAAACCGACAACAAATATAGACAATACAGCTAAACAAAGTAATAACTTTGATGACGTTGAATCATTTATTACAACCGTATGGGAACACGCTAAAACGGCTGCAGAAAAGATTGGCTTGAATCCAGCGGTTATGGTCGCACAAGCTGCACTTGAAACCGGCTGGGGCAAACATATTATTAACAAAGCTGATGGCAGTAGTAGTAATAATCTTTTTAATATTAAATCTGACCGCAGTTGGCAAGGCGATAAAGCCAGTAAAGTGACACTAGAATTTGAACAAGGTATGCCTGTTAAAAAGCAAGCAAGCTTTAGAGCGTACGAATCCATTAAAGATAGTGTGAACGATTTCGTTGATTTTTTAAATGAAAACCCACGCTATCAAGAAGCCCTCGAAAATACAGCAAAACCTGCCGCATTTTTAGATTCATTACAAAAAGCAGGTTATGCAACCGATCCCAATTATGCTGATAAAATAAAGCAAGTGCTTAATCGTACTGAGCTTAAAACATTGGCAGCAACATTGGTTCGCCAAGGAGTAAACTAAGATGTCGTTTAATTTATTTGACATTGCAAGCTCAGGAGTTCGTGCTAACTCTGAATTGTTGCAAACGACCAGTAAAAACATCGCCAATGTAAATACAGAAGGCTACGTACGAGAGCGTACAGAGCATTTGACTATGATCGACAATCAAGTTGGTCGTGGTGAAACGTATCGATTGATCAATGAATTTGCACAAAAGCAATTGAATCGTGATACCTCAAACAAAGCCTTTTTTGATCAATTTGTAACAGAAGCTAGTCGTGTTGATACATTATTCTCAGAAGAGTCGAATAGCTTATCTTCCAGTATTAATTCATTATTTAATAATGTACAGGAAAGCCTTAATCAACCCTCATCTTCTGTTGCACGTTCACTAGTTATGACAGATGCAGAAAACTTAATCGAACAAATGGATCGTTTGTCAGGAATTGTGTTTGATCAAAAAAATGTCGTGAATGAGCAGTTAGAAATATTTGCTGATGAGGCAAACACTTTAGTGCAGAATATTAGTTCATTGAATAAACAAATTGCCGCAGTGCACGGTACTCGTAGCGAAGGGGAGTCTAGCACTTTATATAATCAGCGCGATTTAGCAATCCGAGAGCTATCTGAGTTAGTCGATATTGAAACTCTAGACGGTCCTAATGGGGAAAAGCTATTGTTTATGGGAACTGGTGAATCATTAGTTATGCAAGATGGTACATTTAATCTGTTTTCGATGACAGGTGACCCGGATCCTGATTTTAAAGAGCTTCACCTAGATGTTAACGGTGGCGCAGCTATACCACTTGAAGTGGATACAAGCTCATTAAAGGGTAAAATAGGCGGCTTGCTCGCCTTTCGTGATGATATTTTAGTCCCAGCACAAAACCAATTAGGGCAGATGGGCTTAGCTTTAGCTGATGCCTTTAATGAACAAAATAAGCTAGGGATGGATGGGAATGGTGACTTGGGAGGTGATATATTCACTATACCAACAGTCGATGCATTTGCATATCAAGCTAATACAGGTGGCTCAGTCATGACCGGAACCGTCGAACCAGGTATGGGCAGCGAATTACCGGCCAGTGATTTCATTATTACTTATACGGCGGCGAATACGGTTGAGATTCAGCCAATAGATAATAAAGGCGAGCCACTAGGTAGTGCTTCAACAGCGACTATTACCGGTGGTGTTATTGATTCCACAAATAACCCTGGGGTTGAGCTTTATGGATTACAAATAAATGTTTCAGGTACAAGTAATGTTGGTGACAAGTTTCAACTTAAACTAAATTCACAGGCGGCGTCAACTCTCGAGCTTGCAACCGATCGCCCAGACGCATTAGCTCTCGCATCACCCATTAGAACTGCCGATGATATTAATAATACGGGGAGTGCAAACATTTCTGCTGGCACAGTAACAAGTGTTACTTCTGGTGGCTTTATTACATCACCACCAAGCCTTGCAAATGGTGATGTTAGTTTAGTTAAAACCGCTAATGCTAATGAGTACTCTATAACGGATGCCAGTGGTACAACAACTTTTACTATAACACCTCCCGCTGAGAATATACTTTCGCAAGCTGGCGCACCTTATGACACTTATGGCTTCGATTTTAATATAGAGGGCACTCCTGCTGTCGGGGATACTTTCACTCTTGAATTTAACGAAGGCGGTTTTGATGACAATCGCAATGGCCTCAAATTGGCGGAATTACAAAGTGGTGAGTTAGTACGTCAAAATGTGGTTAGCTCATCGACAGCTGATAATCATAAAACCTTTAACGAATCATACGCGGGTTTAGTAACTGATATTGGTGTTATTACCAACCAAGCTATGACTAACGGTGCAGCATTTGATGCACTTGCACAGCAGTCAGAGGCCTGGTACGAGTCTTTATCTGGGGTTAATTTAGATGAAGAAGCGGCTAATTTACTGCGCTTTCAACAATCATATGCTGCATCTGCACAAGTGCTTTCAACAGCCCGAACAATTTTTGACACACTTCTGAGTGCTGCGAGGTAATTATGCGTTTATCAAATAATTTAATGTACCAAAATGGATTGAATTCAATCTTAAATGGCCAGCAAAATGTCAATAAAGCACAAGAGCAAGTTAATACGCAAAAAAAAGTGCTCACTGCATCTGACGATCCCGCAGCCACAGCTAGAGCCATGCTTTATACTGATCGTATTGAATCAAATGAACAATATAGCAAGAATATCACTATGCTAACTAGTAGGCTTACGACTCAAGATAGTGTACTTGATAATATTAAAGGCTCTTTAGAAAAAGCGCATACTCTTGCTATTCAAGCGGGTAATGGTGCGTATTCTGATATTGACCGTGAGGGTATCGCAGAAGAAATAAAAGCAATTCAAAGTAGTGTTCTTGATTTAATGAATGCCAAAACTGAAGATGGGAAATACATATTCTCTGGTTATCAAGATAATACTCAAACCTACTCATTTGATTCGTCAACAGGAAAATATACTTATAATGGCGATCAAGGGCAGCATAAAATAAAAATTGCAGCAGGAGTTGATGTTAAATCGAGCGACAATGGCTTTGAGATTTTTGAAAAAGTTGATGCCCGATTAAATGTTGAGTCAAATGATGCCACAGTTTCAGGTGGAATCACTAGTGCTAAAGTTTACGTGCGTGAACAAGGTCAATTTGATGAGTTCCATAAAGCAAATTATAACGCCGATCCCACTGCCGCTGCTGGGGCTAATACTTTTAATATAATTACAACAGCCGGTACGCCAAATACTTACCAAGTAGAGCAAGGCGGTACGGTAATTGAGTCAGGAAGTTTCGAGGGGACACAAATCAAATTTGCAGGGATGGAAATAGATATCAATCCAGTTGCAACAGGGCAAGTAGACTTTACCCTAGAGGCACCGCAAAAGGAGAATGTGCTAAACACCTTAAATGATTTAATAGCTGGTCTAACCGATTCGACAATAAGCCAAGATGATTACGACCAAGTCCTCGCAGATGCTATGACACAAATTGATAACAGTAAGAATCAAGTATCATTAACTCAAGCTGGCCTAGGCGGACGTTTAAATACCACAGAAAAAGTAACACAATCAAACGCCGATTTAGATATAAACAATAAAGCGTCTCGCGCAGATTTAGTTGAACTAGATATGGCCGAAGCGATTACAGAGCTAACAAAGCAAGAAACGGCCTTACAGGCATCACAGGCAACTTTTGGCCGACTGGCTAATCTTTCCTTATTTGATTACTTATAAATAACCCCAGAGTAAGGCAAAGTCTTGCCTTACTCTTTTAAAACACTCAATTTTAATTCCTCCCCTTTAAAAATTAATTAGTTAGCTTCATTTGAAATAGTTTTTCAGCATTAATGTTTAATGTTGAAAAATATCCAATGCCAACTTAAAAAGATTAAATTGATAGTATAAAAGATATATAAAAACATTGGCTTAATTATTTAATTCAAAAAAAATCAAAAAAAAACTAAAGGAATTTTTGAGCAGACCGATAACTTAATTAACCAAGCAAAGCGTTGTAAACAACAACCACTGCTTAATTTAAGTAAGTTTGAGAGTAAATGATAAGTTTACTTCGGGAGAGATAATCATGGCTTTATATGTAAATACAAATGTTAGTTCATTGAACGCACAAAGACAATTAATGAATTCTGGTAATGCACTAGATACATCATTCCAACGCTTATCGTCTGGTTTACGTATCAATAGTGCGAAAGATGATGCTGCAGGTCTACAAATTACTGACCGTTTAACGTCACAAATTAATGGTTTAAATCAAGGTAACCGTAACGCAAATGACGGTATCTCTTTAGCACAAACAGCTGAAGGTGCACTTGACGAAGTAACATCAATGTTCCAACGTATTCGTACCCTTGCGCAACAAGCATCAAATGGTTCAAATACGGATGAAGATCGTTTAGCTATTCAAGAAGAGATACGTTCACTGTCTGAAGAAGTTAACCGTGTTGCTGAAGACACTACGTTTGGTGGACAAAATTTACTAAACGGTACATATGATGCTGACTTTCAAGTAGGTGCTGATGCAGTTCAGACAATTGGCTTTAGCATGCAAAATGTAGGTGGTACAGCTACGATTAATAGCCTATCAGCTAATGGTGGTTTCACAATGTCTGGCATTGCAGGGGTTGCTACAGCTGTAACAGGTAAAAGTATGTCTACTTATGCTGCTGGGATCAGCAATGTTGGAAGTGGTGGTATCACAGCAGCGTCTGCTAGTTTTACTAGTATGGTTTTTGATGAGATAAGTGTATCTTCACAAGCAAATGCCCAACAGATCCTTGCAGGTATGGATGCAATGATTGCTGTAGTTGATAAAAAACGTGCAGAACTGGGTGCCGTACAAAACCGTTTTCAATCGACTATTCGTAACCAATCGAATATATCTGAAAACTTAAGCGCTGCGCAATCACGTATTAAAGATACTGACTTTGCTCAAGAAACGGCTAATCTAACTAAGATGCAGATCTTACAACAAGCAAGCCAAACAATTCTTAGCCAGGCTAATCAGCGTCCACAGGCGGCACTAAGTCTTCTAGGGTAATCGTTAGCTTGAGCAGTCAAGAAATTGACTTAAAGAAAAGCGCCTTTGTTTGATGGGGTATTAACAAAGGCGCTATTGAAGGATTATAAAGCGGAGGCGCTAAAAAATCCATTTGTAGTGTTCTAACATTTGTAAGAACGTAACTATCAAAGCATAAATTATGCCATAGTTTATGCTTTATCAACCCACTCTTAAACTTATCTCACAAAGGCTCCTATATGGGGCCTTTTTCTATTTTTTTAATACTGGCCTGAACATTGCAGTATCTGATTAAGTTTATTAACTAACCTGCAAAGTGGCATTTTTTTGCCCCAGGCAATTAAAGTTTGCCGTTGTAATGAGTCACTTTAATCAAATATCACCTTATTAAAGGTGACAGAACTTTGACAGATAAGAAGAGAGTTTATTATGGCTTTATATGTAAATACAAACGTAAGTGCGTTAAATGCACAGCGCCAGTTAACAAATTCTGGTAATGATTTAGATACTTCATTTCAACGGTTGTCATCTGGATTGCGGATTAACAGTGCCAAAGATGATGCTGCCGGTTTACAAATTACTGACCGTTTACAATCGCAAATATTAGGTTTAAGTCAAGGTAACCGTAACGCGAATGATGGCATTTCATTAGCGCAAACTGCGGAAGGGGCAATGGATGAAATCACATCAACTTTTCAGCGAATGCGAACGTTATCACAACAAGCTGCAAATGGTTCAAATACTGATGAAGATCGTTTAGCTATTCAAGAAGAGATTCGACAACTTGCAGATGAAGTTAATCGTATCGCAACAGATACTACATTTGGTGGACAAAATTTATTGGATGGTACATATGCAGCAAGTTTCCAGGTGGGAGCTGATGCCGTTCAAACGATAGGTTTTAGTATGCAAAGTGTTGGTGGAACAGCTGCGATCAATAGTTTATCTGCAAATGGCGGGTTTACAATGTCTGGTATTGCAGGAATTGCAACAGCTGTAACTGGCCAGTCTATGTCTACCTTTGCTGCTGGTATTAGTAATGTTGGTAGCGGAGGGATTACAGCTGCTACAGCTAGTTTTACCAGTATGGTATTTGATGAGATAAGTGTTTCTTCTCAAGCGAATGCTCAACAAGTTTTTGCCGCAATGGATGCAATGATTGCTGTAGTTGATAAAAAACGCGCAGAGTTAGGTGCGGTTCAAAACCGTTTTCAATCAACGATTCGTAACCAAGCAAATATTTCTGAAAATTTAGCTGCAGCTAAGTCACGAATTAAAGATGCTGACTTTGCAGCAGAGACTGCAAATTTAACTAAAAATCAAATTTTACAACAGGCCAGTCAGACTATTTTAGGTCAAGCAAATCAAAGGCCTCAAGCAGCATTAAGCCTACTTCAAGGTTAATGCAGGTCTCTAGGTAGAAAATATTTACAAATAAAGCTAAAGCTTTCATTTTATCTGACGATATAAGAGTTAGAGAACTATCAATCTAGGACTCTAAGTCTGGAGTTGCAGCAGGGTAGGGGTATCCCGCTGTGGCTCTTAAATAAAGATAAAGCGGAGGCTATTATGGCTATCTATGTAAATACTAATGTGAGTTCATTGAATGCACAGAGGCAGTTAAGTAAATCAGGTAATTCACTTGATACTTCTTTTCAAAGGTTATCTTCAGGTTTGCGTATCAATAGCGCAAAAGATGACGCGGCTGGCATGCAAATTTCCAACCGATTGACAGGCCAGGTAAATGGTTTAAACCAGGGGAATCGAAATGCGAACGACGGTATCTCTTTAGCGCAAACAGCTGAAGGTGCACTAGACGAAGTAACGTCAATGTTCCAGCGTATTCGTACTCTTGCACAACAAGCAGCTAATGGTTCAAATACTGATGAAGATCGACTAGCGGTTCAAGAAGAAATACGTCTGCTGTCTGAAGAAGTTAACCGTGTTGCTGAAGACACTACGTTTGGTGGACAAAATTTACTAAATGGTACATATGATGCTGATTTCCAAGTAGGTGCTGATGCAATTCAGACAATTGGCTTTAGCATGCAAAATGTAGGTGGTACAGCTACGATTAATAGCCTATCAGCTAATGGTGGTTTTACCATGTCAGGTATTGCAGGAGTTGCTACAGCTGTAACAGGTAAAAGTATGTCTACTTATGCAGCTGGGATCAGCAATGTTGGAAGTGGTGGTATCACAGCAGCGTCAGCTAGTTTTACTAGTATGGTTTTTGATGAGATAAGTGTATCTTCACAAGCAAATGCACAACAGATCCTTGCAGGTATGGATGCAATGATTGCTGTAGTTGATAAAAAACGTGCAGAACTGGGTGCCGTACAAAACCGTTTTCAATCGACTATTCGTAACCAATCGAATATATCAGAAAACCTTTCTGCAGCACGATCTCGAATTCAAGATACTGACTTTGCACAAGAGACGGCTAACTTAACCAAAACGCAAATTTTACAACAAGCAAGCCAATCTATTTTGAGCCAAGCCAATCAACGGCCACAAGTGGCACTATCACTTTTAGGCTAATTTTATGTATAAGTCACTTTGTAATAAATTATTTTCAAAGTGGCTTATAATTAAAAAAGAATCATTGAAAAGGAGAGTGTGATGATTGATATAACGTCAACACAACGTGCAGTAGATGGCCTTGCTCCAACAAGTTCTGACCAAGTTAAGTACGAGCAAGAAGGTATTAAAAAAGATAAAGGTACTGAACTAGCTGGAAGGGAAGCTGTAGATATTGAGAATATAACTACGAATAAAGATCAACAAGATAAGAAGGATTTAATATCTGAAGTTAAAGCAAATTTAGAAAAATTAAATGAATATCTTCCAGTAACATCTACTAACTTGGTTTTTGAGTTCGATGAATTGGGTGATCCTCCAATCATTAAGGTGCTCGATAAAGAAAATGACGAAGTTATTCGAGAAATACCAACAAAAGAGTTTCGTGAAGTTGCTAAAGCTTTAGATGAGTTTGCCGACAAATTAACTAACAAAGGTCTTTTATTTAATAAAACGGCTTAGTTAATCATCAGTTTTTTGGAGTATGGTTATGCCTCTAATTACATCCGCGGGTATCGGTTCGGGCTTAGATCTCGAAAGTATTATTACAGCTTCAATAGATGCTGAAAATGTTCCTAAAATGAATGCTTTTAGCACGAAAGATACAGCTCTTCAGGTGGAGCTGTCTGCTATTGGAGAAGTTAAATCTGCTTTATCACAATTACAAGACACAATTGAAAAACTGGCTGATCCAGATAACTTCAATAAACGGATTGCTAATATTACTCAACCGACCAGCGATGATGGCGATCTAATATCTGTTACTCCTACATCAGACATAACACCAGGTAACTTTAATATTGAAGTTGTAGAAGCTTGCTCAAGGGAGTCGAGCAGTATCTAATGATTCCGTACCTCCATTATTTGCTTCTACCGATGATGTTGTCAGTGCCTCTGGAGGCACGCTGTCTTTGCTGCGGGTGATAAAACGTTTGACTTGACACTTGATGCTGGTGCTACGCTTGCTGATTTACGAGATGCAATTAATGACTCGGATGATAACTTTGGTGTTACTGCTAACATTATCAACACAGGCTCAGAGTCCAAATTGGTTCTTACTTCTACAATTAGCGGTGCTGGAAATGATCTGATAATTACAAATGATAATGCAGAGTTAGATAATGTATCGACGGTTGCAAATGGCGGTGGAGCTGGTGGAATTGCCATTGCTGTGGGTGATGAGGCGAAAAGTGCTGTTATAAAGGTGGATGGTTTAACCATTACTAATGACACCAATACATTTAAAGATGCTGTTCAAGACATGACTATAGTTGCTAAACGCCAAAGTGTAGATGGTGAAACGGCTAAGTTAGCTGTTGAATATGACCGTGAAAGTGCAACAACATTAATAGATGAACTCATAACAACCTATAACAATGTTGTTGGTCAACTAGGTTATCAATCTCGTGTTGGTAATCCATTAAATAGTGATGCAACGATTCGTTCATTGAGTAGCCAATTAGTAAACAATCTCTCAACAGTAATAACTGATGCTGGCCCTTTCGAAAGTATTTTTGATATAGGCTTAGGAATTGATAAAGACGGTTACCTTGAAAAGTCAAGTTTAGTGAGAAGCCTAAATGAAGCTATGGATGATAACTTTGATGATATTGGCAAGGCTTTTGCAGGTGAAAATGGTATCGCAACTAAGTTTGAAGAGTTTCTAGGTAATTATATTGATTCTGACGGTATTATGGCGCAGCGTGAAGAGAGCCTTACCGCACAAAGGTCTGATTTGGAAGACGATGTGGCAAATCATGAATATCGTATGGCTGAACTAGAAACTCGATTACGTAAACAATACTCTGGATTAGATGTATTATTAGCGCAGATGCAGTCGACACAAAGCTATTTAAGTGCGCAATTAGCAAGTTTACCTGGCTTTACTAAATCTAGTTCGTAGTGTAATTTTTCTGAATATCATGTATTAAATAGGTGGAATTATGTATAACGCCAAAGTAAGAAATTATCAAAAAGAAGCGCTTAAAACACGAGTAGCGGGTGCTGACCGCTATGAAATAATTCAAATGCTGATGGCGGGTGCTATCGAGAAAATGGTCATGGCAAAGGTTGCTATTGATAAAAAACATTTAGAAGCAAAAAGTGAACATATCTCTAAAGCTTCAGCAATTATTGAAGCATTACGTGGGTGTTTAGATTTTAATGCTGGTGGAGAAGTGACAGAGAACTTATATTCTTTATATAGCTACATGATTGATAGGCTAATTGATGCAAGTATAAATAATGATTCGGATATAGTTATTGAAGTATCTAATTTACTCAAAGAAATTAAGTCAGCATGGGACGCTATACCTCATGATGTAAGAGAGCAAACTTTAAATAATAATGGTGTAGATGCCAATGTTGGCTAATTTCGAAAAGTTGTTTTCTGAGTTTTCTACTGGACTAGAAATGGGTGACTTTGAAAAGCTACTAAAGATAGATGAAGAAATTAAAGTATTGTTTAAAGAATCTATTGAAAATGGGCATTTAGGAGGTTCAGAGCAATTACAATTAATAGCAGATAAGCATCATGCTCTGACAGTTCAGGTCTCAGAGTTAGAAAAATCAACCTTCGAGCAGTTAGCTCAGTTTCAAAAAAATCAAAAAAACTTGAAGAAGTATCAAAATGTCTGAACCATCTCAACAGCAACAACTTGCAGAAATCGAAGCGCAGCTAAAAAGTATTTCCGAACAAGAAAAAAAAGAAGCTTTGTTTGCTGAAGAGGCGAATGAGCGGTTTGAAAACAATATTAAAGCGTTTCAAAAGTATTTTCCTGAGATAGCTGAAAAGTTTTTATCTCACCAGCCATCCGATAAGTTTAATTTATTTTTGAACGAGAATGGAACTGCAAATTTTGTTGACTATGGTACAGGCGTACCATTATATGGCAAAGATCCAATTTCTCAATCTAAGGTTCAAATTGAACAAATGTTGAGTAACCCAATACTAGGGAAAGTTGATCATAGCACGTTAGAATTTATGAAGAATGAAACTAATTTCATTCACATAGATTTGATGAAAAGTATAGGTACTATTTATAACAGTGCAGCTAGGGATTTATTAAGTAATAATTGTGTTGATAAATATGTCCCAAGTGCAATTATTTTTGGTGTTGGTCTAGGTTATTACTTATCTGAATTCTTTGAAAGTGTTAATGCAGCGTATATTAGTATTTTTGAACCTAATGAGGATTACTTTTTTGCAAGTTTATTTACTTTTGATTGGGCACCATTTCTGAAAAAAGTAGATGATGAAGGCAGTTTTTTATACTTCTCTATTGGCATTTCTGAGGATGAAATGTATGAGGCTCTTTATGAAAGAACAGGTAAAGTTGGGGCTTTCAGTGTTGCTTCGGCTGTTTTCTTTCAACATTACCCTTCGAAAGAAGTAAATAAGTTAATTGCGGAGTTTAAGAAGAACTACCATCAGTTTTTTATGGGGTGGGGGTTTTTTGACGATGCTTTATTAAGTATTTCTCATACTTTGTCAAATTACACTCGGGACATCAGCATCCTAGATCCTGTGCAGGTTGAGAATACAGATTATCAAGATTACCCAGTTTTCATCGTTGCAAATGGGCCTTCACTTGACAAAGATATAGAAACTATAAAAAAGTTTCAAAATAACGCAATTATAGTTGCTTGTAATTCAGCTACAACAGCACTTCTAAAATATGATATTTCTCCTGACTTTCATGTTGCCTTAGAGAGAACAAAGGCAACTGAAGATTTTCTAAAAGCATTTATACCTTCAAATGAAAGAAAAAAAATTAACTTGTTAGTTTTAAATGTGATGTATCCAGGTGTACTGGACCTGTTTGATTGGTGCGGGGTTGCCTTAAAAGGAAATGAGGCAGGGACATCAATTGCTCAGTTATATGAATATTTTAACAGAGGTAAGGTTACTTCAACTATCGCATTTAGTAACCCCCTTGTTGGCAATACAGCTTTGAGCTTTTTTGGTAGTATGAACTTCAAAAACCTTTACCTTTTTGGTGTTGATAACGGCTATAAAGACCCTAATCATCACCACTCAAAAGGAAGTTATTACTATTCAGGTGATGGAAAAACAGTTCACGCCCCATTAAAAATGGGGGGAGTTAGCAGTTCCCGGAAACTTTGGTGGTGAAGTGATCACAGATCATTTCATGCATACTGGTAAAGTTCAAATGGAAAGATTTTTAAGTTTAAAAAAAAGCTCAGGACTTAATTGCTATAATTGTAGTGATGGCACTTTCTTGAAAGGAGCCTTACCTCTAAAATCTGAAGATATTATTCTTGAAAAAAGTGGTCTCAGTAAGAATGAGGTCATAGATAAAATTAAGTACAACACTTTTTCCAGTTCAAGCGAAGGGAGTGAGTTAGAGCAGTATTTAGATTTCGATGAATTTGAGCAATTGTGTAATATTATGGCTGAAATTTTAGACTCTAAGATTGATAATCGAGCAGATGCATTACAACAATTATTAAAGAGTCTGCGTTATTTGTTCTCATTCAAAAACCACCCGCGCTATACCCACCTTTACCTTCTTCTAGAAGGTGAATCACTATATGTCACTTCTGTGTTAATTTCTTTACTTTATAATTTTGGAGATGACAAAGAAATCATTCCTTATTATCAACAAGCAAAGGAGTTGTGGAAGGATTTTATTCTTGATGCGCCTAATCAATATAGAACAAGATGGAATGTATTGAGTGATTATAGTTTCGACTACTCAAAGCCTTCAGTTTAATGAACACCTCAATCTCTACCAACCGCTTCACTTTGAGGTTGTTAAATGATTTCGATGCGTCTGAACGCTACCTCAGTTGGTTTGAAGACACGATGAGTAAGCAATATATTGCTTACTCATCCTCCTCAATTAACTCACTAAAAGATTATATTAACTCTAAAAATACAGCTTCTGATTGTATTCTCTGGGGGATATTTTTTGAGGGCGAGCATATTGGTAACATCAAGTACGAACCAATTGACCTGCAAAGTGGTCAAGCCACAATGGGAATATTAATAGGTGAACCGACTTGGCGTGGAAAGGGAGTTGCAGCTGAAGTAATTACTGCCACAGCAAATTGTCTGAAGGAGCAGCTTTCTATTAGTGAAATAATTTTAGGTGTTGATGCCAACAATATCCCAGCTATCAAGAGTTATGAGAAATTAGGTTTTCGTACTTTTAATAAAAAAGGTCAAGGTATTTACATGCGTTGGTCACTTTCATAAATTACCACTTTATTTTATAGCTATCTTGCCGATAACCTATATATGGGAATCTATTATCTCTATAATATTCCTACATAAATCAATATTTTTCAAATCATAATCTTCTAGGGGTATTTCATGACCTTAAAAAATAATTCTGGTGCTAAGTTATGGCAACAAGCAAAAAAAATAATCCCTGGAGGTAATCAGCTACTATCGAAGCGTGCTGAAATGTTTCTACCGGAACAATGGCCCGCTTACTATAAGAAGTCAAAAGGTTGTGAAGTTTGGGATTTAGATAATAATCACTATTACGATTTTTCTATTATGGGAATTGGAACTAGCTCTCTTGGCTATGCCAACGATGAGATTAATGAAGCAGTAATATCAGCCGTACAAGATGGGTCAATGAGTAGTTTAAACTGCTATGAAGAAGTTGAGCTTGCTCAGCAATTAATAGCTATTCACCCTTGGTCAGGGGCTGTTCGCTTCACTCGTACTGGTGGAGAATCGTGTACTTTAGCAATTCGAATTGCTCGTGCTTTTAGTAAGAAAGAAACAGTGGCATTTTGTGGTTATCATGGTTGGCATGATTGGTATTTAGCGACAAATATTAGTGATAGTGAAAATTTAGATGAGCAACTATTACCAGGACTAAAACCTGCGGGTGTGCCAAAACAGCTGCTTAATACTGCTATTCCCTTCAAAGAAGGTGATATTGAAGGTTTCAAAACTATTGTTGAAAAGCACCGTGATAGATTAGGCGTCGTAATGATGGAAGTGTTCAGACATGGCCAACCTAATGTTGAATTTTTAAAACAAGTAAAAGCGATTGCACATGAAAACAATATCGTCGTAGTCTTTGACGAGATCTCTTCTGGCTTTAGATTAAATACAGGTGCATCCCACCTGTTAACTGAGGTGGAACCTGATATTTGTGTACTTGGTAAAGCGTTAGGTAACGGACATCCAATCGGTGCAATTATAGGTCGCTCAGAAGTAATGGATGCTGCACAGCAATCTTTTATCAGTAGTTCTTACTGGACTGAAAGAGTTGGTTTTGTTGCTGCGCTTAAAACATTGGAAATTTTTAAACGTGACGATGTACCTCTTAAGCTTAATGAAATTGGCAAAAAGCTCAAAAAACAAATATTAAATGCATCAGCTAAAGCTGGCTTTGATTTAAAAATAATTGGTATTGATAGTGTACCTATTTTTATTTTTCCTACAGATCAAGCATTAGCACTTAAAACGTTGTTCACCCAAGAGATGCTAAAAAGAGGTTTTTTAGCCAGTAATGTAATTTATCTTTCCATTGCCCATAGTGAAGAGGCATGTGAAAAGTATATTTCTGCTATCACTGAAGTTTTTAACCTATTGCAAGGTGCGCTTGATAGTAACCAAAATATTGCAAGTTTAATTGATGGGCCTGTGTGTCATAGTGGTTTTCAAAGGTTAAATTAGATGGCTAAAGTAATTGCATTTATACAAGCTCGTATGGGTTCTTCAAGACTACCTAACAAAGTTATTAAGGGTATAAATGGTAGGCCTGTGATCGTTCAAGTTGTTGAGCGACTAAAAAAGGCCTCTCGTATTGATGATATTGTTTTACTTACATCGACTAATCAAGAAAACGATGAATTATGCCTTGTTGCTAAAGAGCATGGTATTAAATTCTTTCGAGGGCCTGAAGAGAACGTATTACAAAGGTTCCAGCTCGCGACAGAGTTGTACCCCTGTGAATTCGTAATTCGTATTACAGGTGATACACCTTTTGTTGATGCTGATATTTGTGAGCGGTTGTGTACTAAGGTAATAGATGAAAATGCTCAGTATGGCTTTTTAAGTGAGAAGTTTGCAGAAGGCGTTGACTGTGAAGTTATAGAAACTAAGGCGTTAAATGGGCTTGTTTTAGAAACACTGAGGCCATCTGAATTAGAACATGTCACCTTGCATTTCTATGAAAATACAGCACAACAATATCGAGTTATTGAAATGAATAATGACACTGATGATAGTCATTATCGGTTTACTTTAGACACACCAGAAGATTGGCAAGTTATAAAAGCGATTGCTGATGCGAATGATGATACTCTAAATGTAACTTATCAACAGATAAAAGCATTCCTAGACAGCCATCCTGATATAAAAGCGATTAATGCTCAAATAATTCGTAATGAAGGGCTTTTAATTTCTCTTAAAAACGAACAACAAGATAGAGAATAATATGAAAATTAATGGAAAAAAAATAGATTCTACTAGTCCTTGTTACATCATTGCTGAAATGTCAGCTAATCATGGTGGTAGTTTAGAAAAAGCCAAAGAAATAATTAGAGCAGCTAAACAAGCAGGTGCAGATGCTATTAAGCTGCAGACCTATACTGCAGATACAATCACGCTTGATTGCGATAAACCTGATTTTTGCTTACCTAGCGATAATCCATGGCAATCGCATGTTTCATTGCATTCTTTATATCAAAAAGCATATACGCCTTGGGAGTGGCATAAAGAGTTATTTGCTGAAGCACAGCGTTGTGATATTGATATTTTTTCTTCACCCTTTGATTTTTCTGCAGTTGATCTTCTAGAAGAACTTGGTGCACCTGTTTACAAAATCGCTTCTCCAGAAATAACAGATATCCCCCTTTTACAATATGTTGCAAAAACTGGAAAGCCTGTGATTTTGTCAACTGGGATAGCGGACCTTGAAGATATTGAGCTTGCAGTTGAAGTATTGAGGAAGAGTGGCTGTAAAGAGCTTGCAATCTTAAAGTGTACAACAGCTTATCCTACCCCATTAGAAGAGTGCAACTTAGCGACGATTGCAGATATCAAGAATCGCTTTAATTGCATTGCAGGTCTTTCAGATCATACACAAGGTGTAATTTCTCCAGTTGTGAGTGTCACTCTTGGGGCTAAAATCATCGAAAAACATTTCATTTTAGACAAAAGTGATGACTCAGTGGATGCCTTTTTCTCTTTAGATAAAAACGAATTTAGTCAATTGGTATGTGCTGTAAGAGATGCAGAGAAGGCACTAGGACATGTTGACTATTCAATAACGGTGTCAGCACAAAAAAATATTTTAGCTCGGCGCTCTTTATACTTTGCTAAAGCACTTAATGAAGGTGATGTAATTACTGCTGATGTCATTAAATCAGTAAGACCTGGTTTTGGACTTCATACTAAATATTACGATCAAGTTATTGGTAAACAAGTTAGTAGCAAAGTCGAAATTGGTGATCGTGTAAGCTTTGACGTATTAGATAATATCGGTGATTAGCTATGAAAACATGTGTTGTTGTTGGTGGTGGAGTATGTGGTCTTACAGCGAGTATATTACTAAAAAAAAGATATGATCGAGTTTTGCTGGTTGAACAAGGGAGTGTTGTTGGTGGGTTACTTAGCTCAGTTAAAGATGAACAAGGTAATATTTACGACCAAGGTACTCATATTCCAGTTACAACCGGCATCGAGGAAGTGGATGATATTATCTTTAATTTCGAGAATAAGGAAATACACTGGCATCAATTTCAACGGCTAGAAACCGGAAATTACTTTGCCGGTTCTTGGGACTTAGAAACACAAACGATCGACGCTAGAAAGTTAAATGAAGGTATTTATCACAAAGGAGTTGGTGAGTTTTTATCCTCAATCCAGCCAAGTTCAGCAACCAACATCGAAGCATATTTAAATGAAACTCTAGGGCCAACGTTTTATGAAAACTTGGCGATGCCAGTTATCAATAAATTGTACGGAAAGGATGTCGATAAAAAGCGTTTATCCACGAGCACTAGCATCAACTACTTTGGTGCTAATAGGATAAAAGCATTTGATGAAAACTTAACGAGAATACTAAAACAGCACCCTGAAATAGATAAAAAATTAGGCTTTCATAAAAGCAGCGAATATGACTCATATTTGAAAGAGAATAACTTTCCTATGCCATATTACTTTTATCCAAATACTGATGGAGTACAGTTATGGGTATCAGAGCTCGTAAGTAAAGCTCAGGCTGTAGGCGTTGAAATTATCACTAATACTCAGGTAAAAAAATTATTTGAATCAAATGGTAAAATTGACTCGGTAGAGCTAAGTAACAGTGAAGTAATTAACACTGAACTTGTTTTTTGGAGTGCACCTCCTGTTTTTGCATTACATGCGGGAGGATTACCTATTCATAGTTATCGGCCTACGTTCCGAACTGCTTATATTTTGCACGCAACATTTGATAAACCCCTCAATAATAATAAATCTCACTATTTATGGAACTGGGATCCAAGCTCTGAGATTTTTAGAATCACTCTTTATGATAATTTACGCACTGAGAAAACTCACTCTGTATCTGCAGAGGTACTTAGGGATAAAAGTGAGGCTGAGTTTACTTTAAGTGAAGGTGTAGAAGATCTAAGGAATATGGGGTTGATTACTGAAGATGCAGCTATACAAAGTGGCTTTGTTCAGCAAATTGAAAATACTTTCCCTGTACCTACAAAGGGATTTGCAGAAGCGACTGAAATTAATTATCAGACTCTGATATCTGCATATAGTAATATACTTGTTTCTGGTAGATTTAGCGGACGTTGTTGGCTTTTACATGACGTTCTTAGGTTTGCATATGAAGATATCAATAACTATGCAAACTAACGCTCAATTTATTTTCTATTGCCATGCAACGAAAAGTGCTGGCCTTGGGCATTTATCAAGATGTTTAAATATTGCCAGAGAAATCAATTTATTATCGAAATGCTCTAGTGTTTACTTCTATGGTGACTATGATTTATTTGCTGAGCAGAAAATTAATTTTTACTCTTTCAATGTACTAAAAGAGCTCAATAATCCTGAAAACACAACCATAATTTGTGATAGCTACGAGTTTTCTCAGCATCAACTGCTTAATTTAAGCTGTGCTGGTTTTAAATTGTGTGTTCTTGATGATTTTCAACAATATAATTTTGATTTTATTGAGCTTATAATAAATTTTCGTTTGAACGCAGAAGCATTTTATCAAACATGCAATGCAAGCTGTTTAGGGGTTAATTATTTTTCATTTCCAGCTGAGTTCGTTGCTTTAAGGGAAAAGAGATTAGCACTACTACATAAAAATAAAATTAAAAAAGTGCTGGTTTTTATCGGAGGTCATGACACTTTTAATGTGGGTGTAAAAGTTATTGCGGCTTTGGACCAAGTTTTTACTGGTGTCGACTTTATTCTAATAGATAAACAAAAACCGCAACTCAATGTTGAAAATAATAGGGTAGAAATAGTTGGATTTACTGAAGATATTTCGAGTTACTTTGCAGATAGTGATTTAATTATTAGTGGTGGTGGGTTAACTAAATATGAAGCAGGCTTTTGTTTAATTCCCAATTGTTCAATCTCACAAACACATGCACAACACCAAGATACGATAGAATTAGCTAAAAATAATTTAACTTACGATTTAGGCCTTGCAGAGGATGCAAATGTTGATAGATTGACTTATGGCATAGCCATTTTTCTTAAGCAAAAAGCAAAGCAGTTAAATGCATTTATAGAGACTTATAATACTTATTCAACACGAAACTTAGCACTTAAAATCATGAAGGCCTAAAATGAACGAGTTTGAATCGAAACAAGCTGAATGGGAAAAAATAGCAAGAGCAAGTGCCGACTTTAAAGAGCAGGTTGGACGCCCATTTGATGATAGTGCATGGCTAGCACTAAGTGCAGATGTACTAAGTAAGCTAGAATTAAACCCAGCCTCTAAAGGTAATGTATTGGATGTCGGTTGTGGCAATGGCTTGCTACTTTCAAAGATAGCTAATAATTTTAACGAATTAGTGGGTGTTGACTACTCTGAGTCTATGGTAGACAAGGCCAAAATGTTGTTGCCAGATGGAGCATTCACTCAGTCAGAAGCAAATAGATTAAGATTCAAGAATAATTATTTTGATAGAGTACTTTGCTACAGCATTTTTCACTACTTTCCTTCATATGACTATGCATTAGAAGTGATTTTAGAAATGATTCGTGTCACAAAACCTGGGGGCTTGATTTTATTAGGAGATATTCTTGATGCGCACTTTGAGTCAGAAATTAAAGGGAATAGCGACTTAGAATATGAGAAGACGATACCACTGATACATCGTTATTCGCAGTGGCGCTTTTATAACTTTGAAAGATTAATCGATGATTTATCAGCACATGCAAAAAAGGTAGAAGTATTAACTCAGCCTGAAACCTTTGTGCTTGCTACATACCGAAAGGATATTAGAATTTGGGTTTAGCCGAGTTAGAAAAAGAATTAGCACTTTACTTTGAGCGGGAGAATGTCATTCTTACCCGTTCAGGTGGCTTTGCAATTATCACTGCTCTTCAATGCGCAGGTTTAAAGCGAGGTAGTAAGATAATTATGCCTGCGAGTTGTTGTCCTATCGTTTTATTCTCTATCCAAATGGCTGGTTACTCTGTTGTGCTCGCAGATGTTTCACTCAGCTCACTTTCTATGGAAGTTGAGCAAATTGAATCAGTAATGGATGATGATGTTTCAGCAATTCTTGCTGTGCATGGGTATGGTCACTTTTGCGCAATTGATGAAATTACTGATTATGCTAAGCGAAACGGCGTCATTTTAATTGAAGACGCTTGCCTTGCATATGGCGGAAAATTTAAAGGCCGACCAATAGGAAGCTTTGGAGATTTCTCTGTTATTAGCTTTGGCTATGATAAGCCTATTAGCAATAACTATGGTGGCGCATTAATGACAAATTGCGAAATTTATGCTGATAAGATAAGGCGTTTTTTAGTTAGTAATGAAATGGCACAATTCTCAGACTCAATACAAGCGACCCATGTATTAGAAAGTCTAAACGAGTTAGATAGGTTAACTGCTATAAGAAAGTCTAATATTGCTTTTATAGAGCAAAGGGTTTCTAATCAAACATTTAAAAAGCTTTCATACAATCCTGAATTAACCTATTGGCGATACCCATTATTCCTTGAAAACAGAAAGCATTTTTTAAATGAAGCAAAGCAAAAAAACATATTGTTCACTAGTCACTATCGTTCTTTAGGCCTTTTGCAGACTCAAGGTAATTACCCAAATGCAGAAGAAATCGGAAATAAAATTATAAATTTATTTGTGCAGCCGGCTACGTCTAAAGCTCAACTAACTAACATGGTAAAATTTATCAATGACTACAGACAGGGCTAATAGCCTAAAAAGTTATTATCAAGGCTTGTATGCTCAGTTTGGTGATAGTCATCAATCTGTTCAACATGTATCAAAAGAAGCTCAAAATGTTCGATTTAAGATCTTCCTTGAGCAAATATCGAAAACAAGTCGGGTTATTGATTTAGGTTGTGGATTAGGAGATATGTTGGCATTCTTCCGTGATAATGGATTTACAGGGGAGTATCTAGGCTTAGACTTTGTCCCAGAGTTTATTAATTCTGCCGAAAAAAAAGTTTTCAGATGATAAAAAATCTAGTTTTGAATTGTTTGATATCTATAGTGATGCTATACCACTTAGCTATGATCACGTTTTAATCAGTGGTGTTTTTAATAATAGAACAAGTGATAATTTTTCGTTCATGAAAAGTGTACTTTCAAAAAGTTTTGCTGCATGTGAAAAGTCGGTCATATTTAATGCTTTAACAAGTTATGTAGAGTTTGAGGAGCCTACCTTATTCTATATAGATCCGATGATTATTTTTGCTCACTGTAAGCGAGAAATGACTCCCTTCGTGAATTTAAAGCACGACTATCTCACAAAAAGAGATGGATTCCCTTATGAGTTTACTTTGAGTCTGCACAAAGAGGGCTCCCCTATATGATTTTAAGTGTGATGCAGCCAACTTATTTACCTTGGCTAGGTTACTTTGCATTAATACAAAGCGCGGATAAGTTTGTATTTCTTGATGATGTAAAACTAGAGAAAAGTGACTGGCATATCAGAAATAGAATAAAAGCTAAGAATCAGTCACTGATGCTTAGTTGCCATGTATCAACACCGAATGGGAGGTTAGCTGCCACAATTGAAAATACCTCATTTGTAAAAGAAGCAGTGTGGAAAAAAAAAGCACCTAAGAAGTATTTATGAAAACTATAATAAAACCGAACATTTTGAAGAGCTGTTCCCAGTCCTTTCATCGGTATTTGAACAAGATAACTTAAATACTGTAGCTCAGTTTAATATTGCACTTATTAAGGCATTGATGGGTTATATCGGTATTAGCACGCCAACTTTTATATCTTCTGCGTTATCTAATGTTGAAGGCGTAAAAGATAGTCGGCTGGTTTCCCTAAGCAAAATATTAGATTGTGATGTTTACCTATCGCCGATAGGAGCGAAAGATTATATTGAAGAATTCACCCCTGGGGGACAGTTAGTAAAAAAACAAAATAGATGTTTACTATCAAAACTTTGAACATCCTGAGTATCTGCAAAGGAACGGCGATTTTATGTCGCATCTAAGCGTGATTGATTGTTTATTTAATGTCGGCCCCAATAAGACAGCAGAGCTAATAAAAAACTCTACAAAGCAAGCGCTTCACTATAGTGATTTTTACTAACTGAGCTGCCACTTGGCAGGGTTTATAAATTTCTCGTCTTTGATAGAAAGCTCGTTATAAAATATATTGGGTTCTAACTTGCTTTCTATTGCCTGAAAAATTTCTTCGAGCTGGGCTTCACTATTAACACCTACAACAACTTTATCAATTTTTTCAATCCCAACAACGTAGTTAATAGCCAATGCTAAAGGAGTTACATTTAAGCGTTTAGCAAGCTTATGAAACTGCTCAAGGGAAGGCCTTATAGGGTTAAAATATTCAGGCCACTCACCTTCAGACATCAGTAATAAGCCTTGTAAAAAAAGCGGAGCGTGTGTGAACTTCAACTCCGCTTTGTTGGAATTTACTTAGAAGATCTGTAGTTAAAAAGCGCTGATCGAATATGTTAGCGGGTAACTGGATTAAATCAATCTGTTCTAAAATGCTCTGAGTTATTTGATTTGTAGAGTAAACCGATAAACCTATTTTGGTTACTTTATTTTTAGTTTTAAGGCTATTTAAGATTTCTAAAAGGTTTGGATATTTTTTTAAATCGTCTGCATTGTGCAATAGAAGCCCGTATATAGTATTTTTCCCTAAATCTGCAAGTGTATTTTCAAGGTTAGACTGAACCCAATCAGTTTCAATGCATGAATCAGGTAAGGGCTTTATTTTACTCACAAAATTAAAATCGTTAATAGCGCACTTACCTAATATAGACTCCGCATCTCCATAGGCTGCTGCGGTATCAATGGTATCTAAAGAAGAATTTTTGGCTAGGGCTAAAATACGCTCAATTTCATCTGTTTGGGTTTTTCCAGCGTGATTACTAACACCGTAGTCCAAGCCAAATTGCACTGTACCTAGAGCAAGCTTCATACTAAACCAATCAATGTATTGATAACGAATTGCTGCTCTTGCGCTGTCATTGTTGGATGCACAGGAATTGTAACAGCCTGTTTGTAATATGTTTCAGCGTTTGGGAAATCGCCTTCAGAAAAGCCCAATGCTTGATAATAGGGTTGTAAATGAATGGGTATATAATGCAAGTGAGCAATAATTCCTTGCTCGCGCATGCCTGTAATGACTGATTTGTGTTTTTCTACGCCACACTGCGTTAAACGAACAATATATAAATGGTAGCTAGAGTAACAATCATTCGATTGTGTTAAATGAGCTACAGCTGGATTTGCAAATGCATGGTCATATGTTTTTGCAATGTCGTTACGTACACTTACAAAGTTATCTAGTTGTTTTAATTGGCTTAGCCCCAATGCTGCTTGTATGTCAGTCATTCTATAATTAAAGCCAAGCTCAATTTGTTGATAATACCAAGGACCATGACATGGTTCAGTCATTTCATCTGGATTGTTAGTGATGCCATGACTGCGTAAGCGCTTCATTTTCTTATTGAGCTTTTCGCAGTTAGTAACCGCCATACCACCTTCAGCTGAAGTGATGATCTTTACAGGATGAAAGCTAAAAACAGTAATGTCTGAGTACTCACAGCTGCCAACAGGCTTGTTTTTATACGTCCCCCCAATAGCATGTGAGGCATCTTCAATGATCTTAAAGCCATACTCTTTGGCAAGTTTATTTATCTCGGCCATATCGCATGATTGACCTGCTAAATGAACAGGGATAACCACTTTGGGAAGTCGCTTGTTATGCTTGGCAACTATTAATTTTTCTTTAAGGGCTGTAACCGACATATTGCCTGTTTTAAGGTCTATATCAACAAAGTCAATTTTTGCGCCACAATACAGCGCGCAGTTACTTGATGCCACAAACGAAATTGGCGACGTCCAAACGATGTCGCCAACACCTACACCTAAAGCAAGACATGCGATATGCAAAGCTGAAGTGGCACTGTTAGTGGCACAGGCGTAGTTAACACTACAATACTCAGCAATGGCACTTTCAAATGCCGGAACAGCAGGCCCTTGTGTTAACCAATCAGATTTTAAGACATCAATAACGGCATTAATATCGTCTTGTGAAATACTTTGCTTGCCGTAAGGAATTACCTTGTTCATCATCATAAGTATTACAGCAACGCTTGGACATTGAAGTTTTTGATTTCTTCAAGGGTCATATAGTGTGGGTTACTTAAAGAGTTATACTCAAAGCCTTGTTTTACTTTTTTACCTTTTTCGCCAATTGCATTCACGGTAAAGTCATTGCTACGGCTACTGAATTTGATGCCTGGGGCAATTACATAATGATCCTTATATTCATAAGTTTCAAAACATAAATCTTGCGGACACATTACTTCATGAAGCTTCTCACCAGGACGAATACCGATAACTTTAATAGGTAAGTCAGGCGCCATGGCTTTGGCAAGATCAATAATGCGAATAGAAGGTATTTTAGGAACGAAAATCTCACCACCTAACATTCGTTCAAAGTTAGTCAAAACAAAATCTACACCTTGCTGCAGACTAATCCAAAAACGAGTCATCTCTTCATGAGTGATTGGAATGTGGTCGCGTCTTTGGTCAATAAACTTTTGAAAAATAGGTACAACAGAACCCCGTGAACACACAACATTACCGTATCGAACTACAGAAAACGTCGTCTTATGTCCTCCCGCAATATTATTAGCAGCAACAAATAGCTTATCAGAAGCAAGTTTTGTTGCGCCATATAAGTTGATTGGGTTGGCAGCTTTATCTGTAGAGAGTGCAATTACTTTTTCTACGTTATTATCAAGGGCGGCATCAATCACGTTTTCTGCACCATTAATATTAGTTTTTATACATTCCATAGGGTTATATTCAGCCGCAGGGACTTGCTTAAGAGCTGCAGCATGAATTACATAATTAACACCACGCATTGCTCTGCGTAATCTGTCTTTATCGCGTACATCGCCGATAAAATAACGCATACAAGGTTGATCAAAGTCTTGTTGCATTTCAAATTGTTTTAGCTCATCGCGGGAAAAAATAATAATTTTTTTTGGGTTATAGCGCTCGAGCAAGGTTTTTACATACTTCTTACCAAATGAACCGGTACCACCGGTAATTAAAATCGTTTTATTATCGAACATAGTGTTATCCAAGTTGTTTATCATTGGCGTAGCTATTTATAAAAGTGCAGTACGCATTGTGAGAATTTTGACACAATTCTCAGTACTTTACATAGTAACTGAGTAAGTTAGCAAGTGTGATGCCAAGTTAATTTAGTTTAAACATGGTACAAAGTGTAAAAATTGGCAAATTAAGCTATAATTTAACCAATCAGAGTGTCGGAGTCTGTTATGAAAATTCAATCACCAAACACTAGTTTACTTAGTCAAACTCAACAAACGTCCAATAAGCTTGCTGAGCAACTTGCTACAGGTAAAAAAGTTAATTCTGCAGCAGACGATGCGGCGGCATTACAGATTATTGACCGTTTAACCTCACAACAAGATGGTTATGGCCAAGCTGTGCGAAATGCTTACGATGGTATTTCATACGCTCAAGTCACTGAGTCAAGTTTATCCGGTGTTAATGATGCGGTATCGCGTATTCGTGAGCTTTCAATTCAAGCAGGCAACGGAGCTCTCAGTGATAGTGACCGTGCAGCATTGCAAGAAGAAGTAGTGCAGTTACAAAGTCAAATTACCGAGACGTTTGAAAACGCAAACTTTGCAGGTAAACCTTTATTTGATAGTCAATCTGTGTCGTTTCAAGTAGGGCCTGATGCCAATACCACACAAACAACCATGCCTTCGGATGGTAGCTTTGCAACAGTAATCTCAACCATCGATATCTCTACACAAGCTGGGGCACAAGCCGCAATTGATATTAGCGACCAAGCAGCGGACGAAATTAACGCCCAACGTGCAGAGCTTGGGGCTTTTCAAAATACCTTAGCGAGTACTATTAAGGGGCTAGGGACGCAGCAAGAAAATATTGCAGCAAGCCAAAGTCGTATTGACGATACTGATTATGCTCAGGCTATATCTCAACAGATATCTAATGATATTTTGTCCCAAGCATCCATTGCACTGCGCGGTCAAGCAAATCAATCTGCTGAGTCAATACTGGGTTTATTATAAACTTTGCGTTTTATAAGTAATTCATAAGTATTACTTATAGTTACCCCGTGGCAGTTTTTTGGCAATGATGTCAAAAAACTGTCGCTTAGTGCTTGCATCCCTCTCAAACTCGCTTACAATTTAAATACTAATAGCTTGTTGTAACTGTGGTTCGCTGACAAATGATCTTGATTCTAGATAATAATAATAATCGTGCGATTGGTTTACATGCTTCACTGACATTTATTGGTGAAGCTGTTTTAAGCCTAGAAGAGGAAAACTTCGAACAAGAGTGCAATAAGTACCAACAGCAAGAATGCATGGTTATCTTAGGAGCGTTACAAGAGTTTGATCATGAAAGCTTAATTAAGCGCTATCCTGCTGTTCCTTTTTTATTGATTGGCGAGACCTTAAAATCACTGCTGAGCATTGCTAATGTAGTGGGGTTGATTTCTGAGCCATTTAATCATGATGTCACCACTCAACTTTTGCATGATTGCCAGCAATATCAACGCATGTTGCCAAGCGATCACAAACACCAGAAGCCACATAAGTCGTTTGACGGGTTAGTTGGTGAAACAGAAGCAGTTAAAGATGTACGCTTTTTAATTGAGCAAGTAGCTAAAACTGATGCAAATGTGCTTATTTTAGGTGAATCTGGCACGGGGAAAGAAGTGGTTGCTCGCAATGTACATTTATTATCTAAACGTAATTCAGGGCCATTTGTACCAGTAAACTGCGGTGCAATCCCCGGTGAGTTATTAGAAAGTGAATTGTTTGGGCATGAAAAAGGCGCTTTTACAGGAGCTATTTCAGCCCGTAAAGGCCGTTTCGAACTTGCTCAAAGTGGTACGCTGTTTTTAGATGAAATCGGCGATATGCCCCTGCAAATGCAGGTAAAACTTCTACGCGTGTTACAAGAGCGCAGCTACGAACGTGTTGGTGGTACGAAAGCGATACAAGCTGATGTACGTATTATTGCTGCGACTCACCGAAACCTTGAAGATATGATTGAGCAAGGCTCATTTCGCGAAGATTTATATTATCGTTTAAATGTTTTCCCTATCGAAAACCCATCTCTTTCACAGCGTGCTGATGATATACCGCTTTTGCTAAAAGAATTAATGCGCCGTGTAAATGAGCAAAGTGGTACTACAGCCAAGTTTACCGAACGAGCAATTGAAAGCCTAAAAGAACACGCATGGCCGGGTAATATTCGTGAGCTTGCAAATCTAGTCGAACGTATGGTTATTATGTTTCCTGAGAAGGTCGTTGATGTGCCAGATCTTCCTGCAAAATATCGTTATATTGAAGTTGATGCCTATGAGCCTCAATACCCTGAAGAGCTGATGGAACGTGACGCGTTTAATGATATTTTTAGTACGGGCTTTAGTGATTATGATGAAGAGCCTGAGGTTGAGATAGCTGCGTCTGATTCTGGGTTATTACCTGACGAAGGTATTGAATTAAAAGACTACTTAGCTGAGCTTGAAATAAGCCTTATTACCCAAGCACTAGAGCGTTATGATTACGTGGTTGCTCGCGCCGCTGAGATACTAGGGGTAAGACGTACAACCCTTGTTGAAAAAATGAAAAAATATAACCTATCACGAGATTAATTTGAACTCGGAGCTATGTGTGGTGGATCAATCGTTTAAAGATTTATTACACAATGAGAAGACAATGAGGGTAAATGAGAAGAAAAAATGCCACGGGCTTCGAGCGACGAGCTTCAAATACCCTAAAATCTAATACCTTTATTTTTACCTCATAAGCCTAGCTCCTAAACCGAGTATTTTTCAATAATCTCTGCTTTACGAAAACAATTATTACTGTGGTCGTTAACCATACCGCATGCCTGCATGTGCGCGTAAACAGTGGTTGGGCCTAAAAATTTAAAGTCGCGTTTTTTTAAATCCTTAGCGAAAGCCGTTGATGCTTCAGTAATGGCGGGGTAGTCACTTAATTCATTTAAATTACTGACTTGTGGCTGGTTGTCGACAAATTGCCATTGGTAATTGCTAAAACTACCAAACTCTTGTTGAATTTCTAAAAAAGCGCTTTGCATTGTTGATTGTTGCACTGATTTTTAGCCGGTTACGCACAATACCCTCATCGAGCATTAAGCGCTCTATATCGGCTTCACTAAATGAGGCTACGGTTTTAACATCAAAATTTGCAAACGCACGACGATAGCCTTCACGCTTTTTTAAAATGGTGTACCAGCTTAATCCAGCTTGGGCGGATTCGAGCGTTATAAACTCAAATAATTTTTGATCGTCATATAAAGGTACGCCCCATTCTTCATCGTGATAGGCGACATAATCTGGCTTTGATGTATCTAGCCATGGACAGCGGCACAGCTTTTTTTTAGTCATTGTGTGTTTTCCTTGTGTCAGTTTATTGTCGCGCTATTTTTACGCTAAGTTAATGAATTTGGTGAATATAATTTTGGTATAGATCGTGCATTTATCACCATAGAGAACCTTTTAGAGAGTTAACTATGGCACTTGCAAATGTCTTAAAACCACAATTTATCACAGCTAATCAATATAACCCATGCCTGCAACAAGAAGAGTATGTAGGGGAGTTGAGTGAGCTTCGTCAACAAGCGAGTTGGTTAAGTCATTTGGTCGACACTATGCCTGCTGGCGTTATTGTACTTGACGGCCGTGGCATGATTGCTAAGGCTAATCAAATTGCCATTGATATGTTAGGTGAGCCGTTAGAAGGTGAAAAGTGGTTCAGCATTATTCAGCGATCATTTCGTCCTCAGCAAGATGATGGTCATGAAGTCTCTTTAAAAGATGGTCGATTAATCAAGTTAGATATTACAGCGTTAGCGCCAGAGCCTGGCCAGTTAATATTGATGACGGACTTAACTGAAACGCGGCGCTTACAAACGCGTGTTGCCCACATGCAGCGTTTGAGTGCATTGGGTAAAATGGTAGCGTCATTAGCACATCAAGTTAGAACACCGTTATCTGCTGCTATGTTATACGCGGCTAATTTGGGCTCTAAACGTTTACCTGAAACTTCTCGTGGTAATTTTCATACTAAGCTCATGTCGCGCTTGAAAGATCTTGAAACACAAGTAAACGATATGCTGCTGTTTGCAAAAAGCGGTGACCAGCAAGTTGTAGAGCAAGTCTCTATGCAGCAATTGCTAAGTGAAGTCAAAGCTGGCTCAGATGCCATGGTTGCACTTAATAATAGTGAACCTGAGGTTAATTTACCGGAGCCTGATATTGCTATTATGGGTAATAAAACGGCCTTAGCCAGTGCGATTCAAAATTTAATTCATAACAGCATTCAGGTAATTGGCTCAGGTGCGTTAGTGAAAGTAAATGCAGTGAGAGATACCCAATCTGAAAGTCATGTGCGTATCAGTGTATGCGATAACGGGCCTGGGGTTGATATGAGTCAAGCTGAAAAACTTTTTGAACCTTTCTTTACCACTAAAAGCCAGGGTACAGGCCTTGGCTTAGCCGTTGTTAGCTCCGTAGCGAGTGCTCACCAAGGGCGAGTTGAAGTGGCTAACAATACACAAGGCGGCGCATGCTTTAGCATTTTACTGCCTATATGTACTGAACCTAAACCGGTGGAGGCATTATGAGTAATAACACTATTTTAGTTGTTGAAGATGACGCAGGTCTTCGCGAAGCGCTGATTGATACATTAGAAATGTCGGGTATTGCATGTGTTGCAGCCGACAGTGCTGAGCAAGCAATGTTGCTACTAAAAAAAGATAATTTCTCGCTAGTGGTTAGTGATGTTCAAATGGGGGTGATGAGCGGGCTCGATTTATTACGCAGCATTAATTTAAACTACCCTGATTTACCTGTACTCATGATGACGGCATACGCCACTATCGATGATGCAGTTGAAGCCATGCGTTTGGGGGCTATTGATTACATGGCAAAACCATTTGCACCTGAAGTGCTATTAAATATGGTCAGTCGCTATTTGCCAGAGCCGGAAAAAAGAAACTGATGGCCCAATTGTCGCCGATCCATCAAGTATCCAATTATTAGAGCTTGCCAGCAAAGTGGCAAAATCTGATGCCAGCGTAATGGTGTTAGGCCCAAGTGGCTCAGGTAAAGAGGTGCTGGCTCGTTATATTCATGATAAGTCAGAGCGCTCAAGTGAACCGTTTGTAGCAATTAATTGTGCGGCAATACCAGAAAACATGCTTGAAGCCACTTTATTCGGTTATGAAAAAGGTGCGTTTACCGGGGCTATTCAGGCTTGCCCTGGTAAGTTTGAGCAAGCCCAAGGCGGTACTATATTATTGGATGAAATTACCGAGATGGATTTGAGCTTACAAGCTAAATTACTACGTGTACTGCAAGAGCGTGAAGTTGAGCGCTTAGGTGGACGTAAAACAATTAAGCTTGATGTACGCGTACTTGCAACCAGTAACCGAGACTTAAAAGAGGCTGTAAGTGAGCACCAGTTTAGAGAAGACTTATATTATAGACTCAATGTATTCCCCTTAATGTGGCGGCCTTTATGTGAGCGCCCAGGTGATATTGTAGTACTCGCCAATCACTTAATTGAGCGACATTTAGCTAAGAGCAAAGAGTCAATTGCCCGCCTTAGTGAGCAAGCACAACAAAAGTTACTCTCTCATGCATGGCCGGGTAATGTTCGAGAACCTCGATAATGTGATCCAACGAGCGTTAATTTTACGCCAAGGTGATGTAATAGATGAAAGCGCCATTTTTATTGAAAATCTAACAGCGACTGCTTTCGCAGGTAAAACCGCTACTACCAGTCAAGCTTATTATGATGCAGTCACGCCAACTATTGCAGCAAAAACAGAGCCGACAGAACCGATGACTGAATTACCAAGTTTAGACTCTGGCACATATAAAGATGAGCTAAAAGATAAAGAGCATCGCATTATTCTTGAAACACTCACTCGCTGCCAAGGTAAGCGTAAAGACGTAGCCGAAACTTTGGGGATCAGTCCTCGAACTCTACGATATAAGCTAGCACAAATGCGCGACTTAGGAATTGCATTACCAGCTTAACCCCTCAATGAGCTCCATTATATAGTAACGCTCAGCACTGCTGAGCGTTACTATGTCAAAACCCTGACACGTCCAATGCTGTCTAAGTTGTTGAATTTAAATGTTGTATTTTATGGCATGGTTTGTGCTTTATTAGGTTATTAGTAAAGTGCATCGTCAGAGATAATTATGAAAATTCAAAATAGTGCGTTATTCCAAGAAATGCAGTCAATGGCTTTAGAAGCTGGCCGTAGTAACACAAGTAATGTGATCCCAACGCAAGCTCAACCTACTTCGTCTGCACAATTTGGTGACTTATTAACTAACGCTCTCGACACCGTTAATAATCATCAACAAGAAGCAAAACAAAAAGTAACGGCTTTAGAAATGGGAGATCGCAGTGTATCGCTTGCTGAAGTGATGATTGCATCGCAAAAATCATCAGTTGCTTTTGAGGCGACAGTTCAAGTTCGTAATAAGCTTGTTGAGTCTTATAAAGAAATCATGAACATGCCTGTTTAATTAGGTAGTGGAGAATTATTGTGGCGCAATCTAATCAATCAACCGACTTAGCATTAGCTGGTGGCGGTATCGACCAAGCTGATAATGACGATCAACAAGAGCAAAAATCAGGCTACTTAAGCGCATTAAATGGTGTTGATGTATTGCGCCAAGTGACTTTGATCATCGCCCTAGCTATCTGTCTAGCTATCGCAATTTTTGTGATTATTTGGGCTCGTCAGCCAGATATGCGCCCGCTGGGTAAAATGCCGACAGAAGAGTTAATTCAAACCCTTGATTTTTTAGATGCGCAAAAGATTGAATATGAGCTGGATGGCAATGTCATTTCAGTTGCAGAGGGTGAATATCAGAATATTAAACTGCTTATGACCCGTGAAGGGTTAGATCAAGCGCCGAGCTCTGGCACTGATATTATAATGCAAGATATGGGCTTTGGTGTAAGTCAGCGTTTAGAGCGTGAACGCTTAAAGCATGGCCGTGAGCAGCAGTTAGCGCGTACTATTGAAGAATTAAAAAACGTCACCCGTGCTAAAGTATTACTCGCTATTCCAAAAGAAAATGTATTTGCTCGTCGTGAAAAAAGAACCTTCTGCTACAGTGGTTTTAACACTCAAGCGCGGCAGAATGCTTGATAGTGAAGAAGTTGACTCAATTGTTGATATTATTGCCTCCGCGGTGCAGGGCCTATCACCAGCACGAGTCACAGTGACTGACCAAAATGGCCGTTTACTTAATTCAGGTTCGCAAAGCTCATTAGCGGCACGTTCTCGTAAAGAATATGATATTGAACGTAAGCGTGAGCAAGAGTATCTACAAAAAATTGACAGCATCTTAATGCCAGTAGTTGGTATGGGCAATTATACTGCGCAAGTTGATTTAAGCATGGACTTTAGTGCAGTTGAAGAAACGCAAAAGCGTTATAACCCAGATTTACCTGCGGTTCGTAGTGAAACAACATTTGAAGAGAATAACATTGGTGGTCTTGCGGTTGGTATTCCTGGTGCATTGACAAACCAACCACCAGTCAACTCTGATATTCCTGAAATTGCGGGGCAAGGAGGAACGGGTACAGGTACATCTCCGAGCAGAAGTCATAAAGAAGCTACCCGTAACTATGAGCTAGATACTACAATTTCACATAAGCGTCAGCAAACAGGTGTTATTCGCCGTATCAGTGTGTCAGTTGCGGTGGATTACTTGCCCACTGTGGGTGAAAATGGTGAAACCACTATGGTACCGCGCTCAGTTGAAGCACTGTCAAATATCCGTCGCTTATTACAAGGTGGGGTTGGCTTTGATTTACAGCGTGGTGATGCATTAGAAGTCGTTACGGTTCCTTTTGTTCGTGAGCAATTAGACGTGTTAGAAGAAGTACCACTTTGGGAGCAAAGCTGGTTCATGAAGGTTGTTCGTTTAGTACTCGGCGCATTAGTTATTATCGTATTGATTATGGCTGTGGTTAAACCTATGCTGAAACGTTTAATTTACCCAGACGACACACTTGAAGAATATGATGATGATGCACTAAGCTCAGGCGTTGATATTGGCGATAACACGCTAGATATGCTAAATAAAGATTTTGATTCTGCTTCGGTTGGCTTCTCAAGTGATGGTACACTGCAACTACCAGACTTACATGGCGACGAAGACTTACTTAAAGCCGTTCGTGCCTTAGTTGCGAATGAACCAGAACTATCCTCACAGGTTGTGAAAGCGTGGTTAACCGAAGATGACTGATCAAGACTTAGAACAAAAACAACTGCCAGCAGCATTCGATGTTGATAAATTAGACGGCGTAGATAAAGCAGCAATTTTATTGTTGAGCTTGTCGGAAGAAGACGCAGCGCAAATTTTAAAACACCTTGAACCTAAGCAGGTGCAAAAAGTGGGCATGGCGATGGCGGCAATAGATGATTTATCACAAGCCAAAATAAGTGCAGTTCACAACTTGTTTATTGAACAAATACAAAGCTTTAGTACTATTGGTTTCCAATCTGAAGACTTTATTAAAAAGGCGCTTACCGCAGCGCTGGGTGAAGATAAAGCTGCCAGCCTAATTGATCAAATAGTTATGGGATCAGGCGCGAAAGGTTTGGATTCATTAAAATGGATGGACTCAAAACAAGTTGCCAATATTATTCGTAACGAGCATCCACAAATACAAACCATTGTTTTATCGTATTTAGAGCCAGAGCAATCAGCTGAAATATTAGCGCAGTTCCCTGAAAAGGTACGTTTAGATTTAACCATGCGGATAGCCAACCTTGAAGAAGTTCAACCAGCGGCATTGCAAGAGCTTAATGAGATCATGGAAAAACAATTCGCAGGTCAAGCGGGTGCACAAGCTGCTAAAATGGGCGGCCTAAAAGCTGCTGCAGACATAATGAATTACCTAGATACTAATATTGAAGGTCAGCTAATGGACTCTATCCGTGAGCATGATGAAGAGATGTCGCAACAAATTCAAGACTTGATGTTTGTATTTGAAAACCTAATGGACGTTGAAGACAGAGGTATTCAAGCTATCTTACGTGAAGTGCAGCAAGATGTACTGATGAAAGCGATTAAAGGTACGGACGAAGCATTAAAAGATAAAATATTGGGTAATATGTCAAAACGTGCTGCAGACATGCTTGCAGATGACTTAGAGGCCATGGCGCCAGTTCGAATCAGTGAAGTAGAGGCGGCACAAAAAGAAATATTATCAACAGCGCGACGTTTAGCTGACTCAGGCGAAATTATGCTTGGCGGCGGCGGCGGTGAGGAGTTCTTGTAAACCATGAATAAACCTCGCTCAACTCAAGGTAGGCCACTGCATGCAAATGAAGCGGTTGATGAGTTATTAGAAAACTGGCCTATTCCCGATGTTACTCAAGATACCCGACAGTACGATGGTCGTTCGACAGCATTTGGAACACCACTTGCGGAGCTTTATAAAAAAGAAGTTGAAGAGACAGTTGATGAACCTGAAGCCGAAGAAGAACTGCCAAACTTAACCATGGCTGAGCTTGAGCGAATTCGCCAAGATGCTTATGAAGAAGGCTTAAAGCAAGGTCATGAGCAAGGTTATATCGATGGCTTTGAAAAAGGTGTATCAGAGGGCAAAGAAGCAGGCTACAAAGAAGGTGTAGAGCTGGGTAAAACACAAGGTCATGAAGAGGTTAAGCCATTAATTGAAGAGCAGTTAACGGGCTTAAAAACACTGTTTGATAGCTTAACAGCGCCCCTTGATAAAGTTGACGAAGATGCGGAAAAACAATTAATTCAACTTGCTGTTATGCTGGCTGAGGCGTTGATCTACCAAGAAGTTAAAACCTCTCCTGAGATTTTATTGCATAGCTTAAAACACGCTATTGATGCACTAGGGGAGCAACAACACAGTGTGCGTATTCATCTAAACCCTGACGATATCGAATTAGTTAAAAGTAGCTATGGTGAAGAAGCACTATCGCAAAGCAATTGGCAACTTGTGCCTGAGCCAACCTTAGAGCGTGGTGGTTGCCAAGTTAAAACCTCTCAATCATCCATTGATATGACCATGAAAACCCGCGTCAAAGAAACGTTGGATAGTTTTTTTGCATAGTAGTGGTATCTAACCCAATAATTGGTTTGCAATGAGTTCTCAACTTCGGCCATTAAGCGAACGCTTACAAGACTACCAAAAACATATTCATAGCCCAACACCCGCTGTAGCGGGTATTCTCACACGTGTTGTGGGCCTTACTCTGGAAGCTAAAGGGCTTAGAGCACCGGTGGGCAGCCAATGTAAAATTGAAACTATGCATGGATTTGTTGATGCTGAAATTGTTGGATTTAACGACCAAACCCTCTACTTAATGCCTAATGATCATATATCAGGGGTGTTGCCAGGTGCACGGGTTATACCGCAAGTGAATGAAACCGGTTTGCCGGTTGGTATGTGTTTGCTGGGGCGCGTCGTTGATGGTTTAGGGCGCCCATTAGATGGCTTAGGACCAATAAACGCAGAGCACCATTTAAAATTTGCCCAAAATACTATAAACCCTCTTTCTCGTAGACCAATAAGTCAACCTATGGACGTTGGCGTACGTGCGATTAATTCAGTTATTACCGTAGGTCAAGGACAGCGAATGGGCTTGTTTGCCGGCTCTGGTGTGGGTAAATCTGTTTTACTTGGTATGATGACCCGAGGTTCAGAAGCCGATGTTATTGTTGTTGGTTTAGTGGGGGAGCGTGGCCGTGAAGTTAAAGAGTTTATCGAAGAGATTTTAGGTGTAGAAGGACGTAAACGATCCGTCGTGGTTGCAGCCCCAGCTGATGCCTCGCCGCTGATGCGCCTTAAAGGGTGCGAAAGTGCAGTGACTATTGCGGAGTATTTTCGTGATCAAGGTTTAAACGTTCTATTGTTACTGGACTCAGTGACGCGTTATGCCATGGCGCAACGTGAAATTGCGTTAGCAGTGGGTGAACCGCCAGCAACCAAAGGTTATCCGCCTTCAGTGTTTGCTAAACTGCCTGCATTAGTGGAGCGTGCAGGTAATGGTGGTGAAGGGCAAGGCTCAATAACCGCGTTTTTTACTGTGCTAAGTGAAGGGGATGATATGCAAGACCCTATAGCCGATGCTGCTCGTGCAATTTTAGATGGTCACATTGTGCTATCACGAGATTTAGCCGATAGTGGTCATTATCCTGCAATTGATATTGAAAAATCTATCTCGAGGGTTATGCCGCAAGTTGTTTCTGAGCCCCATATGCAGCAAGCGAGAGTATTAAAACAAGTGTATTCTATGTATCAACAAAATAAAGATATGATCACCTTAGGTGCCTACCAAAAGGGCACTGATCAAATGCTTGATCAGGCTATAAACATGATGCCAAGAGTAAACGCATTTTTGCAGCAAGGTATGAAAGATGTGATCAGTTATGATGACGGCTTACAAGGGCTTGCCCAATTATTAGGACAAGCATAATGGCAAAGAATAAACTCGATCTATTGCTGAAATTAGAAAAAGACAAAGAAGAGTCGTTGCGAATGAATTATTTGCAAGCGCAACAACATTTTCAAGCTAATCAGCAAAAGCTCCAAGGATTAAATGATTTTCGCATGGAATATACGCAGCAACTTCATTTAAAAGGTCAGTCTGGTTTGAGCAGCGCTGGGTTTAGTCAATATCATGCTTTTATCGCAAAAATAGAAGAAGCTATTCGTCAACAAGCGAGCACAGTTAATACAGCAAGACAAGTGGTAAGCCAACGACAAAGTTTGTGGTTAAAGCAGCAAATAAAGGCCAAAGCAGTTGCTAAGCTTATCGAAAAACAACAACAAAAAGCGAATGCACTGATTTTAAAAAATGAGCAAAAAATGCTTGATGAGTTTTCGTCTAATCAATTTTTTCAAAAACGCCAAGCTTTGTGATCTAATAACCATTTAGGCATATAAATTGCTTATTCATTTATGAAGTCTTTATATTGGCAAACTGCGGCGGCAAATTGCCACGTTTAATGTAGGTGAATTATGTCGATTAGCGAATTATCAGTACTCATATCAGCAGAGCCAGATGTTAAATTAGCTAACAAAGATCAGGTGCAGCAAAACAACACCAAAGATGGTCAGATCTCTGGTAGTGATTTTTTTACCCAATTGCAAAGTGCTAATAATGCTGTTGAAACACCAAATAAAAAATCAGCCGAGCAGCAAGACCCCGAAGAGGTCAAGTTAGATCAAGATGAAATAAAAAAAGAGCAAGATAAACCTGAAATATCAGGTGACGATATGCTTGCACAAATTAATGCTGCAAATAATTTAGATACCAGTGTAAAGACCACATCAACTGATAAACCGGCAACTTCTGTAATTGACCTATTAGATAAATATGCTCAAGAAAAACTAGATCCAGGTTTGGTTAAAGTAAATGCACCACGCCCTATTGATGCTGTAACCCCTATCATTGACCCGCCACTTGAAGATGACAGTCAAGATGCTGAGAGTAACTCTGTCAGCGATTTATTGGACAAGTACTCAAAAGAGAAGCTAGATCCTGAGTTGGTAAAAGTAAATGCACCACGCCCAATTGATACGGTCACCCCAATTATTGATTCACCACTTGAAGATGATAGCAGTGAGAAAAAACTAGCTGTAGTGAGTGATAAAACGGTTATTGCAGAAGCGATTGGCAAAGAGGTCAATGTTAAAGTTGACCCCGGTGATGCTGTGACCCCCATTGTTGATGAAATTCACTCAGGTCAAGAGGCTTCTAAATCGCTTGAAGGGAAGTTCGTTGGTACTGCAACTAATAGTGAGAATGAATCTGTTAAGACTGAGATGGCAAAATCATCGCATAATGGTGAAGCCAAAGTTTTAGCTGACGTTACATTGCCATCATCAACAGGTCAAAGTAAATTGGCTGAATTTGACGATGTTAGCAATCCAACAAAAGCAAGTAGTGTGGCGAATACAACTGAAAGCCCAGTGGTTGACAAAACTCTGACGCAAACGCCTGATGTAGTAAAAGTATTAAAAGAGGCCGTTACTGCAGCGCAAACGCAGGTTAACTCAGCAGCGGATAAACCCTCAGTAGTGACATCAGTGGTTGCTAAAAAGTCCAGACGTTACTCAAGCTGTTCAAACATTACTAAAAGCAGATGAAAGTACGTCACTGACGGATGATAAACTACTTGCAAGTTTAAGCACTGAGCAGCGTACACAATTACAAAAGCAAGTAGAAAGCTTGCCAGCCCAAGGGGCTACACCGCAAAAGTATCTCAGCATTAAAGCAGACCATTGCTCAATTTATAGTGAGTAACAATGATGCTGACCCAGCAATAAAAAATGTAACTGTAAATCCAACAATGGATACTATGCAATTAAGTGATGAAATAGCGAGCCTTTCAGTGCCAGAAAAGCAAGTGTTAGCTAAACAGTTAAATCAATTTATCGCGACTGAAAAACCACAAGGTGCCGTATTAAATCAAGTTAATGCTGCTTTGGCTGAACTTGAAAGCAAGCCAGTAACAAGGGTTAAAGAGCCACAACTAGATGCACAAGCGCCCATGCAAGCTGTAAATAATTCACCCGTTGAATCAAGTAAAGCGATGCCAATCCAAAGTGGTGCGGGCAGTGCATTGAGCCAAGAACAAGCCAATAAGCAGACTATTGTGCAAAATATTGCCAAAGAGCAAGTAATCGTTGATAAAGATAACGCAGAGGCATTAAGTTCTCGCGATACAGCAGTAACGCGAACAAATCAGTTGTTCGCTCAAATAACGACTGCAACGAATCAAATTACAAGCTCAGTAGTTACGGGGATGAATGAGGTTATTGAGCAGCGTTATCAGCAAGAATTTACTGATATGCAAGTGCTTAATGCGCAGCAAACAACCGCTACATCTCAGAGCAAACAAATAAATGTTGACCCTACTTTGCTACAGGCACTAAATATTGTTAAGAGTGATGCAGCTAAATTATTGCAAGAGCGCGTTAGTGCCTTATTAAATATTAATAATAAGGAAGCTGAAATTCGTTTAGATCCGCCAGAAATGGGCAGCATGCAAATTCGTATTCGCAGTGATGCGGAACAAGCACAAATAAACTTTGTGGTTCAAAACCAACAAGCAAAAGAGGCGCTTGAGCAATCAATGCCTAAATTACGTGAAATGCTTGCGGAGCAAGGCATAGAACTCGGAGAAAGTAGTATTCAGCAAGGTGATAGCCAAGAAAACATGGCTGAACAACAGCAGCAAAGTGCTCAAGGTCAACTTGCAAATAATGCTGAAAATGATGATGAATCGACAGATACTCAAGCATCTACTAACAATATCAAGCAACAATCTTCATCATCAATAGATTACTATGCCTAACACCTGCTATTATAATGATATAAAAATAAATAACTTGCTGGGTCATTAAGACGCAAAGGAATTATCATGGCTGAAGAAGCAAATTTAGAAATCGAAGATGGTGGAAAAAGTAAAAAAAAGCTTATTATCATAATCGCGGTGGTATTGCTTGTTATTGCGGGCGGCGCTGGTTATTTCTTCCTATCAGGCTCAGATGAACCTGCTGAAACTTTGGCTGATGAAACTGTTACTAGTGAAGAGGTGGACAATTCTGATTCAGCACAAATAGGTAGTGCTTTATATGTGGCTATGCCTAGGCCGTTTGTTTTTAATGTACCCGGTGCCAGCAGAGACCGTGTGGTGCAGATTAAAGTACAATTATTGGTCCGTGGTGACGTAAATGAAGAAATAGCTAAAAAGCATATACCACTTATTGAAGGTACAATATTAAGTGTATTTTCTACCACAACAGCCGATGAACTGGGTACCAGTGAAGGCAAAGAAACATTACGAGTGGCCGCGCTTGAGAAAGTACAAACAGCATTGAATGATGTTGAAGGCAGCAAAGTAATTGAGCGGGTACTATTTACCGGCTTTGTAATGCAATAAGGGGTCTGCGTGAGCGATTTATTATCCCAAGACGAAATTGATGCGCTATTACACGGTGTTGATGAAGTCGAAGAGGAAGATATACAAGACGGTGATGAAGGGGATGGTGGCAATACGCTACAATATGACTTCTCATCACAAGATCGTATTGTGCGCGGTAGAATGCCGACGCTGGAAATCGTTAATGAGCGATTTGCTCGCCATATGCGGATTAGTTTATTTAACATGATGCGCCGTACCGCCGAAGTATCCATCAACGGCGTGCAAATGATTAAGTTCGGCGAGTATATTCACACACTCTTTGTACCAACAAGTTTAAACATGGTGCGTTTTCGCCCATTAAAAGGCACAGGCTTAATCACCATGGAAGCACGCTTAGTGTTTATTTTGGTTGATAACTTCTTTGGTGGAGATGGTCGTTATCATGCCAAAATTGAAGGGCGTGAGTTTACCCCTACAGAGCGCCGTATAGTGCAAATGCTGTTGAAAATAATCTTTGAAGATTATAAAGAAGCATGGGCACCGGTGATGGATGTGTCTTTTGAATACCTCGATTCAGAGGTAAACCCTGCAATGGCAAACATCGTTAGCCCAACAGAAGTTGTGGTGATCAGTTCATTTCATATTGAACTTGATGGCGGTGGTGGCGATTTTCATATTGCCTTACCTTACTCTATGTTGGAACCTATTCGCGAGTTGCTTGATGCTGGTGTGCAATCTGACACCGAAGATACTGATTTACGTTGGAGTAAAGCATTACGTGATGAAATCATGGATGTAGAGGTTGAGCTTTCAACGCAATTATTAGAAGTGGACTTAAGCTTAGAACAAATTATGGAGCTTAAAGCCGGTGATATCATTCCAGTTGAGATGCCAGAGCATATAACTGTTTTTGTAGAAGAACTGCCTACATTTAGAGCTAAAATGGGCCGCTCACGGGATAATGTCGCACTGCAAATTAGTGAAAAAATTAAACGCCCTGAATCTGTCAAATCAGAATTACACGTCTTTACAAAAGGTGGTAAAAAACTCGATTCAGATGCAGAATTAGCAGAATTAGAAGACGATTTACACCTTTCTGAAGGTGTGGATTTAGACTGGTAAAGATTAAGGTTTTTAAGTATGAGTGATGACCAAGATACGATGGATGAATGGGCTGCAGCCTTAGCCGAAGCTGAAGGTGCAGACGAAGGTGGCGATGCAAAGGTTGCTGAACTGGATGAGTTAAGTGACGCTAAGCACGAAATGAGCAATGAAGAAAAGCGTAAGCTCGATACTATTTTAGACATACCAGTTACTATTTCGATGGAAGTAGGGCGTTCTAAAATAAATATTCGTAACTTATTGCAGTTAAACCAAGGTTCAGTGGTTGAGCTTGACCGTGTCGCAGGTGAACCGCTAGATGTATTGGTTAATGGTACCCTTATCGCTCATGGGGAAGTGGTTGTAGTCAATGACAAGTTTGGTATTCGCTTAACGGATGTAATTAGCCAAGTAGAGCGGATCAAAAAATTACGATGAGTGGCTGGTTTTTACTTTCCGCAGCTACAAGCACAGTAACTCCCTCGGCTACGCCGATGGGAGACGTTGTCTCAATGGCGATGTCGTTAATCATGGTACTGGTACTGATTGTGGTACTGGCATTTCTGGTTAAAAAACTAAACCCCAATTTGGCGAATAGTGAAGAGTTTAAAGTGGTGCGAAGCCTTCCTTTAAGTACCCGTGAACGTTTAATGGTTGTTGAAATTGATAATTGCCAACATTTACTTGGCGTGACACCTCATAGTATTAATTACTTACATAAATTAGAAACGCCATTAACCGAAAAAGAATTACCCGCTTTGGCACAGCGTTTTGGTAAGCTATTAAACCCAAATACCAACCACAATAAAAAGAATACATAATATGATGAAGTGGCTGCTGATACTTTTTACCCTAGTGTTTATTCCCCAAGTTAATGCTGAAGGGATTGAAGCGCTTAATATCACCACCAATCCTGATGGTTCACAAGACTACTCTGTAACACTACAAGTACTTGCTATCATGACCGCGCTGAGCTTTATTCCTGCGGCCGTGATCATGATGACTTCTTTTACGCGAATTATTGTGGTACTGGCTATTTTACGCCAAGCAATAGGTTTACAACAAACCCCATCAAATCAAATATTATTGGGTATGTCTTTATTCTTAAGTATTTTCATTATGGCGCCTGTGTATCAAAAAGTGAATGAGCAAGCTATAGAGCCTTATATGAATGAACAGGTTACATCGGTACAAGCGTTAGAACTTGCTAAAGAGCCGATGAAAGCATTTATGCTGTCACAAGTGCGTATTAAAGATTTAGAAACATTCGCCAAAATAGCAGGGTATGAGCAGCTTAATTCACCTGAAGATACGCCAATGATTGTCCTCATTCCTGCTTTTGTAACTAGTGAGTTGCAAACCGCTTTTATAATCGGTTTTATGTTTTTCATTCCGTTTTTAATCGTGGATTTAGTGGTGGCCTCTGTATTAATGGCAATGGGTATGATGATGCTATCGCCGATGATCGTATCTTTACCTTTTAAGATTATGTTGTTTGTTTTGGTTGATGGCTGGGGTCTTGTAATGGGCACCTTAGCAAAAAGTTTCGGACTCGGGGCTTAGGCTATGTTGTTTTTATCGACGTTGAAGCAAAACTAGGAGGGAGCCATGGAACCGGAAATTTTTGTTGATATACTCAGCGATGCATTATTTTTAGTAATTAAGTTGGTTTCAGCTATTGTTGTTCCAGGTCTACTCGTTGGTTTAGTTGTTGCGGTATTTCAGGCAGCAACGTCTATCAATGAGCAAACATTAAGCTTTTTACCACGTTTATTAATTACCATTAGTGCACTTATTTTTGGTGGTCATTGGCTAACTCAGGAGTTAATGGACTTTTTTACCCGTTTAATCATGATCATCCCTGAAATCGCAGGCTAATATGGAATTTCCGTTTTCGGTTATTATTCAATGGCTCAGTGATTTTTTACTGCCATTAGTACGTATTAGCTCGATGATCATGATTATGGCAGGTATTGGTGCTAAAAATGTCCCTACCCGAATAAAAATGGGCTTGGCGGTGGTTATTACATTTTTAGTGGTGCCAGTACTTCCTCCTGCAAGTTTTAATAATCTGTTTTCCTTTCAAATGGTGTTAGTGGTGATTCAGCAAATGCTGATAGGGGTCGCTATTGGATTTGCATCATTACTCATGCTCAATACCTTTGTGTTAGCGGGGCAAATTCTAGCAATGCAAACCGGCTTAGGTTTTGCCTCCGTTGTTGACCCATCAAATGGTATGAGCGTACCTGCGGTTGGTCAGTTCTATTTAATTTTAGCGACGTTATTATTCTTTGTTTTTAACGGCCATCTAATGATGATCCAAATGGTGGTGCATAGTTTTAATGTTCTGCCTATTGATGGTAGCTGGTGGGCAGTTGATCACTATTGGGATATTGTGACATGGGGCGGTTGGATGTTTACAACTGCATTGGTGCTATCTTTAGCACCGTTAACCGCAATGCTGGTTATTAATATGTCGTTTGGGGTAATGACTCGTGCAGCACCACAGTTAAATATATTTTCTATCGGTTTTCCATTTACCCTTGTTGCCGGGTTAATAATTATTTGGGCGACACTAGGTAATTTTGTCACTCAGTTTGAATTTCAGTGGCTAAAAATGGTTGAGTTGATGTGTACTTTAGTGGGTTGTTCACCTTAGGAGCACAATATGGCTGAAGATTCAGGTCAAGAAAAAACCGAAGAGCCCACGGGGAAAAAAATTGAAGAGTCTAAGAAAAAGGGCCAAATAGCACGCTCTAAAGAGCTTGGTACTATGTTTGTGCTTATTTTCTCTGCCATTTCATTATTATTGTATGGGCCAGAAATTGGTAAAGGCCTGTACAATATTATGGGCCGAATGCTGAGCTTGAATCGCAACGAAACCTATGACACAACTAAGATGTTTTCTGTATGGGGGACCGTAGCTGATGCTTTATTGTTCCCTATGGCGATGTTTGTACTCATTATTGTTTTAGCGGCTATTATAGGCAATACCTTATTAGGTGGGTTTAACTTTAGCTGGAAGGCTGCTGCACCTAAGGCGAGTAAAATGTCACCTGCTAAAGGTATCAAGCGTATGTTTGGCCCGCAAGCAGGAGTGGAGCTAGTTAAGTCGATTTTAAAGTTTGCAGTGGTAGCAGGGTTTGCCATATTTTTAATTAATACTTTTTTTGATGAGATTCTTCATCTGAGCATTGAAAGTGCTCCGGGTAATATTATTCATGCCTTAGAGATTCTAGCGTGGATGTTTTTAGGCTTAACCTGCACTTTAACGATTATTGCCGCGATTGATGCGCCGTACCAGAGCCATAAACATCACAAAGAACTAAAAATGACCTTGCAAGAAGTCAAGGACGAATATAAAAACTCCGAAGGTGACCCGCAAATAAAAGCCCGTATTAGGCAAACACAGCGACAGATGTCCCAGCGCAGAATGATGCAAGACGTGCCTGATGCCGATGTAGTTGTAACTAACCCAACCCATTATTCTGTCGCACTTAAATATGATACTGAACGAGCAGGTGCGCCAATTGTACTTGCCAAAGGCGTTGATGAAATGGCGATGCAAATTCGTAAAATAGCCAAAGGAAACGAAGTACCATTGGTTGAATCACCTATGTTAACTCGAGCACTGTATCATACCGCAGAAGTTGGGGAACAAATTCCAGATCAATTATTTACCGCCGTGGCACAAGTATTGGCTTATGTCTTTCAATTAAAGCGTTTTCAAAAAGGTCGTGGTAAACGCCCAACAGCGCTTAATAAAAAACTGCCTATTCCCGACGCGTATAAATACTAGCTTTGTAATAACTTGGAATAGTTATTGCAAATTCCGTGTAGTGTCAATTTTTTGAAATTGTGAGTTATGGAATTTAAAGCTGTATTACAACAACTTAATAAAGATAAAAAGAGTATGCCAAAGGAGTTGGAACGCCTTTACTTGTACTCGCTGCATTGGGTATGGTTATTCTACCGTTGCCGCCATTTTTACTCGATATTCTTTTTTCGTTTAATATAGCCCTTGCTTTAGTGGTTTTACTGGTGACTGTTTACACCATGAAACCAGTTGAATTTGGTATGTTCCCAGCAGTGCTGCTTATTGCGACGATAATGCGTTTAGCACTCAATGTTGCTAGTACCCGGGTAGTATTACTCGAGGGGCACAATGGGGGGGGATGCTGCTGGTAAAGTTATTGAAGCCTTTGGTTCTGTAGTTATCGGTGGTAATTATGCTGTTGGTTTAGTGGTATTTTTAATTCTAATCATCATTAACTTTGTTGTAATTACCAAAGGTGCTGGGCGTATTTCAGAAGTATCAGCACGTTTCACCTTAGACGCTATGCCGGGGAAGCAAATGGCCATCGATGCCGATTTAAACGCCGGTTTTATCAGCGCAGAGCAAGCACGAGACCGTCGTGAAGAAGTCACCCGTGAAGCGGATTTTTATGGCTCAATGGATGGTGCCAGTAAGTTTGTAAAAGGGGATGCCATTGCGGGTATCGTGATTTTGATCATTAATATCATTGGTGGTTTATTCGTAGGTATGATCCAACATGACCTGAGTTTCGGCCGAGCGATGGAGGTGTATACATTGCTGACGATTGGTGATGGCTTGGTAGCGCAATTACCATCATTACTGTTATCAATTGGTACAGCAATAGTTGTAACACGCCAAAATGAATCGCTGAACATGGGCGATCAATTTAAAAGCCAACTTGGTAACGAAAAATCTCTGTTTATCGCTTCGGGCATTCTCATTGTGATGGGCTTAGTGCCTGGCATGCCCCATTTTGCATTTCTAAGCTTGGGAGCGCTGCTTGGTTACCTTGCGTATTACACACAACAGAACAAAATCAAAGAGGCTGCGGCTAAAGAAGAAGAGGCGGCAAATGGTGGGGCTGCTGGTACCGGTGTTGCAAATAAACAAGAACAAAAAGAACTTGGTTGGGATGACGTACAGCAAGTTGATGTAATTGGTTTAGAGGTCGGTTACAGGTTGATCCCGCTTGTTGATCAATCTCAAGGTGGCGAGTTACTAAACCGAATTAAAGGGGTACGTAAAAAGTTATCACAAGAGCTGGGCTTTTTAGTACCACCGGTGCATATTCGCGATAACCTCGAATTAGACCCAAATGCTTACAGAATCACCATGATGGGTGTATCCAGTGGTGAAGGTGAACTTAAACACGGGGATGAGCTGGCGATTAATCCAGGCCAAGTGTTCGGCCCAATTAAAGGCATTGAAACTAAAGATCCGGCGTTTGGTTTAGATGCAGTTTGGATCAAGCCAAACCAAAAAGATGAAGCCCAATCATTAGGCTACACAGTGGTCGATTCAGCAACTGTCGTGGCTACTCATATCAGTCAATTACTTACTAACAGTGCAGCATTACTACTTGGCCACGAAGAAGTACAAAATCTATTAGATATGTTAGCTAAAAGCCATCCTCGTTTAGTTGAAGGATTAGTGCCAGATGTATTACCACTCACAACCGTGGTTAAAGTTTTGCAAAATTTATTAAATGAAGGCGTAGCAATTCGCGATATGCGCTCCATTGTACAGACACTAGTTGAGTATGGTCCTCGTAGCCAAGACCCTGATGTATTAACGGCTGCAGTGCGAATTTCATTGCGTAGATTAATCGTTCAAGATGCGGTTGGTATGTCATCAGAAATACCTGTCATAACCTTGGCGCCTGAGTTGGAACAGATGTTGCATCAGTCACTTCAGAATGCAGGCGACGAAGGTGCCGGAATAGAGCCAGGACTTGCAGAGCGACTTCAACAATCATTAAACGAAGCGCATCAGAATCAAGAAATGGCCGGTGAACCTTCGATATTACTAACATCAGGAATGTTACGCACTGTGTTATCTCGATTTGTTAAGTACACCATTCCAGGTTTGAGAGTGATGTCTTATCAAGAGGTACCAGATGAAAGACAGATCAAGATTGTTAGCTCAGTAGGCCAATAATCGGATTTTAAAAGGGTTGTGAACCATGAAAATAAAACGTTTTTTTGCTAAAGATATGCGTACCGCACTAAAAGAAGTTAAAGATGAACTCGGTGTAGATGCAGTTATTATGTCAAATAAAAAGCTAGCTAATGGCGTTGAAATTGTTGCTGCTGTTGATTATGACAAGTCTGCATCAAAAGAATCAGCACCACAACCTGCTGTTGCTCAAGCGCAAAGGAATCCGAACTTTGTAAAACCTGCACCGCAACGTGCTCAGCAAGAGCCTCAAGCAGCGATTGCTGATAGCCTACAAGCTTTATTGGAACGTCAGTCACCACAACCTAAATCACCAGAGCTTGCGTCTATGTTTAGCCAATCGGGTATTGATACTTCAACTCAATACCAGGGTAAATCACAGCAACAGTCACAACCAGCTCAAGCACAATATAGAACAAGTGAACCGCAAGCACATCCAGATTTTGCTCGCCGTGAAGCGTCTAGCAAAGCTCATACACAAGCACATAGCTTAGGTTTTGATGATGAGTTAGAAAGTGGCTTTGATGATTTAGACACATCTTTACACTCTCAAGCAGCTACAAGCAATGGCAAAAGTGACGAAATTTCGTCAATGCGTGATGAAATGAATGCGATTCGTCAACTGCTTGAACACCAAGTGTCAGGTTTAATGCAACAAGATATGGCACGGCGTGATCCAACACGAGCTTGTATGATTGACCGTTTAGTTGGTATGGGCATAGAACATGACGTAGCCGAGCAAATGGCGTGTTTTATTCCTGATGATGTTTCTCGCCAACAAGCATGGCAGGCGCTACTGCAAATGGTTGAAAACCAAATGCATACAACGAATAACGAAATACTTCGTCAAGGTGGTGTATACGCACTAGTGGGCCCTACAGGGGTTGGAAAAACTACCACGGTTGCTAAGTTAGCCGCACTTGGTGCGCAAAAATATGGCGCAGATAAAGTTGCGCTGATCACAACTGATACCTACCGTATAGGTGCTTATGAGCAACTTGCGACGTATGGCAGAATTATTGGTTGTGGGGTCAAGCAAGTAAAAGATGCTAACGAATTAGCAGAAGTGTTATACCATTTACGAAATAAACGACTAGTATTAATTGATACTGCGGGTATGAGCCAACGTGATTTACGTTTAACAGAGCAGTTAAATACATTAATGCGTAATCAACGCGTAGATATTCGTAATTATTTAGTATTAAGCGCAACAGCACAAATTAACGTATTGCAAGAAACCGTTAGGCACTTTAAGAAAGTGCAATTAAGTGGCTGTATTTTCACCAAATTGGATGAATCACTAAGTTTAGGTGAGATTATTAGCGTAGCGATTCAAAATCGTCTTCCAATAGGGTATCTTACTAATGGTCAACGTGTTCCAGAGGACATTCGTGTCGCTAATGCAGAGAAATTAGTAAAAAAAGCGGAACAATTGTATTTAAAAAGAACAAAAGCACAACATTCACGACGTCAAGCAGTGGCGTCAAGCACAGTAGGGATGTATGATTAACACAGTATTAGATCAAGCAAGTGGCCTGCGAAAAATGAGTCAAAACAATAATAACGGTGTAAAAGTTATCGCTGTAACTGGTGGTAAGGGCGGTGTTGGTAAAACCAACGTGTCATTAAACACTGCAATCGCGCTTGGCCAGCTAGGCAATAGAGTTTTAGTACTGGATGCCGACTTAGGTTTAGCAAATTGTGATGTGATGCTTGGTTTACGTGTAGAGCGTAACTTATCCCATGTTTTATCGGGTGAATGCGAGTTAGATGAAATTTTAGTAGAAGGCCCCGCAGGCATAAAAATAGTTCCCGCGACGTCCGGTTCACAAAGCATGGTGGAATTATCCCCGTCTGAGCATGCTGGTCTTATCCGTGCTTTCAGTGAATTAAACACTGAATTTGATATTTTAATTGTTGATACCGCTGCCGGTATTTCTGACATGGTGTTGAGTTTTTCTCGTGCAGCACAAGATGTTATGGTTGTTGTATGCGACGAACCTACCTCAATCACCGATGCTTATGCCCTCATAAAGGTCCTTAGTCGTGAGCATGGTGTTTATAAATTTAAAATAGTTGCCAATATGGTTCGTAGCATGCGTGAAGGCCATGAACTATTTGCTAAATTATCTAAAGTAACTGATCGATTTTTAGATGTCTCTATGGAGTTGGTTGCTACCGTTCCTTACGATGAAAACATGCGTAAATCTACCCGCCGCCAAAAAGTAATTGTTGAATTATTTCCAAATTCTCCAGCGGCAGTTGCCTTTAAAACTTTGGCGACAAAAGCAGTTAAATGGCCAATACCTAATCAACCTTCAGGCCATTTAGAGTTTTTCATAGAAAAATTAGTAAACGGCTAACTATGACAGCGTCGGTGAGCAAAGCGATGGGCTATCAATCCACAGCAAATTTAAATGCAATAGTTGAAAAGCACGCGTCGCTGGTGAAGAAAGTGGCGTGTCACCTAATTGCACGTTTACCACCGAGTGTACAGCTAGATGATTTAATTCAATCAGGCATGATAGGCTTGATCGAAGCGTCGAAAAACTTTGATGCTGCAAAAGGTGCCAGTTTTGAGACCTTTGCAGGTATTCGCATTCGTGGTGCAATGCTTGATGAAATGCGCCGTGGTGATTGGGCCCCTCGTTCAGTTCACCGCAATAGCCGTATGGTTGCAGAAGCAATTACAGAATTAGAAAGTCAATATAATCGTGAGCCTAAGGATAGTGAAGTTGCTGAAAAACTTGATATTACGCTAGATGAGTACCATCATATTCTAAGTGATGTAAACTCAAGCAAAGTTCTGGGTATCGAAGACTTAGGGGTTGATGAAGATGTTATAACCCCAGTTGGGCAAGACTTAGCACTGGACAAGCCCTTTAATAACGTTAAGAATGAACGTTTTAATGAATCCTTGTTAGCAGCAATTAAGTCGCTACCAGAGCGTGATGGACTTGTTCTTTCGCTCTATTACAACGATGAAATGAATTTAAAAGAAATTGGGCACATACTCGATGTTAGCGAGTCGCGTGTGAGCCAGATACATGGTCAGGCGATGATTAAGCTAAAAGCAAAAATCAATGACTGGATAAATTAGTAGTAAGTAAATATAGGTTCAGACCTCACCGGAGGATGTTTTGGATAAAAACATGAAAATTCTTGTTGTTGATGATTTTTCGACGATGAGACGTATTATCAAAAATCTGTTAAGAGATTTAGGTTTTACTAATGTGCAAGAAGCTGATGATGGTTCAACAGCTTTACCAATGCTACAAAATCAAGAATTTGATTTCGTAGTGACTGATTGGAATATGCCAGGTATGCAAGGTATTGATTTATTACGTGCGATCAGAGCTGATGACACGCTTAAACATATCCCTGTGCTGATGGTAACAGCAGAAGCTAAAAAAGAACAAATTGTTGCTGCTGCTCAAGCCGGCGTTAATGGCTACATCGTAAAACCTTTTACTGCTGCAACACTTAAAACCAAATTGGAAAAAGTGTTTGAGCGCCTAGGCTAATTAATAGGAGAGGCTTATGTCAGCACCTGCTGCGCCTCAGATCACTTTAGAACAAGCCCGTCAGCTTGTTGTTCATCTTGAAAACGGTGAGCAAGATAAAGCTGATCAGCTCATCCTTGATGCGGCGACAAAAGAGCAATCAGAACTTTTTGCTGAAGTTGGTAAATTAACCCGCCAACTTCATGACGCGTTGAAGAATTTTGAACTCGATACGCGACTCTCAGACTTAACAACTGATGCAATTCCTGACGCAAAGCAGCGTTTAAATTATGTTATGGAAATGACAGAAAATGCTGCTAATAAAACCATGGATGCAGTTGAAGCCAGTTTGCCATTAGCACAAGGGTTAGCCGATGAAATCGCGCAGATAAAGCCGACTTGGGACCGTTTAATGAGTCGTGAGATTGAGCTCGGTGAATTTAAAGCACTGTGTCATAGTTTAGATAAATTCATGAACCACTCCCACACCAAGACTGACGAACCGCAAGGTCTAATGACTAATGTGTTAATGGCGCAAGATTATCAAGACTTAACAGGGCAAGTGATCCGCCGCGTAATTGACTTAGTTAGAGAAGTTGAAGATAGTTTAATACATTTATTGACTGCATTTGGTAGTCATGAAATTGGCGAAGCTAAGACTAGAATAGCAGCTATAGAAGAAATACCGCCTGCAAAAACGACATTAGCAGGTCCTGAAGGGCCAATTATTGATAAAGAGTCGCGAGATGATGTTGTCAATGGGCAAGATGATGTTGACGATTTACTGTCAAGTTTGGGCTTCTAAGAGGAGAGCACTGCATGAGCTTTGAAGTCGATGAAGATATTTTACAAGATTTCCTAGTTGAAGCTGGAGAAATTCTTGAGCTTTTATCAGAACAGCTAGTAGAACTTGAAAATAATCCAGATGATACCGAGTTACTAAATGCTATTTTCCGTGGTTTTCATACCGTAAAAGGTGGTGCGGGTTTCTTAAGTATGACAGAGCTGGTAGATGCTTGTCATGGTGCAGAGAACGTATTTGATTTACTGCGCCAGGGCGTTCGTACAGTTAACTCAGAGCTCATGGATGTTATATTACAAGCGCTCGATACAATAAATGAAATGTTTGCGACGATACAAAATCGCGAACAACCAGAGCCTGCCGATCCTGAATTACTCGCTATCTTACACAAATTAAGTCAGCCGCCCAGTGCCGATGAAGAGCCCGCTCTAAACACGCCAACGCAAGAGCCTGTGACAGTCGTAGAAGAACCAAGCTCAGCAATCGATGAAGATGATCCTTTTGCTTTTGATATGCTGTTCAATGGTCAAGTCGACGACAAGCCAGAAGACGCGCATATTGATGAAATCACAGAAGATGAGTTTGAAAGCTTATTAGATGAATTACACGGCAAAGGGCAAAGTCCGGTAACAGATACCAGTGCTGCAGCTCAAGAGAGTACCAATAGCAGTGATATCACCGATGATGAATTTGATAGCTTACTTGATGAATTGCACGGGGTAGGTAACTTTGGTGCAGTAAACCCTGCTCCAACTCAAGAAGCACCTAAAACTGCTGAAGTGAAAAATGTTACGGTGAGCTCTGCATCAGACGATGAAATCAGTGATGACGAATTCGAAGCGTTACTTGATGAGTTGCATGGCAAAGGTACTGCACCTAAAGCTCTTGCTACCGATAATGTAGAAGCTGATGCACCTAAACCTGCTACAGATGCGCCAAAACCTGAAGTGAAGGTTGAAAAACCTGCACAAGTAAACAAGCCTCAACCTGCAGCATCAAAGTCCGTTGAGAATAAAGCACCAGCTGCAGCAGCAAGTACAGCTAAAAAACCTGCTCCACCTCAAGCTGAAACAACCGTGAGGGTTGATACGAAGCGCTTAGATCAAATCATGAATATGGTTGGTGAACTTGTATTAGTTCGTAATCGATTAGTAAGTTTAGCGACTAACACAAATAATGAAGTGATGGGCAAAGCAATCTCTAATTTAGATGTTGTGACTGCCGATTTACAAGGCGCGGTAATGAAAACCCGCATGCAACCAATCAAAAAAGTGTTTGGTCGTTTTCCACGCGTAGTCCGTGATTTAGCGCGTAGCTTGAAAAAAGACATTAACTTATTGTTAGTGGGTGAAGAAACAGATTTAGATAAAAACTTAGTTGAAGCGCTTGCGGATCCTCTGGTTCACTTAGTGCGAAACTCGGTTGACCACGGAATTGAAATGCCTGACGTACGTGAGGCCGCAGGTAAACCAAGAACAGGTACGGTTACTTTATCGGCTTCGCAAGAAGGCGACCATATTTTGCTGACTATTCGAGATGATGGTGCAGGTATGGATGCTGAAAAGCTGAAAAAAATAGCCATTAGCAAAGGTGTGCTTGATCATGACCAAGCGAGTCGTTTGTCAGATACTGAAGCATATAATCTAATTTTTGCGCCAGGCTTTTCAACCAAAGAAGAAATTTCAGATATTTCCGGCCGTGGCGTTGGCATGGATGTAGTAAAAACTAAAATAACCCAATTGAATGGCTCAGTAAGTATTCAATCTGAGTTAGGTGTTGGCACTATATTAGAAATCAAAGTACCACTGACATTAGCTATACTACCAACCTTGATGGTTGTGGTTGGTCAGCAAACGTTTGCTCTACCGTTGGCCGGGGTAAATGAAATTTTCCATCTAGATCTGACTCGTACAAATGTAGTTGATGGGCAATTAACTATCATAGTGCGTAAAAAAGCAATTCCATTATTCTATTTAGAACATTGGCTTGTAAAAGGCGCCGATACTTCGCAGCGAAAAGCTCAAGGGCATGTTGTTATCGTACAAATCGGTACTCAGCAGGTTGGCTTTGTTGTGGATTCATTAATCGGCCAAGAAGAAGTTGTTATAAAACCACTTGATGCTCTTTTACAAGGGACGCCTGGTATGGCAGGTGCGACAATTACTTCAGATGGTGGTATCGCCTTGATTTTGGATGTCCCAAGCTTGCTAAAATACTACGCAGGTTAGAGTAATCTTTATCTTTTTATGGGAGCCACTGGCTCCTGTAGATAAAATTTAACAAGAGTACGCCAATGGCAGTTAAAGTATTAGTTGTTGATGATTCGAGTTTTTTTCGCCGCAGGGTGAGCGAAATTCTAGAACAAGATAAGGACATTGATGTAATTGGTTTTGCGGTTAATGGCCGTGAAGCAGTCGATAAAGTGCGCCAACTTCGCCCAGATGTCATCACGATGGATGTCGAGATGCCGGTGCTTGATGGGATCAGTGCCGTGAAAGAAATCATGGCTGCAAACCCGACTCCTATTCTAATGTTTTCGTCGTTGACTCGTGATGGAGCAACCGCGACGCTGGACGCGCTTGATGCTGGCGCGTTAGATTTCTTACCGAAGAAATTTGAAGATATTGCGCGTAATAACGAAGATGCGATTAAGCTTTTACAAAATAAAGTAAAAGAAATCGGGCGTAGACGTTTATCGAGATTTAGCCGGCCAACTACGAGTATTAATAAGCCCTTAGTAAATAAAGAAACAGCTCCAAGAGCGAGTATTGCGCAGCCAGATCGCAGTTTTAGTCGACCAGCTATACCTGTTGATACGAGCACTGCATCAGTACGTGCCTCGGGTAAAAAATATCAAATTGTAGCAATAGGTACGTCAACCGGTGGGCCTGTCGCATTGCAAACTATTTTGACTCGATTACCAGCGAATTTTCCGCATCCCATCTTACTTATTCAACATATGCCAGCCGCGTTTACCCCAGCATTCGCAGCACGATTAAATGGCCTGTGTAAAATTCAAGTTAAAGAAGCGCAACAAGGTGATAAGCTAATGCCAGGTACGGCTTACTTAGCTCCAGGTGGCCAACAAATGCTAATTGAAGGACGTGGTGGTAATCGGACGTTAAGAGTATTTGAAGATGACAGTGCGCGTATTACATATAAACCCAGTGTTGATGTGACATTTGCTAGTACTGCAAAAGCTTTTCAAGGAGATGTTTTGGCTGTTGTTCTTACTGGAATGGGTGCTGATGGCCGCGATGGTGCGCGGATGCTCAAACAAGTAGGTGCAACGATTTGGGCACAAGATGAGAGCACCAGTGTGGTTTATGGCATGCCACAAGCTGTTGCTGCTGCAGGGCTTGCTAGTGCTAGTATTGCATTGAATGATGTGGCAACTCGATTAGTACGTGAGATTGGTTGTGGATAAGCTATCAATCTTAGGGCTAATAATTGCACTAGGTGCAATAGCATTGGGCTATTCACTTGAAGGTGGTGCTGTTACAGCGTTATTCAACGCCCCCGCTCTCATTATTGTATTAGGTGGTACGCTAGGGGCTGTCATGCTGCAATCGCCCTTAAGCACTTTTTTAAAAGCCCTAAAAAATTAGTTACTGGGTTTTCTTCCCCCCTCGTCATGATATTGACGCAGCCATTGAAGAGGTTAAAAGCTGGTCCCACAAAGCGCGCCAAGAAGGGTATTTATCACTTGAAGATACGGCGCTTACTCACGCAGATAGTTATGCAGCAAAAGGCCTTAGTTTACTTATCGATGGAGTGAGTGAGAAAAAGCTGCGTGATACGCTTGAAATTGATTTATTGTTAGAACGTGAACGTTTACTCGAAGCAAGTCGTGTTTATGAAGCTTTAGGCGGTTATAGCCCAACAATTGGTATTTTAGGTGCAGTACTTGGACTTATTCAGGCTATGTCATTTATTACCGAGCCGCAAAAGCTAGGCGCCGGGGTGGCCACTGCGTTTATAGCGACAATTTATGGTGTTGGTTTAGCAAACTTATTGTTTTTACCTATGGCAAATAAATTAAAGCAACAAGTTGAGCAAAAAATGTTGTTTCATGAGCTACTCGCGGAAGGAATTATAGCCATCAGCCAAGGCGATAGCCCTGCTAATATTGAGCTAAAACTAGAAGCTTACCGAGTTGAACGACCTAATCTATTAGCTAATTAACTTATGATCCGTCGCCGGCTTCGTCATCAAACTAGTAGTAATCAGCACACAGAGCGTTGGTTAGTCTCCTATGCAGATTACATGACTATCATGTTTGCGTTTTTTGTGGTGATGTATGCAATTGCTATTAATAAAGAAGAAAGCTTTCAAATTTTATCAGACTCATTAGAGCAAGTATTCGATCAATCTGCGCGTCAGCATAGACAAGAAGGCAGCGGTGTGACGGGGACAGATTTATTAACTGATAGAGTTAGCCCAGAAAAAGAGTTGTTATATGGCGAAAGTATCCAAAAACAAGAAGCTGGGCCAGAGTTACTAGATGGGCAAAGTGATACCAGCAACATTAAACAAAAGCATTTAGGCAAGCCTTTAGATAGCTTATTAACCAAATTACAATCAGCACTGATTGACGAAATACGCGATGGTGAAGCGAGCCTAGAGCTGCACCAAGACTGGCTGATCATAGAGCTGAGCTCAGGCATGTTATTTTCAAGCGGCAGTGCGGTTGCGCATAGTCGCGCTAAAACCGTGATTGGTATGGTTAACGATATTATCGCACCGGTTGATAATTATGTCAGAGTGCGAGGGTACACAGATAACGAAACAATTCGAAACGAAATATTTCGCTCTAATTGGGAGCTTTCTGTTGCGCGAGCAACCTCAATTTTAGTTGAACTTGAATCTCTGGGAATTAACCCAGCTAGAATGGCTATTGAAGGCTATGGACAATATTCACCATTTGCAGATAATAGTACAGAGCAAGGTCGCGCTGAGAATAGAAAAGTAGTTGTTGCATTATCCAAGTATGGCTTACCAGAGCAAGAAGCGCCTCGAGAAGGGGAGCTTGAAGAAGAAAAAGTTGAACCTGAAGTAATTGAATTGCCTTCGGACGATAACACGATTAAAGTGATTCAATTACCACATGGCGGTATACGAATTACAACGCGCAATGAACAATAATAAGGTGTGATGTGAAAATTTGGACGGTGGCGAATCAAAAAGGTGGCGTAGGTAAAACAACAACTGCGGTAAGCCTTGCTGGTACATTAGCATTGCAGGGAAAGCGTGTGTTATTGATAGACACTGATCCGCATGCCTCTTTGACTTACTATTTTGGTATAGATTCTGAAGATTTAGAAGTCAGTGTTTATGATATATTTGCTCGCGGTAATACCATGCAAAGCGAAGAAATACTGCAATCACTGTGTCCGTCAAATATTGCTAATTTAGATATAATGCCTGCGACAATGGCCATTGCTACCCTTGATCGCAGTATGGGCAATAAAACTGGTATGGGGCTTATTTTAAAAAAAGCGTTAGCCAAAATCAGTGAGCATTATGACTATGCAATCTTGGATTGCCCACCCGTTTTAGGGGTATTAATGGTCAATGCACTTGCAGCGAGTGAACGCATTTTAGTGCCAGTACAAACTGAGTTTTTAGCCTTAAAAGGCCTAGACCGCATGATGCGTACAATGGAATTGATGCAAAGCTCGCAATCAAAGCAGTATCAATATACCATCATTCCAACAATGTACGATAAGCGCACAAATGCGTCATTAGAAGCATATAAAACGTTGCAAAAAACGTATAATGATAAAGTTTGGCCAGGTGTTATACCTGTCGACACTAAATTTCGAGACGCAAGCTTAGCGCAACAAGTGCCGATTCAGTTTTGCCCTCGTTCACGAGGTGTATTTGCCTATCGTGCGTTATTAGATTATTTGATTGAGCAAGGTTAATTAATGAGTAAACAGCTGTTTGCTAATGAAAAAGTCATGACCCAGTACTTGGGGGCTTTGCTGTGCGAGGAAGATGATAGTACAGACTTAGAACCTGTCGCAAAATTACTTGAACAAGTAGGGCCAGTTCAAAAGCAGACTCAGATGCCAGTAAAAGCTGCTAAGCAGGTTATTGTTCAAGAGCACGCCCTTAAAGAACCCCAAGAAATACCTCAAGATACTAAAACAGCGCTTGAGAAACCGCAAATTCAAGCTAAAATCAAAGATATAGATAATATTGCCAGTGATGCTCTAGCTACACATGCTAAAACACCGATTGAGCGACAGCAGGATTATTTTGACGGTGAATTCCAGGCGTTATTTTTCGAAGTGGCAGGGCTTACATTAGCTGTGCCCCTTAAGGCATTGGGTGGCATTCATCAATTGGGCGATGTGAATCAACTGTTTGGTAAGCCCAAGTGGTTCAAAGGGGTTATGCTTAACCGTGATGAAAACCTCAATGTGGTTGATACTGCTCGTTGGGTAATGCCAGAGAAATACACTCAAGAATTAGAAGAGAAGCTAAACTATCAATATTTAATAACGCTTGGTGATAGTCAGTGGGGATTATTAGCTGAGAAGCTTGTTAATAATATAACCCTACGTACAGAAGATGTTAAATGGCGAGCTAAAACCGGTAAGCGCCCTTGGCTGGCTGGCGTCATTAAAGAGAAAATGTGTGCCTTAATTGATGTAGAAAATTTAAATCAATTACTGGAGCAGGGCTTAGATAGCCGTGAGCAGTAACGATATTCGGAGTAATAGCATGAGTGAAGAAAGACTAGTATCAAACAGTAAAAATGCCGATAGCAATGATGAAGTATTGCAATGGGTAACATTTAAACTGGAATCAGAAACATACGGCGTCAATGTGATGCAAGTTCAAGAGATTTTGCGTTATACCGAAATAGCCCCCGTACCAGGTGCGCCAAGCTATGTACTTGGTATTATCAACTTACGTGGTAATGTGGTTACCGTGATCGATACTCGTGCTCGTTTCGGTTTAATGTCTGCTGAAACTACAGATAACTCACGGGTATTAATTATCGAAGCTGAAGAGCAGGTAATCGGTATTTTAGCTGATAGTGTGGCTGAAGTTGTTTATTTACGTAGCTCAGAAATTGATAGCGCACCGAATATTGGCACTGAAGAAAGTGCTAAGTTTATCCAAGGTGTGAGTAACCGTGATGGTGAACTATTGATCTTGGTTGATTTAAATAAGCTATTAAACGATGAAGAGTGGGATGAGTTAAGCAATATTTAATGCTGACGGATAAACTATGTTGCTACTCTCTTTAGTTATAAGCGCACTTGGTTTAATACTGGTGTGCTTTGTTATTTTATATGGTTTGAAGAAAAAAATAGCCTATGCTGCGGATAAAACACAGCAGCACCTTGATAAGGCGCTACAGCAGAATAGCATTTTACGCAGCGAAGTTGCTGAAATGCGTGCGGGCATGCTGAGTATTGGTAAAAGGTTAGTTGCTGTTGAACAGCGAAATCAAGAGCTAGCGCAACAGCAAGATGCACAAAAATACGATGATCCTGATGCTAAAATTTATTCACGGGCTGTGAAAATGGTGGAGTTAGGCGCTGATATTGAAGAGATAATTCGTGAATGCGAACTACCTCGTGCAGAGGCTGAATTACTTATGTCGTTACATAATCAGAAAGGGCGCTAAATAGCGCCTTTTTTAATTCAATTTTTACTTACTGCGTTTAAGCCTTAATATTTAACTTACCCTGAAAATCTTCCCAGCCAGGTGGAAACTTACCCCGAAGTACATATGAAAATGCAATAAGTTCAGCAATTACGTAGTAGAGTTCTTTAGGTATCTCTTCGCCAAGTTCTAAATGGGAAAGCGTTTTAGCAAGAGCTTCATCCTGATGAATTAATATACCTTTTTCTTTAGCTGTTTTAATTATCTGTTGCGCTAACTCACCAAACCCTTTATTGCTAACTGTGGGAGCTTTGCCTGCTTCATATAATAAACCAATGGCTGTCTTATGTTGTGGATCACTCATGATCAAACCTTAATATTGATAATTGCATGGGACTGATAAAAAGCGTGGTGTTGTGGTGCACCTTGGTTTAAATTTAATTCGCCCACTTGCAAGCCATGTGCTGACAATTTATGACGCAAGCTTTCTAAATGTGGATGGGCTATTGCTGTAACCTCTTGGCTTGAAGCGAGCAGTTTACAATCTAGGGCTTTGTCCATCAGCTCGGCGGTGATTTGTAGCTGGCCAAGAGCTGCATAATCAAAATTTAAACGCACAAACCAAACGTCTTTTCCCTCGGGTTTATCTTTACTTGGTTTTTTATATTGGCCAAGTGATATTTCAGTTTGCGCAGTGTCAGGCGGAAGCCGCATAGGTAAAAAGAACTGCACAAGCGCATTACTATCCGTTTGTTGATTAACTGCTGTGGTCGCAATTTGGCTAATACTGCCTTTAATTTGCCCAAGCTCTGCTGCCAGAGTTTGGCTGCTGGCTTGTTGCAATTGCTCTTGGAGCTTTTCGCTGTTCACAGCTTTAAAATTCGGCACTAACACTTGCAGTAAAGCATCTACTGAGCTTTGGCCATTAAAGTTCAATGCACTAATATTATTCAGTGTCGGGGCTGCCAAAATTGCCACAGTCAAATTTTCGATTGCTTGGCTAAAGCTATTTTGCATCGCGCTTGTTGAGAGGCTATTCGGTGAAATAAGACTCAATATTTCTCGCTGTACAATTGAAGGGTGAGCTGATTGGCTACTTATCATCCGATTAAAAGCTTGGTTAACAAGTCGATTTAGATCCACATTATCGCTTAGTTTCCCCTGCGCTAGCTGTTCTATTTTTTGGCTTAAATCTACTTTTGTTGAATTACTTTCACTGCCAGTAGCTGCATTTGGTGAGGACTGCAATTGAGGCTTTTCTATGTTTAGTAATGGAGCCGTCAGCTTTGCCTCTATCGGGAGGGTAACTTGGCTTCGCACTGGTGTAGCAGTTAAAGGTGCTTTGATGTATGCCTTTTGAGTTTGCACCATAATTGTAGGTGATATTGGAGCTGGTTTTTGAGTTTTACTCGTTTCATTTACACTGCTAAAGTGAGTGCTTGCTTTGTCTGTGGTCTTTGTAAAATTAGGGTTGCTTGCTAACTCTTTATTAATTATTGATGCTTGTTTTAACTTGTTTGCTGTTTCACTAACTGACTGACTCGCCGTATTAGGATTTTTAACTTCAATTAATGGCGCATTGCTATTTTTAGCAATTAGAGGGGAGTTAATAGTTGAGCTGTTTTTTTGGTTGCTGAATTGGCTATCCACTTTTGCTGTATTTGTGTTTGTTATGTCTTTGTTTATTGTACTGTGTGTTTTTGCAGTCTCTTTCTCTGTGGTTGAAAAAGATATTTGTTTGTCGACAGCGGGCGTTTTAGCTGTATCAGCTTTAGCCGCTATTTCATCCTGAGTTATTGATGCTTTGTCGCTATTGATTGATAGCTTGTTATTACTTACAACAGGGTTGGCTGTTGGTGTAGTGATACTAGCCAATGTCGCTTTAACTTGTTGAAATAGTTGTATCAGCGGTGGAGTGCTATGAAAGTGCTTGGGTAACGCTGTACCTTTACTGATATCTGCCAAAAGTGGGGCTACATTCTCACTAGCTAAAGCTGCTAAGTTTATTTGCGACACTGATTTTGGAATCAAACTTAATTGTTGCGGCGCTTTTTCATTACTCGTTGAGGTAATAGGTACTTTAAGTGGACTATCATTTTTGTCAGTTAATTGACTAAATGGTTTATTTTCAAAGTAACGTACAGCATCGTTTACCCGAGTTTTTAAATCGGCAAAACTGGCCTGTAACCACGATTTTATTGGGCTGCTGGTGTTTATTAAGGGGCTTTGAACAGGGGGGGCGTCGGTTGTTATTTTTGTTATTGCAGCATTATATTGTGCTTTCACTAAACTATGAAAGGTTTGAGTCAACGAATTTTTAAGTACAACAGCAACCTCATTGGTGAGGGATTCCAATGTAAGTTGGTCTTTCGTTGCGATTATTTTGACTGCTTGAGGCTCTGCACTTAGCTGTTGCGCCTGTGTATGTTTAATAGGAATATTAAAAGCGCTTTTTTGCTGCGGGATTGTTAATAGCGCTGCGTTATTCGTCCTTTGTAGCTGACCTTGTGGGGCGAGCTTTGCTAGCCAGGTCGCCAATTTAGTTTTTGTAATGGGCTGTTGGTGCAGGTTATCAGCGAAGCGATTAATAACCACAAGCTTTAATAGTCCTTTTTGATCTACGTTGATGATTGCTTTTAATGGTTGCTCACTCTGTAGTAGTTGTGCTACTTCTTTATTTATCGGTAAGCTCGCATTCAGCTGTGCTATTTGTAATTTAGGTATCGGCTTAGTAACGACAGTAACAGCGAAAGGTTGGTTCTCCAATTGGCTGCCGGAATGAATGAAATTAAGTAAATTCTGTAATTGCTTTGCTTGATTAAGTGCTAATGATGTTTGTGTTGGCAAAATAGTAAGTTGTTTGCCATCAGGACTTAACTGTAGTTCAGCGGCAGGAATTTTTTGCATATTGCTTGGTGAATGGCTGGTCGCTAAACGCAATGTTTGCCAATGGTTATTTACTAAAATATCCATTTGCACAGAGCCTTTGGCAAATGTGATGTTTTTAGCGTTAAGTGTTTCTCCATCTAGGTTCACACTTTGCTGCCCAGCATTACTCATTGACTGTTTAACAGTCAATGAGTTAGCTAAAGAAATCTGCGTAGGTTCATTCATTATTTTAAATCAAGTTTTCACTAATCGGTTTCATTGTGTTATTCGTATTACCCTATCATTATGGTAGACTAACGCCTAATTTTGGGTATAGAGAATCGTCATCTTGCTACACATTAAGTCCGTCACTTGCATCAAACAAGAGCGCTGTTTGTTTGAGGATCTTAATTTCAGTTTGAAATCTGGACAGATTATGCAATTAGCAGGCCCTAATGGGGCTGGTAAGACATCATTATTGCGCATTATTGCAGGTTTTGCCGCTCCTGATGAAGGTGATGTTTTTTGGCACGATACATCAATAGCCAAAAACTATGACGAGTTTGCCCGTGAGCTATTATTTATTGGCCATAAAACCGGTGTAAATGCTCAGCTTACTGCGCTGGAAAATGTACGCTTTTGGTTACAGATCCAAGGATATAATGATAATCAAGACTTGTATGCTTTATTGGCTAAAATCGGCTTAGTTGGTCTTGAAGATGTACCCGTACGCACTTTATCAGCGGGTCAACAACGACGTGTTGCATTACTGCGATTATGGCTTAATGATGCCAAGCTTTGGATCCTCGATGAACCATTTACTGCTTTGGATAAAGCGGGAGTGGCATTTTTACAGGCGCGCTTTGTTAGCCATTTAGCAACCGGTGGTGCTATTTTATTAACGACTCACCAAGATTTAACAACGCACTTTAATGATTTGCAAACAGTTACCTTGGAGTACCGTCACTGATGCAACGACAACACTCTTATTTACAGCTCTTTAGTGCCGTATGTAAAAAAGATTTACAGTTAGCGTTTCGCCAGCGAGCAGAAATTGTTAATCCGTTATTATTTTTCTTGATTGTTATTACCTTATTTCCGTTAGCTATTGGCCCTGAGCCCGGTCTACTTGCACGAATGGCCCCTGGTATTATTTGGGTCGCAGCGCTTTTATCGACCATGCTGGGGCTTGATAAAATATTTCGTGATGATTTTCATGACGGTAGCTTAGAGCAATTAATTGCATCATCGTATCCATTGCCATTAACTGTACTGGCGAAAGTGCTTGCTCATTGGGTAGTTACTGGGTTGCCTTTGGTGTTAATGACACCGGTTTTTGCGCTACTGCTAAATTTAGATAGCCAAGCCCTAGTCGCAACAGTTATTACTTTATTATTAGGGACTCCGTTACTGAGTTTTATCGGCGCGATTGGCGCGGGTCTCACTGTGGGGTTACAAAAAGGCGGAATATTGATGAGTCTGCTAGTTCTGCCTTTGTATATCCCTGTGTTAATTTTTGCAACGTCTGCTATTGATACCAGTACTATGTCACTGGATTATAGTGGGCAGCTTGCCATCCTTGGTGCAATGCTTGTCGTCGCTATTATAAGCGCACCAATTGCCATATCGTCAGCATTAAAAGTGAGTGTAAGTTAATATGTGGAAGTGGTTACATCCCTACGCTAAAGCAGATCGTGCATATCAATTATGTAACACGTTACTGCCATATTTTGCCGTAATAACGGTTGTATGCATGGTTGTTGGTTGGGTTTGGGGGCTGGCTTATGCGCCTGCAGACTACCAGCAAAAAGACAGCTATCGCATTATTTTTATTCATGTTCCTTCAGCTATTTTATCTATGGGCGCTTATTCATCAATGGCTATCGCGGCAGTGGTCGCACTAGTTTGGCAATTACGCAATGCAGAGCTTGCGGTTATTGCTATAGCCCCAGTTGGGGCATGTGTTACTGCCATTGCGTTGATCACCGGTGCTGCATGGGGTAAGCCCATGTGGGGCGCATGGTGGGTGTGGGATGCACGCCTGACTTCTGAGCTTATTTTATTATTTTTGTATTTAGGTGTGTTGTCTTTATATCACGCCTTTGAGGATAAAAAAGCAGCGGGTCGAGCTGCTTCTATCCTTGCCATTGTAGGAGTGATTAACTTACCAATTATTCACTTTTCTGTTGAGTGGTGGAACACCCTTCATCAAGGGGCAACCATTACTAAGTTCGATACTAAGGCGATTGATCCAAGTATGTTTTGGCCGCTGATAGTTAACATTGTGGCGTTTGCTGCATTTGTAGGCACGGTAACATTAATACGTCTTAAAAATGAGATTTTACAACGCGAAAAGCATCGCCCTTGGGTGCGTCAGTTGTTAAATAGGGGCTAATTATGCAGTTTGATTCTTTTTCTGATTTTATAGCCATGGGTGGGTATGGCTTTTACGTATGGTTATCTTTTGGCACATGTGCGCTGATTTTATTAGGTATTCTATTTAGTTCTTTGAATGATACCAAGCGTATTTTAACTTCTGTTCAGCAGCAAGCAGCTCGCGAAACAGCGTATTAAGCAAGCTAAAAAGGAGCAGCAAGTATGAATCCAAGACGTAAAAAACGGCTATTAGCAGTTACTGCGATCGTGTTTGGTATTGGAGCAGTGATTGGTTTGGTTTTATATGCATTGCAAGAAAATATAAACCTTTTTTATACCCCAAGTGAGTTAATTGACGGTAAGGGGCCAAATCTTGAAAAGCCTCATATAGGCCAAAAGTTGCGTATTGGTGGCATGGTTGTGCCAGGATCAGTTATTCGTGACGAGAGCAGTTTACAAGTAAGCTTTAAATTAATTGATACAGGCCCTTTAGTGACGATTCGTTATCAGGGGATTTTGCCTGATTTATTTCGCGAAGGACAAGGTATTGTTGCACAAGGCGTGTTGATTGAACCTGATGTGATAGAAGCATTTGAGGTATTAGCAAAGCATGATGAAGAGTACATGCCAGCAGAAGTCGCCGAAGCAGTTAAAGGGATTAAGCACGAAAAACCTAAATATAACTTAGATAGTGGCAATTAATATGATCCCTGAAATTGGTTATTTCTCCCTAACACTGGCCTTAGTGCTGAGTGTTTTATTATGTATTTTTCCGTTATGGGGCGCGCACACCGGTAATTTGCGATTAATGCGCGCAGCGCCTTCGTTAGCCGTCGGGCAATTTATGTTTGTTTTAATCTCATTTGCAGCCCTAATCTATGCCAGTTTAACCGATGACTTTACCGTCGCGTATGTCGCGTACCATTCAAGCAGTACATTACCTTGGTATTATAAAATAACCTCTACATGGGGGGCCACGAAGGGGCCATTTTACTATGGTTAGTGATGCAAGCGGGTTGGACTGCGGTAGTGGCTATGCGATCACGCTTACTGCCGTGGATTTTACGAGCACGTGTACTTGGTGTTTTAGGCTTTTTAGGTGTTGGCTTTATGCTCTACACTTTGTTGATGTCGAGCCCATTTGAGCTGTTGTTACCTTACTACCCTGTAGAAGGGCGAGATTTAAACCCCTTATTACAAGACCCTGGAATGATTATCCACCCGCCATTATTGTATATGGGTTATGTTGGGCTTTCTGTATCGTTTTCATTCGCTATTGCAGCTTTATTGACAGGTAAGCTCGACAACTCATGGGCAAAATGGTCGCGTCCGTGGACAATGACCGCTTGGGGCTTTTTAACTCTTGGCCTTACTATTGGTAGTTGGTGGGCATATTCTGAGCTTGGCTGGGGGGGCTGGTGGTTTTGGGATCCAGTTGAAAATGCAGCTCTTATGCCTTGGTTAGTGGCCACCGCATTATTACACTCACTGTCCGTCACCGAAAAGCGCGGTGTATTTAAATCTTGGACCGTACTCTTGGCCATAGCGGGATTCTCATTAAGCTTACTTGGTACATTTATTGTTCGTTCTGGCATTATTGTATCAGTACATGCGTTTGCAACTGATCCGGACCGTGGTTTATTTATCTTGGCGTTTTTGGCTGTCGTGGTAGGTGGTGCACTTACTCTATATGCATTTAGAGTCGCTCAGGTACGCAGTGAAGGACGTTATAAACTCGTGTCTAGAGAAGTTGCATTATGGCTCAATAACATATTTTTGGTTGTTGCCACGTTTATTGTCTTATTGGGTACTTTATTGCCTATGGTTCATAAAGAGATGGGCTTAGGCAGTATTTCAATTGGTGAACCATTTTTTAATAAAATGTTTGCCATTATTTTAGTGCCGTTTGCCATCTTAATGGGCATTGGTCCCTTACTACGTTGGAAACAAAATAAGTGGGGATTTTTACAAAATAAAATGTTGTTTTGCGCTATCGTCAGCATAGCTGTTACGTCAGCGTGGTTGTTTTCATGCTATGACGTTGTAGCACCTTTGACGTTATTGGCAACCACTCTCGCAGTATGGATTGTGGTGACTACTGGTGTTGACTTGTATGTTAAAGCAACCATACAAACTAGTTTTAGCCAAGGCGTGAAACGTTTAGACCTAAGCTATTGGGCAATGGTATTAGGGCATGTAGGTATTGCTTTTATCATCGCTGGCGTCACTTTAACCTCAGCCTATTCTGTTGAACGTGATGTATCTATGAAGCCAGGTGAAGTTGTTCAGTTAAACCAATACCAGTATCGTTTTGAAGGGGTTAATACCATTCGTGGGGCTAATTATAGTGGCCACGCGGGAGAAGTAAGTGTTTTGAAAAATGATAAACTCGAAACCATATTACATGCTGAAAAACGTCGTTATGATATTGGTATGCAGTTTATGACCGAAGCTGCAATCGATGCAGGCTTTACCCGAGACTTATATTTGGCATTGGGTGAGCAACTTAGTAATGGTGGTTGGTCATTACGTATCTATCACAAGCCATTTGTTCGCTGGATGTGGATTGGTGGTATCTTGGTTTCGCTTGCGGGCTTTCTGATTTTAGGTGATAAACGTTATCGTAGTAATAAAAAACGTGAGCAAACTGCAGCGCAGGAGGCAATATGAACCGTAAACTATTAGCTATATTGCCATTGCTGGCATTCATTTTAGTTTGTGTATTTTTATATCAAGGGTTATTCGCCAACCCTCGCGAGTTACAAACAGGAAGAATTGGCCATACGATGCCCGCATTTAATTTGCCAGATTTAATGCAAGATAACAAACGCTGGCAACAAACAGATCTTCAAGGTGAAGTTTACTTACTCAACGTGTGGGGCACGTGGTGTCCAACTTGTCTGGCAGAGCTTGGTTACTTAACTAAATTACGCGAGCAAGGTGTAAAAATAGTAGGCTTGTATTACGTGCAAAGTTACGATGCCGATTTTGATGGCGCATTTGATATGGCTGCACTGCGAGAAGAAGTAAGTAGTATGCTAAGTCGAGCTGGCGACCCGTATCAATTTAATATTCTTGATTTAGAGCGAACATTAGCGCTCGATTTAGGCGTATCTGGTGCACCAGAGACATTTTTGGTCGACCGCAAAGGCACTATCTTATTGCATCATACCGGTGATATTAACCCACGAGTTTGGCGTTCGAAATTTGCACCAATCATGCAGGAGTTACAGCCATGAAGTATTTTTTAATCAGCTTGGTTTTACTTATTAGCTTTGCTGTATCAGCTGAGCAAGACAGGTACGAATTTGCTAATGATGAACAAGCACAGCGTTTTGCAGAGTTAACAAAAGAGCTACGTTGCCCTAAATGTCAGAATCAAAATATTGCAGATTCAGATGCAGTGGTTGCAAAAGACTTGCGTGACAAGGTGTTGGTTTTGGTTAAAGAAGGTAACTCAAAAGATGAAGTCATTGATTACATGATAGATCGTTATGGCTACTTTGTTCATTACGATCCGCCTGTAACGCCGGCTACATTAGTCCTCTGGGTCTTGCCGGTACTGATTGTAGTGTTCGGTTTAGGCTTTATTGTCATTCGTCAACGTAAGGCTGCTGTTAAGCAAACCTGGAACGAACAAGACGAAGCGTTATTAGCAAAATTAATTGCTCAGAATAAACGTCAGGAGCAAAGCTAAATGATTTTAATGTGGACTTCTTTTGCGTTACTAACTTTAGTAGCTGTGGGGTTTGTGGCTTTACCTTTTTTAAAAAAAGAGCGTGTGCAAAGTGTGACGCATAATGCTAATTCAGATCTGATCGCAATTTATCAGCAGCGCTCGGAAGAACTTGCAAACGATTTGCAAGAACAACGTATTGAGCAGCAAAGTTATAATGAATCTGTTATTGAGTTAAAGCGTCGACTATTAAATGAGCTTTCGCCAGAAAAGTCATTGTACAGTCGTGGTAATAATGTCATTTTTGCTTTGACGGGAAGTGTATTTCTAATAGTACTAACAGTGATTTTTTATTCTGCCACTGGATCACAAAAGCAGCTTGAAAACTGGTATGCTGCGATGGACAACTTGCCTGAGTACGGTGAGCGTGCGGTGATGCAACAAGGTGAACCGCTAACCCAAAATGAGTTACAAGCCTTTGCATTAGGTTTGCGTACAAAGCTGGCAGAAAGTGGTGACGATGAGGTTGCTTGGATGTTACTTGGACGTGTAGCTATGTCATTGAATGAGTTTGATATGGCGCAGCAATCGTTTGATAAAGTATTGCAAATTAACCCAGAGCATTTAGGCGTATTAGTCAGCTACAGTCAAGTTTTATTACTGGAAGGAAGCGAAGCCAATATGACCCGTGCAGCAGGCATGTTATCACGGGTATTAAAAAACGAGCCAACCAATATTGATGCCATTTCATTACTTGCTCTTATTGCTTATGAACGACATGACTGGACGCAAGCAAAAGCAGCGTTCGAAGTTTTACTCAGTTCAATGGAGGGGAACGATAGTCGTTACGCAATGGTTGAGCAGCGAATTGTTGATATTGAACAAAAAATTGCAGAGCAAAAAAGCACTATAACACCTGTGGCAAATGCTGCAATGCTATCAAATACAGATGTAGCTACAGATTCAAGTGCTATTATAGTCACAGTGGATTTAGCACCAACATTAGTCGGTAACTTGCCAGAAAATGGCATTTTATTTGTATTTGCCAAAGCTGCTAATGGCCCACCTATGCCGCTTGCTGTGGTAAAATTGACCCAGTTTAGTTTTCCTCTTGAAGTGCAATTAAGTGATAGTAACTCAATGGTAGATGGGCTTACTTTATCATCATCTAAAGAAGTTGTTATCACGGCACGAATTTCGAAAGATGCCTCTGTGATGCCTTCAACAGGTGAGTTAGAAGGTCGTTCGCCAATATTAGAGCGTGAAAATGTCACGCAACATACGCTACTCATTGATGAGATGATCCCTTAAGGATAAAATATGTTTAAACAAACTTTACTAATTTTAGGGTTATTGATTAGTGCCGGTTGTGCACAGGTCCCTGATGAAAAAGTGGATGAGCGAGATCCGCTACAGTCATTTAACCGTCCTATGTATGATTTTAATATGGATGTGTTGGACGCTTATATTTTGCGCCCAGCAGCTGTCGGCTATGTGGCTATTACTCCAACCCCAGTGCGTCGAAGCTTAGTGAATTTCACTGATAATATTAGTGCGCCAACTGATGTGATCAATGCAACTTTACAAGGTAAAGCGGGTAATGCAAGCATCAGTGTTGCACGGTTTTTAGTTAACTCAACGGTAGGTTTGCTAGGGCTATTTGATGTTGCAAGTTCATTAGGCCTTGAAATTATAGATGAAGACTTTGGCCAAACGATGGGGGTTTGGGGCATTGGTGACGGTGCTTACTTAATGCTGCCAGGTATGGGGCCTTCTACTGCACGTAACCTGACTGGTGATGTTGTTGATAACTTTGTATTGCCAGAGATCACCTTAACCACACCGCAAACGGTAGTTGTATTTGCACTTAAAGCTGTAGAGGCAAGGGCGTCGTTAATCCCGCAAGAGAGCCTACTTAATGAGTCGTTGGATCCGTATATCTTTATGAAAGATATTTACTTTCAGCGTCAGCTCTATGAGTTATACGATGGAAACCCACCAATCGAAGAAGAGCCTGATGACTTCGATGAAGACTTTTTAGAAAGTCTATAATTTACCTGACGCGAAGTTAGAAAAAAGCCAGCAAAACTGCTGGCTTTTTTATTTTTGCTTGTAAGTTAAGATAGGCCTATTCGCCTAATACTTTCATTTGTTCATTTGCCCAGCTAAGCGCTTCATGATAGGAGTCAGGTACCTTTTCTGCCGCTAAACCCAATTCATTTTTTATGGCGTTTGCTCCTTCCCAATTCGCTTGCTCGTATAATTTAACTAAACGCAAATACTGGGCGAGAATACCTTGCTCATCAACAAGGGCTACCTTGATATCATTAGAAAGTGGTAATTTATTCATCACACCTTCCATCGTCTCATCTAAAATTGCATCCATTAATGACATCATGCCGGTTAAAAAAGCCATGCCAGTATCTTTCAGTTGATTGTGATTAATAGCTAAAAGTTCGGTAAAGCGGGCACGGGTTAACGATAAACGGATCAACTCTGCGGGTTTGTCGGCAGCGACTTGGGATGCAAATAATAACGATAAAAACTTTTTAATTTCTTCTGCGCCTAGTACTATAAGTGCCTGTTTTATGGTGCTTATCTCTGCTCGGCGTTTGAACGCAGCTGAATTACTATAGCGTAGTAGTTTATATGAAAGAGTTACATCTCGTTCAAAGACACTTGTAATCTTTTTTAAGTTAAGCTCTACCGAAGACGTTTCATAGAGTAACTCTGCGAGCGCCATTTGTGAAGGTGGTAGCGATTTACTTTGCACCATTTCAGGTCTAGAAAAAAGAAACCTTGAAAATAACTAAACCCTAAATCTAACGCTAACTGATAGTTTTCGTAGGTTTCTACTTTTTCTGCGAGTAATTTAATATGACTGAACTGTTTTACTTCTTCAATTACTTGTTTGATGGCTTGAGTGTCGCAGCTTAAAAAATCAATTTTTATAATATCAATATACGGGAAGAAGTGACGCCATACAGGCTGATGTATGTAATCATCAAGTGCTAGAGTATAGCCTTTTTCTTTAAGATCTTTAACCAGTGCGAGAAGGCGCTTACCTGGTTGTATAGTTTCTAAAATTTCAACAACTATCTGCTCTTTACCCAGTAAAGTCGGGTAGCCTTTTTGCAGTGTTTTTAAAGTAAAATTAATATAGGCGGGTTTATTGTCTGTTAAATCTTCTAAACCAAAATTAAACTGACTGCCTTCAATTAAACGAGAAGTTGCTTCATCACCATCAATATCAGGAAAAACATTATCAACGCCATCTCGAAAGAGTAACTCATAGCCGACGAGTTTTTTTTCACGATCTAAAATGGGCTGACGCGCAGCGTAAAAATACATAAACAACAGATCCGATTGATTTAAACATTAACAGAGGCAATATAAGACAAAACATAGAAAATAGCATTAATTATATTTTACAGACCTACTGCTAAAGTACTGATTTTTTATAAATATATTGTTTTAATCGTAAGGCAATTAATATTAAATTTCCATTTATATCCTCTTAAATAAAAAAAATAGTTAAAAACCTATTAACCTCAGTTACTTATTTGATTAACGCAGAGAGTGGAGTTATTTGCCCCAGCCATGATATAGTCAGGTCCTAAGTTGGTTTTTACACCAATAATGTCTTTTGTATTACATTGATTAATGAGTCATTATTAGGATTAAAAGCCAGATTTAAACTTCTTAAGCGGAGGCAAATTTGGAAACAGGAATGATTATTTCTTTAGCTGCGTATTTTATCGTTATGTTAGGGATTGGCCTATATGCGTATAAACAGTCAACCAGTGATGTATCTGGTTATATGCTGGGTGGGCGTAGTTTGTCACCTTCAGTAGCTGCACTTTCAGCAGGCGCGTCAGATATGAGCGGCTGGATATTAATGGGTTTACCTGGTGCTATGTTTGTAACCGGCTTTAGTAGCACTTGGATTGCAATTGGGTTAGTACTCGGGGCTTGGGCAAACTACTTCTTAGTGGCACCACGGCTTAGGGTTTACACTGAGAAAGCAAATGACTCAATCACCATTCCAGACTATTTCTCAAATCGTTTCACCGATAAATCAAACTTACTCCGTGTGGTATCAGCGGTTGTGATTATTGTGTTCTTTACACTCTACACTTCTTCGGGCGTGGTTGCTGGCGGTAAGTTATTCGAAAGCTCGTTTGGCTTGAGCTATGAAATGGGTCTTTACATAACAACAGGCGTGGTTGTTTTATACACCTTGTTTGGTGGTTTCTTAGCAGTAAGCTTAACCGACTTTGTACAAGGCTGTATTATGTTTGTTGCATTAATATTGGTACCGACAGTCGCGTATTCATTATTGGAGCAACCATTAGAATCTACATTGCATAGTGTTAATCCAGATATGCTTAACTGGATTGGTGCAGGCTCTATATTAGGTATAATTTCGGCGATGGCGTGGGGCTTAGGCTATTTTGGTCAACCACATATTATTGTACGTTTTATGTCTGTACGTAGTGTAAAAGATATGCCGACTGCTCGTCGCATTGGTATGAGCTGGATGATAATAGCTGCTATTGGTGCTGTAGGCACTGGTTTATTTGGTGCAGCTTATACCTACGAAAATAATATTGTAGTAGATGATCCTGAGACTATTTTCTTGATTTTGTCAGAGCTGTTATTCCATCCCTTAATTGCAGGCTTTTTATTAGCAGCAATTTTGGCTGCTATAATGAGTACCATTTCGTCACAGCTACTTGTCAGCTCAAGTTCATTGACTGAAGATTTTTATAAAACCTTCTTACGTAAAGAGGCAAGTGACACTGAACTGGTAACAGTAGGGCGTATTAGCGTTGCCATTGTCGCGCTATGTGCAATCTACTTAGCGTATGATCGCGATAGTTCAATATTAGATTTAGTCAGTAATGCATGGGCTGGTTTTGGTGCCGCATTTGGTCCACTGGTATTATTTAGCCTGTATTGGAAACGAATGAACTTTGCTGGCGCACTTGCTGGTATGCTAGTGGGTGCTATAACCGTATTGGTCTGGATTTATGCGCCTATAACAATTGATGGTGAAAAACTCAGTAGCCTTATTTACGAGATTGTACCTGGCTTTATTCTTTCAAGTATTGCCATTTTAGTCGTAAGCTTAGCGACACCTGCTCCAAGTAATGAAATTACTACTTTATTTGATGATGTAGAAAAGTCACTGTAAGTAACTAAAATTCAGGTGAAGTTTTAAAACACGCATAAAAAAGGAGCCTAAGAGCTCCTTTTTTCTTGAATTAAGCTTTATTAACTTGCGGCTTTATCTTCAGGATTTTTTGTTTCAGTGGTTGCCGTGTCTTTCTTTGTTTTTGCAGCTGGTTTGCTTACAGGTTCTTTTGCGCCTTTTAATACATTAATGAAATCATCTTTGCTTTTTGCGATTTCAAGCGCTAAAGATTCAATTTGTTGCTCGCTTAAGGGGACATCCACTTTTTCGAGCATTACTTCAAGTGATTCTGCAATATCGAGCATTTTGTCATACGCATCAGCTTCTTTTTTAGTAGTAAACGTCATTCGCTCGACTCCGTTTCTTTCTACAACATATTTAACAACAACAGCCATGATCTCTCCTGCCAATTAGCTTAGTGTGAATTAACGCACTGATATTGATTACTGTTTTTATATACAGTAATTGTTTGCGGGCGTATTTGCAAGTGAACTTTTTTATTTTTTATTATAGGTACAGTTGACAAAGTAATTGCTCTTTACTTTATTTATAGAGTCACACTTTTTTAGTACCTAATGGTTTTTATGTTAGTTAAAAGGGTGTCGTAAACATTTACTATTAATTGAGTCCATGTATGGATATCACGGAGGAAAACATGAAGTTACTAAGTTTAGTAGTTGTACTAGTCAGTTTAGGCTTTATAAGCCCAAGTTATGCGAGCGATACTAAGTCTGCACCAGTAAGTCAGGCAGTAAAAAAGCTTGAGAGTATCAATATAAATAAAGCCAGTGTAGAGCAACTGATGCAGTTACCTGGTATTGGTAAGTCAAAGGCGCGCGCTATTATTGACTATCGAACAAAGCAAGGAAAATTTAAATCAGTTGCTGATTTAACGAACGTGAAGGGCATTGGAGATAAATTGCTGGCAAAGTTAGATGGCAAAATAAAAACCTAAGCTTATAGCTAAGTTATAGATTAATTACTTGATAATATAAGCAAAGATTTACAAGGCGAATTAGTTTTCGCCTTGCTTTCCTTCTTGTTGCTTTAATGCATCGGCTATAAAAGGCCTTGCAAACGCAATTTCAACGGGTGTGGTTAATAACGGGTAGCTTAAACCTGCTACTAATAAAGCTGCTAACATTAACCAACCTTCAATATAAATAAGAGAGGCGAATACAGGCGTTAGTAACAGCAATTTGACAATACGTAAGCTGATCTTTTGCAGTGGTGAAAGCATTGATAAGGCAACTGCAATTATGTGTTGGCGTTGACGTACTTTAAGGTGCTGCAATTGCTTAACTTGGCTTGAAAAAAACGCAAACATTATACGCTCTTCTTAATCATTAGGCGTGAAAAAACAACCACGATTAAAACTAAGCTGAACAAGCCAAAGATAATTTCCATCCATGCAGGCATACTTAAGCCTAAAAATTGCCAATCAATATTACCGCAGTCGCCTGTAGCAGCAAAAAATTGCGGCATCCACTCATGTAACGGCACGGGAAAATTAGGTTCAAACTCACAGCTAAATGCGAATGGGTCGGTTGTCGTTTGCATATCAATATGTTCACGGGCCAATAAAAAGCCCCATATACTCGCAACAGCCCAGCTAGAAAGTGCAGTAATGCGTATTATTATGTTACTTGGATTAATCGCCCCAATAATCCCTGCGATTAATAGACCGAGCATCGCTGTTCGTTGATATATACACATGATACAAGGCTCTAAGCCCATTTGATATTGGAAAAATAAAGCAATAACTTCAAATGTAAAAGCAGTCAATGCTAATAAAACCCAAGGCGTACGTCTGTGCGCTAAACTTGCTAACCAATTCATAAGATTTCCGTTTATCTATTTTATAGTGAGATTATGGCTTAGTCATTAATCAAGGTGCAAGGATAAACCTCTCTGAGTTATTAAAATCATGCAAATGCTTGTTAAATTGCTTTATAAGATGCGTTTGCTAAGTTTTATCGTGCTCTGTTTCATTAAGTAGTTATTATCTAAATTGCACTAACCTGAAAAATAGCCCAGTTCTGAGTTACTTTACTTGTTAGTTTTGCTTCGTCTGGTACAATCAGTCAGTTAATAGCATTTAAGTGAAGTAATATTGATAACTCAAGTGGGAATTGAATGAGAATTTTTAAAGCGAAAAGTCCAGCTGGATTTGCAGAAGAGTATATAGTTGAATCAATCTGGAATGGTGATTTCCCTCCAGGCTCTATACTTCCTGCTGAGCGCGAGTTATCAGAGCTAATCGGTGTTACCCGTACTACATTACGTGAAGTTCTGCAGCGTTTAGCGCGTGATGGTTGGTTAACCATTCAACATGGTAAACCCACACGAGTAAATAATTTTTGGGAAACATCTGGCTTAAATATTCTTGAAACACTTGCTCGTCTTGATGAAGACAAAATGCCAGAGCTTACCGACCAGTTACTTTCTGCACGTACTAATATCAGTGCAATCTATACGCGTGCTGCAATCAAGCTAGCGCCAGAGCGTGTAATTGAAATCCTTTCACAAAGTGACGAGTTAGAAGACAGCGCGCAAGCATTTGCCGATTATGATTATAAAGTTCATCACGAATTAGCGGTTGCAGGTAACAATCGAATATATGTGCTAATTTTAAATGGCTTTAAAGGTTTCTATTCAAAAATTGGTTGCCATTACTTTTCAGATCCAGGCACTCGTCAGTTGGCACGTCAATTTTACAAAGACTTGACGACATTAGCTGAAAACCGAGAGCATGATGGCGCTATTTCTATGATGCGTAAATATGGTCACCAGACAGGTGAAATCTGGCAAGAAATTCGCGGTGATATGCCAGAAAATATTATGGATTAACGATCATAGCATTAAAATAAAAAGCCTGTTTTTACAGGTTTTTTTGTGCGTTATTGTTGTGTATTTAAGTATTCTATATTTTCGATTGCAGTGATTTGAAAATCCGATTATCTATTTGGTCTGATTACCCCTAAAATATTTCAACAATTATGCGTGCTAGCCCTTGGTATTTAATTTTTAGATCCCATAATAAAGCAAGCATTGCGTAAGCAATTAGAAATAAACTCAAATATTTGGAGAATAAAATGGGTGTATTAGTAGGCCGCCAGGCACCAGACTTTACCGCTGCAGCAGTACTAGGTAACGGCGAGATCGTAGATAGCTACAATCTTCACGAAACAATCAAAGGTAAAAAAGCAGTTATCTTCTTTTACCCACTCGATTTCACTTTCGTATGTCCTTCTGAACTAATTGCTTTTGACAAGCGTTATGAAGAATTCCAAAAGCGTGGCGTTGAAGTAATCGGTGTTTCAATCGATTCACAATTCTCGCACAACGCATGGCGTAAAACTGCTGTGGCAGACGGCGGTATCGGTGAAGTTAAATATGCATTAGTTGCAGACGTTAAACACGAAATCTGTAAAGCGTATGACGTTGAGCACCCAGAAGCTGGCGTTGCATTTCGTGGTTCATTCTTAATCGACGAAGAAGGTAATGTACGTCACCAAGTAGTTAATGATTTACCGCTTGGCCGTAATATCGATGAAATGCTACGTATGGTTGACGCACTAGCGTTCCATAGCGAGCACGGCGAAGTATGTCCTGCTGGTTGGACTGAAGGTAAAAAAGGTATGGACGCAAGCCCTGCAGGCGTTGCTAAGTTCCTATCTGAAAACGAAGGCGACCTATAATTTAGGCCTTTGTTTTAGACTATAAAAAACCCGCCAAATGGCGGGTTTTTTTGTTATCTTTAGTTTTAGAATGAGAACGACACTTTGGTGTAAATGTAACGTCCTCGAGGATTGTGCACTGCTGATGCGTAGCCATACAAGTCGTTATCACCATCGCCAATGGCAAATGGTGGTTCTTCATCAAATAAATTATTGACGCCTATTGAGATTTTAGTTGATTCGGTAATGCGATAAGCTGTTTGCAAATCAACTAAAACTTGTGAGTCAACCATTCTCGATGTGTTGCTATCAAAGTCAAGGGTGCCATCAAAGTTGATATCTGGCGTATCTTCAAACTCCCCAACATAACTGATATTTACATTGGTGTTAAATTCACCGAGCTCCCAGTTAGTTGAAAAAATCCCACGGTGCTCTGGGTAACCATATTCACCTGTATAATCACGGCCGTCTTTTTCAAATTTATTTTGGTATGCCCATTCTAAATTGAATTTAAGTAACCCTAAATCATTCAATGAATGATTATAGTTTGCCGAGAAGTCGATACCAGATACTTCTTGTGAAGAGACATTCTCAAAAGTACTGTGAATTTTTTGTATCACTCCGAGGGTTTCGCTTCCAGATGGGGCCAAACGAACACAGATAGTACTGTTTTGATTATCACATTCTGCATCATAGATAGGGCCAAATCCTTGCTCATCAATTTTATTGTCTTGAGTTATACTCCACACATCGATACTTAAACCAAGCTCTGCTGTAGGAGCCCAAATAAAGCCAACGTTCCATGACTCAGACTCTTCGGCTTGTAAATCAGGATTACCTGCAAATTGAATATTGTAATCCAGGGCATCACAGTCAAGACCAGTAGCCTGACAGCGATAGGTATCAACAAAGAATTGACTTTTCTCTGATGGCCCTAACCCTATTTGCGCTAATGATGGGGCCCTGAATCCTTGCGCCCAAGAGCCACGAATCGTTATTTCGTCCGTAGGTGCCCAGCGCAATGCTACTTTAGGGTTTGTTGTGGTGCCAAAATCGCTGTAATCATCATAACGCCCAGCTAGTTGTAATTCTAAGCTATCAGCTAAAGGAAGTGAGAACTCAACATAAGCTGCGTACTGGTCGCGCTCAGCCGCTGCAGAAACGGATTCGGTGCCAAAAATCAAACCACGTTGAAATTGGTCATCGGGGATATCACTGACATCTTCTTCACGATACTCAATCCCCGCGGCCATCATTACGGCGCTATCACCGAAGCTAAACGCTTCACCTGTTATATTGGCATCAAATGACGTCATATGTGATTCGCCACGACGAACTAAGCTGGTTGTAATACGATCGATTACAGCCGGATTATTATAAGTGCCACCAAAAGGGTTATAAGTTCCTGCGTCAATTTCTTGTTGTAAAAAATCTGTTCTTACCCAGCCTTGAGTACGGTCACCCGTTTGCAATGATTTACTGCGGCCTTTTTGTACAGCGGCTTCCCAACCCCAGTCATTTATTTCGCCTTTTAAACCAGCCACAAAGCGTAAGGTATCAGACTCAATATCCCATTGGCGTGCACCAGCATCTACAGTTCTATAGAAGTTGATCCCCACTTGTTGACCGAATGGGTTATTAGGGTGATTAGCTGGCACAGTTAAGCCTGCATCCTTATCCAGTGGCGTTGGTGCACCCATTGCGATAGAGTTGTTGTGTTGTACTGCCAGTTCCATAAAAGCTGTTATGCCATTATCAAAGTTATATTCAAACTGTGAGATAGCACCAACACGCTCTGAAGCTGGAGAAATATACCCAAAAGGACCATAATCAAATACACAGCTATTGCTGCTACTTAATTGATCTGTAGGACAACTCGGGTCGGGGGTTTGGGTGCCATTTACATCAAATGTTCCAGGGAAACCTCGAGATGATCGAAAATCCATGCCGCCGTATGGAGCTTGATTTGCGGTACCTAAACTGCCCATTTCGTTTGATGATAAAGAGGTATTTTTAAAATAATCAACGATGACTGAAGCGCTGCTTTTCTCATTTGAAGTACCCCAAACAATACTCGCTGAGGTTTCTTCATAATTAGGGCCATCAGTACCACCATAACCAAGGTTTACTTCAAGACCATTGATATCTTTTTTCAAAATAATATTAACTACACCAGCAACAGCATCTGAACCATAAATCGCAGATGCACCATCTTTTAAAATATCGATGCGTTCAATAGCTGAGACTGGAATGCTGTTGATGTCAACGAATGAGTTAGTGATACTCTCGGCAAAAGCACTAATTGCTACTCGGCGCCCGTTGATCAAAACAAGTGTGGCATCTGCACCAAGGCCGCGCAGAGAGACTGCCGCAGCTCCATTCGCTGTCGAGTCTTGGTTATTACCTCGGGTAGAAAAAGTACCATTACCAGCAACGGGCATTCGCTCAAGTAGTTGCTGAAGATTGTCATAACCCATGTTATCAATATCTGCACGGCTAATTGATTGGACCGGCGAAGGGCCTTCTATATCAGTGCGTTTAATTCTAGAGCCAGTAACTTCAATGCGTTCGACTTTCTTTGCTTCGTCTGCTGCGTTTACATGTGCAGAATAACCAGTAGAGAGAGCAAGTGTTATGCTTGCCAGTAGGGTAGGTTTAAATGGTAGTAATTGCTTCATCCTTTAAGTCCTTGTTGTCATGATAAATATATTTGGTTCTATAACCGGTAATATTAATACCATGTAACCTAGGTGTTATCAAATTGTTTGTTTTGAGTGCGGTTTTTGAGCAGTGAGTGGAATTTGAATAGGTAAACAAAAACGCCTAACTGAGTTAGGCGTTTTTGGAATTAAACTTTGTGTTTCATTAATCGTTCTTTTTCACGAGACCAGTCTTTATTTTTACCGTCTTCTCGTTTGTCATGCATTTTTTTACCTTTACCTAGGTGAAATTCAAGTTTAACCCAGCATTTCTTCCAATACATGGCAGTGGCAATTAATGAATACCCATCTCGCTCGGTAGCACCTACCAATCGATCTAGCTCTCGCCTGCTTAGAAGTAGCTTACGATAACGCATGGGGTCACAAATAACATGGGTAGAGGCACTGTTAAGTGGCTGTATTTGACTGCCAAGTAAAAATGCTTCGCCATTTTTAAGGTGAATATAAGTTTCAGAGATATTTACTTTGCCAGCTCGGATGCTTTTTACTTCCCAGCCCTGCAGTTCGACACCTGCTTCAAACTTGTCGTGTAAAAAATACTCATGACGCGCCTTTTTATTCAACGCGATGGTATTCGTTGTCGATTTAGATGATTTTTTCTTAGCCATAGTGCCCATATTATACGTAAAGCTCTGCTTTTTACATCGATTTTTTAAATTTGCAGATAAAATTTGATGTAAATAAAGCGTCTGGAAAGTTTGGGGAAAAACGCAAAGCTTGCTAAAATTCGCCCACACAGTTGGGAGTGAGTATGCCACAAATAGAAAAAAGTGCGCTAGTAATGTATAGCAGCAAAGAGATGTTTAACTTAGTAAATGATGTGGATGCTTATCCTGAATTTTTACCACATTGTTCTGATGCAAAAATAGTTACCCAGCAAGCTAATACCATGACCGCCAGCTTAGAAATTTCAAAAGCAGGAATAAAAAAATGGTTCACTACTCAAAATACGTTTGTTGATGAGAACACTGTAAAGCTCCAGTTAGTTGATGGCCCATTTAAATCACTTCAGGGGCAGTGGCATTTTCGGACATTAGATGAGAGCGCATGCAAAGTAGAATTGCGTTTAGAGTTTGAATTTTCAAGTAAACTAATAGAGTTAGCCTTTGGTAAAATTTTTAATGATGTTGCCAAAAATATGGTCAATGCGTTTACGCAAAGAGCAAAAAGATGTTTATGGACCACGAATATGATTAATGTAGAAGTCGTTTTTGCACTACCAACCACAGCAACGAGTTTACAAGTATCAGTGCCTGTTGGCAGTACCGCAGAAGAAGCTGTTATTAAGTCAGGTATACTAGAAAAGTGCCCTGAAATTGATGCATCAAAATTAACCCTTGGTATCTGGAATCGAACGTGCAAATTAACTCAAGTGTTAGAGCAAGGCGATAGAGTTGAAATATACCGACCTTTAATTGCAGATCCAAAAGACGCAAGGCGTAAACGTGCAGAAAAAGCCAAAGATGAAGGTCGAGCTAACAAAATTACTGGTGGGCGCCCAATAGATAAAGCTAAATAGCTTTAAACAAAAAAGGTTAGCTGTTGCTAACCTTTTGTCTGAATTAATAAAATTAGTTTATTGTTCTAGAGGTGTATTAAACTCTTCGGGTTGTTTGTAATCGCCAGATAAAGATACTAGCTTTTCATTTTCAAAATTAAGTGTGAGTGATTTACGCTGTTCATTGTCACGGCCTAGATTGAATGAATACAAATAGTGCCATGTATTTTTATCAAAAGCGTCTTCAGCGACAGGTTTACCTAATACATAAACTACTTGCTCTCGTGTCATATTTATACGAAGTTTATCAACATCGGTTTGCTCTAAAAAGTTACCTTGAGGAATGTTGATACGGTAAACCCAGCTAGAACAACCTGCGGTTGCGCTTAAAGTAAGTGCGACAATAAACCAAAGAGAAAGAGATTTTAACGACTGCATTGTTAGTTTGGATCCTTATTTTTTATAAACTGCATGATACCGATTAGTCACCTAAGGTAAAACCTTTTTGCACAATTGTTTGGCAGTTAATTTTTACTATCTATGTTTGGAGTGATAGTTTGACCATAAAGTCCGCGAAAAGTTTAACTGTACTAAAAAAAACAAAGTCGAAAAAAACGATGGAAAATAACTGGTGGATTTATATTGTACAAACTAGGCTAGGGCACTGGTATACAGGAATTTCTACTGATGTAGCACGGCGTTTTACTGCACATCAATCGGGTAAAGGCGCAAAAAATCTACGTGGTAAAGGGCCGCTTACATTAGTTTATCAACAGCAAGTTGGCAGTCGCAGTGACGCAACTAAGTTAGAAATGAAAATTAAGCGCCTTTCTAAAGCGCAAAAGCGTGAATATGTTGCAACTGAGCATCATCCGCTTAAAATACAGAACAATCTGCCCGCCGAATAAACTGCTCAATGAAGCTAACGGTTGCTAAATAAAGGGGCTTATCTATATTCTCATAGGTATCAGTTACTTTGTGATGATGCTGATCTTCACCCATACCAAAGTAGAGTGTATTTATGCCTACTTTTGTAAATGAATAGTGGTCGCTTGCTTTTCGCCAATCAATCCTATTTTCTTTGAGCCAATGGTTCATTTGCCTTGTCGAGCTACTAATACGTATGTTTAGCTTAGTGTTTTTGATCTCCCCAGTAAGTTTGCTTATGGGTTGTTTTAGTTTATAAGACGTAAATATATATAAAGTTGGATCGCTGGGTTTTACTGCTAACATATCAAGATTAATATTAAGCTTTTTATTGGGCGCTTCTAACTGGCTAACAAAAGACTTACTCCCATGGAGACCATTTTCTTCGGCGTCGGTTGCGACAAAAACGATATTGAAATCACGGGGGAGTTTCTTAGCGTGTCAGCTAAGTATAATAATGCACTTACTCCACTAGCATTATCATTAGCGCCAGCATACAACTTATTCCCTTTCAGACCGAGATGGTCATAATGTGCGGTTATTATTAGCAACGGAGCTTGCGCGGTATCAGTTGTGAGTCTAGCAATGACATTTATGCCCGTTGCCGTGGAGAAAAAACCATGACGGTAAGTAAATTTTTGTAATTGAGCCTTATAACCTAATTCTTCAAATCGAGAGTATATAAAATCCGATGTGGCAAGCGCACCGGGTGTATTAGTTTTTCTACCTGCAAACTCTAAAGAGCTTAGGTGTTTTAAGTCATTCATCAACCGCAGGGTGGATGCATAAGTAAAATGAGTAATAAAAGCACAACAATAAAAGAGTGCGTATATGATTTTTCTATCAATCATTTTTTGCTGTCATCGTACTCAAAGCGCTTAGTTTGGAGCTGTAACGCTTTTTATCGTGTGTAAAATAGGCATATTTATTTGCTAATCGTAGGTGTTTGTTAACTTGTTTAAAGTCACCTAGCTGATAATAGGTCCGGGCTAAACCAAAATAACTATTGTGAAGCGAGCTGTCGAGCCGCCTTGCTTTGTTGAAATGCTTGATTGCATCTCGGTAAGCGTTTGCTTGGTAGGCGAAATTACCCAGCGATATATGATAATACGGGTTACTTTGTCTTTTATTGTGTAATTGGGTCAATATTTCCTTGGCTTGCGTGTCTCGACCAGTGAGCTGGTACAGTAACGCTAAATTCCCTAGTGCAGTATTATTATCTTCATCAATTGCCAACGCATGATTATATGCAAGTTCTGCAGTCTTCAATTGGTTGTTTATTCTTAAAAAACAGCCAGGTTCCCCCATACTCCTGAGTATAAGGGGTCAACTTTAGTTGCTGCTAAGAAGTAACTATATGCGCTATTATGTTGTTGTTTTAGCATAGCGGCTACCCCTTTATTGTTATAAAACATAGCTGTAATTCGTGCTTTTGAAATCGGAGTCGTTTTAAACGTCTCTGAGCGAGAGTTAGGGTCAAAGTCGACGACTAATGAATTTTCAGCGGTATATACATAAGTAATATTTGATCCACTATTGCGAGGTGAAGATACCCGCAGGTTGATGTGTCCAGTGAGTAGGTTATAACCTTTATTAAGTGCCCAATACTCTGGGATGTGTACTTGCTGAAATTGACTATGCATGCCTAAAAAGTCGGCCATGCTGTAAGCTAAAATAGACAGGGATAGGCAATTGGCATTTAAATTTTGATAAGCCTGATTCGCAATAAGCGTTGCACCAGATTGATATGAAAGTGACGCGTCACCATTATCGAGTAAAATTGCAGTAGCTTGCGAGTTGAACGCAAGTTTCGTTTCTTAGCTGGAAAGGCGGTAGTTAATTGTTGTTTTATGTCGTCATTGAGTTCAAAATCTCAGCTTCAGTTTCCACAGGCAATAAAGTAAATGGTTGATTTTGGCTAATGTTTGGTGGGGCGCCCAATGCTTGATTCGGTGTACTTTGGCAAGCCGTAATAAAGCTTATAAATAGCGTTATTACTAGGTATGTAAATCTGTTTGATGTTGTCATAATTCTGCCCCAATCAATCTTACACTTTACAAGTATAGTTTGTTTTTTGCTCGGAGCAGAATTCAATTGTTACAAAGCGTGTTTACTCAGCGCTTGTCAAAGGTTGCGACCAGTTTATCAAGTGTTTGAGCGCTGTTAGCTAAATCACTAATAGCTTGCTCTGTACTGATTTGTTCTTGCATTGCTTTATCGCTGATTTCACTTATTTGTTCTATAGTTCGGCCTACATCAGCGACCACAGTGCTTTGCTCTTCAGTTGCGGTAGCAATTAAAGTCGCCATATCGTTAATTTCATTAGCGGTATTGGTGATTGTTGTTAGTAATTGCACTGAATTTTGCATCGCAGATACACTATCTTGCGCTTTGTTTTTCGATAAACTAATGTTACTAACAACGTGGCTTGAGGTTGCTGTTAATTCCTCTATCATCGTTTGTATTTCGGTGGTTGATTGTGATGTTCGACTCGCAAGCGCACGCACTTCGTCAGCGACCACGGCAAAACCTCTACCGTGTTCACCCGCACGAGCCGATTCAATAGCTGCATTCAAGGCCAATAAATTTGTTTGCTCTGAAATCCCACGTATAGAATCAACTATGGTGGCAATTGCGATGGTTTTCTGTGCGAGTTGCTCAACCTGCTGCGTGATCACATCGATATCATCAGCTAGCGCTGAAATGGTCATTTGGCTTTGAGTGACCTGTTGATGACTTTGCTCGGTGTTTGCTTTGCTATCTTCGGTTAATTTTGCCGCGGTTGCTGCGCTACTGGCAATTTCTTGAACTGTTGCACCCATTTCATTTATCGCAGCTGCGACCGAGATCGTTTGATCTTTTTTGCGCATCCATTGCTTGTGAATTACGCTGCGCTTGATCAAAAACGAGTTGTGAACTTTGGCGTATTTCATGACTTTCACTGGCAACTTTTGCTATGGCTGTTTCAATTTTAGTAATAAATAAATTAAAACCATCACTTAGCTTGGCTAATTCAGGCTGTGTTGATTCAGGCAAGCGGTAGCCTAAATTAGCATCGCCTGAGCCTAAGCGAGTAAAAAGTTCAGCCATGTTTGAAAGAGGAGACGACAGTGAACGTGCAAGTAAGAAGCTAACTACCGAAGCTAGTAATGCAATTAACATAGCGAAGCTGATAATTTGCCATTGCAAATCACTGATCCCTGCAAACACTTCATCTTTAGCAACTTGTGCAACTACAAATAATTGGGTTCCTTTGATTGGGCTAGCTGCAAGAAAATAAGCTTCATCGTTTAGAGTAACTTCTAATAAATTAAACTCAGCGCTTTGTAATAATTTTCTTGAGACACCTTCGCCGTATAGGTTATCTAAACGGGCTTTAGCTACCTTATCGGCATCGGCATGAAGTTTTACTAACCCTTCATTATCGGTAATAAATACAAACCCAGTTTGCTCTATTTTAAACTGATTTAGTAGCGCTTGCATTGCTGAAATACTTTTTGCAAGTCCTGCTAAGCCGATACCGTTAGGTTGTTGGTGGTTAATAAACATTTTTACGTCATTTTCGCTTTCTTGAAAAATGCTGATAGAAAATGCTTGTTTACTCTGCTTAAAGTTATAAAACCATGCATCTTGTTGATTATTCAATATTCGTAAGAAGCCATCTTGATTCCAATATTGGGCACTTTCACGGTTTGCCCAAGATGCTGTGGCTAAGTTGTATTGACGTTGGACGCGTTTTAATTCTTCGATTAAAACTTCATCATTAGTGTCATTGCTAGCGGCCCAATTGAGAATGAATCGATTGCTAGAAATTTGCTGAGCAGCATTTTTTAATTGATTTATTTCTATGCTGATATAGTTGTTGATAGCTTGTACTTTGCTGGGCAATTCTGAGCCAATCATACGTTGTTCAATGATTTTTTTTGCACTATAAATGGATGTAAGTCCAATTAAAGCTGCGACGAGCAGGGCAATGCAGATACCTAAAAGTGTAATCTTTTGCGGAATAGGGGTGCGTTGTAAGAACATAATTTTGTGTTTATTTACTACTTTGGATAGTTATTTTAGCACAATACTATTGCACCGCGATGTTGATTGTTTTTAAAGGGGATGAAATGATAATTTTAACTTATGTTAGGTTAATTAGTTAAAACTAAATGTAAATGAAACTCGGACCTTGAGGTGGTTTGGGTATCAAGAAACGAAAAAGCCCACAGCATAAGCGTGTGGGCTTGGTTTCTAACAAGCGAAACTTTTATTGTCCAGGGATATTAAACAATCTTTTTCATCGCAGACATATAGCCGCGTAGTTTTGCACCCACGATTTCTACCGGATGCTCACGTAATACTTTGTTTATCTCGATTAATGTTTGGTTATCTACGTGGTTGCTTTGCTCACCAAGGCCTTTACCAATTACATCTGTAGAGATTCCTTTCATAAAATCAGCTAACAATGGTAAGCAGGCATGGTTATATAAGTAACAACCGTATTCTGCTGTATCAGAAATAGTACGGTTCATTTCAAATAGTTTTTTACGTGCAATGGTATTTGCAATCAATGGCGTTTCATGAAGAGACTCATAATACGCTGACTCTTCAATAATGCCCGCAGCAGTCATGGTTTCAAAGGCAAGCTCAACGCCTGCTTTAACCATAGCAACCATCAAGATACCGTTATCAAAAAATTCTTGCTCTGTAATTTCAACATCACCAGCAGGTGTTTTTTCAAAGTTAGTTTCAGCTGTTTCTGCGCGCCATTTTAATAGGTTTGCATCATCATTTGCCCAATCTTCCATCATAACGCGAGAGAAAGTTCCATCGATAATGTCATCTTGATGTTTATTGTATAGTGGGCGCATAATCTCTTTGAGTTGCTCACTTAATTCAAACGCTTTCACTTTTGCGGGGTTTGATAGACGGTCAAGCATATTTGTTACGCCACCGTACTTAAGTGCTTCTGTGATCACTTCCCAACCATATTGAATTAGCTTAGATGCGTAGCCTGGATCAATATCGTTTTCGATCATTTTATCGAAACATAAAATTGAACCGGTTTGCAACATACCGCAAAGGATGGTTTGCTCGCCCATCAAGTCAGATTTTACTTCAGCAATGAATGATGACTTAAGTACACCGGCTCTGTGTCCACCAGTGCCAGCAGCATAGGCCTTTGCTTGTGCTAAGCCATGACCTTGCGGATCGTTTTCTGGGTGCACGGCAATAAGTGTTGGAACACCAAAACCACGCTTATATTCTTCACGTACTTCAGAGCCTGGGCATTTTGGGGCAACCATGATAACGGTAATATCGTCACGTACTTGCATGCCTTCTTCAACAATATTGAAGCCATGAGAGTAAGCAAGCGTAGAGCCTTGTTTCATCATTGGCATGATAGCATTGACAACTGCTGTGTGTTGTTTGTCTGGCGTTAAATTAAGAACAACATCAGCGCTAGGAATTAATTCTTCATAAGTACCAACAGTAAAACCATTTTCAGAGGCATTTAAAAATGATTGGCGGCGTTCACTGATTGCTGAATCACGTAATGTATAAGAAACATCAAGGCCTGAGTCACGTAAGTTAAGGCCTTGATTTAAACCTTGTGCACCACAACCAACAATAACCAGCTTTTTTACCTTTTAGTGCTTGTACACCATCGGCAAACTCAGCAGGGTCCATAAATTCACACTGCGCTAATTGAGCTAATTGCTCGCGTAAAGGTAGAGTATTAAAATAATTCGCCATTGTTAGTATCCTATATATTCATATTTGTTAGATGCAAGCTCATTTTGTCTTGCTTGTAACTACCTTATGTAAAATTCATCCTTGCGTAAAATGATATATTTGAATTAAAGTGTTTCATAAAATGAAATGTCATTGCAGGGCTTAATATAATGGATCATAAACGTTTAGATTACTTTTTGGTGTTGGCTAAAACGCTGCATTTTGCTCGTGCTAGTGAGCTTTGTCATATTAGTGCGCCGACATTAAGCCGCAATATTAAACAGCTCGAAGAGGAGGTAGGTGTTGCCTTATTTAGTAGAGATAATCGTAGTGTTAAGTTAACACGGGAGGGGGAGTCGTTTATTGATTATGCCAATGCGACTCTAGCTAATTGGCAACGTTTTCGTACTACTATGCAAGATCCTGAGCAACCAGTTTATGGTAAGGTGAGTATCTATTGTTCAGTAACAGCTTCTTATAGCTTTTTTGCATCAAATATTGGAGCAACTTCGCCTGAAGCATCAACATATTGAAATAAAGCTCAACACAGGTGACCCTGCTTTAGCTATTAATCGCGTCTTAGATTCTCACGAAGAGATGGCCATAGCTGCCAAACCAGATAGGCTACCCGCACAAATCGCTTTTGCCAGTATTGGTTATTCTTCATTGGTTTTTATAGCGCCTAGAAGTCCATGTAGCATTACTGAAAAACTGGCCAATTTTAGCGATACTATTAACTGGTCACAGTTAGAGTTTATTGTTCCTGAGCAAGGCTTTACTCGACAGCGATTAGAACATTGGTGGAGTAAAAATAATATTAACGCAAAAATCTATGCTCAGGTGGCTGGTCATGAAGCCATGGTCTCCATGGTGAGCCTGGGCTTGGGCATTGCCATGGTGCCAAAGATCGTATTAGATAACTCTCCACTTAAAGATAAAGTTCAAATAATTAACGATCAACGTGAAGCACCAGTAGGCTTCGAAATAGGACTTGCTGTGCTAAGAAAAGAGCTTAGTGATCCAGCCCTCACAGCATTGTGGGATATTGCTAAAGAGTTGAAGGAAATAAATAGCATTTCGTTAAATATGATATAGGTACATATGTATCAAAAGTGTGAATGATTGTAATCAGCTAGGGATAAGTGATTAATACCTTGCTATTATGTCGTTATCAGTAGTTCTAATTCATATAAGAAAAACAATGAAGTTGATAACTTATATTTTGGGGGTAGTTAGTATCTCATTTGGTATTGTTGCAGCCTCTTTTGCGCAACAATCTGAAGTTGATCCTAGCCAAAATATTATCACAGGGCAGTGGCACCTCAGTTTAAACACTGGGTTAGGTGTTATGACAAATCCGTTACAAGGCGGTGATGATTTACCTTTAGTATTGATCCCTGAAGTTGCTTTTTACGCTGAGCAGTTCTTTTTCGATAACGGTCGTGTTGGTTACAGCTTAAAACCTGACTCACCCCATGTATTTAACCTAGTTGCTGAATTAAACCCCGAAACACGCTTTTTTGTTGATTGGCACCCAAGCAACATATTCGCTTTATCGACATCGAACTCATTAAATTTTGCGCAAAATGAGCAATCAGAACAACAGCCAAAAATAGCGATAAATGAATTAAATAAACGGAAGTGGGCATTGGATGCGGGGTTAAGCTACCATTATATTTACCAACAACATGTGTTTTCTATACAGACTTTGGCTGATGTGTCTGGTGTGTATGAAGGGTGGCGCACAGCGTTTCAATGGCAGATGCACCGTAAATTAGGTGAATTACAAATAAAGCCAAGTTTAGGCGTTTGGTATAAATCAGCCGAACTGAATGACTATTTTTATGGTTTAGCAGAAAAAGAAAGCCCATATGGTGCAATTGCTGTTGGTAGTAGCTGGCAGCCTTATGCTAAAATAGACGCCCGCTGGCCATTAAGTGAGGTCAATTCAGTGCGTTTTCATTTGGCATATTATGATTATTCTGCCTTAGATGACAGTCCGCTGTTCGAGCAAACGTATTCAATGACTGCTTTTATAGGAATTGATCATATTTTTTAATATGAAGTATCTACATTGTGCTGCGTACACTGTATTTTTGGTTTTTTGGCCAAGTAATGCAGTTGCAAAAAAAAGTAAGCTTAGCGTATCACCCAAAGTCTGTGTGGTTTCAGAACAACAAGATTTTTGTGATCTTGATTTAAAGTTTACAATTACATTGCCGCAGGCAATGGACGTGTGTTTGTATCAGCAAAAGCAACAATTAAAATGCTGGCAAAAAATGCAATTTACACACTTTGAATATAAAGCGCATGTTCAGGTTGAAACCATATACTCCTTGATCAATTCTCACACGGAAAAACCTATAGCGACCGCAAGCATTGAAGTACAAAGCACTCATGCTAAAACTACTCGGCGCAGGTTACGTTCTCCGTGGAGCTTTTTTAATTCTGGAGCTGCAAATGGCAAAAATTTTACTCGTTGAAGATGATTTAGGATTACAGCAATTAACGCGAGATTACCTAGTAAGTAATGGCCTTGAAGTTGCGGTGCTTGACCGTGGTGATGAGGTATTTGACTACCTTGAAAACAACCAAGTTGATTTAATGATTCTAGACGTTATGTTACCGGGAAAAGATGGTTTTAGCGTGTGTCGCCAAGTGCGAGATAAATTTAGTTTGCCTATTTTAATGCTTACTGCAAAGGGTGAGGATTTTGACCAAGTAATAGGGTTAGAGTTAGGCGCGGATGATTACGTAATTAAGCCAGTTGAGCCCCGTGTTTTGTTAGCCCGTATTAGTGCTTTACTTAGACGTGGTCAAGCAACAATTAAAGTGCCTGAAGAGCTTCAATTTGGTGATTTGAATATTGATAAAACGAGCCGCATTGTGCGCTTGAAAAATAATGAAATTACATTGACCTCTCATGAATTTGAGTTACTTTGGTTATTAGCATCAAATGCAGGTGAAGTGTTAAGTCGTGAGCATGTGCATCAGCACATGATAGGGCGCCAGTACGATGGTTTAGACCGCACCGTAGACGTACGAGTATCTCGTATTCGCAAAAAGCTAGGTGATAATAGCGATAAGCCTTATCGTATCAAAACAGTTTGGGGGCAAGGTTACTTATTTGTCTCAGATGCGTGGGGGATGTAATCGTTAATGGGGAAACTGTTTGCAAGTTTATATTTGTATATTATAGTTTCCCTGTTTCTAGTTAGTGGGGTTATTGAACAGCTTTGGCCCTATGAAGACTCTCAGCAACAATTATCTCTCGACGATGAATTTGGTCAATCCCTTTGGTTACTGGCTCAAACAGAACAAGGTGTTGCTCATATATCGGCAAATTTCGGCAGCAATATAGTACCAAAGCAAGATTTAGTCCTGCCAAAAGTTCAACAACAGACATTACAAAATAAACAATATATCTATCTATTTGATCAGCAACAGCGCGCTATTTGGTATGTCGCACTCGATAGTGAGCGGTTATTGCAAATTGGGCCTATCGACGTCTCAGCACCTGCGTTTTCTTCCGTTTGGCCATATTTATTATTGTTGTGTGTCGTCGGTATCCCAGTTGGTTTGTGGAGCTTTTTTGTTGTGGCGGGATTTTTCCAAACTGCGACAAGCGTGTGAAGCAGTCGATGGTTCACAAGATTTTGAGCTAAGTGAATCTTCAAAATCCTTTTTTCTACCGATTACCGACACATTGAGTGCGATGCAGCTTCGAATTCAGCATTTGTTAAATGCTCATCAAGAGCTTACGTCATCAGTTTCACACGAATTTCGAACGCCTTTAGCGCGATTAAAGTTTGCTCTGGCCATGCTAGAAGAACGCGTAACCGATGAAAAATCGTTCGATTATATTGATACTATGCAGTTAGACATTATTGAATTGGAGTCTTTAGTAAAAGAGATGTTGGATTATGCTCGCCTTGATAGTCAACAGCCAAACATGACTATGCAGCAATGTGACTTAGTGCAATTAGTGCATAGCGTGATCACTAAACTTAATTTTGCCACCGAAGTACAATTAGTGACAAACTTACCGCAACATTATGTTTATTTGTGTGATAGTCACTTTATCGCACGTTGCATTCAAAATTTGATAGGCAATGCGCTTAAGTACGCACAGCAGCAAGTTAAAATTAGTCTGGTAGAAGAGCCTCAGAGTATTTTACTTATTGTAGAAGACGATGGCCCAGGTATAGAAAAATCGCAATGGGAAGAAGTATTTAAACCCTTTGCACGGTTAGATAAAAGTCGAGATAAAAAAACTGGTGGCTTTGGTTTAGGTCTAGCAATTGTGGCTAAAATTGTTTCTTGGCACCAAGGGAGCTGTGAAGTTAGCAACTCTTCTTTTGGTGGCGCGAAGCTAACAGTCCGGTTGAATAAGCAACAATAAACATCGCGTCTATAAAAAAAGCGCCGATTAGGCGCTTTTTCATGGTTTAAACCAAAATCAACAAGTAGCAAAGTAGTAGACTAAGATCTTATTGATAAGTTCATTTTAAAATTAATATTTTTTATTTTTTAAAAGTGGCATTAACATTTCTTCCAAGCCATTAAGTTTGACTTCATACATCATGGCTAATTGGCTACCAAGTTGCCCTGCCGGAAAGCCTTGTTGTTTAAACCAAACTAAGTAAGGTTCAGGTAATAACAACAAAGGACGGCCAGCGTATTTACCAAATGGCATTTTTGTGTTGATTGCGCTTTTGAGTAGCTCAGTATCCATTTTTATCTTAAATCAGGAATTTAATGGCAAGCATATAATATAAAGAGGAAAGAAAATAGGCTGTGACGGGCAAGAAACAGCCTATTTAAAGCGAGGGAGTAGGCCTCGCTGTTTACTTAATGAATTTGATAACTTGGTTTTTTTACAAAGCCTAATTGCTTTAAGCGATTAATGATAGATGGATCGTCAATACGCTGCGGTGTTTCACTTTCTCGTAAAAAATGATCACTTGGTACCTGATAAAAATCCAGCATTTTTTGGAAAAGCACATCACGCATAGTCATCGCTGTCATTCCATTATTATGCATTTCGTCTAGGCGATTTTGCAGCTCGACTAGTTTAGAGCTTTTTGGAATCATCAGCCACTGCTTGAAACTGTATACTAAACTTGTCTTTCATTGAAAACCTTTACATTGCAAAAATCAAAAAAATAATTGACTATGTTTATATGCACATAAAAATTAATTTCTATGTTAAAAATAGATACTTACGAATTATCAATAACTGCAGTTTACTCTGTTTTACGGGGGGAAAGCCAATTTGGATGTAAAGCTTTGTAAATGTGCTTGACTTTATAATGGGTACTTAAAATAAGCCGCTTTAGCTGTCTAGATATAACTCAATGAATATTAAATAAAAATAGTTATCAGTTCCCTACTTGGTACTGATAACTATTTTTTCTTAGTGTTTGCCATTAAGAAAATAATTTCTGTTTAACGTGTTCAGCAAATCCACTACCTGCTTCTAGGTAGAAGTTGTAGGTCGAATCAACACCCATTTCTTCTAGCTCTTTTTGCTGATCGGGGTAGTTTGCAATAGCAGTCACCTGTCCTTGATAGCCAGAAGCTTTGAGTTGTTCAAGGGCAAAAATATTTTGCATATGCTTTGGCATAGCCAACATTATCATTTCGACATGGGAGTGATTAACTCGTTGCCAAAAGTCAGGATCGGTCGCATCCGCGAGTAGGGCTTTACGCCCACGACTAATGTGCTTATCGACTACTTCAGGTTTAATATCAACGCCAGCAACAACACCTGGATGAGTTACATTGATTGTTTCATATGCACCGGTCCCAATACGACCCATCCCAAAAATAACGATTTTTGTATTGTTTAGGTTAACAGGTAACTCTTCTGCTAAACGGGTTGGGCTTTCAAACCGTAGTAGCCATTTTTCAATTTTAACGTAAATTTCATTGGAGCGTTTATTAAGCGGTGAGGCAATAACAAATGTAAGCGATACTGCAATGGCCATAACTGCCAACCATTCTGGAGTGATCATACCACTCGTTGTTGCGACCATGCATACAATTAAACCAAATTCACTGTAATTTGTTAACGTAAACGCACTTAATAAAGATGTACGGGCACGTAATTTAAATACATTGGTTAGCATGTAATAAACAACTACTTTTAATGGCAGTACACATACGATAACTAAAGCGATAAATAGTGAGTTAATTGTCAGCTCAGCGCCTAAGCCAATGGTTAAGAAAAACCCAACTAAGAGAATTTCTTTTAAGTTGAGGAGTGATTTAGCAAGCTCACTGGCTTTTCTGTGTGGCGCGAAAATCATGCCGATAATGAGCGCTCCTAAGTCACCTTTTAGGCCCGCAAACTCAAAAGCATGATAGCCAATTACTAGAGCAAAAAAGAAGCCAAACAAGGGTAAGAGCTCACCATGTTTAGAGCGATTCAATATCCAAAACATCACAGGACGTAGCAAAGGCAATAATACAAACAATGCAATTGCCCAACCGTTAGGTATTTTACCAGTACTAATGGCTAAAAAAATCACAGCAAAGATATCTTGCATAACTAAAATACCAATAGCAATTTTACCATGTAGACTGGCCATTTCACCGCGCTCTTCAAGCACTTTTACAGCAAATACGGTACTAGAAAAGCTAAAGGCAAATCCTACTAGTAAGGCGCTTTGCCAGCTCAGTTCTTTAAATAAAGGCAGAGCAAGTGATCCAAGTACAAGCATCAAGCCACAAAAAAGCAAGCTACTAAAAATAATGTGTAATGAAGCTGGAGCCCACACTTGCGGCTTAATTAAGTTTGCAACTCTCAGCTTTAAGCCAATGCTAAAAAGTAATAAGGTTACACCGAGATCAGCAATAGTATTGAGCAACTCAGTGCTTTTAAATCCAGCTAAATTTAGCGTAAAACCTGCAACTAAAAAGCCAATTAATGGCGGGAGCTTAAGTTGATAAACGACAAAACCGCAGACAAAAGCTGCTGCAAAATATAATAGTTCCATAATACTTAACGTGACTTCATTTGTTATAACAGTGTATCGAAAGATCCGTATTTTTGAAATTAAATAGTATGTAAAGTGATGATGAAAACCACATAAATCAGGTTCGGTTTGTATAAAAAACACTCTCTCGCACATGTTTTAGCTGAAAATCTAAAGAAATCACTATTTTTTCACTGACATCAGCTTTTAAATGTGGTTAAGATGCATTAACAAAGGATTTTAAGTGCAATTTTAGTAGTGGATAAGTTGTACTTAAGGAGAGATAGATGTTTAAAAAGATTCTTGCATCAGTCGGTATTGGTGCAGCAAAAGTTGATACCATTTTAGAAACTGAACACTTGCAGCCAGGGCAAAAGTTTAATGCTCAAATCGTTATTACTGCAGGAGATGTTAGCCAAGAGATTTCAGGTCTCGATCTTGCGCTTATGACTCGAGTTAAAGTTGAAGGTGAGGATGGCAGCTATTTTACTAATCACGTTATCGACAAATGGCGTATTACAGACATTGGTATAATAGAGCCAGGTCAAGAGAAGCATATTCCATTTGAAGCACGCTTGCATTCAGAAACACCTATTACTGAAATTAACGCTGGCTATAATCAATCCCATGTTTGGCTTGAGACGGGGTTGGATATTGATTTAGCGCTTGACCCAAGTGATAAAGATCACCTACATATTTATCCAAACGACGCTGTTAATACATTTATGCAAGCAATGGATAAACTGGGTTTTAGTTTGGTTAAAGCGGATGTTGAAAAAGGTTTCTTACGTGCTTCAACATTTAGCTCAGTGTCAGGTTGTTATCAAGAGCTAGAATATAAGCCTAATAGTCGTAGCTTGTTTGGTCTGCAAGAAGTAGAGCTATCTTTTGTGCCTGAAGCGCATAAAACTCATGTTTTAATTGAGTTAGACAGGGCATTTCGTGGTGACGGTTATGTTGACCTTACTATAGAGCATGATCATGTCAACCTTTCGCAATTGTGCGACCAACTTGAGCGCTTATTTGCTTAACGTTAAAATGAACACATTAATTACAGCCCAGTATCGTCTGGGCTTTTTTATCAGGGTTTTTTATGAATTTAACGGTGAAGCCATTTTCAGCTCTTACAACCAATGAGTTATTTATTATTGCAAAAGGTCGAGTTGATGTATTCGTAGTTGAACAAGCATGTGCATACCCAGAGTTAGATGAAGTAGATTGTCACAGTGCAACACGGCACCTGTATTGGTTTGATGTAGAGCGACTGGGTGCTTATGCCCGTTGCTATGTTAAAAATGAACAGTACAGTGCTATTGGACGGGTACTTATCAATGAATCACAGCGTGGTAGTGGGTTTGCAAAAAAGCTAGTGAAGCAGGCTATCGCTGTATGTGTTGAGCAATGGCCTAGCAAAGATGTGTATATAGGTGCGCAAACCTACTTACTCGATTTTTACCGGGGTTTTGGATTTACAGCCATTGCACAACCCTATTTAGAAGACGGTATTGAACATCAAGATATGATTTTAAAAAATCCATCAGCTTAGCTGATGGATTTAATTATTAACCAAATATAGAGTTAATGAATACAAGTCCGATTGCAATTGGGCAAATAAACTTTATGTACCAAGGCCATACTTTCCAAAATAAACTGTTAGCTACATCTGGGCAGCCTTGTTTTATTTCGTTCAGTAGTGAGTTTCTATACCAAATCCAACCAACAAACAGGCAACACATCAAGCCCAGTAGCGGCTGGCCAAATTTGGTGGTTATGGTGATTACTAAACCAAATAAAGCGCCAAAGTTAATTACAATGATTGAACTTACCAAGGTAATTATTGCACCGATTAGCCAGGTTGCTTTTACCCTTTCTAGTGCAAAGCGCTCAACAGCATATGATACAGGAGCTTCAAGCATAGAAATTGAAGAGGTGAGTGCAGCTATACTCATTAAAGCAAAAAAAGCAAAACCTACAAATAGACCTATTGTGCCCATACCATCAAATAGCGCCGGTAATACCTGAAACACTAGAGTGTCCTCTGATAGCAATTTACCAGTGTCACTGAAAATCTCAACGCCTTGTGCTTGCGCTACATACATGGCCGGGATAATCAGTAATCCCGCAACAAAGGCGATGAATACATCAATAAGGGTTACATAAGCACCCAGTGACACAAGATTTTCTTTTTTACTGATATAAGAGCCATAAATGATCATCACACTGGTGCCAAGTGACAATGAAAAGAATGCTTGGCCCAAAGCATTAACTAATAATTCTGGGTTTAGAATTGAGCTAAAATCAGGCACTAAGTATGCTTTAAGCCCTGTCATTGCACCTTCTTGCATCATTACATAAATAATCAGCGCAAATAAAATAGATAGTAGTGCAGGCATTAAGCGTTTTGACCATTTTTCAATGCCATTCTCAACGCCACGACTAATGATTGCAACGGTTAAAACTATGAAGCCTGCAGTAAATAGTAGGTTTCTTGATAGTGATTGTTCACTTAACCAACTGGCGGTACTGTCGCTACCACTAAGTGTTGCTATTGGAGCAAAAGTTGCACTTATCATCCAACCAGCCACTATGGCATAAAAACTTAAAATCAGTCCTGCACAAATTATCCCACCAAAGCCAACAACAAAGGCAAAACGCTTTTGTGCGTCAGAATTCGAGATTTTACGTAAAGAGGAAACTGCATTTGCTTGCCCATGACGGCCAATTGTCAGCTCAGCCATTAATGCAGGATAAGCTAAACAAAAAGCGAGGATAAGATAGGCAACCAAAAATGCTGCACCGCCATTACTAGCTGTTTGGGTGGGGAATCCCCAAATATTTCCCAGACCCACCGCTGAGCCAGCTGCGGCCATGATGAATCCAAATCGGGAGCTGAACTCCCCTCTAATTGCGCTCATTATTATTACTTCTCTATTGTGTGACGGCGGTGACAATCTACTGTAAATGCTAAAAAATAAAAAGCACTTATTTTTTCATATAAGCGTGTTTGCTTGATTTTGAATCATTGCTAGCGTACGTTTACATTTCGGTGGTTGCTAAGTGATTGTATAGTTTAACATTTCAATGAAACACTTGATGTAAACTGTAACATAATGGTTACATTTAAGTGGTGTCGTGTATTTTTAAGGTAAAACAGGCGCCAGGTAGTCGTTTACTTCGCCCTACAATAACTGAACCATGATGCCAATCAGCAACTTTGGCAACAATTGCTAAACCTAAACCATAGCTCTGATCACCACGGTTACGGTGACTCTGTTCTTGGAAAAAGGGGCTAAATACCTTATGCCAATTAGTTTCATCAATACCCGGGCCATCATCCTCGACGGTGAAAACAACCATTTGGCTTTGCTTGTAAGCAGATAGAATAATTTTTCGTTAGCAAAATCACATGCATTACTGAGTAAGTTACTGATTGCCCTCGCAAGCCAATGTAAGTCGGCACAAATACTAATATCGCTACAATTTAGTTCCAAGTCGAGCTGCTGCTTAATAATCTTAGGCTCAAGCTGTTGTACTACAGTGGTTAAATATGCATTTAACTGGGTTCGTGTATAAGTCAGTTGTGTCGCTTTTTGCTCTAAAGTGGCAAATGCTAAGTAGCTTTTTAAGCATTGACTCCATTTGATCTAAATCTGACTCCATTCTTGATAAGTAATTTTGTTTTTTTTGTTCGTCAGTACAATCGAGTGCTGCATCTAAGCCAAAGCGTAAGCATGCAATTGGTGTACGAATATCATGTGATAAACTAGACGCCATGAGTTTGTTTTCATCAAGCAGCTTTTCAATCTGGCTAGCCATGCGATTAAATGTCATCTCGACGTCTTTAATATAAGTAAAATGGGAGACCGTTATCCGTGCTTGTAAATTACCACTGGCGAACTGTTTAGCAGCTTCATTCACTACACTCAAGCGTTTAGCAAGCGGCGCAATAATAAAGCCCATAAAGACACATAAACCCGCATAAAAAGAGCAAAGTGAGCAACATATCATTTTGCTGGGTAAGTTCTTGGCGCTTTTCTAATCGTAGCTTTAAATGAAAAGGTGCAAGCTGACTGTTACTGTAGAGCAAGTAAAAACCCCTGTTGATCTTCGAGGATAAGGCCACCTTGTTTATTCATTTCATTGACTAATGAAGTCGGTAAAGCGAGTGCTTGAGTAGCTCTGTATGTTAAAGGTAAAGAAAACTGGGTTGCCAGTTGCTGGGTAAAAGAGGCTCTTTGCTCCATCGCAACTGCACTTACTTGTTGGCTAAACCCCATAAGTAACTTACTTTGTAATTCAAACTCATCTTTACTACTGTAAGTTTGCTGGCTAAATGCATCGATAAGCCAACCCAGTACCACGATTGAAAGTAGGGCGCTGCCTAGTAATGAAATATAAAACTTTTTCATTGCTTGCTATAACCTCGGCTCGTTTTTTACATTTACCATGCACTGGCAACAAGTAGGTAGCCTCGGCCCCAAATCGTTTTTATTTTTTCTGGGTGTTGTGAGTCATCATTAAACTTTTTACGCAGTGCAGAAATAAGCACATCTACGCTGCGGTCTAGGCCATCATATTCGCGTCCTTTGGTTGCTTTAAATACCGCATCGCGCGAAACAACTTGCCCTGCATTAGCTGCCAAATATTGAAGCAACAAGTATTCCGCACTCGAAATGGGTTGCTCTACATTATTAATAAACACATTTCGAGCTTGAGTATCAATTTTTAATGAGCCAACTTCGATAATAGTGTCGTCTTGTCTGTTATCTGAAGTATCATTATTTAAACGCAGCGCAGCTTTTATACGTGCAAGTAATGCTCTGGGTCTGACTGGTTTCATTATGTAGTCACTTGCGCCTACTTCTAAGCCGATCACTTCATCCATTTCATCATCGCGTGCGGTAAGCATAATTATAGGGCGTTGATAGAATTGGCGAAGTTCTCTACATACACTGATGCCATCTTGGCCAGGCAACATTACATCAAGTAAAATTAAATCTGGGTTTAATTGTTTTACTTGCGTAACAACTTGATCGCCACGAGCGCATATCTGTGCGGTATAACCTTGCTCAGTTAAATACTCAGCTACCCATTGTGCAAGGGAACTGTCATCTTCTACTAGTAAAATGGTGCCGTAATTATCCATAAAATTCTCTTTAAAAAAGTCGCCAGCGACGTTTCTTTTGGCGGTTTTGATAAACCCATTGTAGTTGTACTTGAGTCGTTGCGATTATTTTACCGGTATCACTATTGATTAGCTCAAAAGCAATTGTTTCAACAGAATCAAAAGCGTAATTGAATTGACCCGATTGTTGTCTTAACCAACATTGCATTATGTGCTTTGAAGTCGCGTCGCGTAAACAGTAATTGCCAACTTCAGGCTGCTGCCAGTTCAATGCAATCTCGGCATAGCAATTACGCCCTTCACGAAGAGCGACACAAGTATCTGGTACCGCTATAAATTCAGTTTGTTTTATTTGCTCGCCGTGAACGAGCAGAGACTTGGTTCCTAACAAACAAAAAATGACAGTGAAAGCTTTAGAATACATATCGCACGCCTACCATGGCTTTATGCTGATAGCCTTGCGAGACAATGGGACTATTGGTGATTCCATCAGAGAACCAAGTTGATAGCCAACCAGTTAAAAATACCCAGTGCTGGTTAAGCGGGTACTCGGCGTGAAATTCAAATATTAAGCTACCAGATGTACTCGTTTTATATATAGGTCGGTTTGACGTGGCTTCATCTGCAGTGATACCAAAATAATAATTTGTAAAATTACTCGAATATGCACTGATACCTACACCGGTGCGAAATTCCCAATTTCGCCAAGGTAAAATGTGACTAAAAAACGAATTCATCACCCAGCCATTATGGGCGTTTGATATATCGTGGAGATATTCAAATGATATTTGTGAGTTTTCAAAACGACGCGCTAAGCGTAGCCCAGTATTAAAGTCATATTTTCGAGCATTAATACCGGCAAGTTCTTCTATGGTGCCGGTGTTATAAAAATCGAGGCCAGTATCATCAAAGCCAGCTTGAACATTAGTACCAATTAGATCCAGCTCCCAATTAAACTGTTCAATTATACTATAGCCAACGATTACGCCACCACTGAGCTGACTGTGATCTATATCGAGGTAAAAACGGTCGTAAGATAGCGCAAGATTTAGGTCAAGCTCTAAGCCATCATTGTATGAGTCCATTCCAACCAAAAAGGAGTCTTCAATATAATAACCCGCTCCTGCACTCCAATCCCACGCAAACCCGCTGGTGGGTTCAAGAGTGTTATCTGCATAGTAGCGATTGCTTGCTGCACTGGTGTTGATCCACAAACACATACTGAGAAGGATAAGTTTCAAATATGGTGTTAATTGATTGTGCAGCATCTGTTTTCCAGCAGCGTAAATAGAGTAAGTATGTGTATTATATTGTTAAAGAGTACCTTTTATCTGTAAAAAAATGTACGAAATGGTGTTTAATTTTATAACACTTTAATTTTATCAATCAAAATACTGGTTAAATAATACTGCATCATTGGAGTCAAAGCGCTTATTTCAGTGCGATTACATGGCCCTTGTAACTTAGTTAAGTTACTCATTTTGCTGATGGTTTTATACTCTGGAATACTCACGTCCTGATTTGCACGTGCCATACGCGCTTGCTCTGTATTTTGGTCGTGAATAAAAGATGCAATTTCTAATTCATTACTGATTAATTGTTCTTGTACAAAGCTAAATACCAACGGCTCTCTGTGAAAACTGGCACTATCAATAGATGACTTTCCAAACCACACAACATCACCTGAGGCTCTGTGGGTTAAGCGCATGCTTACTTGTGCGTTGATGGTCGCACATTGTTGTGTCGGGTAAAGCATAGCGACTTTTTCAAATGTAGTTGTTGTTTCGCTAGGAACTTGTATTTGATATTTGGTGTCGTCAATAAAGTTAAGTTCCAGTTGATGAATTGATAGAGTGTAATCAGTAACACCTTGTTCAACAACACGCAAATTAATTGCAGTTATTGCATCACTTATTTGCTTGAATAATGTGTCTGTGACACTGGCTTTATCTGCGACGATTCTAACAGTTTGATTACGGCTTACTTTATGGGCTGGTAGCTGCACCGACTTCACTTTAGGGGAAGCATGTTTAGTTGCGTATTCAACTTGGTAGCTTTGGCTTTTCAAAGATGGCTTTGCTGGCATTGCTAATGGTGCTGCTATTGGCGGTGGGGGCGGTAACACACGCTGTGGTTGTTAAGATAAAAACAGCAATAATAAGAATACGAATAATCACAATAAACCCTTTAAAAATTCATGAATCTAGACATTGTACGTTAGTCTTAATAAAAGTTCATGGTATTATGGACTCAGAATATTCTCAATGTAGATAAAAATAATAAAAAATGAAGTATTTTTTGCCCTGGGTTTATACCGTTTTTTCTCCTTACTCTGTTGTTTTTTTCTGGGCTTAGTCATGCAACTGATAAACAGTGGCAATCACTTGTCAGTGATTATGAAAAGCATCTAGCTGCAAAATTAAAAAGTAAAGGGATCCCTGGTGGTGCGCTGTCTATAGTAAACGGCCCTGATAATCTTTTTGTAAAAGGGATTGGTGTTACAAAGCTTTCTAAGGGGCGCAAGGTCGATGCCCATACTCGCTTTCGCTTAGCCTCAGTATCGAAAACATTTGCAGGCTCCCTGACGGCAAAACTCGCCAATGAAGGGCGCTTTTCTCTCGAAGATCCTGTTAGCAAATTTATTCCTGAATTCAGTAATACGAGTTATAAAAAACAACTTGAAGGTTTATCACTTATTGAGCCATTCAGGAGGTTTAGTGCCCAATGCATATGATAACTTGATTGAGTCGAGAATGAGTTACCCTGATATTGTATCTAAGCTTTTAAGTGTAGAGCCCATTTGTAAGCCCGGACAGTGTTATGGCTATCAAAACGTGATGTTTAGTTTGGTTGATGAAGTAATTAAAGCAAGCACTAAAATGGGCTATGCTCGCTGGTTAAATGAATTCGTTTTTGCACCTTTGCAAATGAACGATGCTAGTTTAGGGTATGAGCAAATGATAATTGATAACAACTACGCCCACCCACATGTTAGGGGGCGTAAGCGTTGGCATACAGCAAGATTAAAACAAAACTACTATAAAGTGCTTCCCGCTGCGGGTGTTAACGCCAGTGCCAGTGATATGGCTATATGGCTTAAAGCACAATTGGGTTACTACCCAAGTGTGTTGTCGCCTGAAGTACTTGCAGATCAAACTCGTCCTTATACGCATACTAAAAAAGAGTTACGTCGTAGGGTGTGGAAAAAACACCTCAAAGAGGCTTATTATGGTTTAGGTTGGCGGGTTTATAATTATGATAATGAAACCCTTTATTACCACAGTGGCTGGGTGCAAGGCTATCGTAGTGATATCGTTATTATGCCGCATTTAAACATTGGTTTTAGTTTGATTTTAAATGCGGAAACAGGTTTGATCAATGAACTTACCACAGAGTTTATTGACCAAGTCCTTGCTTATAAACGTCAGCAGAAATAACGCTAGGATCATTAATGAAGTACTTACTGAGTTTTTTAATTATTTTTTATACTGGCGCGGTTTATGCGACACCTGAAAATATTTTCTTATTTCGTCATAGTGAAAAAAGCGAAGGCAAAACCCGCATTTAACAACCGCTGGAAAGCAAAGGGCGCTGCAATTACCTACTTTAATTCACCAAACTGAAACGGTTACGTTATACAGCACTAATTATAATCGTACCGTTGAGAGTGCAAGTGAGTTAGCTAAGCACTTTGCTGTTGAGATTAATATTTATGATCCGCGAGATTTAGTGGCGTTTAAAGAGCATATTTTGCAACAACAGGGCACAGTGATAGTCATTGGTCATAGCAATACGAGTGTTGAACTAGCGGCTTTAATTTCTGAATTAACGGTTAGTAAAATGCTTGAATCAGAATTTTCACGTTATTTCTTACTACAGCGCAGAGGGAAAAATTATCATCTAAGTGATTTACGAATGAATTTTTAGTCGATTGCACATTCTTTTACATTTTTCTTCGCCGTAAAATTTAATTATAAAAAAACCAGCTTCCGCTGGTTTTTTTAGGAAGCTAAAAAAATTAATTGCGCGGCAACTGAATTTTTTTCTCTTCACTTTGGCGATAAAGCACAATCGTGTGACCGATTGTTTGCAGTTTTTCTGCGCCAGTTTCACGTACAATTGCCTCAAATATCAAGGCTTTAGTTTCACGATCGTCAGTTGGTACTTTAACTTTAATAAGTTCGTGAATTTCTAATGCACTTTGTATTTCAACCACAACACCTTCGGTTAAACCGTTTGAACCAAGTAATACAACTGGTTTTAAGGAGTGTGCTTGACCTTTTAAAAACTGCTTTTGTTTGTTCGATAATTTCATGTTGTTACAAATTTTGCTGAATATGGCTTGAATTAAGGGTATTCTAACGCCATCTAAAGAATATTACTAATTAGTTGCGTGTTAATTTATGACAAATAAAAAACATTCAGCCAGTTCACAGCGTTGGTTGAAGGAACATTTTGATGATCCTTACGTTCACGAAGCCCAAAAGAAAGGTTGGCGCTCTCGTGCGATTTTTAAACTTGATGAAATTCAAAATAAAGATAAATTACTACGCCCAGCAATGACCGTGGTAGATTTAGGTGCAGCACCCGGTAGTTGGTCCCAGTATTTAGCAGAAAAAGTTGGCGCTAAAGGCCAAGTTGTTGCATGTGATATATTACCTATGGATTCACTGGCAGGTGTTGATTTTTTGCAAGGAGATTTTCGAGAAGAGGCTGTACTCGATGCGCTATTAAATCGTATCGGGGGTAAGAACGTAGATGTGGTGCTTTCCGACATGGCACCGAATATGAGTGGCAATAGCTCTGTTGACCAAGCAGGCAGTATGTATCTGGTGGAACTAGCGCTGGACATGTGTCACCAAGTGTTGAAGAAAAATGGTGCATTTATTGTTAAAGTTTTTCAAGGTGAAGGTTTTGATCAATATTTACAAGATGTACGTAATAGCTTTAAAACAGTGAAGATACGCAAACCCGACGCCTCGCGTGCTCGTTCTCGTGAAGTATATATAGTAGCGACAGGCTACAAACTGTAGTACAGTTGTCAGGCGTGTAGTTGAATTTAAATTAATTGGATACAAGAGGTTAACCCCTTGAGCGATATGGCGAAAAATCTAATACTCTGGCTGGTAATTGCAGTTGTGCTAATGTCAGTCTTTCAGAGCTTTAATGGTGGCGATCAAGTCGATCGTCAAACTAGTTACAGTCAATTTGTTAAAGACGCCCGAAATGGCGCTATACAAGAAGTGGCAATTGAGAGTACCAGTGGCACAATCACTGGGACTAAAAGTAATGGTGAGCGCTTTCAAACCATTATGCCTATTTATGACAAAGACATTTTAAATGACTTATTAAAAAGTGATGTGAATGTTAAAGGTGTTAAACCTGAAGAACAGTCGTTCTTAGCAAGCATACTCATTTCATGGTTCCCGATGTTGCTCCTCATTGGTGTATGGATTTTCTTCATGCGTCAAATGCAAGGCGGTGGCGGTAAAGGCGCTATGTCATTCGGTAAGAGTAAAGCACGCTTGATGAGCGAAGACCAAGTTAAAACAACTTTCGCGGATGTTGCCGGGTGTGACGAAGCGAAAGATGATGTGACTGAATTAGTGGATTTCTTACGGGATCCGTCTAAGTTCCAAAAGTTAGGCGGTAGTATTCCTAAAGGGGTACTGATGGTCGGTCCTCCTGGAACAGGTAAAACATTACTTGCTAAAGCCGTTGCCGGTGAAGCAAAAGTACCGTTTTTTACTATTTCAGGTTCTGATTTTGTAGAAATGTTTGTGGGTGTTGGTGCGTCACGTGTGCGCGACATGTTTGAACAAGCCAAAAAAGCAGCGCCATGTATCATCTTCATCGATGAAATTGATGCTGTTGGTCGTAAGCGTGGTGCAGGAATGGGCGGTGGTCACGATGAGCGTGAGCAAACCCTAAACCAAATGCTAGTGGAAATGGATGGTTTTGAAGGCAACGAAGGTATTATCGTTATCGCCGCAACTAACCGTCCTGATGTATTAGATCCAGCGTTACTTCGCCCAGGTCGTTTTGACCGTCAAGTTGTTGTTGGTTTACCTGATATTCGTGGCCGTGAGCAAATATTAAAAGTTCATATGCGTAAAGTGCCTCTAGGCGATAATGTAGAAGCGTCTGTTATTGCCCGTGGGACGCCAGGTTTCTCAGGTGCTGATTTAGCAAACCTTGTAAACGAAGCGGCTTTATACGCTGCCCGTGGTAATAAGCGTGTAGTTAGCATGGCTGAGTTTGATGCTGCTAAAGACAAAATCATGATGGGTGCTGAGCGCAAAACCATGGTGATGAGCGAGCAAGAAAAAGAAATGACAGCCTACCACGAAGCGGGCCACGCAATTGTTGGTCGGTTAGTGCCTGAGCATGACCCTGTTTATAAAGTATCTATTATTCCTCGTGGCCGTGCCCTTGGTGTAACTATGTACTTACCTGAGCAAGATCGTGTTAGTCATTCAAAAGAGTTGCTTGAGTCAATGATTTCAAGCCTTTATGGTGGACGTATTGCAGAAGCACTTATCTACGGTGAAGATAAAGTAACCACAGGTGCGAGTAACGATATTGAAAGGGCAACTGATATTGCGCGTAAAATGGTTACTCAGTGGGGTTTGAGTGAAAAGCTTGGGCCATTACTTTATGCAGAAGATCAGAATGAAATGTACATGGGCGGCGGCGGAGGCCGTGCTATGAGCATGTCGGATGAAACTGCAAAAGTAATTGATACTGAAGTACGCTTGTTTTCTGATAGAAACTACCAACGTGCTGAGGATATTCTTAAAGAGAATATTGATATTTTGCATTCGATGAAAGACGCATTAATGAAGTATGAAACCATTGATGCAAAACAAATCGATGACTTAATGGCACGTCAACCTGTACGCGAGCCTCGCGATGCCCATGACCGACGTGACACAGGCGATAAAAAATCGGAACCAGCCCAGGTTAAAGCTGAACCTGAGAGTAAAGATCAAGAATCATCGCAAAAAGATGAAACAAACCTTGATGACAAAGCTGAATAATAGTTAAAATAGCTTATCTAAAAACCCCGGGCCACCGGGGTTTTTTGTATCAAAAAGAATAATCAATGCAATGGATGTATTGAAGGTGAAAAATGACCACAGTTAATTTACCTCGAGGTCGTAAGTTACACCTCAACTCCCCAATTATTATGGGGATCTTAAATGTTACTCCTGATTCCTTTTCAGATGGTGGTTCATACTATCAGACGGACAGCGCTGTCATTCAGGCTCAAGAACTTCTTAACGATGGCGCCACCATAATAGATATTGGTGGTGAGTCGACGCGTCCAGGCGCCCCTGATGTCACGCTTGAAGAAGAGTTAAGTCGTGTAATACCCACAATAAAAGCAATAAGGGCTCATTCAGATATAACTGTAAGTGAATGTATCATTTCAATAGATACCAGCAAAAGCGAGGTTATGCGCCAAGCAGTGCTCGCTGGTGCTGATATTATAAATGATGTGCGTGCTCTTCAAGAGCCTGATGCGCTCAACGTAGCAGCCCAATTTACAGATATTGCAATTTGCTTGATGCATATGCAGGGGCAGCCTCGTACCATGCAAAGCAATCCGCAGTACGATAATTTATTTGCAGATATCAATCATTTTTTTCAGCAACGTATTGATGCTTGTAAAACAGCGGGCATTAAGCCAGAGCAACTTATTCTAGATCCAGGCTTTGGCTTTGGAAAAAGCTTGACTCACAATTATCAATTGTTAGCACGATTTGATGAATTTAATCGATTTAATTTACCAGTGTTGGCAGGGCTTTCACGTAAATCAATGATTGGTAATTTACTAAATAGAACAACGGATGAGCGCCTTGCCGGCAGTTTAGCTGGGGCACTCATAGCAGCGCAACGTGGCGCAAAAATTATTCGAGTACATGATGTAAAAGAAACCGCAGATGTGCTTGCTGTTTGGCAAGCTTGCGAACAAGGAATATCAAATGAGCAATAGAAAATATTTTGGCACCGATGGTGTACGTGGCATGGTTGGGGAGTTTCCAATCACCCCTGAATTTGCACTTAAACTTGGCTGGGCAGCTGGTCGTGTACTGTCACAAAATGGCACTAAAAAAGTTATTATTGGTAAAGATACGCGGATATCGGGCTATATGCTTGAAACATCACTCGAAGCTGGCTTAATTGCCGCTGGTATTGATGTGGTTTTACTAGGGCCAATGCCAACACCGGCTGTTGCCTACCTTGCTCAAACATTTCGTGCTGAAGCGGGTATTGTGATCAGCGCTTCACATAATCCTTATCACGATAATGGTATTAAGTTTTTCTGTGGCCGAGGATTAAAACTCGGTGATGATGTTGAGCTGCAAATCGAAGCTATGCTTGACGAGCCTATGACGTGTGTAGCCTCTGATAAGCTAGGTAAAGCACGCCGTCTAGAAAGTGCTGATGGGCGTTATATTGAGTTTTGTAAGAGCCAATTCCCGCAAGGTTTATCACTTGAAGGGCTAAAAATTGTATTAGATTGCGCTAATGGAGCCACTTACCATATAGCACCATCAGTAATGCGTGAGCTAGGTGCTGAAATTATTTGTCATGCATGTGAACCAAATGGTGTCAATATCAATTTAGAGTGTGGTGCAACTCATGTAGATGCACTCAAACGTAAAGTACTTGAGCATAACGCTGACGTGGGTATTGCCTATGATGGTGATGGTGACCGTGTCATGATGGTTGATCATAATGGCCGTGTATTTGATGGCGATGATATTGTTTACATTATAGCTTGTCAGGCTGCCCAAGATGATATTTTAGGTGGTGGTGTTGTCGGTACGGTTATGTCTAATATGGGTCTTGAAAACGCATTAAAAGCCAAAGGTATCGCATTTGAACGTAGTAAAGTTGGCGACCGTTATGTAATGGAACTATTGCAAGAAAAAGGCTGGAAAATAGGTGGCGAAAGCTCTGGGCATGTATTGAATTTAGACCTTATTAGCACCGGCGATGGTATTATCTCAAGCTTACAAGTATTAGCCGCAATGGTTGCACAAAACCGCACGTTGAAAGATTTAGGTGCCGGTTTTACTAAATACCCAATGAAAATGATTAACGTGCGTTACAAAGCGGGCACGGATCCAACCCAAGCACCAGAAGTACTTGCTGCAGTTGCGGAAGTTGAAACTAAACTGGCCGACAAAGGTCGAGTTTTACTACGTAAGTCAGGCACTGAGCCGGTAGTGCGAGTAATGGTTGAGGCTGAAGAAGAAAAAGTAGTACTTGATAGCGCAAGAAAAATTGCTGCAGTTGTCGAATCTATGAGCAAACAAACTGATTGATAACAATAACCTCTTGTAACTTTGGGCGAGTCGAGTTACTATCTCGCCCGCTTTCTAATCTGGAGTGGAAAAATGGCAACACGCAAGCCAATGGTAGCTGGGAACTGGAAAATGAATGGCTCTTTAGAGCTTGTTAATCAGTTATCTGTTGCAATAAATAACGTCAAATCAGTTGATTTAGATGTTGTAGTATTTCCTCCTTACCCGTTGTTATCTTCGTTAATTGAACAAGGTGTAACAACAGGTGCGCAAACTGTATCGGAAAATGAGCCAGGCGCTTTCACCGGTGAAGTGGACGCACAACTAATTAAAGACTTAGGTGCTAAGTATACATTGGTTGGTCACTCAGAACGCCGTAGTATTTATGGTGAAAGTAATGACACAGTTGCTAATAAATTTGCACGTGCACAGCAAGTAGGCTTAACCCCTATATTATGTGTAGGTGAAAGTGAGCAACAACGTGAACAAGAACAAACTGAATTAGTGGTTGCTGCACAAATTGATGCAGTAATTGATAAATTAGGTCTAGCAGCACTGAAAGATTCTGTGATAGCATACGAGCCCGTTTGGGCCATTGGCACAGGTAAGACTGCATCGCCTGAACAAGCACAAAGCGTGCACAAATTTATCCGTGATAAAATTGCTACTTTAAGCAGCGATTTAGCACAAGGGCTGACCATTCTTTATGGTGGCAGCGTTAATGAAAAAAATAGCGAATTATTATTTGCACAGCCAGATATAGATGGTGGCCTGATTGGTGGCGCTAGTCTAAAAGCAGATTCGTTTACTGCAATCTGTAATAGTGCAAAAAGGACCGTATAAGATGTACGAAATTTTATTAGTAGTTTATTTAGTTGTTGCGCTTGCACTTGTTGGTATGGTTTTAATCCAACAAGGTAAAGGCGCAGACATGGGGTCGTCATTTGGCGCTGGCGCATCAGGGACTGTGTTCGGTTCATCAGGTGCGGGTAACTTCATGACAAAAACAACCACAATTTTAGCGACAATCTTTTTTGTGCTAAGTATTGTGCTAGGTAATTTAACCGCGAATCAAATTAAGCAAAGTGATGAGTGGGAAAACTTAGAAGCAGCTCCTGCAGTTGAAACTGTAACACCGGCTGATAGCGATGTTCCAGTAACATCTACGAAAGAGAAATCTGACGTACCAAATTAATTTATAGAATATTGTTAAGCGGTTTACATTCCTCAAGTAAACTAACAAGCTTAACAGGTAAAAGTGAAAGCTTTAAAAATGCGGTTGTGGTGGAATTGGTAGACACGCTACCTTGAGGGGGGTAGTGCTTTAGGGCGTGGGGGTTCAAGTCCCCCCAACCGCACCATATCAAAGAAACCGGTAACAGCGATGTTACCGGTTTTTTTATACTCATACATTCAGTTAGTCAGCTGTGATTTACAGATATTATCAATGTCAGTACCGGGTATTAGCTAACACATCACTACTAGGTTGTCGTGCTTGCTCAATGAAATTATCTCCGTTATTAATTAATAGAGGCTAAAGCTAGCCCCTGGCTGTTGTTTTTGTTGTTATCTAGCTGAGTAAAGTCTTCGATTGTTTACTCTTTATTAATTGCAAATGTATGATCGTCGTTGATTAATTGAAATTTCAGAACAAATACTGCATTTTAAAAGGCTTGATATTTAGCTAGAACTGGTGTTTTTTGACCGTGTCAATCAATGCGGTCTATTCTTTTGTGCAACTGCTCTTGGGTAAGTCAGTTTGAATCAAATGCAAGCTGCTAAACTTACCATCATTGTATTAAACAATATTTAGTATCAAATAGGTTATCTTATAGCAAAGATGTCACTTTTTTTAATAAACTTAGGTGAGGTTTGAGTTAAATTGGTGAGTTTAATAAAATTTTCTTTATATTTAATGCTAAAACAATTAATTACAACAAAAGAGAATTGCAATTAACTAATAATAGCCTATAAATAGAGGATGTAAGTAAATCCTAACAAATAGTGTTAAAACTCTGATTGATTACGTATTGATGAGATGATTATATATAGAAAAAGCTATATAAATTATAAATATAGTTAAAATATTAGGCCATCTAGCCGATAACACACATAGTTATAAAAATTAAGGTACATCGAATGGCGTCAAGTATGTCTTTTCAAAATATCAGTATCACTAAAAAATCCATGCAATTACTAGTATTGCAGTGGTCGCTTTTATAGTGATAGTGCTGATAAATTATATTGCTATGGATGACAACCGAGGTTCATTGGATGAGCTAGAGAAAACCTCTTACCAGGTGGTTAAGTTAACATCTTCAAATGTTGTTCTATTAGAAAAACTAGACGAACTCTATACGCAAGCTGTAACGTTTGGCGAACAAGAACTGGTAGACAAAGCCGGTGACACATATACAAAATTAACCGTTAACCTTGAAAAAATCACAGCGATTAACAGTAGTTACATCGACTCTCAAACACGCAGCCAACTCAATAGTTATTCTAAGGTTTCTTCTGAAATAGCGGTTGGAATGATAAAAGGTACTGCTGATTTTAGTAAGATCCAACAGCAAGCTCAGTCTAAAACACAGATGTATAACTCTGTTTTAGAGAGTTTTAAAAATGCGCAGCAACGTGCTGATGACCGTTTTTTTGAATTAGTTAAAGATACTAAATCTCGTTCTGATAATGCTTTAACTTTGATGTTCGTCGTGTCTTTAGTGTCCTTGGTTTTACTTTTATTTATGGCTGTCTGGATTGCAAGAGGTATTGGCTCTGCAGCGAGTGAGGCGGCAGGAAATTTACGTTTACTAGGTGAAGGTAAAGGCTCACTAAGTACGCAGCTAACAGTACGATCTGAAGATGAAATTGGTCAAGTAGCAATCAATTTCAATACGTTTATAGCTTTATTACGAGGTTCAGTTTTAGATGTAATGGCTGTATGTGAGCCATTAATGGAAAATTCAACACGCTTAGTTCAAGGTATGGAGCAAGCTGAGCGGGCAACGAGTAAACAAACTTCAGATGCAGAGATTGTTAAACAGTCGATGGAAGAGATGAAGCAGAGTGTGGGTGATATCTCTCAATCGGCTGCTAACGCATCTCGTGCTGCACAAACGGCGGAGCAAGAAGTAGAACAAAGTCGTAGCCAGATTCAAACATCGGTTTCAGAATCTAAAACGCTGAGCAATGAAATAAATCATGCGGCAACTACAATCAATAAGTTAGCTGATGACACTAAAAATGTAACACAGATTTTAAATGTTATAACGTCGATTGCTGAACAAACAAATTTGTTAGCACTCAATGCCGCTATTGAAGCAGCCCGAGCTGGTGAGCAGGGCCGAGGCTTTGCGGTAGTAGCCGATGAAGTTAGAGAGCTTGCATCACGTACAGCTAAATCAACAAATGAAATCCGAGAACTATTAAATATACTGACAACAGCTGCAAATGAGTCGGTAAATGCAATGACTTCGGCACGGGATATGGCGACTAATAATGCCATTGCAGCAGAAAATACCGGTGTTTCAATTGAAAAAATTGCCGAACAAATGCTTGAGATTAATGGAATGAACTCGCAAATAGCAGCGGCCACTGAAGAGCAAACTTCCGTTGCTGCGATGGTTGTCGAGAATGTCTCTAACATGCATACGTCATTCGAAGATACAATGCAATCACTTGCGGCTGTAAGGGATGTTGCTAAAAATCTACATTATTTATCAGATAACTTATTAGATGCGACTGCCAAGTTTAAAGTTGAATAAAGGCGAATCTAAACGTTAAAATATTTAAGTAGATAATAAAAAACCACCTCGTTTGAGGTGGTTATTTAATTGAGAAATGAATAATTTTTAAAATTTGCCAATAACTTTTACGCTATCAGTCACCTTTGCGCTATCAATGTAGCCAATTCCATCCTTGTTGCTACTAACGAAATCAATCACAGCTTGATCATTACTAAGTTTTTCAGGTGGGTTCCTTTACCTGTAAATATCAATTTTGACCAATAAGCATTGAGTTGACTGCCAGACTTACCAACCACTTTGTCGTTGAACTCATCTGCTACACTATTACTATCTTGGTTAACCGGGTTCACCTTCATACCATCAGCAAAAGATTTACTTTTTCCTAAGTAGATTTTTTTAATGGTATTAGCGTCAATTTGATTCGCATTTGCAGGGTTTACGATTACAGCAACTTCTGCAAATGTGTTCAATGAGCAAACAGTCAGTGCAGTGGCTAAAAATAATTTTTTCATCACAAACTCCAATTAAAATACTAAATCTACAGCGACAGCAACAACATCAGTCTCTGTATCTGTGATATCGTTTTTAAAGCGGCTAAAGTCTACCTTTAAAGCTGCAGAAGGGTGGAAGTCGTAACGAGTGCCAATAGTGTATACATTACTTTTCGCTTTTGATCCCTCTAATACCAAGTTGATACCTTGATTTAAATCAGGAACGGCTGGTAGTGCATTATAACGGCTTTTTTCATGCTTATCGTCGTTATTCTCATAAGTCAAATGAACAGTCCACTCATCTATACGATAGCCTACAGATGTATAGTATTGAGTTTGCTTAGCTAACGCACTGTTATCTACTTCAAACTCCGTGTATTCAGCATCGAATAACACGTTGTTATAATCAATAGAGAAGCCAAGTGCTAAGAATGATCCGTCATCTTCATCGACAGCGATGTTATCAGCCTGATCAACAAACCCTGCGTTTCGTAATGTGGCTTCTAACTCATTGAGTGCGACAGCTGTTGCGTTATCATTTTCAATTGCTATAGATGTATCAGCTATAAAGTAGGCTGCGCGAGCACTAAACCAGTCGTAGCTTAGTGTCCAGTTAACGCCTGCTATATCATTAAGCTCAGTGTCACCATTAACTGATACAACGGCAATTGTACCGTCGTAGCTTCCATAAATACCTTGAAGTGTCGAGTCCCAATCACCAATTTGTGATGAATATAATAAACTTAAACCTTCATAGGTAGAAAAAGGAAGGTTATAAACTGATTGAGGTGGCCTTACCCAGCGGTATGCATAGCCAACATCTAAAAAGTCTGAATAACGATAAAAAGGTACGCGCATTTTACCTGCACTGAGTTGCAGCTCATCGGTAAACTCGTATGTTAAGTACGCCCATTCAAACTCAGCGTCAAAGTCATTTTCGCCACGCGCTACGATTTGTGCTGTTGCGCTTAATTTATCTTGCAAATCAGCAGATAATTGCAGCGCAAACACGCTTTCATTTTTAAAAGAGATATCGTTATCATACCCATATAAAGTTGTATCATCGTCTAATGTTTTACCGCCAACAATAGAGGCAAAACCATTGATACGCACTTCTGCATATGAGCTTGCAGACGCACATACAGCGCAAAGAGCAATTGCGATAGGAAGTTTTTTTCATTGTGTATCCTAATATTTAAAGAAATGTTGATTTCAAAGATATTCTAGTAGTAAAAGAGCGACTTAGCGACGCTATCGGTAAATAAAGTAGTTAAGGCCAATTTTAAGAAGTGAAAATTCAGAATAGATAAGGTGGATTATTTCATATGTTAGACTTATTTATAATAATTTTATTAGATTTTTGATTTTATCCAGCTTAATTATACCTAATTAAACCAAATGACTATAACCTTCTTCCTGAGGTGGCTTCTCATATTGAGCACCGCAACCCTTGCTGCCTTTGCAATACCAAGCTTGGCCGAGAAGAAAAGATCACTGCTAACTAGAGGACATATGAAAAGCAGAGGTAACAAGCGCGTATACGTGCTGAAAGTATTTTAGAGTCACTCACAGTACTGGCATCTAATGGCGAAAATCTAATTGATAAAGCCAATATGGATAACCTTGAAGATAGTGGTAAATATGTTCCTAACTTAAATATTCCTCTATATGGATCTGGTAATGCTGCATATACATCAGTATTTATTTGTACTTTTCGCTTACAATATCATGTTATTACACAGACTCTGTTGTGGGTGTTTACTTAGAGGGTTTCTGTTTGATCGTCAAATGGGATCTTACTCTAATTTTTAGCTATGTAAGGTTAGGCCAGCTTCATGACTGGCCCATTGCATAACAATGCTGTAGCTTCAATTTATAAGAATTTATTAAACCAGTTGATTATTTCTTGGTTTGCGGCTGATTGGTTTTTCTGTAATCCGTGATTATCATCAGGGTATATAACGAGTTTATGAGGGATCTTGGTGCTATCAAGCGCTTTTGCAAACTCAATTGAGTTATTCACAGAAACCCGTTTATCATTTCCTCCATGTATAAGTAAAATAGGTACTTCAGGTGAGAGTCCATTTACCCAATTTAATACTGAGCGCTTTGATAATTCATCAACTTTATTTACTTTGTAATTTGGGATCCTATGCTTGTATACTTTTTCCATTGCTGGGCGAAATTCAAGTTCCTTAAGTAAATCTGTGGCGCCTGCAATTGTTGCAATCGCTTTTACTTGCTTGGTTTGCTTTAACGCTAGGTGTGTTTGCATGCCACCTCTGCTTGCGCCATACATCCCGATACGCTTGTTATCTGCTCCAGTTATATCTGGTACAAATGTTAACAGCGCCAATACATCATCAATATCTTTACCACCAAATTCATCAAGTGAATCGTCTTTAGTAAATGTACCTCGGTACTGGCTACCAATGATCACAAAGCCTTCATTGGCGATTGGAAACAAATTGTGCATCATTGCGCCAAAAACAACCCCTCCAAAATTGCCATTTCCGCCACGGTTATAAACTAATACTGGCAGTTTTTTATCCGCGTGTTTGGGTTTAATCACATAACCTTTAACTAATATTCCATCTACATCGTAGTTAAATGTTTGGCATGAAAGGTTTGCTTTATACTTGTTAAACTTTTCTTCACCAAAATTAGAATCAAACCAAGACATTCTTTTTGCCAGAAGCTGATCGGACTTAACGTTCTTTTTATATTTTTTCTCCATTGCACTACGCCATGAGTCATAGCTTGTAAAAATCCAGCTGAAACAATCTTTTTGAGCGTTAACGTGCTCGTTGTCTATTAAATTCACCGCGTGTGATGAGAGTGAATGAATCAATAAGAATAAAACTATGAGTTTTTTTTCATTGTAATTCCTTTTAGGTTATGTGACTGCGCAAAAAACACTTTAAAGGTGTAGTATGTTAAAGATAAGAGCTTGCACAGTTCTAGTGCCAGTAATACAGTTGTTACTTATTGGTGTTTTAACAGTACCATACCGTATAAAAATAACAATTGAGGGTAGCCACAGTGGAAAATAGGTTTTATGTGCTTAGTGATAAGCAGCAACGGCACTTTCAACTAAAGTTAATAGGCTTCTATCTTCTTTTAAATATTCTGCTAGGAAGTGTGTTTACTTTTCTTGGAGTCCCTTTTGTTGCTTTATTTGTACTGTCAGTCAGTTTGTCTGTATTAGCCCCTTTTATTGATGTACCAAGTGGCATAAAAGCAGGGAACTTAATTTATTACTCACCGTTACTAATTGCTGAAAAAGTAAAAAATAACAGTTTGGCTTTACATGGTGGGAGTTTATTCGATTACTACTTTGTTCTAGATTCAAGCCAAACCGCCCAGCAACGAAAAAAACAGGTCTTAAGCGGCTATGTTGCGGGGTTAATTAAGCTAATTGAACACTATGAGCAGCAACAAAATAAAAATATAACCATTAAGGCGACCAGTTATATTATTAATCCTAAAACAGCACAAAAAGTGGGCTTTAACCAGATACAAACCGATGGCTTACAGACGTTACTTTTATATTTTAACTGGGTAAATATAAGCTGTTCAATGTCTATAATAAAAGGGCGTCTATCATTTGCTGATATTAGTAAAGTGTATTCATACCAAGGCACACTGGAAGAATTGATCGCCCGCAAAGCTTACTTGTTAGCTTTACAGGCGCGGTTGTAAAGCAGGCTGGTTACCTTAGTTGGGTTTTAATTGTCTTTATCTTGCTCGCGTTGTTCGCGGGCTTCACGTAATTCTTGGGCGAGTTCTTGCGCTTTTTGCTTGGTTTTTTCAGTTAACTCACCTGCAGCTTCTTTACTTTCGAGCCATGCGTCAAGGGCAACTTCTTTACCATCATCGTACATGTCTAAGCCAAGCTTTTTACTCTCATCTAATAGCTCGTCAAGTGATTCATCCTTGAATTCATTCGTGGTATCTTTTACCTCATCCCACGCATCACCTAATGCTTTTTGCATTTCGGCTTTGGCTTCTGCGGCATCTTCTTTTACTTCATTAGCGTCTTCACATCCGCTGAGAATAACGCAACCTAACAAAACTAAACTCGCGATTTTTTTCATATTTGTTCTCTATTAAAAGGGGAGTGTTCCTAAGACCGTCATTCTTAGGTAAAGTAATTTTAGTAATAATTTAAAAACATGCAATATACAGGTAAAAATATGAACGTACCTAGAACAGCTCGACTTAGTTTTCGGTTAATGGATGAACAAGATGCACCGCTATTGTATGAATTAGATAATGATCCGCAGGTTATGCAGTACCTAACACGAGGCAAAGTTAGTAGCATGCAGACAATTCAAGAGGTGTTTATCCCACGTATGCAAGCGTATCGCAATACTGAAAAGGGCTGGGGATTATGGCAGGTGAATATTACGCAAACAAATGAGTTTATAGGCTGGGTGCTTATCAGGCCGATGGACTTTTTTACTAAATCGCCTAACTACAATGATATTGAAATTGGTTGGCGTTTTAAACGCTCAAGCTGGGGCAAAGGGTTTGCTAGTGAAGCGGCTACAGCAATAGCTGATTGTATTGCCCAGCAGCCTCAAGTGCATGCTATTAGTGCGACAGCATTACAAGACAATCTAGCTTCTATTAAAGTCATGGAAAAATTAGCCATGAAATTTATTAAAAATTACACTCATATAGATGACGAAGGTGAGCTACCTGCTGTGCTATATCGAAAGTTAGTTTAATTGTCGTTTGACCTAGCGCGGTACAATATGCATTAATGGTGAAATAATTTAGTTAAAAAATAAAATTAAAAAGGAATGAACTATGTTTTCTCGTGGCAAAATTTTGCTTTTATTGTGCTTAATGGTAATTCAGTTAAATCTAATGCTGAGTGCTGCAGAAAAAACGAGTCAAGCTGCGGTTGCCATGCCTGACAGCTATAGTAGTGATACCGCAAGGGCTATTCTAGAGCAAGGCGGTAATGCCGTTGATGCGGCTATCGCGGCACAATTTGTATTGGCTGTAACTCTGCCTGAAGCTGGGAATATTGGTGGCGGTGGTTTTATGCTGATCCAAAAAGACGGCGAAAGTGACTTTATTGATTATCGTGAAACAGCACCGAGTGCGGCACATCGCGATATGTATTTAGATCAGCAGGGCAATGTTATTAAGCATCGCTCTGTGTATGGTATTCATGCCAGCGGTGTACCTGGCAGTGTTGCAGGTATGTGGCTTGCTCATAAAAAACACGGCACACTTGATTGGAAAACCTTAGTTGAACCCGCAGTAAAACTTGCCGAACATGGCTTTATTGTGCATCCAAAGCTTGCCAGCAGTATCGAGCGTTACATAGCTCGTATGGCTAAAAAAGACGTTTCGATTAATTTTGCTGAGTATTTTGCCAGCGCTAAAGCAAAACAAAACTTTAAGCAGCCAGAGCTTGCCGCGACACTTAAGCGCATTCGTGATAAGGGTAAAGCAGGGTTCTATGAAGGGGAAACTGCCAAAATCATCGCTGATTTTATGGCGCAACATGGCGGCATAATCACTCAAGCCGATTTAAAAGGCTATCAAGCAAAATCACGCACTCCTATTAAAGCCAGCTGGAACGGTTATGAAGTTTTAACCTCACCTCCCCCAAGCTCAGGCGGCATTGCTATTTTACAGTGGCTAAGAATGTATGAGTTAACTAAGCCTAGCGATGGTTTTGAGCATAATTCAACGGCTTATATTCATTTACTATCTGAAATAGGTAAGCGCGTTTTTGCCGATAGAGCAGAGTACTTAGGCGACCCTGACTTTTTTGACGTGCCACAAACAGAGCTGATTGCCAGTGAATACCTTAAAAAGCGCAGTAGCACCATTACCCTTGATAAAATATCAACCACTGAGGACATTAAACCAGGTTTGTATGAAAGCGAACAAACGACTCACTTTTCAATTGTAGATAAGTGGGGGAACGCAGTTTCGAACACCACAACGATTAACTTAGGGTACGGCAGTGGCGTTGTGGTCGCAGGCGCAGGTTTTTTACTTAATGACGAGATGGATGACTTTAGTGCAAAACCAGGCGTGATGAACGTTTTTGGCGCGCTTGGTGGCAAAGCTAATGAAATACAGCCACATAAACGTATGCTGAGCTCAATGACACCAACTATCTTACTTAAAAATAATAAAGTAAAAATGGTCACCGGCTCACCGGGCGGCACGACGATTATCAGCTCCGTGTATGAATCGATTTTAAACGCGGTTGAATTTAATATGAGCGCCGAAGAAGTGGTGAATAGCCCGCGTTTTCATCATCAACTATGGCCTAAAAATGTGATTCGCCATCACAGCGGTTTAGCTGCTGATGTTATTAGCGCACTTGAAAAAATGGGTTACACATTAGATGAACGCCGATTTGGTGATATGCATGTGATCATTGAGCGTGATGGTAAACTTGATGCAGGATCAGAAGCCTCGGGCCGCGGCAAAGCCATGGTGTTTTGATTCTAGCTGTAAGCTTGCGCGGTGTTCAATTAAGCGATTGTAGTTGGGTTGAGCATAGCAAAGCCCAGTTACAAAAGGTTTTAGGGGATAGGTAACTAGATTTTAGGTGCTAGGTCACTAGGTAACTAGGGGCTAGGGGGAGTATCTTGTAAGCGCGAGTTTATCTTGCGCTTTGGGCATATATAAAAATATATGCTAATTGTTGACAGCTAATAACTAGTAACAATGCCTGGCGTAACCTAGGAATTAGAGTTATCGATTGTCTTCAAAGTGCTAATTGCGGACATTAAAGGTGTGTCTCTGAAACTCTGTTGGGTGGCGCCTTCGGCTAAACCAACCTACCTTTTTACGTAGGTCGGATAAGTGGCGAAGCCACGCCATCCGTCAATAATGATGAATTTATCAGAAATAGCCCGACTTACCGCGTTGGTTGCTCTTTATTAATATGATAAACAGCAGCTCCGTAAATAAAATGAAATCCTGATGCGATTGCAAAAAGTATTAATTGAATAATACCAATATTTTGGCTTGGCATTACTAGCATTAAAACATAAACAACAATGTTTATCGCCAGTCCAAGACATACTAGTAAAGTGATATTAAAAGTTATGCCTGGCATCTTTTTAGATTTACTAGTTGCCGCTAGTGCAGTCGTTAATTTAACGATAAGTTGACCATAAATAATACTTGAAGCTATTGACCAATCAGAAAGTAACAACAGTTCATTGGATTGATCTTGTGCAAATTTAACAATCACAAGAATGACAAATGGCAACAACACAAATAAATATGAAGCCATTAACGACATAGCCGCACCTTGAGGTTTATGCTTCTTCACTGTTGCACTCTAAATCTAAAATAGCTTGTAATTCATCGCTTTTAATTGGACGCTCTACATGTAATATTTTGTGATTGGAAAAAGAGAAATGCTTTGCTCCTTTTGCTTTATGAGCTTCATAAGATACTAGAGCTATAATTGCATCGCCCGGATCTATATGGGCTAATTCACGATTTTGAAATCGTTTTAGCCATAACTCATCCATTATTGGAGCTGAAAAGGATTTACGTCTCTCTATACTCTTGAAATCCCACATTGCATCACCGAAGAAAACAGGCTTTTTGATTAATAAAGTTTCAGTTGTTTTTACTTCTCGAAGAATTTCAATGAATAATGAGCTCGGCTCTTTATCAAATCGAACTTTGGTGTTTAAAAATACAACGTTATTTCCACCCGATTTTAGATCAATTGTTTCTCCATCAATTAATCGTTCTGAAGCATCCACCAACTTTTTAATGCCTTCAGCTAAACGTAACCTGTTAATATTTAACTCGTTCGGGAATTTTACGTCTATAGAATCTTTTACTTTATCTTCGACTTGTATTGCTAATGCTTCAATGTCTTCTTCAGAATTTATTTCATCACATTCAACCATTGAGCCAGCTATGTGTTCTGGTATTTTAGATAATGCCTTACTGAAGGATTTTATAGCTGAGGCACAATTTAAAACACCTTTTATAGAGCCTTGTTCAACAGACGATAATTGATAAGAAAAGTCAGCCTCTGGGTCAATGCTGTGCCCAACAACGTGTACTAATTCTTCAAAAGCACTAACGTATTCCGCCATAACCAAAAAGACACGATCAGCACTTCCCGTTGCAGGTTTATAATCTAACCTTATTTCAAAATTCCATCTTCTAGCATAAATTCCCCGGATTGTGCGGATTATGGTTGTCCGCGTTCTTAATTTGTTTTGTTAGAAAGCCTGCAACCTATACTCAAGGCTTTTATTTCTGAGTTGAAAAGATACAACACGACTATATTCGTCATAACTTACGATCTGATTCATAGTCTTGCTTTTAAAATAGTCACCAATCTCATTAGCTGAAATATCTCTAGAAAATAAGACAGTGTGACTAACTGAGCTTTCCTTACATGCTGGTATGTCATATTTGCTCCTGCACCTAGCATCTAAAGTTGGCATTAAGACAGAAACCGAATAAAAATTATTAACTTGCTTGTCAGCATCCAAATAGACCTTTGTACTTACAGTAGCAACCATACAGCCAGAACCAATATAGTGTTTATGAGAACGGCCGGAAATAGCACTTTGTCCAATCCTAAGGCTTTCTCCACTGTCTGTCGAAACTGGAAAAGACTGGTAATACTCGTGAGCACATTGTTCCCTTTGATAGTTCGATACTTCTGACGAAGGTAAATACCCCCAATCCCAAACAGGGTCAGACTCTTTCTTTCCACAACCAAATAAAAACAACACAGCTAGGTAACTTAAATTCTTCATAGACTTTCTAGCAGTTTATTGAACACCAATTTGGTGGTTTATAACACACCAAAACGGCGTATATTACATACCCTGATAATTTCACCAATAATTACCCTTGTAAACAAGTAATTAAAACAGCTAGGAATTAAGCGTGTTATTTTTCCCCAAAACGGCGTGTAATAATGTTATCGGACAAAATTAGCCCCCAACTCAACAAAGCTGGAATTAATTTAACTTTTCAATGTCCGATTTTCGCTCAATCCCGTCTCTCAGATTGTTATGAGTCACTCATTAAATACTATTAAACGCCATAAAATAGGGGCTTAGCCCCCGGCAATTTTAACTTTGAATTTAAGTGCTTCAAGTATGGCTTTGAGTTTATCGCGGTCGTCGCCTTGTACTTCTATGATGCCGTCTTTTACTGCGCCGCCTTGGCCCATTTTACTTTTTATGGTTTTGGCGAGTTTTTTTAGGTCATGCTGTTCGCTATCAATACCGGTTACTAACATCACGCCTTTACCTTTACGGCCTTTAGTTTGGCGTTCAATTCGCAAAGCGCCATCTTTAAATACTTTGCCAGCAACTTCCTTTGTTGCTTTTGGTTGGCTAATACGACCAGTTTCTGTTGAATAAACGAGATTATTGTCACTCATACTAAACCTGCAATGAAAAAGTTATATAAACAATGACTTCTATAATAACAAATTTACAACAAGACGCTTTTATTTTTGGCGAATTTAGTCTTAAAAGGTTATATTAACTCTGTAGAATGGATAATCTAATCAGGAATTAAGTATGAGTTTAAGTAAGACAGCCTCAGCAGATGGCACAACATTAACTATCCAAATTAAAGGCAAGTTTGATTTTAATTTGGTGCAGTCATTTCGACAAGCTTATGCTGAAATCGGCGATAAAACGGCAAAAGTTGTTATCGACCTTCGCGAAACAGATTACATGGATAGCTCTGCTTTGGGCATGTTGCTAAATATGAAAAAAAACATTAGGTACCTCAGTGGATGCAATTCATATTAGTAATTGCCAGCCGCAATTAAAAAAGATATTACAAATCTCTCGGTTTGACAAAAAGTTTGATATCGACTGATGCATGTACTCGTTGTTGATGATCAGGCTCTAAACCGCTCATTGCTTAGCGTGATGCTAAAGCAACAAGGATATCAAGTAACGACAGCAAACAATGGTATTGAGGCATTAGCCGTAATTGATAACCAGTCGATTGATATCGTGCTACTTGATGTATTAATGCCAGAAATGGATGGCTATGAAACGGCGCCAAAAATAAAACAGCGTAGTGAAGGTGTTTACTTACCGATTATTTTTATCACCTCGTTAGAAGACAAAGATAGTTTAGAGCATTGCTTAGCCGTTGGCGGCGATGATTTTATTCATAAACCCTTCGATAAAGTTATTCTTACTGCCAAAATCAATGCACACGCCAGAACCCGCCAACTTAGCTTAAAAGCCCACGAACAAAATGCACAGCTAGAATACCATTACAATCAAACCGAGCGTGAACACGAAATTGTAGAGCACATTTTTAATAATGCATTAGAAAACCAAAATGAATTTAGTAACAACATCGACTTTCATCTCTCACCTGCTTCTATGTTTAATGGCGATATGTTGCTTGTTGCACAAAGTCCTATTGGTAGTTTGTATTGTATGCTTGGTGATTTTACCGGCCATGGTTTGGCTGCAGCAGTAGGTGCCTTACCTGCCTCTAAAGTGTTTTATACCATGGTTAATAAAGGCATGGCGGTGAATGATATTGCTCATGAAGTTAATACGGTATTAGCTCAACTCTTGCCTGGTCATATGTTTTGTGCGGCAACTATTATAGAATTAAGTAGCTCAGGTAAAAGTATTTCGGCTTGGCTCGGTGGCCTACCTGATGCTTATGTCATTGATCAACAAGGAAAGGTACTAAAAACATTAGAATCACAGCATATGGCGCTCGGAATTTTGGATGCTGATGAATTCGAGCGAGAGTTAATTCACTTTGAAGTGGATAATTCGACGCGTATTGTTTTAGCGACAGACGGCATAATTGAAACCACCAATGATGAAGATGAATTCTTTGGCGAGCACCGATTTATTGATGTATTAGGCAGCAAAGCACTAGTCGGGTGTAATGATGTGATTGAACAAGTCACTAAATTTGCTAAAGGCTCTAAACAACAAGATGACTTAAGTCTGGTACTTTTTAATTGTTTACCCGTCCCATCAAGTAAAGCTGAGGCTGAAGCTTATTCGCCGTTACCTTTTAATTTTTCACTGAGCTTAAACTCCCCGCAAATTAAACAAACAGATCCCGTACTCGAAGTTGTTGATGTTATTACGCGGGTCAGTGGTTTAAAAGCGCATCGCTCGGATATCTTTTTACTTTTATCAGAAGCATACAATAATGCGGTTGATCATGGCTTACTCGGGCTTGATTCTGAAATAAAAAATCATGATGATGGTTTTTTTGAGTTTTATCAGCAAAGAGAGGCGGCCTTGGTGAGATTACAAGGTGCGATGATCATTATTGATATTCGCTATTGTCCAGAAACTTTATGCTTATACTTTACTATTTGCGATTCAGGCAATGGTTTTACATCAAATAATCGCGACCAAAGTTTAGCGCGTGAACATGGAAGAGGGCTTTCGTTACTGGAGGAAATAGCCGATTATGTAAGCTATAACGCTTCAGGTAATCAAATCGAAATGCGTTATAAGCTAACTTAGATTCAACACTAGTAGAGAGATTAATGACATGCTATTATCTTACTTTATTTGGATGTTTGGACGGCTAGATGGTTTCTTCTTATTTATCACTTGCACAACTTGATGTGCCGCAGCAATTAGTGTCTTCAGAGCTTACCAAGCTTGAAAGTTATTTATCAAACAATGATCGCCCTGCAGTAAATTGGGAATATCAGATACCTGAACTAGGTGAAGGCGGCGCCTGCAGTTTATTTGGTTATCTTCAAGAAACACCATTTAAGTTAACTGATTATTTAAAGCAAGACTCACACACCACAGAAAAGCTGGCACAGTTACAGCGCATTGTTGACTATGTGGTTGAGAAGACGGAAGTGGATTGGTACGGCATCTATCAAAATACGGCAACCAATGAAGGTGAGCAGCTACTAAAATTGGTTTATTTTGGCGCACCTAGCAGACCATTATTTCCATTAACTCAAGAGTTTGCCGCGGGAAGTAATAATGTACAAGTGGCACTGAGTGCTAAAGGTCGAGTGATTAATAATGTTGAGCAGTATCTTGCTGCTGGTGGAGAATATTACACTTGCGATCCAAAAGTAAAATCTGAGGCATGTTTACCGTTGTTCGATCAGCAAAATAATTGCATTGGTATTGTTGATGGAGAGGCGTTTAACAACGACTTTTTTGATCAACACACATTAGCACTCTTAATTGCATGCTGTATTAAAATTCCTCACTTTTTAGTGTAAATAACACTAGCCATGCTAGTCACCTTTTATGTTAAGCTAAGTGTAACAGCTAACCCCTAAATAATGATAAGAGATAGTCAATGTTCTCAGTATTAAAACCATTACCAACAGATCCTATTCTTGGCCTTATGGCGGCCTATAAGCAAGACACCAACCCAAATAAGATTGACTTAGGGGTTGGTGTTTATAAAGACGAACAAGGTAATACACCGGTATTAAGCGCCGTTAAAAAGGCAGAAGCATTCCGCCTAGAAAATGAAACCAGCAAATCATACATTGGTTTGGCAGGTAACTTAGATTTTTGTCAAAAAATGGAAAACCTGTTATTAGGTGAGCACCAAGCACTTCTTGCAAACCGTGTTCGTACTGCGCAAGCACCTGGTGGTACAGGCGCACTTCGTGTTGCGGCTGAGTTTATTGCTCGTTGTAACCCAAGCGCCACTATTTGGGTAACAAACCCAACATGGGCAAATCACATTAGCTTATTTGAGGCGGCAGGCCTTACCGTTAAAGAATACCCGTATTACGATTATGAAAACAAAGATCTGCTATTTGATGACATGATCAATACACTTAAGCAAGTACCAAAAGGTGACGTTGTTCTTGTTCATGCGTGTTGCCATAACCCAAGTGGTATGGACTTAAACGAAACACAGTGGAATACAGTAGCAGAGCTTGCAAAAGAAGTTGGTTTTACACCACTTGTTGATATTGCTTACCAAGGTTTTGGTTCAAGCCTTGAGCAAGATGCTAACGGCTTGCGTATTTTAGCTAACGCAGTTGAAGAGCTAATCATCTGTTCTTCTTGTTCTAAAAACTTTGGTTTATACCGTGAGCGTATTGGTGCATGTTCAATTATTGCCAAAGATAGCGCGACTGCTGATATCTCTAACTCAGTAATGTTAAGTGTAGTACGTAGTATTTACTCTATGCCGCCAGCACATGGTGCCGATATTGTAAACACTATTTTAGGCAGCGCAGAGCTTACGCAAGAGTGGCACAGTGAACTTGATGAAATGCGTAATCGTATTAATGGTCTTCGTACGTTAATCAAAGACAGCTTAGCAGCGAAAGACATTGCACAAGACTTCTCATTTATTGACCGCCAAAATGGCATGTTCTCATTCCTTGGCATTAATAAAGAGCAAATAGCGCGCTTACAAAAAGAGTATGGTATTTATATTGTTGGTTCTAGCCGTGTGAACGTAGCGGGTATTAGTCAAGCAAATATCGAATACTTCTCAAACGCTGTTGCAGACGTTTGTAAGTAATTAGGCAGTTAAAAGCAAACAATAAAAAACCGCACTAACGTAAGTTGTGCGGTTTTTTTGTAACTTAAATACTTTTTGAGAATACAGTGATTAACTGTGGTATTTCTCACAGGCTTCTAGGGTGTTTTCAATTAAGCTTGCTACCGTCATTGGGCCAACACCGCCCGGTACTGGTGTAATGAAATGTGCTTTTTGTTCAGCAATGTCATACTGTACATCGCCCACTAATTTCCCCGTATCTAAACGGTTAATGCCCACATCGATAACCATCGCGCCTTCTTTTACCCAGTCACCCGGAATAAATTCAGGTTTACCCACTGCAACAACGAGTAAGTCAGCACGGCGTACATGAGTTTCTAAATCTTGGGTAAACTTGTGGCACACAGTTGTAGTACAGCCTGCAAGGAGTAACTCGAGTGCCATTGGGCGACCAACGATATTAGATGCACCGACCACAACCGCGTGCATACCTTTATATTTAACGCCGGTTGAGTTCAGTAGTGTGATAATACCTTTTGGTGTGCAAGGGCGAAGAGCTGGCATGCGTTGTGCCAAACGGCCGATATTATAAGGGTGGAAACCATCGACATCTTTTAATGGTGTAATACGCTCAAGAATTTTTTCTGCGTCAAGGCCTTCAGGTAATGGTAATTGAACTAAAATACCATCGACTGTTTGGTCGTTATTCAGTTCATCGACTAAATCCAATAGTGCCTGCTCTGAGGTATCTGCTGGTAAATCAAATGACTTTGATACAAAACCAACTTCCTCGCAAGCCTTACGTTTTGAACCAACATAAACTTGGCTTGCAGGGTCTTGTCCTACAAGCACAACTGCAAGTCCTGGCGCACGTAAGCCTTTAGCTACGCGTTCACTTACTTTTTCTGCTACTGCACTTCGTACTTGTTTAGCTATTGCCTTACCATCGATGATGTTTGCCGTCATGGGTGACCTTTAATTGGGGTTAGTTAACTTGAAACTGATACTTAGCAAGAGATTATCGTTTTAAAAGGGGTAAACGTGACTGATTTTACGCAGTCTTTTTATTCCTTGCTAATGTAGTTAGACTATTTTCGCAGAAAAGCGCTAAAGCGCCAAGTTGCTTTTTTTATATAAACCGCACTATTATAAAAAACGGTCGAATTTTAGCTTATATTTACAATATTTAGTCATTGTGAACTAAAAATGACCGATTGATTTATTTTCTTAAAAAAGGTTTGACCTAATCCAGTCAAATCACTATTATGCACCCCGTTGTCAACGAGGTCACTCGCAGACAATAGTAAGCATCGGCGATTAGCGCAGTTTGGTAGCGCACTTGGTTTGGGTCCAAGGGGTCGCAGGTTCAAATCCTGCATCGCCGACCACTTTCATTTATAATTTTGTTATAATAGATTGGCTTATTGGTAAACTATGAAGTTTTCGATGCGCCCATAGCTCAGCTGGATAGAGCAACGCCCTTCTAAGGCGTCGGTCGAAGGTTCGAATCCTTCTGGGTGCGCCATTTTGAAAACAAGTAAATGCCGTGGTGATTGTAGCTCAGTTGGTAGAGCCCCGGATTGTGATTCCGGTTGTCGTGGGTTCGAGCCCCATCAGTCACCCCAATTTACAAAAAAGAATATCGGCGATTAGCGCAGTTTGGTAGCGCACTTGGTTTGGGTCCAAGGGGTCGCAGGTTCAAATCCTGCATCGCCGACCACTTTCTTTAAAGTGGTCTTAAACTCACCGTTTAAGTATTCAAAATAAATTCGAAGTTTCATACTTCAATATCGGCGATTAGCGCAGTTTGGTAGCGCACTTGGTTTGGGTCCAAGGGGTCGCAGGTTCAAATCCTGCATCGCCGACCACTTTCTCAATAAAAACAATTCAAAATTCATATTGCACAACTAAATCCTAAAGCTAAAATATTGCTAACTTGCTAACTTGCTAACTTGCTAACTTGCTAACTTGCTAACTTGCTAACTTGCTAACTTGCTAACTTGCTAACTTGCTAACTTGCTAACTTGCTAACTTGCTAACTTGCTAACTTGCTAACTTGCTAACTTGCTAACTTGCAGTTGAACCGCCTACTTTTCACACATTTACCCGCTATAATCCGTGATCTAACCAAATAATTTCCCCCTAGACTCGACTATCATAAATATTAGGTTATAATGCCGCGTCTATTGTTTAACATAGTGCCCGAAGGGCAGAGCAGCATTGGTATCTTATAGTGAAGATGGAGATTGAAAGTCTTATAAATGGCTTTTAACGTATCAAGCGCATAGTGATCACCGTGTTTGTAAGGAAGGCGAACAGTCGCCAAAATTGAAGATTGAGGTATATCATGCAAGTTTCTGTTGAGACGACTCAAGGCCTTGAGCGCCGTCTGACTATCACCGTTCCTGCAGAGAACGTTGAGACCGAAGTAAAAAAACGCTTACAACAACTGTCAAAAACCCAGCGTATTGATGGTTTCCGTCCTGGTAAAGTACCAACGTCTGTAATCAACAAGCGTTACGGTGGCGCAGTTCGTCAAGAAGTTGCTGGCGAATTAATGCAACGTAACTTCTACGAAGCAATCGTAGCTGAAAAAATCAACCCAGCGGGTACACCCACTTTCGCACCTAAAGCGCTTGAAGCTGGTAAAGATTTAGAATTCTCTGCAACGTTTGAAGTTTACCCTGAAGTTGAAGTTCAAGGTTTAGATAAAATCACTGTAGAAAAGCCTGCTGTAACAGTTACTGACGAAGATTTAGCAAACATGCTAGAAACGCTACGTAAGCAACATGCATCATGGGCTGAAGTAGATGCAGCTGCTGGCGAGAACGATCGCGTAACAGTTGACTTCGAAGGCACTATCGACGGCGAAGTATTTGAAGGCGGTAAAGCTGAAGACTTCCCATTAGAACTTGGCCAAGGTCGTATGATCCCAGGTTTTGAAGATAACATCGTAGGTAAAAAAGCAGGCGAAGAAGTAGTTGCTGATGTAACTTTCCCTGACGATTACCACGCTGAAAACCTTAAAGGTAAAGCTGCTCAATTCACTATCTCTGTGAAGAAAGTTGAAGCACAAGAGCTACCTGAACTAAGCGAAGAGTTCGCAACTAAGTTCGGTGTAACTGAAGGCGGCGTTGACGCACTTAAAGAAGAAGTGAAAAAGAACATGACACGCGAGCTTGACCAAGCGGTTAAAGCTAACGTGAAAGACCAAGCAATCAAAGGTCTTTTAGCTAACAACGAAATCGAAGTGCCTAAAGCGCTAGTAGATCAAGAAATTGATGCACTACGTCAGCAAGCTGCACAACGTTTTGGTGGCGACGCTAAAAACATGCCTGAGCTTCCAGCTGAGTTGTTCCACGAGCAAGCAGTAACTCGCGTTAAAACTGGCCTATTACTAGGTGAAGTAATTAAAGCGAACGAGATCAAAGTTGATGATGCTAAAGTTGAAGCATTAATTGCTACAGTTGCTTCTGCATACGAAGATCCAACTGAAGTAGTAGAATACTACAAAGCAAATGATCAACTTATGCAGCAAATGCGTAATGTTGCAATGGAAGAGCAAGCTGTAGAAGCTATTTTAGCTAAAGCAGACGTTTCTGATGTTGAAAAAGCATTTGATGACATCATGAATCCACAGCAAGGTGCTTAATAAGTCATTGACTTAAGCCCTCGCTAACGATTAAATGGCTCGTGTTACTCTGTATTTTGCAGTGTGCCCGAGCCATTTTAGTTTGTGGCCTTCAATTTTGCCAAAAAGATAACTATGCTTTTCTTATATTCAGGATAAGTATAAGCGCATAAGGAATAAAATAAGTATGAACAACACTGGTATGACAGATCCTCTAAATGCATTAGTCCCAATGGTTGTTGAACAAACAGCGAAAGGCGAGCGCTCGTATGATATATATTCGAGACTATTAAAAGAGAGAATCATTTTTTTAACTGGTCAAGTTGAAGACAACATGGCGAATCTAATTTTAGCGCAAATGCTATTTTTAGAATCAGAGAACCCAGAAAAAGATATCTTTTTATATATCAATTCACCAGGTGGTTCTGTGACAGCGGGTATGGCAATTTACGATACCATGAATTTTATTAAACCAGATGTAAGTACTATTTGTGTTGGCCAAGCAGCGAGCATGGGTGCATTCTTACTAACAGCTGGTGCAAAAGGTAAGCGTTATTGTTTACCTAATTCACGCGTGATGATTCACCAACCTTTAGGTGGTTTCCAAGGTCAAGCATCTGACTTTGAAATTCATGCTAAAGAAATCCTGTCTATTAAAGACAAGCTTAACCGTTTAATGGCAGAGCACACTGGCCAGCCGTTAGATGTGATTTCACGCGATACTGACCGCGACAACTTTATGAGCGCAAGTCAAGCCGTTGATTACGGTTTAGTTGACTCGGTATTTACTAATCGCGACAGTAAGTAAATAGGCAAAGTGAGTGCTAACGGTACTCACTTGAATTGTTTACACTGTGAAAGCCAATAATTTTTGGTATAGTTAAGCGTATTGAAATAGCTGCTAAGAAGCTTGGCAGCCAACGTATAAGATGAGGTAGCTGAATGTCTGACACTCCTACAGACGGCGACAAAAGTAATAAATTGTTATACTGCTCTTTTTGTGGCAAAAGCCAGCATGAAGTTCGTAAACTCATTGCAGGGCCTTCAGTATACATTTGTGATGAATGTGTTGAGCTGTGTAACGACATTATCAGGGAAGAGATCAAAGATATTGCGCCAAAGCACAATACGTCTGATAAACTGCCTGCACCGAAAGAAATTCGTAACCATTTAGATGATTATGTTATCGGCCAAGATCACGCCAAAAAAGTATTGTCGGTAGCGGTTTATAACCACTATAAGCGCCTACGTAATCAAAGTACTAAAGTTGATATTGAACTCGGTAAAAGTAATATCTTGCTAATAGGTCCAACAGGTAGTGGTAAAACATTACTTGCAGAGACACTTGCACGTTTACTTGATGTGCCATTTACAATGGCCGATGCAACCACACTAACCGAAGCCGGTTATGTGGGTGAAGATGTTGAAAACATCATTCAAAAGCTGCTGCAAAAGTGTGACTACGACGTAGAAAAAGCACAACGTGGTATTGTTTATATTGATGAAATCGACAAAATCTCACGTAAATCAGACAATCCATCAATTACCCGTGACGTATCAGGCGAAGGCGTACAACAAGCCTTACTGAAACTGATTGAAGGCACTGTTGCATCAGTACCACCACAAGGTGGTCGTAAACACCCACAACAAGAGTTTTTGCAAGTTGATACCTCTAAGATCTTATTTATCTGTGGTGGTGCATTCGCAGGGCTAGATAAAGTGATTGAGCAACGCAGCCATAAAAATACCGGTATTGGTTTTGGTGTTAGCGTTAAAGAATCTGCATCGAGCCGCTCTTTAAGTGAAACATTTAAAGATGTAGAGCCAGAAGATTTAGTAAAATACGGCCTGATCCCAGAGTTTATTGGTCGTTTACCCGTTGTTGCTACGTTAACTGAGCTAGACGAAGCTGCGCTAGTGCAAATCTTAGATGAGCCTAAAAACGCACTGACTAAGCAGTACAGCGCATTATTTGGTATGGAAGACGTTGAGCTTGAATTCCGTGAAGATGCATTACGTGCAATTGCCCATAAAGCAATGGAGCGTAAAACAGGTGCACGTGGTCTTCGCTCAATTGTTGAAGCTGTATTACTTGATACCATGTATGAACTTCCTTCAATGGAAGAAGTCAGCAAAGTGGTTATCGATGAAACCGTGATCAAAGGTGAATCAGACCCAATTTTGATTTATCAAAGTGCTAGCCAAGATAAAGCAGCATCAGAATAAATTTTAATCACTGATATTACAAAGAGGAGCCAATGGCTCCTTTTTTTTATAATTTATTTCTTACAAATGACATAAATTGTTGAACTTTACTTAGGTTATCCCCATATACTTGAGTAATCTTTAAAATAAATGAAGAGCGAAGAGAAATATAATGACGCTTGAGAGAACAGATCGAGTCGAAATCCCCGTGCTGGCATTGCGCGATGTGGTGGTGTACCCGCACATGGTGATCCCGCTTTTTGTAGGCCGCGAAAAATCTATTAAATGCCTCGAAGCGGCAATGGATAAAGACAAACAAATTTTTCTTGTTGCGCAAAAAGACGCGACAGTCGATGAGCCAGAGCAAGACGATATTTACCGCGTAGGTACTATCGCAACTGTGCTGCAACTATTAAAACTTCCTGATGGCACTGTAAAAGTGCTAGTCGAAGGTATTCAACGCGCAAAACTTGAAAGCTTTGTTGATAACGATGACTTTTTTGTTGCGAATGCCGAGTTTATTAGTTCTGAAGAAATTGATGAGCAAGAGCAAGATATCTTTATCCGCAGCGCTGTTAGCCAGTTTGAAGGCTATGTAAAACTTAATAAAAAATTCCACCTGAGGTACTCACCTCGGTCAGTGGTATTGATGAAGCACCGCGCCTTGCTGATACTATGGCAGCTCACATGCCGCTTAAAGTGCCAGAAAAACAAAAAGTACTTGAGATCGCAAACGTAACCGAACGTCTTGAATACTTAATGGCGTTAATGGAAGGCGAAATCGATTTACTGCAAGTTGAGAAAAAGATTCGTACTCGCGTTAAAAAGCAGATGGAAAAATCGCAGCGTGAGTATTATCTCAACGAGCAAATGAAAGCCATTCAAAAAGAATTAGGCGAGCTTGACGACGTACCTGACGAATTCGAAGCGTTGAAAAAGCGTATTGAAGAATCAGGCATGAGCAGCGATGCACAAGAAAAAAGCCAATTCAGAATTAGCTAAATTAAAAATGATGTCGCCCATGTCGGCTGAAGCCACCGTTGTACGCTCATACATAGATACGCTGATCAATGTACCATGGAAAAAGCGCTCGAAAGTGAAAAAAGACCTAGCCGGTGCGCAAAAGATTTTAGATAGCGATCACCACGGCTTAGATAAAGTGAAAGAACGCATTATTGAATACCTCGCGGTGCAACAACGTACTAATAAGCTAAAAGGCCCAATCTTATGTTTAGTCGGTCCTCCTGGCGTTGGTAAAACCTCATTAGGGCAATCGATTGCTCGCTCAACGGGTCGTAAGTATATTCGTATGGCGCTGGGTGGCGTACGTGATGAAGCAGAAATTCGTGGTCACCGTCGTACATATATTGGCTCTATGCCAGGTAAACTGATTCAAAACATGAGTAAAGTGGGCGTTAAAAACCCATTATTCTTGTTAGATGAAATAGACAAAATGTCATCAGATATGCGTGGCGATCCAGCATCAGCATTACTTGAAGTACTCGATCCTGAGCAAAATAGCCACTTTGCGGATCATTACTTAGAAGTTGATTATGACTTATCTGATGTTATGTTTGTTGCAACATCAAACAGCTTTAATATTCCAGGACCATTATTAGACCGGATGGAAGTGATTCGTTTATCGGGTTACACCGAAGATGAAAAACTCAATATTGCTAAACAGCATTTAATTCCGAAGCAAGTTAAGCGTAATGGCTTAAAAGATGGTGAAGTGGTTATCGAAGACAGCGCCATTGTCGGTATTATTCGTTACTACACCCGTGAAGCCGGTGTACGTAACTTAGAGCGTGAAGTGTCTAAGTTATGCCGTAAAGCGGTGAAAAACATCTTGCTTGAGAAAGAAACAAAAGTAGTCACTATTAATGAGCAAAACCTAGAAGAGTTCTTAGGTGTGCAACGTTTTGATTACGGCAAAGCCGAAGATGGTGACCGCATTGGTCAAGTGACCGGTTTAGCGTGGACAGAAGTGGGCGGCGATTTATTAACAATCGAATGCGCAGCTGTGCCAGGCAAAGGCAAGTTAAGCTATACAGGTTCTCTAGGTGATGTAATGCAAGAGTCGATTCAAGCGGCGATGACGGTAGTACGCAACCGTGCAGACACGTTCCGTATTAATAACGATTTTTACGAAAAACGTGATATTCACGTGCACGTACCAGAAGGTGCTACGCCGAAAGATGGCCCAAGTGCAGGTGCGGCGATGGTCACAGGTTTAGTCTCTAGCTTAACGGGTAACCCTGTACGCGCAGATGTTGCCATGACAGGTGAAATTACGTTACGTGGAGAAGTACTGCCAATTGGTGGTTTAAAAGAAAAGCTATTAGCTGCGCATCGTGGTGGCATTAAAACAGTTATTATTCCAAAAATTAACGAACGTGACTTAAAAGAGATCCCTGACAATGTATTAGCAGGCCTTGATATTCACCCAGTTACTTGGATTGATGAGGTTTTAGAACTGGCGTTAGTACACCCAGTTGAGAGTTTTTCAGTCGAAACGGCTAAAAAGCACTAAAAAACCGAAAAAAAGTGCTTTAAAGGGCTTTTCAAATCTAGATGGTATGATAAGTTAAGCACTGGTTTTTCAAGCCTAGGCCTTATGTGGCCTAGGCTGAAGAAAAATTACAATCGTACGAGCATGAAATAGTTTGCTCTAAAATTTTCAAAATAGTGATGTTAGTTTAAAAAACAATCGCTCTTGATAATAACAATGAAAGAGGATGATATTGTGAATAAATCTCAATTAATCGATCAAATCGCAGCTGACGCTGACATTTCTAAAGCGGCTGCAGGTCGTGCACTAGATTCATTCATCGAGTCTGTATCGGGCGCTCTTAAAGACGGCGATTCAGTTGCACTAGTAGGTTTCGGTACTTTCTCAGTACGTGAGCGTGCAGCACGTTCAGGCCGTAACCCACAAACTGGCGAAACAATTCAAATCGCTGCAGCGACCATCCCTGCTTTCAAAGCTGGTAAAGCGCTTAAAGATGCATGTAATAGCTAATCACTGTTTTATGTGAATTAGTTTTGGCAGTGTAAGAAGCTCGTTGCTTTTTAGCACAAATAGCTATCTTTATCGCCAATTGCTTCAACAAAAAAAGCGTATCTGGTAAGATACGCTTTTTTTACATTAGCAAGGCGATTTCTGCCTCAGAATAGAATAGAGATATATAAATGCTTGAGAAAATCAGAGAAGGTTCGCAAGGACCGGTAGCCAAAGTTATTTTAGGCGCGGTGATTTTATCTTTTGCTTTAGCAGGGATCGGTGGTTACTTAGGTCAAACCACAGAGCAGCCTGTTGCTGAAGTAAATGGAGTTAAAATTAGTCAAACCGAATTTAACCGCGCGTACCAAAATGAGCGTAACCGCTTAGAACAACAATTTGGTGAATACTTTGCACAAATTACTGCAGATCCAAATTACATGGCACAAATTCGCCAAGGTGTCGTTGACCGTCTAGTACAACAAGAACTGCAAACTCAACTAGCACACGAACTTGGTTTACGCGTAAGTGATGAAAGTGTTAAAAAAGCAATTTTAGAATTGCCATACTTCCAAATCGGTGGCCAATTTAATAACGACCGCTACTTACAAGTTATTCGTCAAATGAACTTCCAACCGGATGCATTTCGTGAATACTTACGTGAAGAAATGACTCGTAGTCAGCTAATCTCAGCAGTTGCAGGCACTGACTTTGCCCTTGATAACGAATTAGCAAGTGCAGTGGCGTTACAACAACAAACGCGTAGCATTGATTACGTGGTAGTAAATAAAGAGTCGTTACAAGAGGGGATTGAAGTAACCGAGCAAGAAATTGCAGATTATTACGACCTAAACACGTCACAGTTTTTAGCGCCTGAACAAGTATCGGTAAGCTACATTGATTTAAATGCAGTTGACCTAGACTTACAGAGCAATGTAAGCGAAGAAGAAGTAAAAGCTTACTACGAGCAAAACAGTGCACAATACGTAGAGCCTGAGAAACGCCGTGTATCACATATCTTAATAGATAATAGTGAAGACGACGATGCAGCGAAAAGCAAAGCAGAAGACTTGTTAGCGCAATTGCAACAAGGTAGTGACTTTGCAGCATTAGCTGAATCATCATCAGATGATATCGTCAGTGCTGAAATGGGCGGTGATCTAGACTGGATTGAACGCGACATGATGGATCCAGCTTTTGAAGAAGCTGCATTCGCACTTAATGCAAAAGGTGACTTTTCTGATGTTGTTGAATCTGAGTTTGGTTATCACATCATTCAACTAACCGATATTCAAAGCCAGCAAACAAAACCATACGATGATGTTAAAGCTGACTTACGTGCAGAGCTTGAGCGCACTGAAAAAGTGAATGCCTTCTATGAAAAGCAAACACAAATGAGTGAAGTCGCATTTGAAATGTCTGACAACTTAGTGGATGCAGCAGAAACCGTAGGCGTTGAAGTAACGACCACGCCACTTGTTGCCCGTAATGAATTACCAGCACCTTTAAATACACCAGCTGTTATCAGCGCAATCTTCTCACCAGATGTACTTGAAGATGGCATGAACTCCGAAGTTGTTGAAGTAGGTGATGAGCACGTTGTGATTGTACGTGTAAGCGAGCATAAGCCTGCGAGCACGAAACCACTTGCGGATGTATCTGAGCAAATTAAAACACGTTTAGTGAGCCAAAAAGCATCTGAACTTGCAAAAGAAAAAGCAACAACATTATTTGCTGAAATCTCAGCAGGTAAAAGCTTAACTGAACTTGCAACTGAGCAAGGCTTAGAGCTACGTCAAGAAGCTGCTTTAACACGTCAAGCGTATGCAGTATCACCTGCAATCGTACAGCAAGTGTTTAAAATGGCTCACCCTACTGACACCCCTGTGGTTGATAAAGTAGAGCTGAGCAATGGTGACGCAGCAATCGTCGCACTTAAGTCTGTTACAAACGCATCAGTTGAAGGTGAGCTTGAAGCACAGCAAAAGCAAAACATCACTATGGCCCAAGTAAATAAAAACTACATGGTGTTCATCGATGCATTAAAAGCCAAAGCAGAGTTAAACTTACCAGCACAAGCAACACCTGCTGAGTAAGCTTAATTAAGCAAAACTAAAAAGCGCCAATTGGCGCTTTTTTTGTGGGTGGGAGATAAAGGTTAAAAGTTAAAGGTGCTAGGTAACTAGGTTTCAGGGGGAGTGTGGCTTGTAGGTTTGAGTTTACTTTGAAGTACTTTTATGTAACACGCGTAGGTTGGGTAGAGTGAAACGAAACCCAACGAAAAAAACACCCAGTTAGTCTGCACCAATGCACTGCATTATCGAGTGTTTTTATTTCTTCGATGTATTCTGAATGTTGGCAAAGCCCTTTAATAGATTTATTCACAAAGAGATTAAGAGACGCTGCGCTTAAGAGGAAACATAAAAAACATCAATAATTGAGGTGCAAATTAGACCGTATAGTGCTGATTTTAATCATTTAGAGATAACCTTTTTCCGTCCCCAAATGTGTTAACGCAAATACTCTAAAGATCTGTGTTGAGCAAAGCGGACGTTTAAATAACTCAATCCTGCCTAAAGGATTGAGTTGATTCATACATCTTCACTTTATAAATCAAAACTACTCTCCATGTGATTCATAAAGCATGGATTTTTAAATCAAAATTTGGTATAAAATGATTTATAACTATCAAAGGTTTAAATCACATGTATCATTGGCAACAGAAAAATTGGCCTAAATTTGAATATGATGTGACACGCTTTGAAGCAAGTGTCAGCGAGTATTCAAAAAAAAGCCTACAGCATTGAAGGGGCATTATCGCAAATACCGTCGAATGACCATAACGATGCATTTGTCCACTTACTGGTGGAAGAAGCATTAAGCACCAGTGCCATTGAAGGTGAAAAACTTAACCGTGAAGAGGTGCGCTCATCGGTTGCTCGTTTCCTTGGGTTAAAAGAGCCAGAGCGTGGTGGTTACTTCCCTAAAGAAAAAGGCATTGCGGCGATGCTTGTTGATGTGCGTAAAAGCATTAAAAGCGCTATGTCTAAAACCTTACTTTGTCATTGGCACACGCTGCTATTACACGGTAGTGAAGATTATTATGTAAACCCTATTACTAAAGGCGATTATCGAGACTCGCCTATTGATGTAATAAGAGAAGACTTATACGGCGAAAGTGAAACCATCTACAAAGCACCAGGTAATAACCGCACTGAGGTTGAACATGAAATGGATGCTTTTATACAGTGGTATAACAGCACCAATTGTTCAGGCCCTATAAAAGCAGCAGTTGCTCATTTATGGTTTGTCGCTATTCATCCGTTTCAAGATGGTAATGGCCGTGTTGGTAGAGCCATAGCCGAGCATGCGTTATTTCAAGACTTTTCGAGACCTCCGCTTTTTAGTATGTCGAGCATGATTAATACTAATCGAATGGATTATTATCAAAAGCTTAGAAATACTAATTATGGTTTACAAATTAATGAGTGGATAGCGTGGTTTGTTGAGCTAGTTAGAACCTCGCAAGATAAGTCGCTTGAGTCTGTTGAATTTGTTTTGCAAAAATCAAAATTTTGGGCTGAATATGATGAGGTCAAACTCAACCAACGCCAAGAGAAGGTGATGAAAAAAATCTTCACAGTAGGCTCTGACGGCTTTGTGCGTGATGGTTTAACTAATGAAAAGTATCGAGCTATTACCGGGGCGCCACCAGCAACCGCAACGAGGGATTTAAAGTCATTAGTTGATAATGGCTTACTTTACCCGTCAGGTGAAGGTAAACGTGGTTTACGTTACTTTGTGAACTTCCCGCAAGAGAAAAACCTATTTGCTGACAAAGAAGATGTTTCTCTAGTCAATGATGTTAGCCTAATTAAGATCTTGAAGAAAATCGAACGTAATATTGAATATTTTCGTGGTGAAAAAAATTCAGGTTTAACAAAGCTTATTGATGAATATAAGGCTCTATCATTAAATGATAAAGTAGCGGAGAAAAAGTTAGAAAAGCTTTTAGGACGAAACAGATAAATATGTTTTAAATCGGCTATTCATTGCCAGATTTGATTCAACTCTAGAAATCAAATCTGGCAGATCAAGTTACTTATTCAAACTAGCTCGTCATTTTTAATTGCAAACGGAGCAATAAAACAGCTAAACTGTTTTACCGATTAATCAGGAGTTAGCCCATAAAATTTTTATACGAAATTCACCTAATATAGCCGACGACCTAAAACGTTTTTGTCCAAAAACGAGTTTACCCGACCGCCAGTTTTTCGTTCTAGAGCATCGCTCAGAGCTCACACTAAATGTTGAGTTTCGTTGCTCTCAACCACAACCTACGGTGATAAATCTAACGCCGGGCTGCTCTGGCTTTTCCTAGAACCTTTCACCTAGCACCTCGTAACTATATTCAACAACTCAACAATTTCTGGGTTACGTTAGATTGTGGATCTTGGAAAATATCTTCGGTTTTGCCGTACTCGACTATTTCACCGTGATCGAGTACCACTAACTGGTCGCTGATGTGGCGTACTAGGCTTAGGTGATGGGTGATCAAGATATAACTTAAACCGGTGTCTTGTTGCAGCTTTAGCAATAGGTTGACTGTTTGCGCCCGTACTGATGGGTCTAGTGATGATAGCGCTTCGTCGAGTACCACTACTTTTGGATCAAGAATTAATGCACGGGCTAGGGCAATACGTTGTAATTGACCGCCGCTGAACATGTGTGGGTAATAATGTTGATGGTCGTTGAGCAAACCAACCTTAGATAAAGTTGTGGTTATTTTTTCGCCGCGGGTTTGTTTATCTAATGAGGTATTATATTGCAGGCAGTCGTCGAGCATGTCGCCAATAGTCAAGCCTGGGTTTAGCGAGGCTTCTGAGTCTTGAAAAATCATTCGAATATGGCGGCATTGCTGATTGCGAATGCCATTGTTTTCGATAATGTTGCCATCGAGTAGAATTTGCCCGCTATCTGCATGATCGGCACCGGCAAGCAGTTTTGCTAGGGTACTTTTTCCAGAGCCCGTTTCGCCGATAATAGCCAGGGTTTCTCCTTGTTCTAAGCAAAACGAAATATTTTTTAATACTGCAAAGCGTTTACGTGAAAAGATCCCTGCACGAAGGTTAAAGCTTTTTGATAAGGCTTGTACTTTCAATAGAGGTTGCATTATTTCATCGCCTTAATTAAAGGGAAATGACACGCATAACTGTGACCATGCTGTTTAGTTAACTTTGGGGTGACCACGCAAGCTCTTTGTGCTTGTGGGCAGCGAGGGCCAAGACGACACCCTATTGGTAAATGCTGCAACGTTGGGATCGTCCCTTTGAGAGCGTAAAAAGGTTCTTTATGAGCAAGCCCTTGCTCATAATCGGGTAAGCTTTTTAATAGTGCTTGAGTGTACGGGTGACGTGGCTGGCTAAATATTTTAGCTGTAGGGCCTGCTTCTACCATTTGCCCGCAATATAATACGTGCATGCCATGGGACCAATTAATAATTTCTTCTAGTTCGTGAGAGATCATTAATATCGACATGTTTTTTAGCTGGTTTAAGCTTTTAAGTAACCTGAATACCTGGGCGCGGGTAGTGCTTTCTAGAGCTGTGGTGGGCTCATCAGCAATTAATAGCTTTGGTGTACGGGCAATGGCCATGGCAATCATTACTTTTTGACACACCCCTTCTGAAAGTTCATGAGGGTAGCTGGTTAAGACCTTTTCATGATCTTTAATTCCCACCTTATGGATCAGTGCTTTTACCCGGTCTTTGCGTTGGCGGTTACGTTTTAAGAAAAACCCTTTTTCTTGAATTTCGGGAAGAGTCTCGGCTATTTGATCAAAAATTTTCGCAGTGGGGTCTAAGCAGCGACTAGGATCTTGATAAATCATGGCAATGTCTTGGCCTACAATCTTACGGCGTTGCTCGTTTGATAAACGCATAAGGTCAACACCGCGCCAGTGCATGCGGTCGGCTGTGATATGCCAGCGTTTATTTAATACCCCAACAATGGCTTTAGCGATAAGGCTTTTGCCTGATCCTGATTCACCCACCAGCGCATGAACTTCACCTTCTTTTAAACTCAAGCTTACTCTATCTACTGCACGTATCACTGTATCGGGTGTTTGCAGCTCTATAGTTAAATTTCGTATGTCGAGTAATTGCATTTAATCTGCCTTACGTGCTTTTAACACTTGGCGAAGACCATCGCCAACTAAATTAGTTGATAACACGGCTAAAAAGAGTAGTACCCCAGGTAATCCTACTGTCCACGGTGCTAAGTATATCAAGCTCTAAGTTCTCTGCCAAAATAGCGCCCCATTCTGTGGTTGGAGGCTGCGCACCGAGTTTTAAAAAGCCAAGGGCTGATATGTCTAATATAGCGGTTGAAAGCGCCATGGTAAAAATAACCACAATATGTTCATAGATATTAGGAAAAATACCCCGTGAGAGGATATGCCAATTAGAGGCACCATCCAGCTTAAAAGCAGTTATATAATCCTTACCCAGCTCAGTTACGATTAAATTACGTACCGAATGAATAAATTGCGGCAGTAGCGCTAAAATAATTGCCCACACTGTATTCATTAGGCCGGGGCCTAAAATTGCGATTATTATTATTGCTAGCAGCAAAGAGGGGATGGATAAAGTGATATCGAGTAAGTGATTCAAAAAGCTTGAACGTAAGCCGCGGCTAATACCGGCAAAAGTACCAACCAATACACCGATGATTGTGGTTATCAGGGCCGCTATAACAGATAAACCAAATGTGTAGGTTGCACCATTCATTAACCGTGATAACACATCACGTCCAAGATCATCTGTTCCGAGTAAAAATCGCACATCGCCCATTTCATGCCATGAGGGGGGAATAAGAAGAGCATCGCTGTGCTGCTGATTCACACCATAGGGGGCAATAAAAGGCGCAGCCGCAGCTAATATCGCAAATGCAATAAACACCCACAGCCCGACTAAAGCTGGATGATTTGATTTAAACTTGCGCCAAAACCGCGCCAGAGGCGCTTTATTTGATTCTTCAGAAAATAAATTAAACTTTGCCATGTGCTTGGTTCCGAGAAAGCGGATCGAACAGGGTGTAGGTCAGTTCAGCAATAATAGTGGCTAAAATAACAAACATAGAGACCGCTAATAAACCACCTTGTATAGCAGGATAATCACGTTGATAAATACTATCAATGAGCCAGCGACCTATGCCCGGCCATGAAAAAATAACTTCGGTGATCATAGCAAGAGTGATCAAAGTACTAAACTGTAAGCCGATTTGTTTGATCACTGGTAATAAAGCATTGCGCAGTGCATGGTGCACAATTAATTGTGCGCGGTTAAGACCTTTGGCTCGGGCTGTTTTAATAAAGTTCTGGTCAAGTACATGTAGCATGGATTCACGGGTAAATCGAATTAATACCGTGGTAGGGTACATTGCCAGTACGATGGTTGGCAGAGTCAGATGATGCAGGGCATCGAGCATTGCCATACCCGAATAAGGAAACCCAGCGAGTGCAATATCAATTAAAATAAATCCCGTTTGCGGGGGATTTCATAAAGTAACCCCATACGGCCCGACATAGGAAACCAACCTAATTGCAGTGAGAACACCATGATTAATAATAACGCCAACCAAAAAACAGGTATTGAGTAGCCTGCTAATGTGATTGAGTTGATGAGTTTATCAGGCAATTTTTTATGGTAAGCCGCGGCTAAAATACCTGCGGGCACACCAATGACCACTGAAATAATGAGCGCGTATAAGCTTAATTCGAGTGTTGCAGGGAATAAATCAATAATATGGTTAAATACGTTATCACCTGAGGCAAAAGATAGGCCCCAATCACCCAAAACAATGCGTTCTAAAAATGCAAAATATTGGGTAATGTAATTATCATTAAAGTGATATTTTTCTTGTAGTTCACTGGTTTGCGAAAAGCTGGTATTAGTAATGCCGCTTAAGTTACTGAGCGCATCACCGGGGAACAAATAACTTAATGAAAACGTAAAAATACTCAAGGTGAGCATCATAAATAGTAACAAGCCTAGGCGGCGTAAAAAATAATCTAATACCATTATTTTTTCCTCGCATTAGCCAGTGATATTGCGCCAAATGGGCCAAGCGGGATACCTTCTACATCACTGCTACTGGCTTGAAAGCGCATGCCATGTGCCAATGGTAATAAGGGGAGCTCTTTTATCAACATAGCTTGTGCTTGTTGATAATAGCGTTTCCTCATTTCTAAATCTGTGGTATCAAGTGCTTGAGTAAGTAATAAGTCAAATGCTGGGTCGCACCAGTTAGCTGGGTTTTTACCGCTAAACGTGGCTGAGCAACTTAACAATGGGCTAAAAAAGTTATCAGGATCAGGTGTATCGGCCGCCCATCCTAGTAGTACACTATCGTGGCGGTGCTCCCCAATACGTTGAATAAAGGTATTCCACTCATATTCAACAATACTGACATTGACCCCGATTTTACGTAAGTCACTTTGCATCAACTCAGCCATTTTTCGGGCGTTGGGGTTATAGATACGACTGACCGGCATAGCCCAGATTGTCATATCAAAGCCATTTTCTAAACCAGCTTCGTTAAGCAGTTTTTTGGCAAGTTCGGGGTCAAACGCAGGCATGTTACCTTGAGATTGATAAGCCCAAGAGGTAGGCGGTAAAATTGATTGTGCACGGATACCATTACCGTAAAACACAGCTTGCATTATTTTGTCAATATCGATGGCGTGAGCGAGTGCTTGGCGGACTTTGATGTCGTTAAATGGGGGGCGCTCAGTATTAAACGCCCAATAACCTACATTAAGATTAGTCTCTTTTTGTACATTTATGTCAGCTCGGTTCGCTAAAATACTCAACTGTGCACTACTTGGGTGTGCAGTAACATCACATTCTTTGGTTAGCATTTTCGCTATACGTGTGGTGCCATTAGGGGTGATATCGTAAACCAATTGCTCAAGGTCGACTTTGTGTTTCCAGTAGGCGTTATTGCGATAATAACGAACTAAATGATCACGACGGTATTCTTTATAAATATAAGGGCCAGTGCCAATTGGGTATTGATCAAATAAATCGAGTTGTTGTTGGGCTTTTAATTTCATCGCATATTCTTGAGACAAAACCACGGCAAAATCTGTTGCCATATTGGCTAAAAAACTGCTCTCAGCATTAAATAACTCAAACCGAACTTGGTAGTCCGATACACGCACTATGCGGCGAATAAGTTGGTCAATCCCCACACTTTGAAAATAAGGATAATTTGCATCACCAACAAAATGATAAGGGTTGTATACATCAAATAAACGACTGAAGGTAAAAATAACGTCGTCGGCATTAAAATCGCGAGTAGGTGTAAAGTAGTTGGTGCTATGAAATTTAACCCCTTTACGTAGAGTAAAGGTGACGGCTTTTCCGTCAGGGCTGATTTTCCAGTCGGTTGCCAGCTCGCTTTGAAACTCTGCCGTTATAGGGTCAATACTGATCAAACGGTCATAAAGCTGATTAGCAATGATATCGATTGTTGAACCTGTGGTCGTTACTTGTGGATTAAACGATACAGGGTTCGCCTCAGCACAATAAACTAAGCCTTGGTTTTTTTCTTCTAGTGTTGGTTCTTTCGTATCTAAGCAGCCTGTTAAGCTCAGCGAAAATAGCCCAAGTAATAATTTATACACCGGTTCAACCTCTGACTATTGTTGTTGATCTAGTAAATTATATTTTTTCAAATAGCCTCTAAGTTGATGATACGTCAAACCAAGTACTTCTGCAGTCTTCTTTTGATTAAATTGGCTGAATTCGAGTGCTTTTTTTATTAAATCAATTTCAAACTCGTTAGAGAGATCTTTTAAACTGCATGGAAAGCTGTGTTGCGCAGGCTCATTCACAGGGGCAACTTCGCCTGTGCTTGGGGCCTCTATCACCGTTTGCTCTGATTTTAATGGTGCTTTAATTCGCTGCTTGGGTCTAAACTTGCTCTCAAATGGGTCTAAAATAATCTGGTGAACGGGGATATGTTCATTGCCGTGGCGATACAAACTACGCTCTACGACATTTTTTAGTTCTCGGATGTTACCTGGCCAATCATAGCTTTGTAGTATTTCAACGGCGCTTCGGGTAAAGCCGCTAAACAGCTCCCATTCTAAATCGCGAGCCATATTAATGGCAAACTGTTCGGCCAATAGCATTATGTCGTCTTGGCGTTCACGTAGCGGTGGCAGGGTGATCACATCAAACGCCAGGCGATCGAGTAAATCACTGCGAAACTCGCCTTGCTCGGCCAAATAGGGCAGATCTTCATTGGTAGCACAGACTAAGCGGGTATCAACTTTTACCGTTTGTTTGCCCCCGACACGCTCAAACTCGCCGTACTCAATAACTCGTAACAGTTTCTCTTGCACCATAGCTGAGGTATTTGCTAATTCATCTAAGAATAGAGTACCTGAATTTGCACGTTCAAAGCGGCCTTCATGGCGCTTACTGGCACCGGTAAATGCGCCGCTTTCATGGCCAAATAATTCGCTTTCGAGGAGGTTCTCGTTTAATGCCGCGCAGTTGAGCTTTACATAGTTTTGCTCCCAGCGTTTTGACAAAAAGTGTAAACGAGCAGCAATTAACTCTTTACCCGTACCGCGCTCACCAATAATTAGTACCGGTTTATCTAAACTTGCCAGCTGTGATACTTGATCCAGTACAGCTAAAAAGCTGTCTGATTGGCCGAGTAAGTTATCCTGTTGACGAAATTGGCTCATATTCCCTAACTCTTAGTCATTTTTACTAACAGTTAGTGTATTTCATAATTCGGGAGAACTAAAGGAATTTGTATTTTTAGTTTAACTTTATGAAAATATTACTGTATTTTATGTTTTATAAAGTTGGCAAGCATATTGTAACAGTGAGTGCAGACCAATTAAGTTAAACATCACAGAGGTAAATGTTATGGGAATTTTTTCACGTTTTGCAGACATTGTTAATTCTAATATCAATGCCATTTTGGATAAAGCAGAAGATCCTGAAAAAATGGTTCGTCTTATCATTCAAGAAATGGAAGACACGTTAGTTGAAGTTCGTTCAACATCAGCTAAAACACTCGCTGAGAAAAAAGAGTTAGTACGTCGCGTTGATACATTAAAAGCACAAGTTTCAGAGTGGCAAGAAAAAGCAGAGTTGGCACTGAGTAAAGATCGTGACGACCTAGCACGTGCCGCATTGCTTGAAAAGCAAAAATCAGCAGACGCTGTCGCCGCCGTTGAAGATGAACTGACTCATGTTGAGTCTCACATCGAGAAACTGCAACAAGAAGTGAGCACATTACAAGATAAACTAGCTGACGCTAAAGCACGTCAAAAAGCAATTATCTTACGTCAACGCTCGGCTGAGTCGCGCCTTGAAGTGAAAAAGGCATTAGATAGCTCTAAAGTTGAAGATGCATTAAATCGCTTTGAGCGTTACGAAACTAAAATTGATGGTCTAGAATCTCAAGTAGAATCGTACGACTTAGGTAAAAAGTCATTATCTGACGAAATTGCTGATTTACAGCAAAATGAAAAGATTGATGACGAATTAGCAGCGCTTAAAAAGAAGCTTGCAGATAAATAAAACATAATAATTAAGGGGGAGCATTCCCCCTATGCTTAAACAAATAAACGGATTGTGCAGGAGAAGGTTATGATTGACGCAGATGTGTTGGTTGCCCCAATTATCATTTTCATGATTGTGGTGGCGCCACTTTGGTTAATTTTACATTATCGTAGCAAAAAGCAGGTAAGCCAAGGCTTGAGTGAACATGAACACCGCCAGTTATTAGAGCTTGCGCAAAAAGCAGATAAAATGGCAGACCGAGTAGAAACACTAGAAGCACTACTTGATCAAGAGGCCCCACAGTGGAGACGTAAGGTATGAATACTAAACGCGAACTGTTAAGAGACCCAGTACGAGGCAAAATTGCCGGTGTATGTGCAGGACTCAGTGATTATTTTAATATGGAATTGTGGTTAGTCAGAATTATTTTTGTCACCGCAGTTTTATTAGCCGGCGGTCCTTTATTTGTAGTTGCCTATATTGCAGCATGGTTTATTTTAGATAAAAAGCCTGCAAACTCACCGGCAAGCTCTTATGCAACACAGCATGAAGACCCACTTGAAGTAAAATTTAAAGTATGGCAAAAAGGTGAGCCACCACGTCGCGCGTTGCAAGATCTCAAAGATCGTTTAGGCCGTGTAGATTCTCGCTTACAAGAGATGGAACGTTACGTTACTTCAACAGAGTTTACGGTTAGCCGTGAAATCAATAAGCTGTAAAGGATTTAATAGCACTTTATCAGACTCGTAAAGTAAGTAGATAAAGTGCTCACTCATTATGATAAACACTTCATCTGCTAAAAAAGCGTTAAATAAACTCAAAGGGAAAGCTGAAAAAGCGGTCCACCGCAGTTTAGATCAACATGTAAAGCTTGCCGTAACAGGCTTAAGTGGTAGCGGTAAAACAGCATTTATTACTGCGCTTGTTAAACATTTGACCAGCCAAGCCGACGATAAAAACTTACCTTTTTTTGATGTAATGCAGCAAAAACGCCATATAGCCACTAAGGTAGTGCCGCAGCAAGCGCTTACTATTCCAACGTTTGCTTATCAAAATGCGTTAGGGGCATTACTGCCTCATGATGGCGAACCTATGTGGCCTGCCTCAACTGAACGCATAAATACCTTACGCTTGGCTATTAAATACCAAAGTGGCTCGGGTTTACGCTCGCACATTGCACCACAATCAACATTATACCTTGATATTATTGACTACCCGGGTGAATGGTTGCTCGATTTACCGATGCTTGAGCAAAGCTACCAGCAGTGGTGTGAGCAACAATACGCGTTACTAGTGCAGTCGCCTCGTATTGATAAGGCACAAGATTTTTTATCCGCACTTAATAGCCTTGATTTGAATGCACCTGTCGATGAGCACGCATTGAGTGAACTTGCCAAACTCTATCAAAGCTTGCTAGTGGGATTAAAAAAAAGACACTAAGCTTGCGATGCTCCAGCCTGGACGCATGTTGATGCCCGGTGAATTGCAAGGGGCGCCACTTTTGTTGTTTTTTCCTGTGGCCGAATATGACTCTGAAGTAATACCTGGTTCAAACTTGGCACATCTACAAAAGCGTTTTAATGCCTATGTAAAAGAAGTGGTAAAACCATTTTATACCCAGCATTTTCGTCATTTTGACCGTCAGATTGTGCTGGTGGATGTACTGAGCGCATTAAATGAAGGGCCTGAGACGCTGCATGAGCAAAGCGCTGTTATTGGGCAACTACTAGCGCATTTTAATTATGGTGAAAATAGCTTCATCAAGCGTTTGTTCAAACCCAATATAGATAAATTATTGTTTGCGGCTAATAAATCAGATCATATCAGTGGTGAACACCATAAAGACTTAGCCTTACTACTTGATTCATTGGTGCATGAGCAAGCAAATCATCTAAAGTTTGATGGGGTGAAAGTAGAGACCATCGCGATGTCTTCTATCGCGGCGACGCAACCTCGAAAAATTACTGAGCAAGGCAAACCCCTAAATTGTATTTATGGCAAACCATTAAATGAGCAGCAATGGTTGACCTACTTACCACCACAGCCACCATCACGCATGTTGACTAAAGCAGAGTGGCCTGCAAATGGGTTTGAGTTTTTGTCATTCTCACCTATGCCTTGCCCTGATAAACAGTTAAAGCATATTCGGTTAGATCATGTTATGCAGTACCTATTAGGAGATAAACTTACATGAGTGAATCAACTTCATTTCAAGCGGGAAGGCGTATTGAGTCAGAGCAGCCGATGGCCGATCCTGAATTAAACTTGGTTACTGCAAAGGTTGTAGAGCACGGTGAATTTGATCACCAAGCAGAGCAAGAGCCTGAGTTAGAAGACGATATTGACTTAGCACCGGTTTATAAAAAATCTAAATGGCAAACCCTAAAGGGCTTATTCGTTGTCAGCTTTTTTAACGTTAGTGCTGATGGAATTTGCATTTTCATTAGTGGTTGCATTTCAACAGTCCATTATTTTAGGCACTGTTTATTCGATTGCCGTTGTTACTGGCTTTTTGCTAATTGGCCGCTTGCTATGGCGTGAATACCGTATGTTGCGCAGTTTAAAGCGCAATCAATTACACCGTCACGAAGCCGATAGGTTACTTAATTCAGAACAAGTGGGTGGTGCATTACCTTGGCTTGAAAGACTCAATAAGCATCAGCAGTTAACAGGGTTTGCTGAATTTAAAGCAAGTGTTGCAACGCACCATACCGATAAAGAAATCATGACCTTGTACGCTGATAGCTTATTAGTCGCACAAGATACTCAAGCAAAAAAAATTAATTAACCGTTTTGCGACAGAGTCAGGCTTGCTGGTGGCACTTAGCCCGCTTGCATTAGTTGATATGATGGCCGTGCTTTGGCGCGGCACTAAATTAATAGAGCAAATAGGGCGCATTTATGGCATTGGCTTTGGATATGCAAGCCGTATTAAGCTTTATAGAATGTTGATAAAGCAGGTGATGTTTGTCGGTAGTGCAGAGCTGGTCTCTGATTTAGCGGCCACCGCACTTAGCGCTGAGTTACTGGGTAAGCTGTCTGGTCGTGCGGCGCAAGGTTTAAGTGCTGGCATATTTACCGCACGTATTGGTTATAAAGCCATGGAATTGAGCCGTCCGCTACCTCGCCTAGAGCATAAACGCAGCTTGCTTAAAGGCACCGCCCAGCTTATTGCCAGCAAAATAGTGTCACGAAGAAAAGCCAGCCCAGAGCAAAACGATAAAACAGACTGACAACATATCTGTACAGTGGCTATTAGGTGCTTAACACTGAATAGCCATCTGTGCATCCGGCATGCTTGTTATCTACTAGCTGATACGCTTTGATTATCATATTAATAATAATCAAAAAAGATCAAACAATGAACAAACTCCACATCGACAGTCAATGTATTCATGGGCCAAAAAAAGCGAACGACCCACATGGCGCTTTAACATCGCCTTTATACCAAACCTCTACTTTCCACTTTACCGATGCAGCCCAAGGTGCAGCTCGATTTGCAGGGGAAGAGCCTGGTTATATTTATACCCGTTTAGGTAACCCAACGACCACTGAGCTTGAGCAAAAGGTTGCTCAACTTGAAAACTGTGAAGCCGCTGCGGCCACAGCCACCGGAATGGGGGCCGTGTCAGCATCGGTGTTGAGCTTTTTATCACAAGGCGATCACCTTGTTGCATCGAGTGCTTTGTATGGCTGCACATTTGCTTTTTTTGCTCACATGCTACCGCGCTGGGGAATTGAGGTAAGCTTTGTTGATATGACCAATGAGCAAGCATTACGTGAGGCAATAAAACCAAATTCAAAAATGATTTTTGCAGAAACCCCGATTAACCCAACAATGGCAGTGATGGATTTAGATTTGATCAGTGATGTTGCCAAACAGCACCAGCTTATTAGCGTTATCGACAATACTTTTTTAACCCCGCTGCTGCAAAAACCAACCGATTATGGCATTGATTTAATTGTCCACAGCGCAACAAAATACTTAAACGGCCATGGTGATGTTGTGGCAGGTTTAGTGTGTGGCTCCGATGAGCATATCAACTTAATCAAAATGACGGTACTTAAAGACATTGGTGCAACGATTAGCCCCCATGATGCTTGGCTAATAAACCGTGGTCTAAAAACATTAGCAATAAGAATGCAGCGCCATTGTGAAAGCGCGCAAACTATAGCTGAATTTTTAGAGCAACATCCTCATGTTAATACTGTTTATTACCCAGGTTTGCAGTCTCACCCGGGTAATAAGTTTATTGGCACGCAAATGAAAGCTGCTGGTGGGGTTATCGCATTTGAGGTCAAAGGCAGCCTAAAAGATGGTGAGCAATTTATTAATAGTACCAAGCTTTGTACATTGGCGGTGAGCTTAGGTGATGCTGAAACATTGATACAGCACCCCGCGTCAATGACTCATTCGCCCTATACGCCAGAGGAAAGAGCGGCTGCGGGTATTAGCGATGGTTTAATTAGGTTATCTGTTGGGCTTGAAGATGTTAACGATATAATTAACGATCTTAACCATGCATTCACTCAAATCGCATAGGGTGTAATTATATTTTTACGAAATTATTGGCTTTAAAGCCTTTAATTGCGAGGGTGTAAATATTATTGTTTATGTGTGTAATTTTATCTTTACGATATTGGTGTTGGCGGCATTAGCTGATATGAACCCAGCTATTAAACTTTGCCTTACATTTGCTTAGTATCTGGGTAACACGTTGATACCGATATTCGGTTTAACACCAAGAAGGTAATTATGGCTAAAGCAAGTAAGTACACCTCTAGAACACCTGATGAAAGTGGGGTGATTCATTGGAGCGATGAAGAAAACAAAATATGGTCAGAACTCGTTGCCCGTCAATTAAAATGCATCGAAGGAAAAGCGTGTAATGAATACATGGAAGGACTAAAAAAAATAAACCTTCCCCATGATCGCATCCCGCAGTTAAGCGAGTTAAACGAAGTGTTGTTAGCAACCACTGGTTGGCAAGTAGCCCCAGTACCTGCCTTGATTGACTTTGATGAGTTTTTCCGTTTATTAGCGAATAAGCAATTTCCCGTTGCTACTTTTATTCGTACCCGCGAAGAGTTTGACTATTTACAAGAGCCTGATATTTTCCATGAAATATTTGGCCATTGTGCCATGCTCACTAACCCTGACTTCGCTGAATTCACTCATAAATATGGCCAATTAGGTTATGCGGCGCAAAAGAAAGACAGAGTTTATCTGGCGCGTATGTATTGGTTTACTGTTGAGTTTGGGTTAATGCAAACTGAAGATGGCTTACGTATTTACGGCGGTGGGATTTTATCAAGCCCTGGCGAGACACAATACGTTTACTCTGACACGCCAGAAATTAACCCAATGAATGTGCTTGATGTATTACGCACACCGTACCGCATTGATATAATGCAGCCTTTGTACTACACCATAAATTCTATCCATGATTTATTTGATATTTCACAGTTGGATATTATGGCGATAGTTGAGCAAGCAAAAGAATTAGGGTTACATGACCCAAAATTTCCTCCTAAAGAAAAAATAGCAAGTTAAGGATTCAAAATGTCATCACTAAGCGCACAAAAGTGTGAAGCCTGTCATGTAGATGCTCCAAAAGTGTCAGATGAAGAGCTAGCAGAACTAATTAAAATGATCCCGGATTGGGTGCCAGAAGTACGCGATGGCATTATGCAGTTAGAGCGTGTTTATAAATTTAAAAACTTTAAACAAGCTATTGCCTTTACCAATAAAGTTGGTGATATGGCTGAAGACGAAGGTCATCACCCAGGTCTATTAACTGAATGGGGCAAAGTGACGGTTACTTGGTGGAGTCATTCTATTAAAGGCCTTCATAAAAACGATTTTATTTGTGCTGCCAAAACTGACGAAGTCTTTACTGCACTTTAAATAACACTGTTCTGCCCAATGAACATCAAAGGCGCATTATTCAATGCGCCTTTTTGTTATTGGGTTTTCTTAGGCCAATATAGCGCTAACTTCCTTGGTAGAACACCTATAACCAACATAGTACCGCCTATAACACACAATGCACCAAGCACAGTGTTTGAATCAATCTGTTCATCAATAACTATATCTCTCTAATAAGCGTCAAACATAGCATTGCTTGTTCACAGTCTTAGCCAAAATAGGCACTCACAGATAAAATTTATATTGCTGCAAAGTTTGATACAATTGGGTGTCTTTATTCAAAATTATTAAGGAAGTCGCGGGTGGTAAACCTAGGTCAATTGTTTGGTGAACTCAAAACGTGTTTAAGAAAAGATCAATTCATCTTTAAAAAGCGCCTTCATGGCATAAAAAAAATATCTGATGAATCAAAACAAGCGGCTGTTATTGAAAAAATAACCGCAGATATAACACGTAGCCAACAGTTGCGTGAGGTTCGTTTAGCTCAGTTACCAAAGGTAACATACCCAGAGCAACTTCCGGTTAGTCAGAAAAAAGGCGACATTAAAGAAGCTATTGCGAACAACCAAGTGGTTATCATCGCTGGCGAAACAGGCTCAGGTAAAACAACTCAAATACCTAAAATGTGTTTAGAGCTTGGTCGTGGCGTTGATGGCTATATTGGTCACACCCAACCTAGGCGTTTAGCAGCGCGCAGCGTTGCTGATCGTATTGCCAGTGAAATGCAATGCGAACTTGGTCAACAGGTGGGTTTTAAAATTCGCTTTAGCGACCAAGTATCAAATAACAGTTATATCAAGCTGATGACTGACGGTATTTTATTGGCCGAAATTCAACAAGACCGTTTCTTAAATCAATACGACACTATCATTATTGATGAAGCTCACGAGCGTAGCCTTAATATCGATTTTATTTTAGGTTATTTAAAAAACCTATTACCAAAACGACCCGATTTAAAAGTTATTATTACCTCTGCGACGATTGATCCTGAGCGTTTTTCAAAACATTTTAATGATGCACCCATTATTGAAGTATCAGGGCGCACTTTCCCCGTTGATGTCCGTTACAGACCGTTAGTTGAAATTGATAAAGACGATATGGAAGCAGAGGGCGATCAACTACAAGGCATTTTTGATGCAGTTGATGAGTTATGCCAAGAGGGCCCAGGCGATATTTTGATCTTTTTAAATGGCGAACGGGAAATTCGTGATACCGCCGACGCACTTAGTAAACGTAACCTTAAGGGAGCCGATGTACTGCCGCTGTATTCTCGACTATCAAATGCTGAGCAAAACCGTATTTTTGCCCCGCACAGCCGTCGCCATATTATTTTATCGACCAACGTAGCTGAAACCTCTTTAACGGTACCGGGCATTCGCTATGTTATTGACCCGGGTACTGCGCGCATCAGTCGCTACAGTTACCGCACCAAAGTACAGCGCTTGCCTATTGAACCGATTTCACAGGCTAGCGCGAACCAGCGTAAAGGGCGTTGTGGCCGTGTTGAAGCCGGTATTTGTATCCGTTTATATAGCGAAGACGATTTTAATTCGCGCCCTGAGTTCACTGACCCTGAAATACTGCGTACTAACTTAGCCTCGGTTATTTTAAAAATGCTTGGCTTAGGCTTGGGCGATATGGCTAACTTCCCATTTGTACAAGCACCGGATAGTCGCAATATTAATGATGGTTTAACTCTACTCGAAGAGCTCGAAGCGGTTAAACCTAGCAATCGCCATCAAGAAACACGATTAACTAAATCGGGAATGGATTTAAGCAGACTCCCAGTAGACCCGCGTTTAGCAAAAATGGTACTGACTGCGCAAAAGCTTGGTGCACTGCGCGAAGTGATTATTATTGTTGCAGCGCTGTCTATTCAAGACCCTCGTGAGCGCCCGCAAGAAAAACGCGCTGCAGCGAATGAAAAGCATGGGCGTTTTGACGACCCAGATTCCGATTTTATTGCGTTTTTAAACTTGTGGAATTATTTAGAAGAGCAGCAAAGTGAGCTCAGTAACAGTCAGTTTAGAAAGCTTTGCCAAAAAGACATGCTGGCGTATATGCGCATCCGTGAGTGGCAAGACATTGTTTATCAATTAAGCACGGTTTGTAACGAAATGGGAATGAAAGCCACTACAAATGTAGCTGACGGCGATAAAATTCACCAAGCGTTATTGAGCGGTATGCTAAGCCATATTGGTTTTAAAGACGAAAAGCAGTTGTATAAAGGTGCACGCAATAGTCAGTTTCATATTTTTCCAGGTTCAGGGTTATTTAAAAAAGAGCCCTAAATGGATTATGTCGGCGGAGCTGGTTGAAACCAGTAAGCTTTATGCGCGCATCAACGCTAAAATTAATCTTGATTGGGTTGAACCGTTTGCGCAACATTTAGTTAAACGTAGCTACAGTGAACCCCATTGGGAGAAAAAGCCGGGCGCTGTTATCGCGTTTGAGCAACAAGTGCTTTATGGACTGATTATTGTCTCTAAACGCCGTTGTGTGTATAGCAATATTGACCCAAAAGTGAGCCGTGAGCTATTTATTCGCAGTGCCTTGGTCGAACAAGAGTTGGGTCAAAATGAAGGGTTTTTACAGTTTAACCGTGAGCTGATAGAAGATATTCAAACGCTTGAGAACAAAAGCCGCCGCCGCGACATACTCGTTGATGAGCAAACGCTTTATGAATTTTACGATAAAAAAATCCCGCAAGATATAAATAACCGTGCGGCATTCACTAAGTGGTACAAAACCAAAAAGCAGCAAGATAAGCGCTTTTTACATATGACCCGTGATGATTTAATGCAACACGGTGCTGACAGTGTCACCGAGTTTGATTATCCAGATGTTTGGCAGCAAAACAATTTAATGCTGCCGTTGAGTTATCATTTTGATCCAGGCCAAGCCGTCGATGGTGTTGCGGTGCAAATACCCGTCGCTTTACTAAATCAGGTTGAAGAAACAGGTTTTGATTGGCACATTCCGGCATTTCGTCATGAACTCATTACGGGTTTAATTAAGTCATTGCCTAAGTCGTTACGTCGTAACTTTGTTCCAGCTCCAAATTACGCCGACGCTGTGCTTGCAGCCATTACGCCAATGCAAGGTAACTTTATTGAGGCACTCAGTCATCAGTTGTTACGTATGACGGGGGTGCGCGTTGAGCCTGATGCATGGGATTTATCAACCCTCGCGACTCATTTACGCTTTCAGTTTGAAGTGCGTGATGATAAAAATACTCTGCTTGCGCGTGGTATGGACTTAGCTAAGCTAAAAGCGCAGCTACAAGGTAAAGTAACGCAAACACTGTCTAAAGTAGCTGATAAAGGAATTGAAAAAGCAGATTTAACGCAGTGGGATTTTGGTAAGCTTCCCGCTTCATATGTGAAAAAACAAGGCCAGTACGAAATTAAAGCGTATCCCGCGCTGGTGGATAAAAAATCATCTACCGCAGTTGAGTTATTTGACAATGAAATCAAAGCACACGCAGCACACCAGCAAGGGCTACGCCGTTTGGTGTTATTAAATGTACCTTCGCCAATAAAATATTTACAACAAAATTTGCCTAATAAAGCCAAGCTCGGCCTTTACTTTAACCCATTTGGTAAAGTGGCTGATTTAATCGATGATTGTATTGCCGCAGGCGTAGACAGCTTACTTAAAAGCTTAGGTGATGTGAGAACCGAGCAAGCATTTGAGCAAGTAAAAGAACAAGTACGTGGTGAACTAGGTGATACCGTTGTTGTTATAGCAACGCAAGTTGAGCAAGTGCTAAGTATTGCGCACGCTTTACATAAAAAATGAAAGGGCGAGTGGACTTAACCATGATCACCGCACATGGCGATATAAAAAGCCAACTAGAGTCGCTGGTGTTTAAAGGTTTTGTCTCTTCTCATGGCGCAGAAAAACTAGGAGACTTAATTCGTTATCTAAAAGCCATAGAAAAACGCTTAGAAAAGTTGCCAGTAGACCCAAATCGTGACAGATTATGTGTACTAGAATTAGACAAGGTCGCACAAGAATATCAAAAACAGCTTAAAAAAGTAGCGCCGGGATTACCAGTACCGCAGGCGTTGATTGATATTTTTTGGATGCAACAGGAGCTTCGCGTATCGCTTTTTGCGCAAACCCTAGGCACGCCTTATCCTATTTCAGCTAAACGGGTTTTAAATGCATTAAAAGAATGTGACTAAATTGGAATAATAAAGAAGGAACTGACACTTACTATGCGTACAACCGCAAATAAACAGTTAAGTCTACTTATTGTCGATGATGAGTACTTTAACTTTGAAATGCTCAAAGCAGCTCTAACAAATAGCTTTGAGTTAAGCTATGCCGATTCAGGGCAAAGTTGTTTAGCATCAGCCATTGCTAACCCACCGGATGTTATTCTGTTGGATGTGTGTATGCCAGGGCTAGATGGTTACGATACATGTAGAATGCTAAAAAACACCCCAGAGACGAATAACATTCCTGTTGTTATGGTGTCAGGCTTAGAATCAGAACAAGAACAACAAGCTGGATTTGAAGCAGGGTGCGATGCCTATGTTATCAAGCCGTTTTCAGTGGTTGGGTTACTTGATAAAATAAATACCGTTGTCTAGGAGCAACTATGTTTAATGAAGACCAGCGCAATTTTAGACGGATGCAAATTAATGCTAAGGCGACGTTAATTACGCTCGAGCCAATAGCAAACCAGCAATATGAAGCACTGTGTGTTGATTTAAGTGCTACAGGTTTATCCTTGCATTTAGATGATTTATTAGAAGTTGGTACAATAGTAAAAGTAAATATTGATTCAACAAGCCCTGCGATTGCACCGTTAGATGCAACAGCGAAGGTGATACGTGCTTCTAAAGAAGAGGATGGCACGATCACCGCAGGGCTTGAGATTATGCAGTTTAATTAGGTTTTAAACCTTAGTACACTTTACAAATTAACCCTTTAAGGTAAAAACCTTCTGGATAACTACCTGCAATAGGGTGATCTGCTGCTTGATTTAAACGTTCCATAATCAATAGATCTTTACCTGCATCAAGGGCAGCATCGGCAACCACTTTCTGAAATAGGTTTTGTTCCATTAAGCCTGAGCACGAGAATGTAAGTAATGTGCCACCGGGTTTAAGTATTTGCATGGCAATCATGTTGATATCTTTGTAACCACGGCACGCGCCAGTAAGTTGTGCTTTGTTATCTGCAAACTTTGGTGGATCCATCACGATAGTGTCGAATAAAACACCCTCTTCACGGTATTGACGTAATAATTTAAAAACATCTTGTTTTACAAAGTCGACTTTATTTAAATCAAGGTTGTTATGTTCAACATTGCGTTTAGCTGTATCTAGAGCAGGCTGAGATACATCAACATTAGTAACATGCTCACAGCCTCCACGTAATGCGTAAAGTGAAAAAGTACCGGTATAACTAAAGCAGTTAAGTACTTTTTTATCTTTAGAAAAGCGCTCTAGCGCAGCGCGGCTATCACGCTGATCAAGGTAAAATCCTGTCTTATGGCCTTCGATGATATCAACCTCAAGTTTTAAGCCGTTTTCTTCTATTAATACTGGCTGCTGAGGTTTATTGCCCCACAGCACACCAGTTGTTGGCTCTAGCCCTTCTTTGTTTCGTACATCAACGTCAGAGCGGTTCGTATACATCACAACCCGGGAAAATACTAATAAGTGCAGCAACAATTTCACCTTTGTGGCGCTCGGCACCGGCACTTAATAGCTGACAGACTAGTACATTGTCAAACTTATCAATGGTTACGCCTGGTAAAAAAGTCAGACTCAGCGGCACATAAACGAAACCCTGTTAAACCACCTTCTTCAATAACTTGGGCTCGGGCTTGCAAAGCGCGACGTAAACGACGTTCGAAAAAGTTTTGGTCGATAACCTCTTTTTCATCAAAACTCCAAACACGTGCACGAATTTGTGAATGTGGACTATATGCCGCAGTTGCTAAAAACTTACCTTCGTTATCGTGAATAGTAACAGTGTCACCTAGACCCGGTTTACCCTTCATTTTTTTATGGCTTTAGAAAATAACCATGGATGTTTTCTTTTTAACGACTTTTCGCGACCAGCTTGCAGGTAAATAGCAGATGACATTGGCATACTCATGACAGATTAATTAGCGGCTATTTTAGTAAAGCAGGGTCGAACATACAATGAATGTTTTGCACAACGACCTATAACCGCGGTAAAGTAGCCGTAATATATTGTTTTACATTGAAACAGCGAAATTTATGGAACAGCAAATAGCGTTATCAGCGTCACTACAAGAACTTGAAAATGAATGTCGGGGTTTTATTTCGTCACTTATTTGTGCCGATGTAGCGCATGATATAACGCATATTGAACGAGTTGTGAGAGTAGCCAAACAATTATGTATTGCAGAGCAGGCCGAGATGGCCGTGGTACTCCCTGCAGCATGGTTACACGATTGTGTTGCAGTGGCAAAAAATCATCCTGATCGTGCAAAAGCTTCAACCATGGCCGCAGATAAAGCGATTACCTTTTTTAACTTCTATTGGCTATGACGAGAGTTACTTCGATGCAATTCATCATGCTATTGCAGCTCATAGCTTCAGTGCCAATATAAAAGTGCAAACAGTTGAAGCACAAATTGTTCAAGATGCAGACAGAATGGATGCATTAGGCGCAATTGGTATTAGCCGCTGTATGAAGGTAGGAGGCTCAATAAGTCGCCATTTATATCACCCAAAAGACCCTTTTTGCCAAGGCCGCGATGCAGACGACAAACTCTATACGCTTGATCATTTTTTTATCAAGCTACTTCATGTCGCCAAAAGTATGAATACACCGTCAGCTAAAGCTGAAGCTCAGCGTCGCACTGAATATATGCTCGCATTTATCGAGCAATTAAAGTCAGAAGTAGGTGAGTAATATGGCCATGCCTTTATTATCGGGTATAGATCATTGCCATCTTAATGTAGAAAGCTTGGCCGAAGCTGTTATATGGTACAAAGAGGTGCTCGGTTTTAATATTGTGCCTGAGCTTGCCTTTTGGAATGAGGGCAAAGGCCCGCTCACGCTCGAAGACGACGCTGCAACAACACGGTTAGCATTGTTTGAACGCGCAGGTGTCAGTAAAGGGGTTGCGTTTGGTGCAACAGGTGAGCAATTTATTACTTGGCTGAGTCATTTTGAATCACATAAAATCAAAACTATTGTTGCTGATCACGGTGTGACGTTTTCTATGTATTTTAAAGATAACAGCGGCAATAATCATGAGATAACCTCTCATGATTACAGCCATATTAGCCAATCTATCGATAAATCAATCTTGATAGGCTGAGTAGACTTTCATAATGGCATCAAACTGGCCTTCAAAAAGAGCGATAAGCTGTGGATCAAAGTGTTTACCTGCTTGTTCACGCATGTGCGAGAGTGCTGCATCAACACTCCATGCTTTTTTGTAAGGGCGTTTAGAGGTAAGTGCATCAAATACATCAGCTATAGCAACAATCCGGCCTTCTATTGATATTTCTTCTGCTTGTAAGCCTTTCGGGTAACCCGTGCCGTCCCATTTCTCATGATGTTCCATGGCTAGAATATAAGCGAGTTGCAATAACGGTGACGAGGAGTTTGCTAAGATCTTAGCACCTATTTCAGCATGCTGTTTCATGTAATCGAATTCATCCGGTGTGAGCTTGCCTGGCTTTAATAAAATTGCATCCGGAATACCAATCTTACCTATATCATGCATTGGGGCGGCTTGTTTGAGAAGCTCTGCATTGTGCTCATTCATTCCATAGGCTAACGCCAAAATTTTGCTGTACTTACTCATTCGAACAATATGTTCACCGGTATCAGTGTCTTTATATTCAGCAGCCTGCCCAAGGCGATGTACCAAATCAACATGAGCGAGCTTGAGTTGCTCAGCTTGTACTAGTGATAGGTGTGTTTTAACCCTAGAGCGAACAATTGCGGGGCTAATTGGTTTTGTGATGTAGTCAACAGCTCCTATTTCAAAGCCTTTAAATTCATCGCTTTCATCGGCAAGGGCTGTAACAAAAATAATCGGAATATGCTGTGTTGTTGGGTTTTCTTTTAACCGTTTACATACTTCAAAGCCATTCATATCGGGCATCATAATATCGAGCAAAATGAGTTTTGGGGGCTCTTTATTGATAAGCGCAAGGGCGGCTTCCCCTGATTTTGCAAACGATAAGCGGTATTGGTTACTTAATACCTCACGCATTACTTTAAGGTTAGCAGGCTCATCATCAACTATTAATATGCGTGGTCGTTCGGCGTTGATATCCATCATTGGCCCTCCATTTGCTCTGTTTTATTCAACAGCTCAATTAAAGATACTAAGCTATCTTGTGCCGCATCAAAATCAAATTGGTCGAAGTATTCAACTAAATTTTCGATATCGGTTTGGTAAGTTTCAGGTGTATGACTTTTTATCTTATCTAAAAGTTCATCATTGAGCTCTGCATTCTCAGCGTCTTTATACAGTTGCTCGCAAAGTAGTTTGAATTCATTGATAGAAAGTGCACTTGTTTGCTCAGAATTGCCTTCTATTATAGCTGGTTTACAGGCTAAGGTTTTCTCGGCGAGTAATAAGCTTACCGCTGTTAGTTCAACTTCGAGTTGCGAGATTAGCTTAGTTTGTAATTGTGATGATTGTGCATTTTCAAGCTCTGAAAATAGTGCCATCATAGTTGGTAAGCCTAAGTTACCTGCTAGCCCTTTTAATGTGTGCAGGTTACTTTGAGCATCATCTAAGGCCTTAAGCCCGCCTGTAAAAAGGGCATCACAAAGCGTTTTTTGCTGGTCAAGAAAGCGCTGAATTTCTGTGATTTGCTTGCACTTAGTGCCCCACAGTTGACGCCCTCTTTCAAAATCAATGTGTTTTGCTTTTGGGTCTTTTTGTTCTATAAGTACTTCTTTTTTTAGGCCATAGCCAAGCACTTGAGCAATTTCTTGATTGAGCTGATTAATATCAACGGGCTTGTTAGTAAAGCCATTCATGCCGGCTTTTTTAGCGGTTAATTTATCTTGCTGTAAAACGCTCGCTGTCAGGGCGATAATTGGGGTGTTCTTTAGCTGTCTATGTTGTTCAATTTCACGTATTTTTTGGGTTGCAGTTATGCCATCGCACTGTGGCATATGAATGTCCATCAAAATGACATCAAAGTCTTGCTGCTCAAAAATTTCTAAAGCTTCAAAACCATTACTCGCCGTGCTGACTTTATGCTCATCACGAGAAAGTAATAAACGAAGCAGCTCTACATTTTGTTCAATATCATCAACAACTAATATACGCAGCGCTGGTAATTGCGTATGTAAACCGTCAAAGTAGTTAATTAGGTTTTCATCACCTGGCTCTAAAGGAAGCGAGAAAAAGAAACAGCTACCTTTGTTTTCTTCACTTACTAGGCTGATAGTACCACCCATAAGTTCAACTAGCTGTTTACTAATCGTAGTACCAAGCCCGGTACCGCCAAAACGACGTGTTGTGGTGCCATCCGCTTGCTCAAATGGCTGAAAAATAGCTTTGGTGCGCTCTGGTGCAATACCAATTCCCGTGTCCTGCACTTCAAAAAACAGATGATTATTTTGTGTTGTGCTGATTGTGACGTGGATAGAACCTTGCTCGGTAAATTTAATCGCATTGCCAATTAAGTTTGTTAGTACTTGGCGAATTCTATCGGGGTCGCCATAATAAGCTTTATGGACAGACTCTTTAATTGTTAACGTTACTTCAAGGTCTTTTTTCTTGGCCTCTAACCAAAAGGTTGAAATGATACTGTCGAGCACAGGTTGCAAGTTAAAATGCACAGGCTCTATGGTTAACTTTCCTTTTTCAAGTTTGGCAGAGTCAAGTATCTCGTTTAATAACCTCAGCAGTGACCGCGCGGCATTATTAACAGTTACTAAGTGCTTTTGTTGCTCTTGATCGAGAGGCGTATCCATCAGCAGATCACTAAAACCAATAATTGAGTTCATAGGAGTGCGAATCTCATGACTCATGTTGGCCATAAATGATTGTTTAGCTTGTGCAGCTTCCTCTGCTGCAACTTTGGCCAGTTTTAGCTTGTCTTCGTACTCGCGTCGTTCACTTATATCAACTAAAAAGCCATCAATCCAAATTGCTTGGCCTTGTTTATTAAATTCAAAACTGCCCTTTTCAAGTATCCACACAAGTTTGCCGTTACGGTGACGCACTCTGTATTCAATAGAGTAGTGCTCTTTTTAGCAATCGCTTGCTCAACAGCTTTGTTTATATGCGGTATATCATCTTTGAATAGTAAATCGCCGTATTCGATATTTTTATTTATAAACTCATTAGGCATATAACCCGTCATTTCATTGATATTAGGGCTGATAAACATCATGCTCCATTTTTCGTTTATTTGGCAACGAAAAACAACCCCGGGCATGTTGTCCATTAAAGAACGGTATTGTTGCTCTTTATTTATCAAGTTTTGTTGTAGTTTACGTTGCTCGGTTAAGTCGGTGATAAACCCAACATAGAGTGGTTCTTGGCCAGGTTGTTCCACTTCACCAACACCAAGGCGGATAGGGAATAAGTGGCCATCTTTGTGCTTTGCCAATACATCACGGTTAACACCAATGACAGTACCAAAATCAATATGTCCTGCTTTTGATAGATAACCATCATGTTGTTCAGCAATATCATCGGCCATTAGCATTTTGACATTGTTACCTATAACATCTTGCTTATTCCAGCCAAAAATGAGTTCGGCTGCGTTGTTGAAACTTAAAATATGACCTTTGTGATCAATAGTGATAATACCGTCGATGGCTGTTGAAAGAATGGCCTGCAAGCGAGACTCGTTACTTGTTTTATCCTCAAGTAACATACGATAACGAACTATGCCATTTATAATAGCCACAATTGCGGTGAGGATGATTGTAGAAAATACAACGCTAATAGCAATCAAGGTTAGTTCAGACTCTTGATTGTCATTGAGAATCGGAGTTACGGCAACAAAACGCGTCGCAAGCATGCCCATGTAATGCATACCAGCAACTGCAAAACCCAATATTATTGCACTAATTAGTCGAGTTTGTACTTCACTTAGCCCTGAGAAAAACTTATTAACATTAAAGCGTATATACAAGGATATATAAGCTAAAGCGACAGCTACAATGATCGATAGAGCAAAAGTTAAAGGGTCATAACGTAGTAATGGACTTAACTCCATGGCTGCCATGCCACTGTAGTGCATCGTTCCAATTCCTGCTCCAAGTAAAATAGATGGAACAATAAGTTGCAACATTGCTTTATCACTTCTGACCAACATTGATATTGCAGTCCAACACGCTAAAAATGCAGGAATAAAAGATAAAAAAGTCAATGCAGGATCATAGCTTATATTTGTGCATAATGAGAACGCTAGCATGCCAATAAAGTGCATGCTCCAAATACCGCCAGAAAGAACTAAAGCTGCCGTTGAATTAGCAAGTTTTTGGTAATTATGAAATCGAGTCGCTTTTGCAAGGTCTATTAATAACGCTGCAAAATAAGCTGAAAAAATAGCCGTGAATAGTGATAAAATAACCAGTAATGGGTCATAAACGCCATTAATAATAAGGCTAGGATCGTGGTCGGTGATAAAAAAAGCTGACAGCATAGTGGCTCAATCTCAAAACTTTACAATCAGTGAAAGTAATGACTGTGAAGTGTATTCATAGGAATAATTAATTACATATTTATGTGGGCTTTTGTTATCTTTAAAATAACCCTAAATTAACAAAAGTAAAACACCAATAGAATCAGGTTACTAAGTATTATTGGTTATAATTGTAGCACTATTAATAACTAAAATTACAGTTTGTTTTTTTATAATTATCGTGTCATCCGCTTAACAAAAACTACCACAAACAGCGCCAGTGAAAAGCTCCCACAAAAAGCTTCAATCGCTGCAACTACTCGGGAAAATCCGGTAGGAGTGATATCACCGTACCCAAGAGTTGTGAAAGTCACGACACTAAAATAAAAACTATTTAAAAAGGCCGATAAATTGGCATCAAATGCTGCCGATAAATCAAAACGCATCAGCGTGTCGTTATGGTTCACACCAAAAATAAAATAACACAGAGCGCAACTAACAATTAATGATAGGCTAAAACGGATCACGTTTTGTGGCTTTTCACCATAACCACAAAGCATATTAATAAAGCTAGACGTTAAGCGTTTTAGTGAATGTTTAGGGTATTGCTGGTGGCGCATTCGTAACTCTTTAAAGGTAAAGTTACCAGCCAGTTCAAACAAACCTTGCTGTTCTGAGGCTTTACGCAGATTACGATAAATTTCTTCGCACTGCTGGAAAAGATCCTGTGCATCTTTATTGTTTTGTTGGTTTTCGGCTGCAGTTGCTTGCTGCTCTTGCAGTAACTGATCGCCTAAGTCAATATTGTCAATGCGGGTGTTACTGAGCTTTACACCCAATAAGTTGGTATGTTGTAAATTGCAGCAGTGAAGACTAGCCTCATAGAGGTTTGCCTTCATAAGTGATGCATGCGCTATTTTATTATTAAATAAATGTGCGCCAGTTAAGTTTGTGCGGTAAAAGTTACTGTATGAAAGATTAAAGCCTTCTTCATCATCATGCTTTATTAAGTTTAGCCCGGCTAAGTTGGCTCTTTTTAATTCTAACCCTTGTAGTAACCCGCCTTTTTTAGCGTAACGCTCAAGTTTTTGTGTGAGTTCGAGGCCTGACTTATCAAATTTTTTATCATGCCAAAAACAAAAACCAGTGCCCATGTCTGGTTCTTGGCACTGATGGCCATCGGGGGAGGTATAACGACAACAAGGCTTATCAGGCATAATTGATACAGCTTTATTTAATTGTACTTATTTATAGATTAGCAGTTATTGAGCAAGGTAATATAACAAGTAGTAAATTTCTTATATTAATCAGTTTAAGAGTTGGCATTGATCGAATACACATTAAAGCGCAGTCGCCGTCGTAAAACCGTGGCTATCAAGGTTCACCAACAATCATTAACCGTTTATGCACCATACGGCGTTGCTATAGCATATATTGAGCAGTGGTTGGCGACTAAACAAGCGTGGATTAATCAGCAAGTACATAAGCAAAGTCAGCACCAGGATACCCGTCAGTTTCCACTTGAAAGTTTACAAATTCGTTTGTTTGATGAGCCATTGACGCTGCACTTTGAAATAAACAAAACAAGCTGCTGGCAGTTTTTTGCTAATATGAATCCACCACAGTTGCAGGTTAGTTGCTCTGGACGAGTTAAAAATAATACCGCAATGTATCAAACACAGTTTGAAGACTTTATGCGCGAGCAGTTAGAAAACTATATTGAAATGCGTTTACAGTTTTATTGTTCGAAGATGGGCGAAGTGTTACCGAGTAATTTAAAAATAACCACTTACAAGCGACGATGGGGCAGTTGTAACCAACGTCGTGAATTAACCTTTAATTTATTACTGGTAGGTGCGCCAAAGTGGGTAATTGATTATGTCGTTGTGCATGAACTTGCACATTTAAAGTATTTGAATCACAGTGAGCAATTTTGGCACCGTGTTAGTGAGTTTTATCCCGATTATAAACATGCAACCCAATGGTTAAAGCGACATGGTGCTAGTTTGCAGTGGGTGTTTGAGTAACTATACACAAAGCTGTTTTTATCTTTTAGCTTGGGTATACTGTATGCGTCCGCTTGCTTAAACAAGTAAAACTCTTTCCTCTTCTAAAATGATGAATTAATGACTGATATTACAATAGTTACGCACGATGGTAATTTTCATGCTGATGACGTATTTAGCATTGCAGCACTTAAAATTATTTTCCCTTCTTTTAACTTAACTCGTACTCGAGATGCCAAAGTAATTAGCCAAGCTGATATTGTCATTGATGTGGGTAATGAATATGACCCGGATAAAGGGCGTTTTGATCATCATCAACGGGGTGGAGCTGGGGCACGTGAAAATGGTATTCCTTTTTCATCGTTTGGCTTAATCTGGCAAAAGTATGGTTTAGAGCTATGCCAAGGAAATCAAGCAGTCGCCGATTCAGTTGATGCTGGGTTGGTGTCTACAATTGATGCTATAGATTGTGGGTATGTTCAAGGTGTAGAGCAAGGGATCAGCTTAAGCCAAACTATTTCAATGTTTAATCCTACTTGGCAAGAAAGTAGTGATTTTGATAGTTGCTTTAATGAAGCTGTAGAATTTGCAGTGCGTTTACTTAAACGGTTTATCGCTTCTGCAAATGGTAGTGCGGACGCTAAAAAAATAGTTGCTAAGGCTATTGCTGATGCGGATGATCCTCGTGTCATTGTGCTTGAACAATATACGCCTTGGAAAAAAACAGTTCACAGTTTATCAAATGAAGCCCTGTATATGGTTTATCCATCTCATTCGGGTAAGTGGATTATTCAAACCGTGCCTGTGGAGCCTGGTTCTTTCGAAGATAGAAAACCGTTACCTCAGCAGTGGGCTGGTTTATCTGGTGATGAATTGCAAGCTGTGACGGGCTTAGATGATGCAACTTTTTGTCACAATGGTTTATTTATTGCGGGTGCCGAGTCGTTTGCCAGTGTTATGGTTATGGCATCAATCGCACTCCAAGATTGATTTATCTGGGCATTTACTGAGCCCAGACACTTGTTGCGTGAGTAAACATGCCCGAGGTTAACTTCTTCCTCTTTATTTGGTTAACCTTGCAGTTATAAACCTCTTCTTCATACCCGTTGTTATTTTTACTTCTTTCACTTTTATCAAGTAAGCGATCCTGTTAGTATTTATCGTATTGATTAGTTTACTTTTATGTAAACTTAAGTTTGCGTTTTAGTGTTTTATAGGTGGTAGAGTTCGTGGCAGATATAAGAGATTTAGATCAATTAAGAGCAGGGATTGATGAATGCGATGCGCAGTTAGTGGCATTACTGGCGAAACGTAACAGTATAACTGGGCAGATCGGCGCGATTAAGCAACAAACTGGTGCGCCTTTACACGCGCCTGATCGTGAAGCTGCACTCCTTGCTGCACGCCGCGAAGAAGCAATCAATCAAGGCGTGAACCCTGAATTGGTCGAAGATATATTAAGGCGCATGATGCGCGAAGCTTATCAAAATCAACAGGCTAAACTTGCTTGCGCCGCACCTAATTTATCACCGATCGTAATTGTGGGTGGCGAAGGCGCTATGGGGCAATTATTTGCTAAGCAATTTCAGCGTTCTGGCTATGAAGTGAAAATACTGGATAAGTCACAGCAACATAATGCTACTGAGCTCTTGCGTGGTGCTAAATTGGTTATGGTCAGTGTGCCAATCAATGCATTAGAGACCGTAGTAAAGGCATTACCTAAGCTCGATGAAGATTGTCTGTTAGTTGATATCACGTCAGTGAAACAGGCACCGCTAGCTGTTTTAAAAGCCGCCCATAATGGTCCAGTGGTTGGATTACACCCAATGTTTGGTCCTGATATATCACATTGGGTGAAGCAAACAGTCGTGGTGTGTGAAGGGCGAGAGCATCACATAGCGAAAGGCTTACTCGAGCAGTTACAAGTGTGGGGCTGTCAATTAGTAGAACTTAACGCAAAGAAGCATGATGAAGCGATGCAGATAATTCAAGTTATGCGTCACTTAACTACATTTGTTTATGGACAGTTTTTAGCAAAACAAGGTCATACACTTGAGGAGCTTCGCAGTTGTTCTTCGCCTATTTACCAATTGGAATTAATGATGGTCGGGCGTTTATTTGCTCAATCACCAGAGTTGTATTCAGATATTATGCTGGCGCAGTTTGATAATGTGGAGGAGTTATTAGCTCAATACCAAGATACCTTCGCACAAACTTTAGAGAAGTTAAAAGCAGGAGATAAAGAAGCATTGATGAATGCATTTGCACAAGCAAAAGCGTATTTCTCAGATTCAACGGCGCACTTTTTAACTCAAAGCCGCAGCTTACTTAATAAAGCAAATGACGCAAAAGTACTCGATTAATATAAAGGATGAGTAGGCTGATTTTTTATCAGCCTACTACAACTGAGCTAATTGATTAGTAATACACTTTATACTTTAAAAGTAAGTAAAATGTCTTTCACCTTACGTGAACCTTCCACCAAATGAGCTGCATCTTTAGCGACATTAAAACTCAAGTTTAAGTTTTCATCACTAAAGCCTTTAATTTGCTCTACATTAATACCAATATCACTACTCACTGTTTGTTGCTGCTCTGCGGCAGTGGATATTTGTGTTGCTAGTTGTGAAATCTCACTGATTTGCGCAAAAAATACTATCTAACTCAACTTGAGTGTGTCCAGTGGTATTAACACATTCATCAGCTTGTGCCTTGGTGTTTTTCATCACCGTAGACCAATTAAATAAGGTATCTTGAATTTCTTTAATTGAACTGTGGATTTGTGAAGTAGCGCGTTGGGTACGAGACGATAATGCACGAACTTCATCAGCAACAACAGCAAAACCTCGGCCATGTTCACCTGCTCTTGCGGCTTCAATGGCTGCATTGAGAGCTAATAAATTCGTTTGTTCAGCGATACCTTCAATTTCAGTCATTACTTGACCAATTTTATCCGCTTCCGTGGCCAGCGCATTTGCAGTACTCGCTGCTTGCTCCACTTGAGAAGCCAGATCTGAGACCATTGAACTATTATCAGCTATGTGGGCTTTTATATCAGAGCAACTTTGATAAGTTACATTTACTTTCTCAGCGGTGTCTTGAGTACTATTAGATATTTCACCAATGGTGGCACTCATCTGTGACATCGCGGTAGCTATTTGGCTTAAACGTTGACCTTGTGCTGAGATACCTTGCTCTGTAAGCGATGATTGATTATCTAAATTTTGGGCTATCGTATTAAAGGTTACCGTAGCGTCTTTGACACGACCAAGTACGGTACGTAATTTGGCGTTGAGCATTTCACGGTTGTACTCACTAATACTAAAAGGGTGAGCACCAATGTAAATATAGCGAGAGACCGAGTCAAACTCTGCTTTTTGTTGCTTTAAAGCCAACGGCGTCACAATGAGCTCGTCGTAATTGAGTAATATAATTAAACCTAAAAAAACTGTCGCAAAAAGTGCTACAGCCATAGATGTGTAAACAGCGAGTGCTAGCAAACCTACGATGGCTAAAATAACGCAAAGTAGCTGTCTGACTCCAACTTGCTCTCTGAATGAGCTGACGGATTTACCTTCATTTATTTTTTTGTATAGCGCAATGGCTCGCTGTTTTAGTTGCTCTGAAGGTTTTGTTCGTACTGATTGGTAGCCAACAAGTTGGCCGTTTTCGAAAATAGGCGTTACAAAAGCATCAACCCAATAATAACGGCCATCTTTGCAGCGGTTTTTCACCATGCCACGCCATGAATGACCTGCTTTTAGTTTTTCCCACATTTCTTTAAATGCATCTTTGGGCATATCAGGGTGACGGACAATGTTATGGTTTTTACCTACTAACTCTTCTAATGTGTAACCTGCAATGTCACAAAAAGCCTCATTAGCGTAGGTGATTACACCACGCAAATCCGTTGTGGAAACTAGCTCTTGCTGTTGTGAAAAAGAAACTTCTTCATTTATTAATTCGTGACCCCGACGCATGGGCTTTCCTTAAACATACTTTTTTATTAACGCCAATTATAAAGTTAATACTTAGTTTATAAAGTAAAAATACTTAAATATAATACTTTCAAGTAACTAATTGTAGTTTTACTGATCTGAAACAATAAATAGTTAAATTTATTTAGCTCTTGTAGTAATACTTTGAACAGTAATAGGTTATTACCCGGTCTGTCTTATCTACATTATTTTAACGCACAGCAGTGGTGCAATTAAAGCAATTGTATAATCACCTTTTCAATGGCAAGATTACTACAATAAAGCAAACTGCTATGAATGGTTTTGGGTATTGTGTTGGCAATGTCAGTATTTTTGCTGTAATGCGCATAATAGTTATTATGCTAAATAGTGGGAATGAGTGTGATCTTAACTATTAAGCCTTGAGTATTATCATTTTGCCCCCATAGACTTAGGATTAAGCCACGTGGCTCGAGGAAATATTTTTTGACAACACATGATCTAACTTCAACGTTAACAGCGTTATCTCCAGAACAACATAAATACGCAATTAAAGGTATTCAACGTGGCATTGAAAGAGAAGCTCTAAGGATTAAGCCTAATGGAGTTATTTCGCAACAAGGTCATCCCAAAGGTGTAGGGTGTGCATTAACAAATGGCCATATAACCACAGATTTTTCAGAAGCGTTATTAGAGTTTATTACCCCTGTTAGTGAGTCTGCCCAAGAAACATTAGCGCAGTTGCAAGACTTGCAAAAATTCACCTTATCGCAAATGGGTGACGAATTACTTTGGCCGATTAGTATGCCATGTTTTATTGAACATCAAGACGATATAGTTCTGGCGCAATTTGGTGAATCAAATATAGGTCGAATGAAAACCTTGTATCGTGAAGGTTTAAAAAATCGTTATGGCAGTATGATGCAAGCGATTGCTGGAGTGCATTTTAATATCTCATTTCCGACTACTTTCTGGCAAAGTTTACAAACAATTAAAGCTGATTCAGGCTCTTTAGATGATTTTATATCAGCGGGTTACTTAGGCCTTATTCGTAATTTCAAACGAGAGCTTTGGCTGATAAGTTATTTATTTGGCGCATCACCAGCGCTATGTAATTCCTTTTTACAAGGGCGTAAAACCAATTTGCCTTTTAAGAAATTAGGTAAAGGTACTTTATACTTAGAAACAGGCACCGCTTTGCGTCTGGGGGACTTAGGTTATACCAATAGCGCCCAATCGTCGTTAAAGGTTATGTATAACTCTTTAGATGAGTATGTCGCAGGGCTCAAAAGTGCAATCAATACACCGTCAGATATCTACGATAATATTGATGACTATAAAAGCGAGCTACCAAAGCAATTAAATAAAAATATTCTGCAAATAGAAAACGAATTTTACTCGCCAATTCGTCCTAAGCGAAATGCAAAAAGTGGTGAAACCCCAACTGATGCATTACTGCGCGCAGGTATAGAGTATATTGAAATCCGAGCGTTGGATGTTAACCCATTTAGTGAAACGGGTATTTCATTAGAGCAAATTCACTTTTTAGATGTATTTTTAACCTACTGCTTATTAAAAGATTCCCCAGATATGGATTGGGATTCGCAAACTAGAAGTACTGAAAACCTTGATTCCGTTGTAAACAATGGGCGCGATAGCTCATTAGAGTTAAATAAATCAGGTGTGGCAACTAGCTTAGTGCAGTGGGGTGAAGAAATATTTAGTCAGTTAGCTGACGTTGCTGCATATATGGATAATGCATATGGCACCGAACATTATGTAACAACAGTAAACCGTTTGAAGACATGGTTGCATGATTCATCACTGACTTACTCTGGTCAGTATGTGGAGCAACTAAAAGGCGCGAACATTGATAATGGGCACTTTGCTTTAGCGCTTGCCAAAAAGTATAAACTAAGCCATCAAGTAACGCCTTATCATGTTTATTCCGATGCTTATTTACAGCAACAAGCTATACAATCAATGGCCGATGAGAAAGCGATTAGCGCGGCTGATAGTGTGTCGTTTAAGTCATTTTTAGCGGATTATTTTAAAGCTAATTAACAGAAAAAAAACGCAGCCTAAGTTGGCTGCGTAAAAATTATTCAGGGATGAAACAATGCTAAACTGCGCATTCAAAAAGTAAGACTCATACTTTTATAAAAAGTTCGGCGAGTACTCAAAAAAATGAAAAAAAAAATTAATTATTTTATCGCTGGGAGCTATTTTAACTGGTTGCGCCACAGCTCCCCCAAGCAACCTAATGATATCTGTAAAATTTTTGAAGAAAAAAACGATTGGTATTATGATGCACGCGATGCTCAAGATAAATGGGGATCGCCAAAACATGTACTCATGAGCATGATGTACCAAGAAAGTTCGTTTCGTCATAATGCTGCGCCACCAATGGAATACTTTTTGTGGATAATTCCAACTGGCCGTGCGAGCTCTGCCTATGGTTATTCACAGGCAAAAACACCGACGTGGTCTGATTATATTCGTGAGACGGGGAATAGTGGGGCTGATCGTGATGACTTTGATGACGCTATCGACTTTATGGCATGGTTTGTTTATAAAACCAATAAGGTAAATGGGGTATCAAAATGGGACGCCTACGCCCAATACCTTAACTACCATGAAGGCTGGGGGGGTTATAAGCGTGGCACTTATAAAAAGAAAAAGTGGCTGATGAGCGTCGCTAATAAAGTCAAAAACCGTGCAAGCCGATATGGTGCACAATTACAAAAATGTGAAGATGATTTAGATAAAAGCTGGTTAGAGCGTTTATTTAGCTGATTTATCAAGTTTAAGTTAACGATAAGCCCGCAGTTGCGGGCTTTTTTGCGATTACTATTATGTAATTATTTACCAGGAAACTGGTGAATATGGACATCTCGTTGTGGGAATGGGATGGTGATATTTTCTTTATCGAAGGCCATTTTAACACGCTCGTATAAACCAAAATAGACTGGCCAAAAGTTATCAGAATCAACCCAAGCCCACACCAACATACCTATATGACTGTCGCCATGTTGGCTGACGTGTACCACAGGTTGTTTATTCTCTTCTTTTAGTACTAAATCATAATCGTTTAACACGCTCATAAGCACTTCACGAGCTCTTATAATATCGTCGCCATAACTGATGCCGAACTCAATATCAACGCGGCGGGTAGGCTCTGCAAACTTGTTTTTAACACAGCCATTTGATAATGCGCCATTTGGAATGATGATTTTTTCGTTATCATAAGTTAGTAACACAGTAACAAATATTTGTATTTCAACCACTTTACCCATATGACCTTGCGCTTCAATAACATCGCCGACTTTAAATGGTTTAAAGAACAATATAAGAACACCACCGGCAAAGTTAGCCAAGCTACCTTGTAACGCCATACCGACCGCAAGCCCAGCAGCACCGAGCATGGCTATAAATGAGGTGGTTTCTATGCCAATCATAGAGGCAACTGAGATCAGCAATAATACTTTTAAGATAACAGAGATAAACGACACTAAAAAGTGTGTCAGTCCTGCTTCAAATTTAACTCGCGCCATTGATTTTTCAGCCATATTAGAAATGCGGCCAATAAACCACCAACCAATAATTAAAACAAATATTGCGAGTAAAAATTTAGGGCCATACAACATCAGCATTTCGATAGCTTGGGTGTAAATGACTTCGATAGAAATTTCGTCCATTAAGGATTCTCCGTTAAGTATAAAATTAGCAGAGTCTATAATAGTCTAATATTTATGACTTAAATGAGTAATTGGGTCGGAAAATTCAGAAATTTTAAAGTGAAGAGGAGTAGAGTAGTATTTCACTACTCTACTTTAGAGACTTATACGTTACGTTTATTGGCTTGAATACGTACTAACTTGATCATGTTTTCTTTAACTTCAACGACTTCAATAGGGTAGCCTGAAATACGTAAACTTAAGTTAGTATCTGGAATGTCCTCTAAGTATTCAATAATTAAACCACTGAGAGTTTTAGGCCCATCAAGCGGGAATTCCCAATCCATTTCTTTATTCAGATCACGTACATTGGCACTGCCATCCACTAAGAATGAACCGTCTTCTTGCGGCACAACTTCTTCGCTAGGGGTTCGCGTTTGTGTTGTAGTAAAATCACCAACCACTTCTTCTAATATGTCCTCAAGCGTAACGAGGCCTTGAATATCACCATATTCATCAACCACTAAGCCAATGCGTTCTTTTGATTGTTGGAACTTAAACAGCTGTGTATTGAGCGATGTACCTTCTGGAATAAAGTAAATTTCACGAACAGCCCGTAGTAAAGAGGGTTTATCGAACTGTTCTTTTGTTAATAGACGTAGGGCGTCACGTGAGTGAATAAAGCCAACAGCATCATCAATTTGGTCACGGTATAAAAGCACGCGGGTATGCTGTGCGTGTGTTAGCTGTTTACTAATTAGTTTCCAGTCGTCATTGATATCGATAGCAATAATTTCATTGCGCGGGATCATGATATCTTCAACAGTAACTTGTTCTAAATCTAAAATAGAGGTCAACATGCTCTGATGGCGAGCGGGGATTAATGCACCAGATTCATTTAATACAGATTTTAACTCTTCTTTACTCATGCTGTGTTCGTCTATTTGTTCAGCGCTAATACCAAATAAACGCAACATTCCGTTGGTCATCCAATTGACTACGACAACAAACGGGAACAAAATTTTAAGTAACCCTTTTAGTACTACCGAGCTTGGGAAAGCGACTTTTTCTGGGTAGAGAGCAGCAAGGGTTTTTGGCGTAACTTCAGCAAAAATAAGTACAACAAGTGTCAGAACACCAGTTGCAATAGCGATACCTAAATCACCGTATAAGCGAATACCAATGATAGTAGCTACCTGAGCGGCAGCGATATTAACGAGGTTATTACCAATTAGGATCAAACCGATGAGTCGGTCAGGACGGCTCAGCAGCTTATTAACGCGTTTGGCAGCGCGATGGTTTTCTTTAGCGAGGTGGCGCAGACGAATTCTGTTGATTGACATTATGCCCGTTTCAGAGCCAGAAAAGTATGCAGAACATAAAATTAGAATACCGAGTATTATAAATAAAACACTCGTAGATATGCTGTCCAAAGAAGGATCCTTTTATTATAAATCAATGCGTATTAAGCGGTAGTGAGCAGCCTGAGTCAAGTTAAAACTTATTCAGAATAACTTCTTGTATAAAACGGCTGCCAAAATAAGCGAGGGTCAGGACAAATGCCGCGACCATAATAGCCAGTACAACTGGTTTTCCACGCCAGCCTTTAACTATATGCCCTAGCGTTACAATAGCAAATATTGCCCATGCAATTAATGACAAAATAGTCTTATGGATAAACTGACTTGCGAACATGCCGTCTAAAAATAAAAAGCCTGAAAGCAGTGCTGCGCTTAATAAAACAGTGCCCAATGTTAGCAAATGATAGAGCTGGCGTTCAACCACCATTAAAGGCGGTAAGTGGCTGTGAACAATCGCTAGGTCTTTGCGTTTTAAACGTTTATCAATAAAATAAAATTGCACACCGTATAAAGTCGCGATAATCAGGACACAATAAGCTAATAAAGACAGTGATATATGGGTGACTAGTGCGACTTCTACTTCAATGCTTTGCAGTAAAATGTGGTGGGGAATAAATAAGCTGGCAAAGGTCAGTATTGCCGCGAAGCCATAAACGACAGGGAGTAAAAGTGTTGCAGGAAATTTGAGTGAAACAGTCGTGACTGAAACCACGATGACCCAACAGGTAAGTAGAGCAACATTAACAATACTTAAATCTTGCCCATCAGTACGAAACACAGAATTAACTAACAACAGCATATGCGCTAAGATTGCTACTGTACTGAGTATGACAGTGAGCTTTTGGCTCGGCCCTTGTTGATGAAACAGCCGAGACAACACATGAGATGTCGCTAATACGTAAAATAAACTGGCAATAATAGTTAAACTAATAATCAGCATAGTGCTTTGGCCACTCAATTTGAGTCAAATAATCCTTGTTAAAGTTAGCCCATTGTATTTTATAGCAAGGCAAAAGCCTAGACTTTGTAAAAAGAAACTCAAACAGAGTACTTGAATACTGTATTGTGCGCCTAGATTTACGGTATACTGTTTTTAATTAAAATTTAAATTAATACTGATAAGCGTACTTTAGACTCATTATTTAGAACTGGTGAGTATGTATGTTATCAGTATCACGTTTTATCGGACCCTTTATATGTTTGAGAATCTCCAAGAACGATTAGGTAAAACCTTAAAAAATATTAGCGGCCGCGGACGCCTAACAGAAGACAATATCAAAGATACATTGCGTGAAGTACGCATGGCTTTTTTAGAAGCTGACGTTGCGTTACCTGTTGTTCGTGAGTTTGTAAAACAAGTAAAAGAACGTGCTGTTGGTGTTGAAGTCACCAAAAGTTTAAGCCCAGGCCAAGTTTTCGTAAAAATAGTACGCGAAGAACTTGAAAAAGCCATGGGTGAGGCAAACGAAGAGTTAAGCTTAAATGCCCAACCTCCAGCAGTCGTAATGATGGCAGGTCTTCAAGGTGCGGGTAAAACAACCAGTGTTGGTAAACTGGCGAAGTTTTTAAAAGAACGCAAGAAAAAGTCAGTGCTGGTAGTAAGTGCCGATGTATATCGTCCTGCGGCGATTAAACAGCTTGAAACGTTAGCGACTGAAGTTGATGTTGATTTTTTCCCCAGTGATATTTCACAAAAACCGGTCGATATTGCCAATGCGGCAATTTCTCATGCGAAAAAGAAATTCATTGATGTTGTTTTAGTTGATACCGCAGGCCGTTTACATGTTGATAGCGACATGATGGATGAAATTAAAGCGTTACACAGTGCGATTAACCCAATTGAGACTTTGTTCGTTGTCGATGCGATGACAGGTCAAGATGCGGCAAATACAGCTAAAGCATTTGATGAAGCACTCCCGCTGACGGGTGTGATCCTAACCAAAACAGACGGTGATGCACGTGGTGGTGCTGCTTTATCTATTCGCCACATTACCGGTAAGCCAATTAAGTTTATGGGTGTAGGTGAGCGCACCGATGCACTTGAACCTTTCCATCCCGACCGTATCGCGTCGCGTATATTAGGTATGGGTGACGTACTTTCATTAATCGAAGAAGTCGAAATGAAAGTCGATAAGGAAAAAGCAGCCAAGGTTGCTGAAAAAGTATTCAAAGGCAACGGTTTCACTTTGGATGATTTTGCAGAGCAATTAAAGCAGATGAAAAATATGGGTGGCATGATGTCAATGCTTGATAAATTACCAGGAATGGCTAATTTACCTGATGCAGTTAAAGGCCAAATGGGTGATAAAACCTTTATTCAAATGGAAGCAATCATCAGCTCAATGACAAAACAAGAGCGTGCGCGTCCAGAAATCATCAAAGGGTCGCGTAAAAAGCGTATTGCAGCAGGTTCAGGTACGCAAGTACAAGAAATCAATAAATTGCTTAAACAGTTTACTCAAATGCAAAAAATGATGAAAAAGATGAAAGGTAAAGGCGGTATGCAAAAAATGATGCGCGGTATGAAAGGCATGATGCCGCCGGGTATGATGGGCGGCGGCGGACCTAAATTTTAATACAGTAGTTAATTTTGCATAATAAACAGGCTAATTAATTTTAAAAAGAGGCGAAACGCCTCTTTTTTTGTGGATAATTTATGCATTCAATTGCTTACAACGCCTTATTTCACGCACAGATCAGTGTTTAATCTACTAAACTGGAATTTTAGATCACTTCTTACTTGCATTGTTGCTAAAAACTCGTACAATTCCCCAGCTCCCCATACTGGGGAGTAAATCTTATTAATGAAAACAGTCAATCTATTTAGAGGACGGTATGGTAACTATTCGTTTGCAACGTGGTGGCGCTAAAAAACGCCCTTTCTATCAAATTGTGGTTGCGGATAGCCGTTTCTCGCGTGACGGTCGCTTCATCGAGAAAGTAGGTTTCTTTAACCCAATAGCTTCAGGTCAGGAAGAAAAAGTTCGTTTAGATTTATCTCGTGTTGATCACTGGGTAGGTCAAGGCGCAGGTCTTTCAGATCGTGTAGCTAAGTTAGTTAAAGACGCTCGTAAAGCGGCTTAATAGGCGTAAGTGTAACCATGAGTCAAGAGAACACCTCATCAATAATTGTCGTAGGAAAGCTCGGTGCCCCGTATGGTATAAAGGGCTGGCTTAAGGTACATTCATTTACTGATGATCCCCAAGGGATCTTCGATTTCAGCCCGTGGTTGATAGGGCAGCAAGGTAAATGGCAGACCTTAGAAGTGGTCGACTGGCGTCGCCACAACAAAGGCTTTATCGCTAAGTTTGCGCAAGTAAACGACAGAGACCAAGCAATGGCTTATACCAATGTTGAAATTTCTGTGGATTCAGCGCAGCTACCAGAACTACCGCAAGGTGAGTTCTATTGGCGAGATCTCATTGGCATGTCGGTTGTAACTGATAAAGGTTATAACTTAGGCACTGTTGATGACCTGATGGAGACAGGCTCAAATGACGTATTAGTTGTGAAAGCAAATAATAAAGATGCATTTGGCCAAGCTGAGCGTTTAATTCCGTTTTTAACTGATTCAGTTATTAAAGAAGTTAAACACGAAGCGAGAGAAATTACCGTAGACTGGGATCCTGGCTTTTAATGAGTCAAACAAGTTCGTTGTGGGTAGGGGTTATCAGCCTTTTCCCGGACATGTTTGATGCCATTACACAGCAAGGTGTAACAGGTCGCGCAGTAAAAAGTGGTTTAATCGACTTTAACTGCTGGAATCCGCGAGACTATGCAACTGATAAGCATAGAACCGTTGATGACCGTCCTTACGGGGGCGGACCAGGTATGTTAATGATGGTTGAACCATTGAAACAAGCCATTCTTGACGCAAAAAAAGCGGCAGGTGATGGTGCAAAAGTAATTTATATGTCCCCGCAAGGGCGCAAATTAGATCAGCAAGGGGCGAGCGAACTCGCAAACTCTGAAAAGCTGATTTTGATTGCCGGTCGCTATGAAGGTATAGACGAGAGAATAATAGAGTCATATGTTGACGAAGAATGGTCAATTGGTGATTTTATTTTGAGTGGTGGTGAACTACCAGCCATGACATTAATTGACGCAGTAGCGCGATTAGTGCCAGGTGTGTTGGGGCATAACCAATCAGCAGAGCAAGATTCATTTTCGGATGGCTTGCTAGATTGTCCTCACTATACACGGCCAGAAACATTGGACGACAAACAGGTTCCTGCTGTATTACTCAGTGGAAACCACCAAGAGATAGCTAAATGGCGGCAAATGCAGTCACTAGGCAGAACTTGGTTACGACGTCCTGACTTGTTGCATAACCTAGCTCTGACTGAGGAGCAAGCGGTATTACTCGCAAAATTTCAGCAAGAGTACCAAAAAGCTTGTGGCTAGAAGACAGTTACACCTAGGAAAGTGAGAAACATAATGGCAAAAGTAAACCAAAATATTATTAAAGCGCTTGAAAATGAGCAGCTTAAAACAGACGTACCAGCATTCGGCCCTGGTGATACAGTAGTTGTACAGGTACGTGTAAAAGAAGGTGCTAAAGAGCGTCTACAGGCCTTTGAAGGTGTTGTAATCGCTAAGCGTAATCGTGGTCTTCACTCAGCATTCACAGTTCGTAAAATCTCGAGCGGTGAAGGTGTTGAGCGTGTATTCCAAACGCACAGCCCTCTTATCGATAGCGTAGCAGTTAAGCGTCGCGGTGCAGTTCGCCGTGCTAAGCTTTACTATCTACGTGAGCGTTCTGGTAAATCTGCACGTATTAGAGAAAAACTTAACTAATACGCGCTGTTTATCAACGCAGATAAAACAGGTTGTAGCCCTCGGGTTACAACCTGTTTTGGTTTTTGGGGTGCTTAAGGGAGAGTTAGCAAGAGTAAAGTAGTCAAGTAAACCACATCTATTCCGTCAATTAATATCCACTCAATATGTAATACGCTTTTAAGTCGTATTTTATCCCCGTCCATTTTTAAATTAGAACCAACCAGTGTCTCAAATGTAAACTCAGCCTCAGAGGCCGTGTGAGGCAGATTTACAGATTAAAATAATCGTAAGATAGAATATAGCAAACTAGGCATAGAAAGGCTTAGGGTGGTTTTGATGGCGCTAAAATAAACGTGTTTTAATTATTTAATCGCAGTGCGGATCAATAAGTAATTAGTCTAAAAATAGAGCGAGAGATGTACTAAATAGTTAATTAATTTTGAGATGTAAAATATAAGATGAAGATTAAAGTTGGTAGTACTGAGTAGAAAAGTGGTGGAGGGAGCTGGATTCGAACCAGCGAAGGCTGAGCCGTCAGATTTACAGTCTGATCCCTTTGGCCGCTCGGGAACCCCTCCACACTATTTTGTTACATTTGGCCCCACTTAACTTAGCGGTAAGAAAAGTGGTGGAGGGAGCTGGATTCGAACCAGCGAAGGCTGAGCCGTCAGATTTACAGTCTGATCCCTTTGGCCGCTCGGGAACCCCTCCAATGCAACGGCGCCGATAATAGCAAACTTATTATTTAAGTAAAGAAAAAAGCTAAAGAAATATCAAATAATGCCGATAAATATCTATTCATGAACATAATCGGCTAAAGTCTATGCAAATCGATGGATTGTTAATCACAGAGAGTCAGCTCGACAATCGCCTCGCGAAAAGCGTGAGTGAATCGCGTCGTGGCGAGTTTGCGTTACTTTTAGCAATGCTATCGCATGATGCCCTAGATTTTAGTCAGTTTCATTTACCAAAAACCCCATTTGGTGCTGATGCAAAAGAATGTGATGAATCCCAGCTACGCGCTGAATTAGGGGCCGGACCTAAACAACCACTTGCCCCAGATGAGTTTGATATGCTCATTGGTGAACATAACGCGCAACGTTTGCAACAAGCAGGCATGAGTGACATACGCTTACGTAGTTGTTTATCACCAGAGCCACTTGCTATTCGTGATGATAAAAATCACATCCCACTTCATATTATTGATAACTGTGAGCCAGTCGTTCGTAAGCGCCACTTTGATAAAGAAACCCAACTAGATAACCCCCAGATGGACGCAGCAGCCTTTTATGATAGCCTCAATAATGATGCCCTACATCAGCCCCTTCACTTAGCGCAAGCATGACACTGTATTGTAATAATTAGTCGTTAAAGTAATTTATTTCGTTAAGTGTAAAAAAAGCACCCAAATTTATATGCAGTTGCTATAATGCCCTTAAATGGGATTCAAAAATGCCATTATCATTAAACCAAGGTAATTTAGGAAAGTAATGAAGAAAACATTCACGCTGAATCACGAGAAAATCAAATACCCTCGCATGGTCGACGCTGCAAAGCATGAAGTGAAAAAATATTTGAAAAGAGAGCGTAACAAAACGTTACCGTTCGATGCTGATTATTGGGCATTTGATTGTAAATTTGGCAACACAGCCGAAGATGCACAGGTTGTGCATGTTGCTGAGATTAATAATTGTATCAGCGAAATTGAAAAGCAGGGTTTATCGTCTTTTTATGTTGAAATCATTGCAAGGCCAGCACAGCGCCAGTCACATGATTTTGATGACGAAGCAGATGATTAAGCAATAACTTGCTTTCACTGCTAGATAAATGGGCTTGAGTGCCCATTTTTTGTGCCTGAAATAAAACCGAGTTTAGGGTAAGCGTGTGAAAAATTAAAAAGGAATTGATATGCTCATTAGAATTTTACCGGTGTTAGTTTTGAGCTCGCTGCTTCCATTCTCAGTAATGGCCAAACAAAGCTGTGGCTTTACTAAAAACAATAGCCACCCCCTCAATGAGAGTGACTGGCGCTATGCGACAGATCCTCACGGTAGTACAGCATCCATTAAAAAAGCATTACTACACGAAGAGCAAGTATGGGTAGCTTTTAATAGGGTGCGACGAGTCGACGCTAAAAATAACTCCTGGGTTGAATTGATTTACGACTTACCGAATAAAACCCTCGCAGGTCAATCAGGCATTATGCTTGAATACAAAAGTAGTACCGATCTCGTCGTTAAACTATCGCAACAAGATTATGGTGGTGAGGGTGATAAAAGTTACGCTCATTATCAATATACATTGCCGGCACAAACTCATTGGCAAACTAAATGTATTAATCTGAGCGACTTTTCTCGTCCGAGCTGGACGCCTGCCAGCTCAGTAGATAAAGGTATAATAAAAGAGCATGTTGGCGCAATTTATTTAGTGCCAGATTTAAAGGATGCAGTGGGTGGCAAAGCGGTAGTTGCAGTTAAAAATATCAGTATTAGGCCTTAACTTATCTGCGATAATGAGTCATAGCCGCACAGATACGGTGCAACATGGCTCATTGTTTTCACTTTTTTAAAGTTAACCACCTGATTTATTTGAACTTGATAAAGTTGGTTCTGTTATTGCTGGATCCCATATACAGCGGTTTGGAGAAGCAACTATGGCAAGAATGAGTTACATAACTAGTGTTGAGCGTTATCAAGAATATCAAACAGTGATCCATGATTTACTAAACTCGATTCTCGCAACCTTGGAAGATGGCATTAAAAAGCAGCAAGATAACCGTTTGCTGGTAGCTCAATATCCGTTTTTAGAATTACAATATTGCTTAGATAAAGATGGTTTACAACAAGGTGATAACGTTTGTTTTAAACGTGAGTATATGAAAGTGCTTAATAACAAAGGGAACGCGCAAGATTTAAGTGATCGTCCTTACTTTCAAGAAATTCTCGCACATCAGCAAACCTGCTTTACTGCGCCTTATATCTCGATTGCCACGCAACACTTATGTATTTCAGCTATAAAGCCACTTCGCTCAGCTAAAACACAGGAAAGTTACTTAGTTGTTGATGTATGTTTGACTCAATTGATTGAGTTTATAATGGGTGATCGTACACGCGCAAATATGACACCATTTTTTAAAGCGGGTTACGGCGTTATTGTTAGTTGTCTGTTTTGTTTGGTGCTGTTCTTACTCTATAAAGTCTTTGGTGATATATACAATTTACTATTTACCAGCTCCCAAGCAGATGATCCATTAGAGCCATTTAGTATCATTATTTTTATAACACTTGCTTTGGCTATTTTTGATTTAGGTAAAACCATACTTGAAGAAGAAATACTCATGCATAAAGATATTTTTAGGCATAGCTCTACACGGCGAACGATCACGCGGTTTATATCAACGATTTTAATCGCGGTTTCAATAGAAGCGTTATTAACTATGTTTAAAGCTGCTTTAGGTCAATCGCAGTACTTACTACCGGCAATTTATATGATGCTTGCGGTAGTTGGTTTACTCGTGGCATTAGCTGTATACGTGTACCTTGGTGCTAAGGCCGAAACATTACTGCTTAACTCTCAGCGGGCTAAAAAAACCGAGTCATAGGGGGAAGATAGGGGTGTAGTGATTGATACAAAATCTGGTTTTGTATCAATCTCAGAATCGTGTCTAAGCGTCTGCTAACTTTACGCGGATTTTATTTTTATCTACATTACTTTGGTTAAGTGCTTTAATGGCACTAGCTGCATCTGCTTCAATGGGCATTTCAACAAAAGCAAAGCCTTTTGACTTACCTGTTTCTTTATCTAGCACTAGCGTACACTCTGCTACTTTGCCATGTGCGGTGAATAAAGTACGTATATCTTGCTCTGTCGTCGTGCGGGCAAGATTTCTTACTAATAGTTTCATAATAAACCATGTTTTAAAATAATTGCCCTAATTGTCTCAAGGAAACCTCAATTGACCTAGTGATTAATTAAAATACAAGAAAATACTTTACTGAGAATATGGTTTTGTAAAAACTTTTTGTAAATTGGTTAATTTTTTGTGGTTATTTAAAGTGCTAATTGGTAATTTGTATTTTCGGTTTTGTCCTTACCAAAATGTTGCAGGTTATCTATGAACAACTATAAATCTAAATTACAAACTGCGTCAGTTACATTGCTTATAGCAAGTACTTTAATGGCATGTGGTAGTTCGGGTTCATCGACTAAAACCAACGCAGAAGCCGAAGTGTCGGCCCAAACTCCAGCGACTATTACGGGAGATTTAAGCTCGAGCATTACTTCGCCATTAACGGTGTCTGTTAGTGGGAAATTAAATGTTACGGATGAACAAAGTGACGAAGCCGCATTTATAGAGCTAGCTAATTTTAGCACTGAGTATGGTGCTTTTACCTTAAATAGTATAGGAAATTGGTCATATAGCTTAGATATAAAAAATACTGCTGTTAAGCAATTGCTTGAGCAGCAACAATTACAAGACAGTATTGCTGTGAGTTCACTTGATGGCACAGTAGCGATGGTTGAAATTACAATCAATGGCAGTCAACAAGTAGCCAGTAGTGACTTTGTCGCTTCTTCAGAAGTCAGCTTAGAGTCTGACGGTGTTAATATAGGGCTTGATGCATATACGTTAATTGAGAATGTGTTTGCACAAGGGGCGATAGAAGCCCCTGATATATACGCAGGCAATCATCAAGGTGTTCAGCATATAATAGAAGATACAGATTCAATCGTAGGTGATCACTTTGTATTTTTAGCTCATCGCGATGAAGACCAAGATAAAGACAAAGGCCCCAGTGACAGGCAACGCAATGAAATAAAGGCGTATGATAAATCACCTCAAGAGACCCTCGCTTATAAAAGGGATACTTTTCAGTATAGTTGGAAGTTTAAAGTCAGTAGTGAGCTTGAACTAACCAGTAAATTTAGTCATTTTTTTCAAATAAAAGCCCGTAATACAAGTAATGATAATAGTAATGGCAATGACGACCAGCCGATAACCACTCTCTCTGGCGCGCAAAAAAACAGTACCGGTAATCAACTACAAGTGCGTTACAGTGCTGGATTTGATGAAAATGGTAACAGCACAGGGCTTGATAAAAACCTTATCGAAACCGACTGGTCTCTGATCACCGACGAATGGGTGAAAGTGTTTGTACAAGCAACTTTTAATGAAGATGGCAAGTTTGAAATGACGTTAACTCGGTTAAGTGATAATGAAGAAATATTTAATATTAATGAGCAACACATCGACATGTGGCGAGGCTTTGACGATGATGATTTTGCACGTCCTAAATGGGGCATCTATCGTTCAATAGTAGAAACCGATAGCCTTCGCGCTGAAGAAGAGCAAGTACGATTTGCTGATTTCGTTATTAAAAAAGGTACCTTGGCACAGTAGTAATAGCTTGCTAAATAAAATGTGCTGACAGCCGATATAAACTAATAGCGATATTAGCAAGGAAAATAATATGGAAGTTAATTCAAATAATACCAATTTAGCATCGCAGTTTATATTGACTAGTTCAGAAGTGAAAATCAATAAACCTGTCAATAGTAAAGAGCAGTTAAATAGTGAAATGGAGCGCCTAGCGAAGGATGCATATCATAAAGATCAGCCTAAAGAGCCTGAAGCGACCTATGATAAGCCAATGAATATAACAACAAATAATGTTGTATCAACAAGAGAAGCAGAAGAAAAAGCGTTAAATAATATTCGCATCGCTACTGTGAATCTCTACCTGCCTGGCGGTGAAGTATCTCAGTCTGTGGAAAAGATGTTTACCCAGTATGACGATATTATGGCTGAAATAGTGGCCGAACAACCATCATTAGCGAATAAAGATTGGGGGTTATCAATCAGTCAATCAGGTGAGCTAGAAGTTACAGGTGCCATTAGTGATAAAGAGAAAAGTCTTATATCTGAGAAATTAAATGACAACGGGGATTTTGTGGCCGCCGCTAATGAGTTTAAATCGAGCTTTCTAGAGCACATTGGCTTGGGAGTTAGGGGGTGGTCAAGTTACGACGTAAACGAAGATAATTTCTCAAAAACATTTGATTTAAAAGAAATATTGGATAATTCTCAAGGCACAGAAAGCTTTAAACAGGCTTGGAATAAGGACTTTAGTTGGCTTGAGTTAAACGATAGTATTTCTGCACAATTGAGAAGGAATGCTACAAAGTTTTAGAACTTGGGTAATACAAATCCTAATAAGGGCTTTCTAGTGGCCATTGGAAATTAGTTCGAAACAAAAAAGCCCTTAGTAATTTAATTGCTAAGGGCTTTTTTAATGCGTTTTAAAAAGTAATTATTTTACTTCTTTACCAGCGGCTTGTTGATCAGCGTGATAGCTTGAACGAACAAACGGGCCAGAGGCTGCATGGGTAAAGCCAATCTCATCAGCGTATTCTTTAAGCGCGTCAAACTCTGCAGGTGGCACGTAACGTTTGACTGGTAAGTGATGTTTTGATGGCTGTAGATATTGACCTACAGTTAGCATGTCGACGTTGTGTTCACGTAAATCACGCAATACTTCTTCGATTTCGCTAATTTCTTCACCTAGGCCGACCATTAAGCCTGATTTAGTTTTCACTTCTGGGTGTGCTTCTTTAAAGCGACGCAGTAATTCTAATGACCATTTATAATCCGCACCTGGGCGCGCAAGTTTATATAAACGCGGGGCAGTTTCGAGGTTGTGATTAAACACATCAGGTGGCGTCTCGATTAATATCTCTAGCGCACGGTCCATACGACCACGGAAATCAGGTACTAAAATCTCAATGGTAATAGTTGGGTTGTGCTTGCGAATTTCGCGAATACAATCGGCAAAATGTTGTGCGCCACCGTCACGTAAATCATCACGGTCGACCGAGGTAATAACCACGTAGCTAAGCTTCATGTCTTTAATTGTCAGTGCGAGCTTTTCAGGTTCTGCGGCATCCGGTTTTAATGGGCGACCATGAGCTACATCACAAAACGGACAACGACGGGTACATATTGCCCCTAAGATCATAAATGTTGCGGTGCCGTGGTTAAAACACTCAGACAGGTTGGGGCATGACGCCTCTTCACAGACCGAGTGTAAGCCGTGCTTACGCATTGCCTGCTTAATGCCGTCGATACGTTCAGTTGATTTTGGTAAACGTATTTTTAGCCACTCTGGCTTGCGCAACATTTCAGTTTTTTCAGTCGGTAATACTTTTACTGGGATCAACGCCATTTTTTCTGCGTCGCGTAGTTTTACCCCTGGTTCCATCTTGACTGGTTTATTCATTCGTTTTCAAACCCTTCAGTATGCTTAACTTGTGTTGCGTTAAGCTTTTTTATCATGTGTTTAACTAATCCATTACCTGCTTGTTCTAGGCTTTGTGGACCGTTTAAATCAGTTGTTTGCACCATGTTCATACCTGCATAACCGCACGGGTTAATACGTAAGAATGGGCTTAAATCCATGTTAACGTTCAAAGCTAAGCCATGGAATGAGCAACCGCGACGAACGCGAAGCCCCAGAGATGCTATTTTACTATCGTTAACATAAACCCCAGGTGCGTCAGCTTTTGCGTAAGCATCGATGTCATATTCTTTTAATGTATCAATGATACATTCTTCTAGCCAAGTTACTAATTCGCGCACACCAATTTTTAAGCGGCGTAAATTAAATAATACGTACATCATTTGTTGGCCAGGACCGTGATAAGTGACTTGACCACCACGGTCAACCTTAATAACTTCAATATCACCAGGGGCAAGCAAATGCTCTTCTTTACCCGCTTGACCTTGAGTAAATACTGGGTCGTGCTCAACTAGCCAAATTTCATCGGCAACGGCATCATCGCGAGTGTCGGTAAACTCTTGCATTTTTTGCCATATCGGCATGTAACGCTGGCGGCCTAATTGGCGTACGATTAGCGTGTTTTCGCTCACTGCAAACTCCAATTATGGCTTAAAGCATGTGACGGACGTCATCGATATTGCTGATCACGTTGTAGATTTCTTCGATGTGTTTGCCACTGGTAACGGTTGCAACAACTGTCACTGATTCGTAGTTGCCTTTGCTGCTTGGCTTTACTTTAGGTGCATAATCACCTGGCGCAAGCGGCTGTAACTTTTCAAGAATTTGGTCAGTTAAATTTACGTTTGCTAAGCCCATGATTTTAAATGTAAATGGGCAAGGGTACTCTAAGTACTCATCAAATTTAGTATTTTCTACAGGTGTAGCCACGACGATGACTCCTCACTTAATGCTCTAATAACTGACTAATAAACCTACACTCGACCTTGTAGGTTAGATATGGTGCGCATTCTAGCATTTTTCAGGCAAAAAAAAACGCCTTGCAGTGCAAGGCGCTTAGATTGTTTGGGTATTACATTATTTGTAAACGTAAGTAATCATAAATTTTGCTAAAGAAACTACCTTCTTCAACTTCTTCAAGCGTTACAAGCGGATACTGTGCAATTTCTTCGCCTTCTAGCTGTAAGAACAAAGTACCTACTTTCGTGCCTTTAGCCAGTGGTGCCTCTAGCGTTTTGTCTAATTCGAAATTCGCTTTTAGGTTTTTACGTTGACCACGAGGGATGGTAATGGGTGTATCTTCTAAAATACCCAGTGACACGTTTTCTTTGTTACCCATCCAAATACGTTGCTCGGCAAAACTATCACCCGCTTTATAAGGAGTGGTTGTCTCAAAAAAGCGGAAACCATAATTTAGTAATTTTTTACTTTCAACTTTACGTGCGCGTTCACTTGATGTGCCCATAACAACGGCGATTAAACGCATATCGTCTTTGGTTGCTGAGGTAACTAAACTGTAGCCTGCTTCTGATGTATGGCCGGTTTTAATACCATCAACATTTAAGCTTTCATCCCATAACAGTGAATTACGGTTGTATTGCTTAATGCCATTGAAGGTAAATGATTTTTCAGCGTAAAGTGCATACTCTTCAGGCACATCACGAATTAGTGCAGCACCTAAGGTCGCCATATCACGTGGTGTAGTAAAGTGCTCGTTAGTATCTAGGCCGTGGCTATTAATAAAATGAGAGTTACTCATGCCTAACTTTTCAGCGTGGGCATTCATTAAATCAGAAAAAGCACTTTCGCTACCAGCAATGTGCTCGGCCATAGCAACACAGGCATCATTACCTGATTGAATGATAATGCCACGGTTTAAATCTTCAACACTAATTTGTTTACCTACTTCGATAAACATTTTCGAAGAATCAGGGAAGTTTTTAGCCCATGCTTTTTCACTCACGGTGACCATGTCAGTAGGGGCAATGTTGCCGGCTTCAATTTCGGTACCGATTACGTAGCTGGTCATCATTTTTGTTAAGCTAGCTGGTGCTAGACGAGTATCTGGCTCACCTTCAGCAATGATTTTACCAGTGGTAAAATCAACAAGGAAATAACCTTTTGCATTAATTTGTGGAGGCGCAGGGATGATTTGTGCAGTTGCGGAGAAAATGGCAGCAGAACATACTAAGCCGCACACACCGTTGAGAATTTTGTATTTAAATGATTTCATCATACTCATTAATGGTTAAAGTTAAAGATTCGCGTTAAGCTATTCTAAAGGTGTTAATGACCGTAAAGCAAGAACGCGTTTTGAAATTGATTTTGTTTTAATTTTTCGAGCACTTGCTGAGCTTGTTCAGCGTCTTTAATTGGTCCAAGTCGCAACCTATAAATGGCATCTTTTTCTACAATACTTGTAGGTAAATGGTACTGCTGACGCAAGGTTGAGGCGAGGGCTTCAATATTTGCTAATGTACTGCCCGCTGCAACTTGGATATAACTTGGACGTGTGGGCGAATCAGCTAGTGTAATTGCTTCAAGCTTAACCTTGGCTGTACCATGGTTATAATAACCAAGCTTATAAGCTGCTGCGTATGATAAATCTATGATTCTGTCATCATGAAATGGACCACGATCGTTCACTCGTACAATGGCAGATTTACCATTGGCCGTGTTAGTTACCCGAACAAAACTCGGTAGGGGCAGTGTCTTATGTGCGGCAGTCATAGCAAACATATCATAGGTCTCACCATTTGATGTGTGGTAACCATGAAATTTGCGACCATACCACGAGGCTACGCCTTCTTCCTTGTAGCCAGTCTCATCCAGCATGGGCGTATAGTTTTTACCAAGTACAGTATAAGGTCGTCCAGCACTGGCACTTTTTACCACTTTAGTTACAACAGCATCCTGCATCTCTAGGACGGTTGGTGCACGCAAAGGTGCAGCGTCATGCTTCATGCTGTAGCGGCTACTGTGATCCGTTTTATTGCCTGAACTACTACAGCCACTTAATACAATGGTAAAGAGCGCTAAACTTATGTGTTTCAGTATCCACTTCATTATTTTAAAAGCATCCTTTTATCGGTTGCAATTGACATGATTATGCCAAACCCAGCCATGAGCGTAACCATTGACGTACCACCATAACTGATTAACGGCAAAGGGACACCTACAACTGGTAAAAGCCCTGATACCATGCCAATATTTACGAATACGTAAACGAAAAATGTCAGCGTGAGTGCACCTGCGAGTAATTTTCCAAATGCATCTTGGGCATTCACAGCAATATATAAACCACGACCAATAATAAATAAATACATGCACAGCAATAGGCATACGCCAAATAATCCAAACTCTTCACTGAGTACGGAGAAAATAAAATCAGTGTGGCGCTCTGGTAAAAACTCTAATTGAGATTGCGTACCTTGCAACCAGCCCTTACCTTCAATACCACCAGAGCCTATGGCTATCTTAGATTGAATAATATGATAACCAGAACCTAGTGGATCGCTTTCAGGGTTGAACAAAGTGAGAACACGTTGTTTTTGATAGGCATGCATACCGTAGTGCCAAAATGGCCAAGCTGCAAGAGCGACTAAGCCAGTTAAAAATCCGATTAGCCGCCAACTCAAGCCAGATAAAAACAGGACAAATATGCCAGAGCTGGCAATTAATATCGATGTGCCCAAGTCAGGTTGTTCTTTAATGAGTAAGGTTGGCAACATTACTATGGTAAAGCCAACCACTAAATGCAGCGCCCTTGGAGGCAAATGATTACGCCCTATGTACCAAGCTACCATCATTGGTACGGCGATTTTCATCAGTTCAGATGGCTGAAAACGCGTCACCCCCAAATCTAACCAGCGTTGTGCTCCTTTTGAGCTAACACCAAATAACAATACGCCAACGAGCATCAATAAGCCTGCACAGTACATTGGAATGACGAGTCGTTTAAGAGTTGCGGGGCTAAATTGAGCTAAAATAAACATGCCAATAATTGCGCCGGCCATTCGTGTTGCGTGACGTACCATCATCGCGGAGTTTTGCCCACTAGCGCTATAAACAATGGCAAGGCTTGCCCCCATCATGGCAAGCAGGGCGATGAGCAATGGCAAATCTAAATGCAGTTTGTCCCAAATTGAGCGCTTATCGTTTAATTGCATTATTGTTTTGCACTCCCAGCAAGGGTTACAGGGTTCGCTGAAAAATAGTAATCCATTAATTGGCGTGCAATTGGTGCACCGACAGAACTACCGCCACCGGTGTTTTCTACCACCACAGATACCACAATTTGTGGGTCGTCAAATGGCGCAAAACCAATATAAATGGCGTTGTCGCGTTGGCGTTCCTTGAGAGATTTAGCATCATAGCGTTCACCTTGGGCAATACTCACCACTTGAGCTGTGCCGGTTTTTCCTGCAGGGTCGTAGTTTGCGCCCTTAAAAGCTCTATGGGCAGTACCGGTTACTTTTTTTACCGTGTTATGCATAGCGTCTAGCGAAATACGCCAGTGATCTGGGTTCTTTAAAACAACAGGGGGCTTTTCGTCATTGTTAATTTGCGTTACTTCGTTTTCTTTTTTCGCAACCTGGACTAAATGAGGAGGATGATTGAGTCCTTTATTTACTAAAATGTTGGTTGCATTGGCTATTTGCATTGGTGTGGCTGTCCAATAACCTTGCCCTATACCTACAGATATTGTATCGCCACGCCACCAAGACTCGCGAAAGCGGCCTTCTTTCCACTCTTTAGAGGGTAAGATTGCTGTTGTTTCTTCGTGTATGTCAATACCAGTTAAATCACCAAAACCAAATTGCGCCATAAAATCACTGATTTTAGTAATCCCCAATCGATAAGAGACATCATAAAAGTAAGTATCGCAGGACTCTTCAATCGCTTTGTAAACATCCACATGGCCATGCCCCCATCGCTTCCAATCACGCCACTTATGTTCAACATTAGGGATTTGGAAAAAGCCAGGATCCCACATTTTGGTATGCTCAGTGACTAAGCCTTCTTCTAAAGCAAGAATGGCCATATGGGGTTTAACTGTTGATGCGGGTGCATAGCGCCCCTGTGTAGTACGGTTTATTAATGGGCGATCTGGATTGAGTAAGGCTTTATAATTTTTACTACTGATACCGTGCACAAATAAATTTGGGTCATAGCTTGGGTTTGAGTACAAAGCGAGTACTCCGCCATCTTTTGCATCCATAACCACAATTGCACCACGCATATCTTTTAGTGCGTGTTGGGCTATTTGCTGTAAGCCAATATCTAGGGTAAGCACGAGATCATGGCCTGGCTCAGGCGGGGTCATACTTAAGGTGCGAATTACGCGACCACGGTTATTTACTTCAACACGTTGTGAACCCACTTGTCCATGCAGCAATTGCTCATAGTATTTTTCAATGCCTAGCTTACCAATATCGTGGGTAGCACGGTAATTAGTTGCTTGGTCTTGCGATTCAAGCTTAGTGAGTTCTTTACGATTTAGTTTAGCCACATAACCTAAAGCATGGGTGAGGGTATCGGCATAAGGGTAATAGCGAGCTAACCGTGCCTCAATACTAAAACCAGGAAACTTATGTTGATTCACAGAAAATTTGGCAACTTCTTGCTCATCTAAACGAGCTTTTAATACTTGGCTTTTAAAGCGACGGTTGTGCTTTATATCTTTTATAAAGTCATTACGTTGTTGCTCAGAAATATCAATTAGCTTACTAATTTCGTTAAGAGAAGTGTCAAGATCATCAACGTCTTCAGGTATTACTTCAAGGTTATAAACCGGTTTGTTCTCTGCCAGTAATACACCATTACGGTCATAAATAAGCCCACGATTTGGGGCGATAGGAATGACCTTTATACGGTTGTCGTTGGAACGAGTTTGATAATCTTGATGATCGTCAACCTGTATAGTGTATAAATTAGACAGCAATACGGCGACTAGAATAGTAACAAAAACAAAACCCACAAACGCGCGACGAGCAAACAGATTAGCTTCTGCTGAGTGGTCTCGAATTGTGGGTCTTCTTTTGAGCATAGATGATTACTCGCGATGATAAGGATGGTTGTTGTTTACACTCCATCCTCTATACAAGCTTTCAGCCACTATAATGCGTACTAAAGGGTGTGGTAGGGTTAAGTTTGATAACGACCACTTTTGTTCAGAAGCAGCAATACATTCTGGTGCCAGTCCTTCTGGGCCACCAATAAGCAAACTGACATCGCGGCCATCTAACTGCCACTTTTCCATGTTTTTTGCTAATTGATGGGTATCAAGTGCTTTACCTGTTACCTCTAAAGTAACAATCCGATTGCCTTTCGGTATCGCAGCAAGGGTTTTTTCACCTTCGATATGTAGAATCCGCTTTATATCGGCATTTTTACCACGCTTACCTGCTGGGATTTCAATTAACTCCAACGCCATATCTTTTGGAAAACGGCGCTGATATTCAGCAAAACCTGTTTCAACCCATGCTGGCATTTTGGTACCAACGGCAATCATTTGTATTTTCACGCGTGTACTTCCAAACTCAGATTAAAATAGCTGCCGTTAGCTCCAAAGCTTTTCTAGATCGTAATAGCTACGTGCTTGATCTTGCATAACATGCACGACTACATCACCTAAATCAACCAGTACCCATTCGCCTTCGTTTTGACCTTCATAGCCCAGAGGCTCTTCACCTGAGTGGCGAGCTTCCTTAGCAACATGGTCAGCAATCGATTGCACATGGCGTTTAGAGTTACCAGAACACACAAGCATATAGTCAGTAATGTCAGAGTTGCCTCGTACATCAAGCTGAACCACATCACGGGCTTTCATATCGTCAATTTTGTCTAAGGCAAAGGCGAGTAGTTGTTTCGAATCCAAAGTGTTATCTCATTAATAAAGGGAATAGTTATTATTTTATCACGCTGATGAGTTTTATTCATCACTTAGATAAAGTTCATGGCTAAGTATATAGTGACTCACAGTACTTGGCAGAAGTTCCCGGCAAAGTTGGCCTTTTTTTTATTTTTTGACGAATATCACTCGATGCCACATCCATAACTTGACCAGGTAAAAAATACAGTCTGCCAGCCAGTTCAGTGTGCAAGGTATCTAACGAGGTGGTTTGTGCGTTAGTTTGGTACTGTTGCAGTTGTGCACTTAAATTGGTTGTTTGATTTGGCCGTTGATACACCACAATGTGGCATAGTTGTGTAATGGCTTGCCATTCAAACCACTTATCTAGGGTGTTAAATGAATCAAGACCAATTAAAAATAGAATAGGTTCGTTAGGATATTCACTGCGCAGCTCTTGTAAACTTAACAATGAATAAGAAGGCCCTTTGCGCTTTAGTTCGCGTAAATCCAATGAGAAACTAGGAAAAGGGGCTATGGCGGCTTCTAACATGGCAATACGATGTGCATTGCTAATGCCCGGTTGAGCTTTATGAGCGGGAATAGCGCAGGGCATAAAGCGCAATTGTGAAAGCTTTAGATGCTCCACACATTGCTGCGCCATATTAAGGTGGCCTAAATGCACTGGATCAAAAGTGCCACCAAATAGTGCAATCATCTTCAGCTCCTGGTTATGAATCTAACGGGTGAGCAGGAAGTGCAACAGCAACGGGTTGGCAAAAAACCAAACATATATGAGCCAAGGCTTGATAGGGTTTAATTAAATTACCTTGCTTATAGCTTGCATCAAATTGTGCTAATAAACTCATAATATGTTCAAGGGTGTGTACTGTTAAACGATTAAGCGCTTGGCTAATTGGCCCTTGTTGGTTTTTCCAAATTGCTTTTTGTTTAAACAAGGCCGTTAGGTTCTCGCCTTGTTGCAACCCTAATTGAAGACTCAATAGGGTGTTAACTTCTTTGTTGATAGTCCATAAAATGCTGACCGCCTCGGTGTTATCACCAGCTAATTTAGTCAAAACTTTAATCGCTTGGCGGCTATTACCCTGAAGCAAGGCATCACTTAAATCAAAAATATCGAACTTAGCTTGATTAAGTAAGCCTTGCAGTACTCGTTGTTGGTCAATTAACGCATTACCATGCAGTAAAGACAGTTTTTCGAGCTCTTGAAAACATGCGAGTAAGTTACCTTCAGTGGCCTCAATTAAGGTTCGCTTTGCATCAGGTTGCATATTAATAGCGAGTCGCGCACATTGTTCATCTAACCAACGCTGCAAATGATTACCGCTAAGCGGGTAGCAAGGTACAAATACACCGTGTTTATCTAGCGCTTTAAACCATGCACTGCGTTGAATATCTTGGCTTGCTTTAGCGCCTGTGACAATTAACAGGGTATCTGGATTTGTTAGTTCGACGAGTTTTTTAAATGTTTGGCTGCCAACAGTGCCTGGCTTTTGACCATTGAGATCAAGCTCAATTAAAGTACGGGCACTAAACAGTGACATGCTTTGGTATTGCGCTATCAGCTCTTGCCAATCGAAGCCGGGCATTAAAGTAAACTTTATTACTTCGTCAAAACCGTGCTGTTTTGCACATGTGCGAATTTGCTGGGCACATTGTGCTATTTGAAAAGGTTCTTCACCAAACACTAGATAAAAAGGCTGTAGCGCTTTTTTTAACTCATTAGGTAATTGATTAGCGTAACAGCGCATTATAGTTGCGAAAGCTCTCGTACTATACGACGACTTGCCTGCATACGAATTTCATTTAGCAGCAAATCAAGCTCTTTTGCTTTTGCCAAAGCGTTATCAGGATCGTCTTGATAGTTCCTGTACAGCTCAAAGCTTTGATTGATAGGATCAAGGCCTGGGCGTTTTAATGTATAAGCTACACTATATGCAAGTTCGTATTCGGCCACTTGTCCGTTTTTAAATAGCGATAAAATTTGGCGCTCTAAACGGTCTTTTGATAAATACAGTTGTGCGACATTTTTTTCCGGCGCTGAGAGTAACTCGACTTTACTGAGGGTAAGTTCTTTTTCAAGCATAGCGAATAGTGCGGATTTTTCATCATCACCGCTGAGGGTAATAATTTTTAGATCATCCGGCAAGCTCGATGCTTTTTTTAAGTGAAAGCCACAGCTGGTAAGTAAAAAACAGACTAGCACCAAGGCTAGTCCGTTTTTAAAGGCATTGAATGATGCCATATTAGTTAGCAACCACATTAAGTAGTTTACCCGGTACGTAAATAACTTTGCGGATAGTAACACCGTCAGTAAATTTAGTTACGTTTGATTCAGCAAAAGCAAGGGCTTCAACCTGCTCTTTGGTTGCGTCAGCCGGTACGGTTAATTTTGCACGTAACTTACCGTTTACTTGCACGATAATAAGCTTCTCATCTTCAACCAAAGCAGACTCGTCAACGGTTGGCCAAGCGGCGTCAAGAATGTCACCTTCTTTGCCAAGCTCTTGCCATAATTGATGTGACAAATGCGGTGTGATTGGTGCAAGCATTATTAATAGCGCTTCAAGTGCTTCGTTAGCAATCGCCACATCTTGTTTATCAGCCAGTGGGGCTTTTAACAATTTATTTGAGATTTCCATGATAGCGGCAATCGCAGTATTAAATGTTTGACGACGTTCAACATCATCAGTCACTTTTGCAATCGCTTTGTGTAGCTCACGACGAAGTACTTTTTGTGGGTTTGTTAGCGCAGATTTATCAAGTGCTTGGTAACCAACTGTGTTTACATCAACCGCGTACTTCCACACACGTTTAATGAAACGATGTGCGCCTTCAACACCCGAATCAGACCATTCAAGGGTTTGCTCTGGTGGTGCAGTAAACATCATAAATAAACGTACAGTATCAGCACCATATTGAGCGATAACTTGTTGTGGGTCGATACCGTTGTTTTTCGACTTTGACATTTTGCTCATGCCTGATGAGAACACCGGCTCGCCATCGTCTTTATGCCATGCTTTTGTTACACGGCCTTTGTCGTCTGTTTCGGTTTCAACATCGCTTGGCGAAATCCACACATCACCGCCTTTCTCATCTTTACGGTAGAAAGTTTCAGCCAGTACCATGCCTTGGCAAAGTAGGCGGTCAAACGGTTCATCTGAGTTTACTAAGCCAAAGTCACGCAATAATTTATGGAAAAATCGCGAGTACAATAAATGTAAAATGGCGTGTTCAATACCACCAATGTATTGGTTTACTGGTAGCCAGTAATTAGCCGCCGCTGGGTCTAACATGCCTTCATCATGACGCGGGCTACAGTAGCGCGCATAATACCAAGACGATTCCATAAAGGTGTCAAAGGTATCTGTTTCGTGAAACGCAGGTTGTCCATTAACCGTGGTTTTAGCCCACTGTGGATCAGCTTTGATTGGCGATGTTACACCGTTCATTACCACGTCTTCTGGTAAACGAACTGGTAGCATGTCTTCAGTAGCGGCAAGTTCTTTACCGTCTTCGTCGCTAAGCATTGGAATTGGCGAACCCCAATAACGCTGGCGGCTTACACCCCAGTCACGTAAACGGAAGTTTACTTTACGCTCGCCTACACCCAGTGCTTCAAGCTTATCTGCAACAGCGTTAAATGCACCGTCAAAGTCAAGGCCATCAAACTCACCCGAGTTCACTAATATGCCTTTTTCAGTGTACGCTTCTTGCTCAAGGTTTACTTCAAGTTCAGAGCCTGCAACAGGTGCGATAACTTGTTTAATGTCTAGGCCATACGCTGTCGCGAATTCATAATCACGTTGATCGTGTGCTGGCACGGCCATCACTGCACCGGAGCCGTAATGCATAAGTACAAAGTTGGCAACCCAAATAGGTACTTGCTCACCCGTTAGTGGGTGTGTTGCGTAAAAGCCTGTTGCGATGCCTTTCTTTTCCATGGTTGCCATGTCTGCTTCAGCAACTTTGGTGTTTTTACATTCTTCGACAAACATTGCCACAGCGTCGCTATTTTTAGCTGCTTCTTGAGCAATAGGGTGCGCACCTGCAACTGCAAGATAAGTGACACCCATAAACGTATCAGGGCGAGTCGTGTATACGCTAAATTTTTCGTTGTTATCAGTGCGCGTGAACTCTATATCTAAACCTTCAGAGCGGCCAATCCAATTGCGCTGCATGGTTTTTACTTGCTCAGGCCAATCTTCGAGTTTGTCTAAGTCGTCAAGTAGCTCTTGTGCGTAGTCGGTAATTTTAATAAACCACTGTGGGATTTCTTTTTGTTCAACTACAGCACCAGAACGCCAACCGCGACCATCAATAACTTGTTCGTTTGCAAGTACAGTTTGGTCAACTGGATCCCAGTTTACCGTCGACATTTTTTTATACACTAAGCCTTTTTCGTAAAGCTTGGTGAAAAACCATTGTTCCCACTTGTAGTAGTCAGGGTGGCACGTTGCGATTTCACGATCCCAATCATAACCAAAACCTAATTGCTTAAGCTGGGTACGCATGTAATCGATGTTTTCGTAGGTCCATTTTGCAGGGGCTGTTTTATTTTTAATGGCCGCATTTTCAGCAGGTAAACCAAACGCATCCCAACCCATAGGCTGCATTACATTTTTGCCTTGCAAGCGTTGGAAACGAGAAACAACATCACCAATAGTGTAATTACGCACATGACCCATATGCAGTCGGCCGCTTGGGTATGGGAACATAGAAAGGCAATAATACTTTTCTTTGCTCTCGTCTTCGGTGGCTTTAAATACTTGGTTTTCTTCCCAGTAGGCTTGGACTTTTGACTCTATGTCTTGCGGGTTATATTGCTCTTGCATCAACGATTCCAGACTTCTTGCAAACTAATAAAAAATTGTCCAATAGGATAACCCAAAATAAACGCTAATCACAGCAGCAAATAAGCGGATTTTATAAATTCGTTGCTAAATTAGTTTTCAGGGCAGGTTAACCTATACTCAAGTATGTTGATTACTGATTTAACGCAGTTTTGAAGGAGTATAAAATGGCTGATTATAAAACTTGGTTAACCGATTTAACTGATTGGCTTAAAGATGTAAAAGATCACGAGCTTAAAGATGCAATGGACAAATTTGTTGAATCTGAGCAAGCACTGAAAAACCTTGGCCAAGAAAAACTGGAATTATATCGCAACTATTTAAAACGTGATATTGAGCATATTCAAGAGCACGATAAACATTACGATTCTCTTGCATGGCAAGAGCTTAAAGAGTCTTTGTGGTTTGAATTGTCACATATAGAGGATAAAACCCAGTTAGAATGGCACGCATTAAATCAAGATTTTAAACACAATGGTGTTTATCACCAAGGTGAATGGATAGCCATGGGCACATTAGTGTGTAAGAATTGTAGCCATAGTTATGATATTTATCATGCCGCGCAAATTAGAGCTTGTTCAGAATGTAACGGCATCTATTTTACTCGCAGGGCATTACAACCGTAAAATAGTGCGCAACAGATATGTTGAGCACATTTAAATAAATCAGCCAATTAGCTGATACAAAAAGAAGTTAGAATGACGAAAAAATTGCTGCCATTACCTGTGTCTGCCCTTGCGCCGACGATCTCACTCAATCATGTGCAAACTTGCATGAGTAATCCTTACCCTGAAACACTGACTTTTATTGGCCAGCAGCGCGCACAAAGCGCGCTAGATTTTTCCTTAGGCATGGAACTTCCTGGTTATAATGTTTACGTTATGGGTGAAGCTGCGCATGGTCGTTTTACTTTAGTAAAAGACAAATTAGAGGCACACAGTAAAGGCCGGCCGACGCCAAACGAGTGGTTGTATGTTAATAATTACGACGATCACCGTGAGCCAATCGCGATGTTTTTACAAGCAGGACAAAGTAAGCAATTGGCCGATGATATCGACTCGTTTATCGACGAAGTACTCGACACCTTTCCGGCAGCATTTGATAACCCTGCTTATCAGCGCAAAAAGAAAAAAATAGACCGAGAATTTAATGACGCCTATGACGCTGCAATCACCGAAGTTGAAATTGCTGCACTTGAGCAAAGTGTTGCTCTAATTGAAGAAAAAAGCGTTGTTGGCTTTGCGCCATTAGTGGATGGTAAACAATTAAGTGATGCTGAATTTGCAGCCCTTGATGATGACTTACGCGAGCAATTTTATGAGGTTATCGAAAAACTCGAAGATGCTTTGATTGAAGCGTTAATTGAATTACCGCGTTGGAAGCGTGAGTCCTCAGAAAAACTACGTAATTTAAAAAAATCCACCGCAGAGCTTGCGACTAAACCGCTGTTAAAAGATTTAGAACATAAGTACGCCGCCCATATTGGCGTGCTACGTTACTTAAAAGACATTCGAGTTGAAATTATTGATGCGGTCCTTGAATGGCTTGACGACGAAGATGTAAGCGACGAAAACAAAGAAGATTTTGATAGCAAAGGCATGTTGACCGACTTTTTTGCGCCCAATATCTTAGTTGAATTTAAAGAAGGCGATGCAGCGCCTGTCGTTTATGAACCTAACCCAACGTTTGGCAATATTTTTGGCAAAATAGAGTATGCCGCGTCGCAAGGCTCATTGATCACTAGCTATCGGTCTATCCAGCCCGGGGCACTTCACCGTGCTAATGGCGGTTATTTAATCATGGATGCCGAAAAAGTGATGGCAAATCCACAAGTGTGGGATGGTTTAAAGCTGTCACTAAAAACTCATCAAATTAAAAATGATTTACCATATCAAGACAGTGCTGTGGGCAGTAGTTTTACACTTCGTCCGCAGTTGATACCCCTTGATGTGAAAATTATTTTGTTAGGTTCACGTGATTTGTACTACACCATTGGTGAGTATGATGAAGAGTTTGCTGAATTATTTAGAGTACTGGCGGACTTTGATTACTACTTACCTAGTAGCGACAAACTGCAATATCAGTTTATTACTAAAGTGACTGAATACTGCCAAAATACGCTTAAATGCAGCTTGACTGAATCAGCTATGGCACGGCTACTTAAGTTTAGTTATCGTCAAGCAGAGCACCACAATAAGTTATCAGCACGCTTTGCTGACGTATTAGAGCTAGTGGCAGAGGCCAGCTTTTACACCAAACAAGATAATTTAAGCTTAATTGACGCTCACCATATTGATGAAGCGATTGAAGGCAAACAGTACCGCACCGGGCAAATTAGCGAAAACATGCTCAGCGATATTAAAGAAGGGCACACCTTAATCGCCACTGACGGTCAAGCCGTTGGTAAAGTGAATGGCTTAACCGTGTTACACATTGGTGATACATCATTTGGTACGCCTGCCCGTATTACTGCCACAGTGTACGCAGGTGCTGATGGCGTGATTGACGTAGAGCGTGAAGCCGAGCTCGGTAAAGCAATTCACTCTAAAGGTGTAATGTTACTTACGGGTTATTTGGGTAATAAATACGCCCAGCAATTTAGTTTAACCCTCAGTGCGAATATCGCTATCGAGCAAAGTTATGGCTACATAGATGGTGATAGCGCGTCACTGGCTGAGTTATGTGCGCTGATTTCGGCTATTACTAATTTACCAATTAGCCAGTCAATTGCGCTGACAGGCTCAATAAACCAACATGGCGATGTACAAGCCATTGGTGGCGTAAATGAGAAAATAGAAGGCTTTTTTAAACTGTGTAAAATGCGCGGCTTAACGGGTCAGCAAGGCGTAATTGTGCCGAAATCTAACCAAGTAAACTTGGTACTCGATGACGAAATACTTGCAGCGGTCGAGCTGGGTAAGTTCCACATTTATGCCGTTGAAACGGTCGATCAAGCTCTTAACGCGTTAATGGATATAGACGCCGGTGAGCTGGTTGATGGTCATTACCCTGAAGATTCAGTAAATGGCATTGCCTTAGCACGATTAAATAATATCGCCGATATCGTAAATGGCGATAATGACGAAGACGAAAAAGAAAGTGAAGAATCATGATTAATATTATTTTAGTGATAATTATCGCTATATTTTGCTATTTAATTTTTCAAAATAGTAAAAAAGCTAAGCAGCAAGCCTTAGCCAATGCGCAGCTTAGTAGTGATTTTTTAGCTACCAACAGTAAAGTTGAAGGCATAACAGAGACAGCTTCAGGGCTACAATATAAAATTGAGCACAGCAGTGACTCTGATGTAAAACCAAGCCCTACAAGCATGGTGAACGTTCACTATCACGGTACTTTGCTTGATGGCAGTGTTTTTGACAGCTCTGTTGAGCGAAACAGCCCCATTAGTTTTGGCTTAAATCAAGTTATTAAAGGCTGGACCGAAGGCTTACAATTGATGAGCGAAGGCGATAAATACACCTTTTATATCCCGCATCAGCTAGCCTATGGCGAAAAGCGAGTAGGGACTATTCCTCCTGCATCATTATTGATATTTGAGGTAGAGTTGCTGAAAATAGAATCTTAACAGGATTTTTAAAGGCGATGATTTAAATCATTGCCTTTAATTTTATTGCTTAGTGACAAAGTAGTTATCTTAAAGTTTTGTTATTTCATGCCGATACCTTTATTAGGACCATTTCAGGATGAAATAATGAAGATATCACCCGTAATAAACTTACCTAAAGCCGAGGGCTTTCAAACTAATAGCGACAAGCGGTTGGATCAAAAGCAATCCAAGGATGATCAGCCTGAGTATGTTTTATCTGAGTTTTTAGATGCCAAAGCGCAACAATTTAGCGACGAAGATGCCAGCTTTTCAGGGCACTATGAGAACTTAGAAAAAGTCTACGATGATTTAGAACATAAAATTAATGTGCTGCAAGAGCAAATTAGTAAACTCAATCAAGACCCTATCCAACGCCAGTTACAGCTTAAAAGTCACAACCAAGTATCGCAAAGCAGTAATAAAAGCCAAAGCCTAACAATGCAGCCTGAGCACGCAGGCGTTAAACGGTATCGTGATTCTCAACAACAAGAGCAAATAGATATTTTGCAGCAACAGCTCAATGAACTGCAATCTAAACAAGCACAAGTAAAGCAACAAATGATCGATATGATAATCACTGAGCTGAAACAGCGAGATAACGAAGAGTATAATTTTTAAACCGAGCATAACGATATTTACACTCTGTTACAGTAATTCGTCGAACAAAGCTGCAATCCATCTTTAAGTTGTTATTATGATATAAAATAACAACAGCTCATTAGTTGAGCATAGAAGGATGGTCACGTTGAAACTACGTACTTTATTAACGGCAATCGCTGTTGCAGTTACGCCTGCAATCTCATCTGTCGCGCAAGCTTATGAAACGCAAGATACGCGTTTATTACGCTTTCCCGACATTCATAAAGAATCGGTCACTTTTGTCTATGCGGGCGATATCTACATCGCGAATACAAAGACGGGCAAAAGCACACGCTTAACGGATCATGTTGGCTTTGAAACGTTTCCGAAGTTTTCGCCTGACGGTAAGCGTATCGCGTTTTCAGCGCAATACAACGGCAGTCGCCAAGTGTATGTGATGAACCGTGACGGTTCACAGCTAAAACAATTAACTTATTATAATGATGTAGGCGTTATGCCACCGCGTGGTGGGTTTGACTACAGAGTGCTTGATTGGACGCCAGACGGTAAGCATATCGTGTTCAGAGCTAACCGCACACCGTTTGGTAAGCGTGTTGGTAGGCCTTATATGGTGCCTGCTGATGGTGGGCTAGAACAACCGTTAGCAATTCCAGAAACGGGCGGCGGTATGTTATCGCCAGATGGTAAAAAATACGTTTATACACCAATAGACCGTGAGTTTCGTACATGGAAGCGCACCCGTGGTGGCCGTGCTCAAGATGTTTGGGTGTATGATTTAGAGAACAATAAATCTCAGCGGCTAACCACCAATAGAGCGACTGATCAGCAACCAACCTGGGTGAATAATAATATTTATTATGTCTCAGATAGAGATTACACCTTAAACCTCTATAAGCATCAAGAAGGCAAAGCGCCACAAAAAGTCACCAACCATAAAGACTTTGACGTACTTTGGCCATCAGCAGGGCCACAAGCTATCGTGTATGAAAATGGCGGCTATTTGTATCGCTTTGATGATGCAACAGGGCGCAATGAAAAGCTGACAATCAATGTGCAAGGCAACCGAGAATACACCATGCCTTATACTAAAAACGTGAGTAACTTTATTGATTCGATGGACGTATCACACGACGGTAAACGCGTGGTATTTAGTGCCCGAGGTGAAGTTTTTTCAGTGCCCGTTAAACATGGACCAACTCGTAACTTAACGCATACACCAAAAGGGCGGGAAATTGCTGCGTCGTGGTCGCCTAATGGCCGTTATATTGCTTATATGAGTGATAAGAGCGGCGAATATGAGATTTATCTGCAAGATAGAGCAAACAACAATAAAATAAAACAGTTGACCAGTAATGGCAGTATCTGGCGCTTTGATCCTCTCTGGTCGCCAGACAGTAAGAAGCTATTGTTTGCTGATCAAAATCACACGCTTTGGTGGCTTGATATAAAAACTGGCAAGCAGCGTAAAATTGATACTGCAAAATTTAATGAAGACAGTTTAACTTCGTATATCTGGTCACCAAATAGTGAAGATATCGTATTTGTTAAGAATAACGAAAACCGTTATGCATCATTGTGGCATTACAATATTAACGACAAAGACGTGACACGTTTAACCGATGATATGAGCAGCGAAAGAAATCCAGCGTTTTCGCCGGATGGTCAGCACCTGTATTTTACCTCAGAGCGTGATTTTAATTTAACCTTTAGCAGCTATGAGTTTGATTATATGTTTAATAATGCAACCCGTTTATATTCGGTTGCAGTAAATAATAAAATTAAACCACTAAATACGCCACAGACTGATGAAACCAGTATTGTTGATGCTAAAGCGAAAAAAGACGACAAAGAGTCAGCAAAAAAAGCCAATACACAGTTTGAAAGTAAAGGCTTTATGGAGCGCGTTGTAGCACTTAATGCACCAGCTGGAAACTATAACGCTTTAGTAGGCGTAAAAGACGGCGTATTAACACTCTCTGGGGGGAGCTTAAATTAATCCCGCAGGCAGTTGATGGCGAGATTACAACGGTGGCCGCTGGCGTTAATAGTTATAAAGTGTCAGCAAATGGTGAGCATATTATTGCCCGTGCAGGGAATAAGTTTAGTGTTATTAAGCCCGCAGCTAAACAAGATTTAAAAGCTTCAGAGCTAAACCTCGAAGACATGGTATTAAAAATAGATCCACAAACTGAGTGGGCACAAATGTACCGCGAAGGCTGGCGTACTTTGCGTGATTGGTTTTATGATGAAAACCACCATGGACAAGATTGGGACGCTATTTTAAAACGCTATCAACCTATGGCTGATGCAGTCGCACACCGAGCAGATCTTGATTATGTACTAAGTGAAATAGCAGGGGAGATAAACTCCGGCCACATTTATGTAAATTCAGGTGATATGCCCCGCTCTGAACGCTTACAGCATGGCTTACTTGGTGCAGAAATTAGCGCTCATAAATCAGGTTACGTGAAAATTGAGAACATCTTTAAAGGTGAGAACTGGCATGAGAACTTCCGCTCTCCACTTAACGAAACCGGTATTAATGCAAGTGTGGGTGATTATATTATTGCAGTGAATGGCCGCTCGGTAAAAGACGTGGTTAACTTTTATGAGCTACTTGAGAACACCCAAGGAAAGCCTGTAGAACTATTACTGAGTAAATCACCTAGTTTGAAAAAAAGCTGGAAAGTAACCGTTAAACCAACCGCTAGTGAAACCGGTTTGCGTTACTTACAATGGGCGCAATCGCGTGCTGATTACGTAGATAAACTGTCAAATGGTCGTATTGGTTACGTACACTTACCAAATACTCATTACGAGGGAAATCGTTCGTTATTCAAAACTTCTTACCGCAAACCACTAAAGAAGCCATGATAATCGACGACCGTTATAACGGCGGTGGCTTTATTCCTGAGCATATGATCACTTGGCTTGCGCGTAAGCCACTTAATTATTGGAAACGTCGTGGTGTTGAACCTACCAAAACCCCCAGTTTGCCCATGATGGACCTAAAGCCATGTTAATTAATGGCTACTCAAGTTCTGGTGGCGATGCGCTACCGTATTACTTTCGTCAAGCGGGTTTAGGTAAGTTAATTGGCACTCGCACATGGGGTGGGTTAATCGGTATTTCAGGTAACCCAGGTCTTGTTGATGGTGGCTCTGTGATTGCAGCGACCTTCAGAATACTTGATAACGATGGTAACTGGATAATTGAAGATGAAGGCGTAAGCCCTGATATCGAAGTGATTGACCGCCCTGAGCTTATTCAAGCAGGGCAAGACCCATCGATAGAGCGTGCCGTGAAAGAGCTGCTAAAAGAGCTTAAAGCGAATCCGAAAAAGCCGTTAACAGTGCCTGCTGCACCTTCAGAGTTTGGTAAATAACCTGAACTCAGGTTAAATAGTTATAATCGTAAGTTGTTACAACTGAGCCCGCAATTGCGGGCTTTTTTATATTTATAACCCTTAGACTCGAAGTAATACTTGCAAACTTGGCCTCTAGTGGCTTTACTCTCGCCAACTCGCTCTTTACTCCAAACACAAAAAAACCTCGGCATTTACATGACGAGGTTTTTAACTTTCTATCTAAACGCAGTGTTTAGTTAGAAGTAAAGCTCACTGGACGACGTTCTTTACGAGGACCGCCACGCTTATCACCGCGTTGGTTGTCTTTATTAAAGTTACGCTTTCTGTCACCACTAGGGCGTTCAGCACGTTCGCCACGTGGCTCAGCTGGACCTTGATCTTGAGTCAATGTCATACCCATTGGGCGTTTACAAATAAACACCTTTTGGAAGTGATCAAGTACATCTTTAGGCATGTTTTGCGGTAATTGTACCGTACTGTGACTGTCGTGAAGACGAATGTCACCAATAAACTTGCTTGAGATATCAGCTTCGTTAGCGATTGCACCCACAATGTTCTTAACTTGAACACCATGTTCACGACCTACTTCGATACGGTAAGTATCCATAGGACCTGCATCACGGCTATTACGCTCGCGAGGTTTACGCTCAGCGCGCTCACCGCCACGTTCGTTACGACGACCACGGTCACCACGTTCATTACGTGGATTACGCTCATTGCGCTCACGTGGTTGAATCTTAACTTCTTCAACTTTGATTGGCGATTGTTGCTGTGCTAAACACAGTAATGCGCCGGCTAAGTCTTCAGGAGCAAGGTCAAGTTTTTGTGCCATGTTAGCAGCAACTTCATTGAAAAAAGTGATATCTTTATTTTCAAGAGCAAGGGTAAGCTTCTCTTGTAATGCATTAATACGTTTTTCTTCAACAACTTTAGCTGTTGGTAGTTCAACTTGGGCAATTTCAGATTTAGTATGACGAATGATATTTTTAAGTAAATAACGCTCGTTATGCTTAACGAATAAAATTGCTTTACCAGTACGACCAGCACGACCTGTACGGCCGATACGGTGAACGTAGGCTTCAGAGTCTTGTGGAATATCGTAGTTGATAACTAAGCTTAAGCGGTCAACATCTAGACCACGGGCTGCTACGTCTGTTGCAATAACAACGTTTAGCATGCCGCTTTTTAAGCGATCAACAGTACGTTCACGAGCTTGCTGGTTCATATCACCGTTAAGAGGAGCAGCAGAGAAACCTTCGCGCTCTAATAACTCAGCAAGTTGAACTGTATCGTTACGTGTACGTACGAAAACAATAGCACCTTCGTATTGTTCAGCTTCTAAGAAACGAACGATGGCTTTGTTTTTATGTACGTGAGCATTCCAAAACACTTGCTCAACTGATGATACAGTCGAGTTACGCGCAGAAATATGAACCTGTTCAGGGTTATTCATATATTTACTGCTGATATTTTGAATTTGCTTAGGCATAGTCGCAGAGAAAAGACATGTTTGCTTTTCACGCGGCGTTTTTTCCATGATGTTTTCAACATCATCGATAAAGCCCATGCGTAACATTTCATCGGCTTCATCAAGTACTAGTGCTTGTAAAGCATCAAACTTGATTGTGCCACGGTTAATGTGATCGATTAAGCGACCAGGGGTTGCGACAATAATTTGCGCGCCACGACGAAGTGCACTTAATTGGATGCTGTAGCTTTGGCCACCATAAAGTGCCAATACTTCTACACCACGAGTGTGTTTTGCATATTGTTCAAATGCCTCAGCAACTTGGATCGCAAGCTCACGGGTTGGTGTGAGTACAAGGATCTGTGGCTGTTTCACAGACGGGTCAATATTATTTAGTAATGGCAGTGCAAATGCTGCTGTTTTACCTGTACCCGTTTGTGCTAGTCCCAGTACGTCCTTTCTTTCTAGCAATAACGGTATACATTGAGCTTGGATTTCAGATGGTGTCTTGTAACCCAACTCTTCAACTGCTTTTAAAATTGCAGGAGAAAGATTTAGAGATTCAAACGTGACTGGTTCTGACATTAATACGCCTCAACGAATTTAAAGAGGCGCGCATTGTATAGGAAATACGAGGCAATTGCTTGTATAAATTACAACTAATTTGTATGTGCTTGATGTTGATTGAAATTTAACCAGCTCAATATTTGCTCAAATCAAGCTGGTTAATAATGATAGCGCAATACTTATTTGTATAAGCCAAGATTTTCTTTTGCGTAAGCTTCAAATTCTGTGAATCCGCCGATGTGTGCTTGGTCAACAAAAATTTGCGGAACAGTCGGGCATGGCTTTCCAGCTGACTGTTCTAGATCCGCTTTGCTGATGCCTTCTTTGATGATATCAATGTAGCGAAATTTAAAATCATCGCGTTCATCAGCTAGTTTCTGTGCAACATCTTTTGCACGAACACAAAATGGACAGCCTTCACGGCCAAAAATTACAGTTAACATATCGCTCTCCTCGATTTGGTTTTACCCATCTTATCTAACTGGAGCAAAATATACAGTGTAAAAAAACGATTAGTTGATTCTATTTAAATGATGAGCTCGCCCTTTTTATGTATAGCGAACTCACTTCATCCTTAGAAGGTGAGGCTGAAGCCAATTGAAGGGCGCATCTCAAAATCGTCATCACTTTCTTTGATAATTAAATCATTCGTTGAGGACACTTTTTGATAGTCTAAATCTATACTGCTTGTATTACTATTACCTTGGCCGTATGCGTTCATTAGTTCTAATATTAAAACGCCATCTAATCCCCAAAAATCTGTTTCACGTTCGAAACGAATATCAAGACGATGGTATATATCAAAGCGCTCGGAGAACGGGTCGCCGTATTCAGGTAGAAACCGTCCCTCAAATTCAGGGTTTTCTTTAACACCGATGATAGGCGTGTATGTTTGTCCACTTCGGGCTGTAAAATTAAAACCACCTTGCCACTTTTCGCTTATTTGATAGTTGAAGACCATATTGAATACTAAAGGTGTATCTGCGTAATAGTCACGCGTGATGTTTTGACGCTCATCGGTACGTTCGCTTTTGGCATAACTTAGAGCCAACCAGCCATACCATTTGTCTGTTTTGTTTTTATTTATCAATAAATCAACACCGTATGCGCGCCCAGTTACATCATTACTGTATAGTTGGGCTGCGTCGGTATAACTATCATTTAATGCCAGTGGCAGATCGTTCATAGATTTGTAGTAACCTTCTACAGACCAAGACCATTCGTCAGCTAATTGTTGCGCAAACCCTAAGCTACTATGTTTTGAGGTTTGTGAAAGTAAATTGGGATTGCCTTGACCGGGCATTATATAATGCACGTCTTGCATGCGATTGTAATGGCCATATTTGGCGTTTATTGTATTACGATCATTTATATAGTAGCTCACTGCTAAGCGTGGCATGACGAAGTTCTCGTCGGTATATGCATTACTTTGATATTGAACTCCCACTTCTGTTTGCCAAGACTCGTTGATGTCCCATATATGACTCATGCCAGCAAAATAATTATCAAGTGCGAGTGAATCACTACCTGATATTCGTTCGCCTTTATTTAAATCACAATCAGGGTCAAGTTCAGTGCATGTATATAGAAAACCATCATAGCTAAGAGTGGTGTCGTTATCGTAATAGGCTGCGTCAAAAACGAGTTGATGTGCTTTATTAAGGCGCCAGTTTAAACGCGCTTTATAGCTGATTTGTTTCTGCTGTTCTTCATCAAAATAACCTTGTGTTAATGTTGCTTGTTTACCGTACTCTAGACGGCCAGAATGATTGAGTGAACCAATACCTAAACGTAAGTTAAAGTCTTTATTAAAATGATCCCATAAAATACTTTGACTTGAAAACTCACGTATAAAGTCAGCATCGCCTTGATACTCAGGGTTTTTAAGAGATAATTCCGCTCGTTGATTAAAGCCAGCCGCTACAGAGTCTTTCGCGCCGGTAAATGACACTGTAAGCGCATTATTATTGTTGATATCCCAAATCCACTTTCCCTGATAGTCGTGATCATCTGGCGCATCATTTACAGTCACTCCACTGGGTTCACCATCATCATTTTTGAGTTCTTCGCCACTGGAGAAAAACAAGGGTAGGGTACTTTTTCTAGCTGATAAATAAAACGCGGTGTTTTGCGTTAACTGGCCCTCAACAAATACTCCTGCATTGAACATAGTAAAGTCTAATGTAGTGGTGATAGGCTGATATTTTGGATTGCGTAAAGTTACATCAAATACAGCGCCAGTTGCGTCACTGTAGCTTGTTCCATAACCTGCCGAGTACAGTTGAAAATCTTGAATGATGTATTTATTGAAAATTGAACTGCCGAAATCATGGAAAATATACCCTGCAGGCATAAAGTCTACTTCAAAAAGGTTGTCATCAGGAGATGAGCCTCTTACGGCAGGTTCGCTCATTGAACCTCCTGCCGCTACCACTCCTGGTAATGCGTATACGGCTCGTAATGGGTCGCCCATAGCCCCTGGCATTGTTATAAGTTTTTCGGTATTTTCAGTAATTTCACTTGTAATACTACTGCGTTTATAAATTACTTCTACATGTTCAATGTTTTCATTATTAGAGGGGGTATCAGCGTATGTTAAAAATGGCATGCATAACGCCAATGGTGTTAAACGATAAATACAGTGTAGTGAATTAGCTAACATGTTTCTTCCATGGTTGTGAACGAATGTGATTGCCACGTATCATAAAGAGAAACAACGTAAAAATACTTAGTAAACTGTAAGTGTTTGTAGGTCAAATGTTGCAAATTATTACACTGTTACAAAGCCCTTAGTGTAATCCCTAATTGACTTGAGTAACCCATAGAGCGGGCGCTAATCTGAAGTTGTTCATTGATAATATAATAGGTAGGAAAAGCGGATACTTTATAGTTAGCTTGAGTCTGTTCATTGCCAAGCAGTATTGGCATTGTCAGCGCTAAATCACTGACAAACTCTTCTACTTGCATTGTACTTTTATAATCCAGTGCAATACCAATTGCATTAATATCACGTCCTCTAATGGCAGCTTCTAAATTTGGCATACTGTATTTGCAAACTGTGCACCAAGGAGCGAAAAAGTAAATAACAGTCGTTTTTCCTTTAAGCTCAGCGATACTCAAACGTTTATCGATATTATTAAGCAATGCCAAGCTAAAGTAAGGGGCTGGGCTATTATCCGTTTTTAGTAAATTACGCTCTTGAAACGCGCTAACCAGAAAAAAGATAACTGCTGCTAAAACTATGTTTATCAGTGTACTGCGAATGACTTTCAAGCATATCTCCAAACTGAGTTACATTTTCGTGGTTGAATTATGAAGTTTAACCCTAAGTTATTTCAATGGAAACCATGAAGATGTTTAGATATATACTTTACAAAGGAGATCATGATTATGAACAAGACTACAGCACCAGCAAACATAATGCCTACATTGACGGCAAATGATATTGATGGCAATTCATTTGATTTAACCGAGCGACAAACTGAGCTACCCTGGAAAATGATAGTTATTTACCGCGGTAAGCATTGCCCGTTATGCACTAAGCAATTAAATGCTTTGGCAAAGATAAAAAATGACTACACTCAGGCTGGTATTGAGATTGCCGCTGTCAGTGCTGATAGCCAAGAGCAGCTGAATGAGCATTTGAAGGACTTAGAGGTTAATTTCCCGCTTTATTCTGGCTTAACACTTGAGCAAATGACCGATTTAGGTGTTTATATTAGTGAGCCGCGTAATGAAAATGAAACCAATCACCCATTTTCAGAGCCTGCGATATTTGTACTGAATGAAGACAATCAAATTCAGATCATTGATAAGTCGAATGCGCCATTCTCACGTCCTGATTTGAGTGCGCTGCTTTCTGGTATTAAATTCATTCGCGAAAACGATTATCCAATACGTGGCACATTTGCGTCATAACTAGCGCATGAGGCATGTTTAGGCATGCCTTATGATTATTTTAAAGTTTTTTTATTTATTTACTTGAAAACATTTTTACCGTCCATATATAGTTTAGTGAGGACGCCTGATGGGTCCCAAATTAAACTGAAGTAATTGAAATTTATATTATTAATTTAACATTGCCTGCGCTTGTTCGACAGAAAAGCACATGCAATATATCGCTTAAATATGAGGATATTATTATGCGTACAGTAGACTTATCACCACTTTATCGTTCATTCATTGGTTTCGATCATTTAGCATCTTTGATGGATGCCGCAGCGCGCACAGACAAGCAGCCGAGTTTTCCTCCATACAATATCGAAGCGCTCGATAAAGACAAATACCGTATCACTATGGCTGTAGCTGGTTTTAGTGACAATGAGCTGACCATTGAGTCAGAAAACAACACTTTAAAAGTAATCGGCGAAAAAAGCTGAGAAAGGTGAAACGCAAGAGCGTAAATTTATTCATCAAGGTATTGCCGAGCGTAACTTTGAGCGGAAATTTCAGCTAGGCGACCATGTAAAAGTACTTGGCGCAGATTTAGCTAATGGCTTGCTGAGTATTGACCTTGAACGTGAAATACCAGAAGCATTAAAACCACGTAAAATTGAAATTGGCAGTGGTAACTTGCTAGAAGGGAAATAACCAACCCTTAAACATTATTTCCCCTAATTGACTTGTTATTTTTAGTAACCGCCTCATTTGAGGCGGTTTTTTATTGCAGTTTCAGTAATAAATATTGGCTATAAGCTCTCAATGTTATTTAAACACCAGTGTGCTCTATCTAAAATTGCTTGACGTTGTTGTTCGTCTTGTTTTTGCCAGTTTTTATATACCATACCAATACGAGGGTTTCGAGATAATCGTTCTTCATGCTTATTCATAAAGTGCCAATATAGGCTATTGAATGGACATGCTGTTTCCTGAGTTTTCTGCTTTACGTTGTAATGACAGTCCTTGCAATAGTCGCTCATTTTATTTATATAATTACCACTGGCTGAGTAAGGCTTTGTGGCTATAATACCGCCATCCGCGAACTGGCTCATACCACGAGCATTAGGCATTTCCACCCATTCAATCGCATCGATATATATTCCTAAATACCATTGATCAACTTGGTCCGGAGCAATGCCAGTTAATAAGCAAAAGTTGCCGGTAATCATTAAGCGCTGAATATGATGGGCGTATGCGGTATTTAAACTTTGTTGTATTGCATGTTTCATACAGTTCATTTTAGTCTTACCATGCCAAAAGTAGCCTGGCAGTGAGCGACTTGCTGTCAACTCATTTTTAGTCGCGTATTCGGGCATATTTTGCCAATAGATGCCACGTACGTATTCACGCCACCCGAGTATTTGTCTAATAAACCCTTCTATTTGAGCTAAATTAATGGCCTCAGGTCGATTACTATATTCTGTGAGAACTTGCTGAATAACGTACTTTGGGTGCAGCATTTTTGTGTTAAGAGCAAATGATATTCGGCTATGATACAAACTCCATTGTTCTTCACTTTGGCAGGTCATTGAGTCTTGGAACTGACCAAAATAAGGTAACAAATGCTCGCAAAAATATGCCAATAATTGCTTGGCCTGGCTGCGGCTTGTCGGCCAAAGTAAGTTTTTTGGGCATTGGCCAAAAGTATTAATGTTATGGGTCTTAATTCGTTTGATAGTTTTACCAACTGGATTGCGGAATGTTTTCGCTGTTGGTATTTGAGCTAAATCTGCTTTTTTGAGTTTGTTACGATTAGCGTGATCAAAATTCCATTGCTCACCCAAGGGAAAGGCGCCATTCATTAATATATCAAAGCGCTTGCGCATCATGCGATAAAAAAACTCCATTTTTACATGCTTATCTTTTTTAAAGTGCGTTTTAATTTCATCAAAGGGCAGTAAAAAATGTTCACTGTCGAACCCTATGATTTTTATCTTGCTGGTGACTTGGAGTTGATTCATTTGCTGTTTTAAGCGGTATTCATCAGGGAACTGGTAATGAATTTGTGTGCATTGATATTGAGTTGCTAAGCGTGTGAGTAAATCACACAAAGATGCGTATTTGTGTGTGTCATCTAAGGTCAAATACAGTACATTTAAATTAGCTTGCTGTAACGCCGCAGCAAAGTTTTTCATGGCGCAAAAAAAGCTGTAATTTTTTGGATATGATGTTTTACATAGTCTGTTTCTTGTTTTAGCTCAGCAATAACGTATAAAACGTGTTCTTGATTCGGCTCTTTGTACCAACTATGGCTGGGATTTAGCTGATCGCCAAAAATAAATCGTAAGGTTTTGTACGCCATATAAACTGACCAAATTTAAGTTATACGTCTTACTTAGTTGATTAGATCTGATTTGTTATTATTTTTAATCGTGCTATATCTAGAAAAGTAACAAACAAAGGACTGCGCTTCAGTGAAAAAATTATTACGTTGTGATCGCCATTTAACTGTTTATTCACTCATTACATTCACACTTTTGGGGGCTACTGGTGCCAATGCTAATGTGTATAAATGCGAAAAAGAAGGGGTGGTTGAGTTCAGTCAATTTCCGTGCGGTAAAGACGCTAAAAAAATCACCGTGAAAGAACAAAACCCTGGCGTGCCAAGTGAAATTGTTACTAATGGCAAAATGGATACCACGCAGATTGATAGCTATATTCGTATTAAGCAGATTGATGTAGATATTAACCGGCACCAAAACAAGATAGATACTTTAACGACTAAAATGAATAAGGAAATAGGTAGGTTAAAAAATCAATCTGATGCTCAGTTGAATAACCTAACAGGCGCGCAAAAGAAACGGCTATCGCCAACCAGATGGTGAATGTGACACAAAGGTATGATTTACAGATTGAACGGGAGCAACGCGATATTGATAGGCTGCAAAAAGAAAAGTTACGATTGCAACAAGACCAAGCTCAAGGTGGCTCATATATTGAGCAAAGCAACGAGAGTAAAAAAATAGATTCGTTTATTCGCTTACAAGCGATTAAGCGTGAAATAGCAGAAAGAGAGTCAAAAATTGATACTTATCAAGCTCAGATGAATAAGCAAATAGCAGCTTTAGAAGCGCAAGCAAATGAGCAACCTGATAACCTGACTGATGCCACCTATGATAATTCATTATCGAGAAAAATGACGGCGTTAACGTCGAAGTATAATACATTGCTCGAGATTGAGTTGCGCCAAATCGACAGACTTCATGACGAAATGGTGCAGCTGCAATAAGGATACTATGAACTCAGTTGCTTTTCACAATATTCTGTTAAAGACACTACGTTACTGGTTTTAAATAAGTAACTCGTTACAATATTAGTAAAAATGCGTATTGCTTGGCGCCAGCTTTGCTCTAGTGACGGCGACATATAATCTTTTAAATGAATCTTCAAGCTTGCTAAGAACGCATTACATAATAGAGCAATATCTTGATAGCCCAGCCCGAGTTTGCTTAAGTTATTTGCATGGTGGTGTATAAATGGTGTTACTGAACGCAAATTATCTATATGCATAATTGTTCGCTCTAATGCACAGTACAGTAAATAACTATTTTCATTCAATGCCTCACTAGATGGACATTGCATTAATAGCGGTTGTCGTTTTAGCTGCATCTGAAAAGTAAATGTAAAACAATGAAAGTTTGGTTTGATTATATTAATACTTTTCAGTAACTGTTTTTTATTTTCTGTATTAAATTTCATAATCCCCCGTCAGTTAGGCTGTCTCAACCTCGCTAATTATAGCTTGTAACTCTTAAAGTGCTGAGGTTTTTTTCAGCAATAGCGCACCTTAGAGAGGGTATTGGGGAATATAGCCTTGTTTAAAAACTAATTTTATATTCACAAAGTTTTACATTTTAGTTAATACTTCATTCGTTTCGTCTTTCAATATCTTTATCTGTTGGGGGTTAAATAGGGTGACTATGAACTAGGTTGACGTTATTTTGTACTATTGAGAGGGCCTTAAAAGAGGCTAATTCTTTACAGGTTTTTGGTTGCTAATTATGTCAATAGTCTTTATAATAGCCGCCATTGTTTAGCTTACTTTGTAATTGCTAAACAGATATCAAACAGCTTTTTTAAAGCAATGTTGATATCAGTTGGCGCGGGATGGAGCAGCCTGGTAGCTCGTCGGGCTCATAACCCGAAGGTCGTCGGTTCAAATCCGGCTCCCGCAACCAATTTTCATTTGGTTAGCATTAGAATGTTTTAAGATTGTTATGTTGCTTTACTGCATAAGGTCATATTCTAAAACCAAACTTTTGAGTAGCGATTTTATTGTTACTGAATTGAAGTCGCGCATTCTAAGTAATGCGCGTTTTGCGTTTAAGCTATTAGGTTTATTTAGGTGGCGTTAGCTGCCCGCAACCAAGCTTGGCCCATGGCCACACAGTTTTATGCTTTAGGTGTGACGCCCCGCTTGGTTCGGGGCGTTGTTGTATCTGCACCACTTGGTTTTTCACCAAGAAATAAGCTAAGTATTTTAGGGCTATAAGCCCTTTTTTTGTTTGTATGGAGGATTTTCGTGACAAAACTTGAGCAAGATTTACTAACCATGCTTTCACCGTCTGTTGAAATGTTAGGCTTTGAACTACATGGTCTTGAGTTTGTACAAGCAGGTCGCCATTCTACGCTTAGGGTTTATATTGACCATGAAGCGGGGATTTCGGTTGATAACTGTGCTGACGCAAGTCGTCAAATAAGTGCAATCTTAGATGTCGAAGATCCGATTACAAATGAATATGATTTGGAAGTATCGTCTCCTGGTGTTGATCGTCCATTATTCAAACAAGATCACTACGAGAAGGCGCAAGGAGAGGAAGTACGTGTACGTACTAAGCTTCCACAAGATGGTCGTCGTAACTTTAAAGGCGACTTAGTATCAGTTAGCAGTGATATGATCACACTATCAAGTGATGGTGCTGAGCATATGATCATGCTTAGTAACATCGAACGTGCGAACATCATCGCAAAGTTTTAGTTCGAGTGCGAAGGAATAGGGCAAGCGAGGCATTACCCATGGCAAAAGAGATATTATTGGTTGCTGAAGCCGTTTCCAATGAGAAAGCGGTTCCAAAAGAAAAGATTTTCGAAGCGTTAGAGTTCGCATTAGCGACTGCGACCAAGAAAAAACACACAGGTGAAATCGAAGTTCGTGTAGCAATTGACCGTAAAACCGGTGACTACGACACATTCCGTCGTTGGCAAATTGCAGAAGTACTTGAAGATGGTTCACTAGAAAATCCATACAGCGAAATTACATTAGAAGCTGCGCAAGTTGAAGATGAAAGCTTGCAGCTTGGTGATTTTGTTGAAGAGCAAATCGAGTCAATCAAGTTTGACCGTATTACAACACAAATGGCTAAGCAAGTAATCGTACAAAAAGTACGTGAAGCTGAGCGTGCTTTAGTTGTTGATGCATACAAAGATCAGCAAGGTGAGTTAGTAACAGGTGTTGTTAAAAAAGCAACACGTGATGCAATCGTGCTTGATTTAGGGAACAACGCAGAAGCGGTTATTTATCGTGACGACATGTTGCCACGCGAAAACTTCCGCCCAGGCGACCGTATCCGTGGTCTACTTTACGAAGTAAAACCAGAAGCACGTGGTGCGCAGTTATTTGTAACGCGCTCGAAGCCAGAAATGCTAATGGAATTGTTCCGCATTGAGGTGCCAGAAATTGGCGAAGAGATGATTGAATTACGTGCAGCGGCGCGTGATCCAGGTTCTCGTGCTAAAATCGCTGTTAAATCTAACGACAAACGTATTGACCCTGTTGGTGCGTGTGTTGGTATGCGTGGCGCACGTGTGCAAGCTGTTTCAACAGAGCTTGGCGGTGAGCGTGTTGATATCGTACTTTACGATGACAACCCAGCACAGTTTGTTATTAATGCAATGTCACCTGCAGAAGTGGCGTCTATTGTAATGGACGAAGACACGCATTCAATGGATATCGCTGTTGAAGCAGATAACCTAGCGCAAGCAATCGGTCGTAATGGTCAAAACGTACGTCTTGCTAGCCAGTTAACTGGTTGGGAATTGAACGTAATGACCGTGGAAGACATGCGTCAGAAGAATGAAGCTGAATCTGATAAGTTAATTAACTTATTCACAGAAAGCCTAGACATTGATGATGACTTTGCAACGCTACTGATTAACGAAGGCTTCTCAACTCTTGAAGAAGTAGCCTACGTACCAGCGTCAGAGTTTTTAGAAATAGACGGTCTAGATGAAGAAACTGTTGATGTGTTACGCTCTCGTGCAAAAGATGCGTTAACAACTAAAGCATTGAAAACTGAAGAAAGCCTAGAAGGTGCTGAGCCTGCTGAAGACTTATTAGCACTTGAAGGATTAGAGCGTCACCTTGCATTTGTAATGGCAAGTAAAGGTGTAGTAACGCTTGAAGATTTAGCAGAGCAGGGAATTGACGAATTAGTTGATATCACTGAGCTGTCACCTGAACAAGCAGGTGAACTGATTATGGCTGCGCGTAACATTTGTTGGTTCGCAGACGAGTAATTTATTAACGGAGGTATTAGAAACTATGGCAGAAGTAAATGTTGAAAAACTAGCCGGGGATATTGGTACAACTGTTGATAAATTACTTCAACAATTATCGCAAGCCGGTATTACCAAAAAAGCAGGTGATAATGTAACTGAAGCAGAAAAAGCAACGTTACTGGATCATTTAAGCAAGTCACATGGTGGCACGGGCTCTGAAGGCCCAGCTCGCATGACGTTGCAACGTAAGAGCAAAAGCACATTAAGTGTGACAGGCTCTACAGGTCAAGCAAAGTCAGTGCAAGTAGAAGTACGTAAAACACGTACTTATGTTAAGAAGAGCGCAATTGAGCAGGAGCAAGAGCAAGCACGTATCGCCGCTGAAGAAGCTGCACGTCGTGAAGCTGAGCAAAAAGCTGCTCAAGAAGCCGCTGAACTTAAAGCGAAACAAGATGCAGAACGTAAAGCTAAAGAAGAAGCTGATCGTAAAGCAAAAGAGGAAGCTAAACGTAAAGCAGATGCTGAACGTGTAGCAAAACAGAAGCAGATGACCCCTGAGCAAAGTGCTAAGTCTGAGAAAGATCGCATCGAAGCTGAGCGTCTGCAAAAAGAAGCAGAAGAGGCCGCATTGAAGAAAGCTGAAGAAGAAGCGAAACGTCAAGCAGAAGAGGCAAGAAAGCTAGCTGAAGAGAATTCAGCACGCTGGAAGAAAGAAGAAGAAGAACGTAAGAAACGCGAAGAAACCGCGGATCACCACCTTACGACTTCTACCTACGCACGTGAAGCAGAAGATGTTGCTGATGCGCGTGATGAGCAGGGTTCACGCCGTGCGAAGAAAAAGAAAAAGGCGCCAGCAAAAGATAAGTTTGCTGCAGCTAAAGGCCGTAAAGGCAAGCTAAAAGCACCAACGTCGCTACAGCATGGTTTCCAAAAACCAACTGTTGACGTTAAAAATGAAGTGCGTATTAGCGAAACAATTACAGTAGCTGAGCTTGCATCACGCATGGCTGTTAAAGGCGCTGAAGTTGTTAAAACAATGATGAAAATGGGTGACATGGTTACCATTAACCAAGTGATTGACCAAGAAACAGCACAACTTGTTGCTGAAGAAATGGGTCACAAAGTTATCATCGTTAAAGAAAACGAATTAGAGCAAACAGTGCTAAATGATCGCCATGAAGATGGTAAGTCAGAGCCTCGTGCACCAGTTGTTACTGTAATGGGTCATGTTGACCATGGTAAAACATCAACACTTGATTACATTCGTTCAGCGAAAGTTGCATCAGGCGAAGCCGGTGGTATCACGCAGCACATTGGTGCTTACCACGTTGAAACTAACGGCAATATGATCACCTTCTTAGATACACCGGGACATGCCGCGTTTACATCAATGCGTGCACGTGGTGCTAAAGCGACTGATATCGTAATCCTAGTGGTTGCAGCAGATGATGGTGTGATGCCACAAACTAAAGAAGCGGTACAGCATGCTCGTGCAGCTGGCGTTCCTTTAATTATCGCTGTAAACAAAATGGATAAAGAAGGCGCAGATCCAGATCGCGTTAAGAACGAGCTAGCGCAGCTAGACGTTATCCCAGAAGACTGGGGCGGCGATACACAGTACGTTCATATCTCAGCTAAAACTGGCTTAGGTATTGATGACTTGTTAGAAGCTGTGCTTATGCAATCAGAGCTGCTAGAACTATCTGCACCAAGTGAAGGTATGGCAGCAGGTGTTGTAATCGAATCACGTCTTGATAAAGGTCGTGGTCCAGTTGCATCTATTCTTGTTCAGTCAGGTACGCTTAACCAAGGTGATATCGTACTATGTGGTCTAGAATACGGCCGTGTACGTGCAATGAAAGATGAAAACGGTAAAGACATTAAGTCTGCGGGTCCATCTATCCCAGTAGAGATTTTAGGTCTTTCTGGCATCCCTGCGGCAGGTGATGAAGCGACTGTTGTTAAAGATGAGCGTAAAGCGCGTGAAGTTGCTCTTTATCGTCAAGGTAAATTCCGTGATGTTAAATTGGCTCGTCAGCAAAAAGCGAAGCTTGAAAACATGTTTACTAACATGGCTGAAGGCGATGTATCAGAAGTTAACGTGGTACTTAAAGCTGACGTTCAAGGTTCAATTGAAGCAATTTCAGATTCACTAACTAAGCTTTCTACAGATGAAGTAAAAGTGAAGATTGTAGGCTCTGGCGTAGGTGGTATCACAGAAACTGATGCGACACTTGCTGCAGCATCAAACGCAATCGTAGTTGGTTTCAACGTTCGTGCTGATGCATCAGCGCGTAAAGTAATTGAGTCTGAAAACTTAGACCTTCGTTACTACAGCGTAATCTATGCCTTAATCGAAGAAGTTAAGCAAGCCATGTCTGGTATGCTTGCTCCTGAGTTTAAGCAGGAGATCATTGGTCTTGCTGAAGTACGTGACGTATTTAAGTCTCCAAAAATTGGCGCTATCGCTGGTTGCATGGTTACTGAAGGTACTATTAAGCGTAGCGCACCAATTCGTGTATTACGTGAAAACGTGGTTATTTACGAAGGTGAACTTGAGTCACTTCGTCGCTTTAAAGATGACGTTCAAGATGTTCGTAATGGCATGGAATGTGGTATCGGCGTTAAGAACTACAATGACGTTCGCGTTGGTGACCAAATCGAAGTATTCGAAACAGTTGAAGTACAACGTTCACTTTAATTGTTAGCATATTAAGATGATAAATGGGGGCTCAGCCCCCATTTGTGTATCCATTATTAAATTAACTTATTTATATTTCTCAATAAGTTATAAAATTAGAGTGAAGAGCAATGAGAGAATTTTCTCGCACAGATCGTGTTGCTCAGCAAATTCAAAAAGAAATTGCTGTTATATTACAACGCGAAATTAAAGATCCACGTTTAGGCATGGTGACTGTATCAGCCGTTGAAGTATCACGTGACTTGTCTTACGCTAAAGTATTTATCACGGTATTTAATACTGAAGATGAAAACGCCGCTAAGCAAAGTGCAAAAGTACTAAACGAAGCAACAGGGTATATTCGTTCCTTATTGGGCAAGCGTATTCGTGCGCGTATTATGCCTGAGCTTAAATTCGTGGTTGATAACTCACTAATGGAAGGGATGCGTATCTCTAACTTAGTAGATTCCGTTATTCGTGAAGATAATGCTAAACACGTAGATGACGAAAACGACAGCGAAGAAGGCACTAAAGACTAATGGCAAGACGCAGTAAGGGCCGTCCGATTGATGGCATTTTGTTGTTAAACAAACCACAAGGTATTTCATCGAACAGAGCCTTACAGCAGGCAAAAGGTATTTATTTTGCGCAAAAAGCTGGGCATACCGGGGCACTTGACCCTTTAGCTACAGGAATGTTGCCGATTTGCTTTGGTGAAGCGACCAAGTTTACCCAGTTTCTACTCGATACAGATAAAACCTATGTGGTACGAGCAAAATTAGGTGAGCGCACTACAACGTCAGATTCTGATGGTGAAGTGGTAGAAACACGTGATGTTAACGTGACAAAAGAATTGCTAGAGCAAGAAGTTGCCAAATTTTTAGGCGAATCAGATCAATATCCGTCAATGTATTCAGCACTTAAATATGAAGGTAAACCTTTATATAAATATGCACGTGAAGGTATTGAAGTCCCGCGCAAGTGTCGAAAAATCAATGTGTTTAGTTTAACACTTGATGAGTTTGATGAAGCGAACAACGAAGTACAAATGACTGCTCATGTATCCAAGGGTACTTATATACGTACTATTGTGGATGATTTAGGTGAAAACCTAGGCTGTGGCGCGCATGTTATTATGCTGCACCGCTCTGCTGTTGGTCATTATCCTGCGGATAAAATGGTCTCGCTTGAGCAGCTTGAAACATTGTTAGCAAAAGCGAAGACTGAAGAGCTTGCGCCTTCGAGTTATCTTGATGAGCTGCTATTGCCTATGGATACAGCACTGGTTGATTTACCGGTTGTTGAGATAACTCAAGAGCAGGGCATGTCGTTTAGTCATGGCCAAGCTGTTGTGCTGGGCAAAGTGTTACCAGAAGGACCTATAAAAGTGCTGGCTGATGGCGTGTTTATTGGCACAGGTGAGCGAAACCCAGATGGGCACTTAAAGTCTAAACGCGGTTTATCGAATCAGCAACAGAACACAGACTAAGTTTATCTTGTAGTTATTACTAAAGCTGGTAGAATACGCCCGCTTAATCGTTTTGGCTGAATTAGTGATCGGCTAAGACACCTTTTACATTTATTTTTGGAGTTACTATGTCACTAAGCAATCAAGAAAAAATCGATATCATCGCAAAATTCGCACGTGCAGAAGGCGACACTGGTTCACCTGAAGTACAAGTTGCACTTTTAACTTTTGATATCAACAAGCTTCAAGGTCACTTCGCTGATCACAAGCATGACTTCCACTCACGTCGTGGTCTGCTTCGCAAAGTAAGCACTCGTCGTAAACTGCTTGATTACCTTAAAGGTAAAGACATTGCACGTTATACTGCGTTAATCCAAGAGCTTGGCCTACGTCGCTAAGAACTAGATTACCTAAAAAGGAGCTTTTGGCTCCTTTTTTTGTGTCTGAAATTTGTCAAAGATTTTGCTGCTTTTATCCTAAAACCCTTGAAAAACAAGCTTAAATCCCAATTGTTACTTATGGCAATGTACCCAAGTAATTAGAGCACTATTATCTGGTTGCTGGACTCGCATTTTTATCTTGCTTTGGTATATACTATGCACGACATTAAAAAGGTTTAATGTCGTTACTAAACATCATTGCCAATTGTAGTACTTAATTGATTTCCAACTGAATACAATTATGTACTGTAATTGGTACTTTGATGGAACACTTATTTAGATTTAAAGGATATTTTAAGTGCAAGCAATTATTAAAGAATTTCAACTAGGTCAACACACAGTTACCCTAGAAACAGGTGCAATCGCTCGTCAAGCTGACGGCGCAGTATTAGCAAGCATCGGCGACACGTCAGTATTAGTGACTGTTGTTGGTAAGCGTGAAGCACAACCAGGTCAAGATTTTTTCCCACTAACAGTTAACTACCAAGAGCGTATGTACGCTGCGGGTCGTATCCCTGGTGGTTTCTTAAAGCGTGAAGGTCGTCCTAACGATGGCGAAACACTTATTGCACGTCTTATTGACCGTCCAATTCGTCCTCTTTTCCCAAATGGTTTCGTAAACGAAGTACAAGTTATTGCAACGGTTGTTTCTGTTAATCCTGAAATCCAACCAGACATGGTTGCGATGATTGGTACTTCAGCAGCACTTGCTATCTCTGGTATTCCATTCAGCGGCCCAATTGGTGCAGCGCGTGTTGGTTATATCAACAATGAGTACGTACTTAACCCAACACTAAAAGAGCTTGAAGAAAGCCAATTAGACTTAGTTGTTGCAGGTACTGATAACGCAGTTCTTATGGTTGAATCAGAAGCAGACGTTCTTGCTGAAGATGTTATGCTAGGTGCGGTTGTTTATGGTCATGAGCAATCTCAAGCTATCATCAACGCTATCAACGAATTCAAAGCAGAAGCAGGCAAGCCTACATGGGATTGGACTGCACCTGAGAAAAACGTATCTCTTGAAGAGAAAGTAGCCTCTTTAGCGGCAGATAAAGTAGGCGAAGCTTACCGCATCACTGATAAAGTAGCACGTAAAGAAGCATTAACTGCAGCAAAAGACGCTGTTATTGAAGCACTTACGAGCGAGCTTGCTGAAGACGAAACACTTGATAAGCAAGAAGTAGGTAAAGTATTCGGTTCATTAGAGAAGAAAATCGTACGTGGCCGCATCACTGCTGGTGAAAAACGTATCGATGGTCGTGAACCAGATATGATCCGTGCTCTTGACGTAATGACTGGCGTATTACCGCGTACTCACGGTTCTGCTATCTTTACCCGTGGTGAAACTCAAGCACTTGTTACTGCTACACTTGGTACAGAACGTGATTCACAGTTAATCGACGATTTAACTGGCACGCATAAAAACCACTTCATGCTTAACTACAACTTCCCTCCGTTCTGCGTAGGTGAAACTGGTTTTGTTGGTTCTCCTAAGCGTCGTGAAATCGGCCATGGTAACCTTGCTAAGCGTGGTATTTCAGCTGTAATGCCAACACTTACTGAGTTCCCTTACTCAATCCGTGTTGTATCTGAAATCACAGAATCAAATGGTTCATCTTCAATGGCATCTGTATGTGGTACGTCACTAGCACTTATGAATGCAGGTGTACCAATTAAAGCGTCTGTTGCGGGTATCGCGATGGGCCTAGTTAAAGAAGACGAGAAGTTTGTTGTTCTTTCTGACATCTTAGGCGATGAAGATCACTTAGGTGACATGGACTTTAAAGTTGCGGGTACATCAAACGGTATCACTGCATTGCAAATGGATATCAAGATCGAAGGTATCACGCAAGAGATCATGCAGATTGCGCTTAAGCAAGCAAAAGCGGCACGTTTACACATTCTAGGTGTAATGGACGAAGCGATTGCAGCACCGTCTGAAGAGCTTTCTCAGTTTGCTCCGCGTATCTATACAATGAAAATTCCTGCGAAGAAAATCGCTGAAGTTATCGGTAAAGGTGGTGCTACAATTCGTCAACTTACTGAAGAGACTGGTACAACGATTGAAATCGAAGATGACGGTACAATTAAAATTGCTGCAACAGATGGCATGAGCGCACAAGATGCAATCACACGTATTGAGCAATTAACAGCTGAACTAGAAGTGGGTACTATCTACCAAGGTAAAGTTGTACGTATCGTTGATTTTGGTGCGTTCGTTAACATTTTACCTGGTAAAGATGGTCTAGTGCATATTTCTCAAATCAGCACTGAGCGCGTTAACAATGTATCTGATCACCTTAGCGAAGGCCAAGAAGTGAAAGTAAAAGTACTAGAAGTAGATCGTCAAGGTCGCGTACGTTTAAGCATTAAAGAAGCTATGGAATCAGCAGCACCTGCAGCTGATGCGCCATCTGACGCTTAATTGTTGATATTTAGTCCAGTTAATTACTGGATTGCATAAAAAGGGGCTGTTTAGCCCCTTTTTTTATGCTTTAATGAAACCTCTTTATTTACAGCTTGTCTATATTGCTTACTTTTGAGGTATTAAGGATTTTAATGATTTTTAAACATGTAGCGTTTGCAACAGTGGCTTTATTGTCTTTAAGTGCATGTCAATCTACCACGCCAGCGAAGCCGACTCCTATTATCAATGTGCCTTTCACTGCGCCTTTAGCTTCTGATTTTAGAAGTGAAATTGCCATTGCGCGTTATTCTGAATTATTAAACCGCACAGATTTATCTAAAGAGCAGCAAGCGAAGCTTTATTATGACCGCGGCGTGTTATTTGATAGCTTAGGTATGGCTACCTTAGCGCGTATCGATTTTAACCGTGCCGTACAAATGAAACCTGATTTAGCTGAAGTATATAACTTTTTAGGTATTCACCACACACTGATGCAGCAGTATGAAAAAAGCGTATGAATTTTTTGACTCAGCGCTTGAACTTAATGAACAGCATGAATATGCGTATTTAAACCGTGGTATTGCTTTGTACTACGGCGATAGACCTACTTTAGCAACCGCTGATTTAACTGAGTTTTTACAGCGAGCACCTAGCGATCCATATCGCGTGTTATGGCTTTATTTAGCGCAATCTCACGATAATTCTGAGCAGGCACTGATTGACTTAAAAGCCAAAGCGCAAGGGCTTGATGAGACACAATGGGCGTATGGCCTTATATCTTTATATTTAGGTGATATGAGTGAGCAAAGCTTTTTATCGAGTATTGGAGAAGGGGTCAGCTCAAATGAAGAATACGCCCAGCGATTATGTGAAGCCTATTTTTATTTGGCGAAGATGTATCAAGCGCGTGGCTTGGATTATGAAGCAGCAGATTTTTTTCGCCTCGCTTTAGCGACTAATGTTCATGAATTTGTAGAGTATAAATATGCTCGCCTTGAGCTTGAGTTAATGGCTGGTGATAACCAGAGTTAACACTCGGCTTCTTTGTGGTTTATTACTGAGCCTTTACTTACTAACAGGCTCAGTGAACCACAACGCTAAGTTAGCTCTGTGGCTAGGCCTCTCGGATGCCAAATCTGCTATTGCGGGCTATAATCAATTCCCTCGTGTTTTTAATAATTCCCTTTCAAGTTTTCCGCAGCCAATTGTCAAAGCGCTTGCACTGAATGGTTTTGCTAATGCGCAATTTAACTGGGCGCTTGTATTATTAAGGCAATCGCACGCGGATAAAGCCAAGTTATTTTGGCAGTTAAGTGTTACTCAGCAACCAGCTAATAAACGTGAACAACTAGCTCAATTACTTGTAAAACAAAAGCGCTGGGCGGAGCTAGAACTGCTTGCAAAGCAAGGTTTAATACCTATCTCTGATGCGCTTGAAACTTTAAAGTTACACCTAAGCTACCCCAAGGAATCTATTTCTAGCGAGTTTGCTAAACGCACGGGGATTGCTTTATTTACACACAGCCAAGTTGCAGAACAGCGGTGTAGCTACAATGTACTTATGTTGAGCAATCATCTTGAAGGGTTAACTAAGTTAAACGCTTTTAAACAAAAACATCTGCTTTCACCACAACCAGCTAGCAATAGTTTTTGTTTTTCTACGCCAGTGTACTTAGGTGATTCAATAGAGTGCCAAACCAACCCGATAAAAGCAGCCGCTTGTAACTGGGAACAGTTTATAAACAAGGTAGAGTGGCCCCGTGATTTTGATTTTATTGTAATGATGCCGCGAAATGGTAAAGGCAATGTGCGCTCGGGTATAATGCAATTGGGTTCGCAAAGCCACTATGGGCTTTTTTTGCATGAACTAATGCACTTTGATGGCTTTGAAGATGAATATGCTCTGCCAATAGCGAAACAAGCATGGTTATGCAAACAAACAGGCTATGTAGCACCAAACTTATTTATTGCTAATGGTATTTCACCTCCGCAGGGTTGGCATTTAAGCCAAAGTTGCCAAGGTAAAATAAAAGCGTATAAACCCAGTAAAAATTGGTCAATTATGCAATATCAGCAGGTTACTTTATCAGCGCAATACAAAGCACTCTGGTCGAAGCAAATAAAGAGTAAAGACAATCAACCATTACGTTTTGTCGATTATTTTAGCAAACTGTCGGAAACGGTGAGTTTTATTGACAAAATGACGAATAATCATATCAGTGAGTAAAGTTGTTTATATTATTAAATTGACGTTAAATTAGTCTAAAATATCAGCAGGTAGGGAGGCTTGCTATAGACAAAATGTCCCTCAGTCAGTATAACTATACCTATATATAATATTCATTTAAGCTGAATTAAAAACCATTTCAATGACCAGTACACAACTAAAATTAACTATTAGCGTATTGATATTCTTATGACTTTAAAAGGTTCCTCATTATGACTTTGCTCTGGATACCCTTGTTATCCTTAATTGGCAGTGTTATTTCTTCATGCACCGGCAAATTATCTCGTAATCAAACCACGAGCCTGACCTTAATGGCACCTTTGTGTGCGTTAGCGATTGCAATTTACCATACCCCAGCCGTATTAAGTGGAGAAACAATCCGTTATACCCTTAATTGGATCCCGGCATTGGGCATGGAGATCGCATTTCGTTTAGATGGTTTAAGCCTGCTATTCATTTTTATGATTTTAGGCATAGGCTCACTCGTTATTTTCTATACGCGTTATTATTTAAGTAGTAACGACTCTATGCCAAAACTGTATAGTTATTTAATGCTGTTTATGACTGCAATGCTCGGTATTGTTATGTCTAATAATGTTATTCAATTATGGCTGTTTTGGGAGCTAACCAGTATAAGCTCTTTCTTATTGATCAGCTATTGGTGGCATAAATCCGAAGCGCGTAAAGGTGCACGTATGGCGCTTGCGGTTACCGGTGCTGGCGGCTTAGCGCTACTGGGTGGTTTATTGTTACTGGGTGATATCGTTGGTAGTTATAACCTTGATACCATTTTAGCTAGTCGTGTATTAATTCAATCACATGATTTGTATGAACTTGCTTTAGTATTAGTATTATTAGGTGCGTTTACTAAATCTGCTCAATTCCCATTCCATTTTTGGTTACCTCATGCCATGGCTGCACCAACACCGGTAAGTGCTTATTTGCACTCGGCAACCATGGTGAAAGCGGGTATTTTCTTAATGGCGCGTTTTCATCCAGCGCTTGCGGGTAACGACACCTGGTTTATTCTAGTAGCGATGACCGGTTTGGCAACATTGTTAGTGGGTGCTTACATTGCTTTATTTAAACATGATCTAAAGGGGCTCTTAGCGTACTCGACAATTAGCCACCTTGGCTTAATCACTTTATTATTAGGCCTAGATACAGAGCTTGCTACAGTTGCTGCTATCTTTCATATAATCAATCACGCCACGTTTAAAGCATCACTGTTTATGGCAACGGGTATTATTGATCATGAAACCGGTACTCGTGATATGCGTAAACTCAATGGTATGTGGCGGTTTATGCCATATACTGCGACTTTGGCGATGGTTGCTGCTGCAGCGATGGCGGGTGTGCCACTGTTAAACGGTTTCTTGTCAAAAGAAATGTTTTTTGCTGAAACTTTACACCAGCAGGTGCTGGGTTCTATGTCTTGGTTAATTCCAGTGCTGGCTACGTTGGCCGCTGCGTTTTCTGTTGCCTATTCAGCTCGTTTCATTCATGACGTTTTCTTTAACGGCGACCCAATTGATTTACCAAAAACACCACATGAGCCGCCACGCTATATGCGAGTACCTATCGAAATATTAGTAGTGCTGTGCTTATTAGTGGGTATGTTTCCGAACTTTGTAGTGGATGGTATTCTATCAGCAGCGTCACTTGCTGTGCTCGGTGATGCAACCCCTGAGTTTAAATTGTCTATTTGGCATGGTTTTAACTTGCCTTTATTAATGAGTTTTATTGCTTCTGCATGTGGTGTGTTTATTTATATTCAACGCAAACACTTATTTCAATTTCAGGCATCTCTACCGGCATTTAATGCTAAAAAGACATTTGAAAGAGTTCTTTATAGTGTTATTAAGTGGAGTCAAGATAAAATCCAAAGCACAGAAAATGGCTCATTACAGCGCTATATAGTAATAATGCTGGGAGTTGTATTGCTGTGTGCAGGTTGGCCGTTATTTGAAATGGGTGCATTAGCAGGCACAGCACCAAGTACGCCAATTGATTTTCATAATGCAATAGGTGCTGGTTTATTAATTATAGGTGCTATCAGCACTGTACTTTGGCATCGCTCACGCATGGTATCATTATTAATGATATCAATAGTGGGCTTAATGGTATCTGTTGCCTTCACTCGTTTCTCTGCGCCTGACTTAGCATTAACGCAATTAACGGTAGAAGTAGTGACGGTCATACTGCTTATGTTGGCATTGTTTTTCTTACCTCAACGTACGCCAAAAGAGTCAAGCTCTTTACGTATTTTACGTGACTTAGGTATTGCCTCGGCTGTGGGGGTCGTGGTCGCGAGTATTTGTTATGCGTTACTTACTCGTCCGCTTGAATCAATTTCGGATTTCTTTGTTGCCAATGCTAAAACAGGCGGTGGGGGACTAACGTTGTAAACGTTATTTTAGTCGATTTTAGGGGCTTTGATACGCTAGGTGAAATCACGGTATTGGGTATTGCTGCTCTGGGTATTTATAAGTTACTTGCTAATTTACCGCTGTTTATGCCTGCCAGTGATAGTGAAGGGCGTCCGTGGGCTCGTGAGCGCTACCCGATACTATTATCGAGCATTTCGCAGAGTTTATTACCTTTGGCTTTATTAGTATCGGCCTATATCTTTTTACGAGGTCACAATTTACCAGGTGGAGGCTTTATTGCAGGGCTAGTGACGTCTATTGCATTTATTTTGCAGTATATGGCTCGCGGCTCGGTGTGGATCACCTCGCGCTTTGATGTAAATTACCGCAAAATTATTGCATCAGGTATTGCTATTGCTATGTTTACAGGGCTAGGTAGTTGGGCGTTTGGTCGACCGTTTTTAACCACATGGTTCGACTACTTTGATATCCCATTTGTTGGTAAAACTGAGCTGGCAAGTGCCATTATATTTGATTTAGGTGTGTATTTAACGGTTGTTGGCGCTACGCTGATGATTTTAGCTAGCCTTGGCAAGCTGACAGCAGATGCACCAAAAGAAGAGGTAAATATTTAATGGAACTGTTATACGCATCGTGTGTAGGTGTATTAGTGACTTGTGGTATTTACTTGCTCCTACGAGCTCGTACTTTTCCTGTTGTACTGGGGCTGACCATGATTTCCTATGCTGTAAACTTGTTTTTATTTTCAGCTGGACGCTTAACAATTAATAAAGCAGTGGTATTGGGTACTGGTGCTGATTATGCAGATCCTTTACCGCAAGCTTTGGTTTTGACCGCCATAGTTATCGGGTTTGCTATGACCGCATTCGTGGTTATTTTAGCTATACGTGGCCGTGCTGATTTAGGTAACGACCATGTCGATGGCCACCTTGTTAAAAGTAATAACAAGGAGCACAGATGATTCAGCATATAGCTTCATGGCCTGTATTGCTCCCTATGCTGGCAGCAATACTTTTGTTAATGCCTCCGTGTGGTAAAAGTATTCCAATTCGTCGGGTGGTCTCGATTGTCATGTCAATCATCACTGCCTGTGTAAGTGTCGCGCTATTAATTAGTGTTTATAAAAATGGCCCCATAGTATATGCCATTGGTGATTGGCAAGCCCCGTTTGGTATTGTGCTGGTAGCGGATTTATTATCAGTGTTAATGGTAGCTTTAACCTCATTTTTAGCTTTAGCAGTGGCCCTATATAGCAGTGTAGGTGATGATGAAAAAGGCAGCTTTTTTCATCCACTAGTACACTTTCTCGTGTTAGGTGTGAATGGTGCGTTCTTAACAGGCGATCTATTTAATCTATTTGTTTTCTTTGAAGTTTTGCTAATTGCATCATATGCCTTACTGATGCATGCGGGCGATAAACATAAAACCCGTGCTGCTTTGCAATACGTTATTTTAAATTTAATCGGTTCAAGTGTCTTTTTAATCGCTTTGGGGATTTTATATGGTGTATTGGGTACGTTAAATATTGCCGATATGTCACTTAAAGTTGCGCAACTACAAGGGGATGACGTATATCTTGCTAAGATTGGTGGTTTGTTATTACTGGTCGTGTTTGCCTTAAAAGGGGCGTTATTACCTCTTCATTTGTGGTTACCTAATACCTATGCTAGCGCAATGCCGGTAGTTGCTGCTTTATTTGCGATTATGACTAAGGTAGGCGTGTACGCTATGTTACGTGTTTACACAGTTATATTTGGTGAAAACGCTGGACTCTTAAATCATATGGCGCAGCCTTGGCTTTGGGGGTTAGCAATAGCAACCATTGTTATTGGTGCTATTGGTGTGCTTGCTGCACAAGACTTACGTAAGCTCACAGCCAACCTTGTCATTGTATCTGTAGGCACCTTGGTTGCTTTAGTGGCTATACAGCATGTTAGCGCAACAGCTGCACTCCTTTATTACCTAGTTCACTCTACATTGGTATGTGCGGCACTGTTTTTATTAGCTGACTTAATATCCCATCAGCGTGGAAAAGTGGCTGACAGATTGGCTCCAGGGCGAGGTGTAGCACAACCAGTATTATTAGGAACATGCTTTATTATTGCTGCACTTGCGGTAGTGGGCATGCCGCCTTTATCTGGTTTTGTCGGTAAAATTTGGATTTTGAAAACAACCTTAGACAGCGAACGAGCTTTAGTATTTTGGCCGGTGTATTTGATTGCTAGTTTTGCTTTGCTAGTTGCATTAACACGAGCAGGAACCAGTTTATTTTGGGAACGTAAGCACCAAGACCGTGAACACCCAAACGATGGTAATGCTAAACCAGTGCAAGTAATTGCAGTAATAGGCTTATTGGCAGGTTCGCCATTAATGGTTATTTTTGGCGGCCCAATCAGCGAATATATGATTGCTGCTGCTACTCAATTACATGATATTAGTACAAGTATAAATACCGTGCTTAAGGGAGGTTTATAATGCGTTTAGAATCCCGTTTTCGCTGGTTGCCAACACCATTTCGCAGCCTCCTATTGTTTGTTGTTTGGTTGTTGCTTAACAACAGTGTATCGCCTGGACACTTAGTGCTGGCAACATTATTTGCTTTTTTTTATTCCTATTATTACGTTTCCGTTTCGCGAGCCGCAACCGCTTATCATTAAACCAGGACTTGCGATTAAACAGTTATTACTCGTGCTTTACGATATTGTGACTGCTAACGTGCAAGTGGCACTGTTGATTCTCGGGCCAGTTAAAAACCTACGTCCAGCCTTTGTCAAAGTGCCACTGGACTTAAGTCATGAAATGCCAATTACTATACTGGCAAGTACGGTTTCGCTCACCCCAGGTACTGTAAGTGCAGAGGTTTACCCTATCCCTGAGTCACTTCCTGAGGGGGAAGAGCCTACACAACGTTATTTATTGATCCATGTTTTAGATTTAGCCGATGAGCAAGAGTTGATTGACACAATCAAAAAGCGTTATGAAGCACCGCTTAAGGAGATTTTTCAATGTTAGAAACGGTATTTTTAATCGTCTTTGCAATGATTGGTTTATCGCTATTACTTAATTTATGGCGGCTTGTTGTTGGTCCTTCAGTCCCTGATAGAATTTTGGCGCTTGACACCATGTATATAAATACTATTGCTTTGATCATACTGTATGGTATGAATATGGGAACTGGGCTGTATTTTGAAGCAGCTTTACTCATTGCTATGTTAGGTTTTGTCAGCACAGTCGCAGTATGTAAATATTTGCTACGCGGCGATATAATTGAATAAGGTAATTGTATGTACAGTGAATGGATAGTGTCTATTTTATTGCTGATCGGTGGCGCATTTATCTTAATTGGCTCTATTGGTTTAATTAAAATGCCAGACTTTTTTATGCGCTTGCACGGCCCAACTAAAGCAACGACTCTAGGCATGGCAGGGGTATTAATTGCAGCTATGGTCTTTTTCAGCAATACGCAAGATGGGATAAGTGTTAAAGAGCTATTGATCACCATCTTTTTATTAATTACTGCTCCAATCAGTGGTTATATGTTAATAAAATCAGCGATACATCATAAGTTAAAAGCCAAACAGGGTACTAAAGGACTTGATAACGTTGAAGATGATTAAGTGATTATATTCATTTTGTTTTACGAAACCCGCTGAGTTTATCTGAGCGGGTTTTTTGCTTACTATAGCTAAATATCCGTACTGAATAATACAACGCTATTAACTATGATAATTAATAAAAAACTGATGCTCGCTAGCTTACTTATATTGTTGCCGCTAATAGATAGCCTATTTGTACCAACGGCCTTTGGCTTGCAATACCATAGTGAAAAGGCGATGTACTTATTAAGCGCCTATTTTATACCGGTAAAGTTAATTCTAGTTATTGCCGGAGGTATACTATTGGCACGTTTTGCTAAAGCCCAAGCAGAGAGTGATAAATCAAGTAATTGGTATAGCAAATTGTATACGCTCGTTTTATTTGGCCTTGCAATCATACAGTGTGCACTATTCCTAATTATTTGTACCATGTACATTATTGTTGGGAGCCAAGCAGATGATTATCAGCAACAGGGCAATATCAGTGTTTATACCGCTGATGTTGGTAAGCTCGGCGAAGCGACTCATTACTTTTCATATCAGTGTACTGATCAAAACGGTTTCTATACCTTAACACCTATCGCAACACTAGATTGGCTTGGACATTTTAGCTTTAGTGTACAAGAGCGTACGTTAGTCATTGAGCACAATGACTACAGCGCTCAAGGCGAGCAAACTAAGCGGATTGATTTGAGCCACTACCGTTGTGAAGATTGAGTAGTTTTAATCAATAGGAGGTAAGCCACGCTTTGAGCTAAGGCAGCTGCCTTAACTTAAAGCGTGGTTTGTATATCAACGAGTTGCTGTGATTATGATAAGGTAGCGTTTTGTAGATCAGTGCTTATCTGTATCTAGCATGTCATCATGCTTAGTCATATCCCATGGCAGTTCACCAGGGCTGTTATCTAAAAAGTGCAGGTAGTTTTCAAACTGATCAAGTATATCCTTAACAATATCATCTTCATTAAAGCCATAAATATCATAAGATAAACCTCCACGGCGTAAAAATACCTCGGCACGATAATAAAGCTCAGGGTCATCCTCAATGTGTTTTAACTCAGCGTAAGCGAAGCTTGGTGTTGCATGCTCTGTCAGCCTAATATCATACACAAAGTCTACATGCTCATGCCTTAACACTGTTAGAAAAGCACGGCTCATGACATCGTCAAATTCGACAACAGCTTGCCATTGACGCGTTTTTAACTCGGCTTGTACTGATTTCATTGCGCTAATAACAACTTGACTGATAAAAACATGCACGTCGTTCTTGTTAGGGTAACTTACCATTGCAGCTAACCGGCGCTTCCAGTGTGAGAGGTCTGGATTTTTATTGGTTAACGTATGTGCTTGTAAGCTGGAATCTCTGTGTCCTTCAATGCGTAGGGCCCGCCATAGACCAAGGGTTGCAAGTAACATGATCACAGCAAAGGGCAATGCACTGGCTATCGTCATTGTTTGTAGCGCACTCAAACCACCGGCAAGCAATAGCACAGATGCGACGGTGCCCTCTAATACAGCCCAAAAAACGCGCTGCCAAGCTGGCGTATCGAGGCTGCCACCAGAAGCAAGTGAATCAATAACTAATGATCCTGAATCAGATGAGGTGACGAAAAATGTAATAATGAGAATTACGGTCAGCAACGAGATAAAGAATGACCAAGGTAGGGCTTCAAATAATTGAAATAACGCGACAGCGTGATTCGCTTGAACATCAGCAATTAAGGTGTCAAATCCTTCATTCATTATAAGATTTAATGCTGTATCGCCAAACACAGAGAACCATAAAAAGGTAAAAATAGTTGGTACTAACATAACACCCACGACAAATTGCCTAATAGTGCGGCCGCGGCTAATTTTAGCAATGAACATGCCTACAAAAGGTGCCCAAGCAATTGTCCAGCCAAATATAAATAATGTCCAATTGCCTATCCAGTCACTGCGACTATAGGCTTGTAAGTTAAATGTACGTTCAACAATACCGCTTAAGTAACTCCCGGTATTTTGCAAAAATGATTCTAAAATATGGATGCTTGAACCGACAAAAAAGACAAAAGTCATTAACGTGATTGCTAACACCATGTTTAAAATAGAGAGGCGCTTTACGCCTTTATCCATACCTGCGACAACAGAGATCGTCGCCGCGGTAGTTATCAAGGCAATGGCAATAATTTGTACCGTAGTATTAACAGGAATACTTGGCCATAAGTAATGTAACCCAGCATTGATTTGTGTAACTGACAAACCTAATGTGGTTGCTATGCCAAATAGGGTGCCTAAGATTGCAAATACATCCACCGTATGGCCAATTGGGCCATGAATTTTGTCACCAATAAGTGGGTATAATGCAGAGCGAATCGATAGTGGCAGGCCATGACGAAAAGCAAAGTAAGCAAGTACTAAACCGACAATGCCGTAAATAGCCCAGATATGGAAGCCCCAATGAAAAAAGGCAATTTGCATTGCTTGTTTAGCTGCATCCACGGTTTCTGCGGCGCCACTTGGTGGGGATGCATAATGTAAAACGGGTTCAGCAACACCAAAATAAAGTAATGCTACACCATAGCCTGCAGAAAACAGCATGGCAAACCACTCGGTAAAACTGTACTGGGGCTGAGCATGATCGGGGCCGAGTTTTATGTTGCCCCAACTTGATGCGGCAACAGAGACAATAAATACTAAAAATATAGCGACAGATAACATATAAAACCAACCAAAGGTTTCAGTTATCCAAGATAAAGTAACGCTGAATGCTTCTCCAGCCAGTTCAGGGTTACTAATAGTACCGAGTACTAAGCACAAAATGATTAACACTGCAGGTAAAAATACAGGCAGCAAAATAGTTGAGCGTAAGGTCTTTTTCGTCATATATTAATCCTTAATATTGAGAGCTAACTTTAAAGCATGCCTATTTACCTTATTACATCTGCTAAGTACTGGCTAATTTTGTCGCTTGTTTTCTTTACCCAAAATAGATAAAACGATAAGGCTTAGTCTTTTAACAACCCTCAAATAACAGTACTCTATATAAGTATTGATGCCTAAATGCTCAACGTTAACTGGATTTAATAGCAATGAAAAAATTAATTAATCAATATGGTGAAGCTAAATTTGGGGTGTTTGAACAAGGGATTGAGCAAATTAATTATCTGGATTTTGATTTGCGCGGTAACATGGGCAAGCGCAAAAGCCTGCTTGCGAAAAAACTAAAGTTTAACCAGTTTCAATTTATAAGTTTTACTTGTGAAACTCTTATTGTTGGCTTGGCGATTGTTGATTTAAAAATTGCCAGTAACTGCTTTGTCTATGTATATCACCCAAGCACTGGTGAATTTGAGGAATGTAGCTTTACCAATTTATTTGCTATAGGCACTTACATTGACCCTAAGCCAAACTCAGGCAAGGCGCATTTTCATAAAGGCGCGAATAGTGTCACGATCAGTGCTGGTTCAGGTCAGCGTAAAGTCACAGTATGCTTAAAAGCAGGCCTAAAAATAAAGGCTGCCATTGATGAGTCAGTAAATTATAACCCGCTTACGGTGTGTGCAAGAGCGGGTTTTACCGGTTTTCACTTTACCCAAAAAGTTGCAGCACTACCTTGCTCAGGCTCTATCGAATGGCGAGGCAAACATATCAACCTTGAGCAAGTAAAAGCGCTGGCAAGTGTTGATTGGAGCGCAGGCTTTATGCGGCGAGAAACATTTTGGAACTGGGGGAGCTTAGCTTGTACCTTAGCCGATGGCAGACGTTTAGGTTTAAACCTTGCTGCTGGTGTTGTTGAAACTGGTTTTACAGAAAACGCACTGTGGCTTGATGACTCTTTAATAAAAATAGATATGGTCGATTTTAGGTTTCAGCGTTATGGCGATAAAAACGATTGCAGACAATGGCAGTTGCGCTCAAACGACGGCATCATAAACCTAACCTTTGAGCCTGTAGGTAAACGACAAGATAAAACTAATTTACTCATCATCGCCAGTAACTTTACCCAACACTTCGGTCGTTTTTATGGCCAAATCACCCTCGAAAATGAAGTGATTACACTCAATGGAGAGTGGGGCTTTACCGAAGATCATTATGCGAAATGGTAAGGAGAGTATTTTTAGCCGTTAGCCGTTAGCCGTTAGCCGTTAGCCGTTAGCCGTCAGTTTAGTCATTTTTGACATGACTGGGAAAAAGTAAGCACTTGGCTTTAATTCATTCATTTGTATTGAGTGAAAATAAAATAACTGGGAATGATATCCTCAAACCCAGCTATATATAGCAAATCAGCTGATCGCTGAAAGTTAACGGCTCTTATTCGTCTATTGAACGAAGTAGGGCGTTAATACCCACTTTTTCTCGGGTTTGTTGGTCTACTTTCTTAACGATGATTGCAGCGTATAAGCTGTGAGTGCCATCTTTTGATGGTAATGCACCAGGTACAACAACAGCACCTGCTGGAACACGGCCATAGTGAATTTCGCCGGTTTCACGGTCGTAGATACGCGTGCTTTGGCTGATGTAAACGCCCATTGAGATCACTGCACCTTCTTCAACAACCACACCTTCTACAATTTCAGAACGAGCGCCAATAAAACAGTTATCTTCGATAATAGTTGGATTAGCTTGTAATGGCTCTAAAACTCCACCTATGCCCACGCCACCCGATAGGTGAACGTTCTTGCCTATTTGTGCGCATGAGCCTACAGTGGCCCATGTATCAACCATGGTACCGTCATCAACATAAGCACCAATGTTTACGTATGATGGCATTAGTACCACGTTTTTACCGACAAAGCTGCCTTTACGAGCGACAGCGTTTGGTACTACGCGCATACCACCTTGCTGAAATTGTTCAGGCGTGTAATCACTGAATTTAAGCGGTACTTTATCGTAGAACTGGTTCACACCATCGTTCATCGGTTCGTTATCACGGATCCGAAATGACAGTAATACCGCTTTTTTCAACCATTGATGAACGACCCACTCACCACTGATTTTCTCAGCAACTCGTGCAGCACCGCTATCAAGTAATTCAAGCGCGTCAATAATCGCTTGTTTTACATCGCTTGATACAGTGCTTGGGCTGATGCTGTCGCGGTTATCCCAGGCGTTTTCAATCATGGTTTTTAAATCTGACATAAGGTCCTCTTATTCTGTTTCTGCGTTGAGTTTTTTACGCAATGCTTGATGAATTTTTGCTTGTTCTTCGTCTGTAAGGGCTTGGTATTCGTTATTTGATACCACGAAAAATCTTCTGCACGTTCGCCTACGGTAGTGATACGTGCTGCATGTATATGTAATAAATGAGCTTGAAAAACCTCGGCTATTTTGGTCAATAAGCCAGGAATATCCACCGCTTGAATTTCTATTAAACTGCGGTCTTTACGTGGGTGAGGGCGTAAAATGATTTTAGGTTTAATATTAAAGTCTTTAAAGCGTTGTGAGCGATTCTTTTTAAAGCGTATTTTTTTACGTGGATCTGCTAATGCTTGATCAAGTCCGCGTTTTATCGATTGTGCGCGACCACTTGCAATTGGATCGCCATTAACTTCTAACACTACAAAGCTGAATAGCACATAACCATCACGGGTTGTGAGAACCTGTGCATGTTGTACTTGTGCTTTTTTCGAGCCTATTACATTTACTAAACGCGCAAAAATAGCACCTGAATAGGGGCTGTAAACAAAGACTTGGGTTCCACCGTGCATAGCTTTATTAGACACTATCACACTTGGTTGTGTGAGGTCTGAATTAATCAAATGCTCGCTGTGCCAAGATATCTGCTGTTCACTAAATGCTGTGAAATAGTTGGCTTTAAAGCGACTCCAGATCAAGTCTATTTTTTCTTCACTAAAACCGTGATTAAGTAAGCGTTGTTTCGCTTGGCGCTTCTTGTCACGGATTTGGTCGCGTTGATCCATCGGGTTTTCAAGGCCTAAGCGAAGAGCCCGTTGAGTGTGTAAATATAACTCGCGCAGTAGGGTATTTTTCCAGTCATTCCATAAGTTATCATTGGTGGCGCGTATATCGGCAACGGTTAAACAGTATAAGTAATCAAGTTGGCGCTCAGTTTTGACCTTTGAAGCAAACTCTTTAATAACGTCAGGGTCATTGATGTCCTTACGTTGTGCCGTTACCGACATAAGTAAGTGATTAGCTACTAACCACGAAATGAGCTTACCATCTGAGTTTGCAAAGCGGTGCAACTTAGCAAAGGCTATTGCATCGACGGAGCCTAGCTCGGAGTGATCGCCACCACGACCCTTGGCAATATCATGAAATATACCCGCTAAGTAGAGTAACTCAGGTTTGTCCATGCGAGTAACTATTTCACAACATAATCGAAACTCATTAGCGTTAGATTTATCAAAGTACTGATAAATATTATTAATTAACTTATGGGTGTGCTCATCTACGGTATAGGCATGGAATAAATCAAACTGCATTTGACCAAAAATATTCCGCCATTGTGGTAAGTAAGCAGCAAGCATGCCGTGCTTATGCATTAGAGTAAATGCGCGGCCCATGCCGTTGGGATGTTTTATTATTCGTAAAAACGCTTCGCGACACGCGGCGTAATCTTGCAAATCACCCAGTAAACGACGGCGTACTTGGCGAATAGTGCGAATTGTACTTGGGTATATATGCGTGATTGCAGGGTTATCAGCAATATGCTCAAACAGCACAAACAGTTGATCGCGACGGAAAAACACGGATGGGTTTTTTACCCTAATTTGATGGCCAACGCGTTCAAAATTACGATCGAGCTCGATAACCGGTTGTTCGCTGGTTTCGGGCAAAATGCTTTGCTCGAAGTATGATAATAACATTTGGTTCAGCTCACGTACGCGGCTCATTATTCTGAACAAACGTTTCATCATTCGCTCAACAGAGGCCTTACCATCACTACCAAAACCGAGGATTTCTGCTGCGAGTGGTTGATGATCAAACAGTAAGCGGTTTTCTGAGCGTCCTGCCGCGAGATGCAGGGCAAAGCGAATATTCCATAAGTTCTCTAAACACTCAGAAAGCTCTTGGTATTCTTCATGGGTTAAGTAACCATGGCTGATTAGCTCTTGTAAGGTTTCAGCCCTAAAGTGCTTTTTAGCAACCCATATAATGGTTTGTAAATCACGCAGTCCCCCCGGGTTTTCTTTAATATTTGGCTCTAAGTTGTAGGCAGTACCATGACATTTCTTATGGCGTAAATTTTGTTCTTGTACTTTTGCCAAAAAGAAGTCGTCTGAGCGCCAAATTGGGGTGTCGAGAATATGATTTTTTAGTTTTTCATATTCGATATGATTGCCAAATAATAAACGGCTTTCTAGTAAGCTGGTGGCAAATGTAACGTCTTCACGTTTTTGCTCAATCGCTTGGTCTATGGTACGAACGCTGTGGCCTATCTCTAAACCTAAGTCCCATAGCATGGTGACAAACTGGCCTATTTTTTCACAAATAGCGTCACTAGGCTGCTCTGTAACCAGTAACAAAAAATCGATGTCTGAGTAAGGGTGTAATTCACCACGGCCATAGCCGCCTACTGCAATGAGTGCTAAATCAGGCTCATGAGCTAAATCATAAACATGAAAAAGTTTGATCAGTAAGCGGTCTATAAATTCAGCGCGGGCATTAATCAAATTACCAACGGGTTGTTTTGAAAACTCGTTTTGCAACCATTTGTAAAAGTAAGCTGAACAGTCGCGGTAATCGGTTAGTTGCTCAGCATCGCTAAGCAACTTTTTTACTTTATTGGGTAATGCCACGTGGGCTGGCTCCTAATGTTCGATGATCCTGTCTATCGTATCATCTGATCGGAGCGTTAAAATTTCAACACCATTTTCAGTTACTAGTAGCGTGTGTTCCCACTGCGCAGACAAAGAACGGTCTTTTGTGACCACTGTCCAGTCATCTTTTAGCAATTTACATTGGCGTTTACCGGCATTGACCATAGGTTCAATAGTTAGGCACATGCCCGCTTTTAAAGCTTCTCCAGTGCCCGCACGGCCATAGTGCATGACTTGAGGTTCTTCGTGAAACTCAGCACCAATACCGTGGCCACAATATTCACGAACAATAGAATAATTGAATCCTTCAGCATATTTTTGAATCGCTTCACCGATATCTCCCAGACGGACGCCTGGTTTTACCATTTTTATCGCAAGATATAGGCTTTCTTGTGTAATTTGCGCAAGACGCTTGCCTTGGATATTAGGTGTGCCAACATGGTACATTTTTGAGGTATCGCCATGGTAACCATCTTTAATGACAGTGACATCAATATTAACACTGTCGCCGTCTTTTAATGGTTTATCATTTGGAATGCCATGGCAAATAACATGGTTTACAGAGGTACAAATTGACTTAGGGAAGCCATGGTAATTAAGTGGCGCAGGAATCGCTTTTTGCACATCGACAATATAATTATGACAAATTGTATTTAGTTCATCAGTGGTCACACCTGGCACTACGTGTGGCTCTATCATTTCTAGCACTTCAGCCGCTAAGCGCCCAGCAACACGCATTTTCTCTATTTCTTCAGGGGTCTTGATTACAGCACTCATAGAGGCTCCATAGTCGAGTTTTAACACATTTATCGTCGCACAATTTTTGCACGCGACGTTGAATATTTGTTTTTAATATGGTATAAAGCGCGCCGTCTTTTTACAAATAAATTCTTAAATGATTTTTTGTATTTAAGGCAAACACAATTTTATTTTAACACACACACGTATCGTCACATACACTTGGGTGCATTTGAAGTTAATAAAACTTCGGTGTTGGTGCTATGGGATATGTGGAGGCCTAACCCTAAACTACATAGAGGATTTACAAAATGGCAAACGTTTCAATGCGCGATATGCTTCAAGCTGGTGTTCACTTCGGTCACCAAGCACGTTACTGGAATCCTAAGATGAAGCCTTTCATCTTCGGTGCTCGTAACCGTGTTCATATCATCAACCTTGAGCAAACTGTACCAATGTTCAACGACGCACTTAAGTTTTTAACTGGTGCTGCAGCAAACAAAGGTAAAGTACTTTTCGTTGGTACAAAACGCGCAGCAAGCGAAGCAGTTAAAGACGCAGCTATCGCAAGCGATCAGTTTTACGTTAACCACCGTTGGTTAGGTGGTATGTTGACTAACTGGAAAACAGTTCGTCAATCAATCAAGCGTCTTAAAGACCTTGAAATCCAAAGCCAAGACGGTACTTTCGAGAAGTTAACTAAGAAAGAAACGTTAATGCTTAACCGTGAAATGGAAAAGCTTGAAAAGAGCCTTGGTGGTATCAAAAACATGGGCGGTCTTCCAGACGCGCTTTTCGTTATCGATGCTGACCACGAGCACATTGCAATCCGTGAAGCTAACAATCTAGGTATTCCAGTTGTTGCAATCGTTGATACTAACTCTAACCCAGACGGTGTTGATTACATCGTACCTGGTAACGATGATGCTATCCGTGCAATCAACCTTTACACTACCTCTGTTGCTGCTGCAATCACTGAAGGTCGTGAAAACAACATCGTTGCTCAAGCTGAGAAAGACGATTTCGTTGAAGCTGAGTAATTAGCTGTCATCAAGTCTTCATCTAAATTTAGATGAAGACTTGCTATTCTTGTAGAGCGGGTAACCCGCTTATCTAACCTGAATTCAGATTTGAGGATTTACTAATGGCTGTAACTACTGCCCTAGTTAAAGAATTACGCGAGCGTACTGGCGCTGGCATGATGGATTGTAAAAAAGCGTTAACTGAAACTGATGGCGACATCGAGTTAGCGATTGAAAACATGCGTAAGAGCGGTGCTGCAAAGGCTGCTAAAAAAGCAGGTAACATCGCTGCTGAAGGTACTATCATCATCAAGCAAAACGCGGGTGTTGCAGTACTTGTAGAAGTTAACTGTCAAACTGACTTCGTAGCTAAAGACGAAAGCTTCCTAGCATTTGCTAACAAAGTTGCTGACGCTGCTATTGCTGACACTATCGCTATCGAAGACTTACAAGCTAAGTTCGAAGAAGATCGCGTTGAACTTGTGACTAAAATTGGTGAAAACATCAATGTACGTCGCCTTCAGTACATCACAGGTGAGCAACTAGTTGAGTACCGTCACGGTGAGCGTATTGGTGTTGTTGTAGCGGGTGTTGCTGATGAAGAAACACTTAAGCACGTTGCTATGCACGTAGCTGCTTCAAACCCAGACTACCTAACACCTGATGATGTACCTGCTGATGTTGTTGAAAAAGAAAAGCAAGTACAAATCGACATCGCGATGAACGAAGGTAAGCCTGCTGAAATCGCTGAGAAAATGGTTGTTGGTCGTATGAAGAAGTTCACTGGTGAGGTTTCTCTTACTGGTCAAGCTTTCATCATGGAACCGAAAAAGTCTGTTGGCGAAATTCTTAAAGAGAAAAACGCAACAGTTACTAGCTTCGTACGTATGGAAGTTGGTGCAGGTATCGAGAAGAAAGAAGAAGATTTTGCTGCTGAAGTAGCTGCGCAAATTGCTGCAGCTAAAGGTCAGTAAGATTAACTATTTGTGATGCAAAAGGAAAATACATGCAATTAAAGTACTATTTGCTTTTGCGTCATGCTTAGAAATTCTTTAAAATAACCGCGCTTTTATGTTTATCATAAGCGCGGTTATTTTTTATCCATAATTTAATAAAAGTTGGCCCCAATACTATGACTATCAATCGTAAACCTATTTTTAGACGTGTTCTTCTCAAATTAAGTGGTGAAGCCTTAATGGGAGACGAAGGCTTTGGCATCGATCCCAAAGTACTTGATCGTATGGCGCAAGAAATCAAAGAGCTAGTAGAACTCGACGTAGAAGTGGGTTTAGTTATCGGTGGTGGTAACTTCTTACGTGGTGGTTCTCTTGCCGAAGCAGGTATGAATCGCGTAGTAGGCGACCACATGGGTATGCTAGCAACTGTAATGAATGGCTTGGCAATGCGTGACGCGCTGCACCGTGCTTTTGTTAATTGTCGTTTGATGTCAGCAATCCCATTAAACGGTGTATGTGACGCTTACAACTGGGCTGAAGCAATTAGTTTATTAAAAACGGGACGTGTTGTAATTTTCGCTGCGGGCACAGGTAATCCATTCTTCACTACTGATTCAGCAGCGTGCTTGCGCGGTATCGAAATCGAAGCAGATACAGTGATAAAAGCAACCAAAGTTGATGGTGTATTTAGTGATGATCCGGTGAAAAATCCAGACGCAACACTTTATCGCCACTTAAGCTACAATGAAATCATTGATAAAGAACTAAAAGTAATGGATCTCGCTGCATTCACACTGGCGCGTGATCATAATATGCCACTGAGCGTATTTAATATGAACAAATCAGGCGCGTTAAAGCGTGTTATTATGGGCGAAGAAGAAGGCACTCTTATCTCTTCACAAGCCTCAGATGAAGTAACTAACTAGATTAGGATTGAACCGTGATAAACGATATTCAAAAAGATGCTGCAGAACGTATGCAGAAAAGTGTAACGGCACTTGGCAGTCAATTATCTAAAATTCGTACTGGCCGTGCTCATCCGGCACTTTTAGATGGCATTATGGTGTCATATTACGGTGCACCAACACCGTTAAATCAAGTAGCTAATGTTACGATTGAGGATTCACGTACACTTGCACTAAGTGTATTTGATAAGTCACTAGCACAAGCTGTAGAAAAAGCAATTATGGCTTCTGATTTGGGTTTAAACCCAATGTCAGCGGGCGCGGTTATTCGTGTACCACTTCCACCATTAACAGAAGAACGTCGTAAAGATTTAATTAAAATCGTACGTGGTGAAGTAGAAAGTGGCCGTGTGGCTATTCGTAATATCCGTCGTGACGCCAATGGTGATGTGAAAAGCTTATTGAAAGATAAAGACATTTCAGAAGATGAAGCGCACCAAGCTGAAGATGCTATTCAAAAGCTAACAGATAAATTCATCAAAGAGATGGATACTCAATTAACAGCGAAAGAAGCTGAGTTGATGGAAATCTAAGTAGCTAAATAACCTGAACCTCGGTTATGAAATTTATTAGTTTTGAAACGTCGTCTAGGGTATACTAGGCGGCGTTTTTTTATGGAATACTCGATATTTATGGTTCTTAACGCTGACAAAATTTCACAGCAATGTTTACCCAAGCATGTCGCTATAATCATGGACGGCAATGGGCGCTGGGCACAGGCTAAAAACAGACCGCGTGTTTACGGGCACAAAAAAGGTGTAGATGCTGTGCGTCAGTCTGTTCAATTTTGTACTAAATTGGGTGTAGAGTCGCTGACGTTATTCGCTTTTAGTAGTGAAAATTGGCAGCGTCCTGAAGACGAAGTTAGTACATTAATGGAATTATTTTTATTTGTCCTAAGCAAGGAAGTGAAAAAGCTTCATAAAAATAATGTAAAATTAACGATTATTGGCGACTTATCTCGTTTTTCTGACACTCTACGCAGTAAAGTTGATGCAGCGCATGTACTGACTGCAGATAACACAGGGCTTAAATTAAACGTGGCTGCAAATTACGGCGGCCGCTGGGATGTTGCTAATGCAGCAAAAAAGTTAGGAAAGCAGGTTGCTGCTGGACAATTAGACCCTAACGACATTACTGAGAAACTTATGGCTTCGCAAATGAGTATGCATGATCAGGCTGAACCTGATTTGCTGATCCGCACTGGTGGTGATTTGCGCATAAGTAACTTTTTATTATGGCAAGCAGCTTATGCTGAGCTTTATTTTACAGATACGCTTTGGCCAGACTTCAATGAAGCTGCTTTTGCTGACGCTATCGCCTGCTACGTTGCCAGAGAGCGACGATTCGGTTGTACCGGCGAACAAATAAAACAATTACTCGCCGAAACCTAATTAAAAGGGTAACACTTTGCTAAAACAACGAATTTTAACTTCTTTAGTGCTAGCGCCTTTGGCGCTGTTATTAGTTTTTTATACGCCATTAACTTTATTTAGTTACATCGCCGGTGCCATTGTTTTATTAGGCGCGTGGGAATGGTCCTCATTTATGGGATTGTGCAATAAAGTCAAACGAGTGACATTTGTCGTATTTATAGGTGTATTTTTAGCCCTGCTGAATTGGCATTGGCCAATAGAGTCGCTCTGGGTCGATGGTCAGTTAGTGGGGGATGCAAATTATATATTTACTTTGTCTTTCTCATGGTGGATTGTCGCAACCTACTTAGTATGGCGTTATCCCGCTATGGCTAAAGCATGGAATGATGGTTTAGTGATGCGTGCAATTGCCGGTATATTAACTTTAGTACCATTGTGGCTTGCATTGAATACACTACGAAGCGCTAACTACTTAGAGTCCACGCACTTTGGCTCAATGTTAATTCTTGTAGTACTGGGAATTGTATGGAGTGCTGACATTGGCGCTTACTTTACCGGAAAGAATTTTGGTAAACATAAATTAATGCCCAAGGTCAGCCCCAATAAAACAATCGAAGGGCTCGCAGGTGGTGTTGTCGCAGCGGTCATCTTTGTTTTGGCGTTTTGCCATTTTACTGACGTAGATATGGCTGTATGGCCAATTTACGCTGTGATGACTATTTTTATAGCATTATTTTCGGCGATTGGTGACTTATTAGAAAGCATGTTTAAACGCGAAGCTGGCTTAAAAGACAGTGGTTCATGCTTGCCAGGTCACGGTGGGATTTTAGATAGGCTCGACAGCTTAACCGCCGCCGCACCTATTTTTGTTTTGTGTTATGCGTGGACACTTAGTTTATGAGTTGTAAGCAGCAACTAGTTATACTTGGTGCAACAGGTTCTATTGGTATTAGCACATTAGATGTTGTTGAGCGCAATCAAGATAAGTTTGAAGTATTTGCCCTCACCGCAGGTGCTAATGCTAAATTAATGGCGCAGTTATGTGTTACACATCAGCCTAAATTTGCTGTGATGGCAACAAATGAAGCCGCAGAAGAATTAACTCAACACTTAGTCAGCACAAATTGCAAAACGATTATCCGCAGTGGCTTTGATGCAATGAGTGAGATGAGTGCTCACCCAGATGTTGATGCAGTGATGTCTGCCATCGTTGGTGCCGCTGGGTTAATACCCACGTTGAGTGCGGTGACCGCAGGTAAAAAAGTACTCCTTGCAAACAAAGAATCTTTAGTGATGTCAGGGCAGTTATTTATTGATCAAGTAAAACAGCATAAAGCTACTTTACTGCCAATAGACAGTGAGCATAACGCAATTTTTCAATGCCTACCTAGTGCATTACAAGGCTCACAAAGTAACGCTAAAATAGCACAGCATGGCGTGAGTAAAATTTTACTCACCGGTTCTGGTGGTCCATTTCTCACCCGTGATATAGACAGCTTGGCTTCTGTGACGGTGGCAGAGGCTGTTGCTCATCCAAACTGGTCTATGGGGCAAAAAATTTCTGTTGATTCAGCCACCATGATGAATAAAGGCCTTGAGTTTATAGAAGCCAAATGGCTATTTAATTGTTCGGCACAAGATATTGACGTAGTGATTCACCCACAAAGCATCATACACTCAATGGTACAGTACCAAGATGGCTCTGTACTGGCGCAAATGGGTAATCCTGATATGCGCACCCCAATTGCGCACGCACTGGCATATCCGCAGCGTATTGAGGCTGGTGTTAAGCCATTAGACTTCTCGCAAATTGCAGATTTTACGTTTACCAAACCTGATTTTACCCGTTACCCTAATTTAGCCTTGGCAATTGCAGCGTGCGAAGCAGGGCAAGGGGCAACCACTACAGTCAATGCGGCTAACGAAATTGCAGTTGCTGCTTTTCTAAATGGTGATATCGCTTTTACAGATATATACCGCATTAATGCACAAACACTTGAGGCAACAACCGATGTAAATGTGCATACGCTCGATGAAATCTTAGCGTGTGATCAACTAGCACGCGAACAAGCTGCACAACAAATACGTAAGGTACAACGCTAATATGTTCGATTTTTTCTGGAATCTAGGTTCGTTCATTCTAGCACTCGGTATTTTAGTTACCGTGCATGAATATGGTCACTTTTGGGTGGCGAGAAAAGCGGGCGTAAAAGTACTGCGTTTTTCCATTGGCTTTGGTAAACCATTGTTAAAGTGGCACGACAAACAAGGGACTGAGTATGTAATAGCAGCAATCCCACTTGGCGGCTATGTTAAAATGCTTGATGAGCGTGTTGATGAGGTAGCTGAATCTGAGCGACACCTTTCATTTAATGCCAAGTCTGTTCAGGCACGTATTGCTATCGTTGCAGCCGGGCCTGTGGCAAACTTTATTTTCGCTATTTTTGCTTTAGCCGTCATGTATATGGTCGGTGTGCAATCAATCAAGCCGGTGGTTGGTACTGTTAATGAAGGCAGTCGAGCAGAACTGGCGGGTATTACCGCAAAGCAGCAAATAATCAAAATTGGTGATGACGAAATTGCAACTTGGCAAGATGCGACATTTTCATTAATGGCAAGTTTAGGGGACAGTCGTGTTGCTGTAACTGTGCGTGATGAACAATATCAAGAACAAGTAAAAACCATAAATATTGATGGCTGGAAGTTAGACCAACAAGACGTGCCACCTTTAGCGTCATTGGGTATTGTGCCGTTTAGACCAAATGCAACTTTAGAGGTAGCCGCAATTACTGCAAACTCGGCAGCTGCTGAAGCAGATTTAAGAGTTGGCGATACAATTATTATGGTAGGTGATGAAACAATAAGCAGTTGGCAGCAATTAGTTAATCTTATTCAGCAATCAGCTAACAAATCATTACAATTTAGTGTAAAAAGACAAGATAGTATAAAGCAGTTGGTCGTTACGCCTAAAGCGCGTAATGACACAGACGGACAGCAACAAGGCTTTTTAGGTGTCGCTCCTGTTGTTGAGCAGTGGCCACCGGGATACATAGAGAGTAGACATTATGGCCCACTCGATAGTATTGTGCTGGGCATAACAGAGACATGGCGCTTAATAAGTGTGAGTTTTGACATGATCGGTAACTTAATTACAGGTCAAGTGTCAGTGAAAAATTTAAGTGGTCCAGTTGGTATTGCCGTTGGGGCTGGAACTAGCGTAAGCTATGGTTTTGTTGCCTTTTTAAGCTTTTTTAGCATTAATTAGTGTTAACTTGGGTGTATTTAACTTATTACCCTTACCAGTGCTTGATGGTGGTCACTTAATGTATTACATAGTTGAACTTTTCCGTAAAAAGCCGGTCTCTGAAAAGACACAAGAATTTGGTTTTAAAGTGGGAGCCTTGCTACTCATTTTTCTAACATGTTTCGCTTTGTTCAATGATGTATCCCGTTTATAGAAAATAGCGACGGTTTCGAATTAAAACACGATTGTAAAACACCGTATTAATGGTGTTGAGCGGTAATACAGTTGTAAAGGATAAAGATAATAAAATGGCTATAAAAAAACATTTGGCAGTAACAAGTTTATTAGGGGCAAGCTTTGTAGCCCTAGGCCAAGACTCCTTTATTGTTGACGATTTAAAAGTTGAAGGTTTACAGCGTGTAGCACTTGGTGCTGCGTTGACGCATATCCCTATCAATGTCGGTGATAGTGTAGATGACTATACAATTTCAAAAACTATTAAGTCATTGTATAGCTCTGGTCACTTCGACAATATAAAAGCATTACGTGATGGCAATAATGTTATTTTTAGAGTAACAGAACGCCCGACTATCAGCGCAATAGAATTTGATGGCAATAAAGATATTAAAGACGAGCAATTAAATCAGTCTTTAGAGCAACAAGATATTCGCCAAGGTGAGCCACTTGATAAAACCGTGGTTGATAATATTGAAAAAGGCTTAATTGAGTTCTTTCATAGTATTGGTAAGTACAACGCTAAAATAGATATCAGTATTATTAAATTACCGCGTAACCGAGTAAAACTTAAACTTGAATTTGACGAAGGCGACGCAGCTTCAATTCGTCAAATTAACCTAGTCGGTAATGAGTTGTTCTCGGATGAAGAGTTATTAGCACTGGCCGAATCACAACAAGATTTACCTTGGTGGCAGTTTATGGGTAGCGATCGTTACCAAAAGCAAACCATCGAAGGGGATCTGGAAAATATTCGTAGTTATTATTTAGATCGTGGTTATTTACGCTTTAATATTGACTCAACTCAGGTTTCAGTTAGCCCTGAGCGAGAGTCAGTGTATGTGACGGCTAATATCAGTGAAGGTGTTAAGTATAAGGTTAAAGGTTTTGACTTTATAGGTGACTTACTTGGCCGTGAAGAACTCATAAAAAGTGTTATCCCACTTCGAGCAGGTGAGCTTTATAATGGCTCAGTGGTTACTTCATCTGAAGAGTTTATTAAAAGTTATTTAGCCCGTTTTGGCTATGCAAATGCTGAAGTACGCACCATCCCTGAAATTGATGATGAAAATAAAGAAGTACAACTAACCTTATCAGTTAATCCAGGTAAGCGAGTTTACGTTCGTCGCATCATTGTTGGTGGTAACCAAAATACGGCTGATGAAGTACTGCGCCGTGAAATGACGCAGCTAGAAGGTGCTTGGCTTTCAAACCAAAACCTAGAGCGCTCAAAATTACAAATTCAGCGTTTGCCTTACATGGAAAGTGTTGATTTTAATGTTGTGCCTGTACCAGGAGTTGATGATCAGGTTGATGTTGATTTTACGGTAAAAGAGCAATCAGCGGGTAGCTTCAATGCAGGTCTTGCGTATGGTTCTTATCTGGGTCTGCAATTTAATATTGGGGTTACTGAGTCAAACTTCTTAGGCACGGGTAATCAAATTGGTTTTAATATCAATACTTCGCGTGGTTCAGAGCGTGTAAGTCTATCATATACTGATCCGTACTTTACGCCAGATGGTGTATCGCAAGGTAGTAGCATATTTTATAGCAACTATGACGCCAGTAAATTTAGCTTGATTGACTATAAATCAAAAAGTTATGGCATCGGGACAAATATTGGTTTTCCTATTGATGCGGTAAACCGAGTTAATTTTGGTGTTCGTTGGATCCAAGAAGAGCTTTCAGAGATTGCTGAATACGAACAAACACGTGTTATGCGTGAAACCTTCTTAGATCCTGAAAACCCAGATGCCGGTTTTGACTTTACTAAGTACGAGCTCAGTGTCGGTTGGTCACGTGTCACAGTAAACCGTGGTTTATTCCCAACGGCTGGTTCACGTCAAACGCTTAATTTGACTGGAACGACACCAAACTCAGACTTAACCTACTTTAAGTTAAACTATGATTCGCGTTTTTATTGGCCAATCAGTGATAATCATCGTTGGGTATTCTCAACCCGTGCCGCATTAGGTTACGGTAATGGTTATGGCAACACCAATGGCTATGACCAAACATTGCCGTTCCAAGAATATTTCCGTATCACCGAAATGGAACTACGCGGTTTTGATAGAAATACCATATTACCTCGTGCCATTTCACGTACGCCGCAACTTATTCCTGGCACACCATTGCCAGATGGTACCTTGACTGGCAGTATAGGCGGCGCATCAGAGTTTGATGTACTTACACCACAGGGGCGTATTGGTGGTAATGCTAAAGCCGTTGCGGGTATGGAACTGATTGTTCCTACCCCATTCTTAGATGAAGAGAATACAAGCTCTGTGCGTACCAGCTTCTTTGTTGATGCTGCTAACGTATGGGATACAGAATTTAACGTTGACCGTTATCAAAGTTTAGGACCGGATGAACGCGCAAAACTAGAGGATTATTCTGATCCGCTACGTTTTAGGGTTTCGACCGGTTTATCATTACAGTGGATCTCTCCGATGGGTCCAATGTTGATTAGTTTTGCGTATCCATTGCAACAAGAAGAAGATGACGATACGAAGACCATCAGCTTTAATATTAGTAACACTTTCTAAAGGAGTTTTTTGTGAAAAAATCATTTAAATCATCAGCTATCGCTATTTTAGCAACACTTATGATGGGTACGTCTGCGAGCGCATTTGCTCACAAAGTCGGTATTGTAGACATGCAAGAAATCTACAAACAAATCCCTCAAATGGCGAAAGTAGAACAAACGCTTCAGACTGAATTTGCTGAGCGCCGTCAAGAGTTAGAAAAGCTACAAGGCGACATTCGTTTTGAAGCTGAAAAGTTTAAGCGTGAAGCTACCACGATGAGCCAAGCACAAAAAGATGCGCTACGTGAAAAAGTTGAAGGCATGCAAAAAAGTCTTGCAGAAAAAGGCCGTCCTTTAGAGCAAGAAATAAAAGCACGCCAAAACCAAGAGCTAGCAAAAGTACAAAAGCTAATTATTGATGCAATTCAAGATGTTGCTAAAGCTGGTAAATACGATGAAGTTAAAGTAAAAGACACCACTATTTACTTTAACCCAAAAACGGTTTCTGATTTATCAGATAAAGTTGTTGAAAAAGTAAGTAAGCAATAGAATACAAAGATGCAAAATTATACGCTTTCGCAGATTGCGGAACTTTTAGGCGCCGAACTTGATGGTGACGGCGCTTTAGAAATATCAAAAATTGCTACTCTCGCAAATGCCCGCTCAGGGCATATTGCATTTTTAGCGAATAAGAAATATCGCTCGCAACTAGGTGAAACAAACGCCAGTGCTGTTATTTTATCTGCCGCCGATGCTAAGTATTATCAAGGTAATAAGCTCATTGCTGCGAATCCTTACAATAGCTATGCACGGCTTGCGCAAATAATGGATACTACCCCAGCCTCTGCCGCGCCAGGGATCCACCCCAGTGCAGTTGTTCACCCAGATGCGGATATCGCTAAAACAGCCTCTATTGGGGCTAATGCTGTGATTGAAGCGGGCGCGGTCATTGCAGATAAAGTGCAAGTGGGTGCCAATTGTTTTATTGGCCAAAATGCGAAAGTAGGGCGCAATACTAAGTTTTGGTCAAATGTGTCTGTGTATCATAATGTTGAAATAGGTGAAAATTGTTTATTTCAATCAAGTGCAATCATTGGTAGTGACGGTTTTGGTTACGCGAATGATAAAGGTCAATGGATTAAAATACCGCAATTAGGCGCTGTAATCATCGGTGATAAAGTAGAAATCGGTGCGGGTGTTACAATCGACCGAGGTGCAATAGACGATACAATTATTAACAGTAACGTTATTATAGATGATCAAGTCCACATTGCCCACAACGTGGAAATAGGTTCAGGTACAGCCATTGCTGGGTGTACAGTGATCGCAGGTAGTACTACAATCGGTAAAAATTGTCAGATTGCGGGACTTGTTGGCATAAATGGTCACATTGATATATGTGATGGTGTTATACTTACGGGTATGAGCATGATCACCAAAGCAATTACAGAGCCTGGTATTTATTCATCAGGTATGCCGCACTCTACCAATAAAGAGTGGCGCCGTAATATTGCTCATTTACGTAATTTGCCAGAGATGAAAGGCCGCCTTAAAGCGCTAGAGACTCTGACTAAGTCATTAAACGTTGATAATTTATAAGGATGCTATTTTGGCAAACGAATTAAATAGCCTAGATATACAAGAAATTTTAAGCTTACTTCCGCATCGTTACCCAATGCTGTTGGTTGATCGTGTATTAGATTACACGCCGGGCGAGTCACTTCATGCTATTAAAAATGTGACTTTTAATGAACCGATTTTTACTGGTCATTTCCCTAATCAACCTATTTTTCCGGGCGTACTTATTTTAGAGGCGATGGCACAAGCTACAGGCTTACTTGGTTTCAAAACAGTCGAAAACCGCAGCGAGAATGAACTATACTTATTTGCAGCCATTGATAATGCACGCTTTAAACAGCCTGTTGTCCCTGGAGATACTATGCATTTACATGTACAGTTTTTAAAAGAGCGCCGCAATATATGGAAATTTGCAGCAGAAGCGAAAGTTGATGGTAAGGTAGTATGTACTGCTGAAATCATGTGTGCGAGAAGAGAGCTTTAATTGTGATCCATCCTACAGCGATAATCGAATCAGGTGCAAAACTAGGCGATAACGTCTCCGTTGGCCCTTACAGCTATATTGGTAACGATGTGGTTATTGGTGATAACTGTATTATTGAATCTCATGTTGTTGTTAAAGGGCCATCTACTATTGGCTCTGGCAATCATATTTTTCAATTTGCGTCTGTAGGCGAAGCCTGCCAAGACAAAAAATACAATGATGAACCTACCACACTGATTATTGGCGATAATAATGTCATCCGTGAGTGCGCGACCATTCATCGCGGTACGATACAAGACCAAGGTGTTACTAAGATTGGTAGCAACAATTTGTTTATGGCGTACACTCATGTTGCCCATGATGCTGTGATAGGCGATAACGTTATTTTTGCTAATAATGCCTCTGTTGCTGGCCATGTACATATTGGTGACTGGGTTATCCTTGCAGGTAACTCAGGCATCCATCAGTTTTGCAAAATAGGCGCACATGCATTTGTCGGTATGTACTCAGGCGTAAACAAAGATGTACCGCCGTTTGTTACAACGATTGGCACGCCGGCGGGTCCTGTTGCGATTAATACCGAAGGCATGAAACGCCGTGGTTTTGAAAGTGATGAAGTCATGGCGACACGTCGTGCTTATAAAACACTTTATCGTAAGAGCCTAGGTGTTGAGGACGCGATTGCAGCACTGAGTGAAGATGCTGCTAAATATCCTGCGGTACAGCTTATGGTTGATTTTGTAAAGAATTCAGAGCGCGGGATTATTCGATAATCTTAGTGTTTTTTAAAAGCCACCGCTTAGCAATAATCGGTGGCTTTTTTGTATTTATTTTTTAGCGGTAGTTTAGCCACAATTATTCGGCGTACTTAGTCAAATAGCAAACCTAAACGATGGACTGATTAGAGGTAATAAAATAACCCCCGTCCAGTAAACTAAAAACGGGTTACTAAGGATATATAATCTGGTTCAGTTTCTAGTAATAACTGGTGAGAATTCACGGCTCTGACTTCGCCATTTTCAAGCCATATTACTTGGTCCATGGTGCTCAAAAGTTGCGGATCATGGGTAATAGTAATAATGGTTTTTTCCGCCATAACATTCATAACAGTATCTATCACGGCATGTTTAGTTTGGTTATCTAAGCTTTCGGTTGGTTCATCAAGAACAACAATTGCGCTGTTTCGAAGTAATGCTTGTGCAATAGCTATTCGTCGTGCTTGGCCTTGCGAAACTGTACGCCCAGCTGTGCCTAAACGTGTTTTCAAACCATCAGGTAATTGTGCTAGCCATGAACCCAGTTGAGCTTGTTCACAGACTCGTATTAATGCTTCATCGCTCGCTGTTGGCATTGCATACCTTAGATTCTGTGCTAATGTTCCATCAAATATATGGTGCTGTTGTGCAACGATAGTAAGTAGTTCGAACCGATTGTCAGTTGATAGCTGGTTAATATTGATTGGGCCTTGTTCACTAAGTAGTTCTATTTGACCACGTTGTATCGGCCACAAACCACTTAGTAGGTTTATTAACGTACTTTTACCGCTGCCACTTGGGCCAACTAATGCAATCTTTTGTTTTGCTTTAATGGTTATATTTACTTTACTTAACGCTACCCTAGTTGTGTTATAGCTATAATCAATGTTAGTAAAATTAATACCAAGAGGCTGTTTTTTTACATTTACAGTCGGTTTATCGGAGTCATTACTAAGTTTATCTTCAAGCTCAAAAATACGTGCGGCAGCACTGAGGGCGTTGGGTAATTGGATAAAGGCATTAGGCAGGTTCAGTACAGTTTCGAAGCTAGCTAATACAAATAAGCTCATCATTGCTAACTCTACGTTCGCTATCTCATTGCTGCTTACTAGCGGCACTAATATAATAATACTGCCCAGCATAGTCAGTTGGGTGATTAATAATGTAAAACCATCGCTATTGGCCAGTGCGCCGTGGCGCTTTTGAATATGTCGATTATAGAGCTCACTGGCTTTATCACATTGATTGCGTTGTTGAGCTGATGCTTGATATAGTGCAAGTTCACGTGCGCCTTTTAAAGAGTCAGATAATTGTGCGCGCAATAATGCTGATTGCACGCGTTCTTGTGCTGCTGTTTTATTAAATTCATGCCCTAAAAAGGCAGGAACAACAACGCCGACAATCATTAAAGATGTAAAGCATAAGAGTGCCACATTAGGATTATAGGCACTCATAAACAGCATGATCACAGGAATACTGATCAAGGCAACGATGATTGGCAATAACACATTTAAGTAAAATGTATCCAACGCATCTACATCATCTTGCATTCGACTTACTAAATCAGCACTGCGGCTCATGGCTAAGTCTACATTACTGAGTTTACTTAACGTTGCAAATACACTCACTCGTATTTCACTCAATAACAAAAATGTCGCATTATGAGTAATTAATCGCTCGCCATAACGCGATGCGGTTCTAACAATAGCTAAAAACCGAATTACGCCTGCTGGAGTAAAGTAATTCATATGCACAGATGCAATGCCTGCTGCGGCCATAGCGGCTAAAAAACCAGCCGGATATTGCCAGTAAGCCCACATTTGCAAGTACCGTAAGAGTAGATAGAAACGCACCGAGTAGAAGCATTCCAAGGTGAGGCTTACATAACTTTAGTAAGCGAATAAAATTAGTCATGTTGCGCACCTGCACGGGCTAGCTGCCACAGCTTTCCATGTTGCTGATAAAGTTGCTGGTAATTACCTTGTTCAATTATTTTACCTTGCTCTAAAACATAAATGTTATCTGCATTTGTAATTGTATTTAAGCGGTGCGCAATAACCAACACCAAATGCTCTTTAGCGTAGTCAACAATTGCCGAGTTGATCAGTTTTTCAGTTTGGCTATCGAGGTGGGCACTGGGTTCGTCTAGCATGAGGATAGGCGCGTTTTTTAAAAAGGCGCGTGCTAGCGCAATGCGTTGCTTTTGCCCACCCGATAATCCTTCACCGTGTTCACCCAGAAGTGTATCAAACCCTTGAGGTAGCGTTTGTATAAACTCAAGCGCACCGGCTTTTATAGCCGCTTGCTCTAATTGTGCTTGGGTAGCATCGGCTTTACCAAGGCGTAAGTTTTCTGCAACACTCATATAAAACAGGGTAGGCTGTTGGGGGATCCAAGCTATATGTTGTTGCCAGCTTTGGCTGTCCAGTTTACATAAGGGAGTATCATTAATGATTATTTGGCTATTAGCTTGCTGATGAAAACCCAATAGACAGTCAAATAATGTACTTTTACCCGCGCCGCTGTCGCCTATAAAAGCCACTAAGCCTTTGACAGGAAAAGCTAGGTTTATATTACTTAAGCCTTCTTTGCTTTGCGGGTAATAAAAGCTGAGCTGTTTTGTACTTATACTTTGTATAGGTAATGATAGCTTTGTTTGTTGCGCTGGCGGTAATTCTTCATCTGCATTAATAATATCAATCATATCAGCGGCAGCGCTAATGCCCTCTAAGCGAGCATGATAATGAGTGCCCATCTGGCGAAGAGGTAAATAAAATTCAGGGGCTAGTAGTAACACAACAAAGCCTGTGGCAAAGTCTAGGGTGCCAAAAAACAATCTAAAGCCGATGATCACCGCGACTAATGCGACACTTATGGTGGCAAAAAATTCTAAGGCGAATGCTGATAAAAACGCGACTTTTAACACACTCATGGTTGAAGTACGAAAATCATCAGAAATTTTGGCTATATTGGATAGCTCACGCTGGGTGGCATTAAAGAGCTTTAATTGGGTTAAGCCATTTAATCTATCGAAAAAGTAATTGCCCAATACAGAAAGTTGTTGCCAACGTTGTTGATTGATCTCTTCAGCTTTATGGCCAACTAAAATCATGAAAAAAGGGATCAGTGGAGCTGTAAATAAAAAAGATAAGCCCGGCTTTGTAATCAGTAGGAAATATAATAACTAAAATAGCTAAGGGTATTAATGCACTGTAAGCGACGCTGGGTAAGTAATTAGCATAATATTGATGTAGAGCCTCAACACCATTGTGTAAGGTATTCAACGTAGCGCCGTGCCCTTTCTGCTCACTATAAATCGGCCCAAGACGATTTAGCTTTGCCAGTAAGGTTTTACGCATGGCGGTTTTTATTTTCTGTGCCGCATAATGACTAATTCGCTCGCTGAGCGCTAAAAAGAGAGCACGTAGTAAAATTAATCCGGCCAGAGGCCATAGTAGGTAGGTGATATCATCTAGTTGTTTATCTGCAAACATGACTAAATGGACAGCATTAGCGATTAAGTAGCATGAGGCTATCATTAGCAACGCGTTTAATGTTCCAAGTAAAATACTGATTTTTAAAAGGCGTGAGCCGCTGTGACTATATTGCTTTAAAAAAAGCGCGCAGCTTAATTTGCTGCGCGCGATCAGGACGGGATTTAGTTGTCATTTTGGCGTTTTAGTCTTTCATGCAACTCAAGTTCATCATCAGCAATACTGTCTTTGTGTTGCTGAAACTCATACCACATAACATTAATAACGCCTAAAGTGCAAGCAAGTAGAACGCCTAGTATCCATGCGAAATACCACATAATTTATCTCCTTAGTAGCTACCATGAGTGTTATTTTCAATTTCATCTTTAGTGACTTTCCGCCACATTTTCACATAACACCAAGTTGTGTAAATTAATATAATTGGCACAAAAATTATTGCCGCAATGAACATGACATTAAGCGTCATATGACTTGATACCGCATCCCACATGGTCAAACTAATATTGGGGTTATTACTTGATGGCATTACGAATGGGAACATAGCAGTCCCCGCAGTCATAATAACGCCAACTAACATCAAGCTAGTTGAGGCTAAGCCTAAAGCAGGTTTATTTATTACTGAGAAAATAACTGCCATAGTTGCCATAACAAATGCCAGTGCTGGGAATATCATGGTTAATGGCACTTTCGAGTAATTATCAAGCCAAGCACCTGAACTTGTCGTGACAACTTTAGCTAATGGGTTGGCATAACTTTGAGTATCACTCATTGATACAACTTGATAACCATCCATATTTGCAACCCAGAAGCCAGCAGCGGCAAATAATATAATAAATAATATTAGTGCGTAACGGCCAAACTGAGCAGAGCGCTGAGCAACTTCAGCATCTGTTCTAAGTTGTAGCCACATACCAGCATGTCCCACAAGCATGGCGACACTTATTACACCTGCAACAAGAGCAAAGGGATTAAGTAAGCCAAAGAACGAGCCTTGGTATGTTATACGCATAAAGTTATCAATATTAAAAGGTACACCTTGTAGTACATTACCAAAGGCAACACCAAATACTAATGCCGGAACAATGCTGCCAACTAGGAGTGCCCAATCCCAATTATTACGCCACTTTGCAGATTCAAGTTTAGAGCGATAATCAAATGCGAGCGGGCGTAAAAACAGTGCAAAGAGTACGAGCATCATCGCAAAGTAAAAGCCAGAGAATGCCGCAGCGTATACCATCGGCCAAGCAGCAAACAAAGCACCGCCGGCGGTAATAAACCACACTTGATTACCATCCCAGTGAGCACCAATGGTATTGATCACAGTACGACGTTCTATATCTGTTTTACCAACCAAGCGTAATAAAATTGCTACCCCCATGTCCATACCATCAGTGATAGCAAAGCCAATGAGTAACACACCAATTAACAGCCACCAAATGAACTTTAAGGTTTCGTAATCAAAAATCATGATTGTGCTCCTTGGTTTAATTGTTTATCGGCTTTTTCAAGTTCAAAGTGGTATTTACCTGTATGCAGAGAGCTTGGACCTTGCTTAACAAATTTTAGCATCAACCAGCCTTCTATAACTGCTAGAATAATGTAGAAAATAACAAAGCCAGTAATGCTCAATAATAAGTCATTGACGGTCAGTGACGAGGTCGCTAAGAATGTTGGCAGTACCTCTGATATTGCCCAAGGCTGACGGCCATATTCGGCAACAATCCAACCAAACTCAATGGCTACCCATGGCAGTGGAATACTCCATAATGCAGCTTTGAGTAGCCAACGTTTTTGTTCAATAACACGATGAGCGTTGTAGTAAAATGATAGGGCGAATACAACCAGCATTATCACGCCGCAACCAACCATGATCCTGAACGACCAAAACATAGGCCCAACCCGTGGGAAAGAATCTTTAACCGCTTTTTGAATTTGTTCTTCGGTTGCATCAACTACATTAGGGGTATAACGCTTTAATAATAAGCCATAACCAAGGTCATCTTTTAGAGTATCAAACTTTGCAATATTGGCTGGGGTATTATCGCCGTTTCTCAGCTTTTCGAGGTATTCATATGCAATCATACCGTTACGAATTCGTACTTCATGCTTTTTCTCTAAGTCACTAATCCCTGTAACTTCCTCATCAAGCGAGCGCGTTGCTATTAAGCCTAATGCGTAAGGAATTTTAACCGCAGCATGAGTAACTTGCTCATCTGAGTCAGGAATACCGATAGCGGTAAATGCAGCCGGAGCTTCTTCGGTGTGCCACTCAGCTTCAATAGTAGCGAGTTTAACTTTTTGTACTTCGCCTACTTCGTAGCCTGATTCATCGCCGAGTAAAATAACACATAATATGGAGGCTAAGCCAAAGCCTGATGCAACAGAAAATGAGCGTTTTGCAAAGGCTAAATCACGGCCTTTTAAGATGTACCAGCTACTAATACCCAACACAAACATGGATGCAGCTACATAACCTGCAGATACGGTATGAATAAACTTAACTTGTGCCACAGGGTTGAAAACGAGTTCAGCAAAACTAGTCATTTCCATGCGCATAGTTTGATAGTTAAATTCAGCGCCCACAGGGTTTTGCATCCAACCATTTGCTATCAGTATCCACAGTGCAGATAAGTTAGTACCAATGGCCATCAGGAATGTTGCACCTAAATGCTGGCGTTTGCTTAAGCGCTGCCAACCTAAAAAGAACATACCAACAAAGGTTGATTCTAAAAAGAAAGCCATTAAGCCTTCAATCGCCAAAGGAGCACCAAACACATCACCGACATAGTGAGAGTAATAAGACCAGTTGGTACCAAATTCAAATTCCATAGTTAAACCTGTGGCAACACCTACGGCAAAATTAATGCCGAAAAGCTTACCCCAGAACTTAGTCATATCGCGGTATATCTCGCGACCTGTCATTACATAGACAGATTCCATGATCACCAAAATCCAAGTCATGCCGAGGGTTAACGGTACGAAAAGAAAGTGAAACAGGGCGGTGATTGCAAATTGCAATCGCGATAGATCCACAAAGGCTTCATCTATCATTATTAAGCTCCTTAAGTTTGACGGTTAGCTTCAGCATGTTTCAGAAATTACTGAAAGTTCGTTAATGTTAATCTTATATTAAGTTTAGTCAACTAAAAAATAGTATAAAGAACACTAAGAGTAGTTCCTTTTTATTTATATTAGATAATTCTAATGTAATACTAGTAATAAAAGCAAAAGTATTCAATTGTTTAATTTTTTTTATTGTTTTCTCCACTTTTGTACCTAATATTTGTCGAAGGCTGAGCAGAACCGACGTGGATGGTATTTTTATAATTAAAGTATTTATTAACTCTATGACATTTATCCTATTGGCAAAACACGTTAAACTGACAGAAATAAATGCAACGCTAATTGCGAATAAAATAATCAATGAACAATCAAACTAAACCGTTACGTATCGCCATAGTGGTGGGTGAGTTATCAGGTGATATATTAGGTGAGGGCTTAATAAAAGCGCTGAAAAAACGTTATCCTAATGCCTTATTTGAAGGCATAGCTGGGCCTAAAATGCAAGCCCAGGGCTGTAGTAGCCTTTTGATATGGAAGAGCTGGCTGTGATGGGGCTGGTTGAAGTGTTAGGTCGTTTACCTCGATTATTAAAAATTCGTAAGCAGCTAGTGCAGCACTTTATTGATAACCCACCCGATGTTTACATTGGCATAGATGCGCCTGACTTTAACTTACGTATCGAAAAGCCATTAAAAGATGCGGGTATTAAAACAATTCAATATGTGAGTCCCTCGGTTTGGGCGTGGCGTGAAAAACGTATTTATAAAATAAGTGCCGCTACTAACTTGGTACTTGCTTTACTACCCTTTGAAAAAGCCTTTTACGATAAACATAATGTACCTTGTACATTTGTCGGGCATACATTGGCGGATGACATTGCCCTTGAACATGATGATAGTGCGGCGCGGTCGCAGCTTGGCCTAAACCAAGATGATAAAGTATTAGCGCTGTTACCTGGCAGTCGTGGCTCGGAGGTTGGGTTATTAAGTGAGACTTACATAAAAACAGCCGCTGGCTTACAGGCGAAAAACCCGAATTTAAAAATAGTGGTGCCCCTCGTTAATGACAAGCGTAAAGCACAATTTAGTGAAATTTTAGCAGCCACAGCACCCAATTTAAAAATACAACTGTTGGATGGACAATCTGACATTGCCATGCAAGCAGCAGATGCTATTTTAATCGCATCAGGTACTGCCACCTTAGAGGGTATGCTGTATAAAAAACCAATGGTTGTGGGCTATAAAATAAAAGCAATGAGCTACTGGATTTTCAAAAGCTTATTTACTTTTAATATTAAGTATTTTTCATTACCTAACTTATTAGCCGATGAAGAGTTAGTTCCTGAGTTTATGCAAAAAGACTGTAACGTGGACAACCTTACGAATGCCCTTGAGCCTATGCTTAATAGCGATAACCGCGAATTAAAAGCCCGATTTTTAGCAATTCATCAGCAAATACGTTTAAATGCCAGTGAGCAAGCAGCGGCAGCAGTAGCGGAGTTATTAAATGCAAATTGAACGACCAAACCTAACCTTTATTGCTGGTGTTGATGAAGTCGGCCGTGGGCCGCTTGTTGGTGACGTGGTTACTGCTGCGGTCATACTTGACCCTACAAACCCGATTATAGGTCTTGCAGATTCAAAAAAATTGACTGATAAAAAACGTCAAGCATTGGCAATTGAGATTAAAGAAAAAGCACTGTGTTGGTCAATTGGCCGGTGTAGTCCAACAGAAATTGATAAGCTAAATATTTTACACGCCACTATGTTGGCAATGACACGTGCTGTAGAAGGCTTATCTACGACTCCAGAGTTTGTATTTGTTGACGGTAATCGAGTGCCTTCTTTAACAATGCCAGCACAAGCCGTTGTTAAAGGTGATAGCTTAGTGGCAGAAATTTCAGCAGCCTCTATTTTAGCGAAAGTTGCTCGTGACGATGAAATGATTGAACTAGATAAACGTTATCCGCAATACGGTTTTGCTGGTCATAAAGGTTACCCGACGAAAGCGCATTTTGCAGCCCTTGAGCAATACGGCGCAATTGCTGAACACCGTAAAAGTTTTAAACCAGTACAACGTGTACTGGCGATACAGGAGCAATAATGGCAGCTCCTGATTTTGTACATTTACGGGTTCACTCTGACTTTTCGATGGTTGATGGTTTGGCTAAAACCAAACCGATAGTTGCCAAAGCACAAGAACTACAATTACCTGCCTTAGCAATTACCGATCAAATGAACTTATGTGGTTTAGTACGCTTTTACGATACAGCCCATAATGCTGGTATTAAGCCTATTGTTGGCGCAGATTTTTGGCTACACAGTCCAGAGTTCCCTGAAGGGCCGTGTCGGCTGGTTATTTTAGCCAAAGACAATACTGGCTATAAAAACCTCACCTTATTGATTTCAAAAGCATATCAACGCGGGCATTTATTTCATCGTCCGGTGATTGACCGACAGTGGCTGGTGGAGCATAAAGAAGGCTTAATTTTACTCTCTGGCGCAAAAGATGGTGATTTAGGTAAGGCACTGTTAAAAGGTAACGCGGGTATTATTGAATCTGTAGTTAGCTTTTATAAACAGCATTTTAGCGACCATTACTATATTGAGCTTATTCGCAGTTCACGTGCCCAAGAAGAAGAGTATCTACATTTAGCGGTTGAATTGGCAAGCGTTGAGCAGTTGCCCGTGGTTGCCACCAACGAAGTGGTGTTTTTAAAACCCGAGAACTTTGAAGCGCATGAAATTCGCGTTGCCATTTTTGATGGTTACACGCTTGATGACAAACGCCGTCCAAAACGTTTTTCACAAGAGCAGTACTTAAAAACGCCAGAGCAAATGGCTGAGTTGTTTAGCGATATTCCCGAAGCACTACAAAACAGCGTCGAAATAGCCAAGCGTTGTAATGTAACGGTACAGCTTGGCACTTACTTTTTGCCTGATTACCCAACTGGCTCGCTAAAAATTGAAGACTTCCTAGTTAAAGTCTCAGAAGATGGCCTTGAAGAGCGGTTGCAGTTTTTATTCCCTGATGAACAAGAGCGCAAAGAAAAACGCGGTGAATATGACGAGCGACTAAAAATAGAACTTGGTGTAATCAACCAAATGGGTTTCCCTGGTTACTTCTTGATCGTAATGGAATTCATCCAATGGAGTAAAGATAACAATATTCCAGTGGGGCCTGGGCGTGGTTCTGGTGCGGGCTCATTGGTGGCTTATGCTCTTAAAATTACCGATCTTGATCCGCTTGAGTTTGACTTACTTTTCGAACGTTTCTTGAACCCTGAACGTATCTCAATGCCGGATTTCGACGTCGACTTCTGCATGGATAGGCGTGATGAAGTAATCGACCATGTATCAGCGCTGTATGGGCGTGACGCGGTATCGCAAATCATCACCTTCGGTACCATGGCGGCTAAAGCAGTTATTCGTGACGTTGGTCGTGTGCTTGGGCACCCTTATGGTTTTGTTGACCGTATTTCAAAATTGATACCTGGCGATCCGGGGATGACTTTAGCAAAAGCTTTTGACGTTGAACCGCGCTTGCAAGAAGCTTACGATGGCGACTCTGAAGTTAAAGACTTAATTGATATGTGCCGCATCCTTGAGGGGTGTACACGTAATGCCGGTAAGCACGCGGGTGGTGTTGTTATATCACCCACCACTATCACTGACTTTGCAGCCCTTTATTGTGATGATGAAGGTAAATTCCCGGTTACTCAGTTTGACAAAAATGACGTTGAAACAGCAGGTCTGGTTAAATTCGACTTCTTGGGTCTTCGCACGCTGACAATCTTGCAGTGGGCAATTGATATGACCAACGAGCGCCTAGAGCGTGAAGGCAAAAAGCCTGTTGATATCAACGCAATTCCACTGGATGATAAAAAGAGTATAGAGCTATTATTACGCGCTGAAACAACCGCGGTATTCCAGCTCGAGTCACGAGGTATGAAAGATCTGATCAGGCGTCTTAAACCTGACTGCTTTGAAGATATGATAGCCTTGGTGGCCTTGTTTAGACCCGGCCCACTGCAATCGGGCATGGTAGATAACTTTATCGACCGTAAATTGGGCCGAGAAGAAATCTCTTACCCCGACGCTCAATATCAGCACGAAAGCTTACAGCCTATTCTTGAGCCTACTTACGGCATCATCTTGTATCAAGAGCAGGTAATGCAAATCGCGCAGGTTTTAGCGGGCTACACGCTAGGTGGTGCAGATATGCTGCGTCGTGCAATGGGTAAGAAAAAGCCAGAAGAAATGGCAAAGCAGCGTTCAACCTTTGAAGATGGTGCCAGAAACAACGGCATTGACGGCGAACTTGCAATTAAAATCTTCGACTTGGTAGAGAAATTCGCTGGTTACGGTTTTAACAAATCTCACTCCGCAGCTTACGCATTAGTCTCGTATCAAACCTTGTGGATGAAAACGCACTTTCCGGCCGAGTTTATGGCTGCGGTAATGTCGGCCGATATGGATAACACCGATAAAATCGTTACCTTGGTTGATGAATGTGAAAACATGAAACTGACCTTGTTGCCGCCAGATGTTAACGCCGGTGCCTATAAATTTACAGTAAACCTCAAAGGTGAGATTGTTTATGGTATTGGGGCTATCAAAGGAGTGGGTGAAGCGCCTGTTGATGCAATTTTGGAAGCGCGCAATGAAGGTGGCCCGTTTAAAGACTTATTTGATTTTTGCGCCCGGGTGGATTTAAAGCGTTTAAATAAGCGAGTTACAGAAAAACTCATTTACGCCGGTGCACTTGACCAACTTGGCCCTGATAAAACTCAACCAGGACGTGCCACGTTATTAGCGAGCCTGAAAGATGCGATGCGCGCCGCTGATCAACACAATAAAGCCGAGTCATTAGGACAGACTGATTTATTTGGTTTACTTGCCACAGAGCCTGATGAGGTTGAGCAAGCCTTTATAAAAGCTACACCATTGACAGATAACCAGTGGTTAGACGGTGAAAAAGAAACACTAGGTCTTTATTTAACCGGTCACCCGATAAATCAATACCGTAGAGAGCTTAAGCATTACACTACAGGACGTTTAGTCGATTTACAGCCAACTAATCGTGATGTGCAATCTACCGCTGCAGGGCTTGTCATTGCAGCTCGTACACTAATAAATAAGAAGGGAAATCGTTGGGGGCTTATAACTTTAGATGACAAGAGTGCCCGTATTGATGTACGCTTATTCCCAGAACAGTTTGAAATGTACCAAGATATGCTGCAAATCAACAATATCTTGGTAATATCTGGACAGGTCAGCTTTGATAACTTCTCCGGTGGCATTACAATGACCGCCAGAGACATATGCACCATAGCGCAAGCGCGAGAAAAACGCATAAAAGCGATTAAAATGACGCTAAATATGGTGCAAATCGAGGCGAACTTCTTCGATAATTTACAAAAAGTACTCGAACCTTATAAGTTCGGTACATGTCCGATTAGGGTTTTCTATCAACGTCCAGATGCGTTGGCTGAGTTAACCTTAGGTACAGAATGGTGTGTTACGCCTAGTGATGACTTAATTCATAAGCTTTCACTGATGGCTGCACAAGATGTAGAACTAGAATTTAACTAATTAGGTAGTTTAGAGCATGAGCCTCAATTATCTTGATTTTGAGCTTCCAATCGCAGAATTAGAAGCAAAAATTGAAGAGTTACAAAATATAAGCCGCGCTGGCGAATTAGACCTTGAGTTAGAAGAGGAAGTCAGCCGATTAAAAGAAAAAAGTGCCCAACAAAAAGAGGAAATATTCTCGAAATTAGGCGCTTGGCAGGTTTCTCAGTTAGCCCGTCATCCGTTGCGTCCTTATACTCGAGATTATATCGAGCGCATTTTTACGGAGTTTGACGAGTTAGCTGGTGATCGTACTTTTGCAAATGATCCGGCTATTTTAGGTGGCGTAGCACGTTTTGAAGGTCAACCAGTAATGGTGATCGGTCAACAAAAAGGACGTGATACAGCTGAAAAAATTAAACGCAACTTTGGTATGCCAAAGCCTGAAGGTTACCGTAAAGCATTACGCCTAATGGAAATGGCTGAACGTTTTAAAATGCCAATTATGACCTTCATCGATACACCGGGTGCATACCCAGGTGTTGGCGCAGAAGAGCGTGGCCAATCTGAAGCTATCGCACGTAACTTAAAAGTAATGGCAGCACTCAAAGTGCCAACTATTTGTACAGTTATTGGTGAAGGTGGTTCAGGTGGTGCACTGGCAATTGGTGTTGGCGATCGTGTTAACATGTTGCAATACAGCACTTACTCAGTAATTTCGCCAGAAGGGTGCGCATCAATCCTTTGGAAAAGCGCTGATAAAGCCCCGCTAGCTGCAGAAGCTATGGGTGTTACCGCTGCGCGCGTTAAAGAGCTTGATTTGATCAACAATCTAGTCGAAGAGCCTTTAGGTGGTGCACATCGTAACTACGATGCAATGGCTAGAAACCTGAAAAATCAGCTTAAACGTGACCTTGCAGATCTTCAAGCGCTGTCGCTTGATGAAATGCTTGATCAACGTTACAAACGATTAATGTCATTTGGTTATTGCTAAAAAATAGCTAGAATGCAGAAAAAAGCCGCTTTAGCGGCTTTTTTGTTTTAAAATGTTTGTAAGCTAGGAGCTAGGAGCTATTCATTAACTATTTTGCGGTTTAATTCATGCATTCAACGCCTTTGTATCTACAAGTTAAAAACGCCGTAATGCCGTTTGTCGATGAGAATCAAACGTCATTTACAATCGCGCTCTCAGGTGGGGTGGATTCCGTGGTGTTATTACATGTGATGAATGAAATGAAACGTGAAATACCAGCGCTGCAACTGAGTGCTGTTTACGTTAATCATGGATTGAGTGATTATGCTGATGACTGGCAACGGTTTTGTGCTAATTTATGCCGACTATTAAATGTCGCATTTACAGCTGCGCAAGTAACTATCGAGCAACGTTCGCGCACCAGTTTAGAAGAGCAGGCTCGTAATGCGCGGTATTTAGCATTAGATAAACATAGCGCTAAGGGCAGTGTTATTTTACTGGGCCAGCATTTAAATGATCAGCTAGAAACGTTTTTACTTCGCCTTAAGCGTGGTTCAGGCTTAAAGGGGTTATCATCAATGCGGCAAACACGAACGCTTAATAGCGCCCGTGTGTGTTTTAGACCTTTACTGAATACCACTCGCACAGAAATCGAATCGTTTGCTCAACGCTTTTCGTTGGCTCATATTACTGATGATTCAAATAGCGATGAGCGATTTGACCGTAACTTTATCCGGCAAAAAGTGGTGTCGGTTTTATCAGGTAAATTTACCGGTTTTGAAAAAAGCGCTTCACGCAGTATTAGGTTACTGCAACAGCAGCAGGATTTACTTCACGAATATACCTTGCAAGATTTAGCTCAATGCCAAAATGAAACTCAAGGCTTAAGCTGTGGCGAGCTTGCAATGTACAGTGCTGCACGCCAAGCAAATGTATTACGCTGTTGGCTTGAGCAGTTTACTGCCTTAATGCCATCGCAAAAGCAAACTGAGCAAATCTTAGAGCAAGGGATTAATGCACAGGCTGACGCACAGTTAAAAATACAATTAAAAGACGGAGACATCCGTCGTCATCAAGGTTTTTTGTATTTTGTAAAACACAAAGCACAAGCGCCAGTTATTGTCACTGCGCAATCAAATGACACCTTCATTCTTAATAACGGCGCTCATATCAGCGCAGTGCAAGGCAAGGGTATAAGACCCCCTCAAGCCGACGAGCATGTAACAGTGAGATTTGATTATCCTCAGGCAAAAATAAAACCTTTGAATAAACCCGGCCGCAATACTGTAAAGCATTGGTTTAAAGATGCAAAAGTAGCTCCTTGGTTACGAGCCAGTGTGCCACTTATTTTCTATAACGACGAGTTAGTTCAAGTCGTCGGTTACTTCATCAGTGCAAATCATGTTAGCGATGAAGGAATTTTTTTGGGAGTACCATACATGAACCAACAGCCTCATGTCGGCTTATCACTTGTTAATAAAGCACCGCTTGGCTTGTTAGTAACAACATTGATTGCAATAGCAGCAGGTTTTTTTATTTGAAATCGACTTACTAACCTTACTCTATGCGTTTATAGGCGGTTTAGCCTGTGGAATTATTTTAATCGCTTATTGGCTGGGTAAAGGGGGAATTTATTTTATAACTGGGGTGAGTGTGCCTTTATTATTGGTGGTTATGATGCCGCTTGCCACCATGGCAGCGTTACTTTATTTAGTGAGTGGGTTCTTTTTTGGTTTTTGCTTAGCATTACTCGGTTATAAGCTAATAAGTAAACGTTAAGCGCCTTGGGGGCTAGGCGCTACCTATTTATTAATACGCCCTAGCGCAGTTTCTACCTGCGGCTTTAGCTTTGTATAAGCCTTTATCAGCACGCGAAAATATCTCATCTTCACAATCATGGCTATTTACCAAAGTATAGCCAATACTCGTAGTGACTTGGTATTGTGCCATAACACTGGAATCCCCCACTAAACGCATTATGCGTTGTGCAATGACTTTATTAGTAATAAATTCAGGATCGTCGATTAAAATAGCAAACTCGTCGCCACCAAAGCGAAATACTGAGTCAGTGCCGCGAATACTGGTTTGTAATACTGTTGAAAACTCTTTTAATACGTCATCGCCAATTTTATGACCAAAGCTGTCATTAACTTGCTTAAAGTTGTCTAAATCAAGCAACATCAAACTGAATGGACGATGCTGACGTCGACAGCGTTCCAGCTTTTCTAATAAAATGTCATTAAATTGGCTGCGGTTATTTAACCCCGTTAACGTGTCTTTAGTGGCTAAACGTAACACGCGGTTATACATTAATGCATTTCTCAACGGGTACACTAAGGCATTATGTAATCCCACTAGCTTAGCTTCAATATTCCCTGTTAGTGGATACTGGCTAAAGTAAATCAATTGCCCTAAATGCTCATTGTTTATATCTAAATCAAACGAGTAGGGTGGATTGGTATTATCACTGTTATTAACTTGGGTCACACCTTGCGACGATTGAAACTGCATACCTGAAAAATTAATAACTTGCTTTGCATTTTCTGCGTAAATGCTGAGTATTTCCTCAATATTTAACGTAGTTTGTAGCTTTGCAACTAAACTATGAATAGCCGCAGGCTCATTATTTCGGTAATGCTCTGCCGAAAACGGCAGGAACTCGCCACGAGCCGAAATGCGTTGCGTCAAAATATGGACGTTTTCCACTGAAATCTCCCCCCAGGAGTGGTTATAACTTAAATAAAGCGATTTTTGTGCCACTATTTCAAACTGGTCGAAAAACAGATAGTTGCTATAGTTAACTTATTAGTTGGTCGCTTTTTAATGGCTCTTTAGAACAAGTAAATTAGCGGAGGTCTACTTGCACAGTGTAATAGCTCAAGTTTTTGGCTTACTGCTTGCTGCGGTGGTTTTAGTGTGGCTATTTAAACGCGTAGGCCTGCCACCAATCCTAGCTTATCTAGCTACAGGTTTATTGGCCGGTAGCCATGGCATTGGTTGGATGGCGCAAAGTAATGAAATTCATTTTGTCGCAGAGCTCGGCATTGTTTTTTTATTGTTTAGTTTAGGTTTAGAATTTTCTGTTAGTAGGTTAATGGCCATGCGAAGTATTGTGTTTGGCCTAGGAACTTTGCAGGTGGTGGTGACCAGTGTGGTGATCATGCTTATTTTATTACTGCTTGGTCTTTCACTTTTAACAAGCTTTACAGTTGCCACCTTAATGGCGCTTTCATCAACAGCAGTGGTAGTCAAATTACTTAAAGAATCAGGCGATTTAAAGCAGCGGCGCGGACAGCTGGCTGTGGGGATTTTATTGTTTCAAGATATAGCTGTGGTGCCGCTATTAATTATTTTACCTTTACTTGCGCAAAGTAGTGACTCAGAGGGCATAGCTTGGGCACTGGCTGTTGCACTAACCAAAGGTGCATTTGTTTGTGTGCTGTTATGGGCCATTGGAAAGTGGCTATTACCTCGTGTATTTAGCGAAGTTGCACTAATGCGCACAGAAGAATTGTTTGTTTTAACGACGTTACTGGTTGCGTTATTTGCTGCCGGGCTTACTTATTTATTTGGGTTATCTATGGCGCTCGGAGCATTTTTAGCCGGTATGATGCTTGGAGAGAGCCAGTACCGCTATCAACTAGAAGCTGATATACGACCGTTTCGCGATATTCTTATGGGTTTATTTTTTGTTACTGTGGGTATGCAGCTCGACATTTTATTTGTGGTTGATGTTTGGTATTGGATATTAGCCGCTTTGGCGCTCATGTTTGTTTTAAAAATAGGTGTTATAGCCGTGCTCGCACAATTTATGGGCGAGAGAAAGCAAGACTCCCTAGCCACAGGGGGGATGTTGTGGCAAATGGGAGAGTTTGGTTTTGTACTTATAGCATTAGCGATGAAGCACCAGCTATTGTTGTTTGAGCAAGCATCTTTTTTAATTGCGCTTGCGGTTATGTCGATGGCACTCACGCCTTACCTCATTGAGCGTACCCCCTGGCTGTTAGCAAAATTCGGCTACCTTAAAAATGCACAAAGCTATGCACAGCAACCACCTACCAGTAGTGTTGTATACAGTAACCATGTGGTGATATGTGGTTTTTCACGGGTTGGCCAAACTATTGCGCGGTTTTTAAAGCCCGAGGCGATAGAGTATGTCGCAGTTGAAAGTAACCCAGTATTAGTACAAGAAACAAAAGCCGCCGGTGAGCCGGTGATTTTTGGTCATGTAAAACAAAAAGATATTTTACGCTCAGCAGGGGTTGAGCGAGCTCGCTTAGTGATTATTACTTTTACTGACTTTGAGCAAACACAAATAGTGGTTGATGCAATAAAACAAATTGCCCCAGAAGTTAAAATTCTTTTGCGTACGAGAGATGACAGTGAGCTCGAATTATTACAAGAGTTAGGTGTAACAGAAGTTGTACCAGAGACCCTTGAAGCCAGTTTAATGTTGGTATCACATGTGTTGTATATGTCAGGTGTGCCAATGACCCGTATCGTTAGAAGAGTGAGTAAAGAACGGAGAAATCGCTATAAGTATTTACATGGCTTTTTTGCTGGCGACAAATTTAGCAAAGAGGATAATAATGCAGAGCGACTAGAGTACTTACATGTCATAGCATTACCTGAGGGGGCGTTTTCGGTTGATAAAAGTATCAATGAGCTGCATTTAGAAAAGCGCAGAGTAACGGTAAGGGCTCTGCGCCGCCAAGGTCGTGAAATAGACTCGCCCTCACACCATACTCTTTTACTCACCGGCGACATCTTAGTACTTCAAGGCAAGCCTAGGCGAGTAGAGCGCGTAGAGCGTTACCTTATTGATGGCAGCGAATAATTTAATCTAGCTCTAAAAACGCCCTGATCTGTGGGAGTTTTTCTATACCATCTTTATAGCCTATTTCAATTAAATGTTGGGTATAGCGTTTTTCGAATAATAAGTAACTGGTTAAACTCGACTGAGAGCGCTTTTTTACACCAATCATACGCAAAAGCATTTTGATGGGCAGCGGCATATCATCATAATACTGAGCAGCAATGGCATTAAAGTTCTCTGATGGGTTGATCACACACGTTTCTATTTGTTTTAACTCTTGGTGTTTATCACGTCCTGGCATGAGCCCCAACGTACGGTTTATTCGTTGTAAGCGTTCTAAGTCTGATTGCAAGGTATCGCTAAAAACACTATCAAGTAAATGACCCGCAATTGAAGATAACCCCGGGAAATGCGGCAAGTAGCCCGGTGGGTGTAGCTCTTTTGGTTGATCAACCCCGATAATAAAGATTTTTTCAGCGCCTAAATGCACACTTGGACTGAGTGGTGACAGCTGATGAATTGAACCATCACCAAAATAGTGATTGTGTACATTAACACTTGGGAACACCATCGGAATTGCACTGGACGCCATTAAATGCTCAACATTTATTCGTGTCGCTTGCCCTTCACGTTTGGCTCGTTGCCAAGGTGATTGAGTGTTCGACTGGAAAAACGCCACAGAGTCACCAGTGGTATAACTAGACGCCGTAATTGACAATGCATCTAAATAATTACGGTGAAGGTTACGCTCAATGCTGGTTAAATCTAATATCTCGCTAAGTAACTTGCGAAGCGGCTGATTGTTAAGCAAACTAGCTGGTGGATGGTTAATATGCTCAGACTGAAAACTGGTCAGCATATTTCGCGCTATATGGCCAAATACACTAATAAAGTCACTTTTATAAACCATTGAAGTAGAAAAGTTTTTCCACACATGTTCGAGCTTTCGAGTGGCTAAATGGGCGCAAGATGCATAGCACGCTAAAGCAGCAGAGTTGATTGCACCCGCTGACGTGCCATTAATAATGGTAAAAGGAAGCGGAGCTGTGCGAGGCATACTTTGCGCAAGTGCTTTTAATACCCCGACTTGATAAGCAGCACGCGCCCCCCCCCCAGTTAATAGTAGAGCTACTTTAGGCTTATTTTTATCGACTTGTTTTATTTTCATGGTTGCGATTAAACTGTTGACCGTCTTTACTTTATTTATTAACTGTAAGTCTTTAAGCTAGAAGAATCAAAGGATACCTGAGCGAGAACACTTTTTTTATCGCTTGATTGGGAATTTTACTCACTTAGTCGACTCTAAGTGTTTGAATAATGCATTTTAATTTTTATGGAGTTCGTATGTCAGATCAATCACCACAGCCAGATGTCGAAAAACGTCCACCAAACAACAATTTGTTATTTGCACTTGTTATACTGATTGTTATTGCATGTGCTGCCGCATTTGTTTTATTAAGCTCGGATGAAGAGCCACAGCCCGTTGTTGAGCAAGCCCCTGTAGAGCAACCAATTCAAGAGTATCAAGCACCAGAGCCAAAGGAAACTGAGCCTGACCCAGAAGTATTACCAGAGCCTGAGGTTGTAGAGCGTCCACCTAGTAGAGATGCCGAGCCTGCACTTGAGGTTGAACCGCTCCCTAGCTTAAATGAAAGTGATGAAGTGGTCGTTGCCAATATTGACGAATACCTAAGTGACCAAGTTATGGGATTATTGGTGACAGATGACGTTATTCGCCGTGGTGTTGTATTTATTGACAACCTAGCAAAAGGTAAAGTGGCTGCAAAGCACGCCCCAGTTGAACGCCCTGAAGAAAGCTTTAGCGTTATTGAAGGTGAAATACTCACGATTGACCCTAATAGCTACGAACGTTACACCCCGTACGTTAAAATATTTACTAGCATGAGCGCAGCGCAAATAGTGCGTTTATACGAAGAGTATAAACCGCTTATTAACGATGCTTATACCGAGATTGGCTACCAAGGTGATGCGTTTAATCAAACTCTTGAAGAGGCTATTGAGTTACTACTTGATACACCTGAGCCAAAAGGTGATATGCCATTATTGCGCGACTCAGTAACGTACCAATATGCTTACTCAGAATGGGAGGGCTTACCAGCCGCGCAAAAACAGCTACTACGCATGGGCCCAGAGAACATGAAAAAAATAAAAGCCGTACTGCGTAACGTACAAGCAGAACTCGATAAGCAACAGTAAGTAATAATTAAAATCGTATAAAAAACAGTGTGATTGTGTGTTTAACATGCAATCGCACTTTCTTTTTTGATTTTCTCTTGAATAAGAGTGCAAAAGTAGAGATAATCCCTCCCGCGCCAAACAAGGCCCTCAATGGTAGTCTTATTGGTCCTCTCGCAACACTAGCAGGCGAACCTGGTCAGGCCCGGAAGGGAGCAGCCACAGTTTGTGACGTGTGTGCCGAGATGTGGCTGGTAAGACTGCCACCCAAATTCCTCATTTGGGTGTTGTAAATTTCCTTTTTTCAAACTATCTAAAAATTACCAATACTATTTCTCATAATGTGCTTTTGGTAAATCCTCATCAAAATTGTAATGACCTCATTTTTAATCTAATAGGCGTGCTTTTTCATCATACTTTTGCCGTGAAATGAACATTGATAAAGTTTAAAATATTTTACTTAATGGGCTTACAACACCATTTGCTCCTTGCTGTAAAACATGAGTATATATTTGCGTTGTTTTGACATCTGAATGGCCAAGCTGAGCTTGAACTGTTCTGATATCGGCACCACTTTGCAATAGATGCGTTGCAAATGAATGACGTAAGGTATGCGGTGTTATTATTTTTGTTAATCCCGATTTTTGAACTGCTTTCTTTACTTCTTTTCTTACACACGAGTGATGAAAATGATGTCGTCTTATTTCACCACTTTGAGGATCTGTGCTTAATATATGAGAGGGAAATAAATATTGCCATGTAAGTGATTTTGCTGCGCAAGGATATTTTTTTGTTAAAGCATAAGGCATCCATACACCAGCATAATCAGAATTTTTTAAATCAAGTTTTAGATGGTCATCAACGTGTAAAATTTGATTTCTCAGCATCGGTATTAGCTCGGTGGCCAGCGTTACAATACGGTGTTTATTACCTTTGCCATTCCATACTTGAATACACTTGTAATCAAAATCAATATCTTTCACTCTTAGTTGCACTGCTTCCATTACTCTTAAACCACTTCCATACATAAGGGCAGCAATTAAATAATAGCGTTTATTTAAATGAGTCATTAATATTTTGACTTCTTCAGGCGTCATTACTACAGGTAGTTTTGCTTGTTTCTTACTGCGGGCAAAATTTAAATTCAACGACAGTTCATTTTTTATTATGTGTTTGTATAAAAATGACAATGAATTGAGAGCTGTTGCTTGCGTACGCGGTGCAACATTTTGTTTTAACACTAGATGTTCTAGATATCGTTCGACTTCATTGTTTCCCATTGAAGCGGGGTGGCGCTTATCATTAAAATGAATATAAGATGCAATCCACCTTAGGTACGTATCCACGGTACGTAATGAATACTGACGTACCAACATATAATCAGCGATATAATTTAAAAATGGGGAGCGCGTTTTCATGTCATTACCAATATAAATAACTGTATAAATATACAGTTTAGTTGTTTTGCTCCCATATTCAAGAAAATGAGCGATGAGCGCATGTTCTTTTCTTTGAATATCTTTAGCGCCAATAAAAAATTTATAGTTGGTAATACATTATGTTATTTGTTAAAAATAGATTTATAAATACATAAGCGTGGCATCGGCAGAAAGATCCGCCCTTCGCGCACTATAAAATTGTTAGAAGGCACTCTAGATTGGAGTTCAATTAAATTATGGAAGAAGCCGTTATATCAGGAGTTCATGACTTTGCTCGTTCAATGAATTCAGGAAGTAAAGTCGTATCTGATATGTCTGCGCTTGTAAATGCAACATCTTCTTTACCTTTAACTAAATTAGATTACTGGGAAAGGTTAATTCGGAATGAATTTTATAAAGCGTTAGAAGCTACCGCTCAACCTAAGTGGAAAATCTGGAATAAACCACAACACTTTTTAACTTGGGTTGATTTATGTAGCTGGGACGGCTTCAAAAGAGAAAAGACAATTCGTACTTTATCTAATGGAGCGCCAAATACTTTTTTCTTCGCCTTAGTTCTACGCCGATTAAATGATTGGGTACCTCAAGTCAGAAAGGCGGTAAGAGAACACTTACCTAAAATAGCAGAGCTTTCTAACCCTGAACACGTAGCGGATGGGCTCTGCTTAATTCTATCGAATTGGAATTCGTGGGGACGAATTGAAGACGAAGACAAGAAAGTATTGTTAAAAATTATTTCATCTAAGCCGGTCGCCGCGGCTTTAAAAATAAAAATATTAAATGGCACTTCAGGCCCTTTACCTACAATTTTTTCTCAAATAGGGCGAGAGGCTACTTTCGATAGTGAACTACATGATTTTGCTGTAAATGCCGTGCAACCATCCGTTCGTGCTAAAGCATTTAGATGTTTGTTTGAAGGTGAAATGACATGGGTTGAAGGTTATAAATGGAAATGGACGGATGTGAGGTTCTGTAAAGGCAGAGTAATGCCCATAATTGGTAAAAGAAAGTTAACTTCGGAGCTTCAATTTCTAAAAAGCTTGCATCAAGCGTCAGGTGACCGTTCGTCATTAGTAAGAAGGGTTGCCGCTGAAATACTTATTAGAGAATTAGATTCATTAGGAAATGAAGCTAAAACACTGGCTAATAAATTCTCAAAAGATTCAGCCTTAAGTGTTTCTGAGCGAGGCGATTTTGCTCTTAAAAAATTGGAACTACAAAGTATTGAGCAATAGCCTTCTAACACATATGAGCCTTAACTCTGTCAATAGGCAATAGTGTTTTTTTGACCGTTTTTATAAATTGACGGTCAATTAAAAATCAATAAACAAATTCGTTTACTTCGTCTGTCGATGCGGCTGTTAAGCAAGTAGCTTACGGCAAACACATATAGAGGCTCTCTTATTGCGATCTCATCGCAGCCAGATTTTTCCCATATCCTTTTGGGGTTGCTGGGGCACTAGACATTCATCGGTTAACCTAATCATGGCACTATTCAAGGCGGCTGGTTTCATCTTGGTGATCCAGTTAGTTTCAGGCTCAAGTCAGGTGTAAGCGACTTTGTTTATTGTATTAATGCACGCGTACTGAGCGTCTAATCAAGGCAAGTGGCTTAGGTCTGTAGGCATATAATCAGGTTAAACCTTGTTGGTTATTAACTCACCCAATTGATTGATGCTCAGCCTTATATCCAGTTAGATGTTCAGCTCACTCAGTACCGTGACTAACTCTTTAAGAATTTTTCTTCATCGAATACCGTCTCTTTTTTAAGCATAAAATAAACACAGCGACCCAGCTTATGCGCAAGCGCTGACAGTGCTTTGGCTTTGCTCATTCGCTTTTGTAGTTTTTCAAGGTATTTGTTGGCGTTGTGATTGTGACGCAGCAGTAATACGGCAGCTTCCGAGAACGCCCATTTTAGATGTGCATTGCCAATTTTATTACCTTGGGTACCATAGGTTTTGCCAGCAGACTCCGCTTTGCATTTGACTAACCGACTATATGAAGCGAACTTTTGTACGCTTGAAAAGCGATTGATGTCACCAATTTCGTAAATAATGGTGAGTGCAAGAATGCGGCCTATACCATTAATTGTTTGCAAAATATTAAGGTGAACAGGGTTGTGCTGTTTTGCCATTTGTTCAATGTAATGCTCTAAAGGCTTAAGCTCCTTATGATAGCAATCGAGTATGGCCATGTTTAAATTAATAGAGCGTTGTACTACGGGATCAGGAAAGTAATAGCGCATCTTTTCTCTGTCGCAGACGTTTTTTAAATTGACATTATGGGCAGGTAAATTGTACTGGCTGGCCGTATTGGCGACATGGGCTTTTAAATCAGCGCCATGACGGACGATTTTAGTTCTTCGGCGCAATAAATCGCGTGTAGCACGCATATCTTTGTCATAGACATAAGCTAGTGGAAAGTTACCACCACGGATGAGTTTAGCAATTTTGTGTGAATCTATTTTATCGTTTTTGGCTTTGCCGCCATGAATCGCTTTCATATACAAAGCATGACCGAGAATAAAGTCGATAGTGTGTTCTTTGCAAAAATCAGCGACCCAATACCAACAGTGCATGCACTCTACGCCAACCACAATGTCACCGATATACGGTTTAAGTAGTTTTAGCAGTGCATCAGGATCATCTTTAATTTTCTTGTGAACAAGGATAAGTCCTGTATTATCAATGATACAGACGTAAAGTAATCGCGCGTGTAAATCGATTCCACAATAATATGGATGCATGTTATTGTAAAAGTTCATTGAGCTTTCTCCTGTAAGGTTGGTTGCCTTTTCAGCGTAGCGAATAATCGCGATGCTGGGGAGGAGGCTCAATGAGTATCAAGTCATTGCAGCAGGACAAATAACAGTTGGTTTTTGCTCCTTCGTCGCTTATTTTAACCAACTGATATTTGCCTCTTAGTAAGGCGTTGAGGCTGTAGAATTACTCTTTTTAGGAACTGATTATACACACTTGACTTGATTGCTTTTTAACCTTGAATCCATCTGTTCGGTGTGATCTAATAGATATTATTCACCCACGGTAAACTGTTATGGCCAACTACAAGCCTGACTTATCCTGCCAAAACAAATTCATTCCTATCAATTTCGCTGAGCAAATTTTGCCGGGAACATTTGAATATGCCCTTTGTTATATTGTCGAAAATAAACTCGATTTATCGGGTTTTGACGCGTGGTATAACAACGACAAAACAGGCGCTGCGGCGTATCCGCCTACGGTGATGTTAAAGATAATTTTACTTGGTTATGCTCATGGATTAATTAGTAGCCGCCGAATAGCCAAGGCCTGTGAGAACAATATTCTGTTCATGAGTGTGTCAGGGGATATTCAGCCACATTACACATCAATAGCAAGTTTCGTGGCCAAAATGCACGAACAGATTGAGCCGCTGTTCACCCAAGTGCTGATGATATGTGATGAAGAAGGCTTGATAGGTCGTAATATGTTTGCGATTGATGGCTGTAAATTGAAATCGAATGCGAGTAAAGAATGGAGCGGCACATTCGATGAGTTAGGTCGTAAAAAAGCAAAGCTAGAACGCGCAAGCAAACGTATTATTGAGCGTCACCAATCACAAGATGGGCTGGGCAAGGAGTTAATAACACAGGATTTAAAACAAAAAGAAAAGCTGGATAAAAGTGCAGATAAAATAACTGAGTACTTAGCGACACATCAAGAAAAAACAGGCAGTAAAGGCAAGCCGGTAAAAAGTAATATCACCGACCCCGATAGCGCGAAAATGACAACGTCAAAAGGCACAATCCAAGGCTACAACGGGATAGCGATAAACGATGATAAACATCAAATTATACTGCAAGCACAGGCATGGGGCTCGGTGGGTGAGCAACAAACCTTACAGCCAGCGGTTAAGCAATTAAAACAGCAGCTCGATAAACTCCAAACTGAAAAACAAACAGACAAACACGCCATAAAATTTACAGCAGACAGTGGGTTTAATAGCGAAGCGAACCTTGAATACATGGCGAAAAGCGGCTTTGATACTTACATTGCGGATAACCAATTTAGAAAACGAAATCCGCTGTTTAAAGACAGCGAAACCTATGAAACAGAGCAAGAAAAACGCCGATTAAAACGCAGTAAAGGTAAGCCACGGTTATTTACCTCAGACGACTTCCATTATGATGAAGCAACCCAAACCTGCCGCTGCCCCGCAGGCAATGACATGTGGCGAAGCGGGGTTAATGTAAACAGTCATAATCAAAAGTACACGAGATTCTGCGGTTACTTAAAAGATTGCAAAGTATGTCCCCTGCAACAGCAATGTATGCGAAAGCCACCGATAAAAACAGGCCGACAAGTGCAGTTTAAAAATGATGAATCGCGCAAAAAGCTAAGCTACATAGATAAAATGAAGGTCAAAATAGACAGCCCAATGGGGCGACGACAATACAGTAAGCGATTAGGTTGTATCGAGCCTGTGTTCGGGAACATTACAGTGAATAAAGGGATGAATAAATTGACCTTACGAGGTCAAACGAAAGTGAATGCCCAATGGCAACTGTATTGCTTAGTTCATAATATAGAAAAGCTGCAAAACACGATACATTAATAAAGGTAAGCCCTTTTAACTTTGATAAAGCCACTCATACATCAGAAACACCTTCCAAAACGCCAATTAAAGCAACAGCAAATCCTCTTTTTATATTTTACGTAAAACCGAAGTAACCGATTGAATCAAAATAGGAACTCGGCTATGGTTAATACATTAATAAAAACAAATAAAAAACGAGTTAATCTACAGGCTCGTTAACTTTCAAAAAAGGGAATTTATGTTTAGAACGTTATTATTAGCTCTATTTTTAATTTTTTTAATTGGATGTAACTCAACATCTGAGACATTACCGCCAGAAGGTTGGGTCGAATTAAAATTTGATATTGATAAAAATGGTGACCCTGTAAATATAATCGTTGTTGATTCTGATAGCGGAGATACCTTCGATAAAGAAGCGATTCGAGCTCTAAGTAAATGGAAATACAAACCAAAAAGTTGTGGATGGTGAGGCTGTTGCACAGAGAGGTTTGAAAGTTAGGTTAGATTTTAAGGCTGAAAATGAAAGTTAATCGGGTAGCCGGAGGTCTCTAACCTCCAGCCCCCACACCACCCATCATGCGGGTCCGCAATGGGCGGTTCATCTCCCGTAATGAATATTGATCCAAATATCTCTCAATGAAACTAAACCTTGTGATGCTAAATAGTCATTGCCTAGCGCAATGTTAATTCCTTTTGTTTTCGAGCTTCGACAAGGGCCTTTGCTGGTGATGCCACAGGCTATGGCGAGTCGTTCGCTAACACCTAGCTTTATTAAACTGCGTACTTTCGTGCGTGGTTTACGCCATTGCCGCCAGTAGCACATTCTTATCCTACGGCGTATCCAATGATCTAAATCCACCGTTAACTGATAAGCGTTGGCTATTAGGTAATAGTGTCCCCATCCACGTAAATACTGCGTGAGTTTATGAATTTGTAGGGTCATTGAGATCCCCCAGTTGCGGTTAGTGAGTTCTCTTACATTTGCTTTAAATTTCTTTAGCGCCTGTTCGTGGATCTGCACATGACCGTAACGGAAGGTAAACCCAAGAAATTTCGAGCCTGATACTGGACCGACTCGACTTTTCGATTCATTCACTTTGAGTTTTAATCGCTGTGTGATAAACGCAGTAATGTCCCGTTGGATTATGAGCCCTTCGCTTTTCGTTTTTACTAAAATGATTATGTCATCAGCATAACGTGCAAACTTAAGCTGTTTGTAGGTTAACTTCTTATCTAATTCATCGAGTAAAATGTTGGAAAGTAAAGGGGATAATGGCCCACCTTGAGGGACTCCTTTGGTTGACTCAAACCACAGACCTGTTTCGCGCTCTGCTATCCCTGCTCGCAGATATTTACCGAGTAGGCGCATGAGTGCTTTGTCTTTGATTTTACGAGCAACACGATTCATTAGCATGTCATGGTTTACTTCATCCAAGAATTTAGACAAGTCAATATCAACCGCTGTTTTGCAACCTTGTTTAACACAAGATTGAACATGATTTACTGCTTGGCTGGCTCTTTTATGAGGGCGATAACCATAACTATGTGGTGAAAATTGAGGCTCAAAGTAAGGGCTAATCACTTGAGCAATAGCTTGTTGGATCACTCTGTCGATAACAGAGGGGATCCCAAGCATTCGCTCACCGCCATCGGGTTTGGGTATCATCACGCGTTTGACTGGCAAGGGTTGATAAGTGCCGTTAAGTAATTGGTGTTTAATACCCAGCCAATGTAACTTAGCGAAGTGATTAAATTCCTCAATGCTCATATTATCAATACCGGCAGCCCCTTTATTGCGCTTAACGTGTTGCCATGCTGCACCAATATTGTGGTTGCTCAGTACACTTGCCATCAGGTCACGATCTGTTTGGTTGTATTCATTCGAGGTATTATTCACAGCAGAACGCTGTTCATCACTATCACAACACGGTGATCTATGTGAATTCAAGTTCAATTGTAGTATCTCCTCTGGTTAAGATGTTCAGGCCTTCACCGTGTCCCCTCCATTACGATGGGCGTTTGGCTACTATGCCGTCTGCTGACTTCTGATAAATCACTCTAGCGATTACTCGATAAAGCGCGTCTAAACTAACGCTTGTTTACTGCTATTTCGCTCGCTGTAGGTCGCAGCAACCAGAGCGCCAAGGGTTGAAAGACCAGTCCCTAACTGGTAATCTCCAAGCGTTAGCGCGGATGCGTGTTTATCAGATCTCCCCGAATAAGGTGCATCGACTTTCTCTGCACAACTGCATCATTTACGGTGGCCGTTAGATCACATGACTTCGCTATCTTGTGCTAGCTCGTCTTCAGCCTACGCCTCATATGATATTTTTGTTCATCAGCTCGCAGATTTGCTAGCGGCTTCCTCCAGACTATCTCTCGCGATTTAGCCCTTGCCATTCGCTAGTAGTTATCGTTTAATAACAGTATGTTATTTAAACGGTGATCTTCCTACAGAGGACTTTCACCTCATAAGTCAATGCCCATGTCGGGCGTACACAATAAAATTGAAGCGGACACTGCCAAGAGCGGGCAGCGCCGCTTAATTTGGTGTTAGGCAATCAGAGTTCCTTATGAGTAATAAGATGTCCCCTATAGAAAGAATGTTTAATGACGCATGCAAAGCAATTGATATAGTTTTTGAAAGAGAAAAGCAAGTAAGTCGTTATCGTGTAGATTGTATTGATGAATCCAGAAAGTTGATTGTTGAGTTAGATGGTCACGAAACACATAAATCTAAAGAAGATAGAACATATGATGCTCAACGAGACAGGCACTTACAAAGAGAAGGCTATACATTAATTAGATTTACTGGCAGTGAGATTTATAGAGATGCTGCAGCGTGTGCTCAAGAAGTCTTACAAACAATTAAGCTTATGGAGCCATCTATTAAAGCAGACGGAGCTATATATATTGATTGGCAGTTTTTCTGTAGAAGAGTATCAAAAAAATACGCTCAATATAAATCAAAAGGGATTACAGTTCATTACTCTAGTATAGCTACCTCTCGTTTACTTGAGTTCATTAGTAATTATTTAAATTTATCTGGTAAATATGATGTGCATTTATTTGGCCTCCCTAGTTCATTTTCAGATAGCCTTGTAAGTATTGATACTTTAAAAGTAGTGGAATTTGACAATGTTACTATTCATGTTTTTGAAAATCAGTGTGAATGGTTAATTATAGAACTTTCAAAACATTTGCACTTAGAAGGCAATATCTACAAAAAGCTTCATTTGGTTGCTGATGATCCTATGTTACAGATTGAATTGAATAGAGGCCGTCATCTTGATTGCTTAATTAGTCTTGATGATAACGAAACAAATTTATCTCAAATAGAGTCTGATAATTGGCAGGATATAGATATTATAATTGGTCATTTATTTGGACTTGAACCGCATGACATGATCTAAAATGCCTAATCGGGTAGCCGGAGGTCTCTAACCTCCAGCCCCCACACCACCCATCATGCGGGTCCGCAATGGGCGGTTCATCTCCCGTAATGAATATTGATCCAAATATCCCTCAATGACACTAAACCTTGTGAAGCTAAGTAGTTATTGCCTAGCGCAATGTTAATACCTTTTGTTTTTGAGCTTCTACAAGGGCCTTTACTGGTGATACCACAGACTATGGCGAGTCGCTCGCTAACACCCAATTTCATTAAACTGCGTACTTTGGTGCGAGCTATTCCATGTAAAGAGCGCCATTGCCGCCAGTAGCACATTCTTATCCTACGGCGGATCTAATGATTTAAATCTAACGTCAGCTATAAAAAATCAAAGTCAAAATAGACAGCCCAATAGGGCGACGGCAGCTTTTTATAGAAGGAATGGCAAACGACTTGATTGTATTGAGCCTGCTTTCCTTTAAATAAACAGCGGGATATAACGGTTAATAAAGGCATGAACAAATTGACTTTACGCGGACAAACGAAAGTGAATGCGCAATTGCAGCTGTATTGTCTAGTACATAATCTAGAAAAGCTGAGAAACACGATACATTAATAAGGGTAAGCCCTTTTAACCTAAATTAAAGCTACTCAACCCCCGTAATCCCGTCCAAAACGTCAATTAAAACAATATAAAACACTTCTTTATATTCTGGGTAAAAACACAGTAATCAATTGAACCAAAATAGGAACTCAGCTATGGTTAATACATTAATAAAAACAAATAAAAAACGAGTTAATCTACAGGCTCGTTATGTTCCAAGGATAGATTGTGCCAAAATACGAAATTGCATACTTCTTAAACGAAGAGAACATTTGGGAACCAACATCTTATCTAGAGCTTGAAGATGAAAACGTTCGCGCCAAATTACGCGACAAGGATTTACGCGAAAAACGAAATGGGGAGATATTGCTTGGTATACGAAACCACCCAGATACCCCACATTTCTTTAGAAAGAGATTAATTCGTCAAAATATTGAAAAAGGCGTTAGTGAGTCAGATAAGCACAACTATATCGTGGACTTTCTTGAGAATTATCTTGATCAGAAATTCAGCAAGCACCATTTCGGTTATTACGAAAGACCTTGGTCAGAAGATAAAGGGTTTGGAGAAATCATAAAAACTAAGAACTTTAAATGGAGCAAAGAGGTTGGTTTTGGGTTGGCGTACGGAAAGTACATTGTCTTTGATCTTCTTGGTCGATCAACTGAAAAAATTGCTCTTTTTAGATTCCTCGCCATATGTGGCCGTTGAGGTTGTCGATACGCATTTTCATTCTAAGGAGGCATTTATAGCTCTCCTAGAGTTATCTAGAAATCTTCCATTCATTATTCTTTATTATTATATAAATAAGTTTCCTTTACTAAATCAGCAGAAAGATCCATCTCGGTCAAATGGATACTCAAAAATTAGAATTCATAGCTATATCTCGGATGGGGCATTTTGGATAAGAGATAAACGTATCGAAGAAGAAGATGAAGTTACGATTTCTCCTAATGATACTAGCGAATATTACAACCTTATCAAAGAGAGGCTATATAACGATGGATTTATTCGAAATAGAACTTAACAATTCAATCAACTTCGCGCCTACGGCGCCGGACGCAGCAATGCTGCGCCGGTTATTGAGGCGTTGGTATGACTCCCACTGTCAAGTTAAACACACTGATCCTTGCCTAACTTTTTAAGCCATAATTACTTCAGCTCGAATTAGAGCGAGTTAATACATAGGATGAAGCAAGTAATGTCGTCGGTTATCTTGCTGATATGACTACAGGCGTCCTGCCTTTCGTGAATCAGCTACGCTGTTCAAAATTGTTCCTGACAATTTTGTCGTTGGTTATTACTATTTCTAGTAACAGAGCAGACCTTACTTAGTTCGTCGTGGCACCTGTCTTCAGTCTATGTTCGTGGTTCAATGCAGCGTTAGCTGCATTGCCATCCTAACGCCGTCAGTGGTTGTGCCACACCCGATGCTTGATCCTATGCACTAACTCTAATTCGTTTATCATGCGGGTACTCTTGCCAATTGTAGTGTTTCCCTTTGGCTATCATTTTTTTATAACGTTTGCAGAGCCTAAGCTGCGCTTTCCACGCAATATCAATAATATCCTTTGGTAAACCTTCTTGTCGTTTTTGCATATCTGTCGATATATTCGCGGCATACCGATAAGTGTGCGCGCCTTCAACAAGGAGGCGTCTTGCTCGGCCGTTTCCGCATTTTGTGATAGCGCCAATATGGCGTTTGCCACCACTCGAGTGTTCACTAGGTACAAGACCGAGATAACTCATTAATTTACGGGGATGATCGAAGCGAGTTAAATCGCCAAGCTCAGCAACAACGCCGGTGGCGACCAATAATCGAACGCCACGCATAGCTTGTATTGCTTTAACAACGGGGTAATAACGCCACTGGTGAACGTGGTGTGTGAGTTCATTATCTAACCGTTCAAGTCGGCTTATTCGTTCGGTAATTGTTTGTAAAAATTCTTGTAAGACGATGTGCTGAGCGGGATGCGGAAGCACAAGTTCAGTGAGCCAACGTAAATGTTTTTGTGACCAATTTGCGGTGCCTTTGTAATTAATATTATTACGAAGCAGCAGCGCTTTTAATTGGTATTTAGCATCTTTTAAATCCTTCATTGCTATTTCGCGTGCGCGAGATAAATCGCGTACAGCTTCATCTTCAGGCTAAGGAACATAGATAGGTGTTAAATCTTTAGATTTAAGTAATTTAGCGAGCTTAAGGGCATCACGTTTATCGGTTTTAATTTTCTCACCGGGTTTTTTAGGGATAAGAGAGGGTGCAACCACATAACAGCAATGGCCGAGGCTGGTGATTAATCTGTAAATCCACAAATTTATAGGGAATAAATTTGAACCGCGAAGCGGGCTTTAGTGAGTATCAAGGACGATACAAATAATAACCACAAGGGCCGGCTTCATAAACAAAGTGTAGTGTTGCGCCAGGGTATTTAGATTCAAACTGACGAACAAGCTTTTGAACGGCCACTTTGGAAGAAGAAAAGCGACCAAGGTGAACAGGTTGTGCACCTCTATGTTCTTCAATATAGGCGACTTCATTGAATTTTTTATGTGTATCAAGACCGATAAAAAGTATGCTATGTTTGTTCATGTTAGCCTCTGCTGTTTAGTTAATTGATAAACTAATTATGGCTCTGGCTTTGAATTAAGCTGACTCACTAAAGTAGTAGGCCAATGTCATGTGGAAGTCATGATGGTGAGGTTCTTTTTTATAGTTTTCAGATATATTTTACAGTGTCTTAATTAACGTGAATTTTGTATATATTTTAAAGTATTATCTGGGGTTGAATATTACTTATATTATCGATGTTGGGCACGATGTTTGGTTTTTCTGCTCATTATTTATATTAAAGAATATAAAATCATAGCGAAGTTGCGCTAATAAAGAAATACTTCTTATTGTGTATATTTAAGCCTAAACTTCATGTTGCAACTGATAGTGTCTTTAGCTTTTCTTTTCATCCCTGAATGAAGCACTATTATTGGCATAATTACAAAAATAGACCGGAGTTGTTATCACAGACTAATAATCGGTTAAACCGGGCTACGAAGAATCATTACTTTTTGCTAAAACGCAAAAAACAGTTGATCGAAATATTATTAGGTGAGTTTTTGTTGTCGTTAAAAATAGTGAAAATTACACATAACTTTAAGGTATAAAAATGAAAAACTATTTCTCTATTTTTCTCATTATGTTATCAATCGTTTTGCAGGGGTGTGTTTCCAATGGCATTGAGCGACATATCAATTCACAAGACCTTGCTGGCATAGTTAACTATATGGAACAGAATGAGGTAGATCTAGCATTACTCGAACTGAACCGAGTTCTTCCAGTCTGTGAGGCTTACTTTAAGGTTAAGCAATATAGACTCTTTGAAGACTGCCTTAGTCATTACGATTCCAGGGAGAATGCTAAATGGACTTGGTTTGATGGTAGCTTTGGTACTACCTTTAATCAAAGTGGAAAAGACGCTGTATTTCACGTCTGGAGAGCTCAGTTAGCATTAGATTTATCTGACTATTCAACCGCCAAAAAACATGCTCTTGCAGCAAACCAACTATTTAGTAGCGGAGATGTGAGTCCTGTTGAACTCGTTAGTGTTTTTAATGTAATGTCTGGTTTCACACTTGATAGCCACAACAAAAGCTGGCTCTTTTCTCGATATCAAACGGCTGCTTTAGGCGTACTGATAATATCAGAAGCTAATTTAGATAATTTTGAGGCCGCCAAGGTTAATATTGACAAGCTTAAAAGCATTGACACGTTAGGGTACCCAGAAAGGTATGAAGATCAACAGCACGTTTGGCTTGCAAAAGGTTATATGGCAATCGGCGAATATCAAAAGGCGTTAACAACTATTGAGCAAAGTTTGTCACTTTCATTTTCTGATATTGGCAGTGCATCTGTGGAGTTGCTTGGCGCGCCAATTAATTATTCTGTTGCATTAGCACGTGGTACCCAATTTGGTAGCTATGAGTCTCGCTGGGCATATCAAAGTGAAGCTCAAATGAATGCTCTAAATTGCCATGCTCTATTAAAACTAGATAAAATCGCTGCTGCGGAAGTTTGTTACAATGATCCCGATGTAAAGTCTGTTATTCAATCATTTGGTGACTTGTCTTTTTTACGCCTAAAAGACTTAGGAGAGATTCAATATCAACAAAATAAACTTGAAGGTGCATATCAATACTTTCAAAAAGCAATCGATTTACTTGAAGGGCAACGCTCCACAACCATAACCGATACAGCAAAATCGGAGTCATTTCTAATTATATCAATATTTATAACACTATGGTTTCTACATTGATAAAACTAGATCAAATTGAAGAGGCATTTGAGTATACCGAGCGTGCAAAATCGAGAGCATTAGTTGATATGCTCGCGTCAAAAAGTGTATTTGGCGTTCAGAAAAACTCTAATATGACTCCATTAGTTGCTCAACTTGATAAATCTAATCAACAAATGTTAGTGAGTGATTCTATTGAAAATACAAGAAGTAATCGTGGACTAAAACGCAAAATTGAGACAGAGTCACCCCAGCTGTCGTCTTTAATCACGGTTACTGCTAAAAGCTACAGCGAGTTGACCGCGCAGCTTACTAATGAAGAAATACTGGTTGAATATTTTGGCTCAGACGATAGCTGGTATGCGTTTGTTATAGAAAAAGGTGAAATCTCAGTCAGTGAATTAGTGGTTCCTAAATTAGAAGAGCATATAGCTAACTTTCGCAAGCAAATTTTAAAGCCACAATCATCTAGCTACCAAGAATCAGCTCAGGTACTCTATAATTTACTAATCAAACCACTTGAAAATAAGCTCAACAACCAAAATATTACGATTGTTGCTCACGGGCCATTACATTATTTACCGTTCAATGCGCTTCATGATGGTAATAAGTTCTTAATCGATAAATACAGCATACGTTCTCTACCGTCTGTCAGTGTACAAGCTTATCTTGATGTTAATAGCGAAAAACACAGAGATCTAAATTTATTAGCAATAGGTAACCCGGATTTAGGTAATGTAGCTTTTGATTTGCCCGCAGCTCAAAAAAGAGGTAGAAACACTGGCGAAAGTGACTCCACGCTCTAAACTTCTAGTCAGAGATCAGGCTACTGAAACTGCTTTAAAAGCTAACGGGTTAAAGGCTCGAATACTGCATATTGCTTCTCATGGCGAATTTGATCCACAACAGCCTCTGGGTTCTCGGCTGTTACTCGCTTCTGATGCTCAAAATGATGGGTTTCTTACCGTGAGCGATATTTATAATCTTAATTTAAACGCTGATCTAGTGACGCTAAGTGCCTGTGAAACAGGGCTGGGAGATATAAAAAAGGAGACGACGTCATAGGCCTAACACGTGGTTTTTTATTTGCGGGTGCAACTTCCATTGTATCTAGCCTATGGGTCGTAGATGATCAGGCTACTGAGACTTTAATGGTTGAATTTTACAGTAATATTAATAAAAAAGGTAAGCGAGATGCGCTTCGTTATGCTCAACTGGATATCAAAAATAATTACCGAGAGCACCCTTTTTACTGGGCTGCTTTTCAATTAATAGGTAAACAATAGGTTTTCTAGCTAAGGGTTATGCTTTTAAAAAGAGTAAAACATGTTTAACCATCTTAAACACAGGTTTGAATTATTAAAGAGCGAGGATAAATTATTCGACTATACTGAAAAGTATTCATCCTACTTTTACGACATAAAAAATAGAAATGGCATCGCTTGAAAAAACGTTAAGGTTGCCGTCCAGAGCAGGTGGTTAACTGTAGCGATATTATTAAATACTGGTTGCTTGATGACAGCTATGGGAAATGCAAAACCTCACTTTCTAGATATACTACAAGGCCTAGCTATCAGCTACTAATGCTCTAATAATGGTTTAGATAGATATCTTTCGAGAGATTTTACACGGTGAAAGCCCTCTGTAATTTACAGTAATGATCTGAGGCTTGAAGTTTGTTATAAATTACGGCGGCTATCTTTCACTTTTTCAATATATCAGTAATCCACTATATTACATTAACGCATAGGTATTTTTATCTGTTTATTGACACTTAAAACTACTCAAAAGGAACTTATTCACTAAGTATTATGTTATATGTTGTATAGAGTAATAAAAAAGTCTGTTAGAGCATTGGTCCTTACATCGTGCTGGTTTCATTATAGGTTTCAGGTGTTACGTTGATAACGTGGGGCTTAAAACTTATCTATTTGTTTTTTATCCTTTAAAAACAGAGTAGTAAATTCATATTGTTGCGTTAGAGTAAATAAATGACGTAATAGAAAATGTAAAGAATATTAATCTAGAAGAATTTGATTATACTATACATATATTCATTAAGTTTAAGTTCATCTTGAAGGGTCTAATAGTTGAAAACATATATTTATATAGCAATAGTGTCCATGACACTTCTAGTGCCATTTTACGCACAAGCGAAGAGTACTGATTGGGTTACTCAACCTTACAAGGTTGTTAAAGGAGGGATGCCGGCTGTTGGATGTGCAAGCAATTCTGGCGACTTTGGGGTTGATTCGATGGAAGCTGTACTGTTAGCCCAGAGCAACTTAATAACTCAGATCGATACTCGTATATCACAAATGAGGAAGCGTTTTACTGAAAAGCGAACTACTGCAAATAAAGCATTATCAAGCTCGATATTTGAACAGCTTTCAACCTCTTTTGCTGAAGGCGCGTTAATTGATGCTCGCACTGAAAAAGTGGAGTATATAAACCTCAATGGTGTAGAGCAGCTGTGTGCTTTAGTTGTACTGCCAAATGAAAGAGTTAAAGCGATGATAGGCCAAGCTATGAATGAGCCTAGAAGTGATATCACAGCAGATAATGAATCAATTCTTTATTTAGAGTTTATGAAAGCTGAGCTAAAGTCGGAACAATAATGGAAACGCAAAACTCGAACTCTTTTTGGGGTAATGTTAAAAATATTTCTGTTACGGCTGCAGCAACATTTCTTGCGTTAGGAGCTTGGAATGATTCAGTTGATTTGATTCAATCGGCATATAGTTATTCAGTATCTAAATTTACAAATACCCTTGATTATCAAAAGTTACAGTTTGTACAAGTGGGGTTAAATAAAGAGTTTATTGAAGGCACATTTGGTCCAGCACAACTAACCAAAACCTCGCAATTAAACAGTGAAATTAATTATATTTATTATCTTGATGATAAATATATTCTCACTCTTTTCTATAACAGTCAGCAAGTTAAGGCTTTTACCATCATTACGGTTAAAGATGACTTTATACCTTTAGGATTATTAGAATTAGATAACATGGCAACTGATTCAACCTTACAGCAATTAGCTCCAAGCTTTGAAGGTATTGCTGTAGATCCTAAAGAGTCGCTTTTTGTTATAGAAAATCAACTGGGTAAAAACGCCTTATTTTTAAAAAAATACATTGGGAATGTGCAGTACGGAGCTCGTCATTTCTTACAGCCTGCAATACTTGCAGATATAGAAAATGCAATGTTAGTAGATGAAAGTACGGTATTGGAAAAAACAAAACCTTTAATGTCTGCACCGCTTAATTTCTTTGGGGTTGGCCAATTGCCTGTTGATTTAATTGCGGATGCAGTTTTATCTCCCCGTGAATATGTTATTTATGGAAGAAAATGATGAAATGTTGGCTGCATAGAGTGTTCATTGGAGCTGTTTTATTTAATGTGTGCATAGCAGTGGCTCAAGTAGGTAATGCGCAAGACCGATTTCAGGCATTTAAAAAACAACGGCTTGAGAAAGTTAAAACATTTGACGAACAACGATTAGAAAAGTATAGGCTCTTTAAACAAGCATTAATTACAAAGTGGGGCGTAGCCGACACGAGTAATGAGAAAGAGGTGGTAATTTACGATGAAAGTTTGACGTCTAAATTATCAATAGATTATGAACGCAACACAATAGAAGTTGTGTCACTAACCCCTTTAAGTGCAGAGCAAGCAGTAAATATTGTAAATGAAAAATTAGCTACGCCAATAATGCAAGTTGGCACAAGTCAAGGTTTTGGCTCATTTACAGCAGACAATAATAGTGACCGAATTAGTGTTGTGCCAGCACTGACGATAGCGAAATCATTAAATTTAACTACTAATATGCAAGAGGAAGATTTTGAGAGCATACCTTTAGTAGAGGCGCAGCAAGCATTAAAAGAAAAAATAGCACATAAGCTGACTGACGAAATAATTAAAATAGACAATTTTGTCCATCATTCAGATAATACTGACGAGCAGCAAAAGTCAGTTCTGACTGTATATAAAAAGTCGTTAGAAGAAGAAAAAAATAAGCTTCAAGAACAGGTTGTTAATAAAAAAATTAGCACTTATAAGTTTACTTTTAAAGATAGTAAAATTAGTAAAGCAAAACTTTACCTAGATGATATAAGAACGTTTTCTAAAGAGTATAATGTTGACCCTTTTCTTATACTAGCTATTGTTGAAACCGAATCTAGTTTTAACCCTTTGGCTAAGTCGCATATTCCTGCTTTTGGGTTAATGCAAATAGTACCGGCTACAGCGGGACTTGATGTGAATCATCGCGTTTTCAAACAAAAAACGAAGCCAGAAGAATCATTACTATTTACTCCAAGTAAGAATTTACTATACGGCTCAGCGTATTTAAATATTATACAGCAGAATTATTTTTCTTTGATAAAAGATAATCAAAGAAAAATGTTATGTGCTATTTCTGCTTATAACACTGGGGTTGGCAATATTGCACGTGCTTTTAATGGCAAGAGCAAAAATTTAAAAAAGGCTCAGTTGATAATTAATAACTTATCAACGGCTGAAGTTAAGCATGTTTTATTGACAAAAACCCATACAGAAACACAAAATTACCTTAAGAAAGTGTTGGCTCGTAAGCAATTTTATGAAACAGAGTTAGCAATTGAGTGGGCGCAGAAATTATGATTAGAGTAGTATATTATTTATCTTTTTTAATTTTTTCTTGTGCTACATCGGCAACCAGTCTGACCCTTACTGGGGTGGGCTTTAGTAATTGTAAAAAAATAACACAAGAGCAGTGCTTATTAGATGCTCAGCAGCAAGCTGTTGCAATGATCAGCGGACAAATATTTGTTAATGTGGAAACCAATGCGAGTGTTTTTAAACAAAAGAGAAATAATACAATTGAAAGTATTTTTGAGACATCTACTCGTACTCACTCTAATATGCCTATTTATGGCGCAACGCAAGTGTGTGAACAAGATAAAACGAATAGCTCAATCAAATGCACAGCGCAACTCAATAAGTTAACTTCAGTAAAGTTATATATTCAATCTGCAGAGAGATTAGCCGCCGAGATAGATAAAACTTACCTTTTGTCATCACAACAAAAGTTTGTTGATAATTATACAGCAATGTCGATGTTGGTCAGTAAACTAGCAACGTTAAAACAATATGAAGCAATCATTAACTCTCTTGATCCTAATAAACATTATCAAGTTAGAGTATTACTTGATTTACCAACCTTAGAATTATTATTAACAGATATGGTCAAAAAGCCAGTGAGCATGGCCACTTTTATTACACGTATAAAACACATTTTACCCGTAGGTCCTGTACTTATTAAACCGGCTATTTTGGATGACCAGTCGATTTCAGAATTTGCAGTGGAAGTATTTAGACAACTTAATAATTCAATTACCCATACTGTGAGTGATGAACAGTCTGCTGACTATATTTTATCGGGGAGTATGAGCTACGAAGCAGATTCGGTTGCAGTAATGTTTAATTTAATCAATAAAGAAACATTGCAAACACAGGCCAGTGTACTTAGTTACATCAATCATACTCATAGACCTAAACAGGCCGATACAGAAAGCTTTCAACAGAGCCTGTTTTCTCAATACGGCTCTGAAAATCGGGAGTTATTTGTAGATATTAAAACAAATAAAGGTAAGAGAGGTTTATTGTTTTCAGAATCTGAGACGCTTACTTTATCGGTGTTAGTGTCGAAACCTAGTTGCTTTTATATCAGTGGGTTTATTAATAATAAATCGAAAGAAATTGGTTATTTGCTCCCTTTACATGATAGACCGCAAAGCCGTACAGGACTTTTTATTGACTGCGTTGATGCTACACATATTAACACATGGCGTAATATTGGCAGTTTTACCGTTGAGCCCCCATTTGGGGTTGAAAGTTTACAAGTTAGTGCCGCTTTAAAATTATTAGTTAATGATTTACCTAGCTCCCAGTTAGATGAAGCATCTGGATATCAAGTTATTGCTAATAATAAAAATGACGCATTAGCGAAAACTCGGGGCTTGAAGCGAATTTCTGCAACACGACCTGCTACCCAACTTGTACATGCAGTACTGCAATTTAATACGGTGGGTATGTAGTAGCGCATTTTATAGCTTCAGCTATTTGGTTAAAAATGCTTACAGCCATTTGATTATGGCTCTGGCTTTAATTATAGACATATGAACTCTTCGTATTTGAAGTTTATAATCAAATTTACTATGACGCGTTGTTAAAATGTGTTGAGTGAGGATCCCATATCACTCGCTATCCGTATTGTTGCAACACTGAACTATTGTGATACTATTGTGATACTTTATTCATGTTCTAACTAGGAATGATCATGAGAGTTGAACTCGTTACGACACTTAAACGTCAAGCTACTAAAATATTATCTGAGCTTCATTCTTCTAAAGAGCCAGTGCTAATCACTGAGCATGGACAACCAGCTGCATACCTTGTGGATGTTGATGACTTTGAATTCATGCAAAAACGTATGCAAATTCTTGAGGCTTTGGCTAAAGGTGAGCAGGCTATAAGTCGGGGTGAAACGATGTCTAATATTGAAGCTAAAGAGAAAATGAGTAAATGGCTGAAATAATTTGGACTAACCCTGCTTTGGAAGATATTAACGATATAGCTGAATATATTGCGTTGAGTAACTTGCTCGCAGCTAAAAATTTGGTATCCGAGGTTTTTGCTAAAGTCGAACGCCTAGAAGACTTTCCAGAGTCGGGGAAGAAGCCTGCCGAATTGAGCAATCTCAACTATCGTGAAGTAGTTGTTAATCCTTGCCGTATCTTTTATAAAATAGACAATAATAAAGTTTATATTTTACACATCATGAGACAAGAGCGTGAGTTACGAAAATTTTTGCTTCTAGTATAAGATAAAGTTAATCGGGTAGCCGGAGGTCTCTAACCTCCAGCTCCCACACCACCCATCATGCGCTTTTTATTAACAGGAAGTGTAATGGGCGGTTCATCTCCCGTAATGAATATTGATCCAAATATCCCTCAATGACGCTAAACCTTGTGACGCTAAATAGTCATTGCCTAGCGCAATGTTAATTCCTTTTGTTAGTTTTACATCTAAATATATTCTTTTACATTAACAGGACGTAGGTTAATCTCCCATTTGAACACGTTTCTCTTCTTGATCAGTAAATACGACTTAAGTATAGATTGTGTAGTGCGAAGTTAGGATTAGAATAATGTAAAATCTAACAAGGGGCTTAAAATGAACTTGGAACGTATTCGTAATGGCAAGCTGCATGGCAAGGTAATGCAGGCAGAACAAGCAAGCCAATTTATTAAAGATGGAATGACAGTAGGGATGAGCGGCTTTACTCGTGCTGGAGAAGCTAAAGCAGTACCTAGAGCATTAATAGAGCAAGTTAAAAATAATCCAATAAAAATAAATTTAATGACTGGCGCATCTTTAGGTAATGATTTAGATAAATTACTGACAGAAGCGGGCATTTTAGCTCGTCGTATGCCTTTTCAAGTAGATAACACTTTACGCAAAGCGATTAATAATGGTGATGTTATGTTTATTGATCAGCATTTATCTGAAACGGTTGAACATCTACGAAACCATCAATTAACCATGCCTGATGTAGCTGTTATTGAAGCCGTCGCTATTACCGAAGAAGGGCATATTGTACCGACAACATCAGTAGGCAATTCAGCGAGTTTTGCTATCTTTGCTAAGCAAGTAATTGTTGAAATTAATATGCTGCATAACCCTAACCTTGAAGGTTTGCACGATATATACATTCCTTCCTATCGTCCTACTCGCCAGCCAATGCCGTTAGTTAAAGTAGATGATAGAATTGGTAGTACTGCTATTCCTATCGATCCTGAAAAAATTGTTGGTATTGTTTTTACTAACCAAAGCGACTCGTTTTCTACGGTTACCGACCCTGATGAAGATACTGCCGCAATTGCGCGCCATTTGGTTAACTTTTTTCAAGATGAAGTATCTCAAAATAAATTACCAGCTAATTTAGGTCCATTGCAAGCTGGTATTGGTAATATTGCCAACGCAGTAATGATGGGTCTACTTGATTCTGACTTTAAAGACTTAACAATGTATTCAGAGGTATTACAAGATTCGACATTTGACCTTATTGACGCAGGTAAGCTCAGTTTTGCATCGGGCAGCTCGATTGTGTTGTCTGAGCGCTGTAACGCGCAAGTATTTAATAACTTAGAACAATACAAAGATAAGCTAGTGTTACGCCCTCAAGAAGTTTCAAACCATCCTGAAATAGTGCGTCGTTTAGGGATCATTGCTATAAATACTGCGCTTGAATTTGATATATATGGCAACGTAAATTCAACACATGTGTGTGGCACTCGAATGATGAATGGTATTGGCGGCTCTGGTGATTTTGCTCGTAATGCACATTTAGCTATATTTGTTACTAAATCGATTGCTAAAGATGGCGCTATTTCAAGCGTTGTACCTATGGCGAGTCACGTTGATCATAACGAACACGATGTTGATATTTTAGTAACCGAGCAAGGCTTAGCTGATTTACGTGGCTTAGCACCGCGTGAGCGTGCTGTACAAGTTATTAAGCATTGTGTACACCCAGATTATCGTGAAGCGATGTTAGATTACTATGAGCGCGCTTGTGAGCGTGGCGGGCATACGCCTCATTTACTTGAAGAAGCGTTTAGTTGGCATATTCGCCTAGAGCAAGAAGGTAGTATGAAAAAAACATTAGTAACGCAAAATTCCCCTACGGCATTATCTGCTTAAGTTTGTTTTACATAACCTTATAAGACATTTTGCATTATCCTCAACGCTTAGGACGGCTATCCAACATGAGGATATCAAGTTTGTTTTGTGCTTTTTTATAATTCTGCAAATCACTGGTTTCGATCATTTCACATTCATCAGTAACCATTTCGGTTATTAGGCTAGGATAGTGTTGGCAATCTTCTGGCCTGTCTAAATAGATGCTGCAGGTGTATTTAGTTGTGGCGTGTGGGTCACTTTTTGGTGCTATCTTGAGAAATGGGCATTGTTTGAGTTTTTCGCCTGATTGCGGATCATGCCATATTTGATTATTTTTAACGAATGCAAAAATATCGGGGTTGAAGAGTTCCCATAAATCAATTTCTTCTTGGGTCGCGTTAAGGTCGCCGCCACCATATTTGATACAGCATTTACCACATTGGTTACACTCTTTCATGGTTCACATTCGTTATCATAGTTTCACTTTACTATACAGTAATTAGTACTAAGATCGCTAAGAAACGTTCGTTGCTAACAGGTTAGGTTTCCAGGTTAGGTTTCGTGTGTATCGAATCGGTTAACCTGTTTGCACAAGGCGAGCCTCATGGTCATTTTGCTCTAGCCATTGTGTAGCTTGTTCAATATCAGTAAAAACAGCGGTGGTGCTTTTAAAAATATCTTTTATTAATTGTCTTTGAAGTGAGTTACAAATAACTACAGCGGTAGCTGTGCAACCATGTTTTATATACTAATCATAAATCAGTTTATTCGCTGTAACAGCTTCAGGTGTGCCTAGTACTTCTTGATCCCAGATCTCAAGACGTTTCCAGTTTTTTACTTGTCTTATTTATCTTAACCTATGGATATAAGAAAAGTTTAATTCATATATAATTAATCACATAATAACCCTGCTACAAGGGGATTGTCGTGTTTGTTAAATTAAGGGGGTTACTAGGTATGCGTACAGAGCTAAGAAACCGTATTATTGAGGTATGTGATAAGAAAATAGCAGCAAAAGGTGATGAAGTAGGTTTATCTTTTTATGCTTTTTTTGCCAATAAAAATAATGAGCCAGAACTATTAATGGAAGTTGCTAGCTGGTGGATACAAACGCATCAGTTAGACCACTTTGTGAAGGCACGCAAAATAAAAGATATGATGTTAGCCAAGCTATAAAATTTGAGCAGTGTAGGCAGGAGTAGCCCCTGCCGTTATTATAAGTTAGCGCAGTGCGAGTTTGTGGCTAAAAGCTTACATGACACTTTTTATATTTTTTACCACTGCCACATGGGCACTCATCGTTGCGACCGACTTTAATATCGGTAGTGGGAAATATATCACCATCTAAGTAGCGCCATAGGCCATCTTCTTTTACAAAGCGTGACTTTTCGTGCAACTGGCAATATAAGTTTTGGTAGAAATAGCTTACGCAAAATTCAACGACCCCTGTTTTATCATTGTGTTCAGCCGCTATTACATCTAGGTTACTGAAACGGCAACTATTAGCAAAATCAGCTATTTCTTTAATAGGGTTTTCTGGTTGTTTTTCCTTTGCGTATGTTTGGTAAACGTACTTGGCATTTTTAAGAGCATAAGCAACGTAACGTGAGCGCATAAGCTGCTCTGGCGTTGTTGCCTGTGCTGAGCTCGTATGTAGCTTTTCACAGCAGTCAGCATAACTCAGTTTACTATTACACAAGCAAAGATTTTGCGTGAGTGAGGTCATTATGTTTTACTTGTTAGATAAAACGATATTTTAACAGCTTACTGTGCTAATGCTAACTCACTTGGCTGCTTCGTTTTGGTAAAACAATATAATTTTGCGCTAGTATGCTCTAAGTTGATTGATAAATCAGCAAGCTGGTTATCTTTTACTATATCAGTCCATGTGATGACTGCGGCAAAGTTACCATTATGAAGTGCAGAATTTAATACATACTCTAAATTTACCAAGTGTTTTTTGTCTGATCACTAAAAGCTTTGAGGTATCAATTGAGCAAGAGTCTAGCAATGCTTTACTTGGTACATGGTCAGGTGCAATTAAAAGGGTCCACGCATTTTGACTGTTGTAATGGTGAAGCACTTTTAATAATTCAAAAGTTGCAGATATCTCATCTTCAATTTGAATTAAATTAACTGCTGCACTTTGATTATCTTGTTGGTAGCTTTTAACAGTTCTTACGGTAATTAGCTGTAACATAACTTTCACTCACTGGTTGTTTATACAGTATTTATATACAGTAGTTTATACAGTTGTTGTGCGCAAGTACTTTTTGCTATTTTTTAAACAATTTATTCGTTTAAAATGAAAGATAATTAATCGATAAAAACAATTTGTTTAAATATCAATGGATTATGTTTTTATGGTTAAGCTCACATTAAGAAGTCGGTGGGATTAAATGACTAAATTGTTGCTGGTGAATTTGTTCATACAGTGTTGCTGCATAACATTTTGCATCTTGAAAGCGCTTTGTTGTCAGGTGTTTTCTCAAATCAGTTAGCGCTGTTGTAGCAGGTTCATAACCTTGGCTACTTGCAAGGCTAAGCCAAACAGCGCCATGAAATACACTATGCGGTACGCCCTGACCTTTAATAAAAAACAGGCCTAAATAAAATTGTGCGCGATGGTTACCCGCCATTGCGGCAAGTCTCATCCATTTTGCTGCTAGGGGAGGTTGGTCGTTTTTTAAATAATACAGTGCCTTGGTAACAACATTATCGGGGGTATCCGCTTTACCTTCTTTTTTGTACCGTATTACTCGGTTGAGTAATAAAGGATAAAACATTATCTAGTTGTTGCTCTAGGTCCAGCCCACTTGGAGATGTATCTGTCATAATACCACGCATGTTATTGTTTTCGTTCACAGCATAAGTTTAGTCTAATACAAGGTAATTTGTCCTGTTATTCGTTAAATCTATGGTAAAATTACGCAATTATTCATTTGTTAGCTGAAATTTTATTATGCTTGATGCGTTATTCAAGATCAAAGCCCATGATTCGACCGTTCGTCGGGAGTGTATTGCGGGATTAACGACTTTTATTACTATGGTTTATATTGTTTTTGTAAACCCTGCCATGTTAGCTGAGGCCGGAATGGATCAAGGCGCGGCATTTGTAGCAACGTGTATTGCAGCGGCTATTGGTTGTTTTATTATGGGCTTTTGGGCTAACTATCCGTTAGCGCTTGCTCCGGGTATGGGGCTAAATGCCTTTTTTACCTATGGCGTTGTTTTAGGCATGGGTTACACTTGGCAAGCAGCATTAGGTGCGGTGTTTATGTCAGGCTGTATCTTCCTGTTTTTAAGTTTGTTCAAGGTTAGGGAATGGATAATCAATGCGATTCCTTTAGTGTTAAAACAAGCAATTGCTACCGGGATTGGTGCGTTCTTAGCGTTAATAGCGCTTAAAAATGCAGGTATTATTGTAGCGAGTCCTGCAACATTGGTTCAGTTGGGTGATATTACTGCAGCCGGTCCGCTTTTAGCTATTTTTAGCTTTTTTGTTATTGCTGCATTACTTTATCGTGATTTTAAAAGTGGGGTATTAATAAGTATTTTAGCTGTAACCTTAATCGCACTTGGTTTGGGTTTAGTACAATACCAAGGTGTGGTGTCAATGCCGCCTTCAATAGCACCTACGTTTATGCAGTTAGATTTTGCTGCTGCGTTTGAGCTTTCTATGCTTAGTGTGATCTTTGCGTTTTTGTTTGTTGATTTATTTGATACCTCGGGCACGCTCGTCGCTGTAACGCAAAAGGCTGGGCTTGCTGACGAAAAAGGGAATATGCCTCGTTTAGGTCGTGCGCTTAGCGCTGATAGCACAGCGACAATTGCAGGGTCAATGCTGGGAACTTCAACGACTACCTCTTATATTGAATCTGTTGCCGGTGTATCTGTTGGTGGACGAACAGGGTTAACGGCGGTAGTAGTGGGCATCTGCTTTTTATTAATGATGTTCTTTGCACCGCTTGCGCAAATGGTGCCAGCCTATGCGACCGCTGGAGCAATCTTATATGTCGCGGTACTAATGCTGCAAAATTTAAAGTTTGTAAACTGGGATGATATGACAGACGCCATACCAGTAAGTGTGGTATTGCTGATGACACCATTAACGTTTTCAATTGCGCATGGTATTGCATTGGGTTTTATTTCATACACTGCGGTAAAGGTGTTATGCGGTAAGCGTGATGAGGTAAGTATCAGTGTGTGGATTTTAACGGCGATGTTTGTCATTAAATTTGCGTTTTTATCCTAGTCTAAATACAACCAAAGAAAAAGTGAGTTACCACTTTTTCTTTGGTGCAAAAAGTACATCTAAGTCGTCTTGCTCTTGCTCGTTTTTCTTTTTTAAAGCTGTTGCGTTGGATGCTTTTAGCTCGGTACTTATTGCTTCTAAATAACCTTCGAGTTCTTGTTTTTTTGAATTGATGTAATCATCACTATAAGCGACAGCCGACACAGTGGCGTAGGCTTTTTCAAAGTATTGACGAGCAGAGCCTACCATATTTGCCGAGCGTGCTGATATACCTCGTTTAATTTGGCTTTCGATATTTATTCTCAGTTGTAGTTTTTCTAAACGTTTATCTTCTGCTACGAATACTTGGCTATCTACTTTACCTTTGCCATGCTCTGAGCGCAGCACGGCTCGCAATTTCTTAATTCCTTGGATAAGCGTGATTAATTGTTTATCGCTATCAGGTAATGCGAGGTTTTCCGAGTTACTAGCATCTACAGGGTCTGACATACGTGTTTTTGCTTCATTTAAGCGGTTTTTTAGTTCTTTAGAGGTCGGTGATAATTGCACCATAGCTGTGAGTGCATCATATATACGGCGTTGAATTACGCGGTAGGCGTTTTCTGACATTGGGATATTGGCGCTATTGAGCAATATATCTTCAGATTCTTCTATGATCTTTTTTTGCTTTGTGAGCTCTTTTCGGCGCTCAGTTTCTTGTTTCTCTTTATGTTGTTGTACCGCACTTACCCATAAGGCAATAACAATAAGTGCAACTATCAACATAATAATAATAGAAACGATCATGGTTTAGGTCTCTGGTTTTATAAGCTAATAATTTTTATCTTACATTAAATATATGCTAACAGGGTAGTTTTGCGCGGCTTATGACAAATAAAAATTTCTTTCTCATTATTTATAACTATAAAAATGCATTTTTTGCTTTTTCGTCAGCTTATCTTGTAAAAAGATGGCTACCTCATATCGAGCGTTTGTGCTAGCCTAAGGATAATAATCTTATAAATAATGGTCGGTTTAGTCTTTTTATTCTAAATATTAGAAATAAAACTTGGCTTGGCGTGCTTCAACATTTATAAATAAGCAGTATAACAACACTAAAAATGTAGCTATGAAATTACAACAACTCAGATACATCGTCGAAGTCCAAAATCATAAACTAAATGTGTCAGCAACTGCTGAGAGCTTATTTACTTCTCAGCCTGGTATTTCAAAGCAAGTGCGCATGTTAGAAGATGAGTTGGGCGTACAAATTTTTGGTCGAAGTGGCAAGCACTTAACTCATGTGACCAGCGCGGGAAACGAAATAATTAATATCTCTCGCGAGATCTTATCAAAAGTTGAAGGGATTAAAGCGGTTGCCAATGAGCATACACTTCCTGACCAAGGTAAGTTAAATATTGCGACTACTCATACGCAAGCACGTTATGCGTTGCCAAGTGTAATTCAAGGCTTTATGAAAAAGTATCCGGCAGTATCATTGCATATGCATCAAGGCACTCCACAGCAAATATCTGATGCGGCAGCCCGAGGGGATGCTGATTTTGCCATAGCCACAGAAGCATTACATTTATATTCGGACTTGGTGATGTTGCCGTGTTACCACTGGAATCGCAGTATTGTGGTTGCGAAAGATCATCCGCTTGCAAAAAAAGCAAACTCGTTAAGCGTTGCTGATATTGCACAATACCCGCTAATTACTTATGTATTTGGTTTTACTGGGCGTTCTGAACTTGATAAAGCGTTTAATGCGCAAGGTTTAGAGCCGCATATCGTATTTACTGCAACTGATGCAGATGTCATTAAAACGTATGTACGCTTGGGGTTAGGTGTGGGTGTGGTTGCATCAATGGCAATTGATCAAATCTCTGATACAGATTTAGTGTGTATCGATGCGAGCCATTTATTCGAAGCCAGTACTACCAAAATAGGCTTTAGAAAAGGCAGCTTCTTACGTAGTTATATGTATGACTTTATTGAGCGTTTTGCACCGCACTTAACAAAAGAGCGAGTAGAGCGAGCAAGCTTATTACGTAACCAAGAAGACGTTGATAAGTTATTCGAAGATATTGAGTTACCAGTAAAGTAACGTCTTTATTGCTATAAAAAAGCCGCAAATTGCGGCTTTTTTTAATGGCTTAAATTTAACACTCGATGATATTTACAGCTAAACCACCGCGGGCGGTTTCTTTGTATTTTGTTTTCATGTCATTACCGGTATCAAGCATGGTTTTGATTACTTTATCCAAAGATACCTTTTGTTCACCACTACCACGAATAGCAAGACGAGATGCGTTAATTGCTTTAATTGCTCCCATGGCGTTGCGCTCAATACAAGGTACTTGTACTAATCCGCCAACCGGGTCGCATGTTAGACCTAGGTTATGTTCCATGCCGATTTCAGCTGCGTTTTCAACGTGTACTACGTTACCGCCGACAATTTCAGTTAATGCGCCAGCGGCCATAGAGCAAGCTACGCCTACTTCGCCTTGGCAGCCTACTTCAGCACCCGAAATTGAGGCATTCTTTTTATACAAAATACCAATGGCTGCAGCGGTCAGCAGGTAACGAGTGGCAATATCACGATCTACTTCTTTTATAAATGTGTGATAATACATCAGTACGGCGGGTAAAATCCCTGCCGCACCATTGGTTGGCGCAGTGACAACGCGGCCTCCAGCGGCGTTTTCTTCATTGACCGCAAGGGCAAATAAATCAACCCAGTCCATTGCACGTAATGGGTCGTTATTTACTTCAATATTGAGCTTTAAATGAAGACTAGGCGCACGGCGTTTTACTTTTAAGCCGCCGGGTAATATCCCTTCGGTGCGCATACCACGTTCAATACAGGCTTTCATAACTTGCCAAATATTGAATAACTCGTCTTTTATATCGTCTTCTTTGCGAAGTGTTTTTTCATTTTTCATCATCAGTGTCGAAACGCTATAGCCTGATTCTTTACACATTTCGAGCAGATCTTTGGCTGTTTCAAACGGATAAGGTGCTGGGTTTTGTTCGCGAATATCTAACGCAGCTTGTTTTTCGTTATCAAACTCTTCGTCAGTAACGATAAAGCCGCCACCAATTGAGTAATATACTTTGCTGTAAACACGCTCTGACTCTTTGTAGGCAATAATTTCCATTGCATTAGAGTGCTTAGGTAATGTTTTACGACGGTGAAAAACAATGGCACCTTGCTTGGGGAATTTAGCTTTGTGAGTTTTATTAAGGTAAATAACTTGTTCGTTTTCAATGGTAGCAAGAATGTCGTCGACTAAATCGGCGTCGATAGTCTCAGGGTCGTACCCTGCTAACCCTAAAATAACAGCTTTACCCGAGCCATGGCCAATGCCTGTTTGACCCAATGAACCGTATAACTCTACTTTGACGCTCGTGATATCGGTTAACAGGTTTTGTTGTTGTAATTCGTTAACAAATAAACGCGATGCGCGCATAGGTCCGACGGTGTGAGATGACGACGGCCCAATGCCAATACTAAACATATCGAATGCACTGATCATATACTTTACTCTACTTTTTACTCAGCACGACTGCTGCCTTTGAACGGTCGCACATAATAACGCGTAATTGTACCCTTGTAACCCTTTGCAATAGAGATTTAGACTGGTATGGCGAGCTGTTTTGTAAAGTTTTTTATAATACTGGCAGTTGCACCCCACAGCAGGCCATGTGTAGTCGAAAACCCTTCAAGGGTGATAGCTTTACCGAAACGTTGAAAAGGGATCGGTTGCCAGTTGTTTTTATCAATTAATGCGCTAATTGGAATTAAAAAGCTTGCTGCGACTTCATTGGGATCTTCAAGCCATTGTGTATGCGGGTTTAAAACCCCAACAAATGGTGTGATAGTGAACCCGGTTAACGTTGCATACTCGGGAAGTTGGCCAATTACATTAACGTGAGTGCTGTTAATATTAAGCTCTTCATATAATTCACGTAGTGCGGTATGGCGTAAATTTCTGTCGTTTAATTCGCGCTTTCCCCCAGGTAAACATATCTCCCCAGGGTGGTGTTTTAAATAATTAGGGCGCTTACATAGTAAAATATGTGCGCTGTCATGTACGTCGATTAAAGGCAGCATAACCGCACTAGCGCGGCGTGTTTTGTGTGGATGTGCGCTTAATGACTGCGCATTTGCTGCAACACTCAGTTGGAAACGGGCCAGTACTTGTTGACTGTTCACAGTATCTTACTTAAGTAATGGAAGAATTTTATTTACTTTATCGTATGTTTCTTGGTATTCCAAGTCAGCTTGAGAGTCAGCTACTATGCCGCCGCCAGCCCAACAGTAAATATGTTGCTTATGGCAAACTAAGGTACGAATAGTAATACTGGTATCCATGTTGCCACATGCACTTAAATAGCCAATAGATCCGCAATAAACACTGCGACGGTGGGGTTCTAGCTCTTCAATTATCTCCATTGCGCGAATTTTAGGCGCGCCAGTAATTGAGCCACCTGGAAATGCCGCGTGGAGTTGATCAACCGCAGTTTTACCCTCAGCTAACTGGGCGGTGACCGTGCTGACTAAATGATGCACCGCAGGAAAGCTTTCAATAGCAAATAGTGAGGGCACGCTTACACTGCCTGGCTTTGCAACTTTACCTAAATCATTACGTAGCAGGTCGACGATCATCACGTTTTCGGCGCGGTCTTTATCAGAACGTTGTAACCGGACAGCTTGTTGTTGATCAGCTGATTCATCGGCGCAGCGCGGTAAAGTCCCTTTGATTGGTTTTGTTTGAATTCGCCCGTCATTAATAGCAATAAAACGCTCGGGTGAAATTGATAAAATAGCGCCATCAGGGTGATTTATAAAACTTGAAAATGGGGCTTTATTAGCTTCACGCAAAGTACAATATGCGTGCCAGGCACTGCCTTGGTACTGAGCCTTAAAACGTTGCGCTAAGTTTATTTGGTAACAATCACCGCTTTTTAAATAGGCTTGAATTTGTGCAAACTTATCGGTGTACTGCGCTTTGCTCATGTTAGATGACCACCCTTGAGTAATTTCAAAAGGGGGGCGTTGTTTGGCCGTATTGTCTAGGGACGACAAGTAAAGGGCTAGTCTATCTGTATTTGGTTGAGCGATATAAAACCAAGTACATTGTTGTTTGTCGTAGATGAGTGCATCAGGGTATAGGCCGACTGCCAATTGTGGCATATTAATATCATTAATTGCATTTTCAGGCAGTTTTTCAATTACACGGCCAAAATCATAACCAAAATAGCCAAGCCAACCTCCGTTAAATGGCAGTTCAGGGTGCGCTTTAGTGTCATTAAGTTTATTTAACTGTGTTTGCAATACGGTAAAACAACTTTGCTCAGTTAATTGATCATCCACAAACACCTGATTGTTTTTTACTTCTAAACGCATTAAAGGCGCAATGGCGATGATATCAAAGCGGCTATTTTCATGGTCACTGTTAGCAGAATCAAGTAGTACAGCATAAGGCAAATCACAGAAATAGCTAAAAACCTCGACACAGTTGAGCGAAATGTCTAATTGAATACAGGTTTTATGTTGTTTTATCATCTATTTTTTACCCTGAAAAACTGGCTCGAAACGGGCTGGGAGGGTATCATAAGTTAAATTTTTTTGGCAGCGTTTAGTTGCCTATTGCGTTACAAACCACCGTCACCGGTTTGATTTATGTTACGTGTATTAATACGTAAAAGTAACTTAAGGAACCCCTATGAGTACTATCCGTCAGCAAGACTTCATTGATAGCATTGAAGACGCTTTACAATATATTTCGTTTTATCACCCACTTGATTTTGTTCAAGCACTCGAAAAAGCGTATAACAAAGAGCAAAGTAAAGCTGCTAAAGATGCCATTGCACAAATTCTAATTAACTCGCGTATGTCGGCTGAAGGTAAACGCCCGCTTTGCCAAGACACAGGTATCATCACGTGTTTTGTAAAAGTAGGTATGGATGTTAAGTGGGATAAAACAGACTTAACGGTACAGCAAATGGTTGACGAAGGTACTCGCCGAGCTTATTTAAACCCAGATAACCCGCTACGTGCATCGATTGTTGCTGATCCTGCTGGCACGCGTAAAAATACCAAAGACAATACCCCGTCTGTTGTACACATTGATTTAGTGCCGGGTGGCGAAATTGAAGTTATGGTTGCTGCAAAAGGCGGCGGCTCTGAAAATAAAACTAAAATGGTAATGCTTAATCCATCTGATGATGTGGCTGCATGGGTTGAAAAAACATTACCAACAATGGGTGCTGGCTGGTGTCCGCCGGGCATGCTAGGTATAGGTATTGGTGGTACTGCAGAAAAAGCTGCGGTACTTGCTAAAGAATCACTAATGGATCCGGTTGATATTCATGAGCTAATTGAACGCGGCGCAGAAACAACTGAAGAAAAAATGCGTTTAGACATTTTTGAGCGTGCGAATAAATTAGGTATTGGTGCACAAGGCTTAGGTGGTTTAACCACGGTTGTGGATGTAAAAATTAAAACCGCACCTACTCATGCCGCGTCTAAACCTGTGGTTATGATCCCTAACTGTGCAGCAACACGTCACGTGCACTTTACCCTTGATGGTTCAGGCCCTGCTGATTTAAAAGCCCCAAAACTTGAAGACTGGCCAGAAGTAACGTTTGAAGTAGGCGAGGGCACTCGTCGTGTTGATTTAAATACCCTAACCAAAGAAGATACTCAAGAATGGAAGATGGGCGAAACAGTATTACTTTCGGGCACTATCTTAACTGGTCGTGATGCTGCGCATAAACGCCTGCAAGATATGATCAACTCAGGTGAAGGCTTACCAGAGGGTGTGGACTTTGATAATAAATTTATTTATTACGTAGGTCCTGTTGATGCCGTAGGCGACGAAGCGGTTGGTCCGGCTGGTCCTACAACTGCTACTCGTATGGATAAATTTACCGATATGATGCTAGAGAAAACGGGCATTGTGGGCATGATAGGTAAAGCTGAGCGCGGTCCAGCGACGGTAGAGTCGATTAAAAACAACAAGTCTGTTTACTTAATGGCTGTTGGTGGCGCTGCTTATTTAGTGTCTAAAGCAATTAAAAAAGCACGCGTTGTGGCATTTGAAGATTTAGGGATGGAAGCCATCTATGAATTTGAAGTAGAAGATATGCCAGTAACCGTGGCTGTAGATAGCGAAGGCGCCAACGCGCATACGCAAGGCCCTGCAATTTGGAAAGCAAAAATAGCTGAGTTAGATAGCAAATTAAAATAAGTTGCTATTTACTGATGCGGTATTCAACACTGTTGAATACCGCAAACAGCTCTTACCAGTTGATTTAAAACCCTCATAATCTCCTCAAGCCACTATATTTAAAGCTATATAAGCGATTTTTAGATTGTAATATTTACTTTACACTCAATAGTTACCTTACGTGTACGTAAACGTGATAGTTACTCACTTCACTTGTTTTGCATAATTAATTTGTATTTGGTTTTAATTTTGAATTAAGACTTCTTTAAAGTCTGCTTTTGTGATTTCTTTATGATGTGTAAGTATTTTGCTTGGTTTTATCATCTCATATAGTGGTCAGGCGCAATTTGAAGTGATAAAGTCTTGGCAATTTCAGCGCTCATACCCTCTCACGGGTAATAAATTTCGGAGTAAGATAAAGTGGCTGTGTTTAATCAAGTTGACTTTGATAACCACGAACAAGTGGTTTTTTGTTCAGATAAAGAATCAGGCTTACGTGCAATCATTGCGGTACATAATACTAACTTAGGGCCTGCTGTTGGTGGCTGTAGAATGTGGGATTATGCCAACGATGATGATGCGATAGTAGATGCATTGCGTTTATCAAAAGGTATGACTTATAAAAATGCCGTTGCACGCCTGCCGTTTGGTGGGGGAAGTCGGTGATCATTGGTAATGCAAAAGAAATTAAATCAGAACAACTATTTCGTGCCTTTGGTCGTCAATTAGAGCGTTTAAATGGTAGTTACTATTCTGCTGAAGATGTAAACATCACCTGCGCTGATGTAGCTATTATGCATAAAGAAACTAATTATGTACTTGGCCTTGAAGGTAAAAGTGGTAACCCATCTCCTTTTACTGCTTATGGTACGTTTTTAGGTATTAAAGCGGCGTTACAGCATCAACGTGGGCATCAAGATTTAAGCGGCGTTAAAGTGGCCGTGCAAGGTTTAGGCGCGGTTGCTTACGGTTTGTGTAAACATTTACATGAAGCGGGTGCAAAGTTGTTTGTGACTGACATAAATCAAGCTGCAATTGATAGAGTAGTGAATGATTTTTCTGCAACTGCCGTGGGCATTGATGATATCTATGACTTAGACGTTGATGTATATGCACCGTGTGCACTAGGCGCAACCGTTAATGATAATACTATCCCGCGTCTTAAAGCGACAATCATTGCAGGGTGTGCAAACAATCAGTTAGCAGAGTCTCGTCATGGTGAGATTATTCGTGAAAAAGGTATTTTATATGCGCCAGATTATGTAATTAACGCTGGTGGCATTATTAATGTTTATTATGAAACTGCACCAGAAGGTTATTCTGAAGAGGCATCTAATAAACATGTTGAAGGTATTTTTACGACCTTGACGGAAATTTTTGCTCGTAGCGAAAAAGAACAAAAATCTACACATCTTATTGCTGATGAACTCGCACAAGAGATCATTGCTAATGGTCTTTAAGCACTCTAGAAAATTTTAAACGTATTTTTGCTTATGAAGGCGTGCAGGTGCGCGCCTTTTTCTTTATAGCTTTGCAAAATCAAGCTACACTTTAGTTTTTCCTCTCACAAAAATTATAATGACTCCAATTGATTTAGAGCACTGGCCACGGGCTCAACATTTTGAGCTTTTTAAAGGCTTTACCCAACCCTATTTTAATGTTTGTGTACAGATAGATATGCAGCCGCTGTATCAATACTGTAAATCTCATCAACACTCATTTTTTCAAAGCTACATATTCTTAGCGCTACGTGCATGCCATCTATATCAACCTATGCAACTGCGTATTGTTGATGATAATCCAGTGCAATTGCAAAATACGCGAGCGAGTGTGGTAGAACTTGCGCCAGATGATACTTTTCGCTTTAGCTATTTTAGTTTGTGCAATAACTTTACTGAGTTTGCTAAACATGCATATCAGGTAAGCGAGTCAGCAAAACAACAACCATTATTTTCCAGTGCATTTGAGCAAACAGAAGGACAGGCTGATCTGATTCATATTTCCGTTTTACCTTGGTTAGCATTTTCCAGCTTTTCTCATGCACATAGTCAGGGAACAAGCTTGGGCATTCCTAAATTAGTCTTTGGTAAATATGATACTGAAACAGGTAAAATGCCTTTATCAATTGATGTGCATCATGCATTGATGGATGGTCTTCACGTAGCGCGGTTTGTTGAGTGTTTCATGCAATGTATAAATAGTTACTGCCAAGAGTAATTTTATTTATGAATAACTTGTTAATGAAACTGAAATTAGTACTATGCTAGTATAAATACTATGAAAACAATAATAATGATAATAAATTAAGGCAAAATCATTATGTAATTGGTTGTTTTATAGCTAAATCATTAATTAGTGATTGGGAAGGCGTTCAATATAATGCGACGAATAAGTCTATTTCTTTTTTGATAATACAATCAGTGTGTATTGCTAATGAGCAAGCACGCCTTCCTTTAAATGATTACTTTTCTGAAACTTGGAGCACCCGTACAGGTTTACCCCACAATAGTATCAATAGTTTAGCGCAAACCAATGACGGCTATATCTGGATAGCGACATGGGAGGGGCTTGCGCGCTTTAATGGACGCGAATTTAAATTATTCACCCGCTCAGAAATCCCTGGTTTACCGGACTCAGGCTTACGTAGTTTGTCTGCTCAGCCTGATGGTAGCCTTTATATTGTTGGTGCTCGTGGTGGTTTAAGTCATTGGCAGCATGGGCAATGGGACACCCAGCCAAGTGCCAAAGCTATGGTTAATCATATCTTAAAGACTGAATCTGGCGAACTTTGGTTAGCGTTGGAGGGAAAAGGTTTGGTGTACCGTAGCGCTGGCTCTGAGCAAGAAACTAGCGTGCTAATAAACCTAAGTACATATCGTTTGATACAAGATGCAAGCGGAGTTATTTGGGCCGCTACCAGTGATGGTTTATACCAAATTGAAAATCATCAAGCCCACTTGGTCACCCCTGAACAAGGATTGCCTAATGCGCCTATTTATACATTATTACTCACACGAGAAGGACAGCTTATTGTTGGGGGTGAGAAAGGGGCATGGAAGTTAGTTGATGATCAATTTATAACTGTTCATCAGCAATTGAATGGTGAGTCTGTTTCGAGCATTTTAGAGGATGATCACAATGATATTTGGCTTGGTACCATCAACAAAGGTGTTTTCAGATTAAGTACTTATGGACTCGAGCAGCTGAATGCAAAAGCCGGGTTACCTGGCAATAGAATACTCTCATTGCTTCAAGATAGAGAAAATAGCATCTGGGTCGGCACAAATGGCGGGCTTTATAGACTGAGAGAAGCCCCATTTTCATCATGGACTAGAAAACGCGGACTTAACTCTGATTATGTACGCACCGTTTTATCTCATTCTGATGGCAGTATTTGGGTGGGGGGCAGCACAGGCTTGAATAGGATTAGTAATGATCGCATTGAGTCATTTTTCCCCATTGATAGTGACAAACCGTTATCGGTTTTAAGTTTAGTCGAAGATAACACCGGAGGGGTTTGGCTAGGCACATATACCGCGGGTGTAATGCGGATTTTAAATGGTCAGATACATACTGTAATTAATCGTGATACAGGTTTAGCAAGCAATGAAGTAAGAGCATTACTTTTTGATAATCAACAACGGCTGTGGGTTGGTACTGCAACCGGTTTGACCCGTATTGAGCTGGACGGTTCATTGACACAGTTTACAACAGAGCAAGGCCTGCCTGGCGATTTTATCATGGCGCTGGAGCTTGATTCAAAGGGCAATGTTTGGGTCGGCACAGGGGTCGGTGTTGCTATGTTTAATGACACTTTAGGAAAGTTTAAAGGGCAGCTTTTCCCTCGTAAGTTTAATGCTGAATACGCGTTTGGTTTTTATTCTCAAAATGAATATATGTGGATGGCAACAGATCGTGGCCTTATTCGTTTCAATATTGATAGTGGGGATATTGCGATGCTGGGCAGAGAACAAGGGCTCCCAGTTGATAAGCTCTTTCAGGTGATAGAGCAGGGGGATTCGTTTTGGCTTTCGAGTAATCGTGGAGTTATTCAAGTTAAACAGCAGCAAGTTAATGACTTGCTCAACAACCCAAATGTAAAAGGGGTTGCTTTACAATATCAAATGTATGATGAAGGCGATGGTATGCTTAGTGCTCAGGCAAATGGCGGCTCTAACCCTGCCGCCGTTTTGCATAAGGACGGCAGTATTTGGTTTGCAACGGCATTAGGTGCAGCGACAGCGTTACCTGAGCGATTAAAACGTACCTCACAACTTGAATTACCGACTGTTATAGAAAGCTTACTTGTTGATGGTAAAAGTACTCCCCTTGGAACTAAAGGCGACATGGTATCTTTACCTGCAGGTTCAGATCGTGTTTCATTTCACTATGCAGGGCTCAGTTTTATAATGCCTCAGCGTTTAAAATTCCAAACTAAATTGCTGGGCTATAATGATAAATGGGTTGATCGTCAACAACTTAACATTACTGAATATACTAACTTGGCACCTGGGAAATACACCTTTATGGTGCGAGCAGGTTATCCTAATGGCCAGTGGCAGGAAAATTACCAGGTGTTGGATTTTGTTATTGAGTCATATTTTTGGCAAAAGCTGAGCTTTAAATTAATGGTATTTTTGTCACTAGTGATGATATTTTTTGCGCTTTATAAATATCGCTTATATCATTATAAAAAAATAGAAAAAGAATTAAAACACCGGGTAGCACAACAAACGAATGATCTACAAGAACAGACTGATGCATTCGCCCATCAGGCGAGTCATGATCAATTAACGGGGATCCCAAACCGACGAGCATTTGACAATTGGCTTGCTGAAAATTTTGCCGATATTAAGCTATCTGGTCAATCGCTTAGTATTGCGATCATTGATATTGATCACTTTAAACGTATTAACGATAATTGGTCTCATATTGTGGGAGATAAAGTGATATGTGTGATCGCTACTATCTTGCAACAATGCTGTCATGATAATGCAAACCAAGTCTCACGTTGGGGAGGTGAAGAATTTACTTTACTTCTACCAAACAAAACGGCTATGCAAGCAGTTGAAATTTGTGAGCAATTAAGGCTCGATATAGAGAATTATGATTTCTCATCTATTGCCATGGGGCTTAAAGTGACGGTGAGCTTTGGCATCGCAGATTCAAGCTTGGTGGATGAATATGATCGGTTATTAGTGCAAGCAGACCAAGCTTTATATAAAGCAAAAAACAATGGGCGGAATCGAGTTGAAGTAACTCAGCCTCAATCAGCTCCCTGTTAATTTTATAGTAAAAGATTGAAATATGACTTTGGTGGTCATATTAATAACTTAGTCTTTTCTCAGCGAGCCTGCTAATGGTAAATGGTTTATTGATTCTTGCGTTAATAGCGTTTGTGGTTTTTTATTGGCGCTGGCCTGATATTCAAAATCAGCTTTGGCAAAAAAAATACCAAAAGTACCGCCTTAATGAACAGCAAAAATCTTTACTGCTGCGTTATATGCCAATTTATCAAAAAATGACAGATGCTGAACGCGCTAAACTTGAGCGTCACATCGTTTGGTTTTTAAATGAAAAGCGCTTTATTGGCTGCGATGGTCTAAAGCTTAACGATGCCATGAAGCTGATTGTTGCAGCGGATGCTTGCGTGCTTGTGCTAAATAAACCTTGGCCTTTATATAAGAATGTTAGAGAAATCTTATTATACCCAAGTGCCTATTACGCCCCGCAAACCTCTCGTGATAATGCCGGTTTAGTTAGTTATCACAATACAGTGCGCCAAGGTGAGTCTTGGCCTGGCGGTACTCTGGTTCTCAGTTGGCATGATGTACTTGAAGGAAACCGCTTACCAAGTGATGGCCATAACTTGGTGTTTCATGAATTTGCACATCAACTTGATCAGGAAACGGGTAAAACAACGGGTACGCCGTTACTAAAAAAAGCGGCTGATTATAAAGAATGGGCCAGGGTGTTTAGCCGTGCATTCAATCAACTTAAAACTCATGTAGCCTATAGTATGCCTCATGTTATTCATAGTTATGGCGCAACCAACGAGGCTGAGTTTTTTGCGGTGATCACCGAAACATTTTTAGAAAAGCCTAGCGAACTGCGCCATTACGACCCTGAGATTTACACTATGCTGGTGAACTATTACCAGTTTGATCCAATTAAATGGCATTAACCGCCAATTTAAGACGCTTTATCAGATATTGCTGGTAACTTGCTGTACTTTTTGTTGCAATCATATTAATAAACAACAAAAACAAGCGAGAATTCGATGAAAAAACTACTGCAAACAGCATTGGCTGTATCAGTATCGTTAGCACTTTATTCAAATGTGCATGCTGCAGATAATGCAGATGATAAAAAATGGCAAGTAGATTCGCCACAAGGTCAGTTTGTTGATGCGACGATTAATGTAAGTCAAGGTACATGGATGAACGTTGATGTGAGTCCTGATGGTGAAACCATTGTGTTTGATTTGCTTGGTGATATTTACACTATGCCCATCAACGGTGGCAAAGCGACACAACTGACATCAGACATTGCATGGCAAATGCAACCCCGCTTTAGCCCTGACGGTAAACGTATTGCGTTTACGTCGGATCAAGGTGGCGGTGACAATATTTGGGTTATGGACGTGGATGGTGAAAATCAAACCGCTGTTACCGACGAAACCTTTAGATTACTAAATAGCCCTGCTTGGAGCCCTGATGGCGATTATATTGTGGCGCGTAAGCACTTTACCGCAACACGCTCGTTAGGTGCTGGTGAAGTGTGGCTTTACCATAAAGCCGGCGGTAAAGGTGTTCAGTTAACAAAGCGAGCTGATGACCAAAAAGATTTAGGTGAACCGATGTTTTCACCTGATGGTCGTTATGTTTATTTTTCTCACGATGCAACACCAGGTAAAACTTTCCATTACTCAAAAGATTCTGTTGCCGGCATTTACAAAATAAAACGCTTTGACCGTCAAACAGGTGAGATTGAAACCATTATTGAAGGTATGGGGGGCGCAATTAGGCCAACACCGTCACCGGATGGTAAAAAGCTAGCGTACATTAAGCGTGATGACTTTCAAACCAGTTTATACGTTTATGACTTAACCTCAGGTAAACACACTAAACTGTACGACAAGCTTGAACGTGATATGCAAGAAACGTGGGCGATTCATGGCGTTTATCCTACTATCGCGTGGACACCAGATAACGACGAATTAATATTCTGGGCAGGCGGTAAAATTAACAAGCTTGATGTTGAAGATAAGTCAGTCGAAAACATTGCTTTTAATGTCGAAACCAATAAAAAAATTCAAACCGCAGTGCGTTTTACACAAAATATTGATAGTGATGAATTTGACGTAAAAATGCTGCGTAATGTGCAAGTCTCGCCTGATGGTGAAACCGCTATTTTTGAGGCGCTTGGGCATATTTATAAACGTGATTTAGAGTCAGGGAAAATTAAGCGTTTAACACGCCAAGATGATCATTTTGAATTGTTTCCACAGTTTTCTCGTGATGGTAAAAAAATTGTTTATGTCACCTGGGATGACAACGAGCAAGGCAGTGTTCGTGTGGTATCAGCACGAAGCGGTCGCGGCGACACAATAACAGAACAGCCGGGAAAATATGTTGAACCAACATTTAGCCCTGACGGTAAAACCGTTGTTTATCGCAAAGCGTCAGGCGGCGGCATTTTGAATCCGGATTGGTCATTGCATCCTGGCATTTACGCAGTGAGTAGCAAAGGCGGTGAGCCTGAGTTAATTACAAAAAGTGGTTATCAACCGCAATTTGGCGCGACCAGTGACCGCATTTTTTGTGATGAGTCCGTGGCCAAAACCAAGTTTAAGTGCAGTTGAGCTTGATTCGAAGAAAGTACAAAAACTTTATGAATCGCAACATGCGACTGAATTTAGAGTATCGCCAAATGGCAAATACTTAGCGTTTGCAGAGCGCTTTAAAGTGTTTGTAACGCCGCTTGTTGAAAATGGTAAAAGCATAAATATCGGCCCGAAAGACAGTCAGTTCCCCATCGAGCAGCTATCTGTGCGGGCCGGTGAAAATATTAGCTGGAGCGCAAACAGCGATAAACTTTATTGGACTTTAGGCCCAGAGCTTTATCATGCTAGCTTGGCGGGTATTTTTGATATTAACCAAGCTGAAAATGCCGATTTTAAAGTAAAAAGCGGCGATAACATCAGCTTTAGCAAAAAAAATGGCAGAGCCTAAAGGTATGTTTGCGCTAACCGGTGCGCGTATTATCACTATGCAGGGTGATAAAGTCATCGAAAACGGCGTACTGATCACTGATGGCAAACACATCAAAGCACTTGGTAGTGCAGATAGCGTAACGATTCCTAAAGGTGCTGAAGTTGTTAACGTGGCAGGTAAAACGATTATGCCAGGTATTGTGGATGCTCATGCGCATGGCTCTCAAGGTAGTAACGAAATCATTCCTGAGCAAAATTGGAAAAACCTAGCTGGACTATCGTTAGGTGTGACAACGATTCACGATCCATCGAATGACACTTCCGAAATTTTTGCCGCCAGTGAAATGCAAAAAGCAGGCACTATTGTGGGGCCGCGTATTTTCTCAACGGGTACCATTTTATATGGTGCAAACATGCCAGGATACACCTCGCATATTGATTCGTTAGATGATGCTAAATTTCATTTAGAGCGCTTAAAGAAAGCAGGTGCGTTTAGTGTTAAATCATACAATCAACCACGACGTGAGCAACGTCAACAAGTTATTGAAGCGGGCCGTGAACTTGAAATGATGGTGGTGCCAGAAGGTGGCTCATTATTACAGCATAACTTAACCATGGTTGTGGATGGCCACACAGGGATTGAGCATTCAATTCCAGTGGCGAATATTTATGATGATATTAAACAGCTTTGGTCGCAAAGTGACGTTGGATATACACCGACTCTAGGTGTTGCTTACGGTGGTATTTGGGGTGAAAACTATTGGTATGATAAAACTGATGTGTGGAATCATCCGCGTTTAAGTAAATTTGTGCCGAAAAACCAATTGTTGCCGCGATCTATGCGCCGCGTTAAAGCGCCCGATCATCACTATAATCACTTTAATAATGCTCGCGTAGCTAAAGAGCTACAAGACTTAGGTGTATTAGTGAACCTAGGTGCGCATGGACAACGTGAAGGTTTAGCTGCTCACTGGGAAATTTGGATGTTTGCACAAGGCGGCATGACGCCACTCGAAGCGCTACGCGCCGCGACACTCGATCCTGCTAAATACATTGGCCTTGATAAAAATATTGGTTCACTTGAGGTAGGTAAACTTGCCGATTTAGTGGTGATTGATGGTAACCCACTTGAGAACATTCGTGATACTGACAAAGTTGACTACACCATGATCAATGGCCGTTTATTTAACGCAGCCACTATGAATGAAGTAGGCCAAAAACAACGTGATAAGCTTTACTTTGAAAAGAAGTAAAAAACAAAACACCGAATAGGTGATTATGACTAAAAGCGGCATTAGCCGCTTTTTTACTTTTTGGGCATACCCTTTAAGCAATAAGCTTTTTTAATATAGTTTTATCAAGCAGCAATGTTTGTGGCTCTTTGCTGACTCTTGCTTGGCAAATCATTCCCTCTTTTAATGTCATAAGTAATTTACTTAATTGCTCTGCCTCTGAAGGGGTTTCTTTAAATTGCGGTGTAAGTGTAAGCGCATCATAAATAATTTTAAGTACAGTCTGTTTATGCTCAGCACACAATTGAGCAATAGGGTGCGTGTCCATTGGAAATTCAGCTGCCGTATTTATAAAAAAGCAGCCATTAAAATCCCCAAGCTCATCTACTTGATTGTTGATCCAAAGCGATAATGCATTAAAGAGTGCGTCAGCTACATCAAATGGTGTTTTAGTATAAATAAATTGTGATTTTAGCCACCTGTTAAAACGCTCATCGCGTGCTACTAAACATGCACATATGAGTTCATCTTTACTACTAAAGTGATTATACAACGTCTTTTTAGCGACCTTAGCAGCCTGTATTACTTCATTGATGCCTACAGCATGAATGCCTTTCTTGTAAAAAAGCGCTAAAGCGGTGTTTACAATTTGCGTGCGTTTATCCATATCGGCTCCTTTAAAAAAGTAAGCTTGACATGAGTAGACCGATTTGTCTACTATATCCAGATAGACAAATTGGTCTACTTATTGGAGTTGGTCATGAGTAACGGTGTACTAAAAGCGATCAGTGCTGGAGTATTTTCAGCGATAACTTTAAGTGTGTTGGTTTTTTTAGATAGTTTAGGGAATTATGGCGTTTGGCTAATGGCCCCTTTTGGTGCTACTGCCGTATTAGTATTTGGCGTACCATCAAGTCCTTTGGCTAAGGCTAAAAACGTAATTGGAGGGCACTTTTTAACCGCATTAATAGGGGTTATTTTTGTTAATTATATCGGTGTAGATACAGCTAGCATAGCAATGGCTACAGGGCTTGCTATTAGCATGATGATGTTAACGAACCACTGTTCATCCTGCTGCGGGAGCAAATCCTATTTTGATAATGGTAACGGGGCAAAATTGGGTGTTTTTAATTACGCCAGTATTACTAGGAACGATATTCATCGTTTTATGTGGCTATTTATCTCAGTGGCTGCTAAAAGAATATTTATTTAGGCACAAAAAAACCGCTTAACAGCGGTTTTTTTATTTTAAAGTGTATTACTTTAAGTTACACAACACCGCGTGGTAGGCGGCAGTCGTGATCTTTTTCAGCTAGGTAAACAATCCATAACTCTTCGGCTGTATAGCCGTCTTCGTTAGCTGTTACAACAGCAAAGGGTGCTTTTTTCTCAGCTGATTTTGCTGGCGCGGCAGTTTTAGTTTTAGTTTTTTTAGCTGGCGCTTTTGCAGCAGGTTGCTCAGCTGTTTTACCAGATGTTAACTGCTCAGTTAACTCAGCTACATCTGCAAGGCGTAAATTTTTACCGCCGTCGATGCTGTACCAACCAGGTTTTGTAGTGATTTCAGGTTTCTTGCCATTGGCTGCTTCATATGCTGCTTCAAAGGCATTTAACACTTCTGTTTTGTCTAGTTTGCTCATCAGAGACCCTATACGTTGTAAACACAGATAAAGAATACACATTTATACCTAGTTTTGACGAACTTTTCAATTTTTTGCGATTTTCCTTTCATTTTGCTGCTATAAGCGCCAAAATTTGCACAAAATCTAATGCAGAGGTGGCAAAGTATTATGCAGCGTAGAGAATTTAACCAATTATTAAATGAGATTTTAAAACCTGATTCAATTAAAGATTTTTGCCCAAACGGGCTACAAGTTGAAGGGCAGGAGCAGATTAAAAAGATTGTGACGGGGGTTACTGCAAGCCAAGCACTCATTGATGCCGCAATTGCACATGGTGCGGATACAATTTTGGTGCACCATGGCTATTTTTGGAAAGGTGAATCACAACCCATCACAGGGATGAAAAAGCGCCGCATTGGTGCGTTATTAGCGCATAACATCAATTTGTTTGCTTATCATTTACCCCTTGATGTTCACCCCGTTATCGGCAATAACGCGCAACTAGCAGAGCTGTTAGATATGCAGTGGGAAACAGGTCTTGAGCCCGTTAATAATAGCGTGGCTGTAAAAGGGCGTTTAAAAACTCCGATGATGGGTGAGCAGTTTGCGAAAAAAATAGCCCAAGTCCTTAACCGTGAGCCGTTAACAAGTTTGGTTCGTGATGAACCAATTGAAACCATTGCCTGGTGTACGGGTGGTGGGCAAGGCTATATAGATTTAGCAGCAAGCCAAGGTGTGGATGCTTATTTAACAGGGGAGGCATCAGAGCAAACCATTCATAGCTCTCGTGAGCTAGGTATCGACTTTTTGCAGCTGGGCATCACGCCACAGAGCGTTATGGGGTCAAGGCCCTTGGTGAGCTATTATCACAAGAGCATGGTTTTGATGTAACTTTCATTGATATAGACAACCCGGTATAAACGATATATGCACCAACTAATTCAGAGCTATTTAGCGCAACTTGAATCATTACTGAAGCAGCATCAACTTTGGCAAAATGAGCCGATTGATGCCAAAGCGTTACTTTCAACTACGCCTTTTTGTCATGATACGATGGCGTTTGAGCAATGGCTGCAATTTGTGTTTATTGAAAAAATGGCTGCACTTGTTGCCAATCAACAGCCCCTGCCGAGAAACTTTGCTATTGCTCCAATGGGTGAGCTTATGCTTGCTAACAAATCAGGTGGCACAGAAGTGACTGCATTACTGAATAAATTTGATACTGCTTTTGGAAACCACAATGAGTGAACGTCCTGACCCAATAGAGTTTGGTGAACTAGAGATTTTGTATAAAGATGAAAATTACGTCGCGATAAATAAACCGTCAGGATTACTTGTTCACCGTTCTTTTTTAGATAAACACGAAACACAATTTGCGATGCAAATGCTGCGCGATCAGATTGGCCAACATGTTTTTCCTGTTCATCGATTAGACAGGCCAACCTCAGGTGTATTGCTATTTGCCCTTAGCTCAGAAGCTGCTCGTGATATAAACCAGCTGTTTATTGATAACCAAATAAGCAAACGTTATTTAGCTTTAGTACGTGGCTTTGCGCCAGAGTCAGTATTTTTAGATAAACCGCTAAAAGAAGAGCTTGATAAAATTGCCGATAAATTTGCTGATCAGGACAAAGCCCCTCAGCAAGCGCAAACACAGTTTAATTGTTTGCACCAAGCGGCGTTGCCAATTCCAATAGGTAAATATCCAACTGTGCGTTATTCATTGGTTGAGTGTTTTCCTAAAACTGGGCGAAAGCACCAAATACGCAGGCACTTGAAGCATCTATCATTACCGATTATTGGTGATGTTAATCATGGCGATAATCAGCATAACCAGTTTTTTCGGGAGCACTTTACATTGCGTCGGTTAATGTTATTTGCAACTGAGCTTAACTTTGTGCACCCTTATACAAAGCAAGCTGTAAAAATAAAAGCGCCACTGGGTGAAGCAATGCTGAGCATTTGTCAGCAACTCGGCTGGCCAAACCAAGAAAAGGATTATTAATGGCAACGATAAGTATATTTGTCGGCAGTGTTTATGGTGGAGCAGAACGCTTAAGTGACGACGTGATTGAATTGATTGAGCAGTCAAACCATCAAGCAAAGCTGATCATCACACCCACGTTAGATGATGTAAAGTCAGCGAGTCATATATTGGTAATTACCTCAACCACTGGGCAAGGTGAGATACCAGATAATTTAGCGCCGCTCTATAGCCAGCTTAACAGTCAGTTCCCTATGCTTGCAGGTAAACCTTACGGCATTGTGGCTATGGGAGACAGAAGTTATGGCGACACTTTTTGCGGCGCAGGGCGAAGCTTTGATGAGCTGTTTCGTGATTTACAGGCCAAGCCAATTGGCCATCGTCTAGAAATAGATGCCTGCGAAGACTTTGAACCTTGGCCCGTCACAGAGCCTTGGCTAAAGCTGTGGTTAACAAAGCTTCCGGAGTAAATAAAATAGAGCGCATAAGCGCTCTTTTTACTAGCTATGTTTTAGCTTACTTTACTAAGTGCTTTTTACATCCACTTTAAGTTTCAGCTTTTGCCCAGGCTGTAAGTACTTTTGTCCAGCTAGTTTGTTCCACTTAATAATATCGTTCACTGATAAGTTAAACTTAGAGGCAATACGTGCTAGCGAGTCACCACGGCGAACTTTATAGGTAATGGTTCGGTTGGTGCTAACTAGAGCCGTTTGTGTATTGTTACTTGATTTATAAACCGTGAGTTTTTGACCCAAACGTAACACACTGCTCTTTTTTAGCTTATTCCACTTTGCTAATTCATTGATCGTGACATCATATTCGCGGCTAATATCCCATAGGGTGTCGCCACTTTTAACTGTGTGCGATAGTTTCTTTTGGCTATTCTTATTAGCAGCCATACGCATTTGCTTAGGTAAATGTTCACTATTTATTGCACCATCACTCAAGGGGACGAGCAATTGTTGACCGACACGTATCGTATTTGATTTCAATTTATTAAGTGATTTAATTGCGCTGGTACTGGTTGAGAACTTTTTAGCAATTACTGACAAGCTGTCGCCGCTGGCTACTTTATATTGTTGCCAACGCAAGCGATCTTTAATATCTGTTTTAGCTAATTGTTGTTGGAAGCTGTCAACTTTATCCGACGGAATAAGTAAAAAGTGTGGTCCATTTGGATCGGTTGCCCAACGATTAAACCCTGGGTTTAATCGGTATAGCTCGGTAAGGCTAATTTGTGCCATATCAGCGGCCAAGGCTAAATCGATTTGTGATCCAACATCTACGGCTTCTACAACCTGCGCGTTTATGATTGGGTTCCAAGTAAGACCAAACTCTTCCTGACGTTTTAGCAAATCTGATAAGGCTAATAAACGCGGTACATAAGCCGTGGTTTCTTTTGGTAAATCAAGAGACCAAAAATCTGTTGGTAACTGCTTTTTACGATTCTTTTTTATTGCGCGTAACAAGCGACCTTCGCCGGAGTTGTAAGCTGCAATGGCGTTTAACCAGTCGCCTTCAAGAGTTTTGTGTAAATATGAAAGGTAATCAAGGGCAGCACGTGTAGATTGCACAATATCGCGGCGGCCGTCGTACCACCAATTTTGTTTTAAGTCGAAGCGTTCGCCTGTTTGCGGCATAAACTGCCAAATACCCGACGCACTGCGATGTGAATAACCAAACGGGTCAAATGCGCTTTCTACAATAGGAAGTAGCGCAATCTCAATCGGCATTTCACGTTTTTCAACTTCTTCAACAATAAAGTGCAAGTACGGCTCAGCGCGTTTTGACACTCGATCTAAGTAGCTTTGGTGGCGTGCATAATAGTTACGTTCAGTCACAACCGGGCGGTTTTGCGGCACCTCAATTGATAATTGGTAGCGAATTCGCTCCCATACATCATCAAAAATAGGGGGAGCGTCATCAAGTTCGTTTACCTGCAGGTATTGTGCATTGATCATTAATGCATTATTGATATCGCTAGGGCTCGCACCTTCTAATTGCTGCGCGGTTTGATTGACAATTAGCTGCTCACTTGCGTTATCGGATTGTGTTGAAGTCAAGGTTTGACAACCACTTAGCACCAATGCCAAGCTTAAAACGAGGGGAGATTTTTTCATAAATACCAAATACATCAGGTAAAAAACTCGGCGAATACTACCCGTTATGAGCTAACATTGCCACTGTATGACCATCTAAAAACTGCAACGCTAAGCATTTATACCCCATAATCATATGATAACTATGAGGTTATAGTTTTAGAAGTGGTCTTTCCAGGTTCTAAGACCCGCAAAGTTTTGCCAAGGTTCATTATTTTGTAATATGTTTTTTGATTTATACTGATATTCAGTTGGGATATTTTGACTAATACCCGAGATATCACTGCGCATGAAAGGGTTTATCTTTTTCTCTAAAGCGATAGTGCTAGGTAATGTAATTTCATCATTGCTGCGTTTCGCATCTACCCATTGAGCATATTCAATTAAATCCGCGTTGCTAGGTTCAACCGCTAAGGCAAACGCTAAATTTGCTTGTGTGTATTCATGAGTGCAATATATCTTACACGCATTTGGCAGCTTCTTTAGTTTATCAAAAGAGTGCTGCATTTGCTCGGCACTGCCTTCAAACAGGCGCCCGCAGCCACCACTAAATAGTGTGTCACCAGTAAATGCCAGGGCAGGGTTTAAATAACAAATGTGGTCTAAAGTATGGCCAGGGGTATGGATGATCGCAAACTCAGTGTCAAATACTGTAACGTTATCGCCTTCATTTAGCGTGTTTGTTATCCCTTTAAATGGACTATTGCTTGGGCCATATACCATGATACCAGGGAAGGCTTTGCATAAATTGGCCACGCCATCAGTGTGATCGTAATGGTGATGGGTGATTAGTATCCCCGCCAGTGTTAAATCAGCATCATTTAAATGGTTGAGTACAGGCTCTGCTTGACCCGGGTCAACAACCCAGGCTAATTGGCTTTGGCTATCTGTGATGCACCAAATGTAGTTATCAGAAAAGGCTTTAATTGCTTTGACTTGCACCATGTAACATTGCTCTATAAAGTGACGATATTAATAGTATAACGAGCTCAGCAAATGAAACCAGCCCTTAGTTTTCAAGAAGGACCTAAACCACTGTCGTGGCATGAGTTTCCTCATGGTGACTATTTACGTTGCGATATTGAACGTAAGATGGCGAAGTGGTTACCGCGAATGTTCGGTTATCACATGCTCAAATTGGGTAATCTCAGTGGTGAGCTTAAAACCAGTGCGAGCACGATTAAACATCAAGTGTGTGTGGCCGAATCAGGCCCGTTTACAGGAGTTATTGCAGATATTGATGAGCTGCCGTTTTATGAACACAGCGTTGATGCTTGTATTCTAAGCCACTGTTTAGAATATCATTCAGACCCTCATCATATTTTGCGAGAAGCACACCGTACATTGATCCCTGGTGGATATATTGTGATCACCGGGTTTAACCCGTTTAGTTTATGTGGCTTGGCTCAATTGCTGCCATTTAGTGGTCAAAAATTGCCATGGACGGGGCGTTTCTTTTACCCCAGCGCGCGTGAAGGATTGGCTTAACTTACTCGGCTTTGAAATTATCGGCGATGAGCGATTTATTTATTCTTCTTTAGCGCGTGGCAACAGGTTGTCACGTTTTGCGCCATGGCGACGTTTTGCTAAGCAATATTTAAAACCCATGGGCAGTGTATATATGTTAGTTGCACGTAAACGCGTAGCTCCATTAACCCCCATTAAACCAAAGTGGCATGCAAGGCCGCAATTTGCGCCGGTTAAAGGAGCTGGGCTGCGACAAACATCAAAGCAGCACCGTCAGCGGAATAGTTAATTTAGGTGCAGACCCTTTAGGTAATTCTCCTGCGCGTATATTCATTTGTATAGCAGGGTGTAATAATTTAGGTACATTTAATGTCGCATCACGGCATTCTCTGGCATGGATGTACTCTTGCTCAGAGCTTTGTAAGTGCACATTAGTTAAACGTTGCTCACCCACCGTTGTTTTATTAGCAAGCTTACGCCCGTTGGGCTGATAATCATGACACATCCACATGACTGTTTGATCGGGCAGGGCTAAAATTTTCTGTAAAGATATATATAGTTGTTTTGCGCTGCCGCCAGGAAAGTCACAGCGGGCAGTGCCACTGTCAGGCATAAAGAATGTATCGCCAACAAATACGTTGTCTGCAATTAAATAACACACACTATCAGGTGTATGGCCAGGCGTTGTTAATACACTAAATTGGCTATCACCAAATGGGTAGTGGCTTTTATCATCAAACAACTCATCAAAATGGCGACCATCACAAGGCATATCAATCTGATATAAATTACTAAAATAATCTTGTACTTGGGTGATGTTGGCACCGGTGCCGAGTTTACATGGGTGCTTTGGGTGAAGTTTATGTTTGATGTAGCCTGCGGCGGTAATATGATCAGCATGGGCGTGGGTCTCTAACAACCACTCAAGAGTCAGCTTATTGGCAGTAATAAATTCAATAATTTCATCGGCAGTTACAAAGCTAAGAGTGCCACTAGGAGCGTCAAAGTCAGCGGGAGGGTCAATCAGCAAAGCGCTACCGGTATTTAAACAACTAACTAAGTAACTAAACGTAGCGCTCTGTGGGTGAAAAAAAGACTTAACCGAGACAGGCATTTTACAACTCCATTATATGATATAGCTAATTCTTATATCATATAACCTAAATGTAAAATAGCTTGAGGTGAATTAATCACCGCTGATGTAGTATTGCTTTATTCTGGCTTGTAGCCTTCATCGACTAATAAGTTTTTACTGCCCGCGGCATCACGGGCTAAATCATCGACTATTTCGTTGTATTTGTTACCGCTGTGACCTTTTACCCATTTCCAGGTTATTTTGTGTCTATTGCAGGCTTCATCAAGGCGTTTCCATAAGTCGACATTTTTAACCGGTTTTTTGGCTGACGTTTTCCAGCCGCGCTTTTTCCAGTTTGCAACCCAAGACTCAATGCCTTGCTTTACATATTGGCTGTCTGTGGTGAGGTTTATCTCACAAGGACGGTTTAAACTTTCAAGTGCAACAATGGCTGCGAGCATCTCCATGCGATTGTTTGTGGTGAGGGTATAACCTTGGCTCATTTCTTTTTCATGACCATTATAAAGCATGAAAATACCATATCCGCCGGGGCCCGGATTACCTAAACATGAGCCATCGGTATAAATCTCTACGGTTTTTTGCACTGTTTTACCTTGATATTATGTACAATAAAGTGATTATAGAAAGATACCAGAATCAGGCTAAGTTCGATATGCAGCGTAGACAAATAGTTTTAGATACAGAAACCACCGGCATCGACCCTAAACAAGGGCACCGAATTATTGAAATCGGGTGTGTGGAGTTAATAAACCGCAGATTAACTGGCAATAATTTTCACGTTTATATTAATCCGCAACGCAGTATTGAAGAAGAAGCAATTGATGTTCACGGTATTACCAATGAGTTTTTACGTGATAAACCGTTATATCATCAAATTGCGCAGGAGTTTTTTGATTACATCAAAGGCGCAGAGCTCGTTATTCATAACGCGCCGTTTGACGTCGGCCACATGGACAATGAATTTGCCTTGCTTAATCAGGGATATCCGAACACTCACGAATACTGCCAAGTTCTCGACACCCTTAAAATGGCGCGTGACTTGCATCCTGGTCAAAAGAATAATCTTGATGCGCTTTGCCGCCGTTACGATGTAGATAACACTAAGCGGACGTTACACGGCGCATTACTGGATTCTGAAATACTGGCAGACGTTTACTTAGCCATGACTGGTGGCCAAGTTAAGCTTAACTTGAATCAAAATAAAGATCAGGGTAGTGAGCAGCAACAAAAAGAAATTCGTCGTTTAGATCCAAACCGTGCTCCATTGATGGTTTTAAAAGCGTTAGATGACGAGCAAGTAGCGCATGAAGCAAGGTTAGATATTGTTCAAGATGCTGGCGGCCAATGTTTATGGCGCGCCGAATAAGGCCCACAATGAAAATATTTTTATTGGCAATAATAATGGCATTAACTGTGCCGTTGGCTCTGAGTGCAAATAGCGATAATAAAATAACGTTATTGAAACGCGATAGCGGGCAAAATGAAATACCGCTATTAAATAATCGATTTCGAATCGATTACAAAGTAAATGAAATAACGTTGCTGTTTTTTCGTAAGCGCGGCTCTCCTGCCGTTATTTTAGTGCAGCCAAACGGGAGTAAGCTTTACGCAACCTCTGCGATTAAAGAACCTAACGTAGATTGGTTTGACGAGCTAAGTTACGATTTGATCACTATACGCGAACCAATGGCAGGGCCGTGGCAAGTGGTCGGCAGTATTTTACCTGATAGCCGTATTGTTGTACTCGGTGATATTGACTTAAAGGTGGAGCCTTTGCCACCTTTACTCTTTCGCGGTGAAACTGTCAAAATTACTGGGCAGGTTTTAAATGATAACGAACCGATTAACGTGGGCTTATTCAGAGATGTTGTTAGCTTACATGTTGATTTTATAAGTACTAACAATAGTGATTATGCTAATTTTGGTGCGGGTACTCATAACGTTGCACAATTTAAAGACGATGGTCGAGGGTTTGACGAGCGCCCAAAAGATGGCATTTTTACAGGCGAATTTAAGCTTGTTTTCCCCGCAGGCCAATGGCAACCCGAGTTATACATCGAAACCCCTTTATTAAAACGAACTGTAGTTCAGGATGTGCTTGAAGTAAAAGAACCCCCATTTAGTTATGACATAGCGCTTGCTCAAGATGATGCACATGAACACAAATTAACGATTACTCTAGACTCAAGTGTGGTAAAGCCAGAAACCGTACTGATACAAGGTAAAATTTATTACCCTAATAACGAAGAGCAGATGTTTAACTTAGAAGGCAGTAAATTGCTGACGCGTGAGTTACTCATTAAAAATTATGATTGGGGTCGTTACAGTGTTGAGTTATCTGTATTTGGTACTAATGTTAATGACCGAGAATTTATGGCGACATTGCCTACCTATAAATTTGAAATTGAACGTCCTATCGAAGCCGTACCAGAATTACCAGAACCAATAATTACAGAAGCTGAGCAAAAAGAAATCGACAGAGCAATAAGAGAAGCCCAGACTATGTCGACCATGGTGTTTATTAGCTTAATTATTGGTGGGAATTTGATAGTTCTATTAATTGGTTGGCTGGCAATTCGTAAATTTGTTCAGAAAAAACCAATATTCCCTAAAGTCAGTATTCCTTTTTTGAAGAAAAAAACAGCAGCTGATGAAGAGCCCACTATAGGCGAAAAAAATGAAGTTGGTAAAAATGGCTCAAAAAGTGATAAATCAGGTGAAATTTTAAACCTTTCGATGTCAGATGACTAAAAAACCTGTAAAAAAACAAAAAAGCCCTTGACGAAGTAGGGGTTGGTTCGTATTATTCACGCCGCTGTCAGGGAGACTCAGACAGCAACGAAAATGCGGAGTGGTAGTTCAGTTGGTTAGAATACCGGCCTGTCACGCCGGGGGTCGCGGGTTCGAGTCCCGTCCACTCCGCCAATTTTCGACAATTTGTAAGTAGATGCTGGAGTGGTAGTTCAGTTGGTTAGAATACCGGCCTGTCACGCCGGGGGTCGCGGGTTCGAGTCCCGTCCACTCCGCCAACACTTACACAACATATGGTTGTAAAACATATTCTTATTATGGAGTGGTAGTTCAGTTGGTTAGAATACCGGCCTGTCACGCCGGGGGTCGCGGGTTCGAGTCCCGTCCACTCCGCCAATAAGAAAAATAACAGTTTAAATATGCGCTGGAGTGGTAGTTCAGTTGGTTAGAATACCGGCCTGTCACGCCGGGGGTCGCGGGTTCGAGTCCCGTCCACTCCGCCAACTATTTAAACACTGTTATATTACAAAATTTGTATGCTGGAGTGGTAGTTCAGTTGGTTAGAATACCGGCCTGTCACGCCGGGGGTCGCGGGTTCGAGTCCCGTCCACTCCGCCAACAAATTAAGTAATAGCAAGTATAATGATATCTCTGCGGAGTGGTAGTTCAGTTGGTTAGAATACCGGCCTGTCACGCCGGGGGTCGCGGGTTCGAGTCCCGTCCACTCCGCCACTTGATATCATGAATAAAATTAGTAAGTGCATTACCCCATGCACATACCACTGCGGAGTGGTAGTTCAGTTGGTTAGAATACCGGCCTGTCACGCCGGGGGTCGCGGGTTCGAGTCCCGTCCACTCCGCCACTTGTTATTTCCTCAATAACAAGAAATAAATAATTCCCTTGTTAATAAATTAAAGCATAATCGCTATCAGCTATCAGCTATCAGCTATCAGCTATCAGCTTTAGGTAGGCATAAAAAAGCCTGCACTCTCATTCAAGCACAGGCCATTTATTACTTTCTCGTTTTATTTAGTTTTGTGGGTCAAATAACTCTTTTAAGTAAGTATCCAAAAAGTTTAGATACGCGTTAGAGGCGCTGATACGGTTTTCTTTTTTGCTAAAACCATGGCCTTCATCGTCAAATAATACATACTCGACTGGCACACCATTGGCTTTTACTGCGGCAACTAGTTCATCGCTTTCAACTTGTAATACTCGCGGATCGTTAGCACCTTGAATTACCATTAGAGGTTTAGTGATGTTATCGGCATGAAACAGCGGAGAAATAGCACGGTGACGCTCGCCATCTGTCGCTGGGTCGCCCATTTCATCGTACAGCGCTTTTTTAAAGCTTTCCCACCAAGGTGGAATTGAGTTCAGCGTTCTCACCCAGTTAGTCACACCAAAAATATTGATGCCTACTTTGAACTCTTCTGGCTCAAAGGCTAGTGCTGCTGCGGTCATAAAGCCACCGTAGCTTCCACCCATGATGCCAATTTTATCTGCATCGACCCAATCTAAGCTTTGTAAGTGTTTTTTACCGTAAACAATATCTTGTAAATCATCAGTGCCATGTTTTTTATCATCTAAATGGAAAAATGTTTTACCGTACCCAGAGCTGCCACGGTTATTGACGGCAAAAATAGCATAGCCGTGATTAACTAGGTGCTGTTGCATCGCACTGTAGCCTGTTCGGCTTTGGCCGCCAGGGCCGCCATGCACCCAGATAAGCGCAGGTACTTTATTATTGCTGCTGGCTTGTTTTGGTTTATACAAAACGCCTGGTATGTCTAAACCATCAAAACTTTTAAAGCGCACGCTGGTACTCTCTACTAAGTCGTTCTGATTGATATCATCACTTAATGTGTTTGTGAGTTGCTTGGCTTCATTACTACCAACTTGCCAGACAAATAAATTGCTTGGTGAAGTGTCTGAGTTTAAGTAAAACGCCATGGTTTTCTCATCGCGTGAGAAATTCACACTGCGTAGATTCCCTGCTGGCAATTTAGGCATAGCGATTTCTTTACCGGTATTGGTATCTTTGACGGTCACTTTGGTGCTTGCATCAGCATTAACACCACTTACCTGATAGCGGCCAGAATTAGAGAAGTATATAAAACTAACATCCCAGTCATCTTTTAATGCAGGGCTATGTTCGCCTGTGGCTAAGTCATAGCGCCAAACTTGCGAAAACTCACCTTTAGCGTCTGTAGAGTAGTATAAATATTTGCTGTCTACAGAGAAGGTGTCAGGCGTATATTGAGCCGGTGTATCATGTTTAGAAATTAACTGTGGCTTGAGTGTCTTTTTATAGGTATCAAGAATAAATGTATCACTGTCTTTATTAGTATTGCTTTTAGATAGCGCAATATAACGGCCATCAGGGCTGATTGCCCCCACATTTAAACCTAAGGTATTTTGATACACAGGCGTGACTTGATACGTTTTACTATCAACGCGGTACAAGTCCATAAACTTGGCATCACGCTGATTACTGGTGATAAAAAATTGGCTACCGTCTTTGGTAAAGCCTGCAAAGCTGGCACGCGTTTCATCGCCCGGGGTTAAATCTTTGATTGTGCCGTCAAGTTCACGCACGTAGACATGAAAGCGCTCATTACCGCCTGAATCTTTGGTAAATAAAACGCGCTCATCATTAGGGAAGTAACGTACAGGGTAGGTACTGTCTTCAAAGTTAGTTAAGCGCTTTTTACTGCTGGTTTTTACATCGACTTCATATAAGCTGTAAATGCCACTTTCATCGCTACTGACCAGAACCTTATCGCCAGAAGGAGAAAAGCTACTACCCATGATAGATGTAGTATCAAAAAAAGTTTTTGCGTTATAAGTTTTTACTTGTTGTGTTTGCGCAGTTGTCACAGATGCAGAGGCTGAATTATTAGATTGACTGCAACCTGTTAATGCAATCGATACTGCACAGGTAATACAGGCAAGTTTGAGGGCTTTTTTCATAGATACATTCCTTGGTTTATAGTTATAGACTCTTAGTGTTAACCGAACGTTTTTTAAACGCAAGTACTTCGCATATGCGAACAGCAATAAAGTGTTACAAAGCGTGTATCGTTTTTAGATAAGTATTCGTTATAATAATAACTTATTGAAAAAGTGAGTATTTATGATAGAAGTCATTGGGTTACATAAACAGTTTGCTGAAAACATATTGTACAGTGATTATAGCGTGCAATTTTTAGCACCTAAGACATGTATTGAAGCGCCTAATGGCCAAGGAAAAACAACGTTATTAATGATCTTAGCAGAGCTTGAAACGCGTCAAAGTGGGCAGATTTTATTTTCTAAGAAAGCATTAACCGAACCACATAAGCAAGTTGCTATAGCCTCAGACTGTATTGCTTTACCAGATTTTCTAACAGCAAAGCAAATTATTAACTTATCCGTGAATACGCAGGATTGTCGTTGGCCCACGAGAATAATAGATGGGTTTAATTTTAATGAATTTTTAAATACGCGTTTTGATGCGCTGTCATCAGGTAACCAAAAGAAATGCCAGTTAATTTTAGCGCTTATGCGAGATGCACCGTATTTACTATTAGATGAACCCAGCGCAGCCCTTGATCAAACCAGTATTCAGTATTTACTAAATTTACTTGATGAATATTTAATTGATAAGCCTGAAGGTCAAATAATCATCACCTGCCATGAACCAGCGCCATTTATTGAGCATGGCTTTGAGTGTATGCCTTTATGATTGCAAATTTTAAACAATCAATAGGGCAATATCGCTGTTTTATGGGCTATCGGTATCAGGCTTACAAAACTGAACTCACACAATTATTGCTGCAGCTTAAAAACTTTGGTTTGTTATTTCTAGTGGTACTTGGCTCTGCCATGCTTGGTATGATTTTACTGCTATTTTTAGGACTGGGGAAAATTATCGATAGCAGCGATGCACCGCAGTATGGTGCACAGATGGCTTGGCTGTACTTGCTGTTGCAAAGTGTCATGTTAAGTGCAATGAAATCGGCGATAAAAAATACCGCTCAGCGTGCGTTTCAACAGACATTAGTAAAGCGGTATTGGCTTGGTTTGATGGATATTAAACTTTTGCTGTTAAGTAATGGCTGGTTGATTGCGAGCCTTATTATCGCGATTGATCTTAGTGTGAGCCAGTGGCTTAGAGTGCCGCATTTCTTGCTGTTTTTACTATTACAATTAGTGCTTGGCATTTTATGTTTATACAGGCCAATAGCGCTTGTTTATGGTTTTTTGTTATCCGCAATCTGGGTAACGTTACCGCTAGATGTTAATCCACAGATTTATCAGTGTGGTTTTATGCTGCTGTTTGCCCTAAGTACCTTGATGGTGCCTTTTAGTTTTTACCGCAAAGGTAAAGTTGAGTTCACTTGCAGGTTTTTGGTTATTATTTTTTATACATAATAGCTGGGCTCTGATTTGGCGAGGGGCTTTATTGCTGTGTGTATTTATGGCATCCAAAGTGTTGTTGCAAGAGCGCGCTGATTTAGCTGCTATCTTCAGCATTTTATCACTTGCCTTTGTGGTGCTGTTTAGTAGTTCATTACAATTTGATTGTCGTCACCTTCATCAACAATATAATGTATTTTTTAAAATGCAGAATAAGCAAACAGCATTCTTTGTTAGCTTATTTATTCCTAGCTTAATTGTTTTATTATTCGCACTGGTTGGTTTGGGGGCTTTATTTAATCACGCAAGTAATTTGTTGCTAGTAATAGGAGTTGTTTGGTGTTTACTACAACAGATCTTAGCACAAAAAAAACCAGCGCATTATGCGCTGGTTTGGATGGTTATAACAGGTTTGTTACTGGCTGTGTATTAACTGCTAATCAGTTAAGCTGCATCAGCCTTGTTGTCTGTACTTTTGCGTGCGGCTTTACCTGCTAATAAATCAGCTGGGTCAAAGTCATCAACGTTAATAACATCTAAGCGCGCTTTTTCAACATCAGCCAGCTTGTCAGCTTCGGCTTGCGTAAGAATACCGGCATCAAGGCCCATCTGCGCTACTTTATCAAGTTGGAAGAACGGTAACTTAACGCCTTTCTCACGACATACTTTATCAAATAAAGGCTCAACAGCTAGCACGTCTTTAAGCGTTTGTTCTTGACGGCCTACTAAGTTAAGTGGTTCATTGGTTAAGTATACATAGCTTGCAAGACGGTTACGGGTTTCACTTGGAACTTGTAATAGCTGTGCTAATTTATGTTCCAGTTTGTCTGTTGGTTTACGAACCGGGCGACCAAATGGGAATAACATTAGCTTAAGTGCTGCACGTAACGGCGCCGATGGCATATTATTAATTAAATCGGCTAACGCTCGTTGGCAGTGATAAAGGTGATCTTGGCAGCTCCATTGAACAAGCGCAAAGTCTTCTTTTTTGCGGCCTTCGTCGTTATAGCGTTTTAGCGTAGCAGACACCAAGTATAGGTAGCTTAGTAAATCACCTAAACGTGCAGAGATACGCTCTTTACGTTTTAATGAACCACCAAATACAGCCATACTAATATCTGACATTAACGCAAGTGAGGCACTAAAGCGTGATGCGATACGGTAAAACTCAGCTGTTTCATCTTTATAAGGAGTACTTGCAAAACGTGCGCCAGTAAACGCTAGCCACTTAGTACGTACTAAATTAGAAATAGTAAAACCAATGTGACCCATTAGTGCTTTATCAAATACCGCAAGTGCTTCTTCACGGTCTTCAATTGAACATGCGTTTAACTCAGTTAAAACGAATGGGTGACAACGGATAGCTCCTTGACCGTAAATAATCATGTTACGGGTTAGGATATTTGCGCCTTCAACGGTAATGGCAATCGGCGCACCTTGGTAGCCACGGCCTAAGTAGTTATTTGGCCCAAGCATGATACCTTTACCGCCATGAACATCCATTGCATGAATGGTTGAATCACGCATTTGCTCAGTTAAGTGGTATTTAATAATCGCTGAAACAACCGATGGCTTTTCACCTAAATCTACCGCGCCGGTAGACATGCTCACTGCTGCATCTGAGCTGTAAGCGTAACCGGCAAGTTTTGCAAGTGACTCTTCAACCCCTTCCATTTGACCAATAGGCAAACGGAACTGGCGACGAATGCGGCTATATGAACCACTGGCCAGGGCGATTGTTTTAATGCCACCCACAGAGTTTGAAGGCAGGGTAATTGCACGACCAACAGATAAACATTCAACCAGCATACGCCAGCCTTGACCGGCCATTTCTGGGCCACCAATAATATAATCAAGTGGTACAAAAATGTCTTTACCGCGAGTTGGGCCATTTTGGAACGGCACATTAAGCGGGAAATGGCGACGGCCAATTTCAACACCAGGCATATCCGTAGGGATAAGCGCACAGGTAATACCAAGATCTTTTGTATCACCTAAAAGGCCGTCAGGATCTTGCATTTTAAACGCCAGGCCAAGTACTGTCGCTACTGGCGCAAGCGTAATGTAACGTTTGTTCCATGTTAAGCTTATACCAACAACTTCTTCGCCTTCCCACATACCTTTACATACAACGCCGTAATCAGGAATTGCACTGGCATCAGAACCAGCTTCCGGAGAGGTTAGGGCAAAACATGGAATTTCTGCACCGCTTGCTAAACGAGGAAGATAATGATTTTTTTGATCTTCTGTACCGTAGTGCTGTAGTAACTCGCCTGGACCTAGTGAGTTAGGTACACCCACAATTGACGAAAGCAAAGTCGATTTACTGGTTAGCTTTTGTAATACACACGATTGTGCAAACGCAGAAAACTGTAAGCCGCCGTATTCTTTTTTGATGATCATGGCAAAGAATTTATTATCTTTTAGATATTGCCAAACATCTTGCGGTAAATCAGTTAGCTCGTGAGTGGCTTCCCAATCATCTAGCATACTACATACAGTTTCAACCGGACCATCAATAAATGCTTGCTCTTCAATGGTGAGCTTAGGCATTGGATACTGATGTAGTTTTTGCCAATCAGGGCGGCCGCAAAATAAATCGGCTTCCCACCACGTAGTACCTGCATCAATAGCTGATTTCTCAGTGTCAGACATGGTAGGCGTTACTTTTTTAAACGCAGCAAAAATTGGTTTTATAATATATTGCTGGCGAATGCCAGTAACAGACAGTGGCACAGCGATGATTAAAAAGATCAACCAGCTAATTGCACCAAAAGCACCGGCAAAGGTGCCGATAACAAGGGTTGCGATAGAAACGCCAAGGGCTGTGTTCCAGCTCGCTCTGTGGTAACTCGCGATGCTAAGCAACACGATTAAACCAAGTATAAATATGAGTGTCATGTATTCAATCCTTAATAGAGGTCAGACCACCTTCGTTAGAGTAGCGCTAGAATCGGTAATTATCAAGTGGCTAACTAAGATTATCTGTCAGTTTAGTCACATGTTCGTAAAGAGTATAGGATAAGCGGCTAACATAAGCTTGCCTTGATGTTGCTTATGTTTAACAATGCTAGCCTAGATCTCAGTTCTTCGTTTGTATAAACATTGTGTTTAAGGGTTAATTTATTTTATGTGTGAGTTGCTTGGCATGTCGGCGAATGTGCCGACAGATATTTGTTTTAGTTTTTCGGGCTTACTGGAGCGCGGTGGTAACACGGGCCCACATAAAGATGGTTGGGGTATTACCTTTTATGAAGGCAAGGGCTGTCGTACTTTTAAAGATCCTGAGCCTAGCTGCCAGTCTGAAATTGCCAAGTTAGTTAAAGCATACCCAATAAAAAGTGTATCGGTGATAAGCCACATTCGCCAAGGTAATCGGGGTCGTGTCTGTCTTGAAAATACTCACCCATTTACCCGTGAGTTATGGGGGCGCGAAATTACCTATGCTCATAATGGTCAGCTTTCGAATTATCATGATTTAAAACCTGAGTATTATCGCCCTGTCGGTAACACTGACAGTGAGTTGGCTTTTTGTTGGTTGCTCGATAAAATCCGTGAAAAATACCCAAAACGCCCATCCAATATGGCATCCGTATTTCGTTATGCGGCAAAGCTTTCGCATACACTTCGAGAAAAGGGAGTATTCAACATGCTGCTTACTGATGGGGTGTATGTATTAGCGTATTGTACCAATAACTTACATTGGATCACCCGCCGCGCACCCTTTGGTAAAGCAACTTTAATAGATGCCGATATGGTGGTTGATTTTCAACAAGAAACCACACCTAACGATGTGGTTACTGTGATTGCAACTCGCCCTTTAACAAACGATGAACGTTGGCAAAAAATGGAACCAGGTGAATTCGCGTTATTTAAAATGGGTGAATTAATTTAGTTTTAGAAGTACCACCACTTTAATTATACTTCAAGATTTAGCTAACTATCTGAAGTATAGTACTCACTTAGCACAAGCTCATAGATTCTTAGAGTATGTAATTAATTACATACTCTAACGGCAAACTAAGAAGTTAAAATTTCGTTAGTTAAGAGAAATTACATCAAAGCTGGCTGGGCTAAGTGAAAGTTATCAATAAAGATAATTTTACACCTTGTTTAAAGCTTTAATCTTATAACTACTCCCACAAAACCCATTAACACCACTACTATCCACACTGGCAAATTACCATATTGACTATAAATGCTATCACCTTCAATAAGCTTAACGTTTACTTTTAGGGTTTCTGCCTTGAACTGTGGCATGCTGATTTGAGTTTGACTAATTGGATCGTACACGCCGCTGATGCCGTTGTTTGTTACTCGAATAAGCGGGCGTTGTAATTCAAGGGCACGCATACGGGCAATTTGCATATGTTGGTGAGGGCCGTGGGAGGCGCCAAACCAGGCATCATTACTTACGGTAAATAAAATATCAGACTCGTTGTGGTAATTACCACGCACTAAATCAGCAAAGGCGATTTCGTAGCAGATAGCAGGCAGAATATTTAGGCCGTTGGCGCGTAGATTGTTTTGTACTTCATCGCCACGGGTGAACGAGGACATGGGTAAATCAAACAAAGGCGCGATAGGGCGCAGAATATCTTCAAACGGCACAAACTCACCAATCGGCAGCAACTGGTGTTTTTGATAGCGGTTTTTACCTAAGTATTGATAATGGCCGTGCTCGTCACCACGTTCTTTATTACCTAGCACTATAAGGGTATTGAAGATAGTTTTGGTATCAAGCTGGTAGTCGACAATACCGGTAATAAGGGCGGTGTTGTTAAACGAGGCGGCGCTATCAAGGCCAGCTAAAAAGCTGTCAGCGAGGGCTTCTATTTCAGGCACTGCAGCTTCTGGCCAAACGACTAAGTCAGCGTTCCAGTGAGGACGAGTCATGTCTTGATACTTACTCATGGTAGTCCAAAATTCACTGGGTTCAAAGCGCAGATGTTGCTTTATATTACCCTGAACGAGTAATGTGCTGATGGTTTTATTGTTATAGTGAGGGCTTTGAAATATATTGCCAATCAGTGAAATGAGGGCAATGAAGGCTGCCGTTGCAATCGTACTCTTTAAACTGCGATTGAACAGTAATTGGTAAAATGAAAATGCAATGGCAATACAGATTAATGTTAGGCCAAACTCACCCACCGTGGGCGCTAAATAATTTAACGGGCTATCGGTTTGTGTATAGCCAAAGCTTAGCCAAGGAAAGCCAGTTAGCACCACACCACGTAAATACTCTGTTACAGCAAAACCGCTAATAAGTAATAACCCATAGCTATGTGCGCCGCTAGCAAAGCGTGTAGCAAACATAAAGGCAAGGGCTGGGTAAATAGCTAGATAGGCACATAACAGCACCATAAGCAGCACTGAGGCTGCCAGTGGCATACCGCCGAATGTGGCTATAGAGACATGCACCCAACTTATGCCAGCACCAAACCACCCTAGACCAAAAAGAAAGCCATATTTAGCGGCTTGTTTACTGGGCTTTTTACCGTATTGTTGGTTATATGAAGTGTAAATTGCCACAATTAGGCAAACAAAGGTCAGGGGCCAAATCCCGAATGGAGCGTAGCTTAAAGTTAAAAAGAGGCCCGCAACCAGTGCGAGCCATGCTTTTTTATCTTTAGCTAAATGTAGGCAGTTAGTCAGTATTGTCTTCACTGTCGCTGTCTTCAGCCTTAGGTACAGTAACTTGTAGTTGCAATAACCGACGGTTATCTGCATTAGTTACTTTAAATTGTAGGCCATCGATTTCGATGGTTTCGCCGCGCCCTGGCATATGGCCAAACGCATGCAACACAGTGCCGCCAATTGTGTCGGCTTCTTGTGTGCTGTAGCCTGTTTTAAACTTTTCGTTAAAATCATCAACAGGTGTTAGCGCTTGCACTACATATACATGCTTGGCAAGTTGGCGAATATCCTGTTGTTCTTCTTCTTCGTCATGCTCGTCTTCAATCTCGCCGACGATGATTTCTAAGATATCTTCTATTGTAACGAGCCCTGATACACCGCCGTATTCATCAATAACAATAGCCATGTGGTAGCGTTGTTGTCGAAATTCATTCAGTAGTGTGTCTACGCGTTTACTCTCAGGCACCACAACGGCTGGGCGTAAGTAATCGCGTAAAGAGGGTAATTGATCGTCTTTATTTAATATTAACGGCAATAAATCTTTTGCTAATAAAATACCTTCTACATGATCTTTGTCTTCGCATACCACAGGAAAACGTGAATGCGTTGAATCAACCATCATCGGAATTAATTGCTCTAGCTGTGCATCAACTTCTAAGGTGATCATTTGTGAGCGCGGGATCATGATGTCTCGCACTTTAAGCTCAGATACACCAAGCACACCTTCAATCATCTCTTTGGTTTCAGGATCAATGACATCCCGTTCTTGCGCATCGGCAATTACTTCAACCAGCTCTTCTCTATTCTGGGGTTCCCCTTGCAACATTTGGGTAATTCTACCCAACCAGGTCTTGCTAGAAGAAACCCTGGCTAGTCTGCGAGTTATCGTCGCTCATTGCGTCTATCTGCTCCGTTAATTTAAATATCGTCCCGATATGGGTCTGCTATGCCTAGATCGGCAAGTAATTGCTTTTCTATGCTTTCCATCTCATTCGCATCTTCATCCTTTATATGGTCAAATCCAAGTAAATGCAAGCATCCGTGGATCACCATATGGGCAAAGTGGTCATGAAAGGTCTTTTCTTGTTCATTTGCTTCGGCTAAAACAATCGCTGGGCAAATGATTAAATCACCTACTAATGGGAGTTCAATTCCCGGTGGTGCTTCAAATTCAAACGACAAAACATTTGTCGGCTTATTTTTACCACGGTAATCATTATTTAGCTGTTGGCTTTGTTCTTCATCAGCAATAACAATGGTTAGCTCTGATTCGTCGCGATATTGACTGAGTACTTTGTTAGCCCATAAGGCGAATTGTTCAAGGCTCGGTAAGTTGTCAAACTCACAGGCTATTTGTAAATCAAGTTCTGTTGTCACAGTATTACTCTTTAGTCTCAGGGTCTGATTGCTCGGCATTGGCGAGTAAATCTTTAGCGCGTTGTTTTTCGGCGCGTTTAATTCGGTCTGCTTCGTCGTTGCGCTCATAGGCTTCAACAATACGGGCAACAACAGGGTGACGAACAACATCGTGTGATTGGAAAAAGTTAAAACTGACTTCTTCAACATCACTGAGCACTTCAATGGCGTGTCGAAGGCCAGAGCGAGCACCGCGCGGTAAATCAACTTGGGTGATATCACCAGTGATTACCGCTTTAGAGTTAAAGCCGATACGTGTTAAGAACATTTTCATTTGTTCTACAGTGGTATTTTGGCTTTCATCTAAAATAATAAAGGCATCGTTTAGTGTACGACCACGCATAAAAGCAAGTGGCGCTACTTCAATAACATTTTGTTCAAGTAGCTTTTCAACTTTTTCAAAACCCATCATTTCAAATAACGCGTCGTATAACGGTCGCAGGTATGGGTCGATTTTCTGGCTTAAATCACCAGGTAGAAAGCCCAGTCGCTCACCCGCTTCTACAGCGGGGCGGGTAAGTAGAATTCGGCGTATTTCCTGGCGCTCTAGGGCATCAACGGCTGCGGCTACTGCTAGGTATGTTTTACCCGTACCAGCAGGTCCAATACCAAAGGTAATATCGTGACGAAATATATTCGATACATAATGCCCTTGGTTATCGTTACGAGGTTTAATTACTCCTCGACGCGTTTTTATCACTACTTCTTTGCCATATTCGCTTAACTCGTCTTGTTCGAGGGCTGTTGATTCAGTTATGGCTAAATGCACTGTGTTCGGTTCAATATCGTTAACCACACCACGTACAGGCTGGGTTTCAACATACAAGTCTTTAACGATTTCCATCGCAGCAAAGGCACTTGTTGTTTTACCGGTAATTTTGAAGTAGTTATCGCGATGAGTGATCTCGACGCCCAAGCGGCGTTCAATTTGTTTGATATTTTCGTCAAACGGGCCGCATAAAGAAGAAAGGCGTTTATTGTCGGAGGGCTCTAAATAAATCTCTAATTTTTTTAATTGATTACTCAAAATTGCTTCCTGTTGTGGTGTGCCAGCTGTTGCTGGCACAATCATTATCGCCTACGGAACAAATGTCGCAACACCGATTTCATTCGGCGTTACTTGTGGTTCAGGTTGCGCTGCTTTACTTAAAATTTCAGCAGGAGCAACATCACGGCGTAAGTTCATTTCGGATTCTGTACGAATTAAGTCACCACGTAAAGAGTTAGGCAGTGCTTCAGTAATACGTACATCAACAAACTGACCGATCACATTATGTGGGCCTACAAAGTTCACAACACGGTTGTTTTCAGTACGGCCACGCAGCTCCATAGGATTTTTCTTTGATGGACCTTCAACGAGTATACGTTGCTCGGTATTAAACATTTGACGGCTGATTTGCTGCGCCATTTGAGTAATACGGTTTTGTAATAAGTATAAACGCTCTTTTTTCTCTTGCTCAGAGACATCATCAGGCAAATCAGCGGCTGGTGTACCTGGACGAGCACTGTATATAAAGCTAAAGCTCATATCAAAACCAATTTCGTTAATTAGGTTCATTGTGGCTTCAAAGTCCATCTTACTTTCACCAGGAAAACCAATAATGAAATCAGACGACATGCTTAAATTAGGGCGAATTTTACGCAGCTTACGAATTGTTGATTTGTACTCAAGTGCGGTATGGCCGCGCTTCATTAAGTTTAAAATGCGGTCAGAACCACTTTGCACTGGTAGGTGCAAGTGATCAACCAGCTCAGGTACATCTGCGTAGGCGTCAATAATATCAGGTGTAAATTCTACTGGATGCGATGTGGTATAACGAATACGGTCAATACCATCAATTGCAGCAACATACCGAATCAAATCGGAGAAGTAACAAATTTCACCATCGTAAGTTTCACCGCGGTAGGCGTTCACGTTTTGTCCAAGTAGGTTAACCTCACGTACACCTTGTTCTGCAAGTTGGGCAACTTCAAGTAATACGTCATCAAGCGGGCGGCTTACTTCTTCACCACGAGTATAAGGTACTACGCAGAAAGTACAGTATTTTGAGCAGCCTTCCATGATTGAAACAAATGCACTTGGGCCTTCTGCTTTAGGCTCTGGTAAGCGGTCAAACTTTTCAATTTCAGGGAATGAAATATCAACCACAGAGCTACCTTTATTACCTTGTACTTGTTTTATCATTTCAGGTAAGCGGTGTAACGTTTGCGGGCCAAAAATCACATCAACAAAAGGGGCACGTTGGCGAATAGAGTCACCTTCTTGGGAGGCTACGCAGCCACCAACACCAATAATTAAATCAGGCTTATCATCTTTTAATAACTTCCAACGCCCCAGTTGATGAAACACCTTTTCTTGTGCTTTTTCACGAATTGAACACGTATTGAGTAGAATGACATCTGCTTCACCGGCTTCTTCAGTTAACTGATAGCCGTTGGTTGCATCGAGGAGATCCGCCATTTTCTGAGAGTCGTACTCATTCATCTGACAACCCCAAGTTTTAATATGCAGCTTTTTACTCATTGAAATATAGCCTCGTTTTCAATTCGGTAGTGGCACTAAAGTGTGCTAGAAACAGGATTAAGTGATGTGAGCATTTAAATGCCCGCTAACTTAAAGGACGCGTATTTTATCTGGATACCCGCCCAGATCCAAGTATAGATTTGATCTTTGTGGTTTGAAATCAAACAAACTGTGCAATTGTACGGCTAAGGATTAAAGCAACTCGCATTTTTTCAACTAAGTACGTTACAATCAACTCCATAATTAGTGACCTTAGTTGTGATTAAAAATATGAAAAAAAACAAAGTTATTGTTGTTGGCGGTGGGATGGTCGGTGCCGCAATGGCAGTAAAGTTAGCAAAACAAGGTTGTGATGTACGTGTGATAGAACAACGACCTATTAATGCTGAGCAAGTACTGCAAAGCGAGACTATCGATATACGCGTATCTGCTATTAATCGTTTTTCTGAAAACCTGTTAGATGATCTGGGTGCTATGGCGTACTTAAAACAGTCACGCTTAGCGCCATACCAACAATTAGAAGCGTTTGAACATGTAGGCGATAATCTCTTGTTTGACTGTAACGATATTAACGCTTCACATTTGGGTCATTTAATCGAGAACAAATTAATTCAAGCCAGTTTATGGCAGCAGTTTGAACAACATGATATTGAAGTACTTGATATTAAGTCACCGATTTGTGCTATTGAACAAACAACGCAAGATATTAGCCTAATTTATGGTGAAGAGCGTTACAGTGCTGATTTAGTCATCGCAGCAGACGGCGGCCAGTCTCAATTACGCACACAAGCAAATATTGGGGTAACTGGTTGGCAATATCAACAACACTGTATGGGCGTTTTGATTAAATTGGATGCCCCGCAGCAGATTAAAACATGGCAACAGTTTAAACCTACTGGCCCAGTTGCATTTTTACCTATGCAGGCTCCTTATGCTAATTTAATTTGGTATGACGACGCAGCTAAGTTACAAAGTTTAAATAAATTAACCAAAGTGCAGTTAAAACAACAAATAATCGAAAACTTTGCGCCCCTAGCAGGTGATTTTGAAATTGTTAATCAAGCGGTCTTCCCACTTGCTCGCCAACACGCTAATAAATATTCAGCAGGACGTTTAGTATTAGTGGGAGATGCAGCACATACGATAAATCCTTTAGCTGGGCAGGGGGTAAATCTTGGCTTTCAAGATGTAGCAGCCCTTGGTGATATTTTAGCAGCAGCAGATGACATTGGTGCTGTGAAACACCTTAAACACTACGAGCAAACCCGTCGCAAAGCAAACTTGTTGATGATGAGTATGATGGATGCTTGTTATTTTGGTTTTTCGAATCAATTGACACCTTTACAATGGGCGCGTAACCGCTTTTTAAAGTTAGCGAATAATACCGGTCCGGTAAAAAACTGGGTTTTGAAATATGCGATTAGTGGTGAATTGAAATGACTAAATTACAAGTGGAGTGGGTGAAAGCTCACTCAAACAATTTTGATTAAAGATTAAAGATTAAAGATTAAAGATTAAAGATTAAAGATTAAAGATTAAAGATTAAAGATTAAAGATTAAAGATTAAAGATTAAAGATTAAAGATTAAAGATTAAAGAGGGAGGTAGTAAGAAATTGGCTGGGATACCAGGATTTGAACCTGGGAATGCCAGGATCAAAACCTGGTGCCTTACCGCTTGGCGATATCCCAACTCTAAATTTGGATGAGTTTTAGTTCTAATTAAGAACATGGTGCGGAAGGAGAGACTTGAACTCTCACAACCGAAGTTACTGGAACCTAAATCCAGCGCGTCTACCAATTCCGCCACTCCCGCAGTTCTTAGAATGCAATTAATTGTTTTGGAACCTAAATCCAGCGTCTAATTCAAAACAACTGCCAATTCCGCCACTCCCGCATCAAAGGGTTTGCTTTTTTATACTCATAGCGAGAGTTATTCTTAAACAACATTTCTTTGGTAGAAGAAGTTGGCTGGGATACCAGGATTTGAACCTGGGAATGCCAGGATCAAAACCTGGTGCCTTACCGCTTGGCGATATCCCAACTAAGAATTATTTGATAGTTTTAGTTCTTATCAAGAACATGGTGCGGAAGGAGAGACTTGAACTCTCACAACCGAAGTTACTGGAACCTAAATCCAGCGCGTCTACCAATTCCGCCACTCCCGCATACAGCTTATATTTAAACTCTTAACAGAGCTTTCTTAAACAACATTTCTTTGGTAGAAGAAGTTGGCTGGGATACCAGGATTTGAACCTGGGAATGCCAGGATCAAAACCTGGTGCCTTACCGCTTGGCGATATCCCAACTAAGAATTATTTGATACTTTTAGTTCTTATCAAGAACATGGTGCGGAAGGAGAGACTTGAACTCTCACAACCGAAGTTACTGGAACCTAAATCCAGCGCGTCTACCAATTCCGCCACTCCCGCATCGAGTATACAGGTAATACTGTTTTGGAACCTAAATCCAGCGTCTAATTCAAGACAACTGCCAATTCCGCCACTCCCGCATATTTGTGTAATAAAACACATGGTAGTTATTTTAAACTCTTCATTGAGTGCAATTTAACTCTTGCAGAGCCACTTCTAAAATAAGAAATGGTGGCTAAGACGGGATTTGAACCTGTGACCCCATCATTATGAGTGATGTGCTCTAACCAGCTGAGCTACTTAGCCATTGTTGGCTGGGATACCAGGATTTGAACCTGGGAATGCCAGGATCAAAACCTGGTGCCTTACCGCTTGGCGATATCCCAACAGAAAACAAGTGATAATTTTAATTCTTATCAAGAATATGGTGCGGAAGGAGAGACTTGAACTCTCACAACCTAAGTTACTGGAACCTAAATCCAGCGCGTCTACCAATTCCGCCACTCCCGCATTATCAATTTGAGTTAATCAAATAGATGGTAGTTATTTTAAACTCTTCATTGAGTACAAAAAAGAATGGTGGCTAAGACGGGATTTGAACCTGTGACCCCATCATTATGAGTGATGTGCTCTAACCAGCTGAGCTACTTAGCCATCTTTTTTGTTAGCACTTCATCGCTGAGTGCGGGGCGTATTATGCTGATATGACCCAAATCCGTCAACACCTTTTTTGCAAAAAAACACTTATCAGGGTTTGTTTGCAGGAAAATTAAGCGAAGAGGCTATTTTTTATTAAAAACGGTGTTTTTTTAGCAAGTAAATGAGCATCAATACTCGCGTCACTATTATTCGATAATAGCACAAAAACAAAAAAGGCTCGTAAATACGAGCCTTTAAAATCATCGCCAAACATTATTTAGCGTAAATAGTAACTATACGTTGAACAAGAAGTTCATTACATCGCCATCTTTAACAATGTACTCTTTACCTTCTTGACGCATTTTACCTGCTTCTTTTGCACCACTTTCCCCTTTAAAAGAGATGTAGTCATCATAAGCAATCGTTTGTGCGCGGATAAAGCCACGTTCAAAGTCGGTATGGATTTTACCTGCTGCTTGTGGTGCCGTTGCACCAACAGGGATGGTCCATGCACGAACTTCTTTTACGCCAGCCGTAAAGTAAGTTTGTAGATGGAGTAATTCATAGCCACCACGGATTACGAGGTTAAGCCCGGGTTCTGCTAAACCAAGGTCAGCCATAAATTCAAGTTTGTCTTCTTCTTCAAGCTCAGAAAGCTCTGACTCAATCGCTGCACATACAGGAACAACAACAGCATCTTCTGCTGCTGCAATTTCACGTACGCGGTCAAGGAGCGGGTTATTTTCAAAACCATCTTCAGCAACGTTAGCAATATACATAGTTGGTTTGATAGTTAAAAAGTTGATAGAAGCAATGGCAGCTTTTTCTTCTTTAGTTAGTTCTAAAGAACGTAAAGTTAACCCTTCATCAAGGTGTACTTTTACTTTTTCAAGCACAGCATTTTGCTCTTTTGCGTCTTTATCGCCGCCTTTTGCTTTTTTAGCATTACGGAAAAGCGCCTTATCAGCACTGTCCATATCCGCAAGTACTAGCTCAGTGTTGATTACATCGATATCGTCAGCTGGATCAATAGTACCTGCAACGTGAATGACGTTTTCGTCTTCAAAGCAACGCACAACATGGCCAATCGCATCTGTTTCACGAATATTGGCTAAAAATTGATTACCTAGACCTTCACCTTTTGATGCGCCTTTTACTAATCCTGCAATATCGACAAACTCCATACTGGTTGGAAGAATGCGCTGAGGATTAACTATTTTTGCAAGTTCGTCTAAGCGAGCGTCAGGAACCGGAACCACACCTGTGTTTGGTTCGATGGTACAAAAAGGGAAGTTAGCGGCTTCAATGCCCGCTTTGGTTAATGCATTAAATAATGTAGATTTACCAACATTTGGTAAACCAACGATACCACATTTAAAACCCATAGTAAGATACCTTGTTTAGATCCGTTCAACCGATTTAATAACTATGTTACTAGGGTTTAAACGAATGAAGTCTGTTTTGTGCTTTTAACACACCGTCTTTTGCAAGTATTTCCATACAACGAACTGCTTCATCTACAGCGGCATCCATTTTTTCTTGGTCTTCTTTGGCTGCTTTTCCAAGCACCCAACCAGTGACCATTTCACGATGTCCAGGATGACCTATACCAACGCGTAAACGCATAAAGTCTTTTTGATTTGCCATTTTTGCAATAATGTCTTTTAAGCCATTATGACCGCCATGTCCGCCGCCTTTCTTTAATTTAGCAACGCCCGGGTCTAAATCCATTTCATCATGTGCAACTAAGATGTTTTCAATAGGGATTTTGAAAAAATTGGCTAAACTACTGACCGATTTACCACTTAAATTCATGTAAGTGGTGGGGATCAATAATTTGAATTCTTGGCCTTGAATGATCACTTTGCCGGTAAGGCCGTGATATTTAGGATCGTGTTTAAGCGTACAGTTGTAGCGTGCTGCGAGTTGCTCGATGAACCAAGCACCTGCATTGTGGCGTGTGTTTGCGTATTCGGGGCCTGGATTAGCCAGGCCCACAAGCATTTGAATAGAATTCAAGGTGCAAGACCTTAAATATTATTCTGCAGCGTCTGAAGCTTCTTCGTCTTCAGCTGGAGCTGCTTTGTTAGCTTTAATAGTAACTATTGACTGATCGTGGCCTTCACCTTTAGCAAGTTCAACTGATTGAACGCCAGAAGGAAGTTTAAGTTCAGAAAGGTGGATTGAATCACCAGCTACTAGGTCAGAAACGTCAACTTCAACGAATTCTGGAAGTGCTTTTGGAAGACATGTGATTTCAACTTCAGTTAACTGGTGAACAACAGTCGCACCAAGTTTAGTTACTTTATCTTCGCCGATGAAGTGAAGAGGAACTTTAGTATGAAGCTTATGAGTAGCGTCAACACGTTGGAAATCAAGGTGAGTAAGCTTTGGCTTGAATGGGTGACGTTGAATATCTTTTAAGATAGCTTCAACAGACTCGCCGCCAATGTTAAGCGTAAGAATGTGAGTGTAAAAACCTTCGCTTTCTTGTGCTTTGATCATATCTTTATGAGCAAGAGTAAGCGCTACTGCTTCTTTATCTGCACCGTATAGGATTGCAGGTACTTTGTCTTCGCGACGTAGGCGGCGGCTCGCACCAGTACCAGTTTCTACGCGAAGTTCAGCGTCATAAGTGTAAGTTGTATTAGACATAATGTCTCCAGTAATTTAAAAGTGTTAGGGCCTTTGCGACCAAGGTCCCTAGCCAAAAGGCGCGCTATCATACCACCACCTATTAGCAAAAGAAACACAGGGGTAAAAAAAAGCGCCATTTAGGCGCTTTAATCACTAATAAAAGTGTTCTTAATGTTCAAACATCGCAGAGATAGACTCTTCGTTGCTAATACGACGAATCGTTTCAGCAAGCATATCTGCCAATGTCAGTACTTTAATTTTGTCAATTGTTTTTAATTCTTCAGTTAATGGGATTGAATCGGTAACAATTACTTCATCAATGACTGAATTACGAATGTTCTCTGCTGCAGCACCTGATAAAACAGGGTGTGTTGCATAAGCAAAAACACGCTTAGCGCCATGTTCTTTTAATGCTTCAGCTGCTTTACATAAAGTACCACCGGTGTCGATCATGTCATCAACAATGATACAGTCACGGCCTTCAACGTCACCGATAATATGCATTACTTGAGAAACATTTGCTTGTGGACGACGTTTATCAATAATAGCAAGGTCAGTATCGTTGAGTAGTTTAGCGATAGCACGGGCACGTACTACACCACCAATATCAGGAGATACAACAACAACATCATCAAATTGACGTTCCTTCATATCTTCCAATAATACTGGGCTACCAAATACGTTATCAACTGGCACATCAAAGAAGCCTTGGATTTGCTCTGCGTGTAAGTCAACCGTAAGAACGCGGTCAACACCTACACTTGATAGGAAATCAGCAACAACTTTTGCAGTAATTGGCACACGAGCAGAACGTACACGACGGTCTTGACGAGAATAACCAAAATAAGGAATGACGGCTGTAATACGTCCTGCAGACGCACGACGTAATGCATCAACCATAACGATTAACTCCATTAGGTTATCGTTAGTTGGGGCACAGGTTGATTGCACAATAAAAACATCCGAGCCACGAACATTTTCATTAATTTGAACACTGATCTCACCGTCGCTAAAACGGCCAACAACAGCATCGCCTACTTCAATATATAAACGTTTTGCAACTTTTTGAGCTAACTCAGGTGTTGCGTTACCAGCGAAGAGCTTCATGTCAGGCACGGTAGGGTTCCTCAGGCACTGAATTTTGGGACTAACAAACGAGGCAATTGCGTCATTTGTTAACTTACATTGTATTTTACTTGTACGTTACTTGATTGCTTAAATGAATCGCGTTCAACTGCGTATGGGCAGGAGAGGTATTAACGCTACTGGCAATAAAACCGTCCCAATTATGGGGGAGATTTTCAAGAACATGTTGTGCTTCTATTTGCGTTGCAAATTCAACAAAACAACATGAGCCAGTGCCAGTCATCTTAGACGGGGCGTATTTTAGCAACCACTGGAGGGTTTTTTCAACCTCAGGGCAGAGCTTTTTAACTAATGGCTCGCAGTCATTACGTAAAACTTGCTGTTGCCAATCACCTTTGAGCTTTGGTGTGTTACGTGTTAAATCTGGGTGAGTAAAAATTTTAGCGGTACTAACATGCTCACTTGGATGAACCACACAATACCATTTTTGTGCAAGCTCAACGTCGACCAACTTCTCACCAATCCCTTGTGCTAAGGCACTTCGACCATTTATAAATACAGGAACGTCTGCACCAAGGGTCACGCCCAAATGTGCTAATTCAGTAAGAGAAAGCTTACACTGCCATAATGTATTGAGGGCTAAAAGGGTGGTTGCTGCATCAGAGGAACACCACCAACACCGCCTCCCATTGGCAAAATTTTAGTTAAATTTATTTTTGCACCAAGGCTGGTTTTTGTATGCTTTTGCAATAATACAGCTGCTTTATAAATCAAATTGTCCGCTAAAGGGATATTTTCAGTGTCACCAGTTAACTCAATAGCGTTGGTTTTTAATAAAGTAAATTCTAATTGATCGCCATAATTTAAAAATGTGAACAGGGTTTCAAGTTCATGATAGCCATCATCACGACGACCATTTATATGTAAAAATAAATTGAGTTTAGCAGGGGCTAATAATGAAAATTGAGTTAGTGTGCTATTAGTCATGTTTGTTGAAGTACCATTGGTATAATTGAATTTTTATTTTGATGTTTTGATGTTTCAAAGTCAGTTTTTTTGGTAACCAAAATCCTGCATATTGTTGGTAATCACCGTAGCTAATATGCCATTTTTGACCGTTGAGAGACTGCCACATTACATTCTTTGCGCGTCCAAGCTCATCTACTTGCAAAGACTCATTCGAAACCGTGCCTTTAAGCCAATCATCGGCACTGTCCATTGGGATAGTAAATCCAGTTAAACGATTTAATAATTGTGCTGCATTTGTATCGTGATAAGTATCACCGTCATACTCAAGCTCTGCGCCTTGAACATCTTGCTTAAGTGCTAATACGCGAGTGCCAATAAAAGTAGTGAGTATCAGTTCATTAAAGTCATCTTGTTGTTGCCAATTTAAATTAGCTGATTGACGTTCATCGGGGCTAATAAATGCCAGTTTCCCCTCAACTTGCCATGTATTTTGCGCTAAAAGTTTTGCTTTCCAATCAACATAAAGAGACGTTTGGGGGTCAATTTGCTGTGCGCAACCACTTAAAAATAAAAAAAAATGTGAGTAAAATCAAATATAGTCGAATCAAATGTCGTTCCTTACTTTCCATATTCCAATGATTTTTGGTAAAATTACTGCCTTTCGAGCATGGCTTAGCAATATTTGGCACATATGACCATAGTAGCACTTGGTATTAATCATAAAACCGCATCTGTAGAACTGCGTGAAAAAGTCGCATTTTCACCTGAGCAATTATCAGAAGCATTACAGCAATTGAGTGATCATGATCAGTTTAATGAAGCGGTTATCGTATCAACCTGTAACCGTACAGAAATCTATTGTAGCCTTGCTCAGCAAAATTCCCAAATACTGTTGCAATGGTTAGCCAGTTTCCATGGTTTAGATGAACAAGAACTGAGCAATAATATATATTGCCACCAAGATAACGAAGCCATTAACCATTTGATGCGCGTCTCTTGCGGCTTAGATTCGCTTGTCTTAGGTGAGCCACAAATACTTGGCCAAATAAAACAGGCGTATAATAGTGCAAAAAACCACAACTCTGTTGATGTGGTATTCGACCGTTTATTTCAAAAAACGTTTTCAGTGGCAAAACAAGTGCGCACTGAAACTGACATTGGAGCAAGCGCTGTATCTGTTGCATATGCCGCAGTTAATTTAGCAAAGCATATATACGGAAAACTAAATAAGACTAAAGTGTTGCTTATCGGCGCAGGCGAAACCATTGAATTGGTTGCTAAACACTTATATCAAAACGAACCTCAGCAAATAACCGTTGCTAATCGCACAATAGAACGAGCTCGTTCTTTAGCTCAAGACGTATCAGCTGATGTAATCGCGTTAGCACAATTACCTGAGCGTTTGCACCAAGCTGATATAGTTATTAGTTCCACCGCTAGTACTTTGCCTATCATTGGTAAAGGTGTAGTGGAACAAGCGCTTAAACAACGTCGTAATAAACCAATGTTATTTATAGATATTGCGGTTCCCCGGGATATTGAAAGCCAAGTAGGGGAGCTTGATGCTGCCTATTTGTATTCCGTTGATGACTTACAAGCCATTGTGAGCGAGAATATCGCCTCACGCGAGCAAGCGGCAGAAGAAGCACAAGATATTATTACTCATCGCAGTGCTGAATTTGCAATGTGGATGCGTTCACTTGATTCTGTCGATCTAATCCGCAGTTATCGTCAAGATGTACAAGATATAAAGTCTGAGCTGGTTGATAAGGCTATCAGCCAATTAACAACCGGAAAAGATGCAGAAAAAGTAATTTTAGAGCTGGCCAACAAATTAACCAACCGTTTAATGCACGCGCCTACCCGTGCAATTCAAGATGCGGCGAAAAAAGGTGAAGTTGATCAGTTAAGCCAATTAAAGAAAATGTTAGGTATTGATCAGGAATAGCAGTTACATGAAAGAGTCCGTTTATCGTAAATTAGAAACCTTAGTTGAGCGTTATGAAGAAGTGCAAGCGCTGCTAAGTGACCCCTCTGTTATCAGCGATCAAAATCGCTTTCGTGCTCTTTCAAAAGAATACTCGGAGCTGGAAGAAATTGTAAAAGCGTTTTTATCGTACCAACAGTCACAAGACGATGTTGCTACCGCTGAAGAAATGCTAAAAGATTCTGACCCTGATATGCGTGAAATGGCGCAAGAAGAATACAAAGAAGCAAAATCACAAATTCAAATTATTGAAGATCAAATTCAAGTGCTAATGCTGCCAAAGGATCCGCGTGATAATAATAACGTATTTTTAGAAGTGCGAGCAGGAACCGGGGGAGATGAAGCGGCCATATTTGCAGGTGATTTGTTCCGTATGTATACCCGCTACGCTGAAACTAAAAAATGGAAAGTCGAAGTTGTTAGTACGAACGAAGGTGAGCACGGCGGCTTTAAGGAAGTTATTGCAAACATCAGCGGTGAAGGTGTTTACGGCCAACTAAAATTTGAATCAGGCGCGCACCGTGTTCAGCGTGTACCAGAGACCGAATCGCAAGGACGTGTACATACCTCTGCGTGTACGGTAGCTGTTATGGCCGAAATTCCTGAAGCGGAAGCCATTGAAATAAACACCGCAGATATTAAAGTTGATACGTTTCGTGCATCAGGTGCCGGTGGTCAGCATGTTAATAAAACCGACTCAGCAATACGTATCACGCACATTCCAACAGGTGTTGTGGTGGAGTGTCAGGATGAGCGTTCACAACATAAAAACCGTGCTAAAGCGATGTCAGTACTTGCTGCTCGCTTACAACAAGCTGAAGATGAAAAACGTCACGCGGCAGAAGCCTCTGAACGTCGTAACTTAGTGGGAAGTGGTGACCGTTCAGAGCGTATTCGTACTTATAACTACCCACAAGGTCGAATTACTGATCATCGCATTAACTTAACACTGTATCGTTTAAACGAAGTGATCGCTGGTGACTTAGGTTGTGTTGTTGAGCCGCTGATGCAAGAGCACCAAGCTGATTTACTCGCTGCGATGGGTGATGAATAACGGTGACAGACACGGTTGAATCGGCTATCCACAGTGCTACTTTGCTTTTGCAAAATAGCACTGACAGCGCCAAGTTAGATGCGCAAGTATTATTACTTGAGGTATTACAAAAGCCACGAAGTTATTTGTTTTCTTGGCCTGAAAAACAGCTAACTGTTCAACAACAACAATTATTTGATAGTTATTGTCAGCGCCGCTTAAAGGGGGAGCCTGTTGCGCATATTACTGGCACACGCGAGTTTTGGAGTTTGTCACTGCAGGTTAATGCCACCACGCTCATACCTCGTCCAGATACCGAAACTTTAGTTGAAGTTGCACTTGATTTACCGCTTAACGATAATGCCAAGGTTCTTGATTTAGGCACGGGAACAGGGGCAATTGCTTTGGCATTGGCTTCTGAAAAAGCAAATTGGCAAATCACAGGGGTTGACCGCATAGCGCAAGCGGTTGCATTATCGACAATAAATAAACAGCGATTAGGTTTGCAGCACGTTACTTTTTTACAAAGTAACTGGTTTAGTGAAGTCAGTAATCAAAAGTTTGATTTAATAGTAAGTAACCCGCCCTATATTGAGCACAATGATGAACATCTAACCCAAGGGGATGTTCGTTTTGAACCTCTATCAGCATTGGTTGCTGATGATGATGGTATGGCTGATATTAAGCATATTATCACTCAAGCGAGGAACTATTTAGCGCCAAATGGCTATCTACTGTTTGAGCATGGTTATCAACAAAGTATTAAAGTGCATAGTTTTTTTGCACAAATGGCGTATACAAATATACTTACAGTGAAAGATTTAGCAAATAATGATCGTGTAACGTTCGCACAGTGGCCAAAATAAACAACAAAGCGCTGTGAGAATAAAATGTAACTGCCTTCTAAGGACCCAATGTGATGAATGATTTTTTGTTTTCGGATGAGCCACAAGAAGAAGTAAGTAATATTGTTCAGGGAACCTGGAAAGTCATTATTGTTGATGATGAACCTGAAGTACATGCGGTTACTAAACTGGCATTAAGTGACTTTGAATTTCAAGACAAACGCTTAGAGTTTATTAGTGCTTATTCTGGTGAAGAAGCCAAAACAATGATCGATAATCACCCTGATGCAGCAATTGTGCTACTTGATGTGGTCATGGAAACAGATGATGCAGGTTTGAAAGTCGCCCAGTATATCCGCGAAACAGCAAAAAATAATCATATCCGAATCATTCTCCGCACCGGTCAGCCAGGGCAGGCTCCTGAACGCCAAGTGATTGTTAATTATGATATAAACGATTATAAATCGAAGACAGAGCTTACCGCACAAAAGTTATTTACTGTGGTGATGTCGAGCTTACGTTCTTATCGCGATATTTTATCAATTGAGCAATCTCGCCAAGGGCTCGAAAAAATAATTAAAGCCTCAAGAGATATCTTTGCTGCTCATTCACTAGAAAACTTCATCGAAGGGGTTATGCAACAGTTAACCTCTTTGTTAGGGACAGTTGATAAAGCGATGTATGCAACCAGCCTAGTGGCGAGTAACCCAGACGATAATCAAAAAAAAGTTAGTTGTTTTTTCTGGCCGAGGAGACTTTGAACGCAGCGAAGGTAAAGCAATTGAAGACGTGCTTGATAATGAGCAACTACTTGCATGCAAACAAGCATTGCAAGATAAAACAATTGTTTATAAAAATAACTACTTGTTCGCCTATTGTTGCAGTGAATATAACCATAATTCAATGCTGTTCATTTCAGGAATTCCGCAATATTTAACAGATACTCAACGTCATTTGATTGAAATATTTTCACAAAATGTACAGCTAGCGTATGAAAATGTGCAATTGCAGTCAGAAGTTGAAGCCACGCAACAAGAGCTCGTTTTGCGCTTAAGTGAAGCGCTCGAACAACGTTCAACTGAGACTGGCAATCATGTTAAGCGCGTGTCGCATATATGTAACTTATTGGCCTTGGGCTATGGTTTATCAAAGCGAGAAGCTGAATTAATTCGCTTAGCTTCACCGTTGCACGATGTAGGTAAGGTCGGTATACCCGATGCTATTTTAAATAAACCTGACAAGCTAACTACTGAAGAGTGGGCAATAATGCAAACCCATACTGAAAAAGGTCATACAATATTAAAAGGGTCGAAACGCGATATTGTTAAGGCGGGAGCTGAGATAGCCCGTGATCATCATGAAAAATGGGATGGCAGCGGATATCCACAGGGATTAGCAGGTGAAAACATTCATATATTTGGTCGCATTGTGGCATTAGCCGATGTGTACGATGCACTTCGCCATAAGCGTTGTTACAAAGAAGCGTGGGGTGTTGAGGCCGTTGTGAGTGAAATCAACGAGCAAAAAGGCAAGCATTTTGAGCCGAAATTAGTTGATGTATTTAATCAACAAGTAGATGAATTAGAGAAAATATTAGCGTTATACCCAGATTAATTACACCGTCATTTTTATAAACTAAGATAGGGCAATATGGATTATTTAGCAGTAAAACACACACATATGGCAATCGCCGTTTTAAGTATACTTTTATTTTATGTACGATCGTTCTCACGTATTGGCAGTGGTGCCATTGCTAAAAATAAAGTGGTATTTATTGGTAGCCATGCAACAGACACATTTTTGCTTATCTCAGCAATCGTTTTAATGGCCATTGCGAAAATAAACCCGCTGGAACAAATGTGGCTATTAGAGAAAATTATTCTCGTGATCGCATATATCGCTTTTGGCGTTATCGCCAGCAAGCAAAAAGCAATAGCAGCGAAATTAGTCTTTTTGATTATTACAACCGGTGTGATCGCGTTAATAGGTAAGCTGGCTGTGACAAAAACCGCGTTGCTACTTTAATAAAATATCCAGTAAAACCAGCTCATCGGTAAATCTTCATACCTTTGGGCTGTAAACGCGTTGGTAACTGGGCTAAAAACTAGGTAAACTAACTCTTCGTATTAATAACAGATGTTGCAGTATTAATGACCACACCTTGGTTTGAAGATGAAAACGAAACCTATCAAGATGAAAATTATGATGCATTTGTTCCCGCAGCTTTGTATCGTTGTATAAGCGCAGAAGCTAAATGGGATCCACAGGCCCACCTAAGCCAAAGCTTTGCTACCCTAAGTGAATTTGAAAACCAAATTACTGAGCTGTGCCAGCAACAAGACGATATTCATGACCGACTTGATACCCTACTTGATATGTTTTACACCAAGTGGATGTTTAGTGTATCTAGCTTAAAAGTACCTGAATACACCTTAAATAGCTTTACCTATACATTGGCTATGCGTAGTGGCTCACCAACGACCTTGGGTATTTTGTTGTGTCACTTATTACAGCATGCGGACTATGATGCTAGCGTGTGTATTTCTAATAACGACGTGAACGTTCATGTTGCCATTAGCGATGAAGAAGGCTACGTATTAGAGCCTAGTTCAGGGCAGCAAAGTTGGTATATCATTCCTGAAAATGCCAGTGAAGAAAATGGCGATGAGCAAGAGCCGTTAGAACTCATCTTTGATGAAGATGTTTATAAGCTTTATTTAGCCCAGCAAAAATGGGCGTTTATAAGCGAAAATAAATTTGGTCATGCTTTAACATGTGTAGAAATGCTGATGGAAATGTTGGGTGACGATCCGTATGAGCGTCGCGATCGTGGCTACTTGCTCAACCAACTAGATTGCCCGAAAATGGCACGTGATGATCTGCAATTCTTCATAGATGAATGCCCAGATGATCCGGCCATTGAAATTATTCAACACCAGATTGAAGAACTCGAAGATAATAATAAAACTCACCACTAAAATTTTAAGGAATCAACATGGCTGACACCCATACTGCATTGATCACCAATGATGCTGTTGTATTTGGTTTACTCGCTGTAATTCTCGGCTTTATTTTTAAAACATCACATAGTGAAAATAGTGCACTTAAAAAGTTTTACAAATATGTCCCTGCATTATTGCTGTGCTATTTTTTACCCTCGCTACTGAATACATTTGGTATTGTTGATGGCCATTCTTCTAACGTGTATTACGTTGCCTCGCGCTACTTATTACCAGCGTGCTTAATTTTACTGACAATTAGTATTGATTTAAAAGCAATCATAAATTTAGGCCCCAAAGCCCTTATCATGTTTTTAACCGGCACGGTGGGTATTGTTATTGGTGGGCCTTTAGCCATACTTGTAATGAGTGCGGTTTATCCTGATGCGGTAGGTGGCCACGGCCCTGATGCTGTTTGGCGTGGAATGACGACTATCGCAGGGAGTTGGATCGGTGGCGGTGCAAATCAAGCCTCGATGAAAGAAATGTTTGATGTTGGCGGCGACATATTCTCTGCGATGGTCACGGTGGATGTCATTGTGGCAAACTTATGGATGGCGGTATTATTATTAATGGCTGCTAACCATAAAGCGATTGACGCTAAAACAGGGGCTGATACCAGTGCAATTGAAGACTTAAAAAATCGTGTAGAGAAGTATCATGCAGAACATGCACGTATGCCTACACTCAACGATTATATGACGATTATTGCCATTGCATTTGGTATTACGGGGCTAGCCCATTTTTGTGCTGACTTTTTAGGGCCTTTCTTTGGTGCGAATTTCCCATGGGCACAAGAGTACAGCTTAAATAGTAAATTTTTCTGGTTAATTGTTATCTCAACAACCATAGGTATTAGTTTATCTTTTACTAAAGTACGCCATATTGAATCATTTGGAGCATCTAAAGTAGCGTCGAGCTTTTTATATATTTTAGTTGCCTCAATTGGTTTACACATGAATATTACAGCTATTCTTGAATCGCCTATGTATTTTGTTATCGGCTTAATTTGGATGTTAACTCATGCCAGCTTGATGCTGATTGTAGCTAAAATTATTAAAGCCCCCTTGTTTTATATGGCCGTTGGCTCACAAGCGAATGTTGGCGGAGCCGCATCAGCACCTGTGGTCGCATCGGCCTTTCACCCGTCACTTGCGCCAGTGGGTGTATTATTAGCGGTAATGGGTTACGGTGTGGGTACTTATATGGCTTATATTTGTGGATTAATGATGCAAGCAGTTGCACCTTAAGGACTAACGATGAACAATCATTTAATTAAAATTAACGACATTGAACTTGCAAACGACAAACCGTTTGTGTTGTTCGGTGGTATGAACGTATTAGAGTCGCGTGATTTAGCCATGCGCATTGCTGAACACTATGTAGAAGTTACCAGCAAACTGAATATACCGTATGTATTTAAGGCGTCATTTGATAAAGCAAACCGCTCGTCAATCAACTCATACCGCGGCCCAGGTATGGAAGAAGGACTAAAGATTTTTGAGGAAATCAAAAAAACCTTTAACGTACCTTTAATTACCGATGTACATGAGCCGCATCAAGCAGCACCCGTAGCTGAAGTAGTTGATGTAATTCAGCTGCCTGCTTTTTTAGCGCGTCAAACAGACCTTGTTGTTGCAATGGCAAAAACAGGTGCTGTGATCAATGTGAAAAAGCCACAGTTTTTAGCGCCCCATGAAATGCGCCATATCATTACTAAATTCAATGAGGCTGGCAATAATAATGTTGCACTATGTGAGCGTGGCTCTAGCTTTGGATATAACAACCTAGTTGTTGATATGCTTGGCATGGATGACATGAAGCCTATGGCACCGGTTATTTTTGATGCCACTCATGCCTTACAGCGTCCTGGTGGGCGTGCAGATTCTGCTGATGGGCGTCGAGCACAAGCCGCTGAACTTGCACGCAGCGGCATGGCATTAGGACTAGCTGGGTTATTTATTGAAGCTCACCCTAATCCTAATGAAGCAAAATGCGATGGACCTTGTGCCCTTGCATTGAGTAAATTAGAAGGTTATTTGAGCCAAATGAAAGCGGTTGATGATTTAATTAAAAGCTTTGCACCACTGGATACCAGTGCCAGCGATTTATAATTACAAAATTTGATAAACAAAGCGGCTTATAAAGTCGCTTTTTTTATCTCTCGAATATACAGCTTGGAAGTTGACGTATATAATCTACTCATAAGAAAAACTAATTCTAAGAGTGGTTAATATGTCTCGTCGCGTCCCGCCATTGAATGCCCTAAAAGCATTTGAAGCAGCTGCTCGCCATTTGAGCTTCACCAAAGCAGCTGAAGAACTTTATGTCACTCAGGCTGCGGTGAGTCATCAAATTAAAACACTTGAAGAACACCTTGGTTTAAAGCTGTTTTTGCGTAAAAACCGCTCGTTGTTATTGACCGAGGAAGGGCAGGGTTACTTTTTAGATATAAAAGAAATCTTTACCCAATTAATCGATGCGACAGAAAAACTGCTAGCGCGAGGTGCGAAAGGTTCCCTAACAGTAAGCCTAACGCCAAGTTTTGCAATTCAGTGGTTAGTACCCAGGCTTAGTTTATTTAATGAGTTACACCCTGAGATTGATGTACGAATAAAGGCGCAAGATCAAGACGAAAATTCGCTCTCTGATGATGTTGACGTAGCTATATATTATGGTCGCGGTCATTGGAGCGGCGTACAAACCCATAAGTTGCACACCGAATACCTGGTACCCTTGTGTAGCCCTATGTTGCTAACAGGGCCTAAACCTCTTGATCAACCAAGCGATTTAGCTAATCACATTTTGTTGCATGATACTACGAGAAAAAACTGGAAGACCTGGATGAAAACCGCCGGTGTTCGTAATGTACAGGTGAACCAAGGCCCTATTTTTAGCCACTCTTCTATGGTGCTCCAAGCTGCGGTACATGGCCAAGGCGTTGCAATTGGTAACAGTGTTTTAGCAAAACCAGATATAGATGCCGGACGTTTGGTGATCCCCTTTAGCCATAGTTTAGAAAGTAAAAATGCCTATTACTTGGTTAACCGTGAATCACAATCAGAGCTGGGTAAAATAGTCTCCTTTAAAGAGTGGATGCTTGATTTAGTAGAGCAAGAACAAGAGTTTTAAAATGGCAATACAATGGATAAAAGCAAAAGAGGCTCCCCACGCACAGTTTATTTTTGCTCATGGTGCAGGCGCAGGCAGTGACTCTGAATTTATGCAACAGATGGCAAATTTGCTAGCCGAGCAAGGTATTAATGTTGGGCTTTTTGATTTTGAATATATGCAAATCGCCAAGCAAACGAATAAGCGCAGACCGCCTGAGCGAGCTCCTAAATTACTCGCTTATTTTGCCCAAGTAATTGAACAAACAGAGCCAACATTGCCATTATTTATAGGTGGTAAGTCAATGGGGGGCAGAATGGCCTCAATGCTGGTATGTGAGACAAATAAAAAGATCAAGGGTGTGTTGGCGTTTGGTTACCCATTTCATCCACCGGGTAAGCCCGAGAAATTGCGTATTGAGCATTTCGGCCAAATATCATGCCCGTTTTTGGTGCTTCAAGGTGAGCGAGATACATTTGGCAGTCGTGAAGAGTTAAATGTACTAACGCTTGATAAACGCCCTGAATTTGTCTGGTTAACAGATGGCGACCATTCTTTAAAACCACGAAAAAAAAGTGGCATGACGCTTGAGCAAAATTTACAAGTAGCGGCAGAGCACGCAAGTAAATTTATTAAGCAGTATTGTTAGTTGAATTAAAGGTAAAGTAGATGATTAAATTATTTTTAATGGCGGGTAGCCTGTTTTGTATGCTATCAGTGGTACTTGGCGCATTTGCCGCCCATGGTTTAAAAAGTCGGGTTTCTGAATATGCTATCGGCGTATTTAAAACAGCTGCTGAGTATCAAATGGTCCATGGCCTTGCACTGATTGCGATTGCTATTTTAATTAAATGGGGTATTAACATAAGCTGGGCTGGTTGGTTTATTATTGCTGGTATTGTGCTGTTTAGCGGTAGTTTATATTTATTAGCAATTACAGGCCAAAAGTGGTTAGGGCCAATTACACCACTTGGCGGGGTCTGCTTTATCATTGGTTGGATTATTTTATTGGTGCAAGTAGCACGGTTTAAATTTTAATAGAGAGAATCGCGCGAACGCGCAATTAAAGGGTTTTTATGTCAAGTGTAGTGATTTACTGTCGTAGTGGGTTTGAAAATGATGCCGCTGCAGAAATAACATTTCATGCCGCAGAGCAAGGCTTTGCAGGCTATGTTAAGGCAAAACCTAATACTGGTTATGTTATTTATGAATGTTTTGAAGCGCAGCACAGCGACGAAATCATTAAAAAAGTTGATTTTAAAAATATGGTCTTTGCCCGTCAGTGGTTTGCCGGCACTTTACTTGAAAATATGCCCGTTGAAGACCGAGTGGGTGAAATCGTAAAAGCGGCAGCTGATTTTCCACTTTGTTCAGAGCTACGTGTAGAGACGCCAGATACTAACGAAGGCAAAGAGCTATTAACGTTCTGCAAAAAAATATCTACACCACTTAAAAAAGCGCTGGAAAAACAAAATACTGTTTTACGTGAACCCAAAGCTAACCGTCCAGTTATGCATGTTATGTTCTTAACTAATAACACAGCTTATGTGGGTCATTCGTACAGCTATAATAATTCACCATTTTTTATGGGTATATTACGACTGCGGATGCCAAGTGATGGCCCAAGTCGCTCAACGTTAAAGCTCGATGAAGCGTTTAATGTGTTTATTCCACCCAATGAGGTCGAAGCACGTGTTCAAGCTGGCATGCGCAGTGTTGATCTTGGTGCATGCCCCGGTGGCTGGACATATCAGTTAGTGCGCCGTGGCATGTTTGTTAGCGCCATAGACAATGGCCCAATGAACGAAGATTTAATGGAAACAGGTCAAGTTAAGCATTTTCGTGTTGATGGCTTTAAATACCGACCAGAAAAAAGAAACATCACTTGGCTGGTATGCGATATGGTAGAAAAGCCAACTAAAGTAACCAGTCTAATGATTGATTGGGCAGTTAACGCTTATGCTAAAGAGCTCATATTTAACTTGAAACTCCCTATGAAAAAGCGTTTTGATAGTGTGTATGAATGCTTAACCATGATCAAAGAAGAGCTTGAAAAATATGGTATTAGCTATGAGCTACAAGCTAAGCATTTATATCATGACAGAGAAGAGATCACAGTACACCTGAACGTGACAAAAGTGCCGCAAAGCCTATATAGCTAATTAATTTTAGTGCGGCATGAATACTGGCTAAATAAAGGTAAAAATTGATGTATAAAAACCAAAAAGTAATCTTACGATTACGCGCTAATATACCACAGTTTGAATGTGTTGAAGGGTGTCATGATTGCTGTGGCCCCGTGACAACTTCATCTGAAGAAATGTCTCGATTACCAGTAAAAACAGATGCAGAGCATGAAGCGGCGCTAAATGATTTTAACTGTGTGCATCTTGGTCCTAAAGGTTGCACTGTTTATGATGAGCGCCCATTAATTTGCCGCTTATTTGGTACTACTCCTCGGATGCCGTGTCCAAATGATCGTAAACCAGAAAAACCGGTAGACATAAAAATAGAACGTGAAGTACACCACTTTATTGCCAATACGCGACAAGTTTTGGTATAAAAACTGAGGGGACTTTAACGTCCCCTGTGGGTCATGCTATTAGCGGTATTTAGGACGGTATTGGTCTACCCATAAACGTGTTGCCCCGCACACAGCGACCGGCATGACAATCAAATTCACGATAGGAATGGCGGTAAGCAACATAACAGCTAAACCGAATCCATATGAAAGAGTTTGCTTTTGTTTTAAATCACTTTTCATTTTGTTAAAACTAATCTTATGGTTATCAAATGGATAATCCTTGTATTGCACGGCATACATCCAACATGTAAACATTACCCACAAGACTTGGCCTATTACAGGCAACACCCATAGCAAGATAAAAAAAGCCGATAGCCCTTGGTAAATAATAGCAAAGCTTCGTCCACTCACGACCAAGCATTCGTGGCACATCTTTAACAATATCAGCTAAACCATCATCATTAATTTTTTGTCCAGTTAAATGCAACTCAACTTTTTCACTGAGTAAGCCATTAAAGGGCGCGGCAATAAAGTTAGTAATAACTGTAAATAACATACTGTAACTAAATAGAATGACTAATATAGCAATAGGCCACATTAACCACTCAAGCCAGCTTAACCAGCTAGGTAGCATATTGGTTAAATAAGTAAAACCATCAGTTAGCCAGCCGTATAAAAAAAATAGTGAGCTACCAAACAGCACTATATTGATTAACAGAGGAATAAGCACAAAGCGCTTTAAACCTTTTTGGGTGATTAACTTAAAGCCCGAAAAAAAGTATTCCATACCTTGGGTAAACTGCACAAAAAATACCTCAAATTATTTTTCTCATTAAGCGAAGTATAAATTGCTCAGATTTTTTGAACAGCACTTTTAAGTAACAAAGTGTTTTTTCTTTAAGGAAGCAGCTGTATAAATAGTAGTAATTTTTAATGGTGTATAATTTAAAAAATACTAAAATCCTTATAACGGCTTAAACCTACTAAACACTTTTATTTTAGTGTTTAGTAGGTTTAACTCGATGATCCCGATATACTAATATGCCTTCACTTTGAGCACAGAGCATGTCGAAAATTTTTATTATTGGCTTACCGAGAACCGGCACAACCAGTGTGAGTGTCGCTTTATTAGAATTGGGTTTAAAAGTGGCTCATACTGCTTTTACTAAAAAAGCGTTTGAAGTGGCAGATGCAATATCAGATGCTCCTTGTTTTAGTGATTATATGCATTTAGATAAGTTATTCCCCGGCTCAAAATTTGTCTATTTGAGCCGTGATGTAGAAAAGTGGCTACCGTCAATCACCATGTTGCTTGAAAAAATGGCCCCCCATCTTGAACTAATTAATGGGCACTTTAGCCCAGTCCTTAAGCGAAGCTTTCATCTGACCTTTCCTGCTATTCATCCGTTGTGTACAACAACGCTGACTCGTCACTTTTTTGGGCATCAGCAAGAGGTATTCGAATATTTTAAAGACCGCGATGACTTTTTAACAATTGATGTTAGCGAGCCAGGAAGCCTTTTAACATTAAAACAATTTTTAGGTTTACCCATACACGGGGAGGCTAACTTTTCGAAATTGAATGTTGGCCGTAATGTGGCTAATTGGCGCGAATATAAGCACCCGAATAAAGTAAATGCGAACTTAGCTGGCGTTGAACATAGAAAGTTTTTTGATTATGCCTGAACAGTACACCTCTTTATCACGGCACTATTTGCATTGTATATCAAAGTAATAAGTTTAAAGTGGTAAAAAACAGGCCGAACAAGGTTGTTCATTTGTTACAATTCGGTATAGTTTGACAACAAAATTTTAATAAAAATTGAGATGTTCTATGCAGTTAGTCGATTTAAACCCCAATGACCAGGATGTGATTAATGTTTTTGCTGATATCGACCGACTTATTTGCTCCTTGTACCCAGTGGCCACAGCGCAATCACTTAGTGTTGAACAATTAAATCAAGATAACGTATATGCGATAGGCTTGAAAAACGAGGATGGCATTGTTGCGTGTGGCGCTATCGTTAAACAATTTGATAACCCGCCTTACGGTGAAATTCGCCGTTTATATGTTAAACCAAGCTACCGTGGTAAAGGGTTGTCTCGTCGTATTATGCAAATTCTGTTGCATCATGCAGGGGAAGAGCAAATTCCTTTGATCCGTTTGGAAACAGGCCCAAAACAAACAAAATCGATTAATTTATACGAAAACTTAGGGTTTAAATCTTGCGGACCATTTGGCAATTACAGTGAAAATCCTCAAAGTTTATTTATGGAACTTGGCCTAAATCAGTAAAGTTTTTATGGTTTTATTATGGTGCTTATACTTTATTAAGCACCAAACACTCTCCTAATCCTCCCAGTGAATCCAAGATGTTAAATATCACTCGTTACGAGTAAAAATACTTGTTGGACTTAATCTTCCTTTTTTCTTTTAATGCGCGCAATTCGCCGAGTTTGTTCTTGGCATCATTAAATAAGAGAGAAAGATAAATGAAAGAGACAACATCACTAGAACAAGCTCGCACGAGTTACAATGTTCGTCATTGGAGCCAAGGTTTTTTTGGTATAAATGATCAAGGTGATGTGTATGTTGCGCCAAAGGCTGATGCCCCAGAGCAAACCATAGCATTAATTGATATCGCCAAACAACTTGAAGATAAAGGTGTTAGTTTACCTGCTTTGGTGCGCTTTCCACAAATCTTGCATCACCGTGTACACAGTTTATGTGCTGCATTTAATACCGCAATCGAAAGCTATGGTTACCCTAAAGATTATTTATTAGTTTATCCAATAAAAGTAAACCAACAACGAGAAGTAGTTGAAGAAATAGTGGCAAGCCAAGCTTATCTTGAAAAGAAACAACTAGGTCTTGAAGCGGGGAGTAAGCCTGAGCTATTGACTGTTTTAGCATTAGCTGAAAAAACCAGTGCAGTGATTGTCTGTAATGGCTATAAAGATAAAGAATATGTGCGCCTTGCACTGATTGGCGAAAAGTTAGGCCACAAAGTGTATATCGTACTTGAGAAACTATCAGAGCTGGACATGGTACTTAGCCAAGCAAAAGAGCTTAACGTAAAACCGCGTATTGGTATTCGTGTACGTTTAGCGTCGCAAGGCAAGGGAAAATGGCAAGCGAGCGGTGGTGAAAAGTCAAAATTTGGTTTATCGGCTTCGCAAGTATTACATGTTGTGAACCGCTTAAAAGAAACTGATCAGCTTGATTTAGTGCAGTTAGTGCATTTTCATTTAGGGTCGCAAATGGCTAACATTCGCGATGTTCGTCTTGGCGTAAGTGAAGCGGCACGATTCTACTGTGAATTACGTAAACTCGGTGCACAAATCGAATGTTTAGATGTAGGTGGCGGTTTAGCTGTTGATTACGACGGCACGCGTAGTCAATCACATAACTCGATGAATTACAGCTTAGGTGAGTATGCTAATAATATCGTGTATACCATTGGCGATATTTGTAAGCAGTATGAGCAACCATTTCCGACGATTATATCAGAGTCTGGCCGTGCACTAACGGCGCACCATGCGGTGCTTATTTCGAATGTCATTGGCACTGAAAGCTATGTACCCGAGGATATTCAAGCACCAACAGCCGATGCACCGTTATTATTGAAAAATATGTGGCAGTCGTGGCAGCAATTACATGTACTTACTGATGACCGTGCATTAATTGAAATTTATCACGATAGCCAAAGTGATTTAGCTGAAGCGCATAACCAATTTGCAATGGGCTTATTAGATTTAACTCAACGCGCGTGGGCTGAACAAATTAACTTAAGAGTGTGTTACGAGCTTAATAAACACATGGATAATAAAAACCGTTTTCATCGGCCCATTATTGATGAACTTAATGCGCGGTTAGCGGACAAGTTTTTTGTTAACTTCTCACTGTTTCAGTCATTACCTGATGCGTGGGGGATTGATCAGGTGTTTCCGGTATTACCATTAAGTGGTTTAACAGAGGCACCAAAAAAACGAGCCGTATTATTGGATATCACTTGCGATTCAGACGGTGCGCTTGAGCATTATGTGGATGGTCAAGGTATTGAAAGTACACTACCCGTTCCGGAATTTTGTGCTGAAAAACCGTATTTAATGGGCTTTTTTTTGGTGGGCGCATATCAAGAAATCTTAGGAGATATGCATAATTTATTTGGTGATACTCACAGTGCCATGATCACTATGGATGAACATGGCGACGCCCGTATTGTAGAGATTAACCAAGGTGACACGGTGGCAGATATGATGCGCTATGTTCATCTTGATGTTGAAGGCTTTCAGTCTTCTTATGCACAGCTGGTGGTGAGTAAACTTCCAGTAAACGAACAGCAAAGTGTGCTTGATGAATTGCAAGCGGGCTTAGACGGTTATACATATTTAGAAGAGCTTTAATATGACCACCTTGTTTGATCATACTGATCATTCGTTATATTCCAACGGCATGACGTTTTTGCGTCAGCCTATGGTACAAAATATTACTGATATCAATGCAGATGTGGTGGTGCTTGGCTTGCCGTTTGATTTGGCGACATCGGGTCGCCCAGGGGCACGTCTGGGGCCTGACGCAATTCGTCGTGCATCGGTGCACTTAGCGTGGGAAGAAACTAAGTACCCTTGGACGTTTCCTTTGTTTGAACGTTTAAAATTAGCAGATGCTGGGGACTTTACTTACCCAGTTGGCGACCCTGAGTATTTTACTGCGCAGCTTGAATTAGCCGCGGAGCAAATTTTACGTCAGGGTAAAACATTACTCGGCCTAGGGGGTGATCATTTTGTTACTTTGCCTTTACTGCGTGCCCACGCTAAACGCTTTGGCAAAATGGCTTTAGTGCATTTTGATGCGCATACCGACACCTACAGTAATGGCTCGCGTTATGATCACGGCACTATGTTTTATCATGCGCCTATGGAGGGGCTGATAGATGTAGAGCACAGCATTCAAATCGGTATTCGTACTGACTTTGATCAAAGTAAACATGAATTTGCAGTCATTGATGCGATGGCAGCAAATGATTTATCGGCGCAAGTGATTGCTGAGCAAATTTTAGCGCGGGTGGGGGAGTTACCTGTGTATATTACTTTTGATATTGATTGTTTAGACCCTGCATTCGCGCCCGGAACTGGGACGCCAGTGTGTGGCGGCTTGACCAGCGACAAAGTGCTGAAAATTATACGCGCACTCAAGGGCATAAATATGGTAGGAATGGATGTTGTAGAAGTGTCGCCGTCGTATGATCAAAGTGAGCTCACTGCAATTGCAGCTGCGACCATTGCTAATGAATTACTGCATTTATGGACGTTAAAACATAAGTACTGATTGAGCACTTTAATAAAAGCGCCATGTAGGCGCTTTTTACATAATTTACTTGAACTTCATATTATGTTTTTTTGCATACGCTAAACACACAGGAACTTCGATGAGGACATAGGTTAAAAACGTGAACCAAAACCAATTAACCTTAAAGATTAACCAACTAAACTCAACGCCAGAATCATAATAAAGACTCCCCGCAACGACTAATGTAATAGTTGTCGCGAATAAGTCTTGGCTTGATACTTTTACAAAGTCATTGCCAGCAAAGCGCGGGTAAATAAGCCCATAACCTAGTGCGATTACGGTAATAACCAAGGTGATTAATGTTAACTCAGGTGTCATTGTGGTGTGTACTGCCTCGCAAAATCAATGCGTTCTTGAGAACTCGGATGTGTAGATAAGTATTTAAGCCACGACTCATCAAGCTGCGCTTGCTCATCTAATTTGTTTTGCAGTGCCTGTATGGCATTGGCAAAATCATGATTAGAGTAACCTAAAGCAATTAGTTTTTCGATAGCGTATTTATCGGCTTCTCGCTCCATATCCCGGGAAAACGCTTGTTGCAAAAAAGAAGAACTAGAACCAAGCACCACTTCAGTGATCCCTTCTAAGTCACCAAAAATAATCGCTAACACTATAGTGCTGGCAGTCGCTTGCGCTGCTAATCGAATACCGTGATGGTATTCAACATGGCCTATTTCATGAAGTAAAATTGCCCGCAATGCATCCGGTTTATCTTTGAGTAAAATGACTAATTCATCGGTAACAATCACGCGGCCATGGGGTAACGCGAAGGCATTGGCAGCGAAATAATCTGATTGGTAAAAAGAGAGTCTATACCGATCACTATTTAAATGCAGATTATCGAGCATTTGCTGCCATGTCAGTTGTATATCATTTTGAGCTTCATCAGGTATTTGAGTGGGTGCTAATGCTACTTTTTCAATTACGTTGAGGGTTTGCTCGCCCATTGCCTCTACAGTAGCAGGTGAGGCTAAACTGACACTATACACAGCGATAGCAGGGATGCCGCGATATAAAATAAACCATAGTAATAAAGGTATTAAAATGATTGAGGCAACTATGAGTGGCTTAGATTTTTCGAGGCGTTCACTCATACCCGTTTTTTTATGCGTAAATTCCCAGCGATGGTTAATATCCTCTGGAACAAAGCGGCCACCGTCAGCAAAGTTTAATTCTGAAGCAACACCACGAAGCGGACTGTCTATTTGGCACTCAGTAATAAGTACAGATAAAAGCGTATTTTGCTGTGTATCAACAAGCTGTATTTGGCTCTCATTGATTGTTGCAAAGCAGTGTTGGTGTTGGCTGCTATTAGGGTAGTAATAGCAGCCTTTAATATAATGTTTACTCATCAAGTAAGTGAAATATCAATATCAAACACATTTGCCGCTTCTTCAGCAAACGATGATTGTTGCTCTTCTGCGGTATCAATAATATCAAGTGCGCCTGCGTAAATCGTTACTTCAGTGGCCGCAGCAAGTAATCGTGCTCTGCGTATTTTTGCCCAAGGATAAGCTAGCCCTAAGGTAAAAATAATAGCCAGTGCATTGGTAAACAAAACTAGTGCGTAATCAGCTGGTTTTAAGTCAGATTTAAAGCTAGCAACGTCTTCAAACTCACTGCTATTAAAAATATGGTTACGAATTATCGTCACATATACGCCGCGTAAAATTGTTAGGAAAGCCACATAAAGTGCCGCAATTAACAGTGGGAAAATTAATGTAGAGATATTAAGGTTATCAACGTCGAAGCTGGTTAAACTCATAGCCGCACCGACTGAACCTGCAATAATGCCAAATATAACTAAGCCGCCAATCGCAACACCAATGGTGATTAATGCCGCCATATAATAGGTGGCGCCTTCAAGGTTTACATTAATTGGTTTATTACCGTAACTGATGTTTTCATGTAAATATTGGTCAATACGTTTGAGTGCATAAGGCAGTAATAAGTATAACGTGAATACACTTGCTATAGGCAGTAGAACAAAATTAACTAATGCATCACCGTAATTTCCTGAAAACGCAAAGCGCACATTTCTATGACGAGTCATGCGCATATTAAAACGCAGCCCTTGATTGATGATCCATGGCATTGAAAATAAAAAGCCAAGGGCGAATAACAGACCAATAACAGGTAGAAATTGTACAACTAGGCTGTAAATAATAAATACAACGATTGCTAAAATACGACCTTTTAAAATTTGTATGGGCGTTGCTAAGTAATCAAAGCTGTGGCCGTCTATTTTCGTATTGCTATAAAAATAACGATAAGTACGTACTTTAGCCCAAGCAGAATAAATACCGAGAGTTAGAATACTGAGTAAAATATTTACCGACCAAATACCAAAAAACTCACCGGCTTGGCCGGCAAACTGTACTCGCCCTTGAAAAATACTTTGTTTAGATCCGTTGGTTGTTGATTCATTAAAATCAGTGCTGGGTTCCATTTTTATTCCTTTCCTTAAGATAGGTCCAAAAACTTACTAAAAAATTACGTTTTAATCAATCACAATTAACAGTACTCATTGATTATCTTTAGTTTATAGCGAAGTATGAGTTATCAGTTTTAGAATTATTGGTTAGATCTGCTATACTCACGGCGTCATTTTATGAGGCTGTTATGATTTCAAAAAACCAACTCAAGTTAATTCGTGCATTAGGTCAAAAAAAGTACCGAAAGCAGTATAATCAATACCTTGTACAGGGTGAGAAAAATGTACTTGAGTTATTAGCAAGTGATTTAGCGGTTGTAGATGTATTTGCCACACCTGCATTTATTAGTCAGTATCAGACTCAGTTTAATAAAATCACTATGATTGAGGCTGATGAAGAGAGCTTAACAAAAGCCAGTACTTTAGTTTCCAACAATGCGGCAATTGCAGTTGTAGCAATGCCAACAGTAGAACTACCCAACACAGAAGGGTTAATTTTAGCCCTCGATGGGGTTTCAGATCCCGGAAATTTAGGCACCATTATTCGTGTTGCCGATTGGTATGGTATAAAGCACATAGTGACAAGTATTGATAGTGCAGACCCATACAATCCAAAAACAATCAGTGCCACCATGGGCTCATTTGTACGAGTAGCAGTAAGCCAAGTTGAATTACCCGCTTATTTAAAAACGCTTAACTTGCCTATCTATGGTGCATTTTTAGAAGGTGAGAACCTACACAAGACTAAATTATCGCAATCTGGAGTGTTACTTATGGGTAGTGAGTCACACGGCATTCGCAGTGAATGCGCAGCGTTAGTAAGCAATAAAATTACGATTCCGGCATTTGGTGCTGCGGAGTCATTAAATGTTGCTATGGCTACAGGTATTATTTTAGATAACTTTAAACGCCAAGCTTAACCTTTTGTCTCAAAATAGGTTAGATTAGTACTTAGTAAATAATAATAACAATCGGTAAACCAAATAGATGCGTTTGAGCACCATAAAATTAGCGGGCTTTAAATCCTTTGTAGAGCCCACTAAAATCCCATTCCCTGATCAAATGACGTGTGTCGTTGGCCCTAACGGCTGTGGCAAATCAAACGTTATTGATGCGGTGCGTTGGGTATTAGGTGAAAGCTCGGCTAAAAATTTGCGTGGCGATGCCATGACTGATGTTATTTTTAATGGCTCAACCAATCGTAAACCTGTCTCCCAAGCCTCTGTCGAACTGATTTTTGATAATACTCAAGGCCAGCTCCCTAATACTTTTGCCGATCGTAACCAAGTTGCTATAAAGCGTTTAGTAACGCGTGATGGCCAATCATTGTATTTTTTAAATGGCAGTAAGTGTCGAAAACGTGATATTACCGACATATTTTTAGGCACTGGGCTTGGCCCACGTAGCTACGCAATTATTGAGCAGGGGATGATCTCACGCTTAATTGAAAGTAAACCTGCTGATTTACGAATATTTCTTGAAGAAGCCGCAGGTGTTTCAAAGTACAAAGAGCGTCGTCGAGAAACGCAAACTCGGATCAAGAGCACGCGAGAGAATTTAGAACGTTTACTTGATGTTCGCCAAGAGTTGCAAACACAAGTTGATAAATTGGCTGTGCAATCAGTTAATGCGAAAAAGTATCGCGAGCTAAAGAGCCAAGAGCGTGCACTTAAGGGACAAATTGCGGTTTTAAAATGGCAAAAACTGCATCAGCAACAAGTTGATAAAAATCAACAGATCGCTAAATTAAATGAACAAATTGATTTTTTTAAGCAAGCGAACTCAGGCCATGATGATGTACTGGCGAGCTTAGAAGTTAAAGTAGAACAACAGCAGCAACATCTCAGTGATGCGCAACATGCACAACATAATACGCATACTCAGCTAACCCGAATTGAGCAACAGCAAATTAGCTTAAAACAACAACATCAAACCCTGAGCCAAAATTTAATTAAACAACAAAGCCTGCAACTGCAAAACCAAGAACTGCAATTACAGCAGCAAGGGCATACCGATGAGCTCGCACAAGCACTACAGCATGCAATTGAACACACACTTATTTGTGATGAGCAAGTAGAGCAGATTGCACAGCAAGTTGAACAATCACAACAGCAAAAGCAACACGCTAATGAACAGTACCAAACACTGAAAGAACAGTTTCAAACGTTAGAAAATAACCATAATAAACAGTGCAATACACAAACACAGCAGCAGCAAAGTTTACAATACCTCGATACACAAATTGCTGATATTGAGCAACAGGGAAAAGATCTAGCAGACAACGCAATTGCCCAACAATTAGAGCAGCAGCAAGCGTTAATGCAGTCTCTAACCAAAGAGTTAGCGGCAAAGCAAAGTGCGTTAAACACCGTTAAGCTGGCGACACAAAACGCGCATGAAAGATTAACAACAAGCCAAGCAGTACTGCAAAATGTGACACAAGAGGTTAATGAAAATAAAGCCCAAATTGCCGGTTTAACCAGTATGCTGGCAGATCAAACAAGTCAAAGTAACGCTAATTTATTAGCCCAACTTAGTGTGCAGTCTGGTTATGAACAAATTGTAGAGCAGGCGCTTTTAGGATTAACGCATTTAACTGTAAGCTCGGATAGGGTTAACAACAGTGTTTGGCCTAGTACGTATAAAGCCAAAACTGACTCTGTTGCCGCGCTAATTGAGCATGGCGTCTACCCTGATTTATTAGAGCGAATTGCTGTTCAAGATAATTTTGATCAGGCTTTATTTAGTGATGAGTTTTGGCTTGCGGCTATCGATAGGGATGGCACAATCTATGGACGTAATTGGCAGCTAAACAATCAAGCTGATGAAGAAAGTTCATTACTACTCAAACATAAGCAGCTAAAAGATGCAAAAGAGTGGGCAACCTCATTGCAGGAGCAACGACAAGCAAAGCATGCTGACGTCACAGAGAATGAAGTTAAGCACCGCGAGTTATTAACTCAAGGTGATAATCTAAAAGAAGAGGTGCATCAACTTGCACAAAAAATAGCGTCAGCGAGTACCCGGCGCGATATGCTTAAAGAGCAATTAACACAGTGGCGCACTCAACAACAAAAGCTAACTGAAAAACGCCAGCAACTAACTACTGAACAACAATCCGTAATGCAAGCTATTGCGCATCAACAACAGCTTATTGATGGTTTAGCGCAGCAAAAGCAGCAGTTAGCAGCGCAACTTACACATGCACAACAACATCAACAAGCATGCGATAACGAATACACGCAGCACAATGCGGTATTTGAGCAGTATAAAACTCAAGCTCATCAAGCGCATCTTGCTGAACAAAAAGCTCGTAGTGAATCTCAATTAAGTGAAACTAAACTTCAGCATGCACTTACTGCGTATGAGAGTGCCAGTGAAGCTGTATCAGAGCTCAGCTGCCAAATTGAAGAGTTAGTGATTCCGCTTGAACAAAGCGCTGAACAAATTTTATTATTGCTTGAACAGCACCAGCAAGGCGAAGAAGAATTAAGTAAACTCAATGAGCAGTTAGCAGATGCTAAAGCGGCACTATTAGATAAACAAACAGTACTGAAGTCGTCGCAAAGTGAATTAACAATGTTGCAGGAGACACTGCAAACGCTGGCACTCGAAGAGCAAAGTTTGCTTGTAAAGGCACAAGCCGCATTAGAGCCATTAACTGAACTTGAGCAGAATTTAAAAACTGTATTAGAGCAATTACCTGAGTCAGCTAGTTTATCGGGGGGCAAGCGCAACTAAACCGAGTTGTGCAGGAGGTAACGGGTTTAGGTGCGGTAAATTTAGCGGCAATCGATGAATATGAACAAGCTAAGCAGCGCAGCGAGTATTTAGAACAACAATTAGATGATTTAACCAATGCGCTATCGAGTTTAGAAGGTGCAATCAATAAGATAGATAGAGAGACTAAAACGCGTTTTAAAGCGACCTTCGATCAAGTAAATCAAGATTTTGGTGAGTTATTCCCTAAAGTATTTGGTGGCGGTAGCGCATATCTTGAATTAACCAGTGATGATTTACTCGAAAGTGGTGTTAGTATAATGGCACGACCACCAGGTAAGAAAAATTCAACAATTCACCTGTTAAGTGGTGGAGAAAAAGCGCTGACCGCATTATCATTAGTGTTTTCAATATTCAGGCTCAATCCAGCTCCTTTCTGTATGCTGGATGAAGTAGATGCACCACTTGATGATGCGAATGTTGGCAGGTTTTGCCGTTTAGTGGAAGAAATGTCACAATCGGTGCAATTTATCTACATTAGTCATAATAAAATTGCCATGGAAATGGCAGGGCGATTGACTGGTGTTACAATGGCTGAGCCAGGCGTATCACGCATGGTGGCAGTTGATATTGAACAAGCGGTGCAAATGGCACATGCATAATACAATTTTTGGCAAATCAAATAATAAAAGGTGAGGGGATGGCCGAGCAATTAAGATGGGTTTTAATCATTATCAGTGTAATTGTCATTGGTGGATTATTAATACATGGCCTATGGTCAGTTCGTAAAAAAGATGAGCCTGCGACAACCGCTGATGAGCGAGTTGAACCTACTGAACAAGCCCCTGTACAACAAACAGCGGCAGAGCCGATTCAAGAGCGTTCAGCTGAACGTGATGAGCCCCAGTTTGGTGATCTTAGTTTCTCTGCAGCAGATGAACAGCATGAGCCACAGCAGAGCGTTGAGCAAACGCCAGAAGAGCTTGAAGAGCCCAAAGCAGAAAGTGAATCTGCGGCTCCCGCAGCTGACTTTATTATTGTGCACATTCAAATGCCTGAAGGCATGGTGATGGAAGGCAGTAAATTATTACCAGCGGTTAATACGCTTGGTTTTAAATATTCAGAGGAAGGCTTCTTTAATCGCCATTTAGACCCTGCAGGCCTTGGTCCTGTACTATTTCGCTTAGTTAATATGTACAACCCAGGTACGTTTGATATTGATAATATGGAACAATTTAGTACCGCTGGGATCAGCCTCTTTATGACCTTACCATGTGATGGTGATGGATTAGCTGCGTTTAACATGCTTCATAGTGCCGCGAAAAAGCTTGCAGATGAGTTCGGTGCTACCATTTTAGACTCACAACGTGAAGAAATGACCGTTGATAGTGTACGTGAGTATGTAGAAAAAGTGAGAAGCTTCTGCGCGTGAGCAGTAACCAAATAAAGTTAATTAATTAAGAATTTTTTTTAAGCCACTAGGCGATAACTCGTTTAAGTGGCTTTTTTATGTTTTAGAGGCCTGTATGTCTACTCCAGTTTTAACGCAAATTAGCGCGCTTCGTCAGCAATTAGAAGATCATAATTACAATTATTATGTGCTCGATAACCCATCTATTCCAGATGCTGAATACGATCGCCTATTACGTGAATTAAGTGCATTAGAAACGGCTAACCCAGAATATTTAACTGCCGACTCTCCAACGCAGAAAGTCGGTGGGACTGCGCTTGCTAAATTTGAGCAAGTCGCCCATCAGGTGCCTATGCTATCGCTTGATAATGCCTTTAGTGAAGCTGAGTTTGCCGCCTTTAATCGCCGTGTAAAAGAGCGCTTAATGGACAATAGTGAGCTTACTTTTTGTTGCGAGCCAAAGCTTGATGGCTTGGCGGTTTCTATTTTATACCGTGATGGTGTGCTTGTGCAGGCAGCAACCCGAGGAGATGGGCAAACGGGAGAAAACATTACCCAAAATGTGAAAACAATTCGTAACGTGCCGCTGAAATTACGCGGTGATGATTACCCGCGAGAAATCGAGATCCGTGGTGAAGTATTTATGGATAGCGCAGGTTTTGACAAGCTAAATGCTGAGGCAGAAAAAAGAGGCGAAAAAGTATTTGTTAATCCACGTAATGCCGCCGCAGGTAGTCTACGCCAACTCGATTCAAAAATAACGGCCAAACGACCGCTGATGTTTTATGCCTATAGCATTGGTGTGGTGACAGAGGGTGAGTTACCAAGTGATCATTATCAACAACTGGCTAAGCTGACTGATTGGGGACTACCCTTATGTCCTGAGACCAAGCTGGTGGAAGGTGAAAAAGCAGCACTGGATTACTATCAAGATATCTTAGAGCGTAGAAGCAGCTTAAAATATGAAATTGATGGCGTAGTTATTAAACTAAACAACAAAGCTATGCAAGAGCGTTTAGGCTTTGTTGCACGTGCACCGCGTTGGGCAATCGCCTATAAGTTCCCAGCTCAAGAAGAGATCACCCAGTTACTCGATGTTGAATTTCAGGTTGGGCGCACAGGGGCAATTACGCCAGTTGCCAGGTTAGAGCCTGTTTTTGTTGGTGGTGTTACAGTCTCAAATGCTACCTTGCATAATGGAGATGAAATTGCCCGATTAGGCGTCAAGGTCGGTGATACTGTTATTATACGCCGTGCTGGTGACGTGATCCCACAAATTACCCAAGTTGTACTTGAGCGTCGCCCTGATGATGCGAAAGACATCGTGTTTCCAATGACTTGTCCAATATGTGACTCTCACATTGAAAAAAATTGAAGGTGAGGCCGTTGCTCGTTGTACTGGTGGCTTGGTCTGTCAAGCACAACGTAAACAAGCAATAAAGCACTTTGCCTCGCGTAAAGCCCTTGATGTTGATGGGCTTGGCGATAAGATTGTTGACCAGCTGGTGGACCGAGAGCTTGTTAAAACACCTGCGGATTTATTTATTCTAAAACAAGGGCACTTTGAGACACTTGAACGAATGGGACCCAAATCAGCTAAAAATTTAGTGAATGCGCTGCTAGATGCTAAACAAACTACATTAGCCAAATTTTTATATTCATTAGGTATTCGTGAAGTAGGTGAAGCCACTGCGCAAAATTTAGCAACGCACTTTTTAACTCTCGAAAAAGTATCTCAAGCAAGCATTGAAGCTTTGGTTGAAGTGAGTGATGTAGGCGAAATAGTGGCAAAACACGTGAACAGCTTTTTTGCTGAACCTCACAATACCGATGTGGTTAATGCGCTTATTGAACAAGGTGTACATTGGCCTGAGTTAACCCCCCCAAGTGAAGAGTCTCAACCACTCGTCGGGCTAACCTATGTGTTGACTGGAACTCTTAATGAACTTAATCGCAATGATGCAAAAGCACGACTACAAGCATTAGGTGCTAAAGTATCTGGTAGTGTCTCTGCAAAAACCGATGCGCTTATTGCTGGTGAAAAGGCCGGCTCGAAACTGACTAAAGCACAAGACTTAGGCATAGATATTCTTACCGAGGATGATTTAATTGCACTGTTGGTAAAGCATAATGGATAGTGTTTTAGTTATGCTCTCAAGCCTTGCCATGAGCTTTGGTCAGTGGCTAAGGCCTTACTTGTATAATATAGCCTTGCTCTTAGTCGTGTGCCTTGTCTCTTTGTATGCAAATGACATTATCAAAGTCACTAAACGTTTTGTTGCCCGCCGTCACTTTTTTGTAAGGGTTGCTGTATTTGTGTTAGTGACTGGCTTTGGTTTTGGTCTACTTGTAGTCTTTGTCACTCCTTTGCTGAGCCAATTACTCATACTATTTGGAACGCAGTGGTTAGGCATTATGGTGATAGCTGCTTTTACCATTCTGGGTGTGATTGCAGATAATAAGAATCAGTTATAATGCGCTATGGTCCAGAATACTGGGATAAATACGGCACATATCGTACTCCTATTGCATTTCATTTAAGCTTATTAGTGCTATTACGGGCGTATTTTATTTGGATTATTGCCGCGTTAAGCCGTCGGCCTGAATTAGACATTATGTCGTTAGTTTTTCGCTCAAAACAAGATTTTTTTAGTGCTCTGGCTATTGGCGCTGTTGCTATTATCCCCGCAGTGATTTTTTGTTTACGCAGACCGCAAAAAAATGCTCAAAGTGCAGTACGGCTTGCCAAACTGTGGTGTTTTATGCGCTGGCCTTTACTTGTCTGTGCGGTGCTTGATTTAACTTGGTTGATTATCCAAGCTGCACATAGCTATTATCAATTTTCGATGTTTTTAGCATTGCAAATGGTGGTGGTGTTATGGGTGCTATTATATTTGGCTAAAAGCCGATATTTAACTGTATTTTTTAATGATTGGCCTGAGCCTGAAAATAAAGCTCAATCAAAGTAAATATTTAGGAGCTGTGCATGTACAAAATTAATAGACAACTTGCCTTGATAGTTGCTGCTATTGGTTGTGTATTATTTTTGCTTTGCATTTTCAGTCCACTATTGGAGCAGCCATGGTTTGTGTTATTGCTTGCGCTATGGGTCTTTGTATTTAGTTCGTGTTGTTATCGTCTTACCCCTGTGTTTAGAGAGCGTAATGGCTTAGATAAATTGATACAGAGGAATCAACATCAGTTAATGCTTTTTTCTCTTACTGGATTTTTTGACCGTACTACTGGCCCACACTGGCTTGCAATTGATAGCATCGACCATATTAAGTGTTATGAAGACTCGGTGTCTATTTTTGCTAATCAGGAGTGTGTATTCTCAACAAGCCTGCCAAGTAGTAAAGCGCACTTAGTTGCTTATTTTAATTCTTTACTCACTGATCGAGAAAAACAATCGATGATAATTGACTAGCAAGTTCATTTTTTCTTAAGAGGTAGTTATGTTGACGTGGAATGATATTTTAGGCTTTGCAAGCAATGGTAATCCAGAGCCAAGTAGCAAGGTAATAAAAAACGATGAGCAGTGGCGTGCGCAATTAACAGATGAAGCTTATTATGTAACCCGTAATAAGGGCACCGAGCGGCCACACAGTTCAGATAGCTGCACCTTGTTCGAACCGGGTGAATATGCCTGTGTGTGTTGTGATAATGTGTTATTTGAAGGCGGAGAAAAGTTTGATAGTGGCACAGGTTGGCCATCATTTACTCAGCCCGTGCAAATAAATGCAATTGCCTACAACAGTGATATCAGTCACGGGATGCAACGCATAGAAGCTGTTTGTAACGTCTGTGATGCTCACTTAGGTCATGTTTTTCCGGATGGTCCAATGCCTAGCGGTTTACGTTATTGTGTAAACGCGTTAGCACTAAAAAAGTTATAATAAACCGCTACTTTGAAGGCTCTATAAGCTGAGCGATAGCAAATATTAAATGTTCGCGACAAATTGGCTTGGTAATGCAGTAGTCAGTGAGTTGAGTAAACTCAAGGTTTTCATTTTTTAGCGCTGAGGCAGTGACGGCAATGATGGGTATGTGTTTATATCGCTCGTTATTTCGTAACTGTTTAGTTGCTTCTAAGCCACCCATAACCGGCATTTTCATATCCATAATAATTAAGTCAGGCTGACATTTCGCGACTTTCTGTAATACGATTTTGCCATTTTCTGCAACATCAATTGCGAATGGCCAATGTGATATCAGGGATTTCAATTATAAATTCACTGCCTTGATTTTCAACACTGTTTAGACTTATTGTGCCCGCCATTAACGTAATAAACTTTAGCGTAATCGCCAGTCCTAAGCCTGTACCACCATATTGCGATGTTTTTTGTGTTCAAAGGCATTAAAAATAATGTGCTGCGGATCTTTGCAGGTTAGCTAATACATTAGTGTGCGCTCCTTGGTAAGCACGTCAATTTATTTCTGCTTTTTGCCAATTCGACAAGGATACTTTACCGTGTATTGTTATTGGATTACATAAGGTCAATATAAAACACAGTAGATTAACCGTTCGATTCAATAGATTTCCCTGTGTTAGAGTAGTGACTAATTATTCGTTAATACTAACCCCATAGTATTGGCTTGCTGTGTGATTTTATCAAATCTTTGTTGTTGCTCAGAGTCTAAGTTTGTTGCTACAAGTAAAGCATAGCACTTTTTAGCCATTATCAAATTAAGGCTTTGGCCATTGTTCTTTGTGCTATCGAATAAACATTGTAATAAGTTTAGTGCAATGCTCGCGTTGCGAGGCATTATTCTAAAGGCTTGGCTAAATGCCTCTAGAGCAGTATTTAGGTGGCCTCGGTTAAACTGAGTGACAGCATGGTTATTGAGTTCTTTAGGGCCCATTTTTATATCTCTGCGTTCACTTTGCTGTTGTTGAATATAACGAAGATAGACAGGATCACTCACATTTGGATGGGTTTCACAATGACTGATTATTTTATTAAATAGTATTTGCGCCTTATTTTGAAAGCCTAACTCGTGAAATGCCTTCGCTTTATCTAGTGCGCCATCTATTGATCGTATATGGGTATCGTCATCAAGTTGCTCAATAAGCATTTTTGCTTTTTTATGCTCATCTTTTAGATAGTGCAAGCGTGCGTTGAGTACATCGATTTGGGCTTGGTTCTGGCTATTAGGAAACTGCCCTTTTAGATCATTTAAATATTTATTGGTTTGGCGTGTAATGCGTTGTATTTGATCGCTTTGATCTGTCGTTAATGCAAAGTCGATCCCAGCGCGGGCCGCATTCAAGTAAACATCAGGATGATCATGAATAGAATGTTTGGCAAATTGAGCGATATCTTTTTGGGTTGCATAATTCTTTTCGTAATCATGATTGAGCTGTGCAACATGGCTTAAGGCTTTCTGACGATGAAGGTTTCTTGGCGCTATTTCGGCCGCTTCACTGAGGAACTCTTGAGCGATTTCAAACTGGTTTAGTTTTATTTCTAAAGAGCCAAGTAAATCAAGTGCAACTAGTCGAGTCTCTTGCCGAGTAAGCATTGTTTTAAGCATACGTTGCGCTAATATATGTTCATTATTCGCGATAAGTGCTTCGACTAAACCAACTTTTGCCCATGCGAATTTTTGTATATCAAGAACTGACTTAAAAAAGTTCTTAGCCTCTTCACTGCGTTTTAACCGTAGTAATACATCACCTTTTAAACGCAATAAAATAGCGCTATAAGCACTGGTCTTATGCTCAAGTGCGGTATTTATAAACTTAAGTGCTTTTGAATCATTCCCATCATCAATTAAATCATAAACTTTTTGCAAGTTAGTTTTACGTAATAAGATTTTTTCAATTCGTATTTTAAGTTCGTAAATAGTGAATGGTTTTACAAGGAAGTCATCAGGCTGCAGCTCAAGGACGCTATGTACTAAAGAGCCCGTGGTTTCTGCAGAGATAAAAATAAAGCCAGTGGAGTTTTTAATTAACTTTTTAACTCTTAGCTCTTCGTATAATTGGTAGCCATCCTGATGTTTACTCAAATTAAATGAACAAACGATCAAATCAAATTGCTCGGTTAAACATTGATCTTTTGCTGAATTTGCATGATCAGCAAAGCGTAATTGCCGAAAGCCAAGCTTTTCGAGCGATTGCTTCATATAGCTTTGAGCAAGAGGTTGCTCTTCAACTATGAGTATTTTTGCGTTAGAAAAAATCTTTGCTGGCATTAAGCTTAAAACCACGTGAATGTATTGGTGACTATAATCAACAGTCTAGTAGCTTACAAGTGAATTTAAAATTTATTCGTTATTAGTGAGATTTTTATTTTTTATACATACTTGAGTGCAAAAAATATATTTTGTGAAGAAAGATTTGAAGGGTGTAAATGGTTTTATTGTTTATATGACTATTCACTTATAAAAATAAGTGGCGTCCCCAAGGGGATTCGAACCCCTGTTACCGCCGTGAAAGGGCGGTGTCCTAGGCCTCTAGACGATGGGGACGCAGAAATCGGTTTGCAAATCACTGATTTGCTATTTCTGCGTAAGATGAGACCGAGCCTGCGAGGCGAATGGCATTATCTTCTCAGAAAAATTTTCTGTGTCACTAGGACAACTGAATAGTTAAACTCGATTCAGGCGAGTGTTTTCATAACACAACACTTATAAGTAAGTGGCGTCCCCAAGGGGATTCGAACCCCTGTTACCGCCGTGAAAGGGCGGTGTCCTAGGCCTCTAGACGATGGGGACACAGAAATGTGTCACTAGGACAACTGAATAGTTAAACTCGATTCAGGCGAGTGTTTTCATAACACAACACTTGTAATAAGTGGCGTCCCCAAGGGGATTCGAACCCCTGTTACCGCCGTGAAAGGGCGGTGTCCTAGGCCTCTAGACGATGGGGACACAGAAATGTGTCACTAGGACAACTGAATAGTTAAACTCGATTCAGGCGAGTGTTTTCATAACACAACACTTATAAATAAGTGGCGTCCCCAAGGGGATTCGAACCCCTGTTACCGCCGTGAAAGGGCGGTGTCCTAGGCCTCTAGACGATGGGGACACAGAAATGTGTCACTAGGACAACTGAATAGTTAAACTCGATTCAGGCGAGTGTTTTCATAACACAACACTTGTAATAAGTGGCGTCCCCAAGGGGATTCGAACCCCTGTTACCGCCGTGAAAGGGCGGTGTCCTAGGCCTCTAGACGATGGGGACACAGAAATGTGTCACTAGGACAACTGAATAGTTAAACTCGATTCAGGCGAGTGTTTTCATAACACAACACTTATAAATAAGTGGCGTCCCCAAGGGGATTCGAACCCCTGTTACCGCCGTGAAAGGGCGGTGTCCTAGGCCTCTAGACGATGGGGACACAAAAATGTGTCACTAGGACATGATTAGTTAGACTCAAATCAGAGTTTTATATTATGCGATATTTGCGAATAAAGACTCGAGCTTTACTTGCATCGCTATTTTCTCGGTATAACCGCCTCTAATAAATTAGATGGCGTCCCCAAGGGGATTCGAACCCCTGTTACCGCCGTGAAAGGGCGGTGTCCTAGGCCTCTAGACGATGGGGACACAGAAAACTGCTACCCTAGGACTTGCAAAAAATAAGATGGTGGAGCTATGCGGGATCGAACCGCAGACCTCTTCGCTGCCAGCGAAGCGCTCTCCCAGCTGAGCTATAGCCCCAACTTATTTTGCTTTACACTGCTTGGTAAATCGAGCCGTGTATCGCTGAGTGCGGGGCGCATTCTATGCAGCCACCTAAATAATGTCAACATTTTTTTCAGCAACTTTATTCAAACGCCCTATTTTTCAACAAACTGGATAATCTGTACACTCTGTAGTTTGTTTTTTGAACTGAATGGTTGTTTTTGTTTATAAATGATGTTCTGGATTTGATTAAACTCGTAATTTGTCGATTTAATTCTTTTATAAAAGGTATACATTTATAAGGAAAATTAACTTTCTGTGATTTGTTTTATAAAGATCAATCTAAAAAAGGGTAAAATGCTGGTGAATAACAGGGCTATGCAAAGTAAAGGGGGAGGCTATTTATTAATTGGATTACACATTTTTCCTGTGCTTTGTAAAATGCAAAAATGGAACGTGTTTTATTCATTATGAGATAGCTTAAAATAGGTTGCTTTTTTAATTTATAGATCGCTGTAAAGTTTTTACCCAACTCTAGCGATAAGGTTATTAGATTCTGATTTTGCTAAAACCAGTAAAGTTAAAAAATTCTATTGCTACATTACTCACTGACACATTGTGTTTTATTTAAAATTAAAAGTAACGAGACAAAATCTCAGCAATATGGCTATAAAGTGTGCTTTTAGCCATCTTGTTGATTATAAAAACTACATCTAAACTATTTTTACTCATTCAAGTGTTGACACATTTACAACTCTATCTATAATAGCGCCCCACAACAACGCAGCAATGTATTGTTATGATGATGTGGGTGATTAGCTCAGTTGGGAGAGCATCGCCCTTACAAGGCGAGGGTCACTGGTTCAAGTCCAGTATCACCCACCACTTTTTAGAAAGTGGTTCACATCTAAATTCTATATGGGTTATTAGCCCAGATAGAAAAGAGAGTATCACCGTTATTTACAAGTAACGGCGAGGTTCACTGGTTAAAGTCCAGTACTATTTATTTTAATAGTAGCGTTTTAATTTATATGTGGGTGATTAGCTCAGTTGGGAGAGCATCGCCCTTACAAGGCGAGGGTCACTGGTTCAAGTCCAGTATCACCCACCACATATAAAACCTGTTATTATGTTAATAGTTATGTTTTAAGATAGTAATATGGGTCGTTAGCTCAGTTGGGAGAGCATCGCCCTTACAAGGCGAGGGTCACTGGTTCAAGTCCAGTACGACCCACCATTTTTAAATGGTGTATATTACAAAATCTAAATGGGTGATTAGCTCAGTTGGGAGAGCATCGCCCTTACAAGGCGAGGGTCACTGGTTCAAGTCCAGTATCACCCACCATTTAGATATTCTTTGCGGGTCGTTAGCTCAGTTGGGAGAGCATCGCCCTTACAAGGCGAGGGTCACTGGTTCAAGTCCAGTACGACCCACCATTTCTAAAATGGTAACTGCAAAGAAAATAGATTATTTGGGGTCGTTAGCTCAGTTGGGAGAGCATCGCCCTTACAAGGCGAGGGTCACTGGTTCAAGTCCAGTACGACCCACCATTTAATCAAAATTATATGTGGGTGATTAGCTCAGTTGGGAGAGCATCGCCCTTACAAGGCGAGGGTCACTGGTTCAAGTCCAGTATCACCCACCACATATAAACACTTCTGCAATATCTAATCTTAATTCTCCTGACTATTTATCATAAACAGCCTATTCGGGTAATTAACTCAGTTGTAAGAAAAGAGAGCATCGCCTCCCTTTACAAATAATGGCGAGGGTCACTGGTTCAAGTCCAGTATCACCCACCACATATAAACACTTCTGCAATATCTAATCTTAATTCTCCTGACTATTTATCATAAACAGCCTATTCGGGTAATTAACTCAGTTGTAAGAAAAGAGAGCATCGCCTCCCTTTACAAATAATGGCGAGGGTCACTGGTTCAAGTCCAGTATCACCCACCACATATAAACACTTCTACAATATCTAATCTTAATTCTTCTGACTATTTATCATAAAAAAGCCTATTCGGGTAATTAACTCAGTTGTAAGAAAAGAGAGCATCGCCTCCCTTTACAAATAATGGCGAGGGTCACTGGTTCAAGTCCAGTATCACCCACCACATATAAACACTTCTGCAATATCTAATCTTAATTCTCCTGACTATTTATCATAAACAGCCTATTCGGGTAATTAACTCAGTTGTAAGAAAAGAGAGCATCGCCTCCCTTTACAAATAATGGCGAGGGTCACTGGTTCAAGTCCAGTATCACCCACCACATATAAACACTTCTGCAATATCTAATCTTAATTCTTCTGACTATTTATCATAAACAGCCTATTCGGGTAATTAACTCAGTTGTAAGAAAAGAAAGCATCGCCTCCCTTTACAAATAATGGCGAGGGTCACTGGTTCAAGTCCAGTATCACCCACCATTTTTTAATGGTGTACTATATAACAGTTTACCTCTATCATGCTTTATGCTGCTGTATCATTTCAAAATGCAAAAACTCTAAATTTTACAATTCAACTTTATATCTTGAGAAAGATGGCACCTCTGCTGAATTTACAAAAGCCGCTATGTTTTCATTGAATACATTAGAGTTATAGCTTAAACGGCATATTGGAAATTACAGTGTGCGATATATCGTACATTGCTGTACGTATTATCACTTATAATTCAATTATATATTGATGTTAAATCTGTAAGCTATTGATTTTAAACTTCTTTCCTTTTTTTGCAAAAATGTTACATGAAAATTATTACTATTTACCACTATCTCTAAGTCAGTATTAACGTAAACTTTATTTCATCAAGACGATACAGACTCAATGATTGAGCTGATGCCAAGGAAGTGGAATATGGCAAATTAGCAAGAAGCTAGGCAAGATGCCAAATGGATAAGATTTCATGGATGACAAGGAAGGTATAGGAAACTGCCAGGATGCAGAGCATTAGCGGAGCTAATGAAAAGGAATAACCAAGGGATTATATTACAGGAAGTAATAGGAGTGCCTGGAGGCTCAGGACAGTCAAAGATGGCTAGAGGATAACACTAGGACGTGTAGGATATCGCATAGATGCGATGTGAGGGTGTATTTGGGATGTATACCCGTTCAGGGGAAGATAAAAAAGGTCGCTTCGGCGTAGGTATGGATGCCTGATTATGGATGAAGTCAGATTGGGGCGTAACTATAAGTTACGCCTTAGTTTCTGGCGTTGTTTTTAATTAAGACCCATCTAAAATAACTTTCTAACTAGATCTTATGCGGTGGCACGACAACACTTTTCAGCATTTCGTTTTCCATAGACAAAACACCTTGATATACGCTCTGGCCATCACTAGAAAACTCAAATATGAACTCACTTCTTACACCAGGCTTGCCGTTTTTCAAGAGTCCAAAACGGCGTTTAGTGCAGGCGACACTCATTAATTGAACTTGTAATTGTTCAGTTTGACGCTTAGCATGCGCATTTGCAGCTTCAGCAATTTTTCGATTAAGCCAAAACAGGTAAATTACGCTGCCAATAATAATGAATGTCCACAAGCTTGCCATGTTAAGAGAATAACCTTCCGATTGCACGAGCGAGTTTTTCGCTGCGATTTTCTTTACGTAATAATGCTAATAGATGCGGGCGGATAGTTGGAATTGCAACTAAGTCAGTAAAAATACTTGGGAAAAGTTCATCAATCTTTTGGTGGTGTGCGCAGTTATCCATAAAAATGTGTAAACGTTCGGGGTCTTCTAGCTGCGAAAAGCAGCGCCCTGCAATTGTTAGTAAGATGTCTGAATCAGTTGCGATTTCAGATGCTAAAATTTCGTCGACAAGTTTAGCCGTTATACCATGTGCTTGAGCTTTTGACATGGCTCTTAGTGCACAAATTAATGAAAGTGTATCTTTATGCTGGATTGCTGTTACAGCATGCTCCAGAAGCTGCTGTGCGAAATTAACAGGTATTTGAACATGTTCAAGCATGGCACTTAAAGGCTGAAGTACTTCTAGAGGTAAATGTGCCCATGCTTTTTGCAAGTTTGATAGATTGGAATCATCTTCCAAGCGTAACGAAAAGTCAGCGATACCTTGTACTGCTACACTTTGCCAATTCTCTAAACCGAGCTTTCCACTGAAATAAAGCTGTGCGTATTCATAATACTCAGAGGCAGGTTGCCTAAGAAGTACTTTTAGTTGTGCGTTAAATGCCGCTAGTTTATTAGCGTTCGGAGTAAAAACATAAGGGTTGTTATCAAGTTTACCATCAGCTTGCTCACCTGTGAGATCATTGCCTAGTGCTTCGATAACCATATTAGCAAAATGATCACGGCTTGCACACACAAGCTTACTTTGTTCATCTATAGGGAATTTTAAAAACCATACATAAGGTTCTTTGCTGGCTGCACTGTCCCAAAATTGAATAGCAATCCAAGCATGGCCAGCAAGTGGGTATGGATAGGGTATTTGTGCTTGTTCAATGGCGTTAAACTGTTTTTTATCAAACTTTGTAATGTGTCTACCAATATCAAATGCACGCCATTGTGTACCAGCCCCATCAAGGAGTTGGCCTAAAGTTGCTAGCTGCTCAGTCATAATGTTCTCAAGTTTTATACCACTATATAACGTAAATTATACGCCATAGCTGCTTTTGAGGGAACAGCACAATTATGGGGGATTTTAACTACAGTGATTCGGGGTCAAGCCAGCGCCGCAATGAAATCCACGCTTTACCAATTACTTCATGCCAGTGACTGGTAACTACTTTTAATACACCAGCACTAGGAATAAACTGCTTATGTAATGGCCACGCTGAAAAATCATAGTAATCTGTTGCTGCAGGAATGATATCTATACCTTGGGCGTTAAATAAACTTTTGGCTCGGGGCATATGGCTTGCTGAGGTTACCAGTGCAACGTTGAAATCAACTAGCGCAGGTGCTAAAAACTTAGCTTCATCTGCAGTATCCATAGCTGCCGGGTTTTGTTTGATTCGAGCGGCATTAACTCCCAAACTGATAGCAGTTTGACGCATTAAACTACTATTGGTGACATTGCCTATTCCCCCACCAGACACAATCAGCTGAGATTGTGGATACTTATGTACCAAACGTAGCCCTTCGACTAAGCGGCTTTTGGCACAATTACCGAGCTGACTGTTGGCCGTTAAGTGTGGGTTCGGGTTAACATCACACCCGAGCACCACTATTTTATCAAGGGCTGTGTGTTCACTAACGTCAAAAGCATAGTGTAAGTGTTGGTTTGGTGAAATTATTTTTTGTGCAAAAAAAGGTGTGCTGATCAAAAAGTAAGCCGCTTATCGCGAGGAGACCAATTAATGAAGTCGCTTTATGGTTACGAAAAGTTATGCACAGGCAAACTACACAAATAAGACTCAATAAAGGGAGGGGCATCAGCATTGCGCCGATAATTTTTTTAAGTTCAAACATCACAGTAGCATTATTAACTAAATTTATATCTATGCTACTGTGAATGATTGAGATTATCGACCGTTATTTAATTTACAAGTATTTAAAAAGTGACGATATACTGGGTTGTCTTTCATGTTCTTCTTCATCGCCAAATACATTGGCCGGGTTAGCCCCAGTGCACCAAGAGGAATTGACTTTATTAATCCTTGGCTTTCATATGGAGTCACAAGCCAATCGGGTAATGCTGCAACCCCCATGCCTGCACTCACTAGTTGGAAAATTAAAAGCCCTTGGTCAACGTTTTTTAGTGTGCCGTCAAATCGTGCGTTTTGGATAAAATGTTTAAATATATCCTGACGTTCACGGGGAATTGGATAAGAAATTATAGTTTCGTTTTTTAAGTCTAACGCTGTGACATAAGCTTTTTTAGCAAGTTCGTGATCTGGTGCGACAATTAACTTTAACTTGAAGTCAAAAAGATGTGCATATTCAAGCTTATCAGGTTCTCGAATATCGGATGTTAAAACTAAGTCTAGTTCTTCATTTAGTAAATCTGGAATGGCATCATAGCTAAAACCACGCTCGTAATCGACTTTTATATCAGGCCAAAAATTATTAAATTCTTTAATGGTTGGCAATAACCAATGGAAGCAAGCGTGGCATTCTACACTTAAACGTAGTTGTGAAATTGGCTGATTTAAGCTTTCTTTTAACCGGCACTTAGTTGCCTCAACTCTTGGCAGTATTTCATTTGCTAATTCTAAAAGTAACATACCTTGCGGCGTAAAACGCACTGGTTGAGTTTTACGTTCAAATAACTGGCAATCTAGCTTATTCTCTAAATCTTTTATCTGGTGAGATAAAGCAGACTGAGTTAAAAAAAGCTCACGGGCGGTATTCACCAAAGAACCTGTTTCTTTTAATGTGGCGATGGTCTTCAAATGTTTTACATCAATCATCTTTAATAATTCTCATGGGAAAAAGTGAGGTTCACTCAGATTTTAGACATATTACGCTTTTATTTGAGATGCTTCAACGTCTGGATGGCTAAAACAATTAATTAACGTCACTTAAATGCTGTAATTCAGCCACGGCACTTAATTGACAGCGTTGTCAGTTTGTTTTTTATGATTGGTTTGAATTTTTTCATGAATTTACCTCACGTTGAAGCGTGGGTTTATAAAGAGGCACTTCTTTCGTCAAAGAATTAATCTGTTTAGTAAACGGTGAACAAAATTAGTAAACACTAAATTGTCAGTCTAGTTGCAATGTATTTTTTGGGGTTAATAATACGCTCTAATAAATCATTTATAGCAGTGTTGAGTTGAAGTGACACAGGCAATTGAAGTTGAAAGTGAAGGGGGTGTGAAACACTCAGGTTTGAGTCGGTTTAGTCTACTCTTTGCAAAGATACAATCTAAACCGACACGAACTCACCATTGCCTAAAATTAAAGAGATGCTGAACAAGGGGGAAAATATTCATTCTTCATTCTTTTTTGTATCTTTATTTGATGTTTTAAAGCCAATGTTTGCTGAATGCTTTAATAGCATTATATTCCCGATGATTATGGCTAAAACCAAAACAATGATCAAAATGTGCCAAAGTTGCATTTGCTTAGACTCGTTTGTGTGATGTGCGAATAGTGTAGCAAATCACACAAACGTTAAAAACGTTTGGCAAAAGATAAGGATATAAAATCGAGTCCAGGGTTAGGGCGTTTAAAACCTGCGTTTGAGTAATGCAGGTAGCGTAAAGCAGCCGTCACTTCATCAAACTCGGCAACAAAGCCGAACCTATCCTCAAACTGATAGTGTGTACTTACATTTTTACTTGCAAAGTAAGTATCGTCAATAAGAGAAAACCCAATTCCTGCTTCTATAGATATAGGTATGTTTTTAATAAGGCCTAAAGGGTATTGAACCACCGGAGACATTGCTAATACCAAATTAGTTTGATGCTTATTTTCAGCGCCGTATTCCCAAATGTTGACGCTCGATTCTAAATAAATATGGCTATTTTTCAAAATCGATTGAAGCTGTGGGGCATGGTACTGGTAGGCAAGCTTTAGCCCTTTAACGCCTCCTTCGCCTTGGACGTAATCGAGGGCATAGCCATGCTTTGATAGTGCAAAACTGTTAGTACCAGCGGTGAAAATTAATACCATAAAAATATATTTAAATGCTTGTTTATAAGCCATTAGAAGCGTCCATAAGTGTAATTGATATTGACAAAATAAGGGCGTGATACATAGGAATTCAAGCGGTCGAAAACCATATATGTTTTGGAGTTAGGTGATTGTAGGAGTAACAAATTGATTATAAAGAATTATTTTTATTGGTGTGAAATTGGCACTAATAATGTGCCATTTAGGTTCTTTTTATAAGCATATAAAACAGGTAGATTGCATGCTCACATACAAAGGGAGACACACGATGATTACACTTAAGTACTATCTACTCATTATTACATTATTTTTTAGTAGCTCCCTTTTTGCAAATGCTAAGCAATCACCGGTACAGCTCTTAACTCAAGTGGGGGATCAGTTGTTTAGTGAAATCAGTAAAGTAAATAATCAAGGAACGGCAAGTAAAAGTGAAATGACTGCCGTTGTAGATAAATATTTGATGCCTCATATGGATGTGAAATTTGTCTCATATAAATTACTAGGTAAACATATTAAAGGAATTGATCGTGCGCAGGCGAGTGCGTTTATTTCCTCAGTTGAACATTACTTGAGTGCAACTTATGCCGGTGCGTTAATGAAATACACCGGACAAGAAATTAAATTTGAAGATGATAAAAATGTAATCTCTGGTGATTTCGCTACAGTCAAAACACAGATCATAGACACCAGCGCGCCAACAATTGATCTGCATTTTAAGTTACGTCAAAGTAAAGATGGTAGCTGGAAAGTATACGATATTGTCGCTGAAGGAATTTCACTATTAAGTGCAAAACAAAAAGAAGTCATCCAGCGAATTTCAGCAGTTGGGTTGGCGCAAGTAACAACAGAATTGGGTAAAAAATAGCTTTTTAAGTTTGTCTCCAACCTAAAACGACAAGCTATGTCAGTAGTTTGTCGTTTTCTATTATTCTTTTAAAATCACACTCTTTAGTCTAGCGCGTGGATCAAGGTATGTTAGAATAAGCCTCGTGTATTTGAGTCGATTGCTCTATTGTGCACAAGTATTGAAGAGTATTAAGCGCAGTGTCAGTTTTAGGTTGTTATAACTAAGCACTCACTTATCCCCCAAGCATTTTAGACACTGGAGTTGTGTTGATTTAATGGAAAATGTACTAATTTGGCCTAAAGAATACCCGCTATTAGTCAAAGGACTTATTGAGCAGAACGGGGCATTTATTTTAGACGCTTTAGAAGCGTGGCCTGCTTGTCGCTCCACTGAAGAAGATGATGGTGTTTGTACCACCGTATTACCCCCAATTTATTACCTCACATGGTTAACTCCACTCGAACCGTTTGAAGAATGTTTCTTTCAACATATTAGTGAATACGATGAAGATGCACAGCATTATATAAGTGCAGCAAAAAATTACTATTACGACAATGACTATACCCCCGAAAGCCTAGTGCTATTAATGTGTCAGCGGTTAGAAAAGTACGCCAGCATAGCAGCGCAGGCAGCTATTGAGACACCGCTTTCACTGATTGGTCATTTGTTTACTAAACGCTATTTTACGGTTATTGAGCATGCACTCAATACAGGGAGTAAAATTAGTGCTGAGGATGCATTAGCAATATGGGAAGAAGTTGATTTTAGAGAGCGTTTTAGTCAATTCATTCCTCAGTCAGTGAATGATATTGAGCGCTTAAGCGAGCTAGCCGCTGAAAAAGTAGCAAGTGGCAAAGATTATTTCACCTTACTAACCCAAGTATCTCCTGATGTAGATTCTGCGCTTTTATTAGAGCAAGCCTTATTGGCGCATCTAAGCTTTGATACAGCAAAGCAAACAATGGCTATGCGCTTTATTGAGCAAGGTGCGACAGGCACGTTAAGTGACGATAATGACAAAACCGCATTTATGTGGGCGGTAGAAAAAGGTTATGTAAACTTAGTTCAAACCTTGCTCGATAAGCAAGATAAAACACTCGCGGATAAGTTAGGTAATACTGCATTGCATTATGCCGTTGTTGCTAAAAATGAACCGCTAATGGTGTTATTACTTAAATCAGGTTACGACTTTCGAGTACGAAATAACGAAGGACTGAGTTGTTACCGCTTAGCTGTGAGTATAAAAGCAACGCAATTAGTCAAATGTTTAGAGCGAGACTTTGGTATAAAAGAGCTTTCACCTGATGGGCAGTTTGCACGAATTAAAAAAGTGCATGGATTACATGCCATTGTCACTTTATTATTACCATTACAGTTGTTTTTCTTTTTCGATGAAACGCTTGCAATAAAAAGTGAATTAACATTAAGCCTCACCATGTTATCGATTATTTGCTTCTTCTTTGCAATGAGCTTAAAACGCTGCGCTTTATATCCGCATATCAAACACCCTTGGGGTTTATTTGTTTTACGGTGTTTTTCGTTTATGAGTTTGATAGCACAATTAGGACTTGCCAGTATTGTAGCATTAGCTACATTGAGCGAATTAGTCTGATTTTATGATTGCAACTACAAAAAACGCGCTAAACTAAATAGCGCGTTTTTTGTATAGAAAGCTACTTTTTATTAATGTTAATTATCTTCATGGGCGGCTTTTTCTTCCGCAAGCTCTTCTTTTAGTTTACGTATTTTAAGCCCTAACTCTTGGCCTCGATGACGAGCATAGTAAGTGCACCCTATAAACATGGCACTGGCGAATAGTAATTCCAGTAATACCCAAATAAGTTGTTCTTGGGCAACCCATAATAATGTAAAGCCATGGATGAAATAAAACATGACAATAAAGTTTGCCCATGCATACGTATAAGGTTTGTCTTGTAAAATACCTTTTAGAGGTAGGAGTAAAGGGAGGACATAAACAGCAAAAATAAAGCCGCTGCTATGGCCTTCACGAGGAGCAATTAAGTAAAGCCATATTGGCATCAATATTAAAAGCCCAAAGTAGCCAAACAATGCTATACGCTGAAATCGAATCGTCAGTGGCTTCTTAGCTATGCTGGTAGTTTTTTTAGTTGTCATTGCAGTTTTCTCGTGATTTTAACCAGTCTTTGGCCAACACTTTGGCAAATTTTGATTTCGTCTTTACTCAGTTGGGCGCTGTTATTTGAGCCTGCGACATGGCTGGCACCGTAGGGGGTACCGCCGGATTGTGTTGCGAGCAACTCAGGAACTTCATAAGGGACACCCATCAACATCATTCCATGGTGTAAAAGTGGCAATGATAAATTCAATAACGTAGCTTCATTTCCACCATGCATACTACTTGACGATGAAAACACGCAAGCGGGTTTATCAATCAGCTGACCCTTGAGCCATAAATCACTGGTGGTCTCCCAAAATGTTTTCGCTTGCGAAGCCATCATGCCAAAACGGGTTGGAGTACCAAAGGCCAGTCCATCACAGCTTATTAGTTCTTCTTTACTGATAACAATATCTTCAGGGTTTTTAACGACAAAAGTACGTAGTAAGGCTATACCGCCTTGTAATTCAATGGCATCGGCAATTTCATGTGCCATAGCTGCAACAGAGCCGTGGCTCGAGTGGTAAAGAACAATAATAGTTGGTTGCATTAAAGTACGCTTAAAACGTTTTCAGGAGGACGACCAATTGCCGCTTTATTGTTGTTAACCACAATAGGGCGCTCGATTAATTTAGGGTTTTGTACCATGGCTTTGATAAGAGCATCTTCGTTTGTCTGCTCTTTTAAGTTGAGCTCTTTGTATATGTCTTCCTTGGTACGCATCATTTCGCGGGCTGAATTAAACCCTAATTGATCTATAAGTGTTTTTAATTGAGCTTCATTTAATGGCGTTTTTAAGTACTCGATAATGTCTGGAGTTATTGATTTTTCTTCAAGCAATGCGAGTGTTTCACGAGATTTAGAACAACGTGGATTATGATAAATAGAGACTGACATAATAAATATCCTTTAGCTAAAGTGAGGCTATTTTAGGGCAACTCATGCGAGACTTAAAGTCTCGCGAGTTCTTTTTGCATTTGCCTATATTGTGTTAGTAACGCTTTTAACCTCTGCTGTTTCACCAGCTCTTGAGGTTCGACAAAATTTAACGCTTTTTGCACTTCGTCAGCCGCTTTTAAATACGCACCATACTGGGCTAGTACATCAGCATTTGCTTCGTGATACGCAGCCAAGTTATTTTGTTTTTTGTAGGTATCAGCGAGTAATTGTTTCGCCAAGTTATGATCTGGCTTTTCAAGTAAAAAAGACTTTAGCAGCTGCTCTGCTAGAGGGTACTGCTCTGCCTCTAAAGCCGCATTAGCGTAATTTAAGGTAATTACTTGGTTATTAGGTCGATTGTTGTGTAAGTTTGCTAAAAAATTAACTGCTTCGTCAGGCTTTTTTTGGGCAATGAGTAAGTCGGTATGAGTATCAATATAAAATAGATTTTTCGGATCTGAAGCAAGTAAATCTTCTAAAATAACAGCCGCATCAGCGAGCTTTTTTTTGATCAAGTAAACTAATTCCCAATCCATACTTAAGTGCAGTGGTATTGTAAAAACTATTGTCTTTAATGAGTTTTCTAAATAAATTTTCAGCATCTTTAGGTTTATGATGATAGCGGGCAATCACCCGGCTTTTTGCCAAATTAAACTCTAAACTAGGCGGGTACTGACGTTTGTCATATTGTTGTGCGCGCAAACGTACATCGGATACCCTAGATTCAGGGAGTGGGTGAGTAAGTAAGAACGCTGGAGGTTTATATTTGTAGCGAAGTTGAGCAGCAAGTTTGGTTAAAAACTCGCTCGATGCATAGGGGTCAAAACCAGCATTGTTAAGAGTTTGCATACCAATCCGATCCGCTTCTTGTTCTGCCGAGCGACTATGCGTTAATTGGCTAAAGGCGGCTTGAGTTTGGTTTGCAGAAATAATAGCAATACCTGCGTCAGGCGATACAACGGTGGCTAAAATACCGGCTATCATCCCCGCAATTGTGAGTGCGCTATTATCTTGCTGCTGTTGAATTCTACGAGCTAGGTGGCGCTGTGTAACGTGAGCAATTTCATGGCCTAGTACGGACGCAAATTGACTTTCATTATCTGATTGTGCCATCAACCCTGTATGTACGCCTACATGACCACCGTAAAAAGCAAAGGCATTGATCTCAGGGTTATTGATCCAGAAAAAGAAAAAGGGAAGCGTACATCATTAGCGTTAGCCACTAACTTTCGACCAAGGGTTGTTAAATATTCATCAAGTACAGGATCGTTAATAACGGGGGATGAACCTCGAATTTGCATCATCATTACTTCACCAATCGCTTGTTCTTTTTCAAGTGGTAAAGCTTGTAACGCAGAAGTACCTAAATCTGGTAGTTTAAAGTTAGTTTGTGCCTTTAAAGGCTCACTGCTGAGTACGCTTATCGTAAGCAAAGCACTAATTGCGGTGATAAAGGCTGATTTTAATCGCATTTTATTCCTTGTTGATTGTGTCGCCAAGCATCAGTTTTGCTATATCAATTTCATCACTGCATGCACGGCTGTCTTTTTCACACAATTGGTAGAAATCTTTTATTGTGACACCATCGAGCTTTACTACGTTCAATTCTCTTTGTAAAAAAGTAATAATTTTATGTACTGTTTTGTGAGCGTGGAGGATCAAAGCTTTATCGGCCTTATCACCACGTTCAAAATAAAACCCGATAAACTTATGTAATTGATTTATTCGGATCAGGCTTTTCATGGTGACAGGATCCCATACTTTAAACTCCATAAAGCGGTTATCTTTTACATATTGATCTATTGTAACTTCCTTGGCGTAGGGAAGCGCCCATAGTTCAAAACCTCGGTCAGTAAAAATTTGATGTAAAGCTATGCGCGGTTTTTTTATCACAATGGATTTCACCGAGTGAATTTTCAAAGCCTTCGAGTATGTCTAAGTTCCAGTTACGTTTATCTATTAAGCGCTTAACGGCGTTATCAAAGCCATGCTCTAAGATGCCCTCAGATTCACTAACTGAAGACGCAACCATATGATAAAATGGTGGTAATTCACCCCAATTTATTTGCTTTTTATACCAGTTAATCTCTTTTAAAGTTGGATTACTTGGTAGTAGCGCTTTATTATGCGTCCCGGGCATGAATATATCCTTACTACAGTTTATTTACTAAGGATAAACTATTGCGCTGCGGGTTTTAAGAAAAATTTCAAATACACTCAGCAACAGACCAGCGTAATGAGACTTTTTGTGCATTTTATCTTGGGAGAATGCGAGTTATGTTAGAATTCGATTTACGAACATATAATTGCCCGCAGCAATTTATTCAATTTAAGTTAGGCTTAAAACAGGCAAACTGTAACATGCGGTCGATTAAATTTATTTTTTCAATAGAGCAATCTACGTCAGATATAGAACGTTTTTTGCAAAAACATCATTATCAATACAAATTAGAGCCGCAGCTAGGGCTGTTATTTGTGGAGCCATTACGTGTTTGAATATGTAAAAACCTGGTACGAACGAAAGTTTTCAGATCCTCACTCAGTTACCTTACTTTTTTTATTAATTGCGCTTATGGCGTTGTTTTACTTCTTTGGCTCATTGATTGTGCCAGTATTAGTTGCGTTAGTGATTGCTTATTTATTAGATTGGCCTGTTGTTCATCTTGAGCGTTTAGGGTTTCGCCGATTTAGTGCGACAATTTTGGTGATGTTGGTATTTACCAGCGTTATGTTGACTTTAATTATCGGCATGGGACCTGTACTTTGGCAGCAGGCGAGTAACTTAGTACAAGAGTCCCCTCATATGATTGAACAGGGTAAAGCATTTTTATTGCAATTACCGGATGATTATCCAAGCCTCATTACTGCAGAGCAAGTGCAGTCTGTAGTTGCTAATGTTGAAAATAAAGTAATTGAATTTGGTCAAGTCGTGCTCTCTGCATCATTGACTTCACTTAAAGATGTAGCTGCTTGGCTTATATATTTGATTTTAGTGCCTTTGTTAGTATTTTTTATGCTAAAGGACAAACTCGAATTAATAACGAGCGCAGAAAAATTGATACCTAAACAGCGTCGCTTGATTTTACAGGTTTGGCACGAAATGAATCAGCAAATTATGAATTATATTCGTGGCAAAGTGTTTGAAATTTTAATTGTGGGTTCGGCATCGTTTATTGCTTTTACAGTCCTAGATCTTCGTTATGCAGCACTGCTTGGTGTGCTCGTTGGTTTTTCTGTACTGATCCCTTTTGTAGGTGCTGCTTTAGTTACAATCCCCGTTGCAGCAGTGGCGTTGTTTCAGTTTGGCTTAGAAACACAGTTTTGGACCATTTTAATTGTATACGGCATTATTCAAGCGCTTGATGGTAATGTTCTTGTGCCATTGTTGTTTTCTGAAGCGGTAGACTTAAACCCGGTATTTATTATTGTTGCGGTGTTATTTTTTGGTGGGCTTTGGGGGTTCTGGGGCGTGTTTTTTGCGATCCCTCTCGCTTCACTCGTAAAGGCACTAATTAATGCATGGTCGAGCAAGCAAGAGGAGCAACTGATTGAGCATAATCAACAGCTTTAGTCTTAAATGGTATAGATAGCGCACCATAGAGATGAATTGATTATTACGCAGCACATAAAATTTATGTAGAATGTGTTATAAGATATATCTTTTAGTAATATGGTGCGTTTTTTAATGTCTGATCTTTTACTTTCAACTGATTCAACATCACAAATTTACCTTGATGCAAACGCAACAACGCCCGTGTTGCCTTGCATTGCAGAGGTTGTTTCCCATACGATGCAAATTTGCTTTGGTAATCCATCGTCTTCGCACATTACTGGTATTCAAGCCAAACATTTATTAGAACAAACTCGTAATCGAGCGCGAGCAGTGATTGGTGCGCATGATGGTGATATTTTATTTACCTCTGGTGCTACTGAAGGTATTCAAACTGCTGTTGTTTCTACACTAATAGCCGCAAAAAATCACTCGATTGATAAACCGGTTTTACTTTATGGGGCAACTGAGCATAAAGCAGTGCCAAATACATTAATTCATTGGAATGAAGTCTTAGGGATCAATGCACAAGTTCTTGCCATACCCGTTTCAAGTGAGGGTATTTTAGATTTAGATTTTATTGCACAACATGCCGACAAAGCATTGATGATTTGTACCATGGCGGTGAATAATGAAACGGGTGTCTATCAAGACTTAACTGCAATAGAGGCAGTAATTCGTGCAAAAAACACGGACGTTGCATGGATGGTTGATTGCGTTCAAGCGTTAGGAAAAACAGCATTAGAGCTCAGTACAACAACGATAGACTATGCGCCGTTTTCTGGGCATAAATTATATGCTCCGAAAGGAATCGGTGTGCTCTATATTCGTCAAGGAAGTGCTTATACCCCGTTTATTGCCGGGGGAGGGCAAGAAAGTGGTATGCGCTCTGGCACCGAAAATTTACCTGGTATTGCTGGTCTTAATAAGCTTTTTAATTTGTTATTAGATGAGACAGATGACACGTTTAAGCCACTCAACGTATTGCATGATTATCGAGAAAAATTACACAATGCACTACAGTACACATTTGGTCAATTGACGTTTAATCATAAATTTGAAAACAGTGTTCCCACTACGCTTAACTTCTCTGTTAATGAGTTGAGTAGTAAAGAAGTGATGGACTTATTTGATGCAGCAGGCATACGCATTAGCGGTGGCTCAGCGTGTAGTTCAGGGGCCAGTAGAAGCTTTGTTTTAGATGCAATGGGGAAGTCTAACTGGCAAAGTGAAAATGCTTTACGATTATCATTTGGACCGGCCACCACGCAAACGGATATTGATTTTGCTTGCGAGCGCATTCGCTCTCTTAAATCTATTTTGCAAGCAAACTGTTTAATCGTGTCAGATTCTGAATCACCGCAGCAAGAAGCTTGTGCACTTGGTTTAACGCAGTACCGTCACCAAGGGGCATGCTGCTGGTTGTATGTTACGAGCCAACGCCAAGCAGTAATAATAGATCCAATTGCAGAGTTATTACCGCGATTAGAAAAAATAGTCACTACACAAAAGCTTCAAGTTGTTGCCATTTTAGACACTCATGCACATCAAGATCGTATGTCATCTGTTGAGCTATTTAAGGCCGCTCTTTCAGTACATTTAAATTTTTGTGGTTCAGATCCATTAGGTTGGCCAGCGGATGCGTCGGTTATCGAGTTGGGAGAGACAAGGTTAGAGCGGCTGGCAACACCAGGTCACAGTGTTGATAGTTTAAGTTATTTGTTACGCTGCAATAAAACAAAGAAAGTGCTCTATTGTTTTTGTGGTGATTTACTTTTACCTGCTGGGCTGGGTAATACCTGTTTGCAAGGCGGAGATGCTATGCAAATGGCAGACTCGCTCAATAAACTGCAGCAAAGATTATCACCTGATAGCATAATTTGTTCAGGCCATGATTATCAGCAGTGCTTTGCAATCACTTGGCAGGCGCAAATACAGCAAACGCCGCTGTTAGCTGATCTCGTTAAAAACCACATAACAATGACTGAATTTACACACAAAAAGCAAACCAGTGATATTGAAGACAAAGGGAAGTTCGAAACTCTATGTGGCTATGCTACACAAGTAGACACTGCATCGCCTTTGCAAGTAGATGTTGCTCACGCAAAAAACTTACTCAGTAATGCAAACGCATATTTGATTGATACCCGCGAGCCATATGAACATGGAGCGAATGACTTACCTTCGTTGTTTGATATAAGCAAACTGCGCGTTATTAATATACCACTGAGCAGAATGGCAAATGCTTTAAGTGATGGCCAATTGAGCAAATCACAGTGCTATATTTTATTATGTCGTAGTGGTAATCGTTCGAAACAAGCGGCAGTGAACCTTGCTCAGCTAGGTTTTGATCAGGTTTATAACTTAAATGGTGGTATGGCGTTGGTTTAAAATCGACACAGTTAGGTACTGTGGCGCTCTATCTATCGAGCGCCAGGTCGGGCTGGGTATTTATAATTTAGGGCCGGAGCTGTCTCTTACTACAATAGAGGGCGTAAATGAGGTAATAATGTCTTTATCTTGGTTACGAGCACCACGTGTTTTAGTAAATAACAAACGGGCAGCATGTTGAGAGATAACATCATTTTCTTGGTGAGCTGTTGTTAGCTTTGGCCAAGTTTGACGTGAAAACGGCGAGTTTTCAAATCCTGTAATGGAGAGTTGCTCAGGAATTTGTATGCCCATTAAACGCGAAGCAAAAAGCGCTCCTGCAGCCATCTCATCGTTGCCGCCTAAAATAGCTGTGATTGCTAATTTATTATCATCAGCTAATAATGCTTTAGCACCCTCAACACCTGACTCAAATGAATACTTTCCGTCATAAATAAAATCGTTATTTGTTGGGGTATTATGATCAGCTAGTGCGGCTTTGTATCCTTCTAAGCGCTCACTGGTTGATTTATGCTCTTTATCACCACAAATAAAACCGATGTTTTTATGTCCTAGTGCAAGTAAATGAGTTGTGATTTCGTAGGCTGCTTTGTAATCATTCACATAAATACAGGTATCTTGATCTTCATCAGTTGGTCGGCCTGATAACACACGGACATAGTGTATATTTAATTCATCCAACATATTAGTAATGCTACTTTGCTCTGAAAGTGGAGGTGTGAGCACTAATCCGGCTAAACGGGAGCGTTTGATCATGGTTTTGATATCTTGCTCCATGTTGTCATCGGCGTAACTACAAGGGTGTATAACCAGTTCATAGCCTTCATCTTTGCAGCGCGATAATACGCCATTTTGCATATCAATGACGTAGTATGCATTTGGGTTGTCATAAACAAGACCAACGGTAAATGATGATGTACCTGCTAAATTACGTGCAGCTAGGTTAGGCTGGTAGTTAAGCTCGTTAACTGCCTCCATTACCACATCATATGTTTTTTTGCGTACAGAAGGTTCTTTATTGATTACTCGCGAAACCGTTTTCATCGAAACCCCAGCGAGTTTCGCTACATCATTTATAGTTACTTTCATACAGTTACTTTTTAGGTTGTTGTTTTTGTGTTGTCATGAATTCATGAAGCTCAGTGTTTTAGCCTAAATGAGTAGGCGAGTCATTAATTCTTCATCAAGACCAGTTAGTGTATCTAATGTTGCGCTAAAATAGCAGTAAAATAATTGAGATAATTTTTATGATACCGGTGTCAAATGAGTAAATATGCGTTATTATCTCATATATAAAATATAAAAGTAGAAGATTGACAGCGTTGTCATTTTAACTTATCGTTAACCTCGATTGTAGGTTGTTACGCTATTTTTTCTTCTGTTTTTATAAAAGATAGTTATAAATCAGTTTGTTGCAAGTCAAAAGGGGATATTAAAAATGAGTTGTCGTTCACAGTTAGCTAGTTGGCAAGCATTACAAGTAAGTGCACAGAAGATGAAAAAAGCTCATCTTAAAGATTTATTCGCCAACGACAGCGCGCGGTTCGAGCAATTTTCTACCCAGATCCCCGGTGTCTTATTTGATTATTCAAAGCAATTAATTGATAGCTCAGTAATGGCTGAATTACACACATTAGCACAAGCGTGTGATATTCCCCTTTGGCGAGATAAAATGTTTAGCGGTGAAAAAATTAATATCACCGAAGACAGAGCTGTACTTCATACTGCATTACGAAATCGCAAAAGCTCTTCACTGGTTGTTGATGGCGAAAACGTGAGTAGTGTGGTTAACGCTGAGCTTGATAAAATTAAAGTGTTTGTTGAGAAAGTGCGCTCAGGACAATGGCTTGGTTATACAGGAAAAACGGTTAAATCAGTTGTGAGTATTGGTGTGGGGGGCTCAAATTTAGGCCCTCAGATGGCAACTGAAGCGCTTAAAAGCTACGCTGACGAAACATTAAGTGTTCACTATGTTTCCAATGCTGATGGTGTCCAAATTGCATCTGTTTTAAAAGAAATTGACCCAGAAACGACTTTATTTGTTATTTCATCAAAAACATTTACCACCTCAGAGACCATGACAAATGCAAAAACTGCAGTTGATTGGTTTTTAGAGTCAGCTCAAGACAGTCAAGCAATTGCCAAGCATTTTGTTGCTGTCAGTACGAATTTAGAAAAAACGGCAGCCTTTGGTATTGCTGATGAAAACGTATTCACTATGTGGGATTGGGTTGGTGGTCGCTTTTCATTATGGAGTGCGATAGGATTACCAATCGCTCTTTATTTAGGCTTTGAAGCTTTTGAAGCTATCCTTGAGGGTGCGTTTGAAGTTGATGAACATTTCAAAACAGCCCCAAATGAGCAAAATATACCATTATTAATGGCTTTGTTAAGTGTGTGGAACACCAGCTTTTTGGGGCATAATGCACAAGCTATTTTACCTTATGACCAAGCTTTACATATGCTGCCAGCGTATTTACAACAAGGTGAAATGGAAAGTAATGGTAAGCATGTGAATTTTGCGGGTGAGACGGTAAATTACACCACGGTACCAATTATTTGGGGTATGACAGGTATAAATGGGCAACATGCGTTTTATCAGTGTCTGCACCAAGGTAATATTGTTGTACCAGCAGATTTTATTGCATCAGTTAAGCCTCAAATAAATGTCGGCAAACATCATGATATTTTATTGTCTAACTTCTTTGCACAAACAGAAGCGATGATGATGGGCGTTGATGCAGAGCAAGTTCGTACTGATTTAGCCGCAAAAGGAAAGTCTGATTCTGAGATTGAGCAGCTAGTAAATCATAAAATTCATAAAGGTAACCGTCCAACTACATCAATCTTATTAGATGTGGTAGATGCTAAAGCAGTGGGCCGATTAATAGCGCTTTATGAACATAAAATATTTTGCCAAGGTATTATTTTAGAAATATGCTCATTTGACCAATGGGGCGTAGAGTTAGGCAAAGGCTTAGCGTCTAAAATTGAAGCCGAGTTACTCGATGATACTGTAAATCATCCACATGATAGTTCTACACAAGGATTGATGGCTTACTACAAAGCGCATCGCGCTTAAACAATATTTAGTAATGTACGTTTTATGCGGACATTACATACCAAATACCTTTGAACGGGTAGCGCTGGGTTCTTAGGGCCTGTATGTTTGTGAGAGGATATGCAGAGCCCCTAAGACTCATTTAATCAGCTAAGAACAAGCGAATTCAACAGGCTTTTTCAATTGATGCTAAAAGCTGACATCACCTAAACAACAAGAATATATGCCTGCACTACAGTTTATGTAGTCGACAACAGGGCATAGTAAATGTAGAGAGTAAATTATGCTAAATCCTTTTGATATTGTAATTTTTGGGGGCGGCGGTGACCTTGCACTACGCAAGTTACTTCCTGCAATGTATCGCGCATATCAAGAAGGCAACCTACCACAAGGTTCGCGCATTTTACCGACCGTTCGAGAAGAAAGTAAACGTGCAGAATATATTGAAACCGCGCATGAAGCGCTTAAGCAGTTTTTAGGCAAAGGCGAGTTTAACACTAAAGATTGGAAAGCGTTTGCTACCCACTTAGTACCAGTTGTAACAAACGTAACTGAAGCTGATGATGATTGGGATAAACTAAAAAATATTTTAGATGAAGATGCACAAGACAAATCGCGTGTATTTTACTTATCATTACCGCCAGCTGTATATGGCAGCTGTTGTGAGATTTTATCTACCAAAGGCTTGATCACATCAACTTCACGAGTGGTTGTAGAAAAACCAATTGGTTACTGTGGTCAATCAGCTGAAGAGATCAATGCTAAAATTGCTGAGTATTTTTCAGAAGAACAAATCTTCCGTATTGACCATTACTTAGGTAAAGAAACAGTTCAAAACTTAATGGCATTGCGTTTTTCAAATTCATTATTTGAAAATATGTGGGATGCTAAATCAATTGATAATATTCAAATTAGTTTATCTGAAACGGTAGGTCTTGAAAGCCGCGCTGGTTTCTACGATAAAGCGGGTGCTTTGCGCGATATGGTGCAAAACCACTTATTACAACTTCTTTGCTTAGTAGCGATGGAGTCACCGAATAAGCTAAATGCAAACAGTATCCGCACAGAAAAGCTAAAAGTATTAGAGTCCCTTCGTCCTCTAGTAGATGCCGATGTAGATGACAATATTATTCGTGGCCAATATGTACCGGGTGATTTAGACGGAAAAATTGTCCCAGGTTACCTTGAAGAATTAAATGAAGGCGCAAGTAAAACAGAGACCTTTGTTGCTATTCGCGCGCATATTGATAACTGGCGTTGGGCAGGTGTTCCATTTTATCTTCGTACAGGTAAGCGCATGGCTAAGCGTTGTGCTGAAATTGTGGTTGAATATAAAAAAGTATCACACAATGTGTATGGCGATAATGTGGGTAAGATTGAACCGAATCGTCTTGTGATCCGCTTACAACCAGAAGAAACCATTCAACTTACCTTGATGTCAAAACGCCTTGATAACCTTGAAATGCAGTTAGAGCCAGTTACAATGAACATTGAGCTGTCTCAGGCTTACAGTAATGGTTTCCACTCTGATGCTTATAAGCGTTTAATGCTCGACGCTGCAGCAAATAACCCTTCATTATTTATCCACCGTGATGAAGTGCGTCAAGCTTGGAAATGGATTGATCCAATTGTAGAGCGTTGGCAAGAAAAAGGAAAACCGGCATTGTATCGTGCTGGTAGTTGGGGGCCTGATGATGCAGATGAGTTACTGGCTGAAAACAACCATGTTTGGTTTAACACTGGCGATAAGGCGTAACCATGGCAACTATTATTGAGAAGTTTTTTGATTCTAAAGAAGAATTAACTGCAGAACTATCAGCCAGTCTTGAGCAAAGCCTTGTATCAGGCATTAATAATGATGGCCGCGCTGTTTTAATGGTCTCGGGTGGTTCGTCACCAGCACCTGCTTACAAGCACCTTTCAAACTTAGAGCTTAATTGGAAAAATATTGATGTTGCGATGGTTGACGAGCGTTGGGTCGATGCAAGTCATGACAAGAGCAATGAAGCATTTATAAAAAGCACTTTATTGCAAAACCATGGCGCTGCTGCAAATTTTATTACCATGAAAAATGCCGCTAAAACAGCAAAGCAGGGTAGTGAGGAGTGCGAAAAAGCATACCAACAACTCAAGCAAAGTTTTGACGTCACAATTTTAGGTATGGGTCCTGATGGCCACACTGCTTCATTGTTTCCACATGCAGAAGGCCTTGAGCATGGTTTAACGACATCACAATTAGTGTGTGCGATTAATGCCATTGAAAGTGACGTGACGGGAAGTATCACTGAACGAATGACATTAACACTTGCTGCAATAGCGCAATCTAAAGTGGTTAAGCTACTGATCAGCGGCGAAGAAAAACTTGCAGTGTATAAAAAGCAAAAGCGGGTGGCGATATTAACGATATGCCTCTTAGAGCTGTATTAAATCATCCAACTATCAATATTGAAGTTTATTGGGCGCCGTAAACGTTTAGCTGGATCCCTATAAGATAGCTATTTTATGAGAAAAGTGCAGGCTTTATGCCTGTACTTTTTTTATTACCATAGTAAAAGACTACAGCTAAAAAAATCTGTCACATTCTAACCCTAGCAAATCAAAGAACCGATAGTAGAAGCAACTCACACCAGTGATCCTCATTTTAATGATACGAGACTTAGTTAAAATTTACTTTTTGTATTAAATATCTAAAGCATATATGCTTTAGATTAATTTAACCGGTTTGTTGCTAAACAATTAATAAATAAAACTATTTAGATGGAAGGTTGCTTCAACCGCTAGTGGCTAGCAGTTATTTTATAGAGAATAAATTACTCTATAAAATAACTATAGACATACGTTGTATAGCTCTCTATAATATCAAAATGACAACGCTGTCATTGGTAATGGTTATTATTACAGGTTTCCCTATTCGCTATTTATTTGCCCTAAAATAGCGATTATTAAATTTAGTAAATCTCGTTGTGTGGAACAGTTTTTAGTATAAAGAAAGGCTCGTATATGCTTCTACCTATAGTCTAAGTGGAACGAAATTTTTACACATAGTAGGATCTAAAAATGCAATTTTACCTTAAATAGGCTCAATTCCTTTCTCATTTTTTAGCAGATCATGATATATTCGCCTCGTTAAAATGTAACAAATCATAATTGAACTTTTTTAATTATATTCTAAATCAATGGCTTGTGTTATTTTTAGCTGTTTTATTGTATAAAACAGCTAAAAATATGTAGCACAAATGTAATTTAGAGTGTATGGTTTGTTACTAGATGACAGCGTTGTCATCATCACTGGGCAGAAGTGATAAATAAAACCAACAAAATGATTCAAGGGGAATCCTGTGTTAGCTAAAAATTTTAAAAAAGCTTATTAGCAGTAAATATCGGTCTTGTAATGAGTGCCGGATTCACTGGAGCTGCATTCGCAGCAGATGAAAATCAAGTTCAAGAAGACGTTGAAGTAATTGAAGTACGTGGTATTCGCCGCTCACTAGAAGCAGCGTTGAACACAAAACGCTTTGCAGATGGTGTAGTAGATGCTGTATCTGCTGAAGATGTTGGTAAGTTTCCAGATGGCGATGTAGGTGAAGCGCTTGGTCGTATTTCTGGTGTTGCTGTAAATCGCCAATTTGGTCAAGGTCAGCAAGTTTCAATTCGTGGTGCTTCAAGTCAATTAACCCGTACACTACTAAACGGTCAAACTGTTGCATCTACAGGTTGGTACGATCAGCAATCAATTGACCGTAGCTTCAACTATACACTTTTACCGCCAGAACTAGTAGGTGAAATCCAAGTTTACAAATCATCTCAAGCAAATATTGTTGAAGGTGGTGTCGGTGGTACGGTAATTGTTAATACTCGTAAACCTCTAGATATGGATGCTGGCACTACTTTCTTAAGTATTAAAGGTGATTACGGTACTATTTCAGAAACTGTTGATCCAGAAGTTTCAGGCTTATATAGCTGGAAAAATGATGACGAAACGTTTGGTGTATTAGGCTCTGTATCATATGCTGAAACAGATTATCAGCGAAATGGCATCGAATCATTAATTGGTTGGGGTGACATTGTACCTACTACTTTCCAGCAAGAGCGTGAACGTACTGCCTTAAATGTTAATTTCCAGTACCGCCCAACAGAAAATTTAGAGTTTGGATTAAATGTACTTAGCTTAGAGCTTGAGGCAAATAATGCTAATACTTCAAACTTTGTAATGTTCCCTGATGATAAAGAAGCAGCTTGTGAGCAAACAAATGCTTCTGGTACTTGTACTTTTTATAATCGTCCAGGCACCGGCGCTAACCCTGGTTGGACACAAACTTGGGCGCGTATTGCAAGCATGTCATCAGATACAGTTGATGCTAGTTTCAAATATGATGGTGAAAACTTCTCAGTTGAAGGTCGCTTAGGAACTACTGAATCTGAAGGTGGTACAGATCTTACTGCTAACTATGGTAACTTTATCGGTGTTCCAGCAGATTACGCTGGTACTTATGATGCAACCGGCGAAGTCATTAAAATTGATATTGCTAATAAATATTTTGAGCCATCAGATTTTACAGGTCCATTATCACCTGCTGGTTGGTCTTTGAAAAAACAACCTAATACAGATGAAGAAACTTATGCGCAGTTAGACTTCACATTCCCTGTTGATTTAGGTGCAATTACTGCTATTAAAACTGGTTTCCGTTGGGCAGATCACGAAGTAACTCAAGAAACGTATTCAACTACTTTGGCTGACGTAATACCTTCTGGTGATGGTGAAACATATTATAGTGGAACAATGTCTTCAGGCGCAGGCTTTACTTTACCTGAACCTGATTTAGATAAGATGATTGCTGATGCACAAGCCGCAATCGCTAGTTATGATAATACTTCTGATGTATATCGCTCAGGTTATGGCACAATTGAAGAAGAAAACTTAGCTATCTATGCAATGGCTGAGTTCTCTGGTGACGGTATTCGCGGTAACTTTGGTCTACGTTATATCTCTACAGATGCATCTTCTGACTACTATGGCTTCTCAGGTGGTAGTTATGACAGCACTCTTAGTACTGATAAAGCAAGCTATAACGATATTCTTCCAAGCGTTAATATCGTGTTTGATTTAGCAGAAGACGTTATTTTACGTACTTCAGCATCTCAAGTAATTGCTCGTCCTAACTATACTGACATGTTCTCTGCTTCTTCATTTGCAGGTTATGATGATGGTACTCCTGGTAATGAAGTACTTACCAAAGGTAATGTTGGATTAAATCCATTTAAAGCTACTCAAGCTGATTTAGGTGTTGAGTGGTATTTTGATGGTGATGGTATGGTTAGCGCTACATACTTCTTTAAAGATATTACATCTTTCGTAACTTCAGACCAGTTGCTAAACCAACAAATCGGTGTTGTGGATCCTAACTCTGGCGTTGATAATTGGACATTGTCTACTAAGCTGAATGCGACAGGTGGTGAAATCGAAGGTATTGAGCTGCAAATTCAAGACGGCTTCGACAGCGGCTTTGGTTATTCTGCAAACTATACATTTGTAGATGCGCCTTCAGATGCGAGTAACTACCCTGATTTAACAGGTGTATTCTCTGATTCTTCAGAGCATACTGTTAACTTAGTTGGTTACTATGAAACAGATTACTACTCAGCACGTTTAGCTTATAACTGGCGTTCAGAGTATATGATTCGTGAGCTTCCTGGCTTCTACGGTAACCGTGAGCACCAATCTTATGGAACTCTTGATTTCAGCGCTACATATAGCGTTACAGACTATATGGATTTAACTTTCGAAGCAGTTAATCTGACTGAAGAAGATAGCGTTCAAATTGGTGTAGCTCCAACAGAGGCAGAGGTTGTTCCTGAGCTTAAAAATGGCTACCCAGCCTGGAGCTTTGAAGGTGAAGCACGTTATAAGCTAGGTGTATCACTTCGTTTCTAATTAAATTTAGAATTTAAAGTTAAAGCCCAGTTCTATACTGGGCTTTTTGCTATGAGTTGGAAATATCATGATCAAAAAAATTGTTATATTAGGTGGTGGCACAGCAGGGTGGCTAACAGCAAACCATTTAGGGAGCGCTTTAAAAAGTCGAGGCTTTGAAATTACATTGATAGAGTCTCCTAACATACCAACAATTGGTGTGGGGGAGGGTACTGTTCCAGCGATTCGGAAGTCGTTACGCTCATTTGGTGTCAGTGAATCTGAATTTATAAAAGAATGCGATGTTACATTTAAACAATCAATTAAGTTTGTGAATTGGCTAGATAAAAATGCACATGGAGAGAATCATTACCACCATTTGTTTGATCATCCAGAAATTTTTGGAGAAGGTTTGATCGACAGCTGGTTGTCAACTAAGCAGTCAGATAGCTTTGCAAACTATGTTTCAAAGCAAGAGCAAAGCTGTGAAAAAAATTTAGCTCCAAAACTTATAACTACGCCAGAATATGCAGGTATTAATGGGTATGCTTATCATTTTGATGCCAAAAAATTTGCTGCTTTTTTAGGTAAACATGCAGTTAATCATTTTTCTATCAAGCATGAGCTAATGGAGATAACTGATGCAGAACTGGATTGCGATGGCTTTATTACACATTTAGTAACTTCTAAAGGTGACAAAGTAAATTGTGACTTTATTGTTGATTGTTCTGGGTTTAAATCAACAATTTTAGGTGATAAATTAGGTATTTCTTTTCATGATCGATCAGTTGATTTATTAACTGATACTGCATTAACTATTCAGGTTCCTACAAGTGATAAAGTTGAGATCCCACCTTATACATTAGCGACGGCACACAAAGCTGGTTGGATTTGGGATATTACACTAACACAGAGGAGAGGAGTTGGTTTCGTATATTCATCTAAACATATGTCAGAAGAAGAAGCTAGAGGTAAATTAGCAAAATATCTTGGGCTTGATGATATCTCACCAAGGAAAATACCGATGAAAGTGGGGCAACGTGAGCAATTTTGGCATAAAAACTGTGTTGCTATTGGGCTTTCGCAAGGCTTCGTTGAGCCATTAGAGGCTACTGCAATTTTAATCGCAGACTTTTCAGCAGACTTACTGTCAAAACGTTTTCCAGTATGTCGAGATGATATTTGCTTCATAGCAGATGATTTTAATAAAATTATTAAGCTTGTTTGGGATAAGACATTTGACTTCATTAAAATGCACTATTGCATTTCAGATCGTACCGATTCACCTTTTTGGCTTGCTAATAAAGATATTTCTTCAAGTACCCTGACCGAGCTCAAGAAAAACTTAACTAAGTGGGGGCGCTATGGCCCAATGAAAGAAGATTTCCAAAGTAAGTTTGATTTGTTTGATTATGAAAACTATTTGTATGTTTTGTATGGTATGAAATACCTACCTAAGAATAGAATTGGTTCTGAGTATCCTGATGATAAGTTATTTGAAATGAAAAAAATAAAGACTCAGCAAATCGTTAATAAGTTACCTCAACATCGCGAATTGCTCGATAAAATCAAGCAATATGGCTTACAAAGTGTTTGAATTAATCTATTCTGAAAAAAGAGGCTATGGATAGCCGCCCTGTAGCTATATCGTCGTTATAAGTAGCATCATTCCTTAAATCAGCGCTATGCAGTAAATTGCTTCGATATATAACAATGCGGTTTATTTGAGCCTCTATTTTTAAAACTTGCTCGAAGTATTCATTATTATTTAAATACCCATCTGTGCTTTTCGCAATATTTTTTATGTTTTTTATCATCTCATAAGCTACTTTTTCATTCCCTTTATCTATTTTGATCAGGTTTGCCGGTTTGTACTTATATATTGCTGTTCCACCAAGGCTTTGGTCACTTAGATAATGGACTGAAGCAAATGTTTTATTATCAGATGAGTCTATATGCGGAATTTTTTGTTGTGAGATTAATTCATTAGCTTTTTGAGTTACTAGTGAGAGTTTACAGCTATGTACGTAAATATCATTATTTAAGAGAGTAATATAACCTTTATTGATTAGTAGCTCTATTAATTCTTTCAAAACTATATTGTATGCTTCAGGCATTATATCTCTTTTACCAGGGTACAGTGTACCATCACTGCCAACCGGTTTAAGGTAGGCGTACTTACTCGAGAACATATGAATTTGTGAAAGAGACTCCAAAAAGTCATCGACCACTATAACTGATTCATTTATTTCCTCAATTTTGTGGGCTTTTATCTTTAGGTTTGGGTTTAATTTGTACCCTGTCATGTATTTATCCTTTGCTTTGGCAATAATTATGCTTTACTGCTCAAAATATGCTAACGACATCTTATCTTAATGCCAGCTTTGCTACAAACTGCCACAAAATTTTCACTTCCATTTTGCCGTCAAAACCTATAGCCTTAGGGCACTAACAGCAAAAACATAAAATTAAATATATAATGGAGCAGTAACATGGCGGAGCAACAAGTACAGCCTTTACACAATGAAAAACATGCCAACACTAAAATTCAAAACGGCATCAATGTAGATTTTTTAAAAACTCAGCACTTAGTGCCTGTAGTTGCACATGAGTTTGCTCGTGTAGCGAATGAGTTCCCAATGTCTTTCGTAAAAAATAACGAAACAGGTCAATTTCAAGCTGTTGCAATGTTTGGTCTAGAGCCAGGCGAAAACCTTTTTGTACAAGATGGCAAATGGACAGCTGCATTTGCACCTATGGCTACAACACGTTACCCACTTGGCCTTGTTAAGCACCCTCAAGAAGACCAATACGGTATTGTTATTGATGAAGCTAGTTCGCTAGTTGGAGAGTCTGAAGGTAATGCGTTATTTGAAAACGGTGAAGAAACAGATTACTTAAAGCGTCGTAAAGAAGCATTAGTGTCATTTATCGAGTTTTCACAAGTAACAGAAGCGTTTACTAAGTTCCTAGCTGACAAAGAGCTACTGGTAGCACAAACGCTTACAGTTGATATCAAAGGTGAGAAAAAAGATATTAACGGTATCTACCTTATCGATGAGAAAAAACTAAATGAACTGAGCGATGAAGAGTTCTTAGATCTTCGTAAACGTGGTTATTTAGCGCCAATTTACTCATTCCTAACGTCTACTCACCAAGTAGCACGTTTAGCTCGTTTAAAAGCGCAACAAGCATAATTAAGCAAGTTAAAATTTAAAAAGCGCCTTTTGGCGCTTTTTTTGTGCCTTTTATCTGCTAAAGCTTGAAATTAAAGATAAGTTTATTCACATTAGAATAATCAAAACTCAAGGCAAACCAGCATTATGAAAAAGTTACTTTTAACGGCATTGTTTAGTATATCGACTGTAATTATGAGCCCATGTGCACTTAGTGCTGAAGCACCTTTTGCTATCGCTATTCATGGTGGTGCAGGGACAATAGAGAAAAGCCGGTTTACACCAGAGCAAGAGAAAGCTTATCGGGCTAAATTAAAAGAAGCTGTTGAAACCGGTTATAAGGTTCTTGAGGGCGGAGGCGAAAGTCTTGATGCTGTCACCGCGGCTATTAATGTTTTAGAAAACTCACCATATTTTAACGCGGGCCGTGGTGCTGTTTATACCTATGATGGCTCCCATGAGCTTGATGCGTCAATAATGGATGGGCGAGATCGTCAAGCAGGGGCAGTTGCTGGGGTTAAGCATATAGAGAGCCCAATCAACCTGGCGCGCCTAGTAATGGAAGAATCAGTGCATGTGATGCTTAGTGGTCAAGGCGCTGAAGAATTTGCAAAACAGCAAGGTGTACCGCTAGTTGAAAATAACTTATTTGATACTGATAACCGCTACAAGTCACTATTAAAAGCCAAAGAAAAATTAAATAAAGCAAGTACAACCGGTAAAGATTATCAAGCAGCACATAATGCTTTACCCAATAATTACAAAATGGGAACGGTTGGTGCTGTAGCACTTGATAAAAACGGCAATTTAGCAGCAGGTACTTCAACAGGAGGGATGACAGCAAAACGCTTTGGGCGCATTGGTGATGCACCAGTTATCGGCGCTGGTACATTTGCTGAGAATGAATCGTGTGCAGTGTCTGCGACAGGTCACGGTGAGTACTTTATTCGCTATAATGTTGCCGCAGATATTTGCGCACGTGTTAAATATCAAAATAAAACGATAGTGCAAGCTGGTGACGAAGTTATTAATGGTGTACTCAAACCAATTGGTGGCACAGGCGGCGTTATTATTGTTGATAAGTTAGGAAATATAAGCCTGCCGTTTAATACATCAGGTATGTATAGGGCAAGTAAGTCGAATACCCAAGCAACGTATGTGGGTATATTTAAAGGTGAGTAATTAAAAAATAGCCTGGCTATTTTTGTTCTACTGCAAGCTTATTAGTATAATCACTTTTCACAATCTCTAATGCTTGCAGTACTTCCTCTGGACTTACATCGCTTTGTTCTAATACCATGATCAAATCAACTGCGAGTTTTACATAGGTTGGTGCTTGGTTTAAATCGTTATTCATTTATGACCTGTTTTTTGGCTATTTGGCTAATAGCAAAATCAATTGCAGTATTTACTTTTTCTTCCATATGCTCGCGTTCTTGTTGAGGTAAATAAAACGCCATATCAACATCGTAGCGTATATAGCGAGGGGGTAATTGATTCAGTACAGTACAACAAAAATCGGCCATCACGTCATCACTATACTGTTTATCGAGTTTGCGTTTGATAATCTCTTCAACGACTATTTTCTCATAATAATTATGTATATCATTATGTAAGCGCACTAGCTAGACCACTATTCTAGAAAAAGATATTACTCAGTTTATACTAGGAGTTAAAATAAATCGAGATTAAGTAGGGTGCTATCGCAATTGCTGTTTTTCGACGGTTTGAATTTTTTCTTCTGTGGCTGAAATAGCTTTACGACACCGGCCTAACCGACCATGTATGGTTAATATTTCTAAATTAAGTTCTTTGGCTTTTGCGGGACCTGCATTTTGCATCTGTAATTTACGTTCTTCAATCATAAGCACTAAACGGCGTTCAAACTCATGATTTTGTTTTAACTCGTCATAGAGCTCATGCACTGGCTGCATAATTTTTTTAACGGCTTGTTGGTAAACTTTTGGTTTGTTGCGAGGTTTAAAGGTGTTTTTATTTTCTTTTGCCCAAATCGGTGTGGACTTTATAACATTAAACACAGCTTGTACTTGGTTGCCAATGCGCTCTAGCGCGTAATTATAAGCATGACGGTGATCTGCAGGAGGAAGATTACTCACTTCATCTTCAATCTCAGTGACATAGTCGACTAAGCTCATACTTTTAGTAGAAAACACCCGTCGATCGAACAAACTAGGCTGGGCTTGCATATAACGGTTCTTGGTGAGTAACTTGGCGTTATCGAACTGTATTGCTTGTTGTTTTAAGGTCGCCACTTGCTGGCAAAGTTTATCAAACGCTGCTGATTGCATATTACAAATACGCCTCATAAATTAGCTTAAGTGCTAAAATTATAACGACAGTATTAAACACAGGCCGAATAAATTTACTGCCAAAGCGAATGGCTGAATGAGCGCCAAGCCAAGCACCGAACATTAAAAACAACCCCATAGTAACACCAAGTAAAAAATTAACGTGGCCAAGGGCTACAAAAGTGATAAGAGATACAAAGTTAGAAACAAAGTTCATAGACCTCGCAAGGCCACAATTTAATAACAAACTCATTTTATAAAGTAAGCTATTTGATGCTGTCCAAAATGTCCCCGTCCCTGGACCTGCTAAGCCATCAAAAAAACCTAAACTTAAACCCTGTAGCCATTGCTTAATTTTTGTAGCACGGTTCATTGGTGGCAACGCATCATCTTTTACAGTACTCAGATTGCCAAAAAGGCTATAGCAAGCGACGAGAATAATCACTATGGGTAAAAGTTTATTTAAAAACTCTATGCTTAAGTAATCAACTATTAAGGTGCCTATAAGCGCCCCTAATGCTGTTGCGATTATAGAGGCTGCCCAAAATCGTGGATTAAATAATTGCTTACGAAAATAAGTAACACTGGCGGTGAGTGAGCCAAAACTAGCAGCAAGTTTATTGGTGCCCAATGTTAAATGAGGCGGTAACCCCGCTGTTAACAGCGCTGGTACAGTCAGCATTCCACCGCCTCCGGCTATCGCGTCAATAAAGCCCGCAGCAAGTGCCACAGCACATAAGAGCGCCCATGTTGTTGGATCAAGTGCAAGTTCAAACATTAATAATCTATTTGTCTTTTAAAGGGTGGCAGTGTATCAAGCATAGCTTTACCGTATCGCTTGGTCACTAAACGACGATCAAGCACGGTAATACGGCCTTGATCATTCTCTTTGCGCAGCAGTCTACCACAGCTTTGTACTAATTTCTTCGCCGCATCAGGGACGGTAATAGATAAAAACGGATTACCGCCTTTACTTTGCACAAACTCAGCTTGAGCTTCTTCAATTGGAGAGGTAGGTACAGCAAAAGGGATTTTAGTTATCACTAAGTTTTCAAGATATTTCCCGGGTAAATCAAGTCCTTCAGATAAACTTTGCGTGCCAAATAAAATACTACCTTTACCCGCATCTATGTTTTTTGTGTGCTGTTTTAACAGTGCTTCACGTGACATTTCACCCTGTACTAAAATATCGATGCTTTTAGTGCGTAATGCTTTTACAACATGATCCATTTGCCAATAAGAAGCGAATAGCACTAAGTTAGCTTTCTCTTTATTCAAATGCTCAGGAAGGATTTTAGCTAAATGATCGCTAAAATCTTTATGGGTTGGTTCAATTGCAGATTGTGGAATATGCAATGTTGCTTGATTCGGGTAGTCAAAAGGAGAAGGGACTTTTAAATACTTAACCCCTTCCTCTTTAGCAAGACCACTCTCATAGGCAAAGTGATCAAATGAACCTAGTGCAGTTAATGTCGCAGAGCATAGAACGGCACCTGCACATTGTCGCCACAGTTTGTCTTTTAAGTAATACCCCACTTCAATAGGGCAATCACTTAGTAAGTGGTCATGATGATTTTTGTATTCTAATCGTTTTATCCAACGAGCATGAGGAATGCCTTCCCCTTTAGTAGCATAGCTAAACCATAACTTATTTAATTGTTCTAAGCGGTTTATATAGTGCCCACTTTCAGCCAAAATTGGATCTGCAATATAGGGTTTAATATCACCATCACTGACATCTTGTACTATTGTGTCGTGCATTTTGTTTAAACAACGCAGTGCATCTAAGGTGGCTTCGCTGATATCTTTTGCTTTATTGTGCAATGATTCCGGAATTTCGCCATGTTCAAAACGGTAAGTATCATCTTTAGAGTAGTTAAAATCGGCATTGTCTAAGATATCGCGCACGACTTTTAAATCTTTACTAGCGTCATTAATACTGTCGCACAGTTTGAAATTTTGCCCAATCGCTTTTTGTCCTACTATAACCTTAGCCATTTTACCGCTAAATTTTACTAACTTATCAAGCCAATCTATCGTGCCTTTAATCGTCGCTGCAGCCGATGAAAAGTCGCGGGTAATATGGGCAAGGTGATGTGCTTCATCTATTACATATATAGTATTGTCAGGCTCGGGTAAAATTTTACCACCGCCTAAATCTAAATCGGCTAGTAGTAAAGAGTGATTAATTACTAATACATCCATTTGCATTAAACGTTGTCGAGCAAGTTGAAAAGGGCAGGTTTGATGCGCTTTCATTTGTCGTTGGCAAGCATGTTTATCGCAAGCAATTAACCCCCAAACTCGTTCGGGGATTGTATCAGCCCAGCTGTCTCTATCTCCTTGCCATTTTTTATTCGTATAGGCGTCATAGAGCTGTTTTAAGCAGTTTGCTTCCATGGTACTCAATGGCGATGTAAGTGTGGGCATAAACTCCATCTGTGTTTGGCTATCACCATTTACAGCATTGTGGAGCTTATGTGCACATATGTAGCGTTGGCGCCCTTTTACTAAATCAAACTTAAAATCGAGGCCTGAATGCGTTTTAAAAAACGGCAGCTCTTTACTGATCAGTTGTTCTTGCAATGCGACGGTTGCTGTTGAAATAATAAGTTTCTTTTTTTGGGCAAGCGCTAAAGGTAGCGCGCCTAAGCAATAGGCGAGGGACTTACCTGTACCAGTACCGGCTTCAATTACACAAATACGTTGTTGCTTATGGTATTCACCCGCAAGGGTTTTCGCAATTTCAGCGACCAAGTAGTTTTGGCTGCTGCGAGGACGATAATCACTGAGGTTATCAGCCACATGCTTATGAATTTTTCGAATTGTGGCTTTTAATGGATCAGAAAGCATGGGGGAATAGCCTAAAGTATGTATATAATTACAGTGCTGTATATTAATTGGGATTGAACATTGACACAAGCTATCTATCAAGGCTTTATACTTTCTAGGCAACAATATGGGCCTAATAAATATAATGCTGAACAAGGGATCACCCTCTGTTATTGGCTCAGTAGTGATGTTGGGCCTATTAAAGTAATGATCCCTGATCAGCAAGCTGTATTTTTTATTCGTGCCGTTGATCAGAAAAAAGCGCAAGTCCTATTACAAGAACAACGAGTCTCAGCGCGTTTTAACAACGTTGCATTACGCCATTTCGATTCAGCACAATGCATTGGCTGTTATTTTTCATCAACACAAGCATTATACCAAGCTCGCACAATACTAGAACCGTCGCTAGATATCTATGAAGCTGATATTCGCCATACAGACCGTTTTTTGATGGAGCGCTTTATTCGCGGCAGTGTCTATGTAACCGGTGAAGTGACTCAGCAAATAGGCTATTTACAAATTGATAATGCGAAGATGAAAGCGGCAAAAAGTTACATGCCTTCATTTAAAACACTCTCTTTAGATATTGAATGCAGTGGAGAAGGGGTGTTGTTCTCAATTGGTTTAGTCGGTGATGGGGCCGATTGCGTACTCATGATAGGAGAGCCAATAGATTGTGAACAAAATATACAATGGTGCAACGATGAGCTCGATTTATTAAAGCAGTTTCAAACCCTGATCCAACGTGTTGATCCGGATATCATCATAGGTTGGAATGTTATTGAATTTGACTTTACTGTGCTGTTTAGAAGGGCTGAAGAATTAAATGTTAAACTTTATATTGGGCGTGGAAATAGTCCGTTATACGTCAAGCAAGGAAACTTTACTCGATTAACCATACCAGGGCGTTGTGTAGTCGATGGGATAGATACCTTAAAAAATGCAACCTACCATTTTGATAGTTTCTCCTTGGCTAATGTAAGTTATAAAGTACTGGGCGAAGAAAAGTTAATTCAAAGCAATAATCGTTTAGCTGAAATCATCCGCCAATATAATGAAGACAAACTAGCGTTAGCGGATTACAACCGGCAGGATTGTGTTTTGGTTAATCGTATTTTTAAAAAGTTAAATTTATTAGAGTTCGCAGTTGTACGCACTGCGTTAACTGGGCTTGAGCTGGAACGGATGGGGGGCTCCGTTGCCGCATTTACAAACTTATACTTACCTTTATTGCATCGCAGTGGTTATATTGCACCTAATTTAGGGGAGCATGGCTTAACGTTTGAAAGTCCTGGCGGGTACGTTATGGAGTCCACCCCCGGCCTTTATAAAAATGTATTAGTACTGGATTTTAAAAGCCTTTACCCATCAATAATGCGAACTTTTTGTATTGATCCACTTGGGCTGATTAAAGGACTAGAAAATATACATAATGCTGTTCCTGGCTTTCATGAGGCATTGTTTTCACGCAGTGAACATCACCTACCGCAACTAATTAAAGAGTTATCCTCCTCAAGGCAAGTAGCTAAAGAGACTAATCAGCCAATGCTATCCCAGGCTATAAAAATTATTATGAATAGTCTTTATGGTGTTTTAGGCTCTAAAGGGTGCCGTTTTTATGACCCTCGTTTATCAAGCTCTATTACGTTACGTGGCCACGAAATAATGCAAACGACACGTAAATGGATTGAAGAGCTCGGTTATACTGTTATATATGGTGACACTGACTCTACATTTGTGAGTCTTGATGAAAAAGTGTCAGCACAAGCATGTAATGCCATAGGTCATCAACTGGCATTAACAATTAATGCCAAGTGGAAGCAAAACATAAAAGAGCGGTTTGACTTACAAAGCTACTTGGAAATTGAATTTGAAACTCACTACAGTCCTTTTTTCATGCCAACCATACGCGGCAAAGCCACAGGCTCTAAAAAGCGCTATGTGGGTCAAATTAATAATGATGGCGACAAAAAGCTGGTATTCAAGGGGATGGAAACCGTTCGCAGTGACTGGACCGAACTTGCGCAGCAATTTCAAATAGAGCTATTTGAAACGTTATTTGATGAAAACTTTAATACCGAAATGTTAACACCTATTATCGAAGGTTATGTAGAGCGTTTACATGCGGGTGAATTTGATAACAAGTTGGTTTACCATAAACGGCTTGGGCAACATTTAGCTGATTATAAAAAAAATATCCCTCCACATGTGCAAGCTGTAAAATTATACCAATCTCAAAACCCCGATTTTGAAGTTCATAAAGGTCAAACCATTCAGTATGTATATACCCACAATGGTGCGCGGTTGCACCAAGAGGGTAATAAGTTAGATTATGCCTTATATGTAGAAAAGCAAATTAAACCTATCGCACAGATGATACTTCTACCACTAAAATTAGACTTTAAAAGTACAAAAAAGAATCAGCTTGACCTGTTCTGATTGTTGCTATAATCAGTACTAAGTACCCGTAATAGGCCTTCCCGCTATTGAAGTGTCATTTTTCACACAGTTCATTGTCCCTGAAACGCTCTGTTTTGTTCCTTTTATGTGTATAATAAGTGTAAATTAACCAAATTAGTTTAAATATTCGTGAACAGATGTTGGCAGTCGTGATTTTTTTGTTTAGTATCTTTGTGTGTTTGCAATTATTAGGTTGCAAGCGTTTACAAAATCTAAATAAAAATAACCACAATATAGTGGTCCAGGGAGAATCAAATGTTAAATAATAAAATTTCAAAGGCTGTTCGCTTAGCGATTGCTTTTGGTGCAGCATCAACAGCTGCATTCTCAGCGAGCACAATCGCTGCTGAAGAAAACGCAGAAAAAGTAGAACGAATTCAAGTGACAGGTTCACGTATTAAACAAGTAGATCTTGAAAACAGTTCACCAGTAACAGTTATATCTGCAGCTGAAATCAGCATGTCGGGTGAACCAACAGTAGCAGATGTTCTAAACAATCTAGCAGCTAACTCTTTTGGTTCTTGGAAGGGTGTATCAGGTTACGGTGCCGGTGGTGCTGCATCTTCAAATATCAATCTACGTGGCTTAGGGTCAGATGCTACATTAGTCTTGCTTGATGGTCGTCGTATGCCAGGTACAAGTTCATCATCTGGTTCATCTGCGGATACATCAATTATTCCAATGGCAGTAGTTGAGCGAGTTGAAATACTTCGTGATGGTGCATCTGCAGTATACGGTTCGTCTGCTGTTGCTGGTGTAATAAACATCATCACTAAAAAAGATTTCGACGGGATTAGCTTAAAATATGATTATGAAACGCCTAAAGTTGAAGGCGGTGAAAGTACTACTTTTTCTGTAACAACCGGTTTTACTTCAGAGAAAGGTAATATCATTTTTACTTTTGAAAATTCAAAAGACAATGCTATTTTTGATAGTGAAATTTGGGCTTTAGATGATGATTCGTACGGTGCATATAGCGGTTACAGCCATGTACCAAACTATAGAATTGGTGGTGCGGGTTCTTACATTTCTAATAATGAATTGTGTGATCAAACAGACAATGTTGTTAATAGCATGGATGAAAACGGTGTTGGCGGTTGTTTGTATAACTATGGCGCTGTGACAAAGTTTTATCCAGATGTCGAAAATAACTCTTTCTTAACTAATTTTAACTATGAGTTATCAGATGATCTTCGCTTCGTTGGTCGTGCAATGGCAAGTCTAAATGAAACAGATTCTCGCTATGCAGGCACGCCAGTTTCTACAGGTCCTATTTGGATGGATGCGGATAATCAATACAACCCAGAAGATGAAGATATTCGTCTATATATGCGTTCAGTACCAATTGGTAACCGAGATACTAAAACTGAAGTAATTACTACAGATATTCTACTTGGTTTAGAAGGTTTTGCTGATGTAGGTAATGGTATTGATTGGGAAGTCAATTATCAAAACAGTATTTCAAAGACAAATGTATTTGGCAGCAACTTAGTTAATGATGTAATGTTTCAAAATGGTATTGATTCTGGTGAATACGATATCCTTAATATGTCAGGTATGAGCTATGATGAGTGGGATGCACAGTTAACCGATTTATATCAATATGCAGCTCACACTGGTACATATGAAGGTCGCTATGAAAGTCAACAAATCGACGCATTAGCATCTACAACTTTTGTTGATGACGGTGATTTCTTATTAGCTGGTGTTGTTGGCCTTGAATACGAACAAATCGATTTTTCTCAAGTAAGTGATCCAGAGTCAGCTAATGGTTTCATTTCAGGTGGTTCAGGTGGCGACGATGTTTCAGCTGAGCGTGACCGAACAGCTGCATATGTCGAGATTCAAGCATCTTTACCATATGAAATTGATCTGACAGTCGCAGGTCGTTACGAGAAATATGAGCAAACTGGTATAACTAACCTTGGTGAGAAAAGCACAACTTTTGATAAAGTAGTTCCTAAAGTTGGTTTGACTTGGCGTCCAGTTGATACATTATTAATTCGTGGTTCATGGGGTGAGTCTTTCCGTGCTCCTAACATGGGCGAAATGTTCCAATCTTATGCATTGAGCTTCCCTGATGTGAGAGATACACAGTGGTGTGCTGCTAACCCAGGACAAGCCTTAGAAGGATATTGTTCTAATGCTGGTGAACAAGTTGCGACATGGTTTGGTGGTAATGCTAACTTAACTGAAGAAACTGGTGATTCAACAACGCTTGGTTTTGTTTGGGATGTTATTGACGGCTGGTCAGTTGAATTGACTTATTACGATATTAGCTATGAAAATCGAATTGATGATGTAAGTACTGAAGAGCTTTTACGCCTTGAGCAAGAAAACGGTGGTATGGGTTCTACACCAGACGCTATAGACCGTGGTCCTTCAGGTCAAATTGATTATATTTATACAGGATATATCAATAAAGCTTCTCTTAAAACTTCAGGTTTAGACTTTGCTACACGTTACAAATTTGAAACAGAAGTTGGTGACTTTGGTGTAATGTTTAACGCATCAAAAGTAATGGAGTTTGAAGAGAAAGCAGATGCTGAAGCTGAACCTTTTGATTATGCAGGCCTTCAAGATTACCCTGAGTGGAAAGCAGATTTAGGTGTAAGCTACTCTTATGAAGATTACAGTGCTTCTTGGACTATGTTCTATGTAGGTGCACAAGATTCTGGTAACGAAGAGTACGGCGTTGATTATTTAGCCGATATCCCTACATATGTTAAACATAATGCTCAATTTACATACACAGCCCCAACTAATACTAAAATTTCTGTTGGTGTAAATAATGTTTTTGATAAAACAGCGCCTTCATTCTATGACGGATTCCGTGATTATCGTGATTCAAGTTGGTCGCTTTATGACCAAACTGGTCGCTCAATGTATTTACGCCTAGAGCAAAAGTTTTAATTTAGCTTAAGGTATTTTATTTTATCGAGCCCTACTTTTTAAGTAGGGCTTTTTTATTACAATTATTTAACTATGGTTATATTTTATACGGACAATATTATGAGTTATGTATCTAAGCTACTTTTTATAATAGTTATAGGTTGTGTATCAGTGGTTAGTATTGCTGAAGAAGCAACAGTGAAAATTGAGGATTTTTTTAAAAACCCTAAATTTACGGCCCTCCAACTTTCGCCTAATGGTAAATATTTAGCAGTTCTTTCTCCCATTAATGAGCGAAAAAATATCGTTATATTAGAAACTGAGGGATTAAAAAATGCTAGACCAATAACGAAATTTGATGAGCAAGATATTAATAGCTTTACTTGGGCTAATGACGATGAAATCGTTTTTACATTGGACAGTGATGGAAATGAAGCTTTTAGTATTTATAAGATTAATGCTCATTCTAAAAGGGCACGTGTAATAACGTTAGTTGGATCAAAAGTTGGTGCTTCAGGTATTCGTTCTGCAAGCATAGTTCATTTACTTCCAAATGATCCTGAAAATATTATAGTTCAATATAATGGAAGAAACATAAAAGCACCTGATTTATATAAGTTACCATTGAATAGTAAGTGGGATAGTAAACGAGAAAGAAACTATAAAATGGACATCATTGCTAAAAATCCGGGTGATGTTCAAGGTTGGTTACTTGATCATGATGGTGACGTTAGGGGCGCTGTCTCTATGGATGGTTTAAAAGGAAAGTTTCACTATAAAAAGAAAGGAGAGGAAAACTTCAGAGTTTTACGTGAATTTAATGTTGAAGATGAAAATATATCTCCGCTCGCTTTTGATTATTGATAATAAAACACTTTTTGTAGCATCTAACATTGGTAGAGATACTTCAGCAATATACCGTTTTGACCCTGAGAAAAATAAATTAGGCGAACTAATTTTTGCAGAGCCTGGAATTGATGTTTCTAATCTAATGCTGTCGTTAAAGCGTAAAAAATTAATCGCTATATCTTATTTTGATGAATATCCGGAGGTCGTATATTTCGATAAAGAAACTGCGCAGATGATGGCTTCTCTAGAGATGAACTTTACAAACAAGACGGTTAATGTAATTAGTCAATCGAAAGACGAAATGCTTAATGTTGTTTTAGTTACTAGTGATGTAGACCCTGGACAATATTATTTATTCGACAAGACAAAGAATACGCTTAAGTCATTAGTTTCTCGCATGGATTGGCTTGATACCGAAAAACTTTCTCCAATGAAACCTATTAAATTTAAAAGCAGAGATGGCTTAACTTTACGCGGTTATTTAACAATCCCAAAAGATAGTAATGGAAAAAATCTACCACTTATTGTAAACCCCCATGGTGGTCCTTATGGTATTCGAGATTTTTGGGGGTTCAATCCTGAAATACAATTTTTCGCAAGTCGAGGTTATGCCACTGTTCAAGTGAACTTTAGAGGTTCTGGTGGCTATGGTCGAAACTTCCAACAGGCTGGCTATGGTGGTAAGTGGGGGGCAGAAATGCAGAATGATATTACTGATACTGTTAAATATTTAGTTAGCCAAGGTATTGTTGATCCTAAAAAAGTTTGTATCTATGGCGCAAGTTATGGCGGGTATGCCACTATGGCTGGTTTAACATTTACACCAGAGCTTTATAGTTGCGGTATTAATTATGTGGGGGTGACTGATGTTGAATTATTATTCGAGTCAATGCCTAAACATTGGGAACCGCAAAGAGAACTACTGAAAAAGCAAATTGGTGATCCTGATGATGCAGATTTAATGAAAAAAATGTCACCTCTTTATCATGTTGATAAAATAGTGGCACCATTAATGATTGTTCATGGTGCAAAAGACCCTCGAGTTGTTAGAAAACATGCGACTGAATTACGAAGCGCTTTAGAAAAACGTGGAATTACTTTATCTGATGATGAGTGGATTATGAAAGATAATGAAGGCCATGGATTCCAAAAGCAGGAAAATAAATTCGAACTGTATAGTAAAATGGAGAAATTTTTACAGAAGCACCTCCAATAAATTATAAATTAAGGAGTGAATTCTTCAACGTTAGTACTTGAAGAAAACACTCCTTTTTACCAATACCCCTTCACTATTAAGGCTAAAATCTTCCTTTGTAATACATATGTTAACTTTATTTTAGGTATTTTTTATGTTAAAAAACTCTGCCAATCTTTTTAATTTTATTTTCCTTTAAATACAATGTCATAGTGGCTTTTTATTCAGTTTAATTGAGTTTTTCTGTAAAAATATCGAATATAAAGTTAAATAACTGTTGACCAAGCGCCGTCCCTGATATTAGTATTATTTTTCGCAATAAGGTACTTAGTTGCTATTATGATACTAAGTGCTTGTTTGGGTTCAAAAACTAATAAAATCATATTTTAAATATGACCAGGGAAAATCAAATGTTAAATAATAAAATTTCAAAAGCTGTTCGCTTAGCGATTGCTTTTGGTGCAGCTTCAACAGCAGCATTTTCTGCAAGTTCAAATGCTGCAGAAGAGGGTGTTGAAAAAGTAGAACGTATTCAGGTAACAGGCTCACGTATTAAACGTACTGATCTTGAAAGTGCAAGTCCTGTATTAGTTCTAGGTCGTGATGATATAGCTGCCAGTGGTCAAATTAGTATCGGTAATATCCTTCAGCAAATCCCTGCTGCCGGCGCTGCATTGAATACTGCCTTCAATAACGGTGGTACTGGTGCGACAAACATGGATTTACGTAACTTAGGTGCGCAACGTTTATTAGTATTAGTTAATGGTAAACGTTGGATTTCTTCACTTGGTTCTACAGTAGATTTGAATACTATTCCTGCTGCGTCTATTGAGCGTGTAGAAGTAGTAAAAGACGGTGCTTCAGCAATCTATGGTTCTGATGCAATCGCAGGTGTTGTAAACATCATCACTCGTAAAGATTTCGAGGGTGCTGAACTTTCTGTGTACGGTGGCGAAAACCTTAAGTACAACGATGGTCGTCAATATTCAGCAGACCTTACAATTGGTACCACCTCTGATAAAGGTGGCTTAATGATGAACATTAGTCATGTAACGCAAGCTGAAATTTGGGCTGGTGACCGTGACATTTCATCTATGGGTAACAGCTCAACGACTGAAAAAGGCCGTATTCGCTTAACTTCTAGCGCAATATCATCTGATCTTCGTGATGATTTATTAGCACAGGGTTACACTGAAAACAATGCAGGTGCAGCTAATGCAGGCTTTGATTTAGTTCCTAATGGTGCTGGTTCAACTGTTGGCGTAGACTCATTTAGAGACCGTGCGGGTGATGTTTATAACTACGCACCTGAAAACTACCTTTCTACTCCGCAAGTACGTAATAGTATGTACGTTCAAGCGTTTTATGACTTATCTGACGACGTAAGATTAGTATCAGATTTCATGATGACTAATCGTGAGTCATCTCAGCTACTTGCTGCTATGCCATTGACAATCGGTGCATCTTTTGGTGCAGCTGCGAGTAATGTTGATATCCATGCAAATAATATCTACAACCCGTTTGGTGAAACACTTTACGGTGATGCATCTCGCTCAGGTGTAGACGGGTATGTTCCTTATGCAGGTCAACGTCGTTTTGTTGAAGCAGGTAACCGTATCTATAGACAAAATGATACAACGTACCGTGCTATGGTAGGTTTAGAAGGTGGTATCGGTGATACATCATGGGTATGGGATGCATCTTACATCTATGGTAAAAACAGCCAAGACGTACTTACTACAGGTCTATTAAATTTAACTCGTGTTAACCAAGCACTTGGTGATAACTGTAATGCTTCTACATCGTGTGTTCCACTAAATCTATTTGGTGGTGCAGGCTCAATCACGCAAGATATGGTTGATTATGTTACTTTTGACAGTGTATCTCGCGAAGGCCTAGAGCTTAAAGACTACACATTAAACTTTGCTGGCGATGCATTTGAATTACCAGCTGGTGTTGTTGGAATGGCTATCGGTCTAGAGCGTCGTGAAGAAAGTGGTTACGATACACCGGATCCACTAACTCAAAGTGGTGAAACATCGGGTAACCAACGTGATGCAACATCTGGTGGTTTCCGCTTAGATGAGGCATATGTTGAATTATCAATCCCAGTATTTGATGGATTAACTATTTCACCAGCAATACGCTTCTCAGATCACAGTGCATATGGTAGTAACTCAACTGCTAAAGTTGGTGTAGAGTACCGTCCAATTGATGATATTTTACTTCGTGGTACGTGGGCTGAAGGTTACCGTGCACCATCAATTTCTGATTTATATGCAGGTAATGCTGATTCATACCCTACACTGACAGATCCATGTAACTCTGTTGAAGGTGTTGTGCCTGATTTACCTGGTTGTGCTGGCGTTCCAGATGGTTATGCTCAAGCTAATACACAAATTCGTATTACAAACGTATCATCACCTGACCTTAAACCTGAAGAGTCAGAATCTAAAACGTTTGGTGTTGTTTATAACCCTAGCTATGTAGATGGCTTAGAGTTTACTGTAGATTATTATGACATCGAAGTTGAGAACTCAATCGGTCGTTATGGTGCATCACGTTTATTAAACGAATGTTCTACTGGGGATAATGTAGAGTCTTGTGATTATATTGACCGTGATTCAAACGGTAATGTGGTTGACTTACGTAACTTCCTTCAGAACTCAGGTACTTATAATGTTGAAGGTATAGATTTCTATACTGCTTATAAGTTTGAAACTGAGTATGGTAGCTTTAAAACTTCATTAGATATCTCATATGTTATGACAAATGAGTTTGACGGTGAAGATCAAGTTGGTATCCAATACGGTGATGCTGGTTACCCTGAATATAAAGGAACATTTGCAGTCGATTGGGCAATGGGTGATTTTGATGCTCATTGGCAGACTCGCTACGTAGATCGCCTACAAAACTATTATGATGTTTTATATGGTGCAGAGAACTATCCAGGTATGGCTGCAGAAATCGGTTCTTACTTTGTACATGATGTATCTGTAGGTTATGCTCTAGATGCTTATAATACAAAGCTAACTCTTGGTGTTGAGAACTTGTTCGCTAAAGAGCCTTCACCTGAATACAGCAATAATGATATTGCTATATCTACAAATAACTTCTCAGTTACAGAGTATGATGTAAATATGGATCGCTTTGTTTACTTACGTGCTACGATTAAATTTTAATTCAAGCCAGTACATATAAAGCTGATAAACCCCTCTCATGAGGGGTTTTTTTTAAACTATTATTTCAAGGCTTAGCAACCCTATCACTGCGCAGTAATATGCTAAATTTTGATGTATTTAATGGGTCGTTAATATGATTAAGATAAGTAATATAGATAATATTGAACATATTAGAGAGGAGTATAAGAAAAATAAGAGGGTTATCATTCCCGATATATGGTCAACTGAGAGTCTAACTAAAATTGAGAATGAAGTAAGAAACACAACCTTTTTGAATGCTTATGCAATAAATGGGAGGTATATTCAGTCTTCAGACCAAGAACTGACAAATATGAGTAATATAGATAAGAGAAATTTTCAGAAAACAATTTACAATGATGCAGCAAATGGCACCGGTTTTTTTTATGGTCGACATAACCTAGTGCAGGATATTGATTCAAAAGTATTCAGAGAGATATATAAATATCTAAACTCAAAAGAAATTTTAAGTTATATTGAATCTATATCAGGAGTAACTAATTTAAGAAGTGCAAGTGTACAGATAACGCGTTATATATCAGGTAACTTTTTGACACGTCATAATGATGTAGTACCACAAGAAGGTCGTGCAGTCGCATTTGTATTTGGCTTCAGTCAAAATTGGCATCCGGATTGGGGAGGCTTACTACACTTTTTAATAAACAAGGTGACGTAATTGACACTTTCTCTCCTGGCAATAATCTACTAACTTTATTTGATGTAAATATTGCACATTCTGTATCTTATGTAACACCGTTCGCTAAGCATCCACGCTTTTCAATAACAGGCTGGTTTAATACATAGCCCTTTCTATGTAGTTGAGTAACTATATCAACGAGTATTGTGATTCATAAAGCTTTGTAAAAGAAAAGGCATGCTTGTTGATTTACCTAATAACATTGCCACATAGGAATACTACTTTTTACCTGCGTTCCTCTAAATGCATTTTTGAAGGTGGGTACCTCTTTAATTAACTATTTTCATTTCATAAAATCTGGTCACACAACATGCGCTACATTTTTTATGGTATCTAAAGTAGTGCTTTTCCGTGTTTTAAAGCAATTTTCAGTACTAACTTTACACTACTGTTAGTTTACGTAAATTTACCAACAATTAATAAACGCTTAATATAAAACAATAGGTTATGTCTTTTGTTGTAGTGAGTACTTTTCGGGTTTTGTAAATTTGTTAAAGATTAAAAATCTGTTTACTTATGCTTGTATCCATAATCGGTATTTTCTATATAGGGTACTGGTTCCTGTTTTGAAACGTTCCATGTGCAGATCTAAAACTAATAATTCATATATTAATATGACCAGGGATATCAAAGGTTAAATAATAAAGTTTCAAGAGCAGTTAGATTAGCTATAGCTTTTGGCGCAGCATCAACAGCTGCTTTTTCAGCAAATTCGTTTGCAGCTGACGATCAATGTGTAGAAAATGTTGAACGCATTCAGGTAACTGGATCTCGTATCAAACGTACAGATTTGGAAGGGACAAGTCCTGTATTTTCAATTACTCGTAGTGATATTGATGCATCAGGTGAATTATCTGTTGCGGATGTTTTAAGAGACACAAATTTCAACTCTTTTGGTTCTTTCTCAGAGTCTTCGGGTTTTGGTAGAGGTGCACAAGGAACTGCAACTGCTTCTTTACGTGGTATGGGTTCAGGTCGTACTTTAGTACTTGTTGATGGTAAGCGCTTAGCATCATCTCCAGGTTCATCTGGGTCTACAGTGGATTTAAATACAATTCCGTTTGCTGCAATTGAGCGTATGGATTTAGTAACTGATGGTGCATCAGCTATTTATGGCTCTGATGCGGTAGGTGGTGACCAAGAGCCTGTCTCTTTCACATTTGGTACATCAAATGATAAGGGCAATATCATCATGAGCTTAGCGCATGATGTTAAAGATATCATCTATACTCGTGATAGAGACTATTTATCAGCTAACATCGCCGATAACTTCGAAGACTCTACAGGTGTTAGTATGAGTGCTCGTAATATTGAGTACACTGTTAAAAATGCTGCTGGGGATTTCTGTACTGAATACCGTCCAGCACAACATGATGGTGTTAGTTTATGTGATGATCGTTTTGTTGGTATTTTGCCTCACGGCGGTGAAAAATATCTAGACTCTACGGTTTGTCCATTCGACCATACAAAGTTCTCTGCGCAAACGTCTAAACTTGAACGTACCAAATTATATACATTTGGTCGTTACAGTCTGACTGATGATATTGAACTATTAATCTCATCATTAGCGACACGTAAAGCATCATTTGGACGTTTGGCGCCAGCTGCTGGTTCATTTAATGTTACAGGTACAGACCTTGCAGCAGACAGTATTGAGTTAGCTGCAGGTGAAGAGGTTACTTCAGCAAAAGCTAATTGGCGCTTTACTGATAATGGCAATCGTGACGGCCGTACCGAAGAGTTAATGATTGACTTTAAAATTGGTCTTGACGGAGTTACAAACATGGGTAACTGGACAACTGGCTTTCAGCGTAACCTTAACCGTATTAACCAACATGGTTCAGGTTATGTAAACAAAATTTTTGCAGAATAATTTGCGCAAGAAGGTACTTTAACTGACCCACGTTCAATTGCTTTAATGCAGCACACGATTATTATCGATAATAAATCAGACTAAACAAGTGCTTTTGCTGATGTTGGTTTGATAGCTTAGCAGAATTACCAAGCGGTGATTTAGGCTTATATATTCATGGTGAATTTATGAGTACTAATTTTAAACGCACAGTTGACCCCCTTAGTGATGCTAACGTGGTTATAGGTTCAGCGGGTGGCTCAACGATTGGTGATAGAATCAGTAGAGCTGTTGCTGTTGAAGCTTCTTTACCTGTGCTTGATAATTTAGATATTACTTTAGCAGCACGTTATGATAGTTATTCTGATTTTGGTTCAAAAGTATCGCCTCAAATCGATGTGAAATATGACTTTATGGAAGGCTGGGCAGTGCGTTCCAGCTGGGGGAAAGGTTTTGCTGCGCCAACATTTGGTGCCTTATTTTCAAAAGTCAGGGTTTCCCTTGGACATATGTTGAAGGTGAAGGCTGGTCTCAAATTTAACAAAATTCAATTGGTAATAAAGACCTTGAAGCTGAAGAGTCAGAAACATTTAATGTTGACTTGATTGGTGAAATTATTGTTGGTGTTTCATTCACACTAGATTACTATAGCATTACATTTGAGAATGAAGTAACAACTTACGATCGTTATAGAATCTTAGATGATATTGAAGATGGAAATGTACCACTGGCCGGCTCCAAATGGCGTAGAGTTTAATACGTCAGGTTCACCGGAACGTTTCTTCGTGAGCTATGTAAATGATGGTCAAACAAAGCAAACCGGTCTTGATTTTAATATCAACAGTCGCTTCGAAACTGATTTAGGTACGTTTTCTGCTAAACTAGCTTATAGTCATATTTTTGAGTATTTATCACCATATAATGGCGATGAAAATAACCTTGTGGATCTTATAGGCTTAAGAGATCGTCCTCTAGATCGTTGGACAATAATATCAGCTTTAAAAATTACTGAGTCGCTTAATGAAAACGGCTTTATCTATGAGTGCTTACCTGAGTTCATTGAAGGTATTTCTGACGGCTTTTACCAATTTGAATATTTCAACAATGGTGAAGATCAATTTACTTATCTATCGCCCGGAGCAAGATCAATTCTAGGGCTAACTGAGCAAGCGTTAAACAAGTTGGTTTAACGGGGTGTATTTCACCGACAATTGTTGACGAGGATAGAGTGAATATTGCCTGTACATTCAAACGTGCTTGCACAGACACGAATAAAATACAATGTGATTTTCGCTATCGAGAAGGTGAAAAAATAAGCCGTTGCCGATTTATAGTTGTGAAAAATAACCACTGCGAAATCGAAGTTAACGGAACTAGTTGGTTTGGCTTATTGTTGCTGCTTGAAGATGAAGGTCTATTCTCAGATGTTAATAAAGAGCTTAAAGACGCACAGGGAACGAATATTGTTGAAAAAGGGGGATGTCTGGCAACTTTGCAGTGATGATGATTGTTGTTGCTGATTTTAAAAAGCATGTTTCTCATTTTTCAGATTCGATAATCGGCTTATCTTTTAGTTCACTTAAAATGACTCAGTTTAATGACTTTAAAGTGCTCAACATAGGCTGCTCAAATACATTAACTAAAATACTAATAGTAGAAGATAACGAAGTTAACCAACAGTTTGTTAAAAATCAATTAGTGTCTTTAGGCTTTGATGTGGAGTTAAAGTAATGGTGAAATTGCGTATGAAAAATTAAATAAAGGTATATTTAAAGCCATTATCACATATTTTAATATGCCGATTAGTGGTGGCTTAGAATTAACATCAAAAATTCGTTTTAGTACGCGCACAACTATAAGAAATACACCTATAATAGGAATTGCCGCGGACAATTCAACTGAAACCTTAAGAAACGCCAGAAATGTCGGGGTAGATTATGTCATTTGCAAACCTTACTCACTCGATGTACTCCATGCAAAGTTAGTTAAATTAATAGGGACAGGCACATGTCTAAAACTACACAGAGCACATTAAATACCGAAGATGAAACAAGTCTATCTTATTGGATTACGATTTTTGGTAGCGAGCAAGATGCTATTTCTGTGGCAAACGTTTTTTACGATACACTAAACGCTGATTTATCAGCCCTTTTAATAGCCGCTGAAAATAAAGATTTAAATAAATGTGGAGTGTTGTTACATAGAATTAAGGGCTCTATTATGGTGTTAAAAATTGACCATCTACGTATTAAAATTGAAACGTGCGAAGTGAGCATCTCAAATACGAAACAAATAAATAATAGTATATTTACATTAATCCAAGAGCTTTTAATGTTGAATAGGTCAGTAAAAGTGTGGCTTGATCAAATAATATAATAGTGGCTTGGATTAATTTTAAAAAATGCGCTTATAATTTACTTGAATCTATTATCTAATTTAAACTTATCAACGTAGTGAGAGAAAAATGAAAGAAATACGATCATTTATTAAAAGTGCAAGTTTAACTGATTTAGAAAAAGCACAATCTCTAATTGAAAATGCCATTGCTAAATATACACAGCAGCAGCAAGCTAAGCAGGAAGTGTTAGATTTATTAAAAGAAAAGGGCTTAACATTAGAAGACTTACAAGATATAGCGGGTGATAAGCGTACTAAAGTTATGCCAAAGTATCGCATCGAGTTTGAAGGAAAAATAGTCGAGTGGACTGGACGTGGTAAACGCCCTAAAGCATTCCAAGGTGTAGAGCTCACAAAGCACCTAGCATAAAAGTCGATATACCCGTTAATATGCCAATGATTAATTCATTGGTTTTTTTGTTTAAGTTGTATCGATGAGTTATATATTAAGGCCTTATCAACAAGAGGCTGTAGCGCGTACCGTTTCCCACTTTAGAAAAACCGATGATGCCGCATTAATTGTATTGCCAACTGGTGCAGGTAAAAGTTTAGTAATCGCTGAACTCGCCCGTATCGCAAAACAAAAAATTTTAGTTTTGGCGCATGTTAAGGAGCTAGTTGAACAGAATGCTGAAAAATATACTAGCTTTGGTTTTGAGGCGAGCATATTTTCAGCAGGCTTGAAGCAAAAGTCATTAGCTAACCAAGTAACGTTTGCCAGTATTCAGTCTTTATCACGCAACCTAGATAAATTGAATGAGCACTATTCATTAGTGATTATTGATGAATGTCATCGTGTTAGCGATGATGATAATAGTCAGTATGCAAAAGTAATTGCTGCACTTAGATCATTTAATCCAAAATTAAAAGTATTAGGTTTGACAGCGACGCCATTTAGGCTGGGTATAGGTTGGGTATATCATAAGCATTATCATGGGTTTGTTAGGGGGAATAATGAAAGCCCATTTAAAGCATGTATATTTGAACTACCGTTAAGGTATATGATTAAAAATCAGTATCTAACCCCACCAAAAGAAGTGGATGCTGCATTAAGCCATTATGATTTTTCTTCGTTAACGAGTGACTCATTTGGGCGTTATAACCAAGACGATTTAAATAGTTTACTTAGCGCTAATACACGAGCGACGAAGTCTATTTGTAATGATATTTTAACTCTAAGTAACAAGCGTAAAGGGGTGATGATATTCGCTGCAACTGTACGCCATGCGCAAGAAATTTTAAGCTATTTCCCTGCTGAGCACAGTGCCTTAATTACAGGTGAAACTAGCGCTGAACATAGAGATAGGTTTATTGCCGCATTTAAAAGAAAACAATTAAAATTTTTAATTAATGTATCAGTATTAACTACTGGGTTTGATGCACCCCATGTTGATTTTATTGCTATTTTAAGGCCCACAGAGTCGGTCAGTTTATACCAACAAATAGTTGGTCGAGGCCTGCGTCTAAGCGAAGGGAAAACCGAGTGTTTGGTAATTGATTATGCCGGTAATGGTTTTGACTTATTTTACCCCGAAGTAGGAAGTAAAAAAGGCGATAGTGATAACGAGCCTGTCCAAGTAATTTGTCCAGGGTGTGGTTTTGCCAATATATTTTGGGGAAAAACTGATACGCAAGGTAAAGTAATTGAGCATTTTGGCCGTCGTTGCCAAGGTTTACTTGAAGATGATGATGGCTCAAAAGAGCAATGTGATTATCGTTTTAGGTTTAAAGAGTGTGACCAGTGCGGAGCACAAAATGATATTGCCGCAAGACAATGTCAAACATGTGATGCAATGCTTGCAGATCCTGATGACAAGTTACGCGCAGCGTTAAATTTAAAAGATGCATTAGTACTGCGTTGTAGTGGATTAAGTGTACAGCCACTCAATTCAACTAGCGATATAGTTAAACTCACTTACTTTGATGAAGACGGGGCGAGTTGTGATGAGATTTTTGATTTTTCTCATCCTGGAGCTCGGTATATTTTTAATAAGCAGTTTGGTAAGCGAGCTTCACACGGGCAAGTACCTACAGAATATAAAACAGTCAGTGAAGTTATTGCTGATGAATTGAATTTAACAGCTCCGGATTTTGTTATTGCGCGCAAAAGTAAAAAATATGGTTGGAAAGTTGCGGATAAATTGTTTGATTATCAAGGGAGTTTTAGAAAAGCTAACCAGTTAAGTAGGTAAGCACTTAACTGGTATCAAGCTTATTCGGTTTCTAAGCCCCAGCCATCGCCATAGCCATTATGACTATTAGCAATACTTTCTAAGTATTGTTCGGTTTGACCAAGCAAAGTGTGATCTGGCACCATTTGAACTTGCGTGACTACTTCCCAGATACCTGTGTCTTTGCATTGAATAAGTTCAGTGGTTGGCGCTAACTCATCATCACAAATAATTTTAGCAAATTTTTCCGCTTCTACTTTTTGTTCAAATAAAATGTAGAAATCAACTTTGTGCATTTGAGCTAAATCAATACCCGCAGCTGCTATCTCAGTTAGTAATTGGCCATTGTCATCATCAGGAAATTGCATTTAAAACTCTATTCTATTTTCTTAAATTCGTAATTGCTATTGTAACCAAAATAAAGCGACTAAGCGTACTAATTTTCACATTTGAGTTACTGTGTCACGGCATTGGCTTGTGGTACTATTCAGTCTCTTAAAGTTAACTTGTTTTTTAGTAAGGAAATTACTTGCTTAGTCGTATATTTACGCTCATTGCAGCTTTATTTTTTTTCTTATCGTTCAACTTAGTCGCCGCTTCCCATGTGGTAAAAAGTTATGATATTGATGGTATTAGTGGCGAACTTGAAAAAAATGTAGAGTTATATTTAAAGCAACTAGAAGGTGAAAAAGCTACAAGTACACTATTGAGCCATGCTAAAAAGCAAGTTGCCAGTAGCTTAAAAGCATTGGGCTACTACAAACCTGATATCAAGCTTAATTATATTCCACAGTCCCAAGAGCTAGTAGCAATAATCGAGCGAGGCCCTGTCACACGAATTGCGGATATTCGTATCACTGTCAATGGTGATGGTAATGCTGATCCGCAATTAATGGCTGTAGTAAGCTCAATTAAACTAAAGCGAGGTGATATTTTAAACCACAGCCATTACGATGCGGCTAGGAAAAAAATTGAAAGCCAATTGCTTGAACTGGGCTATTTCGATGTTAAGTGGAAAACACACCAATTAGCAGTTTCACTAAAGTTAAATAGTGCTGAAGTCATTTTAACTTTGGATACTGGGGTCAGGTATCAATTTGGTGCGCTAATTTTGGGGCAAAAAACCCCTGCAGAAAAGTACATCCGCTCACTTGCTGAATTTAAGCAGGGCGCGCCATATCAGGCCTCGACGATTTCAGAGTATAACCTTTCACTTTCTACAACTCCTTATTTTAATAGTGTTCGAGTCTATGCTGACATAGCCAACCGTTCAAATAAACAAGTACCAATAAATGTGGATGTGCTGCACAAGCCAGCAAACAGTTTTGAAGTTGGGGGAGGGTTTGACACTGACTTAGGACCGAAAGTAAGGTTCAAATGGTCTAAGCCGTGGATCACAGAAAATGGCCATTACCTTGAAAGTAACCTAAATATAGCGGAAAAACAGCAAGACATATCACTTGGTTATACCGTGCCAGTTGACAATCCTAATGATGATTTATGGCGCTATTCAGCTGGTTATAAACTTGAAGATGAAATAACTGACGATATTTATAGCGAAATATTTACAGCGCAACTTCAGCGCCAATGGTTAACTAGTAGTGATTGGATACGTACGGCATTTATACGCCGTGATTATGAGACGTACCGTTTAGGTGATGATGAGCAAAGCTCTAAGATGTTGATGCCTGGTATTAGTTACGCTAAGAAAAGTACCAAAGGTGGAACGACCCCATATTGGGGGGAGCAATGGCTGATCTCAGCAGAGTTTGGTTTAGATGATGTGTTTTCAACAACCAACATCATTCGCGTACAATTTCAAAATGCATGGTTACGCACTTATTTGGATAAGCATTTGCTATTCTTGAAAGCAAATGTAGGTGCGATGTTTGTTGATGACATAAATAATGTACCTTTATCACTTCGCTTTTACGCTGGTGGAGACCAAAGCGTACGTGGCTTTGCTTATGAGTCAATTTCGCCAGAGGATGAGGAAGGACGCTTAATTGGTGGTAAATACTTACTGTCAGGCACTGTTGAGTATAACTATCAATTCGCACAAAGTTGGCGGTTAGCGCTATTTGTTGACAGTGGTACGGCAACCAATGACTTTTCAGACCGAGTTGAGATAGGCGCTGGATTTGGCTTTCGCTATCTCACGCCTGTTGGACCTGTTAGGATTGATCATGCATGGGGACTAACCAAAGAAAGTAAAAGTACGCGTTTAAGTATTACTATAGGGCCTGAAATTTAATGTTAAAAATGAAAAAAATTACAGCTGTTCTAACTATCTTTATTAGCACCTTACTAGTGATACTGTTTTGTTTGCTATTTACAGCGCCAGGTAACCAGTTAATCGCTTACACGGCGAATAAATTAGTCGACGGACTTGCTATTAATATCAAAAATGGTCGCTTCTTATATAACGACACGTTCGATATAACATATAGATCTCCAAGCTTAGACTTTACCGCAGAGCAACTTAAACTCGATTTATATTGGTGGCACTGTGATGGGGTTTGTGTTGAAAATTTTAGTGCTAAAACAGTTGCTTTAAATATTAAAAGCGTGAATCAAATCCAAACTGAAGAAACTGATGATGTAGCGTCAAGTGAAGAAGTGCTTGAGCAGCCCTCACCAATTAATCTACCTATTGCGCTGTCAGTAAAACGGATTGCTATTAATACTTTTAGTTTGTCACATGCTAGTGCCGATGTGACTGTACAGCAATTTCAGTTAAGTGCTAAAGCTGAAGAATCCTTAGTTACGCTGAGGTCTTTAAGTATTAAACAAGTTGACGTTTTAGTTAAAGAAGTTGAGAAGCCCCCTGCAGACCCTTTAATAGCGCTGGCTCCATTACCAGATATTGAGTTTACTTCACCTATAGCAGCAAATATTGAAGAGATAGCAATAGACTTGGTTCGAATTACTCAAGCTGAGCAGCAACATGAAGTTAAAAGCATTCGTACTGCACTTTCAATAAATAGCAGTGAACTGGTTTTAGAAACGCTTACTGCAGACTACCTGCAATGGCACCTATCAAGCGAGCTAAATGCCAAGCTAAAAGGACGTACACCTTTGAGCGCTAAAATTGAAGTTGCAAGTACAGAACATCAATTAACTTTACTTGCCAAGGGGAATTTATCCGCTTTACAACTTAATGCGACTACGCAAGGTCCTTACCCATTATCTGCTGAGTTACTGACTGATCTAAAAGCGGTAAACTTTCCTTTCACGCTTAAAGCGAATATTGCGCAGTGGCAGTTAAATACTCAAAGCAGCCCGTTAACGGTGAAAAATGTTGATTTAAGTGGTGAAGGTAATGCAGATGACTATGTGGTAGCACTGACTGGGACCAGCCAATTAGGCGCTTACCCAGAGGTAAACCTAAATGCGATGTTGAACGGTGGGTTAACGAAAATAAATGTGGAACAACTGGTTTTAGCTGCAAATGAAAGCAGCGCGACGATAAAGGCATCAGCAAACTGGGAAAATGGTATAAAGAGCCAGTTTTCTGGGCATTTAGACCAACTTAAAGCGCAATACATAACGGATGTAGTCACCAGTAATATTTCTGGTCAATTTGCTGGCTCTTTTAATGCCTCGAATAATAATTGGCAACTAAGCATGCAAGATAGTCAATTAACGGGGGTTATTGATGACGTTAACTTTAACTTTATGTCAGACTTTAATTTAAACAGTGACTTGCATGCGAGTATTAACGTATTTGAGTTAACAAGTGGTGAAAACATATTGTCTTTAGCGGGCAATATCGAACAGCAATGGAATATTGATGCAAAGCTGCATTTAGATAAATCCAAAGAAAAAAAGCTGCCATTCTCAGGAGCAGGTAATGGGAAGCTTTCCATACGAGGAAAACGTTTAGAGCCGAGCCTTAACTTAGATTTAGCCTTGCAAAATTTAAGTTATGAAGACACAGCTGTAGCAGCGTTATCCATTAAGTCTGACTTCAATTATGCTGCTGACTGGCAAACGAATGCCAGTATCAAGTTAACGGATGCTCAGGTTAGAGGACAGCAAGTTAATAGCCTAAATTTAAATGCCACAGGGGACAAAAAAGACCATACAGTACAGCTTGAATTAGATGCTCTCGAAGGAAAAGCCGAATTTGAAATAGCAGGAAAGCTTGTAAATAAAGTCTGGCAGGGGCAGTTAAATGATGTGTTACTGACAGATAAAACAATACAATTAACTGCAACTCCTAAGGTGGCTTTGACTGTTGATACAGATACTGGAGATTTCTCCGTCGCTAAGCACTGTTGGCAAACTGACAATAGTAAGTTATGTATTGATCAGCTTAAGCAGACTAAAAATATGGGCCATTTAGCAGCTAAACTAGATAATTTAGATTTAACAGACTTAAAACACTTATTACCTCAAAACCTAACTACTAAGGGTGGCTTTAATGGGATAGTTGATGCAAAGTGGCAGGCTAAAACCCTAACAAAGTTAACAGCATCACTACAATCAGAGCACCTTGCAGCCACTTTCGTTGATGATGAAAAACGTTATCAGTTACCTATTGAAACTTTTACACTTAACGCAAGTTCTGACGCGGTAAATGGCCAGCTTCAAGCAAATCTTAGCTCTAGCTTGTTAGGAGATATAAGTGCTGATATCTCAGTGCAAGACTTACCTTCAAGTCAGGCATTGTCAGGCAATATAAATATAGATCAAATTTTACTTGCTGATCTGCAACCCTTCATTGGCACTCTCGAACAGCTAAAAGGCGATATTAGCGGTCAAATTGTACTCAGTGGTTCTATCTCCGATCCGTTGTTAAAGGGTGATGTTAATATCGCGCAAGTAAATTTACAAGGTGACCAGCTCCCTGTGTCAGTGGTTGATTCAAATATTGATATCGGTTTTGATAAAACAACGGCTACATTAGATGGTAAGCTTAATGATAGCGAAGGTGGCAACATTACCCTTACTGGCGATATCGATTGGGGAGGGAAAAACCAGCAGTAAACTTAGCCGTAGACGGTGAGCAATTTTATGTTAGAGCACAACAAGGTGTGCTTTTTAAAGTATCCCCAGATCTTCAATTGAGCCTAGCAGATAGTGCATTCAAATTAGCCGGGCAAGTCGTCGTACCTTACGGAAGAATAACGATTGAAGAGTTACCTGAAGGGGCTGTGCAAGTTAGTGACGATGAGATTATTATTGATCAGCAACAAGAACAATCAAAAGCAATGCCATTTGATTATGATATTGCCCTTAAATTAATTGTAGAAAATGATGTGCGTATAGATTCGTTTGGACTCGAATCTAAAATTGCTGGTGACTTAGCTATTAAAATGGATGAACAAACCCCCATGATTGCTACCGGTGAGCTAAACTTACGCGAAGGTACTTACCGAGCATTTGGGCAAGACCTCATTATTACTAAAGGGCAGGTTGGTTTTAGTGGGCCAATAGATAAACCTTATTTAAATATAAAAGCAATTCGTAATCCTGAGAATACCGCAAATGACGTAGTAGCGGGTGTCACACTAACAGGAAATGTTGAGCAACCTTCACTGAAGGTATTTTCAGAGCCAGCTATGGATCAAGGACAATCATTGGCTTATCTTCTAAATGGTCAGCCGCTTGATGAAGGCGATAGTTCAACTGATGCAATGTTAACGCAGTTATTATTAGCACAAGGGGTGAGCCGCAGTGAAGGTATGGTGTCAAAAGTGGGTGAAACTTTTGGCTTATCAGATGTTAGTTTAAGTTCGAAAGGCAGTGGTGATGACACCAAAGTTGAAATTTCAGGTTATGTTGCTCCTGGAATTCAGGTGAAGTACAGCGTAGGCGTGTTCGAGTCCTTAAGCGAAGTGGCTATTCGTTATCAACTCCTCTCTCAATTGTATGTAGAAGTGACCAGTGGCTTAACACAAAATGTCGATATACTTTATAAATTTGATTGGAATGAATGATTAGCTATATGAAATTACTGCTGCTAGTTGGATGTATGTTTATGTTATTACCCAATGCAAAAGCTGAACAATTAACTTTACGTTATAACGCTGGTGGGCACCCTTACGCCATTGAGTTATTACAACTAGCTCTGAGTAAATCAGGTATTACAATTGATCCACAACCAGTTGAACACATCCCAAGTCAAACTCGCGCTATTCGTTTATTAGGTGTTAAAGATGGCATCGACATTGTGTGGAAAGTCACAAACTCTGAATCTGAAAAACAAGCAAAAGCTATCTTGATCCCCATTGTTAAAGGGCTTCTTGGCTATCGAATCCCTTTAGTTCATATTAATAATAAAGAGTTATTTAAAGATGTGCGTCATTCGCGCGAGTTACAGCGTTTTATTTTTGGTTTACGAGAAGATTGGCCGGACGCTGCTATCTTCCAAAGTAACGAGTTAAAAACATCAACCTATGGACAAGGTGCAGATCCATTGCACATGCTGGCAACAGCACGTTTTGATGCACTACCTTATGAAATCTTTGAGGTAACACAACCGCGAGATAAAAATTTAGTAAACGATCAGTATATCGCTATTCATTACCCTAGCGCGGTTTACTTTTTTGTCGCAAATGACAACGTAAAGCTACATGATAAAATCAAGTATGGGTTAGAAATTGCGATTGCCGATGGCTCATTCGATGAACTCTTTTATCACCATTTTGCGTATGCTATTGCTCAAGCTAATTTAAAGCATAGACGTATTATTGAATTAAAAAACCAGCTTCTCCCTTTAAGTGCGCCATTAAATAGTGAACATTATTGGCTTGATAAAAAAGCTGTTAATCAATAACCTGTAGCTATAACTCCCTACAATAAGCTATTTTATGCTAAAAAAACCGTTAGTCGCAGTTCTATTGACGCTGTTAGCTCACACCCCAATAGTGCATGCTAATAAGTCAACAGTGAGTAGTATTTTGGAACACGCAGGCGACTCCCAGTGGCGATCTGTTGAGCCGAATAATGTACTGAAAATAACCCTAGCTACAGGCTCTGCGTATATTGAGCTTAATCCGTACCTTGCCCCTAAACACACACAAAATATAAAATTGTTAGCGCAACAGGGCTTTTATAAAGGGCTCAATGTCTATCGTTTTGTTGAAGGGTTTGTTGCTCAAGGTGGGGATGCCAGTGGCAAAAAAGTAATTACCAAAGCGAGTAAAACACTTCCCGCAGAATTTTATTTAACAACTAAAGCACCTGTGGCTATTACCGAGCTTGATAACCATGATGGCTATGCCCCAATAACAGGTTTTCTCGGTGGTTTTGCCGTGGCACAAAATAAAAACAAGACCGAAACTTGGCAGGTGCATTGTAATGGTATTTTTGCCATGGCTCGGGGTAATGATATTAACAGTGGTGGAACAGAGTTCTATGTAACGATTGGTAACAGCCAGCGCTATTTAGATAGAAACATTACCGTTTTTGGTCGTGTTCTTGAAGGGATGCAGCACTTTAATCGACTTAATAGACAAGCAAACGATAAAGAACCTTTTAACCCAATCACTGATATACAAGTATTGGCTGATATTGCTGAGCACGATAGCAGCCAATTTAAAGTTATGCGAACAGACTCGATGGCTTTTAAAGCGCTAATCGAAGCACGCAAGAACCGCAGTGAAGCATGGTTTGTTGCAACGCCTAATTACATAGATGTATGTGCCATGCCTATACCAACGCAGCGAGTCAGTAAATAAAGCGTAGTCACAAACCGCCTTTATTGGCGGTTTATTTTGACACTAAATGGCACAATATCGTTGTGAGTAGAGCGATATGGGTTGATATCAAGACCACCACGACGAGTATAACGCGCATATACTTCAAGATCCGTAATATTAAGAATACCTGTTAAGTCACTGTATATGCGTTCAACACACTGTTCATGAAATTCATTGTGAGTTCGAAATGAAATCAAGTATCGTAATAAGGATTCTTTACAAATCTTCTCACCAGTATATCGAATAATAATACTCGCCCAATCAGGTTGTGAGGTAATTAAGCAGTTAGATTTAAGTAGATGGCTGTGTAAGGTTTCACTAACGACCTCTTTAGACTCGCTTTTAAGAGTATTTGCGTCTAGATCATAATCGTTAATTTCAATATCTAGATCATCAATACACTCACCGGGTAGTGGTGTGCAAGGAAGGCAATTAAAATCATCTGCACTGTAAAGAGTAACGGCAATTGGCATTGCTACCGCTTGTGATAAATCATTTGTTAAAGCACTTTTTACCTGCTCGATACTGTCAAATCGGGTTTGGTTAAAACTATTTAAATACAGCTTAAATGATTTAGATTCAATAATATGACTTGTTTGGCAAGGAAACGCGAAAGTTGCCACAGCAACCATAGGTTTTCCCTTGTTATTGAGCCATGACAACTCATAGCCAGTCCAAATATCTTGCCCTTTGAAAGGCAATTTTGTTTCGTCAATATTTAAATCATCGCGGTTTAGTTTACGGGCGATGGGAAATAACAAACTTGGCGTGTAGGTATCAACGTACTCAGTTGATTGTCCAAGCACACTGCCTTTTAGTTCAGGGGAGTTGCTGTAATCTGTCATGTTGCGTCTTTTGTAGTTACAATACGGGTATTATACCTAAAGCCAATAAGTTTCGCAGTATGTCTATTGTTACCCAATTAGAACAACTCCATAAAAATTTTGCACAGCATAAATTAAGTCAAACCAATGTATTGCCTCAGATTGAACATGACGAAAGCTGGCCAAGCCCAGCAGAAGTAGGCACGCCCAATGATGATGGTTTTATTCAATGGCAGGCAACACGAAGAGAAACCGTTGGGTCGCTCAAGGATTTAGCCGCTGCATTGAACCTAGAGTTCCCTGAAGCACTCAATGAGTACTACGGCGCATTTTACGCAGGCTCAATTATTGCAAAAATTGATGAACATACTATTGAGTTATTACAAACTTGGAGTGAGGATGATTTTGACTTACTGCAACAGAATATAACGGGGCATGTTTTGATGAAACAAAAACTAAAGCAGCCACCTAGTGTATTTATCGGTCTGACAGACCAAGAAGATTTATTGGTTACTGTGTCGGTTGAAAGTGGTGAGGTGTGCTTAGAATATGTGGGTAAAAAAACCTCATCATGTACTTGCACCTAACCTTGAAGAGTTTATAAAAGCACTCAAGGTGTAACCGATAATTTCGCGGAGTAAGTAAGATGTACTCCGCGTATAATATCAATGTTATTGAAAATCCCACGAAATGTTTGATACTAATCCGCATGGTTCACACCTAAAATCAAATAAGCCAAACCACGACTCTGGCAACTTCCAGTCACCGTTGCAGCTCGGACACTTTCTTGCAAGTTCTGACGCTCTATCTTTACCGCCCACACGATATAAATAATAGTAAACGGGCTTATTTGTTAAAAACGTTATGCGTTTAGCAATATCTTTACCACGGCGAGAAAGGTCACTATCAAGATTAGATATTTCATCTAACGCAGGGAATTCACACCGTGTTGCGCCATTAATTTGAATCTGATCGCATGCTTGCCAGTCTTCTTGCCATTTAATTAAGGTTTTATAATCGCCGTTTGCTATAGCGGGGATTTTAAATAATGGCACGGGTAAAAAATCATCGCCACAATAAAGCGGGCTGCAAGTGTGAACATAAGTGGTATATAAAATATACGATGAAGGCTCATGGCATGCATCAGCGCCGTTAGAGTGAATATCTTGGCCTATTACTTTAACTTTTGGTGCAAGTAAGCCGGCATCATGTAATTTATCAATACTGTGTTTGACAAAAGGGCTGTGATTTAATGGATGCATTGCGTTATCAGTCGGGCACATTACCCGAGTAATAAAATAACCATCTTTTAAAACCGTCGGGAATTCTTCACCCATAATTTGACCGTTAAAACGCAACGCATTCACTAAACGGTTAATTGCTTGCTCCGCGTTTTCAAGGGTGGTGTCTTGGTAACAGTCAAAAGTTAAATCAACAACAAACATTGCATTTTCTCAATTAATTTTTTTCTAGCAGCGCTAATAGTTTATCAAGTTTAGCTTCAATACGATCAAGTTGGTTTTCATGTGCGTTGCTATTTTGTTCGGTACTAGGCTGTTTGATTAAACTGTGGATTGAATCAGGATTATTTTTATACTGGCTTACCGCCGCTATAATAATCGGCATGGGTACAGGTTGAGATAATTTATTTTTAGTTAACGCAACTGTAGGGGTTTTGCCTTCTTCAAGAAGGGCTTTTATAGCATCAATAACGATGGAATTCATTAATTTATAAACTCTTAAAATAACGCACAGTACTACAGTGTACTGCGCGGGTATAATATCAATATACTCTGTTTCACTCAATAAAAGCTTGAGTAAGAATCATCAGGTGTTATTGACGAAGCCTTACGTCTAGTTCGTCAATTACTTCGCTCCAATCACCATCTTGCGCTAAAGACTCTGCAATGAAATGCTGTTGCGCTTCATCCCAAAACGGCGCATCTTGTAATAACGTTGTTGCGGGTAGAGAATTTTGCTCAATAAACGAATCTATTTCAGAATCACGACTTGGTAGACCAAGTTGTTTAAACAAGGTGGTAATATCATGCTTCGTGGTATCCATGTCATACTCCTTTAAGGAAGTGTTAGCCTATGGTGAGGTGAGTGAGTTTAACTCTCGCTGAATTTGCATTTTGTTGTGGATAGGAATATACCTATAGATGGTAATACGCAAACAATCAACAATAATAAGGACTGCTTATGACAACCACCATGCAAAATAACGCTTATAGTGTGCAATATATTGCAGCTGAAGACATAAGTGTAGCAGCAAGCTTAATATACCAAGCCTATCATGATGATCCAGTATTGCAGCAATTACTCAATTACTCTGAACAGAACCTTGGCGCTTATGAAAAAAAATTACGCGCGTTGATCCGTGAAGAATTAAATACATTCTGGCAAGAAAAACAGCCATTAATAGGTTTATACAGCAATGAAAGGCTCAAAGCGGTAGCGTGCGTGTTTGAATCTAATAGTCAATTACAAGCGCAGCGTTATTGGCACTGGCGATTAAAATTAATGCTTAGTGCTGGCTATTTACAAACGAATCAATTAATAGAAAAAGAACAAACTATCCGTAATGCGCTAAAAGGGAAAGGAAACTACTACTTTTTAGCCTTTATTGCAGTAGATCCTCACTTTCAAGGGCAAGGGTTAGGAAGGCATCTATTACGAGGCTTAGATGATCTAGTACAAAGTAATACAGCTTCCTCTGGACTAGCTGTGTTTGTAACCCGTCATCAGCACAACACTTTCTTTGAAAGTGAAGGGTTTAAATTACTAAAGAAATTAACGTTTAATAGCGTTGAAGGGGAGCTGCTGTTTAAATAAGTTGGCAGACTAACTCTTTAAATTCTCACACCAGTAAAGTGTTGGCCTCGGTGTGGGGTGATGGAATGAATTAAAACTCAAGAAGCTGCACAGGCAAGCTTCTTGATAAAATGATGTGGGTTAATTTAAATTATATTTAGCAAATTAAAAGAGTGAATTATCTTTTTTTTTGAATAAGCTCTATAGCATAACCATCAGGGTCTTTGACAAATGCAATTTCGGTTGTGCCACCCTTAACAGGACCAGGCTCTCGGCTTACATTACCGCCAGCAGCTTTTATTGCTTCGCATGCTTTGTAAATATCATCAAATTCAATCGCAATGTGACCATAGGCATTACCTAAATCATAGCTATCGGTATCCCAGTTGTAAGTCAGTTCTAATACTGTGCTATTTTTTTCATTGCCATAGCCAACGAAAGCCAGAGTATAGCGATATTCTTCATTGTCATTACGACGCAGCTCCTTCATACCTAATACTTGCGTGTAAAACGCAATTGACCTTTCTAGATCCGCAACTCGTAACATGGTGTGCAGTAAACGCATTTTGATCCCCTTGGTTTATTTTAAAATTAAATATGTTTAAGACAACGTAATGGTTTAAGTGAATCTTTATTGCCTCACTTTGCCCTTTAGAACATAGATTTCGCCATCAAAACTGCCCTGAATTGTTAATCCTTGTCCAGCCAACTCTTTTAGGTATTCAATATGTTCCTCAGTAATATGCTGGCCCGGAACTAACAGGGGGATGCCTGGTGGATAGGGGGTGACTAACCCCGCACAAATGCGGTTGTTGCTTTTGCCAATGGGCACGGATTCACGCTCGCCATAAAATGCATCGCTTGGAATACAGGCTAAATCTATCGCTGGTAAATTCTCCGGCAAGCGAGAGCGTCTCATTGAAGTTGCCAGCTTCACTTTACCAGAATCGAGCTTTCTTAGTGCGTTGTATAAACGAATGATCTTTGAGCGTGTGCCGCCCAGTGTCAATAAAACTAAAATAGTACTATGAGTATATTTTTCTATTTCAAGTCCAATTTCATCCAGCAGAAATTTATGAATATCCTTTAATGAATAAGGCAATTCGCTAATATCTATAAGAATTTTGAGTGGATCATGACCCATGTTGTCGCCGCTAAAGTGCGGAAATATTTCCATAAAGTCTTGCTTACCAAGCACTTTGATATGCTTGAGCGAGGCCATCTGTTGTTTAAATTCATCCACATGGTTCAACAAGGCGTTGAGCAACTTATAGCCTTCCATCTCCAATTGTTTTTGGCACACGTCAAGTGACGCTATAAGCTGATATTTAGGCGATGTACTGGCGTAAATACTGTAAATCTCTCGAAAAAAATCGGCATCGAAATCGGGATCGTTTACATGAATATAAGAGGCTTGAGAAAATGCCGAGACCACTTTATGTGCTGAGTGAGTAACATAGTCAGCCCCTGCATGAATCGCGGAGTAATTACGTAAGCTTGGGTGAAACAGAGAGTAAGCAAACCATGCTTCGTCGATAAATACTTTTATACCGTGCTTATGGGCAAAACCAACCACTTGTTTTAGATCGCTGAGAAGGCCGTCATACGTACACCCAGTGAGTACCAGTAATTTAGCATCGGTATTTTGTTCAATTACCTGTTTTATGTCGGCCAACGACGGTGGTGCAAAAATGCCATATTTAGGGTTTAAAATACTCGATAAATAAATAGGTAAACTGGCTGATTGCAAGATGCCATAGTGCACTGACTTATGGCAATTGCGGTCGATGATCACTTTATCGCCTTTACGCAGCAGTGTTTGCAAGATAATTTTATTTGAAGTAGATGATCCGTTGGTAACAAAGTAGGTATGTTTTACCTCAAATGTTGCTGCAGCGGACTCTTGGGCTCGGCCAATGGTATTAGTGCTGTCTGATAAAGATCCTAACGAATCCACGGAAACAGACAAATCGCCAACGAATACATTACGTCCATAAAACTGATAAAAATCTTTGATATATGGGGAGTTTCTAAAGCTAGAACCACCGCTGTGGCCGGGTGTGTGCCAAGAATCATTTGCTTCGCCAACATAACGGCGATATGCAGTCCAGAATGGGGTTTCTGAACGGTCATCGAAGTCGTTGATCACATAGCCTAAAATCGCTTCTGGATCAGAAATTACTTCATCTTTAAAGAAAAAAGACTCAATCTCCTCAGATTCGTTGATTATCTCCAGACCTTCAGTGTCATCGCCGATAACATAAACCGGCAACTCAAGACGAATCGCCTTTAACTGCTCTATAAAGCGACTATATATTCGTTCGCCAACCTTGTTATGTAGATCCCAGCTTAGTACCACGGCTTGAACATCACCATCTTCCACTATTGTTTCCAATGCTTGCTTAAGCTCAAGACGTTCAATAATATCAATATGAATATCGCTGCGTTCAAAGTTAGGAATTGTTTTCGAGAGGTTCGTTGAAAGCTCTTGCAAGGTGGCTGGCTCTTGCTCAATTAACAAGATACGAAGTAAGGGTAACATAGGCGTTCACGCAATAAAATTTCACAGTGTTCAATAGCATAACTAAAGGATTGAGACTTGTGAAATTAATACTTTGAAATTAACCTATTAATTGCTCTTAAAGCGCTTATATGTATAAGTAGCATGTATTTAAATTGATTTTCAAGAAATTGAAAAATGAATTTAATCAGTTTTATCTTTACTTTTTCTTTGGTGGGGAGTACTCACATAAATCTTCAATAATACAACGGCCACATTTAGACTTGCGGGCGGTACACACATAGCGACCATGTAAAATGAGCCAGTGGTGCACATCAACCTTAAATTCTTTTGGAACTACTTTTTCAAGTTTTTGCTCAACCGCGACCACGTCTTTACCCATAGCAAGCTTGGTACGGTTTGATACACGGAATATGTGCGTATCTTCAGCGATTGTCGGCCAGCCGAGAGATAAGCAAGGTAGTTGTATGGTTGAAAGTATAATAGCACTTGAATTGCTCTGCTTTTCAGTGGCATAGTGGCTAACGCAATAAAATAATATGGATTTTTCATGGCAGAACTTTTAATTCCCCAATCTTTAAAAGAATACTTAGCTAACAATGACGTTACTCCTTTAATTGGTGCGGGTGTTTCGATGTCTGTCGATAATAAAGATGGAAGTAGAGCTTTTCCATCTTGGCCTGAATTGCTTAAAAGGGCTGCAAATAAGTTAAAAGATGAAAACCTAGATGCATATTCTCAAATGGTTAATTTGCAAGTCGAAACTGATATGTATCAAGCAGCTGCTGAAGTTGCTCAAACGCAGCTATCCGGTCGACGTTGGGTTGAATTTCTGAACTCTCAGTTTGTCATTGATTTCAAACAATTTGATGATAGTTGTAAAGCTTTACCTAAGGCTATTTGGCAATTAAGTAATAGGGTTATTACTTTAAACTACGATAAGGTTTTAGAGTGGGCTCATGAAGAGTCTGCCAATTTATGTGTGTTTGATAATGCTAACCATAGTCAATTAGCTGAGTTTACCAGAGCGAATAGCAAAGAAATGCTTTGGCATTTGCATGGTAAAATCGAAAATCCTAAGCATATGGTGCTTACTCCACAATCATATAATCGGCTATACCAAGAAGATGCTGAAAAACATTATCTGGCTGCGCTTATCAAGTTCAAAGAGCTGTTAAGCAACAAGATTATTCTTTTTATTGGTTGCTCACTTGATGATGCGGAGTTGCTAGCTGAAATTGCAAAACAAAATGAATTGTTTGCTGGTAATACTGGTCCTCATTATGCGCTGGTAAGAGAAAGTGATAAGCAGGTAATTGATGCTAAATTGACTGGCATACCAGTTAACACAATTACTTTTAGTGACTTTGGTCAACCGTTAATTGATGCTGTACATCAATTAGTTGAATGCAAAAATCAACAAGAGCAGCAACCAAAAGAATCAATTCAACCACTTAAGGAAGAACCAAATAAGCACGATAAAATTGGTCTATTTACAGCCTCACCTTTAGATAAACCAATAGATGATTCGGATATCATCGCAAAACTTAAAAAGTTTAAATATCCTATTTCGCAACAAGCTTTTACTGAAAGTAACTTAATGGAGGCTGATGATTATTCCATTTTATTTTTATTAGCCAAAACAACGAGTAGTGGATTGTTGATTGAAGACGACAACGCTTGTAGTGATTACTTAGCAATTGATGAACTAGAAAGTAGCTTACCAATTAATGCTAAAATAACAGTGTTGATCACAGATAAACTATTGAATGAGCAAGAACCAGGGCAAGTTAAGTTTCCATTACTGGTTTTTCCACTGTTAAATCAACAAGGCAAAGATCTTAAACCTCTTGATAAATTAGCGCATCAGCTATTTAAAAGGCCGGATGTTAAACACTTCAATGATAAAAGTAATGTTCAATCGGTGCATATTAGCGGTGAGTTACTAGAATCTCTGAAACCAGAAAACCGTCAGCATTGGCATAAGTATCAACCATTACTACCTAAAGGTATTAATACAAGTGAATTGCAAGGCTTTACAGGGCGTTTATCTGATTTAGCGGATATCAGCCAAAAGCTTGCTAAAGCAGCCAACAAACAAAGGTTATTAACAATTAAAGGCAGTGGTGGCTTAGGTAAAACAACAATAGCAAAAAAAGTGGCATTGGAATTAGCGAATCGCGGGCATTTTGATGCAGGTGTGTATTTTATCGATTGTGAACATATCTCAAGTAGCAATCAGCTTGAAATGCATATAGGCAGTACCTTTAATTTACGTGCTGCTGAGGATTTATTTGGTCACTTGTCAAAATACCATGACCAGAAAGAACGTTTGCTAATTTTTGATAACTTAGAAAGTTTATTGTATTTAAAACAAGCGGATAAAAGCCAAAACAAGCAAGAAGTAGAACAAGTTAGGTTATTGTTATCGCAAACCCTAATGTACGCAAATGTTTTGGTGACCTCAAGAGAAAGTATTAATGTAGAATGGGAAGATGTGTTGCCATTTCGGCAAATGGAGTCTGAAGAAGCGTTAGCATTATTTAATCGCCTAACTAAAAACGGTTATCGCAGTGATAAAGATCAAGAGTTTGCGCGCAGAAAGATTTTAGAGCCACTTCTTAATAATAACCCGTTAGCCATTAAGTTAATTTGTGACGGTATGCCAGCGGGTAAAAACTTAAAAGAGTTAAAGCAAGAGTTAGAAGACGACTTTTTTGATAAAGTAAAAGAAGAAGACTTAACTTTAATGTTTGACGATGAAGTTGATATGAATATTAATCGACAAGAGTCTCTTTATGTTTCTATTCTTTATTCTTATGATTCATTGCAAGAGCATCAGAAACGCACATTTGAATCCTTCTCGTTATTTCCAGACGGAATAGACCTCAATACGTTTAAACGCATAATAATAGAAAGCAAAAAAGGGGATAGAAACGAAGAGGTAACTAAGTTGAAAAAGCCGATTAGTGATAAAGATATTGCCGTTCTTACAAATAAATCATTAGTCGAAGCTAATGGTGGGTTTTATTCATTACAGTCGGTTATTCAACGTTTTGCTCGCTTCCAGTTTGAACAACATACGGCAGAAAAAGACAAGCTAGAATTGTTCAGGCAAGCTTTTAGATACAATCAGCAGCTTATGGAGTTTCTTTACAATCTCAAAAACATTAATAAAAAGTCAAATCTAATTTTTTCATCTCTTTTTAATAATTTGATAGCCGCGCTCACTTATGGCACTAAGAGCAATGTAATTAGAAGTGAAGATGAAGTAGAAGGTTACATTGAGATGGTTGAAAACATTGGTGCTTTTTCAATTGAGTTAAATCTGGGTCCTGAATTTTTATCTGCCTACGAAGCAATTAATATTGAAGGGCTTATAACAAAAAGTAATGAACTTCAGGTAAGGCAGGTATCGAAACTCATTAAACTTCTAGCGAGCTATTATAACGGAGAGTTTGATGCTGCTTATGAGGAATTAAAATCTTTAATTACAATTGGGTCGCTATCTACTCTTTCTGCAAAGTATGAAAGAGGTCGAGTGCTTGAAAGTATTGTTTTCAATATCGCAGCAAATCTATATGGGATGGAAGGTTATGTACTTGATAAGATTGTTCATGACATAAAGTTTAATTCATATCGGTTCATCGCTTTGGGCTCGACTGTGCAAGTTGCAACCAATGTTGAACCCTTAATGAGCCTGGTTATAACTGAGTTGGATTACTTTGAGGCACAAGGTTATTTATATGGTGCAATTAATCTAAATCAACTCAATCATTCCATTGATGATCTATATGAAAATCAGCATATGGAAAGGGTGCAGTTAACTTACCTCAAATCTCGTGAAACTTATGTGAGCTATGAAGCTATAGATAAGTTGGTTAGTGTTAACCCTTATACGCGAGGTTTAAAAAAGTTGATGTATGCTTTTTCATGCGAGTATGAGCAGTCATCTGAGCTAGAATATAATGAGCTGAATGAGAATATAATTCGGTATTACCAATCAGCATTACCAGACTTAAGCCATATTAAGTTTTATTATGTGCAAGCTCTTTATTTTTATGCTCGATTTTTACAAAAAGCTGATAGCATAGATTTCGAAACTATTTATGAAAAAGGGTTGGGATTAACTAAAAGGCATCATTATCGATATTGGCAACACAGATTTTTATTATTAAAACAACCCAATTTAGGGCCTTATAAACCAGAAGATTACCCACTACCTGGAAACCCTGATATTTCGTCATTAGTAGAAAAGCAGGCTAAGTGGATAAAACAAACTTATGGTACAAGCTTGAATCCATTCAATCAGGGCAACACTGAGTTAAAAGCGCTTCCAAGTTAAATTTTTCAATAGTATTTTTTAAGTGGGGGAGTTTTATAACTCTCCCTGATAAGTTTTAATTAAGCAGTAAAGTAAGCTCAAATTAGATACTAATTAATGTGACTTAAATTTCAGTCTTGTCTTTAAACTCACACAAGTCTTCAATAATACAGCTGCCACACTTAGGTTTACGTGCTACGCATGTGTAACGTCCGTGAAGAATCAACCAGTGATGTACATCGACTTTAAATTCTTTAGGAACTACTTTTTCAAGCTTTTTCTCAACTTCAACAACGTTCTTACCCATGGCAAACTTGGTGCGATTTGATACTCGGTCTATATGGGTGTCTACAGCGATAGTCGGCCAGCCGAAGGATAATAATAGTAGATGCTTATATTGTATTGATTTACACTGTATATAACAACAGCGGTGAATCAAAAACATGAATAAGCATACTACTTTAAAACCATTACTCTACAGTTATATACGCTTTTCTACAATCGAACAGGCTAAAGGGCAGTCTTTAAATCGGCAGCTTAGTTTTGCTAAAGAGGTTGCTAAGGAAAAAGGGCTTGAGCTTGATGACTCATTATCAATGCGTGATATGGGGTTAAGTGCGTTTCATAAAACCAATATTACCCGGGGTGCTTTGGGTATATTTTTAGCGGCGGTTGAGCAGGGTAAGGTACCGGCGGGTTCTATTTTAGTGCTTGAAAGTTTGGACCGCATTTCTCGTGCAGCGCCGCTTGAAAGTCAGGGCATTATTGCACAAATTATTAATGCTGATATTACGGTGATCACGGCGGCTGACCGTAAAGAGTACAATAAAGAAACCATTAAAAAGAATCCGATGGATTTGGTTTATATTATCCTGGTGTTGATACGAGCCAATGAGGAAAGTGAAACTAAATCTCTGCGGGTTCGTTCTGCGTTAACTAAGCAATGTGATGATTGGTTAGCCGGCAAACGTGGTTTTAGGGTTAAGTGTGGTAAGCCGCCTAGCTGGGTAGTGTGGAATGATGATAAAAAGTTATTCGAGTTCGATCCGCACAATAAAGCTATTATGCTGCGTAAGCTTGAATTATTTAAAAAAGGGCACGGCGGTATAAAAATAGCTGAGCTTATTAATGGTGAGTTTGGTGCGGGTACTGTTCACCACACTGGGGCTAATGTTTATAAAGAGGTAAAGCGCCGTTCACTTATTGGTGAACTCAATGTCAAAGTAGGGGATGTTGATTACGTTCTTGAAGACTACTACCCGCCGTTGATGGATAAAGCAGAGTTTGATTTTTTAGTTACTGACTCTTCAAAACGAGGTGCTGCTAAGCACACACAAAAGTTTGTGGGTATTCTATCTGGCATTGGTGTATTTAAGTGTGGTTGTTGTGGTAAATCGGTCGGTTCGCATGTTGTTTATCGTAAAAAGTGTATTGATGATGTAAAAAGTAGCCATAAGCGCTATGGTTGCGTGGAGGCTCGGCGTAATAATAACTGTGAAATGAGCTCAACAGTGCAAATTGAAATGGTAGAAAATGCAGTAGTAACGTTTTGCCAGGATAAAGTAAACCTGCAACGTATATTGTTAAAAGGCAGCGACCGCGAACTAATTAATACTGAAGAATCAGTACTGGTTGCGCAGCTTGAAAAAATTAATGACGATATAAATTCACTTACAGAAACGCTTTTAATACTTGAGGGCACGCCACCACAGGCGATAGCTAATAAAATATCAGCCCTTGAAACACAATCGCGTGACATTCAAACCCAAATAGATACCAGTAAAAACAAGCTTGCTAAAATTGATCACTCTTTTCGTGATGAGGTAACTGATCGCTGGTTATCGCTTACTAAAAATCTTGTTACTTTATCTGGTGATGAGCGCTTGGCCATTCGCCAACTCGTTAAAGACACCTTTAAAAGTATTACTCTGCAAATTGATGTTACTCAAACTGAAAAGCAGGGCGGTTTGTTATCTGTGTTTAATCAGTTATTAGGTGATGCAACAGCTGATTACTTTGACCTGATGCTTGAATTTCATAATGATAAAAAGCGGTTGTTAAGGGTTAATAAGCTTAACGGTGAAGTGATGACGGGGTTAGATGTTTAGATGTATTTAGCCTAGTTCTTATAACATATCGGTATATACATAGTGTAGACAAACGTCTACATGAGCGCATATACTACAGAGGAATCATTTAAAGGAGGTAAGAGTATAGCTAAACACAAAGACAAACACATTCAAGCTGCAATAGATTATGCAATCAGCCAAGGTTGGGTACTTGTTAAAGGCGGTAAATCGGCGCATTGTTACGCAAAGATTAGATGTGGTAATTCAGAACATGGCACTCATATGATGAGTATATGGTCAACCCCTAAAAATTGCGAAAACCACGCGAAACAAATTAGGAATAAGGTTGACCAATGTAATAAGTAGGTGGCGCAAGCCACCTTTATTGAGCCTGTTAATTATAGTTTTTGTTAGTAAGTTTTAATTTTTAAGTTATATAAACAACATTTAGAAGTACAAACATATTTATACATATATTTATATTCAATTAAGGTCGTGATTTATGAACACATATGAGTTTTCACTAGTGCTAAGTGGGGTAGATAAAAATACACCAAACTTAGAAGATACACTGTTTGAAGCTGGTTGTGATGACGGCTTGATCTGCAGCTATAACGATACTGTCTATATTGATTTTATGCGCGAAGCAAATAGCTATAAAGAAGCTGTTTTATCTGCTATAAAAAATATAGAGTCATCACCACTTAACGCAAAAGTTGTTTCAGTTGATGCAGGTGATTTAGTTGGTGTTAGCGACATCGCTCAATTATCTGATATTTCAAAGAAGACAATTAGTGCATACAAAGACGGCAAAAGAGGCCCAGGCGAATTTCCTAACCCAGTATATCGCCTTAAAAACACAAACCCATTATGGCGCTGGAGCGATGTAGCTACTTGGCTTGCTGATAATGGAAAAGTAGACATTGAACTAGCGCAGCATGCGTTAGTTACTGAGGCTTTTAACCAAGCTTTAGCACAACGATATTCAACTCCCGTTGTAAAACAAATAGCGAACGAGCTTACAGAAGCTTGTGCTATATAAACCAAACCTTTAAATGATTCAAACAAAAGCACCCTGATGGGTGCTTTTTTATGGGTTTAGTATTTGTGTATCATTCGGCTTAGTTTTTCGTTGGCGGCTTTGGCTATTTCTAGCAGCTGGTAGGGCTGTATTTTAAAACTTTCACGGATGACGTTGGGCAGTTTGTCGAACGATGTAACCATGTCTTCTATGGCCAGTGCATGCGTATGTGTGGTTTCGCCATCTTCTATAGTGAGTAATATGCGCTGGTAGTCCAGTGGGCTCGGTGCTTTGGTGATGGCTAGTTGTTGCTGGGCGTCAAATGCGCGGATCACTTGTAGGTGAAACTTGGGGCTTATCCACATCGCGTAGGCGTAAACCAGTTCTTTGCAAACCCAAGTTCCTATACCGCGCTTAGTTTCAACGGGGTTGTCCATATCTGGACAAGTTGAGATTTCGTTTATTAAATCTTTAGTTTGTTCAAGTCTTAGAAATTTGACTGGTCGGTTTTTATCTAGGCCGCCACTTACTTGGTGTAAATCATTGATGGAATATAACCCGTCATGTAAACGGATCTGTTTTGATAAGATGGATAGAGTAGTCATGTTAAAACCTTTTTGTTGATGTTTTAAAAACATCACCTAAGGCTGCGAATCCTAGTGGTGATGCTCTGAGCAAGGTTCGCAGTATCGGCCAAAAAGGAATCCGACCAGCCCGAAGGCTGCCTCACCCAGAGCACCATAATGATGGCGCGACTAGGCACCGCTCACAAAAAAACACGCATAAGTGTATTGGCGTGTTGTGAGCGCCTTTTTGAACTTTCGAGCTGCGACCCTCGACACCAGATTTTGCTGGTGTGGGGTAAGTATGGGCTGAGCATTATTTTTTGTCAATATCATGCTTGTAGTTCTTCTAAGTTGGGGAGTACTTCTAGCGCTTCGTCTAGGTCTTCACATTCATAAGTAACACGATGACCAGGCGTTCTAATGTCAATTATTACGCCGTCGTCATCTTCTATTATGCTGATCACTTTTTTAGCCATGTTCTTCTCCAAGTGCACACGCTATGTTATAAGGAACATCTTCTAGGTTTTCGCTATCAAGGGCATCTAGAGCTTTGGATATACGACCATTGGCTTCATCAAGTTTACTTTCAAGGCTTTCAATTAGCTTAAGTGAATTTTCGGCTAAGTCTTTAATTTCAAATGATGTATATCCCTCACGGCCTGATTCATCTTCGCAGATTATTTCAAGCTCACCTGCTTCATATTGCTCAGGTTCGGCAAGTGCTAATTCACTTAGAAACCATTTAACATTTTTCATAGTTTTACCTCGTCATTTATAAACCCAACACCATCTAGGGCTAAAATATCCTTCACATGTGCTTGTAGTATTTTCATATTTGAAGCCAGTATTGCAGGTGTTTGATTTTTTGCATCAGCTTCAATATCACGCAATGTGTTATTCAAAGATGCCAACATACCTATTCTTTTCTTTTTAATACTCATACGGGTTCCTTAAAATAAGAGTCGTTCTTGCCTTGGTTGTTTTGCTGTTGGTCTGTTATCAGCATCAACCACTTCTATAAATGGTTCTTGCTGATATTGGTTGCACAGCTCTGTTATGAATACTTGGGTGCCGTGGGTTTGGCAGTGGCCATAACGGGTTTTTGTTTTAGCTTGCCCGCGCCAGTCGGTATGCGGGCAATGCAGATCGTCGCTTTTACCTATGTGTTTATAGGCCTGACAGCTAATACAGGCCTTTGGCATAGTGATTTTATTGATCATGCAACCCACAATTCATTAAGTTCACGTTCTAGGCGGTGTTGGTCTAGTCGGTCTTCTAGTTGTTCGCGTGGCGATTTGGTTCGTTCTTCATAGGCAACGGGTACGGCTTTTTTAGTGCCGCTGGTTTTTGCTTGGGTACTTTAGCCGGTTGTTTTTTTACTTTGCGTGGTGTATTGCTGGCTTGGTATTTTTTACGAGTACAGCCGCAGCCGGTTACTTTGCCTAAGTTACCTTTACGAACTGAACGTTGAGTGCCGCAAATACATAGGCATAAAAAGTATTGTTCGCCATTTTCGTTGGGGCTTTCTTGCGATAGTACGGTCCAGTTGTTAAATACATCGCCGGCGCTTATTTTTCCTGTAGCCATTTTATTGCTCCTTAGCCTTTTTGAATCGTTCTGATAAGTAGAGGTCGCCATTAGCCCTGCCACCTGTAGGAATTTGCCAGCCCCATGAACCAACGGGTTTAGCTCCACCCTTTAAAACCAAACCTCTCTTTTTTGCCGCTGTTCTAGTCATCACTGGGACTGGAACATAATCAATCTCGCTATCACTAACGCAGAACACTTTGCCCTCGAGGAGACATTGTGAAATTTCAATCGTTTTTTGTAGTCGCTTTTTAAGCTTTTGGTTCATGCTGCCTCCTTTAATAACGGGAGTGTTGAATCGTGTATTTTTTTACTTAATTTAGTGCACCCCAATACTCCTACGAAATACATTAAGGGGTGAGCTATTACGTTATGAACAAACCAATTTTTATATAATTTACTCATGCTGCCTCCTATGCTGCTTTTTTAAAGTCTGCGGGGTTGAGTGGTTTGAAGCGGCTGCAAAATACGTTGATCACTTGGTCGGTCATGGCGTCAAATACTTGCTGCTCTACGGCTTTACCTTGCTCTACGATGTTGCCTTGCTCGTCAATAATGGCGAGGGTGTGGCCTTTGCCTAGTGTTAGGCTGTTGGTACCTGATGTTATTAGGCTCATGCGGCCTCCTTGGTTTGCTTTGGCTGTGTGTTTTGCGCAGCGTTTTTACGTTGATAAAATTGACGTATGCGTGCCCGTTGTTGGGCTATGCAATTGCGTTTAAATTTGTGCATCCCAATACTCTGGTTTAAATTGGTGATAGATGTCGCTTACGTATTTAGCCTGGTGCTTGGCATCGTCTAGGGCGTTGTGTGGGTTGCCTTTAAATTCGTTTGATTTTTTAGGGTCGATGTTTAGTATTCTGCGGCCCATGTCTACAACGGTGCGAATGTCGCGGTCATTGCTAAAATGCCATGGTTTGGTCATTTTGGTGGCGGTGTAGGCGTTGGTTAGAATGGTGTTGTCGAACGTGGCACCGTTACCCCATACGATGCGGTTTTTGTAACCTTCGATTTGGTAAAGCCAGTCGTTAAATTCGAGCAGAGCGTCTTTTAATAGCATGGTGTCTTTGCTGTTAAAAATAGCGCGGGCTTCGTCGCTTTTTTTCATCCACCATTTTAGGGTTGCACCGTCTACTGTGCCGTAGTTCATGGCGTCTTCTAGGTCGATGACTTGGTAAAATTCTGCTCCAATGTTGCCTGTAAGTGGGTTGAAAAATACGGCGCCAATAGAGACGATAACCGCATTTGAGTGCTGGCCTATGGTTTCTAGGTCTAGCATTACGTCGTTTAGTTCTGTGTTCATGGTGGTTCCTGTTATTCTTAACTTATGTTTAGTAGTGGTTAATTCCATTTAGGAATTAACCACTTAATACTTAGAAAGACTCCGGTTGTGCTACAGCACGAACGGCAGCCATTATTCCTTGCTGCAAATGAGTTTCAGCAATTGACACCCATCGCTGATCTATTCCTTTACGACTACGCATTGCTGCAATAACAGTTTTTAGCCTTTCTCCTTCCGCTTTAATGTGGTTCATATCATTAATTTCTTGTTGGCTTAAATCTCGATAGCCTTTGATTTTCTTGTGTTGGTTTTCCATCTTCATCTCCAAGGGGCTAAGCCCAGTTGTTTACGTTTGTCGTTCCACTTTTTAACTAGCTGGCAGGCTTCTTGTTGAAGCTTTTTGTTAGTTAGTAAGCGGCTGATCTCTTCTGGCTTTTTTGCTTTAAAGCTGACTAAGGTTTCGAGCGTTGCTTGCTCAAAGCTGTTCATCTTCATTGCTTAAAGTAAGTAGGTCTGTGGCTGTTAGTTCCCAGTTATTGGCTTTAACACGGCGTAACCAGTTACCACAGAGTTCTAAGGTTGCTTTTTTAGGGCGTAAGCCACCTTTTTGGCGCTTCAACTAGTTCGGCTTCGTCGTCTTTGTTAAGGATGATTAAACCGCCTCGGCCACTTTGATGTAAGTAGAGTAGTGGGGTTTGTCTTGCGTCATGGCCCTCGACCATGCCACCAATGTGATATGGGTAAGTTTGTATTATGTCGGCTTCACCACGGTAGATTTGCACTATGTCAGCAGCTGCTAAGCGATTTTTAAGTTCGCTTATTTCGGTTTTAAGTTGGGCCGTTATTTTGCGTTCGCTTTGATACTGGCGCTTTTGTTGCTCAGCTGCTAGGCGTTGGCTTTCAAGGCGTTCTTTATAGCTTTTAATTTTGTCGCGTAGCTTTTTAGGTGTGCTGGCTATTTCTTTAAATGCAGCAAGGGTAATGTTGGCATCTTGGTTTTTGGCAAGTGCCTGATCGCGTTCTCGGTTTGCTTGCGCTAGCTCTATTTGGGCGTTCTCAAGGTTTTTAAGTAATACAGCTGCGCCTTGTTCGTAGTCTTTGACCACGGTGGTTAGTTTGTCGTTTTGTTCTTGCAGCTGGTCGGCGTCAGTGACCAGTTGATCAAATTCGGCTACTTCTTGGTTGTAAGCCGTTACTAAGGTGTCGATTGCATCGACTACTGATAAAGGTTGGTTGGCCATGTTCATATCCTGGTGTTGTAGTAACTTCAATTCAGCCCACTCGTTGAGTGAGCTGTCAGAAATTACTAAGCAGTTGCTTCAATCATTAATACGGTGTCGATGCTGTCACGAATATTGGTTTTCACTTCGTTAAAGGCATCGTCTAGTACTTTTTGAGGTTCAATTAGTTCATACCAAATTGACAATTGACCTTCGCGCAGGCGATAACGTAAGCGCGCTTCAATGCGATAACGTGTGCCGTTTTGGAATGGGGCAATGCCGATCGCGATTTTTTCAGGAACTGTTACTGTGCCCTTGCTTTGGTTTTGCTCGCTAAATTGAAATTCAAACTCGCCAGACTGTAAACGCACACTATTACTGAATACAGCGGTGCGTATTACGCTAAACTTGGTGGCAATTTCGAGTAGCTCACCGCCTGATGGTTCTGCAAAGTCTTTAATGTTTTCTTCAATGAATTCGGCAAAAGTTAATTGGTTAAATTTATTTTTGTCGTTTTGAGTCCATGTAATCCATTCACGTGATTTAGGGCAGGCGTATTTAATTTGATGATCACACCAGCTGGCACTTTCTACAGTGTGGTAATCCAGCATGCCGGTAACGCATTGTGTGTCGTCGTTAAATATAACCATGCTGTCTTCATCGCAAAACTTCGTAAAATAAGTAATGAATGAATCGGCAGATAGCACGTTTAAGTTTTTACGGATGCGTGTTGGGGCATCTAAAAAATGCTCAACGTTTTCTAGGCTATACCCGCGAGGTACTGCTACAAATGGAACACCGCCTGCTACTTCATGCAAATGTTGCGCGGCAGCGTTGTCGTATTGAATTTCTAATTCTTGCTTTTCCATAGTTAAGGTCTCTTAGTTTTGGCCAGAAGCGGTTTTAAGTTCGCTTGGCGTGTTTGAAGTTTCAACAGATTTAAGGTCTAAAGACTGTTGGTGTGGGTCATTACGAATAAGGTCGCCATCATAGGTTGACCACATAATGGTTTGAGCGCGGTCAAGTTGTGGCACTTTGTTATTTGTAGTGCTTTGAATAGTTACGGTGTCTTCACTGCCTTTCATGAGTGACACTTTTAGCTGCAAGCTTACTGTGCCTTGCTTGCCAGTTTCACGAACGCCTTGAATAACCTCTGCTAACAGCTCAGTTAATTCGGCATCTAAACAACCTTTTTCAAGGTAAGCCATTGTTTGGCTAAATGGGGTAATGTGCTTATCGCTCATTGGTATATCCTCTCGTTGTGGTGGTTAAACCCATCGGTCTAGGTTTTGTTCAAAAATTAGCAGCGCTACAAGTGCGATTACCCAGAGCAATGCTGTTAGGTTTTTCTTTAGGGTTTTCATGCGGCCATTAGCGCTTTTGGGGCGCGTGTGTTTTCTATTAGGCTTAAAAATGCTTTGGTCATGCAGAGGTCGCGGCGGGCGCTGGCGTTTAGGGCGATTGAGCCTATAACCTGCTGGGTATGCGTATTTACAAGTGCTATGAAGCAGTATTTAGTGCCTGATTCGTAGATGCGTAGCTCTTCACCTTGCATGCGTTGGTTCATAAAGTGAATGCGTTGTTTTAGTTGGTTTATTACCAATGCTGTGAATACGTTTAGCATGATTGTTCGTCCTTTTTTCCTGTTGTGTTGTTGGTTGGTTGCTTACGGCAACCACTCGGCTGGGCTAGTTGGGCAAGTGCGCGCCAGCAGGTTGTGAAACGGTTGCCTTGAGTTAGGCCGCGTGTGGCGGTGGCTCAGGGTATGGGTTGTTGGCCGCTTTAATATTTGGAATTACCAGTTCAAAGGGGCTTGCTTTTTGTGCTTGCTTTAGCGTGTGAAGTAACGGGGCCGTGGCGGCGTTATTTCGGGCTGTTGGGAATAAAAATACTTTGGTCATCGCTATTCTCCTTGTGCCGTTAGGCTGCTAGTAAGTCGTTTTGTAGTTCACGCATGCGGCGTAAACGGGTGGTGCGAACTGTTCGGGCTACCCGAATAGTTCTAAAACTGCGCTCTAGGTCGTTATTTGCTGCACTAATTAGGCAAAGCAGTATGCAAACTGTGTAGCGCAATACGCCTTGCTTGATTGCTTGGTGTACCGTTTGGCGCATGGAATGGGTGTTAAATTTAAAGCTGAGCTCGTTACAGGCTTGGCGAACCGTGCACAGTTTTACGCCTAACTCAGCAGCGATACATTTTTGCGGTAGGCCTTTAGCGACCAATAACAAGGTGCGCGCTTGTTGGGTTGGTAGGCGTGAATAGGGCTTGGCGTTAACGTGCATGTCGTCAAGCTGGTATCCGGTTTCTGTGCGTTGAGTGTTCATAAATGAGTTCTAACAATTTAAGTTGTTATTCAGAATACAACTTAAATTGTTTAAGTCAACATTAAATTACAATTTAAATTGTATTGTTGTTTAGGTGGGACTTTTGATGGGCATAAAAAAACCGCCGAAAGGCGGTTTTTCTTTAAGTTATAGTTAACTATTTTGCAGGTCAGAAACCAGTTCATCTTTAGTTGGAGACTCTATTTTTACTCTCTGATTCCTAAGCTGCATTATTAAGTGTTTATGAGTAATATCGAATTCATTGAATATTTCAGCCCAAGTTCGTACATAACCTCTAATACGTGATTCAGCACCAAAAACAAGACCTTTATGCCCTTTACCACGGTTATCTTTGAGTCGTTGTTTTATAATGTAATCATCTGTTGAAATTTTACAGCCAACTAAGATGATATCAAAAGTCATATCTGGATCGTTAAAACCAGTATGCTTATTAATTACAGCTGCATACTTTTCGATTTGTCGTAAATGTTTTTCATTGAGTACAGTGCTTGGTCTTTTTATTTCAATCACGGTACATCTAAAGTGGGAGCCGATTTCCTCGGTATATGTGATCATCTTTCGTGCGAGAAAAAGATCAGTTTGGCACCGGATATTCTCTAGGCTTAAATTGCTGTTGACCAAATCCTCAATTTCTATCTGATCTTTATTAGTTATCGTTCTTAAAAGTTTCTCAGAAGTTTTTTTGAAAATCATCTTCCTCAGCCCCTATAATTTCATATTGAGCGCCGAATAACCAAAAATTATTCTCAATGATTTTCTGTAAATCAGGGGTTTCTTTTGTATCTTTAGAAAACATTTCAAACAGATATTTTAGTTTCTCAATTGTATCAGAGCGTTTAGTTAAGACTTCAATAGTACTAATTATATGATCAAGCTTTGTTCTCTTAATTTGATTAGCAAGAGTGTCTAATTTTTCTTGGGTCAAATCTAATACTCCCTCGAGAACTTCTAATAGACTATCATTCTCGTTGGATACTGTGATTTTGTCCAGTAAGGCGACAAGTATTTTTTTATGCTTATTGCTTTTCAGACCGTTGAAAGTGTTGGGTTCGGCAATATGTATGCTTTTGATCAGATTCTTTGTGTGCTCGATTCGTAGTCTTTGTTCTTCTTCTTTTTCATGTTTATAAGTTGGAATAAATCCTTTATTTTCAAAGTCTTCTACAAGTTCATCTGCTTGTTCTATAATGAATTCATTATATAAACGTCGAGATTCATTCTTGATAAATGATTTCAGTTTTGTGAATGTCTCAGAACACGGTGAGCTCTCATTGTCATCATAAAGTGATAAGGTACGATTTGTTGATGTATTAAAATTATTAAACCAACTTGAAGTGATATAAGCACTTAAATAAAAACCATTTTTGTAATTTAGTCCTGTTAGATCATTATAGACATAACGTATTTCGGAGTTGTAGTAGTAGTTATAGGACTTTTCTTTATTAGGTTTCTCGTCCCAAATAATTAAGCTTATAGAAAAATTATGGCCATCTATTTCTTTGTCAAAAGTGTGTAATCTATGCTTCGGTGGTTTGATATCAATAGAGTTAACTTTAATTGATAATTTATTATCGATAATTAGCTTCCAACCAAATTCTAGCGAGAATTCTTTGAGAAGCTGTTCAACTCGAGGGATTTTTTCAGCTTGTTTTTTAGTTATGTTTGTTAAAGATACGCAAGTACCTTTCTTATTTTTTAAAACAGTTGAGTTTTGTTCACTGGCTGTTATAGGTGTAATTGAGTAATTAGGGATTTCTTGAGAGAATGCCGAAATTATTGCATGCTCATCATGATGGCAAGTAAACCAAGTTGCTTGAGTTGCAATTTTATGGAATGAAAAACGGCCCCTTCCTTGACTTCCTTTTTCATCAAAACTGTCTTTTGAAGATGAATCCCATTGATCAAAATTTGTATCAGGGTTTTGAAAGTCAATTCCATCACCATTATCAATAATATCTATTTTATCAACTGTTTGAACCTCATCGTCATAGAAATAAAGTTTAATGTTTACGTCGTTGGCTTTTGCATCAATACCATTCCAAACATACTCACTGACCACTTCGAAAGGTTTATGAGAGTTAAAACGTTTTGTTATTGCTTTATTACTTATAGTAGCTGTTCTAGTTATGGTTTTAGCCATGTTTTCAATTCCTTTTTCTATAACTTCCAATAACAACACCACAAATGGTGGCATCAGGCAGCATTTCTATTATTGGGTTGGGCCAGTTAGGGTTGAGTGCTTTTAAGTATTTTTGTGAGCCATCAATAATTAGTTGTTTAAATGTAGCCTCAGTATTGCCATTTTGCCTAATAACAACGCACGAACCATTACGCGCTTCGACCTCTGGATCAACGAAAATTATTTCGCCATTAATAAAGTCGGGTGACATTGACTCGCCTTTTACTTCAAGTGAGTATGTTGATTGACTGTGTTTTTCTGGGCATGGGTAAAATTCGTCAATATCATTTAAATGTATATCAGTCCAATGACCAGCTTGCACCCAGCTGATTAACGGAACGCTAGGGCTAAATTTTTTCATTTCTATAGTGTTGCTTTCACTTAAACCCATACTACCATTGCCAGATTCTAACCAATCTGGTGATACATTTAGGAACCTTGCTATAGCAACAAGGTTTCTCGGCTTTAAGGTCTTACCCGAACATATGGCATGAATGGACTGCTGGCTAGCACCTATAGCGCTAGCGACTTTTTCCCTGAGTTATGTCTTTCATCTCTAAAACATAACTTAAACGCTTAGCTAATGTATTCATAATTATTAATTTTTATGGTTTTTCTCATTTTACAAGAAAATTTGTAACATAGAAAACAACTTAAATTGTTGTAAATTACAATTTAAGTTGTATGATGTGAGGAGTTAATTACAAAGTAGGTATCAAAATGACTACTCAACCAGCATTACAAAAAGCAATTGCTACCTTAGGTGGCCAAGTAAAACTTGCGGATGCAATTCAAACCTCTCAACAAAACGTATCTAACTGGCTAAGAAACCGGCAAAGTTGCGCCTGGCAAAGTCATTCTTATTGAAAAAGTCACGGGTGTGCCTAGGTATGAATTGCGGCCTGATATTTATCCGCCTGAGGAAAGCAAACAAGCTGCTTAGGTTGGTAGTTTTCATGTGGGGTATTCCTGTGTTGTTGTGCGGTTAATTTTAGTGCAATAGCTCAATAAGGAACAAACCTGCGCAATATATGTTTTTTTATACAGGTGATTTATGGCGGTTAAAGATTTGACGCTTAGTTTTACTGTTGATAGTTCGGCAGTGATGCCACTTTTTGATCGTTTGCGTTCTGCGCTTGAAAAGCTAGAAGTGCATGTGGCTAATTTGGTGTGCACTAATATTGAAGAGCTGCGCCAAAAAGGCGATTTGTATGTGATGGTAACTCATTTTAATAAAGACGATATGAGTAGTGTGGTGTGTCTTTATCCAAGTGAGGGTTTATTACGTATTGCGAAAGCTGTGTTTGATAAACGATATGAAGACTTATTGCCAGAGCTAATACCTTCAGTATCTGAGTTTGTTAATTCTAGACCACCTAAAATTAAATAGGGATTGATAATGGAAGAGCAAAGAATACAAACGCCACCACCACCACCGCCACCAAGAAGGTGATTTTAAATAGCGATAAAAACAGTGATAGGAGCAGATGATATGCAAGCTTGCAGCAATGAATTAAAAGGGCCTGTTGGTCGTACAAATAAAGATGAGGTTATTACTCATATTCGAAATTTAGCTGAACAAGGTAAGGAAATGTGTGATGAAAGTTATAAGGGAGTGTTTTTAAGACTCCCTTATACGAGTGAGTTAATTAGTTGTGATGAGCTACTTAATCAGTTTCGCGCACAAGTTCTTTGATTAGTCGATCATAAACTTGAATTGTTAACTCGGGTGTTGATGCGTCTTCGAAAACTGTATCTGTAATTTTTTTGGCTAGGTCCATTTGATCTACTAGGTCAATAGCTACATTTTTGAGGTGTTCAGGCATTTTTGATTGAGCTACTGCTATGTGTTTATCAAACGGGTTATCGGCTTTCATGGTTTAGCTTCCTTATTTTGGTTTGTTGGTTTGGTTACTGAACATACTAATTTAAGGAGGCGCTTTAATACAACACAGGAATAATAATAATGCAGCAAACGACTTTGCAGGATTTACATGATGCGTTGCAGTACCTTGACCCTAATTGCTCGCGTGATGAGTGGGTTAAGGTGGGCATGGGTATTAAAAATGAGTTTGGTGATGCGGGCTTTGATGCGTTTGATAGTTGGAGCGCTGGCAGTGAGCAATATAAACCGAGCGATATTAAAAGTACGTGGCGCAGCATAAAAGTGGGCGGTGGCACTACGATTAAATCGGTTTTTAAAATGGCTATTGATAATGGTTTTACTGTTAAGCGTGAACCGATATCCCCAGAAGAACAAGCCAGGCTTAACGCTGAATTTGCACAACGTGCTAAGGAGCGCGAAGCGCAAGAGGCAGAAGATGAAGCCGCGCGCCAGCGTTGGCATGGGGTGATTGCTGATTTTTCCAGAATACTTGTCGACCAATTTACTAAACCTGTTAACTCTAATAAATATTTGGCTACCAAGAAGGTGGCCAGTTTTGGTTTAAGCAGCTTTAAAAGTGCTGTGATAGTTATTTTTAGGCCTAATTTTACGACTGAGACTGTGGCAGGTGGTAAAGAGATTAAGCAATTTTTTGCTGATTTGCCTGATAAGGAAACCCGCGATTTTAGCTTTTTGCATTTTAAGCGTGGTGATTTAGTGATGCCGTTAATTGATATTAATAAGGCACTTTGGAATATTCAGGTTATTAATGAGCAGGGTACTAAGCTGTTTTTAAAGCATGGCCGTAAGGCTGGGTTGTTCCACTTTATTGGTAAGGCGAGCAGTTGCAATATTTTGGCTGTTTGTGAGGGGTATGCCACTGGGGCAAGTATTCATATGGCGACTAAGTGGCCGTGTGCTGTTGCGCTTGATGCGGGTAATTTGATGGCGGTGGCTACTGAGCTTAAACAAAAGCTTGCTGATAAAACCTTTATATTTTGCGCTGATGATGATGCCAATACGAAGGGGAACCCGGGTGTAAGTATGGCTAATGATGCTGCGGCTGCTGTTAATGGTTTGGTTGCGATACCTGACTTTTCTGCTGTTGTTGATAAGGCGGCATAATGGCAAAGAGTACTTTAAATGATTGGAATGATTTACATGTTAATGCTGGGCTTGATGCGGTTAAAGCACAGTTACTGAGTGTGATTGACAAGCCTAGTGCTAATGATGGTAAGCAAGAAAATAACCCGCCGCCGAAAAACGCTGACGCGCGACAGCGTTCTCTGGGGGATGAGCAGTGGCAGGCTAATTTCCAAAGAACTAATTCGGGCAATCCTCAGGCGAGTATTAGTAATACAAAGTTGGTGCTTGAAAATGACCCCGCTTTTGATGGTGTTTTGGGCTATTGCGACTTTAGTTACCGTATTATTAAACGTAAGAAACCGCCTTTTTTAAAGGGTAAAGCGGGTGAGTGGACCGATACTGACACTGAGCGCTTACGTATTTACCTTTCTGAAACGTATGGTTTTACGCCTAGGGCTAATGATGTGCTGGGTGCTATTTTGGTTCACTCTGAAGAACATGCTTTTCACCCTGTTAAAGATTATTTGAATTCGGTTAAGTGGGATGGTACGCCGCGCGTTGCTGTGTGGTTGCATAATTACTTGGGCGCTGAAGATACTGAATATGCCGCTATGGTTGGGACGTTCTTTTTGGTTTCGGCTGTGGCGCGGGTGATGTGCCCGCCAGTTAAGGTGGATTCGGTTTTAATACTTGAGGGTAATCAGGGTTTAGGTAAGTCGACCATGTGTAATAATTTGTTTGGTGATTGGTTTACTGATACGCCTATGGCCCTTGGTGAAAAAGATACGTTTCAGCAAATGCAGGGGATGTGGGGTATTGAGTTGGCTGAGCTTGATTCGTTTAATAAGGCGGAAAACACGAAGGCTAAACAGTTTTTTGGCTCTAAGGTTGATAGGTATCGCCCAAGTTATGGGCGTATGGTGCAGGAGTTCCCTAGGCAATGTGTGTTTGTGGGGACGACTAACCAAGATAGGTATTTAAAAGACTCTACGGGTAACCGGCGTTACTGGCCTGTGATGTGTACAAAGATATGCCAGGATGCAATTGCCCGTGATAGGGATCAGCTTTGGGCTGAGGCGCTTCATTTGTTTAATGGTGGTATGCCGTGGTGGCCTACTGATGAATATAAGCATTTGTTTGAAGAGCAGCAGGAAGATAGGTTTGATTCTGATGTGTGGGAAGGGCTTATTTATGATTGGTTGCTTAAGAATATGCGTGGTGATTATTCGTTGGCCGATATTATGACTGAGGTGCTTGGTATGGACCCTCATGCTATGCGACCGCCTGAACAAAAGCGTGTTGGCCAAATTATGCATAGGCTTGGGTTTACTAAAAAGAAGAAACGGATTGATGGTAAGCGCCCTGCGTTTTATGTGCCACCTTTGGGGTTTTGGGATGCAAAATAGGCTTTTTAGTATGACCATGACCAGTAAAGGTGACCGCTGTAAGGTGCGTGGTTGTTGGTGTGGTCATGGTGGTCACGGTGGTCACGGTGTTTTCGCGCACACATACGCGCGCGGGTGCGAGCGGACACGCGTATTTTGTACTTTCTATTTATATGTTTGTTCTTGTGTATGTAAAAACACTATGACCACCATGACCAGTATGACCAATAGAGTAAATACAAGGGTTCTAGCGGTCACGGTAGGTGGTCACGGTAAAAGTAAGGGTGACCAAGGCGGTTTTAATTTGTTATTAGGCTTTAGCGGGGAATGATGATGCAGTTAGTTACGACGATTGATGATTTGCTTAATGAATGGGGTGTGTGGTCTCAGGCTGGGTTAGGGCTTACGTTGAGCTCTGCATCGAATGATGTGATTACGTCTATTGATGATGATATGGGTTTGTTGATTGATCAAGCGGTGGCTATGTTAGGCCAGTACGCACCAAAAACTAAGAAGGTGATTATGATGAGTTACCGTTCTCAGTTGAGTACTAGGCAAATAGCTAAGAATTTAGATATTGGTGAAACGAAAGCTAGGCAGTTGTTGTTGAGTGGTTCGGCTTGGCTTGAGGGCCATTTAATGGCTAAAGGGGTTTTAATTAAAACTGCTGCATAAATAGTTTGCAATTGCGCGCGCAATAACTATACTAATTCAGGTAAGCTTAGCAAAGCTGCATCATAAAGCCCGAGGTTAACACCTTGGGCTTTTTTGTGTCTGCTGATTTATCCTTACATCCTGTTGTTGTAACCCGCTTTGGTTTTGCCTTAGCGGGTTTTTTTACGTTTGAGGCCTTAAATGAAAGTTAACAAACTATTAGCCGCTGGTGTTACGGGCGTTCTTGCTTTGGCTGGTGTGATGGTTGCTGAATTTGAGGGTGAGGTAAGAACAGGTTATGTGGATCCTGTTGGTGTGGTTACGGCCTGCTTTGGCCATACTCAAACAGCTGAGCTTGATAAGACTTACACTGAGACTGAATGTTTAAATCTGTTTGCTATGGACTTAGGTGATCATAATGAGCAGTTATTGAGAGCGGTTAAGCAACCGCTTTCAACAAGTGAGCATGCTGCTTATTTGTCGTTTCACTATAACGTGGGCGCTGGGAACTTCCGTAGTAGTACGCTGCTTAAATACTTAAATAACGGTGAGCGTGTTAAGGCGTGTAATGAATTACCACGCTGGGTTTATGCTGATGGCCGTATGCTTGCTGGCTTAGTTAAGCGCCGTGAGCTGGAGCGCCAACTATGTTTGAGTGAGCTAACTGATGCTTAGTTTAAATAAGGTTGTTTTTGCAGGCTTAGCAACGATGCTAGGCATTGCTGTAATTAGGTATGCAGGCCTTGAGTCTGATTTAACGCAAGCGCTTGACGATAACAAGCAGCTTAAGGCGTCAGTAAAAAGTTATAAAAACCATGCAGAGTATTTGACTAATAGTTTGGCAGTTGCTGATCAGCAGAACAAGCAGCTGCTTAAAGAGCGTGACTTACTGGCTAAGTTAAGAGCTGATCACCAACAGCAGCTTACTTCTATTAAAACTCAACTCCAACACTCTACCTCGCAGCTTGATGCGTTAAGGCTTTCAACTAATGAAACAACTAAGACCTGGGCTAACGATTGCGTGCCTAGCACTGTTATCAGCATGTTCAAGTACGCAGGAGTTGAAGCCTGCAGTAAAGACAATAGTACAAACTAAATATGAGTTTGTGTTGATGCCTAATGAGTTTATCAAGCCATGCAGTGTTAGCCCTTATGTTGTTGGTGATAATGCATCACATAGTCAATATACGGTTTATTTAGAGTCTGTTATTGATACGTGCAATGAACAATTATTAAAAGCAAGAAGTTGGAACAATGCGAATAGAGACTAGTGATATAGCTATGCAAAAAGCGGTAAGTGCAACGACTTACAGTGCAAGCTTAGGCGCAGCAGCTGGAGGGATTTTAAGCTTGAACGAATGGGCCATATTACTGGGTATAGTGTTTGCTGCGGGAACCTTCTTGGTTAACGCTTGGTTTCAGCATAAACGTAATGAACGTGAAGCACGTAAGCATGAGGATGATAAAGAGTTTCATCGTGCGCGTATGGATGCACTACAACAAAGCGACCAAGCACAACTGCTTTGCCAAGATAAGTTAAATGGCAACTAAGCCAGGTACTTGGTGCACTAAGTGCAAAGCTGTTCACAGAGGTGAACCATGCCCTAAACGCGTACCGTTTGGCCGTAAGCGTAACGGGAACAAAAAATCAGGTAGAGGTGGCCGTGTGTGGCAGCGAACAAGAGAGTTTATATTTCATCGTGATAACTTCTTGTGTCAGATATGCAAAGCTAAAGGTGTTCTAACCTCTGTTGAGTTGCACGGTGCTTACCATGGTATATGTGATCACATTGTGCCTATCAGCCAAGGTGGTGACGATAAGATAGATAACCTTCAGACCATATGCCAAGCATGTGATAAAGAAAAAACAGCACTTGAGTCACGTCAAAGTCTTAACCCGGGGGGTAGGCAAAGTTTAGCGCTACCTCACGTACACCGCCCCCTCAATTAGATTTTTATGCGGGGGCTAAATGAAATTGAAAAACCCACTTGAAGAGATTATTTGGTAATTATGGCAGGTAGATACCCAGCAGTAGCAGAGGACACAGCTAATAAGGTTGTTCAGTTCCCTAATTCTGCTGAAAACAAGGAAATTAGTGATAAGGACGCGAAAAAGATCGCGACCCAATCGCGTCCGCGTGGTATGTCAAAACCAGAGCAGCAGGTATGGAATAGCGATATACCTGAGTATGTAAAGATTAATCGCTTCAAGCCTCACTATGTTCGTTTTTTTAAAGAGTACTGCATTGTAATTGCTCGCATGGAAGCGGCTCTTGCATACCTAGAAGCGAATGATTGGAAGTATACAACTGAAGGCCGTAACGGTACTCAGCATAAAACAAGGCCAGAGGCCAGCCAGTACAATGACGACTGGCGTAAGCTCAACAGCTTGATAAATCAGATTGGTGGCAGTCCTGCGACAGACCAACGGTTTAACAATCTGCAACCTGGTTTATTTGATGATCTGTACTGAGTTCACCTAAATGCAAAATCGTAGTAATTACCCAACGTTTCAACGTGATCACTTAGCTGATATTGAAAAGTATGCATCTGATGTATTAAGCGGCAAGCGGCCATCTAACAAATATGAGATGTTAGCTGTAGAACGTGAAAGTCATGACCTAGCAAGAGCAGGAAGTAAGGACTTCCCATATTATTTTGATCCTGAAGCAGCACTTAAAGTCATTTGGTTTTTAGAAACTTTCAGCCATGTAAAAGGCAAATGGGCCAGAGCAAAAGGGCATGAAGGCTTACTTAAATTAAGCGGTTGGCAAAAGTGGATAACAGCCCAAGTATATGGCTGGAAACATATAGAAACTCATCGCCGGCGTTTTCGTACAGCATTCACGTTAGTACCACGTAAAAACGGCAAATCTACTTGGGTTGCCCCAATTGGTTTATACATGCTAGCGAATGATGATGAACCAGGCGCTGAAGTTTACTGCGGTGCGACTACACAAAAACAAGCAAACGAAGTGTTTAATCCTGCTAAAAAGATGGCGTTAAAACAACCTATATTTAGACGCCGTTTTAATATTGAATTGTTTGCTCAACAAATAGAAAAAACAACGGATGGCGGCAAGTTTGAACGCTTAATTGGTAATCCTGGTGATGGTGGTTCACCAAGTTGTTATTTATGTGATGAGTATCACGAACATGATGATGACGACCAACGCGATACGATGATCACCGGCATGGGTGCCCGAGAGCAGCCACTTGAATGGATCATATCAACAGCCGGTTCTAATTGGTTTGGGCCATGTGGGCAATTCCAAAAAGAGTGCCAAGAGATTCTTGAAGGAACCCGCACCGACGAAACTGTTTTCGCAATGATTTACACCATAGATAAAGATGACGACTGGCAAAGCGAAGAAGCACTGCGCAAGGCTAATCCTAACTTTGGTATATCAGTAGAGGTTGAGTTTCTTTTAAACCAGCTTTCAAAAGCAAGGCAATCAGCGCGTAAGCAAAACGCATTTAAAACAAAGCACCTTAATTTATGGGTAGGTGCTCGCGAATCTTGGCTTAACCTTGAAGATTGGTTATCAGCTGCTGATAGCACCCTTACAATGGAGCAATTTACTGGTGAGGAATGCACAAAGGGCGTCGACCTTTCAGAGTCAGACGACTTAACAGCCGATGTTACCTGCTTTACCCGCGAGATAAACGGCAAATTACATTACTACTTCTTTGCTAAAACCTACGTAACAGAGGCTAAAGCAAACGAAATAGACATTTATCGTGACTGGGTAGACCAAGGCCACTTAATTGAATGCGAAGGTACCAGCATAGATTACGACGAAGTAGAACGCGCTATCGAAACCGATAACGAAAACTACCAAGTAACAGGCTTATTTTACGACCCAGCAGGTGCAGCACCTATTGCACAGCGCGTGCAAAACAGCACAGGCATAGAGCCAATTAAAGTGTCACAAAATTACACCAATTTTTCACCGGCAATGCGTGAGTTTGAAAACTTACTCAGGCAAGGCCGCATACACCATAACGGTGATCCAGTTCTTACTTGGTGCTTAGGCAACGTAATAGCCAAAGAAACCATGGACGGTAAATATATCCGCCCAGTAAAAGAACATAAAGACAACAAAATTGATACCGCCGTCGCTAAGTTGCTGGCCTTCATTGGCTCATGGCAGCCTGAAGAAGATGATGGTTCTAACCAAGAGTTTTTGGAATTCTAATGTTTAATATCCCGTTTTTAAGTCGTTTCAGCAGTAAAACCGCGCCAGCAGTTAATAACTCTGCTGATCAAAAAGATATTACAGTGCAGGATATAAATAGTTTATCTGACCTGTTTGGCGTCATGCCATCATTGGCAGGCCCAGCTGTAACGCCTAAAACATCAATGAAAGTGTCTATTGTATTTGCTTGTGTACGCCTAATCGCCGGTGCTATTGCGCAGATGCCCGTACATATATTTGAGCAAGGTGATAATGGCGATAAAAAACGCCTTGCAAACCACACTTTAGCTAATCTTTTTAACCTACAACCCACAGCTGTGTGGAGTGCTGCAACGTTTTGGGAGTTCATGGTTTCAAGTGTTTTGCTGCATGGCGATGGTTATGCCGTGTTATTACGTGATCGCAATGGTGACATAGAAGAGATTTTACCAATTAGCCCGGTAGGTATGAACGTTGTTAATAACAACGGCCGGCTAAATTACTTTTTTACACTTGATGGTACTGCCCGCGGATTTGATCAAGACGACATATTGCACTTTCCTGGCTTTGGCTTTAACGGCCTTAAATCTATGTCGGTTATTCAGTGGGGCGCGTTTAACAGCATTGGCCTTGAACTGGCCATGGAGCAACACAGCGGCGAATTCTTTAAATCGGGCTCAACGCAACGTGTAGCCGTTGTTAAAAAAGGCAAATGGGATGAACAGCAAAAAGAAAAGTTCCGTACGGCATGGGTTAAGGCCTATGGCGGTGTAGAAAACTCAAAATTCCCACTTGTTCTTGATGAAAGCACTGATGTTAAAGCATTGAGCTTATCAGCTAAAGACTCACAGCTGCTTGAATCACGTGAATTTCAAATTACCGATATAGCCCGCGCATTTGGTTTACCTAGTTTTATGGTAAACCAAGAGCAAAAATCAACATCATGGGGCTCAGGTATAGGTGAAATTGGCTTATCGTTCTTACGCTTTACGTTAGGGCCACACCTTAACCGCTTTGAACAAGAGCTAAACCGCAAACTGTTTTTAAACAAACCGATGTTTGCCGAGTTTATAGCCGCTAATTTAATGCGCTTAACGCTTAAAGACAGAAACGAAGCCTACCGCCAAGCAATTGGTGGCTCACAAGGCCCCGGCTGGATGAGCATAGACGAAGTTCGTAAGCTCGAAAACCTCCCTGAATTTGGTGGTAAATACGCTTTACCATACGACCCAATTGCAAATAATCAACCAATGGAAAACGAATCATGAATAACAGCCGCAAACTAATGCAGTTAGTTAAAAATAACTGCCAAAACCGTGACCAAGTTGGTTATCAAGTAAAACAGCAATCACCTTTGGCTAACGCAGGCGAAAGCCGCCCAGCATTTTGATTTACGATGTAATTGATCCATGGTGGGGCGTATCAGCAGAAATGATAAAACGCGACCTGCTAAGCATTACTGATGCAACCGACATCGATGTTTATATTAACAGCCCAGGTGGTGACGTATTTGAAGCAACCGCTATTTACTCAAGCTTAAAAGCGCACTCTGCAAAAAATCCATGTTCATATTGATGGTATAGCAGCCAGTGCAGCAACGCGTATTGCATTAGCAGGTGACACTATTGAAATAGCTGATTCGGGCTTTTATATGATTCACTACGCCTGGACACTTGCCCTTGGTAATGCACAAGAGATACGCGACACCGCCGATATGCTTGATAAAGTCGACAACACCATTGTAAACGACTACGAAAAACGCACTGAAGCAGGCGAAGAACAAGTACGCACCTGGATGAAAAACGAAACATGGTTTACTGCACAAGAAGCCTTAGAGCATGGCTTTGTAGACAGCATTATGCAAGAAGGCACAAGCGATTCAACAGCAAATAAAGCGTGGGATTTAACGTCATATCAAAATGCACCTAAACCCCAACAACCACAAGATAAATTTGTGCAGCGTGATCGGCTAGAACGATTTGCCAACATGCTGTTAAAAACTGGCTAGCTCCGCTGGCACCACTACTAAAGCACCTACGGGTGCTTTTTTTTGTACTTAAAATTGAGGAAATTGAAATATGTCTATCCAACAAAAGCGTGAGCAGCGAAAAGATTTAGCTGTAACCCTAAACAAATTGGTATCGGATCACCCTAAAGATGAAGCATGGGGTGATGACAAGCAAAAAGAAATACGACGACCTAGTAACTAAAATTGATGCACTAGATGGTGATTTAGACCGCCAACAAAAAGTGCTCGACCTACAAGCTAAGTCAAAGCAAACCATTCAAGACCGCGCCGATAATAACGGTATTTCTACTGATGAAGCAGAGCACCAACTTCATCAAGAAAAAGCCGCGTATGCATCGTGGTTACGCGGTGGTATGTCGGCGCTCAATGAAGAACAACGCAGCGCAGTACAAGCCCGTATCGACAGCCCTAAAAATACCATGAGCACAGGCACCGGTTCAGAAGGCGGTTATTTAACAGCTGACGAAATTGCACCGGGTATTTCACAAGCGCTTAAAGCATATGGCGGCATGCGTGAGCTTGCAACCGTAGTACCTACAGAAACCGGCTCTACAATTCCTTGGCCTACGGCTAACGCAACCGCTGAGCAAGGTGAGTGGTTAGCGGAAAATGGCACAGCAGATGATGAAGATACTTCATTTGGTGTTCGTAACATTGATACGCACATGATCAGCTCTAAAGTGATTGCAGTACCGTTCCAATTACTGCAAGACACTCAGTTTGACCTTGAAGGTTACATTAATGGCCAAATTGGTATGCGCATTGGCCGCACCTCAGAAGATAGCTTTATTAATGGTGATGGTACTGGCAAACCACACGGTATTTTAGCTGATACCACAGCGGGCAAAGTAGGGGGTTCAGGCCAAATTGCAACCGTTATGTATGATGACTTGGTTGATTTACAACACAGCGTAGACCCTGCGTATCGCCGCAGCATGCAATGCGGTTACATGATGAACGACGCTACAATCAAAGTCGTTAAAAAACTTAAAGACCTGCAAGGCCGCCCGCTTTGGCTACCGGGTATGGAAGCCTCAGAGCCTAACACCATTTTAGGCAAACCGTATGCAACAAACCAACACATTCCAACCATGGCGGCTAACGCTAAGTCGGTTTTGTTTGGTGATTTTTCTAAATACATTGTGCGTGATGTATCGCAAATGTTGTTCTTCCGCTTCACAGATAGTGCATATAGCCGCAAGGGCCAAGTTGGTTTCTTAGCATTTATGCGCACAGGTGGCCGCTGCATTGATGTAGGTGGTGCTGTTAAGTACTACCAAAATGCAGCCGCTTAATTGATGCTCCAATTGCCCCTGTAAAGGGGCTTTTTTATTTAAGGAATTTGACCATGGCAGCTAAAAAGCTAATTACTGCACGTGTACTGGTTGCATGTGTAATTGCAGATCAATCTTTTGAACCAAACGCACTTGTAAAAGGCGATGCTGAGTTACTTGAGCCACTTATTAAAGTAGGTGAGTTATCAAGTGACAAAGCAGCGGTTGACTACTGCAGCAAAGAGCTAGAAGTAAAAGTTGTTGACCTTAATGCGACTGATGAAGCCGCAGAAAGTGAAAACACCGAAAACACTGACGGCAAAGAGTAACAACAATGAAAATGCTCCGAAAGTTAATACAGGCGCCAAGTATTGAGCCATTCACTGTAGAAGAACTGGCAGCACATACCCATGCTGATGATGATCACCATGATTATTTGCAAAGTTTGGTACCTAGAGCGCGCAAACGTTTTGAACAACGTAGTGGCCGGTTATTAGTAGAGCAAACATGGCAGTTTGCACTGCCCAAGTTCTGCAAAGAAATACACTTGCCTTACGCGCCGCTTCGGAGCATCACATCAATTAAATATATTAATAACTTGGGGCAGCTCGTTACTATTGACCCAAGTGAATACCGTGTAATTGAACATGGATTAACGGCCATAATTACTCCTAAACTAGGTGGGCAATGGCCAGCGGTTGGTTTTAAAGTAGCAGATGCAGTGCAAATTGAATGCGTATTTGGTCATGCTGCGGTTGATGACAATGCAATTGATGCCGCCACCATGCTAGACCAGGACAAATACGACCTAGCAAAACAAGCCATATTAGTACTTATTGGTGATTGGTTTCGTAACCGTGAAGACACTGCGCCCGTCAAACTTTACGACATGCCTAATGCATTCAAAGCTATTGCAGACGAACTAGCCGTGAGAACTGCTATGAAATCGCTCCCAGCTGCTAAATACAACTGCAAAGCCAGCTTTGGTAAAGGCACAAAATCAAATGATGGCTATAACACTAACAGCCATCAACATGAGTTTTATAAATGGGTAAACATACAAACAGGTGCAGCAAAAGAGTTTGAGCAAAGCGGCCAATTAATGGGCGAAATAACTCACACAATCTCGTGCCGTTACAGCAATAAAATAACCCCAACACAGCAGATTGTTTATAAGCAACGCGTGTTTGAAATCATTGGCACGCCCGTTAATCAGGACTTTGCAAACGTATTAACTATTATCGCGGTTAAGGAGATCACACATGCTTGATACAGGTATTGATATTTCTGGCCTTAAAGAAATGGAAAAAGCACTGCTTGATATAGCCAAAGAAGTGGGGGCAAAAAAGGCCACCGGCATGATGACCAGCGCCATAAAGCAAGGCGCCATTAAATACCAGCAAGGTATGCAACGCAACGCGCCCGAATCAGACATAGTTCGTAAGGTTAAAACCAAGCGCGGCCAAAAAGTAGAAATTCGCCCTGGCTTTTTAAGATCGCGCATCCAAGTAAAGGCAAGTACTAACCGCCAAGGGCGTGAAACCCGCCGCTTTGGTAAAGGGGTTGTATCGCTAGTACGTGTTGGTGTGTTTAAAGTGCCTTACATTGTGCAAGTTGAATACGGCACTAACAACCAGCAGGCAGACCCATTTATTCGCCAAGCATTCAAAAAAGCGTACTAATCAAGCTGTTGTTGTCATAAACAGAAATTTAGCCAAGCGCATAAAGCTTGCTGAACGTCGCATTGCTAAAAAGAACAAATCAGCATGATAGAAAACAGCATACGTACAAAAGCACTCGCGTCATCAGCGCTTAGCGCCTTAATTGGCAGCAACCTGCACTTTACTGTTAACCATAACTCAGATGATAACTATGTATTGCTTAGTGTGATCACAGATGACACACCTATCGAAATACATATGGAAGACAACCAAAGCGAAGCACTCATTCAGTTTGACTGTTACAGCAAACTACCTGCTACGGCCAAAGCCATAGCCAAAGAGCTTGATAACATTTTTAACAAACAAGGCTTTGTTGATGATGACGTAAACGTGCAACTAGCGCTAAAGCAAGGCCGCATACCTGACTTTGAAACCGGCTCGCATTTATACCGCGAGTCATACGAATACATTTTTAAGTACCACACCATAAATAACGAGGTTTAAAATGCCAGTCACTCCAGTAACAACACCAGCCGCAGATACGGTTGATTCACACAAGTCTACACTGCAATTTTGCACCACAGGTGTAGGTGAAGTCGACGCTATATTGCCAGGGCTAGATATCATCCCACAAATTAACTCAGGCAAAGTATACGAAGACGACACCGACATTGCAGCCGATAGACGCTCTTACAGTGAGAAATGCTTACCTGAAGACCAAGATTGGGAGCTTAGCTTTCGCCATAAACCAGCCAATGCAGACCAAAAAGCCTTTTGTGACATGGTAAAGGCCGGCACACCGATCAGCATTAAAGTAACCCGCGCCAGTGGTGAAGTACAAGATGTTGAGTTTTTACCACACGATTACTTTAGTGGTGAATCAGGTAAAGATTCTGGTAAGCAAATGTTTGCCTGCATTGGCAAGCTGCAAGAAGTTGACTTTTCAACACTACCAGCAGCTTAGGGGCTAAATGATTACAGCAGCGCAAATAATGGCGGGGAAGTTACCCACTTCCTCACGTGAGTTTGATATTGAAGGTGTGGGTAAAATTGTATTGCACCGACTGCCGGCGATTGAAGAAGTAAAAGCGCGGGAGCTATTTAGTGATAAAGAGGCCGATCCTAAAAAGTTAGAGAAAATGGCACAGCGTAATACTTATTACATGCTGCATGGCAAGTTTGACGATAAAGAAGCAGCTAAACTGCCAAACCTGTTGGATATGCAGCAGCTCGGTATGATCCACACCACAGGTTTGTTTTTCACTAACCTTGCTCAAGAAAACCTTGAGGCGATTGAAAAAAACTAAAACAGCAACCTGAGTTACAAGCGCTCTGCAACCTAGCAGATAGCTTGGGTTGCTCACTCTATGACCTTCATACACGCTTATCAGCTGACGAACTGGAACTGCGCTTAGTCCACCAAGGGCTAAAAATGGGCCTGACTTTCGACAGAAGCGAACAACGAAAAATAGAATACGAGCAAAAACGCCGCGAAGCCGAAGCGTTTTTAAATACCTGTCCTTGGCGTAAACAAAAGAGAAATTAACACATGGCATCAATTGCAACACTCACTATCGATTTAATCGGTAAAAGTGGGAAGCTGACTGCTGAGCTCAATAAAGCCAATAAAAAAACCTCATCGTGGGCTGATAAAACCCGCAAGTTGGTAGGCAGTAGCGCTAAAGTTATGGCGGGGTTTGGCGCGGCAGGTGTAGCCGCGTATGCCTCAATTTATGCCAAAAATGCGGAGTTTATTGATCAACAGGCAAAAACAGCCGACCGACTAGGAATTACCACAGAGGCGTTAGGCGGTTTACAGCATGCTGCTAATTTATACGGTGCTTCCAACGAAGACCTAAATAAATCACTGCAAATAATGCAAAAAAACTTAGGCCAAGTGGGGCAAACAGGCACTGGTGAAGCTAAATACGCGCTTGATGGTTTAGGTTTATCTGTTCAAGAGTTGCAAGGCCTAGCACCTGAAGAGCAATTTAAAGTTATTGCCGACAAGCTAAAAGGCGTTGAAGACCAAAGCCAAAAGGTTTACATAGCCCAAACCTTAATGGGTAAATCGGGCGCTAAGATGATCAACGTGATGGACGCGGGCGCAGATGGCATAACTGCCATGATGCAAGAAGCCGACGCCCTAGGCATGACGTTCGATCGTATTGATGCAGCTAAAGTCGAAATGGCAAACGATGCATTCGACAAAGCACAAAAAACCACACATAGTTTTGGCCAAACCTTAGCTATTGAAACAGCGCCTATTATTGGGGCCATTTCAGATATGTGGACAGAGTCAGCCAAAGAAGCCGGCGGCTTTGGTTCTATTGCTCAGCAAGTGGTAACCAAAGTTGCATCAGGTATTGGCTTTTTATCTGATATGGGCCGTGGCTTGCAAGTGACCTTTTTACTTGTTCGCCAGGCGATGGCTGAGCTTGTAAATGGCATAGTGCAAATAGGCACTGTAGCGTCAAAAGTCGGCGGTAAATTAGGGGATGCCTTAGGTTTTGACACTGAAACGTTAGATGAAATCAACTTGTTTGCTGAGTCAGTTTCACAAACAACAGATAGCCTAGCTAAAGAGCTCAGTGATTTATCTATGGCACCCATGCCATCAGAGAAAATAAAAACATGGATTGCTGATGTTCAAGACAAGTTTGAAGCCGCAGCACAAGAACAAGTAAACAACCCAAAAAAGAAAGACCTCAGTGATTTATTGGTAAATTCAGATCCTAAAGTAGCTGATGAAAAAGCACAAAAGCTGATTGAATCTGCACGCAATCAATACCAACAAATATTTGATGCTCAACTACAACAAGACGGCAAAGAAGTAGAGCTTGAGAACCGCCGCTTTGAACGTAAGCAGCAAGAAATGGAGCGTGAGTTTCAGCTACTGCGTGATAAAAATCTTATCACCGCTGAGTTAGAGGCTGAATACAACACAGCAAAAGAGCAAGCATTAGCCCAGCATGAGCAAAATATAAGCCTCATTAAGCAAGAGCAGCTAGCGGTTCGTGAAGAAAAAGAACGTGAACATCAAGAAAACCTTGCTCTAGTAGAACAAGAACGCCAGCAAATGATGGATGAAGGCTATAGCAGCTTATTTAACACCATGAGTGGCTATTTTGATGGTATGGAAGGTAAAAACGCCAGCTATGCAAAATCAGCAATGACGATTGGCCAAACCATGCTTGATGAAGAAAAGCGTAATTCAATGCAAAGCATTTGGACCAACACCTACGATACAGCGATGAAAGCCTATAACGCACTTGCTGGTATTCCGTATGTTGGGCCTGTACTTGGTGCCGCCGCTGCGGGTGTTGTAATTGCAGCCGGTGGTTTATATGCAGGCAAAGTAAGCGGCCTAGCCTCTTTCGATGGCGGTGGTTACACATGGGATGGCCCTCGTTCAGGCGGTTTAGATGGTAAAGGTGGTCAACTGGCCATGCTGCACCCTCAAGAAACCGTTGTTGATCACACTAAAGGGCAAAGCCTGGGCTCTAGTGTCACTGTAAATGTGATTGAAGATGCCAGCCGCGCAGGCTCACAAAGCCGTAATAATTTAAATGGCGAAGACGTTATAAACATATTTGTGAGCAATATCCGCCAAGGTGGTGATGCATCTACTGCAATTGAAAGCACCTATAACCTACAAAGGCAGGGGGTATAAACGTGTTAGTAAAATATCCAAAAGACTTAAAGCTCCCACTCGTTTCAAGCCACACCTTAGCACAACAATCAAACTTATTACGCACAGATATGGCAAGCGGCCGCGCTCGCCAGCGAAAGCGTTTTCAGTCGGTACCCACGACCATGGGCGCCACTTGGAAACTCAATAAATATCAAGCGCAAATACTTGAGGGATTTGTAACCCACGGCGTTAACGATGCTGTTAACTGGTTTTTAATGCCAGTTCCGCACCCCTGAGGGATTAATCGAACACGAAGTACGGTTTAAACAAAGCCCATTAGAATCCGCTAGTTTCAACGGCGGATTTTGGAACTACAGCGCAAACATCGAGATTAAAAAACGACAAGTGGTGAGTGAAGAGGGGATGGTTGAGCAGTTACTCAAACCTTCTACTTATGACGAGTACGTAGATTCAATTACCAATTCAATGAACAACTATTTGGAAAATAACAATGAGTGAATTTTTAGAGTTAACTGAGGATCTAAAAACAGCGGTAGATCAACTGAACCAAGTCTTGCAAGGCGATGAGAATACCTCTGTAATGATTGATGGCGAAGAAAAACCAAGTATTCAAAAAAAAATTTTTGATATAGTTCAACTATTAATAAACGGAGGGATTGATTTTTACAGTAGCATATCAGAAGGTTTGTCAAATACGTCTGACGGTGAATTGTTTTGGACGATGGGATTTTTAACTGATCCTAGAGTTACATTATGGGAAAACGATGCTGGGACAGCAGTTGTGCAACAAACTTATTTAGATAAGCGTGATTTATACCACTCTAAAGTATTAATTGCAACGCACACAGTTCCCAACGAAAAAAGCGTCCCAATATTTGAACTGGATTTTATTAATAACGAGTTGACTATTAACCAATGTAGAGTACAGGTTTATAATGAGGCAATTAATTTATTTGAAACCCCTGAAGTTTTAACTATAGAATCCAGCGCATGGCCGCAAGCATTGATATTAGACATATCTGATAACTCTGTGAGTATTTTATCAGATTATAGAGACTTGAATTTGTCTAGATATGAATATGTATTGTTGATTTTTGATGGTGCTACAGGTCATGTAGGTATTAATGGTGATTACACTATTAACGGATTCAGAGATAATATATCTACAGGAGTTAACATTCATTTGACAACAGCAAATGAACCATTAGCAAATTTTAACTTTACTAATAATCAAATTGAGCATCGCACCATTCGTGTTGTAATTAATGGTACTGTTAAGATTCTAGATCCTCAAATAATTAGTTTAAATACTGACAGAAACACAGGTTTCGATCATGCTGTTGTGTTAAATCTCACTGACAATACGCTGGATTATAAACAGCTGTCAGAAATGGACAATGAGGATTATAGAAAATTTATTGTATTATATACTTACAATGAGTCTAAAAACATTGTTTACACTGAGTATAACTATTTAATTAACGGCAGGGATGGTCACTCCTTAGGTACGTCATCTGGGGGTACAATACCGTATACACTGTCTTTATATACGCAAAAACACATCGCAAATTTTAATTTTAATAATGATGAAATTGACCACGAAGCTATGCGTGTGGTTATAGGGAGCAAAACAACATTAGTTCAACCACAAACTATACAGTTAGACCCTAACAGGTCAAAAGCTCAAACACATGCTATTGTTTTAGATAAGGATGATCTAACACTTTCAGTTGCTAACTCGACAACTCTCAGCTATGGGTCAGGTAGATATGAGATTTTATATTTCTACAATGAAGCACTCCATCGCGCTTATACAGAATATGATTACACTGTGAACGGTAGTGATGTGAATAACTCCAGCTCATTAACAGCATTTACACTAAGTGTTAATACAGACCTATTTCTAGCTAATTTTGATTTTATTAACAATGTCATCGAACACTCTCAGTTTAGAGTAGTTAGAAGCGGTGAATCTGTTTTAATTCCTGCACAGAATGTAGATCTACAAACTAACAGAATTGGAACACGAACTTATGCTGTCCTGCTTGATTCAAGAGATGACACATTACATGTAAAGTCAATCCATGATATTGACACTAGATTATTTGAAATACTGTATTTTTACAATGAGGCACTAGCAACTGTTTACACTGATTTCAGATATAAAATAAACGGTGTAGAAAAAGCCGATTTACGGGATTTGTCAGATAATATTGTATTTAATGATACAGCAGCTGTTAGCACTGTCCATGTTTCTGACAGTCATACTCAGAGTGACCCTCTACCGATTTACGGCGCATTTACATCAAACACGTTAATGCCAGATACGGTTTACGAATGGTATGATCAGCTGGTCACAGACTTCCCCGACTATGTTAGTAGGCAGTTATTAGGCTATGATCAGAGTGGGGCCCTCCCGATTTATGGTTATAAATTTCAACCATCTCTACCTAACGCTATTGACACAAGCACAACTCCGAGAGTAATGCTAACAGCAGTACATGCTGAAACTCTTAATTACGTGTACACACATGTATTAATGAGAGAAATATGTAGAAACTGGACTGCAAACGATAGATTATCAGCTCTTAGGACGGGAGTGGAATTTTACGTTATTCCATGTGGTAATCCGTGGAGTATGATAAACAAAACAAGGGTAAATTCCAGAGGAGTTGACATTAACAGAAACTTTCCTGCTAACTGGGAGTTAAGAGAGGAGGGATCTTATTACAGTGGAACAACACCCGCTTCGGAAGTTGAAACACAAATACTACTTGACGTTATGGGCAGCTTTGCCCCTCACGTAGGTATAGATTGCCATGCGTTTCAGGGGGGGATGTACGGTTCAATTGGGTAATCGGTAACAACCCCCGCTATAGATGTGCTACACAGACAGCGGCGTTACAAACGTATCAACTCGTTGTTAATGAGTTAACAGGGTTTAACAATAAAGATTTTCATGCTTTCTACAGATACACTGAGACAGAAAGTGTTTTTGACTATACAGGTATGATGGCTAATCAATTCGATGCGACAGGGATAATAGGTGGTACTTTTGAGTGCAGCAGAGATACAGTTGGGGGGGGTTATCTAACAAATGATGAAATAATCGCATCGACTAATGTATTTATGAACACTATCTATGAAAGTTTGCGGGCGTACAAGTTGTACGGTCGTTACATCAAAACGATATAAAGCACTTATGAGTCAAGTACTCCAACGCGTTTACGCCAGCGCCCCTGTTGATGATCTGCCAATCCACACATTAGAACTTCAAGCTGATTCTTTATGGACTTTAAGAATTTGTGACGGCTTTGATGATGTAACGGCAGGCATTGAAGGGGATGAAATGGTACCATTTTTAGCCAGCGGGATGGGGGTTTCGCTCCCTACCCGCGGGGTAAAAGGGCGCCAAGACTTACAATTTCAAATTGATAATGTCACTGGCGAAGCGCTAACCAAAGTAAATGAGGCCATCGATGCAGGTGTGCCAATTAAAGTAATCTACCGTGTTTATACGGTCAGTGATTTAACAGAACCTGCAGAGCCAGCGATTGAAATGAAAGCGGTTGATGTACAGGCCACCGCGTTAAGTTTAAATGTAATAGCGTCATTTAACGACTTGGTAAATAAAGCCTGGCCTAAAAACCGCTATACCCCAACCATCGCCCCAGGGCTGAAATACTTCAGTTAATTATGCATCATATTAATGATTACTTTACTGTGCCGTATGTAGATGGCGGCAGGGATATGTCTGGCCTAGACTGCTGGGGCCAATCTCGGCTTATTTTACACCATGTGTATAACAAGCCGCTTTTTTTCAGCGTTCGGCCATGTTCGTTCTGAACATAGCGCTAATTGCTCATCAGCCTATTCTTCACTAGTTGGACAATTCAACCCATGCGAACCTAAAGATGGCGTAGTTGCATGTGGTTTTGATGGCGGTAGTTTAGTTCATGTGGCTGTATGTATTGCAGCAGATGGGCAACTTGATATTTTTCATACATGTGAAAAGCATGGTGCTCGTTTTATTAAAATAGAGGCATTTAAACGCCTATTTGAAGAGGTTAAATTTTATGAATATACCGGTAGAAATAAAGGTATATCCAAATAAGTTGAATGATGAAGCTTATGAAGAATGTCTAGCCGAAGAAGGAACTACACTACATGATTGGCTCATTAAAACAGTGTCTAATTATTATGAGTCAGAGAGCCCATTATTTAGCGCTGTAATAAACAACAAAATTTTACTGCCTGCTCAGTGGAAAACCTACAAGCTAAAAGCTAAAGACGATATCAAGTTAATAATAGAAGCTAAAGCCGCAATACCTGCTGCTGTTTATTACATTGCAGCTATTGTCGCTATTGGTTATGCAGTATATGCAGCGAATCAAATACCCGATAACTACAATTCAACCACCCCTGATGGCAGCAGTATTTATGATGTAAATACACAGGGTAATAAACCGCGCTTGATGGGGATCATACCTGAAACAGCAGGCCGACATTTAATATACCCAGACTACTTAACAATGCCGCGCCGTGAATATATTAACAACGAGCAATGGTTATATTTAATGCTCAGTGTAGGTTATGGTGAATACGAGATATTACCTGAAGAAATATTCATTGCAGCTACACCAGTGCGCGGGTATGTCGGTGATATCGAATATCAAGTGTTTGGCCCAGGTGAAAATGTAACAGCCCATGAAGCGCACCGTAACGTATATACATCAAGCGAAGTCGGCGCGACATCAGGCAGTGCTGGTATTGAATTAAAAGGCCGAGTTACCAGCACTGGTGGCTATAATGGATTTTATGAGTACTCATTTATTGATGATAAGTTAGTTGTTCATTTTATGGAGTGGGACAGTGAGTTTGGAGCTCCAAACAGATTCAAAACAGTTCCGCCTTTTGATGTAGGTGAAGTTCTTACTATTTCAGGCTCGCTTGAAGGCCAAAACGATGGGTATTTTGAACTACTTGATAAAAACTCAAATGGTAGTCAAGTTAATAAGGTTGATGGCCAATTTCAAGACGACCCAAGTTGGACTGACTTTGTTACTGAAAACACATCAAACGCCTCAGTAATTGTTGAAGATGGCGGTGGTGATGGTCAATTCAACGGCCCTTTCTTTGCTTGTCCTGCGGGTGAGGTAACTGATCAGCTTTGGCTAGATTTTAAATTCCCACAAGGTTTGGGTGAACTTGATGATGATGGCGATTTCTTATCTCGTTCAGTCACTATCACGATTGAATATAGAAACGAAGGTGATGATGATTGGATAGTTGCTGATAGCCCTTCCTTCACTAATTCAAGCAATGATGAGCTAGGGCGCACAATTCCTTTCACTTTGCCAAGTAAAATACGCCCAGAGGTACGCGTTAAACGAGTAACTTCAGCAACAGACAGTACACGTATCAACGACGATATTTATTGGACTGGGCTAAAAGCCGAATTAGCAAGCGCAACGAGCTATGCAGGCATGACAACCATTGCAGTTAAAATTCGTGGTACCAACGCATTAGCCGGCACTGCCGAAAATAAATTTAACCTAATAGCCACCCGTATTTTACCTGTTTATGAAAATGGCGCATGGAGTGCCCCAAGGCCAACAACTGACATAGCCCCGTTTTTTGCACATGTAATTAAAAGCGCAGGGCATAGCGATAGTAAAATAGGCCTGCAAGCACTCGAAGCATTGCACCCTATTTGGCACAATCGCGCTGACGAGTTTAATGCTGTTTTTGATAGTGAAAGCACCATGTTTGAAGTATTAAAACGTGTGCTAGCCGTAGGCTTTGCTGAGCCAACAATAGATTATGGTCAAATCATTCCAGTTCGCGACCAAAAAAGAACAGTATACCGCCACATGTATCAGCCAGATAATTACATTGGCATGCTCAAACGTTCAATATCACTCATTGATGACGACGAACCAGACGGCGTAGAGGTTGAATACTTTGACCCAGTTACTTGGAAGTCAGAAACAATTCTGTGTCTATTGCCAGGTGACTTAGGTTTAAACCCTGAGAATATTAGGGCGTTTGGTATAACAAACCGTGATAAAGCCTATCAATTTGGCATGCGTAAGCGCCGAGCTCGTCGTTACCGCCGAACACGTTTTGATTTTAAAACAGAACTGGACGCACTTAACTCACGCTATTTAGATTATTCTGCACTTGCTGACGACATACCCGGTTATGAACAAAGCGGTACTGTAGTGGGGGTTTCTGGTCGTTCTATTTATGTTGATCATATAGGTCTAGAGTGGCAGTCAGGGCAATCGCATGTCCTAGCATTAAGAAAACCAGATGGCACTTTATCCGGCCCTTACAATGCATCACCAGGAAGCGCGAATAATGAAGTGATAATTGATGATGACCTAGACTTCACACCAGTATTTGACGGCTCAATAGAGCCACCCCTGTACATGTTTGGTATCAACGAACGTTGGTGCAACGCAGTATTGATCCGCGACATAAAGCCATCATCCACAGAGCAAGTAAGTGTAACCGCAGAGCTAGACGACGATCGTGTTTATCTAGACGACGACAGCCTAGCACCTGCAGCTTAGGTATTATCATTCCCAACAAAAAAGCCGCTAATAAGCGGCTTTCCTTTTCTTTATGCTTCAGTTTTTTCTTTAAAGTCACATAAATCTTCAATAATACAACTTCCACACTTTGGTTTTCTCGCTGTACACGTATAACGCCCATGCAAAATAAACCAATGATGCAGGTTAAACATAAACTCTTTTTTATTTGGTGTGTTTTTTATTATTGCTTGTTCTGTTTGCTCAACAGTCTTGCCTTTGGCGTAACCAGTACGGTTTGCAAGGCGTTGGATGTGAGTATCAACCGCTAAAAAGTATTTACCTTCATTATCTTTTAGCCAGCCGAAGGCAGTATTGAGCACAACGTTTGCAGTTTTTCGGCCAACGCCGGGTAGGGCTTCTAGGGCTTCACGGTTCTCAGGTACGATGCTGTTGTGCTGATCAACTAAAATTTGGCACATTTTGTACACATTGGCGGCTTTGGAATTAAACAAACCAATGGTTTTAATATAATCGCGAAGTTTATCGTGGCCTAAATCTAAAATAGCTTGCGGCGTATTAGCAACCGGAAAGAGCTTACGGGTGGCTTTGTTGACGCCAACGTCTGTGGCTTGCGCTGAGAGTGTGACCGCGACAAGTAATTCAAATGGGCTTGAGTATTCAAGCTCGGTTTCTGGATGTGGATTATCATCGCGTAGACGAGTTAAAATCTCGTAGCGTTTTTCTTTATTCATGCAACTTAAACGTACAGCCAAGCTGTACGCTTCCCCTTAAGTTAAACTGGTTACTCGTGCCCGAGGGCCTTTTTCTGCTTCTGGCGGTGCTACTTGCTTCGCTTTTATTTGTGCATCTATCACATTTTTAGCTGCAATTAATAAACCTAAACCTAAAAAAGCGCCTGGCGGTAATATGGCCAGCAAAAATTGATTGTCAAAACTAAATATTTCAATGCGTAAAACAGCTGCCCACGGGCCAAGTAATAAATCGGCACCATCAAAAAGAGTGCCTTGCCCAATGACTTCTCGCATTGCTCCCAAAACTAACAATACTACCATAAAGCCTGCACCCATCATGAGTCCGTCAAAGGCGGATAAATGCACTGGGTTTTTCGAGGCAAACGCTTCTGCGCGACCAATAATGGCGCAGTTAGTAACAATAAGGGGTATGAAAATCCCCAAAGATTGATACAGGCCAAAGGTATAGGCATTCATTAAAAGCTGAATAATCGTTACAAAGGCTGCGATGATCATCACAAATACAGGAATCCGAATATCTTTTGGTACCCAGTTTCTTACAGCAGAAATAGTAACGTTAGAACCTACTAGCACCATTAAGGTCGCAAGGCCCAGCCCCATTGCATTGGTGACAGTTGACGTGACAGCGAGTAATGGACATAAACCAAGTAACTGGACGAGGGCAGGGTTGTTTTTCCACATTCCTTCGTTAAAAAGTTCTTTTAATTGGCTCATGACTCACCTACTTTGCATGCGTTAGATGCATTAAATACAGCATCAAATTGAGTTTGAGAGAATAGCACAGCGTGTTTTACAGAGCCAACAACAGCGCGAGGTGTAATTGTAGCGCCAGTGAACTGGTCAAAACTACCACCATCTTTTTTTACCGCCCAGCGTGTGTCGTCTTCGCCCAATACTGATTTATTATTGAATACAGTGATCCAAGGTGATTTTTTAATTTCAATTTTGTCACCAAGGCCAGGAGTTTCCTCATGTTTAGTCACACGAACACCTGCAATCTCACCATTAGAAAATACTGCGGTTAATAGCTCAATATCACCACTGTAGCCTTTAGGGGTGATATGTCGCATAACTAAGGCAACAGGTTCACCATTTTTTCGAGCACGGTAAACAATCTGTGGTGTTTTAGCCAATAATGGATCATTAATGAGGGCGCAATCATTATATAAAACATTATCGTAAAAACTAGGATCCAGCACTTCTTGTAATTGGGTTGATAGCTGCTTACGTTCTTGCTCAGCAATACTGTCAGCTGTTAATTCATGAATAATTGCAACAGCGCCTGTTGTAAGCAGCGCAAAAAGGGTCAATATCGCGCCATTTTTTGTCATTGAAGGTAGGATCATTTTTTCATCCCATGGCCGTATGTTCGAGGCTGTGTGTAATAGTCAATTAAAGGTACTGCCATATTTAAAAGCAACACTGAGAAGGCGACAGCATCAGGAAAACCACCGAATGTACGGATCAGATAAATTAATAAGCCAATTAATGCACCGTATACTAAACGCCCACGATTCGTTGTTGCAGCTGAAACAGGGTCTGTGGCTATAAAAAATGCGCCGAGCATGGTTGCACCACTAAATAGGTGAAACACGATACCTGGCTCTGTGCCTGGGGCAACGAGATAGCCAATGCCACTACATATTGCAAGTGTTGCGATAAAACTAACTGGAATGTGCCAATTGATAACTTTAGTTTTAATTAAATATAATCCACCTAGCAAAAAGCCAAGGTTTACCCATCCCCAGCCTTTACCAAGCCATTGATTAAATAGTGGCGACTGCATGCTTTCAGTGATTGTTAAACCATGTGCGACATCAGTTTTAACCGTATCAAGGGGGGTGGCCATCGTCATACCATCAATGCCGACCCTAAGTTGATCAACGCTAAAACCAGCTGTTGTATAACCATTAAATATAACACTCAATTGCTGGGTAAAAGTGATTGGCTTTGCCAGTAAATCAGCTGTAGGTAGCCAAGCAGTCATCTGCACTGGAAATGAGATAAGCAGTAAAACATAGGCAGCCATGGCTGGGTTAAATAAGTTAAACCCTAAGCCGCCATACAGCTGTTTCACAATAATGATGGCAAATAAACAACCAATGACAATAATCCACCAAGGGGCAAGTGGCGGAATACTTAGAGCGAGTAATACTGCGGTTAACCAAGCACTGGAGTCACTCAACGCTGTCAGTGCTGGGCGTTTACGTATCCGCATGATAGCCGCTTCTGCAACACTGACGGTTACCAGTGCTAGGATCAGTTGTATTAAAACACCTGTGCCAAAAAACACCAGCTGGGCAATTAAACCCGGAATACAGGCTAAAATCACAGTCAGCATCAGTTTATTAAGTGATTTATGGCTATGATTGTGGGGCGAGCTTGCCATGGTTAATTTCATGACTTATCACTTCCTTCTTGTTGGCGTTTTTTAGCTTTGGCACGAGCGATAGCGGCTGCAACGGCAGCTTTCTTTTTATCATCTGCGGTTTGCGATACAGATTCTTGCACTTGGCTTGATTCGTCATCGGTTATTACTTCATCCGATTGTGCAGTATCAGTCTGTTTGGCTGCTTTTTTAGCTTTAGCGCGGGCAATAGCGGCTGCGACAGCCGCTTTTTTGTCATCAACAGGCGCATCAGCGGTATCGCTAGTATCAGCTTGCGCAGCTTTTTTAGCTTTAGCGCGGGCAATAGCGGCTGCGACAGCCGCTTTTTTATCATCAACAGGCGCATCAGCGGTATCGCTAGTATCAGCTTGCGCAGCTTTTTTAGCTTTAGCACGGGCAATAGCGGCTGCGACAGCCGCTTTTTTGTCATCAACAGGCGCATCAGCGGTTTCGCTAGTATCAGCTTGCGCAGCTTTTTTAGCTTTAGCACGGGCAATAGCGGCTGCGACAGCCGCTTTTTTGTCATCAACAGGCGCATCAGCGGTTTCGCTATTATCAGCTTGCGCGTCTTTTTTAGCTTTAGCGCGGGCGATAGCGGCTGCAACGGCCGTTTTTTTTGTCATCAACAGGCGCATCAGCGGTATCGCTATGATCAGCTTGCGCGGCTTTTTTAGCTTTAGCACGTGCAATGGCAGCAGCAACGGCTGATTTCTTATCACCTGTTTCTTGCGTTGTTGAGTTTTTCTCAGCTTCTTTTTGCGCTTTGTAGGCGCGTGCTTGTTCTTTACGTGCGGCGCGTTCTTGCGCTACTTCGCTATTATCTGGCTCTAATTCACCTGTTTGCTTTTTAGCTTTAGCACGGGCAATGGCAGCAGCGACGGCTGATTTACTGTCTGCTTTATCGTCTGATTTTTTAACTCGTGCTAGCGCATCTGCGACTTTTTGCTTTTCATCAGCCGATTTGGCAGTAGGCTTGCGTTTATGGCGATTTTGCCTTGCTTCTTGCTCGCGTTCTAAGCGCTCTTTTCTCAGCTCAAATCGCTCTTTTGCTCGTTCAGCTTTAACTTGTTCTGCTTGTTGCTCTTTTATCTCGACTTTAGCAACACGATAGTATTGAACCAAAGGAATTTCGCTTGGGCATACATACGCACACGCCCCACACTCAATACAGTCAAATAGGTTGTATTCTTTGAGTTTGTCGTATTCTTTAGATTTAGCGAACCATTGTAACTGTTGAGGTAACAAAGAAGCAGGGCAGGCATCAGCACAGGCACTACAGCGAATACATGCTTGCTCTGGGCCTGGTTCTGCTAGCTCATTATGATCAGGTGCTAAAATACAGTTAGTTGTTTTAACTACACCAATACGCACTGTCGGTAAAGTAAAGCCCATCATAGGCCCACCCATTACTACACGTTGCTGCGGGACAGGCGAAAACCCTTGGCAATCTAATAAATGTTTTATCTCAGTGCCCAATAATGCCCACACATTTCCTGCATTGTGAATTGTATTACCAGTGACAGTGATCACACGCTCTATAAGTGGCTTGCCTTGAATTACTGCTTGTTCAATGGCAAACAAGGTCCCCACGTTTTGTACCAGTACACCAATATCTGCAGGAATTCCACCACTGGGAACTTCTTTGTCAGTTAATAATTGAATTAACTGCTTTTCACCGCCTGACGGGTATACGGTTGGCACGGTTTGCACGATAATTTTATCATTGTGCTGAGCCGCATGCTTCATCGCTGCAATGGCTTCAGGCTTATTATCTTCGATGCCAATGATTGTTAATGTCGGAGATAGTAACTGTTGCATCAGCTCTATCCCTTTTACTATTTGCTCGGCATGTTCGCGCATGAGTACATCGTCGGCTGTGATGTAAGGCTCGCACTCAACGGCATTAACAATAAAAAATTCAATCGGCTTGCGACTATCTGCTTTTATATATGTTGGAAACCCCGCTCCCCCCATACCAGCAATACCGCTGTTATGGATAATATCGATTAACTCTTGATGGAGAGATTACTGGGATCGGCAATAGGGTTAAGCTCACACCATGTATCTTGGCCATCAGGTGTAATAATAATGCTTAGCTCTGGTAATGCAGATGGGTGAGCTGATGGCATTTGACAAATGTCAACGATAACACCTGATGTAGGAGCATGCACAGGCACTGACCAATTAGCAACAGGCTTAGTGAGTGCTTGGCCTTTTAAAACCGACTGACCTTTTTCGACGATGAGCTGACCGTTTGCACCGATATGCTGTTTAAGCGGCACAATAAGCTTATCAGGTAACGGGAGGCGCGATATAGCCTGAGTATTCGACAGTGCTTTTTGCCCCGGTGGGTGAACTCCGCCTGGAAACGGCCACACTTTACCTTGTTTTATTTGCTGAATTAACTTTTCCATGTGTGACCTTAATCTATTTGTGTAACTGGGATTGCATCGAGTTGCCATTTCCACGTTTGTTTTGTGGTTTCTACGGGCAACATATCGATACAATCAACAGGACAAGGTTCAACACATAAATCACAGCCAGTGCATTCATCTATCAGTACAGTGTGCATTTGTCTTGTTGCACCAACAATGGCATCAACAGGGCAAGCTTGAATGCATTTTGTACAGCCAATACATTCATCTTCACGTATATAGGCAACAGTTTTAACCGGTTCAGCTTGCTCACCTCCGGCAAGCGGCTTGGCTTCAACGCCCATTAAATCAGCCAGCTTTTTAACGGTTGCTTCACCGCCTGGTGGGCATTTATTGATTTCATCACCATTGGCGATAGCTTCAGCATAAGGGCGGCAACCAGGGTAACCACATTGACCACATTGAGTTTGCGGTAAAATGGTGTCTATTTGCTCAACAATAGGACTGCCTTGCACGCGAAAGCGTACAGCAGCAAAGCCTAAAATTAAGCCAAAAATAAGTGCCAGCGATCCGAGCGCCAGCAATGCATAAAACAAGGTCATGTTAAAACTTCACTAATCCTGTAAAACCCATAAAGGCCATGGACATAAGGCCTGCGGTGATCATCGCAATAGATGCACCTTTAAAAGGAGAGGGGACGTCTGCGGCAGCTAAGCGCTCGCGTAGGGCGGCAAATAACACTAACACTAATGAAAAACCAATGGCAGCGCCAAATCCATAAACAGCTGATTGTAAGAAAGTATGGTCTTCTTTAATATTCAATATTGCAACCCCCAATACTGCACAGTTAGTGGTGATCAAAGGTAAGAATATCCCCAACAAACGATAGAGTGTAGGGCTGGTTTTTTTAACCACCATTTCGGTAAATTGAACGACGACCGCAATCACCAAAATAAAACTCATTGTACGTAAAAAAGTGATATCTAGAGGAACTAAAATATACTGATTGACTAAATAGCTTGTTACAGAGGCGAGCGTCAGTACAAAGGTCGTCGCGAGCGACATACCAATAGCAGTATCTAATTTACCTGATACCCCCATAAAAGGGCATAAACCTAAAAACTGTACTAAAACAAAGTTATTAACCAGCACAGTGCCAATTAACAGCAAGACATATTCTGTCATATTCGCCTCAAGCTATCATAATCGTCGACATTATCCTTTTTTCTCACTAGTTTAACAACACATCAAAAGGAAAAAAGCTACTTTAGTAATGATACTTACTATCATTTACAATTTTGCAATATAAGTCAGTTGGATCTTGTTAGTATCGGCGCGTTCTTACGGGCAGCAATAAGGCGCTAGACGCGCCTTATTAGAAATGTGAAATGTGAAATGTGAAATGTTAGATATCTTTTGGTTTTTCTATGTAATAGCCTTGGACACCGTCTAAACATAATGTTTCAACGATATGCTTTTCTTCTTGGCTTTCAATACCCTCAGCAAAAACACTGACGCCTATGCGATGTGCTAAGTCAACCATTAAACGCATAAAGTATTGGTTGTTTTTATCTTCTTCTAGGCCGCGGGTATAGCTTGCATCCATTTTGATAAAGTCTGGCTTTAAATCTCGGAAAAACTTAAATGAAGTTAAACCAACACCAAAACGCTCAACCGTGATACGAGCACCGACACGGTGCACCATGTCGATAAAGCGTTTACTAGCTTTAATATTTTGCTGTAGTCCGAACTCGCTGACTTCAAAAACCAGTTTAGAAGCAATGTTAGTGTCTTTTAATAAGCGGCGTTCTAGCCAAATGACAAATTGGTCATTATGAGCGCTCGATGCAGTTACGTTGATTCCAAAGTATTTTTCTGAAAAATTACGGCTTTTGATTTTTTTCTAATGAAGTGCCAATAATAAGTCGGTCGATTTCAATAGCCATATCGAGTTTTTCAGCCATGGCTAAGAATGAAGCTGTCGGTAACGCTTGGTTTTCTTCGGTTTTAAAACGTACTTGGATCTCAGCATAAGCTTTAACACTTTTGCCTATTGGCATAATGTTTTGCATTACCAAATGCACTCGCTCAGCTTCAATTACTTCATTTATAACCTTGCGCCAATTTTGGTTGCCAAAACCAGCACTGACGTTATTTATTAAGTCAGTGTCGCGTTGTACATGCCATGCATTTGCTTGTTTTGATTGTGCCATACTCATAGCATTATCAACAATTGACAGTAACTCTCCTAAAGGTTTACCTTTTTCGTAGCCGACAATACCTGTATTAGCGACGGAACTGAGCTCTTGATTTTGTTGGTATTGGGTAAAGCGAGACTGTAAGTTATCACCAAAACGTTCAGACTCTTTTAGTGGAATGTTTGGCAGTACTACAGCAAAGTCAGAGCTATTTAAGCGGAAAACTTTGCTTCCGGTATACGTACCACTTATATGCTTAATAATATCAGCAACGGCTTTAACGTATTCATCGCCTTTTTGGTAGCCGCGAGTTTGGTTGATAGATTGTAGTTCACTACATCTGACCATAGCGAGGGAGCCAAATGTACTTTTTTCGCTGCTCTCAATATGTTTTTCATAATATTCAACAAACATATTACGGTTACCAAGCTCAGTGACTACGTCTTTATATGCTTCTTGCTTAATAGAGAGGGCAACATTTTGAATATCTTCATGTTTAGATTGTAAAAAATGTGACAGCCGATTAAAGCTTGGCACTAAATCAGCGGCAAGCTTTTTAATTTTAGTATTATCAATAGACGCTTCTAATCCGTTGTTTACCTGGTTTTGATTTATATAAACGTCAACAATCTCTGCTACCGTCATACTTATATTGCTGTTTAGCCTTTTGAGCATCGCTTTCATAAATATAACGGGGATTATTGCCATCAATCCTGAAACCAAGATAACAATGAACATGGCTTGTTGTAACAATGCACCTAGGTTGTGAGCATTAATTGTGAATTCAACTTTGATATCAGATGCTTTATTAACCGCAAATTGTGGGCGTATAGAGTTAAAACGCTCCTCAACAAATGCCGCAAAACTTGGCAATGGAGTAGGGGACTGAATATTTATAAGCTCTTTTCCATCATAATCACGAAGAATAAAGGATGAAAACGTATTGCCATCAGCAAGTGCTTGCTGAATCTGTTGCGGTGAAATTTCTTCGATGGTGTGATTGTCGATGTAATTACTTACAACATTTTGTGCTTTCTTTTGTGCAGAGCTCGCTGCGTTATCAAAAGCTAAAGCAACAAAATAACCGCCCACACTTGCTAGTAACAGCCAAGAAATAAGTTGTATTAATATAAGTTTTTTAAAACCAGCCATGTCTTAAGTCTTTAAGTCGTTCAAAAGGGAAGGAATCAAGTCCTTGATCAGTCAAAGGTTTTATTTGGTTGTTAATGTAATAACAAAAATTATTTATTTGACAGATGTAGAGTAGAGGAAATATTAAGAAAAGTCTAATTGATTCGTTAAGTTGGCTCCCCCTCCCCGACTCGAACGGGGGACCTGCGGATTAACAGTCCGTCGCTCTAACCAACTGAGCTAAGGGGGAACTACAATAACTTAAATTATATGATTTGGCTCCCCCTCCCCGACTCGAACGGGGGACCTGCGGATTAACAGTCCGTCGCTCTAACCAACTGAGCTAAGGGGGAACTACATATCATATTACATAAACTTGGCTCCCCCTCCCCGACTCGAACGGGGGACCTGCGGATTAACAGTCCGTCGCTCTAACCAACTGAGCTAAGGGGGAATCGTTTATGGCTGAAAAACTTGGCTCCCCCTCCCCGACTCGAACGGGGGACCTGCGGATTAACAGTCCGTCGCTCTAACCAACTGAGCTAAGGGGGAAGCGTCATGCCTTTCAACGGGGCGAAATATTAATGATGGAGCCGCAAAGTGTCAACATAAAAACTTCATAAATTCAAAAAAGTAGTCTATTCGATGTTTTTATGTTCGATCTGTGTGTTTTATAGCTTTAATCGTACGTTTTATAACGCACGAAAATAGCAGTCGAAATAGCAAATACCGAAAATCAAATTAGTTTTGTACAAAAATTAACTAGGGTTACGCCAGTAATAAATGTATTAAAAATGCAGTTGCCTCGCTCAAAGGCATCAAAATCATAAAAAGTATTTTTAAGAGGCAGAAAGAATATTTAGCTAAGTTGAGCTTGCTAGCTACATAAATTAAGTTAATGAGTAAGCATTTCATTATTACCATGCAATAAAATCCATGATTATATTTTGCTTCAATTAAATTTGGTTTTTAGTATCTGAGTAGAAGGTTAGTAAAAGTTATTCTATATCAGTTATATAGTTGCTCAGATACGATATTAAAAAATAATTCACTTACATTAATATTTCTGCAATGTCTGGTTTGAGTATGTTTTTTGAACTGATTGATTAAATACATTAAAGTTAGTATTCGCCAACATGAAGTTTGCATAGAAATTTCAGCGTGGTTGTACGCCTTTATTAATGCGGGTTTGAGAGAGTTATCCACGGTTTCTGTGGATAACTCTGTTTATGAAACTTTAAGAACATCGTTTGAGCCTGATTTTTCGGGCGCTGTAAGGATATCAAGTATTTAAAACAGTTTTTTTATTATAAATAAAAACAATGACTTAAAAATTAAGGGTGAAAAACAACTGATTGATGAGTAAATTTATTCGTGACGATTAGATATCAGCAAGTTTTGTGTAAAAATACAGCAGCGGCCACGCGTTTTGTATAATAAAAGTTGCACAGCTGTATTTTTATTGTTTTTTACTAGAGGTTGGCTGCAATTTTCGTTAAACAGCTTGAAATAGTAAGTTTTCGTAGAGAAAGCAGCTTCTGTTTGCTTATTCTTGATAATTATTGCTGCTAGCTGGGATTCATTTGATAAATGCATGGCTTGAAAAGGCATCATGCTTTAAAATAGCACGCTTAATAAAAGAGGCTTATTTATTCCCATGCGTGCTAATTTGCAAACAAACACATCTCCTGATTTATTAAATGCCCCTATAGTTCCAACACTTAAACGAATGACTATACCAATGATTTTTGGCATGATCACGTTAATGATGTTTAATCTTGTTGATACTTTTTTTATCAGCATGCTTGGAACAGAGCCTTTAGCTGCTGTGAGCTTTACTTTTCCTGTCACGTTTACTGTTATTAGTTTGGCAATTGGCTTAGGCATTGGAACATCGGCAGTGATTGCCAAAGCACTAGGCAGTAACAATATAGAAGAAGCACGTTTTGATGCCAGCATGGCGTTGATTATCGCCGTAGTAATGGTTTTGTGTTTGTCACTTTTTGGTTACTTAATGCTTGAACCCATATTTACATTACTAGGAGCAGGGCAGCACACACTCCCATTAATACATGAATATATGAGTGTTTGGTTTCTGGGCAGCGTATTTTTAATTACTCCTATGGTTGGTAATTCAGTGCTTCGCGCTAGCGGCGATACAAAAACACCAAGCATTGTTATGGGGGGAGCAGGGCTGATTAATGCTGTTCTTGATCCTATGTTAATTTTTGGCTTTGGCCCTATTCCTACACTGGGGATTCAAGGTGCTGCTATTGCCAGTGTCATTGCATGGTCAGTTGCTGTGGTGATCATTTTATATATTTTAGCCGTAAAAAAAGGGTTATTAAGCTTACACGCAAAAAACCAAACGCCTTTAGCATCAATACAGAAGATATTAAAAATAGGCTTTCCCGCAGCGGGAGCCAATATGTTAACCCCAATTGCTATGGCTGTGATGACAGCATTAGTTGCAGGGTATGGTCCAGAAGCTGTTGCAGCATTTGGCGTCGGCAGTCGAATTGAGTCCATTGCAAGTTTAGTTGTACTCGCCTTATCAATGACATTGCCCCCATTTATTAGTCAAAACTTTGGTGCTGGTAAGCTGAGTAGAGTGAAGAGTGCGTACAGTACAACGTTAAAATTTGTCATGGTATGGCAATTTATTATTTATTTATTATTAATAGCTTTTTCTGGTGTTATAAGCCAGTTGTTTGGTAAAGAGCAAATGGTCATTGATGTTATCAAACTCTTTATATACACATTACCGCTTAGTTATGGCTTTCAAGGGGTGATAATTTTATCTAATTCGTCATTTAATGCCTTACATAAACCAATGAATGCGCTTATTTTGAGTGTTGTGCGTTTATTTGTATTTTATGTTCCATTTGCTTACGTCGGAAGTGTGCTTGCAGGATTGTCAGGGCTGCTAATCGGTGCTGCAATAGGCAATGTATTTACCGGTATTGTGGCGTATAAGTGGTTTATAAAAGAGCTAGACGCTATTAATAATCAACCAGTTAAGGAGTGCCAAGCATGAGTGATCATTTCCAATTGGTATCACAGTTTACCCCAAGCGGCGATCAACCCACTGCGATAGCCCAGCTTTGTGAAGGTTTAGAAGCCGGTTTGGCTCATCAAACTTTACTCGGTGCAACCGGGACCGGTAAAACATTTACCATGGCGAACATTATTAATGATTTAAATCGCCCAACGATTATTATGGCGCACAATAAAACATTAGCAGCACAGCTTTACGGTGAAATGAAAGAGTTTTTCCCCAATAATGCTGTTGAATATTTTGTCTCTTACTATGATTATTACCAACCTGAAGCTTACGTTGTAGCCAGCGATACGTTCATCGAAAAAGATGCATCAATTAACGAACATATCGAACAAATGCGCTTAAGTGCGACTAAAGCCTTGTTAGAGCGTCGTGATACGATAATAGTGGCCTCAGTATCAGCCATTTATGGTTTGGGTGACCCTGATTCATACATGAAAATGATGCTGTTATTAAAAGTCGGGGAGACCGTTGACCAACGCGATATGTTACGCAGATTGGCTGAATTACAATACACCCGTAACGACATTGATTTTAGTCGTGGTACTTATCGAGTACGTGGTGAAGTAATCGATATTTTTCCTGCAGAGTCAGACACCTATGCAGTACGTGTTGAAATGTTTGATGACGAAATAGAGCGCTTAAGTATTTTTGACCCACTTACTGGTGCAATTGAGAAGCACATTGTACGCGCAACTATTTACCCTAAAACGCACTATGTCACACCACGCGAGAAGATTCTTGATGCGGTAGAGCATATCAAGGCCGAACTTAAAGATCGCCGTGCACAACTGCTCAGCGCCAATAAGTTGGTTGAAGAGCAGCGCGTTGCACAGCGTACCCAGTACGACATAGAAATGATGACCGAGCTTGGTTATTGCTCAGGCATAGAAAACTACAGCCGTTACTTATCGGGTCGTACACCTGGCGATCCACCCCCTACGTTATTGGATTATTTGCCTGACGATGCATTAATGATTATTGACGAGTCACACGTTACTGTATCGCAAATTGGCGCTATGTATAAAGGTGATAGAAGCCGTAAAGAAAACTTAGTTGAATATGGCTTTCGGATGCCATCAGCAATGGATAACCGACCACTTCGATTTGAAGAGTTTGAAGCCATTGCGCCACAAACTATTTATGTTTCAGCAACCCCTGGGGATTTTGAATTAGAGCGTTGTGGTGATGATATTGCTGAACAAGTTATTCGCCCAACAGGTTTGCTTGACCCTGAAATAGAAGTGCGCCCTGTGGGCACCCAGGTTGATGATTTACTCTCTGAAATTTACAAACGGGTGGAAATTGATGAACGGGTGCTGGTAACAACACTCACTAAACGTATGGCCGAAGATTTAACCGACTACCTCAATGAGCATAACGTAAAAGTACGTTATTTACACTCAGACATAGACACTGTCGAGCGCGTTGAGATTATTCGTGATTTTCGTGCTGGGGTGTTTGATGTGTTAGTCGGTATTAACTTATTACGTGAAGGTTTAGACATGCCAGAAGTGTCGTTAGTGGCGATACTTGATGCTGATAAAGAAGGCTTTTTACGTTCAGCTCGCTCACTTATACAAACAATAGGACGTGCTGCACGACACTTAAATGGCCGTGCCATTTTATATGCTGATCGGGTAACTAAGTCGATGGCCAAAGCGATGGACGAAACTCAGCGTCGTCGTGATATCCAACATGCCTACAATGTAAAGCATGGTATAGAGCCTAAAGCACTGCTGAAGAAAATAACCGACATTATGGATGTAGGTGAGCAAGCCGGTCCACAAGATAACTTAAAACTTATTCGTAAAGAAACCACGCAAGTGCTTAGTGCAAAAGAGATTGCGGCGCAGATTAAACAACTTGAGAGTAAAATGCATGCCTATGCGAGCGACCTTGAGTTTGAAAAGGCCGCCTCAGTACGCGATGAAATACACGAATTACAACAACAGTTGATTAAAAATGCATAATTTTTCTCCTCTTATTAGTGCACTTGAAAGTGCACCGCTTGCAGCTAATGAGCTGTGCCGTATTTTTCATGGCCGTGGTCACAGTGTTGAGCACTTAAGTCATTTAAATTTAGACTTTTATCCACCGAGCTTGTTTTTAGTATCGTATGAAGAAATTGACGATGACACATTAAAGGAATTAACCGATCAGGTGTGGCAATGGGCGCAACAACATGCACCTGATCAGGTTACTGCGATGGTTTACCAGCAAAGAGCTGGGTTACAAACGCAAAATAAATTAGTGCAGGGAATACTGCCCGAACCTCATACAGTTAAAGAAGGTGCCGTTGAATTTATTGTAGATTTAATGAGTCGGCAAAATACCGGTATCTTCCCTGATATGCGAAGTGGTCGCGAGTTTGTGAGCAACAACAGCCAAAACGCAAAGGTCCTTAATTTATTCTCTTATACGTGTGGTTTTTCAGTCAGTGCGATGCAAGGTGGAGCTGATTCAGTGATCAACATGGATATGAATAAAGGTGTATTACGCACAGGTAAACAAAATCATCAGCTGAATGGTTTTGAGCGTGGTGTGAGCTTTTTACCTCATGATATTTTGAAATCGTTTGGTAAGCTAAAAAAAGCGGCACCGTTTGATTTGATCATTGTCGATCCGCCTAGCTTTCAAAAAGGTAGTTTTATACTCACCAAAGACTATCAAAAAGTATTACGGCGCTTACCTGAGCTACTTAATAGCAATACCCAGCTTTTTGCTCTGCGCAAATAGTCCCGAGCTAAGTGAAAGCGCATTCAAAGCACTGATTGCAGAGCATACCCACGATGCCATTGAGTTTGTAGAGCGCCTTGCTCCTACGGCTGGTTTTATTGAAATTGACAGTGACCGTAGCTTAAAAGCGCTTATTTATAAAACTTCAGCAAAACACGGTATGAATGAAACTGAGTAATCGTTTAAATGCGATCAATGCGTTAATCACTCAGCCCTATGATGTGATTTGGGATTGCTGTTGTGATCATGGTTTGCTGGGTATGGCAATTCTCAAGCGCGAGATTGCAAAAAAAGTGGTGTTTGTTGATATTGTACCTGAGCTGATGAGCGAGCTTAATGTGACATTGACGCGTTTTGCGGGTTCTCAGTCAAGCAGTGACTGGCAAGTAATGTGTAAAGATGTAGGCGGTATTACACTTGAGAACAACGCCAAACAGTTAGTGATTATCGCCGGTGTGGGAGGCGAGTTACTACTTAAGTTAATGCAGCAAATTATAGCCAACCACACTCAACAAGAATTAGCTAAAATAAGCTTTATTATCTGCCCAGTTCATCATACCTACAGTTTAAGAGAGGGGCTAAACGAGCTTGATTTAGGCCTGATATCAGAACACATTATTGTTGAAAATAAGCGTTTCTATGAAGCCCTACACCTTAGTTTTGAAAGCACAACTAAAATAACCCCAACAGGCAATACGATGTGGGATATGAGTAATAAACATCATCGTAGCTATTTAAATAAACTGCTTTTGCATTATACGCGAATGGCACAGCAGAGCCCGCAACGCTTTGAAAAAGTGATCAATGATTACAAACAATTGTTAAGCATTGAGTGATCTATTTAATACTGTTAATTCGTAATACAAAGATAACCTGTAGATGAATTGAAGTAAGTATGAATCGTCAAACAATGAGACCTTCGGGCAATAATAATGAAAAGTGGCCGCATAGTTATGAACAGCCCATCTCTTATGCGCCACTTGTTCAACTTGCTAATAATAATTGGGTCGTGCCGCAGCACTTTTTACGTTACAAGCATACGTTAACGTCAGTCAATGAAGTGCTTGAAAAAATCAAGTTTTCAGCACACTTTACAGTGCTCGCAGCGCAAAAAAGATAACCAACTATATTTACAAGTAGCGGTTCTGAGCCCTGATAATTATCAAACTAATACACAAACTCCTGATGCTAAAAAGTTACTTTTTGGTCGGCGTTGGTACGTGGAAGAAAACCTACCTACCTCGGAGTTAATTCAAACCGCTTTTTTAGCGCTAAAAATCGCGAGAGAACATGAAGTAAGAGAGTTATTTCAGTTCAAACACCATCACGGTACTAGTACACCATTTAATAACCATCATGATCTTCCCTTAATGGCTGACAATGCAGCTTTAGTACATCTAAGCGATGAGTGTGATATCGATATACATACGCTCTTAAGTCATTGTCTGTTTGCAGGTGAAGCGCTTGAATTAGTTTCGGTGCAGAATATTGATCCAACCAGTTGGGTGTACCGAGTTCAGCTTATGTGTAGTGAGTGTCAGCTTAGTGAATTTAATAATGCGTCCATTACCTTTTTTGGTTACTGATAATACAAGTAACGGGTTTTTTACATGGCTTAATGAATGCGCTTGTGGATAAAAGTAACGAATATGTGAGTGAGCAATTTAGTTACGCTGGATTAACGCGGTTTGGTCGATGTATCGCAGTTGAAAAAGTGGGGGAGTTGAGCATCAAGTTGAGATCGCATAATACCTTACAATTATGCTCTTTGGGTAAACAAAACGCGAATCGACTTAATTTTGAAATCGATAGTGCACGCGTTCCACAAGGTTGTGATAGCGAAATTACGGGTTTTTTAGCCGCTCATGGTATCGAACGGCCAGAAAATGCGCATTTGTACACAAAGCAGTTTAAAGTCGATTAATTTCTTGTTTAACATCATAACTTGAGTCGGTTACGATAGCTTCAAGTGTTTGTACGCGTTCTTTTAGTGCGCGTACTTCAGCATTTACCGCATCTAGTTGTTTATTTGCATCGTTATTGTTGTTTTGCATTTTATGTTTAAACTCAAGGTGCTTCTTGTACATATCGTATATGACTCCAGAGCCAACCGAAATAAACACAATTAACACGATCATCGTTGTACCTGACATAACTTTTATTTCCTTTATTCGTTTTTATTAGTATAAAGTATAACCTGCTTTACGCACCCAGAAAGCTGACAATTGTAACTTTATTTGTATTCTTAGTCTGGGAGGTTAAATTAAGGCCGTTTACTAAGTCAGTATAAGTGAAACTATCTAGAAGGATATGTATGTTAAATAATAAAATACCGCCGGTATTGGTAGTACTTTTTTCGCCGCGATTATGGCGTTAGTTGCTCACTATAGTGTTATCGATTTGAGCGCATTTATTAGCTATGTTGCCGCTATTTTTGTGGTTATAGGGGTTATTTTTTGTATTGCCGGTGTGGTGAGTTTTCGTTTAGCTAAAACTACTGTTAATCCTAATAACCCTGAGCAGGCTACGGAGCTTGTAACAACAGGAGTGTATAAGTTGTCTCGTAATCCTATGTATGTTGGTTTTGCGTTTATATTATTAGGCTGGGGCGTGTGGCTAATGTCTATTTGGGCTATCGCTTGCATTGCGGGGTTTGTTGCGTATTTAACGCTTTTTCAGATAATTCCAGAGGAGCGCGCATTGAGCAAAATATTTGGTCAACAATACACAGATTACATGAACCGAGTAAGACGCTGGTTATAAATAATAAAAAAGGCTATCAATGATAGCCTTTAATTTAGCTTCAAATAAGCTTATTCATACTCAAGTGGGTCTGTAACGTCGTTAAGTTTAAATGCTTCAAGGCGGTTCTTGGCACGCACCACATTTACCACAGGCTTTTTCTCGGCCGTTATAACAGGTCCAAGTTTGGCTGTAGTCTAGTCCCATTTTTATACCATCGGTTAAAATATCAATTTTAGTATTGTTTAAGTAAGGGCTAAAAATTTCGACAGCATCGTAATTAGCAATACGGCATAAATCGTCCATTTTCTTCACAAACTCAGGACGACAATCAGGATAAATAGCATGATCGCCCGAATGGGCACCATAATAAACTTGGCTGGCTTTAAGAGAAACAGCATACCCAACAGCTAATGACAGTAAAATCATATTACGGTTAGGCACGATGGTACTTTTCATGCTTTCTTCTTCGTAATGGCCTTCAGGCACGTCAATATCGTCAGTTAATGATGAGCCACCAATAAGTTGGTTGATGGCAGAGATATCAACGATTTTATGTGGAACATTAAGCTTTTCACATACTTGTGCGGCGACTTTTAGCTCTTTAACATGACGCTGACCATAATCAAATGATAAGGCGTAAACATCGTGGCCTTCTTGCAGGGCTTTATTTAATACGGTAAATGAATCCATACCGCCGGAATAAATCACAACTACTTTTTGCGTCATATCTGTTTTGCTCTTAGTTTTAATAGAGGTTTATATCAGGGCGCGATATACTACACGGCTGGAGCATAAATAACAATTTTTGCCCGTGCTTTTTGATTTCTATTTTATCGCTATTTTAACCGATAAATATGCTAAGTAGTAAGTGAGATAACGTTTGTACAAAATAAATGAAGTATTTGAAACAATCCAAGGTGAAGCAAGTTTTACAGGCACGCCTTCAATATTTTTGCGTCTGCAAGGCTGCCCGGTTGGGTGTGCTTGGTGTGATACAAAACAAACTTGGGATGTCGATAACGTATATAAAGTTTCACTTGATGAGACGGTAGAAAAAAAAGCCGACTCAGATCACTGGGCTGATGCATCAGCACAGCAAATATTAGCGCTATTTAAATCGCGAGGGTACCGTGCAAAACATGTGGTGATCACCGGTGGCGAGCCATGCATGTATGACTTAAACCCAGTATGCGTATTACTTCATGAGAATGGTTTTAGTACGCAAATAGAAACCAGCGGCACTTTTGAAATTTTAGTACCAACGCAAACATGGGTTACTGTATCGCCAAAAATTAATATGCGTGGTGGCTATGAAGTGCTGACCTCGGCAATGAAGCGCGCAGATGAAATAAAGCACCCCATTGCAATGCAAAAACATGTAGAAGAGCTTGAAGCATTATTTGCTAAAACGGGTGTTGACCCTAAATTAGTCTACTTGCAACCTATTAGCCAAAAAGTTTCTGCAACGAAATTGGCAATAGAAACGTGCATTGATAAAAACTGGCGTTTATCTGTGCAAGTACACAAGTACTTAGGAATCAGTTAGCAAACGTTGTATTTTATTTTTTATAGCTGAATTTGTAAAAACACGCCGGTGATTATCTTACCAGCGTGTTTACACCTTCATTAATCGTTAAACTTGATACGAATGCCAGCATTGACAGTAAAACCATCGTTTCGAGACCAAATATCTGTCGTCCAACGGCCACTCGGTGCTTGTTGTGGCAATATGAGAGAGTCTTCTTTTGTTTGTCTTACATTGAGTAAATTCTCTGCATTAACAAAATAGCTAATCCGCCCAACTGTAATTTGCCCAAGTAAACCTAAGTGCCAGTAAGCATCACTTTTATCTCTGTAAGGGTTATTCTCAAGGTGTTGTGTGCCGGTATAGTAGGCTTCAAAACCAACTAGGTGACTACCATGTTCTTCCCACATAATTACTGCACCCGCTGAGTGTTCTGGAGTGAGAGTAAGAGGCACACGACCTGTTCCTGAGCTGCTTTGTTTACTTGCATCTGTATATAAATAACTACCCGTTAGCTTGATATCATTCCAGCGATAACGTAATAGAAATTCTGCACCGCGTATTTCACTTTGGCCAGGTGCGTTGACAATGCGAACATTTTTATCTGAAGGTGTGAGTTGCTGATTAATAACTTCTAACTCAGTGACGTTTTCAACATCGGAGGAGAAAAAGGTAACACTTGTTTCGACGCTATCAAATGCATAGCTGATATCGATAGAGGCGGTGTTTGCATGTTCCTCTTCAATACCTTCAAGCGGTTCTAAATGGGATAAACCAGCATCTTCAATGTCTTCAATAAATGGGGAGGGGGCGAAAAAACCTTTACCGTACGAGCCTCTTACGGTCCAGTTTTCTGGTTTATAAAGCATGGAAATTCGCGGACTAAATTGCGTGCCGTATTCATTGTGCCAGTCGGCACGTGCACTCAACGACAACGATATATTTTCGCTTGCTTCATAATCAAGTTGTGAAAAAACACCCGGCACTTCGTAGCTGTAGTCAAACGCGGAAAAGTCTTCAGATTGGTATTTTTCAGATTGATACGCGGCACCGACTAGCCATGCGATGTTGTCGGTATAACCAGAGATACTTGACTCAAATAAATAACTTTCATGGTTGTCATCTTCGTTTACTGTGCCATATACGTGATCATGATCTTGCTGCATTGCAGAGCCACGTACATTTAAGGCCAGTACTTCATTTAATGGTTTATCAAATATAAACCCAGTATCGAGCCTTAAGCTGTCTTGTGTTTGTGCAAATGGGTTGCCATCTGGCATGGTTGCGTTTTCAACGGTGCCGCCATCTCGTTGCTCGGTCATTGCACCTACAGTGACGTATAAATTGGCGCCATTATCACCTTCCCAATAGATACGGGGTCGTACACTTGCTCTATTATAGCTTGCCATATCAAGCCAGCCATCATCATCTAAGTCTTGCTCTTCTTGATGATGAAGCCCTGCGGTAACAGAGGCGCTGATTGAGTCAGTTAACGGGGCCGCAAAGTAAGAGGTAACATCTTGGCCATTTTTTGAGGTCGCATTGAGGAGAACTTCGCCCTCAAATTCATCGCTCGGCGTACGTGAAATCAAATTGATCACACCACCTAGCGCAGAGCCTCCATATAATGAAGAAGCAGAGCCTTTTATGATCTCAACATTGGCAAGATCAGTCGGCGGGATTTGTAATAAGCCTATTGATTGACCGCCATATAATGGCAGTCCGTCACTAAGTAGCTGGGTATAGCGGCCATATAGGCTTTGCAAACGGATATTTGCACTGCCTAAAGCGGGTGAAGTGTTTTGCACGCGTACACCGCCAGTTTCTGCCACTAACATTGAAATGTTGCCAGGGCGCATTAACGCTTTTTCATGTATTTCTTCAGCATTGATAATTTCAGTGCGAGTTGCTGACTCGGTAACAATTCGACCAAGACGAGAAGCCGTGACTTGGATTTTCTCTATCGATTTTTTTTCATGCTCGTCATGGTCATGATGCTGTTCGTTGGCGAACGAATAAGCAGGGAGTAAAGCAGCAACAACAGCTAGCTTAGATGTTTTTATAAACATATTTGTCTCATAATTGTATTAAAGTAGAGCGAATTAGCCCTTAACGTGGCTAAAAAACATGGGAACTGTATTTATGAGATAGCGATAGGAGGGCGGTAAATATAAGTGGCAACGGAGATTATTTTTGCAATATTTTGTTTTATAGCGTGATGATTTTGCATATCAATTTGAGTTGTCGTGATTTCTGACGGCAGATAAAAGGCTGATACACAAGTATTTGCAGGGCAAAAGCAGGTGCTATCACAACACTCTATTTCGCAACAGTCATCGTCACTCTTTGTGGTGTTTTCAATCCCCAGAGGGCTGTCAATATTTAACGTTTGATTGTAAAGGTGAGTACTGTTCGAAGGAGATACACTATACGCCATACTTTGTTCAGCAAAGGTGAGCAAAATAAACAAAACAGCCAACATGTTTGAAAATGGCTTAGGCATAGTAATCTCAAAAGGAAGAAGTGTGAACATTATATTGAATTTACAATGTGATGTGAATACTTGTGACTCATAACTAAATAATTTTAGAGCAAAAGTGTAAATCCGTTGTTCATGTATTAAGGTATATTGTTTAGGTGACTAACTAAGATGTTAAGTTGTAAAAGGATCTTATTTTTGCATGAGCTATTTTAAAAATCTAATAACAAAATTCATAATGATGATGCAAAATCGACCGGGCTTATTAGCGGTGTTTGCATTTTGCAGCGGTGTGGCAAGTTATGTGTTAGTTGAGCGAAAGGAGTCGTTTTCGCAAATTATAGCTATACTTTTACTCGTCAGCTGGGTGTGGTTAATCGTTGATAATTGGCTACGCGATAAAGTTGAGCAGCGCTTTGGTGTTGCTGTTTCGCCAAATTTTATGTGTTTTGCATTACAGATGGTGCAACAAGAAAGCTTGTTTTTTGCATTGCCGTTTTTTCTCGCAGTGACGTCATGGAACCATCCGCAGGCTGTGTTTACTTCCTTGATTATTCTATGTGCATTTATATCGGTTGTTGATCCGCTTTATTATAAAAAGTTAGCTAAACACAGCATATTATTTACCGTATTTCATAATTTCGCACTGTTCGTTGTTATTCTCGTTACTCTGCCTATTTTACTTAATCTTACAACCAGTGAAAGCTTAACAATAGCATTGATCACCTCAGTTATTTGTACACTGCCAAGTTTAGGTAATTTAATGCCAAATGCACGCTGGTGGCGTTTTCCTTTACTCGTTTTATTATTAAGTGCGCTTAGCGCGGGTTTATGGCAGCTACGTAGCTGGGTACCGCCGGCAGCGCTGCGCTTAACAGATATTACATTATCCCATGAAGTCGATGTTGCACAACGCAAGCCCATCGGTAACGTGAAGCAATTAGATGTAAAAACATTACATAACGAAGGTTTGTATAGTTGGACAGCGGTGAAGGCACCAAGAGGGTTAAACGAAAAGATTTTTCATGTTTGGATCCTTAATAACCAAGTCGTGGAGCGAATTGCATTAGATATCACCGGCGGGCGAGAGCAGGGCTATAGAGCATGGACCCATAAAATGAACTTTCCCGCAGACCCTGTTGGCAAATGGCAAGTACAAGTAGTAACCGAGTCAGGGCAGTTAATAGGCTTAACTAAGTTTGTAGTGGGCGCATAGTCAGTAGTACTAATGGATACTATTAGGTTAAATAAGGATTATTATTTTGCGCCACTAACACACAAAATATTCGCAAATCTAACTCCAGCTGGTGGTACTCTGGCTCCATGTGGCAACACAGGGCGTAAAAACTTTTGTTGTGATCTTTTTCTTTAAAGTGAGCGAGCTCGTGAACCACGAGTGCTTTTAATAATGGCTCTGGTGCGCGCAGTAAATCGCTGTTGATCGCTAAATCGTGTTTGCGGGTTTTGCCTTGCATACGGTAAGTATGTGTACCCAGTGCGTTAGTGACCATATCACCTTGCTTTTTAAATGCCGCGCGGCCAAACGGTGGTGCATTTTTTAAGTAGCGTTTTTTAAGCTCGGTTGCGTAAGCATATAATGACTTGTCACTCGTTATCGTATGAGCATGCGGGTATTTTTTAGTTAAGTATGCGCCGTGTTTGTTGTTATTAATGAGCTGCATCACTTGGGTGACAATTTGTTCAGGGTAGCCGGTAAAATAGCGAGAGTAGTCTTTCATAAATTTAAAATAAGCTCGATTGAGTGGCTTCTTTTTCACCTACAAAAGGTGATAAAACGCGGTGGTTATAATTTAAGTCTTGGCAAAATTGACGCGCTAACAATGGAGCTTGGCGATTATCGGCGGTATGAAAAAACACATAAGGGGTTTTACCTTCATCGAGCCATTGTTGTACTTTTTTCAGCCACGGCTGGTAGTAGCTTTTATAGTCATGTTCTAGACTGGCAATCACAAATCTGGCCATTGGCTGCTCACCGGTTGCGATAGCATGAACAGGTAAGTGAGGCTTTTTTTGCTGCGCATCTATCAAGGCTTCGGTATTAGCTTTTACCGCAAACAGGGCGCGCGTGTCCATGGCAATGCGGTTTATGTTGTTGGCCATTAATAACTGGTTTAACGCAACTTCTGCATCACCTTTTTTAAAGAACTCCACCGTGGCGCACTTCAACTCCGTAGTTTATATCGTGTGGCAACTTACTAATAAACTGAGCGAGAAGGGGCAATTGTGCAGGGCTAAAGCTACTTGGTAGTTGCAACATGATTTGCCCAATATAAGGTAATAGCGGTTCGAATAAGTTAAACCAAGCAGTTAGCTCATCATCAATATTGGTTAATTGTAATTCGTGGCTAAAGCGGCGGTGGAATTTAAAGGTAAATTTAAAATCGTTATTAACAGCATCACGCCAGCGCTTTAGGGATTCAATACTAGGGTCGGCGTAAAAGCTTGTATTACCTTCAACAGAATTGAACACCTGCGCGTATTCATGCAGCATGTCAGCATTTTTACAATGGCTGGATAACAAATTGCCTTTCCACGCGGTGCTTGACCACTGCGGACACCCTAAATACAACATAAAACGGTTAACTGATTGTGTGTTTTGGCTAGTATATCAAATCTATAAATTGAAAGCACAGTGCCCGCTGCCGCGCTCGCATTTTTAAGTAACTTGGGTATAATGCACCCCCTAAAATGATTAATAAATAGTGGCTTTAACTCCCCAAAAACAGCAAATTCTTAGGGAAAGCGGCTATGAGTCTTTAACTGACAGGAATACTATGCGCTCTATATACTGCGGACAGCTTAATAAAACTCACGTGGATCAAGAAGTTGAACTATGTGGCTGGATAAATAAACGACGTGACCTTGGTGGTCTTATTTTTGTTGACTTACGCGACAGAGAAGGCTTAGTGCAAGTTGTATTCGATCCTGAAGTTGAAGGCTTAATGGATACAGCTAATAAACTTCGTCAAGAATTTTGTGTGCAGCTTAAAGGTGTTGTTCGTGCACGCCCAGAGAGCCAAGTAAACAAAGATATGGCAACAGGTGAAGTTGAAATTCTAGGCACTAGCTTAACTATCATCAATCGCTCTGAGCCGTTACCGCTTGATTTTAACCAAGTAAATTCAGAAGAGCGCCGCTTAAAGTACCGTTATTTAGATTTACGTCGTTTAGAGATGAGCGACCGTATTAAGTTACGTGCTAAGGCAAGCAGCTTTGTTCGTCGCTTTTTAGATGAAAATGCATTTTTAGATATTGAAACACCTGTTTTAACTAAAGCAACACCTGAAGGTGCGCGTGACTATTTAGTACCAAGCCGTGTTCACAAAGGCAGCTTTTACGCATTACCGCAATCACCACAGTTGTTTAAGCAATTATTGATGATGTCTGGTTTTGATCGTTACTACCAAATCGTTAAATGTTTCCGTGATGAAGATTTACGTGCTGATCGTCAACCTGAATTTACTCAAATAGATTTAGAAACGTCGTTCATGAGCTCTGATCAAGTACGCGGTATGACTGAAAAGATGATCCGTGAAATGTGGCAGTCATTGCTTAACGTTGATTTAGGCGGGTTCCCAATCATGCCTTATTCAGAGGCGATGAGCTTGTACGGCTCAGATAAACCAGACCTACGTAACCCAATGAAGTTGATTGACGTTGCTGATTTGGTAAAAGACGTTGAGTTTAAAGTATTCTCAGGCCCTGCAAATGATGAAAAAGGCCGTGTTGCAGTACTAACAGTTCCAGGTGGTGCTAAGCTTTCTCGTAAGCAGTTAGATGACTACACCAAGTTTATTGGTATTTACGGTGCGAAAGGCCTAGCTTGGATGAAAGTTAACGACCGTGATGCAGGCGCTGAAGGTGTTCAATCGCCAATTGCCAAGTTCTTAAACGAAGAAGTGATTAACGAACTTCTAGCACGTACTAATGCACAAACTGGCGACATCATTTTATTTGGTGCAGATAAACGCAACACAGTAAATGAAGCCATGGGCGCATTACGCTTGAAGATTGGTGTTGATTTAGAAATCACTAACCTTGATAGCTGGGCACCACTTTGGGTTGTTGACTTCCCAATGTTTGAAGAAGATGACGAAGGCACACTTCACGCCGTTCACCATCCATTTACTGCACCTAAAGACATCAGTGCTGAAGAGCTTGAAGCAAACCCTGCAGCGGCTATCTCAGATGCCTACGATATGGTATTAAACGGCTACGAAGTAGGCGGCGGCTCTGTTCGTATTCACAATGCAGATATGCAAGAAGCGGCTTTTAGAATTCTAGGTATTGAAGCACAAGAGCAACAAGACAAGTTTGGCTTCTTACTTGACGCGCTTAAATACGGCACGCCACCGCATGCCGGTCTTGCGTTTGGTTTAGACCGTTTAGTAATGCTACTGTGTGGTACTGATAACATTCGTGACGTTATTGCTTTCCCTAAAACAACACAAGCTTCATGTTTACTAACTGACGCACCAAGTAAAGCCAATGCAGATTCATTGACTGAGCTTGCTATCAACGTTGTTGAAAAAGCTGAAAAACCAGCTGAATAAGTTATAACACAGTGCTTAAGTGCACCGACTTTAAAAAACCCTTAGGTCTATACCTAAGGGGTTTTTTTATGATTTACTTTAAGCTTAACTAATTAATAATAAGGAAATAAAATGTCTTTTAATGCGACCCTTTTAGGTCTTATCGTTCTCGTTTTAATACCGATATTTGGGCTAGTTAGTTATTTCTTAGGAAAGCGTAAAACAACAACTCCTATAATAGTTGGTATTATTGGTGGTTTTTTAGGTTTGGTGCCGATACTTGGCCTTATTTTTATTGCTGTATTAGCTTTAAAGAGTGATTTATCTAAAGAAGCTGTTTGATGTTTTCACAAAACGATTATTATGAGCACGAATTCTTCAAGGTTAAAGCAACAGCACAGCGTTTTAGCGACATTGAATTTGAACAATGCCAATTTATTGAGTGTGACTTCAGTCACAGTCAATTCAGTAACTGTCGTTTTATCGATTGTGAGTTTATTAATTGCAATTTGTGTGATTTAAGTTGGAACTACAGCTCATTAGAAGAGGTGAGTTTTAAAGGCTGCAAACTCAATAGCATTGTTTGGGGACAAGTCAACTGGCCGCAACTAGCATTAACTGCGCCTGTTAGTTTTAAAGACTGCGAGCTTAGCCATAGCTCATTTTTCGAGTTGTCATTAAAAGCGTTAACAATGACGGACTGCTTTGCAAAAGATGTTGATTTTAGACATGCCAACTTAGCGAAAAGTCAGTTTATAGGCACAGATTTTAGAGACAGTGTGTTTCATCAAACCAATTTAAGTAACGCTAATTTTGTCGGTGCTACACAGTTCAATATTGATATAAAAAATAACGACATCAGTGGTGCTAAATTTGAACGACTTGAAGCGTTAAATTTATTAGCAGGACTTGATATCGAGCTGGTGGATTAGCCGTAGAGCTTACGGCTAATGCGCTATTGTACTTACTATTAGCAGGCTGGGCCGTTTTTATTGCGAGCGCTGGCAAGGGCGCGAGCAATTTCAAGTAGCGCAGGGTTAATATCATCAGCGCCATCTTTAATTAACTTAGTCACATCGCCAGATGAGTATAAGCTATCACGGGGTGATTTAATGCCGGTTTCTTACAAAATCCTTTGTTTTACCTGTGCTACCGGTTTCAATAAACTTAAAAATAATACGTTCGTTATTATTTTTTGGCTCGGCTTGTAGTACTGCGATTTCTTCTTTATAGGCTTCAATGCGACTTTGTAAAATGTCGATACGTTGTTCGATGCTGCTGTATGATTTCATGGGACACTTTTAAATAAATATAAATATTAGCGCTATTATTGCATATAATTAAAATTATGGCGCTGCTAAACACGACACAGCGCCTTTGTATTTATTTAACCAGCTCACTGACGATCAGTGGAGCGTTATGCAAGGTTTTATGAACAGGGCATTTGTCTGCTATTTCAAGCAAGCGCATGCGTTGTTCATCAGTTAAATCGCCTATCAGGGTAATTTTTCGGGTGATAGCTTCAATTTTAGCGTCTTTATCACAGTCATCACAATCTGCGTGGTAGTCACGGGTATGATCAAGTTCTACCTTTACATGTTCAAGCGGTAACTTTTTGCGACTCGCATACATACGAAGTGTCATTGCTGTACAGGCTCCAAGTCCGGCGAGTAAATGATGATACGGATCGGGTCCTAAATTACTGCCGCCCGCTTTTAAAGGTTCATCGGCAAGCCAAGTATGATCCTTAGTGCTAACATGTTGAGTAAATACATGGTCTTTTTCTTCCACTAATACATTGCCATTGGTTAGTTTGCCAGAGTATTGAGTTTTATTGTGATCGACATAGCGCTTGGCCCATGATGCGATAACCTCAGCTGCGTAGTCGGCATCTTCTTTGTTAGTGAGTAAGTGATCAGCTTTATCTAAACTAATAAAACTTTTAGGGTGTTTTGCTGCTGCGTAAATTTTTTTCAGCCTCATTGATACTAACCGTGGCATCAATGGGAGAGTGCATAACCAGTAAAGCGCGTTTTAATTTACTGATATGGCTACGATCGTATTTAGCTATATCGTCAACAAACTGCTTTTTAATGGTGAATTCACGCCCAGCTAAACTTACCTTTGCTTCGCCCGCGCTGTTTATTTCATCAAGGTGGGCGCTAAAGTTATACGCTACATGTTGTGCATCTGATGGAGCACCAATAGTTGTAATGGCTTGTACTTCACTTATATGCTCAGCAGCTGCAAGGACCGCTGCACCACCTAAACTATGTCCGATTAATAATTGTGGGGCCTTGAAATGCTCTCTTAAATGGTCAGCAGCAGCGACTAAGTCCTGAATATTTGATGAAAAGTTACTATTGGCAAAGTCGCCATCGCTGTTACCCAGACCAGTAAAGTCAAACCGTAAAACAGCAATACCTTGTTGTGTTAATGCACGGCTAATACGAGTGGCTGCTGCAATGTCTTTACCGCACGTAAAACAATGGGCAAATAGGGCGTAAAATTTAATATCGCCAGCCGGTGACTCTAATTGTCCGGCAAGTTGTAACTCACCACTTTGAAAGGTTAATTTTTGTCGCATTGAATGTACCTTATAGTAGTTAGAAAGAGTAGACCAATATAATAGCGGTATGATTTCAATTTAATTGTGCTAATTTTTAGCGTTTGATCTATATCAACTATTAGTTGAACTCGGTAAAGGGGCGGACATAAGTCCTTATGTTTTTAAGGCTATTTTATTATCCTCGCGAAGCGCAACAATAGAGCAACTGCTATGATTAGCACAGGCTATTGACAACTTAATTCATTGGATACGAACATGCAACTACCTACCGTTGATTATCAAGCGAGCGATGCAGCCGCTCAATTTGTTGAATCTCTTAGAAACACTGGCTTTGGTGTATTAAAAAACCATCCAATTCCGCAATCTTTAGTTGAATCGATTTACCACAACTGGCAGGAATTTTTTAACTCTGAGCAAAAGCATGATTTCTTATTCTCTAAAGAAACACAAGATGGGTATTTCCCACCGTCAGTATCTGAGGTTGCTAAAGGTTTTACAGTAAAAGATATTAAAGAATATTTTCATGTTTATCCAAAAGGCCGTGTACCTGAACAGCTTGAAGCTGATGTACGTGAATATTACCGCTTAGCGAATGAGTTTGCGGCAACGTTATTAAGCTGGGTACAAGCCGAAGCGCCAGTTGATGTACGTGCTAAATTTTCAATCGATTTGAAAGATATGATTGCTGATTCTGAGCAAACGTTATTGCGTATATTGCATTATCCACCTATGACCGGTGATGAAGAACCTGGTGCAATCCGCGCTGCTGCGCATGGTGACATTAACCTATTAACGGTTTTACCTGCCTCTAATGAGCCTGGTTTACAAGTGCAAAAAACTGACGGTGGTTGGTTAGATGTGCCGTGTGATTTTGGCAGTTTGATTATTAATATTGGTGACATGCTACAAGAAGCGTCTGGTGGGTATTTTCCATCAACGATTCACAGGGTAATTAACCCAACAGGCAAGGCGTCTACTAAGTCACGTATTTCGCTACCGTTATTTTTACACCCACGTCCTGATGTTGTTTTATCAGAGCGATATACTGCAGACAGCTACCTGCAAGAGCGTTTACGTGAGTTAGGTGTTAAGTAATTACTCTTCCTAGTGATATGAAAGCGGCTTAATGCCGCTTTTTTATTTTGCTGAGTATTTTATTTTTATTTGCTTGTGTTTATATCGCGGTTTTGAACTCATGAACACTCAATTGATCGTTAGCGAATGAACAGTAGGGTTAATATTCAATGCATTATTGGCCACGATCGGTATAATGCGCGCAACTGGCCACTTTGGCCTTATTTAAAAGAGAGTTTATATGAGTTTTGATGGGTTAGGTTTATCACAGTCTTTAGTTAATGCAGTTTTAGAAAAGGGGCTATGAAACGCCAACACCAATTCAGGCTCAGGCCATTCCTGCGATCATCGAAGGTCGTGATGTAATGGCAGCAGCGCAAACAGGCACAGGTAAAACTGCTGGTTTTACGTTACCGCTGATTGAGTCGTTAGCCAAAGGACAAAAAGCCAAAGGTAACCAAGTACGCGCGTTAATTTTAGCGCCAACTCGTGAGCTTGCGTTGCAAGTAAGTGAAAACGTTGAAGAGTATGCTAAGCACTCTAACATCAGCTCATTTGTTGTTTATGGTGGGGTTAAAATAAACCCGCAAATGCAAAGACTTCGTAAAGGTGTGGATATTTTAGTGGCGACACCTGGGCGACTTATTGATTTACATAATCAAAATGCTCTGAAGTTTGATAACCTTGAAGTATTAGTACTTGATGAAGCTGACCGTATGCTAGATATGGGCTTTATTCATGATATTAAACGTATTATTAGTAAGTTACCTGAAAAACGTCAAAACTTAATGTTTTCTGCTACATTTTCAGATGAAATTCGTGCACTTGCAAAAGGTTTGATCAATGATCCAGTTGAGATTTCAGTAGCAGCAAAAATACCACGGCGAAGAGCGTTACACAATCAGTGTATGCTGTAGACAAAGCAAGTAAAACTGCACTTTTGAGTCATTTAATTCGCAGTAATGATTGGCAGCAAGTTTTAGTATTTAGTCGAACTAAGCATGGTGCCAACCGTTTAGTTAAGCAACTCGAACGCGATGACATTGTGGGTGCTGCAATTCATGGTAATAAATCACAAGGCGCACGTGTTAAAGCATTAGATGGCTTTAAAAGCGGTGAAGTGCGTGTTTTAGTGGCTACTGATATTGTGGCTCGTGGACTTGATATTGTAGAGCTTCCACATGTAGTAAATTATGATTTACCAAACATTTATGAAGATTACGTTCACCGTATTGGCCGTACAGGTCGTGCGGGTGCTACAGGCCATGCTATTTCGTTTGTAACGACTGATGATGCTGCTGATTTATACGGAATTGAACGCTTTATTGGTGAGCTTATTCCTCGAGCTTCTGAGCCGGGCTTTGAGCCAAGCAACCCAGTGCCAGAAAGAGCACTTGATGCAAAGCCGATAAAACCTAAAAAGCCTAAAAAAGCTAAACAGCCGTTTTCAAAGCCTAAGTCTGATAGCAAAAAGCCAAACAATGGTGGTAATGGCACAGGACCACGCCGTGGGGGGTCTAAAAAACCTGCCGCTAAAGGCGAGGGGGAGCAACAAAATCCATGGGCGAAACGTCAGTCTGTCGGTGGTAATTCACAGCGCCGTCGTCGCCCAAGTAATGGCGGCTCGCAGGGGAACGCTTAACCTTTGCCGAAATAATAAATAACGCGCTTTAATAGCGCGTTTTTTATTGTGCAATTAAAAAGTTAATAGTTAAACCGATAAATAAAGTCACCGTTACACTTAACAAAGTACCTAGCATCACATACTCAGTGAGTTGCTTTTCTTCACTAGCTCGTAAATCCCCAAAACGAAAAATAGACTTGGCCGCCAGTAAAAAGCCAACACCTGCATACTCACCTAATAAAATAAATGTCAGCATTAAAACTCGCTCTAATATACCAATACTGTGCCCTGCAGCGGGAATGCTGCCTGATGTAGAAAAGCCACTGGTGATACGCTCAAGAGCCATGCGAATAAATACCGAGCTTGGGTTAAGCATTAATAAATAGCCTGTCAGTACAATTAAATTATCGAGGGCAATAAGTTGGTGTACTAGTTGGTTGTAAAAGTCGTGGTTATCAGCAAGCCACACCGCGACCATGACGATAACAATTAAATGAGCACATTGATCTAGCACAAAAGGGATCACCCCTTTGTTTGAGTATGATTTGGCAATATCAATAAAGTAATGGCTAACCGCTATCGCTACAGTCGCAAGTGCTATGTTCAAGCCGTCTCCCCAACCATAGTGGTATTCCCATATAGCAATCACGAGGGCGCTGACTAGGCTGTGCATTAAAACATGTAAGTAAAGCTTACTTGCGCTAAAGTGCCGTGTGTTTCTATCGTGGACCCAGCTCATGGGTTGCCAATAAAAATCGGCAAGTAAATGAGCAATAACAAGACCTGTTAATAATAAATAAAAGCTCACGTCGTCACTCCTTTGAGCTGTTGCTCGATAGCATGTTTGCTGTAATTCAAAAAGCGCTCTATAAGTTGGTAATGTGCTAAATTAAGTAACTTAGTCACATTTTCACGACTGGTTTTAAGCTCTTTGGCAAGCTCGCTATGACTGTTATTGTTGGTGGTTAAATAGTAGAACAATGCATTAGCTTGCTTTTGGCTCATTTTATCGAGCAGCACATCAATGAAATCTATATTAAGTGCGAAGCTTGTATCGAGCGGACTATGCTCAATTTGCAATAATAACAGTTGGTTCATTGCATCTAAGCCTTGGCCAGAGAGCGTATACGCAGAGCCCGTGGCTGTTTTTATATCAGCGCGAGGGTTATCCAGTTTACCAACAGCAAGGCTTTGGCGTAATGAATAATTGGCTGATTTTAGCTGTAAGTAGAGCAAGACGGCTGCACTGCACACATCAGTTGGATCAGGTAATTGTATTTGTAGGGCATCACCGCGATAAACACTGAATTGACCATTAAACTTGCTTACAATAAAGCGTAAGCTTTGATCTAGTTGATAAAGCATATCATCGTACTGATGTTGCGGAATTTTTTGTGATTTGATCAAGTCGCCACTAATGACTGCAATCATTCTTTTTACCTAGCTAAATGTAACCTATATCAGTTACTTTTTGTTATGTAACCAAATTCAGTTACTTGTTGCTAAGTAACCAATTTAAGTTACTTTTAGCTTTTTTTCAAGTTAACTATGCTACATTGTTTAAAACTTAATTGAAGAGCAGTTTATGTCGCAATCATCAGAGTCGTTAGCTATATCACAAATAGCCTCAAAGCCCAGAGTCGGAATATTTGTTGATGTGCAAAATATTTACTACACCTGCCGACAAAGTTATGGCAAAAATTTTGATTACAATGCATTTTGGGCACACGTAAGTGAGCGTTACGATATTGACTGCGCATTCGCTTACGCTATTTATCGAGGTGATGATAAACAATCACAATTTCAAAATATCTTGCGGGCAATTGGTTTTGAGGTAAAGCTAAAGCCGTTTATTCAGCGTAAGGATGGCAGCGCTAAAGGGGACTGGGACGTAGGTATAACCATCGATATGCTCGAGCAGGGTAAAAACCTCGATCGTGTTATTTTGCTCTCAGGTGATGGCGATTTTGCGCTATTACTAGGCCATTTAAAGCATAAGTACAATGTACCCGCTGATGTTTATGGCGCAGATAAATTAACTGCCGAAGCGTTAAAACAAAGTGCAGAGCATTTTTATTGTATCGATCAGTCATTGTTACTATAAAAGAAGAACATTCAATCCTTATGTAAAATAACCTTACCCCCATGTTAAATATGTTTGACATTGGGGTGGGGGAACTCTATAGTTTTGCATGTTAGATATATTTAACATGAAGCTTGTAATTCTTTACACAAGGAGCAAATAATGAGTTACACACAAAAAACACGGTTATTAGAAGCGAGCATAACGTTAGTCGTGCTGTTTAATTATTTACAAGCCGTGCTGTCAATGACCCCAGAAGCACAGATGGATCCAACACTTGCTAGTGGCTTACTAATAAAGTTAGTGATTCAAACGGTAGTAATGTTGGTAATTATGCATAGTATTTTAGCTGCGTTTAACTCAAAATACGCTAACCAAGCTAAAGATGAGCGTGAACAAGCAATCGCCTTGAAGGCTAAAAGTGTGAGCTTATTTGTTTTGCAGCTAGGTGTTGTTAATGCTGTTTTTGCCCTATTAGTTGACTCAGTTTACCCAATACCAATGAGCCCAGTACATCAGTTAGTTATCGCTGCATTATTGAGTGAGGTGATTGGCGCAGCTGTTGAAACATGGTTATTGCACAGAGGTTAAAATGGCAAAGTTAGCAATCACAAATACAATTAGAACCCAGCGATTTCACCATAATGAAATGACTCAGCAGCAGTTAGCTGATCACGTTGGCGTAACGCGTCAAACAATTGCTGCAATAGAATCCGCTAGGTATTCTCCTTCATTGGAAGTGGCATTTAAAATTGCAGCGGTATTTGGTCAGCCTCTAGAAAATATATTCCAATATTCACCTTGAAACTTTACTAATTTATTTTTAAGCTGTACCTTAAGAATGTTATTTGATTTCAAATAAAATAACGTTCTTAAACAACTTTTAACTATTATCGATAAAAAAACGAGTGAGAACCATAAAACTAACCTGTATTTAAAATAACCGGCATAAATTTATTTTTACTAAATTTCTAGTTAATTCAGGTAATTACAAATTAATATAAAAGTTATATGAATTTTTATCAAAAATATAATGACAACGCTGTCATTTGTTGTGTAACATTAATTCAACATGGGTTGAGGGTGAATCGCATTAATATAATAAAAAAAGTGCGGTTGAAACAAATATAAAACGAAGGTTAGAGGTCGTTAGATGATGGCTAAGAGTGCGAATGAGGACCAATTGTTTATTGGTATCGATGGTGGCGGAACAAAGTGCCGTGCAACTATATACTCTGTACAAAATGGGGTATTAGGAACTGGTCTTGGCGGCCCCGCGAATCCACTACACGGGTTAGAGCGCACATTAGAGTCAATAATGGTGTCTACACAACTCGCTATGCGTGACGCAGGCTTACCCCTAGAGAGCATTCATCAAATATATGCGGGTCTTGGCTTGGCTGGTGTAAACCTACCCAGCTTATATGAAAAAATAAGTGAATGGGAACACCCATTTAAACAAATGTTTTTAACCACAGATCTGCATACAGCCTGTATAGGCGCACATGATGGCGGTGATGGCGCGGTTATCATCACGGAACCGGATCGTGTGGCTTCTCATATGTGAAAGGTCAGTCAGTGAATTATGGCGGTCATGGTTTTGCTTTAGGCGATAAAGGCAGTGGTGCGTGGATGGGCCTTGAAGCAATAAAAGCGGCATTAGTTGATTTAGATGGTTTAGGGCCTAAAACTGCCCTGACAGCAATTATTAAAGAACACTTTAATACTGATAACGCGATGGGTATAGCTGAGCAGATGGCCGGCCAGCCTTCAAGCAGTTATGCTAAACTTGCTCGATATGTATTTGATGCAGCACATCAAAACGATGAAATTGCATTAGCGATAGTAAAAGAAGGCGCAGCGTACGTAAGTCAATTAGCACATCGTTTATTAGAGAACAACCCACCACGTTTAACAATGATAGGCGGGCTTGCAGAGCCGCTTAATAAATGGCTTGACCCTGCTATTGCAAAACTGGTTGAAGCACCAATTCAACCCCCTGAAATGGGTGCTATTTATTTTGCACAGCAGTCGGTATTAGAACAAAATCAAAAGGTAGCTTTGTAATGAAAAAATTTTACCGTGCTGAGTGTTTATTCACTGGTGAAAACTTTATTGATGACGCTTTATTTAGTGTGGCGAATGGAGTTTTTCAATTAGAAACCCAAATCGATTGCGCGGTTACAGAACTCGAAGGCTTAGTAGCACCAGGGTTTATTGATGTACAAGTTAATGGCGGCGGCGGGGCGTTTTTTAATGCTGAACAAACGCCACAATGCCTAAATAGAATAGCCAAAGCACACGCTCAATTTGGCAGTACGGCATTAATGCCAACGCTCATTACTGATAAAGTTGAAATCATGCAAGCAGCGGCCGACGCCACAGCAAAAGCAATTAGCGAAGGTGTACCGGGAGTTTTAGGTATTCACTTTGAAGGTCCGCACTTATCATTGCCTAAGAAAGGCACGCATAGTGAGCGGCTTATCCGGCCTATCAGCGAACAAGAATTTGCAATTTATGCACGCCAAGATTTAGGTATCAAAATGGTCACTTTAGCGCCAGAAAATGTCAGTGTTGCTGATGTTGAGCGCTTAGTGGAATGTGGCGTTAAAGTATCAATTGGCCATACAAATGCGGATTACGCAACGACGATGGCGGCGCTCAATGCTGGTGCTGATGGGTTTACCCATTTATATAATGCGATGTCTGCATTTACCTCACGTGAGCCGGGTGTTGTTGGTGCCGCGCTTTGGCATGATAACAGCTGGTGTGGTTTGATAGTGGATGGTCATCATGTTCATCCATTATCAGCTCAGTTGGCAATTCGCACTAAGCAGCGTGGCAAAATTATGTTAGTAACAGATGCTATGCCACCGGTCGGTACCGATGATTTGGAGTTCGATTTTTTTGATGACCGAAAGGTGATCCGAACAGGCGACAGACTTAATTCTAGTACTGGAGAGCTTGCGGGCAGTGTGCTTGATATGGCCAGTGCGGTGAGAAATACAGTGAACTCATTGGATGTAAGCCTAGCTGAAAGCTTACGAATGGCGGCACTGTACCCAGCCCAGTATTTAAACCTCAAGAAAAAGGGACGCTTACTTGATGGCTTTGACGCAGATTTTGTAGTGCTTGATGAGCACCAATATGTCAAAGCCACGTATATTGCAGGTAAAGCAATTTAACGTTTCCCTGGAAAAAACCCCGCCGTAGTATCGCGGGGCTTTTTGTTTTAAGAGAAGAAAAATATGACAACAACGCAAGCACAAGTAAAACCGGTTAAAAAACGTTTAGCATCACTGGATGCATTACGTGGTATGGATATGTTTTGGATTTTAGGGGGGCAATCAATTTTTGCCGCTTTATTTGTATTAACAGGTTGGACTGGCTGGAAGGCGTTTGAGGCGCAAACGGTTCACAGTCAATGGCATGGCTTTACATTTTACGATTTAATTTTTCCGTTATTTATATTCTTATCTGGTGTGGCGATGGGGTTGGCACCTAAGCGCATAGATCACTTGCCTTGGGGTGAGCGTAAAGTATTTTACCGCAAAGCGATTAAGCGGTTACTTTTATTAAGTGCATTAGGTGTCATGTATAACCATGGTTGGGGGGCTGGCATTCCACTGGCACTGGATGAAATACGCTATGCCAGTGTGCTAGGGCGCATTGCTATCGCATGGTTCTTTTGCGCCATGTTGGTATGGCATACAAGTATTCGCACCCAACTATTTACTGCCATTGGTTTGCTGTTTGGCTATTGGCTACTTATGTGTTTTATTCCTGTTCCGGGTGGGACTGCTGGTGACTTAAGTGCTGCGGGTAGTTGGAATGCATGGTTTGATAAATATTTTTTACCGGGAATTAGTTATCAAAATAGAGCCGTTGATCCAGAAGGCGTATTGTCAAATTTACCAGCTATTGTGAACGCGATGATTGGTGTATTTGCAGGTCAGCTAATTGCTAAAGCAAGTAAAATTGGTGAGTGGAAGACGGCAGCAATATTATTTGTAGCAGGTGTTATCAGTATTTGTTTAGGCTGGCTGTGGGATTTACAGTTCCCAGTAAATAAAGAGTTATGGACCAGCTCTTTTGTACTCGTTACCGTTGGGTGGAGTGCCATATTATTGGCAGTATTTTATGCATTGGTCGATATTCTCAATGGACAAAAGTTGGCCTACCCGTTTGTGATTATTGGTGCTAACTCAATCATTATTTATTTAGCATCTAGCTTAGTCAATTGGGAGTTTATCAGTATTAGCGTATTTGGTGGCTTTATTTCGGCTGCTAGCGAGCCATTGCAACCGCTCATCACAGTGATTGCTTTATTACTAGTGCAAATGCTGGTATTGCACTGGATGTATAAACGTAAAATATTCGTCAGTGTTTAGCCCTTTAGTGGATAAAAAAATAGTTTTTTATTCACTTTTACTTTACAAACGAATTGTAAATAGCAATAATGACAGCGTTGTCATAATGGTATTAACCTAGACTGATGTATCCCAGTCAGGTTTGATCTAAAACCCAACTCGATTGCACGTGGAGTTGGGTTTTAGATCCCATTTTTTTATCAACTAATTAATAACTGAGCAAACTAATATGCAAATAGTCATTTTAAATGATGCGGCAGCCGTAGCGGCATATGGCGCAAATATCTTCGCACAACAATTACAACAAAAGCCAACATCAGTGCTCGGTTTAGCAACGGGTTCAACGCCGGTTGCGTTATACCAACAATTAATAGCTAAAAATAAAGCCGGTGACATATCTTTTTCACAAGCGACGACATTTAACCTTGATGAATACCTTGGCTTAACAGGTGAACACCCACAAAGTTATCGCTTTTTTATGAATGAACAACTGTTTAATCATGTTGATATTGATACTGCAAATACATTTGTACCACCGGGTGATGCAACCAACCCTGTGACAGCTTGCAATGAATACGAAGACAAAATTAAAGCTGCAGGTGGAGTCGATGTACAGTTATTAGGCATTGGTCGTAATGGTCATATAGGCTTTAACGAACCATCATCAGGCTTAACATCGCGTACACGCGTTAAAACGCTGACAAAAGCGACCATCGACGATAATGCACGTTTTTTTGCCGCTGATGAATACCAACCACACTTATCTATTACGATGGGTATTGGCACAATTTTAGAAGCTAAAAAAGTCGTACTATTAGCAACGGGTGAAAATAAAGCTGACGCAGTTTTGGCAATGATTGAGGGGCCATTAATGGCGAAGTGTCCAGCTTCGGCACTGCAATTACATAAAGATGCTGTTATCGTGATTGATAAAGCCGCTGCAAGTAAACTAGAAGATTTAGAGTTTTATCAGCATATCGAAGCTGAAAATCAAAAGTTACAGGCGCAACTTGCAGCCTTGTAATAAGAAGCTAATTTATTGTGTGTTCAAAAAAGCCCTGTGGGGCTTTTTTTTTGCTTGTTTTTTAGTTGATTAATCAATTGGGTTTAACACGGTGTTATGTTAGTTTTAGCCATCTAAATAGCAAAAGGGGTAACAATGCTAAATTACAGTCACATGGCATTGGATCGCGGATCAAACTTAAGAAAAGATACGCAATGGTTGGCAGCACAAAAAAATCAGCAAAGTAGGTGGTTATTAGTTCATAACAATCATACGCTCTTTAATAAAAACAGTGTTGCCGTGACCTTTTTATCTCACGACAAAGTCAGTCACCTCAACTTAGAAAACAGTGTGTTTTTAGGTTTTGACAAACAAAAAATTAACCACTTTGCTTTGGACGTCACTGAGCTTGATGAGGCCAACTTATTAACGTTAACTTCTGGCGCTGAGTTTGTTGATATTCGTCACTATGGCGCGCAAGTGGATATGTTACATGGATCAATGGCTGCACTGGCTCGAGGGTTATGTTATTGGCATGCAACCCATAAATTTTGTGGTCGTTGCGGCACGCAAAATCAATTAGTCGAGGCCGGGCACTCGCGTTTATGCAGTAATCCTGTATGTAAACATCAAACTTTTCCTCGTACCGATCCTGCCGTTATCATGGTGGTTACGCGTAAATTTTCAGATGGGATTGAGCGTTGTTTACTTGGGCGGCAAGCTGCCTGGGCCCAAGGGATGTATTCATCTTTAGCGGGTTTTGTCGATCCTGGTGAAACGCTTGAGCAAGCTGTTGCCCGTGAAGTGATGGAAGAAGCTGGGGTTGTGGTTGATAATGTTCGCTATATTGCTTCACAGCCTTGGCCGTTTCCTTCCTCTATCATGCTTGGCTTTATTGCCGAAGCGGTGACAGAAAAAATCCAAGTAGATAAAGACGAGTTAGACGATGCACAGTGGTTTAGCCGCGAAGAGCTTAGAAAATTTGGCAATTGGCACGAAGAGGGGGAGCACTTAAAGTTACCTCGGACTGATTCAATCTCTCGCTATTTAATAAATTATTGGCTTGACCAAAAAGACTAAACAAGGATTAATAATGACCAGTAAAACAAATATGAATACGCAATTAGTCAGTAGTGGTAGAAAAAAGCTTATACACATGGTGTTGTAAACCCCGTGGTACAGCGCGCATCTACTGTGGTATTCGATTCAGTTGATGAATTAAAAAATGCGGCAAAAAAGCGTGGTGATAAAACACTTTTTTATGGTCGTCGCGGCACAACTACTCACTTTGCTTTGCAAGAGGCAATCACTGAGCTTGAAGGGGGGGAGGGTTGTGCCTTATACCCATGTGGTGCAGCAGCAATTAGTAGTGCACTTCTGGCATTTGTAAAAGCTGGCGATCATATACTCATGGTTGATACCGCTTATGAGCCAACGCGAGATTTTTTGCGATAAAATTTTAGCTGGTTTTGGTGTGGAAACAACTTACTACCCAGCGACTATTGGCGCCGGAATAAAGTCGCTTATTAAAGATAATACAAAAGTGTTGTTTTTAGAGTCACCAGGTTCAATCACTATGGAAATCCAAGATGTGCCTGCCATGGTTGCTGTTGCGAATGAACAAGGTGTAATGACCATGTTAGATAACACCTATGGCAATGGTTTACATTATCGTCCTTTGGAACATGGAGTTGATATCAGTATTCAAGCTGCAACAAAGTATATTGTAGGCCATTCTGATGTGATGATGGGCGTTGCGGTTGCCAATAAAAAATATTGGCCAAAACTACGTGAGCAATCTTACTTATTAGGTCAATGCACTTCAGCAGATGATGCGTATTTAGCACTTCGTGGACTCAGAACCATGGCCGTGCGGTTAAACCAACATGAAAAGGCGGCGATTGAAGTGGCAACGTGGTTGGAGCAACACAGTCTTGTTGATCATATTCGCCACCCGGCGTTTAGTACTTGCCCAGGGCATGAGTTTTTCAAGCGTGACTTTGATGGCAGTAATGGTTTATTTTCATTTGTTATGAAGCAAGGCAATCAGCAAGCTATAGATGCATTTTTAGATAGCTTAACCCATTTTAAAATGGGTTTTTCATGGGGCGGATTTGAAAGTTTAGTCACGGCTAATTTAACGATGAAAAATTTACGTTCTGCAACCGGCTGGGAGCAAGGGCCAGTGATCCGCTTACATATAGGCCTTGAAGATGTGGATGATTTAATTGCTGACTTAGCACAAGCTTTAGAGGTATATCAGCAGCACCTTTAAAAACGGCTGTTACAATTTCATCTATTGTTACAAAGCTCACCGTTGGTGAGCTTTTTTTTGCTAGTAATTCAATACGTTTGCCCTTAATGTAGATATAACTAGAAAATAAAAGGAACACCTGTGACGCAAATACACCCACAGCGATTATTGAAAATCGCACAGTTTGAGCTTGTCAGGCTATTTATGACTAAGCGCGGGCTACTTGCAGTAGCAGCCTTTACCATTTGTTGGTTATTAGTTTTACGCTACCCGATAGGGCAAGCGGTTAGTATTATTAGCTCGCCAGAAATGGCTGAACTAGCTAAACAGGTGTTTGGCGCAATAGGGTTAAGTAAATTGCTTGATTGGCCAGAAGCAGAACTTGCGATGTACTGGCTTATTGCTTTGTATAGCTTTCCCTGTTTTTGTTTGTTTATATGCAGTGACCAAATTGTCGGTGATAAACAACGAGGTACTCTTCGATTTTTAACTCTTCGTGCGACTAGAAATGAAATCTTATTTGGACGATTTTTAGGCCAAGTATTGATATTAGCCGCATTAATGGCTGTAACATTGATTGCAACATTAGCTGTTATGGTGTTTAGAGATGCCAGCTTATTAATGCATGGCCTCAGCCGCAGCTTTATTATGTTGTGTTACTTGATTGTGGCCGTCATGCCTTTTATCGCGTTAATGGCACTACTAAACACGTTTGCTCGTTCTGCTAGATTAGCATTGGTGCTGGCTATTTTATTTTTTTCCTTAGGCAATATTGTTATTGGCATTTTAGCTTGGCAAATACCTGCGCTAAGCGTCCTTGATTATATATTCCCAGGGGTACAACTAGATCAAATGGCGGGACAAAATTCAAGCCTGCTTAGTAGTTTAGGTATTCCGCTACTCCAAAGCGCTATTTTACTCCTTGTTGCTCAACGTATTTTTGTAAGGAGCTCGCTATGAGTACGTTAATACAAGCACAATCATTAACTAAACGTTATGGCAGTAAGCTGGCATTAGATGATGTTAGCTTTGAAGTAAAAAAGGGCGCTCCAGTTGCATTAGTTGGCCCAAATGGCGCAGGAAAAACCACTTTGTTTAGCATACTATGTGGGTATATTTTACCGACGCATGGCCAGCTAAGTGTCTTAGGATATAAACCTGGCAGCAGCGAATTATTTGGCAAACTCAGTGCGCTCCCGCAAGATGCGCAATTAGACCCTCGTTTTAGTATTGCTCATCAGTTAGCCTTTTATGGGCAACTACAAGGGCTTTCCAACAAGCAAAGTCAAATTGAAGCGCTGCGAGTACTTGATTTAGTCGGATTAGGGGAGGTCGCTAAGCAACGCTCTGACGATTTATCTCACGGGATGCGAAAACGCGTAACAATAGCCCAAGCCCTGATAGGTAAACCTGAAATTGTAATGTTGGATGAAGCCACAGCAGGGCTTGATCCAATTCATGCGCGAGAAGTACGTGAATTGGTAGCAACTTTAAGTAACGAAGCTACATTTATTTTAAGTTCACATGATCTAACAGAGTTAGAGCGACTTTGCGGCCAGGTTCTACACTTAAATAAAGGTCACTTGACAGAGCATCAAGCTGATAGCAGCCAGCAACAAACACAACACTTTATGACCATACTACTTGCTGATAACTACTCCAATGTTGAGCAAACAATACAATCATTAAATGGCGTTAGTCGGGTGTATATGAGTCAGGCCAAAGAGTATGTAATTGAATATCAAAAATCGGATAACTTGTTTGATATTGAGTTACTAAACTTTTGCCATCAACAAGGGTGGCGTTACCGTCAATTGGTGAATGGTCACACTTTAGAAAATCAGATTTTTACACAGGAGAAATTATAATGGGTTTATTCAGCGGATTAATGGGCAATGCTAGTGAAGTAGATGATGACGATTTAGAAAAAGTATTAGCAAATACCATGATTGACGGCGAGCAGGTCGAAAAAGCTTACAAAGTAGTACGTGACATGTTTATTTTTACCAATAAACGCCTAATTTTAATTGATAAGCAAGGCGTAACAGGTTCAAAAATGGAGATGATCAGCATCGCTTACTCAAAAATCACTAAATTTAGTAAAGAAAGTGCCGGGCACTTTGACCTCGATGCTGAGCTTAAAATATGGGTGGGCTCTGATCCAACACCTATTAGTAAAGATTTTAAAGCCGATGATAATATTAATGAAGTATATAAAATAATCTCAACATACGCTTTATAATCATCTGATATTGCAGATGTTTTACCTTTATTGATGCCAGCACCTTGGTGTGCTGGCAAACTTTTATTTACATTTACCTACAGTTTATTACAATTAGTTCTTTAGAAACAATGGCTTGGTTAAGTTTTCATTCAGTTTCCCCGCGTTAGCATGCACCCGTCTTAGTCAACAGGCTAGGCAAATCAGCATTGTAACAATTTTAATAGGGAAATCTTATCATGAAAAAATTAGCAGTTATTATTTCGAGCATTCTTCTTTCTAGCGCCGCGACTGCTGCGGATAGCTACAACTCAATTAGCCATGTAGGGTACAAGGACACGGACAACAATGATACTATCAGCGTTGACTCTACTTATTACTTTTCTCCAAAAGCGACTTTAGGTCCTTATGATCAATTTGAATACATCAATAAGCAATCTAATGTGTATGGTGCATACAGCGATGATGACTTTGGTGATGTAACTACAATTGGCGGCGAATATTTCGTACAAGATTTTGTACTAGGTGCAGAATATTCAAACCTAGATTACGCATCTAGCACTGATGTAATTCAACTTTCAGCAGGTTATTTCTTCAACCCAAATCTGCTTTTAAAAGCAACATTTGAAGATGTTGAAGATGGTGAAAACCGTGTTTTATTTGATTTAGCGTATAACCACCAGCTAAACAGCACAGATTATGTTGGTTTTACAGTAACATCAGATGATGAGTTTGATTACCGTGCCGTAAATGCTAAATACTTCATGGATCTTCAACAAGGTAACTACTTAACTGTTGAAGGGACTATTTCAGACACTGATAACTCAGGTAGCTCATGGGAGTTAGGTTCTAACTACTACTTCTCTAAAGCTACATCGGCATTTGTTACGTTTGACAAAAATGATGACTATAGCTTTGGTGCACAACATTTCTTCAACAAGAATATAGGCTTAAAAGCGGGTTACGCGAATAATTGGGATGACTCAGATTATGATGCATACTTTGCAAATGTAAGCTTACAATTCTAATATGAATGTATATAAAAAAGCCTACTCTAAGTAGGCTTTTTTCATTTCATCACGAGGGGGTTATTTAAAATGTCCACTCTACGTGAAATTGAGGTACTGACTCGGTGGTATCAGTGCCTAACTTGTTATGCCAATATTGCCATTCTAAACCTAGCAATAAGGTGTTTTCTTTCATGCTTATAGCGTGGCCTAAATCCCAAGTAATAATGGGCTGAGCTAAAATCCATGCTTTTACATCTTCGCCAAATTCATTTTCACGTTCAGCGATGTACTCCACGTGACCTGTTACATTGAACTTTTGTGAGCCTATTGAGAATGGGTAACCCCAGGCAACATCCAGCATCCAGCTATTAGTTTCAATTGGTGCCCCACCGCGGGCTACACCATCATTATCATCAATATAGGCTGTGACTAATGTAGACAAAAAAGTAAAACCAGGTGCTTGCCAGTTTACTTTTACACCGGGTAAATACTTCAACACCTTTGAATCACCGGCTGCATTAAAACCCGCTGTTAAGCCGATATCAGTAATCGGTCCATAAGACATATCGCTGCTAGACATTTTCGACAGGCTAAACGTTGAGTACCATTCACCATAAAAGTCTTTATCTTGGTAGTCATCATCGGTTGCATCATTAATGTAGTCTATAAAGAAAAAGTTATCGCCGTAATCATAAGCCGATGCATGTTGCAGTGATGCGATGGTGGTGTTTGATTTTTGCCCTGTAAATGGGTTTTTAAAATCACCATTATTAAGGTGTAATGCGGTGTTGCTCCAATTAGCCGCTTGGCTTGAAGCGCTGACCAAGCTAATGGCAGCAAAGATGACGGTTTTGTTCAATGTATTATCTCGAATCTAAAGGTTGTTAATTAATCCAAAAACGAGATTATAGCAGATACGCGCAAATTTGAGCGTATCTGCAAAAGATATTAGGCTTTATTACGACGCAGGCAAATCACTATAATCGCAGTAAACGCGAGAATAAAACAGTAGTATGAGGATGTGGATACTTCCCATGGGCTAATTTTAAAGGTTGCCCCGAGTAATAGCGCTTGTGCGCCATATGGCAGTGAACCCTGTGTTACACAGGCAAATATATCTAATAAGCTGGCAGAACGCTTAGAGCTTATTTTACCGTCATCTGCTAACTTTTTGGCGATAGGTCCTGCAACGATTATCGATACGGTGTTATTTGCAATGCATAAGTTACTGGTCATTACGAGTGCAGCTATGCCTAACTGGTCAGCCACTTTTCTATGCCATTTAGCGATTACTTTTGTAATGGCTTGAATTTTTTGTGCAATATAATCAAGGCCGCCATTAATGCGAATAAACTCAGACAAACCACCAATAAACATCGACAGCAAAAATATTTCTTGCATATCAGTAAAGCCTTTATAGATGTCTTTTACAAAGCTGGCGCCTTCATAACTACCAGTAAACCCCATCAATGCCGCAAAAATTATTCCGCTAAACAACACAACAAATACGTTAAAGCCCATTACCGCTAGCACTAAAATAAAGACATAAGGCAACACTAATAGGATGTCGAAATCTTTGGTTTCTACCGCTTGCGCTGCAGGGGTTAAGAAAAATAATAAGCCAATAGTGAGGATTGCTGCAGGTAGGGCTATTTTTAAGTTTTCGCGGAACTTGTCTTTCATTTCACAGCCTTGAGTACGTGTCGCTGCAATAGTCGTATCTGAAATGATTGATAGATTATCACCAAACATGGCGCCAGATACAATAGTACCAGCCATTAAGGCAGGATCAATACCGGTTTTAATTGATACAGCATAAGCTATCGGACCAATTGCGCCGATAGTACCCATTGAGGTACCCATAGCCGTTGATACAACCGCGGCAATTAAAAATAAACCAGGCAGTAATAAAGCGGGAGGAATAAGCGATAAACCTGCATTTACCACTGCATCAACACCACCAGTGGCACCTGCTACAGCAGAAAATGCACCTGCGAGTAGGTAAATTAAACACATGGTAATAATATTATTGTGACCAGCGCCTTTGATAAAAGTCTCAACGCTGTGATTGATGCTATTTTTATTGAGGATAAACGCCAACATAATGGCGGGTAAAATAGCAACAGGGGCAGGGAGTTGATAAAAGGCGTAATCGACCCCTTGTGATTGCAAGTATAGACCTGCACCTAAAAATAAGGCTACAAAGGTAAGAAGGGGTAGCAAAGAGAGCTTTGCGTTAGTTTTATTAAATGATGGCTGCATCATATTCCTCGTTAGATAACTCATAGACAACTTAGGCAGCCAAAACATCCTTCTTTTAGCAGCATTTAGTTGTTTTTCTTACCACAATGATAAGTAACTCAACAGCGCCCGCAAGCCAAAGACCAAATCGGCGCAAAAAGGAAGTTTAAATGTATAGATGGCTAAAGTCTATGGGTATCTGTTATTATTATTTTTTAAAAGGGTTACCTGACTATTACACGAGTTTTAGATAAAATCTAGTTCACTTAATTTTGCAAAGGTTATTAATATGAATCGAATTGGCGTATTTGGCGCAAACGGAAGAATGGGGTTGGCATTAGTAGAAGCCGCACACAAAAATAACAATGCCGAGTTAGCAGCTGCCTATGTTCGTAGTAGTTCACCTTTGCTGAATATTGCAGTCAATCAATTAAATAGCGCTGCGCCACTCGATGTTACTTTTAGTGATGAGCGCGAAGTGGCAAATGGTATTGATGTTTTAATCGATTTTACTTTACCTGCCGGTATGCGCGCGCATTTAAAAACTGCCGTAGCAAATAATATCGCAATGGTTATCGGCACCACGGGCCTAAGTGATGATGATATGCAGGCTCTAAATGAAGCCGCTAAGCAAATCCCAATCGTTTTTGCGCGTAATTATAGCGTTGGCGTTAATTTACTGCTTAACTTAGTGCAAACCGCTGCGACTAAATTTGGTGATGATCTTGATATCGAAATCTTTGAAGCACATCACCGCCATAAAATTGATGCGCCATCAGGCACGGCATTAGCCATTGGCGAAGCGATCGCACAGGCAAAAGGGTGGCAGCACGATGAAGTTGCTGTTTATGATCGTAGCCAGGTTGAACAAGCAAAATCGCAAAAAGAAATCGGTTATTCAGTACTCAGGGGTGGCGATATAGTTGGTGAACACACAGCATATTTCGCAACTTCTGGCGAAAGGCTTGAATTAACTCACAAAGCGAGTTCTCGAATGACCTTTGCATTAGGTGCGGTAAGAGCTGCAGGCTGGTTGAAAAATAAACCAGCTGGACTTTATGATATGCAGGATGTGCTTGACTTGAAGTAGTTAAGGTGCATTTTTGGCGGTTTGAAGTGTTTTTTGGTTGATAGTGCTTATTTTTGCTATTTAATGAATTATCGTTAGACCTAAAGAGCAAATTGCTATAAAATAGCGCCAATTTGCCAAAAATTCATAATTGCGTGTTTCCAATCGCTATAAACGGGTAGTAAAGCAAATGACTTTACTCCCGTTTTTTACTGTTAGGAGGTTAACTTGACTAAATCCGCTCTGTTAGTTCTAGAAGACGGCACAGTGTTTCGCGGTACTGCAATCGGCGCTGACGGCATGTCAGTCGGTGAAGTAGTATTCAATACGTCTATGACTGGTTATCAGGAAATCCTGACTGACCCTTCATACGCGGAACAAATCGTAACTTTGACGTACCCACATATCGGTAATACGGGTACTAACAGCGAAGACGAAGAAGCGGGCCACATTTGGGCGAAAGGCCTAGTGATCCGTGATTTGCCACTGCTAGCAAGTAATTTCCGTAACGAGCAATCGTTAGATGATTACTTAAAACAACGCAATATCTTAGGTATTGCAGATATCGACACCCGTAAATTGACGCGTATCTTGCGCGATAAAGGCGCTCAAAACGGCTGTATTATTGCCGGTGATGATATCGATGAAAGCAAAGCGCTCGCAGCTGCGCAAGCCTTCCCAGGCTTAAAAGGCATGGATTTAGCAAAAGTAGTCTCAACCAAGGAAAATTTTGAGTGGCGTGAATCAAGCTGGACATTAGGCGCAGGGTTTAAAACCTTAGATGCGGCTGATGAAAAGTTTCACGTTGTAGCATACGACTTTGGTGTAAAACGTAACATTTTACGTATGCTAGTAGACCGTGGCTGTAAACTAACCGTTGTGCCTGCACAAACCTCGGCAGCAGACGTATTAGCACTAAACCCAGATGGTATCTTTTTATCAAATGGCCCAGGTGATCCAGAACCATGTACCTACGCAATTGATGCAATTAAAGCCTTCTTAGAAACAGATACGCCAATTTTTGGCATTTGTTTAGGGCATCAATTATTAGCATTAGCGTCGGGCGCAAAAACCGCAAAAATGAAGTTTGGTCATCACGGCGGTAACCACCCTGTGAAAGACTTAGACCGTGACGTTGTAATGATCACTGCACAAAACCACGGTTTTGCTGCTGACGAAGCAAGCTTGCCAGCTAACCTTCGTGCAACGCACAAATCATTATTTGACGGCACATTACAAGGTATCCACCGCACCGATAAGCCAGCGTTTAGCTTCCAAGGTCATCCAGAAGCAAGCCCAGGTCCGCACGATGCAGCCCCATTATTTGACCACTTCATCGACTTGATGCAAGCGCGTAACAACTAATTAGACTGGAGTAATAATGCCAAAACGTACCGATTTAAAAAGCATTCTTATCCTAGGCGCTGGCCCGATTGTAATCGGCCAAGCCTGTGAATTTGACTACTCTGGTGCTCAAGCGTGTAAAGCACTTAGAGAAGAAGGCTATCGAGTTATCTTAGTTAACTCAAATCCTGCAACAATTATGACTGACCCTGAAATGGCTGATGCGACGTACATCGAACCAATTCACTGGGAAGTTGTTGAAAAAATTATTGAAAAAGAAAAGCCAGATGCAGTACTACCAACTATGGGTGGTCAAACTGCATTAAACTGTGCACTAGAACTCGACAAGCACGGTGTATTGGCTAAGCACGGCGTTGAGCTGATCGGCGCAACGGCAGATGCAATTGACAAAGCAGAAAACCGCGAACGTTTCGATGTTGCAATGAAAAACATCGGTTTAGAGTGTCCGCGTGCAGAAATTGCTCACTCAATGGAAGAAGCTCGCGACACGATGACGCGCATCGGCTTGCCATGTATCATTCGTCCTTCTTTCACTATGGGTGGCACCGGCGGCGGTGTTGCTTATAATTTAGAAGAGTTCGAAGAAATTTGTGAGCGTGGCTTAGACCTTTCACCTACTAGCGAATTATTGATTGATGAATCATTAATTGGTTGGAAAGAATACGAAATGGAAGTTGTCCGCGACAAAAAAGACAACTGTATTATCGTGTGTTCTATCGAAAACTTTGACCCAATGGGTGTGCACACCGGTGACTCAATCACGGTTGCACCAGCACAAACACTCACTGACAAAGAATATCAATTAATGCGTAACGCCTCTATGGCGGTACTACGTGAAATTGGTGTTGAAACAGGTGGTTCAAACGTACAGTTTGGTGTAAATCCAGTTGATGGACGTATGGTTATCATTGAGATGAACCCTCGTGTATCACGTTCATCTGCACTTGCTTCTAAAGCAACGGGTTTCCCAATTGCTAAAATTGCAGCAAAGCTTGCTGTAGGTTACACCCTTGATGAGCTACAAAACGATATCACAGGCGGTAAAACACCGGCATCGTTTGAGCCATCAATCGATTACGTTGTAACTAAGATCCCACGCTTTAACTTTGAAAAATTTGCCGGTGCTAATGACCGTCTAACAACGCAAATGAAGTCAGTGGGCGAAGTAATGGCGATTGGTCGTAACCAACAAGAGTCATTACATAAAGCTTTACGTGGTCTTGAAGTTGGCGCAACAGGCTTTAACCCAATTGTGGCCTTAGATGACCCGAAAGCGAAAGAAAAAATCATTCGTGAATTACGTGAGCCCGGTGCAGAGCGCATTTGGTATATTGCAGATGCAATGCGCCATGGCATGAGCGTTGATGATGTGTTCGAACTGACTAAGATTGACCCTTGGTACTTAGTACAGATTGAAGACATCTTAAAAGACGAAGCTAAAATTTCAGAAGTAGGTATGGCAGGCTTAAATGCTGACTTCCTACGTAAATTAAAGCGTAAAGGTTTTGCAGACCCACGTATCGCTGAAATTGCCGGTGTATCTGAAGCTGAAATTCGTAAAAAACGTCATCAGTTAAACATCGTGCCAGTTTATAAGCGCGTTGATACCTGCGCGGCAGAATTTAGCTCTGATACTGCTTACATGTACTCATCATACGATGAAGAGTGTGAAGCGAACCCATCTGATCGTGATAAAATCATGGTTATCGGTGGTGGTCCTAACCGTATCGGTCAAGGCATTGAGTTTGATTACTGTTGTGTTCATGCAGCCCTTGCACTTCGTGATGACGGTTATGAAACAATCATGGTTAACTGTAACCCAGAAACGGTTTCTACTGACTATGACACATCAGATCGCTTATTCTTCGAGCCAATTACGCTTGAAGACGTACTAGAAATCGTACGTGTTGAAAAGCCAAAAGGCGTTATCGTGCAATATGGTGGTCAAACACCACTTAAACTTGCCCGTGAACTTGAAGCTAATGGCGTGCCAGTGATTGGTACTTCGCCTGATGCAATCGACCGTGCTGAAGACCGTGAACGTTTCCAACAATTAGTTGAACGTCTTGATTTATTACAGCCAGAAAACGCGACAGTGACTTCAACAGAAGAAGCGATTGCTAAATCAGCTGAAATTGGTTTCCCTCTAGTGGTACGTCCTTCGTATGTACTAGGTGGCCGTGCAATGGAAATTGTGTATGACGAGCAAGATTTACGTCGTTACATGACTGAAGCCGTATCTGCATCAAACGAAGCGCCAGTACTACTTGACCGTTTCTTAGATAACGCGATTGAAGTTGATGTTGACGCAATTTGCGACGGCGAACAAGTAATTATCGGCGGTATCATGGAACATATTGAACAAGCCGGTGTTCACTCAGGTGACTCTGCATGTTCATTACCTGCGCACTCATTAACGCAAGAAGTACAAGATGTAATGCGTAAGCAAGTAACCGATATGGCACTTGAGCTTGGCGTAGTTGGTTTAATGAATACACAGTTTGCTGTTAAAGATGGCAAAGTGTATTTAATCGAAGTAAACCCGCGTGCCGCACGTACAGTGCCATTTGTATCTAAAGCAACAGGTGTAGCACTTGCAAAAGTAGCGGCACGTTGTATGGCGGGTCAATCGCTTGCAAGTCAAGGCATCACAAAAGAAGTGATTCCACCGTATTACAGCGTAAAAGAAGTTGTATTACCGTTTGCTAAGTTCCAAGGTGTTGATCCAATCCGTGGTCCAGAAATGCGCTCAACGGGTGAAGTTATGGGTGTTGGTGATACTTTCGCCGAAGCATTCGCAAAAGCACAATTAGGTGCAAGCAATACTTTACCACGCGGCGGTCGCGCGTTACTATCGGTACGTAATAGCGATAAGCCACGTATTGTAGAACTAGCTAAAACTATGACTGATCTTGGTTTTAAAATAGATGCTACAGGTGGTACAGCCGAAGCCCTTAAAGCTGCGGGTATTGAAGTACGCCGTGTAAATAAAGTATTTGAAGGCCGCCCTCATATTCTTGATAACATCAAGAATAAAGAATACAGCTATATCGTAAATACGACCGAAGGTCGCCAAGCGATCGAAGACTCGAAGGTGTTGCGTCGTGGTGCATTGCAAAACAAAACCAATTACACGACAACCTTGAATGCGGCATTTGCTAACTGTACTGCTAACCAAGCGGATGACCGTAGCAAAGTGACGTCAGTTCAAGAACTACATCAGCGATTGAACTAAGGAAATGTGCCAAGGCCGTGTTTTCGGCCTTGGGATTAAGTGAGAAAAGTATGCAAACAATTCCGATGACAGTTCGTGGCGCAGAGTTATTGCGCAAAGAACTTAACGAATTAAAAACAGTTACCCGTCCTAAAATCGTTGCTGATATAGCAGATGCACGAGAACATGGTGACTTAAAAGAAAACGCTGAATATCACGCAGCGCGTGAACAACAGGGTTTTTGCGAAGGCCGTATTCAAGAAATTGAAGCGAAGCTTTCAAACGTACAAATTATTGATGTAACTAAATTACCAAATACAGGTAAAGTTATCTTTGGCACTACAGTAACAATCGTTAATGTTGAAACTGATGCCGAAGTAACGTACCAAATTGTGGGTGATGACGAAGCAGATATAAAAAATAATCGTATTTCGGTAAATTCACCAATCGCACGCGGTTTAATTGGTAAACAGGCAGATGATGCTGTGATCATTAAAACCCCTAACGGCGATGTTGAATACGAAGTTATCGAGGTTGAGTACGTTTAAATACTTTACTGACTTTGCGTTTTAATAGAAACCGCTGCGTAACTGCAGCGGTTTTTTTATGCGTGAGCTAAATTAGACACAGCTTGATTATTTCGGTAGCTTAGAGTCTTGTAAAAACCATTCCATTAAGTTTACATTTTTAGTGGCGCAGAAGTTTACCAAGGAGTTTTATGGAACCAATTATTTTTCCTGCACCTTTGGAACAAGGTGATAAAATTGCAATTTGTGCATTCTCAAGCTGTGTAGATGCTGAATTTCAACCACGTTTGGATAAAGTTCTACATGGGCTTAAAACACGCGGTTATGATGTTATTGAAGGGCAGTGCCTCAGAGAGCTCAATTCAGCCAAAGACCGCGCAGATGAGTTAATGGCATTTTTAAAGGATGATACTATCGCTGCAGTTATGCCACCTTGGGGTGGTGAGTTAGCGATGGAAATACTGCAATATATTGACTTTAGTGCACTTAAAAAGTGTCGCCCTAAATGGGTTGTTGGTTTTTCAGATATCAGCACTTTTATGTGTGTACTAACAGCACGTTGTGGCTGGGCAACTTTACACACCGCAAATTTAATGCAGCTTCACCCAGACGAAAGTGATAGTGCATGCTTGCAAGTATTTGATGTTTTGACCCTTACTAAAGGGGAGCAGTTTATTCAAGAGCCCGCTAAGTTTTACCAAAGCAAGGCGATTGATTACGCAAACGAACCTGATACATTGTTTGATTTAACAGAGCCTAGCCAATGGCGATGTTTAAATTACAAAGATAAACGTGAGATAGAATTAACAGGGCGACTTTTTGGCGGTTGTTTAGATACTCTAAATGTATTACTTGCGACACCTTATTTAGACTTACACAGCTTTAAACAAGAGTTTGCTCAAGAGGGGCTGGTACTTTATTTAGAAAATGCAGAGTTGTCACCGAGTGCGGTTGCGCGCAGCTTAATGGCGTTGAAGCTGAATGGTGTTTTCGCTGACATTAATGGAATTATACTAGGACGAAGTGCATTAGTTAAATCACCTTACCAAGGTATTGATTATTATGATGCCATTGAGTTTGCTCTTGGAAAGTGTATTTTTCCAGTAATCATTGATGCCGATATAGGTCATGTTGCACCTAATATGAGTTTAGTTAATGGCGCATTTTGTACACTAACAGCAAAAATTAATAAAGGCTTAGCGAGTGAAGTGAGTGTAACAACTTCATTAAAATAAGGTGAGTAAGGCTCATGGTTGCCCATGAGCCTTCTGAATTTATAAAATATTGATAATATGCTCTTGTGCTAAGCGTGACTTCGGCAGTTTAGCGTTGTAGTCTTCAGCGTTATCATGGTAGCCAATGACTAAGGCTACATCGCAAATATAACCACCGAGCTCTTGTTTAAACTCTTCACCGATAAGCTCTGCATCAACACCTTCCATTGGCGTTGAATCAATACCTAAACGTGCTGCTGCGTGCATAGTGTTACCCAGCGCAATATAAGTTTGTGCTTTGGTCCAAGTGGCATTATTACCAGCTTCATCAGTATTTAAATCTACAAAGGCGTAAGCGCCAAATGCTTGCTCGCGATTTTCTGTGGGCGTACGGCCATTGGCGATATCAGCATCAATCACTTTTGCATAATCTTCACGCGTGTAGTGTGGATTGTAAGCGAATAAAATCGTATGCGAAGCTGCTTTAATATGGGGTTGATTAAACTGGAATTTATTAGCAAAAGTATTGTGCATACGTTCTTTTGCTTGATCAGATTCAATCACAATAAATTTCCAAGGTTGTGAGTTGATAGAGGATGGTGAAAGACGCATAGCCTCAATAAGTACCGCCAAGTCTTGCTCAGATACGCGTTTAGAGGAGTCGTATTTTTTAGCGGTATAACGTGCTTCTAAATCTGCAATGATAGGGTGTGTCATTTTTCTTTCCTGTTTAAAACTGTTTACTTAATTAGGGTCAATTTATTAATAGTAAAATGTGCAATTGCACCTTCTACCGCGGCTGAATACGTTTTTATATGCTCAGTTTGTGTATGCTCTGACCATAACTGAGTCGTTTTCCATTGTTCATACATTATAAAATGGCTTAAATTATCAACATCTTGATGCAATTCATAACGAATGCAACCCGGTTCTTTTCTGGTTTCGTCAATTAACTTAAATAGTGCGTTTTTTACTAATTCAGTTTTGTCTTGATGGGCTACAATATTTGCTACAACGGTTAGCTGATTCATTGTTAATCCTTAAGCGTTTTAGAACGATTGTTTTACTATGGATTGCATAATAGCCCTTGCATTGCTTTTTATAAACAGCATAATTATTGAATCATTATCAAAATAAAATAGATAATATGCAGTTAGATGATTTAAAACTGATATTGAAAGTGGCTGAGTTCAAAAGTATTACCTTAGCTGCGGCAAAACTTGATATGCGAACCGCCACAGCAAGTGCTGCTATCAAACGTGTAGAAGCAGCATTAGGTGTTGATCTTTTTGTACGAACAACACGCCACCTTAGACTGTCAGCAGCAGGAGAGCGATATATACCACAATGCGAGCAAGCTTTAGTAGTGCTTGAAAACGCGCGGCAAAATTTAAAAGGCGAGCACGATGAAATTGAGGGGGAGCTCAGAGTGGCGTTATCGTCTGATTTAGGGCGTAACTTAGTGATCCCTTGGATTGATGAAATAATGGATAAGTACCCTAAGGTAAGCTTACGTGCGCATATCAGTGACAGCAACATAGACTTTTATCGTGACTCAGTGGATATAGCATTGCGCTATGGTTCGCCCAGTGACACAAACGTGTATGGCTTTAAAATTTGTAATGTGCCACGTTTACTGTGCGCGACCAAAGAATACGTGCAGCAACATGGTAACCCTCAGCACCCAGACGAACTTAGCCAGCACCAAGGGCTGTTTTATCAGTTACAAGATATAATCAATAATGTCTGGGAATTTACTGATGGCGAGACAAAATTCAAAGTTAAAATGGATGGATCACGTGCCGCTAATGATGGTGATTTAGTTAGGCGTTGGTGCGTTGCAGGTAAGGGTATTGCAGTAAAATCAGCATTAGACATTGCAGATGATCTACTAAATGACCGAGTGATCACACTGATGCCTGGTTATCAACACACCTGTGGCGAACTGTGGTTAATTTGTCCTAGTCGTCAATCAATAACGCCTGCTGTTCGTTTATTACGGGACGTGTGTAGAGACAAAGCCAATACAACGTTAACTAAATTAGTTGATAGAGGCATACTTGAGGGCAGTGTGTTAGATAACTAATTATTACTCGCGTCAATAGGTTGTTTGGGTATAAAATAGCTGAGCTGACACAAAATTAATAGTGTGAGTAAATTCTCAGGGCGGGGTGAAATTCCCCACCGGCGGTATATTTTCTGTGATTTATTATTACAAAATGAGCCCGCGAGCGCTTTATTTCTATCTTAGTTATAAAGGTCAGCAGATCTGGTGAGAGGCCAGAGCCGACGGTTATAGTCCGGATGAAAGAGAACAAGGCCAAAGTTTTTTGGCTTATTAAAACAGTTACTTGGCTGCCAATTTAGGCGGCCTTTTGTTGTGTCTTTCAGTGTCCTGAATCTTTTCATATTTTAACAGGTATTAAAAATGATGATTCAGTCTTCTTTACTTAGTCAATTTGGCGAACCACTCGAACGTGTTGAACGTGCTATTGTTGCATTGCAGCGAGGTGAAGGTGTGCTTGTAGTTGATGATGAAAATCGTGAAAATGAAGGTGACTTTGTGTTTTCAGCACAGCACCTAACCACAGCGCAAATGGCAATGATGATCCGCGAGGGGAGTGGAATTGTGTGTTTGTGTATGGGGGAAGAGCGAGTTAAACAACTCGATTTACCACAAATGGTAACGAACAATACCAGCCAAAATAACACCGCTTATACGGTTACCATTGAAGCTAAACATGGTGTTACAACGGGGGTTTCGGCAGCAGATAGGGTAACTACTATTAAAGCGGCTACCGCCGATAATGCTCAACCTAGTGATTTATCGCGCCCAGGGCATGTATTTGGTTTAAAAGCACAAACTGGTGGTGTACTTGTTCGTCGTGGCCACACCGAAGCATCAATAGACTTAATGCAGTTAGCGGGCTTAAAACCTTTTGGGGTTATTTGCGAGTTAAATAATGTTGATGGCTCAATGGCGCGATTACCGCAGGTAAGTGAGTTTGCGTTAAAGCATGACATGGTGGTGGTCTCTATAGAAGATTTAGTACAGTACATACGATTACACCAACAACACGCTAGTTAGAGACTATGCATTCGTAATAAAGCCACATACTTGTGGCTTTATTATTAAAGTTTACTGTAATTTTATAATAGCTTGCTTTGCGCTTTCACTGTCGGGGTTTAATTCAAGAGCACGTTGGTAACTTTTTAATGCAAGTTCCGGGTTGTTGGCGGTAATATAGGCTTCACCCAGACTATCGTGAGTATTAGCAGAATTGGGATACTTAATAGCGTTTAGTTTAAATATGGCAATAGCAGCATCGAGTTTTTTCATTGCTATTAATTCATAACCAAAATAATTAATACTTCTTTCTCTAAGTGGCACATTATTCCTATCTAATTGTTTGTACTTGTCTTTTAATGCTGTAATACCACCACTTTGCAAGGCGTGATAAAGTTGACTATCCACATTTTCAGTTGCGTCGTCGTAGGGCTTACCGTAAAAAATATTGGTTAACCCCTGTGTCATTGGTGTAAGAGGGGCACCGCCAGTGTTATTTAAAATCACGATGAGTAGCTGATCTTCCAATATACGACTAATAAATGCATTAAATCCATCTATACCTCCACCATGTTGTACTTGTGTTAGTGGTTTGCCATATTTATCAGTATTTAATTGATTAACTTCCCAGCCAAATGCGTAATTACGCTGCTGCGTTACGGTATACATTTGCTTTTTTAGCTCTTCATTTATTAGCTTATTTGTATAAAGTGCTTGATCCCATTTTACGAGATCGCGGGCGGTTGAATAGAGAGACCCCGCGGCATAGGGAATAGACATATCCAAATATTCAGCATTTGTGTAACCGTTCAAGTTATTATTATAGCCAGATGCACGTTGCGTGATTAGTTTTTCATGAGAATCATAGCCGGTGTTGTGCATATTCAGCGGCGTAAAAATATTTTCTTGCAACACATCCTGATAACGTTGTTGAGTGATTTTTTCAATCACTGCACCTAAAATAAAGTAGCCTGAGTTGCTGTAGCGAAATTGTGTACCGGGCTCAAATAATAAATCATCACTGCATAACAGCGTTATAAACTCATCAACGCTGTAAGGGTTACGGCTATAATCATCTCTAAATGCTTTTACATGGGTGTAATTACTTAGCCCTGATGTATGGTTAAGTATTTGGCGTATAGTAATTTTATTGCCAATATCTTTGCGGTAGTTGGGCAGGTAAGTGCTTAAAGGTGCATCGAGCTGTATTTTGTTTTGTTGAACCAATTGTAGAATGAGTAGGGCTGTAAATTGCTTTGTAATAGAGCCGATTCGAAACTTGGTCTGTGATGTATTTTTAATATCCCATTCAAAGTTTGCGTAACCATAGCTTTTTTCAAAAATAACTTCGCCTTGTTTGGCAACTAACACGTTACCATTAAATTGTTTTAACTCATGAAAGCCTTGTATGAAAGAGTCAATTTCTGTGGCTTTATTAGCGGCTAAGCTTATTGTAGATATAAAAAGTAAACTCATAGCTAATAATTGAGTTAGCCAAACTCTAGTCTTGTGACTCATAATTTCCCTTAATTATTATTGTTTGTTTTAAAATCAATTTTTAGCGTGGTTAGTATGAAAAGTAAACTGATTTCGTGTTGCACTTTTGTGTTCAGTTCGTTTGTTTTTTTATTTTTTGCAATAAAAAGCCCGAGTTGTAAACAGCTCGGGCTTGATGGTTGGGATAACAAATTTTATAACGCTGAATGACTTATTTTCGTATCCGTCTGGTTATTAATTGGCGCACCATCTATCAGCGCTTCTTTGCCGCGCCATTTACGAATTAAGCGTTTGGCATCTTCTAGTGCAACATATTGACATGGAATTAAAATTAACGTGATAACAGTGGCAAATAGCACACCAAAGGCGAGTGATACAGCCATTGGGATAACAATTTTGGCTTGTAAGCTAGTTTCCATAATAATAGGCAATACACCAATAAAGGTGGTTACTGAGGTCAGTAATATTGCTCTAAAACGGCGTGCACCCGCTTGCATAACGGCGTCTTTTATTGCAACGCCTTCTGCGCGTGCTTTATTAACAAAATCAACCATAACAAGTGAATCATTCACCACAACACCTGCAACAGCGATAATACCAAAAATTGATAGGCCACTCATGGTCATTCCTAAAATCATGTGACCAAACATGGCACCAATGACACCAAATGGGATCACAGACATAATAATAAAGGGTTGTGAATATGAGCGAAGCGGTATTGCTAATAATGCAAATATAATCATCATAGACAGAGCAAAATCACGTACTTGTTCTGCAACACTGTCCATTTCTTCTTGAATTCGTCCTGCAACACTACTTTGCACACCAGGGTAGTTTTTCAGTAAGGCAGGTAAGTATTCATCACGAATCTCTTGTGCAATCGCAAACGGTTCTACTTTATCCGTATTAACCGCAGCCCATACGTTAACAGTACGTTTTGAATTCTCCCTGCGTATCCGGTTAACACCATCAACTAGGCTGACAGTGGCGACTTCTGTAAGCGGAACCTCAACACCACTCGGTGTAATGATACGTACGCTTTGTATATCGCTAATTGAATTACGTGCTTCTTGTGGGTAGCGGATCATCACTTTGACTTCTTCGCCATCACGCAATATGCGTTGTGCTTCCAAGCCGTAGTAACTAAAGCTAACTTGTGACGCTACATCAGCAAGGGTTAAGCCCATGCTGTAAGCCAATGGTTTTAAGTCAAGCTGCACTTCGTCAGTGGCACTTTGCATTGAGTCATTTACATCACCGACACCTTCCATGCTGTTTAACTTCTGTTTTAGCTGAGCTGCTACTGCTTTAAGTTGCTTTGCATCTTTACCTTCAAGACGAAAGCTAATATCACCGTCGTCACGCCCGCCATTCATAATGCTGTCTTCAATTGTGAGAGTTTTAACACCAGGAAGAGGTGGCATCTGCTCGCGCCATAGTGCGCTTAGTGCAAAGGTATCAATAGGGCGTAAATCAGGCTCAATAAGCACAGCCATTAAACTGGCATTGGTACGACCGCGAAGGCTTACTGATAAATCACGTACCATCGCTGTGCCATACTGCTCTTTAAGTTGTTGATCAACTTTTAAGATGACGTCTTCTATTTTTTTAGCGGTTTCTAATGTTGCTTGCTCAGAAGAAGCTAAGTTCATTTCTACTGAAATTCGTGGGAAATCATGGGGGATTTTCGGGTTAGCTACAAATTTAACTAAGCCACCTGCAAACATACCGCCACTAACAATAAGCACACACACAAAACCAATGATGACGGTATAACGATAGTGAATACAACGTGCAATAAACGGCGTGTAATAGTTATCGACAAACCGCTTTAAGCCACCATCCATCACCTTACGTAAGCGATGTAATGGGTTTTTTGGATTAGGTTTACGCACTTTCATTGCTGCTAAGTGAGCTGGGAGGATTAACTTTGATTCAATCAAAGAGAAAATTAAGCATAAAATAATTACACCACCAATGGCTTTAGAAAATGCAGCGCCAGGTCCAGTTGCTAACGTTTGGGGTAAAAACGCGGCAATCGTTGTTAATACACCAAAAGTGGCCGGCATTGCGACACGCTTTACGCCGCGTACAACGTTATCGAGTGAGTGGCCGTGTTTTTCAATTTCAGCGCTAGCTGACTCACCAACAACAATGGCATCATCTACCACTATCCCTAGTACTAAAATAAATGCAAACAGTGATGCCAAATTGATCGTGACGTCTAAAAAGCCCATTGGCATCATTAAAAAAGCACCTAGGAAGGATACAGGCAAGCCCATCATCACCCAAAACGCTAAGCGTAGTGGTAAAAATAAGGCTAAAACAACCATCACTAAAATACCACCCCACACCATGTTGTCGATCATCATATCTAATCGACCTTCAAGGTAGTAGGTTAAATCAACAATAGGTGAGAGTTTTACACCGGCAGGCAGCTGATCTTTTTTATCAGCTAAATATTGCTTTAATACTTTAGCTACTTTTGTGATGTCTTGATCTTTTGATGCATTAACTTCAAAGGAGAGGGAATTTTTACCGTTATATTTTGAATATTGTAATCCTTCTTCAAAGTCATCATTAATTGTTGCAACATCTCCTAAAAAAATCTGGGCACCATCAGGGAGAAGTATTAATGGGAGTTTTTCAAACTCGTTGCCGCGATAGGCTTGTTTTTCTACACGCATAGAAATATAGCCATTGTCAGAGCGAATTTGCCCCGCTGACATATTCGCTGAAAAGGCACGTACAGCATTTGAAATATCTCTAAAGGTTAGCCCATATTCGCGTAGTTTATCTGGGCTGACTTCAATGCCAATTTCGTAATTTAAACCACCATTGAACTCAACAAGGTTTATTTGCGGTAACGCTTGTAACTCATCTTTTATGTTATTACCAAGCTCTTTTAACTGGTAGTTACTCATGTCACCATATAGTGCTAGTATCATGACTTCTTGTTCAAATTTGTCATGGCGAACAACAGGGCGTTCCATGTCTGCAGGGAAAGTGTTGATTGAATCAACCTGCATTTTAATTTCGTCGAGCACTTCTTTTGTGTCGTATTTTTCGTCTATTTCAATCCATGCTTGGGAATATCCACGGTTCGAATAGGTGATTTTACGCTTTAAGCCTTCGAGCCCCTCAATCGCTTCTTCAACCTTGATGGTGATACCTTCTTCAACTTCTTGAGGTGCAGCACCAGGGTAGACAGCTTGTACACTGATCCAATTATTTTCAAACTGTGGAAACATCTGTTTGCGAATTGAAAACGCAGTTAAGATGCCGCCGACCAAGATAAAAATCATCATCAAATTGGCTGCAACTGGGTTGCGAGCAAACCAGGCTATAAGCCCTTTTTCACTATGGATGGTCATGGCTTATTCCTCTTTCAACGCAAGCTGCGTTACGCCTGAAGGAGCAGGACTATCGTTGAGTTTGACTTGCATGCCTTCGGTTGGAAACTCAAGTGCTGAGGTAATTAATTGCTGACCTTCATTTAGACCAGCATCGGCTATTATCATACCGTTTTGTTCTCGCACAATATTGAGCGTTTTGAATGAAAGCGTTAAGTCATCGTTGAGTACTGCAATTTTGTTATCTTTAACTAAATGATGTGGTACCACAATGGCATTATCTAATGAACGCCCTGAAATGGTTGCATTTATATACGAGCCAAAGCGAAGCGGTTGTTTACTAGCATACGGTGTTGTAACTTGTGCGACTAAATAGCTCATGCGGCTTGTTTGATCAATCACCCCTTCACTGCGCACAACGCTAGCCTGCCAAGTGGTAGGCTTACCTGCAAACTCGGCATTAACCGTTACTGTTGCGCCGATACCGCCATTTTTTAGGTATTGCAATTCTTTGTCGGCAACAGGCAAACGGATTTCAGCAATTGATGTTGAGCTTAACTCGCCAAATTTACTGCCAAGGCTAACTACACTGCCAAGGCTAATATCCCGAGCAGCAATAATGGCATCATACGGGGCTTTAATATAGGTGCGTTCTAAATTACGGCTTGCGCGTTTTTCACTTGCTTGTGCTGCACGATAGCGAGCCAGCTTTTCAGCCAGCTGCGGTTTGCGTAAATAGAGATTAGAAGGGATCATTTCGTTTGAGTCATCTTTTATACGATCCCATTCAGCTTTTGCGACGTGGGCTTGAGCACGTTCGATTTCAAGATCAGCACTTGCTTGTGCTAAACCTGCTTGTGCTTCAATGAGTGCAGCTTCATAATCATTTGGGTCAATTCGTGCTAGAATGTCGCCTTGCTTAACAAAACCACCTTGGACAAATTGTTCAGATACATATACTACTTGCCCTGCAACTTGGGCAACTAATTGTGTATGGTCTTTTGGTTTAACTACACCATAAGATTTAACATCAAGGGTAATGGCATCAAGGTGAAGCGCATCAGTTGATACGAGAGGACGGGTATCTTGTTCTGGTTTTTCTTCTGGGGGTTGTTTCATAGATGAGAAACCAGCTGCCAGTGCTATGCCGCCAACCAGTACGGCAATAGGTAGAATTATTTGTTTTTTAGTAGCCACAAGGCTTTCCTCATAATTGGGTGACAGGGTAAGCATAATGAATAAAGTATTTACAAGTCGTATGAAGATGTAACAAAGCATTACATAAGTAACAAAGTGTCAGTAATAGGTAATTAAGGGGTGAAAATGAATACACAACCAATGACGTGTAGGCTAGGCTGCGGAGCGTGTTGTATAGCACCGAGTATTAGTTCTCCGATCCCTGGCATGCCTCATGGGAAAAAAGCCGGTGAGCGTTGCATTCAGTTAGATAACAATAACTTATGTAAACTGTTTGGTGATGAAAGTCGCCCAAAAGTATGTAGTGATTTTAGTGCGACTATTGATGTGTGCGGTACGACTAATGCCCAAGCGTTACAATTAATAACTGAATTAGAGCAAATGACCTAGGTTTTTACTGCTATTTGGTTATAAAAAAGCCGCGTTTTTAACGCGGTTTTTGACATATATTTTTTACTTTACCAGTTATAAGTCGCACTTAAAGTATATTGTTCGCCGCGACCTGGTGTACCAGGAATTTCTTCAAACGATTCACCCCATAAATTATCAGCAGCAAGCGTAATAAATAAGTTATCAAGCCCCGTTGGTATTAGTTTTAAGGTTAAGTGGGTAAAGAACGCCGAATCATCGCCACTGCGTAATGCATTTTCATGCTGCTTACGCCACTCGTTATCAATACGAAACTCTAACATGTCAGTAGGCGTCCACACTGCGCCGAGTGTTATACGATGATCAGGAAAGTTAAGAGCATAAAAACTGGCGTCAATTTCTTCTGCGCCATATGTTTCTGATTTATGTAGGTAAGTATAACTTGTAATCAATTCAACAGTATCGAACTGCTTCGTGGCTAAAAGTTCGATGCCAGAAGTATCAATATCTACTGGGTTTGCAGCACGGGCAAATACTGAATCGAAGCTGTAAGTCCAGTCAGTTAAGTTGTCATCTTGACGATAAAATAAGGCAGAATTTAATTGCCAAGTTTGCTGTTCAAGTAACAAACCGAGCTCTAGATTTTGTGTGGTTTCGCGCTCAAGGTTATAGTTACTTCTAAATAAACCACCTGACTCACTGCCACCAATCGCCGTATAACCTGCCACTTGGCTTGCTTGCGCAAAGGATAAATAAACAGTGCGTTCTGTTCCATTAGTATTTACTGTGTTCCAGTTTATATCACCCATTAACGAAAGTTCAGAATCATCTCTATTAGTATCATCATAAGCTGCCCCTAAACGAACAGTCAGCAATTGATTATTGGCAATAGCTGTTTGATATTCAGGTAACACACTTATTTTATAGTAATTACGAGAGGTGAAGTTATTTTCAAGGGTGGTTGATTCTATTGAGTCTTCAATAAATTGAGCCGAGTAGTTTAAAGCAAATGAGTGATTTTGAGCATGACGTCCTGAAAAACCAATCGATTTAACTTCGGTCTCATGAAAAGCCTCAAAGGCACTTGGGTTTTCACGAGAATATATATAATGATCGTTATTCTTACGATAATAAGCCGATACTTCAAATGAGCTATCAGCGGCATAGTTTTGCTGATGATTAACTAAAAACAGTTCAGTGTCTAAGTCTTCAGTTTCATTTACCCCAAAAGGGGTGTACATATTTGGCCAACCAAAAAACTTTTGCTGTGAGCCATAAAAAATATCAGTTTGTGACTGTGGGCCGACTAGTTGTACGCGGCCTGATACACGGCTAAAGTCATGATCGCCATACTCTATAGTACCGTCACTTTGTGAGTGCGAATATTCACCTTGAAAGCCTAACTGCCAATCGTTCATTCCTTCAAGAGGAGTACTAATGCCTGCATTAACACTTTGTAGATTAAAGTCGTTATTACCAACGCCTAAAGAAGCACTGCCGCCGGTGTTGATTGGTGTCCATCCAAAAGCAACTGTTTCTACCGAGCTATTCATGCCATTAAAAGCATTATCAACGCCAGTATAAATTTTAGCACCACTAAGCATTTGTGGGGCAATAGGGATTTCAGCAAAGTAGTGCCCCGATTGTGGATCGAATAAAGTCACGCTACCAACACTAAAACCAGTGTTTTCAAAATCCCGCCACGTATAGTGACATCGGCTTGTGCCTCAGCCATATTACGTGATTGTAAATCAACTCGTGGGTCATACTCTAAATTTGACACTGGTGCATCGAAAGTGCCCACAGGTAGTTGATTTGCTGTGGCGGAGGAGTGCACTGTTATTTGTTCAATATCATCAGTGTTATTTGTGGCCAGGGTGAGTGTTGAAAAATTACATAAGATGGCTGGTATTGCTAGGTGTACAGTTTTGATCACGTTAAAATCTCTTTGCGCTTTTAATTATAGTGGTGTGATTATTTGTTGTTATCATATTTATTACGTTGTTAGTACGCGTTTTAAATAGAGCGCTATTGTATCTTAATGAGAGAAAATTGCATTTGATAATCATTCATGTCTATTCACATAGGTTGATATATGAACACATTACATAACACCAATTTAGAAACCGTTTATTTTGCTGGCGGCTGCTTGTGGGGAGTGCAAGAGTTTATTAAGCATTTACCGGGTGTCGTGGTGACAGAAGCTGGGCGTGCCAATGGTATCAGCAGTAATACAGCCGGTGAGTATGATGGTTATGCTGAATGTGTGAAGGTGGTTTTTGATGCCGGTAAAGTTGAGCTCAACAGTTTAATCGAATACTTTTTTGAAATTATCGACCCTTACAGCATTAACAAGCAAGGCGATGATATTGGTCCGAAATACCGCACAGCCATTTATAGTAAACAGCCAACACACCTAACCATAGCGCGAGATTATATCAACCAACGTGATGATGCCGCTAAAGTCGTAGTCGAAGTGCAACCATTAACAAACTACGTTGCAAGCGATCCCGAGCATCAAGACCGCTTAACCAACTTCCCCGATGATTACTGCCACATACCGCATGATCTTTTGTATAAGTATAAAATGGATTAAATTTAAATTTGTTCAGAAACAAAAAAGCTCACTAAAAAGTGAGCTTTTTTATAAAATTAGTTATAGCAGTTTATTGTGCAAGTTTTTCTGGTGGAAAACCACTTAGAATAGTCGCAACAGCTTCTTGAACTGCTTTGTTACGCTGTTCAGGCGTTTGTTTTTTCTGTAGGCGACCTTCACGAGCACCGCGCCAAACAAGCTGATTAGAGGCACGATCAACAACATCAATAACTAAAGTACCTACATCATATTCATGGGTTGTTGTTTGTGTGTTATAACCCATACCCCAGTAATTCCAACGTGCGCCATAACCTACCTTAAATGTATCAACATCAACTTTAGTATCAACAGAGGCATGATAGTTAATTAATACATCTGCTGAGGCTTCGTCGGCAAGTGTCATACCGTGTGCTTGTAATTGTGTATTTACCGCTTCACGCACACGTTTTTCCATCAATGGGCTGATTTGATAATTATCCGCGTTAGCCAAAGTCGCTTGTGGAAACCAAGCAAACGTTTTGTAGTTACCAAAGTCCACAGATTTGTCGTAATCAATATCAGGGGTTTTTGCACAGGCTGCAAGTAGTAATACAGCAGTTGCAATTAGTATATTTTTCATGGAGTTTGCTCCTTGGCAAATTTAATGACTATTCGTTGGATAACATAACATAGAATGAATTCAAGGAAATGTTATTTTTTACCTGTAATTTGTATAAACGATAAGTACTGATCAGTTTAGTCGTCCTTGACTGAATGATATATTAATTTATAGAAACGTCGCTCTTATCTTATTGGTGCTCGACTTCTATCCAGTCTTTTTCATCTACCCAGTTCTGGGCGCCGTCTTTAACCGATCTAATTGGTACAATGTAATCACAACTAATCTGTGGTTTAACAGAGGCAAATATAGGCACAAAGCCAAAGCTTAGTGCGGTTTCAATAATTGCTTTTTGGTTTTGCGGGTCAATATCGGCCGCTTCATCGATATAAATAGGTATACGGTAAAGATTTTGTTCTTGGTCGCTTAATAAATAACGAATAAACAACATGCCGCATAATAATTTAATCGTAATACGAGTACCGTTAGAGCCGGCCGAATCGATTTTATCAAAATGCTCTGTCTCACCTGCACGATTAACTACTTCAAAGCGAATATCAAATAAGTCGGTTAGGGTTAAACCGGCTTTATCTGAGGCCAGTTGAATTAAGTGGTCTTTTGCTTCATTTACCGCGCTTTCGCTGTAAGGTTCTTGGCTTAATAAATCAAGGGTGTCGCCTTGCTCAAACTGATTGGAAGTGCTGATAATGGTATCAATACTATCAACCAGCATTTTGCGCGGTATAACATTAATTTTGAACGCTTGTAGGTTTGAAATGCGGTGCTGACTGATGCCTTTATTAAAGCTATTCATTTCGCGGCGCAAGCGGTCTAAGTCTTCACGCAAGCCTTTAATGGTTGCCGCAACTTCAGTCAGTGCAACACGGGCTTGGCGCTCAACTGCATCACGTTCGTTATCAATATTATGAAATGCGCTGATCAGTTTCTGGTATTTAGTAAACTCATCGTTTTCGTTATCAAACTTAGTGATGCCTGCATTATAAATGTGCAAATAGGTATTTCGAACGTTGATATCAAAATTACGTAGCTCTTGGCAGTCTTTATTAAAGTGATGGACTAAATCGCTCAAGTTGTCAAAGTCGATATGAATATCAATCATATAAGGGGTGACTTTGCCACTGTATAAATCAAGGGTATGGTCGATTCTCTCAGATTTAACTTGGCGCAGGCGATCAGCTTGACGTGATAGTAAATCCTTTTTAGATTTAATAATTGAGCGTCTGTCTGCGATTGAGCCACTATTTTTTTTGAATATCTTGTAAGTACTCATCAACCTGATCGCGCTCGGCGACTAACTGCTCTTTCAGCATGGCTTGAGCGTCAATTGACTGCAACATCACCTCATATTGCTCAAAGCGTTTCAGTGCACTTTCGCAGCTCATTAGCTCATCGTATAGGGCATCTTTTTCTTTTTGTTTATCAGCAACATTTGCAGCTACTTCGCGCTGCTGTTTAAATTCTTTTAATGAATTTTCAAGGGCGCTTAGCTGCGCTGTCAGTTGCTCTTTATTCTCGCCTGTTTGCATTTGCACAACAGAGAGCTTTTTCAATTTAATGGTCGCGCCGGGCAGGGTAAGTACGCCGCCTTTTACGTTATCAGATAATTGCGTTAAAAATTCGCCAAATGCATCTTCATCGCTGATATCAATATCACCACTGCTGGTGGTGGCAAACGAGAGAATATCAGGGTTTAAAATACGTGAAATTTCTTCCACTTCTTTGAGCGATAAATCTTCACGCATTCGGGTGAACAAATTAAATTCAAGGTTTTTAAGTTGCAGTTTTAAACTTTTAATTTGCTTTTGGGTTTCGCTGATACGGTAATCAAGGGTGTGTAAACTTTGCCCTTGAGCACTATTTATTGAATGCGATAGTGACTCGTAATCTTGTTTTAACTGGCCAAGGCTCACTTTAAGCGTTGCCATATTAACCAGTTCAAACTCTGCTTTTAGTGCATTAAAGTCTAAAAACCATTGTTCAATTTGAGTCTGCTTACGTTCTATATCACGCGATTGCTGAACGTAGAGCTGCTGCTTTTGTTCAAACTCATGTTTTTCGTGTTCAATGTCCTCAAGGGCAACATTGAGTTCGCTAAGTTGTGCTTCTTGGTAAGTATCAAAGTCTATTAACGCTTGGTCAATTTTAGGGGCGTAAGCGGCCAATTTCCCTTTGAGTACGGTTTGATTTTCAAGCATAGATTCAAGGGCGCTAATTGGCTCTTGCATTGACTCAAGGGCTTTTAATTCACGTTTTGCGCGATTTACTTTATCAAATGAGCGGCGCCATACTTCATAAAAGTCGACTTTCGAATTTGACATATGGCGTTCAAACACACGGAGCATAAAACGTTTAACATCGGCAGCGCCAAGCTTGTGTAAGTTTAAGATCCGGCGGAATATTTCTTTATAAATCGCCGAATCTTGCACATTATTAAGCGGGATCATTTTTAAATTAATGTCGCCATCAAACGGCGTTGCGCCGCCTGTTAGTAAAGCATTGAGCTCTTGGGCTTTGAGTTCAATCGGGTTAAAGCCTTGCTCTTTTAAGTGATTAAACAGCTTGGTGAACTTAATAATAGTTTTGCCCTGAGTGTATTGCTCAAGCTCCAGTTTGCCTTGATAACAAAAAAACTGATGGGCGTAACCGGCAATTTTCCCAAGACCCGCAACACCGATGACCACAGGGCCTTGCGGTAAGTTTGCTTCTAGTAAAATGTAAGATTGATCTGATGAGAAATAAAACTTACGGGTTTCATCTAGATCATGACCGTCCCATTCGGTAAGGCGTAAATCATTGATAAGTGGAAACTGCAGAGCATTAATAACCGAACTTTTACCGGTATTATTTGGCGCGCAAATAGAGCTACTTTTATCAAGCGGGATCACACATTTGGCATAACCGGCGGTGTTTAATAATGCGAGCTTACTGAGGCCGTATAGGTTTTTCATTATTCGTCCTCTCCAATATAGGTTTCTTCATTTACTTCCATTAATGCATCGATGTAGCGGTAAATTGGGGCTTGTAACATAAAACCGCCTTCAACTTCACGGGCAAGGCCGAGTCGGATCATGCGTAAATACACATCTTTACGTAAATCTGATCCCGAAAAAATCTCGAGTTGATCAAACAAATGTTTGTTCATCTGCACTAAGGTTTGCATCAACTCTAAATCGTTCACTTCATCAAATAGTGCACGCATAGGATCTTTGCCGGTATTGGCATAATGCTCAATTAATATATAAACGGTGAGTGCGATTGCGCGAGAGATTTTCCCCATGTTTGGTGTACTTTCGTCACTGGCAAAATAATAAAAACCGCGGCTATCGTGTTGTAAGTCATGGCCGAGAGAGTTAAATAGCGCACTGTATTGCTCAATGTGTTGATCAAGCTCTTGCCACATTAAAGTGTCTTGCTCACTAATATGATAACCCGTTACCAGTTTTTTATTGATGGCTTGTAGGTGGGTTAATTCATCTAAATTAATTTGTGTCATAGAGGTTACTCATTCCCTGTTTGGTTATGCTTGGGATCAACAGGCTTTGTATTAAATGGAAAGAGTGAAAAGTGTTGTCCGGCGATTTTAACTCGCATTTTTTCATCGCTTTGGCTGATTTCTATATCAGTATCGCTAATTAATTTTTGATATAAAAACAGCATTTCGTCGGCTTCAAGTTCTGGATAACTTTCACCAAGAAAAGTTAATAAAGGCTCGGGTTTTTTACGTTTAGCATTAAAACGCTTTTTAAAGCTAGTTTTAACATTGTTATAATCTGGAATGTTGGGTGTAACATATGCGGGCACATCTTGTTGGTCAGGCAATTCATATTCACTATGTTCAAATTCCACCAAGCCTGCCATGTAGGCTACCATGTGACGTTGCTGGCCCAGTGAAAAACGCTGAGCATCAGAGACAAAATGCGGTTGTACATTACTTAGCATGTTATCTACGCCATTTTTACGAATTAAGCCAAGTACTTTAGCTGCTTGGCGGGTGATCATATTATTACGGCGTAATTCTTCACGCAGGGGCATGAGCATATCGGCACTTTTGCGTAAGCTCTCGCGTCCAACAAGGTGCATCTCTAAGATACGCGTACGTAATTGCTCTAGCATACGTTTATCTTGATATGCTTTACCGGAGCGTTCGATGTGCGCGATCTGTGTACTTATTTGCTCTTCAATGGTACTAAAGCAAGCATGAAAATCACCACGAATATCCACCATTTCGAGCATAGGCTCAATATATTCATCAAAGGCTTCAATCACCGCCTTATAGCGCTTTTGCAACGATTGCACCGCGTTGTTGGCTTTTGCTTGCTCCACAATATTTAAAATGGCATTTTCGTTGTGGGCAAACAGTTTCATTATTTTACGGACCCGGTCATCCATAATGCGGCTAAAGCGACGTAATTCATCGTAATCTTCAATTTCACCAGCATTGGCTAAGCGGTTGCCTAAGCGAGCAAGGTCATCAACTAATACACTGATCTCTTGCGCAAGCCCCAAATGTTCTTCTTGCAATAAAAAGGTCGCAAAGTCGGCAATTGCACGGTTAATTTCCAGCTGGGACGATTTAGCTAGAGGTATAATAATATCTTGATTTAAAAGCCGGTTGGTTTCTTTGTAAATACGTTCGTTTGACCAAGTTGGTTGTTTTTGTTTGATCGCATTTTGTACGTCTTTCAAGCTAAAATCAGCCATTTTAAAACGTTTAAATAATAGTTCTAACATCCCCCAATGTTCTGTCAGGGTATTTAGTAACTTTTTAGCTGGGATCATAACGCTCCAGTACTTCTCATTTAGGCTGAATCAGCGATTGTTATAAAATAGGTAATTGGCAATAGTTTTACAATGCCTTTGGTGCTAGACTGCGCGCCGTGTCACATAAGTGACATAAGAATGCAATTTTTACATTTTTCTAAAGGTTGTTCAAACACCATGGTAACGTCAATTATCCTAACCCTGATAACGCTTGCATTCGTGCTCATCGTTATAGAGGATATTATCCATGTAAACAAGGCCAAAACCACGCTTTTCTTTGGTACTTTATGCTGGATTATCTTATTTATCTCGCCACTCAACGGGCAAAGCCCCGAAAATGTACAACACCAACTTGATCACAATATTTTAGAGATTGCCACTCTATGGTTGTTTTTAATGGCTGCAATGACTTTTGTTGCCTACTTGAACTCCAAAGGTTTTATCCAAAATATTGTGCACAGAGTGATGCCTAGTGCCATTAGTGAACGTAAGCTGATGTTTTTAATTGGTGGCTTTTCCTTTTTATTTTCGTCGATTTCAGACAATATTACCGCCACGCTTATCTCGCTTGCGGTGGTGATGTCGTTAAAACTCGATCCGAAAAAGCTTATTAAATACGCTACTTTGATTGTCTTTAGTGTTAACTCTGGTGGGGTGTCGCTGATAACTGGTGATGTAACTACCTTGATGATTTTCCTTGATGGCAAAGTCAGTATTGCTAATTTGCTACTGCTTATTGTACCGGCATTGGCGAGTGTTGCTCTGCTGGCGATTATGTTGTCGTTTGGCTTAAATGGTGCCGTCGAGTTTACTAAGCAAGAAGAGCGGCGTATTGAAAAAACCGATATCACCATCGCGGTTATTTTCTTATCAACTATTATAGCTACATTAACGCTTAGCGTACTTTACCATGTACCGCCGTTGTTGACCTTTTTGTTTGGTTTGTCACTTATGTTTTTAACTGCACAGTTTTTAATGCGCAAAAAAGACGTAAACAAAAAAATCATCGATTACATCCGTGAAATAGAATACGACACTTTACTATTTTTTGTTGGTGTGCTGTTACTCGTTGGTGCATTAAAAGAAGTGGGTATGCTTAGTAAATTCACTAACTTATATGAGCTAATGCCAGCGCAATATGCAAATTACCTCATGGGTATTCTATCAGCTGCGGTTGATAACGTGCCGCTAACAGCTGCATTGTTAAAAGCCGATATCATAATGAGCCCGCAGCAGTGGCTGTCGTTTACCTATGCTACAGGTGTGGGTGGGTCTATGCTTATTATAGGTTCGGCCGCGGGTATTATTGCCATGAGCAAAGTAAAAGCGCTGACCTTTATGAGCTATTTACGTATGTCGGTTTATTTATTAATTGCTTATACGGTGGGTTATGTTGGCTCTTATGTTGCCGGGAGTTTTATTTAATCGTACGAGATTTAATAAAACAACTTGACAGCTAGACGTCTAAACGATAACTTTCAAAGCCCGCTTTATAGCGGGCTTTGTTATTTTAACCACTAATTTAAAGTAGTTAATCTAACATTCAGAAGAGGTGCGATATTTAGGTACTTAATGTGAAGCGACGTTTGCTTTTGATCATTAAGGAGGGAAATACTCGCCGAGAAGAACAACTGACGTCACAGTGGTTTTTCGGTTTATGGGGCTGAATCCTCAAAACTGTCACCAATTTAGGTGGAGAGCTTCTGGCAGTGGACTTTTCTTATCAAGCACCCCCTTGCCAAGTTCTTCTTGTATTATCGTGGTTAAATGCCACAACAGGAGACGACATGAATACCCAAGTAGTTACAAATAACACGCAACAATTAAGCAATGCAAAATCAGATTACGTTGTCGCTAAATTTGGTGGTACAAGCGTAGCTAATTTTGACGCTATGAGCCGTTGTAGTGAAATTATTGTAGCTGATAACACAGTGCGCGTTGTGGCTGTGAGTGCCAGCGCAGGTGTAACAAACCACCTCGTTGCTTTATGCAAAAAGACTTAACTGCCCAAGAGCGTAGCGAACACATTAATGGTGTGGTTGCTATCCAAGACGCCATTTTAAATGAACTATCGCTTGATGCTGATTTAGCACATGGTTTTACTGAAACAATTAAAGCGTTTAAATCGCTTGCCAGCGAAACGCTTAAATCTAAGCAACAACACGATGAATTATTAAGCTTTGGTGAGCGTTTATCGTCGTATTTATTTACTCAAGTATTACGCCTAAATGGCTTAGATGCGGTGCGTTTTGATGTACGCCAAGTATTAAAAACTGATAGCCAGTTCTCAAAAGCAACGCCAGATGTAGAAGCGACTGCAATGGCGGCAAAAGCGCATTTAATCCCCTTATTAAAAGAACATGTTGTCGTTACCCAAGGTTTTATTGGTAGTGATGCTCATGGGCAAACAACTACCCTTGGCCGTGGAGGTTCAGATTACAGCGCGGCGTTATTAGCAGAGGCTGTCAACGCGAAAAGTGTACACATTTGGACAGACGTTGTGGGTATCTTTAGCACCGATCCGCGTTTGTGCGTAAAAGCCACACCAATTGCCCGCTTAAGCTTTGATGAAGCAGCCGAAATGGCGACCTTTGGCGCAAAAGTTTTGCACCCAGCAACAATTTTACCCGCTAGTAGAAGCCATATTAGTGTATTTGTAGGCTCTAGTCGTGAGCCTGAGCGTGGTGGTACGTGGATCGAACGTGAAAAGTCGCAAATACCTGGTATTCGTGCTGTCACGCAACGTAAAAACCAAATTTTGTTGACCTTGAAAAGCCCTGAAATGCTGTTAGCCAGTGGTTTCTTAGCGCGTGTATTTACTATATTAAGTGAGTTTAATATTTCGGTTGATTTAGTGACAACCTCTGAAATCAGTGTGGCAATTACTCTTGATAATGCACCAAATGCTTCTCGTCCTGAGCTTGATCAAGATTGCTTAGATAAACTCGCTGAATTTTGTCATGTGTCGGTTGAAAATAACCTAACGCTGGTGGCGCTTATTGGCTCACAAATTCAGCTTCGCCAACAAGAAGTTAATTTAATGAATGTGCTTAGCGACTTTAATATTCGTTTAATCTGTCATGGTGCGAGCAAACATAATTTATGCTTTTTAGTTGAGCAAGCAGAGTCAGACTTAGTTGTTCAAGCTATTCACAGCCGCTTACTTGAGCTCGAAAGCGCTGCATAATTGCTGTAAATCAGTGATATAAAAGCACTGCCAGTCAGTGCTTTTTTTATTCACGATAGTTATGTCAAAGCCTTCAAATACCGTGCTTTTAGCATTTAAATTAGCTGTTGCGAGCTCGGTGAAAACATGTGGACTGAGTAGCTGCGCAATAGGGCGGCTAGTCGCTTTGGCGAGTGCTTCTTTTAACGTCCAAATCCTAAAAAAACGCTGAGCGGCACATTGCTCATTTGCGGTGATTGAGTCGACTTCTTGCTGGTGATAAAAATGCTTAGCCAATTTTTCAAACGGGCGTTTCAAGCTTATCTTCTCAATATCAAAACCAAATTCGACCTGCTCAATATTCAGCGCTGCTCCAACAAAACCGTTCGAATGAGATAAACAACTACTCAAAACGGTATTCGTGTTTTTTATATGCAATAAAAGTTTGCTGCTATGCTCATCAAATTCAGAGCTTATGTGATGAGCGGGTGTATCGGCAAATTCAGTAAAACAGTGTTTAACTAAAAATTTAAGCAATAAACGCGTGGCAAGGTACTCTTGTTTTGCTTTACAGCTTTTTCTGCGTTCAATAACCGCTTGCTCAAATGGGCTGAGTAAATTATCTAATGCGAAATCAGCAAAGTTAATAGACTCTGCGTTCAACAATAAAACGCTTTGTGCATTAATCTCAGAGGCACTAAATGGGTTTACAGTCAGGTACTGATCAAAGTATTGGTTAGGCATAAAGTCCAGATGGCTAGCAGTGAAAATATAAAAGCTGGGTATAAAGTGCGCATTTACTAATGGTCTGCGCCAGCATTGACAAATTTATTACTCAGTCGCTGTGAAATATGGTTTAATTCACAATAATGAAAAATAATAACAGATAGTAGATGTATGGCACAATTGCGTGATGGTTTTCAAAGCCGCCTTGGTTTTGTTTTAGCGGCGTCTGGCGCTGCGGTTGGTTTAGGTAATATTTGGGGTTTTCCTACGCAAGCGGCGAATCACGGTGGCGGTGCATTTTTACTGGTTTATTTTATCGTAATATTTTTGTTGGCAGTGCCTGCTTTATACACTGAGCTGTTTTTAGGTCATCAAGCCCAAGCGAATCCAGTTAAAGCACTTAAAAACGCATGGCAAGATCAAGCACCAAAAGTAGGGGCTGCTGCTGGCTATTTAGGCTTAGCTGGCGCCATAGTGATGCTAAGTTTTTATTCGATTGTTGCCGGATGGATGATAGCTTACGCCCTTGAACCCATTGCTACTTTCTTTGGTTTTACTCAGGTAAGTCAATTTCTACAAACAGACTCTACAGCGCGTAATTTTGTATTTACGCCGCTAATGCTCATTTTGACTGCCAGCATTATTTTAAAAGGGGTTAAATCGGGAATTGAAACCTGGTCTCGTCGCTTAATGCCTATGTTGTTGGTTTTATTAGTCGGTTTAATTTTTTACATTGCCACGCTTGATGGCGCAAGTGAAGGCTTTGCAGCCTACTTGGTTCCTGATTTTAGCCAAGTGTTTGAGCCTAATTTAATTATAGCGGCTATGGGGCAGGCGTTTTTCTCCTTATCATTAGGAGTGGGTTGTATGATGATTTATGGCTCTTACTTACAGCCTGATGCCAATTTACCACGATTAACCGCATCGGTAGCTTTGCTTGATACAGGGGTAGCATTTTTAGCTGGGTTATTAATTATTCCAGCCATTTATGTGGCTCAGCACAACGGAGTACAAGTATTTAGTGATGGCAAACTCGTTGGCGAGGCACAACTTATTTTTGCAATTTTACCCCAGCTATTTAATACCATGGGCGAAATAGGTTTAGCGGTTGGGCTATTGTTTTTCGTACTCATGTCGATAGCCTCACTGACCTCGACCATTTCATCAACTGAAATTCCTGTGGCCTTCTTAGTTGAAAATCATCAAGTTGAGCGTAAATCAGCAACCTTAATGGTTAGTCTAACGGTATTGGCTGCATCGTCATTAATCATCTTTAATTTTGATTGGTTATTTGGTTTAGTGATTATGGTGTTAACGCAATACCAACTGCCATTAATGGGCTTGTTTTATTTTGTTACGGTAGGCTGGTTGTGGCGCCGTGGCAACCAATTGCATCAAGCAAGCAGTGGTTTTAAGTTTTGGTTTGCTCAGTATATTCGCTTTGTGTGCCCAATTTTAATGACCGCCGTGTTTGCTAACGTGGCGTTTGGGTAATAACTTAGCCGTCAGCCGTCAGCCGTCAGCCGTCAGCCGTCAGCCGTCAGCCGTCAGCCGTCAGCCGTCAGCCGTCAGCCGTCAGTTTTGAGTGGTATTACACCCAAGGAGGGATTATGAACAAAGAAGTTAAAGTACCAACTTTGCCTGATTCGGTAACAACAGCAAAAATAACTAACCTTTATGTTAATGAAGGTCAACTAGTCTATGTAGACGATGTACTGTTTGATGTTGAAACAGATAAAGTCGTGTTAGAAGTGATGGCAGACTGTAATGGCATTATTGAGAATATAACGATTGCTAATGGCGATGCCGTTACTTGCGAGCAAGTTGTGATGACTGTTAAACAGCTTGCCGACATTGAAATGCCAGCACGGCCTAAAGCTCAAAGCGCCAATAACAACACAAGCGACTTGGCAGAACCAAGCAGCGGTTACTCCTCCATTGTTTTCTAAATTTAATGTAAGTTTGATAATTGCACTAGCAGTAGGGGCTTTAGCTGTCCTTTTTGTGCTGGGTAATTAGCTGCTATGGTCAATTATGTGAACCACCCACTATATGGCAGCGAGCCAATTCCCTCTGGTAATAGCTATACAAAGCAAGAAATCGATAATGCCCATTGGCGATACGAAAGCGTGCGTTACTATCCAGAAACAGCAATCCCCGCTGTTATCGAGAAACAAAGTTACTGTGTATATCCAAGGCAACTCTATGTTGATATACAAGAGCTGTGTGTTGATTGTCACAGAGCATTTATATTTTTTGCCAAAGAGCAGCAATACTGGTTTGAACAATTAAAGTTTTGGATTGATGCACATGCAATCAAGTGTTTTGAATGCAGAAAGAAAACCCGCGCAATAAACCGGCTGCAAATTAGCTATGCAAAATTAATCATTACAGAACATCGCACGCCAGAGGAAACTCAATTGCTCAAGTCTACAGCGCAACAACTGTTTGATTTAGGTGTGATCAACAAGATAAATAAACTAAACGCTATTCGCAAAATGTAGTAGGCGTATTTAAGTGACTTAAGTGGTTGATTTATAACAGCCGATAAACAGGGCTTAACCAAACCTGATAGTCAGAAGTATGTCAATTGCAGACGTTGAGGAGTTTTAATGTCTGAAGTCAAGATTTGACCCCTTTGGCTTCTGAAGTCAAGATTTGACCCCTTTGGCTTCTGCCATGCCCCACGACTAAAGCACAGTGAGTTTGGTCAACATCAACACGAGTTTCTAAGCCTTCATTTTTAAATACCTCAGCCACATCGCTCATGGCATCAATAATATTGGTATGCATAAATTCCAGCGCTTCTGTTTTTGTGGCATAGCAATTAAATGCGATAAATGCTGCTGCCAGCCCACATCTTGGATACGCGACAAACTGCTTGGTGTAGCCTGATTAAGGTGCTGAATATTATCGCGTTTAATCACTTCCACACGCAGTGATTTAAATAACCCATGGACTACCCGACTTACCGCCTACCGAAATAGTCCTGCACTTACAGCCGCAATTAAATGATGCATCTAAAAAGTTAGCCGACAAAATCAGAGAAAATATTAATAGTATTTAAGCAATAGAAGTTAGTACTCATTAATGCTTGTTAACATCTACTAACAATGAAAAGTAATAATAATTGCATATTTATCGCTTTTTGTTTATAAATGGGCACGGAACGGATTCTTGAATAATGTCATAAGCTTATCAGTATAAGTACATCCCCAAGTGTTCGTTTAATTATTTACCCCCAACGAACATTGGAAAATTTCATGTTAAAAAATAAAAAACATTTAGCAACAGCCCTTATTGCTGCACTTGCAGCTGCCACTTTATCTGGTTGTGCAACTACTTCATCAAAAGCTATAGACACACCAACAGTCGCAACTTACAACACCACTTACTCTGGCACCAAGAGTAAATTAGTTGTGGGTCAGTTTGTAAATCGCTCAAGTTTTCAAAATGGTATATTTTCATCAGGCCAAGATCGCTTAGGTAGCCAAGCAAAAACAACCTTAATGAGCCACTTACAACAAACTAACCGTTTTAGTGTGCTGGATCGCGACAATATGCAAGCACTTGCAGAAGAAGCTAAATTAACAGGCGCAAAGCAAGTAATTAGCGGTGCAAAGTTTGTAGTAACTGGCGATGTAACTGAATTTGGCCGTAAAGCCATAGGTGATCGCCAATTATTCGGTTTACTAGGAAAAGGCAAATCACAAATTGCATACGCCAAAGTAACACTTAACATTGTTGATGTAACAACATCAGAAGTTATTTACTCAGTACAAGGTGCTGGCGAGTACAGCTTATCAGAGCGTGAAGTAGTTGGCTTTGGTAGCACAGCTTCATACGATGCAACATTAAACGGAAAAGTACTCGATTTAGCGATTCGTGAAGTGGTAAATAAACTAGTTACTGGTCTTGAATCGGGTCAATGGGGTAGTAAAGCATGAAAAAGCTAATCGCTACCGCTATAGTATGCGTCGCGCTTACTGGGTGTAATAACACCAAAGAACCTCTTTTATTATTACGGTGACTATAACAGCGCCGTTTATGCTTATTTAAAAGCAGATGAAGTTTCGGTTGAAGAGCAAATAACTATTCTAGAGCAGGTTATTGCTGATGCAGCTAATAACAGTAAAGCAATAGCACCAGGATTACATGCTCATTTAGGTATGCTGTATTTTGATACAGGCAATGCTGTGCAAGGTATTGCTCATTTTGAAACAGAAAAACAATTATTTCCTGAATCAGTTCAGTACATCGACTTTCTTCTAAAATCGGCAAAGGGTGCTTAATATGCGTTATTTAAAGCTAATCTCTATCGCAACATTATTAACAGCACTCGCAGGCTGTGTATCACCGCCACCGAGCCATGATTACAGTGCATTTAGACAAGCAGATCCTCATTCAATTCTTGTGTTGCCTCCTTTAAACAACACACCAGAAGTCATCGCGCCTTATAGCGTAATGACACAAATGATGACTCCTATCGCTGAATCAGGTTTTTATGTATTTCCTGTTGCGGTTGTTGATCAAACCTTTAAAGGTAATGGTTTAACGGTTGCAAACGATATTCACCAAGTGCCCGTTAAAAAGCTACATGATATTTTTGGTGCTGATTCAGCCTTATATATCAACATTGAAGAATACGGTACTAGCTACGTCGTTATTTCAAGTGAAACAGCGGTCACTGTATCAGCAAAACTTGTTGATTTACGCACTGGCGAAGTCCTATGGCAGGATAAGGCAAGAGCATCGTCTGCTGAGCAACAAAACAACAACACGGGTGGTGGCTTAGTCGGAATGCTAGTTGTTGCAGCTATTAATCAAATTGCTGAAACAGTGAGTGATAAAGGCTTTGAAATTGCTGCAATTACTTCTAATCGTTTACTTTCATCAGATACATACAATGGCTTATTGTATGGCCCACGCTCGCCAAACTACGGCCAGCCCGCGCTAAGTGAAAAGAAACAGTAATTTTTAATTAAATATACAAAAAGCCGAGTTAAATACTAACTCGGCTTTTTAATTAATTAAATTTTAAAACTATTTCACCCCTTTTCTATTTGCCAGCCGTTATAGCTCTGAAACAACATAATAAGTTAATTTGGAGCGGCTTATGCACACACTTGAATTTCCTAAAACCCCCATGTTCAAAACATCAACAGCTGTTATTGGCGGTGCTGTGATGACCTTTATTGCATTTGCCTTTATGCAATACTTAATTAGAGCCTTGAGGGTCAGAGCCTTGAGGGTCAAATCTTGACTTCAGACATCAAGCAACCTCGTAGTTCTTCGAATTGTAATTCAACCTTCTTATTTTCAATCATTAATACATTTAATCTACCCGTGTAAAACAGGACAGTCACAATTTATGCGCAATACCAACGGGGTTGAAATATATGCCTGTCCTTTTTTGAAGCCGATGTAACTAAACAGGCTTAGCAAAGTTCACGTGGTTGATTTTTCGTGCTTTGGTTTTTAACCTTTTATCTTTGACCTAGCACCTAAATAAACCCCTTATTTAACCTCATTACTCAGCGGCTGGTTATTAGCAAACTCAATCGCGTTATTAATGGTGGTTTGGGCTATTTCAGTCAATGCTTCTTTGGTGAAAAAACCTTGGTGCCCGGTGACTAATACGTTAGGAAAGCTTACTAAGCGTGAAAATATATCGTCTTGCATGATTTCGTCGCGGTGGTCTTTGAAAAATAATTCTGACTCTTGCTCGTAAACATCAAGGCCTAAGTAGCCAAGTTTTTTACTTTTGAGTGCGTTAATGCATGCTTTACTATCGACTAATGCACCGCGTGAGGTATTAATTAGCATCACGCCTGGTTTCATTTTACTAAAGGCATGCTCATTAATTATGTGGTGTGTTTGGTCGTTCAGTGGGCAATGTAATGAGATCACGTCACTTTGGCTTAGTAATGTATCAAGGTCGCAAAGTGTATAATCACCTTGTTCGGCGTAGGGGTCGCATACTAAAACGTTGGCACCAAAGCCGTTTAGAATGTTTACCAGCGCAAGGCCTATTTTACCACAGCCAATAATGCCAATGGTTTTTTTAAACAGGTTAAAACCAAGTAGACCATTTAAATCAAAGTTGTCTTCACGTATGCGATTGTAAGCTTTATGTGTTTTACGATTTAAAGTTAGCATTAATGCGATACAATGCTCTGCCACTGCTTCAGGGCTGTAAGCAGGTACGCGGCATACTTTTATATTGTGGGCTTTAGCAGCTGTTAAATCGACATTATTAAAGCCTGCACAGCGTAATAAAATACATTTAATACCTTGCGCTGCTAGTTGTTTAATTATTGCTTCATTAGCGAGATCATTTACAAATATGCATACAGCATCAAAACCTTTGCATAAAATGCTGCTTTGCTCAGTCAGCGCTTGTTCGAAATGAGTGATTGAAATGCTTGCTTGGTCTTGCAAGCATACATCAAAAGGGGCTTGCTCATATTTTTGCGAACTGAAAAGCGCTACTGTCATCTGATTCATTAAGGGTACTCTCTATTACCATTTTTAAGGTTTCGGGTTTGGTACGTGGTGCGTAACGCACTGACAACTGCCCCTCAGAGTTTACAAGAAATTTAGTGAAATTCCATTTTATGGCACGATTTTGTGCAATGCCTCTGGTGTGTGCTTTTAAGTAATTGAACAAAGGGTGTGCCTCAGGGCCATTCACCATTACTTTGCTAAATACAGGAAAACTCACACCAAATTGTTGTTGGTAGACGTCTTTCATGTTGGCGTTGTCAACGGGTTCATTATAATCAAATTGATTACATGGAAAAGCCAACACGATAAACCCTTGTGCTTTATATTGCTGATATAGTTTTTCAAGCGCACTTAATTGCACTGAAAAGTTACACTTACTAGCGGTGTTGGCGATTAAAATCGTTTTGCCTTTTAATTGGCTTAAAGAAAACTCTTCGCCATTATAAAGTGGGGCGCTAAATTGATAAATGCTATCCATAGTATACCTGCTGTGTGTCGTCCATGAAGAAAATTAATGAAGACTTTTTCATTCGCTTTTTGTCTATTCGATTGAGATAATAAATATATCTTTTTAAGTTACCACTGAAATAGGACAGTTTTATGTCAATGAAAGTCGCGTTTATCGGTTTAGGTGTTATGGGGTATCCAATGGCGGGTCATTTAGCCAATGCCGGACACACTGTTACTGTGTACAACCGCACCACAGCTAAAGCACAACAATGGGCACAACAGTACAAAGGTGATGTTGCTCTGACTCCAGCACTTGCAGCCAAAGGTGCTGATATTGTATTTATGTGTGTAGGCAATGACGACGATTTACGTTCAGTGGTTTATGGTGATGATGGTGTACTTGCAGGTATGGCAGTTGGCACTATTTTGGTTGATCACACAACCACCTCAGCTGAGGTGGCGCGTGAAGTGTCGGCAAAAGCCGCACTTAAGAATATTGCATTTATTGATGCACCGGTTTCTGGTGGTCAGGCTGGGGCTGAGAATGGTGTGTTAACGGTCATGGCTGGTGGAGATGAAGCCGTATTTGCAAAAGTACAGCCCGTTATGGCGGCTTTTAGTCGCTTTAGTCAATTACTGGGTGAAGTTGGCTCTGGTCAATTATGTAAAATGGTTAATCAAATTTGTATTGCAGGTGTTGTGCAAGGTTTGGCAGAGGGCTTACATTTTGCAAAGCAAGCAGGTCTTGATGGCGAAAAAGTAATTGAAACCATTTCAAAAGGGGCTGCTGGTTCGTGGCAAATGGAAAACCGTTATAAAACTATGTGGCAGGGTGAGTACGAATTTGGTTTTGCTGTCGATTGGATGCGAAAAGACTTAGGTATTGCGTTAGATGAAGCGAAAAACAACGGCGCTACCTTACCCATGACTGCAACCGTTGATCAATACTATGCGGATGTTCAGGCACTTGGTGGTGGGCGTTTTGATACATCAAGCTTATTAGCGCGTATTGAAGCACTGCATAAAAAGTAGACTATTAGATTATCGGATAACAAATCTATCATCAGCATGTAGTTAGTGGGTAGATGTGCTTTGTTATCCCTTAAATCTTCGCTTAGGTAATCACTGACCCAAACATTGTTTGGGTTTTTTTATGAAAATTAATTTTCCTTAAGGTTTATTTAAGTTTTGCTCGTTAGATTTTACCCATAGTCTAAAAAGAGCGAACACTATGCAATCACTTCAAGTTACTAACTTGCCTGTTACGAACACACATGATTATGTGTGTGCAAATGCAAACATGCCATTGCGTGTGCAATTAGAGCACGTCGTTAAAGCGAGTTTTGCCAAAGCTTACGGCGCTAATATTAAGCAGTTTATGCCTGTATTATGCCAATTAAGTATTGCTGCTGATTCTTGCACGTTGGGACTTAGAGCTGCTACTGAATCACTTTTATCGAGCAATATTTATCAGAGCCGATTGAACACTTTGTTGATGTACCAAGGGCAGATATTTACGAGCTTGGTAATTTATGTTCAACCAACCGCAAAGCAACGCTCGCTCATTTTGTACTAATGACTGAAGCACTTTATAAAATTGGTGCAAAACGCTTGGTATTTTGTGCTACTGCAAAGGTTAGAGCATTATTAAAAATGCTCTCAGTTAATTGCACTGAAATTGCATTAGCCAATAGTCAAGCACTTGATAACCCCGCCGATTGGGGCACTTATTATGAAAATAAGCCAACACTGTGTGTGGTTGATTTAGCGGCTGCTCATGAGTGCGTAACAAATACACCTCATTTATTTAATATTAAACAGCAATACCACCAAGCGAGTTGCCAATTAGCATCTCAATTGGAGGCATAATGGGGTTTTTATCGCAACTATCACACGCAGCGCTTGATACTGTGATTGTTGATCATCATGACCAGCAAATGCGCCTAATTACTAGGCAGACGCTGATGCAAGCAGTGGCCGAGTTAATTATCGATTTTAAAGCGCTGGATATTTCAGCCGTGGCGTTTGTTATGGACAATACGCCTGCTTGGTTAATTGTAGACTTTGCATTGATTGAGTTACAACAAGTAAGCATTCCGTTGCCGACCTTTTTTTAGCCCACAACAGCTAACTAATAGCATGAATAAAAGCGGCGTTTCGCATTTAATTAGCGACACTCTCTGTGAACTTGAAGGTTTAGATTGTATTGCGACATTGAGCGTGTTAAATCGCTATCCACTTTATATCTATAAAGTATGCGCTTCGAGCCCTACAACGTTTTTTACAGATACCCAAAAAGTAACGTTTACTTCAGGCTCTACCGGTGAGCCAAAAGGAGTGTGTTTATCTTTACAAAGCCAATTACAAGTGGCGACCTCATTACATAAAAAAATAGCGATAAAACAGCCCAAACATCTGTGTTTATTACCTCTTCCGGTATTGCTTGAAAACATTGCAGGGGTTTTTGCACCGTTATTAGCGGCAGGTGAGGTTCACGTGATGACACTGCCAGAATTAGGCTTCTCAGGGGCAAAATTAAATGATCCCAGTCAACTGATCAATGCCATTGATCGTGTGCAACCGAATACGCTAATTTTGGTGCCGGAATTATTGACCTGTTTAGTCTGGTTTACCAAGCAGGGATGGACAGTACCAAAGAGCCTGAAGTTTATTGCCGTTGGTGGCGCTGTACTCAGCAGTGAATTGATCACTGAAGCGCGTAGTTTAGGGTTACCAGTTTACCAAGGTTATGGCTTATCAGAAGCTTCATCAGTGGTGAGTTTAAATACGCCAAATGATGATGACATAGAGTGTGCAGGGCGGGTGTTAAATCACTTGCAAAGCAAACTGGTAGATGGGCAGCTATTTATTAAAGGCCCCTTATTTTTAGGCTATTTAGGTCAACAGCCCCATGATCAAACGAGTTGGTATGCAACCGGTGATTTGGTTGATCAACAACAAGGTCGGTTAACTATTAAGGGGCGTTTAAAAAACCAAATTATTACTAGTTTTGGGCGCAACATTAGCGCTGAGTGGCCTGAATCATTGCTACTTAGTAACAGTGAAGTACAACAAGCTGTTGTTTTTGGCGAAGGTAAGGCGCATTTAGTGGCGCTTATTTATGCATCAGTAAATATGTCTGATGCAGTATTAGCCGAGCATTGTCGAGGCATTAACGCACAATTACCTGAGTATGCCCAAATTAAAGCATTTCATCGCTTAGCTGAACCACTTACCGCGAAGCGGGGGTTATTAACCAGTAATAACCGCCCTAAACGCCAAGCAATAACAAACTATTACCATACACAATTATCAGCACTGTACAGTGAGGCAATATTATGAGCAATTTTTTCGAGACATTAAAGTCACAAACCCAAGCCGAGCGCGAATATTTACTGGCTGCACCGATCATTGTCCGGGTATTTAACGGGCAAGTAAGTACAACTGAGTATGCTTCATTTTTAGCACAAGCCTATCATCATGTTAAACATACGGTGCCATTAATGATGGCTGTGGGCGCGAAATTATCGACTGAACAAGAGTGGATCCGCGAGGCTGTTGCTGAATATATAGAAGAAGAAATAGGCCATCAAGAATGGGTGCTCAATGATATTGCAGCCTGTGGCTTTGATAAACAACAAGTACGTCAAAGTGCTCCCAGATTTGCCACTGAGTTAATGGTTGCTTATGCCTACGATACAATTAATCGTGGTAATCCATTGGCATTTTTTGGCATGGTGCATGTGCTCGAAGGTACATCAATTTCGTTAGCTGATAATGCGGCAAGTAACATAGCCAATAAGACCGGATTACCTAAAAAGGCATTTAGCTATTTAACATCTCATGGTGCTTTAGATATTGAGCATGTGAAGTTTTTTGAAGATCTGATGAATAAAATAGAGTCTCCCGCAGATCAACAAGCAATTGTGCATGCCGCTAAATGTTTTTATAAATTATATGGCAATATTTTTCGTGAATTAGATACAGATCCACAGTTTGTAAATAGTGAATTGGAGCAAACTGCATGAACCGCCCACTTTGCGTGTTAACAGGTGCGACAGGCGGAATTGGCCAAGCCGTGGCATTAAAGTTGATTCAGCATGGTTGGCGTTTACTGTTAGTGGGCCGTCAACAAGCTCAGCTAGAGGCACTTCAAGTTAAGTGTGGCCAAGACTGTGAGATATTTATTGGTGATTTAACATCAGCACAGACTCGCCAAAATTTACTCGAACATGCTAAATCACTTGGCGGTGCAACAATGCTTATAAATAGCGCTGGCATTAATGTGATGCAAGGTTTTAGTGAAATGACGGAGCAGCAAATAGATGACTTACTGATAGTTAATTTGTCGGTGCCAATTAAGCTATGCCAGCTATTTTTACCACAAATTTTAGCTAAAAAAAGGCTCAATAGTTAATGTGGGATCATCGTTTGGCAGTATTGGTTACCCTTATCAAACCTTATATTGCGCAAGTAAATTTGGATTACGAGGAATGACAGAAGCGCTGGACCGCGAACTCAGTCACTGTGATGTAAAAATATTATATTTAGCACCTAGAGCTACAGATACAACTATCAATTCAGTGCAAGTACGCGCGATGAATAAAGCTTTAGGCAATGCAATGGATCCACCTGATAAAGTGGCAGATGCGCTTATTTCATTATTAAAATCCGGAAACTCACGCAGTTACATTGGCTTTCCTGAGCGCTTATTTGTCAAACTAAATGGGGTATTTCCCTCCTTAGTAGATAACGCAATTGCAAAGCAACTTCCTAAAATTAAAAGTTTTTTTGTAGATAAAATTGATAAAGGTGAATGATTATGACTAAACTACTTTATATTAGCTGCTTGTTATCTGGGATATTTTTAACCAGTACTGCACATGCTGATCTTGCAAGCGAATTAGCTCAAGTGCAAACCAGTTGGGCTACTGTGAATTATGAATTAGTAGATAAAGCGCAACTCAATGCATTTGAAAAGTTATCAGAGCAGGCCGCTGGGTTTGCAAAGTCCTATGATGATCAGGCACAAAGCCATATTTGGTATGGTATTGTGCTTTCGAGTTACGCTGGGGCAAAAGGGGGCTTAGGTGCGTTAGGGTTTGCAAAAGATGCGAAAGCACAGTTAGAGCAAGCCATAGAAATTGATGCTAATGCGTTATCAGGCTCTGCTTACACCAGTTTAGCGACTCTTTACAGCAAAGTACCGGGTTGGCCAATTGGGTTTGGTGATGATGACAAAGCGAATGAACTATTTAACCAAGCGCTTGCTATAAATCCAAACGGCATCGATAGTAATTATTTATACGCGGCATTTTTTGTATGACGAAAGAGAGTACAAAAAGGCCAAAAAACATTTACTTGCCGCCCAACAGGCACCGGCTCGCCCAGAAAGGCCAAAAGCAGATTTATATCGCCAGCAAGAAATAACTCAACTGTTGGCCAAAGTCGAGAAGAAACTAAAGAGATAATATGCATTTACTGCTCGTTGAAGATGATAAATTGGTGGCTGAAGGCTTATGTCGATCACTTCGCCAACAAGGCTACAGTGTTGAGCATTGTGCGAGTATAAGTTCAGCCATGCAATGGTTACAAAACGACGAAATTGAACTGCTCGTATTGGATTTAGGGCTACCTGATGGCGATGGTATCGATGTTTTAAAACACGTTAAAAAACATCGCCCTAACTTACCTGTCGTTATTTTAACGGCACGCGGTAGTATTGACGACAAAGTACAAGGGCTAGATTTAGGCGCTGATGATTATTTAGCTAAGCCATTTGATCCTGCTGAGTTATTTGCCCGTTTAAGAGTCGCTAGTCGGCGCGTAACTCAAACGCAATCAAGTAAAATTACAGTGGCTAACATTGTTATGGATACTTCAGCATTCACTGTGTCAGTGGATCAGCAAGCTATTAATTTACCACGTAAAGAGTTCATGCTTCTTAAAGCACTGTTCGAAAACCAAGGGCGCGTGTTATCTAAACAACAATTAGAGAGCAAGCTCTACGAGTGGGGAGAAGAAGTCGGGTCAAATACTATCGAAGTACACATTCACCACCTTCGTAAAAAACTTCCTAAAGAGTTGATAAAAACCTTACGAGGTATCGGTTACGTGGTAGGCAAACGCTAGTGTCTATCAAACGCAGACTCACGCTGATTATTTTATCAACAGTGATTTTGACTTGTTTTTTAGCCTTTAGTAAAGGTTACCGCCAAAGCATGATGCAAGCTGAGCAGTTACTTGATAATGAATTGCAAACCATAGCTCATGTACTAATCGAACAACCTATACACACAGATGCGCCGATGCTGCGCAGTGATCTCACCCAATTACTGTTTCAAATTTGGCAAGATAATAATTTACTCAGTGCGTCTAAATCATTAGCCGAGCTTGCACAAAAACCAAGCCTGAATGGATTTAGTGTTGAAAACTTAGCTGGGCAGCGTATGCGAGTATTCAGGTTAACCATGCAGACAAAACAAGTGTTGGTGGCAGAGCCTTTGAATAAACGCTATGCCCTTAGCGAGACTATGATTTTATCAGCAATGACCCCTTTGCTTTGGAGTGTGCCGTTACTGGCGATATTAATTAGTTTATTTGTTAAGCAAGGTCTAAGCCCTTTAACTCGTCTTTCAAAGCTTTTAAAGACGAGGCAAGCTAATGACTTCACTGCAATTGATTGGCAAGTAAATGCGCATGAAATTAAACCGGTGATCTCACGTTTAAATGACCTGTTTAAGCGTGTAGAAAGTGCTTACTTAAGAGAGCGCTTTTTTGCCTCAGATGCTGCCCATGAATTACGTACTCCATTAAGTAGTTTAAAAATCAATGTACATAACTTATGCACTCAAGGTAATAATAGTTTAGAGCTTGATGCAATGGCTAAGGGTATTGATAAACTAAGTAATATTGTTGAACAAATGTTGATTTTAGGGCGCACCTATCCTGAGCAATGGCAGGCACAATTTAGCCCCATTTCGGTGCTTGAGATCAGCCAGAAAGTGGTTGCACAGCTATACGAACGACTTGATGAAAAACAGCATACGATCAGTATTGAAGGCGATGATTATGTTATTAATGGCGACCAATTTACCTTAGCAACCCTATTTAGTAATTTATTAAGTAACGCCATAAAGTATACGCCAAGTGGTGGTAATATTGTGATCCGCTTAAACAATATACACGGTACGTTTGGTTGGCAGATTGATGATTCAGGTCCTGGCATTGATGATGCCCATAAAGCACGAATTTTTAATCGTTTTTACCGTGTTGGAGGTGATAAACACCCCTCTGGTGAGCAAGGTGCCGGATTAGGTATGGCGATAGTTGAACATATAGTAACAATTTATGGCGCGAGCATTTCTTTAGCCGATAATGAATTAGGTGGCTTACAAGTGCGAGTTGAATTTATGCAAGGAGCAGGGAGTGAATAACTGCTTAGGATTTATTAGCCTGCTGCTATTTAGCGTATTACCGTTTTCGTGTGTTGCTAAAGAATATAAATTAATTTTAAAAGACCACCTTTTCTATCCTGCAGAGATCATCGTACCGGCCAATACTAAACTAAAACTTTTAATTGAAAATCAAGATAGTACGCCAGAAGAGTTTGACAGCTTCGATTTAAATCGTGAAAAAGTACTGTATCCAAATCGTCGTAGTGTGATTTATATCGGGCCACTAAGCCCTGGGCGTTATGAGTTTTTTGGTGAGTTTTCACCTAACACGGCCCGTGGCGCAGTATTAGTAGAAGGAAAGACTGATGCTGATAACTAGTTTGTTGATGAGTATTAATCAGCTTTTACCAGTCGTAATTTTGCTCGTGCTGTTACAGTCATTGCTAAAACTAAACCAGCGAATGCTCATAACAACCGCTTTTATTGGGTTGCTGTGTAGTATTGTTTATGTACAAAGTGCTGCGTGGTTGAACCAGTTATTTGATTATCGCGGCTTAGAGTTTAGCCAAATGCTGTTGTGCGTCATTGTGTATGTTGCGTCACTTATAAGTTGTAAGCAGCGACATTTTTTCGCATTACTTGCAATAGTGGCGGTTATGGCGTTGTATCTGAGTCACTATTTTATTTATCTGGTTGGTTTTTGGCATAACACTGACACAGCAAAACCCTTGCTCATAGGAACATCTCTGGGAATCGGGATCTGCGGTAGTTTTGGTGTGTTGCTATTATTTTTACTGCACAGTGTTAGAGCACGATTTGGTGTATATCCACTGATGTTATTTTTGGCTTTTAATGCCTCGGCAAAATTACTTATCGCATTAGATTTAGCCAGCCAAATTGATTTGATCAACATTACCTCCAATTACTTTGATTGGCGTGCAGTGCTAGTCGAAAACTCAGAGTTAGGCCGTGTACTAAAGGCTTTAGTTGGCTATGAAGCCACGCCAAGCAAAACTGCATTATGGTTGTATCTAGCAGCGGTTTTAGCCTTTATTGGCACCAGTATGGTATTTAATCGGAAATTTTCTCAAAAGGAGCAATCATGAGGTTTATTCTCGCGTGGTGCTTAACTTCACTTTTGTTTATAACATCGTTTAATGTGCGAGCCGATGGAATAGTCGTAGACAAAGTTTACCACCCTTACGTTTTACCATTTGAACGCGAATTTGAATGGCGTCTGGTCTCTCATCAAACCGATAAAGGAAATATTTTAGCCCAACGAGTTGGCTTTGGTGGCTCATTTAACGACACCATGAGTTTGGAAGGCTATGCGGTTGGAGAGCGCGATGATGACGGTAACTTTGGCTTTTCAGTCTACGAGCTAGAACTACGTTGGCAGTTGGTTGAACAAGGGCGCTTTTGGGCTGACTGGGGCGCTTTATTTGAACTTGAAATGCAAGAAGGCAAAGACAGTTATGAAGCCACAACGGGCTTTTTTATGGGAAAAAGAGTTTGGGCGTACTAGCCTCACTATGAATGCATTTTTAGTGTATGAATGGGGCGGTGATATTAAAAACGAATGGGAAACTGAGTTTCGCGCACAGTATCGGTATCGTTTTCGCTCTGAGTTTCAGCCAGCTTTAGAGCTATACGCCGGAGAAGACTTCTTGGGTATTGGCCCCGGTTTTATTGGCCTGCATCGATTTTCGGCGAAGCGACAACTTAAGTGGGAAGCAGGGTTTGTCACCGAGCTTAGCCAACAAGGAAAAGATCACAGTTTTCGTCTTGCCCTAGAGTTTGAATTTTAAATTAAAAAGCCGCGACTAATCGCGGCCTTAAATCTCGTCGCTAGTTTTGCAAACTAGCGCTGTTTGTTTATAAGCAATAGGGAAACTACATACTTTGCGCGTAGTTATATAACGCTTTTAAAATCGTTAAATTCTTTTCATTATCGTCATGTTCATGGGCAAGATTTTCAAGGGTTACCATAAAATCTTGCGCGCTGATCGAGGGTTGATCTTCACCATGCATTAGCTTGTTTTGACAGTACTGACGCCATTGATCGAGCTCGTCTTGGCTTAGTGATTGCGGCCAGTTGCGGGCGCGATATTTAAACAATAAGTTATCAAATTTTTTATCTTCAAAATCAAGCTGCATTCCCGCTAATTGCTCAGGGCTGGCATCACGTATAATGGCAAATTTGGCTTTATCTGCATTACTGGTAAAGCCATCGTATAACATGTAATCGGTGTTGGTGGTTTTACCGTAATCAGGCTTGTCGTTAAACACTTCAGTCACTTTATCTCGAAGGCTTGGGTTGGCTTTTAATATTGCTAAGTTCTTTAAGCATTGCTCACGGTCGATGCCTAAACGCGCGGCGTTTTCAGGTAATAATGTTTTAGCGGGGGGCTAAAATAGGGCATTTGTTTAAATGCACCAGTTTTAAACCCACCGGCAATTCATCTTCACCAAGTTCGCTGCGCTTGGTATAAAGGCGGGTGCGAAGTTCTTCTACTGATAAATCCAGTAACACTTGCGGATCTTCAGTTAAATTAAAGCAGACTACGGCATTTTTATTTACTGGATGAAAGCTCATCGGGGCAATCCAGCTTGTACACCCTTGTGTAGCTGGAATCCGCGATGAAGTGTGTACCAGTGGCGTCATGTTAAACACATCAACAAGTTCAGCGAGCGCTTTTTTACCACGTAAACTAAAAAAGAAGTTATACAGTTTTGGCTGCTTTTCTTTTATTAGTTTTGCTAGGGCAATAGTTGCGGTTACATCACTTAGTGCATCATGGGCGGCGGCGTGTTCAATGCCGTTTGCAACGGTTAAATGTTCTAATTTAAAGCTTGGGCTACCATCTTCTTTTAATGGCCATTCAATACCTTCAGGGCGAAGGGCATAGCAGGCGCGCACTAAATCAATAATATCCCAGCGGCTATTATTATTTTTGTATTCACGCTCATAAGGGTCGTAAAAGTTACGATAAAAACTATAACGGCTTACTTCATCATCAAAGCGGATACTGTTGTATCCCGCAACACAGGTATTTGGCACACTAAATTCGGCATGAATTTTTGCTATAAAGTCAGCTTCAACTAAGCCTTTTTGCATCGCCACTTGTGGAGTAATCCCTGTGATTAAACAGGCCTCAGGGTGGGGCAAGTAATCAGCCACTGGTTTGCAATATTCAATCAGTGGCTCACCAATAATATTTAGATCAAGATCGGTACGAATACCTGCAAACTGGCTCGGCTTATCCTTTTGCGGGCTCGCCCCCACGTCTCGTAATCGTGCCAATAAATAGTTGCTTGATTTTGCTCTTGATAAGCCATTAAAAAACCCTTTAAGTTAGCTTGCAACGGTTGAAATACCGCCAAGTTACTAAATTTATGAATTATTTAGATTATGGCATATGGGCGGGGGAGTTTGTAGGTTAATTATAGCGACTCTCAAACTGATTAAGTTTTACCTGTGGCTATAAATATTTTTATAGCTGAATAGGCAGTGTAATAATTATTGTGTTGAGCTGTAGCCTTGCTTTAATCGATGAGCAGTTAGCGAAAGTAGGGTGGTTGCAGTGGTTAAGCAACATTAAAATTAGCTTTGATTATCATTTGATAGTAATAAGCAATTATTCGGTATTAGACTAAAGTCTATAGGTTAATTTTCTTCATCTATTGGGTTTGTTTTTATCGTTTGTCGCAATTGCACGAACAGCTTAAAGTTCAGTTGTCGGCAACAAAGACGACGTAACTTAATAGGAATATAATCATGAAACTTACACTAATCAAAACCATCGCACTTGGCTCATTATTAACTTGCTCAGCAGCGGCTATGGCTGGCGGCAGTGACTATAAGTTAATGGTTATTGAGCAGGCAACAGCGCCACAGCAACTTGAAGAGTCATTCAATGGTTGCGCATTAAATGTTAAGTCAAAAAATTACGAGCAAGCAGAAGCAATTTGCACAAAAGCAATTGAGTTATTAAAAGTGACTAAAGGGCGTAAACTTAAAGTACGCGAGCTGACATCATTTGCTTTAAGCAACCGTGGTATATCACGTATTAAGTCAAAAAATGATACTGCGGGCTTGGCTGATTTATATGAAGCAACACAGATTTCAAATAACACATTAGTGTCTCATAACCTCACACGTGCTAAAGAAGACTTATCTTTATAAGTATTTATTGATTAATTAATACCATCTAAAGCATTCTTAAAAACCACGTTAGTTACTACTACGTGGTTTTTTGCTTTTCAACCAACCTCCTGTCTGTTTTGTCTACTTAATCAATCAAGCAATCGTTTTCCTCAAAATATTAATATTCTGTATTTATTGATAAATGCACAATACAAAGTAAGTCACACAATTTTATGCTCAGGCACTATAAGCTGGGTATTCCTTGCGCAATAACGCCTTAAATGACGGTAACCAACTTAAGTTAATGATTAACGAAAGTGTAAAATTTGCAAATAAATATACAGTATACAATTTACATTATGCAAACAAATGTGCTACAAATACTTTGTTGAACTTGGTATCAGTGTTTGTTGGGTTTTAGTGTAAGCGCGAAACTCAACATTGGTTATTAAGAACGGCATGAATATTTATGGTGAGTTGCAACTACGCATAGCTGATTTTAGGGGAAATGCACGCGTTTTATAGTTAACTACATGAAAGTTATATAAATATTGTTTTCATGTGGATAATTCGAATTGTCTCTCTAGTCATTAAATATTATCGCCATCAGCAGTTAAATTGAATATTAAGTAAAATAATAAAAGGAAAACTCAAATGTTTTTTAGAAAATTGACTTTAACTAGTGCAATTCTGTGTGCACTTTCAGGCTGTGGTGGCAGTGATTCTACAAGCACTTTACCTGAGCCAACCCCACCAGTCACTGTAACGCCAGCTGATCCTGAGGTTGAACCAACTGATCCTGAGGTTGAACCCACTGATCCTGAAGTTGAACCTACTGACCCTGAAGTTGAACCGAGTGATCCTGAGGTTGAACCCACTGACCCTGAAGTTGAACCTACTGAACCAGAGGTTGATTATACCAGTGCGTTAGAACCAGCTTTAGCACTTGATGTGGTTAAAACTAATATTAATACTGTAGGCGGTGAGGGCCAGTCATTTTATGTTGACTTAACACAAGAGTCAGAAACTTTAGTTGTCAGCTTATTTGCAGGGGTAGAAAACAAAGAGCTTGGTGATCCAGACTTGTATGTTAAATACGAGGGTGAGGCAAGTGCAGGCGCTGAGGGGGTTTTTGATTGTGTATCCTATAAAGGAGCTAACAATAATGAAACTTGTATTATTGATAAACCTAAGGCGGGTAGATACCATATTTATATGGATGCATATGAAGGTGGTGATGCAGTTGATGCGTCTATGTTTGCCACTACGGGTTTATTTAGCGCAAATATGATGTGTGAAGAGCCTGTAAGGATCCGTGCGCAATCAATGTCAAATACTGAGCTTGAAGAAGCATGTACAGTGATCAGCCAGACGAAAAGATTATTCGATGAAACGCTGAATTCAGGGCTTACGCCAGAGTTTCAACAAGCTGTCCCAGATGATTTAAATGAGATCACGAATATTCATATTTTCTCTAGCCTTTCTAATCATGCAGCCTGGGCAGAGCACCTTGTTAATACAAATAATACCAGCGGCATTTATTTTGAGACTTCACCTACCCAGTGGTGGCATAGCTCTGATATTTGGACCTTTGATGCTATAGAATGGACTGAAGGACGTTCTGTTATTCGTTCTCTAGCTCATGAATATGTGCATGCATTAGATGGACGTTATAATAAAGAAGGTGCTTACAAAAGTAGTGTAAATTGGTGGACAGAAGGGCTTGCTGAGTATCTTGGTACGTTTAATGAATTATATTACACCCGTGTATCTACCGCACATGATGGTGAAGCTGCTTCATTAGCTGATATTTTCGCTGGTAACGCGGATGCATATTCGTGGGGACAGTTAGCCGTTGCTTTTCTAATCGAAAATCACCCTGAACTGGTTTATCAAATGCTTGTTCATATGCGTGCGGGTGAGTGGGAAGACTTTGAACTGTTATTGGACAATATAGCAACAGACAATCAAGCTGAGTTTACAACCTGGTTATCAACAACCTTAGTTGATCAATATAAACAAAGTGTTGAGGTTCTTACTCTTGGTGACTATAAACACATTAATGGCCGAGGCGGGTGGTTGTATTCTGTCGATGTTCCAGCAGGGCTACCCTCAATCACATTCGCAACTCAGGGTGGGTCTGCTAACGTTGACTTATGGGTTAAAAAAGGGGCTGCTCTTCATCCTACGATTGATACTGAGTTTACATGTACTTCTATAACAGAAGGTACTAATACAGAAAACTGTACTATAAGTATGCCTGAGTCTGGTAAATATTATATTGCAGTGGCTTCGGACTTTGTTGGCGCAGATGTTATCGATCTTTACTTTAGTGCCTGCGCGGGAGATGACTGTGCAGTTACCACTCCAGAGCAACAAGCCTTGGTGACAGTGACAGAACCTTACCTACCACATTGGCCTGAAAAAGGTACACTTGGTACATGTAGCTTGGCTGAAACATATTATAATTCAACTAAACCAGCGCTTGATTTGAGTATTACAAATCCAACAGATAAACTTGTTAAAGTCTATTGGCTTAATAGAAATACAGGTGACAAAGGCGGAAATCCCTATGTAACGTTAGCACAGGATGAAAGCTACACAGCTGATAATTGGAATATTGGTCATCGTATTATGCTTACTGATGGCACTGATAATTGTTTAGGTGTTGCGTTATTGAATGATGAAAATAACGCATTTACAGTAACTGAAGAAATGGTTGTAGATGCATTAGACGAAGCACCACCGGCTGAAATTCCAGAAGCAACTGCAGTGATGCAAAGCTGTGATTTAGCTGTGCCATATGAGAGAACATCAAATAGTGCACCAAATCTTCAAGTTGTAAATACCATGAGCGATCCTGTCAAACTTTATTGGATTAATAATACGACTGGTGAGCCTGCCCTTGATAATGTTTATGCTACATTGGCTGAAGGTGAGATTTACACTCAAACTTATTGGGCCGCAGGTGATCGAATGATGGTGACTGATGAAAGTAATAGCTGTATCGGTGTACTTGATTTGAATGACACTGACAACGTATTCGTTTTAGGTAATTAAACAATAGGTAAGTATTGTTATTTCATCGGTTAACCGATAAGTAATTAAATAATGGCGCTCGTTATAATGAGCGCCATTTTTGTTTCATTTCTTAAATGTGACCTAATGTTGCCAGCATATCTTTTAACTGCTCTTGCTCTAGCATTGCTAAAGGTAATAATGGTTTTCTAGGAGGGCCCACTTTATTGCCTTGTAAGTCGAAGCCAGATTTGATTGCAGCTGCTAAACCTGTCTTAACAATAAATTCTAAAAAATTATATTGCTGATAAAACAGCTCGCGGGCTTTATTTTGATCACCCTTTTGAACAGCATCAAAAAGTTGCTTTGGCTTATCTGCTATTAAGCATGGCGCAGCAGTACACCAACCACTTGCACCTGCATTTAGTGCTTCTAGTGCCATATGATTACAGCCATTGAAAAATGGCACCATTGCCCCTGAAAGTTTATAAATTTTATGCATACGTTGAATATCACCCGAACTTTCTTTGATCATGCTGGCATTTTTTATATTAGCAACCATTTTAAGCATAAATTGGGGCGACATATCAACACCACATGTTGCAGGATTATTGTAAACCATGATAGGCAGTGGAGTTGCATCTGAGACGCTTTGATAATGTGAATAAATTTCTGCTTCAACCAATTTATAATACGAAAAAGGCGAGAGCATAATTACATCAGCACCAATTTGGTGTGCATACTTAGCACGTTTAACGGCTTGCTCTGTCGTTAACTCAGCAATACCAATCACGACAGGCACTCTACCTTGAACATGCTTTACAGTATGACTTGCAACGTCTTGCCATTCTTTTTCACTTAAATAGGCGGCTTCTCCTGCGCTTCCCAGTGCTGCAATGGCATTTACCTTTGATGCTATTAATGTATCAATGACCATTTCTAGTTTAGATAAATCAACGCCTTCACCGTCAGCGTTAAATGGGGTTATTGGGTAACCTATGATGCCTGTTAAATTCATTTTTATACTCCTAAATACAGTCTTTGTGGGTTTTTAATGCCTGTCTTGCATAATAGGCAAAGTTAATTTTGTTGCGTTTATCGGTTGATACCCAGTCATGAGCTTCTTGTGCTAAGTCGTGGGGGAGCGGTTTTATTTCACCTGCAGCCATTGCTAATAATTGCAACTTCGCTGCGCGTTCAATTAAAATTGCAAGGTTGCATGCTTCTTCAATGGTTTTGCCTATAACCAGCTGCCCATGGTGAGCAAGAAATACGGCTCTGTTGTTTCCCAGCGCTTGGGAGATAAGCATGCCTTCCTCATTCCCTACCGGTACTCCAGGCCAATTGGCTACAAATGAGCAGTCATTGTATAAACCACAGGTATCCATTTGAGATATGGTTAAAGGGACTTCCAGCATCGACAGTGCAGCAATGTGTGTTGGGTGTGTGTGAATAATACAATTCACTTGCGGGTGCTCGTTATAAATCCAAGTATGGAAGCGGTTTGCTGGATTAGCCATACCTTCACCGTTTAACGGCTCTAAATCTTGATCGACTTCAATCAAATTATTAGCTGAAACTTCGTCAAACCCTAACCCAAATTGTTGTGTTAAAAAGGTGTTTTTAGCATCAGTGCGGCTTGTTATTTGTCCTGCAAGCCCTGAATCATGCCCTTTATCGAATAAAATTCTGCAAGTTAGCGCCAGTTTTTCACGCTGAGATAAATGCTCTTGGTCAATAAGCCTTTGCATTTGATTTTGTGCATCTTGCATCAAGGTTTCTTTTGTTGTGTTTAGTGTCTTCATCTGAGTTCTCTCATTTATGTTTTGACAATGACAACAAGATAGCGATAGTCTGGATTAAAAATAAGAGCCAGAAATATAAAGTTAAGGGGTCCAGTGGTGAGGCGGTTATGTTAAGACCTTGGGATATTCAATTCTCGTTTGAAGATAGCCCCGCAAAGACACTGCATGCTAAATTATTGAATTGCATAACAGTGGACATCCAAAGCGGGAGGCTAGCAGCTGGCGTTATGTTGCCTGGCACTCGCTCACTCGCGAAGCAATTAGGGATAAATCGAAAAACTGTCCAGCAAGTCTATGAAGAGCTTGAGGCTCAAGGGTGGTTGAAAAGTAAGCAGCGAAGCGGTACGTTTGTATCTGAAATCATGCCGGAGCAAGATTTATCTGCTTCAGACTCAAGGTTGATCAATAATACAATTAAAACTAGGCGCTCATCTAAGTTAGTTGAAAGCTTGTATTTGGATGCCGTGGCATTAGCTGATTGTGTATCGATAACGAATGATGGTACACCTGATGCGCGTTTGATCCCCTATGAGTTACTCGCACGAACGTATAGGCGTGTTTGTGTTAACTTGAGTCGCCAAGCTAAGCTTGGTTATGGCGATCCTCGTGGTGCTATTGAACTTCGTACCTCAATACAAAAAATGCTTTTTAGCGACCGCTTTATGAATTGTTCAAAAGAAGACATATGTATCGTAAGAGGCAGCCAAATGGGGATTTATCTAGCATCAAGAATATTAGATGCTAATAAAGGCGCCATAATTATGGAAGAGTTGAGTTACCTGCCTGCGCATGCTGCATTTGAGGCTAATGGGTTTAAAATTATAAAATGTCGGCTAGATGAGCAAGGACTTGATATTGATCACTTACGTGAAATACTTGCCAATAATGAAGTATCAGGTGTGTATGTAACCCCTCATCATCAATACCCAACAACAGTCTGTTTGCCAATGCAACGACGGCTCGCCTTACTGGAGTTATCCAAGATACACCAATTCTGTGTGATTGAAGATGATTATGATCATGAGTTTCATTATGAAGCTAATCCTATCCCGCCACTTGCTAGTTTACCTAATTCTGAAAATGTAGTGCATATAGGCTCAATGTCAAAGGTGTTCGCACCGGGGTTGCGGTTGGGATATATTGTTGCAGATACTCGGTTTATAGAAAGAGCTGCTCAGGAAATCGTTTTAATTGATAGACAGGGTAACACTATTACTGAACATGTTATTGCTGATTTAATGGATTCAGGTGAAGTCAAACGACACATCAGAAAGGTTAGACGAGAGTACAAAGCACGAAGAGACCATACAGCAAAAGAGTTTACTAGGTTGTTTCAAGGAAAAGCGACATTTTCTTTACCAACAGGGGGGCTGGCAATTTGGGTGGATATATCCAAGTTAGTGAAAGGTAAAAATGTAGCTGATTTCAACAATAGTGATTCAACATTAAATACTTTTTTTGCTGCAGAGCAAAAAACACCTACCCATATTCGGTTTGGCTTTGGCGCGATTAGTATGGATGAAATCACACGATCGATAGAAAAATTAGCTGATGAGTTAATTACCTAACAATTTATTATCGGCTAAATGGACTGTTTTACCGATTATTTAACAATAAAAGATCACCTATTTAGCAAGTGATATCAAGAACGCACTACTAGGTATTAGACTAAAGTCTATAGGTTAAATTTCTTCATCTATCGGGTTTGTTTTTATCGTTTGTTTCGTTTGAGCAAAAGCTCTAAAGTTCAGTTGTCGGCAACAATGACGGCGTAACTTAATAGGAATATAATCATGAAACTTACACTAATCAAAACCATCGCACTTGGCTCATTATTAACTTGCTCAGCAGCTGCTATGGCTGATGGAAGTGACTATAAGTTAATGGTTATCCAGCAAGCAACTGCACCGCAGCAACTAGAAGAGTCATTTAATAGCTGTGTATCAAATGTTCAGTCTAAAAATTACGAACAAGCGGAATCAATCTGCACAAAAGCTATCGCACTTTTAAAAGAAAGCGAAGGGCCAAAATTTAAAGTACGCCAATTAACATCGTTTGCACTAAGCAACCGTGGCGTATCTCGTATCATGGCTAAAAACGATACAGCAGGTCTAGCTGATTTATACGAAGCGACACAAATCTCTGATAACACGTTAGTGTCTCATAACCTAACGCGTGCTAAAGAAGACCTTTCTTTATAAGGTTTTACCCTAGCTTATAAATACGCTTTAAAAAGCCACGTTAGTTAGCTCTAACGTGGTTTTAATGTTTTTGATTTTATTATCGATTGTAAGATTTCTACTTTTCTTTTCTATTTGTATTTTTAGCTATTCACATCTATTACTTTTCCTCATCGTCACCCTTCGAAAAAGTCGTTTGTTTGTTACTAATTTGTTAAGCAGTATCTGTTGGTGCTAATGGCCGATAAATAGGGTTGTTGTTGCTTTTTAGCTTCAATTATTTGTGCTTTGTACACCCGGCCATGCACGATATCAACATTAACAACAAGGGTATTCATGAATTTTATAAAACCGTCGGTATTAGCGAGTGCTGTGTTTTTCTTTACGCACCAAGCGCAAGCTACCACAGCTCTCGATACAGTTGACCAGCAACTAGCTGACTTAAATGAGCAAATTGAGTTATTACAAAAAAAACTATCAAAAGTAACAATACAAAGTAAACATGTAGAAAGTGTTGAAAAGCAAAATAGCACTGAAGCCCCAAAGCCAGAAGGTATAAAAATAGGCGGAGCTGTAAGGACTAATTATAGTTACGTTTCGTATGATGATGGCGCAAAAGACAGGGGGGGAGATTTTGACTTTGATATTTTTAGACTTAACTTTTCAGGAGAGGTAGGCGATGTAGAGCTCAATGCTGAAATTCGCTTTTTTGACTATATGACTGCAATTAAATATGCCTATGCTGCATATGATTTTAGTTCTAAATGGCAAATACAAGCGGGTATTACCAAAGTACCATTTGGTAATTGGCCCTATAATTCACATAGTTATTTTTTTAGTACCAATTATTATATCGGTTTAGAGGATGATCATGATTTAGGAGTCGTTCTAAAGCGTAAAGTAGCGGATAACTGGCAACTCGATATTGGCTTTTTTAAAAATGATGAACAGGGAGGAATAGATGGCTATGTTGATAATCGCAGCGATCGCTACTCCTATGATGTGGTTGGTTTTAGAACCCTTGATGAAGGTGTGTATGCTGAGCCAATCGACGAGATAGCAGAGTATAATACTTTGTCAATGCGTTATGGTTATCACGTTGAACATGAAAATGGTAAAACAGAAATTGGGTTTTCAGCTTTAAGTGGAGGCCTTCATGATGGTAATGATCGAGCTGGTGACTATCAATCTTGGGCGTTACACTTAAATAGTCATATTGGTCCTTGGAATTTTCAGATTCAGCACGGTGAGTACGATTATGATATTGAAAATGCAAATCGCATGGCCGTTGGTGCCTACTCTTTTTACGATAGTATTGCAGCGAAAGCAACAACATCGAATGCTAATATTGCCTATAATTTAGCTGTGGATTGGGGGCCTATTACAGGGGTACAATTTTATAATGACTATGGAATTGTTTATGACAAGTCAGATAATAGTGAAGATACTTGGATGAATGTGACAGGGTTTTCAGTCGCAGCTGGTGGACTTTTTACTTACTTTGATTTTGTAAATGCGAAGAATCAGCCTTTTGTTGGAGGCTCTATTGCCGGTGATAGTGACGATGTAGAACAACGCTTCAACATTAATATTGGCTACTACTTCTAAGGAAAGTAACTATACCCAAGCCATCTCAAAATGTGGGTGGCTTGGGAGTAAGAGTGTAAATATATCGTTAATACATTTGCACTCTGTATGACTAATTGATACTTTTAATTGAGGTATTGCACACCTGTGCATCTATTCAAATAATGACCCACCCGCACCTTCCATGTTCCTTAAATAGTTGTAAGTAGGAAGCACAATGAAAATAAACCCGTTACCGCCGTTAAATAGTTTGGTTGCATTTGAAGCGTCAGCTCGCCATCTTAGTTTTACCTTAGCAGCACAAGAGCTAAATGTTACGCAGGGGGCGATTAGTCGACAGATTCGCCAATTAGAGGATTATTTAGGTAAGACTTTGTTCACAAGAGCAAGCAGAAGCATTCACCTAACCCCGGCAGGCTTACAATACTATCAAACAGTAAACCGTTCTTTGTTAGACATAGCAGACATAACCGGTCAGGTTAAAAAGTGGCAAGGAGATAAAAAAATAACGGTTGCAACCACTAATGCTATGGCTTCATTATGGTTATTGCCCAAAGTTGCGGAGTTTCAAAATTTACATGATGATATAGATTTGCGAATTCTTGCTTCTGACAATATCGTTGATTTAACAAAGTTAGAATCTGATATAGGTCTTTTTTACTGTCGCACGCCTCCTTTAGATGTAAATGTTACCCCTTTATTTAGTGAGGAAGTATTTCCTGTCTGTAGCCCTGGATATTTAAGTAAAATTGGCAACCCAACAGCAGCAAGCGAGATATTTTCAAAAACTATTTTAAACTTAGATGAAATGCAAATGGGTTGGGTGAATTGGGAGGAATGGTTTACAGGCGTAGATCTTGATTTTATTGAACCAAAAAATCGAGTCAATATAAATAATTACCCTATGCTGTTGCAGGCGTGCATTAATGGTCAAGGCATTGCTTTGGCATGGGGATCACTTGTTGATGAATATTTACAAAGTGGGGTATTAATACGTCCAACAGAACACGTGCTGGCAACAAACTCTAAGTTTTCAATGCTTGAGCCTAATAATGGTGGACGTGTCCCAGCAAGTGTTAAATTGTTCAGAGAATGGTTGCTAACACAATTACCCATAGAGGTTGGTGATACAGGCTTAATTTGATTTTATGATATGAGTAAGCTCCCGTATAATGCGGGAGCTTTTTTATAACGAATTAAAATTAAAGTTACTCTGTTTTATGAGCGGGATTTAGATGCTCAACAGGCCCATCTAGCTGCTCTTTACAGGGATGAACATGCTGTGGCAGCATAGCCCAAGGTTTTGGCTCACGACGTATACTGTAAAACAGCGTAACCCCCATCATTAATATAAAAATGGAAATAGGGAAGCCAATGATGATAGACGCATATTTAATCGCCTGTAGGCCACCCGCGTATATTAAAACCCATGCAATTAGCGCGATAACAATACCCCATAAAATACGAATTGATTTTGGTGGTTCAGTATCGCCAGCTGCATCTAGGATACATAAAATTAAAGTTCCTGAATCAGCCGATGTAATAAAGTAAGTTGCAAGTAAAATGCAAGCAAGTACGCTTAATAACTTACCAAGGATCGCACCATCTAAGTTATCAAATAAAGTGAATAATGCACGCGTACTGTCTTTCTTCGTTGCATTTAATATTTGACCGCCAGTAAATTCCCCAATGTCTATTTGAGCTTCTGAGTCTGCTATTACGGTTTGCTGTTGATGAGCAACTCGCTCATTTTGTTCCATTTTAAGTGCACTTCCACCAAAAACAGATAGCCAGATAAAAGCAATGACTGTTGGAGCAACAAGTGCACCTCCAATGAGCTCTCTGATCGTGCGCCCGCGGGAAATACGCGCTATAAACATCCCTACAAAAGGTGCCCACGTCATCCACCAAGGCCAATAAAAAGCAGTCCAAGAGCTTTGCCAACCTGAATCACTTTGAGTGTCGGTCCATAGGCCCATACTGACTAGATTTTGCATGTAGTTACCAGTACTTTCCATAAAAATATTAAGAACATACCGGGTAGGACCTATTGCTAGAACAATTAACACTAATAAAAGTGACAGTAACATATTCCATTGAGATAAAAGCCGAATACCACGGCCAACCCCTGACAACACCGAGCCAACAGCAATTGTACACAAAGTAACAATTAATATTGATTGAGTCATTAAGCTTACTTCAATACCAAAAGTTTGCTCTAATCCTGAGTTGATCTGGATAACGCCTAAACTTAATGTTTGGGCAATACCAAATGCAGTGACGGCAACAGTAATGATATCTGCAACATGACCAATAGGTCCGTAAATACGTTCGCCAACAATAGGATACAAAATCGATCTAAATGTAAAAGGTAAGCCTTTACGGTACGAAAAGTAAGAAAGGGCTAGTGCAACAATGACGAATAATGACCATGGGTGAAGCCCCCAGTGATAAAAGGTGAGTTGCATAGACATTGAAGCCGCCTCGTCAGTTAGCCCCTTAGTAAATGGGTTAGAGGCATAGTGCCACATAGGCTCAGCGACTGACCAAAAAACTAACCCTATACCCATTCCCCCTGAAAATAACATGGCAATCCATGCCCAAAAACTGAACTCGGGTTTATCGTCATCATTTTCACTTAACCTAATATGACCATAACGACTGACCATAAGGTAAGCTAAAAACCCAACGACTAAAGTGACTAAGCCGATAGAAAACCACTTCATATTGTAAAGTAGAAAGGTAGATAAAGTTTCGAAATATTGCCCCGCTTTATTTGCAAGTATCACAATAAATAATATAAACGCAATGAGTATAACTTTTGACGCTATCGTCACCGTGGGGTTTAGTCCTTTGAGGACCCCCCGACTTAGCTCGAATGACGGATTTTTTCATGTGTGTGCCCCGATGTTGTTTTTCTTGTTGTTGAATAAGTTTTAAGAAACTAAAAAATTAACCAGTATTTTACAAATGATTAATTCTCATTGATTCATGAGTTTTGGTTATGTGAGCGTTTAGCAATGTGTGCTTCAAAAATGAATAAAATGACAATGCATGATAAAAACTCATAGATAGGAGGCTAATTAATCGTTTGTTTAGTGCGTTTTTGTTAATCAAAATCAACTCAATTGATAACAAAATGTAGTTGCGCTGAATAGGCTTATTTGAAGTTGGGTTGTATCTAACATTTAAAGAAAGCCATGGTGTTTCTGCAATTGTATGTACCGTCACTTCCACACTTGGAGATACAACAATGAGCATTGCAAAACAAACAATTATTCCTATTCAACAAATTGACCAAGTACTAAGCCCTATCCATGAAGCTACGGGTATGCCTAATGAAGCTTATACAAATCCAGAATATTTTAAATTTGAGCGTGATCACGTCTTTAGTAACACTTGGGTATGTGTCGGTTTTGCATCTGATTTAATAAAAAATGGGTATGTTTTACCTATTGATTTTATGGACTTGCCCTTATTGATGATGAAAAACCGCCAAGGTGATGTACAAGTATTTCATAATGTATGTAGCCACCGTGGAATGAAGTTAGTACACGAAGCCGGTGAAGTTCAAGGCATGATCCGCTGCCCTTATCACTCTTGGACATATGATTTAAATGGCAGTCTAAAAGGCACACCTCATGTGGGAGGTATAGGCAAACATAAGGACGATCGCTTTAAATGTGAGCAACACGGGTTAAAACCACTGCGTTCAGCTATATGGATGGATATGGTATTCGTCAATTTATCTGCTGATGCGCCAAGTTTTGAGCAACACATTGCGCCACTTCAAAAGCGTTGGCATGAATTTTTAGGCGATGATGGGCTTAGTTTATTACGCAGAGCGAATATGGGCGGTCACCTCGAAATCGAAGTTAAAAGTAACTGGAAGCTAACCATAGAGAACTTTTGTGAAGCCTATCACTTACCTTGGGTTCACCCTGCATTGAACACTTATTCGAAGCTAGAAGATCATTACAATATTATGTTTGATGAACGTTTTTCTGGCCAAAGGAAGCTACAAATATAATTTATCCGATACTGCAGGGACCCACCTTCCTAAATTTCCTAGCTGGCCAGAAGATAAACTGCGCCATGCCGAATACATTGCGTTGTTTCCAAATGTATTAATTGGCATTCAAGCCGATCATGCATTTGCCATGATGATTGACCCAATTAGCACTGACAAAACGATTGAGCGGCTACGCATATTTTATATCACAGATGAAGCAATTAAAGATGAATATGCTGCGTGTCGTACTGCAACACTTGAATCTTGGCGAGTTGTGTTTGGAGAAGATATCGGTGCTGTTGAGGGGATGCAGCAAGGTCGTTATTCACCGGGATTTGGTGGCGGTGCATTTTCACCTGAAATGGATACGCCAACTCATTTTTTCCAAATTTGGTTAGCGCAGCAAGTTAAATCAGTATCGGAGGCTTAAATGAAGCATTATTTAAATTATATCAATGGCCAGTGGGTCGATGCTGAGCAGCATCTCACGGTTATGAATCCTTCTTCGGCCATGGCATATGCCACGATAGCAAGTGCCACTATAAAGGATGCAGATAATGCAATGCAAGCTGCAAGCCTATGCGTACAAGGTGGTGAGCTTTCGCAGGTGCGCCCAGCCATTCGCACTACATGGATGCTCAATGCTGCAAAAGCAATAAGGGATATAGCGGATGAAGGAGCTTTAGTTCTTTGCCGTGAAAATGGCAAATCAATTATTGATGCTAAAGATGAGTTTTTAGAGGCTGCTCGTTATTTTGAGTATTACGGCGGGATGGCCGATAAACTTGAAGGCACATCTATCCCTTTAGGTAAAAATTATATTGATTTTACACAATACGTGCCAATGGGCGTGTCGGTACAAATTGTTCCATGGAATTTCCCCGTATCAATTTGTGCACGTTCTTTAGCTCCGGCATTGGCAGCAGGAAATGCCGCGGTAATTAAGTCACCCGAAATATCTCCCATTGGTATGGTGTACTTAATAAAAGCGTTGCAAAAAGCAGGCTTTCCTAAAGGGGCTGTTAACTTACTGTGTGGTAAAGGCTCCACTGTCGGCAGCCACTTAGTTTCGCATAAAGATGTAAATCAGATTGTTTTTACAGGCTCAGTTCCTACCGGTCAGCGAATATTAAAAGATGCTGCTGCACGAGCTACTCCATCAGTTATGGAATTAGGCGGGAAGTCCGCAGCTATAGTTCTCGATGATGCAGACATACATAAGGTTATTAACAGTGTGCGCGCTGGAATTTTCTTTAACGCAGGGCAAGTTTGCTCAGCTATGTCACGTCTTTTAATCCATCAATCACGGTACCAAGAAATAAAAGATGCTGTGGTTGCAATGGCACAAAGCTTAGTGATTGGCTCAGGTGAACACCAAGTTGATTTAACGCCCGTGGTTTCTAAAGAACAACAAATCAGTGTATTAGCAATGATTGAACAAGCAAAGGAAGAAGGTGCAAATATACTCACCGGTGGTTTTGCACCTGATTTACCCGGCTATTTCGTCGCCCCAACGGTAATTGAAGCGACAGCTGATATGTCGATTGCTCAACAAGAGGTGTTTGGCCCTGTGTTAGTTGTGATGCCTTTTGAAGATGAACAACACGCTGTCACCATTGCAAATGGCACTGAATTTGGTTTAGTTGCTGGTGTATTTGGTGAAAGGTTGAATCCGACTCTGCAAATTGCGCAACAGCTACGTGGTGGACAAGTATTTATTAATGAATGGTTTGCTGGAGGGATTGAAACACCATTTGGTGGCGTTGGCTTGTCTGGTTTTGGCCGAGAAAAAGGCCAAGAAGCAATTTATAGCTATGTACAAACACGCAATATAGCCGTTCGTTTATAGTTTTAGGGTAATTATATTAGCTTAAAATGACCTGTGTATGCTTACATTTATATACAGTGAGTAGGTCATTTTTAGCTCAATCAGTAGGATTAGAAAAATGAAAAAGTGGCTTTGTATTATTTGTGGTCTGATCTACGATGAAGCTGAAGGCTGGCCTGCAGATGGAATTTTACCAGGCACTCGCTGGGAAGATGTACCTGAGGATTGGGTATGCCCTGATTGCCTTGTTGGTAAAGCTGATTTTGAAATGATGGAGTTAAGCGACGATGAAAATACGCTTGTTTCAGACCAAGCTATTGCGGCTAAATCTGACGATATAGCACCACTGAGCGCACCTATCGTTATTGTTGGCAGTGGTCACAGTGGTTATCAAGTTGCAGCTGCATTACGTAGACAATCAAAAACAGTCGATATTACAGTATTTACAGCTGATGATGGTGCTTTATACAGTAAGCCTGCGTTGTCTAACTCATTTGCACAAGCTAAGAAAACAGCAGACCTACAAATCGAAATGGCCCTTGATTGGGAAAGTAGACTCAATATTCGTGTTTATCCATTTACGCGTGTTGAACACATAAACCGTGAAACGAAAACCCTCTTGACTAGTATTGGCACATACCAGTACGGGCGTTTAGTGATCGCTACTGGAGCAACAGCCATCGAAGTACCTATTTCAGGTGATTGCAGTCACGTATTTAGCGTAAACGACTTGATGGATCATGATCGATTTACACGCCACCTTGGTCAAAAAAAACGCGTTGCAATTTTAGGGGATGGTTTAATTGGTTGTGAGTTTGCTAATGATTTAATTGCTAGTGGCTACCAAGTTTCTGTCATTGGGTTAGGTCAATGGCCTATGTCACGTTTGATCCCACGTGTTTTAGGTGAAGCTTTACAACAAAAAATGTCAGAGTTAGGTGTTCAATGGTTTCTTCAAAACAGTATTAACCATATAGAGCCAAATAATGATTCGGGCTCAATCGTTAAACTAAGCAGTGGCGAAGAACTCGAAGTTGATATTGTACTGTCTGCGGTTGGTTTAAAGCCCAACACATACTTAGCAGAGCAAGCAGGACTTGATGTTGAGCGAGGCATAATTGTGAATGATTATGGCCAAACCAGCGATGAAGCTATTTTTTCTTTAGGGGATTGTGCTCAAACATCACAAGGTTGGCAACCTTATATAGCACCAATTAATCAAATGCTCCCAGCGTTGGTTAATAGCTTATTAGGTAAATTTGAAAAAGCTGAGTTTGTCGCGTCACCTGTGTTAGTGAAAACACCTATCATGCCTTTATCAATTTACCCCGTTGCAGCGCAAACACAAGGACAATGGCATATTAAGCAGCAAGAAGAAGAGTTTACTGCCGTGTTTAACTGTGCAGAGGGTAAAGTATTAGGTTTTGCTTTATTGGGTAAACAGGTGCAATCGACACGCAATTATTGGCTTGGACAGATTGATTTACCAACGCATGTTGTAACGGAGTAGCAAATGATTAATCTACCACATGATGATAATACTTGCGGCTGGTATCACGCGCTAACACCTCAAATTGAAAAGCCGAGCTTAAAGGGCGCTCAAAGTGCCGATTATGTTGTTTTAGGGGCTGGGTTCGCAGGACTTGCAATGGCAAGACGTTTGGCTGAACTTGAACCTAATGCTCGTATTGTTCTAATTGATGCGCAACAAGTTGGCCAAGGCGCATCAGGGCGCAATTCTGGATTTGTAATCGATTTGCCGCATAAATTTTCATTAGAGCATCCAGATCCTGCCCATAAACAAAGGCTATTGTCGTTAAATCGTGCTGCAATTAAGCAGCTGTCATCTTTAATTGATAAACACAATATTGATTGTCAATGGTCCGCCGCCGGAAAATACCAAGGCGCAGTAGGGCCGCGAGGTGAAGCTTATTTAGACCATTTTGAGCATTTAATGACAGACTTAGGTGAGCCATTTGAACATGTTGATAGTAATCAACTAGCTAAAGTACTAGGCACAGACTACTACAGCCGTGCTATTTATACCCCCGGTGGTTATTTAGTTCAACCTGCTGCGTTGGCTTGTGGACTTGCAGCGAGTCTACCAAGCAATGTTGAAGTACTTGAAAATTCGCCTATCCAACGTTTAACAAAAGAGCAGGGAGCTTGGCAGTTACACGGAGAAAATGGCAGTATTAAAACAGCAAAGCTGTTATTAGGCACCAGTATTTTCACCCGCGAGTTTGGTTTTTTAAAGAACCGGCTATTACCCGTGATGACCTTTGCGAGCTGGACCCGACCATTAACCGAACATGAAATGCACCACTACAGCGGGACGCTTGATTGGGGGCTCACACCTGCTGATCATGCTGGCACAACTTTGAGAATGACCGCTGATCGACGCATTTTAATTCGCAATACCTATAAACACGTTACGAAATATGGCAACAGCATTAACGATAAAGTGCGTGCAGACATTCAGAGCGAACATCGCAAAGTTTTTCTAGCTAGGTATCCCCAATTAGCTCATGTACCTTTCACTCATACGTGGGGAGGGAGCTATGCTATTTCACGAAATTTCACCAATTTCTTTGGCGAACTTGATGATGGGGTCTACGCCAGTGCTTGTGATAACGGTGTGGGTGTCGCTTGGGGAACAGTATCAGGTAGTTTACTGGCTGATTACGTCGTCGGTGCAACGTCAAATGCGTTGAGTGATATACAAAAAGTAACCGGCATGCCGAGCTTAAACCCACCAGAGCCATTCTTAGGTTTAGGGGTAAAAAAGCCGGATCAGGCTGGCGAAATGGCAAAGCAGGAGTGAAATATGAAACAGGTAAAATTAGTTGACAGCAAACTACTTAATTTCAATGTACGTGGTGACAATCCAGGTATGGCTTATGTCGCGCGAGCGCTGAGCACTGAAATATCACCTAATATCGGTGTCGGCTTTGCTAAATGGGAGGGCGCAGAGGTTGCATGGACTGTGCTCTACGATGAGGTTATCTTTGTTATTGAAGGTTGTTTTGAGCTCACGGCAGATGGCGAAACCCATCATGTATATCCGGGTCAAATGCTTTGGATACCCGAAGGAACAGAATTGGTTTACGGTGGCTATGCACTATTTGGTTATGTAGTGCACCCTGGAAATTGGAAGGAACTTCACGGTATCGTCTAAAGCCAATAACGTTAAACTTAGTTCCCAAGCCCTTAATTCAACCCGCCGTTAAGGGCTTTTTTAGTTAATTGATTTTCTACTCGCTAAATATATCTGTGTTTGTACTTACAACACGGAAATTAACGTTTTTATGACTAAAGTCTATGAGTTAAATTTCTTCATCTATTGGGTTTGTTTTTATCGTTTGTTGAAATTGTTAGAAGCACTTAAAGTTCAGTTGTCGGCAACAAAGACGACGTAACTTAATAGGAATATAATCATGAAACTTACACTAATCAAAACCATCGCACTTGGCTCATTATTAACTTGCTCAGCAGCGGCTATGGCTGGCGGCAGTGACTATAAGTTAATGGTTATTGAGCAGGCAACAGCGCCACAGCAACTTGAAGAGTCATTCAATGGTTGCGCATTAAATGTTAAGTCAAAAAATTACGAGCAAGCAGAAGCAATTTGCACAAAAGCAATTGAGTTATTAAAAGTGACAAAAGGGCGTAAACTCAAAGTACGCGAGCTGACATCATTCGCTTTAAGCAACCGTGGTATATCACGTATCAAGTCAAAAAATGATACTGCGGGCTTGGCTGATTTATATGAAGCAACACAGATTTCAAATAACATCTTAGTGTCTCATAACCTCACACGTGCTAAAGAAGACTTATCTTTATAAGTATTTATTGATTAACACAATCTAAAGCATATTTTAAAGCCACGCTAGTTATCGCTAACGTGGTTTTTTGCGTTTAGAATGTATTTTATTGCATCGCTACTGCTAGTTGGTGATACAGGCCAATTCCGATGGTGACGTTAAAGGCAAAGGTTATTCCTAAAGAGCTAAGCATAGCAAGGCCTATGTTTGCTTTAGGGATCGCGGCTTTGATAGCCGCAGGGGCTGCAATATAGGAGGCACTCGCCACTAAACTTGCTAATACAACTACAGAGCCTAGCTCAAGAGTTAACATTGTTCCAACTGCCACACCGATGACACCTAAAAACAGTGGTGAAATTAATGCGAATAAAGCAACACGCCAGTGGTGCCATGGAATAGGGCGCAATGTTTTGGCTGCTGTTAAGCCCATTTCTAATAAAAATAATGCCAACACAACCTTAAAGCTGCTGGTTAGTAGGCTGGTAACTTGGCTACCTTGCTGCGTGCCGTACAGCATGCCGATGATCACGCCTCCCACTAAAAGGATAATGCTTTTATTGGTAAGAGTCTCATGCCAGAGCGCTTTTAATGGCAGCGTGTGTGCTCCGCTGTTTTCTTTATCAAGTCGTCGGTATAGCAATAGGCCGACAATAATGGCAGGCAACTCCAGCATTACTAAATAAAGCGTTACTTCGGCACCAACCACTAGCTGTGATGATTCTGCATAGGCCAGTGCTACCGCAAATGTCCCCGCGCTGACCGAGCCGTAATGGGCTGCAATACTTGCGCTATTAGCGACAGAAAGTCTAACAAGGTATTTTAAAACGGGGTAGAGCATCAGCGGAATAAGTGCTCCCAACAACATTACTGAGCCCATTTCTGGTAGCAACTGCCAGCTTAAATTACCGTGTAATACCATGCCGCCTTTTAAGCCGATGGTCAGCATTAATAGTAAACTTAAGGTCTCGTAAGTTGCTTTTGGAATAACGAGATCAGAACGTAAAATCCCCGCAACTAAACCCAAAACAAAAAACATTACAACAATATCAGGCACACCTTTCCCCTTTTAATTTAAAGTCTCGCTATTGTAGATAAAATCATGCATTGTAAATAATAAAATGATTGGTAGTTAGTTATAGGTTATTATCTATGGGTTGATTAATACTAGAAGGGTTGAGATAGCGATGGATTTAAGACATATTTCTTTTCGGCTGCTAGAAGTATTTATGAGTGTAGTAAAAACAGGCTCTATTAGTGAAACCGCTCGCAGTCTGCATTTAACTCAGCCTACGGTGTCACTACAAATGAAACGGTTGCAAGAAGCTGTTGGTGAACCATTAGTTCTTATGCAGCAACAAAAGTTAGTTGTAACCGAGGCCGGCCTTGAACTGTTTAAAACGTGTCAGCAAGTTTTTGGTCAGTTTGATGATTATAAAGATTTTTTAACTGAACTTAGAGGCGGTGAACGAGGGCGCTGTAAAATCGCCATGGTGAATACGGCACAATACATTTTGCCTAAACTACTGGGCCCTTATAGTAACTTGCATCCTCATGTTGAATTGCCACTAGAGATTGGTAATAGAGCTGAAGTGCTTGCTCGATTTGAACGAGGGGAAGATGATATTTATGTATTCAGCCACCCACCATCACTTGAACATGCTCAAGCGGCGCGATTTTTACAAAACCCGCTTGAGTTTATTGTGCCTTTTGATCACCCCTTAGTAAATGCTACAGATATTAGTTTAGATGAACTTACGAGGTACCGCTTCTTATTACGTGAACCAGGATCAGCGACTCGCATGTTATTTGAAAGTGAGTTGCAAACGAGAGGGTTCGTGCTTAGCAACAGTGTTCAAATGGCCAGTAATGAAGCAATACGTGTTGCGGTTTCGTCAGGGATGGGGGTTGGCGTGCTTTCTCGTCACGTATTGCCGCTAGGGGAGCATGGCTTTAAAGTTCTTAAAGTAAAAGATACGCAGCTTGCGAGCCATTGGTACTTTGTTGTGCGTACTGACCGTCATATATCTCATGCAGCACGTAGTTTTTTACAATTTGCGCAAAATAACTTAGAGCAATACCTTGATGCTCGTTGGGTGTGCAATGAGTTAAATGAACTTAAACTCAATTAATTTATTACTATTTAATGCTTGGTGTTGAATCTCTAAGTATTAAATTAGGTTGGAACACGTGATTTATTGTTATTCCTGTGTGCTTGTATATATCTTTCAATACTAAATTAGCAGCCATTTTCCCCATCTCTGGCACTGGGTTGTTGATAGTGGTTAATGTTGGGTATAAGTAATTGGTGAATATCACGTTATCGTAACCCATAATGGCTAAGTCTCTAGGGAGATTAAACCCGTGTTCGCGAGCATACTTCATTGCACCAGAGGCCATTTCATCATTAGCACAGACTAAAGCAGTAAATGTGGCTTTATTATCAATAAAGTGTTTTAAACCATCATTACCACCGGTTTCTTTAAAATCACCGATGTAAAATAAGTTTTCGTTAAAAGTTAAATCAAACTCAGCGAGTGCTCGCTTATGGCCTTTAAAACGCTCTGATGCATCGGGTTTAAATTGTGGTCCAGCTATATAGGCAATGTTAGTATGACCTTTAGTGATCATTGTTTTTGTCGCAAGGTAACCACCCATTTCATTGTCTAAACTGATGCAGTTATCTTTGATTTCTTCGACGTAACGGCTCATTAAGTAGATTGGGGTTTTACCTTTACTAAGCCCAATTAAATACTCGTTTGATACCGCTTCAACATGAGCAATGATGGCATCACAATTACGGCTGATCAAAAATTCAAAAGCGTTTTTCTCTTTTGTTTCGTCACTGTGTCCTGGCGTAATAATGACGTGTTTACCAGCGGCGCGAAGCTGTTCTTCAATTGCGGACATCATCTGACCGAAAAAAGGCCCGTCAAGCTCTGAGACTAAAATGCCAACGCTGCTGGTTCGACTTGAAGCAAGTGAGCGGGCAATAGAGCTCGGCTGATAACCCAGCTCCTTCATTGCTTCCATCACTTTCTTTTTCGTCTTTTTACTTACATAGTCATTATTGTTCAGAACTCTGGACACAGTAGACAGGGACACGCCTGCAAGCTCTGATACCTGATAAATTGTCGCCATTGTTTTCCTAACTTTAATGCGTTGTTATGTAAATGCTTTTATAAAGCAGTATTGTGCGTGTCCCGTAATTTACACATTACTACGCCTAATTGCCAAGTCTTCTGTAATTTTTTGTGTCATTACTGGGGTAAGCGGATAAATTAACATCAAGGCGGCACCTAAAAAAGCAAATGCAGCGGGGATCCAACTCATTAATAATTGCATACCGGGTAATGATTGGCTGATAGTTGACTCATCCATTCCGTTATAGCCATAACCTGCTAACACAACAAGCACTAATGCGCCGGCAAAACCGCCACCGGTTTTTTGTACAAATGTGCCTGCTGAATAAATTAGCCCAGTAGCACGGCGGTGGTTTTTCCATTCAGAGTAATCGGCTGAGTCACCTAGCATACTAAAAAACAGTGTGGGCATCATGGCTGCAAAAAACTCCGCGGCACAACCAAAGGTAAATATTGCAACAATATTATCACTGGGCACCCAATAAAACGCGGTTGTTAACAACCCACTTAATACCAGCGAAATAATAAACAAATTACGCTTACCAAGCAGTTCAGCAAGCTTACCTGTAGCAAGTGCACCCAAAATAGACACCACTAATAAGGCGACAAAATATTGCCCCGCCATTAGTTCATCCGCCACTTGGTACTTAAAGTAATAGGCAATCACACCGTATTTGATGCCGTTGAACATCATGGTTAAAAAGCCGATACCGAGTAATATTAACCAAGGTTTATTGGTGAGTAAGTCAACCATGTCTTGCTGTGTGCCAGTTAAGCTTGATTGCGTTTTGTTAAGTAATTTTTTGATCACATAAGTCATTGCTGCCATAACAATAACGAAAAATAGGCCACTGTATACATCGCGATAGTAAAAAAACAGTGTGGTTGCAAGCAGGGGTAAAATAATAAAGGGGAGGTTTTTAGTCAGATCTTTTAACTCTGTTTTTAAACTGCCTTCGTTTGATGAGTGGGGGATCACTCGCTCTTTGGTTGAGACAAAGGTGATTACCATGAGTGCAATGAGCAGTGCGGCGAATAAATACATGGTGAATTGGTAGCCTTTGGCATTATCGCCAGCACCAAAATAAGCAACCAACTCAGGCAAGAAGCCCATTACTAACAAGCCCCCGGCAAAAGCGCCAGCAAAGCGGAAGCTCGAGAGCTTAGTGCGCTCAGTATCATCAGGAGTCATGACCCCCATTAAAGCTGAGTAGGGCACATTGCTTACAGTGTATGCTAGCGTTAGACCAATATACGTGACGTAGGCATAAATAAGCTTATTTGTTTCACTAAAGTCTGGTGTGGTAAAGCACAGCACCATAAACAAGCCTAAAAATGGAGCTGACCATAAAATCCATGGTCTAAATTTACCAAAGCGGGTGTGGGTGCGATCTGCAATCATACCCATAATGATGTCGGTAACACCATCAGAGAGTCTTACTACCAAAAATAACATGGCAGCGGCGGCGGCAGAAATACCAAAAGTGTCGGTATAAAATACGGCAAGATAGGCAAGTGCACCACGCCAGACTAAGTTAGCGCCGGCATCGCCCATGGCGTAGCCTATTTTTTCATATAAAGGGATTTTATTCACTGTGTGTGTTTCTTATTGTTGTTTAAATTGGCGGCCTAGTTTGTGAAAAATTCAGGCCGCTTATAAAAGGGGTTATCTGCTAGTAATTAATTTACTATACGCAAGACCACTGGCTTTTACTGTGCGTTGTTGAGTTTGATAATCAACGTAAACAATACCAAAACGTTTTAAGTAGCCTTCAGCCCATTCAAAATTATCCATTAAGCTCCAGGCAAAATAACCGTCGACAACCACACCTTGCTCGGTTGCATTATGCAGTGCATTGAGATGGTCTTGATAGTAATTTATCCGATCTACATCGTTTACCTCACCGTTTTGTATCGTATCAGCCATGGCTGCACCATTCTCGGTAATATAAATAGGCGGCAAGGTGTATTTTTCATTTAATGAGACTAGTAAATCCGTTAATGCTTGCGGGTAAATTTCCCAACCGATATCAGTTAATGGGCCTTGATGGGGTAGCTCATGATAAAAATCAGTGTCGCTTGCTTGGTAATGCAAACGGGTATAAAAATTAACCCCTAAATAATCTAAAGGCTGAGCGATAATTTCCATATCTCCGGGCTGAATGTCAGGGCGCTGCTCAGGAGGGAGTTGATTGATTATGTCAGGGTATTTGCCTTCCATCACAGGGCGCATATACCATTGGTTTATGTAATCATCAGCAAAGGCTGTGGCTTGTAAATCCGCATCAGACTGACTCACAGGGTAGCAAGGGGTAAAATTAAGCACGATGCCATTTAAGGCGTTAGGACAATTTTTGGCCAGTACTTGCATCGCTAAACCATGGCCTAATAATAGGTGATGCGCCGCCTTGCGACCATATTCACGGCCCACAATACCGGGTGCATGTACGCCTATTTCATAACCTAAGTATGAGCTACAAAAGGGTTCGTTTAATGTTGCGTATGAGTGAACACGCTTGCCAAAGGCCGTACTGATTAAATCGGCGTATTTTGCATATTCATAAGCTGTGTTGCGATTTAACCACCCTCCATCATCTTCTAGGTATTGTGGTAAATCCCAATGGTAGAGCGTAACAAATGCTTTAATGTTCCTACGTTTAAGCTCATCTAAAATATCGGTATAAAATTTAACACCTACCGGATTTAAATGACCATCCGCTGTCATTACCCTAGGCCAAGATATTGATAAACGATAGGCATCTACGCCTAATGAGTCGATTAGTGCGATGTCATTAGGCCAATTATTATAGTGATCGCAAGCAACAAGCCCGTCGGAATTATCGGCAATTTTACCTGGTGTTGCGCAAAAGGTATCCCAAATGCATGGAAGTCGGTCGTCTGCACCGCCCTCAATTTGAAATGATGCTGTAGCAACACCAAAAGTAAACTCTTTGCTAAGAATCGGTGAGTTAGCGGGTAATGATAGTTGTTTCATTAATGGAAAACCTCTGCTTGCTGATACGGTCGATAAACGTATTTCTTTAATTCAAATTTGTTATTCTGTGAAAGCGCTTCCATAATTAATTTGATTAATGCTCTGCTATGGTATTTAATGTGATTTAGGGAAGCGCTTCCATATTCAGGTTAGTGACTATTTCTTGGCAGGTCAATAGTTAAATTTAGATAACAATAAATACTTGTTGAAATGCTAAGAGTAAAACCACACTGAGGTGAATAAATGGGTCAGCCCGCGTTTTATAAACAACAAGTGACATAGGGTAGAGACAAAAATGATAAAACACTTACACACAACTAAGTTGCCTGCGCTTAGCTTATTAACAAGCTTGGCGATTCTTACTGGCTGCGCAAAAGATGATATTGAAAAACAAACCAAGACGACTCAATCTTCACAGCAGGTTGAAGCGCCCACGAATAACCTAGATATTTGGCCCAAGCTTGAGTATTCAGTCAAGCAAGACCCTAAACTTGAAGCGAAAATCAAACATTACCTTGAATCGATGACACTTGAACAAAAAGTAGCACAAATGATTCAACCAGAAATTCGTGATATTAGCGTGGAAGATATGCGTAAATATGGCTTTGGTTCATATTTAAATGGCGGGGGATCGTTTCCTAATGCGAATAAACACGCAACGCCACAAGATTGGATAGCCCTTGCTGAGGCAATGTATCAAGCATCGGTGGATGATTCGTTAGATGACAGCGCGATCCCAACGATGTGGGGCACTGATGCCGTACACGGGCATAATAATGTTATTGGTGCCACGTTGTTTCCTCATAATATAGGGTTAGGCGCTGCAAATAATCCTGAGTTAATTGAAAAAATTGCCGCAGCAACCGCTATTGAAGTGATGGTAACAGGCATTGATTGGGTGTTTGCTCCAACCGTAGCCGTGGTGCGTGATGACAGGTGGGGCCGCACCTATGAAGGGTACTCTGAAGATCCTGAAATTGTTCGTGAGTATGCTGCGGCTATTGTAAATGGTTTACAAGGCCACGCTGATGGCGACTTTTTAAGTGATAGTCGCGTTGTGAGTACAGTAAAACACTTTTTAGGTGATGGCGGCACTGTGGCTGGCGATGATCAGGGTAATAATATTGACTCTGAAAAGGTGTTATTTGATATCCATGCGCAAGGCTATGTGGGTGGTTTGAGTGCCGGTAGTCAATCGGTGATGGCATCGTTTAATAGTTGGCACGGCAAGAAAAATCACGGTAATAAATATCTACTCACGGATGTACTGAAAACAAAAATGGGCTTTGATGGCTTTGTTGTAGGTGACTGGAACGGTCATGGACAAGTGGCAGGCTGTAGCAATGAAAGCTGCCCGCAAGCGGTGAATGCTGGGCTTGATATCTTTATGGTGCCAACAGATGCTTGGAAACCTTTGTACGAAAATACAATCGCACAGGTTAAATCGGGTGAGATAGCCATGAGTCGTATTGATGATGCTGTTTCTCGTATTTTAAGAGTGAAACTCAGAGCGGGTTTATTTGAAAAACCAAGTCCCGCGAAACGTCAATTTTCGGGTAAAACGCAGTTGATTGGTGCGCAAGCGCACCGTGATATTGCTCGCCAAGCAGTACGAGAATCATTGGTATTACTGAAAAATAAAAACAATATTTTACCGCTTTCTGCCAATTCACATGTTTTAGTGGCGGGTGATGGCGCAGACAACATTGGTAAACAGTCAGGTGGTTGGAGTATTACGTGGCAAGGTACTAATAATGAAAATGCGGATTTTCCCGGTGCGACATCAATTTACGCTGGCTTAGAAGCGCAAATAACCGCTGCTGGTGGTACGGCAACACTCAGCGCGGTTGGTGAATACGATAAAAAACCAGACGTGGCAATTGTTGTCTTTGGCGAAGAGCCTTATGCAGAAGGGCATGGCGATAGAGACAACCTTGAGTTTGAACGCAATAATAAAAAGTCACTGGCGTTATTAAAACAACTTAAATCACAAGGTATCCCTGTTGTGTCAGTATTTATATCTGGCCGCCCAATGTGGGTTAATGCTGAATTAAATGCATCAGATGCCTTTGTTGCTGCTTGGCTGCCTGGTACGCAAGGGGAAGGTATTGCTGATGTGCTGCTTACAGACGCTGATGGTGGTATACAGCATGATTTTAAAGGTAAGTTATCGTTTTCATGGCCAAATACACCGCTGCAAACGACAGTAAATAGAGGCGATGATGACTATTCACCATTACTGCCGTATGGCTTTGGTTTAAGTTATGGTGATGACAATACGCTGGCTGATGACTTAAATGAAGACTCAGGTGTGAGTATTGATAATTTAGCACCGCTAGCCATTTTTAATGGTGCATTGATTAATCCATGGCGATTATTTATAAAATCAGCTGACCAACAACAGCAAGTGACAAGTAATAGTGTGAAGTTTGCTGGTGTTGAATATCGAACAGAAGATAAAGATATTCAAGAAGATGCGATGTCATTTGTATTTACAGGTTCAGGTTTAGCGACAGCTGAAATCAACAGTAATTTTACAGAAGATAAGGTCGCTTATATTGAGGCCAACTCAGCGCTAAGTTTTGAATATAAAATCAGCCAGTTACCAAGTTCTGCGTTTTATATTGCCATGACTTGTGAGCATGGCTGCGGCGCGCGTGTTGATATTAGTGATCTACTGCAAAGCGCAGAGCCAAACAGCTGGCAAACTCTCACTATTGACCTAAATTGTTTTGCCGAAAAAGGGCTTGATTTTGCCAGAGTAACGAGCCCTTTCTCTTTACAAACAGACGCTGATGCGGCTATTTCCATCGCGAATGTTAATTATGTGCCCCACAGCGCTGCAGATGCCATGATGACCTGCCCAGGGAATTAAATACTAAGTATACCAACTCAGTTAATACGTTAGTTGGTTGATATTTTGTTGTGTTGTCCAAAGCCCTTTAAGCAATTAAAGGGCTTTTTTTAGCGGTTATTCAGCAGGGCAATATTGTTGTAAAAAGGCTTGGTGTGAGGGAAGTTGTGATACTCGTTGGTTAATTTGTTGTTTAATGCTATTTAAAAAACGGGTTAATTCATCGTCACTCATTAAACTTGCAATCAAATGGTGCTGCTTTGGCATTATCCCTTGTCCCAACATCACTTGCACCCACGAATCGACTCTGAAAATATCACCATCATCTAAAAATACCCGACCAGTTTGTTTAAATAAGCTAATTTTATGGGCAAGAGTGTCTGGCACTTCCATACTCTGGCAGTGTTGCCAAAAATCACTATCAGTTCGATCAGTGACTTTATAGTGCAGCACGATGAAATCGCGAATATTTTCGATCTCACTTTTAAGTTGCTTGTTGTATTCATTTATGGCTTGCTCTGTAATGCCATTAAATGGAAATAACCGCATAAAGCGAATTATGCCAGACATAATTAAATGAATACTGGTGGATTCAAGAGGTTCAACAAAACCACTCGCCAAACCAAGCGCGAGGCAGTTTTTATTCCAACCTTTACGTCGACGGCCAGTTTTGAATTTTATAACCTTGGGCTCAGTTAAGGTTTCACCTTGGATATTATTAAGCAATAATTGTTTGGCATCAGCATCGGCGAGATAGCGGCTGCAATACACTAGACCATTGCCTACACGGTGTTGTAAAGGGATTTGCCATTGCCAACCTGCATCATGGGCAATAGCCCGAGTGTAAGGGGGATATTGTCACTGATGGCTTTGGTTTGCACGGCAATTGCACTGTCACAAGGTAATAAATGAGACCAGTCTTCGTAACCTGTATGTAGCGCTTGCTCGATCAGTAGCCCTCTAAAGCCGGTACAATCAATAAAGAAATCTCCAGCAACAGTGCTGCCATCCTCAAGGGTTAAACTGTTTATATAACCTGTATCGGCAGATTTATTAACCTGAGTTATTTTACCTTCTAGGCGCTTTACACCTAAATTTTCAGAGAATTCACGCAAAAAATAATGCATAGCGGCTGGCATCCATGTGAAAGGCATAATTAATTGGGTTTTGCGGGTTAAAGGCAAATTTACCTTGTTTAGCCGCTTGGAGTTCATAGCAGTATTGGCCAAACTCAGATTCTAAGCCAAGTGATAAACTATGGAGCCAAAAATGATGGAATTCACCGGCCCAACATTCTTTACCTGTCATACCAAATGAGTGGATATAATCGGTTTCTTTTTGGCCCCAGTTTTCAAAACTGATCCCCAGTTTAAAACTCGCTTGGGTGGCTTTCATGAAGGTCTGCTCATTGATCCCTAATAACTTATGAAATGTGCGTATAGGTGGTATTGTGGCTTCGCCAACACCCACAGTGGCAATCTCATCTGATTCAATGAGTGTTACTGTAATATTTTTACCCAATAGTTTGCACAATGCTGCGCCTGCCATCCAACCGGCGGTTCCGCCGCCTGCGATCACCACATTTTTTATTTGTTTATTGTGTGTCATGTGTCAGCCTTGTTACTTAATAATTGATTTAATAGAGCGCGGTTTGAGGGCAAGCCATGCAAATATTTAGCGATTTTTTCACGGTTGTGCTGATAAAAATACTGCCCAACTGCAGGATTGTTAAATGCGTTGTTGCTGTTAGCTGTTTGTGTTTGAAACCCCATACCATAAAGCACGTATTGGTAACTGGCAGAAGGAAAAACTTCCTCGTTTTCAATTAAATCAAACCGACTTGGTGCTTGATATTGCCACAAATTCAGCAGCTCTTTTAAACGCGCAGGTGTACTGCGAGGTGCTTTAATATCTTGCCAGTATGGGCTGTCATTTCGTTCGCTTAATACATAGTGTAATTTTAAAAAGTCGATTACACGCTGCCATCGATAGTTAAAGCGGTTATTAAAGCGTGTTGCTAATAATGCCATATGTTCGCGGCTCTGTGGCATTTGTTCACTTAACATGTTCAGTGACAGCTCCACCATAGCAAGTGCCGATGCTTCAAGGGGTTCAATAAACCCTTGTGACATACCAATCGCAAGGCAGTTTTTAACCCAAAACTGTGCTCGATAGCCTGGGGTAAAGTGCAAAGTGCGGGTTTGCAATTGAGCTGCTGCGTCATGACCTATTGATTGCGTTGCATACTGCTTTAAAGTGTCGATTGCGGTTTGTTCATCACAATACTGGCTGCTATAGGTATAGCCAATGCCACGGCGACTGGGTAAGCCTATATCCCATATCCAACCAAATTGCTGCGCTGTTGATAAGGTCGCTGAAGCGATATCTTGTTGTTGCTCTGTATAAGGAAGATGCGCTGCAATAGCACGGTTATTAAATAATATATGATCTTGAGTAATCAGTGGTGTGTTGTAGTGCTCGCTAATCAAACGAGCATGACTCCCTGAGCAATCAATAAATAAGTCAGCACATAGGTTGCCATGATGAGATGTTTGTAAGTATTCAATATAGCCATCAAGGTCATTGTGCACAGAAGTTACATCATCAATAATATGCTCAACACCAAGGTTACTGACACAATGCTGGTTTAGAAATGTGGCAAACTTTCCTGCATCTAGGTGGTAGCCGTAGTTAGTTACTGCTGCGTACTCTGGGGTATTGAGCTGTTTAGGGGCTAAAGCGGCTTGGCAAACAAAGCTTTGCATATTAACAGCATCAGCATACTTTTGGCTTGCAGCATGTTGCTGCCAATAGGCGTGTAAGTCAGTTTCTAAATAGCCTGAGGGCGTCATAAAGGGGTGGTAGTAGTTTTCACCCGCTGTTAAATTACGCCAGTTAATAAATTTAGAGCCTTGCTTAAATGATGCATCACAGTGACGTAAAAAGTCGACTTCTTTAACGCCAATCCGCTTTAAGGTATTGCGCATAGATGGCCAAGTACCTTCACCAACACCTGAAATAGCAATGTTAGCTGATTCAATTAATGTGATTTTTTTATCTGGGTGCTCAGCGGCAAGTAGCCCTGCACTTAGCCAGCCTGCTGAGCCGCCGCCTAACACCACAATATGTTGTATTGTTTTATTCATAGATTGAGCGCTTTTATTCTTAAATGTAAAAAGCCGCTAACACAGTAGCGGCTTAATAATGCTTTATTAATATATAGCGTTTATCACTATTAATTAAAAGTTGTAGCGCATACCGATATTATAGCGCGCGCCGTTTTGTTCAAGGTTCCATAATTGAGCTTCATAGCGGCCATGTTGACGCATATTTTGCTCAGTTATATTAATACCTTCAATAAAGAACGACATCTGTTCACTGTAATTATAGGCCACATTAAAATCAATTTGATAATACGCTTCAGTAAAACTTGGCTCATTAACGTATCTTGCAGCACTGTTTAAGAATTTATCACGCCAGTTATAGGCAATACGCGCTTGAAACTTATCATTTTCATACATGGCGATAAAGTTAGCTGTATCACTTAAACCTACTAATGCAAATTGAGTGGTGGTCGGATCGGCGGCAACGTCAAAGTCGATATCACCGTTTACGATAGTGTAGTTTGCTTGTAAACCAAAGCCAGTATCACCAAAGAAGTGTTGAACAGCAAATTCATATCCATCAATTTTGGCGTCTTTATTATTTGTGGGTACTTGCGCAGTAAAGTCCATCAGTGGGTCGTCACTGTTTGGCAATACATCATAAGCGGCTTCAAATTCTTCGTAGCTCATCGAGTCGAAAGCAACGCCATTTTCCATCGCAGCGACCATTTGGAATAAATTCGAATCTGTTAACGCTAAACCTTGTGATTCTAGTTCAGCTCTAGCTGCTTCGGCACGAGGCCCTGCCGATACATCGCGAAGACCATAGTAGTTTTGTGTCATTGGTGTTAGACCAATAAAGTTATCTACTTTTTTGTTAAAGTAACCTAACGAGACATAACTAACATCAGTAAAATACCATTCAGCTGAAACATCAAAGTTATCCGATTCAAGTGGTACAAGCCCTGGGTTACCTGTTGATGCAGGAGCATTGGTGGTTCCTGGAATAATTGTGGGTCCGGTAGGTACGCCAACGGTAGCCGCTGAACTTAAATTATCATAGGTAGGGCGGGCGATTGTGGTGCTATAAGATGCACGTAATGTTACATCATCAAGTACATTGATATCAAAGTCTAAGCTGGGTAAAAAGTGGTTATAGCTTGAGCTTAATGAGTAATCTTCTTTGTTTGTTCCGTAGCGTACATTAAAGTCATTATTACCTTCCCATGCTACGGCATCGGGTAAATCTATGTTCGCTGTTGAGGTTATATCGGTTGTCTCATAGCGTGCACCAATAACTAAATTAAATGGCATATCGCCAATTTCATTGGTGTAGTTATATTGTACAAACGCGGCTTTAATGTCTTCTTCTATGGTGCGATTGGTTGCAAACGCGCCATCGGCTGCAAAATTAAAACCGTATTGTTCAGCCGCCCAATAACCGACTTCAGATGCACTACCAGTAAAGCCTTGATTAAATGAGCCATCGGTATTGTAGTCATCAAACTCAGCTAGGAAATTGGTTGGGTCTAAATAGCCTTCAGGTAGTTCACCTGGGTTTTCAATGCCCCAGTTACCCATGGTATTACGAGTAAGTGATTGCAGTGAGTGGCTCTCCATTGAGCGAGCTTCTACACCGAAATCGATACTGCCGTTATCCATTTCATAGCTACCGTGTAGACGAAATTCATCAACTGTAGACTCTTGGCTAGCAAAGTTTGAATCTAAAATAGAGGTTCCTACATCAGATTGTTCCAGAGTATTTGTGCAGTTTAAATTGGTGCGGCTACAATCATCAAAGTCAATGACCATTGATGGTAAATCACGGCTAAAATCAACTTCTTGAGCAGCGACTACATTGGCTCCTAGCCCTGCATTTACCCAGCTTCCGTATTCGGCATCAGGCTTGCTGGTGGCTTTTGAGCTATGGACATCAAACATAAAGCTCAGTTGATCATTAAAAAAATATTCAATGTTTAAACCGATCGAATTATTTTCGTTTACTTGGTTTTGTTCTTGTAGTGCTAAACCTAGGTCACGGGTTGACAAGTCACGGCGTTCTTCGCGGTAATAAATCGGTGTTTTTACGTCATTGTCATCAAAAATCAAATGAGTTTTATAATTATCCATCCAAATTGATTGCTCAGCGCGGGCTTCAAACAACTCTTGTTGCGAGTAGGTGTAATCAAGGGTGGCTGTAAATGAGTCAATCGGGCTATATTGTAATGTTAGCTGTGCATTCGTACGGGTACGTTCGCGATCGGCAATTGTGTAGCGTAAATCGGATGGCATAGAGTAGTACTGGCCCATGGCAGGTGCGTTTTCTACAATTATGTCATCGGCAGCTTGAGGGATAGTGCCGTCATACTCAGTGGTACGCCATTCGTTGACAAATGCGCCGGTGCCTGAGCTATCACGTTGTTGCATACTGGCGGTAAGGGATGCGCCAAATTGAGCATCTTCATCCGTCCAGCTAAAAATACCTGAGATTTCAGGGGTGATATCATCACCTACGCGGTTTGTAGTATCATGTTGGGCTTTTACACCAATATTGGCAACAAGGCCTGGGTTATCAAGCGGGCGGGCGGTGTTTATATTGATAGTGGCGCCAATACCGCCAGACGCAATTTGTGCTTTACCTGTTTTATAAACTTCAACAGATTTAACACTTTCAGATGCAAGGTTAGCAAAGTCATATGCACGTGAATTTGGTGTACCACCGCCGGCTGGTAAAGAAGCTGCAGGCATTGTACGGCCATTCAAGGTCACCATATTATAATCTGGGCCAAAACCACGCACAGTTACTTTGGAGCCTTCACCGTTACTACGGTCTATTGAAACACCAGTAATGCGTTGCAGTGATTCGGCTAAATTAGTATCAGGGAACTTACCAATGTCCTCAGAAGAAATAGCATCAACCACACCCGATGAATAACGCTTGAGTTGTGTTGACTCTTTAATACTTCCTTTAAACCCCGTTACTTGAATGACTTCTACGTCATCTAGTGGCTCAACTTCAGCGGCTAAGATCGGCAATGCAGTTGATGCACTTAAAACTAAAGATAGGCTAGTAGCCAACTTTGTTCTCTTCAAAATATGATTCGACATTAGGTTTCCCTCGTACTTTTATCATTATTATTAACCGCAAAATAAAATTAAGCGATATTACTGTGTGTGGAAGCGCTTCCATAAGGTTGTAGATCTATTTGTTGGAAGCGCTTCCAGAAAGGCTAGTGGATTTTCCCCGTATCGTCAACTGTTGTGATTAATAAAATGTATTTAATAATTAACAATATAAAAAAAGCTATGCAAAATAAGCGGGTTGGCAGTATTCAATAAATGACAATATTTTTCTTTAATTAATTATTATATGAAAAACAGTGATGTGAAATGATTTGAAACTCGCAAAGTCATCTTATTTGTGCTGCTATATTTTCATTTGGTAGGAATTGATTTTGGTCAGTGCTTACGACTTGGTCACGCCCTTGAGATTTCGCAATGTACAAACGTTTATCTGCAAACTCTAATAGGCGCTTAATTGAGCATGAGTGGGTGTCACAACAACTTACTCCGGCACTAACTGAAAGGTTAAGTGTATTGCCTTTATATTTTAAGGTGTTTTCTCTTATGGCTAAACAAATATTTTGTGTAGTGCGTTTTGCTTGATTGAGGGTTTGCTCAGGTAACAAAATAGCAAACTCTTCACCACCGATGCGTGCAGCGATATCATTGTCATTAAGTTGGTTTAAAATATGCTGAGCAATCCACTTTATTGCCATATCACCGGTACTGTGACCATATTGATCATTCACTTTTTTAAAGTGATCTATGTCTATCATTACAACTGATAGTGCGTGTTTATGGGATTTTAATTCTTTGCTTATTTTATCACCGTTGATAAAGAAGCCCCTGCGGTTTAGCAAATTGGTGAGTGAATCGCGATTAACTAAACGTTGTAATTTAGCTTCTAAATCTGCAAATAGCACAAATGGCATGACGACAGCAGTAGCGGTTGCCAGTATTAAGTGATTAATTAGGATGACTTGTAACGGCTGGGTAAAATCATAAACAGTGATACTTATTAGTGGTGCTGCTAGAAGCGCGGCTTGAGTAAACATAATTAGACCGTGAATAGTAAAGCAAGCAAGTAGAATCTTCTGTTGTAAGTGGGCATTGGTGCTTGTTTTATAAACGATAGTTGCGGCATATAAAAATAGAGAGGCGATGATGATAGTTGTTAATAGCTGTCCGCTACTAAGATCGTATAAAGGCAGTAGCACCAGAGCACTTGTAGCTAATACAATAAAATATGGCAGGGCTGGTTTTGCATTATGTGACACTTTTTGCAAACCAATAATTGCTAAAAGGGGACTAGCAATTATAAATAAATCAGCTAGGTAATGCGTTATAAAAGGCTGCTCGATAACTAATCGCAGGCAGGCTAGCACTTCTGCAACAGCGAAGGTGCCGCAAGCAAGTGAAAAATATAAATAGCAGCGTTGCTTCTTATAAAAATAAACAGATAAAAAGAAACAACTTATTAAAATATTTAAAAGTAATGAGATGCCTATTACTGTAGGTAAATGCAGCATTTGAGGTTGCTCTGTGTTTAACTGTATTAATAGGTTAAGTATTATGTATTAGTTAATTCATAGCAAGCTAATCCTAATTAACCAGTTGAAAATAATAATATAGTTGTGCTTTATCAATGCTGAATAGTTGGTAAAGTCTCATTCAACTTACTTATATGGAAAATAAATGAACTATGTTTATTTCTGTGTTTCCACAAATAGTATGACCTTTTGGCTGATAAGTTCTACGATTTGTTTAAGTATAGGTATGCGATAGGGAGTTATCAAAGTTGGGCAAGGTTAAGTGCTAAATAGCCATAAAATAGCCATAATTGGTGAACGCTACCAATTATGGCTTAATCAGTTAATAATGTTTGACCTTACTAACTTCCGTTAACATGCCCTTTAATAAACTAAAACAACCGAGTACCAAAATAATAGTAAAAGGCAGTGCGGCAATAATAGTTATTGATTGCAATGCTTGTACTGATTCAGTACCGCCAACCCATAACATCACCATTGCTATCGCACCCGAAATAACAGCCCAAACAACTTTTTGCTTAATGGGTACTTCTAACTTACCACCTGCGGTCATACTATCGATGACAATAGAACCAGAGTCTAAGGTTGTTACAAAGAATACAATTATGAGCACAATAGCAACGATAGAAAGTATGTCGCCGATAGGGTAAGCGTCGAGCATATAAAATAAGCTTAAAGATACATCAGTAATACCTTGATCAAGACCAAGTTGACCAACCTTATCAATGATTTGCTTAATCGCTACGCCACCAAATACTGACATCCAAGCCGATGTCACTAATGTTGGAATTATCAATACGCAGAATAAAAACTCTCTAACAGTATGGCCCTTAGAGATACGTGCTACAAACATACCAAAAAAAGGGTGCATAGGCTACCCACCATGCCCAGTAGAAAACTGTCCAGCCGTGCAACCAGGTCGTGTCTTCTCGTCCACTGACAAGGCTCAAGGGGATAATGTTTTTTACATAGGAAACCATAGCCGTTATAACAGAGTCAAGTACGGTGGTGAAATTCAAAATGGTGATCAAAACTAGAAATGCAATTGCGATAACCATATTGATGTTGCTGAGTAATTTTACACCGCCGTCGAGTCCTCGGATCACAGAAATGATAGCTAAGCCCATTATTAACACGATAATACCCAGCTGTAAGAAGAGACTATTCGTAAAGCCAAATACATGACTAATGCCACTAGCGGCTTGTGAACCACCAAGGCCAAGGGAGGTTGAGAGGCCAAATAGTGTCACTAATACAGTGAGTACATCAATTACATCACCGAGTTTGCCCCAAACATGTTCACCTAAAATAGGATAAAACACTGAGCGCATAGAAAGCGGCAGGCCTTTATTATAAGCAAAATAAGCTAAACAAAGCGCTACCACGCCATAAATTGCTCAAGCGTGTAAGCCCCAGTGAAATACAGTTGCACCAAGCGCCAACTCTCGGTCTTGTTCAGTGAACGCTTCTGCATTTAACGGTGTTCCAAACCAATTAGTATAAAATGCGGTAGGCTCGGCAACCCCCCAGAAAATCAAACCTATGCCCATGCCTGCAGCAAATAACATTGAGATCCACGATACGGTTGAAAAAATCAGTTTTAGCTTTATCACCCCCTAAACGAATTTTTCCTAATGGTGAAAAAGCGATAGCAACAGCGAAGAGCAATAAAATATTGGCTCCCCAAATAAACAAGTAATCAAAGTTTGATAGCACTGAACTTTTGATAGAATCAATAGCGGCTTTCGCAGCGCTTGGCTCTAACAGCAATAAAGTAATGATAAAAAGTAAAGATAAACCAACGGATGTTGTAAATACGGTGTTATGTATATCCATTCCCCATTTACTTACGTTATCTTGGCCAATCTCGTAGTCGGTAGAGTCGATACTGTATTTTTTGATTTAAAAGCCATAGTATTTAACATTTTAGTATTCGAGAGCTTAAATACTAAAACTAACTCCCTAAATTGGTTAATGTTTTATTTGATTCCATCATATAGTAAATTTTTATGATTTGTAAAATAATCGAGTGAGAGATGCTTTGAATGTGTTTTTAGCGTGATTTAATTCATATTCTAGCTTAAAGCATTAAAAAATCTGTACTATTTATCTGGCTTTGCTGTATCAATAAAGGTACTTTAGGGTGTGTTATTTATACGGTGAAAAGTGATATGGAAACCCCCAATTTTTTAATGACAGGTTTAACGTTAATATCTTTGCTATCAATTAATGCATTTAGCGCAGAGGTGGATTTTAGTTCAAATCCATTTCTAGAGGAAAACAAACACGTGCAAGGACCACAGGTGTTTTCTTTTTCAAAGCAGCCAGAAAGAGTCCCTGATATTTTTCCCGGTTCTAACTATGTGGAATTGGCAAAACAAACTCAAGTTAATGGATTTGCTTTAGTAGAGCCTGACAAGGTTATTGATTTAACTACTTGGATAGAAGGTTTTACGCAGTACACCGAAACTTTTTCAAAAAAATTAAAACCCTTACTATTGGCTGAGCAATCAGATTATGATCAAAGCCATTTAGTCAATAAGTTTGCTGCTGATATAGATAATCTGGAATCTGTAATAGACAAAGAGTTTACAGTGAAAAGTAAAAACTTGGGGGGGAATTTTATAGCAGGCAAAGGGTGGGATCACCTCACATACATAGTTACCCACCCCGACTATGAAGTTGTGGTAATTGAAGTGCAAGCATTTGATGAAAACTCAGGGTCGGTAATGGACGCTGATGCGATAAATTACCGAGTTAAAGGTAGTCCTGCTGTACTTTATGTATTGCAAGATAAAGCCGGTAACGCATCTACGCAGCTTTCATGGTTAACACCACAGGCATCGTACAATATTCAACTTGAAAAAAACGTAAATACGGTGGCATTACAAAGCAAATTTAATACCTTAGTAGAGATAATTACACCAGATGATTAAATACTTGAACCGCGAATGATCAATCGTGGTGGTAGTAAAGTGTTTTCAACTTCATCACCGCGTATTAGCTTAAGTAAATTATTTACCAGCATTTGACCAGCAAGGGTTGTGTCTTGCTGTACCGTAGTAAGTGGGGGGTTTGTAAAACTGGCTACTGCAATGTTATCAAACCCAACTACATGCACATCCTTGGGGACTTTTATACCGGCTTCTTTTAGTGCTCTAATCGCACCTATCGCAATTAAATCACTGGCTGCAAACAAAGAGTTGAATGCGATATTATTAGCAATTAACGAACGTGTAGCGTGGTAGCCAGACTCTTCAGTAGAAATAGCATTGGCCATCTTACGTTCGCTTAAGCTTACACCGTTGCGGTTAAACTCGTCTTTGAAACCTTGATAGCGGGCAAAAAATTCAGGACTGTGTTCTGATGCATCACCAATAAATGCGCAATCTTTGCGATTGCTTTTTAACAGATGCTCAGCCGCAAGTCTTCCGCCTCCGTAATTATCACAGCTAACCGTTAAGTCTGGGCGATTATCAACACTGGCTCCCCAGCAAACAAACTTTGTATTTTGCTCTATTAGGCTTCTGAATTTTGCTTGGTAATCTACATAATCACCATAACCTAATAATATGATGCCATCAGCGCGATGGCTATCTTCGTAATCGGCTTGCCAATCTGCGCTGGTGGATTGAAATGAAACCAGTAAATCATAACCTTCGCTAGCACACGCGCGGGTGATACTGCCAAGCATTGCGAGAAAGAATGGGTTTATTTGCGAATCATCAGCAGTCGGGTCTTCAAACAGCAATAAAGCAAGTGTACTGCTTTGTTGTGTACGCAAATTACTGGCATTTTTATCTACTTTGTAATTAAGCTGTTTGGCTACGTCAAAAACGCGTTTACGCGTTTCTTCATTCACTAATGGGCTATTACGTAATGCACGCGATACAGTAGATTGTGAAACCCCTGCGTAGTGGGCAATATCAAATGATGTAGCTTTACCTTTCATATACACAACCTAATAAGAGACGACGTAAGCAAACTGCTAACACTTCGAACCATTTTCGTTTATTTGTTAATTTTTTCAAGCAATTTATCAGGATTTGAATATTTATATTGATCCCAACCTGACACCGGTGTCATAATGTCGGTGTTTTATCATTTTGTTGTCAAAACGTATTAGCTGCCCATTTATGGGCAGCATTTTTTACTAGGATAGCTACTTTGAGGTGATAGCTCAAAGTTTATCTCATAGCGATGGCAAAGCCGTTGAAACTATAATAATAAGCTTGGTTATAGCTATTTAATAAACCGCTTAGACAAAAGAGAAAACATGAACAGTTGCAACCTAAATACAGAATTCGCCCCCATTTTAGTCGCCGATATTGGCGGTACTAATGCTCGCTTTGCTTTGATTACTGCGTTCAAACCTGAGCTGAACCAATTTGTAATTGAGCATAATATCACATTTCCAAGCGCCGACTTTGCTTCTTTAGAGGCCGCACTTGCGCATTATTTATCGCAAGTAAGCCATATTAAACCGACACGCGCATGCCTTGCTGTTGCAGGACCTATAAAAGCAGGGCAAGTACACCTGACAAATTTAGGCTGGCATTTTAGTGTTGATCAAGTTAAGGCCGAATTTAATTTTGCACAACTTGAAGTTATTAATGACTTTGCAGCATTTGCTTATGCCGCACCCTACTTGGATTTAAAACAGAATATTACCGTTAAAGCCGGGCAAGCTGATACCGATGCAACTATAGCCGTTATGGGGCCTGGTACCGGTTTTGGCGCGGCAAGCTTAGTTAGAAGCAGTCAAGGCAGTGCCGTTCTCAGCTGTGAAGCAGGTCATATTAGCCTTGCCGCAGTTAATGAACTCGACTCTCAGCTGATTAATGAATTACGCAAACAGTTAGCCCATGTGTCAGTAGAAACAGTATTTTCAGGCCCAGGTATTAGCCACTTGTATCAAGCTATGGCAGCCGTTAAGGGTGTTGAAGCAAAAAACTTAACAGCGGCACAAATCAGTGAACTAGCAAATAGCGGAGAATGTAGTGTGTGCGATGCCACACTGAATCAATTTTGTGATTGGATTGGTAGTGTAGCAGGGGATTTGGCACTTACTTTTGGTGCGTTAGGTGGTGTATTTATTGGGGGCGGTATTTTACCTCGCATGCAAGCTCGTTTATTAGCGAGTCGTTTTGTAGAGCGTTTTACGGCTAAAGGGATTATGTCTCAGTATGTTGGCCAAATACCGGTAACCTTGGTTACTCAGGATAATATTCCGCTTATTGGTGCCGCAGCTTGCTTGCATGTCAATGAGCAGGCATAAAACATCGCTTTATAAGGGTGTCATTGGGAAGGTTGGATGAAAAAAGTTACTATAAATAGTGTTGCAAGTTATGCTGGTGTGTCTAAAAAGACGGTATCACGGGTTTTAAATAATGAGCCTAACGTCAGCGATGCGACCCGTGAAAAAGTTCTAAAAGTATTTAAAGAACTTGATTACACGCCCAATCCAATTGCCCGAGGGTTAGCGCAGAACCGAAGTTTTATTATTGGTTGCATCTACGATAACCCCAGTAAAAGTTATATCACGCGTGTACAAACCGGTGCTTTGGCTGCCTGCCAAGAGAATAATTATAACTTGCTGATTCATCCGTGTGATTTGCGAGGCGATGCCTTGATCAGCAATATTGAGCATTTAATTCAAACTTCACGGCTCGATGGTTTAGTACTTACGCCGCCATTTTCAGACTTTAAAGTGCTGGTTGATTTCCTCAAAGCTAAAAAAATACCTTATGCTCGGGTTGCATCAGCAGTACTTGATGATGAGTCTATTTCAGTGCGCAGTAATGATGAGCAGGGGGCATTTGAAATTACAGAGCATTTAATTCGTTTGGGTCATAAGTCAATCGCATTTATTAAAGGCCACCCTGATCACAGTGCGACAGAACAACGTTTTAATGGGTACTTAAGAGCACTTAATACCCATGGTATTGAATTCAACGAGCGTTTAGTTGAAGAAGGTAACTTTAGTTATCACTCCGGTGTTGATAGTGCACGCAGCATATTAGATTTGAGTCCACGTCCAACGGCTGTCTTTGCATCGAATGATTACATGGCTGCGGCAGTACTTAAATTAGCAACTCAGCGCCAATTAAAGGTGCCTGATGATATTTCAATTGCCGGCTTTGATAATGCCCCGATTGCGCGGCATATTTGGCCTGGGTTAACAACCATTGCTCAGCCCGTTGAAGATATGACTAAGCAAGCGGTTACCAAACTGATCGAGCATATTGCTGAGCCACAAGAGGCGCCTTATCAAGTGACGCTTGAAGCGCGTTTAATCACCCGCGAGTCAACTGCACAAATCAAATAACTTTTTAACGCCTGCCAACCTTATTAAATCAATTAGTAGCTTACCCGAGTGTTGAATACTCTGCACTTGGGTATATACCATTTTTATAATAAATAGCCCAAGCTAAATAATAATAAGATGCGTTTAGTTATTTTGATGTCGAGAAACCTCCTTTATTTTAAATTTCAAGTGATCATTATTTGGTCATTTTAAATAATTATACTAAATTTAAGTGATAAGGTTGACACCGGTGTCACAGTCATGCGTTAATACAGTGACACCGGTGTCAGGTTGATTGTGAGAGACAACCTGACAACGTATACCTTTGAACGGGTAAATCAAAGATGCTCAGTGCAATTACATTCGTGGAGTATGTGGTTGCCACTGAGCCTTTATCCTCTAACCATAGAGATGAGTCGAATTTTATGTTGCATCCTCGTATTCAAGAAGTCACCGAACGCGTTATCGAACGCAGTAAAACAACCCGCCAAGCCTATTTAGATCGTATTAATCACGCAAAAAAACAAACAAGAGTTCGTTCAGGTCTAGGTTGCGGAAATATTGCCCATGTTATGGCTGCATGTAGCAGCGATGACAAAGCTCGCTTAAAAGCAGACGAGCAGCCAAATTTGGCTATTATCAACTCATATAACGACATGCTTTCTGCGCATGTACCGTATAAAGATTTTCCAGATCTAATTAAAGACATTGCGACTAAATATGATGCCACAGCACAAGTAGCCGGGGGTGTACCCGCTATGTGTGATGGTGTTACACAGGGTCGTGATGGCATGGAGTTATCGCTTTTTTCTCGTGACGTTATTGCAATGTCTACTGCGGTATCACTGTCGCACGATGTATTTGACGGTGTATTTTGTTTAGGTGTGTGTGACAAAATTGTCCCAGGCCTTTTAATTGGCGCATTATCTTTTGGTCATTTACCTGTGTACTTTTTACCAGCAGGGCCTATGCAATCAGGTATTCCGAATAAAGAAAAAGCCCGTGTACGTCAAAAGTTTGCCCAAGGTTTAGTGAGCCGTGATGAGCTTCTAGAAGCTGAAAGCGCGTCTTACCACAGTGCGGGTACCTGTACTTTTTACGGGACTGCCAACTCAAACCAAATGTTAATGGAAATAATGGGGTTACACCTTCCAGGTAGCTCATTCATTAACCCGTACACAGAGTTGCGTGATGGCTTAACTGGCAATGCAGTCGAGACCATGTTGAAGCAGCTAATTCAAACTAAAGATGCTAATACGCTTGCTGATGTGGTAACTGAAAAAACCATTATTAATGGCTTAGTTGGTTTGCTATCAACGGGTGGCTCCACTAACCATGCTATTCACTTAGTTGCCATAGCTAAAGCGGCAGGTGTTCAATTAACGTGGAAAGACATGTCAGATCCATCTGAAGTGGTACCACTTTTAACCCGTATTTATCCAAATGGCTCTGCTGATGTTAACCATTTCCAAGCAGCGGGTGGCATGGGCTTCTTAATGAAGCAATTAGTAGGAGCGGGTTTCTTACATAATGACGTTAAGACGATTGTGGGTGAAGGCCTTGAAGCGTATACACAAGAGCCTCGTCTAGACACCGACAACAACTTGATCATGACCGACAGCTCTGGTCCAAGCAAAGTTAAATGGGTTCCTTGCCCTGAAAAATCACTTGATGAAGAAGTGCTTCGTCCAGTTGATAATCCATTTAGCAAACAAGGTGGTTTACAGCTTTTAACTGGTAATTTAGGTAAAGCGGTTATCAAAGTATCGGCGGTAGCAATAGAGCATCAAGTAGTAACGGCACCGGCTAAAGTATTTAGCTCGCAAGGTGCGCTGCAAGAAGCTTATTCCCGCGGTGAACTAAACCAAGATTTCATTGCGGTTTTAAAAGAACAAGGTCCTAAAGCGAAAGGCATGCCAGAATTACATAAGCTCACACCTGTAATGGCAACATTACAAGATCAGGGCTTTAAAGTGGCAATTGTTACTGATGGCCGTATGTCAGGGGCATCAGGTAAAGTGCCCGCAGCCATACACCTAGCGCCTGAAGCGGTTGAAGGGGGCATTATTGCAAAAATTCATGAGGGTGATTTAGTCACACTTGATGCACCTGCAGGTATTTTAAAACTGCATGTAAGTGATGATGAAATTGCACAACGTGAACTACAACTTAGTCCTGCAGCGTTAACATTTGGTACAGGACGTGAGTTATTTGAAGGATTCAGAAACATTGTAAGTAGCGCAGATTTAGGCGCTAGTGCGTTTGGAATAGAATAATAATCAGCCATTTACAGGGTAATGAGGACATACAATGAGCATAGAAAAAATCTTATCATCGGCACCGGTTGTGCCAGTAGTGGTGATAGACAAACTTGAAGATGCCGCACCGCTCGCTAGAGCACTTTATAACGGTGGTCTAAAAGCATTGGAAATTACATTGCGTACGCCAATTGCAGCAGAAGCTGTCAAGTTGATGAAAGCAGAAGTACCACAAGCCTATGTCGGCACAGGCACAGTCATTGATAAAGCAAGCTTTGATGCATCTGTAGCTGCGGGTGCTGACTTTATGGTGAGCCCAGGTGTCAACGACGAGCTTTTAGCGCTAGCTAAAGACAGCGACATTCCATTTTTGCCAGGTGCAGCGACACCGAGCGAAGTGATGAAACTAGCGAGCCATGGCTTTAAGTTTTTAAAGTTCTTCCCAGCTGAAGCTGCGGGCGGTACAGCCATGCTTAAATCTATTGGCGCACCATTACCACAAGTTACCTTTTGCCCAACAGGTGGCATTAGTTTAGCGACGGCACCCAATTACTTAGCATTAAGTAATGTGATTTGTGTAGGTGGAACCTGGATGCTAGATAAACAACTTATTGAAAACAAAGACTGGCAAGCCATTGAAGCGCTTGCTCGCCAAGCAAGTGAAGTTAAATAATTAAAGGGGAATTTTGAAATGATTAATGTAGCAATTAATGGCTATGGCCGTATTGGTCGCAATGTATTACGTGCACTTTATGAGTCAGTGCAAAATAACGATATTAAAATCGTTGCAATTAATGACTTAGCACCGGCTAACGTAAATGCACACCTTACTCAATTTGATTCAGTGCATGGTCAATTTTCTCAAAAAGTAACCCTTGCTGATAACACAATGCTCATTGGCGATGACGTAATTACCCTGACACAAGAGCGTGATCCAGCAAACTTACCGTGGAAAGAGCTAAACGTTGATATCGTTTTAGAATGTACAGGCTTTTTCACTAAGCGTGATGATGCTGCTAAGCATATTGCTGCTGGTGCGAAAAAAGTGATTGTTTCAGCCCCTGGTACTGATTTAGATGCAACCGTTGTTCATGGTGTTAACAGCGATGTAATTAACGCAGACAGCAACATTATTTCGAATGCATCTTGTACGACTAACTGTTTAGCGCCAATTGCAAAAGCTATTAACGACACTGTAGGTATTGAACAAGGCAGCATGACAACAATCCATGCTTACACGAATGACCAAAACCTATCAGATGTTTATCACCCTGATTTATACCGTGCACGTAGTGCGACACAATCTATGATCCCAACTAAAACAGGTGCAGCAAAAGCAGTAGGCTTAGTATTACCTGAACTTGCGGGTAAACTTGATGGTATGTCGGTACGTGTTCCAACAATTAACGTATCATTGGTTGATTTTACCTTTATCACTAAGCGCGAAACAACAGCTGCTGAAATCAATGAAGTGATGAAAGCCGCTGCTGAAGGCTCAATGAAAGAAATCCTAGAGTACAACGAGCTTCCGCTTGTTTCTATTGATTTTAATCATAACCCAGCGTCATCAATTTTTGATTCAACGCAAACTAAAGCCGAAGGCAAATTAGTTAAAGTAATGGCTTGGTATGATAACGAATGGGGTTTCTCAAACCGCATGTTAGACCAAGTTAAAGCACTCGGTCAGTACTTATAATTGATCCTATAAAAGTTTAGCTTTATCCACCAAAGCCGCGTAAATCGCGGCTTTTTTATGTTTAAATCCCTGACTTTACCGTGCTATTTAACAGTGTTAAAGAAGCGCGCTTAGAGTGGATAAATTCGGGCGTAGAGTGACTTCTCTATTCATACATTGCGCCGCAATGTGCTGCAGTTTAGCTACTGTTGCGTTAGTCTCATCACAGACATTGAGTAAATCATCAATTAAGCAGCCAATAGCTCTTACTTCTATCATTTGCATTTGCAGGCGTTGATAGTCAGTAAGTGAATCTAGATTTGTCGCTGCACCAAAGTCGCCAAACAATACCTTGTATTCATCGTTTATCATCATGTTATGGGCGTAAACATCGCCGTGGCTTACTTTATTAGTATGTAAGTGGGCAAGGGAACTGACCATTTGTTTTACAATGTGCTCAATTGCTTGGGCACTAAAATGGGTATGCTCAGGAAAGGTATCGCGAGTACAGGTTTCAAGGGATGGTGGTAACCCAAGATTTTGATAATCTTGGCTTATCAGCTCCATAACAAGGCCTAACTGCTCTGGGGTATCAATATACGCAAGCACCTTGATAAGATTTGTGTGAACGCCGGCCTGTAAACAGCAGTTTACTTCATCGAGAGGGTAGCCATCACTGGTGATCGCCCCTTTAAATAGCTTTAATGCCACGTTTTGTTGTTGCCAATCAGCTAAATGAATTATGCCCGATGCACCTTCACCAATTTGTTTTAGAAGCGTAAACTCGTTGAGTTTAGCTTGCTCCAGAGCGGCGTTTTGTAACGATTGTGATTTATTAAAGTCGTTACCGGCAAAGGCAAGCCAAGTAAGTTTGGGCAGCTCAAACAACCAATTATCTATATGGGTTAGTTTATTTGCAGATAAACGTACAAGCTCAAGTGCTTGGCAGTGTTGCATACTTTGCGGCAAACACGGTATTTTATTGCCCGCAAGTGCCAATTTGCGTAGCTGAGTTAGCTCACCAAAAGACTCAGGCAATTGCTCGATACAGTTATCGGTTAAAATTAGCCATTGGGTTGTAAGCGGTAAGCTATGTTCAGTAAATTCACTAATTTGGTTGCCTTTAAACGCAATCATGACGAGGGCTGGGCACTTTGCTAACACGGGGGAATGTGCTTAAACTGATTAAACGATAAAAACACCCGTTTTAATTTGCTCAGGCAAGCAAACTCATCGGGTAAATCTGATAGTTGGTTATTAGATAAATCGAGTACTTCGAGAGTGTCGTGTAGAGTAAAAATTTCTGCGGGAAAAGAGTCCAACTGTTCGACTAATTGTAAGCGTTTTGCCCCAACTAATTGACCACTGCGAAGCTGTTCAAGGGTATTCAAAATACAATTCCGTTTATTATGTTTAAAAATTAAAAAGGCCAAACTAAGTTGGCCTATTTTTAAGTCTTAATGAATGTTATTAAAACTGTGCGTTGTGGTACACGTTTTGTACGTCGTCACAATCTTCAAGCATAGCTAAAAAGCGTTCCATTACTTCCACGTCTTCCCCTTCGATTGGGGCTTCTACCTGTGGCACAAATGCAATTAAATCTTCGTCGAACTCTGTGATACCCATTTCTTCAAGAGCTGTGCGGGTGTTGTTGTATTCGGTGTGAGGAGCAAATACAGTGACTTTACCTGATTCGACTTCTACATCTGTTACATCAACATCGGCCATCATCAGCGCTTCTAATACGGCTTCATCGTCATCACCGTCAAATACAAAAATAGCAAGGTGATCAAATAAGTGAGAGACTGAGTTTTGCGCACCAATTTTTGCATTTGCTTTGGTAAAACACACGCGCACGTCAGCAAATGTACGTTTATTGTTATCGGTTAAGCAATCTACAATGATCATGCAATTACCCGGACCATAGCCTTCATAGCGCGTTGCAGCGTAATCTTCACCGCCGCCGCCTTTGGCTTTGTCGATAGCACGCTCAATTACATGCGCAGGGACTTGGTCTTTCTTTGCGCGCTCAATTAAACGGCGAAGTGCTAAGTTACCATCGGTATCAACACCGCCATTTTTAGCGCAAATATAAATTTCTTTTTCCGTACTTTGAGTAAACTTTTGTTTTAGCACCCGCAGTTTTAGCCATTGAATCTTTTTTGTTTTGGTAAGCTCTTCCCATCTGCGTTTCGCCTTAAATGTTTTTTAAAAGTATAAATTTTGTAATGCCGTATTCTAAAGGTAAATTTCGGGTAGGGCTAGTAAGTATTCGAAGATTAAAGTGCGAGCAGTGATAATGAGCCCGCTTTAGGGCTGTAAGAATAAAATAACCCGCGAATGCGGGTTATTTTACGGTTTATGATTTTTTATTCACGGGTATAAGTTACCAAATACGTACACGCTCTTCCTCAGGTAAGTAAAGTGCATCACCAGGTTTTACATCAAATGCTTTGTACCAAGCGTCATGGTTACGCGGGGCTTGTGCTCTGAAGCGACCTGGCGCGTGCGTGCCACCACGAAGTTGGTTTAGCATACTTTGCTCTGTACGTTTTTCCTTCCATACTTGCGCCCAAGCTAGAAAGAAACGTTGATCGCCCGTTAAGCCGTCGATAACTGGCGCTTCTTTACCATTTAAGCTTAATTTGTATGCATGATAAGCCATTGCTAAGCCGCCCACATCACCAATGTTTTCACCTAGGCTGTTACGGCCATTGACAAAGTTACCTGGGATAGGCTCGTACTGGCTGTACTGGGCTGCAAGCTGATCGGCTTTAGCATCAAATGCTGCACGGTCGGCGTCTGTCCACCAGTTGCGTTGTACACCATTGGCATCTGACTTAGAGCCTTGATCATCAAAACCATGCCCCATTTCATGACCAATGACAGCACCTATGCCACCATAGTTAACGGCTGGATCGGCATTTGGATCAAAAAATGGCGGTTGTAAAATAGCCGCAGGAAATACAATTTCGTTAAACGAGCTATTGTAGTAAGCGTTAACGCGTTGTGGTGTCATACCCCAGCGATTACGATCGGTTTTTTCAAGCTCTTTGGCAACGCTATCAGCTCTAAAGAATTCACGGGTGTTTTTAACATTCCCCATTAAATCAGTTTTACTAATTGTTAAACCATCATAGGACTGCCATACATCTGGGTAACCAATTTTTGGTACAAATGCGGCTAATTTAGCATGCGCATTGACTTTGGTTTCTTCGCCCATCCAATCGAGGTTATCAATACGTTCACCGAGGGCGGTGCGTAAGTTTTCAACTAGCTCAGACATTTGTTGTTTGGATGACTCAGGGAAGTAACGTTCAACATACACTTTACCAATCGCAAAACCTAACGATGTGGTTCCTGACATTTGGTTAATAGCACGTTTCCAGCGAGGACGAGGCTGCTGTTGACCGTTTAACTCTTTACCATAAAAATCAAAGTTGGTATTAAAGACTTCTTCTGATAATAGTGACGCGTTACCGCTCAGTGCGTGATACGTTAAGTAGTCTTTCCATACAGCTAAACCTTCTTGATTGATTAGCTCAATCATGGCTTTAACAGGTTCTGGTTGAGAAACATTAAGCTGCGGTACTTTATAGCCCGTTTGCGCAAAATAAAGATCCCAATTAAAATCGGGGTAGGTTGTGCTGAGTTCGTCCCGTTTTATTTGATTTAATGTAAGATCGCGATTGCGGCGTTTTTCACGAGGCCAATGACCTTGTGCAATTTTTTGTTTCAAGCGCTAAGATTGATTTTGCTCGCTCAGTGCTGTTATCAACGCCTGCCAATGTTAGCATCTCACTGATATGTGCTACATACGCAGCGCGCGTTTTTTCAAAGCGTTCAGAATCTTCTAGGTAATAAGAACGATCTGGTAAACCTAGCCGCCAGCGCCTAAAGACATTTCATACTTATTAGGATCAAGCCGGTTAAACCACATGCCACCGCCAATCGGTGAATTTACACCAGATAGCCATGATTGACCAAACAGCTTAGTTAAGTCGTCAGTTGACGAAACTGCGCTAATATCATTAAGTAAAGGCTTAATAGGGGCTAAGCCTAATTTATTAAGCGTTTCGGTATCCATGTAGGCATTGTAAAAATCAGCAATTAATTGCTCTTCTGCATTTAAATCATCACGTGCTGCGATTTCTTCAATGATTTCTTTAACACGCTCTTCGCTGCGCTCTGCTAAAGCAGAAAATGCGCCATAGCGAGTTTTGTCTGCTGGCATTTCGTAGTTGTCATACCATGTACCACTGGCGTACATAAAAAGTCGTCGCCAGGCTTCACTGCTTCATTACGCGCAGAAAGATCAACACCAAAGCTACCAAGCTCTGCAGTTTGTTCTGTTACAGTGGTTTCTGTGGCTGTTTTAGGTGTGGGTGTATCAGTTGTTTCAGGTTTTGAACAACCGACTAAAAACATAGCAGCGAGAGTAGCCGCAATAAGTGTTTTTTTCATTGAATTGCCTTTATTATTTTTTATTTAGTTTTAATGAACAATTGTTATTGAGAATGGTGTACAAAACAAATTATTTGAGTTGAATCCCTTAACAGCTCGATAAGTTGAGCTAGTTTGTGGGTTTGGTTTGTTGTAACTGCCACATATGTGCATACTCTCCTTGCTTTTCAAGCAATACTTGATGAGTACCCTGCTCAACTAATCGACCGTGTTTAAGCACAATTATATTATCAGCATCAGTAATGGTTGATAATCGATGGGCAATAACAATACTTGTATGATTGCTAGCAACTTCTTGCATGGCGCTCAAAATAGCTTGCTCAGAATGAGAGTCAAGTGCTGAAGTTGCTTCGTCAAAAATTAAAATAGGGGATTTTTTTAAGATAGCTCGAGCAATCGCTATGCGCTGTTTTTCGCCGCCAGACACTTTTAATCCGCGCTCACCTACTAAAGTTTGATCGCCTTTTTCTAAGCTGTTAATAAAATCAGTTAAATGTGCCATGGTAATGGCAGTATCAACCTCTTCATCAGTGGCCGCAGGTCGCCCGTAGGCAATGTTTTCCCGTATGCTGGTATTAAACAATACGGTGTCTTGCGGCACGATGGCGATAGCTTGGCGTAAACTATGCAGTGTTACTTCGTTAATTGCTTGTTCGTCAATGGTTATAGTGCCTGCGGTTGTATCGTAAAAACGATAAAATAAGCGTGCTAATGTACTTTTACCTGCACCACTTGCGCCTACAATGGCAACTTTACTATTAGCAGCTATTTTAAAACTTAAATTATTAATGATAGGGCGATTATTATGATAGTAGAATTCTACAGCGTTAAAGCTTATCTCTCCTTTAGTTAGCAATAGCGGTTTAGCACCTACTTTATCTATTATGGTTGGTTTTCGAGTAAGAAGCCCGAGCATGTTTTCTAAGTCGGTAAGAGCGCGGCGAATTTCCCTGTACACAAAGCCTAAAAAGTTGAGCGGTAAAAATAACTGAATCATGTAGGCGTTAATCATCACAAGTTCACCAATAGTCAGTTGCCCAGATACAACATCTGCTGCGCCAAGCCACATTAATGCGGTAATGGCACCTGCTATGATGAGTGCTTGACCTGAATTGAGCGCTAATAGAGACAATCTGTTTTTAAGCCTGGCATGCTCCCAGGTAGCTAAAAAAGTATCGTAATTACTTTCTTCAAATTGTTCATTATTAAAGTATTTCACGGTTTCATAGTTAAGTAGGCTATCTACTGCGCGACTATTACTGTTGTTATCGGCTTGGTTAGCTTCGCGGATGAATCGGTTACGCCATTGAGTGACACTAACCGTAAAGGTAATATAAACAATTACTGCGAGCAAAGTCACAAGGGCAAACCAAGGTGAAAATAATGTCGCAAATATAACCGCAACAATCACTATTTCTAGTAATGTTGGCACGATATTAAACATTAAGAAACGCATTAAAAAACTGAGGCCTTTAGTACCACGTTCAATATCACGGCTAATGCCACCGGTTTGTCGATCTAAATGAAAACCCAGTTCAAGAGCATGTAGATGCTTAAACACTTTTAGACCAATGTGACGCATGGCATGTTCTGTGACACGTCCGAATAGGGCATCCCGCACTTCACCTAAAAACACGCCAGCAAAACGAAGCCCACCATACAGTACCAATAAGGCTATAGGCACTATCAATACGGCATGTAAGTTACCGTCGACTGCATCAATGATTTCTTTTAACGCCCAAGGCATTAAAAGTGTGGCACCTTTTGCGCCTACAAGTGCCAGTAAAGCTAAAACGACACGACCTTTAAATGCTATTAAATAGGGCCAAAGTGTTTTAATACTTTGGCTGAGATTCATCGCGTCTTGATGTTTTGTTACTTCTTTTTGGCCGGCACCGCGCATATTTTTCCTGATTAATTAATACGTTATTAAGTCTGATAGTAAAGTCGAGTATAAACTTTAATGACAGCTATACTCAAATAATTCAGCCATACCCTTGGGTATAATAAATTCTTAACACTGAGTTAAATACAGGATGTAAGAATATGAAAATGATTGAATATAGGCCACACATAAAGAAAATACACCACTTGAGTCTTTTCATTTTGAATGGCGGGATTTACATGATGAAGATGTTGCCATTGAAATTTTATATTGCGGTTTAATTAATCATTGAATTATTTCAAATTGCCCCAATAAATATGCTTACTGATATTAATAGATTATAAAATGATTCGCTTTCGGCTAATTTTTTCTGTGTTGTTACTTGTTGTTGCATTTTTTAGTGCGCAAAGCAATGCTGCGGGAGCTGATAAAGCAAATTGGGTTCAATCTTTTGCTGCTCATGAGTCCCTTATAGACTTGAATAGTGAGCACAGCATAAAAATACAATTATTTGATAAGGCTGAATCAGTTAAACATGTTTCTCATGAGCAAAATTCCTCTGGTTTTGAGCCAACTTACTTTCGTTTAGTTGTTAGTAATTCATCTTTATTTTTAAATCAGGTTCAAGTTGAACCCAATTACACCCCTGTCTTTGAGTTTTTTACTCCAAGTCTTGCTAAAGAACTGTTTTTACAGCCTTTAGAGCCGCCAATTAGACAACCTTGGTATATCGCTTATGAAGGGAAAAAAACACGCTTAAGTGGTTGGAAAGACGCTAACTTGCTTTATCGAGCCATAAATACTTACCACAGTTAACTCCTTCGTTAATTTAAAACCTAAACCAATTAAAAATTAATGTGTCTAATAGGCATGAATCAACGCTATGCGTTGGTTTAAAGGAAAGTTATGTTTAAAAAAAGTTCGAAAAAACCGTTGTGGCAACGGCTTAAAATTAGCTATGTGGCAATGTTTATGGCACTGATGCTATTAGCTATCAGTGCGTTACCTAATTTATACCCCGCTAAATCTTGGCTGCATATCCAAATGCAAGATAGTCAAATTACAGTGCAAGTAGACAAGCAAAAAGATGTTATCGCGTTTCTTAATCAGCATGGTTTTCTAGTTGCGAAATCTATTGAAGAGCCACAATTGAATGGTGGTTTCGTTAAATATCTTACTTAACACGCCTAGTAAAAGTGCGGCAGCACAACAGGCATTAAAAGCCGCATTTAGCTCACTTGAGACTAAGATTGTGACTCATCAAACAAGTCCCTCATGGGTCCAAGGACTTGGACTTGCTCCTATCAAACTAGGGTTAGATTTAAATGGCGGAGTGCTATTTGTGTTAGACGTCGACCTTGATAAAGCACAGCAAGAGCTGCTTGATAGTGCATTTGAGCAAACCAAAACCATTATTCGGGAACAAAAAGCGCGAGGAGTCAGAGTGCAAAAAAATGACGCCGGATTTGAACTGCATGCACTTGATAACTCCCTCACGAGTTTGCAAACAGTTAAAGATGAAGTTTTAGCACGTTTTGCCCGTTTGCAAGCAACGAGTCATAATCAAGGAAGTATGACATCAATGGCATTTAGCTTCAGCGAGAGCGGAGTCAGTTCATTTACAAAAGAAGTGATGAGCCAAACACTCACAACGCTCAGAGGCCGTATTGAAGAGCTAGGCATTACCGAAGCGGTCACTCAGCGCCAAGGTAAGCAACGTATTCGCATTGAGTTGCCTGGTGTGCAAGACCCTGCAGAAGCAAAGCGTATAATTGGTGCGACAGCGTCTTTAGATTTTTATCAATTAAAAGAAGTGGGTGGCAAACCATTTAAGCACAAAGACGGCGGAATAATTAATTTAGATCCAGTGGCAATTTTTTCAGGGCAGCATATTAATAATGCTCAATCCGGACGAGATGAGTGGGGAAAACCATTAGTTCAATTAAGTTTAGATAGCCAAGGTGGTGAGGCTATGTCTGCGTTCTCAAAACGCAATATCGGCAAACCGATGGCAACTGTGTACTCAGAGTATTACCAAAATGAGCAGGGTGAGATTGTAAAAAATAGCGAAGTCATCAATGTAGCCAATATTATTCAGCATTTGAGTAGTCGGTTTAGTATTACCAATATGCAAAGTGCACAAGCAGCTCAGGATTTAGCCTTGTTGTTACGTGCAGGGTCATTAACCGCGCCGGTTACTATAGTTCAAGAACAAACCATTGGGCCAAGCTTAGGGGCTGATAACATAACCAATGGCTTAGCAGCCTTAATGCTTGGCATGGGAATTACACTCGCTTTTATGGCGCTGTGGTACCGTCGTTTAGGCTTGATTGCAAATATAGCGTTATTGCTAAACTTAACGGCCCTTGTCGGTTTAATGTCGTTACTACCAGGTGTTGTATTAACACTGCCAGGAATAGCAGGCTTAGTACTAACTATTGGTATGGCGGTCGATACTAATGTGATTATTTTCGAGCGTATCAAAGAGGAGCGCCGTAAAGGTAGAGCACCTTATCAAGCCATTGAACAAGGATATAACCAAGCATTTAGCACTATTTTCGATGCCAACATAACCACTATGATCACTGCAATTATTTTATACAGCATAGGGTATGGGCCTATTAAAGGGTTTGCTATTACGTTAGCGCTTGGGCTTATAACTAGTGTGTTTACAGGCGTGTATGTTTCAAAAGCATTAAGCCAATCTTTGTACTTAAAACTGGCAGATAGACAAGGAGCAAGCGCATGAAAATCAATCGTGGCTGGCTAAAAAATGGTTCACAGATGCGTTTTGCAGGCTTGGTGTTTTCACTATTGTTAATAATTATTTCAACATTTGGCATTGCCAGTAAAGGGCTTAATTTTGGCCTCGATTTTACTGGGGGCTATTTAACAGAATTTACGACAAGTACGCCACTGACACTAAGTCAGTTGAGCAGTAAAATTGATGCCTCAGGATTGGATAATTACACTGTGACTGCACAATCGGCTCAGCATTTTCAACTAAGAGAAAGTGAGCAGCATAATTTTTGGTTAGATACACTTGAGCAAAACGAGGATTTTTCAGTGAATGTTTTATCCTCTTCTTATTTAGGCTCGCAAGTAGGTGATGAATTGTTTGAACAAGGTTGCTTAGCTTTGTTTGCGGCTATGATTGCGGTAATGTTGTATTTAGCTATGCGGTTTGAGTGGCGTTTAGCGCTGGGAGCTGTGGTCGCATTGTTACACGATATTATTATTGTGGTAGGGCTATTTGCTTGGTTACAGCTTGAGTTTAATTTAACAGTGCTTGCAAGCTTACTCGCCATAATCGGTTACTCCCTTAATGATTCTATAATTGTAGGAGACAGAGTCAGAGAGTTATTGCGCATTGAAGCTGCGCAGAACCATACGGTAGATAAAGTGATAAATAATGCGATTAGTAGCACATTAACGCGAACGTTAATTACCTCAGGTACAACACTTGCCACTGTTGCCAGCGTTTGGTTATTAGCTGGAGCACCACTTCAAGGATTTTCAATTGCATTATTTACGGGGATAGTTGTTGGCACGCTATCATCAATTTGTATCGCTGCGACGCTACCTCAATTTTTAGGCTTAAGTGCTGAAAATTATAAAGTAAAGCTGGATGAGAAAAGCCAAGAACTAATGGATATGCCTTAAATAAAGTACAACAAATGCCGCGAATAACGCGGCATTTTTAATATAATTATTTAAAATAAAACGGGGGTAATTAACTTAAGTTGATAGTGACCACATCAGCAGTCTCTTGCTCAGGTTCTGTGCTGGGCTGTTTAGGAATATCAGGCTTGTCTAAGGCAATATCACCGCCATCGATTACATCACCGGTTTGCAAGTGGGCAAAATCAAACAATTCATTGTCAGCTAGGTGAGATGGCACCACGTTTTGCATTGCAGTAAATATGCTTTCAATGCGCCCAGGATGATCTTTATTCCACTGAGCAAGCATGGCTTTTGTGTGCTTACGTTGTAAGTTCTCTTGTGAGCCACATAAATTGCACGGAATGATCGGGTATGCTTGGTGTATAGCATACTGTTCAATATCAGCTTCTTTGCAGTAGGCAAGAGGACGAATAACCATATGTTCGCCGTTATCACTCATTAATTTAGCAGGCATGCTTTTTAATTTACCGCCGTAAAACATATTTAAGAATAAGGTTTCTATCATGTCGTCACGGTGATGACCAAGTGCTATCTTAGTGGCGCCTAGTTCTTTTGCGGTGCGGTATAAAATACCGCGGCGCAGGCGAGAGCATAATGAACAGGTTGTTTTGCCTTCAGGGATTATATCGGTAACAATACTGTAGGTATCTTCTTCGACAATTTTGTATTCTACGTCTTGAGTATCTAAATACTCAGGCAATACATGCTCTGGGAATCCGGGTTGTTTTTGATCAAGGTTGACAACAAAAGATCAAACTTAATCGGAGCAACACGCTGTAAGTGCTTCAGCATCTCTAAAAGGGTATAGCTGTCTTTTCCCCCTGATAAACACACCATGATGCGGTCGCCTTCTTCAATCATATTGAAGTCCATCACTGCTTGACCAGTTTGGCGGCGTAAGCGCTTTTGTAACTTATTGAAGTTAAATTGAGCTTTGGCTTGAACAGAATGCGACATTACGGCCCCTTGAGATACTATACGTAAAAATAAGGGGCGTATTATATGCTGAAAATGGCAATGCTCAAAACTTATTTATTGGCTAATTTACTTTGCCAATGGAGAGATATAACCATCAGGCTTTAATGCCAACACATCGCAATCTAAGCTGTCTATTACATGCTCTGCGGTATTGCCAACTAAGGCTGCGCTTAATCCTGTGCGGCCAACAGTACCAATAACCACTAGCTCACTGTTTAAACGTGCGGCAACATCTGGGATCACGTCTTCAGGTAAACCTTCTTCAATCGCACAGTTCTGATGAGCGATTTGATGCTTATCAGCTAACTCATAGGTAGATTCTAAGTGATGCTTTTTCACTGATTCGTTATAAACACTTGGGTTAAACTCAGGAATTTCTATAGCAATATTAACAGGTGTTGCAGGGTAGGCATTCACAAGGTTTAACTTAGCATTGGCAAGCTCACATAAAAATTGTGCATCTTTTATAATACGATTATTTAATGCTAGATGCTGCTCGTTTTCGCTGACCGCGTTCACAGCAGCTAAAATATTTCCTTGTGCTGGCCATGCATGTTCTTTGACTAATAATACTGGGGCAGGGCACTTACGAATTAAGTGCCAATCTGTTGGTGTAAAAATGACTGATTTAAGAGTGTCATGTTGGTGGGTGCCTTTGACAACTAAATCAAAACCTTGATTAATTACTGTATCAATAATGGCTTCGTAAGTGCGGTTGTGCCACATCACTTGGCTGTTAATTTCTAAATCAGGGTATTGCGCGAGTATTTCATCAAGCCAAGCTTGGCGATCTTTTACGACAGCGTTTCGCATAGCTTCGCGTTCGTCAGACGAAAGCATCGTGGTCATTTCATACGAGAAATCGTAAATACTCATAAATGCAGTGATACTAGCGCCTGATTTTTTAGCTAAATCAATTGAGCGAGATAGACCATGCTGCGAATCAGCAGTGGGGTCAATTACGGCAAGAATTTGTTTAATGGTATTCATGAGCTGCTCCTTTAACTACTTTATATACAGTGTAACGTATTATGTGCGTAGTTAAAGGTGTAGCTAAAGAAGAGTTGTTTTAGATCAAAGTTTATTTAGTGTAAATTGCGGCAGCTTCGCGCAAACCATCGCTATTCAAAATAGTAATGAATTTACCTTCAACTTTTATCAATCCAGCTTTTTGAAAGCGGCTAAGTAAGCGACTGATTGTTTCAACGGTAAGGCCTAAATAATTACCGATTTCACCCCGGGTCATAGTAAACCTGAATTCTTTACGAGAAAATCCTCGTTCGCCAAACCGGTTGGATAAATTATGTATAAAGCTAGCAAGGCGCTCTTCTGCTGATTTTTTATTGAGCAGTAGTAGCATTTCTTGATCATAATTTATTTCATTGCTCATTAAACGCATTATTTGTTGGCGCAGCTTAGGTAATTTACCAGAGAGCTCATCGAGTGTATCAAACGGAATCTCACAGACCATTGATGTCTCAAGAGCTTGGGAGAAGCTTTGATGTTGCATTTTATTTATAGCATCAAAGCCGACTAAATCTCCGGCTAAGTGAAAACCAGTAATTTGTTCATCGCCTTGTTCAGATAACGTGTATGATTTAAATGAACCAGAGCGCACAGCAAAAATAGCATTTAAAGACGCACCAGATTCAAATAAATAGTCGCCTTTATGTAAGGGCTTTTTACGCTCAATGATTTCATCAAGTTTATCCATTTCTTGGCCATTAAGGGTAAATGGTAAGCATAGTTGGCTGATGCTGCAGTCGTTACAGCTAATTGTGCAGTTGCTTTTTGCTTTATTGTGAGATAAATCCATCAGTTAAATCCATTAAAGTGCGTATTTTTAGTTAGACTAATGCACTAATTTGTCAGTTGCAATAATAAGTAAGTATATACCGTACCATATAAGTATACTGCCCATAGCCACGCGTGCCCATGGGTGATTGAGAAATTTATGTAAAACTTGTGCGCCCATACCAATACTTAACATGGAAGGAAAAGTACCCAGCGCAAAAAATAGCATTACTAAGGCACCATCTATTGCGGTTTTGCTAGTCATTGCCCATGTCAGTGCTGAGTAGACTAAACCACAAGGTAACCAGCCCCAAAGTGCACCGTAAGCTGCGGCTTTTGGCAATGAGTTTATTGGCATTATGAAACGATTTAGTTTAACTAAGTGTTGCCAAACAAGTGTTTTACCAAGTGATTCGAGCCACTGTAAACTCATCCCTAAGCGCATAACATATAGCCCCACAAGCAACATGAACAGACCACTTAAAAATGCTAATAGCATGGAAAACCAGTGGCTTTGGCTTGCAAAATGGCTACTGATCCCAGCTACAAGCGCCCCTGCTAGCATATAGCTTGTTGCACGGCCTAAATTATATGATACCGAGTAAGCAAAGGGCCGCGTTTTATCTGTTGCCAATTGTAAAGAGCTGGCAATCCCTCCGCACATAGCAATACAGTGGCCGCTACCAATTAACCCCATAACGAATGCACTAATAAAAAGAGGATCAATCATTACTTTTTTTGTGTTGCTCTTTATCGTCTTCAAACAAGATACTGTGGCCCTGTTTGTTTAGATCTGAAAATTGCTCTCCTCGTACAGCCCAAAAGAACACCGCTATGGCGATAATAACAAACAAAATAGCAATCGGGATCAAGATATAAATTATACTCATAACTTTAATAACCTCAGGGAGTTAGTTATAACAATGATTGAACTGGCAGACATGCCAATCACTGCCATCCAAGGAGCAACTAGGCCCATTGCAGCAAGCGGTAAAATTGACCCATTATAAAGTAATGAAATGGCTAAATTTTGTTTAATAATACGGCGTGTTTTTTTCGATACACTAAGCAAATGCGAAATAGCTGCTAAATCACTGTTAAGTAATACCACATCGGCCGTGTTTTTGGAAATATCAGCACCAGTCTCCATGGCGATAGATAAATGCGCACTGTTAAAAACAGGGCTGTCGTTTACGCCATCACCAACCATAGCGACGATTTCACCTTGAGCAGACCAAGTCTCAACTTGCTTTTGTTTATCTTGAGGTAAACAGCCCGTTGTAAAGCTATCGAGATTTAGCTTTTTGGCTATCTTCTGCCCTGCATTTGAAGCATCTCCAGTTAACATGTGGCAGCTTAAACCTTGGCCTTTTAATGATGAAATTAAGCCCCTGCGCATTTTGTTTTACTTCATCAACAAAATAAAAATGTGCAACGGGTTGCTCATCAATATAAAAAGTTGCTTGGGCATTGGTTTTTTTAGAGTCAAACCATCCACTTTTACCAATGGCATAGCGGTGGCTTTCATCTGTACCTGTAATACCTAACCCTGGATGCACTTTGATATCTTCAAGGTGACGGTTTTGGGGAGTAAACTGAGCAAACGCTGAAGCGATAGGGTGCTCAGAGTAACTTTCCAGCTGGGCAGCCAACGCTAATATATCTACCTTACTGATATTTTTTGCAAGTATATCCACCGCATCGAGACTAAAGCGTCCTTGTGTCAAAGTGCCTGTTTTATCAAACGCAACGCGTGTCAACTGCGGCAAAGTTTCAAGCACATGGGCTTGTTTGATTAAAATCCCCTTACGTGTGAGTGTGGCAACAGCACAGGTTAACGCTGTTGGAATCGCTAAACTTAGCGCACACGGGCAAGTGGCTACAAGAACAGATATCGTTATCCAAAAAGCATGCTCTGGGTCAACTTGATACCAGCCAACTGCTGTTATCGATGCAAATATTAGCAAGCATGCCACAAACCACTGAGCTACTTTATCAGTAATTTCTACAAGTTTGGGGCGAGTCGCAAGGGCGCTGTGTTGTAACTTTATAATTTGGTTCAATAAGGTGTTTTGACCAAGCTTATTAATGCGAATTTCAATAACACCGTCGTGATTCACGGTGCCTGCAAACACTTGATGTTCAATGTACTTATTTACGGGGAGGTGTTCGCCTGTCATCATTGACTCATCAACACTCGTGGTTCCAGCTGATACAATACCATCCGCTGGAATTGTTTCGCCTGCCTTTATTAGTACTCGGTCATCTAATTTAAGCTTTTTAGCCGCGATAATCTGCTCATTACCTTGCTCATCTAAGATACGGGCGGTTAAAGGTAGTAGCTTTTGTAAGTTTGCGGTGAACTCACTGGCTTTAAGGCGTGCTCTAAATTCTAAGTATTTACCTAATAAAAGTAAGAAGGTAAACATACAAATTGATTCAAAGTAAACCTCGCCTACAGCCATAATAGTTGCATAGCAACTTGCACCATAGGCTCCAAAAATAGCTAAGGAAACAGGTAAATCCATGTTTAGCTGTTTGGCTTTAAGGCCATTTATAGCATTGGTTAAAAATGGCAGAGCACTGTATAAAATAACCGGTGACGCAAGGATTAAACTGATCCAGCGAAAATACTGTTCAAAGTTTTCTTCCATGCCAGAGAACATACCAAAGTACATAGCAAAGGCAAACATCATCACTTGCATGGTCATAAGGCCAGCGACACCTAAACGGCGAATATAGGCTTTTGCAGTTTGTTGCTTTTGACTTGCTTCGATATCGGCTTGAAATGGGTATGCTTTGTAGCCGATTTCAAGAAGAGATTTAATTATTTCACTAAGAGGGAGGGCATCTTTATGCCATTGGATCATGGCGCGGTTAGTTGAAGTATTTACATCAACACGTTTTACAGCAGGCATGTTTAATAATTGTTTTTCGATAAGCCATGCACATGCCGCACAGGTAATACCTTCAACTGTTAATAAAACTTCACTGATATCATTGGTTTGTGAAATAAATTCTTCTTGGATGTCCGGGTTATCATAACTTTCAACAAGCTTTAACTGCTCAGGCACAAGTTGTTCTACTTTACCTGCACGCACGGTTCTAAATTTATAGTAATCAGTCATGCCTTGAGCAACTATTGTTTCGGCGACAGTCTGACAGCCAATGCAACACATAGGTTCAGGGATACCGTCTATTTCAACGGTAGCATTAAACCCAGTTGGTACACTTTCAAGGCAATGAAAGCAGTTTTTTGACATGATAAATTACTACTTATATTCCGGATTTATCGCAATACTTTGCTCATTTGGCAACGTAATATTTTCTTTTAACTTCCAGCTAGCGTCGATTGGCTCAATAAATACGGTGTAAGTGCCTTCGCTGTAAGGGTCAATGATTGCGGTAAATTCGCCGTTCGCATTTGGTGTTAAGTGCGCGCTAAAATCATGCTCACCAATGGTACGGTGATAAAAAGACATTTTTAACGAATGAATGTTACTGGTGTCACCTTTATTAAATTTAAAGCTAACTTTGTCGTGCTCTACGGTTAAATCACCATGTAAGTATAACGCTTTGGCTTTATCGAATTTACTTAATTCTAAATTGATCGCTTTGCCTTTTTTATAGTAGTCATCAACAACCATATCAGGGCCATTTCCTATAGCTGTAATTAATAACGAAATACAACCAATAATGGCAACCAGTGGAAAAAAGATTAAAAACCAAGGCCAGAAATTTTTATACCAAGGAGTAGGTTTCATAAAAGCACTTAATTAGTTTGTGATAGAGACATTTTATAGGATTTGATATAAAAAGACTAAAAAAAGCCTCCTGATGGAGGCTTTTTTGATCTTAATTAATCTATTGATATAAAAGATTAAAGTTTAAACGTTTTATTAACATTTTGCTTATTTATCTTGCGATAAACTGTAAACATAGGCTGTTAATAAGTGTACTTTCTCTTCACCTAAAATATCTTTCCAAGCAGGCATTACACCAGCGCGGCCGTTAACAAGTGTTTCTTCAACAGCACGTTGAGAACCACCATATAACCAGATGTTATCAGTTAAATCAGGTGCACCAAATGGTAAGTTATGAGCAACAGAGCCTTTACCATCAGCACCGTGACACGCTGCACACATAGCAAATTTTGCTGCACCCGCGCTTGCGTCTTTTTGGTTAACAGTACGGCCAGACAAACTTAGGACATGGGCAGTCATTTCTTTAATGCCTTGATCACCTAATGCAGCTCCCCATGGTGGCATTGCTGCAATACGACCGTATAAAAGAGTTTCTTTTATTTTGTCAGGTGTACCGCCATATAACCAGTCTTTATCAGTTAGATTAGGGAAACCTTGACCACCACGTGCATCAGAACCGTGACATTGTGAACAGTTTTGCGCGAATAAACGTTGACCAATTTCAAGCGCTTTTTCATCTTTAACTAATGTTTCAATGTTTTGTTTAGCAAAACCTTCAAAGATAGGGCCAAAGCGTTCATCTGCAGCTTCATACTCTTTATCAAGCTTAACAAATTCACCATTGGCTTTCGCTTCTTCAATTGCTTTTTTAGATTCAGCTAAAGATGTCACACCTTGGTTAGAGCTGGTCCATTTAGCTAAGCCTTCCCAGTTACCTAAACCAGGGTAAGCTGCTAAATAGTAAACTGACCATACGAATGTTGCGAAGAACATGTAAGTCCACCATTTTGGTAGTGGATTGTTTAATTCTTCAATGCCATCAAATTCATGGCCACAGCTTTCACCTTCTTTAACACCGGCGTAGTTTTTTAAATTCCACACTAGTAAGCCAAAAATGATAAATAAGCATGCAAGGGTTAATACAATAACCCAAATACTCCAAAAAGCTAGTCATTTCTCAGACCCCTTTTCCTCATTAGAGAGTGTTTTGTTGTGTTTGCTCTCATCTTCAAAGATGGCATTAGCCGCGTCTTTAAAACGCGTTTTGCTACGTTTGCTATATGCCCACACAACAATCACAATAAACAATACTAAAATTACCAGAGTTAAAATGCCTCTGTATGTTCCGTAATCCATAATTAATTACTTCAAATGTGTGCCAAGTTGTTGCAGATAGGCGATAAGGGCTTGCATTTCTGTTGCACCTTTACCGTCATTCATTGCATCAACTTTAGCAATATCAGCGATTAGTTCTTCGTCACTACCGTAACCTAAACCAGGGTGAGCTGGGTTTTGTGGGTTGATAGCAAACGTATCACGGAAAATTTTAAGTTTTTTAAGAGTCAGGCTTGTATCAACACGATTCTCATCTAACCAAGGAAACGCTGGCATATTAGACTCAGGAACCACTGCACGTGGGTCCATTAAGTGGGCATAATGCCAATCATCTGAGTAACGCTTACCTACACGGGCAAGATCAGGACCAGTACGTTTGGAACCCCATAAAAAAGGGTGATCCCATACTGATTCGCCGGCTACAGAATAGTGACCATAACGCTCAACTTCATCACGAAAAGGGCGAATCATTTGTGAGTGACAGTTAGAACAGCCTTCACGTACGTATATATCTCGACCTTCCATTTCAAGTGCGTTTAGCGGACGTAAGCCATCTACAGGTTTTGTTGTATCGTCTTGGAACATTAGAGGAGTGATTTCTACTAATGCACCAAAGCTGATAGCAAAAACAGTCAATATAGCCATTAGGCCGATATTCTTTTCGACTATTTCGTGTTTATTTTGTGAATTTTTATTGCTCATCATCTCACTCCATTATGCTAACTGGGCTTGCGCGTCTAATTTCAACGAATCATTTTTCGCTGTAATTGTACGGTAAACGTTATAAGCCATAACTAGCATGCCTGCGACGATGAATACACCGCCTAAGAAGCGCATAACATAGAAAGGGTGTGATGCTTGTAGTGACTGAACAAAGCTGTACATTAATGTACCGTCAGTGTTAACAGCACGCCACATTAGGCCTTGCATTACACCTGAAATCCACATAGCAACAATGTAAAGTACTACACCTACTGTATGTAACCAGAAATGGGTGTTAACAAGTTTCACACTGTACATTCGACCTTGTGAGAATAGTGCTGGAATTAGATGGTAGATAGCGCCGATAGAAATCATTGCAACCCAACCTAACGCACCAGAGTGAACGTGACCTACGGTCCAATCAGTGTAGTGAGAAAGTGCGTTTACAGATTTAATTGCCATCATAGGGCCTTCAAAGGTAGACATACCATAGAAAGATAATGAAACAACTAAGAAGCGAAGTACTGGATCAGTACGTAGCTTATGCCATGCACCTGATAGCGTCATAATACCATTGATCATACCGCCCCAAGAAGGAACGAATAAGATGATAGACATCACCATACCTAGACTTTGTGTCCAATCAGGTAGTGCAGTGTAGTGAAGGTGGTGAGGACCAGCCCAAATATAAAGAGACACTAATGCCCAAAAGTGAACAACAGATAAGCGGTATGAATAAACAGGGCGACCAGCTTGCTTTGGTACAAAGTAATACATCATACCCAAGAAGCCAGCAGTTAATAAGAAACCTACAGCATTATGACCATACCACCACTGCACCATTGCATCTACAGCACCTGCGTAGATTGAATATGACTTAGTAAGTGATACAGGTACAGCCATGCTGTTTACAATGTGTAATACTGCAACAGTAATAATAAAACCAGCATAAAACCAGTTAGCAACATAGATATGCGACACTTTACGTTTAGCAATAGTGCCCATAAATACAACTGCATACGTTACCCATACAATCGCGATTAAAATATCGATAGGCCACTCTAGCTCTGCATATTCTTTAGAGCTTGTGATACCTAATGGTAGTGTAATGACTGCCAATACGATAACTAATTGCCAACCCCAAAATGTAAAGGCTGCTAATTTGTCTGAAAGAAGGCGCGTTTGACAAGTACGTTGCACAACATAATACGATGTTGCGAAAAGTGCACTTGTACCAAATGCGAAAATAACTGCGTTCGTATGTAACGGACGAAGTCGAGAGTATGTTAACCATGGTGTATCAAAGTTAAGTGCTGGCCAAGCTAATTGGGCAGCAATCAGAACCCCAATACTCATGCCAACGATGCCCCAAATCACTGTCATAATAGCGAATTGGCGTACAACTTTATAATTGTACTCAGTTTGTGATGCTACTGTTTGGCTCATTTTCTGGCTTCCGCTGCAATATATGCGTTTAGAAATGAATTACCCACTTAATGAAAAGCGGGGCCTACTATTACTCCACAAGTGTGTTATCTAAAACTACCAATACTTGACTGCTTCAGAAAACAAACTCGAGAAACCCTATTTTTTGCGGGGGAAATGATAAAATTTTTGACCTAAAAAAGATAGGTCAATTGCATAAAATTATGACATCAATCAATTTTTATCATGTAGTTGACTATTTTTTGTTACACTTTTTGAAATTAACCCGCTTTTTAACTCTTCGTCGTTGTGTTTATAGTGCGTGCTAATTAGTATTTGCTTTTTATATAATAGGTAACACACATGACTTTTAGCCAGACAATGCTTTTTTTGTCGATAATACTCTGTTTGACTGCATGTAATCCCCAAGCGATTAGTATAGAAGAGCAGCCTGTTGCTGCAAGTTGCCAACCAAATGAACCATGTGATTATTCTAATACAACAAAAATTTGGTTACCTGTAACAGACCTAACACCTGAAACAGCTTTTAAAATCAATTTGTCTATTCCCGAAGGTAGTACAATTATTTCTGCCAAACTAGAGGGCGTGACTATGTATATGGGTTACATCCCTGTTACTTTCGAGGCTGTTGATGATATTTATCAAGCTACTACTATGGTCGGTATTTGTTCTGAAAAAAAACATGAAATGGAAATTACGGCTACAACTGCAAGACTCTGAGGGCAATACACAGCACATAACTTATTTCTTTATTGTTAGGTATTAGAGACGTGACAACTTTAGGTTGCGTTAGTTTCAATCAACCTTCCTTGCTTCTTTACTATATAAAATAGACTCTCAGCTCCTTGCATATTTTTACCTCTATCTGGCAATAAACGGTAATGAATATAGTCATGCCCAGTGTTATATGCCACTAATCTTTTGGAATTTCGATTATTTACGCATTCTTACTGAATAATTATGGTTAGTTTTTAGCAGCGAGTTTTACGGTTTCTATAAAACAGTGTGATCAATATGTGAAAATTTCTGTTTTGGGTATATTTGGTGCTCAGTTACATTAAATTACAAAGTCAGAGTGTTTGATTTCATTCATGTTTTTTATGTGATTTAATGCTCTTACTTTATTGATTTTTATAAGTTTTATAGTGTTAACACTGAAACATCAATTAACGTTTGTTTCTTTTTTAGATCCTAATAAATGCGAGTGGTTATATAGTGTTCTTTCATTCAGTTTTCGTTCAGTTAATTCAGCCTAAGTTGCCCGCCGTTGACTCGTCATTCTAACAAAAACGAGCACTACCTGAATAAGGTACTTTTTCCAACAAGTAGGGTTTCACATGAAAAAATCAATTCTTGGTTTAGCTGTTATTTCAGCAATTCCTATGTTCTCAACAAGTGTTATAGCTGCAGACGAAGCAGCACAATCTATTGAAAAAATCCAGGTAACGGGTTCTCGTATTAAGCGTTCAGACATGGAAAACGCAAGCCCAGTTACTCTTATAGGTGCAGACGACATTAAAGCAATGGGTGCAACAAGCATCGATGGCGTATTACAAAAAATGACTGCCACTGGCGGTGCGATGACTAACCCAGGTATCAATAATGGTTCTGGCGGTAATGCGTCAATTGATTTACGTGGTTTAGGCTCTAATCGGACATTAGTGCTTGTAAATGGCCGCCGTATGATTGCATCGGGCACTGGTGCTGCGTCAACTGTTGACCTTAATACCATCCCTGTATCAATGATTAAATCTGTAGAAGTCCTAAAAGATGGTGCATCTGCTGTCTACGGCACTGATGCTGTAGCAGGTGTTGTAAATATCATCTTAAAAGATGATTTTGAAGGCCTTGATATGAATGTAAATGCTGCTATCACCGGTGAAGGCGACGCATCAGAAAATTCTATCGATTTTACTGTTGGCACGTCTTTCGATAAAGGTAACATCGTAATCGGTATGCAATATACTGACCGTGGTAAGGCAAAACAGTCTGATCGTGACTTCTCAAGCTGTCCAATTGCTGAAGATGCAAATGGCCTAAACTGTAATGGCGGTTCTGTTTACTCTGAAGGCGGTCACATTTGGCAAGACAGCCTTATTGGTGATATAAATGCCGACGGTCAAATAGTTGATGCTGATGGTAATCCAATTACATCAGGTCTTGCTATTGGTGATAATGGCTTAAGTGGTCAAGGTGGTCTTCACCCATTTACTGATTCAGATCGTTATAACTTTGCCCCAGCTAGCTACCTTTACACGCCAATGGAGCGTTTAAACCTAACAGGTATCGCTACATATGAATTAAATGATGATACTAATCTTTTTACTGAATTTACTTACACTAAACGTTGGTCAGAGCAGCAAATGGCTGCACAACCAGTATGGTTTGGTTTTGAATACAATGAAGCGATGGGTGACTCTTTATTAGGGCAAACATATAACAGTAAAGTTGACCGTGACGGTAATGGTATTGCAGATCGTGACTCAAATGGCGACTACATTACTGAAAGCGCAAACTATGCATATGGTGATGATATTTTCTATGGCCGTCGTATGTCTGATACAGGTGCTCGTTATTTTGAACAATCTGTTGATACGGTTCGTGCTGTAATTGGTGCTGAAGGTTTTGTCGGTGATTATTCTTGGGATGTGTCAGCTAACTTCGGTCGTAACGATTCAGTGGATAAACTAAGCAACCTTCATAATATGGGCGCTATTCAAGATCAAATCACTGAAGGTACATTCAACCCGTTAGATCAAGCTGCGTGGACATCAGAAGACTTCCGTAAAAATGTTTATACTGAAGTAAATAATGGTGGTAGCCAATTATTTATTTTAGCAGCCTCTGTATCTGGTGAAATGTTTGAGCTTCCTGCGGGCTATGCTGCATTTGCAGCCGGTGTTGAACGTCGTCAAGAAAAAGCATGGTACACGCCTGATTCATTGACTGCACAAGGTTTAGCGAACGATCCTCCAGTTGAACCTACATCAGGTGGTTTTGATGTAAATGAAGCATATGTAGAATTTGCAATTCCATTACTAGCTGATGCACCATTTGCTCAAAACGTCGAATTAAGCGCTGCAATTCGTGCGTTTGATTACAGCACATTTGGTTCTGATGAAACGTGGAAACTTGGTTTAACTTGGAAAGCTAATGATGAACTAATGTTCCGTAGCGTTGTTTCAACAGCATTCCGTGCTCCAACTGTTTCAGAGCTATACTCTGGTAATTCACCTTCGTTTGAGAATGTTACATACCCAGGTGCTCAAAGCCAAGCAGAAGTAACTGTAGGTGGTAATGATCAATTAACACCTGAAGAAGCAGATACGCTAACTGCTGGTATCGTATATGAGCCAGAGTGGTTTGAAGGCTTCTCAATGACATTAGATTACTATGACATTGAAATTGAAAATGCAATTGTGACAGTTGATAGTCAATACATTGTAGATCAATGTGTAAATAACGCTGCAAATGCTGGCACGGCTTTATGTCAATCTGCATCTGCAACAATTGATAGTACTGGACGTATTATTTTCAATAACCAATTACAAAACATTGGTTCAGAGAAAACATCAGGTTATGATTTAAACCTTGCGTATAGTTTTGAAGCCGCAGGTTTAAATTGGAAAGCTGGACTTGATACAACGTATCTTGATGAATATGTTACACAAGTTACGGGCGAACCAACTGACTACACAGGTGTCATCACATCAGGCTCAGGTGGTTATGCTGAAGTTAAGTCGAACTTTACACTGAATGTTGCTGGTGATAATTGGGATGCGCAGTACCAGGCTCGATATATCTCAGGTATGGATAGCTTTGCATGTATTGATGATCCTGCAAGCTGTTACGCACCTACTACGCCGTCAGTTATTTACCATGACATTAGTGGCTCATATTTAGTTAACGAGACTGTATCTTTATCAGCTGGTGTTAATAACTTGTTTGACAAGCAGCCTCCTTACTACACAGGTAACAACGATTCAAATACAGACCCGTACACATACGATGTACTTGGCCGTCGTTTCTTCGCTGGTGTTAACGTTAAGTTCTAATCAGTAAAAATATTTATTTTTCTTAAGGCCTAGTTTACTAGGCCTTTTTTGTTGAACAATTTTAAATGTGGCAGTAAACTTATTATCAAATAAATTTTTAGGAGAATTGATTGTTAAAACAGGATGAGAACTTATCCTTTATTATCGAACCAGAACTAAGCCCACGCTCAGAACAACGCATTGACCTGTATTTTTCCATCCCAAATGAAATGGGTATAAATCCACAAACGCTCAGTGAAGAAGCATACTTTAATAATCACTTTAAATCCCATCTAGCTTATAACGCGAACAATATTCACTTACCTTTAGTAAGAAGCCGTTTTGTAAGTAAGAATAAAGGCGAACAGCAAGATTATCGACAAAACTTAAACCTTTACTGTTATCAAGTTCGCTTAGCCATCGATACAGATGTTAAAGATGCACTGAAAATTGAGGATACGGATGAGTTTTATCAACGTGCAATTGAATTATCAGAGCTAAGTCAAGGGCTGCTAAAGAAACTTCGCCGCTATACACCCGATAACGAAAAGTTAATTTCTTTTTTATACTAATGCAGACAATTATTTAAGTTGGCAAATTGAGCAGTCGTTTTTAAGGTTACTTGATGAAGGGCCAAGAAGCAGTGACCACGCAAAAGAACGTGGGGACTTATTGAACTTTTGTAAAAGTGAGCAAGCATATCGGCAAGAGCAGCAATATAATTCTGACTCAACCTTAAAAGATGCAAACCGTATTACTAATAAAATGCGTTTACTACAGCGCCTTATAGAACACGGAGTGGTTCTTAATCGTCATACGCGTTATTTGAATAGCTATTTAAAGCGATTGGTAAAAGGAAGTGTGACAGCAGTTATAATGGCATTGGTAATGCTAGTTGTACTGAATGCACGAAGCAGTTTTACCGAAGTAACAGCCACATTGATTGTTATTTTAGGGGCTATTTATGGCATGCGTGAGATTTTTAAAGAAGATATAACGCGAGTTATTTGGCGGACTATTGTAAAAGGGCGGCCGAAATGGCGCTTTCAATTTCGTAACAGTGTGACGAAAGATAAAGTTGCAACGCAATTCATTTGGCTTGAATATACTCGGTTTAAAAAAATCCCTGAAAGTGTACGTAATATATTTTCTAAGCGCCGCCAGCAAAATAAGCTCGCTGCACAATGGTTTCATTTTGCTAGTGAAACGCGAGTTGGGGCTAAAGAGTTCTTACCCGGCTATGACACACTGCAACAAACTCTAAGGTTTAGCCTTGCACCCTTTACTCGTTATCTGAAAAAAGGTGAGGGCAAGCTTTACCATCTTGATAATAGTAAAATCTCTAAGCAGAGTGTTGAACGCAGGTATCAATTGAATGTTGTTGTGGTGTACCAAAACAGGGATCAGGTTAGACATCAGCGCTACAAAATAACGCTTAACCGCAGCAAAATTATTAATATTGAACTGATTTATAGTGAAATAGAGTAATTAGTTTCTTGTCTGGGTGTGTTTCTGAGTTATGTTCTTACCATGTATAAACAATTAGTTAATGGTATTTCACCAGGATAATTTGCAACTGCAAAGCCACACCGAGTATAAGATTTAATCGCGCTTTGATTATCTGCGAAAACGAATAAAGAATACTCTTCTAATTTTAGCTTTTTATGAGCTATTTCACATAATTGCTCAATAAGAATCGGGGCATATCCTTTACCTCGAAGCCTTGGGTTAACTACTAGCCGAGCCAGATGGCACCTTGTTACACGCAGGTAAAATTGCCCAAACCCTAAAAATTCACCCTCAGTTGAGATCAACACTAATGAGTTCAAAGTATTCAGTTGCAAGTCGTCGGTAAATGACGCTATATCAAACGGGAATCTAAAATCTGGCCCAGCCCACTCTCGAAGCGCTTTCTTACTTTCAAACCAGTTTAGCATTTGTACAAGGTGACTTTCCTGCGGGGGAATTAACTGCACAATAACTTTACTCCAGAAAATATAACCTGTTATATGAACTGTTTACTATTGACCAGTGACTGGTCAATTAATATCTATTGCATACGCTTCCAGCAGCGATTGCATTTTTTCGCGTTCTTGGTCTGCGAACTCAATTCCAACATTGAGCCGGTTACCTTGCATTTGATTATTACGTACATGCGCACTTATCATGACTGCTTTACTATCTATTGGCGAGAGTAAATGAACAAAAACCCGGCGTTTTTTCAGAGCTAAAAAGCCTGAGTTAACATGCACGGTAAAGCGACAGCCAGTGGCGGAGATATCAATAATGACACCTTGTAATAAGTTTTCACTGTCAAAATGTTGGTCTTTATTGATACTGATTTTTGCTGGGATATGTGTTTGCAATCGGTTAACTTCCCTGAGCTGCCTACTCTCAATTTGCTTAGGGTAGGTGAGATAGAGTAATTTTTCCGGTCTCACCGATATTGCTAAAATTGTGGTGGCAAAAGCAACACATTCACCACGTTCTCCTTCAACAATATAACGGACAATCGCGCCATTGCCTTCTTTGAGTATATCTGAATATTCATTTAGTTTAGCTTGCTTTGGATATTTTAATATCAGATATTTACCTGTTTCATAACCAATTAATGTCAGCTTAAACCTAAACGATAAAGGGTTGGTAAATTGAATATCAATTATTTTTCCCGGTAATAAATTTAAGAAGAATTTAGCTTTGTTTGATGGTGTTGAAAGGTCTTGAGCAATTTCCATATACATTTTTTTATTATATTGTTTCCAATAAGTATTATTTAAATTTGAACAAAAATCACTAGTACAAATGGCTGGTATTGAGCTCAGTTTACATCTTTAACATTCATTCTTTGTTACAAATTCCAGTGAATTGATTTAAATAGAGTCGAGTCCATTAATATGTTACTTAATAAACGGAGATGAGTGTGAAAAATCTATATAAAATTTGCTGGGTATAAAACATAAAATACGCGTGTAGAAGTATGTTTCAAAAATACAATCATTTGATACTATCATTATTCCTAAAGGGTCTTACTTAGCAATGGGTGATAACAGGGAGCATAGTGCAGATTCTCGCGTGAATGGTCTTGTTCCCAGAGCAGAACTACTTGGTAAAGCAAAGTGCGTTATTTCGTCGTTAGATTATGATAATTATTATTTACCTCGTAAAAATCGCTTTCTAAAAGAATTAAATTAGATAGAGTACGCGACATAAGAAAAAGTCGCTGTAAGCTGAGCTTACAACGACTTTTAATTTTCAACCAATAGCAATGTATAAAAACAACTAATTGACGGGCTAAATCAGTGCTGTTTATTCATTGATAAAGGAATGAATTAAATACCTAGCGCTTGTCCGCCACCGATTTGGATGGTTTCAGCAGTAATAAATGCAGCATCTTTACTTACTAAAAACGAAATTACACCAGCAACATCTTCCGGTTGACCAAGACGACCTAGCATGATGCTGTCTTTCCAAGAAGCGAAAACTTCTGGCTTGGTTTCTTTAATTTGAGCGTGGAAAGGAGTGTCAATAGTACCTGGTGATACTGCATTTACACGGATACCTGCAGGTGCAAGCTCTTTTGCTAATGCACGTGTTAATGTATGCACAGCAGCTTTTGAAGTGCCATAGATACCAGCACCAGGGCCGCCTGCATTCCATGCTGCATTTGAAGTGTAGTTAATGATTGAACCACCTTCTGTTTTTTTCATAAATGGTATAGCTGCACGAGACACAAAAAATGCGCTGTCAAGGTTAAGCGCCATTACGAAGCGGAAAAACTCAGTTGTCATGCCTTCAATAGGGCTGCGACCACCTAGACCACCCGCGTTGTTGATCACAACGTCAATTTGGCCATATTTGTTACCAATTGCTGTAACGTTTTCAGTTACTGCTTCATCATTCGTTACATCAAAACCATAATATTCAGCTTCAATGCCCGCAGCTGTTAGTTCTTCAACACGCTTAGCGCCCACTTCATCTTCGATACCGTTAAGTACCACTGTATAACCATCTTCACCAAGGCGTTTAGCTACTTGGAAACCGATACCACCGGTAGCGCCAGTGATTAGTGCAATTTTTTTAGACATATTTAAGTTCTCAGTATTTAGTCAACTAATTAGTGATACCTAAGGGTATGAGCTTAATGCTATTTACTTAAGTAAAGGCTCGTAAAGAAGGCACTCATATTGAGGCTTCCAGTAACTCGATTTGTAATCAAGCTATAAATACCATTTTATTGTAATACAAATAGCTCTGATTTGGAAGTGTGGTTTTAGGTATTGGTAATACACTTTGGTTTAATTTGGTTTGTTGCCTGTAAACTCATGGATAGGAAACTGAGTAAATGAGCTTTTCATTGTTTTTATTGATAAAAACATCAATGTTTTTATCAATAAAAAGAGTGGCAAGTCTATTGACTCTATTTAAAAGCGGACTCATTAATAAATAATAATATTGAATAGATCACCTTCGCAAAATATGTTGTTAACCAATTTTATTTGTTTTTCAACTCGTTTTTCATATTTTGTCTTTTTTTTACTTGTTCTTTGTCTTACAATTAGCGTGATGTGTTACATTAACTATTGGTTGAATATTGGGCGATGCATCATTCTGGCAATGCTATATAAGGAAGATTAAATGAAAATAATGACTGCATGTATAGTCACTGCATTACTGTTCGTCTCTCAAGTTTTGGCACATGAACCAACATCAGATAAAAAATTAAACTCGATAAAATTTGAAAATGCTTATTTTTACAATAGCGAAGGTGAGTTTGCTCAAGAAAAAGCGAAAGATGCAATTATTGCTTTAATGAAATACCATCAATACCCTATATATGAAGGTATCCGTGATGATTTATGGGTAATGGATTATAACGCGGGGCGTTTTGCAGAAGTTGGACTTTCTGGGATCACTTATGAGAATAACCAGAAAAACTTGTACATGCTGCTAGATATCTTCTTATTACCTAATCAAATGCTTGCCGAGCATTGGCATGTAGATGGCGAAGAAACAGCCGCTAAGCGTGAAGGCTGGCTGGTGCGCTGGGGTAAGAGTTATATTGCCGGTGTTGGCGAGAACAACTTGTCTGAATTCCCCCAGGTTGAAATTCCACACATACATTGGGATGGTAAAGTTGAAGCCAAACATATTATTGAGGGCGTGCCTGGCTCCTTTACTAATTTACAGCAGGTATTATCTAAACATTGGCAAATGGCAGGTAAAGAAGGTGCAATAGTCACTGAAGTTGCTAACTTTGCCGACGGTAAAGCGGTTAAACGTTCTGATCCAAAAATGAACTAACCTTTAAGCTGTATCTAATGCTTGGATTTGTTCCAAGATTTTTTCAGCTTGGTGTGTAAGCTCAGCGTAGCGTCGAATATCACCGTTTCTTTGGGCATGCATCGCTTGCTCTAGTTTTATGCTGTAGTCTTTATTCAATTTTTTTAACGGATCAGGTTTGAAGAATGAAAACATGATTTTTCCTTGGTAGAATAAGCGGCTTTGTAATAGTTAGTAGGCTTATACGCGCGATTAAGGAATTTAGATTAAATTAATTTTGCCACAACAAAAATAGTAATAAAAAAGCCGCTATAAAAAGCGGCTGTCTGTAGTCATACCATCGAATTACATTACACGCATGCCAGGCTCTGAACCGTCATCCGGGTTGAGAATATAAATTTCTTTTCCGCCAGGTCCTGCTGCTAAAACCATGCCTTCTGACATACCGAAACGCATCTTGCGAGGTTTAAGATTTGCCACCATCACTGTCAGTTTGCCTTCAATATCTTCTGGCGCATAAGCTGATTTAATCCCGGCAAATACTTGGCGTGTTTCGCCACCTAAATCAAGTGTTAGTTTAAGAAGTTTATCAGCACCTTCAACATGTTCTGCTTTAGCAATTTTAGCTACACGTAAGTCTACTTTGGCAAAATCATCGAATTCGATTTCATCTGCAATAGGCTCTTTTGCAAGTGGGCTATTTGGATCTATTTTATCTTTTTCAGCGAGTAAGCTTTCTTTTGATTCTTCAACCATTTTGTTTACTTTATCCATTTCTACACGTTGCATTAACGGTTTAAATTTATTGATTGCATGATTAATCAACGCAGTTTGTGTGCCTTGCCAAGTAAGCTCATTATTTAAGAAAGCTTCAACGTTAGCTGCCATTCCCGGAAGCACCGGTTTTAAGTAAGTCATTAATATGCGGAATAAGTTAAGGCCTAATGAACAGACTTGATGTGCTTCTTCCTGCTTTGCTTCATCTTTAATTAATACCCATGGTGCAGCAGTATCGATGAACTGGTTAGCTTTGTCGGCAAGAGCCATTATTTCACGAATTGCGCGGCTGTATTCACGGTTTTCATAATGCTGTGCAATACCGTCAGCGGCGGCTTGGAACTCGGTAAGTAGTTCAGGCTGCATAATGGTGTCGCTTAGCTTGCCGTCAAACTTTTTAGTAATGAACCCTGCGCAACGGCTTGCAATATTAACCACTTTACCAACTAGGTCAGAGTTAACACGTTGAGCAAAATCCTCTAGATTTAAATCAAGATCGGTAATACCGCTGTTAAGTTTAGCTGCGTAGTAATAACGTAAAAACTCAGGATCTAAGTTATCTAAGTAAGTACGCGCCTTGATAAAAGTGCCTTTTGATTTAGACATTTTGGCGCCATTTACGGTAACAAAACCGTGGGCAAATACGTTTGTAGGCTTTCTAAAGTTCGCGCCTTCCAGCATTGCAGGCCAAAATAGGCTATGGAAGTAGATGATATCTTTACCAATAAAATGATAAAGCTCTGCATCTGAGCCTTCAGCCCAAAATGCATCAAAATCAATTCCTTTGGTATCACATAAGTTTTTAAAGCTGGCCATATAACCGATTGGTGCATCTAGCCATACATAAAAGTATTTACCTGGCGCACCGGGTATTTCAAAACCAAAGTAAGGGGCATCGCGACTAATATCCCATTGTTGTAGGCCATCAGCAAACCATTCATCAAGTTTGTTTGCCATTTCTTGCTGAATTGTGCCTGAGTGTAGCCACTCTTTTAACATGCCTTCAAAGGCGGGTAAGTCGAAGAAATAATGTTCAGAATCTTTTAATACAGGCTCAGCACCTGACATAACTGAGCGAGGGTTAATTAGTTCAGTCGGGCTATATGTTGCACCGCATGCATCACAGCTGTCGCCATTTTGATCTTCAGACTTACACGTAGGGCACGTTCCTGTGACAAAACGGTCTGGTAAGAAAATGCCTTTTTCAGGGTCGAACAACTGAGAGATAGTGTGCTTTTTGATGTGACCTGCTGCATTTAAACGATTATAAATTAATTCGCTAAACTCTTTGTTTTCTTGGCTGTGAGTGCTGTGGTAGTTATCAAACTTGATATTAAAATCAGCAAAATCACGTTGACGCTCTATGCTAACGTTTTTTACCATTTCTTCCGGCGTGATCCCTTGTTTTTGCGCATTGAGCATAATTGGCGTGCCGTGGGCATCGTCGGCACAAACGTAATATGTTTCGTGACCTTGTAGTTTTTGAAAACGTGACCAAATATCAGTTTGAATGTATTCCAATAAATGGCCTAAATGAGTTGGACCATTGGCATAAGGTAATGCGCTGGTTATAAGGATCTTTCGCTGTGCCATAATCATTCCGAATTGACGGTTCCGGTAAAGGAACGGATGAAAATCATAATTTTTATCACTAAACTGTAACGCGAGCGTACAAGACTAGCCGATATTTATTAATTGACTGGTGTTAATGCCCTGAATGTTACATAATTCCGAGGCAATTTTCATCAAAGAAACGCTATTTTATTGCTATGTTTGGACTGTCAAAACTATTCTCTTCTAAATCGGTGCAAAAACAACCGATAATTGCTGCCTTAGCCGCTTATCGCAGTGCTGCATTTGCAGTAGGTATTGATGAGCAGTTTATTAAATATATCCACGGTAAAAATGATAAATCTTTAATTATTGAACTGATTTTACCGTTTGCTGCCCGCTCAGAAATGAACGCTTTAGCGGCGTTTGTCAGTGAGCAACTAAAACAACCCGTGGAAATTAGTGCAACAGTTGCGTTACCTGCACAGTATAAATTCAAAAAAATAAAACACATTGTATTAGTGGCATCAGGCAAAGGTGGCGTTGGTAAATCTACAACTGCGGTTAATCTAGCCGGTGCATTACAGCAAGAGGGTGCTAAAGTAGGTATTTTAGATGCGGATATTTATGGTCCATCAATCCCTATGTTGCTTGGATTAGCTGGCGCTACGCCCAAAGCAAAAGATGATAAGCACTTATACCCATTTGATGCTAATGGAATTAAAGCTCAGTCTATAGGTTTTTTAGTGCCCAGTGATGATGCCACCGTGTGGCGTGGACCTATGGCATCCGGCGCATTAACCCAGTTATTGAACGAAACTCTCTGGGGTGAGCTAGATTACCTAATCGTGGACATGCCACCAGGTACTGGCGATATCCAACTCACTATGAGCCAAAAAGTGCCCTCAAGCGGTACAGTTATTGTTACTACCCCACAAGACTTAGCACTTGCCGATGCACAAAAGGGCATAGCCATGTTTAACAAGGTAAATGTTCCGGTGCTTGGCTTAATAGAAAATATGAGCCACTTTATATGTACGCATTGTGGCGAGCCAAATCATGTGTTTGGTAAAGACGGTGCGGTTAAACTCGCGCAGCGTCATGGCGTACCTGTACTTTCACACATTCCACTGGCGATAGATATTCGAGAATATTCAGAGCGAGGCAAATTAATTGCCAATGACAACGAGGCGGCTATCAGCAGTACTTATGCCGGTGCCGCGCGTTTAATAGCAAGCCAGCTTTATTATCAACAACCCCATCAGAATCCGTTAGAGATTGTGATTACGGACGATTAAAATAATGAGATTATCAGATACCCATATTAAAGAATACATTGCACAGCAACGCATTATTATAGAGCCAAGCCCAAGTGATGAGATGATTTCAGGCGTGACAGTTGATTTACGTTTGGGAAATAAGTTTCGTGTTTTTCAAGATCACACAGCCGCGTATGTTGATTTAAGCGGGCCCAAAGATCAGCTTAATAAAGCAATGGAATCGATAATGAGTGATGAAATTGTGCTTGATCAAGAGCAAGCATTCTTTTTACACCCAGGTGAACTTGCTTTAGCTATCACTCACGAGAAAGTTACTTTACCCGCTGATGTAGTAGGGTGGCTCGATGGGCGTTCATCACTAGCGCGTTTAGGATTAATGGTGCATGTGACAGCACATCGAATTGATCCCGGTTGGTCCGGTAATATTGTGTTGGAGTTTTACAATTCAGGGAAATTACCGTTGGCACTTAGACCTATGATGAAAATTGGGGCGATGAGTTTTGAGACGATGTCAGGTCCTGCCGCTAACCCGTATAACATTCGTAAAGATGCAAAGTATAAAGATCAAAATAGCGCGGTAGCAAGTCGGATTAGCGACGATAAAAACGAATAAAAGTCATATTACAAAAAGAAATTAAAAGAGCCTGAAATCAGGCTTTTTTTGTTTTTGGGGCACAGATTACAGTTTTGTACTGGCATTTATAAATATTCCTTCCATACTTTAGTATAGCTCAATCGACACATGGAGTGAGAGTGAGGTATATAAACACGTTGTTTAAGGTTTTTATTCTGGCTGTACTGTTATTTGGCAGTGTTGTTAGCCCACGTGTGCTTGCATCTGTTGTTGAAAATGCAGCTGTGCTTCGCAGTGATACTTTGTCTGATACACTTCCGCCATTTGAACAGTTAATTCGCACTGCTGAATTTAAAGATGTCACATCATTTAATTTGCCCCCCCAGCAAGGTTATTGGTTGCTGTTTGAGCTAAACGAGTTGAGTAACAAGCACGACCATATTTTTATACCTTGATGGTGCACAAATTGATACTGTTGAGTATTATTTATTAGATAGTGATTTTGCATTATTAAATTCAGTCTCTCACCGTCATGCTGCTTATCTTGATAAAATAATTCCACATAGCGTGTTAAAATCAGGCTCGAATCAAAGTTGGGCAGCGGTTTATCTTAAACATAGCCGCAGTAGTCAATTGGCTATTAACATAGTCCCTGAGCAGGTGTTTTATAAGCTCGTTGAGCAGCAGTTGTTTACTATCTTAGCCCTAACAGTTTTACTTTTAGTTGCTATGGCAATCAGTTGTGCATTTTATTTTTTATCACGACGTATTAAGTTTGTTTATTTATTCGCATACTTATTGTGTTTACTGGTTGGCATGCTAGCAAGTAAAGATGTATTCATATTTATTGATGCAACGGTTCCTATCAGCTTTGCTGTGAAGGTTAGTGCTGCAAGCTTCATTGCTGCACTTGGTTTTGCATGTATGTTTCTTATGCGCTCGAGCTATGGGCGAAGAGAAATTATCATCGCAAGAGTAAGACTGCCACTGATATTGCTGACTGTTTTTGGGTTGAGTGTTATCGCGATTATCTTACCGTATGACTTTGCTATTTATCTATTGATGGCAAGCTTTATTACTGAATCAGCCATTCTGATATATTTATACATGCAATGGAAAGAAACTCAACCTTCTTGTAGTGGCAGCTATTTTCTTGCTTGGTATGTGATCATTGTTCAAGCGGTTGTGTGGCAGTTAACTTTGATGCTGCAGCAATCGTTACATTTACTAAACGATATCTTTATAGTATTAAATACCTGCGTGTTTATCGGTACAGTATTAATTCAAGATAGATTACGTATTTTGCAATACAATTATAATCTGTTACATGATGATGAAACTGCACTGCCCAATAAAAAGCTGCTACTAAATTGTCTTCAAAGTAAGGTAAAGTTATCCCAGTCGCATTCAATTATTTTATTTCAGCCTGCTATATTGTTAGACGCCCGCGCTAACTTTGGTTATGAACATGCGAATGAGCAGATAAAAATAACAATGGCTAAATTAGCCCATCAGTTGAGTGTAATAAATGCAGAAAAAATAGAAGCGACAGAACTTAAAAGTCACTATATAGCGCGGCTTGATGATAGTACATATGCATTTGTGGCTAACGGGAAATTGGAGTTGAGCCAAATAGAGCAGTTTGTATGCGTTACGATGGCGGTATTTGCCGAAGGAATTAGCCATAACAGCAACCATTTTGTGAATAAAGTTGACATAGGAGTGGCAAATTACCCGCTACATGCTGTAAATGCGGAGCAGTTAATTCAACGCGGCTTGCAAGCATTGAGCGTAAAACCGCTTCATGGTGAGCGTTGGCATATGTATGATGCGCAAAACTCAAGTTTGTCGCAATACCGCCTAGAAGTTGCATCCTCCTTAAAAGAAGCCATTGAAGAAAATCAATTAAGATTATTTTTTCAACCACAAATTTGTTTAACTACAGGTAACCTTCACGGCGCAGAAGCTTTATTACGTTGGCATCATCCTACATTAGGGCATGTGCCACCAGATCAATTCATTCCCATTGCGGAATCTTCAGGAATGATTTTTGAACTGACAGAGTGGGTGGTTGAGCAAGCTTTAGCATATCAAAAAGAAGTACAGGCTATTTACCCGGATCATATTATTTCCATCAACATATCGGCCAAAGATTTATTGCGTAAAGAGTTACCGGTATTATTTTTAACGCTTTTAAATGAGTATCAAATAAATGCCGCAAATGTGATGCTTGAGCTGACTGAGTCAGCAACATTAAATGATGGTGTAAACATAAAAACAGCTTTAAATGATTACAGATTGATAGGGCTAAAAATTGCGATTGATGATTTTGGCACTGGTTATTCTTCATTAGCTTATTTGAGTAAAATGGGTTTTGACGAAATAAAAATAGATAAGCAATTCGTGATGAATATTGAGTACTCTAAAAATGACCAAACAATCTGTCGTGCAACGTGTGATATTGCTAAAAGCTTGGGTTCTTATGTGGTCGCAGAAGGCATAGAAGACATACAAAGTTTAAAACGACTCAAAAGCTTTGGTTGCGAAATTGGCCAAGGTTATTATTTTTCCCGGCCATTAGCATTTACTGATTACCTTGCATGGCTTGAAAATAACTTACAAACGCACACTAAGGTCGATATATACCAGCTGAATTGATTTAGCGAATTAATAACGCGCCTAAACCATGAAAATAATCGTCGAGTGCTTGTTTGCTTTGTAGGATGTGTTCAGCATCTGGATAAACTAGCTCTGAATTTGCTAAGTTATCAACCAAAAATAGATTAGTTATTTTCTTATCACTCGCAATACATGCTTCAAAGCAACGCGCTGCTAGCTCTTCAGGCATGCTCATATAAAATGATTTTTGTTGTTCATCGATTAACATTGAGCGCTTAACGTAGTCATTTGTTTGCAATGTGTCACGGCTTAAAAATACGTTCTTGTAAAATTCATTGAGAGCACTGTTGAGCGGATGGCTGTTGTTAATAGGCTCTTTAAGCCATAACTTGGAAGCAAAGAAATGAGAGCTGAAATCAGGGTATAGGTGGCGTGTTATATGATGATCAAAGGCATGAAACCACTCATGGGCAAGTGCACCTCCGCCAGCGTTTTTAGCGAGGGCTAACGTTTGTGTTGTACTATTATAATGAGCCTGAACATGCTGTTGCCCGCCATGACCAAAAGCAAAGTTTAATTTACCTCTAAGTCCAATGGCATTAGGTGGTAGCTGTAATATTTGTGCTAAATCCGCTAATGCATCATAAATCAAATTTGCGCTGATATAACGCTCTTCTTTAGTGACCCATTTTCCAACAACCATAGTGCGAAAACCAAAAGTGTTTTTAATATCGCTGAAGTCAACTTGGTCATCAAAACGGTAATCAGGCCCTTGCCGGTAAAAGCCGCGTTTTAATCGATTGGTGTAGATCATGGGTTTAAATAACGTGTTTTTACATGCTCTGGCATAAATTGTGTTTGTTTATCATTGAGTGCATCTAAAACTTGATATAAGGAGGCAGGTTCACATTGCTCTATCAACATCAGGCTATGTGCAACGGCTTCTAAACTCGATAAACTATCAGCTCTAGGTGCTTTACGAATCCTATATCTATTAGCAGGAACAGTGGCAAAGCTCACTTTTTTAAACTCGTTTAGTTTGGGTGTTAATTGCATTATTTTAAATGCTTTTTTCCAAGTGCCATCCAAGACCACTAAATGAGTGAGTTGTTCACAAAATAGTTTAGTATGAGAGTTTATTTTATCGAGCAAGATTGCATCGTGATCGGGGTAAAGTAAGGCTGTTGTGGTTACTGGTAGTGTGTCTAAAATTTTAAAATCTTTATCACTTTCACCTTGTACAAGAGTGCAGCGTTTCAGACATAAATTAAGTAGCTTTGCTGTATTTTTAGTTATTTTTAATTCACTTGGATGCTGCAAGATAATAATGTTAAGTTGGTTTTGCACTGTAACCAGATCATCACAAAGACAAGTTACGGCACTATATTGGCATTTATCACATACGGTGCGAGACATAAAAATAATCTATTATTATAACAATTAGTTTGAAAACACTGTAATTATACGCTTAATATATCGATAAAGTGGATTTTTTTCTAAAGAAAGTTAAAGTAATTAAAATGTGCATGATAGTACACAGAATAAAAAGGAAATAAAATGAATACAGTCGTTATTGATGAGAGTGCACTACAGAGTATGGAGTCATTACTTGGTGAGCAATTTAGCGATACATTGACCTTTTGTTGCGCTGAATTTGAACGTTTAGCCGCAGAAGTGTTAGTCACTATTGGGAAAGATTTAGAAGCATCTATTCGTCATGCGCACAGCTTAAAATCGAATGCATCTCAGTTTGGGGCAACAAGTTTGTCTGATGTAGCAAGAGAGATAGAGCAAAGCCTTACGAATGGTCAGCAAGAGCAAGCAATTACGGCTTCAAAGTTGCTGGATGAGCAAGTTGAAGGCTCTAAACAAGCCTTAACCGATTGGTTATCTACACGCTAAAAGATTCGTTTTATAAAAACTACTTAGGTTGAACAAATTTCAATTCACAAAGGACAACACACGCTAGCATTTTGATCCTCTATTAGGTTAATCTAGGTATTCACTAGTAGAGGTAGAAATGTCACAAATTAAAAAGAGTCACAAATTAGAAGGTGTTTGTTATGACATTCGCGGGCCTGTTTTAGTACAAGCACGTAAAATGGAAGATGAAGGCCAAAAAGTATTAAAATTAAATATTGGTAATCCAGCGGCATTTGGTTTTGATATGCCAGAAGATATGCATCGCGATATTATTCGTAATTTATACTCAGCCCAAGGTTATTGTGATTCTAAAGGCCTCTACTCAGCCCGTGTGGCTATTTATCAGCACTACCAACAACGCGGCTTATATAACTTAGAAGTAGATAACATTTACATCGGTAATGGCGTCAGTGAACTTATCCAAATGACCACACAAGCATTGTTAAATAATGATGATGAAGTGCTCATACCTGCTCCGGATTACCCACTTTGGACAGCATCAGTAAAGTTGGCTGGTGGAAACCCAGTACATTATTTGTGTGATGAAGAACAAGACTGGTTTCCTGATATTGCAGATATACGCAGTAAAATCACCTCAAAAACAAAGGCGCTTGTACTTATAAATCCAAACAACCCAACAGGGGCGGTTTATACTGATGATTTGTTACAGCAGCTTATTGATGTTGCTAGAGAGCATAAGCTATTGCTGTTGAGTGACGAAATTTACGAAAAGATTTTGTACGATGGGGTAAGTCATAGCTCTATAGGTGCTTTGTGTGATGATGTGCCAATAATTACATTTAACGGCTTAGCCAAAACATATCGTGCAGCAGGCTTACGCATGGGTTGGATGGTGCTAAGTGGTCGTATTGATTTGATGGACGATCTAAGTAAAGGCCTAAATATTTTGGCTTCTATGCGGTTATGCGCTAACGTGCCGGCCCAATATGCTATTCAACAAGCACTGGGTGGGGTGCAATCTATAGATAGCCTAATAAACCCTGGAGGGCGTTTATACGAGCAACGAGACATTGCATGGCATGGCTTAAATGCAATTGAGGGTATAACGTGTGCGAAACCACAAGGTGCGCTTTATGCGTTTGCAAAAGTAGATACGGAACGCTTTAATATCAAAAATGATGAAAAGATGATTTTAGATTTACTTAAAGCAGAGAAAATATTATTGGTTCATGGTAGGGCATTTAACTGGCCTAATCCAGATCACTTTAGATTGGTTTTTTTACCCAACAAAGATGACTTAAAATCGGCAATGGGCAAGATGCATCGTTTTTTTACTCATTATCGACAAACTTGATTTACAAACATAAAAGCGAGCAGTCAGTGCTCGCTTTTACTATCACCCTAATAGGATTTATCAACTCTAACTGTGTTATCAGATAGATAGACCAAACGAACATCATCGCCAGTATTAAAGCGCATATGACTGTCTACGTCTTGTACCACCATAAATTGCTCACCGTTTTCGACTTTTATCATCAACTCAACTAAATGGTATTCATTATAATGACTGGTTTGTTGTTTATTGTGGGCAACGCTTCCACCAATCACCGAACCTAAGATAGTGGCAGCGGTGCGTCCGCTACCGCCACCAAATTGATTTCCAATAACACCGCCGAGCAAAGCACCGCCAAAGGTTTTCCAGCCATTTGCTTTATCTTGTACCAACTCTTGTTCGGTGATATTGCGTACTGATCTTACCTCGCCAAATAACACCTGTTGCACTGGCACTGCTTTGTTTCGCTCATACGCTGCAAAACTCGGCGCAGTAAATAACAGTGTTGTACACAGAACTAACCCTGATTTTTTCATGGTTTTCTCCTTAGCTATTACCAGCCAAAGGTTGATTTTTCACGCGTTTTACGTATTTCAGTTTCATCGGCCCATTCAACTAAACCACTTTTTAGATCCATTAAACGCATTGTGAACTTATAATACACATCAGCTTTATCTTCGTTAGATTTAACAATGCTCGATAAGTTGCCATAAAGCATGTACTGCGCACCCACTTGTTGTCCAAATGCAACCGCAGTAGATGGATCAACCAGTGCGTCTACGTTTTGAAAATTTAATTGCTCACGTATTGCTTCGACACGGCCCATATCAACAAAACGGAACTTACCGCTGCGTAAAAGCTGAGTCGAGATAGAGTCAGTAATTGATTCAGTATCTATATGCTCACTGGTTTTGTTTTTTATACGTTCGACAAATACGATAGGGCGACTGTTAGCTGTCATAGTCCCTACTACAGGGGATGAAAGTAGTGAATCTGTCATTTGTGTTGCTACTTTTTGTAAATCAGTAGAACCAAAATTGATATCCGTGGTTTCAACTGCTTGTGCATCGCCGTAACTGACGACTGCTTTATTAGCACAACCGGCTAAAGTGAGCACACTTAAACCTACTAAAGCAAACCCTGACAGCTTATTAAAAGTCGTTTTTTGATGAATTGTATTCATGTTTATTTCCTTAATCTTCAAATTCTTGTGCTTCGGTGGAAACTTCACGTACCGCGAGCGAAAAAGTAACGGCGTCAGAAGTAGGTGCAAGCCCCGGCAATTGTATATTGGCAAAACCAAACAATGTAAGTGCCTGCCAAGGAGAATGATTCCCTTTTATTACAAAGCCATCATTGTCGTACCATGTAAATTGATATTGTAAATACTGAGATTTTTTATATTGACTCGACAATGTAACAACAACATCAGTTAGTTGATTTGTCTGTCGCGTCTTAACGTCTGTAATGGCTAATTTTTTTCCAAGCTCAGGGTTGTTTACTTTTAACTGTTGCTGATATTGTGCACTTGATTGCTCCACTGCAACACCTGATGTTGTTGGTCTGCTGGAACATCCTGCAAGTATACATACCGCGAGTATTGGAATTAAAATTTTCATGGCCGCTCCTAAAGTTGCACTACATGAGAGTTAAAGTAATTATTAATAGAGGTTAGGTAAATCAACGTTAACCCTTGCTTACTAACTTCAAAGTTTATATCTGGGTGATTGTTACCAATGTTTAGTGTATGGGTTCCTGCTGTAATATCCGTACGTGCAACACTTATTTGATTTGGTAAAGTTAACCAGCTTCGGGTATCAGCTTGCTCAGATGCTAAGTTATAGATATTTGCTAAGATATTCCCAACATCACCACCACTTCTGGCAAGTTCAGCTCGTACTTTTTCTTTTGCAACTAAGCGTAAAACCTGGCGTGTAACACGTGCAGGCGTTTGCTCTTGTAATGTTTTAGCTGCTAACGCCTCTATACGCACCAAAGGGCTAAGTGATACATTTTGACTGGCAATCTTTATTTGCTCAATCGCAGGCACAAACGCACTGTCTTTATAAACTGGCATCGCTAAACTGTAAAAGCGTGCGTCACCTCGAGAGGTGTAAATGGGTAAACGTAATACAAATTCATCTTTTTGAGGCACCAACCCTTGCTCAATAATTACAACTACCTCGCCATTGCTAGTTGCTTGCTTAGGTTGACCAAAACGCTTGATAAATTGTTCTAAATCTTGCTCAAAGCCTTGTTGTTTTGCTAAACGCATGACACCTTGCTGTAAGTAACGGTTGTCCGGGTTTATTTCCAATGCTTTTTTATAATCTATGTAAGCATCATCGTATTGTTTGTTACTTTGATAAAGTAGTGCGGATAAATAAAACGTAAAGGCATTTTGGTAGCCATTTTTTACGTTCTTAATTATCTCATCCATACTCGGATAATGTTTTTGCGCTTCCTTAACTGTGGCATCAATTTCACCTTGGTTTTGTGCTAAAGCATCAATTTGTACTTTGTTAGCTCGGCGTACTTCAACCAGTGCACCTTCTATATCATTATTAAACACATAGTTAAGTGCTTTATAGCTGTGTAGCATACTCATTTCATAAGGCGCTGGCTCATAGGCAATCACAGAGTCGTTGGTTAGTAATGCATTACTTTGTTCTAGACCGCTAGATAATTGCACTTTGGCTGCTTGGCGAATGTTTTCCATTTGCTGATACACAGTTTCGTAATCTGTTTGTGCTTTGCTATTTTGATTGTTTAAATCATTTAAACGCCCAAGCTCTAATTGATTGAGCAAATAGTTGCTATGCGATTGCGAATTATTGGGTAAAAGTTGTTGAGCTTGGGTAACATCATTTACACGTATTGCTTGGCGTACTGGGTTTATTTGTGTTGCATAATCAGTGAAAAGATCACCAAAGCCCACTGTACTACAGCCGCTGAGACTCGTTAATATTAAACCCAACCCAACAATAAAACGGTGCTTCACACGTCACTCCTTTATGCTTTTAATATAGATTAGCATAGTCTTATTAACGGTTGATGATAAACAATGTAAAAATTCGTAGTATCAATTGATATTAGCCTATATGGGTCTTATGAAAACTGATACCCTGCTATAGCTTGTTTCACAGCTCAAAGTCAAAAAAGCCAGGTAATAAGGAATAGATTTGAAAGCAATAATATATACAGTGCTTGCGCTTGTTGCCTTTGCAGGTAACTCTTTACTAGCACGGATGGCATTAGCTGAGGGGGCTATTGATCCATGGAACTTTACGTCGATACGTTTATTCAGTGGTGCGGTGTGTTTAGGAATTATATTATTAATACAACAAAAAGGTTTGGTAATTAACAGCACGGATATTACCCAAGAGCGAGGGAGTTGGCGAAGTGGTGTGAGTTTGCTTGTTTATGCGCTGTGCTTTTCTATTGCCTATGTTGAATTAGATACGGGAACGGGTGCTTTAATATTATTCTCGGCGGTGCAATTGACCATGATAGGGTGGGGTATCTTCAACAAAGAGCGTTTTTCAATGGTACAGTGGTTAGCGTTTTTTGTGGCGCTTGCAGGTTTTGTTTATTTAATGATGCCATCCGCCGCGGTGCCATCATTGTTGCCGGCGTTATTAATGACCTTGAGTGGTATTGCTTGGGGAGTTTATAGTATTCGTGGTAAAAGCTGTACGGCGCCTTTAAAAGCGACAAGTTATAATTTTGCTAGAAGCATTGTAGCCTTACCTGTATTGATGATTTTAGGGTTTATGGCGGTATCTCAAATAAGTTGGCAAGGAGTTTTACTTGCGTGTGTTTCAGGCTCTGTGGCGTCAGGGCTCGGTTATAGTATTTGGTATATTGCTCTTCCATTATTAAAAAGCAGTCAGGCAGCAGTGGTGCAATTATGCGTGCCTGTCTTGGCGGCTATTGCAGGTATGATATTTTTAGATGAGGCGTTAACGGTGCAATTTGTTATAGCCAGCGCCGTGATCCTTGGCGCTGTATTGGTTTTTCTGATGGCTAAGTCGGCGCCGACACATTAGTAACATAGCGTTCATATAATTCGGGTAGGTGGGTCAAAATGGTTTGCTTACCCAGTATATCACTTTGCTGAATTTGCTTACTAAGCACCTCGATATTGATTGCTTCACACATAATATGTGATTGCTGAATATGACTGATGTGCCAAGGTTCAGGTGCTACCCCGCCTAAGTTTTTCTCATAAGGGCGGAAAAAACCATACTTAGCAAGGTTATCGTTAAGCCAAGCTGTCATTGCTGAAAATGGACCCGCATGTTCATATTCGTGTGGCTCAAGTTGTAATTTATAGTCTTGCTCAATGGCTGCTTGATCAAATATATCAACATCAGTACCAAAATGGTGTCGGCTCGCGCCGGGCAATGCACTATAGAGTAATATTGCATGGCAAATATCGAGTTCAGATAACGTTGATAAATCAACGGGCTGTTGGTTTTTATCCAGTACAGGACGAGTACCCGAGAATTTAGCATTCCAAATTGAACTTTGTCGCTCAAAATCTCTAAAGCTAGAGGCTATTGCAAGCTCAAAGCCAGCTTGTTTTGCCGCGTTTTGCAATGCTATAAAGTCATCAACTATACCGACATGAATACGGTGATTAGCAAAATCAACCAAATGTGCGTCACTGCAACCCGTTGCGCATACAGATAATTGTAACGGGCTTAGTGATAAGGTGGTCATACTAATAGCTTCTCCAATATTTGTTCATAAATATCACACAATTCGATTAGGTCATCGGTGCTTACACATTCATCTACTTTATGAATGGTTTCATTACGAGGTCCAAGTTCTATTACTTTAGCGCCTGTCTGCGCTATAAAACGGCCATCTGATGTGCCTCCCGAGGTTTCAAGTGCAGTATCAAGGCCTGTTACTGATTTTATAGCTGCAACAGTGGCCTCTATTAATGGGCCGCCTTCGGTAATAAATGGCTGGCCATTCACGATCCAATTTAGCTCATAATCAAAATCATAGTCTTGTAATATAGTATTAACACGTTGCTGCAATTGCTGATGTGTAACTTCTGTACTGAACCTAAAATTAAATTGGATCTCGAGTTCGCCAGGGATCACGTTGCCAGCTCCAGTACCGCCATTAATATTAGATACTTGAAAACTGGTTGCCGGAAAAAATGCGTTACCATTATCCCATTGAGTTTGACTAAGTTCGCTAAGCGCAGGCGCTGCCAAATGGATCGGGTTCTTAGCAAGATGCGGGTATGCGACATGCCCTTGTACACCTTTAACCTTCAAAAAGCAGGTCAAAGAACCACGGCGGCCGTTTTTAACCACATCGCCTAACATGTTGCGAGAAGAAGGCTCACCGACTAAACACATATCTATTTTTTCGCCACGCTGTTCAAGGGTATCAATTACTTTAGTGGTGCCATTGATAAACGGGCCTTCTTCATCGGAGGTGATCAAAAATGAAATAGAGCCTTTATGATCAGGGTGCTTAGCTACAAACCGTTCAGTAGCTACAATCATCGCAGCCAAAGACCCTTTCATGTCAGCAGCGCCGCGACCATGCAACATGCCATTTTCTACTAGCCCTGAAAAAGGTGGATGTTGCCAGCTTTGCTCAGGCCCTGTAGGTACAACATCAGTATGGCCAGCAAAACAAAAGTGAGGTGACTGTTGTCCTTTTCTTGCCCACGTATTTAGCGTATCGGTAAAAAACAGTGATTCAATATTAAAGCCAAGTGCTGCTAATCGTTCATTCATCATTGCTTGGCAGCCTGCATCTTCAGGAGTGATAGAGCGACGTTGAATAAGTGCTTGGGCAAGTTCAATGACAGGGTTTTTCATAGGCTAAAAATCTCGTCAAATTGAGCGGGTTTAAAGCCTAAATGATAGCTTTGATCATGGATCATAACAGGGCGTTTGATCATTGCAGGCTGCTCCACTAATAAACTGAGAGCAGTCTCTTTGTCTAGATTTTGCTTTTGTTCATCAGATAATTGGCGATATGTTGTGCCACGTTTATTCACTAAATCTTGCCAATCAATGTGCGCTGCAAACTCTGTGATCATCTCCAGGTTTACACCATCTTTACGGTAGTCATGAAAAGTGAAATCTATGTTTCTGTCGGTTAAGTATTTTTTTGCTTTTTTTATCGTATCGCAATTATTGATACCGTAAAGTATGGTCATATTATTTACTTCTTAGTTAAAGTTAAAAGAGTGTCATTCCCAGCAGTTACATGGGATAAAGAAAAATACATAGGTTTTAATTGATGGCCGTTTAACAAAATTAAACTTGCAAGTAACGGGGTGTTTAAATCACGCAAATCAAAGTAAGCAAGCCGTTGACCTTTTGCTATTTTACTGCCATTGAGCTGAGCAATATGGGTATGGTGAATATCAAGTTGCTTATCAAGATGTAAATTGATCAACACTTTGAGACCATTTTTTGCTTGCAGAATGAACTCACATCCCGCATTTTTTACCTGTAATAAGATACCATCAAATGGGGATAATATTTTGTGACTCGTTAGCTCAACCATAATACCAGGCCCAAGCGTGCCATAGCTAAAAAAAGGCTCAGGATGTTCACTTAAAGGAAGCACTTTACCACTAAAGGGACTGCTAATAGCCAGGGTATTAGTTTGTATTTGCTGCTGTGGCAGATAGGTTATATCGTTATTTTGCATTTTTAGAGTGAATCGTCAATGACAGTATAGCCGTCTTTTTTAAGCGACTTTATAGCATCTTTTATGGCCTGTTTTTTCACTAACACATAATCGGTGTCATACGTTGAGATGGCAAAAATAGAAATATTGGCACGAGCTAATACACCAGAGATATTAGCCATGATCCCCGTTAGTGAAAACCCTAGTGGCCCAACAACTTCAAGAGCTAACCAATGATGCTCGGCATCAAGGCTGTTTATTGCAAAATCACTAGGACACACAATCGATAGTTCGTCATACGTTTTAGCAATGAAAAACAGCGTTTGTTTAAATAATTCCGTCGGGATAGGGCTATCAACATCAAGGCTATGAATTGTAAATTCAGTGCTGTGAAGTTGTAACGTTTGTTTAGACATTAAAAGCCCTTTTATTTAACCACTTTGGTTTATTAATAGTATAGTTAAAAAGAGTTGAATAAAAGAGTAATTTTGTCCACAATTTCTGTGGATAACAATGGGGTTAAAAAGGTATAACCAAGTTAAGTTATTAATATATTATTCATTTTTAATTTGGGTATAAAGCAAGAGGAGCGTTGCTTTATACCCTCATTCGATACTATTTATCACTCACTTGAGCTGCTTGAATTGCAGTTAAAGCAATCGTATAAACAATATCATCAACTAAAGCCCCACGACTTAAATCGTTAACGGGCTTACGCATGCCTTGCAACATTGGGCCTATACTGATTAAGTCGGCACTTCTTTGTACAGCTTTGTAAGTTGTGTTACCTGTATTTAAATCAGGGAAAATAAACACCGTTGCTTTACCTGCTACTGGGCTATTCGGCGCTTTTTTCAGTGCCACATTTTCCATAATTGCTGCATCGTATTGCAATGGGCCATCAATAATTAAATCAGGACGCTTGTGTTGAGCAAGCTTGGTTGCTTCACGAACTTTCTCAACATCAGCACCTGTGCCTGAGGTACCTGTACTGTAACTTATCATAGCGACGCGTGGCTCAATACCAAATGCTTGTGCAGAATCGGCAGATTGAATTGCAATATCAGCCAGTTGTTCTGCGGTTGGATCCGGGTTAATTGCACAATCACCGTATACCAGTACTTGATCCGGTAGCAACATAAAAAACACTGATGAAACTAACGAAGAACCTGGGGCCGTTTTGATTAATTGCAGTGGTGGTCTAATCGTATTTGCAGTGGTATTGACAGCACCTGAAACCAAGCCATCAACAATACCACGCTCTAACATCATGGTTCCTAATACAACGTTATCTTGAAGCTGCTCTTGGGCTACAACTTCAGTCAAACCTTTACCTTTTCGAATTTCAACCATAGGTGTAACATAATCATTGAGTACAGATTGAGGTTCAATGATGGTTACATTTTCATTGAGCTCAACACCTTGCTGGCTTGCAATGCGGTGAATTTCTTCTCGATTACCAAGTAGAATCGTTTTTGCGATCCCGCGTTGCCCACAAATAGCGGCCGCTTTGATCGTACGTGGTTCGTTGCCTTCAGGTAAAACAACGGTTTTATTGGCATTACGTGCTTTATCTGTCAGTAAATAACGAAATGCTGGAGGGGACATTTTACGGGTTTTACCTACACTTTTAGCTAGCGTGTCTAACCAATCTGAATCGATATGGCTTGCGTTATGATGCTTAACTTTATCAATTCGTTGTTCATCATCACAGGGAACTTCCATATTAAAGTTGTGTAATAACAAAGAGGTGCGCCAGGTATCTGCGTCTGTGCACAAGATAGGTAAGCCTGTTGCCATTGCTTGTTCACATAACGTCATTATGCGAGGCTCTGGTGTGAACCCGCCCGTTAGCAAAATAGCACCAATTTTAGTACCATTCATTGCAGATAAACACGCAGCGACTAAAACATCAGAACGATCTCCTGGTGTTACAAGTAATGCTCCAGGAGTAAAGTGGTTAAGAATGTTTGATACAGTTCGTGCACAAAATGTAACGCGGCGTAGACGTCTGTGTGCCATGTCGCCTTCATTTAATACCTGAGCTTTTAAATAAGCGCTTAAATCTTTTACACGTGGTGCCACTAATTCAAAGTCCCAGGGGATAGAGCCTAACAGCATAAAAGGGTGCTTTGTGAAAATAGGCAAAGATGCTAAGCGGTTAAGCTCATTTTCAAGTGCTTCAGGGTTATGGGAATCAACTAAGTCGGCACGGGCACGGCCTTCATCATCAAGTGGGGCATTTACTTTGTTAAATATACAACCAAGTACCCTTGCATGACCTACGCCACCATAATAACCAGCGGCTATTTCTAATCTATCTTCAATTTGATCGTTACTGTCATTACCTGGGGTAAGCACAAAAATAATCTCAGCACCTAAGGTTTGGGCTATTTCACGGTTTACTCGACCTGCGTACGGTTGGCGACGCGTTGGGACCATACCTTCGATAATTGCGACTTCATCATTACTGATTGTGCTTTCAAAGCGTTCGACAATTTCTTCAAGTAAATCATCACCTTTGCCATCGCCAATCATCTGCTCTGCATAATCTAATGCAAATGGGGTAGGCGGATTGATAGGTGAGCCTTGTGTCACAATTAAGGTTGATTTCTCAGGCCCGGTTTCACCAGAGCGAGGTTGTGCGATGGGTTTAAAAAAATTAACTTTTACTGCTTTTTGTTCAAGTGCACGTACTAAACCCACTGACACCGACGTTAGACCAACGCCGGTCGAGATAGGCACTAACATAATTCGACGGGCCATATTATTGCTCCTGTGCAATATTTGCTGCATCACGGGCGATTACCCACTCTTCATTTGTCGGCATTACAACAGCGATCGTATTAGCATGTGCTGAACTAATTATGCCTTCACTACCAAAACGGGCATTCAAATTTGCTTGTTCATCACAGTCGAGCCCTAAAAAGGCAAGTTGCTTGATTACTTTTTGACGAATTATATCTGAGTTTTCGCCAATGCCGCCGGTAAAAATAAGTGCGTCTAAGCGTTGTACTGGCACCATAAATGCGGCAATTTGTTTTGCAAGGCGATAACAAAACATATCAAGAGCAAGCATCGCCCTTTTGTTTCCAGCTACAGCTGCGTCTTCAATAGTTCTGCAGTCATTTGACAGCTCACTGATACCTAATAAACCACTTTCTTTATTTAACAAGTCATCTATTTGAGCAGCGCTATAGTTAAGCTGGGTTGTTAAAAAATTAAATAAACCTGGGTCTATATCACCACTGCGAGTGCCCATCATTAAGCCCTCAAGAGGGGTGAGTCCCATGCTTGTATCAACGCTTATGCCATTTTTAATGGCGCATACCGAGCATCCATTGCCTAAGTGTGCACTTATGAAGTTGCTATGTTCTAGTGGTTTTTCTAGTAACTTGGCTGTTTGACTTGCAACATAATAATGACTGGTACCATGAAAGCCATAGCGCCTCACTCCATAATCTGTGTAAAGCTTGTAAGGTAGGGCATATAAATAAGCAACTTGTTCCATTGTTTGATGAAATGCAGTATCAAATACGGCTATTTGTGGGAGTCCTTCAAATGAGGCTTGCGCAGCCGCGATACCTAATAAATTCGCATGGCCATGCAATGGAGCAAGTGCCGCAGCTTTTGTAATACCTTCAATAACAGACTCATCAATAAGAACTGATTTAGTAAAGTGTTCTCCACCGTGAACAACACGGTGACCAACAGCAATCAGGTTATCTGCTAAGTGATGATCTTTAATAAGATTAACAAGCGTATTAATGGCATGTTCGTGAGCTTGGCCCTTTGCCAGTTCGACAAGTGTTTTTTTACCTTGAAATTTATATTTAATAGATGGTGTATCAGAGCCTAAGCGTTCAGCAAGACCTGAAATAACTTCATTCGATGTTTGCGCATCTAAAATCGCAAATTTTAAACTTGAACTTCCACAATTAAGTACAAGCACATGGTGAGGGGAACTAGGTTGCAAAGGCATATAAAGTCTCATTATTGTGTATGTCTGTAAGTGCGCATTAAGTTAAGCTGATGTATATCTGTTGAGATAGTGCTATACAGGCTAAAGATAAATAGTATTTTGCCGATTAACAACTATGATTAAACTAAAGTCTAGTTGACTTAATGCCTAAATATTTTAACTCATTTATTGAATTAACGTTAGCCATAACCTTGATCAAACACAAGTAATGAGTAATTAGATTTTACAAAGGAATGTCGTTTTGGGTATGGTACACTTAAAGAGTCTAACCGTTAAACTAGCGACACCTAGGAGTCATGATGCAAAAAAGTGTGATGTCACAAGTCCAAACTGGTCGAGAGTACGCAAAAAAGTGGCCAATGCGAAAAGAGCTAGCACCGTTATTTGCCGAGTTTAAGGTCATTAAAGCCACCGAACATGCAATTACAGTTATGCCGATATTGGCAATGTTAACGTTATTTATGCAAATTAATTATCTAGGGAGTGATTTTTTACCGCAAGCGATTGCCGTAGCGCTGTTCTTTTTATCTTTACCGCTACAAGGGCTGTTGTGGTTAGGTAAGCGTGCAGAGACCACACTTGAACCCGCAATGGAACATTGGTTTAAAGAGCTTCATACTAAAATGGTGGCTAATGGTTACCAAGGTGCTTTGGGTAAAAACAAACCACGCTACGCAGATTTGGCCCATTTACTTAACGATATGTTTGACAAAATGGACCGTGCTTTTACTAAAGAGAACCTCTAATCGACTTTTTTAAAATGACTTACATAAAATGACAAGGTGACAGTGTGTTCACCTTGTTGCTCTAATTTTTGCCAATGTTCTGGTCTAAACTTCCATGCAAATGGTGTCATAGTAATCAGGTTTTTAACGTCTTCAAACCCAAGTTTTACCTGTTGTTCAATTAAGTCTTGTTGGGTTAATGCAAAACCTCTAGGCACATCAATAGGTGTATGTGCGTTTACTTCTCTATAAATTTTTTGTTTTAACTCTTTTAAGTGCCAAGGGCCTGGGCTTGCAACAATCAGCGAACCATTTTGGCCCAATAAACGAGCGAGTTCGTGTTCAAATAATGGCGCAAAAATACTCACAAGAACATCAGCTTGACTATCAGAAAATGGAGCTTGGCTTATTGAGGCAACACTAAATTGGCAGTTTTCATAGCGTTTGGCGGCATATTTAATGGCTGACTTAGATATATCAACACCATACACCTTGTCAGGGCACTCTTTAGCAATTGCGTGTGTGTAAAAGCCTTCTCCACAACCTAAATCGATCACACTTTTTGGAACCTGCTCTGCTACAAGTTTTGCGATTGCTTGTTGCAAAAACTGATAGTGACCGGTGCTTAAAAATGCTCGCCTTGCTTGCACCATATCAAGGTTATCCCCAGGCTGTTTTGAGTTTTTATTTTGCACTGGCAAAAGGTTCACATAGCCTTCTTTTGCATAATCGAAAGTATGATTATTCACACAACGCAGTGATTTTTCACTTAGCTGCAAAGCTGTTTGGCATAAAGGGCATTGATACGCGAGACTCATGAGTCTAGATAATCCTTGTCATAGAATGTTTTCACCCAGTGTGGGCGGTAAGTAATAAGTATTGAAATAGCCATGCCATTGAGCATCGCTTCAGGAAACCAAATGATGGCGCATAGGTATAAGTAATTTTCACTTAATTCATACCAATTATAATTTCCTGAAAAATAATAAAAGGCACTTACTGTCGCTATTTTAACGCAACTGACTAACGCTGCGCATAAAAAACTGCAGATAAATATATAAATAAAGAAATGGCGCGGTAATAGGTTGTAACAAATAATAAAAACAGCGTAAGTAAACAGTATAGGAATAAATGCTGTTAATAATAAATGTACGGGCAATTGTACCAAGCTAAGTTGGCCAAAAGCTACAAGCAGAGCACTTGCACACAGTGCACTTAAAATAGCAAAGCGCCAACCAAGCACTAAAGTGATAGCGGTGACACCTAATATGTGGAGTTCAAGGCCTGGTAGAATACCCGCTTTAATCTGCCATAAAACACAGAATACGATTGCGCAGGAAAATACGCCGGTTTGACGTGCCGGTGTTGTAATAAGGCTTTTATAGAGTACCTTATCAAAACTGCTCCAAGCAATAACCCCAACCACAAGCCATAAAACCAATAGCGTATTCATACTGATAAGAACTGTAAGATCAGGGTTATTAAACATTATAAATTAACTAAAAGTTGACCAAATTGGCGCATGATCAGACGGCTTTTCTATGCCCCTTAATTCGTAGTCAATACCCGCATCGGTACAGCGTGCTGCTAATGCTTGTGTTGCAAGAACCACATCGATACGCAAGCCTCGGTTGTCATCAAACCCTTTTGAGCGGTAATCAAACCAAGAGTATTGCTCACCTGTGTCAGGGTAAAGTTCACGGTAGGTATCCTTAAAGCCCCAATTCATTAATGTGGCTAGCCACTCACGTTCAACTGGTTGAAAAGAGCATTTGCCAGTTTTTAACCAACGTTTACGGTTTGGCTCGCCAATACCAATGTCTAAATCGGTCGGAGAAATATTTATATCACCCATAACAATGACATCTTCATCCGAAGTATGGTTAGTCTCAAGGTGAGTCATTAAGTCTTTATAAAATTGGCGTTTATAAGGAAACTTTGTTTCGTGATTAATGTTGTCACCTTGTGGAAAGTAGCCATTCATAATCGTTAGGTCTCGTCCATTTTCTTGTGTGAGTGTTACACTTATCATACGTTTTTGTGATTCATCAGTATCAGTAGCAAAACCTTTAAATACTGACTTAGGCTCACTCCTACAGAGCATAGCTACACCGTAATGAGCTTTTTGGCCATGAAAGTAAACGTGGTATCCCATTTTTTGTACATCTTCTAAAGGGAAAGCTTCATCATGTACTTTGATTTCTTGCAAACCTATAACATCAGGTTGATGTTTATCGATGATTGCTTGAAGTTGGTGAAGTCGAGCGCGAAGCCCATTGATGTTAAATGAAATAACTTTCATATTATTGGCCTAAAGTGCATATTTATTTGCGACAAATTCTACCATTAAAATGTCGATGGTACATGTGATTATTTGGAAATATAGGTGGACTAATGTTGAACAAATGATGATTAAATATTAAACATTGTTAAACTTAAATTAATTAAAAAATTAAATGAATTATTCGGTTGATCTGATTTTTATTGTATATATAATGCGCGAAATTCACCCGTTCACTCTATATTCATACAGGTAAGTCATGAAAAAACAGCTTTTAACTTTATTCGTTGCAACAGCTTCACTCTCTGACGTTGCTCAAGCAGCTCAGTACTTCAGTGCTGATAAAAAAATTGAATCTCAACTTTGCTCAATTAGTGCAAACGAAGGTTTTTCTGCCGCACGTAAAGTAGCTCACCAACATGGTATTTTTATTTCTCGTCACTCACAAAGCATTTTATGTAACGGTCAAGACATTCGTGATATTGCAAAAAAAGAGAGTGGCAAAAAGCGTAATGTAAAAGTTGTAGAAGTATTTGCCACCAATGATCAAACTGAAACTCAACTTTGTGTTACTGCTGTAAAGCAAGGTCTTACACCTGTGCGTGAAAAAATTGGCAACTTAAACTCATTACGCTGTAATGGTGAGCCAGTAACTGATTTCGTTAAACGTTATCAAAATGCAGCAATATAACGGTTAATTATTGTAAAGAAGCGCTTATCAGCGCTTTTTTTATGCCTGCAATTTTTACAAAAGTCGTGCAATGATTTTACAGTTTTATTCTATTAGTGAAATTGTTTTTAGTTAACTGATTGATAATAGTCTATTTATAGAATTGGCGTAGTCCTTGTATTATTTCGTTTGAATTTAATTTTTATTTATTACAAGGAAACGTCTTATGAAAAAGTTAACACTTGCATCAACTATTTTTGCCGCTCTTACTCTAAGCGCATGTTCAGCGAATTCTTCTCTTGCAAAAATCGATAGTGATTTTGATAGCTTAGACAATGATGATGATGGCTATATTTCTAAAGTCGAAGCTGATGATGACGATATTTGGGAGCATTTTTCAAACATCGATACCAATATGGACGAGCAAATTAGCCGCAAAGAATTTGCAAATTACACTCACCTAAATACAGGTAAAGTTGCAACAGACAGCGAAGTAACTGAGTCAGCATTTAAGGCAGAAATCGCAAAGTTTGATCCGATTGAAAGTGATTTTAAGTCATTAGATAACGATCGTAATGGTTATATCTCAGTCGTCGAAGCAAACGACGACGATATTTCAAATCACTTTGGTTACATGGATAGCAATAAAGATAAGCGTATCAGCAAAAACGAATTTGTCACTTATATCAAAACTCACGGTAGTGACGTTGCTGAAGATGAAGCTCTTGAAATGGTAAAAAATAGCTAATTTTATTTTTAGTGATATTAATGCCAGCTTTATGCTGGCATTTTTGCTTTTTTAGATAATAAATTTTCCAACCTAGCTAATGTTCTGTCATAATATAACGCTCATAATATCCAACCTTTAGCGCGTCTATTCTTAAATGGTTATTTAAATGGCAACAAAACGAATTAGTGATGAGCAACTGATTGAAATCATTGAAGCGGCAATTTTTGTTGCAGGTAAGCCGTTAAGTAAGCGGCACCTTAAAGAAACCGTTTTAAGTGAATTAAGTGTATCGATGTCGCGAGTTAATGATGCTATTGATCATATTCAAGTTCATTATCAAACGCGGGGTATTCGATTAGTTGAAGTCGGCAGTGGGTATCGGTTTCAAGCTTGTGCAAGTTTAGCTCCATGGCTGAGTAATTTATTTCAAGAGCGAGCGCCTAAATATTCTCGTGCATTATTAGAAACACTGTCACTAATTGCATATCGTCAGCCTATAACACGTGGTGAAATCGAGCAAGTCCGTGGGGTGGCTGTGGGTTCTGGAATTATGAAATCCCTACTTGAAAGAGAGTGGGTACAAGTGGTCGGGCATAAAGAGGTGCCAGGAAGGCCTGCTTTATATGCGACAACAAAACAATTTTTAGATTATTTTTCGTTAACGGGTCTTGATAATTTACCTGATTTGCCAAAGCAGCAACAAAGTAAAATAGACCAGTTATTGAGTGATCCTTCTGTGAGAGAACTATCCGAATGAGTATACAAGGTGAAAAGTTACAAAAAGTCCTAGCCCGTGCTGGCGTAGGTTCACGCCGTGAGATGGAAAAATACATTGATGCAAATCGTGTGAGTGTAAATGGTAAAGTTGCCAAGTTAGGTGATCGGGTCGAAGAGACCGACCAAATCCGTGTTGACGGCCACACCGTTAAAATTGAAGAAAAAGCGGAGCGTATTTGCCGCGTAATAATGTACAACAAACCTGAAGGTGAATTGTGTACACGCAAAGACCCAGAAGGGCGTCGTACCGTGTTTGATCGTTTACCACGTATTGATGGCGAACGCTGGATTGCTGTAGGTCGTCTAGATATCAATACAGCTGGTTTGATGCTATTTACCAATGATGGTGAGTTGGCTAACCGTTTAATGCACCCAAGTTATGAAGTTGAACGTGAGTATTCTGCACGGGTATTTGGTGAAGTGACTAATGAGACTATTAAGAACTTAACCAAAGGTGTTGAGCTTGAAGATGGTATGGCTAAATTTCTAAACATTAAACCACTTGGCGGTGAGGGAATTAACCGCTGGTATAATGTGACCCTAACTGAGGGGCGTAATCGTGAAGTGCGTCGTTTATGGCAATCTCAAGAAGTTGAAGTCTCTCGTCTAATTCGTATTCGTTACGGAAAGCTAGAGCTTGATAAGCGTCTCCCACAAGGTGGCTGGAGTGAGCTAGATTTAGAAACTGTTAACTACCTACGTAAAACTGTAAAACTGGGTCGTGAAACACAAACTAAACTGTCAGTAATGCCTGAAAAGCGCAAAGATAAACGCGCCAAAATTAACCAAATACGTAAAGCGGTTAAAAAGCACAATAATCGTGTAAAACAAACTAAACGCCGTTAAGTCATTGCTTTATTAGGTAAATAAAGCCGCTTTAAAAGCGGCTTTTCTATTTTAGGATCGGATTATGCTGGTTTTTTTTCCTGCGCATCTAACGACTGCCCGTTAATATCTTTAGAGTCATCACTCATTAAATATAAGTAAGTAGGCATTAACTCTTCTGGTGTTGCTAGTTTATCTCTGTCTTCACCTGGGTATGCCGTTGCTCGCATTGGAAGTACGAGTGGCGCCTGGATTGATACAATTTATTCTAATATTGGTTTTACCGACTTCTGCAGCCCACGTTTGCATCATGCCTTCAACCGCAAATTTAGAAATAGCATAAGCTCCCCAAAATTCACGACCTTGGCGTCCAACTCCTGAGGAAGTAAAAATTACCGAAGCATTAGGTGATTTGCGCAATACCGGAAACATATATTTAGTGATCATCGCTTGTGCGGTGACATTCACTTTCATAATGTTGTCAAACGTTGAGGCGCAAAAGTGCTCTAACGGGCCTAGTGAGCCGATGATGCCTGCATTATTTAATAAGCCATCCAACTTACCAAATTGCTGTTCAATGGTAGCGCCTAAATCACGGTAATTTTGTTTGGTCGCGCCTTTTAAATCCATTGGCACTATCGCCGGTTTTGGGCCACCTAAAGAAATAATTTCGTCATACACGCATTCTAATTTTTTAGTTGTTTTGCCAAGTAAAATTACTGTGGCTCCGTGTTGGGCGTATGTTAAAGCCGCAACGCGGCCAATACCATCGCCAGCACCCGTGATCAGAATAACTTTGTCTTGCAGGGCATTTTTAGCCGCTTTATAGGTCTGCATAATAGAGGTCCAAAAGTATCAATTTTTGTGATTTTAACATAGCAAATCCCCAAGTTATCGAATTTATTGCAAAATAAGGTGGCGAAATTTGAAACTTTACGTTAACTTTAACTGGTCTAATGTCTCATTAATAAACTAATTACATTATTTTAACTATTATTGACAATATCCATGACAGTAAATTAGAACCATTAACTATACTTATTCAACTGAACACACAATAAAAATAAGATTATGTGCGGAGCAAAACATATGAAAAAAATGCTACTCTCACTCGCAATTACAGCAGCACTTGCTGGTTGCGGCGGCGGTGAAACGTTAGAAGATGTGAAGAACGACACACCACCAGTTATCCCTACTGCAACCGTTTATTTTGACCCTGCAAATGGAGATATTTCCGTACCGAATGACCTGTTAATGAGTGGCACAAAAGATGGCACGATTAATATTCCGAATGAATTAGATGAAGACGGCGTATCAGTACCGCGTGCAGCCTATGCTGATCCATCAATGGCTTTGGGCGCACTAGATGGTTGGTCTAGCCAAGTTCCGTATAAAATTGATTTAGTAATGCCTTCATTTGTTAGTGACGATGTACCTGAAGGTGTTAGTTTAGATGCAGCTTCTGCGGCTGCCCCTGGTGCTGTAAGAATTTTTGAAGTGATTATGGGCGCAAGCCTGACTGATGCAGAGTGTGCTCAAGCACCAGCTGGTACAGCATGTAAACTGATCGGAGAACTAACTTTTGGTGTTGACTTTATAACCCAAGCCAGTGGCGATGCCGTGGCAGTTATCCCTCTTAAGCCGTTTAAAGCGGGCAGTTCGTACATTAATGTATTAACCACAGATTTAAAAGATTCGTTAGGCCGCTCGATAGAGCCCTCTTCAACATACGGACTTGTTAAACAAGAAGCTCCGTTAATCACTGAAGCTCAATTGGGTTTACAAGGTGCCGTAAATAGTTATGAAAATGTGGTGACCTCCGGTGGCGCTATTAGTAAAGACGAAATAATTTACTCTGCTGCAATGACAATCCAATCCGTGGGCCCCGTACTTAACACGATTAAATCAATGCTTGCTGGTAGTTTACAAAATTCAGCGTTACCCATGCCCACTTTGCAAGTACCAACTTCTACACCAGAGACTATGATCAATGTGCAAACAGTATTAGGTTTGCCTGATACACCAGAGTATGCACTTTTTAAAGCAACAGAGTATCAAAAGGGTAGTATCATGCTACCAATGTACCTATCAACTCCAACAGGTACTGACGTTGCTGATTTAGCAGATACATATTGGCAAGGCATGTGTGATAACGCAGTCGCTGTTCTAGGTTATCAAGCTGCCGCAGGGGATGCATTCCCTACGGATCCTATCTCAATTAATGACACCACATGTGCAGCCTTAAGTGATGGTCGTTTACGTGATTTAGGTTTAGATACAACGAAGCACTTAACTAAATATAATTCTATCCCGAAAACCCAAAGTATTGCCAATGTACCTACTCAGGTTACGAAACCTATCTTGCCTGTTCTCAATGCAATCCGTGGACAACTTGATATGGAAGCGTTGACAATGCCAGAAAATGGCTGGCCTGTAGTGATTATGCAGCATGGTATTACCTCTAAAAAAGAAGACATGCTAGCCTTGACTGCAATTTTAACACTGCAGGGTTTTGCAACAGTTGCAATTGACCATCCAGTTCATGGTGAGCGTGGTATCGACGTTGATGGCGACGGTGAAGATGATTTTAACGCATCAACTGGTTCAGTTCTTGCCTACATGAATTTACAATCATTATTAGTTGCGCGTGATAACTTAAGACAGTCAGCTGCTGACTTACTTGGTTTACGTTTTGGTTTGAACTTTACTAATGACTCATCACTGAACGCGCAGGATGTATCTTTTATTGGACACTCATTAGGCTCTATTGTTGCGCCAGCATTTGTGACTCAAGCTAATACGCCTTTAGATAGCCAGGTTGATGGTTTATTTAATGTTAATACGGTTGCTTTAGCTAGTGGCGGCGGCGGTATCGCTAGCTTCTTGTTAGAGTCAGCGAGTTTTGGCCCATTTGTACAAGGCTCTGTTTTAAAATCAGCAGGAACGGCTGAATCAGCCGAATTTGATGCTTATCGCAAAGGTCCAGCAGTAGCTAATTGTGGCGAAAGTGCAGATACCCAATTAAGTGTTTCTTGTGGTTATGCTGAATACATGACTTCTTTAACAGTTGCGGGTGAAACAACTAAAATAGCTAATATTCAAGGTGTAATGTCGCAATTCTCGTTTGCAGCTCAATCGGCTCTTGATAGCGGTGATCCAACGAACTACGCAAACTCACTTGCTGCATTGGCAACACCTGTATATATGAACGTTGTGGTTGGTGATGGTGTAAGTAACCTACCGGATCAAGTAATACCACCAACAACAGTGAACAACCCAATCGCAGGTTCATTACCGCTGGCTAAACTAATGGGACTTGCTACTGTAGCAACTACGCAAGGACCTAATGAAGCGCCTGGTAGCTATGTTGTGAAATTTACTGATGGCGGCCATAGCTCCGTATTATCACCTGAAGCAAGCCCTGCTGTAACCTCAGAAATGCAGATGCAAATCGCTACCTTCTTAAAGAGTCGCGGCCTGTTTTTACAAGTTACTAACTCAGATGTCGTAACTGAATAGATTTATAGTACTCAATTCAACCAATAAGTAAAAAGCCACCTTGTGTGGCTTTTTTTTATTGTAAAGCATGGTAAATTGTTGCCAATTAAATAAAAGTACTTGGAGATATTTTTGGAATTTTTATATGAATATGGTTTGTTTTTCGCAAAAACCATTACTTTTGTGATTGCTACTATAGCAGTTGTGACTATTGTTGTTGCTTCATCAGTTAAGCCTAAAAGTAAAAAAGGTGAGATTGTTGTAGATGACTTATCTGAGCAATTAACAGAACTAAAAGATAGCTTTATTTCGAGCACTTTATCGAAAAAAGAATTAAAAACGTATCAGAAAAAGCAAAAAGCTGAGGCAAAAAAAACCGAACCAGCACCTTTACCTAGACTGTATGTAATTGACTTTAATGGCAGTGTTGACGCTCATGAAGTTGATAGCTTACGTGAAGAAATTAGTGCTATTTTAACTTTTGCTGATAAAGAAAAAGACAGTGTACTTGTACGATTAGAAAGTGGTGGTGGTGTAGTACATGGCTATGGCTTAGCGGCGTCTCAACTACAACGATTAACTAAAGCAGATATTAACTTAACTGTGGCTATTGATAAGGTCGCAGCAAGTGGCGGGTATATGATGGCATGTGTCGCAAACAAAATAGTTGCTGCACCATTTGCGATTGTCGGTTCAATCGGTGTGATTGCTCAAATTCCTAACTTTCATAAAATACTTAAAAAGAATGACGTAGAGTTTGAACAAATCACTGCTGGTGAATATAAACGTACATTGACGTTGTTTGGCGAAAACACCGATAAAGGACGTGAAAAATTTAAAGAAGAAATAGAGCAAACTCATGGCTTGTTTAAACAATTTGTGACTGAACAACGCCCTAGCTTAGACATTGATAGCGTTGCGACAGGGGAACATTGGTTCGCGACTCAAGCACTTGATAAAGGCTTAGTCGATGAAATCAATACCAGTGATGATTTACTTATGGCTCAGTACAAAGTAAAACAGATATATAAAGTCAGTTATAAAATTAAAAAGAACTTAAGTGATAAGCTTGCAATTGGTCTTTCTACGACAATTGGATCTGTAGGTGTTTCTTTGTATTCTCGCTTTGCAAAGCTAAAACCGTAACTATATTTTTTAAACATATGATGAGTATCCTCAGTGATACTCATCTTTGTATTACTCAACTACTTTCCTAATTACCGCGCATTCTGCATAACTTTAATTACATTCACTTTAAACAATTTATTATCCTACTCATCCTAATACACTGCTTTGAACTAAAAGCTTGATTATTTTGTATTGCGTGCTGCCTGTGGTTTTTATTTATTGATTCCTATTTAATTAAAATGTGAGATTACCATTAATGGTTTCAACTAAACGGTAATATAATGATCTTAAAAAACACTTCTTAGTACTGCTATTTTTGCAGCAACACTTGGTTTAATCGCATGTGGTGGTTCAGACCCAAACGATAACAACAATAATGGCGATGATTCTGATACAACTACTCCAGCGAACACAGCCCCTTCAGACATCACTTTATCAGCTGCAGTAGTAAATGATGATGTAACAGCTGGCGAAGTGGGGACTTTCTCAGCAACTGATGATACTGATTCAGGACTTACATTTACTCTAGCAGATGACTAAGATAGATTTGAAATTGTTAATGACACCACGCTTAAACTTAAAAGCGGTATTGCATTAAACTTTGAACAAGAAGCGCAAGTTACTGTGGCAATTACTGTTATAGACGCAGGCGGTCTTAGCTTCTCTAAAGAATTAGACGTGAGCGTAACTGATATAGAGGCTGTAAAAGACAATACGATGAGCTTTGTGCCAGCAGATAGTGTGCAAAAATCATTTGCTGATATCTCTTCTTCAGGTAAAGAGCTATCGGGTAAAGTGGCAAGTGAAGATGCAGCTAAAATGTACAAAGACTGGTTAGTAGAAGGCACATTTCTAGGTTGGACTGACTTTGGTACGCAAGCGAAAACGCCTGAAGGTCTCGTTTATTATTACTTTGATTTGTTAGCTGCCAATATAGATAAACATAATAGTGGTGAAGTGATAACTGCTCCTGCGGGCAACCCAATCACCAATTTATATATCACTGCACAAGGTTTAGATTTAAACCAATTAATTCAAAAGCATACTCTAGGGGCGGTGATGTTCTCGCAGGGTACTGATGACTACCTTGAGCAAGGTTTAGAGACCGATAATATAACAAGCCAAAAAGATGGCACTTTATACACTGCACTGGAGCATCAATTCGATGAAGGCTTCGGCTATTTTGGTGCAGCGCGCAATTACTTAGAATACAGCGATGACGAAATCGCGGCAAAAGATGGTCGTGATGAATTCAAAGCAGGCTATAACGATTACTCAAGTGATGGTCAAATTGATTTAGCGTCTGAGTATAACTGGGGTAACTCAACTAACGCAGCAAAACGTGATCGTGGTGCTGAGGTTCGAACAGACTATACAGCCGCGGCAATGAATGCATTTATCTCCGCTCGTAAGCTTATTAATGAAGCCGTTGGCACTGCTTTGACTGATGAGCAAATGGCTGAAATTGCAGGTGTCTCGTATGAAGGCTTTGATCTTGCGCTTGCGGGCAAACATGTACCATCTCGTACTGTGGTTGATTTAGCTGCAGGTTACGATTTAGTTAATTATGGTCAAATTTATCTAAAACTAGATAATCTATTTGATGACGATAAGCTTGTCAGCCGGCGTCTATATGATGCAAGACCGAGTAAACCTAGAACACTTACAGTAGGTTATAAGTTTAGTTTTTAAATGAGATAAGTCATGATAGATACAATTTGCCAAACATTAGCCCAAACACCTGGTTATTTGTTTGACCCCAATAAACGAATTTTTATTGGCTATATCATCATGGCTTTTTTACTCGCACTATTTGTCTATAGCGTTCGTAAAACAAAAAAAACCACTGAAATACAAAATAAAACGGTATGAACTAAAAGAGCCAGCATATGCTGGCTCTTTATGTATTCGGAGAGCTTAGCTCACTTTTTGGTGGTAGTCTTCCAGTTCTTTTGCGGCATTAGGGTCATTAAATACAGTTTCATCTAATTGGCCTTCTGACTTTGCAACAACACAGGTAACCATACAATCTCCAGTAACATTGACGGCTGTACGAGTCATATCAAGTAAGCGGTCAACACCAATAATAATTGCAATACCCTCAATCGGTAAACCTACTTGGTTAAGCACCATTGCCAACATTATCAAGCCAACGCCTGGCACACCTGCCGTACCAATAGAGGCTAAGGTAGCAGTTAAAATAACCATTAAGTAATCAGACAGGGTTAAATCAACACTGAACACCTGTGCTATAAATACCGTAGCAACACCTTGCATGATGGCAGTACCATCCATGTTGATAGTAGCACCTAGAGGAACAGTGAATGAGGCAACGGAGTTATGAGCTCCTAATTTCTTTGTCGCAGTTTCTAAGGTAATTGGCATAGTGGCACTTGAGCTCGAGGTGCTAAAACCAAACAAGCAAGCATGCTTCATTTTCTTTAAAAAGGTGACAGGATTTAGACCTGTAAGAATTCTTAGAAGAATTGAATAATTTATAAACGCGTGGATAGCGAGTGCAGCCATCACCACACCAAAGTATTTTGCTAAGCTGACAATTAAATCAAGCTCTATAGTGGTAAATAGTTTTGCCATTAAACAAAACACACCATACGGAGCGACATTCATCAATAGTGTTACTAACTTCAGAATAACAGCATTTAAATCCTCAAATACTAAAGCGACGCGTTTACCGGCTTTACCACTGAGGGCCATCGCGATACCAAATAAAAGCGAGAATACGATGACTTGCAACATATTCCCACTTGCCATCGCATCGATTGGATTGGTAGGGAACATGTCGATAATAACTTGAGCAAGTGTTGGTGCTTCTTTTGCACTGTAGGCTGCTTCAGTTGGAAGATTTATACCCTCACCTGGATTGACAAGAAGAGCAAGGGTCATAGCGACTGTTATTGCAATTGCTGTGGTGATTAAATATAAACCAATGGACTTACCACCTAAGCGGCCCAATTTTTTAGGGTCGCTTAAGCTACAGGTTCCACACACGAGAGACACAAATACTAATGGCACTACCAGCATTTTTAAACTGGCGATGAATATTTGTCCACCAATATGAAATAAACCATCTACAAAGAAGCTTTTAATTGGCAAAGAGAATAACCCAAGCGGGATTAGGTAATCGTCTTCGCCAGCTAAAATAGCTTGGAAAATAAAGCCTACAGCCACACCTAGGGCCATGCCAATCATAATACGGGTAGTTAAACTCATTGAACGGATTTTCGACATAGTAACAATCTATTTTTATAAATTTGCCATAGCCTACCAGCCTGCAGATTTTTATACAGAAAAAATCGATAAATATGTAAAAAAAAAGTCGGATCAAAAAAACAACTAATAAACTCATAAAAAGTTGTGATTTTAGTGCCAGTTATAGGTTAATATTGAGTAAATATATATTTTAATATTAATAACAAACGCTAGGGAGAGATCAATGCCTTTAATTCGATGGCTCAGTGTTGTGATGTTCAGTTTTCTACTCGCAGCCTGTGGTGGCGGTGGTTCAATTGAAAAGGACGGGGGATCACTTGATGACAGTACAGATTCTGCAACGTATACATTAACTGTAAGTGGTGTATCTGAAACAACAGGTGAAGCCGCTAATGAGGTCTCCTCAGAACAACGTTTACAGCTAACGGCAAAATTGTTGAAAGATGGAGCTGCAGTTTCAGATGTCAGAGTTACTTTTAGCACAGACGGTGAGTACGGAGTTTTTGAACCAACATCAGGCACTGCGATCACTGATGATGATGGTTCTGCAAAAGTTCTTCTTGCGGTGGGGAGTAACGCAGGAGCTGGCACTGTTGATGCTTTTGTCACGATTGAGGGCGAAACGATTAGTAGCACACAGTCGTTTGCATTTACATCAACTGGAGATGCTGATGGCACTGTACAAGATAACTACACAATTACTGTACAAGGGTATACGCAGGACACTGGGACTGCATCCAATACAGTGACAAATACTGCGCCACTCGATTTAAGGGCCACATTAAAATACAACGATTCAGTTGTAGCCGGTAAGCGCATTGTTTTCTCCTTAACTGATAGTATCGGTTTGTTACAGCCTACGACAGGATCTGCTTTAACACAAAATGACGGCGTAGCAACAGTTCAGCTTACCGCAGGTAAGGATGCTGGTGCAGGTATGGTTACAGCTACGTACAGTATAGATGGAGATTCTTACTCAGGTACATTTGATTTTCAGTCAACTGGTGGGCAAGGAACCGATACAGGGGTATCAGGTACAATTACTCTCGATTTAAATATTTTAGACCAAAGTGGTGCTGTATTTTCAGAGTTAAACCCGGTCAGTAAAGATAATAAAGGTATCGTCACTGCAACATTAAAAGATGATGGACTTCCATTAGCGTCACAATTAATTAGTTTCACGTCTAAATATACTGGTAAAATAACCCCAGAATTAGGGACGGCATTAACCGATGAAAGTGGTATAGCTACTGTGACATTAAGTAGCGGTAATTACAAAGGTGCAGGCCAGGTTATAGCAAGCTATGGGTCTGAGAGTGACGAAGTAATAACTAAAACAGCTGGTTTTGTTTCAAATGGCGATGACGCTCCGGTAGAAAATGCACAAGCCGAGTTAGATATAAAACTTTTACAAGGGTGTAATGCTAATTGGGATGCGAATCGAAATTCTGAGGCATTAAATCCACTCGATCCTTCGACTGGTTGTGCAGTGACTAATACATTTTCATCAGATGTATTGATTGATGTTCTTATTAAAGTGGTTGATACCAGTAGTGGTGACGGCATCGCTGGTATTATCGCTGAATTGTCCACTGATTTAGGGCAGCTACTGCCTGATTCAGGAAAAGCATTAACAGATAATTTTGGTTTTGCATTATTAAAATTACAACCTGGAGCAAGTAGTGGTGCTGGAACATTAACTGCAACAGCAAAAGATAGCAGTTTAGATAAAGCTTTCTCAATTAGTACGGCAGAATTAAATGTATCTATTGATAATGGCTTACCCAATTTATTAGATGGCTCGGGCAACCCAGTCGAAGGACAATATCAACCATTAGCGGCGGGCGCAACAACCGTTATTACTGTTGAAATTAGAGACAATAATGATGATTTAATAGTTACTCCTTTTGATGTTCAGTTTACATCAAGTTGTGTAGAAAGTGGAAAATCGATTATTGATGAAAACGTGATCAGCATTGGCGGGATTGCGACTTCAACCTATAGAACAAATGGCTGTAAAAGTGCACAAGGTGATACCGTTATCGCAACGGTATTAACTGGGGGAACACCTGAAATTGCATCTGTTAACATTCCAGTTTCTGAAGCTGATGTGGCATCAATTGAATTTATTTCAGCGGAGCCAAATGTGATTGCATTAAAAGGCACTGGAGGCGTTGACCGTCAAGAAAATAGTGAACTAACATTTAAATTAATCGATAAAATTGGTCAAGATGTAACAAGCAAACGCTTAGATTTTCGTCTTACATCGACTAATGGGGGATCAGTTTATCGCATCATAGTGTTGACACTGATGCGGATGGATTAGCACGAGTTCAAGTTAATTCAGGTTTTGTGCCAATGGCAGTGAGAGTACAAGCGTGCTTTATTCCAGATGATCAAATTCCTGCTGATCAAAATGATGATGTAACGTGTTGGCAAGATGTGTATGCCGAATGCCAACAACCAGAAGCAGATCGAACTGAAGGTGTGAACTGTCCAATTGGGAATTTATCGCTCGTATCCTTAGATCAACAAATCATCAGCGTATCTGACTTACTTTCTATTAGTACGGGTCTTCCTGATAATAATAGTTTCACAGCATCCATAACTGATTTTTCAACAGAAACGCTGCAATATGACAACGAAACCTTTGATATTACAGTACTCATTGCAGACCATTTTAATAACCCAGTTCCAGATGGAACCGCTGTCTATTTAACAACAGAGGGAGGGGCTATTGGTACTTTAGATGGTGAAGAGGGCAACCCCCAACTAGAATGCCGATCTATTGATGGTGCCTGTACGGTGCAATGGCGTAGCCAAAATCCTCGACCATTTACGGAAAGTAAGTGGGGGAATAAAGTATCAGATTATAACCCCAAAAAATTATTACTTGTTAAAGCTAAGTACTTAGAAGATATCGAAGGTATTGTTGATCCAACCTTTGAACAAAGTAATGCAGTATCATTGACACAATTAAACGCAGATACAAATTTTGCTGGATTACTAGAAGAAACGCGCAACTGTGATTTATATAGAAATGCACCAGCACCCTGTTTGAACGGAATTTTAAATGCGAATAGTAATGAGTTAGGAGTGCCACTTGGAGCCCGAGCAACAGTTTTAGTTACAGCAAAAGGGCAAGAATCATTCATTGATATTAATGGCAATGGATTGTTTGATAGTAATGAGTATTATTCTGGCTATGATTTGAGTGAAGCGTTTGTTGATCACAATGAAAGTGGTACTTACGATGGCTTATCAGCTATTTATGACCCAGTAACTGCTTCTATAATCAAAGATGCTCAACTTTGTACTGATGGTTCAGACACTGATCTATGTAGTGAGTTTGCAACAAACGGTGCCCATTTTGAGGAACCAATTGGTGACATAGACTCTAATGGTATGCATACATTACGTGATGGCAAATATAATGGCTTATTATGCACAGAAGCTGCACAAACAGCCAATATATGTAATAAAGAACTTGTAGATGTGCGTCGTTCTTTTGAAGTTATTATGTCGGGTAGTACCGTTTATTATCGCTTTGCAATCGACAAAGCATCATTACGTCGTAAGTTTGCTGCAGCAATGACGGAAGCTGAGTTAGATGCAGATGGCAATCTAACAGGAAATCTTTCAGCAAATGCGTTGGGTGTTACTAATAGTATTAGCACTTGTTCAGATATTCTGAATCAGTATGATAATTCATCTATTGTGGTGCTCGGCCTTGAAGAAAGTGAAGACGATCAACTGTGTGATATTACAGAAATAAATATTAAGACTTATGACTCTGGTGTGGAGTTGGATGCCTTATCTTTTAATTTTTATTACTCAGATATCTATAATAACCCTCTTGCAGCAAATACAAGTGTAGTGGTTGGCAGTGAGAATGGCGATTATAGTGGTGTAGATGATTTTGTGATTGGTAACTCTACAGCAACAAACGCCGCCGTTATTGGACTTGCAATTAGTCGCGAAGCTGAGCCGAATAAAAAATCGGTTGGTGATTTATCTATTTCATTTACGACGCCAAAAGACAATAACACCACAGCACGATTACAAATTAGTGATGATGGTTAGATGCTTTCGAGCACTTAGATAAAATAAATGCCAACCATTAGGTTGGCATTTTTGTATCTATTCTTATATATTCCACTGCAAATATGTAAAAACACCGTTTTGTCTAAATTAAAGGCAATAATTGTTTAATTAATCATTAAAAATAGAAAAGTTTCGATTAAAAGCTTGTAACAATTGGTGTTTGTAGATATACCTATAAATATTCGTGCCCGAAGTGGGCTAAACACATTTAAAATATTTGGTTAGAAATAGGCAACTATGGGCAAATCGCTAGTAATTGTAGAGTCTCCTGCTAAGGCTAAAACAATTAATAAATATCTAGGAAACGATTTTATCGTCAAGTCCTCTATTGGGCATGTGCGAGATCTTCCTACCTCAGGTTCTGGCAAAACCAAAACTGCGCCGACAAAAACGCCAGCTGAAGTGCGCAAAATGTCTCCTGAAGATAAAGCTGCTTATAAAAAGCAGCGTGATTACACCAACCTAGTTGCTCGGATGGGGATCGATCCAGAGAAAGGCTGGGAGCCTCACTACGAAGTTCTTCCCGGTAAAGAAAAAGTCGTTCAAGAATTAAAAAAGCTTGCTGAAAATGCTGACCAAATCTATCTCGCAACGGATTTGGATAGAGAAGGGGAAGCTATTGCATGGCACCTCGAACAAATTATTGGTGGTGAGCCTGAGAAATATAAACGCGTGGTTTTTAATGAGATCACTAAAAATGCGATTCAACAAGCGTTTGAAACCCCTGGTGAGCTAAATACCGATATGGTTTACGCTCAGCAAGCTCGTCGTTTCTTAGACCGAGTTGTTGGTTTTATGGTGTCGCCATTATTGTGGGCAAAAGTAGCCCGTGGTTTATCCGCAGGGCGTGTACAATCAGTTGCAGTTCGTTTGTTAGTTGAGCGTGAACGTGAGATTAAAGCGTTTATTCCTGAAGAGTTTTGGGATATTCATGCTGATGTAAAAAATACTGAGTCGAACTTACGTTTAGAAGTTGCAAAGCAAGCAGATAAGCCGTTTAAACCGGTTAATGAGTCGCAAGCAATGGCTGCTGTGGCTTCATTAGAAAACGCTGAATATAAAGTTATAAGTGTTGATGAAAAACCAAGTAAGAGTAGACCAAGTGCGCCTTTTATTACCTCGACAATGCAACAAGCGGCAAGCACTCGCTTAGGTTATGGTGTTAAAAAGACCATGATGCTCGCTCAGCGCTTGTATGAGGCAGGTTACATCACCTATATGCGTACTGACTCAACTAACTTGTCAAAAGACGCTGTAGGCATGTGTCGTGACTATGTCGTAGAACAGTTTGGGGAAAAGTACTTACCAGAAAACCCAATTAATTACAGTTCTAAAGGCAATGCACAAGAAGCGCATGAGGCGATTCGTCCATCTAGCGTCACAGTGTTATCAGGCCACCTTGATGGTGTAGACCCAGATGCGAAAAAACTGTACGAGCTAATTTGGCGTCAGTTTGTCGCGTGCCAAATGGTACCAGCTGAGTATGACTTAACAACGCTCACTGTGGCAGCTGATGATTTTCATTTAAAAGCTAAAGGGCGTGTTTTACGCTTTGATGGTTGGACTCGTGTACAGCCGGCAGTACGTAAAAAGAATGAAGAAGATCAATCATTACCTGCAGTAAAAGAAGGCGAAGTACTGACCTTGATAGAGCTTGATCCTAAGCAACACTTTACTAAGCCACCTGCGCGTTTTAGTGAAGCAAGTTTAGTTAAAGAGCTTGAAAAACGGGGTATCGGTCGTCCATCTACTTATGCATCAATCATATCAACAATACAAGATCGTGGTTACGTTCGTGTTGAAAATCGCCGTTTCTTTGCAGAGAAAATGGGCGAGATAGTGACAGACCGTTTAGTTGAGAACTTTACCGATTTAATGAACTTTGATTTTACTGCAAAAATGGAAGGGCGTTTGGATGATATCGCTGAAGGTGAACGTGTTTGGACCCAAGTATTAGATAAATTTTACGCTGATTTTTCGACCCAACTTACCATTGCAAGTGGTGAAGAAGCTGAAGGTGGAATGCGTAAAAATGAAATGGTCGAAACCGATATCGACTGTCCAACGTGTTCTCGTAAAATGGGCATTCGAACCGCTTCTACAGGGGTATTCTTAGGGTGTACAGGATATAACCTGCCGCCAAAAGAGCGTTGTACAACCACTATGAACTTAGTTTCAGGTGATGAGGCTGTTGCGGCTGATGTAGAAGATGTTGAAACCGAAACATTAATGCAAATGAAGCGTTGCCCAATTTGTGAAACGGCAATGGATTCATATCTGATTGATGAAACACGTAAATTGCATGTCTGTGGTAATAACCCAGGTTGTAAAGGTTATGTGGTTGAGCAAGGTACTTTTAAGATAAAAGGCTATGATGGGCCTATTATTGAATGTGATAAATGTGGCTCAGACATGCAGCTTAAATCGGGGCGTTTTGGTAAGTATTTTGGTTGTAGTAACGACGAGTGTAAAAATACCCGTAAGTTATTACGTAACGGCGAAGCTGCGCCACCAAAAGAAGATCCGGTCCAATTACCAGAGCTAGAATGTGAAAAATCAGACGCCTACTTTGTATTGCGTGACGGTGCTGCGGGTATTTTCTTAGCGGCTAATACATTCCCTAAGTCTCGTGAAACACGTGCACCAAAAGTGGAAGAACCACAACGTTTTAGAGATCGTATTTCGCCGAAATTTTATTACTTAGCAGATGCACCAGCTAAAGATCCTGATGGCAACCTAGCTGTAGTACGTTATAGTCGTAAGAATAAAGAGCAATACGTAATGACAGAAGTTGAAGGTAAAGCAACTGGTTGGACTGCGCATTACAATGCTGGAAAGTGGGTTGAAGAGGCGAAGAAAAAAGCCGCACCTAAAAAGAAAGCCCCAGCTAAAAAAGCTGCAGTGAAAAAGACCGCCACTAAAGCGAAGAAAGCGGCTGAATAAATAAAGTCGCGCATTAAGCTGTTTGCTAAAAAGAAAAACCGGGATGTACAACCTTGTACCATCCCGGTTTTTTATTTTGATAAATAAGCTATTTAAATATTTACGTCAGTTATTTTTTTGTAGCCTTCACTCTCAAGTTCATCATTTACGCATTTTAAAACGTAGGGTTTAAGCGCCTCATTGCTGATATCGTCATCTTTAGCCCAATCTAAACACATCTCGGTGTATTCTTGAATAGTCTCAGCAGAGGCTTCAACTTCATTCTGTGCTACAGCAGAGGTAATAGTTAGACTAAAAAGTGGTGCAACGATAAGTGCGAGCAATGCTTTGTTCATTTGTTCATTCCTAAATAGTGTATATACCCAATGCCATAAGTATTGGTTATTAATTAATGCCGCTTCATATGCATAGGGTATGACGATTACTTTTTTATAAGTAACAGTTAGCCAATAGAGAAATGCTCAGTTGGTAGTGGGATTCTTAATCGAAATGACAATAAAAGAAAACGAAAAATTTTTATCGTTAAGATAAAATAAATATACCATGAAAACGATGTAAGTATTTGTATCACAATACAAACTCGTTTAAAGTCTGTTTTTTAGTAAATTAAGAGTGTTATGGATCAGCAACCAACCAATAAAACCCCAAGACAAGCAGGTAAAGCAGAACTTGCTCTTGAATCATTAATTTTTCGCGGACGCTGGTTACTCGCCCCATTTTTTGTTGGTTTATTGTTTGCGGTTATTTTATTACTGATCAAGTTTTTCAAACAGCTATACCTTATGGGGGTTGCAACCTTTACTGCAACAAATCAAGAATTGCTAGTGGGTATTTTAACGTTAGTAGACACCGCATTGCTGGCGGGGTTATTACTAATCATCATTTTTAGTGGTTATGAAAACTTTGTCTCCAAGCTCAATATTGACAATCATGAAGATCGTCCTGCGTGGATGGGAAAGGTGGGGTTTTCAGGTTTGAAAATGAAGCTTATTAGCGCGATCGTTGCTATTTCAGCGGTCGAGCTATTAAAAGTATTTATCAGCTCGTCAGCCTACACAAGTGAAGAGCTTATTTTAAAAGTAGTGATACACGTCACATTTGTAATCTCAGGCGCATTGTTCGCATTAACAGATTTTATAAATAGTAAAACACAAAGTCATTAAACTAGGTAGGCTGGCTTTAGTAGCCTACCTTATTTTATGATTTGAAAATTGCCAACCACATTGCCTTTAAACTCGGCTCTTTTCCATACATATTCATACCCATTTTAAAAATCCGTGCGGCACAAATGCGTAAATAATAAAAACAGACAAAACTCAGTAAGAGTGAAAGCAATGGCTGCCAAAAGGGTAAGTCAACTAATGACATACGCACTGGCATTACTGCAAAGGCTGTAATGGGCAAGTAACTCAATACTATGCTTAAAACACTATTTGGTGTATCCATTATAAAAAAAGCAATGGCAATTGGGGCTATGGGAAGCATCATTAATGCGCTTTTGCTACTGTGGTTTGGATCATCAATACCTGCTGCAATTGCAGCCATAAATGCAGCACATATCCCTAACCCTGAAATAGCAAACACAATGAACCAAGGCAGCATTGCCCAGTTTATAAAATCTAAACTTAACGTTTGTTGCTTGATAACAACGGTGAAAAATAGCATAGAAAGTATAATAGAGAGTAATGTGCCGATCATGGTTTTAACTGCTAATAAAATCTGCCCACTAAGTTTACCGTCAATCCATGTTTGCGGTGTCATAGTGGCCATTAACTGCTCGGTTACTCGATTTTGTTTCTCACCAGTAATACTCACAAATAACTGACCAAATACCCCAAACATTGCAACAAACAGTAAAATCAACACACCAAAAGCAGTGTATGTTTGGCTTTTATCAGCTTGATTTTTAAGCTCTTCATTTAGAATATAATGTTCAACGTCTGTATTTTTAGCTAAACCATCACGTTGCGCTTGAGTTAGGTTAATTGCATCGAGTTGTGCTTGTTTGAGCGCTGAATTGAGCTGGCTTTTTAATGTAGTTTGCCAGGTGTCTTTTTCAGCAGTTATGAGTGTGTACTTTGTAGTTATGAAATCATATTTGAGTAAGCCATCATAGTCATTGGTCTCATTTAACTTATGTTCGAGCTCATTGAGATCATCGACCTTAATGAATTTAAATGTAGAGTCAATGTGGGTTGCTAACCCAAATGTTGTATTGACAGCGATATTATATTGTTTGGCGAGATGCATATTGTTAGTAGCAAAAAAATAAATAATTCCCGCAATGACCAACATGATAAGTTTAGAAATAATTTCTTGTTTTAATTTAAAAAAATGCAAGAACTCCCATTTTGCTACTGTCCAAATTTGTTTGTGTGTCAGTGAGCTTTGCTTGTTCATGATGCTGCTCCTTGATGAACTTCATTATTATGTTCAGCGACTGCTTGTAAATAAATTGAATGTAAGGATTGTGATTGGTTTCTAAGCTCACTAATATTTCCAATTCTGATCAAGATTGGCAGTAATTGACTGATTGGTTGTTCTTTATCTAACGTTATAGACACATGATTAGTGCTGAGTTGTTTACTTTGGTAAGAATCTAAAAGAGCGTATTGCTCTGGCTCGATAGACTGCTCAAAAATGACATCAATCACATTGTTATTAAATTGTTTAAAAATATCATTAAGCTGACCATACAGTACGCTTTGGCCTTTATTTAACAGCAGTACTCTATCCGCTAGCTTTTCAACCATAGCCATTTGGTGTGCACTTAGCAAAACGGTCATGCCTTGTTGTTTTAACTCAGCTAAAAACTCTACGACTAACTCTTGGTTGATTGGATCAAGCCCTGAGAACCGGTTCATCAAGAATAACCCATTTAGGTTTATGTAAGATGGCTGTGATCAGTTGTACTTTTTGTTGATTTCCTTTGGAGAGAGATTTAAGAGGGTCATTTATGCGCTCAACTAAGTTGAATTTATCTAGCCAATGTTGGCACCGGATATCAAAATCAGTGGCTGTAACGCCGTGCAGTTGAGCAAAAAATTGTAAATTCTGCTTAACTGTTTTTTCGGGGTAAAGCCCTCTATCCTCAGGCAAATAGCCTAATAAGTGAGTTGGAATAGTACAATAGGCTGTACTGTCATCGGTTAGTTTAATGGAGCCCGCATCGGGGTAAGTAAACCCAACCAGCATTTTCACCAGAGACGATTTCCCGGCCCCATTTGGGCCTAGTAACGCAAAAATTTCACCCGGTTGCACGTCAAATGACAGGTTATTTACTGCGGTTACTTTATCGTAGTGTTTTTCGAGATTAAAGATGGTTAATGACATAGGTGCCTTACGTTTTTTCTTAACTGTAACTGTCTGGTAAATATAATGTAACAAGAAAATTGTAAGAAAAAGTGTAAAGAATCGAGGAACAGTGTCATAATTGTCGCGATATTTCGCGAGTGGATGCATTTTAATGATTAAGCAATTTCTAAATGACCCTAGTTTACTTTTAAATGCCGTAGGAGAGGGGATTTATGGCTTTGATTTGTCCGGAAATGCAGTTTTTGTCAACCCAGCAGCAGAACAAATGACTGGTTGGAGTGCTGATGAATTATTAGGTAAAAAAATTCATCAGTATCATCACCATAGCCATGCAGATGGTAGAGCGTACCCAGCAGACGAGTGTCAGATCTATTGCACAATGTTTGATGGCGTTCACAGGCAAGTAAAAGATGAAGTGTTTTGGCGTAAAGATGGCAGTTGTTTTCCTGTGGAATATACATCGACCCCAGTATATAAAAACGGTCAACTAATTGGTGCAGTCGCTGTATTTCGCGATGTATCAAAGCAACACGAAACCCAACTGGCTTTACGTCAAGCACTCGCGCAAGTTCGTGACTTAAGTGAGCAACTTAGAGATGAAAATAGTTACCTTACGGCACAGTTAAACGAAGATTGGCAAGACTCAGGGTTAGTTGGTAAAAGCCATGTTTTTCACGTTATGTTAGAACAAATTAAATTAGTAAGTCCAACTGACAGTACTGTATTAATATTAGGTGAAAATGGCACGGGTAAAGAGCTAGTTGCACGTAACTTACATCGTTTGAGCAATCGCAGCACTCAATCATTTATAAAAGTTAATTGCGCAGCATTTACTGCAAGTTTGCTCGAATCTGAATTATTTGGTCATGAAAAAGGCGCTTTCACGGGCGCAAATGAAAGGCGCAAAGGCCGTTTTGAATTGGCCCATAATGGCACACTGTTTTTAGACGAAATAGCAGAATTACCACTTGAAGCGCAGAGCAAATTACTGCGAGTGTTACAAGAACAAGAGTTTGAACGAGTCGGTGGAAGCCAAACGATAAAGGTAAATATACGTGTCATCGCAGCAACAAATCGTGATTTATGGAAAATGGTAGAAGAGGGGACGTTTAGAATTGATTTATATTACCGACTAAATGTGTTTCCGATAAGAGTCCCTGCACTTAAAGAGCGTAAAGAAGATATTCCACTTTTATGTAGTAACTTGGTTCAACAGCTCAATAAACGTTTAGGAAAACAGTTAAGGGGACTCAGTAATAAGGCCCTTAGTCAATTACAAGCCTATGATTGGCCAGGTAATATTCGTGAATTACAAAACGTACTTGAACGTGAAGCCATTTTATCAAAACAATCAATTTTAAATTTGACCCAACCGCTGAATTCACACTCGAGAATGTCAGTTAATTCATCACTGACACTTAATGATTTACTAAGGCAACATATCAGTACAGTTCTTTCTTTAGCAAATAATAAAATATCAGGTGCTAATGGAGCTGCAAGTTTATTAGGGATCCCAGAAAGTACACTCAGATCCAAAATGAAAAAAATTAGGCATAGTTAAAGATTCGTGATATATCGTGAATGTCGCTATATATCGTGAGTAAAGTTTTTTAATTTAATTTTAAGTAATTGAATTTAAGGTAATAATTGCAAATTTCAGTTTGGTCTGAAAGTTGCAAATACTTACGTGTCACCGTCACTATGAAGTAAGTATTATGAAGTTTGATATTAAAGAAGAAGATATGATCATTAAGCCCTACAAGCATGAAGGGCCAATTTACATTCGAGAGCAAAAGGGCTTTTTTCAACGCATCCGACAAAAACTCGGGTGGTTGCTAATGCTTACTTTTATTGCTATCCCCTGGATCCCCTACAAAGGGCAGCAAGCTGTTTTACTTGATGTCGCAACACAAAAGTTCAGTATTTTCGGCTTAACCCTGTTACCGCAAGACTTTATGATCTTGGCGTTGTTGTTTATGTTAGGTGCATTTGCGCTTTTCTTTGTTACAAATTGGCTGGGCCGGGTATGGTGCGGGTATACATGCCCGCAAACCATTTGGATGTTACTGTTTTCGTGGGTGGAACAACGTGTTGAAGGGACTCGTAATCAACGTATTAAGCTTGATAATTCACCATGGGGCTTTACTAAATGGCGTAAAAAAATCACTAAACACAGCGCCTGGTTAGTGATCTCAATTTTTACAGCGACTTCATTTATGGCGTATTTTATACCTGCAAAGTCACTATATAGCGACATGCTTACATTACAATGGACAGGTATCACCAGTTTTTGGGTGTTTTTATTTGCTTTTTGTACTTATGGCAATGCAGGGTTCTTGCGTGAAAAAATGTGCACGGTTGCGTGTCCTTACTCACGCTTCCAATCAGTTATGTTTGATAAAGATACGTTGCTCGTTACTTATGATAGTGAAAGAGGTGAAAACCGTGGCCCACGTAAACGTAAAGCAGATCCTAAAAAGTTAGGTTTAGGTGATTGTGTTGATTGTAATTTGTGTGTAGAAGTATGCCCAGCGGGTATAGATATTCGTAATGGTTTACAGTATGAGTGCATTAATTGTGGTTTATGTATCGACGCGTGCGATGATACGATGAACAAGTTTGGCTATGAAAAAGGGTTAATAAAATATGCCAGTGAAAAACAAATGTCCGGTGGGACGACCAACCCATTTAGATTAAAGCTTATTGGGTATGGTGGGCTAACATTGCTGTTATCGATTGCTATGGTTGCGTGGCTTGGCGCACGGAACGCCAATCGAAGTCTCAGTTTTACGTGATAGAAATGCCTTATACAGAGTGAACTACGAAGGCTTGGTAGAAAACCCTTATACTTTAACTATTATTAATAAAACACAGCAACCGTTACACTACCGTATTTCATTAAAGGGGCTTGATATTGCAAAACTTAAGAGCCCGCAGAATACACGAGTGGAGCCAGGCTCTATGAAGCAAATACCTGTGACTATTGTAGCTGATGGTTATGATTTAGCTAAAAAAATGACAAAGCTTGAGTTTGTTGTAACAGCAAATGAAGATGCGAGTATTACACAAACGCAGCCAAGTTTATTTTATCGAAATTAAAGATTCGGGAAGGTTTTTAAAGTTTAGAATGCAGGCTCTGTTATCATTTTATCAATATATGACTTTGCCTCATCTAAGCTATTAAATAAGTAGTCATGAATGTTTAAGTGATTCATGCCTGCATTATTCAGTACGCGTTGCATTTGGTTTATAGCAAGGGTTGAACCTAAAATATAAGCACTGGCGATACAGCTTTCTTTAAACATATTGGTTGTTAAATTAACAAAACTTTTTTCTGCGTCAGGGGTAGCAGCTTGCACTGAGAATGAATTACTTATGTAACCCCAAGGAGCCCCTGCGAATTGTTTAACACAGGTTAATAACTGATGACTAAACTCATTAGCTAAACGCTCATTAATATTGCCGGCAAAGCTAGCTGTAATAATGTTGTTTTTATGTTGCAAAGTGACGTGACCATACTTATTTTTAAATTCCAATTTCTATCCTTGCCAAACCAAAAAGAGCGCGAATTTTATACAAATACAAGCTTAAGTCTAGTTCTTTATTATCGAATTACGTGTTTTGCATAAATTTTCTACCATTTTAATTGTTTGCAGTTTGTACAGCTTTAAAATTGACCAAAGTAGATATTCTATCCTAAAAAATTAGGCTTTACGTCTATATACTTTGGTCAAAATTGTTAATTATTTTGCTAAAATGTAATCTAATCCGCCAGTAATAGCGGCAACTTGGGCAAGTATACACTCTTCATCTGTCGCTGTGGGGCTATCTGGGTAAACCTCTGTGGTGGTTACATATTTCGCATCTGTAAAGCCCATACATAAACCTAACTCTCGAGCGCTGTAATTAATTACTCCCAGTTGCTCTTGAGGCACACCAATTAATTGATTGTTTTCATCACTTGGCGCAATGTGAGTGGCCTGTGCAACTGTGTTAATAATCGCTGTTTGAAAATCAGGTTGTGGTTTTACTGAGTCTGCAACGAGGTAAAATCCATCGGGTATATTCCAATTTGTATTTACCGTACCTTCACGGGCTGCAAGGGCCGGTCTAAACTCGCTGTTATCTGTGTCAGTGGTTTCATGTAAATCAATATGTGCAATCGGCGCGATATTGTTGTTTTGCATATAGGCCATTATAGCTGCTGACTCAGGAGCTGGGCTTTTAGCATAAAAAGAGCGGTTAGGATCTATGGCCGCAGGGTTCCAACGATTAATCGTTTCGTATCCCCAAGGGCTGATACAAGGAGCAACAAGTAAATTAAAATGTTCACTGTATTGCGCAGCCTTAGTCTTTACAAATCGTAATGCCCCATGTACACCACTGGTTTCATAACCATGAACGCCACCTGTGACTAATACGCATGGTTTATCAGCTTGCCAGTTTTTAGATTTGATAACATAAAGCGGGTAGTGTTCAGTGTCGTACTCCAGTGCACCGTACTGCTGAACATCAAACTGTTCGCTTAATTCATTAATCTCAGAGACAACTTGCTGCTGATAGCTGCGCTTAATAGTTTGTTTATTAAACCACTGTTGTTTTTCTTGGTTTGACCAAGGTGTCCCTGTAGTGCCAATTGGGTATCTATTTTCGCTCATAAAACCTTCATCTTTAACAATAAAGGGCATAGCTTATCTATGCAGGTACTTTAGCGCAACTAACAGGCATTAATACCGCAGTATAAATTGGCATATGGTCGCCTATGCATATTAAATAAATAGACACGAAGGTGTGCTTTCCCTTCGAGAGAATGGGTTGTTTTAGCAGCAATCCCTTGCTTACTTTGTCTAATAGGGGAGGACATTTATCCTGTGTTGTTCAAAGAAGTTTGTTAAGATCACCCGGTTTGCTGTTTCAATGAATGAAAACAACCCTCCCCATGGAATGGGCCAGTAGTGTGGGTGATTATCGTAATGGACAAGGGAACCCCTCGTGATTGCACTTTTATTTGATATTATTGGTATGACAGGTACTTTTTTGGTGGTTGGCGCGTTTTTTATGCTACAACTTGGTAAAGCAACACCTACTGGCTTGCTTTATAATATGATGAACCTTTCAGGTGCTATTTTATTGCTTATAAGTCTTTGCTATAACTTTAATTTAGCAAGTTTTGTTATTGAAATATTTTGGATAGCAGCTTCGTTAATTGGCTTGTATAAATATATTAAAGCGAAACGCACTACAGTTACTGCTTAACTAAATGTAAATAGTTAGAAAAAAACCTCACGCCGTCGTGCATTTGTATTATTATTGTTAATAGTAGTTTGTGTAAACAATCTAATAAATTCAATATAAATCCTAGGTGTAATGCGGCGTAATGACTCTAAAGCATTTTTTTTGTATCTTTTTCTATTTCCACACGGCTTCCTTATTTGCAACTGAGTCAAATGAATTATTCACTATGCAACTTGAAGACTTACTAGAAGTACAAGTGGATATTGCATCGAAAACACCAGAAACAATTGCATCAGCTCCTTCTACAATCACAATATTTAATGAAAAATCTATTCAATTATTAGGGGTTGAAAGTGCCTACGAATTAATGAATTTTGTGCCAGGTATGCAGTCTACCCGAGGCGATTGGGTTGGTGCTGTACCAAAAGATCATGCTCGAGGTGTCTATTTAGATAGCGGCAATATATTAGTGATGATTAATGGTGAGCGAATTAACGAGTCATCCTTTGGTAAAGCATCTGTGTATATGCCGTTTATCCCAATTGAAGTCATCGATAAGGTTGAGTTTATTCGTGGCCCTGGTTCGGCTTTATATGGCAGTAATGCATTTCTCGGTGTAATGAATATAATTACTAAGCACACCGATAATACCTTAGCCGCTATGATTGGTACTCACGGTAAGTATGGTATTTCTGCCAGCATCTCTAAGCAGTTTAACGATGATCTAATGGGCTTTGCGTCAATTACAGTAAACCAAAAAGAGGGAGAAAATTACCCGCAAGGAGTAAAAGACCCGCTGCAATCAGTGTATTTTGAATTTGGTCTCGATATAGCCGAGTTACAGTTAAGAGGTCGCTATAATCAGGTTGAACTCAATGAGTTTATTAATTTAGCTGGCTACTCGAAACAAAACCAGCACAACAGTGAAAATAGTTTTGTGTCACTCGCTTACAGCATCATAAAAAACTCGACGACAGAACTTGCCACTAAAATAGCTTATTCAGATCACAAAATAGCCAGTGCTGGATTGATCTTAGCGGGGGCGGATAACCTTGATGCAAGTGATGATTTTTTATTAGGACCTGATTGGCAAACCACTGATTTGAATCTAGACATTGATTATAGCCATCACTTTAATAATGACTGGGTGATAAATGCAGGCTATGAATATGTAAATTCAAAACAAATTTCAGCAGATGTACGCACTAATTATTATGACCAAGTGAGCGGTGAAATAATTGTTGAACAACCCTACTATTTAGGGGCTATAAAGACGATTAAAGACTATTCCGCATTTAAAAACCTTAAAGCTACGTTTGAAACACACAGTTTATATACACAATTAAAACTACCTTTATCACATCAATTCACATTATTTGTGGGTGGGCGCTATGATGACGTTAAAAACATCGATAGTAAACTTTCTCCTAGAATAGCCGCTATTTACCAACCAAGTTTAGCAAACACAGTTAAATTGCAATATGGTGAATCATTTAGGACACCTGTGACGAATGAGTTATATTCCAATGATGATGTAACCGTGGGCAATACAAACTTAAAATCAGAATATGTTAAGACAACTGAGCTAGTCTGGCGTTATCAGGTAGAAAATTGGTATTTTAATACGGTGTTTTTTTACAACCAACTTAATGATTTTATTATCACAGTCCCTCACGCTTTTAAAACGAATATGTTCACTTTTGAAAATCAATTAGATGATATCAACCGTGGTATTGAATTGGATAGTCAGTGGCAAGTTGCGCCTATATTTTCATTAACGGGAACGTTTACGCAATACTTTGATAAACCAATGAATCCAACCTTTAAACGTTTTGCAACCCTTGTGGCGAGCTTTGATATGAAGCCAATGATGGTTAGTGTTAATACTATATGGCGAGATAGGGTGAGCGTTACAGGGTATGATGCAGCTAAATTTTCACAACCAAGTTACTTATTAATTGGCGCAGCGGCAAGCTATGAACTAACTGAGCAAAGTAATATATCCTTAAAAATTCATAACCTTTTTGATAAGCACTATGATAGTTTTGATCCTAGAGTGGCTGATGGTGCAGTCGCTGGAGTATCGAGAGAAATATCGTTACACTATCAGCTAAAATTTTAAGTTCTTCTCTTGCTAGCTAGGTAAATAATGCAAGCTCTATTAAAACGAAATGCAGTTTGCTTTGCAGTACTTCTGGCATTATTACTCAGTGCTTATTACTTTGGTCGTCATTACGATCTGTCTAAAAGTCAAAACCAAGCTGAGCAACAAGTTCAGCAATTGAGTCATTACTTAAAAGCCGAGTTAACTCGTTTTGCTTCAATTCCACATTTTATAAGTGATAATCAGCTGCTTAGTCAGTTTATTGAAAATAACGATCTATCAAACAATGCAATAAATAGTTATTTAGTAGATATTCAGCAAGCAAGTGGTGCATCTGACGCTTATGTGCTTGATACTAATGGAGATGTCATAGCATCTAGTAATTGGTTGTTGGATTACAGTTATGTTGGTAGTAATTTCGCGTTTCGTCCTTATTTTTATCAAGCCTTAGCGGGGCAGCCTCTGGCATATTTTGCCCTTGGCCAACGCTCCCAAGAGCGTGGTATCTACTTTTCAGAGCCTATTTACAATGCTAATCAAGTTATTGGCGTAGTCGTGCTGAAAATCAATGTATCTAAATTTGAAAATGATAGGCAATTGCTAAATACCTCTCAAACAAGTGATTTCTATTTGATGCTTGATGATGGTGTGATTGCTATGTCGAATCAGCCTAGTTGGCGCTTAAATACATTTCAGGAGTTAAGTGACACAGTCCTGCAAAAGCTGATTAATTCGCGAAGGTATCTTGATCATAAGCCAAATAATGTAAGTACTACAATAATTAACGTTCAAGGCATAAATCTATTAGACATAAAGCAAAATACAACAACGAAGCAGTATGTGTTTGCCGATGCGAAAATTGGTCAATTAAATGGAAAAATATCAGTATTAGTTGATGTGACATCGGTGAGCTTAGAGCAAATACCTCGGTTAATCTGGTTGAGTTTGTTTTATGTTTTAGCATTAGTTATAGGTTACAGCTTAATCGCACGTTTTGCCGGATATAAAAAGCTTCTATTTTCTCGCCATAGCCTTGAGCAAGAAGTGATTGAGCGTACCCAAGCACTTGAAAAGGCCCAACTTGCACTCATACAAACAGCAAAGCTGGCCACCATTGGCCAACTAAGTGCAGGTATTAATCATGAGATAAATCAGCCCTTAAGTGCGATGAACACATACTTAGTCAGTGCTAAAAGGTTTATTGCTAAGGGTGATATAACGGCAGCACAGAAGAATATCGTTATAGTACAAGGTTTAATTGACCGTGTTCACCAGATAGTTGGCCAACTAAAGCATTTTAGTAAACCAGCGCAAACTCAATTGCGCTCGATAAGCCTTGCTCAGTTATTAAAAAATGCAATGTTGATTGCAAGCGCACAATTAAAGCAAAATCAAGTAAAGGTAAAACCTATCCAGATTAATGATGCAGTTTGTGTTTGGGTTGATGGTATTAAGTTTGAACAGGTACTGGTGAATGTGATCACAAATGCAAGTCAAGCTATGGATAAGCAATCGGTTAAAGAACTAAGTTTTGAACTTGAACGTTTTGATGACAGAGTGAAGTTATCCATTTTAGATACCGGCCCAGGTATTGAACAACATGCTTTGAACTCAATTTTTGAACCGTTTTACAGCACTAAATCAAGTAATGGCTTAGGTCTGGGCTTATCTATTTCAAAACAAATTATTCAGTCATTTGATGGCTGCTTAACTGCACATAATAGGCCTAATGGTGGTGCCCAGTTTATTATAACATTGGCCTCAGATAAGGGAGCTTTATGAGCGAATTAAATCAAGATTGTAACCATGTCATTGTAATTGATGATGAGTTGATAATTCGAGATTCATTATCACAATTACTTTCGCTTGAAGGCTATAAAGTTCAATGTTTTAGTGATCCTATTAGTGCGCTTAGTAAATTAAATCGCCGTTTTAATGGTATTGTTTTGAGCGATATAAATATGCCAAAAATGGACGGCTTGGAATTGCTTGAACAAATAAAAGCTTTTGATAGTGAACTTCCCGTCATTTTTTTAACCGGTTTTGCTGATGTCTCAATTGCTGTTAAAGCAATGCAGTTAGGCGCATATGATTTATTTGAGAAGCCACTTACTGAGCAGTTATTAGATTGTTTAGCCCGAGCCTCTGATAAGCGTGCGTTAGTAATGGAAAATAGAGCATTAAAGCTAGCTGTTGAGAAAACATCTGCACCCGGGGTGAGAATTCTAGGTGACACCCCGCAAATGCAGCATATGATGCATTTACTTAACACTGTTATCGACACTCCGGCAGATGTGATGATCGAAGGTGAAACCGGGACTGGTAAAGAGCTTGTAGCGCGGTATCTACACGATCAGAGCACACGCTCTAATTGTAATTTTGTTGCAATAAACTGTGGGGCTGTGCCTGAGCAACTTATTGAGAGTGAGTTGTTTGGTGCAGTTAGTGGCGCTTACACAGGCGCTACCCAAAGTCGTCAAGGTAAGTTTGAATTTGCCCAAGGTGGCACCGTATTTTTAGACGAAATAGAAAGTACACCAATGGCTTTGCAAATAAAGTTATTAAGGGTTCTAGAGGAGCGTAAAGTAACGCCTGTAGGAGAAAACAAACCGATTGATTTAGATGTGAGAATAGTCGCTGCTACTAAGGTTGACCTATTACATTTGGTTGAGCAAGGCGAGTTTAGGGCTGATTTATATTATCGTTTGAATCTCGTTAAAGTAAGTATTCCAGCCCTTCGTGATAGAAAAGCCGATATTCCATTGCTATTTAAACACTTTAGCTCAATCGCTGCGACTCGTTTTCATAAAGCGCCAGCACCTCTTAATAGCGAAGCACAACAATACTTGATGCAATATGATTGGCCTGGGAATGTTCGGGAGCTGAGAAACCAAGCGGAACGTGCAGTATTACTTGGTGCCGAGCTTGCATTTGCAAAAACTAATAGACATCACAATGTCTTGCCTACTGATCTGAGTTTGGCTGAAAAAGTTAGCTTTTATGAGCAGTCGTTATTAGAAGAAGCCCTCGAACGTCATCAAGGTAGTATAAAAGACACAATGCAAACATTACAGCTCGCTCGCAAAACCCTCTATGACAAAATGAATAAGTACGGACTCAATAAAGAAATGTTTAAAGATTAATAAGCTTATAAATGGGTGGTTTTAGTGACAGGCGTTATAAAAAAATAGGTGTAAATCCACCCATTAATTTATCTTTTATTTTGTTTTTATTATCAAGTTGTTGATAATTAATTGGTTATTTTAATTGGTGCACGTTGGCAGTAAAGTTGCCTTTATTGATTAGGAACAACATATTCTCCTAACAATAGGGCACACAATGATAACAAAATATAAACCCCATAAAACCGCGCTGACTATTTTTACAGCGCTGACTACTTCAACAGCTACTTATCAAGCGTACGGCGCAGACTACGATATCTATGGCAAAGCTGAAGTGCAAATAGCTAAAACAGATACAGGTACTATGCGCTATGCGCAAGAAGGCACACAGATTGATGCACCTTTTTCTCGTATTGGTGTTAAAGGAAGTCATAAGCTGAGTGAATCACTCAGTGCAATTTTTAAATATGAGGTGCAGGTAAAGGGGTTTGAACACGATAATACCAGTGAACCTTTCAGCGCGCGTAATACATACTTGGGTTTGAAGGGCAGTTTTGGTCAAGTGGTTTTTGGCCGTAATGATACGCAATTTAAGTATTCTGAAGGTAAAGTAGATAACTTTAATGAGACTCAAGCTGATATTGCCCAGCTCTTACCAGGGCAAGATAGACTAGGTGACACGCTAACCTACACATCAAAATCGTTTTCGGGTGCACAACTATCTCTCACTTATGCACCTAAAGATGACAGTGCAAATAACGAAGGTGGGTATGCAGCTACAATAATTTATGGTGATCGTGGTTTAAAAAATAAAAATTACTATGTGGCTATCAGTCATGTTGATTCCCTCAATAATATTAATGCTACGCGTATAGCGGGTGTCTTTAAACAAGCGCAGTGGCAGTTTGGTGCAATCTATCAGCGCAGTGAATCACTTGATGGTAGTAAGTCGGGTAATGGCTATGTACTCAGTGCTAGTTACAAAATGGGTCAATGGGTACCAAAAGTACAGTTTGCTAGTGATGACTCGCAGTTGCGCCATGCGACTGATGGCAGCCAGTGGACTGGCGGTGTAGATTATGTATTTGATAAGCAAACAACCGCTTACTTGCTTTATACAAATTTAGACCTCGATCAACAAAGTGATAGCAGCCTTGCATTAGGCCTTAAGTATAAATTTTAGAGGATAAGTGATGAGTGTATTAACTAGTAATAATCAAAAGAAATCACCCCTCATGCAATACTTTATGCTATTGCTAGGACCGTGTGTTATGTTAATTACCTGCTTGGTAGATCCTCCAACAGGATTAAGTGTTGCAGCTTTTAGAGTCGCAGGATTGGCTTTTTGGATGGCTTCGTGGTGGGTCAGTGAGGTTGTGCCAATACCTGCAACAGCATTATTACCACTCGTGCTCTCGCCGCTTGCCGACATAGCAGCAATTAAAAGTGTTGCTGCACCCTATGCTCACCCATTAATATTTTTATTTTTAGGTGGTTTTTTAATTTCCATTGCGATGGAACGGTGGGGTCTTCATAAGCGTATTGCGCTTAAGACAATGATGTATGCAGGCAGTAAACCTAGTTTACAAATTCTTGCCATGATGCTTGTAACTGCATTTTTATCTATGTGGATGTCTAATACGGCCACGGCAGTGATGATGCTACCTATAGCGTTATCAATTACGCATTTAGTACAAAAATCAAACCCTAATAATAATGGCTTTGGCAAAGCGTTACTATTGTCGATTGCCTATGGTGCAAGTATCGGAGGAATTGCGACGCTAATTGGGACTCCACCGAATGCCTTAATGGCAGCATATTTATCTGACAGTTATCAAATAGAGATAGGTTTTGCTCAGTGGATGAAAATAGGCGTGCCGTTATCAATCACCATGTTATTGATTTGCTGGGTTTGGTTGACCAAATTTGCTTATAAAGTGGATAAGACCAAACTTGGTGCAGGAAAAGTTGATACTAAGTCTCTATTTAGCAAGCAGTTAGTAGAACTTGGCCGAATTCAACGCGCTGAGAAAGGTGTGCTATGCGTATTTACGCTGGCTGCACTATGTTGGATTTTTAGACCCTTATTGGCTGATTTTGCAGGCTTAAAGATATCAGATACAGGTATCGCTATTGCCGCAGCATTATTGCTATTTGTGTTGCCTGCCAACAAAGGCAGTGACGAGCGAATTTTAGATTGGAAAAGCGCCGCCGGTGTGCCATGGGGCGTGTTGCTATTATTTGGTGGGGGCTTAACGTTAGCTGCACAAATAAAATCCTCTGGTTTGGCCGAATATATCGCACACATGATAGAGGGAGCGAGTACGATCCCGCTGGTATTGAGTATATTAGTCATTGCTACATTGATTACCTTTCTTACAGAAATAACCAGTAACACAGCTACTGCAGCGGGCTTTTTACCTTTACTGGGCCCAGTTGCTGAGTCCGTAACAGGCACTCCGTTAGTATGGGTTATTCCTGCAGCCATAGCGTGTAGTTGCGCGTTTATGATGCCGGTTGCAACACCACCGAATGCAATTGTATTCGGTTCAGGACAAATACAAATACGCGACATGATACGTTCTGGCTTTGTATTAAATATCATTGCAATTGTTTTTATTACTTTAGTCACTATGACCATTGCCGCATCAGTATTTGATTTTTAATCAATTAGTTACCCAACCAAGAGTGCTTAGTTTATATTAAGCACTCTTTATTGCCCCTACCTTTAAACACCGTTATAGTGTCTACATATTAATCTTATTCATGGATACACGCTTGACTGAAAATGCAACGAATACATCACTGACAGGTGATTTAATGCCGCATTTTATACAGATGCAACAGCGCTTTAATGAAGCTCCTTATTTAGCAATTGCAGAACGGATCCGTTTACTTAAACAGTTAAAGCGTCAACTTATTGCACTTGAGAACGACTTGGTTGCTGCTACTTCAAAAGACTTTGGTTATCGTACTGCCTTTGATACTGTTATGGGTGACGTACTACCCAGTATTAAGGCTATAACCCATACAATTAAGCACTTACCAAAATGGGTAAAGGATTCACCGCGTCATCCAGGGCTGAGCTTGGCACCGTCTAAGGTATCGGTTAGCTATCAGCCCAAAGGCGTCGTAGGTGTTATTGCTCCTTGGAATTACCCAATTCAATTAGCTTTAGTGCCCGTGATCACAGCATTGGCTGCCGGTAATCGCGTTTTATTAAAAGTCAGTGAGTTTACCCCGCATACTAATCAAGTATTAAAGCAGCTATTCATTGAAGGGCTAGATGCACATTGTTTGTTAATTGAAGGCGATGCCCAGTTAAGTCAAGAGTTTTCAAATTTGCCCTTTGCGCATTTATTTTTTACCGGCTCGACGAATGTAGGGCGTCATGTTATGGCCGCGGCGAGTAAAAACCTAACGCCGGTAACTTTAGAGCTAGGTGGAAAGTCACCTGTAATTATCACCCGCGATGCAGACATTAACAAAGCAGCAAAAACAATCTTATTTGGTAAAATGTCAAATGCTGGGCAGATATGTGTGGCTCCCGATTATATATTTGTACCAAAAAATTTGCAGCACCAATTAATACATAGCTTATGTACTTTGTATAAAAAGTACTACCCACAAGGAGTTGAAGGAAAAAATTTAACCTCTGTGATCAGTCAGCAACATTTTAAAAGATTAAGTGAATTACTTAACGATGCCAAAGGTAACGGAGCGCAAGTAGTCAAGCCGCTTGATGAGAATATGGCTGATGAGCAAAAACACCGTATGGGTCTGCATATTGTGACACATGTGAATGATGGCATGGCCGTAATGCAAGAAGAAATTTTTGGCCCTATTTTGCCTATATTAGGATATGACAATATCTCCGAGGTAGTATCATTTATAAATGCGCGCCCGCATCCACTTGCTTTGTACGTAATGGGATATAACTCTGAGCTTATTCAAACGATTGAACTACAAACTCAAAGTGGAACATTTGCGTTTAATGATACCTTACTGCAAGTCACCTCTGATGATGCGCCATTTGGAGGGATAGGGGAGTCGGGAATGGGCAACTACCATGGCAAAGAAGGGTTTATAACTTTTAGCCATGTGCGTAATAAACTACACACAGGTAAATTCAACCCAAGACTGAACTTACTATTGACACATAATAAATTATTGGTCAAAGCACTTAAATGGTTGTACTTACGACCCTAAGACGTCAGTACAACCAGTGCGTTATTAATAAAGTCGGCCTTCACCGCCATATAGCCCAGCTTGTATGCGCTCGTATAGCTCATTGGCTTTTTCTTTTGCTTCAATGATTTCTGCGGGTAACATTTTTCGCTCGTCTAACTTTCTACTGTGACTGGCATTTAAATTACCATTAAATTCTGCCACTGTATTCCAGATGTAAGATTTTTTCAATATTCTTATCTACGCCTAAGCCCTCAAAGTACATAAGTGCCATATTAAATTGCGCTAAAGAATAGTTGTTACCAGCTGCTTTTTCGTACCATTTCATTGCTTGTTTGTAATCTTGAGCTACGCCATCACCATTTGAGTACATAACACCGAGATTAAATTGGGCAGCGGGCAGATTTTTTTCAGCTGCTTGTTTAAATAATGACACCGCCATTTGTTTATCTAGCTTAACGCCTTTGCCTTCATCATAGAGAACTGCGAGGGCAAACATAGAGTCTACGTGCCGTTTTTTTACTGCTTGTTGATATAAGTCAGCGGCTTTGCGGTAATTTTTAGTGACGCCGTGACCACCTTCATAAAGTTTGCCTAGTTCATACATACCAGGGGCATAGCCTTTATCAGCCAGATAATTAAATTCTTTTAATGCCTCTTCGAATTGACCTTCATTCGCTGCTTTAATACCTTCATCTAAGCCAGCATGAGTTACACACGGTAAGCTCAAGGCTCCAACCATTAACCATATTTTTAATTTAGGCTGCCACATGACAAGACCTCCAATCAATTTGAACTGTTTAATTTTAGCTCCAAGTAAGGGTAAACCCCAAACTATGGCTGATAATCAGAATTATGTAGATAAGATACAGATTTTACAGAAAATTTAAAGCAATAAAAAAAGCCCCTGAGGGGCTTTTCGGGTTCATATCAACCGTCACCGATATGAGCAATGTAGCAAGTAAGTGTGTTTTAATGCGGCGGCTTGGGTCGAGTAAACCGCTTTATTGAAGAAGCACGATCTTCATCAACATGTTAATAAAGGTCCAGCATCCTTACTGGTTATTCTTCCCTAGGCACTGAGGTCGGTACTGCCCATTAATTACATCAAGCTTTATACTTAATGAGTTGGGTTATTCTATGTTGATGCGAACGATTATTACTTAGTTTAATTGGTTGGTCAATAGTTAAATGATAATTATTTTCAATAACGTCAAAATCAATCGTTTACAGTTCATAATAAGTTGATTAACGTAAGGTAAAAGATACTTTAGGCTGATTATACATGTTGAAAAAAATAGTAAATTTAAAAACAGGGCTATTGTTAGCTTTCATCCTATTATTGGGTGGCTGTTCGGCAAGTTTTACTTATAACAATATAGGCTGGCTGTCAGGGTTTTGGATTGACGACTATGTCGACCTAGATAAACAACAAACTAAAACGATAAAGCGATTAGTAAAGGAGACTCGTGATTGGCACCGAAAAACGCAGTTACCCTTGTATAAGAGCGATCTTGTCCATTTACAGCAATTATTAGCGCAATCACCTTCGCAAGCTGAACTGATCACGCATTTTACCAATTCAAAAGGTCATTGGCAGACATTAGTTAATAAAATTGCACAACCACTCATTGATGTCGCAATAACACTCGATCCTGAGCAACGTCAATACTTTATCGAGGCAATTAAGGAGCAGATGGATGAAGAGCTACACGAGTTTTCTGAGCAAACAGCTAAAGAAAGAAAAGCCGAGCGTTTAGAGGAGCAGCTGCAAAGGTATAAGGACTGGCTAGGTAAACTATCAACTGAACAAGTTAGTTTAATTACTGAGGCTAATGAGCAACACATATCCACGTTTGTAATGTGGCAACAATACAAACAAATACGGCTAAATGCGTTAGCTGATACATTTTCTGACCCCTTACTTTCAGCACACCAGTTTACAGAAAATATGATGCGAATTATTACTCAGCGTCATGCTTTTATGAGTAGTGAGTTGAATGTGGCTGATGAACAAAACCTTGCACTTTATGCCAAGCTATTGGTTGATTTAAGGGTTACCTTGTCCGCAGCGCAAATTAAAAAGGCTCATCAGAAGTTTAATGAGATGATCGAGCAAATTGATGACTTGATTATCGGGTAAGTTGAATATATTGAGTTTAGTGTGATTTAAGCTAAGAGCAAAAGCCAATAACAATAAACCCTCATTTTTATTGGCTTATTCAGCTATTTACCCTTGAGATATGGCTAATTCGGTTTACACTTAGGTTAATAATTAAAATATTAAGCTTTTTGATGGATATTTCGGCTTTTAATAGTACTCGGGTGTTACGTACAAAAGTACTCAAGTGGGTGTGTCTGTGCTTAGCTATTTTGTCTACTGTATTTACCTACTTCAATGTTTTTATAAACGATTTTATTGTTTTAGGTGCTCTAGAGGGTGTTTTTGCAATTTATTGCACGAGTATTTTTATTTACATATCTAAAAAGCAACTCGCGCTATGGCAACCATTGAGCATTTGCATTTGTATTACCGTGTTGGTGGTTTTGGGCAGCTATTTGTCGATGATGAAACATGCGCTTTTTGTCTGGATGCTGACTCTACCGGTATTATATTATTTGCTGTTGGGCGCGCCCTGGGGCTGTGTGTTATCTGGTTTATTATTATTGCTTGAATGCACTGCTTTATGGGCAAAAAAGGATATTCTACCCTTTGCCACATTAAATCTATTTCTCAATTTATCATTAAGTTATGTTGCAATTTGGGTCGTTGCCCATGTATTTGAAAATAGCCGTGAAAATTCATATAAACGATTAGAAGGTTTGGCATTACTAGATCCTTTAACCAGGGTAGGAAATCGCCTTGCAATGAACCAATTTTTTGAAAGTGAACTAACAAACAAGCATGGTCTTGTTACCATGATTTTGGATTTGGATTTTTTCAAACGCATTAACGATAAGTTTGGGCACGCAGTTGGTGATAAGGTATTAATCGAAGTAACTCATTTGATGTGTGAAAAATTGCCCTTAACAAAAATTTTTAGAATAGGTGGGGAAGAGTTTGCTATTTTTAGTCCGAACTCATCATTACAATTGGCAGCTAATGAAGCAGAACTACTTTGTAGTAGTATAGCCGCGCATCAGTTTTTAATTGAAGGTCACTCAATTTCTCTTACGGCGAGTATTGGTGTCGCTGAGTTTCAAGCACAAAGTAGCTTGAAGCAATTAATAAGAGCGGCAGATGATAGGCTGTATCAAGCAAAACGCAACGGTCGTAATCAAGTCGTTATAGAGCCAAACCTTAACCCAACACAACTTGAAAACGTGTGTTAAGTTGGTTGATACATTCGCTCAAAATCAGGGATGTTCTTTTCCCAAAGTGGAATATCTTTGCCCAGGTGCTCGCGAATTGCATCAAAGAAAAGCCGTGTTCTAACTGGTAAGTCGCGGTGTGGGTACACTGCATACATTGCACTGTAATGAGCAAGATTCAAGTCTGTAAGTAATGGCACTAAGCGCCCTGATTGTATTTCGTTTCCAATAATAAAAGCAGGGGCGAGTACATACGTTGTTCCTGAAAGCGTTTTTTCAACTAACACTTCAGCGTCATTGGCTCTAAATACACTTTTAATTTTTTGCTCTTGAGTATCGCCATTTTGGTCAATATAACGAACGCCTTCTACACGCAATGATGAACTTGAATAACTTGCAGCGGGCAAGTCTGCTAAATCTTCAATTGTTTTTGGCATGCCATAGGTATTTATAAACTCTGGCGCTGCTAGCAATAGCAGCCTATTACGAGCAATTTTGCGTGCAATAAGCGATGAGTCTTTTGGCTCCCCCACACGAAACGCTAAATCAAACCCCTCAGAGACTAAATCAACAAGCTTGTCGTCGAGTCTTAGCTCTACCTCTACTTGGGGAAACGTTTTTGAAAATCATTAATTACTGGCTGTAAGTAGCGCCTACCAATAATGGTCGATGAGGTAATTTTAAGTACACCTCGTGGCTCTTGATGGTAGTTTTCTGCTAAACGAATGGTCTCGCCTAGCAGCTCTCTGAGATCGGCTGCTTTTTTTATCATTTCGGCACCCGCTGCCGTTAGCGAGAATGAACGGGTAGTTCGGTTCAGTAAGCGTACTCCCAAATCATCTTCTAAGCGGCTTATTTGTTTTGAAATAACTGAACGGTCTATATTGCGGGTTTCTGCCGCTTTGGCAAATGAGCCACGCTCGACAACTTCTAACAACATTAATAAACGACTCGTGGTATCCATAATATGCTCAATTAAATTCAATTGATGCCATATTGGCATTAATGAATTTAAAAATCTATGGTTTTTGTCCGCATGTTACTTCCGTAGTATTAAAAATATATACAAAAGGAGCGTCGACATGAACAAACACTTAATCGCCACTGCAATTTTAGCAGCATCAGCCACCTTGGTTGGCTGTGCTGAAGAGCCTGCTCAACAAGCATCGCAACAACACTTACAACCTATTGATGTAGCGTCTGTTATTACGAAACCTGTGCAGAGTTGGCATACATATACCACCCGTCTAGAAGCCCCCGAAGAGGTTTCATTAATGCCGCGGGTAGCTGGTGTTATCGAAAAAATCACTTTCAATGAAGGGGATACAGTGAAGCAGGGGGATTTATTATTTGAGTTAGACGCTCGCCCGTTTGCTGCGGTAGTTGCAAGCTTAGAGGCGCAAGTGGCTAGTGCTCAGGCTGCATTAGAACAAGCGCAAAGTGAAGCAAAAAGAGCTGAGCGATTAACACAGCGTAAAGCGATTTCAACTGAGCAAGCTGAGTCACGTACTTCGACTTTGCATCAACGTAAAGCACAGCTAGCGGCTTATGAAGCACAATTGACGTCAGCTAAATTGGATTTAGAGTTTACCCAAATACGCTCACCTATAGACGGTATTGTGTCTCGCGCCAATATTACCAAAGGCAATAACGTACTTGCAGGCCAGTCAATTTTAACCTCAATTGTATCGAATAAAACAATGTACGCGTATTTTGATGTAGATGAACGTACTTGGAATAGCTCATTCAGTGAGGTAACTAGCTCCGATAAGCAACAGGTTGTAATGCAAAGGGTTGGTCAAAAGGCATTTGAGCACACAGGCTACATTGATTTTATTGATAATCAGATCAATGTTGCGACCGGCACACTTCGTGTTCGAGCACGTTTTGATGAGCAAAAATCACCACTTCGTGCAGGTTCATTTGCGCGTATTAAGTTGGCTGCAAACGAAGTACAAGAACGCATTATTGTTCCAGATAGAGCAATTGGTACTGATTTGAAAAACCGTTTTGTATTAACTGTCGGCGAGAACGATGTTTTAGAATATAAGTTAGTGACTGTTGGTGAGCGTTATGGCCGCTTTAGAGTTATCACTTCAGGGTTGTCTGGCTCTGATGTTATTGCTGTGAATGGACCTGCTCGAGTAGGTCCGGGTATGCCAATTACGCCAAACAATGTCGAGCTGGATACCACGGGTATTGCGTTTACTTTAAAACCAACAGCTTCGCCTGTATTAATGGCTAAGAAGTAGGATAAGCAATGAAATTTTCACATTTTTTTATTCAACGGCCTATATTTGCAGCTATGTTGTCGCTAGTGATTTTAATCGCAGGAGCAATCTCACTATTCCAATTACCTGTTAGCGAGTACCCAGAGGTAGTGCCACCGACTGTCGTAGTCACGGCGAATTATCCTGGGGCAAATCCAACTGTAATTGCACAAACCGTCGCAACGCCGCTTGAGCAAGAGATCAATGGGACAGAAAACATGTTGTATATGTTTTCTCAAGCCACAAGTGATGGCCGAATGACGCTCACGGTTACTTTTGCACTGGGTACAGATTTAGACCGCGCACAAGTACAAGTACAAAACCGTGTAAACAGTGCACTGCCTCGTTTGCCGGAAGAAGTACAGCGCTTAGGTGTGGTGGCTGAAAAATCATCGCCAGATCTCACCATGGTCGTGCATTTGTACTCACCTGAGAAAACTCATGATACAGCGTATTTATCAAACTATGCCGATCTGTATATTAAAGACCAAATTGCTCGTTTAGCAGGCGTTGGTGATGTAAAACTGTTTGGAGGTGGCCAATACTCTATGCGTGTGTGGTTGAACCCTGATGCATTAGCCGCACGAGAATTGACAGCAATGGATGTAGTTACGGCACTGCGCTCACAAAATCAGCAGGTCGCGGCGGGGAGTCTAGGCGCACAACCAGCATCTACAGATAGTCAGTTTCAAATATTATTAAACGTTAAAGGCCGATTAAATAGTATTGAAGAGTTTGAACAGGTCATAATTAAAGTTGGAGAGCAGGGGCAGTTAACTCGTTTAAGTGATGTCGCGCGCTTAGATTTAGGCCAAAATACCTATTCATTACGCGCAGAGCTTGATAATCAACCGGCATTAGCTATGCCAATATTTCAACGTCCAGGTTCGAACGCGATTGAGCTGTCAGACCAAGTGCGTGAGACTATGGCTCGGTTGTCTAAAGATTTTCCAGCAGGAGTAGAATATGACATCGTTTACGATCCTACTGTGTTCGTGCGTGGCTCAATTGATGCAGTTATTACGACCTTACTTGAAGCGGTAGCGTTAGTTGTTATTGTCGTGGTGCTGTTTTTACAAACGTGGCGCGCTTCGATAATCCCGTTAATTGCGGTGCCCGTATCTTTAATTGGTACTTTTGCGGTAATGCAATGGCTAGGCGTGTCTATCAATACCCTGTCTTTATTTGGCTTAGTATTGGCTATAGGTATTGTGGTTGATGATGCCATAGTTGTAGTTGAAAATGTCGAGCGTAATATTGAGCAAGGCTTATCACCACTGGAAGCTACACGTGTTGCTATGACAGAAGTAACCGGGCCAATTATTGCTATTGCACTGGTATTATGTGCGGTATTTATTCCTACTGCGTTTATTAGTGGCTTATCGGGTCAATTTTATAAACAATTTGCGTTAACGATTACTATCTCAACCGTGATATCAGCATTTAACTCACTAACACTGTCTCCGGCTTTATCGGCATTGTTACTGAAAAGTCATGATGCAAAGCCTGATGCATTAACGCGTTTATTAAACCGTTTATTTGGTCGCTGGTTATTTAAGCCATTTAACCGCGTATTTGATAAAGGTGCTAATGGCTATCAAAAATTAGTACAAAAGTTGATGCGGATGAGCGTTATCGTCATGGTTGCATATGTTGCTTTATTAGGCGGTACGATTAAGTTGTTTGATGCCGTACCAGGCGGTTTTATTCCAGCGCAAGACAAACAGTATCTGGTTTCAATTGCTCAGCTACCTGATGCAGCAAGCCTTGATCGTACTCAAGAGGTTGTAAAACAAATGCAAGAAATTGCACTGCAAGTGCCAGGAGTTGCGAACACTGTTGCATTTCCGGGACTTTCGGTTAATGGATTTACTAACAGCCCAAATAGTGCAATTGTATTTACTCCGCTTGAAGCATTTAGTGAACGCACTGATCCAAGTCAATCTGCGATGGCTATTGCCGCGCAACTTAATAAGCGCTTTACTGCCATAGATGAAGCATTTGTTGCTGTATTCCCGCCACCGCCAATTCAAGGATTAGGCACTACCGGTGGGTTTAAATTGCAAATAGAGGATCGTGGAAATAAAGGGTTTGAAGCATTATTTAATAGCCTGCAAGCAGTTATCGGTAAAGCGCAACAAGATCCTGCGCTAATGGGCTTGTACTCAAGCTTTAGAATTCAAGTTCCACAAATGGATATTGATATCGACCGTGAGCAAGCGCTTATACAAGGTATTCCATTAGACGAAGTATTTAACGCGTTACAAGTTTATTTAGGCTCTATGTATGTAAATGATTTTAATTTATTTGGTCGAACGTATCAGGTTAACGCACAAGCGGATGCTGATTATAGATTAGACCCTGAACAAATTTTAAACCTTAAGGTACGTAATAAATTAGGAAAAATGGTACCGCTTGGCTCTGTATTAACGGCTACACCAACAACAGGGCCTGACAGAGTAATGCATTACAATGGTTACCCAAGCGCTGAACTTAACGGCAGTCCTGCACCAGGCTATAGTTCTGATCAAGCACAATATGCTATTGAAGCTATTTTAGCCGACACCTTACCAACAGGAATAGAATATGAATGGACTGAGGTGACATTCCAGCAGATTTTAGCAGGTAATACTATGGTGTATGTTTTCCCTCTGGTCGTGTTATTAGTATTTATGGTTCTTGCAGCAACCTATGAAAGCTTACGTTTACCGCTGGCAATTATTTTAATAGTACCAATGACGATTTTTTCAGCATTAATGGGAGTGTGGTTAGTGGGTGATGATAATAATATTTTCACCCAAATTGCATTAATTGTATTGGTAGCCCTTGCATCGAAAAACGCCATCTTAATGGTTGAATTTGCTAGAGACAAAACGAAGCAAAATATGAGTCATTTTGATGCCATATTAGAGGCATGCCGTATGCGGTTGCGCCCAATATTAATGACTTCAATTGCATTTACCGCTGGGGTTATCCCATTAGTGTTAGCCACAGGTGCAGGCGCTGAAATGCGCCATGCTATGGGTAACGCTGTGTTCTCAGGAATGATAGGGGTGACGGTATTTGGCTTATTATTTACACCTGTATTTTATATTTTGGTGACTAAAACCCGTAAAGCTCAACCACAGGAGCAAATTAATGAGTAAGTTAACGTTAGCCGCTGTTGCAATAGCGGGTTTGTTAAGCGGTTGCGCCAGCAAAATTGATGAGCAGCAATACCAAGCTGATTTGCAATCATTTGTAGCGCAAACGCAAATAGCATCGCAATTACAAGGCACAGATGAGCTTACGTGGTGGCAGCAGTTAGAGTCAACGCAATTAAATGAATTAGTCGTTAAAGCGCGTGCTAGCAACTATAATTTAAAAACTAGTCAATTACAGTTACAAAGTGCGTTAGCGCGTTTAGGTGCTCAACGAGCTGCGTATTTACCTCAAGGTAATGTAAGTGTTGATGCATCACGTACGAGCTTAGGTGGCGTGCAATCACGCCAATCACAAGCAGGTGTTAACCTTGACTGGCAGCTTGATTTATTTGGTAAAGTGACGGCATTGGTTGATGGCGCGAATGCAGGCGCGATGAGCCAAGCAGAACAAGTGAGAGCATTACAAATTAAGGTTGTGTCATCGGTTGTTAAAGGTTTTGTTAGTTACCAAGGTAATTTACAAAAACAGCAAATTATTAATCTGCAAATAGAGGCACTGACACAAAGTATTGATGTACTAAAAGCGAGAGTAGAAGAAGGGGTTGCCAGTGAACTTGATTTAAATCGCACTTTAGCTCAATTAAAGCAACAACAATCTTTAATACCTGAGATTGAATATGCTCGGTTTCGCGATTTAGCTACATTGGCGTTATTAACAGGCGAATTACCCGGTGATTTATTGCTAGATGATGAGAGCGGTTTATTTTCGCGCGATTTTACGGTGAGTTTAACAAGCCCAAGCGATGCAATTGCGTTACGCCCAGATATCAGCCGTGCTTTGTTTGAATTTAGTCAAGCGAATTCATTTAGTGTTGCGGCAAGTAAAGCGTTATTGCCTGATATAAGCCTTACAGCTTTTGCAGGCGTTATAAGCTTGGGCAATAATCAGCTCTCTAATACACAGCAGCAATGGCAGGTTTCACCCCAAATACAGTGGTCATTATTGAGCTATCCAGCATTATTAGCCCAGCGTGATGCCCAGCAATATTTAACGCAAGCGGCTTATAGTCAATACCAACAAGTGGTATTAAATGCGATGAGTGAAAGTGAACTATCACTGCAACTTTTGGTCAAACAGAATGAGCAGAACCGCTATGCGAAAGAGCGCTTTAGCTATGCTAATAATGCATTCTTACAAGCGCAAGCTATGTATCAAGAAGGGCAAATACCTTACTTAGAGTTGTTAGATGCGCGACAGGATGTTTTAATAGCACAAGAAAATGCGGTGGATTCAACAATTTCATCATTACTTGCTAAGGTTGATACTTATCAAGTTTTTAATGGACGTTGGAGCTATGCGTTAGTTAATTAAGTAAAGTTGAGTTTTTAATGCCACATACTGATATTTTATCAACAATCCCAGCCTCAATGAGGGCAATTGTACTACAAGAACCTAATGAGCAGATAACGTTATCTGAGCTCGAGTTACCGGTGCCTGAAGTCACGGGAAATGAGCTGCTTATAAAAGTAGAGTATGTGGGGTTAAATCCAGTTGATGCACAGTTTGCAAAACAAGGTTTTTGTAAGTGGCAATACCCACATACTTTAGGTTTAGATGCAGTGGGTGTAGTCGTAAAAGCTGACAAAGGTGTATTCCCCTGTGTGGGTGCTCGGGTTATGTTTCATGGCAACGTGGGAGAGCAGGGGGTTTTATCACAGTATGTGAAAGTCCCTAATTTTGCAGTGTCGGTTATTCCTGATGATGTTAAATCAAGCCATGCAGCTACACTTCCTTGTGCTGGTATGTCAGCCTTAGTGGCACTTGATAAATTACAACTCAGTGAAGGTGATTCAATTTTAATTGAAGCGGGCGGCGGTGCCGTTGGGCAATTTGCGATTCAATTTGCAAAGCAGCGAGGGGCTACCGTATTTACGACGGCTAGTAAACGTAACCACAAACTGGTTAAACAGCTTGGCGCAGATATGGTATTTGATTACAGCGATAAAAAGCTGGTTGATAAAATACGTCGAGAGTTAGGGCCACAAGGCTTTGATGCGGTGCTTGATTCAATTGGTGGTGATACCACGATTCGCAACGTCGAATTAATGCGCTTTTGCGGTCGCATAGCCTGTTTAAATCCATTGCCTAAGTTTGAACAAGAGTTAATGTATCGTCGCGCACCTAATATTGGCATTGTCTCGCTTGGTGGTGCATGGTTGGCTAACAGTTTATGTGCACAACAAAGAATGAGCTTTATGGGTAATTTATTGCTTGAAAACATGGCTAATAATTCTTTGACTATCCCTGAAATTATTGCTGTTGATTTTGATGCGAAGAGTGTTTCAGCGGCGCTTAATAAGCAACTTCAAGGTGGCTTTACAGGTAAGCAAATAGTACAAATTAGCTAACCCTCAAAGTGCTTAAATAAACCTCGCAATGGCGAGGTTTATTTGTTTTAAAGAAGTGAAGTTATGATTATTACGAAATCTCAACGTTTAATAATTCGCTCAGGGCAGCGAACGGATGCTGAATTTATTTTAACACTTCTTAATCAGTCTAGTTTTTATGAATATATCGGTAATAAAGGTATTAATACACACCTTCAAGCTGCGGACTACATTCAAACTGAATTCATTGATGCTCAACAAAAACAAGGATTCGGGCCTTATGTGGTAATGCTTGCAGATGGAACCGCCATTGGTATCGTCGGCTTATTCCAACGTGACTATTTACAAGTTCCAGATATAGGTTATGCATTTTTAGCACAATTCACTGGTAATGGTTATGCAACTGAGGCCTGTACAAGTTTAATAAAGCTAATGAGTAACCGTTTTCCATCTCTTGCGGCAATTACAACCAATGAAAATAAAGCATCCCAACAAGTATTAAACAAACTGGCATTTATTAAACGAGGCGATGTACTTACCAGTCAAAATAAACAACCAGTTTGCGTATATTTTAACAATTAACGGGCTACATGGCCTTTAATTTTTTAGCCACCTGCGAGTTAACGGTTTGCCACGTTTGCTCTAGGGTGGCTACAAGCCCTTCATAATCATCATCGATTAACGGTGTGATTTCACTAAAATAATGTATTTCTTTTAACGCCCTGCCTGTCTCAAACTCAGTGTGGTACAAACGCCATAGCCCTGAGATGTCAGCATTACCATATTCATCGCCATTAAAGTGATGAATTTCATATTCGATTTCATAAAAGCTTTGTTGATCTGTATCGGTGATCACGGGCAAGCCTTTTACTACCATCCAGTTTGTCAGCTCAGTAAATAAGGTTTGATGTGCACTGGCCGTTAACATGATATCTGGTGCTTCACTCCACAAATGATAATTAGCCGCAGAAATTTGGTTATTGTCTAGCTTCATTGCTATACCACGATTATTAAGTGCGCCACGCAAAGTGACTGTATTTATACGTAGCTGTGCTTGAGTATTTGTGCTGGTACGTGCCATTGGCTGAATAGTTTGCTCAAATTGATAATAGTCAACGGGCGCATTTAACGATTGGCTACAACCGGCTACTAATGCAAACCCTGCAATACTAAGTGCTTTTGCTAAAAATGAAATCTGCATTATTGTTTCCTCGGCGTTGGATCAGCAGGTAATGATTTATCAAATATAAACATATTAGGCTGCTCGTTAAGACCACGGGTAAGAGGCTGTAGCTCTTCGCTTAAGCGTTTAAATTCAGATAACGTTTGTTGTAACTGATGATGAAATTGAGAACCTTGTTGATAGCTTGCCATGGTTTTTTCAAACTGTTTCATGGTGACATCAAACTGCTGCATACTTTTAGTCATTTCAGCAAAATTACGATTGATATCGCCTGGTAAATCTTGTGTATCTTTTTTATTCAACAATTCACGCATTTCATTAGCTAGCGCTTGATAATCATTGAAAGTTGACTCGATTTGAGCAAGGCTATCCTCAATTTTTAAATTGTTAACCTTATTAAGTACATCTGAGACCTGATCCGCAAGGACCGTAATACCACTGGAAATACTCGGGAATACTTGGTATTGCGACAGCATTGTTAGTTGCGCTTCAGGCGCATCCTGATATATATCAAAATCTACGTACACCGCACCTGTTAGTAAGTTGCCAGGCTTGAGTGATGCTCGTAATCCGTTTTTAATCCAACCATCAACGCTTTTTTCCAAAAATCACGTGCTTGATCACTGTTATGGTAAATCCTGCCATATTCTATTTTAACAAGTACAGGAACAGCGGTATTATCTGTTTTAAAATGAGCAGGAACACCATCAATCATTACATTTGATGGTGCCTCTACAACGGTACCGACTCGCATGCCTCTGTACTCTACTGGTGCACCTGGGCGTAAACCGCGAATAGACTGTTCAAATTCTATTAAATAATAATCAAAATCATAAAATCGTTCTTCTAATGCATGTTTATAGCTTTTACTTAATGAGAAGCCATGGCCATCTTTGGCAACATCACCCGGGGCTTGTTGTTCTGGCAAACCAACCGAAATCCCTCCTTTAAGCAATTTACTCAAAGACCCTGTATTAACATTAATACCATCGGCAGATAGGTCTATTTCAACACCTGCATTGACCCAAAAAATAGAGTTGACTGTGATAAGGTTTTGATATGGCTCATTGATGAAAATCCCGTATTTCATAGCTTGATTCTTCCAATCAAACGTAGCAGTCTCAACTTGACCTATCTTGTAGTTTTTAAAGTAGATACTGGTACTTACATCAAGTACTTCAGCGTTATAACTAAGTAAAGTAAAGCGTCCACCTTTGACGTCTTTAGCTATCAGTGCAGGCTCATCTTGGAGCGTAAATCGTTCTTTGGTTTTTTTACTTTCACCTGGGGCAAATTCTAAATAGACTCCGGATAAAAGTGTACTCATGCCACTAATACCTGTTTCGTCAATCCGCGGTTTAACAACCCAAATATTAGCATCTTCAGTAAGTAAATTATCGTAGTGCTTATCAATTTGTGCGCGTGCAATAACACTATTTTTATCATCGGAAAGACGAACATGATCAACCTGACCAATTTTCACACTGCGTACTTTAATTTCGGTCTTACCTGCAATAATGCCTTCGGCATGAGGCATTGAAATAAAAATGGTTGCCCCTTTATTCGCTTGATATTGATAAAGCATCCAAGCACCAACAAGTAACGCGATCACAGGTATTATCCAGATAGCGGATATTGTAGGTTCTTTTTCTACTGTTGCAGTTTCACTCATGGGTAATCTCTAATTACTATTTTTTTTCGTTGTTAGGTGAGTCCCACAAAAGTCGTGGGTCAAACGCATGGGCAGCCATCATTTGGCTAAGCACCATAGCGGTAAAAAATATGGTGCCTACACCGGGGGTCACTGACATCAGATTACCAAGTTGTACTAAGGCTACTAAAATAGCAACAACAAATACATCAATCATAGACCATTTACCAATAAATTCAGTTAATTGGTAAACCTTAGTATACCTTTTAGTTTGATTATTTACTGGGTGCCTGACTATATAACACAGAAAGCTCAATACTAATGCTTTCGCTAAAGGTACGACAACACTTGCTAGAAATATAATCATAGCAATAGGGTATGAACCAGCTTTCCATAACACAATGACACCGCCAATGAGGGTCGATGGAGATTGGTCGCCTAAACTCGTTGTATACATAATTGGAAATAAATTGGCGGGTATATAACAAACGACTGAAGTGATAAGCCATGCCGTGGCCTTTTGAATGCTATGGGGGTTACGTACATGGGTTTTAGTATGGCAACGTGAGCAATACTTATCGTTACATAGCTGGTGGCAAACATGACAGGCGCTGATGTTATTATCGATAGCTCTGTGGCTATGCTCTGCTTCATTGATAGCTTCAACAGGCTTTACTTGATCCCATAAACGAGCACGATTTAAATGGGCAAGCGCAGCAATATAAAAAATTACGAAGGCAATATAAGCCCAAAAGCTAACACCAAAACTTATATCTGCCATAGACATTATTTTGACCATACTCACGAGCACACCAATTAAAAATATCTCTGACATGATCCAAGGCTCAAGCGCTAACGTAAATTTAAGTAATCGTTTTGCTATACCATAAGGTAAGACTTTTAAAATACCTAAATGCAATGGTATTAAAAGAGTGAGCAATGTCATTGGTAGCCCGATGATACTGATATCTATAAATAGGCCAAGTAAATCACTATCGTAATTAAATAAAATTCTAGCAGCATCAGGTAAAGTAATTGTTTGAGTTATGCCGCTGCTACTAAATGAAATAAAAGGATAGAACATACTACTTAATAGCATTAAAAGAGCGCTTAAGCACAATGCAACAATTCTAGCATCGTAGTTTATATTTGCGGCACCGAGCTTACTATGGCAATGTGGACATACAGCCATTTGCTTTGCGCCAACTTCAGGGATGTCGATAATTAGATCACAGTTAGGGCAAGCTGTTTGCAAATCAATAACCTAATAAAGTAAGAAAGTTATCAAAGTTTGCATCAAATAATGGCGAAATACAATTATATGATTTTTTATTGCTTTTCTAAGTTGAGATACAAAATAATTGTGCATGTGCAATATAGATAACATTATATAATCCAAGGGCTCATTTTGAAGTACTTAATTTTTATCTTTATAACAGGAATAAGTCTAAACGTTTTTGGTTTGTCTGCACCGCAACCTGACAATCGTATAACAGTGGCAGTTAGCCCATCTTTACCACCTTATGTTTTTAGCCATGATGATACGGGTCTACAGTTAGAAATAATCAAATCTGCGTTTAAAAGCCAAGGTATCACTGACTTAGATATTATATATATGACTAATAAACGTGTAGAATATTCACTAGAGCAGCTTGAAGTGGATGTGGCAGTGAATTATGCTGGTACGCGAGTAAATGGCATCTACCCCAGCCAGAACCTGCTATTTTATCAAAATGTTGCGGTTAGTTTAGCGGCTAATAATTTCAAAATTAATTCGGTTTATGATCTATTAGGAAAAAGTGTACTCGCTTTTCAAAACGCTACGGCATTCATATCACCACCCTATGAGACCATAACTGCGAAACTAAATCATTATGAGGAAGTCGCTAATCAAGAAGCACAAGTTGATCACTTGATGAAAGAGTGGGTTGACGTTGTTGTATTAGAAAAACGGATCTTCTTATATTATTTGCAGCAATATCAGAAATCTCATGAAGTTAAAAAAGTGACGATTCATCCAGTTTTTGTCAAATCTCCTCGGCCAGCTTATTTTAATAATAAAGTGTTACAGGAAACCTTTGATATGGGCCTGACCCATATCATTCAAAGTGGTGAATACCATGCAATTATGGAATTTGATGGCAGTGATTATGCAAAAATTACTAAACCAAACTTAATCAAATAACGCAACAGTTTGTCGTGTTAGCGCAATAAGCTCACCGGATTGTGACCAAATGCAACCATCTTCCAAACCATATCCGTCTTTACAGTGGTGTGTTATTGCTTCAAAACCGAGCCATTGCCCAGGCTCAAGATGTGGCTGTTGTACAAACTCCAAGTACCAAGACATACTGCTAGCAGGAGCAGGTTGCTTGAACATTTGTAAAAGCGTAGGCGGCCATGCATCAGTTAATGCAATTATATGCGCTTCATTTAATGCACTCGGCATTTGTTTTAACCTCATCCAACCACCCAAATGAGATGTGTCAGCACCAACAAATGGCATACCCCCTTGCTGCGGACATAAATCGACATGTTGAAAAAACTCCGGCATCGCACCAGATTGAAAAGGCAGTATATAACGAGGGTCAACTGGCTTTAGGGTCATTTCTTTACAGACAGGAACATGAATTCCCGAATCACGAGACTTAGCAAAACAGCCTTGAACAATGACACTGACTTGTCCATTTTGTACAGCTTTTGCTAATACTTGAGTACTGTTTTTACCTTCACGGAGTATCTCAATGTGCAAAGAAAAATCGGTATCAGCTAATAAGGGGCCAACAAAATTAGTACTTAATGACAGTAGGCGACGTGAAGGCTCAATCTGTTGACGTATGGCTTGATACAATAAAGAGGCCGATAACCCACCAAATGCGGTGCGACCTTGGCACCAGTTTGCAGGAAACTGCATGGTGGCCGTTTTTTGTTGTTCGACTGACATTTTGCCAATTGAAGCCGCGCTATTTAATAGTTCATCAAAATGCATGGTCATTCCTTTTGTAAATAAATATGTGCTTTATAGATTTATATCACACTAAAACTCCTCAGACCACTTGTGAAAAGCAACGTTTTTGCTATAAAAAACACCAATCCACACTCTCAATAGGGTTATTTGCAAAATAAATGACAAAAAATCACTTTTTTTTATTTTTACAGTTGAATTCAGTTTGGTGCATCCCTATTAACTAGTCATCGAACGTATTAACGAATTTTGAAGTTGGAGAAGATTCATGGGTAAAATTATTGGAATCGATTTAGGTACTACTAACTCTTGTGTGGCAGTACTAGATGGCGATAAAGCACGCGTAATTGAAAATGCGGAAGGCGATCGCACAACACCATCAATCATTGCGTACACGCAAGATGGTGAAACATTAGTTGGTCAACCTGCAAAACGTCAAGCAGTGACAAACCCAACTAACACACTATTTGCGATTAAGCGTTTAATTGGTCGTCGTTTTGAAGACGAAGAAGTGCAACGTGATATCGGCATCATGCCTTTTCAAATTATCAAAGCTGATAATGGCGATGCATGGGTTGAAGCCGGCGGTGAAAAACGCGCTGCACCACAAATCTCAGCTGAAGTACTGAAAAAAATGAAGAAAACAGCGGAAGACTTCTTAGGTGAAGAAGTAACTGAAGCCGTTATCACAGTACCAGCATACTTTAATGATTCACAACGCCAAGCAACTAAAGATGCTGGTCGTATTGCGGGTCTTGAAGTTAAACGTATCATCAATGAGCCAACAGCCGCTGCACTTGCATATGGCATGGACAAAAACAAAGGTGAAAACGTTGTTGCAGTATATGATTTAGGTGGTGGTACTTTCGATTTATCAATCATTGAAATTGATGAAGTTGAAGGCGAACATACATTTGAAGTACTTGCTACAAACGGTGACACTCACTTAGGTGGTGAAGATTTCGATAACCGTGTAATCAATTATTTGGTTGCAGAATTCAAGAAAGATCAAGGCATTGACCTGAAAACTGATCCACTTGCAATGCAACGTGTTAAAGAAGCGGCTGAAAAAGCGAAAATTGAACTGTCATCAGCACAATCAACTGAAGTAAACCTTCCATATGTAACTGCTGATGCAACAGGTCCTAAGCATATGAACGTGAAATTAACACGTGCTAAGCTTGAGTCATTAGTTGAAGACTTAGTAACTAAGTCAATTGAACCGCTTAAGCGCGCTCTTGCTGATGCTGATTTATCTGTAAGTGACATCAACGATATTATTCTTGTTGGTGGTCAAACACGTATGCCATTAGTGCAAAAAACAGTTGCTGAGTTCTTTGGTAAAGAGCCACGTAAAGATGTTAACCCTGATGAAGCTGTAGCTGTAGGTGCTGCGATTCAAGGTGGCGTACTTGCAGGTGACGTTAAAGACGTACTACTACTTGATGTTTCTCCATTATCTTTAGGTATTGAGACAATGGGTTCTGTAATGACTGCGCTAATTGAGAAAAACACGACGATTCCTACTAAGAAATCGCAAACATTCTCAACAGCTGAAGACAATCAAGCAGCGGTTACAATTCACGTACTACAAGGTGAGCGTAAACGTGCGAGCGATAACAAATCTCTAGGTCAATTTAATCTAGAAGGAATTCGTCCAGCACAACGTGGTACACCACAAATCGAAGTTACTTTCGATGTAGATGCGGATGGTATCTTACACGTATCAGCAAAAGATAAAGATACAGGTAAAGAGCAAAAAATCACGATTCAAGCGTCTTCAGGTCTAAGTGACGAAGAAGTTGAAAAAAATGGTTCGTGATGCAGAAGCTAACGCTGAAGAAGATAAAAAATTCGAAGAGCTTGTAGCGACTCGCAACCAAGCAGATGCAATGGTTCACGGTACACGTAAGCAAATCGAAGAAGCTGGCGATGCACTACCTAGTGAAGACAAAGACGCAATTGAAGCGGCTGTTGTTGACCTAGAAGCAGCAATCAAGAGTGATAACAAAGAAGAGATTGAAGCGAAGACTCAAGCTCTTGCAGAAAAGTCACAGAAATTGATGGAAATCGCACAAGCTAAAGCACAACAAGCTGGCGGTGACGCTGGTGAGCAACCACAACAGTCAGCTAAGCAAGATGATGACGTTGTAGATGCAGAGTTCGAAGAAGTTAAAGACGACAAGTAATTGTTGCTGACGCTTCTCACTGACTTAAACACCATGACTAAATGTGGTGTTTAAGTTAGGATGAACGAATGAGGCGCGTAGGCTAAAGCTTAACGCGCCTTTTGCATGTTAAAACGTGCATAAAAAATTAAAACAATTCAATGGTAAATCGATATGATTTATCGGTTTATCCGCAGCAAAGCTGCAGTAGCAAAAAGAGTAGTGTGATAGATATGTCAAAACGCGATTATTATGAAGTTCTTGGTGTGGCTAAAGATGCCAGCGAAAGAGACATTAAAAAAGCGTATAAACGCTTAGCGATGAAATATCATCCAGATCGTACCGCCGGTGATAAAGAGCTCGAAAATAAGTTCAAAGAAGTAAAAGAAGCTTATGAAATTTTAACCGATAATCAAAAGCGCCAAATGTATGACCAATATGGTCATGCGGCATTTGAACAAGGTGGCGGTGGTGGACACGGCGGCTTTGGTGGCGGTGGTCAGGGTGATTTTGGAGATATTTTTGGTGACGTTTTCGGCGACATCTTTGGCGGCGGTGGCGGCGGACGTCGTCAATCTCGTCAGCAACGAGGCTCCGATTTACGTTACAACATGGACCTAAGCTTAGAAGAAGCCGTTCGTGGTAAAGAAGTTGAAATTAAAGTTCCAACATGGGTGAGCTGTTCACCGTGTGATGGCAGTGGCGCTAAACCCGGTTCTAAACCAAAAACATGTACAACCTGTCATGGCGCAGGCCAAGTTCAAATGCGTCAAGGTTTCTTTGCCGTACAACAAACTTGTCCTACTTGTCACGGTACAGGACAAATTATTTCTGATCCATGTAATAGCTGTCATGGTCAAGGCCGCGTAGAGAAAACAAAAACATTATCAGTAAAAATACCTGCGGGTGTTGATACGGGCGACCGTATTCGTTTATCTGGCGAAGGTGAAGCGGGGGCTCATGGAGCACCCGCCGGTGATTTATATGTGCAAGTATCTGTACGTGAACATCCAATCTTTGTTCGAGAAGCCAATAACTTATACTGTGAAGTACCAATAGGCTTTACAACGGCGGCTTTAGGTGGCGAAATTGAAGTACCGACACTTGATGGCCGTGCAAAGTTAAAAATACCACCAGAGAGTCAAACGGGAAAAATGTTCCGCATGCGTGGTAAAGGCGTAAAATCTGTACGCAGCGGTGCAGTGGGTGATTTAATTTGTAAAGTTGTGATCGAAACACCTGTTAACTTAAATGAACGTCAACGTGAGCTGCTCGAAGAGTTAGAGCAAACCATGGGTAAAGATGGTTCTAAAAACCGCCCAAAAGAAAAAGGTTTCTTTGATGGTGTGAAAAAATTCTTTGATGATTTAACTAAGTAGTCATCAACGTATTAAATAAAAATGGCGCCAATTGGCGCCATTTTTTAACTTATAAATCAGTTTAATGATCTAAAAATAGGTAGTTTTGCCAACTTTTCATTCTGATCAATACCTTACGCATTACCGAAACATGCTCGAAGTGGTCAGAATAAACAGCGACTTCAGCACTGGTGCCTTTTGGTAATTTATATTCGCTCATATCATCGATTAGCTTTAATACAACAACTACTTGACCATTACGATTAAAGTTTTCGCTACTCATTAATGTGCCTTGTGCTTGTAGTTGACCTTCAGCCATGGCGGGTAATACAGAGACAATTTCTCCGGCAAAGGTTTTTCCTGGAATAGCCTTAAAAATAAAGTCAGCTTCATAGCCTGGCTTTAAGCGTAATGCCGAATTTTGACGAAATAAAGCAACAAACTGAGCTTCTTCATCGTGCACAAACGACATTACAGGACGAAGTGGCATAGGCACAGCCATCATACCAGGACGCAAGGTTAGTTGGGTTACATAACCATCAGTAGGTGCATAAATATTGGTACTATCAAGGTTAAATTGTGCTTGCTCAAGGCGAGCTTCAGCTTGAGCGACAATGGTTTGCTTACCATTTACCTTTGATTCAAATGCGATACGTTGGCGATCTTCCTCAGCTTGCGAAGCTTCGTATGTTGCTTTTGCGGCGTAATATACCCCCTTCATATTATCAACACTTCCTTTAGAGTAAGCGCCTTTTTTCGCTCCTTCCTGATAGCGTTCAAACTCAAGCTTACTGCGTAAGAACTCAGCTTTTGCTCTTAAAGTGCTTGCTTGGGCTGATTTATATGATGCCTCTAAACCTTTAGCTGCTTGAATAGCATCTTGCAATTGTGCCGTTGCTTCATTTAATTTTGCTTGATAAAGTGTGTCATTAATGATTAAAGCCCCAACCACGATCGTCACGCCATAGAGTGGCCCAAATCCACAAAAAAGGCCAAAGAACGTGAAGCGTAAATAAACTAACCCAACCAGCGTAATGAATTGCATCTAGGTGTGGGTGATTACGCTTTTAGCTATTTCGTAGGGAATATCATGCAATGCGATAATGCCATAAAATAAAAAATACCGACAAATACCAATATTCCTAGGCAAAGTAATCTAAAAACATTCAGTGTCCTTTTTATTATGCTTTAGTTAAAAGCGGTGATGTTAACGTCATAGTGCCAAATTTTAACCACATAAGCACTGCCATAGAGTCGATTTACTTAAATATACGCATCCATGGATACGATCATTTTAAGTGCCTAGATTTGGAGTTTTTGTTGGCAAGATAAACTATTTACCCAATGGGTATATTTTTGGCACTAAAGTTAATAACGATAAAATCACACGGCAATACTTGCGTATTTAAATAAAGTTGTGACAGAGGTATTATTCATTGTTCACTCCTTCGTGAGTGTGTTGATATGTAATTTAGTCTATGTTTCTATTAGTTGGATAACCATAAGGAATACACTGTGACACCAGCTATTTTAATGCTCGAAAAGTTAAATATTCCATTTACTATTTTAAGTTATGAGCACGATCCAAAAAATACTCAGTTTGGTTATGAAGCGGTTGAAAAGCTTAATTTAAATTCGGCCCAGGTATTTAAAACATTAGTGCTAGAAACTGCAGAAAACGCACTGATAGTGGCAATTACACCTGTGGTACAACAAGTTAATTTAAAGAAATTAGCTCAGGTCTGCGGTACTAAAAAAGTCCACATGGCTGATCCGCAAAAAGTACAAAAAAGCACAGGTTATATTTTGGGAGGCGTAAGTCCGCTGTCACAAAAAAAACGCTTGCCCACCTTTGTACATAAAAGCGCAATACTATTTGATCTTATCTATGTCAGTGCCGGCAAGCGGGGGTTGGAAATAGCGCTCAGCCCACAGGATTTAATTTCACAGTGTAATGCCCAGCTTGCTGATTTTTAATCTTTAAATCACTCATTCATCTTTTTACCTATCAGTGAGGCTGCAAAAAGCCGGAATATCCGAAATTCAGCGTACATGTGTAAGCTGTTTTTATTCAATGGCTTAGCTACTTTATTAAAAAATAATTGAAAATAATGTTAAAAAAACTGGTTGGACCAATTGATCTCTTGCTCATTTTATGACGTAATGTAGATATTACTATCTGGTCGGATGAGTCCATTATGAGCTTACGTACAAAATTAAAAAAAGTTTTACCAAGTATTTCAATCACAGAACAAGAAGCACTTGATGCCGGTGATGTGTGGTTAGAAGGGTCTATCTATCAAGGTAAACCTGACTTCAGTGCATTACGTGCAGTGCCTGCAGCAACATTAAGCGCTGACGAACAAGCATTTATCGACGGCCCATTACAAGAACTATTGGGAATGATCGACGATACTGAAATACAAAGCGGTGTTCATTTACCTGACTACATCCTAGAGTTTTTGAAAAAAGAACGTTTTTTCTCGTTGATTATTCCAAAGTCATTTGGTGGCTTAGAGTTCAGCCCGTATGCAAACTCAACAATTGTTGCAACCATTGCGACTAAGAGCTCAGCAGTTGCAGTAACGGTGATGGTGCCTAACTCATTAGGGCCGGGTGAATTATTACTGCACTTTGGTACACAAGAGCAACAAGCACATTATTTACCGCGCTTAGCTAATGGTCGTGATATTCCATGTTTTGCATTGACTAGCCCTGAAGCAGGCTCAGATGCTGGCGGTATTCCTGATATCGGCGTAGTGACTAAAGGCATGCACAATGGCGAAGAAGTACTTGGTCTTGAGATCACGTGGGACAAGCGCTATATCACCCTTGCACCCATTGCCACAGTGCTTGGTTTAGCCTTTAAGGTTGTCGATCCTGAGGGTTTACTTGGTGGCAAAGAAAACTTAGGTATTACCTGTGCGCTTATTCCAAAAGAGCACCCTGGTGTTGAACTTGGTAATCGTCATGATCCTATGGGTATTCGTTTTTACAACGGTACAACACGTGGTAACAAAGTATTTGTACCAATGGATTTCATTATCGGTGGACAAAAGAACATCGGTCGTGGTTGGCAAATGTTGGTTAGCTGTTTAGGTGCTGGCCGTGGTATTTCATTACCTGCACTGGGTGTGAGTTCATCACAGGTGGCATTTAAAGGGGCATCAGAGTACGCCGCTGTCCGTGAGCAATTTGGTTTATCCATTGGCCAATTTGAAGGTATTCAAGAAAAACTCGCTGATATTGCGGGTAAAACATACCTTCAAGAAGCAATGCGCGTATTAACTACCGAAGGTTTGGGCATGGGCTTAAAACCATCAGTTGTTACCGCAATTGCAAAATACCACATGACTGAAATTGGCCGCGATGTGCTTGATTCAGCAATGGATATTCAAGCAGGTAAAGCGATTCAAAATGGACCGCAAAATACACTAGCCAGTGGTTATGTCGCACAGCCTATTGCCATTACGGTAGAAGGTGCGAACATTCTTACTCGTAACCTGATGATCTTTGGTCAAGGTGTGATGCGTTGTCACCCATATTTACAGTCTATGGTTGAGTCTATCCACAGCGAAGACAAAAATGCAGATAAAGAATTTAACAGCATTTTACGTAAAACGGTGGGTTACAGTGTAGCTAACAGCTTACGTGCATTTCGATTAGGTGTATTACCATTCACCGCTGGCGCAGAGTCTAAGCTACCAGAAGTACGTGAATATGAAAAAGCAGCGCAGAAATTATCAGCTAAACTTGCTGTATACGCTGATTTCTCATTATTAGTGCTTGGCGGTAAGCTTAAGCAAGCAGAAATGCTTTCTGCACGCTTAGGCGACGTAATGAGCTTCTTATATGCTGCAATGGCCTCAATTAAGTATTACGAGCAAAAAGTAGCAAGCAGTGAGCGTGAGCAAGCTGCACCTTATTTCCACTATGCGACTCGTTTTGCTCTACAAAGTGCTGAAGAAGCATTACATAAGTTTTTAGATAACTTCCCTGCAAGTGGTACACGTAAGTTCATGCGTTTCATTACGATGAACTACTCGACTAAAATGCCAAAAATTAGTGATGATTTAATTCGTGAATTAGCGAAACAAGCGCAATTAGATACTGCGTTTAAAAAGCAAATTACGCATTTGGTTAAACCAATTGAGGGTGATGGTCATTATATTAATGAGCAAGCCTATAAAGCTAAAATGGGTTGTTTAGATTTGCTTGCGAAAGTGAAAAAAGCACTACGTAGTAAAACAATCAAACCAGGTGTACGCTTTGCATTAACACTTGATAATGCACTTGTTGCAAGTATTATCACAGAAGAAGAGTATGCAAAACTAATTGATTACAACATCAAACGTGAACGCGCTATTCGTGTAGATGAGTTTGATTTTGATATGAACTTACTTGACGAAAACGCACAGCCAGTGAATCCACTGAAGAGTGTTGTTAATCAGTAATATTTAACTTAATTCAACAATGTAAGCGCCTAGCAGTAAGGGCGCTTTTATACTTAAAGCCCATGCAATTTTGTGTGGGCTTTTTTTGTAATAGCTCTAACAAACTGACTAAAGCATTTTATCTACAGTTAGTTATGCCATACTACGCATTGGTTTTGTTAACGTAGGTTTGTATGTCTTTTTATCTGCCTTTAATTCGTCTTCATTATAAGAAGATTAAAATCACAGAGACTATTACTTCATTATGGAGTGGTTGTGGCGAAATAGTACGTTGTCGTTTGGACGATAAAGCGTGTGTGATTAAAGCGATTAATGTTCCCAAGCACATTAATCACCCGCGAATTTCACAAACGCAGTTTGCGATTAACCGTAAACGTTGTTCTTATAATGTTGAATACCATTGGTATTTACATTATGCGCCGCAATTACCTCAGCAATCTCGGGCGCTTAGTTGTTTTAAAGCCATAGAGCATGGACCACAAAAGGTATTAGTATTTGCTGATTTTGCAGCAGATGGCTTTACTAATGCACAAGTACATCAACGACACATAGCAGCTATTCTCAAATGGTTAGCATATTTTCATGCATTTAACTTTGAAGTTAACCCCGATGGTCTTTGGCAACAAGGCAGTTACTGGCACTTAGCAACTCGCCCAGATGAATATGAAAAAATGCCTGATAGTGCACTTAAACTACAGGCAAAAAATATAGATAAAATATTGCGTGAGTGCCAATATAGGACGCTTATTCATGGTGATGCAAAGCTTGCAAACTTTGCTGTTAATTGTTCGACGATGGACGTTTTAGGTTATGATTTTCAATATACCGGTGGCGGCGTTGGTGTTGTTGATGTCATGTACTTTTTGGGTAGTTGTTTGAATGAACAGCAGCTAAACGATACAGCCGATGATTATTTAGCTAACTATTTTAAGTACTTTAGCGATGCAATGCAGACGTTTGGTCATGCTAAATCTACGCCCGTCGTTATTAATGCTTGGCGGGAACTTTGGCCCGTTGCGTGGGCTGATTTTTATCGCTTTTTAGCAGGTTGGAGCCCAGAACATACAAAGATCAATACCTATATGCGTAAACAATTTCAAATTACAAAAATAAACTTTGGAGCAAGGTAGAATGACAAAACAGATTCGTTGGGGCATGATTGGTTGTGGTGCGGTGACTGAGGTGAAAAGTGGGCCTGCTTATCAGCACACAGAGGGCTTTGCTATTCACGGGGGTGACCCGCAGAGATAACGCTCTTGCTGAAGATTATGCTAAACGTCATAACGTGCCTTTGGTGTTTAAAACTGCGGATGAGTTGATTGCCAGTAATGAAATAGATGCAGTGTATATTGCCACGCCACCTGATAGTCACCTTGAGATAGCATTAAAAGTAGCTGCTGCTGGTAAACCTTGTTGTATTGAAAAGCCCCTCGCACCAACTTTAGTGCAAAGTGAGGCAATTCTTGCTGCCTTTTCTGCTAAAAAAATTCCTTTATTTGTTGCTTATTATCGTCGCTCTTTGCCACGCTTTAATAAAGTTAAAAGCCTCATTGATGCTGGTGAAATTGGCTCTGTGCGTCATGTAAATTGGCATTTGAGTAAACCCCCTAGCGAAGTTGATAAGTCCAGGGATTATAATTGGCGCACAGATAAAGACATTGCACCAGGTGGCTATTTTGATGATTTAGCCAGTCATGGCCTTGATCTGTTTGGTTATTTATTTGGTGAGTATCAATCAGTGAAAGGACTCGCTACCAATCAGCAAAATCTCTATGGCGCGTTTGATGCCATTAGTGCCTGCTGGCAACATAAAAGTGGCATTACCGGCTCAGGCAGTTGGAATTTTGGCGGCTTTTCACGCTTTGATATTGTTACTGTGTATGGTGAAAAAGGCGAGATAACTTTTAGTGTGTTCGATGAGCAAGCAATTAAAGTTGTCAATGCTCAAGGACAACAAGCATTCACTATAGAGAATCCAACACATGTTCAGCAGTATCATGTTGAAAATATGGCATCGGCATTACTTGATAATACAATTCACCCATCTACAGGCTATTCGGCAACCCATACAAGCTGGGTGATGGAGCAAATATTATCAAGTAAATAAGGTTAATTTAGTGGTAAATTAAACTTTGCTTTTAACGCAGAAATTAATAAGCTTCTTTCGGGATCAGTAAAAAGTTGCTGATGAAGCTTTATGATCTGATTTTGCATTGTCGTTTCTTTTAACACTTTATCAAATGTAGCAATGTTTAGCTTTCCTTGCTCTGAGCGAGAACAGGCAAGATAACCAAATACTGCGTGGCTTTCTTCATCTATTGATAAAAAACGAGTTTTTTCGATTCGAGGGTCGTTTTTAAAACGTTCTTTAAGCACCGTAGTGTACTCTAATATGGCGTCTAGCTTATTCTGGAATAACATTTCATGTAAACGTCGTGAGCTTTTGTCACCATTGATGTCTACAAAGTTATCCGGGTGAGAGACAATAAATTGATCGATGTGCTTGCCATAAGAGCGACCAGCAGAAATACCGATTAAAAATTTATGTTTTTGAATAACTTCCTCTAACGTTATATCTTGAGATAATTCTGGATGATTGTAAATTACTAATCGATTAGCCGGAAAGGCCATGATTGGGTATTGGTTGAAAAAGGCACTTTGTTCGCGTTCACTATTTTTCACTTTATTGTACAAACACACATCAGGCATTGTTTGTAGCTGTTTCCATTCGCGTAATCGGCTTGCAGGTATAAATTCTAATACCGTAGCGGGGGATATTCGTTCCCCAATCGTTAGCATAATTTTATTTGCGATATTTTTATCAGCCTTATTATTTTCAGGAATGAAATCACTTACTATTTGTATCTTAGTTAGCTGCTTTTGCTCAGCACTAATCGAAGAAGCAAATAATACACAGAAACTCAAAGCAAAAAATAAAGGGCTTTTCATGCCATGCGCCATACTTAAAAAAGATATAATAAACTATACCTGTTTAAGTTCTATTTGATAATAGATTGTTGCGTTAAATGACATAAATTGCGTATTTAATTCCACTATCGCAATCATTCTTAATTAAATTGATATGAGTTAGCATTTTTTAAAAGTCACTTTAGTATTTTTACGCTAAAATAAGGCAAGTTTAATTTCTATCAGGCACTAAAATGACAATTCATGTAATAAATCACCCTCTTGTTCAACATAAATTAGGCCTAATGCGCGAGTATGGCATTAGCACTAAAAGTTTTCGTGAACTTTCATCTGAAGTGGGTACGTTATTAACCTATGAAGCCACAAAAAACTTGCCACTTGAAAAAGTCGAAATTCAAAGTTGGGATGGTAATAAGCTTGAAGTAGAGCACATAAAAGGGAAAAAAATTACCGTGGTGCCAATTTTACGAGCAGGCCTTGGTATGATGGATGGCGTTATGCAGTTATTACCTGCAGCTAAAGTAAGCGTCGTTGGCCTGCAACGTAATGAAGAAACATTAGAGCCTATCCCTTATTTTGAAAAACTCGTTGGTAAAATTGACGAACGTTTAAGTTTAGTTATTGACCCGATGCTAGCAACGGGCGGATCGATGATCGCTACTATCGATATGCTAAAAAAAGCCGGCTGTAAAGAAATCAAAGTGATTGTGTTAGTTGCCGCTCCTGAAGGCGTAGAAAAAACATTAGCAGCGCATCCGGATATAGAAATTTTTACTGCATCACTTGACTCACATTTAAATGAAAAAGGCTATATCATTCCAGGATTGGGTGATGCAGGTGATAAAATTTTTGGCACAGTTTAGGTTATTACTGTGACTAAAAATAGTGTGAATCAAGAGCCAACCTTTTCTGTAAAAACTATCTTAACTGGGGCGCAAATGTTATTTGTCGCCTTTGGTGCGCTTGTATTAGTGCCACTGTTAACGGGTCTTGATCCGAATGTGGCGTTATTTACAGCAGGGATTGGCACTTTACTATTTCATGTAGTGACAAAAGGGCAAGTTCCTATCTTCTTAGCGTCTTCATTTGCTTTTATTGCACCAATTATTGCGTGTGTACAAATGTGGGGCGTGCCTGCCACAATGGGCGGTTTAATGGCTGCTGGTGGCGCATATATGCTGTTAAGCATTTTAGTGAAACTAAAAGGCGTTGCGACATTACATAAAATATTGCCTCCGGTGGTAGTTGGCCCGGTGATTATGGTGATTGGTTTAGCGCTGGCTCCTGTTGCAGTTAATATGGCTATGGGTAAAAGTGGTGATGGCTCAATCCAGTTGATAGCCTATGAAAAAGCTATTTGGGTGGCTGCATTTTCACTTTTAGTGACTTTAATCTTTGCTGTGTGGGGAAAGGTGTTATTAAACTTATCCCGATCTTAGCGGGTGTAGTAGCAGGTTATAGCTTGTCGTTAGTTCTTGGGATTGTACAATTTGATGCTGTAAGTAATGCACAGTGGATTGCTATGCCAGCATTTACGTGGCCTGAGTTCAAATGGCAAGCCATTTTATTTATGGTGCCTGTCGCTATTGCTCCTGCAATTGAACACATCGGCGATATGATGGCAATAAGTCAAGTGACTAATAAAGATTATCTTAAAAAGCCTGGTTTGCATCGAACTTTGTTTGGGGATGGTCTAGCCACTACTGCAGCGTCTATTTTTGGTGGGCCACCTAATACGACTTATTCTGAAGTGACTGGGGCGGTTATGTTGACACGTAACTTTAACCCTAAAGTGATGATGTGGACGGCAGTAATTGCGATCATTTTGGCCTTTGTGGCAAAAATGGGAGCTGGTTTACAGACTATTCCTGTGCCTGTAATGGGCGGCATTATGATTTTATTGTTTGGCTCAATAGCGGTTGTTGGTCTTAACTCGTTAGTTAAATCGGGTGAAGATCTCACCGCCCCTCGTAACCTATCCATAGTTGCACTTATTTTAGTGTGTGGAATTGGCGGCATGCATATAGGTGGTAATGAGTTCAGCCTGCAGGGCGTCAGTTTATGTGCAATCTTAGGTATTGTGCTAAACCTAGTATTACCGAAGGCGCAAAACAGCGCATAGTAATCGAACATAACGTTAATTAATTGCACCAAAATAGCGCATTTCATATGCGCTATTTTTTTAACTTATTAAAAGTTATACATTTTAAATATTGGTCTGCTATCTGCATTTAGTATTATTAATATCAAGATGGTGAGATATGTAAAGAGGTCAATTTAGTGGACATTACTCCGTTTTTAGCAAAGCATCAGTTACCCCTTAAATATCAGTATTTAAGTGAGCAGTTCTTTATCCCTTTAGCTGAAGATATTATTGCAGCAAAGCCTTCAAATCAATCCATGCTTGTAGCAGTCAACGGCTGTCAGGGCTCAGGTAAAACCACCTTAGCGGACTTTTTAGTTACCTGGATAAACAGTAACACTGAATTTAATAGTATTAGTATTTCAATTGATGACTTTTATTATAGCCGTGAACAACGTGCTAGTTTAGCCAAAGATATTCACCCATTATTTGCTACTCGAGGTGTGCCAGGTACCCATGATACCGAGTTAATGAAACAGACCATAACTGATTTACTCGCGGGTAAAACCGGTATCGCTTTACCTCAGTTTGACAAACAAACGGATGATCCATTAGCGAAAGAACAATGGCATAAAAACAAAAAAACGGTTGATATTATTTTATTTGAAGGCTGGTGCGTTGCAAGTAAAGCTCAGCAACCCTATCAACTAGAGCAGCCAATTAATCAGCTTGAAGAAAGTGAAGATGAAGCGGGAGTCTGGCGTCGCTGCGTAAATAGTTGTTTAGCAAATGAATATCAAAGTGTATTTGGCTTAATTGATTACACGGTCATGCTGCAAGCCCCCTCATTTGAGGATGTGTATGGTTGGCGGTTAGAGCAAGAACAAAAGTTATTAGCTAAAAAAGGCACCGGCAAGGGCACATTTGACGAGGCGAGCTTGGTTAAATTTATTTCTCATTTTGAACGCATAACACGTCAGAACCTGCAAACTTTGCCCGAAAGCGTTGACGCCCTTCTTACGTTGGATGAAGCGCGAGACATCAGCGCAATGACTCTAAAAGCAGACTCAGTCCCCCAGCCGTTAATATTCACCGATTTGGATGGCACATTACTCAATCATGATGACTATGACTGTGCCGCAATTAAGCCTTTTTTAGCTAAACTGAGCGCTGCGGATGTGACAGTGGTTTTCAACACCAGTAAAACATTTGCTGAAGTGACGGATTTGCAGGCTATGTTAAATCATCACCAGCCATTTATTACCGAAAATGGTTCAGCGGTTTATATCCCCAAATTTTTCTTTCCTATTAAACCAATTGGCTGTGAAGAACTTGAGCTGTATTGGCGTTATGCGCTGGCACCTACTTGCGCAAAACTTCATGAAGATTTAATAAGCCACGCAAGGGAATTTAAAAACTGCTATCGCTTATTTAGTGAACTGAGTGCTCAAGAAGTCTCAGAGCTCACAGGTTTAAGTGTTGAACAAAGTAAACTTGCTTTGACACGAGAATATTCAGACCCAATATATTGGCAAGGAGACGATGAGCAGCTAAGTGCATTTTTAGCACTTATGGAACCACTTGATTATGAAGTATTAGTTGGTGGACGTTTTATTCATCTAAATAAACAAACCAACAAAGGACAGGCACAAAACTGGTTATTAAACCAATTTAAAATACATTATCGTCACCCATTTACCACTATTGCGTTAGGGGATAGCCAAAATGATATGGCAATGCTCGATGAAGCCGATATCGCAATTTTAATTACTAACCCAAACAGTAAGGCTAAAGCCAAATTGGCACATAAACCGTGGCATGTTAGTGAACGTCCTGCCCCTTTAGGTTGGATTGATGAGGTGGCCGACTTACAGATTATTAAAGCGCAATTAGCGCCAACAAAGGAGCCGTCACATGGCTGATTTTTACCAAAATGGCATAATTACTACATTGCATAACATCGCAGATCGTCCGGTAGAAGAGTTAGAGGCAGAACTGTTGAGTTTCTCTAAGCAGCGTCCAATGGGACTCATTTTACCGTCATTATACAGTGAGCTTGAAGGCCCAGCGCTACAAAATATAGTGAAAGAACTTAAACAAGTTCCTTATTTATCGCAGATCACAATCGGCTTAGATAGAGCTGATGAAAGTCAATACCGCAGCGCATTACAGTTTTTTTCAGAGCTTGACCAACCGCACCGCGTGTTATGGAATGAAGGCCCACGTTTACAAGCGCTCGATAAAGAATTGCAACAACTCGGAGTAGCGCCAAGAGAACTAGGTAAAGGACGTAATGTTTGGTATTGCATGGGTTATAAGCTTGCCACCTCAAAGGTCGAATCAATCGCATTACATGATTGCGACATTTTAACTTATGATCGAGGGCTCTTAGCGCGTTTAATTTATCCGGTTGCGCACCCACGCTTTAACTATGAGTTTTGTAAAGGATTTTACCCACGTACAGCCGATGGCAAAATAAATGGCCGGGTGTCTCGTTTGCTTGTCACGCCACTGTTACGTTCATTTAAAACAATTTTGGGTAGCACAGACTATTTGGAATATATGGATTCATTTCGCTATCCATTAGCGGGTGAATTTTCGTTCCGCCGAGACGTACTTAATGATATTCGTATTCCAAGTGATTGGGGCTTAGAAATTGGTGTCTTATCAGAAATGTATCGTAACTATTCACATAACCGCTTGTGCCAAGTTGATATTGCAGATAATTATGACCATAAACATCAGGTGCTTTCACTGGATAATCAAGCGGCTGGATTATCAAAAATGTCGATTGATATTACCAAAGCGTTATTTAGAAAACTAGCCACACAAGGCGTTACATTTACTACCGAAACCATTCGCTCACTCAAAGCAACATACTACCGCATTGCGTTGGACTTTATTGAAACATATCACAATGATGCGATGATGAATGGCCTTACATTAGATATTCACCAAGAAGAAAAAGCAGTCGAAATGTTCGCGCAAAATATCATGAATGCTGGCGAACATTTTTTACAACACCCAATGGAAGCGCCTTTTGTGCCAAGTTGGAACCGTGTGGCGTCTGCCATGCCAGACGTATTCGCACGATTAGAAGAAGCGGTAGAGCTTGATAATAAAGAGTTTTCAGCATAAAAAATGGGGTAGGGTATGAGTAAAGCGTTATTTGAACAACGGATTGAACAGCATTTAGCAAGCATATACGAAGGTGTTGATCTATGTATGAGTATTGATGCGCTAGCCAGCATGTTGATCACCACCATGTTAAAAGATGATCCTGTACGCGACCCAACGCCCCATAAAAATCGCTGGGATCAGCAAGATGTTATTCTTATCGCATATGGCGATTCTATTATGCGTTATCAAGATGCAGATCAGGCGGTCGCTGTACCGAGCGAACCGCCTTTGCATACCTTGCATCGGTTTATGAAAAATCAATGTGCAGGAACAATCAACGCATTACATATATTACCATTTTATCCGTATAGCTCAGATGAAGGCTTTGCGGTAATGAACTATGTTCAAGTTAATGAGTCGTTAGGGAGCTGGGAAGATATCCAAGGTATTGCTCAAGATGTAAAACTTATGGCGGATTTAGTGATCAACCATTGTTCAAGCCGAAGCCGTTGGTTTGAAAATTTTATACAAGGTAAAGAGCCTGGCCTGAGTTATTTTAAAACCGCGAACTTAACGGATGATGTATCTGGCGTTGTCAGGCCTAGAACGTCCCCTTTATTAAACACGGTACAAACAGTCCTAGGTGAACGTCATGTATGGTGTACATTTAGTCCAGATCAGGTCGATTTAGACTTTGCAAATCCATTAGTCCTTAATGAGTTTGTGGGGATTATTCGTCACTATTTAGACAACGGAGTCAAGATTTTTCGACTGGATGCAGTGGCCTTTTTGTGGAAAGAGCTGAACACCTCGTGCATTAATTTACCGCAAACTCACGAAGTGATTCGTTTATTACGGACTTTAATAGAACATGTCGAACCAAGTGCAGTTATTATCACGGAAACGAATATTCCAAACCGTGAAAACTTGTCTTACTTTGGTAATGCAAACGAAGCCCATTGTATTTATAATTTTTCCTTACCTCCATTACTATTACATACCTTACTCAGTGGCGATAGCAAAGCGCTAAAGCACTGGATGATGAGTATGCCACCGGCACAGAACGGCACTGCTTACTTTAACTTTATCGCCTCACATGATGGTATTGGTCTACGCCCAGCAGAGGGCTTACTTGATGAGCAACAGCTTGGTCAAATGGTTAATACCATTAGTCGATTTGGTGGCAAGGTTTCTATGCGAACCGCAAATAATGGCACCAGTTCACCGTATGAATTGAACATCGCATTATTTGATGCTTTACAAGGAACACATAAAGGAGTTGATAAGTGGGGGCTACAGCGTTTTGTGTGTGCTCACGCTATTATGTTTGCCTTAGAAGGGATCCCTGGTTTATATATCCATAGTTTACTTGGTACAACCAATGACTATGAGCGATTTGAAAATAGCCAACATAATCGCTGCATAAACCGTCATCGCTGGCAAGAGAAGGCACTGCTTGAAAAACTATCAGATCAAACGAGTCATCATTATCATGTCTTTACTCGTATTAATAACTTATTAGCGATACGTAAGCAGCAAGATGCTTTTCACCCTAATGCAACGCAATTTACGCTGCATTTAACGGGGGCGTTGTTTGGTTTTTGGCGGCAAAGTATCGATCGTAGACAAAGTATATTCTGCGTCTATAACATTAGCGATGAACCTCAAACATTGGTCTTAGCCGATCTTAATTTGATTGACACCGAGCAATGGTTTGAGCTTATATCGGCTCAAGCCTTAGATAAAGATTTACAGACATTTGAGCTTGAACCTTATCAAGCATTATGGTTATCAAATAAACAATAACGCTATATTTAAAAGAGTAGACAGGTTGAGGGTTTTAGTTAGTGAGTTAATTAAAGCCCTACTTATTAGCGGCATCTAATAGGTTATCAATTGTAAATGGTCGCCACGAAGCAGATGTTTTACTGAACATTCGAAAATCGATGTCTTTTAACTTATTGTTATTGATACGTTTAGCCAGCTCTTGATTTTCACTGGAAAGCGGTTTAAATATCGCAGTAACTTGGTGGGAAGCGGGCCACTTAATTGAGTCTTGGTGGTGATCATAAATTGTAATAAGCCCTAAAGCCCCTAACAGAACATGTCCACCGAGAGAAACATCTAACGACGTTAAATCTTTTGGCGGGGCATCCCAATTCACACCACCCACTAAAATATTTTGTTTTTTTAGTTTTTTAATGGCTCTTTTAGCACCAAAACCAATCGCGTCATTTGCGCACCAAATAATATTAACTTCAGGGGCAAGTTGCAAAAAAGCCATGGTTTTAATGTAGCTTTCATCTTCTGACCAATTTGCGACATCTTGGGCAACAATATTGAGTGATTGTTTTTGCTCTGCAAATCTTTGCAAGCCTTGAGCACGCTCGATAGAGGCAGCAGTGGTATAGTCACCTAATAAAGCAAGCATATTAGCTGGCTGATTAGATGTTAATGTATGCTTGTTAAAAAGTAGATGAGCGAGATCTTTACCTGCATTATAGTTGTCAGGTATCACACTACCTATAATGTTTAAGCCATCTCGGTGTAGAGTAGCGAGCTTATCGGGATCTGGCTTATTGAGTAAAAAATAGATAGGAATGTCTTTGGTATTCAATTTGGTTAAATATTCGCTAGCAACACTTTTTTCATCAACCAAAATTAGATAGTCAGGATTATCAATGACCGCTTGGCGGATCAGCTCTTTCATTAAAATATGGTTTCGATTAGCATATTTTACAGTCAAGTTTATTGCTAAATCATCGGCAACATTTTGTATTTGGTTAGATACTTTAAACCAAAAGTTACCCGTGTTGTTATCACCATCAGCAGTATTAGAGAATCCCGGATTAATGAAAGTGACATTTAAGCCATAAACGTTAAATGAATTTAACAGTATAAAAAAACATGAAAGGTATGTAGATAAACGAGATAAAGGCATTTGAACTCACTTAATTATTAATAAACGAACAAATCCTTGTAGGACTAGAGCATACATAACAACCTTACTTTAGGGAAGGCTATATTTCTAACTAGAGTGCTATATAATATGCATTCTAGCATATCTGTCGCCATCAACCTTTAGGGTTTTATTTAATGAAAGCAATTTTGTGTGTGTTCGTATTACTATTTAGTCAAAGTGTCTTCGCTGTTAAAGAGAATAACTTAGAAACCAACATGAAAAATATGGGCCTTGCTTATAAGCAAAGCGTGCAAGCAACGCAACTGCACGAGTTTAATCTGGCGATCGATGAATTTATAACGCTAGTAGAACAAAGCAAAGTTGTTGGATTTAATAAAGAAGTACAAAAATCACTGCAAGGACTTGATAAAGTAATAGCGAAAGCAAAGTTGGCAAAACAACTTGCTAATAGTGAGGGGGTAGAGGCAGCGAAAAAACCTTTAAAAGCGATTGATGGCTTGCGTAAGCAGTATCATGAATTACATGAGCCACCAGGGTTTTGGGAGTTATTGTTTGGTAAGTAGCCCCATCGTTTATTTGTGCGCGTTATAATAAAGCGCACAAATTGCTCAACGCCCTCACGGGCACGTTACTTTTTCCCTTTCTTTTTCATACCTTGCACAGCTTTGAAGCGTGGATTGTCTTTACAGATCACAAACACACGGCCTTTGCGCTTTACAATTTGGCAGCCTGGGCGGTTTTTAGCACTTTTTAACGAGCTTAATACTTTCATAGAGCTCTCCTATTTAGTCGCGAGGTTTTTAAAGCGGCGATTGAACGCTGCTACACGGCCATCACTAGCGACTGTCTTCTGCTTACCAGTATAAAACGGGTGAGAATCACTCGACACATCAATCGGCACATAAGGGTAGGTTTTACCATCTAGCTCAATAGTGCGGTTCGTTTTTATTGTTGAACCAATAATAAAATAACTGTCAGCAGCTGTATCGTGAAAAGCAACAGTTTGGTAATCAGGGTGAATATTTGGTTTCATAATGAACTCTATGTTATGTGATAGTATAACTATAATTTATAGTAAATAAGAATCTTTTGCAAATAGTATTTTGCTCGTTAAATAACATTTTTGTTTGCAATTCATACAAACAAGTCAAAAGATGAGCAGTCAGTATAAAAAAACTGGCTATTGGCATTTAGCCTGTTATAAATAGGATGTAATCGAGCAAAAGGAGGCAAGCTTTAGTATGAGCGAACACATTCAACAGAGCACCGATGAGCAAAGTCAGCAGATAGATCAAAGCGTGATGGATACACTACGCAGCAAAGATAATTCATTACTCGCTCAGCAAATTGATCCACTTAGTTGCACTCATAACGACATTGTGGAGTTACTTGCTCAGTATTTGGCATTGAGCGATCAAGATGATGATGATTTGTTTGATACGTGGTTTGATGGGCTCAATAAAGCACAGCACACTGTGTTAAAAGTATTTGAGGTGTATCGTGGTCAATTCGAGCATCAAGAATAACAGCTTATAAAGTGAGTTTTGGCTGTATAAAGTCTAAAAATGCTGTAATACGTGATGAAACGGCACTGTTTTTGTAATAAACAGCGTTAACCGTCTCGCGCGGGTTTGGGCTTATTATGTCACTCGTTAATACCTGCACCAGCCGTCCTGCGGCTATATCTTTATTAATCATAAAATTTGACAACAATGCCAGCCCTTGATGCGCAAGGCACAGTTGTCTAATTGTCTCACCACTGCTGGCAGTAATGCTAAAGCGTAGATCGGGTAAATTATTTAATGGCCATTGGTTTAGAGCTTTGTTGTTACTAAAGCCAATTAGTTTGTGTTTATTTAAGTCAGCAGTGTTGAATACTGAGCCATTACGGGCAAGGTATTGTGGGCTTGCAACCAGATATAGTTTACTGTTACCAAGTAGGCGGGCATGTAAGTTTGAGTCTTTTAAATAACCAATTCGAATGGCTACATCAGTTTTGTATTCAAGTAAGTCATGAATGTTATCAGCCGATGCTAAATCGAGTGTGATATCAGGGTAAACCTCATTAAAGCCGGCAATCAAGGGAGTAATTTGGTGCAGCACAAAAGGGCTTGCGGCATCTACCTTTAAACGTCCTGCGGGTTTTTTATCGAGTAGTGATAGCGCTTCACTGCCTTTTAATATTTGATTTATCCCTTCGCGGGCAAACTCTCTATAAACATGACCCTCTTGGGTTAGCTCTATACGACGGGTTGTTCTGTTGAGCAAAGTTGTTTGTAAGGTCTGTTCCAGTCGATTCACTGAGCGTGATACTTTTGCAACTTGTACATCTAAGATACGCGCCGCGGCAGAAAAACTCCCTGCATCAACCACACTTAAGAATGCTTCAAGATCTTCAGTTTTAACTTTCATTGTAATCACTTTATCATTTTCGACAAAAGTATTTTGCCATTAAGGCTGTTTTTTGCAAACAAATATTCGCCCACACTCTGATCTTCATTTAATTACTGAGGATTTTATTATGCCATTGGCATTATGGGCGCTTACTTTAAGCGCATTTGCAATAGAAACCAACCGAGTTTGTAATTGTCGGCTTAGTGCCAACAATCGCTAACGATTTAGCCGTGAGCCTGCCTTCTGCCGGACTGTTGGTGAGCTTGTATGCCTTAGGTGTTGCCATAGGGGCACCTGTATTAACTGCGCTTACAGGGCATTGGCAACGTAAAACTTTACTAGTTGCGTTAATGTCGTTGTTTATAGCTGGTAATGTACTCGCTTGGCTTGCACCTAGTTACGAAACACTTATTGTAGCAAGGATATTAACGGGACTGGCCCATGGTGTGTTTTTCTCTATTGGCTCTATGATAGCCACAAGTTTAGTAAGTAAAGATAAGGCAGCCAGTGCGATTGCAATTATGTTTACCGGGCTAACAGTAGCCTTGGTTACTGGAGTGCCGCTTGGTACCTGGATTGGTCAAGAATTTGGCTGGCGTAGTACATTTTTAGCTGTTTCATTACTGGGTTTTGTGGCGTTGGTGGGCAGCATCATATTAGTGCCAAATAATTTAGCTAAATCTGCGCCTGCACGGGTTAAGGATCAGCTGCAAGTATTACTTAAACCCCGTTTATTACTGGTGTATTTAATCACTATTTTAGGTTACGGCGGCACATTCACAGCATTTACTTACCTGGCACCCATTTTAGAGCAACAAGCCGGATTTAGTTCATCCTTCGTTGGTTTAATTATGTTGGGTTACGGTGTTTCCGTGGCTATTGGTAATATATATGGTGGTAAACTGGCGGATAAACATGGGCCTATTTCAGCATTAAAAGTGGTATTTATAGGTCTGACTGTGATTCTATTTGCACTGACATTTACTATGAATTCACCTTGGCTGATTGTTGCAACAGTGCTTATTTGGGGCGCATTTGCCTTTGGTAATGTACCCGGTTTACAGCTGTATGTAGTGAAAGTTGCTGAGCAAGATGCACCAAAAGCCGTTGATGTTGCGTCAGGGTTAAACATTGCGGCATTTAACGTAGGCATCGCATTGGGCTCAATAAGTGGTGGATTTGTAGTTGAGCATTTATCGTTACAAGATACAGCATGGATAGGTGCGCTTATTTGTTTGACTGCTTTAGCTGCGACATTTGTGGCCGGCCATATTGATAAATCAAAAACGGCTACTTAAGGGCACATTCAGTGATTGTTTGTCACCATGACATGAAATACATGTTTACGACCACAGTCACTTATTTAAATTAATGTTATAAGGAGATGTTATGACTCAGCACGTAATTGAAATGCCTGATTTAGGTGTAGGTACGTTCCGCTTAGAAGGTAAAACGGCCTATAACTCGGTAAGTATGGCGCTAGAAGTAGGGTTCAGGCATATAGATACAGCGCAAATATATGGCAATGAAGCGCAGGTAGGACAAGCTATACAAGACAGTAATATTGCCCGTGAAGAGTTATTTATTACGACCAAGGTATGGAACGATAAGCTAAATAAAGCGAGCTTTATCGACAGTGTCAAAGAAAGCTTAGCAAAGCTGCAGGTTGAACAAGTTGACCTATTATTGATCCACTGGCCTTCACCGAGTAATAGTGAGCCTATGAGTGAATACTTAACCGAGCTGAAGAAAGCCAAAGAGCTGGGGTTAACAAAACATATAGGCGTATCAAATTTCACCATTGCTAATTTGAAAGAAGCAATGCAAACACTTGATAGTCGTGAAATTTTCACTAACCAAATCGAAGTTCATCCTTACCTTACTAATACTAAGCTGCGTGCTTTTTGTCAGCAGCATGATATTCATGTAACAGCGTATATGCCGTTTGTAGTGGGTAAGGTACTTAAAGATGACACGGTACTCGATATTGCGAAAAAGCATAATGCATCGCCTGCCCAAGTTGTACTTGCGTGGATAAATGCCAATGGCATGACCACAATTCCATCATCTACTAAGCGTGAAAACCTAAAAGATAATTTTGATGATTCAGTTAAATTGGATAACGACGATATCGATCGTATTAATGCGCTCGATTGTGGCGATAGGCAAGCTAGCCCAGAGTTTTCGCCGCAATGGGATGAGTGAATTATAAAATAATCCCAGTCTAAAAACTCACATCTGAGCGCGGCGAAAAGCCGCGCTTTTTATTTTAAAGCCCTATGCCTTATTTACATCGCTAAGCGCAATGATTAATATAAAAATAATAGTAATTATCGTTTGTGTTAATTTTAGGTGCTCCAGTGGCGAAAATAAAAGTTTTATTAATTGAAGACGATAATATCTTAAATAATTATCTCACCGATCTATTGGTTAAATCAGGTTACTGTGTTGAGCAGTGTTTTGATGGTTCAACTGGGTTAGAAATAGCTCAACGTCAACAGCATCATCTTATTTTACTTGATAAAATGCTCCCTAAGTTAGACGGTGTATCACTTTTAAAAACACTGCGCGAAACCAGCCAACAGCCTGTTATTATGGTTTCAGCCAAAGGCGCTGAGGAAGAACGGATTTTAGGCTTAAGCCATGGTGCAGATGACTACGTTGCTAAACCATTTAACACCCAAGAACCGCTACTTAGAATTGAAAGCCTACTCAGGCGTAGTCAAATCAGCGTTCAGCCTCCTAATAGCCAAGTAGAAATAAGCATTGATGGCCTAATGCTGAATGCTGCCAAGCAAGTTATTAATGTAAATGGTGAAGAGCTTGAGTTCACACCTATACAGTTTAAATTGCTTTGGGAGCTTGTGTCGCACCAAAATCAAATAGTCAGCAAAGCAGACTTATATCAGGCGGTACTCAATAAAAAATTAGGCGCTTATGATCGCAGTATCGACATGCACTTGAGCCGAGTACGCAGAAAACTAACAGAAGCAAACTGGCTAGGAGAGCGCTTACAAACAGTACATGGTAAAGGATACTGCTTTAAATGAAGCGTAAATTACTTTGGAAGTTGTGCTTGATTATTGCTATAGGCTTGGTTGCTTTTTTTATGCATTAAGTGCTTTAACATCTAAAACAGAAGAAGGTATGAGCTTTATTGCAGATAAAGACCGGAATCAGTTGAAGGCATGGGGAAATCAGGTTGAGCAACTTTATCTATCTAATCAACATGATCAGTTAGAAGCTTTACTGGAATCAATAAGAACGACAGAAAATACCCGAGTTTCTGTTGTTCGTTTCAAAATAGAACATCTAGCGGGTGAAAAACCGGAAAAACACATCGTTGGAGCTTATCATTTTGGACGCAGTGTTGATTGGAAAATTCATCTATATTTTGAATACAATCCAATAATGGAGCTACCATTTAAAAGTAGTACTGGCAGTTTTTTGATCCAGTTACCAGAGCGAATGAGACCTGGAACATATTGGCGAACAACGCGACTTTTGATGCAAATAATTGCGCCTATGGCAGTATTAATTCTACTCTCTATCTTATTGTATAGACATATAATTACTCCATTAAAACAGTTAGATAAAGCCACTACAGCATTCAGTAAGGGTGATTTTGATGTAAGAGTTAGAAAGCATCTAGGTAGTCGAAATGACGAGTTATCTCATTTAGCCACCACATTTGATCAGATGGCAAGTCGTATAGGTCAGCTTATTTCAAATCAACGGCAACTGATTTCAGATCTATCCCATGAATTACGTACACCATTAACACGACTAGATATTGCAGTTGAGAGCTATGAAGAGAGAGAAAGCCAGTATCATTTAGATCGTATTGCGAGAGAATCACAACATATTCGTAAGTTGGTAGAAGATACGTTAACGTTAGCTTGGCTAGAAAATGAAGAACCTATTATTCAACAAGAAGACGTAGATTTGGTTGATTTGCTCGATGTGCTGACTGAGGATGCAAAATTTGAATTTCCAGACCGTAATATTTTATTAGATACACCAAGCAATGCTCTGATTCAAAATACTAGTCATAGAGCTCTGTGTCCAGCCATTGAAAATATAATTCGAAATGCGTTGCGTTATACACCAAAAAGGTAAATATGTTTGGGTTAAATTAACGCAGGCTAATGATTACTACTGTATTGAGATTATTGATCAAGGCCCTGGTATCCCTGAACAATATTTGGATCGGATCTTTAATCCATTTTTTCGTGTTGATAATTCTAGAATGGCTGAAAATGACAGCTTTGGCTTAGGCCTTGCCCTTGCAAAACGCCACCTGAATAGTATTAGGGGAACAGTCACGGCAAAAAATGAGACACTAGAAGGTCTATCTGTTGTGATAATGATTCCTATTTCTTAAATGTAACAATTGTAAAAGTCGTATCATTACTGATTGTAAATGGTAATAATTCTTAATTAATTATTTAACATTTAATTGAGACTCAGTTCATGCCATCTGTATTAAAAAGTCAAACGTTTGTAAAAACCAGTGTTGCCAGCGCAGTGCTTGCTTTGTGCTTTAATGCCAACGCAGTTACAGAGCCAGATTCAAAAAAAGAAAAGAAAATAGAAAAAATCACCGTTGTTGGCGCCACCACAAACTCAGAAATTACCCCTACAGAGCTTGAAAACTACCAAGCAAATGACCTAGCAGATATATTTCGTCATACACCATCAGTCACCGTTGGTGGCTCGCTAGGCATTGCACAAAAAATATTTGTACGCGGTATGGAAGATTCTATGGTGAATGTAACCGTAGATGGTGCGCCGCAAACCAGTACGCTATTTCATCATATTGGTCGTGTGGCGATTGAGCCTGAACTATTACAAAGCGTAGAAGTACAAGCCGGTGCGGGTGAAGCAACATCCGGTACGGGCGCTGTTGGCGGTGCGATACGTTTTAAAACCAAAAGCGCCGATAATTTACTTGCAGCAAATGAGCAGTTTGGTGGTATTGCCAAGGCCAGTTATTTCAGTAATGACGGCCATAAAGAAAGCCTTGCTTTATACGGTAAGTTAACTGATAAAGTGGGGGTTTTAGCCTCTTATGTAAACGTTAGCCGTGACAACATGGATGACGGTGATGGGGAAGAGTTACCGGGTACTGCTGCCGATCAAACCCTTGCATTTATAAAAGTAAACGCCGAACTGACAGAAAATCAAAACCTCTCAATAAGCTACGAAAATCGCAAAGAAGAAGGTGAGTTTGGCAAACAAACCAACTGGGCACCCCTTGAAACAGATCCGCTATTTATGTCGTGGGGAGAGCGCGAAACCATCGTTTTAAATCATGCGTGGTACTTAAATAGTTTAGTAAACTTGGAAACAACGATTTACCAAACTGAGTCGTCATTTAAACGTGAGCTTTATACTTGGGATGCATCAATAAAAACAACGGGTTTTGATATCCGCAATACCAGTGATTTAGGTATGCATACTTTAACTTACGGTATAGAACAGAAAGTTGATAAAGTGCATGCACAGTCTTATGAAGACTTTGGTGGGATTTTTGATGAAGAAGGCACAGTGACTGGTGTATATATTCAAGACCATTGGCAATTAAGCGATGCTCTATTACTTAGCTTTGGTGCGCGTTATGACGCGTATGAACTTGATCACAGTGGTGTTGAAGTTAGCTGGGTGCAAGTTGATGGTAACTGGATTGTTGAAACCGATGCCAGTGGTGCGCCTGTAACAACCTCAGATGAATTCTCAACAGATAAGCAAGATGGAGTCAGTGGCAACATCGGTTTTGAGTACAGCTTTACAGAATCATTAAAGCTATCTGCTGGGTATGCGCAAGCGCTTAGAGGTAGACAAGTAGCTGATGCCTTTACTGTGGGCGAGCTAAAACCAAATCAAGACTTATCACCTGAAGAGGTTGATAACACTGAACTTGGCTTAGTCTATAACGACGGTACATGGTTGTTTGAAGCATCACTGTACTTAAGTGTAATTAATGATCTGGTGTTTGATAAATTTAAAGGCCGTGAAGGCGTATTTTACGAAAACATAGGTGATTTAGAAACCAAAGGCCTTGAACTTGTTTCAGGTTATCAAGGTGATAATTTCGATGTCATTGTAAGTTACAGCCATAACGATGTTGAATTAAATAACGCTTCCTTTGTATGGCCTGATGCCAATGATGCCTCTGGTTACAGCACGGTTAATATTGATGGTATTGAGATGGCCGCTTACGAGTACGGCGGGTTAGGTAACGCGATTGGCGATTCAATCAATGTTAACTTTAATTACCATGTGAATGAGCAAATTAAGTTTGGTTTAAACTATAACCATGTTGCGAGCCTCAATGACATTGAAGTATTCCACCGTTCGATCGAATTGGGTTGGATGAGCAAGCTAGAGACAATCAATAAACCAGGATACGATTTATTTGATGCCTATGTAACCTACGAGCCACTTACAAACCTAAGATTTGATTTATCAGTACAAAACTTACTTGATGAATCATACCGTAGTCACGGTAGTGTTGCTGATTATGGTCACATCCCAGGTTACGAAGGTGTAGTTGGAATTAAAGAGCCTGGGCGTGATGTTCGCCTGAGTGTGTCGTATAAATTTTAACTGCGGAATTAGTTAGGTGCTTTAATAAAGCACCTAACTTATATAAATGAATCTTACAAAAAAACATCTTAACGCATTTAATGTAACTGCTCGCGTGCTTATTGCGTTAGTCGGCGGTTATTTTGTATCAATGTATGGCGCTATCATTATTGGCAATCATCTGCTTAGCGATAAAACAAACAGTATCATTACAGGATTAATGTTTAGCTTTATTTTGTACCTTATCACTGTGTTATTTGTGTTTGCCACTAAAACCACTTTACGTGCTTTTCTCGTCGTATTCGGTTTATGCCTAGTACTTAATACATTTAATTACTATTTGCAGGGGCCGCAGTAGTATGAAACCGCGATTTAGACAAACCATGAACTGGCTACATACGTGGTCAGGCTTTGTATTTGCTTGGTTATTATTTTTTATTTTTGTAACTGGCACCGTGGGTTATTTCGAAAATGAAATAGACCGATGGATGAAGCCAGAAATAGCCATTGTCAATGAACCTATTGATGATTTAACTATACTCAATAAGGCGCAGCAACAACTCACCGCCAATGCACAAGGCGCTGCTCAGTGGTACATTAGTTATCCTTCAACGCGTGATCCATATATTGATATTTCATGGTTACAACCAGCAAATAAAGAGACCGGGACACGTAGGCAATGGCATGAAAAAAACCTTGCACCTAATACCGGTGAGCTTATAACCACCAGAGCAACCAGCGGCGGTGAAACACTATACCGACTGCACTATAACTTACATTATGTGCCGATTGTTGTCGGGTATTTGGTTACTAGTTTGGCAACGATGCTGATGCTGATTGGTTTAGTCACTGGGGTGATTATTCATAAAAAAATATTCATCGAATTTTTTACCTTTCGTGCCAACAAGGGGCTACGGAGCTGGCTTGATATTCATAACATTTTTAGTGTGTTGCCACTGCCTTTTCACTTGATGATTACCTACAGCGGACTTATTTTATTAATGGGCGTGTCATTTGCGCCTGTGGTTGATGCAACCTATGGTGAAGGCAAAAAAATGCACCGCCAGTTATATGATGAAACACAAGCCGAAAACACGACAAAGAAAATCATAGATATATCAGCACATGAACTATCCCTTGAAGCTGCATTAGTTGATGCAAAATCACGTTTTGAAAACCAAGCGGTTAGTTATTTAGGTTTAATAGACCGTAACACCGCGCAACCTGGATTTGAAGTATGGTTTGATGCAGAACAAGGTATTGAGTTTGCAACATTAATTACCTACCGGGTGGTAGATAACCAAGTTCAAATAGAACAAGCCATAGGTAAAAAGTACAGCGCAGCAAAAGTGTATGATGTACTAGAACATTTACATGAAGGACTATTTGCTGATGTCTATTTAAGATGGTTGTATTTTTTATCAGGTTTACTAGGTGCCGGTATGATTGCGACGGGCATGATTATTTGGGTGCAAAAGCGAAAAAGCAACAATCTAGATTTATCAATATTCTAGATAAGCTTAACGCCGCAGTGGTTGTTGGCCTACCCATCGCTATCGCAGGGTACTTTTGGGCTAACCGCTTATTACCTGTAGAAATGGCAAATCGAGCTGCATGGGAGATGCATAGTTTATTTATTGTATTTGCCCTGTGTGCTTGCTTTTGTGTGCTGCAAACAGCGAAGCAGGCTTGGCAAAGAATGTTGTGGTTGGCAGCCTCCATTTTCGCCCTAGTGCCGCTCGTTAATATGCTGACAACAGAGCACAACTTAATAGTGAGCTTTCAAAACAGTGACTGGCTAATGTTTGGGTTTGATTTAACTATGTTGGCATTCGCTGGGGGGTTGCTTTTGCGGCGGTTGTGTTGCAAAAGCGAAATGCTATTGGCGCTTCAAACACACATATAAAGCAAACAGCAAAAGGTATTTAACTATGTTGATATTACTACAAATAACACTGCAACTATTGGGCTTTATACTACTGAGTTTATCATTACAACGCCATTATAATGATATAGTTAGCCAAAGGCAGCAATTAAAAAAACGCAGTTGTATACTGTTAAGGTTCATAGGCTTTACATTGCTGGTGGTTGCAACGGCTAAAGCAATAAGTATGTGGGGTATCGCACTTGGCTTAGTGTATGCTTTTGCAACCGCAACACTGGTAGCAACTACATTAGCTATTTTATTCGCTTACGTTACAAGATTAAAGGCAATGCTTGAGTAATTAATAGGTTACTCGCACTACAAGAATATTATTTTATTGAGACCCATACCTCGGCGTCGTTAATAATTATTTAAAGAGCCTCATTTGAGGCTTTTTTGCATTCTGGCTCTAAAATTTAAACGTATTGTGTTGATAACTTATTTATGATGTTACTAACGTCTATACTTCAATAAATCATCAATGGTATGCTACATTTTTTACCTTTGAGAATGACTATGGATGCTATTGAGCTTTTATTAACCCGACAATCCGACCCTCGTTTAATACAGCCCGCTCCGAATGATGAACAATTAGCCATTATTAAACAAGCTGCACTACGTGTGCCCGATCATGGTTGTATCGCTCCGTGGCAATTCATCATTGTAGAAGGTGAAGGACGTGATCGCTTAGGTGAAATATATTATAAAAGCGCTGTTACAGAGCAACAAGATGAAAAAGTGATTTCACGGGCGAAGGAACCACCTCTACGCGCACCGATGATCATTATTGCTATTGCTAAATACCAACAACACCCGAAAGTCCCCCGAATAGAGCAAGTACAAAGTGCTGGATGTGCCGTTTTAGCAATGCAGCAAGCTGCATTTGCGCAGGGCTTAGGCGGTGTTTGGCGTACAGGTTACTTTGCTCAAAGTGAGCAGGTTAAAGCACAATTGAAGCTAAATAAGTTAGACGAGATAGTGGGTTATTTATATTTAGGTACTCCTGAGGTTGATTGTAAAAAAGCGGTAAAACATAAACCTGAACACTTTTTCACAAATTTATAATAGACAAATGAACTTTGTATATATTTCACAGTCATACTCTATTAAGCCAGCAACTGATAAGTTGGTATCAGTTGCATACTGTGAGAAGTGCTAGGAGGCAATTTCTTTTATTCTTCTTCAGTCTGTTTTTTAATCTGTTGTTTTTTGTTACTGTATGGAATGTCTTAACAATAACAATAAAGAAGACGAGAACAATGGGAAATTTATTTTTACGCGAAAAAGAAAAATGGCTAACCTGGTCGCTATGGGGGTTAGTTGGTGCTGTGGTCACTCTCTACACGGCTTTTAGTACGCAAGCCCCTCATTTAGTAGCCATTTCCTCAATCTCAATTTTAGTTGTACTTACATGGTGGATGCAGCGCACACGTCGTTTTGATTTTGGTCGTGCATTTAAAGTGTGTTTTTATGTATTAATGTTGAGTATTCTACCTGCATTTATATTAGTGATCATGCCAAGTGATGATCTGAATAAGTTTGACCTGATATTTCAATGTTTAAGTTTTACCACATTGAGTTTATTAGTATGTTTGGTTTGTTCGTGGATTGCTAAACGTCCTAAGCAATACTACTAATTTGCTCTTTTTCATCAATAGGGCTTTACAATCAACTCAGTAACACCTATTATGCGCGCCGTACGGAGAGATGGCAGAGTGGTCGAATGCACCGGTCTTGAAAACCGGCATGGGTTTGTAGCCCATCTAGGGTTCAAATCCCTATCTCTCCACCATATTTAAAAAGCCGCCTTATGGGCGGCTTTTTGCTATCTGGAGTTTATATGTCTGAGCCTCGTCAATTAAATACATTACAACGCTTACTAAAGCACAGCTTGTTGTGGATTGTATTTGCATATTGTTATCACAGTGCCATAAATTTACTCGTAAAAATGGCTATTGATGCCCAACCTGATGCCGTATTTGTTAGTTCATTATTATATTGCTTAGGCTTTAATGTGTTAACTGCACATTTGATAACCAAATACGACAAGTATTGGCCGGTGATAGGGGCCTGTGTGATTGGCGTTGTGGGGTTAATTTTAGTGCCAATTATATTGGTAGGGACTCATGCATTACTTAGTCGGGAGTTGCTTGCAGGTATTTTAATCAGCTTACCGATATTTACCCTAATAATGGGTAACGTTAAGCAAAAACTCCATAAAAACTAAGCCCAAAAGGGCTTTTTTTTATGATAGCATAGGCGCGTCTTTTAACTGGTATCAGTGCAGGCTCGGCTGGTACAAACAAACGTGAAACACATTATGTCAGATAATTTTACTACAGATGCTGAAAAAGCAAGTTACGGTATTGGCTTACAGATGGGTGAGCAACTTAAAGCGAATCCTTTTGAAGGTCTAAACTTAAATTCAGTATTTGAAGGCATGAAAGATGCTTATGCCGGCGGCGAATTCCAAGTTGAAATTCCTGAAATCCAAGCTGCATTTGAAAAAATCAACACTGAAATTCAAGCTCGTCGTGAAGAAGAAGCAAAAGTACTTTCTGCTGAAGGTATCGCATTTTTAGAAGAAAATGCTAAACGTCCAGAAATCACAGTAACTGAGTCAGGTCTTCAATACGAAGTACTTGCAACAGGTGAAGGCGAAAAGCCAACAGCTGAGTCTACAGTACGCGTTGATTACCACGGTACTCTTATCAACGGTACAGTATTTGATAGTTCTTACGAACGTGGTCAGCCTGCTGAATTCCCAGTTGGTGGCGTTATTAAAGGTTGGACAGAAGCATTACAAATGATGCCTGTTGGTACTAAATGGCGCATCTATGTTCCTCATGAGCTTGCTTATGGCGAACGCGGTGCCGGTGCTGCAATCGCACCTTTCTCAACACTTGTATTTGATGTTGAGTTACACGCTATTCTTTAATAGCTGTCACTGAGCTAAATAAAGTTCGATGATATAAAAAACCACGCTTATTCATTTTAGCGTGGTTTTTTTATATTCAAAGAACAGTAACTCAACTACATAGTTATAGATGAGTTACTTATAATCAGAAATATCCGCGAACACCAATTTTAAAGTTACGGCCAGGTAAAGGAGCTTTTTCTTTAATAAATGAGCTGTGCACAAAACCAAGTTCATCAGTTATGTTGTCAACGTTAATATAAAACTCTGAATCAACAGGCCCTACACTTAATTGATAATTTGCCTGAGCATCAAATAAGGTATAGCTCTGTGTTGTTGTTTCATAATCAGTAATATCATTTTGCTCAAAATAATGAGTGCCAGTGAGTGTAAATTGCCAATCACTAAGCGTATATTGTAACTCTGAGCCTAATTTATTAGCCGGTATTCTTGGCAAGTTTTCATCATTTTTAAGTTTTGCTGTTGTTGAATCACCAAACACTTTAACCATTGCGTTTGCGTTCACCTGGTAGTGAGCATCAAATTCGATACCGTAAAGCTCTGCATCTTTACTTACAAATTGATATACCGCTATGCTTTCTTCGTGATCATCATTGTTTAGTTCAAAACCATGCTCTTCATCATAAACGAGCCCTGTATTTTGTTGAAAGTAAAAGTTTTCAATATCGTTATAGAATAAATTAACAGTGTAACCGAAGTCTCCGCTGAAACGTCTAAAACTTAAATCAAGATTGGTCGACGTTTCTTGTTTAATGTCTTGTGGCTTAAAATGCGCTTCACCATCTTCAATGACATAACCTAAGCCAAGTTCATACGTACCTGTTGCAATATGTAGCCCGTTTGATAACAGCTCTGCAGACAGTGGTGCACGCTCTGAATGTGATGCACTTAGAGCAATACTTTGACCTGGTGTATATTGCCAAATAGCGCCAGCAGATATACTTAAGTTAGTAAAGCTTTTGCTGTAGGCGGTTATTTCATCGTGTTCTTCTTCAGCTTCTTCATGCTCTTCATGCTCATGGTCATGGTCATGGTCATGGTCGTCGTGTGCTGCAATATTACTGTCAATGTTGTAATCTTCTAAACGGGCACCTAACTCAACCGTGACATCACCAAATTGTTGCTCTTCTAAAATAAAAACAGCATGGCTCGTTGTTTGACTAGCTGGCGTAAAGGCTTCTTCGCCATCGGCATCGTAGTCAGAATCGCTAAAGTGGTATCCTGCCATTCCATGCCAGTTACCAAATTGATGTTCGATATTTAAACGCGCTTCAGTTGTTTTATTTTTAAAGGTTGTACCAATAACACCGTCTTCAATTTCACTATGTTGATAATCAGTGTAACCTAAGCGTAAGTTAATCGTTTCAATCCAATTATTGTGCAGTGCGTAACTCATTAGGCCTTGCCAACGGTCTTGCTCTACACTGGCATAGACAGATTCATCTTCATCATGCTCTTCTTCATGAGCTTCATCATCATGATCATGACCAATATGCTCATGCGCAGGAATACCATAATCGGTATCGATACGGCCATAAGCGACACCCAGGGTTAAATGCTCACCAACATAGCTAGTACCAAAATTAACTGTTTGGCTATCAATAAAGGTGTTCTCTACAGAAGTTGCTGTTTCGTGGGCTTCTTCTTCATGATCGTGTTCATCATGTTCTTCTTCTGGCAGCTCAAATTCAGGCGTTTGGTAATCATCACCAGTACGCTTGGTTCCATCAAAGTGGAAGTTAAAGTTGTTATGACCTGTTTCGAGCTTTGCGGCATAAGTATTGGCATTTGATACTGTGTCGTGGCTATATTCTGCAGCACCAGTAAATTGTTCAATATTGTCAGTAGGTATTCGGTTATCAACCACATTTACCACACCGCCAATGGCACCTGAACCATAAAGTAAAGTGGCTGGGCCTCTAAGTACTTCAATTTGCTCGGCAGAAAGAGTGTCATTGGAGGTTGCGTGATCTGGACCAATGCGTGATGCATCGCTGCTATCTAGCCCATTTTGAGTAATTTTAACACGTGGACCGTCTAAGCCACGGATAATAGGGCTTGATGACACTGGGCCAAAGTAGCTGGCATTAACACCAGGAATGCCTTTTAGCGTTTCACCAAGTGTTGGCTTTGATTTGTTTTTTAGTTCATCACCTGACAATACACTCACTGGTGAAATCATCTCTAAACTATTCTTGTGTAAAGCAGATGCATAAACAACGACAGTTTCTACAGATGTGGGCGTTAAAGTCACGTTTACAGTTGAATTGGTTTCATTTACGTTAACACGTGCATCAAGGTAGTTATTTTTACTGATATGCAATTGACTGTTGGCATCGATATCAATAGTAAAGTTACCTTCGTTATCTGTTTTTATAGACTGCGTTTTGCCATGTATGTGAACAACTGCATTAGCTATTGGTTGATTATTAGGATTTACAACATGACCATTTACAGTTGCAGCATGGACAGAGTAAGAGCTAAGCGCTGTAATGATCGCAGCAGAAAGAATTGAATATCGGTTCATAATTACTACATTATTTGATTGTGATGTTGTGATATAATGTAACATAAGTATATTGATTTATCAATAATGTTATACCATAACTTTGATATGCCAGTTTAGTTATTTTCAACTATACTTATGATTCGCTCACTGCTGGAGTCATGAAAATGACTGACAAAAGCCGTATATTTAAAGCACGATTTACCATTGCTGATTTACGCCAACAACGAAATCATCGTGAAGTATTTACTACGTCACTGACTAAAAATGAAACACTTGAGCATTTCATATTAAAACTATTGGGTTACAGTTTTTTGTCATATGATAAATCTGCGCAAATAAATAATTTTTCTGATAAATATAGACCAGATGTATCTGTAAAAGCGCTAAATGAACACTATACAAAATGGTTAAGTGTTGATAAGCCAGATTTACAACGCATGCTTAAGGCTGCAAAAGTCGTGGATGAATTTATTATTTTAACAACGGCCCAAAGTGAGTGGTTAAATCAGGCAAAGCCCCAATTAAGATTATTACCTAACAGCCATTTAATTGAAATTGATAAACAGTTTATAGATCAGCTCAAAGCACATTTAACAAGAAACCTTGATTGGGATATTACTATTGATCAAAACTGTGTGAGTATTAGTGATGATCGTTATTTTTATCATACTCAAGAGTTCGTATGGCATTAATAACTCAAGCTAATATTAAATAGTAAAATGAGTCATTTCTATATTGTTGAATTAAAACACTGAGTGCTTCAATCGCTACACTTATATTTATTTGCCTGTAATATATGGTGTGTTTAAGTAGGTCGGTTTGTAAGAGGGCGAATAAGTGCAGAGTTACGTATTTACGAGGACAGTGCATAAACGTTCAAATTATGGGTAAACTGTAGTTATTGTATAACTTTAGGGGTAGTAAAGTAGCAAATGATAAAGTATTCAGATCAAAGTGAAAGAAAATTAATTATAAAATCTTTTGCATTTACCGGCTCTATTGCAACTACAGTGATGTCATTTTTTGCAATTATTGATGCCAATTATCCATTATTTTTAAGTTTAGTTATTGCTTCAAGCTTATTTATGGTTCCATGTTTTATTAACAATAACGACCGACTTTCATCCAGTATTTTATTATACACCTTGTTTATATTAATGTTATTTTTGGTGTATTCGGGAGGAAGCCATGGTACAGGGCCCATTTGGATTTTTATAGTCTCTCCTGTCACTTTCTTCATGCGAGGGCTGCGCAAAGGTCTTATAGACATAACTATTTTTATTTTAGCTGTGATGGTTGCCTTTGTGATAGCACATAACTTTAATGGTTATCAATATAACTCACCAGAATTACTTTCTCGGATAATATTATCTTTTATTGTGGTTGCTTTATTAAGTGGCTTTTATGAGTATTTTCGTGAGAGTTATAGCCGCAAGTTGATACAACTAGCAAAAACTAATGAGATTCTAGCGACTACGGATCCTCTTACCTCACTGCCTAACCGTCGATACACCATGGAACGTTTGTACGAAGAAAAATTGCTAAGTGATAAATCAAATGCGTCGTTATCAATTATGATCTTTGATGTTGATGATTTTAAAAAAATCAATGATAAATATGGCCACCAAGCTGGGGATTTAGCTCTCATACATCTAGCTGATACTTTTCGTAAATTTGCTAGAGCAAAAGATATTTTCTGTCGCTGGGGCGGTGAAGAGTTTTTGTGTGTACTACCACAAACGAATGTTGATGGGGCTATTGTGTTGGCCAAACGTATTCAGCAAGACTTGCTTGCACAGCCAATTAGTGTCGAGCAGGAAAAGATTAACTTATTTGTAAGCGTGGGTGTGAGTGAAGTTATTGGTACAGATAGTATCGACCAGGCAATAAAAAAAGCAGATGAAAATTTGTATTTAGCTAAGAGTACAGGTAAAAATAAAGTGTGTAGTGCATAAACCTCAGACATTATCTGATCATCTTATTTGTACTATTCTACAGCTATCGTTATATCGCCGTCGGGTTTACAACAGCAAAGCAATACTTCACCTTCACGGACAAACGCGAGGGGTTCTTGGTTATATATGATGCTGCCTTTGGTTAATTTCACTCTACAGGCCCCACAATATCCTTCACGACATTGATATGACACTGTTAGTTTATTCTGTTCGAGGCAATCTAAAAGAGAAGGGCAGCCAGAATCAAAGCTAACATTCTGGCTGCTATCTGTAAGGTCAACCCTTACAGTTTTACTATCAGGCATTACAGATCAAAATCACCAAAGTCAGACGCATCAACTTGCGAATCTATTTGACCAACCAGATAAGAGCTGATCTCGGCTTCTTGTGGCGCTACTTGAACATTATCAGAAACCAACCAAGAGTTTATCCACGGGATTGGGTTACTGTTATTAGCAAATTGTGTTGGCAGGCCAACAGCACTCATGCGTGCATTGGTGATGTACTCTACATATTGGCAAAGAATGTCTTTGTTAAGACCAATCATTGAACCATCTTTGAAAAGATATTCAGCCCATTCTTTTTCTTGCTCGGCGGCATCAACAAACATTTTTATAGCTTCATCTTTACATTGTGCTGCGACAATAGCCATTTCAGGATCATCTTTACCATCTTGCATAATATTTAAAATATGCTGAGTGCCAGATAAATGCAATGCTTCATCACGGGCTATGAGCTTAATGATTTTTGCATTACCTTCCATAAGTTCGCGCTCTGCAAATGCAAATGAACAAGCAAAACTAACGTAAAAACGAATTGCTTCTAAAATATTAACTGACATCATGGCAAGGTATAACAACTTCTTCAGCTCAAATAAGCTAATGTGTACTGTTTCACCATTTAACTCATGTTTGCCTTCACCGTAAAGGTTGTAGATAGCCACCTTGTTGATCAGTTCATCATAATATTTAGTCACCGCATCAGCACGTTCGCTAATTTTATCGTTACTCACAATATCATCAAAAATGAGCTCAGGTGATTGTGTCACATTACGAATAATATGTGTGTATGAGCGGCTATGAATTGTTTCACTGAACGCCCATGTTTCAATCCACGTTTCAAGCTCTGGGATTGATACAATAGGTAATAAAGCAACATTTGGAGAACGGCCTTGAACACTATCAAGTAACGTTTGGTATTTTAAGTTACTTAAAAATATATGTTTTTCGTGATCTGGCAGTGCTTGAAAGTCTAAACGATCTTTACTTACATCTACTTCTTCAGGGCGCCAAAAGAAAGATAACTGCTTCTCGATTAACTTTTCAAAAATAGGATACTTTTGTTGATCATAACGAGATACGTTAACTGTTTGGCCGAAAAACATCGGTTCTTGTAATTGGTTATTATGGTTTCGGCTAAAAGTAGTATAAGACATAGGTTCACTCAAAAAAACTAACAGGGCAAAGCAGGCATGAAGCCCGCTGTCATTTTATTTAAATATTTTTATATTTTACACGCACCGCCTGCGCAATCGTCATCTTCTACTTGCGGAGCAAGCTCATCTTGTGAATCTGATGCACCGTCGCGGGTGTTGTGGTAATACAAGGTTTTTACGCCAAGCTTATAAGCAGCAAGCAAGTCTTGCAGTAATACCTTCATAGGTACTTTACCACCTTCAAACTTATTTGGATCATAATTTGTATTTGCTGAGATAGTTTGATCAACAAACTTTTGCATAATACCCACAAGTTGCAAATACCCTTGGTTTGAAGGAATATCCCATAATAACTCATAGTTATCTTTCAAGCGGTCATACTCAGGTACAACTTGTTTTAAAATACCATCTTTACTTGCTTTAACACTGATATGACCACGTGGTGGCTCAATACCATTAGTTGCGTTTGATATTTGTGATGAAGTCTCTGACGGCATCAAGGCTGAAAGCGTTGAGTTACGCATACCGTGCTCTTTAATATTGGCACGTAATGTATCCCAATCTAAATGCAGTGGCTCATCACAGATTTTATCTAAGTCTGTTTTGTACGTATCAGTGGGCATTATACCTTGTGAGTACGTTGTTTCATTGAACTTAGGACATGCACCGCGTTCTTTTGCAAGCTCATTTGACGCTTTCATTAGGTAATATTGAATTGCTTCAAATGTTTTGTGGGTAAGTGCATTGGCACTGCCATCTGAGTAACGCTTGCCATTTTTAGCAAGGTAATAAGCATAGTTAATAACACCTATACCCAGTGTACGACGGCCCATCGTTGCATTTTTAGCTGCAGGCACAGGATAATCTTGGAAATCAAGTAAGTTATCTAGTGCACGTACTGCAAGTTCAGCAAGCTCTTCTAATTCATCAAGTGACTCAATAGCACCTAAGTTAAAGGCCGAAAGAGTACATAATGCAATTTCACCTTCTTCATCATTTACGTTATTAAGCGGTTTAGTTGGTAATGCGATTTCTAAACATAAGTTAGATTGACGGATCGGCGCAACTTTAGCAATAAATGGGCTGTGCGTATTACAATGATCAACATTTTGTAAATAAATACGGCCAGTGCTAGCACGCTCTTGGGCAAACATTGAAAATAGCTCGATTGCTTTTATACGCTTTTTACGAATTGATTCGTCTTGCTCATATTGAACATATAAACGATCAAATTCGTTTTGATCTTCAAAAAATGCATCGTATAAACCAGGCACATCAGACGGGCTGAACAACGTAATGTAATCATCTTTGATCAGACGCGCATACATTAGTTTATTAAATTGTACGCCGTAATCTAAGTGACGAACACGGTTATCATCAACACCACGGTTATTTTTAAGTACTAATAAGTTTTCTACTTCTAGATGCCATAATGGGTAGAATAACGTTGCTGCACCACCACGAACCACCGCCTTGCGAACAACTTTTAACAGCGGTTTGAAAGTGTTTATAAAATGGGATACAACCCGTATGGTAAGCTTCACCATTGCGAATAGGGCTGCCAAGTGCACGAATACGACCTGCATTAATACCAATACCTGCACGTTGCGATACGTACTTAACAATGGCAGAAGAAGTGGCATTGATAGAATCTAAGCTGTCACCACACTCAATCAGTACACATGAGCTGAATTGACGTGTTGGTGTACGTACCCCGCCATAATTGGCGTTGGTAATGAAATTTTAAACATTGATACCGCATCATAAAAACGCTTGATGTAATCTAAACGTGTTTCTTTTGGGTAATCCGAGAACAAACTTGCCGCAACCAGAATATATAAAAATTGTGCACTTTCGTAAATTTCACCCGTTACACGGTTTTGTACTAAATACTTGCCTTCTAGCTGCTTCACTGCTGCGTAGCTGAAGTTTAAATCTCGGCTATGATCGAGGTAGTTATCTAGCTCGTCAATTTCTTGCTCTGTGTAATCAACCAGTAGATGCGCATCATATCGCTTATCTTCTACTAACTTAGTAATGTGATCATATAAACGCGGTGGCTCAAATTGGCCATACGCTTTTTTACGTAGATGGAATACAGCTAAACGAGCCGCTAAGTATTGATAATCCGGGCTGTCTTTAGATATTTGATCAGCGGCAGCTTTGATAATTGTTTCATGGATATCTTCAGTGCGAATACCATCATAAAACTGAATATGCGACTTTAACTCTACTTGAGAAACAGAAACGTTATTTAAACCTTCGGCGGCCCACTCAATAACGCGATGAATTTTATCAAGATCAAGTGACTCTTTACGGCCGTCACGTTTGCTTACAGATAGCTGTTGGTTCATAGTTTTGCCTGTATTCCTTGGGAAATATAGTCTTAGAAAATTATTATTCTAGTTATAAAGTTAAAAGCGAATTTAATTGAATAACATTTAGCCACAATATCTGGTGCTCTTCAAATTCTAGATCACAAGATAGTGTGGTCTGCGATCATTTGCAAGGGACAGAAATGAGACCTTTTGTGGATAAGTTTGGGATAACATGCTTGTGTTAGTAGCCATTAACCTTTGACCTTTTGATTAAGATGAAATTTATAAAAAGCAACTCAAGATCTATTAAATTTAGTCATTTTGAAAATAAATTTTGGCTGCTTTTTTATCAACACAGTTTGAGCTAATTTTAAACTAATCACAACATATAGTGTTTTTAAATTGTTAATGCACTATATGTGGTTAAATCCATCAATTGGGCTTTGCCAGTTAAAATCTGCATTCCAACTTAATGCCTCTGCTTCACTTGGTACATAACCCCACAGTGCGGTCGCGCTGTACATATTGGCGGCTTTCGCAGCTTCTATGTCGCGTTGCGCATCGCCGATATATAAACAGCGCTTGGGTTCGACACCTAAAAAGCTCGGCAGTATGTAACAAAGGTAAAGGGGAGGGCTTTGCAATATTAAGGGTATCACCACTGACTAAGGCTTGCGTATCTTTTAGCTCTGGTATTTGGGCAACTAATGGTTTAGTGAGAAACTCAGGCTTATTTGTCATGATCCCCATTTGATCTTTTGTTGCTCAAGCGCTAATAACAATTGCGCGACGCCAGTAAAACAACGGCTATGGGTCGCAATGTTGGCACTGTAGGCATCAAGTAATTGCTGGCGAAGCTCAGCCTGATCTGGACGTGAGTGCCATATCTGACCAAAGCCGGCTTCAAGAAGTGCTACCGCACCATTTGAAGCCGCTGGGCGGTATATCTCTTCACTTACCAACGGCATCAAATGCACTTTGAGTACACTGTTAAGTGCAGCACCTAAATCATCCGCTGTATCAAGTAGGGTACCGTCTAAATCGAAAATGAAGGCTTCATAATTAATGTCGTGTGATTTATTAAAACTCACCATTAGGCAAGTTTCTCAAAATGTAGAATATAATTAACGCTTACATCACTATTTAATGTGTATTGCTTTGATAGTGGATTGTAATTTAAACCCGTACTGGCGCGCACTTTTAAGCCCGCTTGTTCAGCCCAAGCAATCAATTGTGCGGGCTTGATAAACTTTTTATGATCGTGAGTACCTTCAGGCACCATTTTTAAAAGCTTTTCTGCTCCGACAATAGCGAATAAATACGCTTTTGGGGTTTTGTTAAGCGTTGAAAAAAACACATCAGCCCCTGGTTTAGCTAAGGCCGCTACTGCATGAATAATTGAAGCTGGATCAGGGACGTGTTCAAGCATTTCCATACAGGTAATTACGTCAAAGCGAGCAGGGTTAGCTTGTGCATACTCTTCTGCAGGTACTTTTATATAATCTACATTCACACCCGTTTCTAAACTATGCAACTTTGCCACTGTTAATGGCTCTTGCCCCATATCAATGCCGGTCGCCTTAGCGCCCATACGGGCCATGCTTTCAGTTAAAATTCCGCCACCACAGCCAACATCAAGTACTTCCTTATCAAATACCCCTTGTGTCTTATTACAGATAAAATCTAATCGTAACGGATTAATTTCATGAAGGGGTTTAAATTCACCTTCACGGTCCCACCACCTTTCGGCAATGGCTTCAAACTTTGCAATTTCTGCACTATCTACATTTTGATGTTCGGTCATAAAATACTTCCTCGTCAATCTGAGGCCATTATATAGGGCTAAATTAATAAATCGCAAAGATTTAGCGCCTGTAAATCTAAATTAATTGTGGTAGCATGGTCTATTAGAATACGTTTAATAACAACAAATACTCTATAGCGCCTTTAAAACGGCACTTTGTGAGTTAATACTGAAGGAATGTGATATCAAATGACTGATCTCGCCAATGAAATTCTGCCAGTCAATATTGAAGACGAGTTAAAAACGTCCTATTTAGATTACGCGATGAGCGTAATTGTTGGACGTGCATTGCCTGACGTGCGTGATGGTTTAAAGCCAGTTCACCGCCGCGTTTTGTTTGCAATGAACGAGCTTAGTAATGATTGGAATAAACCATATAAAAAATCGGCACGTGTTGTCGGTGACGTAATTGGTAAATACCACCCCCATGGCGACAGTGCGGTTTATGACACCATAGTCCGTATGGCCCAGCCATTCTCTTTACGTTATATGTTAGTAGACGGCCAAGGTAACTTTGGTTCTGTTGATGGTGACTCTGCGGCAGCAATGCGTTATACCGAAGTGCGCATGGCAAAAATGTCTCATGAATTATTAGCCGATCTTGAAAAAGAGACCGTTGATTTTGTACCTAACTATGATGGTACTGAACAAATCCCTGATGTGTTACCAACGAAAGTTCCTAACTTGTTAGTCAATGGTTCATCAGGTATCGCGGTAGGTATGGCAACAAATATACCGCCACACAATTTATCTGAAGTTATTAATGGCTGTTTGGCTTTAATACAAAACCCAGATTTAACTATTCATGAGTTAATAGAATACATTCCTGGTCCTGACTTCCCAACTGCAGCAATCATTAACGGTAAAAAAGGCATTGAACAAGCCTATTTAACTGGCCGTGGTAAAGTATATATTCGTGCCCGTGCTGAAATTGAAGTGGACGAAAAGTCTGGTCGTGAGACTATCATTGTTCATGAGATCCCTTATCAAGTAAATAAAGCGCGTCTGATTGAAAAAATCGCCGAGCTTGTAAAAGATAAGAAAATCGAAGGTATCAGCGCATTACGTGATGAATCTGATAAAGACGGTATGCGTATCGTTATCGAGATAAAACGTGGCGACGTAGGCGAAGTTATTCTTAATAACCTGTATGCACAAACACAGCTTCAAACAGTGTTTGGTATGAACATGGTTGCTTTGATCAATAACCAACCTAAATGCTTTAACTTAAAAGAAATGCTTGAAGCGTTTATCATTCACCGTCGTGAAGTGGTTACGCGTCGTACCGTGTTTGACTTACGTAAAGCCCGTGACCGTGCTCATACCCTTGAAGGTTTAGCTATAGCGCTTGCGAATATCGACCCGATTATCGAATTAATTCGTAAATCACCGACACCAGCAGAAGCTAAAGCCGCATTAACAGCACGCCCTTGGGAGTTAGGTAACGTTAAATCGATGCTTGAAAAAGCAGGTGAAGCAAACGTTGCACGCCCTGATTGGTTAGCGGATGACTTAGGTATTCGTGACGGCCAATATTATATTTCTGAGCAGCAAGCACAGGCGATTCTAGACCTACGTTTACACAAACTGACTGGTCTTGAACATGAAAAAATCTTAAACGAATACCAAACGTTGTTAGATTTAATTGCTGAGTTATTACATATCTTGGCTTCACCAGAGCGTTTAATGGAAGTTATTCGTGATGAATTGGTTGAAATTAAAGACCAATACGGTGATGAGCGTCGTACAGAAATTAACGCCGCAGCCCACGATATTAGTCTTGAAGACTTGATCAATGAAGAAGATGTTGTTGTTACCCTGTCTCACGAAGGGTATGTGAAGTATCAACCATTATCAGATTACGAAGCGCAGCGACGTGGTGGTAAAGGTAAATCAGCGACGAAGATGAAAGATGAAGATTTCATCGAACGTCTCCTTGTTGCTAATACCCACGATACGATTTTGTGCTTCTCAACAGCAGGGCGCTTGTACTGGCTTAAAGTGTATCAATTACCACTAGCGAGTCGTGCAGCACGTGGTAAGCCAATTGTTAACTTACTACCACTTGAAGCTGATGAGCGTATTACCGCTATCTTGCCGGTACGTGAATACGAAGAAGATAAATACATCTTCATGGCAACTGCATTTGGTACAGTGAAGAAAACACCACTGACTGCATACAGCCGTCAACGTGCTAGCGGTATCATCGCCGTAAATCTTAATGAAGGCGATAGCTTAATCGGTGTTGATATCACCGACGGTAGCAACGAAATCATGCTCTTCACTGACGCAGGTAAAGTTGTACGCTTTAAAGAAGCTGAAGAGACAGCGGTTGTTGATGAAAATGGTAACCCTGTGCTTGATGAAGATGGTAACCCTGAAATCCGCTTTAAAGGTGTGCGCCCAATGGGTCGTACCGCAACAGGTGTTCGTGGTATCAAGATGGCCGATGAGCAACGTGTTGTATCTTTAATTGTACCAAAAACAAATGGTGCTATCTTAACTGTGACTGAAAATGGTTACGGTAAGCGTACATCACTTGAAGATTACCCATCTAAGAGTCGCGCAACACAGGGTGTTGTATCGATTAAAGTGAGTGAGCGTAACGGCGCTGTTGTCGGTGCTGTGCAAGTTGACGACAATGACGAAATCATGATTATCTCTAATCGTGGTACGCTTGTTCGAACACGTGTAAACGAAGTTTCTACCGTTGGGCGTAATACTCAAGGTGTTATTTTGATAAGAACTATTGACGAAGAGCAAGTAGTTGGTTTACAACGTATCGAAGAGATCGAAATCGATGAGCTTGACGCTATCGAAGGCGAGAGCGAAGAAATAGTCGAAACGGTTAATGAAGACGCGGGTGATAATCCACCGGTTGAATAACATTGACCATTAAAAAGCGGCTTCGGCCGCTTTTTTTTATTTATAAATAAAAAAAGTAATTACTGGAATGAGGAAAGGTAATGAGTATATATAATTTTTGTGCGGGTCCAGCAATGCTACCGCCAGCTGTGATGGAAAAAGCACAAAAAGAATTTGTCGATTGGCAAAATTTAGGTGTATCGGTGATGGAAATTAGTCACCGAAGTAAAGAATTTTTAGCTTTAACTGAAAAATGCGAAGCTAGCCTACGTCGTTTAATGAATATTAGCGATGAGTTTGAAGTACTATTTATGCACGGCGGTGGTCGTGGTCAATTTGCAGCTGTGCCTTTAAACTTACACTTAGATGATAAAACCGCTGTTTATTGTGAAAACGGGGTGTGGTCAAAAGGTGCAGTTGCTGAGGCATTAAAGTTTACGCAAGTTCAAGAGCTCGATGTACGTAATGATACAAACGAGCAATTTTCAATTAAACCAGTGAGTGAGTGGGAATTTCCAAAAGACCCTTCATATATTCATTATTGCCCAAATGAAACCATTGATGGTATAGAAATGTTCGATGTACCAAGCCACCCAACAGCGCCAATTGTCGCTGATATGTCATCAACAATTCTGTCTCGCGAATTTGATGTAGAGCAATTTGATTTAATTTATGCCGGTGCACAAAAAAATATCGGCCCTTCAGGGCTTGCGATAGTCATCATTCGTAAAAGTTTGCTTGAACGCCAAGGCCTACCAAAGCCGGGGATTTTTGATTATGCTCTGGAAGTTAAACAAGGCAGCATGTATAACACACCGCCAACGTTTGCTTGGTACTTAGCCGCTGAAGTATTCGAATGGCTTGAGCAAAACGGTGGCGTTAAAGCCATGGAACAGCAAAATATTGCAAAAGCTGAGCTGTTATACAACTTTATTGACGAGTCGCCATTTTATAACAATAAAGTAGCTAAACATTGCCGCTCTCGGATGAATGTACCATTTTGGTTAAATGACGAAAGTTTAAATGAGCAATTTTTAGCTCAAGCTAAAGCCGCGGGTTTACTTGCATTGGAAGGGCACAGAATAGTCGGTGGCATGCGCGCGAGTATTTATAATGCAATGCCGCTTGCTGGTGTTAAAGCGCTGGTTGATTTCATGGCTAAATTTGCTCAGGAGAACAGTTAATGGAACAGTTACGACTTGAGCCAATATCGTCTGTGAATGGCAGTGTTACCCTCCCTGGCTCTAAGAGTTTATCTAATAGGATATTATTACTGGCTGCTCTTGCACAAGGCACCACCGTTGTTGAAAACTTACTTGATAGCGACGATATTCGTCATATGCTTGGCGCCCTAAAACTATTAGGGGTTAATGTTGAACTTAATGAAGATAAAACAGTGGCTACCGTGCAAGGCGTTGGTGGGCAGTTTTTAACGCCAAGTGAGCCTTTATTTTTAGGTAACGCAGGTACAGCATATCGCCCTCTAACAGCCGTGCTAGCGGCTGTACAGGGTGAGTATGAGCTAATTGGTGAACCGCGTATGGAAGAGCGCCCAATAGGCCATTTGGTTGATGCATTACAAGCGCTTGGTGGTGAAATTAAATACTTAAAGCATTTAGATTATCCGCCACTGAAAATCACGGGTGGTCAAATTAATGGTGGTAATGTTGAAATTGATGGCAGTATTTCAAGTCAATTTTTAACCGCACTATTAATGGCTGCACCACTATTTAATGGCGATACCACAATCACTATTAAAGGTACTTTAGTGTCAAAACCATATATCGATATTACTTTAGATGTGATGGCGCGTTTTGGTGTTGATGTTAGTCATGATAATTATAAATCTTTTAAAGTTAAAGGTTCACAGCAATACAAAGCTGTCGAGCGAATTATGGTAGAGGGGGATGCTTCATCAGCATCATATTTTGTTGCCGCAGCGGCCATTGCAGGTGGTGAAATTGAAATAAAAGGCGTGGGTGCAAAATCAGTTCAAGGCGATATTGGCTTTGCCAAAGTAATGGAGCAGGTTGGCGCACAAATTGATTGGTATGATGAGCGATTAGTGGTGCGTAAAGGCCAGTTGAAAGGAGTCGATATTGATGCTAATGCAATTCCTGATGCTGCTATGACCCTTGCCACCGTCGCATTATTTGCCGATGGGCCGACCGCCATTCGAAATATATATAATTGGCGGGTTAAAGAAACTGACAGATTGTATGCCATGGCCACTGAGCTACGTAAAGTGGGGGCTGAGGTTGTTGAAGGCCAAGACTTTATTGAAATAACGCCACCAACTAAATTTAATGATGTGGCCATAGACACCTACGATGACCATAGAATAGCCATGTGCTTTGCCATGGTAGCAGTGGGTGGTCAAGCAATCACAATTAACGATCCTAAATGTACCTATAAAACTTTTCCAACGTTTTTCAATGTACTAGCGTCTGTAAGTAAATAGTTACAATACGTAAAAATAAAAACTTACGTACAAAAAGCGGATCTATTTTAATATCTGGCGTATAATACGGCGGTTTTATTTTGGTGTGCATTGCAGGAGGTTTTAAATGCAGGCGTTATTAATGCCCGTAATCACCGTTGATGGCCCAAGTGGTTCAGGTAAAGGAACTGTTTGTCGCTTGTTAGCCGATAAATTAGGATGGGATGTTTTAGACAGTGGCGCGATTTATCGTGTGTTATCACTGGCAGCACTTCATCATCAAATTGCATTGGACAACGAAGAGGCATTGGTGCCTTTAGCTGCCAATCTGGATGTGCAGTTTTTAGTTGATAGTCAAACCAATGCTGGAAAGGTTATTCTTGAAGGCGAAGATGTATCAACCACTATTCGTAATGAAGAAGTTGGAGCCGCGGCATCAAAAGTGGCAGCTTTACCTCGAGTGAGAGAAGCGCTACTTCGTCGCCAACGTGCTTTTCGCACCGAAAATGGCTTAATTGCGGATGGTCGTGATATGGGGACTGTGGTATTCCCTGATGCACCACTAAAAATTTATTTAACCGCCAGTGCACAAGAACGCGCACGCCGACGTTATGTTGAGTTGAATGAACGCGGTCTTGATGTTACACTAAGTGGTCTATTAGAAGATATTCAAGCTCGTGACGAACGCGATATGAATCGTGAAGTTGCGCCGCTTGTACCGGCAGATGATGCTATTGAACTTGATACTAGCGAGCTCAATGCGCAGCAAGTATTTGATAAAGTTATGACTTTGTTGGATACAGCGGTTTCTGAAGGTAAATTTCCTAGCAGAAAGTAAACACATTTTTACATGCGCCAGCAGGATGCCAGTGCTATTTTAACAACCCCATGCAGCATGGTTGCTTATTGGTATTAAATATATGAGACGTATATTCGTATGTCAGAAAATTTTGCGCAGTTATTTGAAGAAAGCCTAAAGGGTTTTGAAGCAGAGCAAGGCTCTATTGTTAAAGGTACAGTAATCTCTATCGAGAATAACATTGTACTTGTAGATGCTGGTCTTAAATCAGAAAGTGCTATCCCTGCAGAGCAATTCAAAAATGCTGCTGGTGAACTAGAAGTTGCAGTTGGCGACGAAGTAGATGTTGCACTAGATGCAATCGAAGACGGTTTCGGTGAAACTATCCTTTCTCGTGAGAAAGCGAAGCGTCACGAAGCGTGGATCCGTCTTGAGAAAGCATGTGAAGAGCAAGAGACTGTTACTGGTGTTATCAACGGTAAAGTTAAAGGCGGTTTCACAGTTGAAGTTGATTCAATCCGTGCTTTCCTACCTGGTTCACTTGTTGATGTTCGTCCAGTACGTGACACAACTCACCTTGAAGGCAAAGAGCTTGAATTCAAAGTAATCAAGCTTGACCAAAAACGTAACAACGTTGTTGTTTCACGTCGTGCAGTTATCGAATCTGAAAACTCACAAGAACGTGAAGAGCTTCTTGCTAACCTTGTTGAAGGTCAAGAAGTTAAAGGTATCGTTAAGAACCTTACTGACTACGGTGCATTCGTTGACCTTGGTGGTGTTGATGGTCTACTACACATCACTGATATGGCGTGGAAGCGTGTTAAGCACCCTTCAGAAATCGTTAATGTTGGCGACGAAATCGCAGTTAAAGTTCTTAAATTCGACAAAGATAAAACTCGTGTATCTCTAGGCCTTAAACAGCTTGGCGAAGATCCATGGGCAGCTATCGCTGGTCGCTACCCAGAAGGTTCTAAACTTTCTGGTCGTGTAACTAACCTTACTGATTACGGCTGCTTCGTAGAAATCGAAGAAGGCGTTGAAGGTCTAGTACACGTTTCTGAAATGGATTGGACTAACAAGAACATCCACCCTTCAAAAGTTGTTTCACTAGGTGACACTGTTGAAGTTATGGTTCTTGAAATCGACGAAGAACGTCGTCGTATTTCTCTAGGTCTTAAGCAATGTATTGCTAATCCTTGGCAAGAATTTGCTCGTCTTCAAAACAAAGGCGATCAAGTTACTGGTAAGATCAAATCAATCACTGACTTCGGTATCTTTATCGGTCTTGACGGTGGTATTGATGGTCTTGTTCACCTTTCAGACATTTCTTGGAATACACCTGGCGAAGACGCTGTACGTGAATTCAAGAAAGGCGACGAAATCACTGCTATCGTATTGCAAGTTGACCCAGAGCGTGAACGTATCTCTCTAGGTGTTAAGCAAATCGAAGCTGACCCATTCAATAACTACCTTGATGCAAACAAAAAAGGTGCTATTGTTAAAGGTAAAGTGACAGAAGTTGATGCGAAAGGCGCAACAGTTGAACTTATCGAAGGCGTTGAAGGTTACATCCGTGTAGCTGATATCGCTCAAGAGCGCGTTGAAGATGCAACTACTGTTGTTTCTGTAGGCGACGAAGTTGAAGTGAAATATGTTGGTGTTGATCGTAAGAACCGCACTTTAAGCCTTTCAGTTAAAGCTCTTTTCGAAGCAGAAGAGAAAGAAGTACTAGAAAAGCTTAAGAAAGAAGAGCCAGTGTTCGAAAACGCAATGGCTGCTGCATTCGCAAATGCACAAAAAGACTAATTAATCAGTCTTAATAATTGGAAGGGCAGTGTTGCCCTTCCTTTATCTCTTTTTAAGGAAACGCTATGACTAAGTCAGAATTGATAGAACAACTTGCCGAGCAACATGCACACGTACCTGTGAAAGATGTTGAAAATGCTGTTAAAGAAATTCTTGAACAAATGGCCGGCTCATTATCAAGCTCAGATCGTATTGAGATCCGTGGCTTTGGTAGTTTCTCATTACATTTTCGTTCGCCGCGTACTGGCCGTAACCCTAAAACAGGTGATACGGTTGAACTAGACGGTAAACATGTACCACATTTTAAACCAGGTAAAGAACTTAGAGATCGCGTTAACGCGAGCATTGCCTAGTTACCAGCAGGAGTAGTTACTTGTTTCGGGTATTAAAAGTAATCTTGGTAGCAATATGCTTAATTTTTGCATTTGTACTTGGTTCACAGAATCCACAGTTGGTACAAATTAATTACATTATTGCTAGTAATACATTACCCTTAGCAATGATAATTAGTATCTGCTTTGCTTTAGGTGTCGCAATTGGTTGTTTTATTAGCTTTAAATTGTTTTCACAATTGAAGTGGCAAAATTATCGTTTGAAAAAAAAATTAGCGCCTGAAAAAAATAATAATAAGCTTGTTGCTAATAAAGACACCTAACTATGATTGAGCTTTTGTTTTTACTTTTACCTGTTGCGGCTGGTTATGGCTGGATCATGGGTAAAAACAGTGCTAAAAACCAAGCTCATCAATTAAACCGTCAGATCACCTCAGAATACAGTAAAGGGTTAAAGTTCTTACTCGATAGAGAAGAAGATCAAGGCCTTGAACACCTCATTAATTTGTTAGAAGTTGCAGCGGACTCTGTAGAGCATTATTCAACACTTGCGACCATGTTTCGTCGCCGTGGTGAGTTAGACCGTGCAATTAAAATCCATGAACTTTTGTTAAAGCATCCTAGCCTCAATGAACAGCAGGCAGCCTCTAGTCGTCTAGAGCTTGCTGAAGACTATATTATGGCTGGACTATTAGATGGTGCAGAAGAGCATTTAGTATGGCTAGTTAAAGCGAATCAAAGTGAAGCGCTCGAGCCTATCCTTACCTTGTATTCACAAACACGTGAGTGGGAAAAAGGCATTAATATGTTTGAAGCCCACAGCGACTTATTTTCAAAACCTCAACATTTTAAAGCGATTGCTAATTTTTACTGTGAAGCAGCATTGCTTGAAAACGACCCGCAGATTATGCGAAAAGCAATTAGCTTAAACCAAAAAGCCATGAGGCCATTATTTGAGCTTGGAAAGTCGGCTTTTGCTAAAGAAGATTACGTAAAAGCCATTTACTATTGGCGCGAACTAATTACCAACTTTACGTTTTTCGCTCCACTATTTATTGACGATTTAGCGCATAGTTACAGTCAGTTAAATTTAACCCACCAATTTCACGAGCTGCTAGTACAACTACTTGATAAAGGTGGCGTTTTAATAAAAATAAAGCATTGCCAAGCTTTATTAGAGCAAGGGCATACAGAACAAGCAATTAAGTTTTTAACAGATAGCCTGAAACGCCAGCCGACAATTCGTGGTTTTAGTTTTTTATTGCAGTTATTAGCTAAGCAAAATCATGATATTAAAGAAGTGCTCGACCAAATTGATAACTTAGTTACGTCCTATATTGCAACTAAACCAGACTTTCAGTGCCAGCACTGCGGTTTTACTAGCCACACTATTTATTGGGTGTGTCCTTCGTGTAAGCACTGGGAAACCATAGTGCCAAGCCGTGGCATAGACGGTTTTTTAATTTTACTTATATTTTCATTCTTGTTAGGAAAGTTATGTCTCTCGAACAATCAAAAAAAGTTCTTATCGCCCTTGATTATGATGATCAGCAAACAGCCTTAAATTTTGTAAAACAACTTTCTCCAGATAGTTGCAGATTAAAAGTAGGCAAAGAAATGTTTACCTATTTTGGGCCGACGTTTGTAAAAGAGCTGATTGATTTAGGGTTTGATGTTTTCCTAGATTTAAAATTTCATGACATCCCTAATACCGTTGCAAAAGCGGTTACTGCTGCTGCTAAAATGGGCGTATGGATGGTTAATGTTCACGCCAGTGGCGGCGTTGAAATGATGACTAAAGCCAAACAAGTGCTTGAGCAATTTGGTGATAAAGCGCCATTATTAATTGCCGTAACCGTTTTAACCAGCATGGATGAAACAGAGCTTAAGCGTTTAGGTGTCGAGAAAACACCTGCGGAGCAAGTAATCTATTTAGCTAAGCTTGCAAAAGAGTCAGGCCTTGACGGGGTAGTGTGCTCAGCACAAGAAGCGAAAAAATTAAAAGCAGAACTAGGTGAAGATTTTAAACTTGTCACCCCAGGTATTCGCCCTGCAGGCAGCGATGCAGGGGATCAAAAGCGCATTATGACGCCAAAACAAGCCATTGATGATGGCAGTGATTATTTAGTTGTTGGTCGTCCGATCACCCAAGCCGCCGATCCAGTCGCGGTTCTTAAAGAAATTAATGACTCGTTAAAATAAACAGCCGCTATTTTAATTATTATTACTGATACTAAGAGCAAAGTACTTACTTTGCTCTTTTTGTTTATAGATACTCAAACTTAATCATTTGGTGATAAATAGGCTGAATATGCCAGTTGCGGTTATTTAAAACACAAAATGGCAAAAGGCAAGACACGACCCCATTACCCACTTTTATTTTGCAAAAAATTTAGTAAATGATTCACAAAGAGGTTAAGAGACGCTGCGCTTAAGAGTGATACAGGTTCTAGGCTCAAAAGTATTTGCGCGCCTGAGGACACTACTACCTAATAGCCAACGCTTATCAGCTAACGGTGGATTTAGATCACTGGATACGCTGAAGGATAAGAATTGCTACTGACGGTAGTGGCGTAAACCTAGCACAAGGCAATGACAACTTGGCTTCACAAGGTTTAGTGTCATTGAGAGATATTTGGATCAATATTCATTACGGGAGATGAACCGCCCATTGCACTTCCTGCTAATAAAAAGCGCTTGATGGGTGGTGTGGGGGCTGGAGGTTAGAGACCTCCAGCTACCCGATTATGCATGCTATGCTACAGACGTTAATAGAGCCTCATAGTGAGCTTTATCTGCTTGAAGATGTTTAATTATATCCTCGACAGCATTACCTATATCACAGATTAAATCTGAATTATTGGCCAATCGCTCGATATTGTTCAAGTGACTAAAATAATGTAGCACTTTCAATATCCTTTTAGATTCCTGTGCTCCAAATAATTGTTCTGCACGCTGATCGACTGTGTCTCTGGTAAAACTTGGTATTCTGGAGTATGTGTATAGTTCAACAAATCGTCTAACTGCGTTTGGAATCGACAATAGTAGCTCTAGGTTTTCTTTATCTTCACTTTTATGGAATCGATGAATTATACTAAAAAGGTAGTGATACTCTGAGGAATACATCTCGATTGATTTTGGTAAGTTGACGATTTTGGATTCCTTGCCAGAAACTCTCTTGATTTGAAAGAACGCACTTTTCTTATTACCCAGTGGCAACTCTTTTAGTAAAGAGAAAAACTCAAAATTATGAGTCGATATAAAAAGTTGCTTACATTTGCATTGCCATTGAACAGAACCATTATCAGGATTTTTTACTTTTCCGAAGAAATACTCCTTAATCAATGCGTTCACTTGAAATATGTGGTTACTATCAAGACTCGAAATCGGGTCATCGATATACACAATAGCTTGATTAAGCTCTTTAATCTCGCCTAACTTTGTTAAAAAGAATGAAAATGCAATCGCAGATTTTTCACCTTCACTTAGGTTTTTGGCGATACTCCCTTCTCTAGACAGCCTAAACCTTTCATACCCGTCTATTTCAACTACATCAATTCTAATTTCATCACGACCAAGAAATTCAGATATATACTCATTGATAATTTCTCTACCTTTTTGAGCCTTACTTATTGAAGCCTGTAATTCTTGAATTTCAGCTTTAAGATTCTCAGCTATATTTCTATATTTTTCTTTATGAGATGAATATAGCGCTCGCTTAGATTTCTTTTCCTCTATTTCGTTATCGATCAAAAAAGTCGCAGCATAGTGCTTTTTCAACTCATCTATAGCCTTTTTCTTCTGGCCATCAAAGTCTTCAGTAGCCTTATTGGATTGATCAATTGCCTCATTTAGTTGTTTTAACGAATCTTTGACTAAGCTTTCATGAGCTTTAGAATAAGAGATTTTATTAACTTCTAAAAATGGCGCATCATGCTTCTCTTTAAGTCTGTTTATCAGCTCCTCAATTTGATTGTTATAATTCTTAATTGATGTTTCTATATTGCTATTAAATTCGTTAATGTTAGCTCTAAACTCTGGATACAACTGATTTTCGTTCAAGTGTACATAAGCCATTGGAAGTTTCTCAGCACTTCTAATAAGCCCCTTTAATTCTCCTTTATATTTAGCTAGGTCTTTAGAAAAGTGTAATTTAAAACCTTTAATTCTCTCTTCATCAATTTTTCCACCACAGAATTCACAACTTTCCTTACCTTCATTGATAGATAACCCAGTTTCAATCCAATTCGAAATTGATGGATTATCCCTCAGATATTCAATAACTGAAGAAAAGGCGGGAGTCTCCTTAAGTTTTGCATTGCATTTATCAAAAAACTCTCCTGCGCCGAGCGGAACACTGATATTTTTAACCTTTTCCAATCTGTCGCTATTAGTGGATAAAGCCATCTTCAGCTTAGATGATACTTCAATATCACTTAGTAAAGATTGGTTGATGGGGGTGGGTAATATGGCTATTGTTTTATCTAGATGAGTCGCCGTGTAAGCTTCTACGATATTTAGTGTGTTTTTAATCTGTTTAGCTGTGTTGGTTTTTAAGGAGCTAATTAACTTATCGATTTCTTTATCTTCATCTTGCTTTTTCTTGTAACCTGTTCTGCATCTTTCAACCAAAGCTTCATATTTATCAATTTTCTTCTCGGCTTCAATTGTGTCCTCGCCCAAAAGAAGAATTGGATTGAAAGACTCTCCATCCCAGCTTAAGTTGTTTTCAATGAAGTCAGAATTGAATACCCTGACCACTGGTGCAATATCTTTAAAGTTATTCTCATCTAGCTTCGTACCATCACCTAACTCAAATGTAAATTTTCCGGCCGGATAATCTGGATGGGCATTGCGATGCTCTAAAGTTGAGAAGATTCTAGAAAAAGTAGTTTTACCTGAATAGTTCAACCATAAATGATGTTTTTATCATTAAAATCCGAAAGATCAGCTGAACTACTGAAGTTGTTGTAGACTCCGAATGATTGGATTTTCTTTAATGACTTTAACATCGTAACTCCATTTTCGATTTATGATACATAACAGCTTATTGAACACCATTTTGGTGGTTTATAACAAACCAAAACGGCGTATATTACATACCCTGATAATTTCACCAAAAATTACCATTGTAAACAAATAATTAAAATAGCTAGGAATTGAGCTTGTTTTTTTGCACTAAAACGGCGTTTAATAATGTTATCGGACAAAATTAGGCTCCTACTCAAAGAAGTAGGAATAAATTTAACCTTTTCAATGACAGGTGATCGCTCATAGTTGCCATTGGAGCGTATAAAAACAAAAAAGAGCAAAGCTTTCACTTTACTCTTTTCTATATCATTTTAAATTGACCGCTGACCGCTGACCGCTGACCGCTGACCGCTGACCGCTGACCGCTGACCGCTGACCGCTTACTTAAGCCTAATAGACTTAGCTTCAATATCAATTAACCCTTGCTTAAACAAACCACCAATGGCTTTTTTGTAGTTTGCTTTGCTGGTTGAGAAGACTTTTTAATAAGTTCAGGGTCTGACTTGTCACCAATTGCTAAAACACCGCCTTCGTCTTTTAGCTTTTGCATTATTTTTTCACCCAGCTCACTGACTTTCCCCATACCTGGCTTTTCAAGTATGACGTCTATTTTGCCATCTTCACGGACTTTCTGAATAAAGCCTTTGAGCTTTTGACCAACAAACAGGTTTTTAAATACCATATTATAAAAAACCACACCAAAATGTGCTTCTTCAATCAATACCTTGTAGCCGATATCCGTTTTGCCAGCCACAATTAAATTAACTTCCTGAAGGGCAGTGTATTGTGGCTCATCTTTTGATAGAAAACGATTAAAGTTGCTAGAAGCACAGATACGTGAGCTTGCGTTATCTAAGTAAAGACGTACTAAGTAGGAGTGGCCTTCTTGCATACGAGGCTTTTGTTCATTAAACGGGGCAAGTACATCTTTGTCTAAACCCCAATCTAAGAAAGCGCCGATGCTATTAATTTCTTTAACACGCAGTAGGGCGTATTCACCCACTTGTGCGTGTGGTTTTTTAGTTGTTGCTGTCGGTAAATTAGCATTATCTAAAAAGATAAAAACACTGATGCTATCGCCGGCTTCAAGCTCATGTTTTATTTCATGGCTAGGTAAAAAAACTTCGCCTAAATCGTGGCCATCAAGGTAAGCACCTTCATTACTGACTTCGTTAACAAATAAGGTTTGGGTTGTACCAAGGTAACTCATAATTATTCCTGCTCTGGCTTTTTACGACGGCGCATAGGTGCATCACCATCAATATTTAATGGTGCTTTTATTGGTGCTTGAGGTTTTTTCGGCTTAGCTTTGCGCTTAGGTGCAGCTTTAGCTTTTGGTTTTACTTTATCGTTTACTTTATTCTGTACTTGCGGTTTTTTATCCCGCAGGCCTTTAAATTTACCCGTTAGCCCTTCAACAGTGTGAAATGCTAATTCATCATTTAAAAATGATTTAATGGCCTTATAACTAGGCCAATCTTTAGGACCGACCAATGAGATAGCTGTGCCTTTGAATCCAGCGCGACCTGTACGACCAATACGGTGCACATATTCTTCTGCATGTTTGGGTAAATCAAAGTTGATTACATGGGTGACGCTTAATAAATCTAAGCCACGCGAGGCAACGTCAGTGGTAATAAGCACTTTGAAGTTTTCTCGGCTGAAGGCATCCATGATTTCAAGGCGTTTACTTTGTGTTAAATCGCCAGCAAGTGCTTGTGCTTTTAGCCCTTTACTATTTAAAAGCTCACTTAATCTGGCAGTGTCTGCACGTGTCGCGGTAAAAATAATACATTGACCAACGTCTTCTTGTTTAACAAAGTGCTCTAATAGTGCTTCTTTGTGATCTAAGTGATCAGCTAAATATAAGCTTTGTTTGATATCAGAATGCTGCTCATTTGCAGCACTTAGCATTATTTGTTTAGGCTTTTTGAGTAAATTACGTGATAGCGCATCAACTTGGGCGTGATCAAGCGTTGCTGAAAACAATAATGTTTGGCGTAAGCGGTGGTCGGCCAAATCATTAATCATTTTTAATTGTTCAGTGAAGCCTAAATCAAGTATCCGATCTGCTTCATCGAAAATTAATAACTCTAAACCACTTAACTGCAATGAACGTTGGGTTAAGTGATCAGCTAAACGACCAGGGGTAGCAATAACAAAATGGGGATCATTTCTTAGCGCTTTTATTTGGTCATTAAAGTTTTCACCACCGAGTATTTTTACCGCTTTTATGTTGGTACCAGCGATAAGTAACCTAAGTTGAGTAAAAACTTGGGTGGCAAGCTCGCGAGTTGGAGCGACAATTAAAACGCGCGGGTCACGTTTACTGAGCGCTTTTTGCTTCATAACACGTTGAACGGCAGGTAATAAAAACGCTAATGTTTTACCTGAGCCAGTTTTAGATTGAGCAAAAATATCATGGCCAGCCAATGCTGTCGGCACAGCGTGAGCCTGAATATCTGTAGGCTTAGTAATGCCTTGGTGCGCAAGTTGAGTTTCAAGGCGGTTATCGATGCCAAGATCAGTAAAGTGCAAAGTGTCTATCTCCAAATGAGTAATTTAAATCTTCATAAATCTGGCCGCTATTATAGCTTAGTCAAGGTGATTGCTCACAGTAAAAACCCGTTAATCATTAGTTTTTTTGCATTTAATTTGAAAAAGCGTAAAATATGCGCCCCAATGCGCCGGATTTACGATTCGGTTATCAAAAAGCAAAATTAGGAACGTCCATGACTGCCATTCATAAAGATAATGTCACTAGCGCGCACTTTGTTGTGTGTGCACTTTACAAATTTGTTGCTCTGCCTGAGTATGAAGCCCTTCGCCAACCTTTACTTGATGTAATGGAGAAAAACGATGTACGTGGTACGTTGTTAATTGCTGCCGAAGGCATTAATGGTACAGTTGCGGCTAAACGTGAAGGCATTGATAATTTACTCGCTTGGCTTGATAGCCAACCTAATTTAGACAATATCGTGTCTAAAGAGTCTTATGACGATGAATGCCCGTTTTACCGTACCAAAGTGAAATTAAAAAAAGAAATTGTCACTATGGGTGTTGAAGGGGTAGACCCACTTAAAGTGGTTGGCAGTTACGTTAAACCAAAAGACTGGAATGCGCTAATTTCAGATCCTGAGGTTATTCTTGTTGATACCCGTAATGATTATGAAATTGAAATTGGCACGTTTGAAAACGCAGTCGATCCAAATACAAAAACATTTCGTGAATTCCCACAATGGGCAAAAGAAAACCTCGACCCAACAAAACATAAAAAAGTAGCTATGTTTTGTACTGGCGGTATTCGCTGTGAAAAATCAACTGCGTATATGAAAGAGCAAGGGTTTGATGATGTATACCACCTTGAAGGTGGCATCTTGAAGTATCTTGAAGAAGTACCAAAAGAAGAGACCATGTGGCAAGGTGAATGCTTTGTGTTTGATAATCGCGTAGCGGTTGATCATGATTTACAAAAAGGCTCATACGATCAATGTCATGCGTGTCGTATGCCGATCACTGAAGAAGAAAAACTAAAACCTGAGTACATGGAAGGGGTTTCGTGCCATCATTGCATTGATAATGTGACTGATGAACAACGTGCGAGATTTGCTGAACGTCAAAAGCAAATTGAATTAGCGCAAGCGCGTGGCGAAGGGCATATAGGTAATGAAGCGCAGGCTGTTTTACAAAAACGTAAAGAAGCCAAAAAAGCACAAAAAGACGCGCAACGTAATAACTAAGCTAAATAAGCTTGCAGAAAAACCCCAACTATTTGGGGTTTTTTTATGGGTGCAGCAAAACTGCTGTTATGAATTATTTGCTATTGATAATAGCTGATATGTTGAAAGAAACGCACAGTGATATCTTGACGCTCTTTATTAATCGCAAGAGGCTCAACCATATTACGAATAACACTTTCTACCTTATTCATAAAACGGCCATGACCAATGCCTTGCTCATCGTTTTCATTGGCTACAATAATAAAATGCATGGTTTCAACAAGCTTGTTCTTTAGAAAGTAATGACTAAACTGACAGGTTTGTTCATTGGTCGAAAAGCTTAACTTTTGTAGTTCACAATTACTGTCATTTTTGTCAATCTTACTGTTTCGAATTATGGGCATACTGCCATTAGCCACCATGGCTGCAATATTCAACTGCTTAGCTTCACACGCGTTTATAAATTCACTGTAGAAATGCTCATAAAACTCGGTGTAGTCTCCCTTGTTCAGTAAATGTTGAAATTGGGTTTTAATGGTGCGAGTCACAGGAATTTTAAAGGTCGCGTAGGTCATTTCATTATGGTGTTCGGGTAAACTACAATGACGACTTTGGTAGCGTTGATATAAGCCTCGTAGTTTGTAGCCGTAGCTTTCTTTGTGACCTTTCGCTTTAGCAAATAGATCGTAAGTTAAATGCTGATGGTCACGCAGTTTAAATTGTTCCTCGCCATCAAGAATACTTTCTTGCAAAGTGTCTAATACCTTCTTCACATTATTATGAAAAATAGCACTGTTAGCACGTAAATCATCACCGGTTGCTAAAAATAGTAGGCGAATTTTTGTACTTGCTTGCTCAGTGTCATAAAAACACTTATGCGCTTCGTGATAACGAGGGTTATAGAAAAACAATATTTGCTTATTTGTTTGTAAACAATAGGATTCTTCGTGAAATCTAACGACAGGTAATTTATCGTTGGCGATTAGATGAACATTGTGCAGCTCATATTCATCACATAGAGCAAATAGCTGCCTTGCGATTCGCTCATAGCATTGCCGCGGCGTTTCAAACTGTGAGTAGAGTTTATTGCTTGGTTTAAATTCAGCAAGTATATATTGATTTGCTCGTGCACTCGTTGGTATGTACACGCGATGTTGCGATAATGAAGCCATATTTATTCCCTAATATTGTTTCGTTAATGGCGCCACTTTAACTTGTTTGAATGACTTTTTTATTGCGCTAGAACAATTTATAGCCCAATTTTTAAACCCTGTGTCACTTTGTGAGGTTGCTTGGGTATATATGTAATAAACCCACATGTTTTACTGTATGTTAACGGTTGTTTTTGTAATAATGCAGTAGTTTTGTAACCATGCACTTATGTGAGGATTGTACTCCTATGGCGGAAATTGAGAATCGCCCAAGTAATTTTATTAGAACCCGTATTGATGAAGATTTAGCATCAGGAAAGCATGCGACCACGCATACGCGTTTTCCACCAGAGCCTAATGGTTTCTTACATATTGGCCATGCAAAATCGATCTGTTTAAATTTTGGTATCGCACAAGATTATAACGGTCTGTGTAATTTACGTTTTGATGATACTAACCCAGAAAAAGAAGACATCAACTATGTAAATTCAATAAAAGAAGACGTGCAGTGGTTAGGCTTCCAATGGGATGGTGAAATCAATTATTCATCTAACTATTTTGATGCCCTATATGGTTATGCGGTTGAGTTAATTGAAAAAGGCTTGGCTTATGTGTGCTTTTTAACGGCAGATCAAGCCCGTGAATACCGTGGCACATTAAAAGAGCCTGGTAAAAATAGCCCAACTCGCGATACATCACCGCAAGAGAACCTCGCGTTATTTGAAAAAATGCGTAATGGTGAGTTTAAAGAGGGTGAATGTGTATTACGCGCTAAAATTGATATGGCAAGCTCATTTATGGTGCTTCGCGATCCAATTATTTATCGTGTTCGTTTTGCGCATCACCATCAAACTGCTGACAAGTGGTGTATATACCCAATGTATGATTTCACGCATTGTATTTCAGATGCGCTTGAAGGTATTACTCATTCTTTGTGTACATTAGAGTTCCAAGATAATCGTCGCCTATATGATTGGGTACTTGATAACATCAGTCTAGAATGTCATCCGCAACAAATTGAGTTTTCACGATTAAACCTCGAATACACGATTATGTCTAAGCGTAAGTTAAATGACTTAGTGGTAAACGGGCACGTAGAAGGCTGGGACGATCCACGTATGCCGACAATAGCCGGTCTTCGTCGTCGCGGTTATACACCAGCTTCAATACGCGAGTTTTGTTTGCGAATTGGTGTAACTAAGCAAGAAAACATGGTTGAGATGGGCATGCTTGAAGCCTGTATTCGTGAAGATCTAAATGAAAACGCGCCACGTGCAATGGCTGTTCTAGATCCTGTGAAAGTTGTTATCGAAAACTTTGATGGTGAGCAAGAGATATTATCTGTTGCTAATCACCCAAATCAGGAAGAAATGGGTCGTCGTGACGTGCCTTTCACACGTGAGCTTTATATTGAACGCGAAGACTTCCGTGAAGAAGCCAACAATAAATTTAAACGTTTAGTGCTTGATAAAGAAGTGCGTTTACGCGGTGCTTATGTGATCAAAGCGAACCGTGTTGAAAAAGATGAAAATGGTGAAATTATAGCTATATATTGTAGCTATGATCCTGAAACACTTGGTAAAAATCCAAGTGATGGGCGTAAAGTCAAAGGTGTGATCCACTGGGTTAGCGCAACTGAAGCATTGACAGCTGAAGTACGTTTATATGACCGTTTATTTAGTGTACCAAATCCAGCCGCTGCTGAAGATTTTGCAACTACACTAAATCCAGAATCTCTAGTTGTTTTACCTAACGCAAAGCTTGAGCCATCACTTGCAAAAGCTACGCCAGCTCAAGGTTTTCAGTTTGAGCGAACAGGGTACTTTAGCCGAGATACTAAGTCTGAAACCTTAGTGTTTAATCAAACAGTGGGTCTTCGTGATTCATGGGCTAAAATAGAGCAGAAGTAATTCTGCTCTAAAAATAATAGATACAAAAAAACCTGCTTTTAGCAGGTTTTTTATTACTTATAAATCTATATTATTGGCTGTCAGCAAAAGCTTTACACGCCTCAGTATCAGTACACTCGCCGTAAAGGTAAAGAGAGTGGTTAGTAAGCTTAATACCATTTGCTTCAGAGATTTCAACCTGACGTCGTTCAATTAAGTCATCTTCAAACTCAACAACTTTTCCACACTTTAAGCAAACTAGGTGGTCATGGTGAGTGCTGCCAGATAGTTCAAATACTGATTTACCACCTTCAAAGTGGTGACGAGAAACAATACCTGCATCATCAAATTGGTTCAAAACACGGTAAACCGTAGCAAGACCAATTTCTTCGCCTAGATCCAAAAGAATTTTGTAAACATCTTCAGCGCTGATGTGTTGGTTATCTGGAGATTGCAAAATCTCTAAAATTTTAATACGCGGTAAAGTTACCTTTAAACCGGCTTTTTTTAATTCCAAGTTGTGATCAGTCATTAAATCTGTCTCAATTTTAATTTGGTTATACTAGTACACCTTAAAAAAGATGTGCACGACACATTAGCAACGCTTAGAATAACGTGCTAAACGCTTAAGTGCAAAGATCAATTTCAATAAAGTATCTGAAAGCTTAATTGCTAAACAAAAGTATAATTAAAAAGCATCATTTGACGCTTTTTCAATTTGTTAGTCAGCAAGTTCGCTTAAGCACATTTCTTCGTAAACTTGGGCAGACCATGCTTTAACACGTTGCTCTGTCAATTCGGGTTGACGGTCTTCGTCAATTCCTAAACCAACAAAGTGGTTATCATCAGCCATGCCTTTAGATGCTTCAAAGTCATAGCCTTCTGTTGACCAATGGCCAACAACGATAGCACCACGTTCAGTAACAATATCGTTAATCATGCCCATCGCGTCTAAGAAGTACTCAGCGTAGTCTTCTTGGTCACCACAGCCAAAAATAGCAACAAGTTTGCCATCAAAGTCTATTTCTTCAAGTTCAGGGAAAAAGTCATCCCAGTCACATTGCGCTTCACCATAATACCAGGTAGGGATGCCAAATAAGATTAAATCAAATTCTGCGATCTCTTCTTTTGAGCTTTTCGCAATATCATGAACAGCCACAAGCTTTTTACCCAATTCTTTTTGGATCATTTTAGCTACGTGTTCTGTGTTACCTGTATCACTACCGAAAAAAATACCTACACTTGCCATGAATTTAAAACCTTTTATCTATCAATAGCCAATCTTTCTTGTAAAATCGTTTCAATCAGTGCACTGCGGCTAATATTTTGTGCATCGGCCATATCACTTAACGCCTGATAAAGCTGTGATGAAACTTTAAATTCAACACGTTTTAAACCACGTGCCTTATCTCTTTTTATTTGATTACGTTTATTTACCTTTAACTGAATGTCCCGTGGAAGGGGATTCGTTTTAGGCCTGCCTGGGCGTTTTTCGTATTCAAATAAATCGAGCGTTGTTCTGTCTGTTTCTGATTTAGCCATGGTTAGTTATCCTACACCTGCGCCTTGCCAAAACACTTGAATAAGTCCTTTGGCAATAAAACCAGAACAGCCTAAAAAGAGTACAAGCCATACTATATAACGACCAAATTTAGGCACACTGCCTCGTTTTAGTACATCTTGAATAGCCATACCGATAAAAAAGAACACACCGGCTAAGCCAAAATACAACCCAAGGGTATCAAATTCGTTAATTAACTGACTGACCATCAACGTATAACCTTTAAATTAAACGGCGCGTACTATAGCACACTAAATCGTAATAATTTAGTGTGCTTGATCAAAAACACGTGATTAAATTTGGCCTAGTCGGCAAGTAAAAAATCACTGATTGCTTTATTCACGGCTTGAGGCTTTTGTGCATGCAGCCAGTGACCTGCGCCGTGAATAATTTTCGCTTTCGCATTTTTAAAGCGAGCCATAATTGCTTCTTTATACTGAGGCAATATGTAATCAGAGTCATTACCCTTAATAAACAAAGTATCGCATAAACAAGAATCATTTGCTTTAATATCTGATAAAATATTTTCATATTTATTGTTCAAAGCCGCTAAATTGAACCGCCAAGCAAAAGCGCCTTGCTCATTTTTTGCTAAGCTTTTAAGCAAAAACTGGCGTACGCCAAGTTCGCTAATATCTTCTTGCATAATAGAGTCAGCGTGTTTTCTATCATTAATTGCTTGATTAGCTACATTATTAAGGGCTTTAAAAATACTTGTGTGGCGAGCTTGATAAGCAACCGGTGCAATATCGAGAACGACTAAACGGCTGACTTTTTCAGGATATAAATGAGCTACTTGCATAGCGACTTTACCACCCATAGAATGGCCAACAAAGTGTGCCTTATCTATATTTAAATGCTGCATAAGGTCTACTATATCTTGACTCATACTCGCATAGTCCATAGTTTCGCTGTGTGGTGAGCGTCCATGGTTACGCAAGTCTACGTTGATAACGAGAAAATTGTCAGCCAGTGAATTTGCAATGACATTCGGGTTCTCAAGTGAGCCGAATAGACCATGTATAAGAATAACAGGCAAACCTTGGCCCGATTGTTTATAATTTAATAGCATTGTGGTCTCCAATAAAAGTGTGCTTAGTTTGCCTAGTGAAATAACAAATTGCAAAACATAGAGAATTAAATCAGCTTTGGGTATAATCAAGCTGAATGAAAAAATATGACCCGTAACGACAGGAATAACATGAAAAAAATTGACATAGACGACGAGTTGTATCAATACATTGCGAGTAATACGCAAAGTATTGGCGAAAGTGCATCAACTATTTTACGTCGTTTATTAAACCTTAACGGCGATATTGAACAAACAACTGACAACGTTGAGCAGGCCCACGCAGAGGTTGATGCTACATCGCAAAGTGATAAAACTGCCGTACAGGCAACAACTGAAGACGCTCCAACAAAGCCAGTCACAAAAATGAAGCAAAAAAACGCTAGTGTCTTTAATGTACTCAATAAAGAAGAGCTTGCGATGCAAAAGGGCGTAGTTGGGCGATTTTTATTTATTCTGTCTGCATTACACCGTACACACAAAGACGATTTTTCAGCAGTTCTTGATGTTCAAGGCCGTGACCGTGTCTATTTTGCTACTAGTAAAGAAGATTTAGTCAATAGTGGAAGTAGCATGAATCCAAAAAATATCACTGACAGTGAATATTGGGTCATGACAAATTCAAATACAACACGAAAGAAAATGATGTTGCACGAAGTGGCGCTTGGCTTGGGTTACAATGCCGAACAAGCAGAACAAATTAGAGATTACTTATAACTAATAAGGAAATGTAATGGCGATTCATCCAGGTGCAGGTAAAGCTGCAACTCAATCTGATTTAGTAAACGTACCAAAATTAGTGTCGGCTTATTATTTAAATGAGCCAGATTTAGAACAAAATCCAGAGCAATGTGTTGCGTTTGGTACATCAGGGCATCGTGGTTGCTCTTACGATGTGAAATTTAATGAATCTCATATCCTTGCTGTTACCCAAGCTATTTGCGATTACAGAAAGCAAAATAATATCTTCGGTCCTCTTTTTTTAGGGAAAGATACCCATGCACTAAGTGAAGCCGCTTATAACTCTGCAATTGAAGTATTAGTTGCTAACGAAGTTCAAGTAATTACTCAAGAAAATGACGATTACACCCCAACACCAGTGATCAGTCATGCGGTAGTTTGTCATAATAAAACCCACCCACATGAATTAGCTGATGGCATTGTGGTGACGCCTTCTCACAATCCACCTGAAGATGGCGGATTCAAATATAATCCACCTAATGGTGGTCCGGCAGATACCGACGTAACGAAATGGATTGAAGACAGAGCCAACAAGTTGTTATTAGAAGACCTAGTTGAAGTCGAGTTATTCCCGTTTGCTAAAGCATCGCACTCGGGTTTTATAAAGTACCAAGATTTGATGACACCGTATATTGCCGACTTGGTCAATGTAGTTGATGTTGCTAAAATTGCTCAAGCAAAAGTGAAAGTTGGCATTGATCCACTTGGTGGTTCAGGGATTAACTTTTGGCCAATAATTGCAGAGAAATTTAATTTAGACCTAACAGTCGTAAATGAAAGTGTTGATCCGCGTTTTGCTTTTATGCCGCTAGATAAAGATGGCAAAATTCGCATGGATTGCTCTTCTCCTTATGCAATGACAAATTTAATCGCGCTAAAAGATAAATTTGATATTGGCATTGGTAACGACCCTGACTATGACCGCCATGGCATTGTAACCCCAGATGGTTTAATGAATCCAAACCATTTCTTAGCCGTTGCGATAGATTATTTACTTACCCACCGTAATTGGTCTAGTGATGTTCAAATCGGCAAAACTTTAGTTTCAAGTGCGATGATAGATCGCGTAGTTGAACGTAATAATCGTCACGTTAAAGAAGTACCAGTTGGCTTTAAATGGTTTGTAGAGGGCTTAAACGAAGGTTCACTCGCATTTGGTGGTGAAGAAAGTGCAGGCGCGTCATTTTTGCGTTTTGACGGCTCGGTATGGAATACAGATAAAGACGGCTTTATTATGGGGTTACTTGCTGCAGAAATTCTAGCAGTCACAGGTAAAACGCCATCAGCACTTTATAAAGAGCTTGAGCAAGAATTTGGTACGCCTTTGTATAAGCGTATTGATGCACCAGCAACGGTACAACAAAAGCAGCGTTTAAAAGCTTTAAGTGCACAAGATGTCACTGCGGATACATTAGCAGGTGAGCCAATTTTACAAAAATTAACGCACGCGCCAGGTAATAATGCTGCTATTGGCGGCCTTAAGGTTGTGACTGAAAACGGTTGGTTTGCAGCACGTCCATCGGGTACAGAAGATATCTATAAAATCTATTTAGAATCTTTTAAAGGTGAAGAGCACTTAGCCTTACTAGAAAAAGAAGCTAAAAAAGCTAGTTGATTCTGTAATTAGCTAAGTTAAAAATTTGTTGTATAAACGGCTGACTTGATCAGCCGTTTTTGTATTTACTCCACACAAAAGGCGATGCACATGTCAGCCACATCAGATTATATTGAACAATTACACACCTCAGGGGACTTCCTCACATTAAGCCGAAAAAATGAATGGCACTTAGACCCAGGTGAATTCACCTTGTCTAACGGTACTAAAGTAAATGTACATGATACAGGGGTTATCGAATTCCAACCAACATGCGACACCACAAAAGACGTTGTACTATCAAGTGCTATTCATGGAAATGAAACAGCTCCAATTGAAATATGTGATGCGCTAATTAAAAGTATTATCAGCGGTAAACTTACACTCGCACAAAGGGTTTTGTTTATTTACGGTAATCCGCAATCAATTAATATTGGCAAACGATTTGTAGAAGAAAACTTAAACCGTTTATTTAATGGCCATCATACAGTTGATGGTATACCTATGAATAATGAACGAAAACGGGCAGCAAAACTCGAACAGTACGTGACAGATTTTTATAATCGTGGTGGTCAACAACGTGAACGCTATCATTACGATTTACATACTGCGATACGAGGTTCGAAAAATGACAAATTTGCAGTGTATCCTTTTTTGCATGGTAAACCGTGGAAAAAATCTCAGCTACAGTTTTTACTCAGTTGTGGTGTAAATACTGTATTGATGATGAAGTCTGCCGCTACCACATTCAGTTATTACTCGTCTTATGTACATGGCGCAGATTCATTCACCGTAGAACTAGGGCCAGGTTAAACCTTTTGGTGAAAATGATATGTCTCGCTTTGCCAAAACTAAAGATACATTAATTGCATTAATTACTCAAAATGAAGTTAACTACAAGCAATTTAATGCAGATGATTTTGAGCTGTTCTCTGTCCATCGTTCAATTAATCGCACGGAGCAGGATTTTTCTTTTCCATTTTCTGATGATGCCGTTAATTTTACCGGCTTTGCGAAAGGCGAATTACTCGCCAAAGATGGTCAGACCTGTTATTACGCAGATGTAGATGGGGAAGCAATTATTTTTCCAAATGCAGATGTAGCACTAGGCCAACGTGCATTATTAACCGTTGTTCCCCTTGAAATTAATGAGAATTTTAATTAATTTCAGTCTAGTATTTTAGTTAACTATATGATTTTAAATATCACTTTATATTGTATAGTTAACTTTCCAGTCCCTCTCTCGTCATTTATCAATCATTCGTCTATGATTAGTTGAATAACATTTTACGTTAACGTAAAGTGTTGGCAGCTTTAATTTAATTACAGTGCAATTTTTGCAAAGATTAACCTAGCAAAAATTACTAATAATAATAATTAACCTGATCTTAGGTTACCTAATTTAGCACTGTATTTCTCGACAACAGAAGAAGGTAGGTTATGAGTAACCCAAATAACGTATCGCAGAATATTAGCCATGAACTTACATTTATTGATGGTCATGCCTTAAATATTCCAACCTTGAGTATATTAACCGAGGATGGCGATATCCACAGCGGTGCTTGTGCACCCGATATTGATAAAGACACAGCAATTCGCTTATACGAAACAATGCGTTTTATCCGTGCGCTTGACGAACGTATGCAAGCAGCACAACGCCAAGGCCGCGTTAGCTTTTATATGCAATGTTTAGGTGAAGAAGCTGCGGTTACAGCCTCAGCAGCAGCACTGGATCAAGATGATATGATCATGGCGCAATACCGTGAGCAAGCAGCATTGCATTATCGTGGTTTCACCCTCGACCAGTTTATGAATCAAATGTTTTCAAATGAACTTGATTTAGGTAAAGGGCGTCAAATGCCGATTCACTATGGCAGTGCAGCATTGAACTATATGACTATTTCGTCGCCTTTAGGTACCCAAATACCGCAGGCAACGGGTTACGCTTATGGTCAAAAAATTAAGCACGTTGACGCTAAAACTGGTGAGCTAAAAAGTAATATCGACAATGTCACTATATGTTACTTTGGTGAAGGGGCGGCCTCTGAAGGTGATTTTCATGCAGGTTTAAATATGGCTGCTGTGCATAAAGCCCCGGTGATCTTTTTGCTCGTAATAATGGCTATGCTATCTCTACCCCAGCAGATGAGCAGTTTAAAGGTGATGGCATTGCTTCTCGTGGTGTTGGCTATGGTATTAAAACCATTCGAGTTGACGGCGGCGATGCATTAGCGGTATTTGCGGCAACTCAAAAAGCGCGAGAAATAGCAACATCAACAGGTGAACCGGTATTAATCGAATCAATTGCCTATCGCTTAGGTGCTCACTCAACATCGGATGATCCCAGTGGTTATCGTTCTAAAGCAGAAGAAGCTAACTATCAGGCTTGCCCAATCGAACGTTTTCGTAAGTGGTTAATAAAACAAGAATGGCTCAATGATGAAGACGATGTAAAAGCGAAAGAACTAATTCGTGAAGACATTCTTGCTGCATTAAAACGTGCAGAGGTGATTGAGAAGCCAGCATTAGAAGAGTTGATTTCTGATGTATACGACACGCCAATACCATCATTACAACGTCAATATGAGCAATTAAAAACGCATATTAAGCAACATCCTGATGCCTATCCAGTCACTGCGGGGAGAATTAAGTAATGGCTAAAATGAATATGTTACATGCAATTAATTCAGCCCTTGATATTACGATGGCAGAGCATCCGCAAGCCTGTATTTTTGGTGAAGATGTGGGCTATTTTGGTGGCGTGTTTCGTGCCACGTCAGGGTTACAAGAAAAGTATGGTCAGCATCGTGTTTTTAATACCCCATTGACTGAGCAAGGTATCATGGGCTTTGCTAATGGCCTTGCTGCATTTGGCGCGCCAGCGCTTGCAGAAATACAATTTGCCGATTACATTTTTCCTGCATTTGATCAAATTGTCAATGAATCAGCTAAATTCCGTTATCGCAGTGGTAATGAATTTAATGTGGGTAATTTAACCATACGCACGCCTTACGGCGGTGGTATAGCAGGGGGGTTATATCATTCTCAATCTCCAGAAGCTTATTTTGCTCATACCCCAGGCTTAAAAATTGTAGTGCCTCGTAACCCATACCAAGCTAAAGGTTTATTACGTGCATCTATTAAAGACGATAACCCGGTTATTTTCTTTGAGCCTAAACGTTTATACCGTGCATCTACAGGTGAAGTACCTGAAGAAGATTACAGCATTGAGCTTGGTAAAGCTGAGGTTGTTGAGCAAGGAAGTGATGTAACATTACTTGCTTGGGGTGCACAAATGGAAATTATCGAAGAGGCAGCAAAACAAGCTGCTGAGCAAGGTATTAGCTGTGAAGTGATAGATTTACGCAGCATATTACCTTGGGATGTTGAGACAATTGCGCAGTCAGTTACGAAAACAGGGCGCTTAGTAATAAGCCATGAAGCACCAGTCACTAACGGTTTTGGTAGCGAGATCGCGGCAACGATTCAGCAAGAATGCTTTTTACATTTAGAGTCTCCAATCCTACGTGTGTGTGGACTTGATACACCTTATCCGTTGGCACTTGAAAAAGAATACGTGCCAGATGCATTAAAAGTACTTGCTGCCATTAAGCAATCGGTCGAATTTTAGGAGTTATCATGGCAAAAGATTTTATTTTACCCGATATTGGCGAAGGCATTGTTGAATGCGAAGTTGTTGAGTGGCTCGTTAGTGAAGGTGACACAGTCGCTGAAGATCAACCTATCTGTGATGTAATGACAGATAAAGCGTTGGTACAAATCCCCGCCGTTCATGATGGCGTAATTACCAAGTTGTATTATCAAAAAGGTGATATCGCGGCTGTACATGCCCCTTTATTTGCGATGGATGTTGCAGGTGAAGCGAGCTCGCAACCAGTTGAGCAACCAACAAACCTAGCAAATAATGGCTCTGAACAATTAGAAGATTTTATTTTACCTGATATAGGTGAAGGAATTGTTGAGTGTGAAATTGTTGAATGGTTAGTCGCAGAAGGCGAGCACATTGAAGAAGACCAAGCTGTTTGTGATGTAATGACAGATAAAGCGCTGGTACAAATTCCTGCTAAATATACTGGTACAGTTCATAAGCTATACTATGCAAAAGGGGATGTTGCTCAAGTTCATAGTCCGCTTTTTCAAATGAGCATTGCAGGTAGTGGCCAACCCCAGGTTGATGTGAATGACGCTGTTGTTAAAGCGCAGTCCAACGCCAAAGAGCACACACCAGCTGCACCAAGGTGTAATGTTAGTACTCAGGTTGTGAATAAAAAGGCCGTTGCCTCGCCTGCTGTACGTCGAAAAGCGCGTGAAATGGATGTTGATTTAACGTGCGTACCAGGAAGCGGAAAAAACGGCCGTATTTATAAAGAAGACATAGAGCAATTTGTAAATTCAGAAGTACCAAATACTATTGATACATCTGAGCTTAACGCACCTGTGGTCAATACAGCGGCCGTTAGTAATGAAAACACACGTGTTGAGCCCATTAAAGGGATTAAAGCTGCCATGGCTAAACAGATGGTTGCCTCTGTTAGTAGCATTCCACACTTTACTTTTTGTGATGAAATAGACTTAACTGATTTAATTGCTTTACGTAGCTCGTTGAAAGAACAATACAAGCAGCAGGGCATTAAATTAACGATGATGCCGTTTTTTATTAAGGCGCTATCGTTAGCTATGAAAGAATACCCGGTACTAAACTCTAAAGTAAATGATGAGTGTACTGAATTAACCTATTTTAACGACCATAACATTGGCATGGCCGTTGATTCTAAAATTGGTCTTTTAGTGCCTAATATCAAGCAATGCCAAAATAAGAGTATTATTGATGTTGCAAATGCTGTTACACGCTTAACTGATGCTGCTAGAGACGGTCGTGTTAGCCCTGATGACTTAAAAGGTGGCACAATCAGTATTTCTAATATTGGCGCAATAGGTGGGACTGTGGCAACGCCTATTATCAATAAACCAGAAGTAGCGATCGTTGCGTTAGGTAAACTTCAGTATTTACCTCGCTTTGATGATAAAGGTAACGTGATCAGTAAAGCGATTATGCAGATAAGTTGGTCTGGCGATCACCGTGTTATTGATGGGGGCACTATTGCTCGTTTTAATAATCTATGGAAATCGTATTTAGAAGAACCCGCTAAAATGATGATGGCAATGAGCTAACGCTTAATAAAAAAGCTCAACGTAATTGTTGAGCTTTTTTATATCTGCTTTACACACCATAAAAAAATAAGCCATAACCAACCAGTACTGCAGGAATCGCTGAGTAGAAGGTTGCAATAAGTGCGGCTTTTGGTGCCATTGCTATTGCAGGAAATAGGGCGTCGCCATCATTAGAAATAGCATTTGCGGCCAAGGCACTAAACGGAATAATACCCTGAATATATAATGTAGTAACAATGATTTGTGGACCACAACCAGGTAAGAAGCCTATTAGTACAGCGATAAGAGGAGCAAGGTAGGCATAATGTGAAAACCACGCTTTGAGGTCAACACCAGCAAAAGTAACCAATAATTCAAACAACATAAAAGACGCCACAACCCAGGCCGTAACAAAATGCGTGTCTTGTAAAACTTTATAGAGCTTAGAAGGCGGTTGGCTAGATTCTTCTTCACAGGTGATGTCTTGATAGCTCCGACCTTGAGATGAAAAAGCCCACGTGATTACTGCAAATAATGCCATTGCAGCACCAAAAATTGTTATTTTATCATTTAATCCTGAGCCAAATTGTGCAAAATCAACATTGAGTGCGATGAGTAACGCAATAATAAGGCTCGGAATTAATATTACTTTCCAGATTGATTTACTAAAAATGATAGCTTTACTTGGCTGGCACTTGTATTGATGTTCTACATCTTGGTGTTCTGGCTTTAAAAAGTCACTTTTATGAAAGTAATTCACTAAACTACCGCTGATCACACCAACGCTTAATCCAATAAGCATTATTAGCAAACCTTCAGTTGGTTTAGTTGCGAGTAACAAAAAGGCTGCATCGCCCATGGTGGCTGTTAACACAGCGACTATAGAGCCAAAGCTAGCTTGTCCTTTTGTAAATTGAGTTACCACGATGATGGCGCCACCGCAACCAGGCAAAGCGCCTAAAAAAGAGGCAAAACTAACTTCTAACGTAGGTGATTTAGCATTAAGGTAGGCTAATTCTAATTGGGGAAGTCTATCAATCAAGTAGTAGTAAATAAAAAGCGTAGCAGCGACAAACACGCTGACTTGAAAAAATGCATCACTCATTGCTGCAAGCGTAATGTCGCGAAAAGGGGAGTAGGCCAAACAGATAAGTAAAATCAGAGGCAACACCATGCGTTTATTTTCAATAAAAGAGCGTGTTGATATAGATGTCATAAACTTTGGCAATGTGAGAGTAAACATAAGTGCAACCTAAAACGTTATTAAGTTGCACTTTAGAGTTAATTTAAATGAAAATCAATATCATTTAAATTATTTTCTTTGAAACTCTGAATTTTCATTCCATTTTGGCCATTCTACCTGCTCAGATATATCAAAACCTACTTGATAAAACAGCTGTAAATCTTGCACAGCCCCTGATAAATCCCATTCATCACGGTATCTATCACAAGGTTGATGATAACAACCACGAAGCACTAAGCTCATACGTTTACGATAGCTTGCAGTTTCTTCGTCAAACGCTTCACTACCACCACCAGCGTACATTGCTGGAACACCCATATTGGCAAAGGCAAAGTGATCTGAACGGTAGTAACCACCTGAAGATGGTTTAGGGTCGCCAGACACAGTACGGCCTTGCTTTTTCGCAGCGCTAGCGAGTAAAGAGTCCATTTGTGATTTACCAATACCAACAACACTAATATCTTTAACTTTCCCTAATAAATTAAGGCTGTCCATATTAATATTTGCCACAGTTTGCTGGGCAGGGATCACTGGGTTGGCAGCATAATATTTAGAGCCTAGTAAACCTTGCTCTTCTGCTGTTACTGCTAAGAAAGTCATTGAACGGCTAGGGTGCTTAGGCAGCTGAGCAAATGCTTCAGCCACTTCAATCATACCTGCTGTGCCAGTTGCATTATCGTGAGCACCATTATAGATCTGATCGCCCTTACGGTTTTTATCTGTACCTAGGTGATCCCAATGCGCCGAATAAATGATGTGCTCATCAGGTTTTTCGCTACCTGGTAACGTCGCGATGAAATTATATGAGATAGATTTTTTTATAGTATTTTTTACAGCTACTGACGCTGTTAAATCACCCATATCGACATGATAGGCACCTTTAGCTGCGTTTTGTTTTGCAGTGTCAAAATCAAGTCCTGCTTTTGTAAATAGCTCTTTAGCTACATCAGTTGTAACCCAACCTTCAACAGTGACACGATCCATGTTGTTATTTTCTTTTTGAAAACCAAATTGCTCGCCACTCCATGAGTTTTCAACAACAGACCACGGGTAAGAAGCCGGGGCTGTTTCATGAATGATGATTGCACCGGCAGCACCTTGACGGCTTGCTTCTTCATATTTGTATGTCCAACGACCATAATAGGTCATAGCATCGCCAGTAAATAGCGCTGGATCTTTTGTGGCAAAACCAGGATCGTTCACCAGCATTACAACTGTTTTACCTTTTACATCAAGGCCTTCATAGTCATTCCAGTTGTACTCTGGCGCGTTTACACCATAGCCAACAAAGACAAGTTCTGAATCTTTAATACTCTCGTTTTCGCTAATACGGCTACTGCCCATGACCATATCTTTTTTATATTGGTAATCTTTGCCACCAATTGATAAAACCATATCAGAATCAGCTTCGAGTGATACAAGTGGCACTTCTTGCAAGAAACTGTCGCCATTACCAGGTTCAAAGCCAATTGCTTTAAATTGTTCAGTTAAATAAGCAAGAGTCAGCTCTTCGCCTTTAGATGATGGCGCACGACCACCAAATTCATCAGATGCTAATACCTTTACATGCTCTGCAAGTTGCTGTGCATTGATTGACTCATAGCCTTGTTCAACATCTTCAGAAGTGAGACTTGTTGCTGCACAACCTGCAAGCACTGCGCTTGCCAGTAGTGTAAGAGAAAAATAACGTTTCATAGTCACTCTTTTTTTGTTTTAAGTACCAACAGTATAAGAACTTCTATTAAATAGAACCAGTTTTTGCGGTAAACTGAGCTAATACTCTGTAAAGCAAAAGGTACTCATGAAGCGGTTTACCCCTTATGAGCAATGGCACCCGCAATTAGTGAGCAGTGGTGCCTTTGAGCATTTAAATAGTCTATTTAAGTTAAATCAACAATTAGATTGGCCCACGTGTGATTGGTTTACACCGTTTCTAACAGGCGTAAATGAAAATAATAGACCGATCGTATTTAAAGATGACGCTTTATTTAGTGAAGAACAGCGTTATTACGAACAAATCATTTTTGATACAGGCTGTGTGCCGACCCGGCAACAAAACTGGCATGATTTATTTGGTGGCTTTATTTGGTGCCTATTCCCAAAAACCAAAGCTTTATTGAATAAACGCCATGTTGAAGAAATCAGTTTACATGGCTCAAAGCAACGAACTAAACATCGTAATGCATTAACACTGTTTGATGAATGCGGCGTTATTTTAGCCGTAACAGATTCTCAATGGCCCGAATTACTTAGAGATCATCAGTGGCAAACTGCCTTTGTTGATTTACGTGCACAGTGGGGTAAAAGCATCAATGCCTATATGTTTGGTCATGCAAACTATGAAATGCTGACTAAACCGTATATAGGGCTCACAGGTAAAGCCTTTTTTGTGAAAGTGCCTGATGACACATTTTGTAAAGATTTAACTGCACAATATGCGTACCTAGATACAGTGCTTTATGAGATGATTGGGAAAAATAATTGTCTAGCTGATAATAGTTTATTATCTCCTTTGCCATTGTTAGGTGTTCCTGGCTGGCATATTGATAATAATAACAGTGATTTCTACAGTAATACGGATTACTTTAGGCCAAAACGAAGGACACGAAAATGATAGAAGTAGCAGGGCTTAAAAAGAAGTTTAAGCTAACTAAAGATCATAAAAAAACAAACTTGAAAAAACAGACCCAAGGGAAGATAAAGATTATTTTCATTCAGTGAGGGATGTAAGCTTCCATTGTAATGCAGGTGAAGTACTTGGTTTACTTGGGCCAAATGGGGCAGGAAAAACCACCACATTGAGAATGATCTCGACTGCACTTGTGCCAGATGAAGGCAGTATTACCATAGTTGGGCAAGATATTATAAAAAAACCATTGTTTGGCCGTAAGTCAATTGGCTTTTTGTCTGGTAGTACAGGGTTGTATGGCCGTTTAACAGTGAAAGAAAATATAGAGTATTTCGCTAAATTACATGGTATGAAAAAAGCAGACATTACCTCGCGTTGTGCACAGCTATTTGATTTACTTGATATGCACAGCTTTATTGATAAACGCGCTGACAATCTATCAACGGGCATGAAACAAAAAGCAAATATCGCTCGCGCTGTTGTTCATCAACCCGCAGTTGTTGTACTTGATGAGCCAACAACGGGGCTTGATATCATGACTACTCAAACCGTGATTAAGTTTATTAAAGGGTTAAAAGAGCAGGGTACACCCGTTATATTTTCAACTCACCATTTAGATGAAGTCGCCCTACTGTGTGATCGCGTAGCGGTTATTAACGAAGGTATTAGTTGTTTTGATGGTTCTGTTGCAGATTTTAAACAAGTCGGTAAAAGCGAAGAACTAAATCAAGCATTTATGAATATTTTAACGGAGAAGCGCGATGTTTGAGGTATTTAAAAAGGAATTAAAAGAACTTCTTCGTGATAAAAAAACATTATTGTTTATTGTTGCGTTACCAATAGCCGTATTTCCGTTAATTTTTGCTGTAATGGCGTTTATCACTTCTCAAGCTGCACTTGAGGCCGAACAAGAAGTTCATACGTATGCCATTATTAATGGTGAATACGCGCAAGAATTCACAGACAAAGTCTTTTACCATAAAAGTTTTAAACTTTATCAAGGTGATAAAACGTTTACTACGGCTGAGCAACTCAAAGATGCTGTAAAAGCAGGCGATATTGATATGGGGATCTATCTGCCAAGTGACGCAAGAGCAACATTGGATGATGAAAAACAAAGTGAGTGGCAAGTTGTATTCAATGACGCCAAATCAATAAACTTTTTATTCCAGCGCGTAAAAGATTTAGCAACAGAATTTGGCAACGCAATAAGAGCCGATAAATTAATCAGCTATGGTATTAGTGAGGAGCTACAAACTGCCATTATAGATCCAATTAAAGTTGTTAAGGTTGACACTGCCGATAAGCGCGAAAGCTTAGGTGAAAAAATAGGTGGATTTATACCCTATTTATTAATTCCGCTAGTGTTAATGGGAGCAAGCTACCCAGCCATCGATATTGGGGCTGGAGAAAAAGAACGTGGCACACTTGAAACGCTGTTATTGACGCCTATTACACGTACGCAACTGGTACTTGGTAAATTTATCACTTTATTGGTGTCATCAATTGTGACCACCAGTATCACTGTTTTGAGCATGGGCGTGTGGATCACCATTGCCATAAATGTTATGGATTTAGAGATTGCAAAAACGGCCTTTAGTACTTTAAATGTAATAGATTTTGCGTTGATATTTATTATTTTGCTACCTCTAGCAGCTATTTTTGCATCTCTTGCGTTGGCTATATCAATTTATGCCCGTAGCTTTAAAGAGGCGCAAAATTACATGACTCCACTGAGCATGGGCGTGATTTTCCCAATTATAGTGGCACTTTTGCCTAATATAGAATTGACGGCTAAAACTGCTTTCATCCCAGTTACTAATGTTGCTCTTGCTATTAAAGAGATAATCAAAGGAACCGTTGATTACACTTTGGTGGGGTTAATCTTTTTAGCAACGGTTATTGTTGCAGGCGCGTTGATTGCATTTTGTGTTAAGTGGTTTAATAAAGAAGAAGTATTATTTAGGTAAATTCTGTAATGGTGGCTGCCCAGCCACCATTACTATATATTTCAATAAATAAGATAAATAATTCAGAAATATCGATTAATTCAGTGTGTAAATGATCTATACTCGGTGATAACAAAATTTATCAAAATGGCATTGATTTCATGCAAAGCCCACGCTCTTTGACGAGTATGTTCAAATCAAGCAAAGTTTTTCTTTTAGCGCTACTAATATCTGTTATGTTGGCACTGCCGAGTATATATGTTTTTGAATTAAAAACTCGAAGTGATATTTTCAATAATGAAAAAGTAGCGCTTAAACATGTACTTGAAACTAAAATACAGTATCTTAAAGCTCAACTACAAACCAGTGTATCGTCAATCCACTTTTTAGACTCAACTCCTCCAGTTTCAGGTATACGTCGTTCTCATGCTAACAATAATATAGACCCCGCTTTTGATATCTCCGTGTCTGTTTGGCAAACCCGTTTAGCTGAAATATTCACAGGGTTTATGCGAACAGATGAAACCCTATCACAAGCTCGTTATATCACTTTAGCGAATCAAGGGATGGAGTTAGTCAGAGTTGATCGTATAAATAATGAGATAATACGCATCGAAGGAGATGCGTTACAACAAAAAGGGCAACGAGATTATATGCTCAAGGCGAGCATGCAAGATAAAAACACAATTTATATTTCTCCGATAAATTACAATCGTGAAAATGGAGATATTCAGCGTCCATATACAAGTACATACAGAGTTGCTAAGCCGGTATTTGATGATCAGGGTTTTGTGTTTGCAGTTTTAGTGACCAATTACTTTGCTGAACCCTTGTTAGCTAATTTACCTAAAAATACAACGCAAGGTGTTAGTGTTTATCTGTTAAATAGTCATAATCAATTTCTTTATCACCCTGACTCTCGTATCCAATTTGGTTTTGAGTTTGGTCAAGATGTGGCATGGTCGACACTATTTACAAAAAACCAAGATATGTCGTCGCAGGTTACACTGCCGATGACGGGATTATCACAGCAGTATTATTTAAAAAAACGCTTAAACTTGGAGGGTAATATTGCAATGCAACCGCTAGAGATCGCGGTTTCAATTGATACCAAAATATTGCTTGAAAAGGTCTCTCAGCGACGAAATAACTTTATAATTGTATTAGCTACTTTGTTTTCAGTCATTCTCTTTTTAGTCTGGTTGTACCAACGTTATATTAACCGTAAGTTAGAGTTCCATTCATTAAAAGAACAAAATAATAAGATAATAGAAAATTCTCTTGATGCGATTCTTACGATTGAAGAACAAGGCGTTATCTGCCAATCTAATCATACAGCTAAAGCGAACTTTAAATTAATAGAGGGAACTACTAGGTTTTCTGATTTATTTATTCTTAATGAGCAAGATCATGATTACATTAGTGAAACAATTAATTTAGGCACTAAACCTCCGTTTGAAGCAATCTATATAGATGAAAATAAGCAACAACATTTTTACTCAATTACGCTCACCTCTGTTTATGATATTTTTACTCAAACCCACCAAGTTGCTGCTATTTTAAGAAATATAAACTCATTAAAGACAATCCAAACGCAGTTACAAGCGTTGAACGGATCACTTGAACAAAAAGTAGCACAACGTACTATTGAACTCGAAATGGCTATTGATGAAGCGTTGGCAGCAAGTAAAGCTAAAAGTGATTTTGTAGCTAATATTTCCCACGAAATCCGCACCCCCATGAATGGTGTATTGGGTATGTTGGGCATGCTTGCCGAGGAGCCGCTAACACAGCAGCAAGCTAATTACCTTAAATTAGCAAACTCAAGTGCAACGTCATTAATGACGTTGATTAATGATATTCTCGACTTTTCAAAAATAGAAGCAGGCAAACTCGATATTGATAACCACAGTTTTGATGTTATTAGCGTATGCAGTGATTTAATTACTTCAATGGCCTTACAAGGGCAACGAAAAGGTTTAGAGATCATATTAAATACAGATAAAGTCCTTGATCGAATGCTGGTAGGTGATAGCCACAGATTAAAACAAATATTAATTAATTTACTAAATAATGCGTTCAAATTTACTCATCAAGGTGAAGTGAGTCTGAGTTTAGACTGTCAGTATTTAACCCAAAATAAGCTGATCATGAGTTTTGCAATACAAGATACTGGAATAGGGATTGCGGCGCAAAATATAGATAAACTATTTGAAGTTTTCACACAGGAAGACAGCAGCACAACTCGCCATTTTGGTGGCACGGGGTTGGGGCTCTCAATATGCAGAAAGCTTGCCCGGTTGATGGGGGGGATATTTCGGTTGTAAGTGAGAAGGGAAAAGGAAGTTGTTTTACAGCCCAGATAGAGCTTCATGTCGCAACAGAGAAAAAACTAAATACTCCAATCGAACTTGCTAAAGATATTGAAGTGGGTGTATTGATTAAAAAAGAAAGTGTCTTTAACAATATCAAAAATTTACTTATTAAGAATTGCCAAGTTGATTCGAATAATATTCAACGATTTGACTATCAATTTAATTGCGAAGAAGTCAAAGTTGATTTACTAGTCATAGATAATGAACACCCTCAATTAGATGCATTAATAACATTATGTGAAAAACAGAATAAAAAATACATGCTAATTTTACGTGATTTATTGCTCAGCAAAGATATAAAAGCCAGTTACCCGCAAAGTTGTCACGTGTTGAATAAGCCGTTAACACAAGATCAATTTAGTTATAAGCTTGCCAGTATATTTGGTGCTAATAACAGCTTTATATTACCAACTGAAAAAACAGCTGGAGTTGTTGAAGAGTTTGAGTTATCTGGCTATAGAGTATTGTTGGTTGATGACAATATGATCAACCTTGAAGTTGCTAAGGCAATTTTAAAACGCACTTCGATTAGTATTACCTGTGCCAGTGATGGTATTGATGCCATAGATATCTTAAAGCAAAATCAAGAGAACCCATTTGATGTGGTTCTGATGGATTGTCAGATGCCAAATTTAAATGGCTATGAAGCAACTTCAGAGATAAGAAGGGGGGCTGCGGGAAAAGTTTATTTACATGTGCCTATTATTGCAATGACAGCCAGTGCCATGGCAGGGGATCGTGAGCGTTGTATAACCGCGGGGATGAATGATTATATTACTAAACCCATTAAGCCGCCGACATTGAAAAATAAACTGGCTATGTGGTTAAGTCATAACTCATAGCCAGTTAGTTTACGCCGCTGATTTTTCAGGCTTAGTTTGAGAGTCATTAATTATAGTAATATCTGCTGAATTAATGACCCTTTGTGTTTCTGACCAGTGTAGTAATTCAATACGGCCATTTTCTTGTTCTACTAACGCGGTACAGTTTTCTATCCAGTCACCATCATTACAATACACAATCCCATCCACAACTTTTAGTTGTGGGTGATGAATATGGCCACAAATAATACCGTCAACACCTTGTTTTTTTGCTTCATGGATAGCGGCATTTTCGAATGCTTCAATGGCCTCACGTGCTTTATGTACCCGCGCTTTTAACCATGATGCAAGAGACCAGTAATTACCACCAAACAACCGTCTAGCTCGGTTTGTCCAACGATTTAAAAATAATAAGAGGTCATAGCCTGCATCACCGACAATACTGATAAATTTGTTATAGCGGGTTGCAGAGTCAAAATCATCACCATGAACCAGTAAAAAACGTTTATTGGCTTTGGTTGTATGAATATATTGCTGGTGGACTTCAACACCAAATAATGTGTTATCTACATAATGTCGAAATGTCTCATCATGATTCCCTGGAATATAAATCACACGGGTACCTGATTGCGCTTTTTTTTGTATACACGCCAACACTTGATAATGGCTTGGGTGCCAGAAAAACTGCCTTTTCATCGACCATAGATCAACGATATCACCCACTAAAAATAGAGTGTCGCATTCAATGCTATTTAAAAAGTCGAGCAAATAGTTTGCTTGACAATCTTTATAGCCTAGATGTACATCGGAGATCCAAACGGCTGGATAGTGCTTTTTATCACTTTTTTCTGTATCGTTCATGAGAGTTACTCGCGGTGTAATAATAACCAATTTAGGTATCTTTAGTTACGCTTACACGACACTTTTACTAAATCTCTATGACAACTATAAAGATATTCAAATATGATAAAGATGATAGCCCTTAGCGTATCGCTGTTTACATTAATTGGTTGCCAACTAATTAACGAACATAAGTTACAAATTAATGCAGTTGAATTTAAAAATATAAGCGATCAGGTCATTGAGAATGTCACTTTATCTGTCATTTCTACAGGTGGCCATGTTTCTTGCAGTGTCGTCGATGCGAATAACCGTTGTGGGACAGGTTTTCCAACCAAAGGGTATAATGGAGAAATGCTTAGTGTCAGTTGGAGTAATCAACATAATAACTATTTTGAACAGCAATTTACTGTGCAACCACCCACAAGTTTTGATAGTAAAACTAATTATAAGTTAACGTTATTACTTAGCGAGGTTAGGCAGGTTGAAATAGCCGTGGAGGCAATTAAATAGTCAATAAAAAACCGCGTTAAGCGGTTTTTTAAAATGATGGCAGCAAATAATCAGGCGTTTAATGCAGCTTTAATTGTCTGCACAGCAGTATCTAAATCAAGTATAAGCTTTTCGCCTGTTTGGCGATTTTTCAGCTCAACTTTGTTTTCATCTAGATTACGTTCACCTATCACTAAAGTAAACGGTACCCCAAGTAATTCCATATCATTAAACATGACTCCTGGGCGGTTCTTTACGATCATCAAATAAAACGTCAAGCCCTGCAGCTTTTAGTTCATCGTAAAGGTTATTTGCAATATCTGGAATACGATGTGACTTATGCATATTCATCGGTACTATTGCCAAGTCAAATGGGGCAATTGGCTGTGGCCACTTAATACCATATTGGTCATTATTTTGTTCAATGGCAGCGGCAACAATACGTGAAACACCAATACCATAACAACCCATAGTCATAACTTGGTTTTTACCAGATTCGCTCAAGACACCAGCTTTCATCGCTTCTGAGTATTTTGTGCCTAGCTGGAAAATATGGCCTACTTCAATACCACGTTTAATTTGCAATGTACCTTGGCCACATGGACTCGGATCGCCCTCAACAACATTTCGTAGATCGGCTACTTCATAGTGTGTCACATCACGATCCCAGTTAATGCCGCTGTAATGTTCATCATCTTTGTTTGCACCCGCTACAAAGTCAGCCATTACATTGGCAGTACGATCAACAATTATTGGCATAGTCAAACCAACAGGGCCAAGGGAGCCTGGTTTTGCACCAATTGCAGCAACAATTTCTGCTTCAGGTGCCATTTCAAGTGGCGAATGTACTAGTGGGTGGTTTTGAGCCTTTAATTCGTTTAACTCATGATCGCCTCGCAGAACAAGGGCAACCAAACCACGTTGACCATTCTCATCAGCAACACCATATACAATCAGCGTTTTTACTGCACGATGAGGCTTCACGCCGTAGTGTTTTTTCAGCTCACTAATTGTTTTAGCATCCGGTGTTGGAAATGCTTTTAATTCTTTGCTTGAGGCAGGACGCTCTTCATTTGGTGCAAGCGCTTCTGCTTTTTCAATATTTGCTGCGTAGTCGCTAACATCACTAAAAGCAATCGCATCTTCACCAGACTCAGCAAGTACATGAAATTCATGTGATAAGCTACCACCAATTGACCCTGTGTCAGCTAATACCGGGCGATAATCTAAATTTAAACGCTCAAAAATATTACAATACGCTTTGTGCATAATTTGATATGTAGTATCAAGGCACTCTTCACTTAAGTGAAAAGAGTATGCATCCTTCATGGTAAATTCACGAGCCCGCATTACACCAAAACGAGGGCGACGTTCATCACGTACTTTAGTTTGTACTTGATAAAGTGTTAACGGAAGTTGCTTGTATGAACTTATTTCTTTACGAACAAAGTCAGTGATAACTTCTTCGTGAGTAGGGCCAAGCGCAAAAGGGCGGTTATGTCGGTCATTGAACCGAACTAGCTCATCACCAAACTGGTCCCAACGACCAGACTCTTGCCATAAGTCTGCAGGTTGAATAACAGGCATCAACATTTCAATTGCACCTGCTTTGTCCATTTCTTCACGAACGATATTTTCGACTTTACGTAACACGCGTAAACCAGAGGGTAGCCACGTATATAAACCCGACGCAACGCGGCGGATCATGCCGGCTCTAAGCATTAATTGATGCGATATTATTTCAGCATCAGACGGCGTTTCTTTAAGTGTAGCGAGTATATATTGACTGGTACGCATGTTTTTTCCGATAGTTATAAAATTATTATTTCAATAAGAGCCACAGTTTAGCAGCGGTTGCTTTTACACTAAAGCGCTAAGTGACATTTTCTATATTTTTTCTATATGACTGACATAGTTGTGTTCGTTATTAACTTGCCAGCGAATGTTAAATTCATATAAGGTCATGCCATAATTTTGCTCGCCATCTTTTTGTTTTTTATACGCGGGACGCGGGTCTTGCTTAAGCACATTTTCGATAAACTCTTTAAGCTCGGGATATTGCTTTTGCTGAGCAATAAATTGAGTAGCAGATTCACTAAAATCGACACTCATTTGTGTTTCTGGCCTTACATCAGCAAACCCTGCACTTGCATCGGTCATTGCATCAGAGTAAGGCAGATAAGGTTTGATGTCTAAAATTGGTGTGCCATCGAGTAAATCTATCCCAGAAAGTAACAAGCTGAGCTGACCATTTACATATTCGATACCTTCAAGCTTAACAGCGCTCATACCGATAGCGTTTGGTCGAAATGTAGCACGAGTGGCAAATACGCCTTTGCGGTCATTTCCTCCTAAGCGTGGCGGCCTTACCATAGCAGAGTAGCCTTTATCAGCCGTTTCATGAAAACGAAAAAGCAGCCAAATATGAGAAAAGTCATCCAAACCTCTGACAAATTCTTCCCGATTGAAATCAGCACAAAATACAAGTTTGGCCTTTGCTTGTGGTACTAATCTAGGTTGGCGGGGGGATTGCAAACTTTTGCTTATATGGAGAGTGAATATGGCCTACGGCCGTTAACTGATAGTCGCTCATAAAACCAATTTTTTGTTTATTTTGCGTTATTCTAACCGTAAAAGACAGAAAAAGGCAGCTGATGCTGCCTTTTAATATTAAACCGAGAGGTCTAATTAAAACATATACTGGACTGAGACAGAAGCTACGTCCATATCTGGATCAATATCGTCTTCTAATTTATAACGTTCATACTCTAAACGCATTTGAATATTTTGCGTAAACGCATACTCAATACCTGCACCATAGAACACATCGCCACCATCTTGATCAACCGACACACTTCCAATTGCAGGAATGTCCTGAGTTACTTCAGCATCCCACTCAAGCCAACCACCTTTTGCGTAAATTGAAAAGCTTTCTGTAAGTGGGGCTGCCAAGCGTGCTGCAAGCGACACACCATCAACCTCAGCATAACTATCGATATCACTTACTTCATCAAAATTCTGATAAGCAAGTTCTACACTCACGTATTTATTAAATTGAGCGCCCACGTAACCCTTTAGCATTTGTGAGTCGTCATCAAAGTCTGTATCGTTTTCTGAGTCTTCAAACTCAAAAGAATATTGTCCATAGCCGATACCAGTATAAATGCTCGGCATATCCATATCAGTTACTTCTGCGTGAGCCGCGTTGTTAAAACCAAATAGTGCAAGTGCAACAGCAGAAATTGAAAGTGATTTAATCATTTAATAGCTCCTTTACAAAATAAAAAATAAATAACTGATCGTTATTTGTCGTTTAGTCATTTGTTTAGGAGCATCTATTGTGCCAACAATAAACAGCTTAAAAAACCCTTCTATTTGTATGTTTTTAAATCGCTTTTGCTGTGTTTGCTGTTTTATTGATCACACGTTAAGTTTCATGGATGCAGCTTTTTCAAGGGAATTTGTAAGTTTTACTTGCTCAATGAATACCGTCAAGCTTTAAGGTGCTGATTTATGCAGTAGCGTTTCTGTTTCAATCGCAATTTCTTTCATTTTTATTGCATAGTTTTCCAGTTGCTTGTCGTCTTTTGTTACAGCAGTAAAAGGTGGAACTGCTACTGGATAGCCGGTTTCATCCATTGCAATGAAGCTAATAATACAATGATTTGTTTCAACTAAATTTTGAGTTTTAGGATCGCCACAACGCACTTGTATAAAAATTTGCATACTTGTTTTGCCAGTGTGCGCTATTTTAGCTTCAACTTCGACTATTTGACCCACAAGGATAGGGCGTCTAAATTTAACTCCAGCGACAGATACTGTGACGCAGTAATGTCCGCTCCAACCAGCGGCACAGGCATAACCTGCTTGGTCAATCCACTTCATGACAACACCGCCATGGACTTTCCCTCCAAAGTTCACATCGGTTGGTTCTGCTAAAAAACGAAATACGACACTTGATGACGGCATACTCTGACTCTCTTATTATTTCTCGACATTATTGAGCATAGCGCAAAAAAGGGGCCGAAGCCCCTGCAATTTAGGATTAGTTTATAAATTAGAGGTGTTTACATATTTGGGTAGTTAGGACCTCCAGCACCTTCAGGGGTGATCCAGGTTATGTTTTGGCTTGGATCTTTAATGTCACAGGTTTTACAATGCACGCAGTTTTGAGCATTAATAACAAACTCATCTTTGCCTTCAATTTCTTGTACTTCATAAACACCGGCAGGGCAGTAGCGCTGTGCCGGTTCATCAAATTTAACTAAATTAACCTCAATTGGAATAGCCGTGTTTTTTAACTGTAAATGGCACGGTTGCGATTCTTCATGATTGGTATTTGATAAAAACACCGAGGAGAGTTTATCAAAGCTAAGCTGACCATCTGGTTTTGGGTAATTAATTTTATCCACTGCATGTTGGTCAACTAATGTTGCATGATCGGGTGTATTGTCCTTGAAATTAAAAGGTAGGCCTCCGGCAAAAATATTTTGATCAAGGGTATTGTAAGCCCCGCCAATAAATTTCCCCAATTTATGCATAACTGGGCCGAAGTTTCGTGATTGATACAACTCTTTATATGCCCAGCTTAGTTTGAAGGCCTCTGAATACTGTTTTAAGTTAGTGTGTTGCTGGCCGCTTTCGATGGCTGAAAAAATAATCTCTGCTGCAATCATGCCTGACTTCATAGCCGTGTGATTGCCTTTAATTTTTGCAAAGTTCAGTGTACCTGCATCACAGCCGACTAATAAACCGCCAGGAAAGTGCATTTGGGGTAATGAGTGTAGTCCACCTTTGGCAATTGCCCGAGCACCATAAGCAATACGTTCACCCCCTTGGAGAACTTCTTTAAAGACTGGGTGATGTTTCATTCGTTGAAACTCATCAAATGGGCTTAAATGTGGATTTGAATAATTTAAATCCACAATCAAACCTACTACAACTTGGTTATTTTCGCTGTGGTACATGAATGCACCGCCATTAGTATCACTTGCTAATGGCCAGCCAGTACCGTGTACAACAGTCCCTTCTTTATGTTTAGATGGGTCTATTTGCCAAATTTCTTTAAATCCTAAACCATAATGTTGCGGTGAGGAATTCTTATCTAGTGCAAAATGATTGATTAGTTGTTTACCTAAGTGCCCACGGCAACCTTCTGCGAATACAGTGTATTTGGCGCGCAGCTCCATACCAGGCATATAACCATCTTTTTCATTGCCGTCTTTATCAACACCCATATCGCCAGTAATAATGCCTTTTACTGTATCATCTTCAACTATTAACGAGTGAGCACTAAAACCAGGGAAGATCTCGACGCCTAAATTTTCAGCTTGTTCAGCCAACCAGCGGCAAACATTTCCCATAGAGACAATATAATTACCTTCATTATGGAATGTTTTGGGAGTGGCAAAATGAGGAATAGAGGTTGCTTTATTTTCATTATTGAACCAATAAATCTCATCAGAAGTTACTTTTGTACTCACTGGTGCCCCTAATTCCTGCCAGTTCGGTAATAACTCATCTAAAGCGGTGGTTTCAAAAATAGCTCCAGAAAGTACATGGGCGCCGACCTCTGAGCCTTTTTCAACAACACAAATCATGCATTCTTGTTCTTTTTGTTGTGCTTGTTGCGCTAATTTAATCGCCGTTGATAGCCCCGCAGGACCGGCTCCCACGATAACTACATCAAATTCCATGGTTTCGCGTTCGACCATAATAACCTCTTGTGTGTGACGGACCTGCACCTTAAAACAAGGATATTTCATACTTGCAAATGAAACGTTACAGGCTTTGGATAGTTTAAGGTTATTTTAGGTTGACGTTTACGTCAACAGGAAGTAGTCTGAAATCATAAAATAAATAGGTTGACGTACACGTTAGCTTGTAGGTTTAAATAATCAGGGAGTTCCTATGAAAGTTCTCGTTCCAATAAAAAGAGTCATCGACTATAACGTTAAAGCTCGCGTTAAATCCGATAACAGCGACGTTGATCTAACTAATGTAAAAATGGCGATGAATCCATTTTGTGAAATTGCTATTGAAGAAGCTATCCGTTTAAAAGAAGCGGGGATTGCAACTGAGGTTGTCGCTGTGACTATCGGCACAAAAAGCTTCTCAAGAACAGCTTCGTACAGCGCTTGCACTCGGGGCAGATAAGGCCATTCATATTGAAACAGATGAAAAACTAGAATCACTTCATGTTGCTAAATTACTGGCTAAAATTGTTGAGCAAGAATCACCTGAGTTGGTTATTTTAGGTAAACAGTCAATCGATTCAGATAATAACCAAACAGGTCAAATGCTCGCTGCGCTAACAAATCGTGGGCAAGGTACGTTTGCATCAAAGGTTGATATCGAAAATGCAATGGTCAAAGTGACCCGTGAAGTGGATGGGGGCTTACAAACGGTAGAATTAAAACTACCCGCAATTGTCACTACTGATTTACGCTTGAACGAACCTCGTTATGCGTCATTACCTAATATTATGAAAGCCAAACGTAAGCCGCTTGAGGTAATTGCTGCCGACAGTTTAGGTGTTGATTTAGCGCCACGAACGCAATTGGTTTCAGTCTCAGAGCCAGCAAAACGCAGTGGTGGTATTATTGTTGATGATGTTGCCCAATTAGTTGAAAAACTAAAAACAGAAGCGAAGGTGATTTAACATGAAAACATTAGTAATAGCCGATCATGATAATGGTATTTTAAAACCAGAAACTTCTAAAACGATTAATGCGGCAGTGAAGTTAGGCAATCCAATAGATGTGTTAGTAGTTGGTGAAAATATCAATGAAATGGCTACTCAAGTTGCGTCAATCGATGGTGTAAGCAAGGTACTAGTAGCTGAACATTCAGTTTATGCCTGCCAATTAGCAGAAAATACCGCTGAGCTTGTTATATCACTTTCGGAAGATTATTCGCACATCGTTGCAAGTGCAACAACCACGGGTAAAAAACTTTATGCCACGGGTTGCAGCTTTATTAGATGTCGCTCAGATATCAGAAATTATTGATGTCGTGGATGCAGATACATTTAAGCGCCCGATTTATGCGGGTAATGCAATTGCGACTGTGAAATCGTTAGATAGTAAAAAAGTAATCACAGTGCGCGCAAGTAGCTTTGATTTACAAACAGAACAAGCTGCTGCACCAGTTTCAATTTTAGATAGCGCTATTAATAATCAATTAAGTAGCTTTGTTAGTGTTGAACAAACAGAGTCAGAGCGACCTGAATTAACGGCTGCCTCAGTAGTTATATCGGGTGGTCGTGGTATGCAAAATGGTGATAATTTCTCACTGCTGCATGGTATTGCGGATAAATTAGGTGCAGCAGTTGGTGCATCACGTGCTGCTGTTGATGCGGGTTTTGTACCAAACGACATGCAAGTGGGTCAAACAGGTAAAATCGTTGCACCTAACTTATATATTGCTGTAGGAATAAGTGGTGCGATCCAGCATCTAGCTGGTATGAAAGACTCAAAAGTCATTGTCGCAATAAATAAAGATCCAGATGCGCCAATTTTTCAAGTTGCTGATTATGGTCTAGTGGCTGATTTATTCGAGGTATTACCGCAACTCGAAACTGCCCTGTAAATTTAAATCTATTCTGGTTGTTAAAAGCTGTTGCACTTGTTAAGTGCGCAGCTTTTTTTCAAGTCAAATTATTTTAATTCTCTATAGAGCGGGTAATACCTAGATAAAAATTCATAATTATAGCTAGACAAGAGCATTTTGTAATAATTTACTTAACTTCGCTTCTTGCTCAGCAACTTGCTCTAATTTCGCTGCTATATCATGCAGAGTGACGTCGCTGCGTTTTTTACAGTATTTTACTGCTAACATGGCAAACTCGCGCCATAAATCACCTACCTGTGTTGTATGCTCTGCACACTCTTTTAATGCTGGGGTATTTGTCAGCTCGCTGGCTTGTACCAAAAAGCTGGCGTACATAAACCTAAAGCCAGCGCCACCGGTGCCAATTTCCTCTTGCATTCGTACGATGTGCGCTAAATATAAACGTGTATATTTTGCTGGCTTTTTATCAAGTTGACGTATTTGTTTTGCCATGTGGCGAATGCCTTTCAGGCCAAAGTAAGGTAACACTAGACCATTCATCATCTTAGCGGTTTTTTTGATTGCAGGCTTTATTGCTGGGGCTAAGTCACATTGGCTTGGCGCTGAGCGAATCACATACATTAAGCCTTTTGCAGCCAATGCACCTTTGGCAAAGCGGGCATTTTTTAAATCATCGTATGCGCAAGTAACAGGGTTTCTCAAAAAACCGGATCGCTGATCAAGTAATCACCTTGCTCGGTTTTACCATACACAACCAAATTATGGGCATTAAAGTGAAAGCGCATATCCTCAGGGAAGTAGGGTAACCAATAAACTGAGCTTTGCAGACCCACTAAATTGCCTTTTTCAAGCTCGTCATCTAGTGCTTGCATACCGGCTTCTGGAGTTGAAAACTTGCGGCTTTCTAATTCTATATTTAACTTTTTACATACCTTTTTGATGATGGTTTTTGGTGGCATGCGGTAGGCGATTAATGGCATACCACTAATTTTAACAAAAGGTAAATAAGCAAAAGTAAGCGCCGATGCAAGCCCAAATGCCATTGGCTCGCTCATGTCTATGCCTTTACTTTGCAATAGCGTAGCAACTACGCCAGTTTCACAATGCGAAGATTGCTGGTGGTTTATTGGTAAAAATAATATCAGGCATGAAAGTATCTATTGTGAGGGCAAAGTCAGCAATGCTTCGCGGCTAATTTTTAAGGTGTCGCAGTAGCGATTAAGTTTTTTATCAGACAATTTTGCAAACACCGCAGGGCGTAAATGACGTTTAATTTGCCATTGAAAAAAACCACTGGCGCCAGCGAGTGTGGGAATATCGAAGCGTCTAGCTAACATATGATAAGCTAATGGCGACACTTCACCACGTTGCGCTTGTGCTAGGGCTTCGTTGGTTTGCTCGTTTAAATCGTCAACAGCCAGTTGGGTGGCAAAACTTTCTACTTCCCAACCCGATGATTTTACGCCTTCATAATGGCCGCTCTCATCCACGGCGTAAACAAGTTTATTTTGGCCTTGATAGGTTTTACTGTTGTCTTGGGGCACATCGTGTTTTTTCACAGGCGACTCACATTATTTGTTAATAACGGTTAACTGCATAAAAGCACTAGAAAAACGGCCGCTTTCAGGTACATAACACAATAGTGTTTGTCCATCAGTTAATTGACCTGATTTAAACAGTTCATCAAGCATAATAAAGATCGACGCAGAGCCAGTATTGCCTTTTTGCGTTAAATTTGTGAACCATTTGTCGTACGGAATTTGGAAGTCTATATTGCAAAGCCCATCGAATAAACGCTCACGAAAATAACCCGAAGAATAATGCGGCAGGAAAAAGTCATAATCACAGGCTTTAATGCCTCGTTTTTGAACTATTTTACTCAGCGCGTCTTCTACGGTGTATTTTACAATATTTTCATTTAACAGTTTTACGTCTTGTTTTACTGATAAAATAGAGTGTTGTTCGCGCTCTTGTGAATCAAAACGTGTCCAGCTTTTAAGCTCACCGTCAACTTTTTCAGCGCCGGCATACATACAGGCTTCAAGTTGATCAGCATACGAAGTAACATCAATCCAGTCGATACGCAAAGATAAGCCGTGTTCGTTGGCTTTGTTACTTAATAATGCAGCACCGGCACCGTCTGAAAGCATCCAACGTAAAAAATCTTTTTCAAAGGCGATTTCAGGCTTTTGGTTTAGCATTGCAACTTTATGTTCGCTCTCAGCATTAAAATTACGCGAATGCATGACATTTGAGGCAAGCTCACTGGCTACCACTGCGCTGTGCTGGCTTTCACCTGCTTTTACATTTAAGTATGCGTATTTAAGTGCGGTGATCCCGCATAAACAAATACCAGCGGTTGAGACCACCTCAAGACTCGGGTTTTTAAGCTCGCCATGAACCATCACACCGTGATTAGGCATAATTTGATCAGCCATTGAGGTACTGGCAACTAAGCAATCTAGGTGTTCAAGTTGTGTGCCTTGCTGATTAAACAAACCACGCACTGCATCCGCAGCCAATGACGCATTGGTGTAGTTGTATTCACCGGTTTGTGGGTCAATGGCGTAGTATCTAGTTTTTATTTGGTTGCTTCGTAATATAACGGGTTTTGCGCGGGACCGTTGTCCGCCAACCTCACCTAAAACGACTTCCATTTCTTTATTGCTTACAGGACTATTGGGTAAGACAGCGTGTAAGTTATTTATATATACAGCATTTTCCATAACGGACGGTTACTCTCCAGATGGCTCAGCAAAATAGGCTTTTTGCTTGGCTATTCTTTTTCTAGTTAAGGGGGCAATTAATTTTTTTATTAGTGCTGTTATTGGTACAACAGTAATGATTAAGGTCAGCAAAAATAACACATAGATCAATAGCCCACAACTTCGGCGCGTTGAATGCATCGGGCCAAGTGTAGTTAAAATTTTACTCCATATTCTAAAGCTATGCTGGCCTACACGTTCGCTGGCTATAAACTTTTCGTTCACCTTGACTGCGCCTAATCCTTTAAGCACGGGTTGCTCTAATTTTTGTTCAGACTCTAAGGCTAATAAGGCTTTTTTGATAGCAACACCAAAACGACTTGCTGCGGTTATTTCGTGCTCTGCTACACCCGCCGCTGGCACCCAAGATACTGATTTCTTTTTTCCTGAAAACATCCAAAGTGGTGTGGCTAAAAAGCTAAAACCGGTGCCGCATTCATCGCTTAGTACCACATTATCAATGAGCTTAGCGTTTACATTACTCAGTAGTTGTTTCATTTTCTCTTGCGCGCTTAGCCACATACCGCGACAACCAATTACGGTAATAACAGGTTTATTGTTGAGCAGCTTAATCGCTTGTTCAGACTGCATAAACGAAGATATAGGTAACGAAGGCGATAAAAACCATACTTGGTAAGTTAAAATTACCAAATCGTAGTCATCATGCTCAGGCTCTATGAGCTCCATTGGTTGTGGAGTCATTTTTACGCATTCAGGAAAAATATGAAAAAAGGTTAAAAACGGCCAAGGGAAAGGAAAAGGCTGACTCGGTTTTAAATTAAGGTAGTCGACAACTATATCGTCACCAGCTTTAATCGGTGCGACTATAGAGTCTGCTATTTGAGTGAGTTGACCCGTTTGCGAATAGTGAATAACGAGGACTTTACGCATCCTTTAACCTTTTGTAACTTCCTAAAAGTCCGCTATTATACCTAGATATAGGTACTCAAGCCATAGAAAGGAGCGTATAGGGCATGAAAAAATTCATTGGATTATTAGTCTTATGCTTAATGATGAGCCAAAGTGTCGCGGGGGAGCTGCACACACTTAAGCTATCGTTAGCAAAATTTAAACAGGTCACTGGCACGGTGCATTATCAAATTCTTGATTGCAGCAATGTGGCCTTGAGTTGGGAAAAGTTACCTAATTTACTCACCCAACAAGTAGCCGTTTCAGCCAGCTCACTTGAGCAGTCAACTTCACTGCAAGCAGGCAGCTATTGTGTACGCTTTTTTCAGGATTTAAATGGCAATGGTGAGCTAGATTTAGCTGCCAGCTCGATACCCAAAGAGCCAGTTGGTTTTTCAAATAACCCTAATTTGATGTTTGGCCAGCCATCCCCAGAAGATACTGTCTTTGAACTTAACCAAGATAGCGATATTCGCATCAAGGTTAATAATAAAAAACGCCGCTAAAATGCGGCGTTGTTATTAAGGTTTGTTGAGCTTATAACGTCTACAGACCCTGTATTATTGTAGTTGTTTTTCGACTTTGACTAGGTCAACCGTACCTGCCTGATAATAGGGGCCTTTGCCTTCTATTTCGTCAGGACAATGCTTGCGCACTGCGCGAATAGGGCTATTTTCTTCGGCATCTTCAATTAAGGCTTTGTAGCGACCGTTTTTATCTGTTGCTAAGGCTTTACATACCCATGCAAGTGTATCATATTGCTTTTGATTGCCTGTTTTAAAATTTTGTGCAAAATACTCCGCCAATATATCACCAACTTGTTCAGAGGGAATGCCAGAGGCAGAGTACTGTCTAGCTAGTATCATTATCTCATTTAAATTTCCGCTTGCAATGTCATTAATAGCAAGCTTTTCAATACTATTTTTCGAAACTTTAGACCCTTTTTCAATTCTGATAGTTTCGAAGTTTACACTACCCGATTTGAATTGTTTGCTGAGTTTAGATGGAGTGCTGTTTAATGCTTTTCCTGCGTATTTACGTAATTTTTTATTTTGAGAGTTATTCATTACTTCTTTGAGTAAGTCTTTATAGCGACTTGTACCGGTTTCACCTAAAGCGCGACAGGCCCAAGCAATTGTATCAACCTCATTATTCGTGGACGCACTCATATAGTTATCTACAACGTATTGCGCTAATATATCTAATAATTCTGAGTTACTATTGTGATTTGAAACTAATGATTTTGAAGCTATTTTAATTTGAGAAAGTTTGCCGGATATAATACGATCATAATCGCGCTGCTCTATTGTTGTAAGGGCAAATGCTGAGCTTGATAAGGTTGCTAATGTTAAGCCAACCAATAAAGGCTTGAATGAAAACATAACCATTCCTTGTTGGTAGAATAAAATAAAATCAATAAAAACAGAGGGTACAAACGTTTTTATCCGTTAATTGAGTTTATCATAATGCCGGTTTAGCTATTCAACAAGCCCTTATTTTTAATTTTGCCTATAAAATGTACTGTTTAATATGCTGAGAAGAAAATTAGTGGGTAATTTTTGCAGTCATTATTAAAGCTTGCTACTCTAGCGCGGTTTTGTACCACAGTTGTGTAGTTTGTATGTCATTCAGTCGATTATTTACCCCTTATAATTTAGCTTTTACTACGCTGAAAAACCGCGTGGTAATGGGGTCTATGCATACAAATTTAGAAGAGCTACCAGATGGCTTCACTCGCCTTGCTGCTTTTTACGGTGAACGTGCACAGGGTGGGGTCGGTTTAATAATCACTGGGGGGATTTCACCGAATCCCGAAGGCATACTGGCACCGAATAGAAGTGTACTTGATTGCCAAACTGGGGTGGCACAGCATAAGCTCATAACAGATGCCGTAAAACAACACGGTACTAAAATATGCATGCAAATACTCCACGCCGGTCGTTATGGCTATCAGCCTCAGCAAGTTGCGCCTTCGGCCATTCAGGCACCGATCAGTCCTTACACGCCAAAAGAATTAACCACCGCTGAAATAGAAAAACAAATTAATGATTTTGCGCAATGTGCAAAACTCGCTAAACAAGCAGGCTATGATGGCGTTGAGATCATGGGCTCAGAAGGTTATTTAATTAACCAGTTTATTGTTAAAGCGACCAATAAGCGTATTGATGAGTGGGGCGGGTGTTATGAAAATCGTATCCGTTTTGCGATTGAAATTGTAAAACAGGTTCGCCAAGCCGTAGGCCCTGAATTTTTATTAGTATTTAGGTTGTCATTACTGGATTTAGTTGCAGATGGCAGCACTTTTGCTGAGGTATTACAGCTTGCACATGCGCTTGAAGATGCAGGAGTCGATATGCTCAACTCAGGCATAGGCTGGCATGAGTCACGCGTGCCGACCATTGTAACCAGTGTTCCTAGGGCGCTATTTACGTCATTGAGCCAACGTTTAAAGGCGGCGGTTTCGGTGCCGGTGATCACCAGTAATCGTATCAATACCCCGGAAGTCGCAGAGCAATTATTAGCGGACGAACACGCTGACTTTATTTCCATGGCGCGACCATTTTTAGCTGATAGCCAATTTGTTGCCAAAGCACATAACAAGCAAAGTGCACAGATCAATACCTGTATAGCGTGTAACCAAGCTTGCCTCGATAATATTTTTGTTAATTTACCCGCTACATGCATCGTTAATCCTCGCGCATGTAATGAAACCTTAATGCCGACAGTTAAAGCTACACAAAGTAAACAGATAGCAATTATCGGCGGTGGGGCTGCGGGCATGGCCTGCGCAATTTATGCTGCTGAGCGAGGCCATAAAGTGAGCTTGTTTGAACAAAGCAACCAGCTGGGTGGGCAACTTTTATTAGCGGCAAATATTCCGGGTAAAGAAGAGTTTAAAGAAACATTACGGTATTTTAAAAATCGTTTATCGAGCCTTAATGTTAAAGTTTGCATGAATACACAAGCGGATACTGCAACCTTGGCTCAGTTTGATCATTGTGTTGTTGCTACTGGGGTAAAGGGCTATACACCTGATATTGTGGGAATTGACGACCCGAAAGTGGTCGGCTATCAAGCAGTGTTAGATGGCAGTGTACCAATTAAAGGCAGTGTGGCGATTGTCGGCTCTGGTGGCATAGGTTTTGACGTTGCAAGTTTTATTACTGGCAATCAATCTGGACACAGTGTGCAACAATCTGCGCAGGGTTTTTCGAATCAGTGGGGCATTGATTTAACGGTGAATTCACCAGGTGGTGTGATAAATAAACAGCCGAAAGCCGACAGTGCTGATACAGCACCTAAAGTGTACTTATTACAGCGAAAATTACGAAAGCATGGGGCTGACTTGGGGAAAACCACAGGTTGGATCCACCGTGAACATTTAAAACATCAAGGTGTTAAGATGTTAGCTGCGGTAAATTACACTAAAATTGATCAACAAGGGTTACATATCAGTGTACGAAAAAGAGAGCGGATTTTGGCGGTTGACCATGTTGTGATTTGTAGTGGGCAAGAACCCGTATTACCTTGCAATCATCAGCAGCTAGATGAACTCTCTATTCCTGTAAGCTATATTGGTGGTGCATTAAAAGCCGAAAAACTAGATTTACAACGGGCTATTGGCGAGGCGTTTCACCTTGCGCAACGTTTATAATTAAAATAACAACAAGGACAGTAATCATGGCGCAGGATACCTTATGGCAAAAATAGCACCTATCATGCTCGAATTACAACAACTTAGCTTTGCTTACAAAGGGGCTGAACGGTTGACAGTTGATGCTGTCTCATTGCAGTTAAAACAAGGTACATGCACCGCTATTTTAGGTCCAAATGGCGCAGGTAAATCGACATTAATTTCGTTAATGACTGGCTTGTTAGCCCCTGTTGCTGGACGGATAGAGTACCCGCATTATCAACAGTTAAGCCTAAAACAAGCAATAGCAAAAAAAGTGGCTTTAGTACCACAAGATTTTGCCTTTTATGAAGAGCTAACTGTGTATGATAATCTTGCTTTTTTTGTTTCAATAAGTGAAAAAAATCGCCGTCTACATGCGCAGTATATTGAATCCGCAATTGCAGCCTGCAATTTACAAGCGGTTTCGAATAAACGTGCAAGTACACTTTCAGGTGGCTATAAACGGCGTTTAAATATCGCAATCGCACTAAGCAAACAACCTGATATTATATTTTTAGATGAGCCGACTGTGGGTATCGATCCGCTCTCTCGTGATGGCATTATTAGTTTGTTGCAGGATTTAAAAAAACAAGGAAAAACCTTGGTTTATACCTCACACTTGTTGTATGAAGTGGCGCAATTATGTGACGATGTAGTGTTTATAAAAAACGGTAAAATTGTCGCGAACCAAGCTATTAACAGTGCTCAACTCACGCTTAACTTTACTACTAAAAACCGTTTATCTCAGGCGCAGTTAGCGTTATTTACAGAGCAATTAACAGTGATTAGTGAGGCTCACTATCAGTTGACTATTTCAGACACCAAGCTACTTGGCAGTCTTTTTAGCGCTCTAAGTCAGCTCAGTGATGAAATAAAGTCTGTTAATTTTTCTGATAACCAAATTGAGCAGCTTTATCGGGCGTTGTTTTCGGAGCAGGCATGTTAATTCACACACTGAAAAAAGAAGCGCGCTTAATTGCTAATGATTTACACAGTTTAGCTGTATTATTACTTATGCCTATCGTGTTCATGGTGATTATGACCATGGCAAGTAGTCAGTCACAACAAAGTATACAGCAGAACTTGATACTGTCAGTGGCGGGTGAAAATAATAGCCAACACAGCCTGGTTATTACTAAGTTACTGCAAGCACAAGGGTTTACCATTAGCGCTAATAAAAGCAGAACCGAGCAAGTCAGTCAGTTGATTATCAACCCGCAGTTTGATCAACAAATCCTTATGCGCCAAGGTACAAGCCAGTTACAATTTATTATAAGTGATGATCTTGCCCCACAAACACGTTTATTACTGCGAGAAAAAGTTAAAGCGTGTTTAGCCCAACTGAAACTTTATTTATATATGCTCGAAACCGGTGATTTAAACGCCGATGACGTTATTGATGAGCAAATAAACGCAGTAATAACAGCATCTGATGTCAATTATTTACTTGCCAATACGCCAGTAAAAGCGCTACACAACCCAGCATTAAACAGTATTCCCGCATGGTGGGTGTTTGGCGTGTATTTTATTGTTCTACCAATCTCTTTAACTTTTATAAACGAGCGAAATAATGGCACCTTAGTGCGGTTAAAAACCTACCCTATTAGCATGGCGCGTTATTTTTATAATAAAGCATGCGCCTATACACTCGTGAGCTTAGTGCAAACAGTGTTATTAGCGTTAATAGGCTGCGTGGTGATCCCTTTTTGTTTAGATTTGCCGCTATTATCACTAAACAGCTTTAGCTTGTCTGTGATTGCGTTAATCACTTTGAGTGTTGCGGCTATTTCATTTGCATTATTTTTAGCCAGTTTAGTATCAAGCTATGAGCAAGCTATTGTTATTGGGGGAGGGGTGAATATCATCCTAGCGGCATTGAGTGGCTTTATGGTGCCGCTTGAGATCATGCCAAGCAATCTTGCCGCTCTGGCAAATGGTTCGCCTATGTATTGGTCAGCACAAATTTTAAGGCTGATAATGGGCGAGACAATGACACACAGTTTTTGGCATTACAGCGTATTACTTTGGGGTTTTTCATTGTCATGCTTTAGTGCCGCACTATGGATATTTAATAAAAAAATGAGGAATTTGACATGGAATTAGCCGAGCTAAAACTACAATTAAAGCAGCTGATTATAACCGAATGTGACAAAGAGGATGATTTTTCCCCTGAAGACATTATCGACTCAGAGCCTTTATTTGGCAGTAAGTCACGCATAAATTTAGACTCATTAGATGCGTTACAGTTATCTTTAGTACTAAAGCAGCATTTTGGTATTAAAGTTGAGGGCTCGAAAGAAACCCGTAAACATTTACAGTCTATTGATACTATTGTTGATTTTATTGTTAGTGAGCGCGCTAAATAATGACTTTACGCAGTGTCTATTTAAATGCTAGTGAAGTTATGTGTGCAGCGCTAGGCACTGAAACAAGCAATAGCGTGGTGACTAATGAAAGTGAAATAGTGGCGTTTAAATCATTTAGAGATGAAATAGACAACAGTCCGTTTGGCGACATTTTAGCTTACTTTGATCAATTGCTATTACCGCTGTTTGCAAAACTTTCATTAACTGCTGAAGATCTTAAAACGACATCTTTGTTTTTAGGTTCGACATCATTAGATATCAGTGCAGTTGATATTGGTGCCAGTGGTGAACTTTGGCTCTCTACTACCAACAAAATAAATCGTGCTTTAGTTCAGCGTTATGGCCTCAATGACTTAGAATTTACTTTTAGTACGGCCTGTACCGCTAGCGCTAATGCATGTTTATACGCAACACGCTTAATTGCACAAGGTAAAATAGACAATGCGTTAGTCATTGGCTGTGAGTTTTATAATCCTTTAACAGTCGAAGGATTTAAGTCGCTAGATTTGATTAGTCAATCTGGTTTAGCTGCATTTGCTAAAGGGCGCTCCGGTCTGGTGTTAGGAGAAGGCCTTGCTGCATTATACCTATCTGCAAACGCAGCTGAGCAGTGTCAGTTTAAGTTATTAGGTGGTGCTTCTGCGTGTGATACTTACAGTTTAACTATGACGCAAGAAGACGGCACCCATATTGCGCAAGTGATCAGCGATGCGCTTAGCGATGCCGGTATTAGCGCTGACGATATTGATGTTGTAAAGGTTCATGGCACAGCAACGCTTGGTAACGATGAAGCAGAGTGCAACGCCTTAATAAGGGTTTTTAACCAGCACCAACCGCCTTTAATCGCTTTCAAGCCTTTTACAGGTCACACCTTGGGAGCATGTGGTGTTATTGAAATAGCCTTGTACCAGCAATGTCAGCAACAACAAAATTACGCAGTGGCAAGTTATGCCCACGATAGCAAAGAATTAATGTGGCCGTTTTATGTAAAGCCAGACTTTACTCAGGTGAACACAGTGCTACTTAATTACTTTGGTTTTGGCGGAAATAACGCAGCATTAGTGATGCAAAGGCATAAGGCTTAGATGATGAACGTACTTGCAAACTCATTAGTTAGTTTAGATAAATCACTGGATATAAAAGCACTGCGCCAGCAAATAAAACAAGAGACAGGTTTAACAGTTCGTAGAATGGATGCATTTACACTGATTGCCTTACTGGCCGTGTTTAGGGCAAAACAGGGCGTTGATTTAACCTCGAGGATTGGCTTGTACAGTTGCGCTGATTATTTTTCTAGTGATTTAATGCAATCTATGTTGCTTGACGTGCACAACCGTGAAGCCATTAAGCCGCTTAGCTTTGTAGCGAGTGTGGGCAATGCTGCTAATTACTACCTTGCCAGTGCTTACTCTATTACTGGGCCTAATCTATTCATTGGCTCGGATAAGTTAGGCATGAAAAAAATCAATTGCTAGCGCAGGCTGATATGCAAAGTGGGATCATTGATATTGCTATCTTAGTAGTGTGGCAAGAAGATGACAAAACACGGCAATGTTCAGTTAAAATTATAGAAAACGCGGATTTTTCCAGCGAACGTGATAAAGATTAGTGTGTTTCCCTTGAATCAGAACATGCACAACTGTAGAATCTAGCCTCTTTTTGTCATCACCTTTGTAATAAGGATTGTTACGTTGAAATTTGCTATAAAAAAATGCATAGCGTGGGGCGACGGTAAAACCAGCGCCGAGGATTGGTATGCGTTTGCTAATAACGATAGTCTAAACACTGAAACGTTAACACTTCCTGAATTAAAACAAATGCCTGCTATGCAGCGCAGACGTCTTAGTCCATTTGCTAAATTAACGCTGCACTGCGCACTTGCTGCCAGTGAATCCTATGAACAAACAGTACCCAGCGTATTTTCGTCTCGTCATGGTGATTTACATAAAACAAGCAAATTAATTGCTGATGTGGCAAATAAAGAAGCTTTGTCTCCAACCCACTTTGGCTTATCTGTTCATAATGCTGTAGGTGGTTTATTTAGCATATTTACTGGTAATAAAGCGCCTTTGTCTGCAGTGTCGGCGGGCGAAGATAGTTTTTTTATGGGCTTGGTTGATGCGGTCTCAAAATTACATGCTTACAATTATGATCGTATTTTATATGTATATAGCGATTTAGCCGTACCTGAGCAATACCAACCTTATGTACAGCAAAGTCCTGATAATGTCGCTGTGGCTTTATTAATCGAGAAAAGCACATCACATGCATGCGTTAATTTAGAGTTTACCAGCCATGACCTGCCTAACAGTGCTGAGTCATCACACTTACAGGCATTGGCGTTTTTGCGTTTTTATTATTCAAACAATCAACAGTTAGCCATTGAGTCAAAGCGCTATCAATGGCGGTTAAGCCGCGTATGAGAGCCGCATTCATAAAACTATACCGCGTAATAGCAACAGGCAGTGCGTTTGCCTTATTTAGCGGTGGGGGCTTGGTTTTATCGGTTTTGGTGTTTTCGATTCAACGCTTACTTTATGCTGATATAAACCAACGAAATCAAGCCGCGCGCACAGCGGTGCATTATTCGTTTAAATTCTTTGTCGGTTATATGCGCCTCGTTGGTATTTTACGAATTGATCTTGATAAATTAGATACAATAAAAAATGCGAAAGGGCAGCTAATTATTGCTAATCACCCTTCTTTAATTGATGTGGTGGTGCTTATTTCGATAGTCAGAAATGCCGATTGTGTCGTCAAAGCAGACCTTTGGAAAAATCCATTCTTAAAAGGAGTGGTAAAGGCTACGGGCTATATTAACAATGATGCTGATCCTGAATATTTTTTAAATCAGTGTCAGCAAAGTTTTGCCCGTGGTAATAACTTGATTGTATTCCCTGAAGGCACGCGAAGTGTACCCGGTCAGCCATGGAAATTTAAACGAGGTGTAGCAAATATAGCCCTTCGTACTGAAGTCGATATGCTGCCAATTTTGATAGATGTATCACCGGTCACGCTGACCAAGGGGCAAAAGTGGTATCAAGTGACAGATCGTCGCTTTACCTTTAAAATGCGCGTGCTACCGATTTATGAGATAAAACCTTATTTACAAGGTGATCATGTAACGAACACCGTTAGACAACTAACACGCGACTTACAAGCTTATTTTAACGAGGAAAAATTAAAACATGAGTGATTTAAGCACTGAAGTAAAACAACTAATCATTGAAACTCTTGACCTAGAAGATATCGAAGCATCAGATATTAATGATGATGAAGCATTATTCGTCGATGGTTTAGGCCTTGATTCTATTGATGCACTTGAATTAGGTGTTGCGATTAAAAAAGCTTATGACGTAAAAATTGATGGTAATACCGACGACAGTAAAAAGCATTTTTACTCGGTTAAAACCTTATGTGATTTTATTGCCTCAACACGGGCATAATAAACGGCAGTCACTCTGCATTGTTTGGAAGTAACTATGAGTAATGAAAACATGAATAATGGCGATAAAATTTTTGCAATGCTAAGCGAAATCCTAGAGCAGGATTTTGAGATAGATGCAGAAGATATTACCCGCAGCGCGAATTTATATGAAGACCTTGATTTAGACAGCATTGATGCGGTTGATTTGGTCGTTAAATTACGTGAGCAAACTGGTAAAAAAATCGAGCCAAATGACTTTAAACAAGTTCGTACAGTGCAAGACGTCATTGATGCTGTTGAAAAACTGATGACAGCAGACGCTTAATGAACAAAGCCGTGCTAGTTGGGTTACTTTTTTTATATCCGCTAGCCGTGTATTTTGGCTTGCAGTTTAGCGAGCCTGCGTTAATTGCTGCACTCTTTATTTTAGTCATTTTAGCGCGATACTGGTTAACAAAAAGCAGTATAGTTAATTTTGCACACATGAAAATAATAACTATCAGTGGTATAGCTTTATTAGGTTTTGCGACTTTTGCTAACTCTGAATTGGCACTTAAGTTTTACCCAGTGGTAATAAGTAGCTGCTTTTTAGCTGTATTTGCGTATTCACTTTATAAACCACCTAGTTTTGTTGAAATGATCGCCAGTAAATTTGAAACGCTTGACGAGCACGGCAAGCGTTACACTCGTACCGTAACAAAAATATGGTGTGCATTTTTTATCATTAATGGATTAATTGCGACAGCAACGATTTTTCATCCAGATCCAGTGGTTTGGCTAACCTATAATGGTTTAATTTCCTATTTGTTAATGGGGACATTAATGGCCGTAGAATTTATAATAAGAAAGTTTCAAAAGGCAAAAAATAAATCAAATGAAATGGCCGACTAACAAGACCTACTTTTATTGTCAACATCATGGCTTTGATATTTGGCAACAGCAAGTACATGCTCATGCCAGTCTATTTGCTGCGCGTGATGAACAAACATGGTTATTATTTGATGCTGACAGTTACCAGTTTAGTGTTTTATTTTTTGCATTATTAGCTGCAAACAAGTCCATTGTATTGCCACAAAATGGCCAACCAGAGCAGCTTGCACAGTGCTTAGCGCAAGCTGAGGCGTTCACTGGCGTAGCCGATAACACCTGCGCAGAAGTGGCTTTTAATAAACACATTAGTGTTGAGCATGTCGTAAATACTGCCATTGAGGTTGATGAAAACGCCGCGATCCGATTTTTTACTTCTGGCTCAAGTGGGACGCCAAAAGCAATTGATAAAACCTTTTCCCAGTTATTGATTGAAGTTAAAGAGCTGGAACAACAATTTGCTGAACAAATACAACAAACCATGATGGTTGCGACTGTGTCGCATCAGCATATTTATGGTTTATTGTTTAAGGTTTTGTGGCCGCTGTATACTGGGCGTGATGTCTGTTTTAATAGCTTTGACTACCCAGAGCATTTACTGCACTTTATAAATCAACAAAATGATGTTCATGACTTCGTTGTGATCAGCAGCCCAGCTTATTATCATCGATTAGTACAAGATAATGTGCTTGTGGCTATAAAGCATAAAATACGTGGATTATTCTCATCAGGTGGGCCACTAAAAACCGCCGCGGCAAGACAGTTGGCTTGTCAACTTGGTGATGCGCCAATAGAAGTTTTAGGCAGCACAGAAACCGGTGGCATTGCATGGCGTAAACAAAACGCCCATGATCATTGGCAGGCTTTTTCAGCAATTAAGCTTAAACTCGATGATTGTCAGCGACTTATTATTTCATCTCCTTATGTTGATAATGGGCAGTGGTATCAAACTGATGACCGGGTACAGTTATTGACAAATAACCAGTTTAATTTATTAGGTCGCGCTGACCGCATTGTCAAAATAGAAGAAAAACGTTGTTCACTCGATGAAATAAGCCTCAGAGTAAATCAATCTGATTGGGTTGTAGATAGTTATGTTTTATTACTGCAACATGATTCAAGTACGGGTAAGCGGGATGAAATTGCCGCTGTACTAGTATTAACTGAGGTTGGTGAGCAGGCATTAGAGCAGCTTGGCAAATTTAAGTTTTCTCAAGCATTAAAAACACATTTAAAAGCATTTTTCGAACCCTTAGTGATACCTAGAAAATATCGTTATCTAACTGAGTTACCATATAACTCTCAGGGTAAACTGAATAAAGCGCAGTTGGAGAAGTTGTTTGACTGATTTTGTATATAAACCGGATTGTCAGCTGATTGAGCAAAGTGAAGAACATGTTTTGCTAAAGTTAACAATTCCTGAAAATCTCTATTATTTCCAAGGCCATTTTCCGCAGGCGGCTATTTTACCCGGTGTAGCGCAACTTGACTGGGTGATGCATTATTTAACAAAATTTATGGCGGTCGATTGCACTAAAACGATGTCGATTGATGCCCTGAAGTTTCAAATTATTGTACAGCCTAATTATGAGGTTGATCTGCTTTTAAAAAAAATCAAAGCAAATAAATTTAGCTTTAGCTACAGTTCTACACATGGTCAGCATGCCTCTGGCAAAGTAGTACTTGCAGATGATTAAGGCGAACTGGTCATGAGTAGCCAATACGGGTTTGTGATCCCAAATTACAATCATCATTTAGTTATTCGCGATACCATTGCAGATTTAGTTAGTTTTAATTTACCTATTATTTTGGTTGACGATGGTAGTGATCAACAAACTCAAACAGTGTTAGAGGATGTTGAGCGAGAGTTTGCTCTGGTCACGCTTGTTCGTAGGACGAAAAACGGTGGTAAAGGCGCCGCGGTACAAACAGGGTTAGCCCATGCTCATCAAGCAGGGTGGAGTCATGCGATTCAAGTTGATGCCGATGGTCAGCACGATTTGAATGATGTAGAGCAACTAATCGCCCGTTCTAAGTTTGCTCCTACAGCGTTGATAAGTGGCCAGCCTGTTTACGATGAATCAATATCTAAAGGGCGTTATTACGGTCGCTTTATCACTCATTTTTGGGTCTATATTGAAACGCTTTCTTTCAAAATTAAAGACACTATGTGTGGCTTTCGGGTTTATCCGTTAGCTGCTTATGCGCAGTTAATAAATAACACGCGCTTAGGCAATAAGATGGATTTTGATATAGAGGTCATGGTAAAGCTTTATTGGCAGGGCACACCCGTTGAGTTCATTAAAACTAAAGTATTGTACCCAGAAAATGGTGTATCCCACTTTAATGTATGGGAAGATAACGTTTTGATATCAAAAATGCATACGCGTTTGTTTTTTGGTATGTTGCTGCGTTTACCTCGGCTCATCGCGAATAAATTTAAATAGGAAGTAATAAACACAGTGTCAGATAACAACAAACCACAGCAACCGCACAACGACAGTACTTTTCATTGGTCACAATTAAAAGAGCGTGGCTCGATGTTTGGTATTGAAGTGTTAGTGTTTATTTATAAAGTATTTGGCAAATGGTTATTTAAAGTCGTATTAACGCCAGTGATGTTTTACTTTTATATTACAGGGCGCTTATCACGACATGCGATTTGGCATTACTTAGACAATTTAAACACCAGTATAGGCGAGCAAAAGCGGGTTGGCTTAGCGCGTTTTAAACAAGGTTTTAAATTATATTTTTCATTTGGTATGGCGATACTCGATAAGTTTGATGCATGGCTTGGTAAAGTAAATATTAAAGATATCGAAATAGCGACCCCTGACGGTTATCAAGCGTTAGTGCAAGCCAAAGGGGCGGTCATCTTTAGTGCTCATTTAGGCAATATGGAAATATGCCGTGCAATTTTTAGTATGGGTGATAATAAGCGTCCACTTAATGTGATCACTTATAATGAGCATACCCCGTCATTTAATAATTTCTTAAAGAAAGTAAACCAAGAAGCGGCCATTAATTTTATTCATATTAATAACTTCGGTCCTGATGACACGATTAAACTAAAACAAAAAATTGATGATGGTGAAGCGGTGGTCATCTTTGCTGATAGAACCTCGGTCAATAACCCAACAAGTGTGCATCAAGCACCGTTTTTAGGGGAAGAGGCGCCTTTTGCTGTTGGTCCATTCGCGCTGGCAAACATCATGGAATGCCCTGTATTTTTAATGTTTTGCATTAATGAACACGGCCGCTATAGAACCTATATTGAGAAGTTTGCCGATCCCATTAAAGTAAAACGCAAAGAGCGCCAAGCGCATTTTCAAGCAATGGCAACTAAGTTTGCTGAGCGTCTTGAGTTTTATTGTAAAAAAGCGCCTTATCAATGGTACAATTTTTTTAATTTCTGGCAAAAAAGCCAGCGACAAAGATTCAAAGCCTAGCTAAATACCTGGAGACAGTAGTAAATGGAAAACAATAAATCAACACACCTTTTATTTGGCGCAGGCCGTTTAACGATTGAAGACATTATTAGTGTTGTAAAAGAAGACCGCAGCGTAGCGCTATCTGGTGATAGCCAGTTTGCTGAAAAAATTGATTCAGCCGTCGCCTTTTTAGATAAGCTTTTAGCTGAAGAAGGCCATATCTATGGTGTAACTACTGGCTATGGTGACTCGTGTACGGTAGAAATTCCGTTAGCATTAGTAAATGAGTTACCTATGCACCTTACGCGCTTCCACGGTTGTGGCTTGGGGGATTTTTTTACGCCTGAACAAGGTAAATTGATTTTAGCTAGCCGTTTAGCATCATTATCACAAGGCTATTCAGGTGTTAGCTGGGATTTACTAAAACTACTCGTAGAAATGATCAACCGCGATATTATTCCTGTTATCCCACAAGAAGGTTCAGTGGGTGCAAGTGGAGACTTAACGCCGCTTTCATATGTGGCAGGAAGTTTAATTGGTGAGCGCGACACCTATTATAAAGATCAAGTTGTAAACTCATTAGCGGCCTTTAAAGAAGAAGGTCTCGAGCCTATTACCTTACGCCCGAAAGAAGGCTTAGCAATAATGAACGGCACAGCGGTGATGACAGCGCTTGCGTGTCAGGCTTATGATCGCAGTGAATACGCAAGCCGTTTGATGACGCGAATTACTGCTCTTGCAAGTATTGCACTAAAGGGTAATAGCAATCACTTTGATGATATTTTATTCAGTGTTAAACCGCATCCAGGGCAGCAAAATGTGGCAAAGCGCATTCAAACTGATTTAAATCATGTTGAACATCCGCGTAATTCACATCGTCTACAAGATCGTTATTCAATCCGTTGTGCACCTCATGTTATTGGTGTGTTAGAAGACAGCCTACCGTGGCTGAGAAACATGATTGAAAATGAACTTAATAGTGCCAATGATAATCCGATTATTGATGGTGTCGGTGAGCATGTGCTACATGGTGGTCACTTTTATGGCGGCCATATCGCCATGGCAATGGATTCAATGAAAAATTGCGTGGCTAACTTAGCAGACTTGGCAGATCGCCAAATCGCCACTCTAGTTGATGTGAAAATGAACCACGGTTTACCGTCTAACTTAAGCGCGGCTTCAAGTGAGCGTCGTTTTATAAACCATGGCTTTAAAGCAATTCAAATTGGCTGCTCTGCTTGGACTGCTGAGGCGTTAAAGTTAACCATGCCAGCCAGTGTATTTTCTCGTTCAACAGAGTGCCATAATCAAGATAAAGTGAGTATGGGAACCATAGCTGCGCGTGATTGCTTACGTATTTTACAACTGACTGAGCAAGTTTTAGCTGCGACTTTACTTGCAGCAGTACAAGGTGTGCGCATCCGTATTTTAAATAATGAAATAGATGCAAATTCACTGAATCCAGAGATCACCGCCATGATTGATGACGTTGCCAGCTTCTTTGAGCTATTAGAAGAAGATCGCCCAACCGATAAATTATTACGCCAAACCATCGAGTATATTCAAACTCAACGTTGGTCGCTTTATCAATAACGCTAAGGGCTAAAATGAAAAAATCCAACGCTATTGTAACCGCTTATGTTGATATGGTGGTGCCATTTTACGATGTCGATCCAATGCGAATTGTGTGGCACGGTAACTATGTAAAATACATAGAAGATGCACGATGCGCATTGCTTGACAAAATTGGCTATAATTACAATGCGATGGAACGCTCAGGCTATATGTGGCCGATTGTTGATATGCGGTTAAAGTATGTTGCATCGGCTGTGTTTGGTTCGAAAATACGTATTCATGCGAGTTTGGTTGAGTTCGAAACACGGATCAAAATTGACTATAAAATTGAATGTTTAGACAGCCAGAAGGTGTTGACTAAAGCCTATACCATTCAAGTTGCCTTAGATTTACAAAATCAAGAATTACAATTTGAATCTCCTGCTGTATTTACCGATAAAGTACGTGCATATGTTGAATAAATTTAGCCATACATTATGGCTTGTAGCCATGTTGCTCGTTTGTGTGGCGACGAATTGTTTTGCGCAAACTGATTTTAGTGGGTTTGAAATTAAACAAGGAAAAGGGGAGTTTAGCCAAGCAAAGCAGTTTAGCTTTTTAAAGCGAGCTATTAAATCACAAGGTGAATTTGTTATTTTTCAGCAACAAGTTTATTGGCATACGCTTTTGCCGGTGAAAAGTGAGCTCCTGGTTTTAGCTGATGGCATTTATCGACGTAATGATGCTGAGCAAGATTACCAAGTATTGACTCAAGATAAGCAAATAAACCAGTTATTAGCCAAGTTATTAAGTGGCCAAATTCAGAATTCCGATTGGCAAGTAACTGCTATTGAGCAAACCGGCTGTTATCAATTAGTACCAACTTTAGTGCAAGTTTCACAGATGTTTAAGCAAGTTAAACTGTGCCGAAATGGTGATAGCCAACGTGAGATAGTGATAACCGATCAACAAAATAATAATACCCACATTACGATGAAAATAATCACTAAGGAGCTTAGTCAAGGTGACATGGATGCCGTTAAGCTCACGCAGTAAGCTCGTTGTATGGTGCATACAGTTTGCCGTTTTATTAGCGGGATTGAGTTATTTATGGCTATTTAAGTCATTTACGATTGTTGCTGATCTCAATCAAATATTTAGCGTAGAACAAGATCCAGAAATACAACTCGTTAGTGACCAATTAGAACAACAGCAATTACGCCAGCATCTTTTATTAGTGGGCCATCAAGATAAAGCCACGGCAATTAAATATGCCCAGAGAGCGGCTAAGTCATTAAATGAAATTACGGGTATTGCTGTTAAAGTAAAGTTTGATACTTTACCCGAACTTGACTCAATAGTACGTGATTACCTTAATTATCCGTATGCTTTTATCAGTGAGCAATATAGATACTTGTTGCAAGCAAACGATAGTCAACGCTTATTCAATTACCAATTTAACCTCCTTAATGACGTGGCGTCGCCTTGGGTTGCAGCAACTTTGCAAAGCGACAAAACTTTAGCTTTAGCCGACTTTTTTAATCAACAACGCTTACCTTCAGCAAAACTTAAAAATCATGATGGCTTTTTGATTGCGACTAAAAACGAGCCTGTAGGACAGGCTCGCTATTATGTGCTGGTAAACTTTATGAGTAATGGTACGGGGTTGGATTTAAATGTCGCGAAAAAGATTGCAGCAAACGTCGCTTCTCTTAAACAACAGGCATTAACACAAGATATAGGTGTGGATTATTTGGCCACAGGGGCTGCTTTTTTTACCGCGAGCGCAAGCTCAAGTGCACAAAATGAAATGACACTGTTTGGCGCCATTTCAGTATTTGCAACCTTGTTATTGATCATGGTTATCTACCGAAGTGTATTGAGTGTGTTTTGCACGTTATTCGTTGTTTCAGTCAGTATGATTTATGGCTACACTGCACTGCGTTTATTGTTTACTGAGGTTAATGTTTTAACACTCGTATTTGCAGTGACCTTAATTGGGATTGCAGCCGATTATAGTTTTCATGCTCTGAGTGAATTACGTTTTTCTAAACCAAAAGTAGCAAACCCACTGCATACTATTCGTAGCTCATTGTTATTAAGCTTTCTAACAACGACTGCCGGATATTTAATACTGGTGTTTACGCCATTAATATTATTTAAACAAATTGCAGTCTTCACCATGGCAGGGCTGTTGGGGGCTTTATTGTGTGTATTGCTACTCTATCCAAGCTTAGTGGTATTAAAAGCTAAAAGCGCTATGCAGGTACCGAACTTTATTTCAGGGTTGCATAACCTACAGCAAGTTTGGCTAAATAATAAGTTGGCAATGTGTTGGCAATTGCTGTTTATCATTGTCGGGTTATTTGGCTTAACGTTTTTAGATAATGATGATGATCCACGACATTTCTACAAAGTTCCCGATGATTTAATTACTCAGCAACAAACAATCAGCGATTTATTAGCAGCGCAATGGGACAGTTCATATCTGTTGATCGCCGGTGACAACGAGCAGCAGGTGCTGAGGCAGATGGAGCAACTGTTACCAAAGCTTGAGCAATTGCAAGCAGACAAAGAGATTGCAGCGTATTCCAGTATCAGCCAATGGCTGCCGTCAATATCAATGCAAAAGAGTAATCAACAATTGCTAAGTGGTGCAGTCAATCGCGGGTATTTTACACAGTTAAACTCAGTGCTTGGCTTTAACGCAATAGCTAGGCCGTTAGATGACTACCAACAACTTGACTTTGCTACATGGCAAAACACTAAAGTAGCGCCTTTGTTTACTAACCAATGGTTGCAAATTGAGAATCGTTTTTACAGTGTGATTAAGCTAAAAAGTCTACAAAACACAAGCTCGGTTAAAAGCTTAGCTAACACTTATACGGATGTCTTTTTTATTGATAAAGTAGCCGGTATTAGCGAGCAAATAGGGCAATTTAGACTGCAATTGATTTTTATCTATGCCTTAGCTTTGACTATGGCTATGGCAATATTTTGGTTGCGCTATGGCTTGTTAAATGCCTTTGTTGCAGTGACTCGTCCGCTCATTGCAGTTCTAGTTGCACTTATTTTAAGTACATGGTTTTATGGCAGCTTAACGGTTTTTAATTATGTAGCCGGGATACTTATTTTAGCCCTTGGTCTAGACTATTGTATTTTTTATGCGGAGCATGGTTTGTGTAAAAAAATTACGCTGACAACCTGTGTATCAGCGTTGAGCTCATTGTTTGTGTTTGCAATATTAATTGTTAGCTCAACACCTGCGGTAAGCCAATTTGGTTTCACTGTATTTATCGGTGTGGTGGTGGTGTTTTTAATTTCACCGCGCCTTGCTTTAGTATCGAAAAGGAACATTTAATGACATCAACTGATTTTGATGTATCTATCATAGGTGCTGGCCCGTCAGGAACAGTTGCGGCTTGTTTGTTAATGCAGCATGGTTTAACTGTGTGTATTATTGAGCGCGATGAGTTTCCACGCTTTTCAATTGGTGAAAGCTTATTACCTCAATCAATGGATTATCTTAAGCAAGCAAATATGCTTGAAGCTTTAATCGACAATGCGGATGAACTTGGTTTTCAATTCAAAAACGGTGCTGCTTTTTATCGTAGTGGTCACCATACTTACTTCAATTTTGAAGAAAAGTTCAGTGAAGGTCCTGGTACAACTTATCAGGTAAAACGTGCAGAATTTGATAATTTGTTAGCTGAAGAAGCGCAAAAACAGGGAGCAACTATTTGCTTTTCACATCAAGTGACCGGCTTTAGTACTGAACACAATATAACTTCATTAGATGTTATTGATTTAAAAACGCAACAAGAAAAAACAATAACGGCAAGATTTACGCTAGACGGTAGTGGCTTTGGTCGTGTACTACCGCGTTTACTTGATTTAGAAGAGCCAAGTGAATTGACTCCTCGTAAGGCCGTATTTACCCATTTCAAAGATAATATTGATAACAGCCAGTTTGATCGTAATAAGATACTAATCACCGTACACCCTACAATTCCTGATATTTGGTACTGGGCGATCCCTTTTAGCGATAGCACAATTAGTGTGGGTGTCGTAGGTGAAACAGCACAAATCGAAAGGGCAGATAAAACACTTGAACAAACACTTTTAGACTTTATTCATGCAGATGACAACCTGAGCACATTACTTGCTGATGCCCAAATTATTGCGCCTGTACGCACAATAGGTGGCTATTCAGCGAATGTAAAAGCATTACACGGTGATAAGTTCGCCTTACTGGGTAATGCTGGTGAATTTTTAGACCCGGTATTTTCATCTGGCGTCACAATTGCGTTAAAATCTGCAGTTCAAGCGACTGAATTGGTGGTGAAACAGCTTCAAGGTGAAGCAATTGATTGGCAAACTCAGTACGAAGAGCCGCTGCGAGAAGGGGATTGAAGTCTTTAAATACTTTGTTAATTCTTGGTATGACACGAGCTTACAGTCGGTGATCTTTTTTGCTGATGGTCAACCAGATGTAAAAGCCATGGTCTGTTCAATTTTAGCAGGGTACGCCTGGGATAAAAGCAACCCATTTGTTAAAAATACTAAACGTGGATTAAAGATTTTAGAACAAATCTGCGAGCCAGATAACAATGATAGTGTTGCTTAACTGTGTTGTTGATGTTGCGATTATTTAGACGAACGCTGTTGCCATTATGTGTGCTATTTATAGTTGGGTGCCAACAAATGGCCGCCAATCCTGTGGCAACGCCAATGTTTAATTTCATGCCTGTACCCACACAGCTGAATGAACAAGGCTGGCTCGAAAGATTTCAATTTTCAGGTATTGTTGATGAATCAATGTTGGTATCAACTGAGTTTACAACATCATCAATTAAAGTTGTTGCCCTTACTTTTGATGGGGTGCCGTTAACACAGCTGCAATTTGATACACAAACACATGAACTAACCACTTCGAATACATTAGCGGTAGAGCTTGATGGCAAAAAAATTATTTACGATATGCAAAGCGCATTTTGGCCGTTGGCGATGCTTGAGCGAAACATGCGCGATGATAATCAGGTGATTGAACCTGATAACACGTTAATGCGAACCCGACAGTTTTATCGCAACGACACCTTAGTTCGAGAAATCACGTATAATGGTGCTATTACTCTACTGACAGAGTATGAGCAAAACTACCGCTTAAAAATAGAACGATTAGAAGAATATTAATATGCAACAACCGCTATTTATTAGCCACTATGCCATGGTTAACCCATTAGGGTGTGACAATAAAACAATTAAACATAACTTGTTAGCAGGTAATCAAGACGGCATTATTGTTAATAATGAACTACTTAATGAAGGGCCAATTCATGTTGGCGCGGTGCAAGCAGCGTTACCGTCATTAGCCCAATACCCTCGTGAGTTTCATACCCGCAATAACCAATTAGCTGCTTTAGCACTCGAGCAACTTATTCCCCCAGTAAGCGAATTAAAACAGCAATATGGTGAACATCGAATTGCGGTTATTGTCGGGACGAGTACTTCAGGGATCGCGCAAGGTGAACAAGCCATGGTGCAACAGCTAGCGCAAGGGGGAGTTTGGGGAAAATTATCATTATCAGCAGCAAGAGATGGATAATTTATCTCAGTTTATTAGTTTGTATCTAGGAGTGAAAGGGCCGGCGATGACCTTATCAACCGCTTGCTCTTCGAGCGCCAAAGCATTTGCTACAGCGCAAGAATTAATTGCTGCCGATCTTGCTGATGTTGCAATTGTTGGTGGTGTAGATAGTTTGTGCGGTATGACAGTCAATGGGTTTACTGCTTTGGCTTCAACCTCTGCTGGTATAAGCAATCCTTCAAGTAAAAACCGTGATGGTATCAATTTAGGTGAAGCCGCGGCATTATGCATAGTTGAAAAACAAGGTACAATTAAATTGCTCGGCGTGGGAGAATCTAGCGATGCGCATCATATGTCTGCCCCGCACCCACAAGGCGAAGGTGCAGTGGCGGCTATGCGAGCTGCGTTGTCTCGAGCTGGCTATCAACCAAGTGACGTTGATTATGTTAATTTGCATGGTACTGCAACCCCCAAAAATGATGAGATGGAAGCCATTGCAGTGGCTGAAGTGTTTGGTACTGACACACCCTGTAGTTCTTCTAAAGGCATGATAGGGCATACCTTAGGTGCAGCAGGCGCAACTGAAATCGGCTTGTGTTGGTTGTTACTTGGTGACGATGAGTTTGCCCCACATATTTGGGATGGCGAAGCGGACCCAGCCTTGCCAACTATCAACCTCGTACCAGTAGGGGCGAAGAGCGAAACAAAAATTAAAACATGCCTGTCAAACTCATTTGCTTTTGGCGGCAATAACGTCAGTGTATTAATCGGATTATAAGAGATGCCTGTGCACCCAATTGAAACTATTTTACCTCATACTGCGCCCATGATTTTGATCGATAGCTTAGATAGTTACGATGAAAATACTGGAATTTGCTCAGTCACTATTACACCACATAGCAACTTTTATGATGCCGATAGCCAAAGCGTCGCCAGCCATGTCGGCATTGAGTATATGGCGCAAGCAATCGCTGCTTACGCCAACGCTAACCAAGTTGATAATGGCGCAAAAGTAGAAATTGGTTTTTTAGTGAGTAGTCGTAAATATAAAATGCACTGTAATCGTTTTGCTTTAAATAGCACATTAACGATCAAAGTAGAAAAACTATACAGCGAAGCAAACGGATTAAGTGCTTTCGAATGTAGTATTAAACAAGCGGATACCCTGTTAGTAGAAGCAAAAATTAATGTATTTCAACCTGAAAACCCAGAACAATTTTTAGCGGAGCAAATGTAATGTCAAGACGAGTATTAGTGACCGGTTCAAGTAAAGGAATTGGTAAGGCAGTTGCTCTACAATTAGCTAAAGATGGGTTTAATATTAGCCTGCATTGCCGCTCAGGTCTAGAAGCGGCAGAGCAAGTTAAAGCTGAAATAGCTGCGTTGGGTGTAGATGTTGATATCTTGCAGTTTGATGTAGCAGACAGGGCCTCAGCAAAAGCAATTTTAGAGCAGTACGTTGAAACCCATGGTGCATTTTATGGCGTTGTTTGTAATGCAGGGATCACCGCAGACACTGCATTTCCAGCAATGACAGATGAAGAGTGGGATAGTGTAGTGCACACCAATCTAGATGGTTTTTATAATGTGTTACACCCTCTTGTTATGCCGATGGTCAGAAACGCGAAAGGGTGGACGTATTGTTGCTATGTCGTCAGTGTCTGGTGTGGCAGGCAATCGTGGTCAGGTCAATTACAGTGCCTCAAAAGCGGGCGTCATAGGCGCATCTAAAGCACTTGCGGTTGAGCTTGCAAAGCGAAAAATTACCGTTAATTGTGTTGCACCTGGTTTGATTGATACCGGAATGACCGACGATCTACCGATTGCAGAAATGACAAAAATGATCCCCGCCAATCGCATGGGTAATCCAGAGGAAGTGGCTGCGGCGGTGTCGTTTTTAATGTCTGACGGGGCCAGTTACATCACCCGCCAAGTTCTTCAAGTAAATGGTGGTATGGCGTAATGAAACGAGTAGTTGTTACTGGAATGTCATCTATCACCGCTTTGGGCGATAACTGGAGTGATTTTAAAAGCGCATTGGTCGCAGGTAAAAATGCAGTCAAACGAATGAAGGAATGGGAGTATATTGATGGCTTAAATACCAACCTTGCAGCCCCAATAGAAAACTTTAGCCGTCCTGCTCATTACTCACGTAAAAAAGTGCGTTCAATGGGGCGTGTGTCTTTAATGTCGACCTTAGCCACTGAACGTGCTCTTGAGCAAGCTCAGCTTCTTGATCATCCTGCATTAACCGATGGTTCGACTGGAGTGTCTTATGGCTCGTCAATTGGCTCTACGGCACCGCTGGTATCATTTGGCCGTATGATGGACACAGGCTCAATGAATGGAGTAACAGCCACCAGCTATATTCAAATGATGGCGCACACAGCCCCGGTTAATGTTGGCGTGTTTTTTGGTATTAAAGGGCGAGTGATTACAACAAGCTCGGCCTGTACATCCGGCTCTCAAGGTATTGGTTACGCATTTGAAGCGATAAAGTTTGGCCGACAAAAACTCATGGTTGCAGGCGGTGCAGAAGAGCTGTGTGTTACAGAAGCCGCAGTGTTTGATACTTTATATGCAACAAGTACCCAAAATGATAGCCCTGAATTGACACCCAGGCCGTTTGATAAAAGGCGTGACGGGTTGGTAATTGGTGAGGGGGCATCTACTTTAATTTTAGAAGAATATGAGCATGCTAAAGCCCGAGGGGCAACTATATTAGCCGAAATAGTTGGCTTTGGTTGTAACTCTGATGGTCAACACGTTACGCAACCAACATCGGGCACAATGCAAATTGCGATTGAGATGGCGTTGCAAGATGCCAATTTATCTGCCGATCAAATTGGTTATGTTAACGCGCATGGCACATCAACGGACCGAGGTGACATTGCTGAAAGTCAAGCCACCTTTAATGCCTTAGGCGCTAAACCTATCAGTTCATTAAAGAGCTATCTTGGTCATACTCTAGGTGCGTGTGGTGCGATAGAGGCGTGGGCAAGTATTAATATGATGACTGATAACTGGTTTGCCCCAACAATTAATTTAACCGAAGTGGACGATGAATGTGCAGCTTTGGATTACATCACAGAGTGTGGTCGAGAAATCAACACTGACTATGTAATGAGCAATAACTTTGCGTTTGGCGGCATCAATACTTCATTAATATTTAAGCGCTTCAAAAGTGAATAATATATCGTGGTTGTTGATTTCGCTGTGTTTATACAGTTCGGTGAGTGTGGCTGCTGCTAAACTGGAAATTGGTGGCGGCGCCTTTATGGCTGATATTCCTCATTACTTAGGCTCTGATCAAAGTGAACAATACATAATGCCAGTGCCTTATGTTCGTTATCAAAGTGATGAGTTAGATGTGGACCGTAACAGCTTTACTGGTTACTTATGGCATTTTGATAATGTACACCTAGATATATCTGCGGGTGTGAGCCTTGCTGTAGACAGTGAAGACAATCAAGCACGTGAAGGCATGGATGATTTAGATTGGGTATTTGAACTTGGACCTTCGTTAAATTATTACTTTAAAGGTGATCCCCAAGCGGCAGAGCAATTTTATATTGGCTTATTTACCCGTAAAGCTATGGCAACTGATTTTAGCTCAGTGACTAACGTCGGTTGGCGTTATGGCCCGAGTGTTTATTATGAGAGCCCTGTGCTTATTACGCCAACGTATGAAATTACTACCAGTATACGAGCAAATGCTAATTTTGCCGATGACCGTTACTTAAATTATTATTATGGTATATCTGCATTAGATACACATAATGCACGTTCTGAGTTTAACAGTCAGTCGGGCTATTCTGGCGCTGATATGTCGTTGGGGCTTAATTTTGATAGTAAAAAATATTGGCTAGGTGGTTTTATTAAATATCACCATCTAGCTCAAAGTAAACAGCAACGTAGTCCCTTAGTGAAACAAGATAGTAGTATCTCGTTTGGTTTTGGAGTTGCATGGAAGTTCTATACCAAAGAAGGAATATAAAATGAAATTAATGACAAGCTTATTATTAGCTACATCAATGCTAACAGTCACTGCGGTTGAAGCACGTGACGATATAGGTAAATATCCTATTCAGTCACTGTTAGAAACGAGCAAAGCCAAAAGTGCGCTATTAGATGTGCCTCTTTACTTTGCTGATCAAAGTTATGGTAGCGAGAGTAGTAAATACGGCGAAGTGATCACGAATAAAAAAACCAATGCATTTAATAAAAGTGACCAGGAGGCGTGTGAGTGGGTTATGCTCAGTGCTTTAAAAGCGTTGCAAGAGCGCGCAGTTAAAGAAGGAATGAACGCCGTTGTTAATATTCAGTCTTATTATAAAAAACGTGAATTTGTTAGTAGCACTGAATATGAGTGTGGCGCAGGTACAATCATGGCCGGCGTTGCATTAAAAGGCACTTTAGTTAAGTTATAACTAACTGTTGCCACAGAATTGCTGTATAATTTGCGACCCTTGATAATGTGGCCGTAGGTTATACAGCATGAATTTTAAATCTTTTAGTTTTGCCCCTGAGCTTATTCAGGCGTTAGACGAACTTAACTATCACACCCTCACGCCCATTCAACGTGGCGCTATTCCTGCAGTACGTAAAGGTAAAGATGTTTTAGCCAGTGCTCAAACGGGCACAGGTAAAACAGCTGCATTTTCATTGCCTATTATACAAAAAACTATCTGAAGTTGAGCATACAGCGACAAACGCTCCACGTGCATTGGTACTTGCTCCTACACGTGAACTTGCGGAACAAATCGCGAACAATATTAAAGATTTTGCTAAATACACTTCACTTAAAACAGTGTGCTTATTTGGTGGCGTTAACATTGCGGGTCAAGCCAATGGCTTAAAAGAAGGGGCTGATATCGTTGTTGCAACGCCAGGGCGTTTACTTGATCATATTCGTCTTGGTAATTTAAGCCTCGCGCAGGTCAATCATTTAGTGCTTGATGAAGCCGATCGTATGCTAGATATGGGATTTATTACTGATATGCAAACAGTGATAAATGGATGTGCTGAAGAACGCCAAATTTTACTGTTTTCAGCAACGTTCCCTTCGGCAATTAAACAATTTGCCAGTAAAGTATTAAAGCAAGCTGAAATTATTAGAGTTGATCAAACTAACAGCACCGCTGCGACCGTTCACCACGTGGTTTACCCTGTGGAAGAGCGCCGTAAACAAGAGCTATTATCTGAGCTTATAGGCAAGAAAAATTGGCAGCAAGTGCTGGTGTTTGTAAACATGAAAGACACGGCAGATAAATTAGTTAAAGAATTAAACCTTGATGGTATTCCTGCAGCTGTGTGTCACGGTGACAAAACCCAAGGAAATCGTCGGCGTGCATTAAGAGACTTTAAAGAAGGTAAGGTTCGTGTATTAGTGGCAACTGAAGTTGCTGCGCGAGGTATTGATATTGATGGCTTGCCTCGTGTTATTAATATTGACTTACCGTGGCTTGCTGAAGATTACGTTCATCGTATTGGCCGCACAGGGCGCGCTGGTAATCAAGGCCAAGCAATTTCATTTGTAAGCCGTGAAGAAGAAAACATGCTTTTTGAAATTGAAACGTTAATTGGCCAAAAAATTAAGCGTGAATATCTAGCAGGTTATGAAGTGAGTAACCGCGAAGTTTTAATTGATAAAATTGGCAAGAAGCCTTCACACCTTCGTCGTAGTCGTGTAAATAAACCTTCAGGACAAGCAACCGGTGAAGCAAGAGCTAAAAATCGCTCACGTATATCAGGTGTACGAAAGTCACTTAAAGGCGAAAAGCTTTCTTTAAAGAAATAGCCGAATAAGTTAATGTTAGCCTGCTCAAAAGCCTGAATTTATTTCAGGCTTTTTTGTTTCCAAAGCAAAACTGAAAAAGAGGGTACGAGTATGGCTAATACCAATCAACTTAAATATTAAATCATTCTCGCGGGCTAAATAAAGCACTAACAACGTTAGCTATTTTTCAAGTTAAAAAACTAGATGTCAAAATCTCTATCTTGTTATCAATGAACTTATCTGCTGCAATAAGTGCTTTGTAACTTAACGAGATTGTTTAGAGTTGTCGTCACACCTTAGTTTATGCTTAATAACATAAGAAATTATCACTTTGTAATTTTTAAGTAAAAAAATGATAATAAAGATTATTGCACCTTAAAAGGGGTATGACGTATTATTTGCACCCAATATAGGAATACAAATAATGACTCGATTAATAAAAACAATAAAACAGAGCGTGCATTTTTTATTATTACTGATTATTAGTCAAACAGTAACGGCTGATGAAGTAGGTTATCAGTTACTCGAACCCCCTATGGCCTTTAACTACATTTACGAATCTGGAAGGTTTACTATAAGCTGGCGCTGGGGGACTTTTAGTGGTGGGAATGAATCTTTTTCGGTTTCTACAAGCCAAGCGGCAGCACTAAATTACAACTATGCGCCTGTTCCTGTGTGTCCGGAAGGATGTGCAAAAAACAATGCTTTTGAGATAAGCGTTTCAGAAGATAATGCCACTTACAGGCATTTAGCGACAGTGAGAGATACTCGTAATTATGAATATATAGTAACGAACCATAGCAGTTTTCAGTTTCGTATACGTGTAAAGCAAAGCTCTTTCTCTGGGCCTGTGTACTATAGCGAGTACCTTTATAGTCCTGCTCTAAATAAACTTGGCGCAGTGATCGTGCCTAAAGTTGACCCCGTAAGCATATATCCTGCGGGGCAATATTTGGTTGATGGTACTAAAGTTTCATTACAGTCTGAGCAAACGAATGAAATATATTTCAAAGTTAGTAGTGAATTTGACAGCTGCTCTACCACAGAAGGTTGGCAGTTATATAGTTTGCCGTTTACTCTTTCTAGCAGTTCGAAAATTTGTACATATGCGAAAAAACAAGGCTGGTTAGATAGTGACAGTACCTCCCAATCTTTTACATTGTTAGAGCCATTAGCTTATCCTTTAATGACTCCTTCTGGAGGAACAATATCATCCAGCAGTAAGATTACATTAAACAATACCCAATACGAAAAAACAGGGTTTTATTCACATCAGCGAATTTATAATGTTGGTGTTGTGGAATATAAAACTTTGAATTACCAACAAAGTTGTGATGTTGGTTTATGGAGAACTTATATCGTTCCCTTTAAGCTTAACGGCAGTAGCAGGGTATGCTCGAGAGTCATATTAGCAGGGCAATCTTCGAGCTCAGTTAGCTATAAAGATTTTAATTTGAAATTTAAACTTACGAGCCCAGTCATCACTCCGAATGGTGGTCAATACTCTACCAATACACAGTTTTCAATCTCAAATCCGCAAAGCGCTGCTATTAAATATAAAATGGCCTCGGTAGGCTCCACATGTAGCGACAGTAGTTGGTTAAATTACACCTCAGCAGTCACATTGATCAAGAGCCAGCGCGTTTGTTATAAAGCAACCAAATCAGGGTGGCTGGATAGCAACATAAGCTATGCCGATTTCAACTTTAAGTTAGAGAAACCAAGTATATCACCAGCCGTTAGTGAGATAATTGCTGGCACATTAGTCACTTTATCTATTAATAATAGTGATGCAAACTTGCAGTATAAGCTAGTACAACATGGTGCTAGTTGCGTGAGTGGTGCATGGTTAAGTTATTCAACACCAGTGGTACTCGACAGTGATGCAAAACTTTGTGCAAAAGCTACTTCCTTAGGGTGGGTAGATAGTGATATTGAATTCAATGATTATCGCATTCATCAGAGTGAATATGCCGACATATCAAATAATTCACTGGCAGATTCGGCTTTTTCCAGTGTAGATGCCCCCACTGTTGATAACATTGGCGCAATAAAAGGCCAAGCTGGTGTGAGCGGTGGTGCTGCAACCTACCATATTCCAATTCAACTTCCCACTGGGCGTGCAGGTATGCAGCCTGAAGTATCACTTAATTATTCATCTCGCAGTGGAAATGGGATTGCGGGTGTTGGATGGTCATTATCGGCAGGTTCCAGTATAACCCGTTGCGCCGCAACCTATGCTCAAGATGGCTTCACCCAAAACCCGCAATATAACAGTAATGACCGACTTTGTTTAGACGGCCAACGTTTGATTGCCACATCAGGTGTTTACGGAGAGTCAGACACAGAATACCGCACCGAAATTGATAGTTTTGTGCGTGTAACGCAAAGTGGTACGCTCAACGGCACTTCAACGTGGTTTAAAGCTGAGTATAAAAATGGTCGAGTTGCGTATTTTGGGAAAACAGCGGATTCAAGATTGGTGCACGGTGGCAAAAGTGCGACTTATTCGTGGTTGATTGAATATCAACATGATGCAACTGGAAAAAATTATATTCATTATGAGTATGAAGAGTTTGGGGTTGGTGAAAAGCTAATAAAAGAGATTTTATATACAGGTAATTCGGTTAACACATATGGTGGTCGAGCAGTTATATTTGATTATGAGCTAATCAATAATCGGGCTGTTGCTTATATTTACGGAGGCAAGACGGTAAATACACGAATATTATCTGAAATAAGTACAACTATCAGTGATAATGGCACAAAGAAAGAAATTCAGAGATTTGAATTAAGGTACAGTCAGGCTGCAAGCTACTTAAGTACATTGGAGTCAGTTACATCTTGTATTTATGATCGATGCTTATTAAGAACAATTGAACTTGAATGGTCAGGAGGTGAGCAGAACTATAATTTGAAACCTTTAGGAACTGTAGGTAATGAGTTCTTATATCAGGATGTATCTTTACTTAGCCTCTACTTACCAAGAGGAGATAGTAATGGGGATGGAGTAAGGGATTGGAATAGTATTTTAGTCGATGCAGAGGGTAATCAAGTTGGTACACATGAAGCTGAATTTACACAGTGCATCGAAAGTGCATACACAGGACAGCAGCAATGTTTACAAGCAGACTTTAATCAAGATGGATTATCTGATCAGTGGTATGTAGTTAATGATAAGTTAAATATTGAATATATCGGTGCTGAAACGGTATCGACAAATGTATACTTACCGGAAAGCTCTATACTCTATAATGTTAAAAATAAAATATTAAATATAGATGATTATAATGGAGATTCATATCCGGATATCGTGACATTTAATGCTTCCACATCTACTCCTAAAATGACACTGTACCTTCATTCTCAAGATATAAGTGATCCTTTCCCGGAAGGTATTGACATTTACACTCACTCGACGGTTACCAAGCATGGTTCACCAGCATTGCAGAGTGTAGCTGAGTTTAATGGCGATTTAACAGGCGATGGGCTTCCTGATATAATTATTGCAAGTACCGGAATTAACCGAGAATTGCCTTTCACGCAGCCGTTACCAACGTTTTTACTTGAAAATAATGTAATTGGTACACAAATAGTATTTCGCCATCTAGAACTCAGCTTTGTATCGAGTGAATATGACCAATTTAGCCAAGTATTTAGTTATTTTATAGACATTAACAACGATTCTCTCCCTGATTGGCTTGGTTGGCGGAGTTTAGTCGATGGAGAGGTAGTGCTTGTTGCTAGAATTAATTTTGGGGCAGGAATATTTTCAGAAGGATATACGATAGTAAATAACCCTATACAGACTCGAACAGAGGTATTAATTGGTTCAGATGGTGAGCCAATAACCCGTAATACTCCTAGATTTAATGGCGCTATTAAAGTTGCTGATATTAATGGGGATGGTCAAGCTGAGTTGTTGTTACCCGGAGAGCGAGTTTTAACTGGTTGTGTATATAAAAAGGTAATGATTACGAGCACATCCTTCAGAGAAGAACCCTTTTGTGGCGATGAAATTTATGATAAGGGAGTTAGGGTATCAACGAGTGGTCCTGAGGTATCAATTCCCGGTAAAGGGAATGATGATAGCATCTATAAGTTCAATGCATATCGTTTGAATCTATCAATAGATAACAATGTAACCATTGAATCTGTTGAGAGTAACTTAATTGGTAATGCGTATGAATCAGCATTTATCGATGCTTATGGAACTGGGCTGAGTAGCTTTATTTTCCTTCATCGAATAAAAGACAACACTTACTTCGAAGGGGATTCGTCAGGAACTGCGTTTTCGAACTATGAAGATAAATATGGGATATATGTTAATTATAATACAGGGGTAGGGAATACAAATACTAACTATTTGCCAACAAACTTAGTTACATCTATTAAAAATTCATTAGGTGTTGAAAGTTATTGGGAATACTTGCCTTTGAGCTCTGGACAAGGTGGTATTATAGGTAGTTCTGGGCATTATCAATTAGGAAACAATCATGCACCTGGTTATCAGAACTTTGCTTCAAGTATGTATACAGTTACAAACTTCAAACAAAGTAATGGCATAGGGAGCTTAGACGAGAAAAAGTATGCTTATTTAGGAGCGGTTTATAATGCTCAAGGTCGCGGCTTTATGGGCTTTAAATCCATAGTAGAGGAAAATGTTACTAAGGGCATTGTTACCCAATCAGACTTTAATCAGGTGTTTCCGTACCAAGGCAAACTAGAACGCCAAGCAACTTTTGCTAGTGAAGATTTTGATGCTTATGATTTATTGGGCACTGCTACAGCGGAAACGGATGCACTTAGCTACCAAGAAATTATATGGCAAGACAATCCAAGTCACGCAGTATCAGGTGTTTATAGCGTGTACCCTAAAACTTCAACCAGGATTACTCGGCTGCCAGATACAAATATTAACATCGCTAATTCAGCCACTAAAACACAAGTTACCTCGACAATAAAATCTATTACCAGTATTGACCAGTACGGCAATGTTAAGGCGAGTAATACACAAGAAACAGATGAATGGGGGGCATACAAAACCTCTGAATCCAATACGTATGCATATAATGAAGATGATTGGTGGCTTGATAAATTAACCAATAAAACAGTGAGCAAGTATACGATTACAAGGCGAAATGAAAATGACCCAATTACAAATGCAGCAGCACTAGACCCTAAAATTGATACGTCGTTCACATACAGTAACTTCCATGCTAATAGGCAAGCTGGCAATATTGCAGTGACAGGTCAAAGTGCGGGGGCAGCGTCAGGCCGAGGCAGTACAACGGCCATAACCTTTAATGACTATGGTTTACCAACACAGGTAAGCCAAACAGCATCGGTGCGTAATAGCAGTGGTAACTGGGGGAATCAAACGCGCACTAATTCAACCACGTACAGTAAAAATGGCACCAGTGCGGCAAGCGATGGCTATTTTCCTTACAAGCAAACTAATGCAAAAGGGCATATTAGTTATACCAAAGTAAATCCAGCAACAGGGCAAGTCACACAAACACAGCAACAATTGAGTGGGACTAGCTACCTTACAACGACTTACACCTATGATGATTACAATCGTCCTTATAGTAGCAAAACAGATGGGCAGCCCATTGTTTACACCGCGGTACAATTACCTGACGAACAAGCCCCTGCCTATGCGGTATTACAAGTGCTGCAAAGTGTAGCAGGCCAGCCGACACAAAAAGTTTATCAAGATACGCTAGGTCGTGTACTGCGTACCGCAGTGGAGGACTTTAATGGCGACTGGGTGTTCACTGATGTTACCTACAATGAAAAAGGCTATAAAACCTTTGAGTCAGTACCTTATAAAAGCGGTGCTACTGCCTATGGCGTGAGTTATAGCAGCTATGATGTGTTGGGCCGCTTAACTGAAAAAGTGACGAATCAACATTGCGGTGATATGACCACCACCTATGCTTATTCGGGATTAAAAACCGAGATAACTGCATCGGAAGATTGCGAAAGTAAAGTGCTTGATATGTCACGCACCTATAATAGCTTAAAGCAGCTGATGGAGACCGAGGATGCTGATAATGGTGTAACGCGTTATAGCTATAACAACCAAGGGCTTCCTGTTGTTATTCAAGATGCCAATGGCAATAATATTGTAGCTAAGTACAATGCTTTTGGTCGTAAAACACAAGTGAATGACCCCAACCAAGGGGTCACTAACTTCGAGTACAATGGCTTTGGTGAGCTACAAAAAGAAGCACGGGGTGGCAGTAAAACACTCACTTATATCACCGACGTATTAGGCCGTGTAACACGGCGCACCGCGACAGGTGAAAATACACTCACCTATACCTATGATGGTGCAAGCTATGGCTTAGGGCAGTTAAATCAAGCTTCAGGTAATGGCATTACCAAAACATTTGGCTTTGATAACCGCGGCCGACCAACCACACAAACAATTAACGGTGATGGTAAATCCTATACCACAACGACCTTCTATGATGCTAACTATGGCCGAGTAAAAGGGCTTCGTTACCCAAATAACCTCACCATTGAATACGGTTACACAGACTCAGGTTATCAAAATAACGTGAAGAATGCCGCCAGTGGCTATGTGTATAAAACCATTAATGAGCAAGATGTGTTTGGTAATATTACCGCTGCTGACCAAGGTAATGGCACGTCAGAAACCGCATCGTACAGCAACAAAAATGGCCAAATACTGTTAAAAACGGTCGCCAAAGGCAGCAATAACCTGATGAACATTAGTTATCAAGGGTATGATGGTTTTGGTAACTTAACGCACGTGAATGTTACCACGGGTAATGTGGGGATTGACCAACATCAATTTACTGAAACCTATGAGTACGATAGCTTACATCGCCTAGAGCGTAACTTGGTGGATAATCATATAGTCACCAGTTACAGTTATGACGCTGTAGGTAACTTGTTATCTAAATCAGACTATGCAAGCCAGTACGATTACACGACGGGTTCAACAGGTGGCCCGAATGCGGTTAAGCGTGTGTATCGTGGCGGTTGGAAGTCATTTAGCTACGATAGCCGTGGCAACATGACCAGCGGTGATGGTTTAACTAGTGCAAGCTACAACGCGATGGATAAACCTACACAAATCAAAAAAGACGGTAAAACACTTAACTTTACCTATGGCCCAGAGCACATGCGCTTTAAGCAAGTGAACGGCAGTGTAACTACCTATTACAGTGATAAATCTTATGAAGAAGAAATAACGGGCACAAAAACCACATGGCGCGCGTATATAGACGACATTGCAGTAATAAGCCAAACAACGGGAGAAGGTGCTACAATCCGTTATACTCACCGCGACCGCTTAGGCAGTGCACGTGTATTTACCGACCACAACGGGCAAGTAGAGGCACAGCGCAACTTTGACCCATTTGGTAAACCTAGGCTGGCAAGTGGCGACTTAAAGGCGTATGGTAATTCAAAACTGGATGACCTAGATAAAGCCAAAACGCGCAGAGGTTTTACCGACCACGAGCACTTGGATGATGTAGAGTTAATTCATATGAACGGGCGGGTGTATGATTACAATTTGGGTAGGTTCCTTTCTGTAGACCCCTTCATACAAAGTCCGGGCAATTCGCAAAGCATTAATCCGTACAGTTACATCATGAACAATCCACTTGCTGGAACCGATCCTACAGGTTACTGCGCGGCTGAAACTGGTACGCGAATTAAATCTTGTGTTGATGTTGAGGTGACGAACACCGATACAGGAGAAGTTTCCACAAAATCAATGAACAGTAAACACAGTAACTTTGCTGGAAATGTAGCAAGTTATGCTGCTAGCAAGTTGGGTAATGGTGCTCAGATCACCGGTATGTCAGCCACCATGAAAAATGGCAATACCGTGGATCTCATGTCACAAGGCAATATCAGTAAAGAAAATGTTGGCAAGCCTGCTGAATCAAGCGAAAGAAAGTCACACGATGGCACATACTTCTTTGGTGGAGCAGGTATGGACGGCGACTACATTGCAGACATGGTCACATCCTTTGAGGAAGCTGGAATATCTGATGTTCATGCTATAAATCGTGAGGAATGGTCAGGAACCACATACGCAGACGCAATAGTTGGGGTATTGGCTCTAAACGAAGAAGTTGATGTCAGTGAGAAACTGATAACCATGAGAGAGAAGTTTCAAGGCCAAGGAGATGGTCAAGGCCAACTTAACTTAGTTGGGTATTCTTATGGCTCATTAGTCGCCGCCCACGTTGCAATGACAAGGACACTCAAAGGGGGAACAGTAGATAATCTTGTTCTCATAGGCTCGCCAATCACATCTGAGTTCTTGACAACCTTACGTAACAATCCCAGAATTAGGAATGTTATTGTGCGCGATTTAGCTGCTCAAGTTGATCCTATAAGGGCTGGGATGAGCGGCTTTAGTGTTGTTACTTCGGCTCCACAATTATTTTATCAACAGGTCACAGGAACTGGGCATTTCTATTACGCAGGAAGTGGAGCGGCTGGGCAAGCAAGGCGAAGAGAGCTTGCCAAAGACTTGTATAACTCGGGTTTGAGGTAACAATAATGGACTTAAAAAACAAATTATCACTGATTTTATATTGGTTTGCGATTGCCTTTAGTGCTTTGAATTTCTTGGCTATTATTATTATTGGCTGGGAGTTCATTTATACAGGAAAAGGAATAGGTTCATTTGCTCTACTTTGGTTTGTAGGTTACGGTGCGGTATCTACATTAGCTTGGTTAATAGGCTTTTTTGTTTCAAGGAGAGCAAAGTTAGACCTTATCTATTGGCTCACTATCGTGATGCCTCTAGTGATGTTCTTTGTGTTACCTGTGAAGTTTGTTATCGAGTAAAGTCGTTGCGTTAAGTAAGACAAAGCCCACACACGTGGGCTTTGTTGTATCGAAAGCTAGGCAGCCAGCTCGTTATCATTAGATTGCTCAGTCTGTTTGGTGGCTTCCTGCTCTGCCTCTTGCTCTGCAATGTATTCACTGGCCATGGCCTTGTGCTTATTGATACTCATGCAGCGGGCTAGAGTTTTCAGCTGTGTGGCCATATCAGGTGTTTGTCCTTTGTCGGCTTGCCCACTTTGGGCATCCAGCTCTTGGCCATTGACGAACCAGTGACAGTTGTCTTTATGACGGCTTCCGGCCACATAGGCTGCCGCTCTGTCCATGGCGGTGGTATACAACACAAAGGTATCACCATTCACGGTAGCCCCTTGGCTTGAGTAGACGGTACTGGCATAGGCTTGCACCAGTTGCAGCCTGCCTTGTTCATCGCTGTAATCCGATTGGTAAAAGCTCACCGTACGACCGCTATTGAGCTTGACGGTAAAGCGAATATCATCCCCTTGTTGCAGCACTTGGGTAATGGTGCCTTGCTCACCGTTGGTGAAATCGCGCTTATAGTCGTTCTTGGTAAAGCGCACGCGCTCGCTCTTTGAGAACGCAAAATACAGGCTCTGATTGGATACCACGCATTCGGTTAGGATGTTCTCTGTGCCCAGTTTTCCTTGCTCCTGATAGACGGTGCGCACCAAATCATTTAAGGGTTTTACGTCTTTCCAACGCTGCGCCATGATTAGGGTGTCTTTGTCTGGATTGGCCTCGGTGTAAGCCTTCCAGTGCTTCACCAATTGCTCACGGGCGCTTTGACTATCCTGCTCAATATGCAGCAAGCCTTTGCCAGTGAAAAAATGGGGTCAGGTCTTTCTTTTTGCCTGTCAACTTATTTAAGCAGAAACTGAAGAAAATACCAGAGCGCAGTGGCGGTTGGAAGTCATTTAGCTACGATACCCGTGGCAACATGACCAAAGGTGATGGCTTAACCAGCGCAACGTATAACGCAATGGATAAGCCGACGCAAATCAAAAAAGACGGTAAAACCTTAAACTTTACGTATGGCCCAGAGCACATGCGCTTTAAGCAAGTGAACGGCAGTGTCACTACTTTCTTCAGTGATAAATTGTATGAAGAGGAAATAACCGGCAGCAAAACCACATGGCGTGCGTACATCGATGATATTGCGGTAATAAGCCAAACTACCGGTGAAGGTGCTACAATCCGTTATACTCATCGTGACCGCCTAGGCAGTGCACGGGTATTCACCGACCACAACGGCCAAGTAGAAGCCGAGCGAAACTTCGACCCATTTGGTAAACCTAGGCTGGCAAGTGGCGGGTTAAAGGCGTATGGTAATTCAAAACTGGATGACTTAGATAAGGCCAAAACACGCAGAGGTTTTACCGACCACGAGCACTTGGATGATGTAGAGTTAATTCATATGAACGGGCGGGTGTACGATTATAACCTTGGGCGGTTTATGAGTGTGGACCCAGTGATTCAAGCACCGGGGAATAGCCAGTCGATAAATCCATATTCGTATATAATGAATAACCCGTTAGCGGGGACGGATCCGAGTGGGTATGAATCAGAGCCTTTGGAAATTGTGATTACCTGCTCTGCAAATAATCCTTGTGGTGACTCCGGACAAAGTAATCCTCAGGATAGCTCTGCTACTGGTGATTCAAGTAGAGATGGAAATTCAGACAATCCGAATTCCCCTATTTCAAATGAGCGAAGCAAGTCTGCCTCATCAAACGGAAGTCAACAAAAGCAAGGTTCAACTTCAAACAACAGAAGTAACTCATCAATTATGGATATAGGCTCACAGGGCTCAATAGGTAAAACAAGAAGTGAGCGTAGTAATAATGACAGCTTGTTTCCAAATATTCCTAGCGACGGAAACACGCCGTTATCTAATAATGTTAGTGGATTTGAAGATAGAAATATTCCAGAAGAGCTACTCAATGGTACCAATTACTTTGCAGGAGTTGCTGGCTCTGTATCTGACTTCTCTGGCCTAGTAGCACCATACTCGCCATATTGGGTTGCAGCGACGAAAACTAAGGGGTTTCAATTTTATAAAACAAATCATTGGAAAGGTAATGGTAGCCATAACTTTAAGTAAGAAAATAAAAAGGACACCCACCCCAAAGTTTGTATTTTTTATATTTTCAACTAACTTTCAATTAGTGCAAAAAACAAACAGGGTGATACATGGCAATTGCAAGAAAGCGTCAAGTAAGTTTGGTTGATACAAAGTATTATCACTGTATTTCACGTTGTGTTTGACGTGCTTTTTTGTGCGGTGAAGATCGTTTTACAGGTCAGTCTTTTGAGCATCGCAGAGGCTGGGTTGAAGATAAGCTGCTTGAATTAGCCAAGGTATTTTGCATTGATGTATGTGCTTATGCAGTCATGAGTAACCACACCCATTTAGTGCTGTATGTTGATGATAAAAAAGCGGAACGGCTAAATGATAAAGCGATTGTTATTCGCTGGCACAAGCTGTGTAAAGGCACTGTACTTACGCAAAGATACTTACAAGGTGAGAAGCTAAGTAAAGCTGAACTAATCTTTTTTAATCAAACAGTAAAACAATACCGTGAACGACTAGCAAGTATTAGCTGGTTTATGCGGCTATTAAATGAAGATATTGCTCGTAAAGCAAATAAAGAAGATAACTGCACAGGCAGGTTTTGGGAAGGACGCTTTAAGTCACAAGCACTTCTTGATGAAGCAGCATTGGCAGCGTGTATGGCATATGTTGATTTAAATCCTATTAGGGCCAAAATGGCAAACACGCCAGAAGAGTCATCACATACGAGTGTGCAAACACGATTAGAAAGCGCAGCAGAAGGCAAACAACCAAAAAAACTATTGCGTTTTGCCGGTATGCCACGTCAAATCATGCCAAAAGGATTACCGTTTGAACTTAAATCCTACCTTGAACTGGTTGAATTAACAGGACGTTGTATACGAGAAGGCAAACGCGGGTATATTGAAAGTACACATTTACCTTTACTAGAAAGAGTAAATATATCCCCAGAAAACTGGTTAAAACTAACCACACAGTTTACGCGCATATTTCATGGCGCAGTAGGTAGGACGACCTCACAAGAGAGTTACTGTGAAAACTTGAATAGAAAACGGCGTAGCAACGTCAGCAACAGCCAAAAGTTACTGGCATAAAGTTAAAAGTCTTCAAAAAGAATTAAAACTGCAATCATGCAGTCATTTTCATGCGTGTAATTTAGGTTTAACAGTGATAACCGCTCGCTTAATGAACGGTGTACAGGTGGTAATAGAAAATAGATAAGTTTTAGCCTAAGAAGGTAAGCTTAGTAGCGTAGTTTTACTTACTCGATTAAAGTGGCTGTCTAGTTTATTGAGCTTCTAGTTTATTGCCGACCACAATGGTTATGTTACTGCACAGCGCAACTTTGACCCATTTGGTAAACCTAGGCTGGCAAGTGGCGACTTAAAGGCGTATGGTAATTCAAAACTGGATGACCTAGATAAAGCCAAAACGCGCAGAGGTTTTACCGACCACGAGCACTTGGATGATGTAGAGTTAATTCATATGAACGGGCGGGTGTACGATTATAACCTTGGCAGGTTTATGAGTGTTGATCCTGTAATACAAAGCCCAACGAATAGCCAGAGTATTAACCCTTATTCTTACATAATGAACAATCCTCTATCAGGTGCAGATCCCACGGGCTACTGTTCGACAGATGACTCATTGAAAGATTGTGCTGGAGGGCTTGAAGAAGGCAAAACGCAAGCGAACACCAACGCTGATGGAAAAACGGTTGGACATGTAGGTAAAGATAGCCAAGGCAATGTGCATATCAGTAACGGCTCCAACAAAGGGCAAGCCGCTGTTTCAAGCTCAATTGCCAATGTCGGTAAACCAATGGATTTAGGGTCGCAGAAGGACATAGCTCAAAACTCAGGCGGAGGAAATAGCGGGACAAGTCAAGGAAGTGGCTCACTCCAAGATCAAATCAAATCAGATGCTCATAATTCAATAGTTCGTGGTGGTGAAGAGCTTAGTGTTGATATGGGACAAGGATCTTATGCTGATTATGGCGGTGTTGATGCTAAGTGGGGCAGCGTAACGCGAGATGAAAATGGAAATATAACCAATGCGACCATTAGTTGTAATAGAGCTTGTCAAATGGATGCTGCGAATCAGGGAAGAATAACATCTCATGACATAGCTATGGCTGCGATGAGATCTTCTTACTTACATTCTCAGAGGGAAGTCGCTCGAGGCATGTATAAGGCTGTTGAGTATGGCTCTTACGCTTTTCTTGCAGGGGAAATTGCCGCGGCTTCAATTGCCAGATGGTCATTTTTAAAGGCAAATGAAAAGTTGGCGTATTTTGGATTAATAGGGGAAGCTGCATCGCTTGCGACCAGTGTTGATGGTTCAGCAGCGGCAGTAATGCAAGGGGCTAAAACTCTTATCCCGAGGATGAGAGTAGGACCATCAGTTGGTAAGCCGAAGATTAAAGTTAATAAAGATGGGCAGTATATTGTCGACTAGTACACACGTTTATTACAACCGTATAGCTCTGCTGCATATATTATTTTTAGTAGTGCTATACGTGATTGTTGATGGTTTTATAATTGACTATGGTACAGATCAAAATGCTTTCTCTAAGGGTTTTTACTCAAAACTTGTGCTGAGCATTCTGTATTTGATAGGTAGTAAGGATATAAGCACTATCAAGCAAACTGATAATTCAATTGATGCTGCCTTTCATTTTTCAGTATTTTCACTATGCATTTGGATGGGAGTAACAAGCTTTGTGCTGGAAGGTGTCAGTATTAGTCGGATTGTGGGTATCTTTTTAATTTTTGGAGGTCTTGCAGCATTTAACTTAATTGATGAGCTTTTAAAAGTTATTAGATTAAAGGTGCCATCACCATCCACTCTATCGTATGCCACTGAGACTGTATTAAAAATATTTTTGTTTTCAATATTTTGCTTAGCACTTTTTTTCTTAGCAGTGGGCGAATGGGTGTGGGAGCTAAAGCCTTTTTATGAATGGTAAGGATCATAATAATTTTGTCCACCGACTTTTGAGCGGTGGAACAAAAATGGGGTCAGGTCTTTCTTTTTGCCTGTCAACTTATTTAAGCAGAAACTGAAGAAAATACCAGAGCGCAGTGGCGGCTGGAAGTCATTTAGCTACGATACCCGTGGCAACATGACCCAAGGCGATGGTTTAACCAGCGCCACGTACAACGCGATGGATAAGCCTACCCAAATCAAAAAAGACGGAAAAACACTTAACTTTACCTATGGCCCAGAGCATATGCGCTTTAAACAAGTAAATGGTAGTGTAACCACTTTCTACAGTGACAAGCTCTATGAAGAAGAAATAACGGGCACCAAAATCACATGGCGCGCGTATATAGACGACATCGCCGTAATAAGCCAAACCACCGGTGAAGGGGCGACTATTCGCTACACCCACCGCGACCGCCTAGGCAGCGCACGGGTATTTACCGACCACAACGGGCAAGTAGAGGCAGAGCGTAACTTTGACCCATTTGGTAAACCTAGGCTGGCAAGTGGCGACTTAAAGGCGTATGGTAATTCAAAACTGGATGACCTAGATAAAGCCAAAACACGCAGAGGCTTTACCGACCACGAGCATTTGGATGATGTAGAGTTAATTCATATGAACGGGCGGGTGTACGATTATAACCTTGGTCGGTTTATGTCGGTTGATCCTGTTATTCAAAGCCCTACGAATAGCCAAGGCATCAATCCATATAGCTACATAATGAACAACCCTCTGTCGGGTACTGATCCAACTGGCTATGAGATTGAGGAAGTAGAGAAGAAAGTCAAAGTCAGTACGACAGGTAGTCGAATTAAACGAACCGTAACTGTCTCTGCTAAATCCAATGGAAGTGGGGGCGCAACGGTCACGATTTCAGGCGGAAATGGAGCCGCAAGAAGTGCCGTGAAAGGTGCGCTAACCAATAGCTTGACCAGTGCAGGTTTCAATGTCGCTGATATTGGTTCTCAACAGAATATTGCTAAGTCAGCCCCACAATCAGGGGGAGGCCAAGATCAAGTTGAACCATTTAAAGTATCGACCACCATTGATCAAGAAAATGCTAGTGACATAGACAAGAAGGGACTTGAACTAACTGAAAGAATGGTTTCCATGACGAAACGAGCAATTGAAAAGTCTGGAGATGAAGGGCTTATAGATGAAATGAATAATGCTGAATTTATTTATGATCCTACGCATAAAGTCTTTGAAAAGAGTCCTGATGTTGCAGCATTTAGATATGCCAACAAAAAAAGTACTACAGTTTATGTTGGTAGGAAGCTGATAGATGTAAATGATCCAGATCTAAGATTCCCATACCATGGAACAACAATAAGAGGTGGAGATACTGGTCTTCTATTTGTTGGTTTACATGAGTTTGGGCATGTTGTTGGCCGTCAATATGCGAAAAAATGGTCTTCAACTAAGAAAGAAAGGTTCGCTAATTCATTTGCTAAAAAGCATTACCCTCGAAGGTTATCTGGCACCAAGGTGAGGCGAAAAGATATCAAGTTTGCGAGGGGGAGTAATTAAAATGAAAAAGCTAATTAGTGTTTTAGGGGTGATAAGTTTAGTTATGAGTCTTAAGCTACAAGCAAACGAATATCACTATGATAATTACAGTGTAGATGCTGAGCACACGAAGGTGCCGAGAACATTCTATTTCAATCTGAACGATACCTATATCCTTGATCCAACAAATGAATACAAGGAATTCAAGCGTTGTTTGTCTAAATATTTTTCTTTCTGTATTGACTCTGAAGGCTTTAACTTTGCTGTCAAAACTAGTGACTTAAAAGAAGGGTGTGAGTGGAGCTTCAATGGTAATAAGTTTGCCGTAGACCGTTTAGTTTCGCTTGATTTGTTTGGGTTTTCTCAAAGCGTTTATTTAATAAATCTGAAGCCAAACGATTATCAAAAATACCAGTTTTACTATTCAAAAAATAATGGGTTATTAGCTTTTTCAATAACATCGTTAGAGGAAAAACTGACAGAATTATACTTCTTACGAGAAAGTAAAGGTCTAGGTAGCAAAGACTAAGATAATCAAAGCCCACCCCCGTGGGCTTTGTTGTTTCTGGAGTTAGGCAGCCAGCTCGTTATCGTTAGATAGCTCAGCCTGTTTACTGGCCTCTTGTTCAGCTTTTTGTTCAGCAATGTACTCACTAGCCATGGTTTTGTGTTTATTGATATTCATGCAGCGGGCTAAGGTTTTCAGCCGTGTGGCCATATCAGGCGTTTGGCCTTTGTCGGCCTGACCGCTTTGGAAAATAAAAAGTGGAAAATAAAAAGTGGAAAAAAAAAGGGAAAATAAAAGGACACCCACCCTAAAGTTTGTATTTTTTATATTTTCAACTAACTTTCAATTAGTGCAAAAAACAAACAGGGTGATACATGGCAATTGCAAGAAAGCGTCAAGTAAGTTTGGTTGATACAAAGTATTATCACTGTATTTCACGTTGTGTTCGACGTGCTTTTTTGTGCGGTGAAGATCGTTTTACAGGTCAGTCTTTTGAGCATCGCAGAGGCTGGGTTGAAGATAAGCTGCTTGGATTAGCCAAGGTATTTTGCATTGATGTATGTGCTTATGCAGTCATGAGTAACCACACCCATTTAGTGCTGTATGTTGATGATAAAAAAGCGGATCGGCTAAATGATAAAGCGATTGTTATTCGCTGGCACAAGCTGTGTAAAGGCACCGTACTTACGCAAAGATACTTACAAGGTGAGAAGCTAAGTAAAGCTGAACTAATCTTTTTTAATCAAACAGTAAAACAATACCGTGAACGACTAGCAAGTATTAGCTGGTTTATGCGGCTATTAAATGAAGATATTGCTCGTAAAGCGAATAAAGAAGATAACTGCACAGGCAGGTTTTGGGAAGGACGGTTCAAGTCACAAGCGCTTCTTGATGAAGCTGCATTGGCAGCGTGTATGGCATACGTTGATTTAAATCCTATTAGGGCCAAAATGGCAAACACGCCAGAAGAGTCATCACATACGAGTGTGCAAACACGATTAGAAAGCGCAGCAGAAGGCAAACAACCAAAAAAACTATTGCGTTTTGCCGGTATGCCACGTCAAATCATGCCAAAAGGATTACCGTTTGAACTTAAATCCTACCTTGAACTGGTTGAATTAACAGGGCGTTGTATACGAGAAGGCAAACGCGGGTATATTGAAAGCACACATTTACCTTTACTAGAAAGAGTAAATATATCCCCAGAAAACTGGTTAAAACTGACCACGCAATTTACGCGCGTATTTCATGGCGCAGTAGGTAGGACGACCTCACAAGAGAGTTACTGTGAACGCTTGAACAGAAAACGGCGTAGCAACGTCAGTAACAGTGAAAAGCTACTGGCATAAAGTTATAAGTCTTCAATAAAGAACCATAACTGCAATCATGCAGTTATTTTTATGCGTGTAATTTAGGCTTAACAGTGATAAACGCTCGCTTAATACAAGATGTGCAAGTGATAATAGAAAAAGAGATAAGTTTTAGCCCAAAAGAGTAAACTTAGTAGCGCAGTCTTATTTACTCAATTAAGGTGGCTGTCTAGTTTATTTACTGCACAGCGTAACTTTGACCCATTTGGTAAACCTAGGCTGGCAAGTGGCGACTTAAAGGCGTATGGTAATTCAAAACTGGATGATCTAGATAAAGCCAAAACACGCAGAGGTTTTACCGACCATGAGCACTTGGATGATGTAGAGTTCATTCATATGAACGGTCGGGTGTACGATTATAACCTTGGTCGGTTTATGAGTGTTGACCCCATTATTCAAAGCCCAACGAATAGTCAGAGTATAAATCCGTATTCGTACATAATGAATAACCCGCTCAGTGGTACTGACCCTACAGGGTATGCAAGTTGTAGTGTTGAAGATCCTGCAAGCTGCGAAGAAGTTGCTGAAAGTTTAGGTAAAGAGGAAAAAGCAAATATTACGCAGAAGCAATCTGTCACAGGTTCCCGCATAAAACGCGATGTGAAAGTCGGCACCATGACAGGCAATGGTAATGGCACGGTTAATATTCAGATAGGCAATATGTCTGCAACAGCTGATATAGGCGCACCATCAAGTACTTCTAAAGGAACGGGTGGGGTCGCAGGCGGATATATCGATCAGCAGAAAGCCAATAGAGGGCAAACCCTTGGTGACTTTGGTGCCAACTTAGATGATGACAATGCTGCATTAAATCATGATCCGAGTGATTGGGGACAAACAGCAATGACCCACTCCAATTTGTATGTGGGTAAACATGATACTGAAGCCTTATTATCAGGAAAGTTAACTCAAGCCGATTTATACAACAGAGCAGAGATGTATGGCACGGTAGCGAGTTTTGTGCCAATTGGGTTTGGAGCAAGAGTTGTATATAGTGCATATGCCAGCTATGGAATTAGAAACTCATGGGGAGTAGCAAATGGTGCGAATCAAGGAATTAAGCATTATTTTCAATATCTAAAGCAATACCCTGATCGTATTCCAAGCATAGCTAAAAGTTTAGGGATTAACCCTACAGTATTTAGTAATAGTAGGACAGGCTTTAAAGCATTTACTGAGCAAGCTCAGTTAATCATTCGGCAGGGAAATGTTAGATATCTTGAAAATGGTCGGTCTGCACATTTCATGAGATCTACAAATGGTGGCTCTAAAGGGGTTATGGTTATTCAGAAAAGCGGAAAGATTCAATCTGTGATGAGAGCTAAAGAATCTTATTTTAAAAAGGTAAATTAATGATTTTAACTGGCACAATAAAAGAAGTAATAGCTGATGAGTACGAGCGCCTTATTTGTTTTGATATCGGAGATAAAATAATTACTTTTACCTTTATGGACTCCAGAAGTTACTGTGAAGAAATTATCACGTTAAGCGAATTTTCAAAAAATGACATTAGCTTATCAGTTCAATTAATTTCAGCTTCTTTGGTTTTAGGTAAAAAAGTGGATGCTTCTTTCGAGCAACCTATACACCGTAAACCTCACACGATTATTAAAGGTTTAGTAAAAAGCGGCAATTCCGATGAGTTTATTGTTTTAAATGAATGCTACGGTGAAGTTTTTGTTGAACTGATCAATGAGGGAGATATAAAGGTTAACCAAAATGTTTTATTAAAAGGGGAATTGGTTTCTGAAGACCCACTACTTGAAGAAATATTACCTTCAAAATTATAACATTTTACTTTTACCTATGACTGATTTTAAAACTAAATAGGCATAGAGGTGCGCAGCCAATCCCAGTAGAACTGCGCACTTGCTAGCAGCAGGCTGTGCAATTTGTGTCAGTGCCACTACCTAGTGGCGCTGGCTCAAATAGCTAGCTTTGCTGTTTTTAAGTAACACTGCTTACTGAATTTACATGAACACAGTACTGGTTTAAACTGCCCTTAATGAATTGTATTTATGTGGTGGTTGTTCGCAATAAATTAAATGAATCGTGACAGAATTTGTTGTTTGAGTGCCTTTAAGCTCGTTGGTGGAGTTGGTGGAGTTGGTGGAGTTGGTGGAGTTGGTGGAGTTGGTTGGAATAAAATGTTTATAAGCTCAACGATTTCTGTATGGCAAATGAAATTATAAAAACGATTCATCCCCTCAAAAGAATTAGCTACTAGCCCAATTTTAATGGCTTGCTCGCATAGCTTTTTATACAAACCAAGCGTTGGCTGTATGGTCAAACAGTTGCCAGATATTAATCTCATGGGGAGGCTAAAGTCCGTGTGGCCGTTATTTTTATTAGGTATTAAAATACGATAGCGCATCACAGGCATGTGTGAGTACAGCGGACTAAACATCTCATTTACATATGCATAAAAATCATCAGAAATTGACGAAAATGGTGTAACGATAGCTATCTTTAATAAATATTTAATTGCACATAATTGGTTGATGTCAATTTGATTATATCCTACCGCCTTTTTCTCTAGGCAAAAGGCTAGCCAGCATGTTAACGCATGAATATCATGACTATGAGTTAACTTTTGCTTTTCTAATGAGTTGGCCGTGACTATTATTCTTTGAATAAAAGACTGGCGTAGTTGTAGGGTAAGTGCGCTAAAACTTGATTTATAAACAGGTCTGTTGGCTGCGTGTTATCTAAAAGCTGCCAAAGTGGATGACAGAGTATTGCTAAGGAGCTGAAGTCATTATTTAAGCGTTCATCAATTTCTCTAACAACGTCAAACCGGATGGTTTTTAGCCCAAAAGAGTAAACTTAGTAGCACAGTTTTATTTGCTCAATTAAAGTGGCTGCCTATTTATGTTAGGTGAAGCAAGAGCTAAAAATCGCTCACGTATATCAGGTGTACGTAAGTCACTTAAGGGTGAAAAACTAACGCTTAAGAAATAACACGCAGTTACTTTAAAGCACAAAAAAGCCTGATAAGTTCAGGCTTTTTGAATCTATAAGTGCTTTTAGCTGTGTTTTTCTAGCATTGATAACGCCAGCGCCTCTGCCACTTTAATACCATCTATACCCGCAGATAAAATTCCACCCGCATAACCGGCCCCTTCACCAGCTGGGTATAAGCCTTGGGTGTTTATACTTTGCATGGTTTTATCACGCTTAATGCAGATTGGTGATGAAGTACGTGTTTCAACGCCAGTTAATAGACCATCATTCGATGAAAAACCACGAATTTGTTTATTAAAGGCTGGAATAGCTTCGCGGATCGCATCAATGGCAAAACTTGGTAATACTTTAGCTAAATCAGTGAGTTTAATACCTGGTGTATACGATGGTTTAACATCACCTAAGTCACTTGAGTCTTTACCTTTTAAGAAGTCACCAATTAATTGTGCAGGCGCATCGTAATTACTACCGCCAAGCGCATAAGCTTGCTCTTCTAATTTACGTTGCAAATCGATACCTGCCAGTGGGTGGCCTGGAAAGTCTTTTTCCGGTGAAATACCCACGACTATCGCGCTATTTGCATTTCGCTCACTACGAGAATATTGGCTCATACCATTGGTAACAACACGTCCTTCTTCGCTCGTTGCAGCCACGACAGTGCCTCCTGGGCACATACAAAAACTATACACAGTTCGGCCGTTATCGCAGTGATGTACCAGTTTATAATCAGCAGAGCCAAGAATAGGGTTACCTGCGTTAGGCCCGAAACGGCACTCATCAATCATTGATTGCTTATGTTCGATTCTAAAGCCTACCGAGAATGGTTTTGCTTCAACATAGATACCTTTGTCGTGAACCATTTGGAATGTATCACGGGCACTATGACCAACAGCAAGTACGACATGTTGTGTATCGAGTTGCTCACCAGTCGATAACTTTAAACCAGTTACTTGGCCATCTTCGAGTAGGATATCGTCAACGCGAGTGCTAAAACGGATTTCGCCGCCAAGCTCTTCTATTCGCGCGCGCATTTTTTCAATCATGGTGACTAGTTTAAATGTACCAATGTGTGGTTTGCTTACATATAGAATTTCTTCAGGTGCGCCGGCTTTAACAAACTCGGTGATCACTTTACGGCCATAATGTTTAGGGTCTTTTACTTGACTATAAAGTTTACCGTCAGAAAATGTACCTGCACCGCCTTCACCAAATTGTACGTTTGATTCAGTATTTAGAGTGCGTTTACGCCAAAAGCCAAACGTGTCTTTTGTGCGCTCCCTTACTTCTTTACCACGCTCTAAAATAATAGGCTTAAAGCCCATTTGCGCAAGCACAAGACCGGCAAATAGACCACATGGTCCAAAACCAATAACCACTGGACGCTGTGATAAATTAGCTGGGGCTTGAGCGACAAATTTGTAAGATGTGTCAGGGGCGGGCTTTACATGTTGATCTTTACTGAATTTAGCCAACAGTTCAGCTTCATTTTCGACGTCTATATCAAGTGTGTAAATAAGTAAAATAGCGGTTTTCTTTCGTGCATCGTAGCCACGTTTAAAGACATTAAAGCTATTTAAATGCGCTTTTTCTATGCCAAGTTTAGTTAAAATTGCCTGTTGTAGGGCATCTTCTTCATGATCAAGCGGTAGCTTTATTTCTGTTAAACGTATCATATTTTTTCTCTGTTAGGTGTCTTAGCAATAACGCATTAGCTATGCTCACAATAGGCATGTATTTTACGTTAATTTAGCTAATGATGGCAGCGATTATTTATTGTATTTTCGCTGTGGTTGGGTATGATCCCGCCCTGACAGTATATAAACCTTAGGTAAACGGAATAATGGCATTTGTAGTTACAGAAAATTGTATCAAGTGTAAATACACTGATTGTGTAGCTGTGTGTCCAGCCGATGCGTTTTATGAAGGTCCTAACTTTTTAGCCATTAGTCCAATTGATTGTATTGACTGTGGTTTATGTGTGCCTGAATGTCCCGCTGAGGCAATTTATCAAGAAGAAGAACTTCCTCAAGATCAGCAAGAGTTTACTGAATTGAATGCTGAGCTCGCGTTAGTATGGCCGCGAATAACCGAAGTAAAAACAGCCCCCAATGATGCTGACAGCTGGAATGGTGTGGTGGGTAAACTAAAATTAATTGAAACATAATCTAACTTTGCCTCAAATCACTGCGAAATAATTATTATTTTTAACATTTTAGCTATAAAAGTGTTAACAAATGTACCTTACTAAATTACAATCCTCTGGTTAATTTACTCCTGCTGAGTAATCGAACCTAAATGGATGTTTATGCAGTATCAAAATCAAATAATAAAAACCCTTTTTTATATTTTTGTGGTTTATTTCAGTACGCATGTTTTTGCACAAAAACAAAACTTTAACTTGGCTCACCTTGAACAATCAATTGATCTTGACGGACAGCTTTTAGAGTCGCATTGGCAAGATGCCACGCTGATTCCGCTAATCTATCAAAATGAACCCAATGAAAAGGGCGCGCCACCAGTTAAAACAGATGCTTATCTATATGAAGATGGAACGTATTTATATGTTGCCATTATCGCTTATGACGACAAACCTGAAAATATCCGTGCTGCGCTTCGCGATCGTGATACATTGTGGACGGATGACAATGTTGCATTAATGATTGATACCTTTAATGATGAAAGAACAGGTTACGAGTTTTACGTAAATCCACTGGGTGCGCAGGGAGATATGCGTATGACAGATACTGATGGCTGGAGTGAAGACCCATCTTGGGATGCAATTTGGGATAGTGCAGGGCAAATAACTGACCAAGGTTATGTGGTAGAAATGCGCATTCCTTTCACTGCATTACGGTTTCCAAAAAATAAAGCGGATATGACGTGGAGTATCGCTTTGTGGCGTAACTTCCCACGTGATGTGATGTATCAGATGTCAAATGTTGGTTTTGATCGTGATGTAAAATGCAGCTTTTGTCAATTTGATAAAATAACGGGTTTTAATGCGATGGAGCCCAGTAAAAATATCCAGTTAACCCCCACATTGACAGCACTAAGGCATGATGTAAAAGAGACAGTGCCGGGAGATTGGCAAAACGGTGATATAGATACCGAAGCAGGATTAGATATACGTTGGGGTATTAGCCAAGACGCTGTTATAAACGCCACTATAAACCCAGATTTTTCACAAGTTGAAACTGATAGTTTAGAGCTTGATGTAAACACCACTTATTCAATCTATTACGCTGAAAAACGCCCATTCTTTTTAGATGGTGCATCCTATTTTAAAAGTAGCCTATTCGAACTACTTTATACCCGTACGATTGCCGAGCCTGACATAGGGGCTAAAGTAACTGGTAAAACTGACGCTCATAGTTATGCGTTCATGTATGCTGATGATGAAAATACCAGCATTTTACTTCCGACCAATCAAGGCTCAGGATTTGCAAATTTAGCAGAGAAATCAAAAGCTGCAGTTGGTCGTTATCAGTATGATATTGGCGAACAAGGCACAATTGGTATTAGCACAACACATCGTGAAGCTGATAATTATCATAATACGGTTTTATCACTTGATGGCAGTTATTGGTTTAACCAATCAGATAGCGTGTTGTACCAAGTTGCGACCTCTGATACTAACAATTCAGCTTTTTTAATTGATAATTATGGTTTAAATGAAAGTCAATCAGATACAGCTTATAAGCTCGAGTTTTCCCGTGAGAAACGTGATTATAAATTACTGGCTAGTTATGAAGATATTGGTGAAGACTACCGCACTGACTTAGGCTATCAAGCTCAAGTCGATTATAAAAAAGCGTTACTAGGTGGTGGGCAAACTTGGTACTTAGACGCAAACGAGCTGGTTACGGAATACTCATATAATGTTGATTGGGATAAAACTTGGGCGCAAGATGGTAGTTTGCTAGAGGAAGAATACGAAGGCTATGTTTTTCTAAAAGGGCAGATGCAGTCATTTTTAGAGGTTGGCTATGTTCATAGAAATGAAAACTACGACGATAAGTTTTATAACCAAAATATCGGCTATATCTGGGGCGGTTTTAAACCGAGTAAGGATATCACGTTAAATTTATATACTGAGTTTGGTAGTAAAATAGATTACAGCAATGAGCAACTGGGGGACTTATTTACGTTAGAGCCGGAACTAACGTGGGATATAAATGATCACTGGCAAGTTCAACTAGAGCATAGCTACAGTCGGTTAAATAATCCACAGGGGGATAATGTATTTACCGCGAACCCGACCGATTTACGAATTTATTATAAATTCAATATGCGTTCAATGCTTAAACTTATTTTGCAATTTGAAGATATCGATCGCAACGAAAACGCTTATTACTATGTAGTAGATAAAATAAATCGTGATTATGGTAGTCAGTTAGTCTACTCGTATAAAATTAATGCCCAAACTTTATTTTACCTAGGCTATTCAGATAAAGGTTACCAAGACGATTCACTTAAAAATATAGAACGTGATCAGCGTACTTTTTTCACTAAACTTAGCTACGCTTGGCAACTTTAAATAAGGATATAAAAATGAACAAACTATTTCCATCAATTATTGTTTTAACCGTAAGTTTATCAACTCTTAACTAAACAGATATTTGAAGCCGCTATTTAACAATAGCGGCTTTTTTAGCATTAATTGACCAATAAACTAATTAGCTTATAACTACTGAGTGAAAAAATCAGTATTAATACAGGTAACGCAAGAAAATTTACAAATCGTGAGTTAGTGTAATCACCCATCACAGGCTCTTGATTGACCAACCATACAAGGTAGGTAGTAACAATCGGTAGTAACAACCCATTAGCTGCTTGTGCAAAAATAATGACCGCAACTGGGTCTAAACCAAGTGATGCGACTGTGGCACCAAAAACTAAAATGACAACTGCAACCAATTTAAATCGGTTTTCATTCATATCGTTAGACCAACCCAGCATACCACAAACGGCATAAGCACCTGCCAAAGGTGCGGTGATAGCACTGGTTAATCCTGCAGCAAATAAGCCAATAGCAAAAAAGTAATGTGCAGCATTGCCAAGTAGCGGCTCTAGCTGCATAGCCATATTTGCAGCACTTATTTTACCGGCATCTGTGCCATAAAAAGCAACTGAAGCAGTAGATAAAATAGCCAAGGTGATCACACCCCCTAATGAAATAGATAAACCAGTATCTAGGTTAGTTTGTTTGATAGTGGTGGATTTATCACTATTTTTATCATGCTGTGCTGCAAGCACTCCTGAATGTAAAAAGAGGTTATAAGGCACAATAGTGGTGCCTATTAATGCAAGCACTGTCGTCATAGAGCCCTTTGGAATACTGGGTATAAACCCTTCGAGAACCTTCATAATAGGAGGGGCTGCCATGATTAACGTGGATATAAACACCAAACTCATTAAAATTACTAACAGGATTAGTGCAGACTCCACCACTTTATGTTTACCACTATAAAGTAAGATAGCGCTAAAAAGTGCAATTAAAGGTGTCCATATTTGAGCGTTTACTTCAGGGAATATTTCAATTAATCCCATACTCGCGCCGCTCAAATTACCAGCTTCATAAGCGGCACTACCAATCCCAATGGCGCTGATAACTAAAACTGCTGCTAGCTTCTTAAATAAAGGGGTGTGTATATGAGTGCGAAGTGCTTGTGCTAAATCTAAACCTGTAGCAACGCCAAGACGAGCTGCCATGGATTGCAAAAGTATGGTCGCAATTACCGAAAATAATAATGTCCAGATCAGCGCGAAGCCATAGTTTGCACCGGCAATACTTGCACTGGTGATAGTGCCCGGTCCGATAAAAGCTGCAGTGACGAGTAAACCAGGTCCTAATCGCATAAGTTACCTTAATTCAATGTAGATGTTACTAGTTAGCTACAGCTTACAAGTAAAGCTAAGTTGTTAAAAGTGCAATAAATAAGTTTATAACCATACAGGCTAAAATTCAAAGTCGTGCTTAGGTATTCATCTATATTATTTTTTAAATAACACCAAAGAATGCATATTTAGACTTGAGTATAATTGCCTTCATGTAAAATTATGGTAACTTACGTCAACTTTTTTTATAACATCCCTCATTAATAATAACTACAACAAAAAATTGGTTATAAAAATACCGTATTTAAAATTAAAACAGGACATACCGTGTGAAAAATTTACTACGAGGCTTAAGTTTATTTAGCTTAGTGTTACTACTATTTTGTTCTCCTGCATGGGCAAGTGAAGGCCAATTAAACCTCACAACTTCGAGCGTTGGTTTATTGTGTATTGTTATATTTTGCATAGCGTATGCAGTGGTTATGCTTGAAGAAAAACTCCATTTACGAAAATCTAAACCTGTACTGGTCGCTGCTGGCCTGATCTGGATTTTAATTGGTGCGTATTATGTAAACAATGATATGCCGGGCATTACTGAGTCTGCATTTAGGCATAATCTACTTGAATTTGCAGAGTTGATGCTGTTTTTACTCGTTGCAATGACTTACATTAATGCCCTAGAAGAGCGACGTGTGTTTGATTCGCTACGCTCTTGGATGATTCAAAAGGGCTTTAATTATAAGAACCTCTTTTGGATCACCGGGTTTTTAGCGTTTTTTATCTCCCCTATAGCAGATAATTTAACAACTGCATTATTAATGTGTGCAGTGGTAATGAAAGTGGCTGAAGATGATAAATCTTTTATAAATCTAAGTTGTATTAACATCGTTATAGCGGCCAATGCTGGTGGCGCATTTAGTCCTTTTGGTGATATTACAACTTTAATGGTTTGGCAAGCAGGACTCGTTCATTTTAATGAGTTTTTAGTATTGTTTTTACCGGCTTTAGCAAATTATTTAGTACCTGCTGCGATTATGAGTTTTTATGTTGCAGATAAACAGCCTTCAGCGGTGTATGAAAAAATAGAGCTTAAACGTGGGGCACTGAGAATTCTAACACTGTTTTTATTAACTATAGCTACGGCCGTTGCATGTCATAGCTTTTTACATTTACCTCCAGTACTAGGTATGATGATGGGGTTAGGCTATTTACAGTTTTTTGGTTACTTTTTAAGAATGACATTACCGGGCTCTTTAGCGCGCAAAAAGGCTCATGCAGAACAAGTTGGTGACAATGACCGTCTCGCTAAGCTCGGTAGCGTGGTTCCATTCGATGTGTTTAGTAAAGTGTCACGCGCTGAATGGGACACTTTGTTGTTTTTCTATGGCATTGTTATGTGTGTCGGTGGTTTGGGCTTTTTGGGTTATCTAAATTTAATGTCTGAGATGCTTTACGGCAATTGGTCAGCAACATCCGCTAATATCTTTTTGGGGGTTATTTCAGCGGTGATAGATAATATACCTGTGATGTTTGCAGTACTTTCTATGCAGCCTGATATGTCTCATGGACAGTGGTTACTCATTACGCTCACCGCAGGAGTTGGTGGCAGCTTGTTATCGATAGGCTCTGCGGCAGGGGTCGCGTTGATGGGACAAGCCAGAGGCTACTACACATTTTTTGGTCATTTAAAATGGACGCCTGTTATTGCACTTGGTTATGCTGCAAGTATTTTGTTGCACTTGTGGTTAAATGCATCTTTGTTTTAGCAAAACAACTTCTATAAAGCAAAGAAGCTAGGTTTTCTTTGCTTTTTGCAATCAAAATTTATTACACCTTAGTTTGTTAGAACACTTCAATTGATAATACGCTTACATTAGATTACTAATATATCTTTTGTTTCTGGGTATGTTATGTCATCTAAAAAAATATTAGCAGTGAGCTTTATTTTAGCCGCAGTCATTATTGTTATTACATTTAAAACCATCTAATACCACAAACATTACACCTCTCAAAAACATGATGACTCACATTAATGTAGTTTTTATACAAGTAAGGCTATTTTTTACATGTTGGACAATAATCATATATATAAAATTTCATATTATTCAGTTGGTTATTGTAGGCTTGTTTTTTGCTCTAGGGTAAGTATCTAAACAATAAAAGGAATAATGATGACTGAACTTGCTTTGTCCGCATATTTTGCACTGTATATTTATTTGATTATGATTTTTACTCAATGGGCTGTTGCCACATTTAGTAAAGCCAGCCGAAAAGATGCAGTACCAGGTAAAATTGATTCTAATTTAAGTCACGAGAGCTTTGTTTTTAGGGCGCATCGTACGTTTCAAAATACCCTTGAGAATAGTGTGTTGTTTTTAGGCACGGTTTTATTTTCATTTATAGTTGGTTACCACAGTGCTATATTTGCAATTTGCATGTGGGTTTACGTCATTGCTCGCTGTATTCACATGGCTCTTTATTATGTTATTGCGACAGAAAAAAATCCAAGCCCTCGAAGCTATTTCTTTTTAGCGGGTATAGGGGCAAATATGGTGATGCTGGTTCTATTAGGTTTACGTTTAATTGCTTTTTAAAAATCTATTTAGAAAATATAAAAAGCAGCAAACTAACCTTCAGTTTGCTGCTTGTGTAAGGTGGTTATTTATCAGTGTCTGAAATCACTTAGCAGAGCAGGTATTCCAGGTAGCATTCCGACCATAGCCATTACACTGGTTAATAGAACAAACATTATTAACGGGATTTTCCAACGACTCATCGGGCTTAGCTCAGCACTTCGCTCTTTACAACCAATTAGACCCAGGTTATCAAGCAGCATTGTCAGAGACCAACCAAATGCAGGATTTACCAGCGTTGATGCAAATACAACAATGGCCGCGGACTGAGTGGTTTTGCCTTCGCGGGTCATTTCCATCCCTGCCTCAAGCAGTGGTATAAATACCCCTACAATTAGCGCAACGCAAAGTACTGGCTGCCATATGGCTAAATCCATAGGGTATCCCCAAATACCAGCAATAATACAAAATAGGGCAGTTAATACAGCACCAGCAGGTATAGGGCGCTTAGCGATAGCCGCTGGCACAATATAAGTACCCCAAGATGAGGTGAAATTAGAGCCCCCAGTAACGAACCACAGGTTTGACGAACCGATGCGCTAAACATAGTATCGTCTATATTCATATGTACTTTTTCAGTACGTTGCGGGTAACTAATTTTTTGAAATACTTGATGGCCTAAAAAGTCAGGTGACCACATTGCTACAGCGAGTATGGCAAAAGGTAACACAACAACAAAGCTTTCGAGGGTAGGTAAACCAAGCATCCAGCCGGTATTTTCACCCCACCAGTACATTGGATTCATATTTGGTAGGCCAGGTGCTGTTTTGAATTCAAAAGGTGCACCTAAAGCAAACGCTGTGACACCGCCAATTAAGCAGCTTAACGGCACAGCAAGCCAACGTTTTTTTAAAGTGCTCTAAGAGTGCATAAAGTAATATAGTCGCTAAAATTACAATGAAGGCTATGTGGCTCATATTAATGCTTTCAGCCCACGAAAATAACTTTTTAACCTGGGAAATAGTACCGATAAACCCTAAATAGAGCAGTAATCCTCCGCATACACCTTTGCTGGTTAATCGTGCAAGTAAACTACCTCCTTTACTGATGGCAAGAATAAAGCCAAATGCGCCTATCAATAAACCAAAAGCCATTGGGTGGCCGCCTGCTGCAACCACAATAGGTATAAGGGGGATCAAAGGGCCATGTGTACCCGCTAAATTAGCGGTAGGTAAAATGAATCCAGAAAACAATACAATGAAAAATGCGACAATTAATAGTTCGTAGCGCACATTCTCTAATATAAAGGCATCACCTAAACCGAGCGGAGCCGCAAAGGTAGCAGCAATTGCACCAACCATCACAACTTTACCTATAGTTCCTGCCATAGCTGGAATAGTATCTTCAAACTCAAAACGGTAATCACGAAAAGGCAAGTTTGCTCGCCAGCGTTTTGGCTGCATTATTTGTAGTTCATGCTCGAGATATTCATCTCGGGTATCAAATGATGAACTGGGCTTATGGAGGTTTTCATAACTACCGTTTACACTGTTATCGTGATCACCGGTGTTAGCGTTGGGTGGATTCTTATCCTGTGATGTTGTTGTCATAACTTCTCCGGCAACATGCTTGCTGCTCTGTTTCAAAATTAAATACAGCTTTTTCAAAGCAATAAATATTGAATGCCTAGAGTAAAGCAAGTTTGTACAAGTTGGGATTAGTCAAAGGTCTAGAATTGAAGCTTATAAAAGGGGGAAGGTTAGAAAAATATTAACAGTTACAAGCGGTACTTTAGTCAATATGACTATGCTAATTGATGTTAGTCTCGATTATTTAGGCTTGATAGCGATGTTAAATATACTTCAGATAGTTAAAACTGAAGTATATTTAACTTTAAATTGACTAGCCTAAAGCACCGACTAAGCTTTGCTAACTTGCTAACTTGCTAACTTGCTAACTTGCTAACTTGCTAACTTGCTAACTTGCTAACTTGCTAACTTGCTAACTTGCTAACTTGCTAACTTGCTAACTTGCTAACTTGCTAACTTGCTAACTTGCTAACTTGCTAACTTGCTTCCTTCATTCAACGCCTATGAATCCACCGGTTTGGTGGGTCCATAGCGCCGCATAAATACCGTTTTGAGACAATAACTGTTCGTGACTGCCTTGTTCTACGATACCGCCCTCATCAAGCACGATTAGTCTGTCCATTTGGGCAATGGTTGATAGGCGATGAGCAATGGCAATAACCGTCTTGCCTGTCATTAAATCATCTAGACTAGCTTGAATTGCAGCTTCAACTTCAGAATCAAGGGCACTTGTGGCCTCGTCTAAAATTAAAATAGGGGCATTTTTAAGCAATACTCGTGCAATTGCGATGCGTTGGCGTTGGCCACCCGAGAGTTTGACGCCGCGCTCGCCTACTTGTGCGGCAAACCCTTTATTGCCCTTGCTGTCTTCTAAGTCTTCGATAAACTCCATGGCTTTAGCCTGTTTTGTGGCATTAATCATTTGTTCATCGGTTGCATCTGGGCGGCCATAAAGAATGTTTTCTTTAACTGAACGGTGCAGTAAAGAGGTGTCTTGCGTAACCATCGCAATGTATTTTCTTAAGCTTTGCTGACTGACTTTTGATATATCTTGGCCATCGATTTTTATTGCACCACTGTCAACATCATAAAAACGCAGTAATAGATTTACGAGCGTTGATTTACCTGCACCAGAACGACCCACTAAGCCAATTTTTTCACCGGGTTTTATGTTCAAATTTAAGCCATTAATAACTGGGCCTCGGTTGGTTTCATTAGCCGCTTTACCATAGTTAAAAAACACGTTATCGAATATAATTTGCCCTTCACTAACCGCCAGTGTACTAGCATTTGGTTCATCATCAACATCAATCGGTGTCGACAAGGTTTTCATGCCATCACTGACTGTGCCAATATTTTCAAAAAGGCTGCTAATTTCCCACATAATCCATTGTGCCATGCCATTTAAGCGAAGAGATAAACTGACAGCGATAGCAATTGCACCTGCGCTGATTGCACTTAATGACCAAAGATAAAGAGATAATGCTGATACACTAAAAACCAGTAAATAATTAAGGCTATTAATGCAAAAATTTAAGCTGGTGACTAACCGCATTTGCTTATAAACAGGTTGTAAAAATACGTCCATGCTATCTTTTGCATATTGCTCTTCACGCTGGGTGTATGAGAACAGTTTTATTGTTGAAATATTTGTATAACTATCGACAATTCGGCCAGTCATTTCAGAACGGGCGTCGGCTTGTGAGCTGGCAATACGCTTTAGCTTTGGCACAAAGTACATTTGAATTGCAGCATAAAGTGCAAGCCAGACTAGTAGTGGGATCATTAATCGCCAATCTGCCTCGGCAACTAAAAATACCATGGCGCCAAAATAAACCACAATATACATCAGTACATCCAGTAACTTCATTACGGTTTCTCGAACCGCCAACGATGTTTGCATTACTTTTGTGGCGATACGTCCAGCAAACTCATTTTGATAAAAGCTAACACTTTGGCGTAATAAATAGCGATGTGCCAACCAACGAATCGACATGGGGTAATTACCAAGAAGTGCTTGGTGTAATATAGCCGAGTGAAAAAACACAACTATGGGTAATACCACCAGCAAGACAACAGCCATCTTAATGAGCTCTGATTTTTGCTCAACAAATAGCGTTTCTGGCGTGTATGTTCCTAACCAGTCTACTAGTTGACCCATGTAACTAAAAAGAGATACTTCTAAAATGGCCAGCATTGCGGCACTGAGTGACATCAGTACTAAAGATAGCTCCATACCCTTAGTATAATGCAGGCAAAAGGCAAGCAGGGTTGCAGGTGGTTGGGTTGGCTGTTGTTCAGGGAACGGTTTTGTCATCCGCTCAAATAGTCGATACATTTTAATATCTTAAATAGCAAAAATTAGCGTTACTATAGCATTGGAGCTAAATAAAAACAGGCGCATTACCAGCGAATTTTACCCGCTAATATATCTTTAAACATTACCCAATCACCCCACAGGCTATAAAGCGGGTATTTAAACGTAGCAGGACGATTTTTTTCAAACAAAAAGTGACCCATCCAAGCAAAGCCATAACCTATAACGGGTAATAACCAAAGTGCGGCAAAATTGAGTGTGACGACCACATAAATGGCAACAAGTATCACGAGACAACTACCAAAAAAATGTAACCTACGACACATTTTATTACTGTGCTCTGTTAAGTAATATGGATAAAAATCTTTAAATGTTGTAAAGGTTTTTTGTTTATTTTGTTGTTCCATTTTATACACCTTTTAAGTGAATAGTTTTCTAACTTGCATTTAGCATGTTTACATATATTCACAGTAGCACAATCTATTAGTCGCATTACGCTAGACAATTAAACAGTAAAAAAATATGTTATAAGGTAACTAATTCACGAGAATGAAAATATAATGTTAAAAAAAGTTTTAGCCTGTGCTGTCATAGCAGCACTAAGTGGTTGTTCGGATATGGCATCGACCCAAAGCGAGAAAAATATGACAACTCAAAATGAAACTGCACAGCAGTTAACCTATCCTGAAACTAAACAAGGCGCGGTTGTCGACGTATATTTTAATGAAAAGGTAGCCGACCCTTATCGTTGGTTAGAAGATGATATGAGTGATGAAACGGCTCAGTGGGTTGAGACTCAAAATAATACGACGTTTTCCTATCTAGACACTATTCCTTATCGTGACACATTAAAAGCCAGCCTTGAAAAGTTAATGAACTATGAAAAAGTGACTGCTCCCTTTACTGAAGGTAAATACACTTATTTTTATAAAAATGATGGGCTACAAAATCAATACGTGTTATTTCGTAAACTGGGAGATGGTGAAGCAGAAGTATTTTTAGATCCGAATACGTTCAGTGATGATGGCACAACGTCTATGTCTGGCCTTACATTTTCCGAAGATGGTTCACTGGCTGCGTACCAAATCTCCGAAGGTGGCAGTGACTGGCGAAAAATTATTATTATAAATACAGAAACGAAGCAGCCTGTTGAAGAAAATTTAGTAGACGTTAAGTTTAGCGGTATTTCGTGGTTAGCTAATGAAGGTTTTTATTATTCAAGTTACGATAAACCTAAAGGCAGCGAGTTATCAGCTAAAACAGATCAGCATAAAGTATATTTTCATAAATTAGGCACAGCACAAAGCTCTGATGAACTAGTTTATGGAGGCACTGATGATGAAAAGCACCGTTATGTTGGTGCGTCAGTTACCCGTGATAACCGTTATTTACTGATCTCAGCCAGTGTATCTACATCAGGCAATAAGCTTTTCATTAAAGATTTATCAAAGCCTGATAGTCAATTGACGACAATTTTAGAGCACACAGAATCAGACACTTACCTACTTGATAACGACGACAGTAAGCTATTTTTAGTGACCAACCTTAATGCGCCTAACAAAAAAGTGGTAACTGTTGATGCTTCAAACCCGACTCCTGATCATTGGCAAGACTTAATTGCAGAAACAGATAATGTATTAAGTATGTCTAAAGGTGGCGATTACTTTTTGCAAAGTACATGGTTGATGCAATCTCAAAAGTTCAGCAATTTGATAAATCAGGTGAGTTAGTTCGTGAAATTAGTCTTCCAGGGGTGGGAACCGCCCGTGGTTTTAGCGGTAAAAAACAAAGCGACACACTCTATTACTCGTTTGCTAACTACACAACGCCAGGTAATACCTATGCATTTAATGTGAAAACGGGTAAATCTGACGTTTATCGTAAATCCGGGGCGCAATTTGATTCAGAGCAATATACATCTGAACAGGTTTTTTATTCATCTAAAGATGGTACTAAGGTACCCATGATTATCTCATACAAAAAAGACACCAAGCTTGATGGTAAAAATCCAACTATTTTATATGGCTATGGTGGCTTTAACGCAAGTATGACACCAGGTTTTAGCTCAACGATTGCTGCATGGCTTGAACAAGGTGGCGTTTATGCGGTGGCAAATATACGGGGCGGTGGTGAATACGGTAAAGCGTGGCACGATGCGGGTACTCAGCTGAAAAAGCAAAATGTATTTGATGATTTTATCGCTGCAGCCGAATACCTAAATGAGAAAAAAATACACATCAAGTGACTACCTAGCAGTACGTGGTGGCTCAAATGGTGGTTTACTGGTTGGCGCCGTAATGACCCAGCGACCAGAGCTATTTAAAGTTGCGCTACCTGCTGTGGGTGTTTTAGATATGCTTCGTTATCATACATTTACCGCTGGAGCGGGTTGGGCATATGACTATGGCACCAGTGAACAAAGTAAAGAAATGTTCGATTATTTAAAAGCGTACTCACCGGTACACAATGTTAAGCAAGGAGTTGAATATCCAGCAACATTAATTACGACAGGGGATCATGATGACCGCGTCGTTCCTGCACACTCATATAAATTTGCCGCTGAACTACAAACAAAAGGGGCTGGAGTTAATCCTTATCTGATCCGCATAGAGACTAATGCGGGCCATGGTGCGGGTACACCAACGAGTAAAATAATTGATCAGTATGCAGATATCTATGGTTTTACATTGCATAACATGGGCATAAAGTCACTGTAAAAACACTTTTACCTTAATACAAAACGCCGAAACTATGGTTTCGGCGTTTAACTATTCTTACTTCTTACTTTAATCGTTAGTTATTACTTGAAAACAGCCGCTGGTGTGTTTTAAATGCGTATTCATCGGTCATGCCACTTAAATAGTCACAAATTACGCGATGAGTATTCCCGTTTTGTTGCTGCGCGTGACGATAAAGGTTTGCTGTTGTCTCGGGTAATAAGCGCAGTGGATCGCACGTAAAGGCTTCAAAAAGCTCAATAATCAATTTTTGACCCTTAAATTCAATTTGCTGCATGTGCGAAGCCCTAATTAGGCGATGGTAGATAAATGACTTTAGTGCTTCGAGCAAGTGTTGGTAAGACTCTGGTAATACAACGGTAAAATTCAATATAGGATTCTCAAATACAATATCGGTGCTTGTTATTGAAGATTGAGTTATAAACAAATTAACTAATTCACCAATTACATCTTTGCGCTGAGCTTCACTACCTAAAAAAAGACGCGCTGTTATATTGCTTGTTTCAAGCCAATCACAGTCAACACTTTGTAATACTGGTATTGCATGGTTCTGCCATTCTTTTAAGGTTATTTGCTCAGTGGCAATTGCGTCTTCTAAATCATGAACGGCGTAAGCAATGTCATCAGCTAGCTCCATAATTGCAGCATCAAGAGACTTAAACAGTGTCTTTGATCTGTATTCGTCAATAGGCTTTGCTTGACTAAAATTGTTTTTATCAGCGTCTGATAAAGGGGCGATGATCCATTCAAAAGTGGTTTTATCATCAGTGTACAAGCCTTTAGCTGGTCGCCAATCATCTGCTTTTATAAAGGCTCTGCTAGAATCATGTTCAGGAATTGTATGCCATAGGTCGTCAATAAAAAGCTGGATATTTTATAAAGCCTAATAATGTCCTGCGAGTCAAGTTCATACCATGGCCATCACTATAGGGCTCTAATCGAGACACTATTCGCAGGGTTTGCGCATTACCTTCAAAGCCACCATGATCTCGCATCATATAATTTAATGCTATTTCACCCCCATGACCAAACGCGGGATGGCCTATATCATGCGCTAAGCATAAGGTTTCTAATAAACTTTGATCTGGAAAATGATTAAAATCAGGGTGTTGTTTTTCTAAATGACGTAGTAGTCCGCTACCAATTTGCGATACTTCCAGTGAATGGGTTAAACGGGTACGATGAAAGTCATTAAGCCCGATACCCATAATTTGGGTTTTCGCCTGAAGTCGCCTAAACGCAGCTGCGTGTATTATTCGTGAACGGTCTACTTGCCAAGCAGAGCGATTATCATTGGGTCGAGATTTCTGCTGTTCTATGATCCTACTTTGCCAATCTAATTCCATGAATTGGTTTTCCGCTGACTTCTAACAAGTTGATATAAATATTGTAACGGATTTTAGTAGATTATAAATCATTCAGTTGATGAAAGTTTCTATATTAAGGGGCTGATGTTTCTAAATTAGCGGTTATTAAGTATAATACGCGGCTACATGCATGTGAATATGGCCATGCATCGATATCAGTTTTTTAGAGAGAATACATGCTAAAGTACTTAGTTAAATTACTCGTTAGTCTATTTTTTATTTGGGCGTTGGTTTATCCATTTATTAAAACAACGACTCAACCCGAAGAGCAAGAAAGCACTGAACAATTAATCATCAAGGAAAAAGAAAAGCCACTGCACAGTGTAAAGCTACCTGACTTTAATAGCTTTACTGATGTAAAAGAAAAAAACGCGCGTTTTTTGATTTTATTCGCCCGCACGTCGAGGCTGAGAATAAACAAATTCGTCAACAGCGTGCTACGTTAGAAATCGCATTAATGATGCTTCAATATGACGAGCCTTTGAATGCGAAACAAACGAAGCAAGTAAAAAATATTCTAAATAGTTATAAGTTACCTAATATAATAAATAACTTATCGCTAAACCAAGCACTACGGCGTGTGGATATTATTCCGAAAGAGCTTGCCTTAATGCAAGCGGCGAACGAGTCGGCTTGGGGGACATCACGTTTTGCCCGTATAGGCTTGAATTTTTTTGGTCAATGGTGTTACAGCCAGGGCTGTGGCATGATCCCGAATCGTCGTAATTCTGGTGCAGCACATGAAGTGGCCGCATTTAAATCTGTTCGTGACGCAGTTTCATCTTATTTTAAGAATATTAACACCCATGCAGCGTACAAAGAGCTACGTTCAATTCGTGCTGATTTACGCCTTCAACAAAAGCCAGTTACCGCTACTAAACTCAGCTATGGTTTAATGTCGTATTCAGAGCGCGGTGAAGCTTATATAGAAGAGCTAAACCAAATGATTAATCATAATAAGGCCTATTTTGATGAATAAGTGTAACGTTACTTTACTTGTGGGTTTGTTGTGCAGCATTTTTGTTAGTGCAACGCTTCAGGCAAAAGAATTTGTTGTATCGTATGATGGTTTTTATGATCGTTTAAAAGTGGTCAATAAAGGTGATTTTCAGTTTGCACAAGTAAATTTTTATATTACAGATATAGCTTCAAACGATGCGTGCTTAATTAAAACAGGTCGCATTATAACAGAACGCCAAGAGTATCCGCTTAACTATACAGAACACGCACAGTTGCTATTGCCTTATGACAAGCAGCTTGATACCGACAAAGCTGTGATTGTTATTGAACCACAAAATGATAACCATGACTGTCAGCTAAAATTACAAATTGAAGCGCGTGAATTTACTAATAGCGATTTAAATAAGCAGCAACTTTATAGATTGAATGATGAATTTGATGAACTACTCTCTGATTTATCAGGTTTTTTTGTTAGTAAACTGATGAGTTTTTTACTCCCTGAGCAAAAAGGCGTGGTACTCACATTTGCAGAGCCGGTTAGTATTGATGATGCAGCTTTTAATTGTGTAAAAAATACTTGCCACGTGAGCGTTACTGATGACTGGCAAGACGATAAAACAACGTTTGATGTTTCAGCCTCCCTTACAAAAGTCACCCCGTGGATTGCTAAATAGCTAACCCGTGGCTTAATCGTTAAAAGCACAATTATGCGTGCTTTTAGCTGCTTTTTCATCTTAAAGTGATAAGTTTTGACAGCATTTTATACACTTAAAAAGCAGATTAAAATACACCTCATTACTGGTAATTAGAATAATAACTTATGATTAAAGCTCACGTTATCGAACATTTACGATTTGCACTTGAAGCACAATTAGCGACAGCGAAAGCAGCAGCGAAAACGGCTCACGATGCAGCGACTCACGAAGAAAATATAGCTGAAAATAAATACGATACATTAGGTCTTGAAGCCGCGTATTTAGCCCAAGGGCAAGCCGAACGTGTTAATGACTGCCATTTGAGTATGATTGAATTTGAAAAAGTATTTAAAGAGTCTGCCTCGACTAAAGTTTCAATAGGGTCTTTAGTATGTGTGAGTGATGAAGACGAAAACACTAAGTGGTATTTTATTGGGCCACTATCAGGTGGCCTTAGCGTGACCATTAAAGAGCAGCTTATTTACGTGTTAACGCCGCACTCGCCTTTAGGCTCCTTGTTAATGAATAAACAAAAAGAGGATGAGCTTAGTTTTACCATTGCAGATAAAACACAACTGCTTTTTATTGAACAAATTCTATAGATAAATTTTACTTATCCTGACGCTAAAAATTATTCGTTAGTCAAATAATCAAAAAGCATTTATAAAACACCTGTAGCTTATGCTAAAGCACCCATCCTGTTAAGTGAGCGTGTCTGCAACCATCACTTAGCAGTATGGGTGTTTCTATATATGCATTATTTTTTTTGACTTACTTTAGCAAAAGTCGTGTTTAAAACCTTAATTGTGGTTGATAACAATGAGCAATCACTTGCTCAATCTTTTGAAAATGTGATTACATTCAATACTTATTTACGAGATTATCCAAAACATAACGAACCAAAAACACGCATTATTAATTTGTGTGATTCAAGCCAATATTTGAGTGAGGGGTATTGAATTGTTCATTACTGGTACAAGCACGCAAGCATCAAGTATTACCCAGTTTAAAAACAATCAATGCGTTATTTATGACCTCAGGTCATGGCGGTTGCCACCCTCTGGGGCTTGCTTTGGCAGCAAAAAGGGTGGGTTTAATGCCCAAGTGTTGCTCAATACCCGTGAGAGTCTGTTTATTGATGGTGTAAGGAGTGAGAAGAAAAAAGCAATTATGCATACTGTACATAATCAGTTTGTCAAAGAAGTGATTAATCAACAGCTTGATGTGAAATACCAAGGTTTTACGCTTGAAGATATCGCTAAATGGTTAGCAGCAGATATGGCTATTCTTATACTGATCAGCACTTATCGTTTTGATGATAAGAAATCACCCCATTGGGTGTGTATAACGCATTTAGATGAACACTGTTTATATGTGCATGACCCATTTTGTGAAACTGAAAAACAGTTAGCGATAGATTGCCAACATGTGCCAATTGCTCGAGCTGATTTTTCAAAGATGGCTACGTTTGGTTCAAACCGGCTGAAAACGGCCATTGCTTTGAGTTTTAAAGGATAATAATGTGACTTTGTATGAAGTGTTAGATGTAAGCCCATATTCGTGGAGCGCGATAGGCACCGCTGCTTTTTGTGGTGCGTTAATAGGAGCCGAGCGACAGTTGCGAGGAAAACCTGTGGGCATACGTACTTCAGTATTAATTATACTGGGTACTTATTTGTTTTTAGCATCTGCATTTATGCTCCATGGTGATGTGATTGACCATTCTCGCGTAGTGGGGCAAATAATAACTGGTATTGGTTTTTTAGGTGCGGGGGTAATGTTAGCAAAGGATGGTGCTGTTGTTGGAGTGACTTCGGCTGCAACCATTTGGGTACTGGCATCAATAGGAGTGATGATAGCGACACAGCATCATGGGGCTGCTATAAAGCTGTCAGTTTTGGTGGTTGGTATCTTATATGGTGTAGACGTACTCGAAGCTCAATTTAAAAGTTTAAGTAAAGGCGTACATCGCCAAGTTAAGATTTATTCTAAACGTTACTATCGGCAGACTAAGTCAACAGAGCCTAAACATTAATTGTGCTTATGTAACTTTGTTTAACCAAATAACTTACGTCTAACAATAGTGCGATAAGCTGTGGGGGTTTGCGATAAATATTTTTTAAATACACGTGTTAAGTGCCCTTGGTCGTTATAGCCAACCTCTAATGCCACCTCTTGGATTGAAAGATTAGATGAAGCTAAAAAGTTCTTTGGCTGATTGCACCCGAAGTTGTTGCCAATACTCAACAGGGCTTTGATTTGTAGCATGGCGAAATCGACGCGTGAAGGTACGATAACTCAAACCAAATAGTTCAGCTACTTCGGTTAAAGTATGCTCACCAGCTAAGTTGTTTTTGAGCCAAAACTGTATTTGCGCTATCAGTTCGTCAGGGTGTTTGTCAACGGCACCTTCAAGGTAGCGTTGATCTTCATAGGGCTTCCTTATTTCATGAGAAAAGTTACGCTCAACATGTTGAGCTGCTTGTTGTCCATAATATTGACTAATGATATGCACAATAACGTCGGCAAGAGCATTCAAACTAGCCACACTATACAGACGTTCTGACTGAGTGATAAAAAAGTCAGGCTTAAGTAGAACCTTAGGGTAATCACGTTTGAATTGTTCGGCGTAATGCCAGTGAGTTGTCGCGGGATGACCATCTAACAGGTTTGCTTGTGCCAATAAGCAATTACCTGTGCCCACCCCGATAATTTGACTGTTATTTTTCCAGCTTTGCTCAAGCCAATTGACCAGTGCGTTGTTAGCACGGACCACAGGGCGAGGGTTTCGCCATATACCTGGCACAATAATAAGGTCACTTTTTGGGGCATCGCTTGGCGTGCAATCAGGAATGATAGCCAGACCGGTTCTATTTTTTATAGGCTGCTGTTCCTCTGCAACGAGGTAAATTTCTAACGGCCGAAACTGGTTTTTATCTAAATGACTTTTAGCAAATGCTTCACCTGCTCTGAGCATTTCAATTGGCAGGGTTAAACTGGTTATCAATAAATGCTGATAGACTAATAAACTAATTTTTAATGGTGTATAGGCTTCTTGTTTGTCCACTTAATTGCTCCGACCAGTTGGTATTGGCATTTCAAGCCTGATATTTGGCTATTAAAGCACAATTTAGTTTGTTGAATCCATCTAAACTGCAGTTATATTCATTAACACGTTTTCCCAAGGTAAATTATGACAGCATTACCCGTTATTGTCGGTATGGGCGGAATCAACGCCGCAGGCCGAACTTCATTTCATCAAGGTTATCGTCGTATCGTGTTAGACCGTTTAGATGCTAAAGCGCGCCAAGAAACATTTTTAGGCTTAGCCTCACTAATGAATCTCGTTAAGTTAGAGCAAGGCCAATTAGTAGATCAAAATGGCGCAGCCGTCGAGCAAGCTAATATCGAAGCACTATATGGTGAGCAGATTATTACAGGTACGTTGATCCGTAAAATTGAAAAAAATCATTTTGATGTTGATGCCACGTCTTGGCAGCAAAAAATGACCTTAAGTGTGTCAAATGATGAAAAGATTGTTTTTGAAACTCGCGCGCGTGATTTACCCCAACCAATACCTGCGAGTTGGCAAGTAGAGGAGCTAGAAGGTAAAAAAGTAAAAGTGACCATTGCGGCTGATATTGACATAAAACATGCCAGTACACGTGATAATCCAATTAAAGCTGCAGGCCAGTTTCCAACAGGGTTTGATCCGTCTGTGATGTACAATAGCCGATATCAACCTCGTGGTTTGCAAGCCACTATTTTTGCAGCAACAGATGCGATCCGCTCGACTGGCCTTGATTGGCAACAGATCATGAATAGTGTGCAACCAGATCAAATTGGTACCTATTCAGCTTCTGTTGCAGGACAGGTGAACGATGAAGGATTTGGTGGTTTAATTCGTTCTCGCCAACAGGGTGAACGTGTAAGTACTAAGCAATTGGCACTGGGTTTAAATACCATGTCGACCGATTTTATCAATGCATATGTTACTGGTAATGTAGGCACAACGTTTACTACATCGGGTGCTTGTGCAACATTCTTATATAACTTACGTGCTGCGGTTAATGATATTCAAGCAGGGCGTACGCGAGTAGCGGTTGTTGCATCGTCTGAATGTGCAATTACCCCTGAGATCATCGAAGGCTTTGGTAATATGGGCGCATTAGCCAATGAAGAAGGGCTAAAACGATTAGATAACACCGATGTGGTTGACCATCGTCGAACTAGTCGTCCTTTTGGTGAAAACTGTGGTTTTACTATTGGTGAGGGTGCACAAGTAGCGATATTAATGGATGATGCGCTTGCTCTTGAGTTAGGTGCTGACATCATGGGAGCAGTGCCAGATGTTTACGTAAATGCAGATGGTGTTAAAAAATCAATTACCGCACCTGGCCCTGGAAATTATATTACTATGGCTAAATCAGTTGCATTAGCGACGAGTATTTTAGGCCAAGAAGCAGTTCAAGAACGAAGTTTTATTCTAGCGCATGGCTCCAGCACGCCGCAAAATCGCGTTACAGAATCACTTATATACCATCGCTTAGCACAAACCTTTGCCATTGATAACTGGAAAGTAGCGGCCCCTAAAGCATATGTAGGTCATACAATTGCGCCTGCAAGTGGCGATCAATTAGCAATGGCACTTGGCGTATTTACACATCATATTATGCCGGGTATTACAACCATAGATAAAGTAGCCGATGACGTGCACAGCGAACGTTTAGATATTCGCACAGAGCACTATAACTGCGGGCAAATGGATATTGCATTTATTAACTCTAAAGGGTTTGGTGGTAACAATGCTACTGCAACCGTATTATCACCATCAGTAACTATGCATATGTTACAAAAACGCCATGGTGAAGTTGCGATTAATAATTATCAGCAATTACATCAAGTGGTTAAAGTTGCCAAAGCTGAGTACCAGCAACAAGCCGACTTAGGTAATTATGAGCTTATTTACCGTTTTGGTGATGGCATGATTGATGAAAATGACATCGTCATCTCAGAGCAAGATATGCAAATCCCTGGTTTTGAAAAATCCATTACTTTGAGTCAAACGAATCCTTATCAAGATATGTTTTAAGCACATTCTTGAGTGGCAAGGCGCTTTTTACAGCGCCTTTTTTCATGCCTTGATCTTGCGCTATGTCATTGGCTGCATTTTTTTGTTGAATCACCGCAGTTTACGCGACCCTTCATTTATCCTTGTTATAATTTCATGTAATTACAAAGGCTAATGTTAGAGAGTCCTATGATCGCCAGTTTATTATTGTTAAGTGCCACCGTTACCTTGGATAGTCACTTGCCACCACTTTTACCTTGGCAAGGCCAAAGTTTAGAGTTAATGCAAGATAAAGGTCCTTTAACAACCGACTTCGAACTGAGTAACGGGTTGAACTCTCCAGATTATAACCAAACAATGGCCTTTGTTGAGCGATTAGTTGCGGCTAACCCAACTCAATTTCAAGTTCAGACTATTGCCACAAGTAATGCAGGGCGTGCAATTAAAATGCTCATTGCCAGCGAAGACGGTGATTTTTCAGCGAGCCAAATAAGTCATAGTGCAAAGCCGACTATTTTTATTCAAGCAGGTATTCATGCTGGAGAAATCGACGGAAAAGACGCAACTTTCATGCTACTTAGAGATATCGCAACGGGAAAACGCCGTGATATTCTAAGTAAAGTTAATATTTTATTTATTCCAATTTTAAATGTTGATGGCCATGAACGACGTAGCCAATACAACCGCATAAACCAGCGTGGTCCGGTTGAAATGGGGTTTAGAACAAACGCCAATAACTTAAATTTAAATCGTGATTATACTAAATTAGACACCCCAGGTGTTCGCGGTGTAATGAAGGTAATAAATCAATATAAGCCAGATTTATATATTGATGTTCATGTTACTGATGGTGCAGATTATCAATATGACGTGACATATGGCTATAACCCAGTGTTTGCAAGTGAATCACCGAGTGTTTCGCAAGCACTTGATCAGTACTTTAAACCAGTGATTGATGCTAAGTTAGAACAACAAGGGCATATTCCAGGGCCTTTAGTGTTTGTAATGGATAAACGTGAATTTAAAAAAGGTCTTGCTGGCTGGGTTGCAACGCCACGTTATTCAAATGGTTGGGGGGACTTGCGTTCATTACCGAGTATCCTAGTAGAGAATCACTCACTTAAACCATACAAACAGCGGGTTTTAGGAACTTATGTATTTTTAGATGGTGCAATTACGGCATTATCAGAGCATCATCAACACCTTGCTGAAGCCGTCACTAAAGAGCATGCTTTTTTACCTAGCCAACTAATAGTAAAGCGTGGTTATGCCAAAGAAGCTAACACCCTTACGTTTAAAGGCATAAAATATAGCCGTAGTGAGAGTGCTTTAAGTGGTCAAATGGAGGTGAAATATTTAGGGGAAAAGCAGGAGTATTCGGCTTTACCTATTTATTGGCAAAAGATGTACAGCAAACAGTAACTGTTCCAAAAGCATTTTACATTCCACCCGCTTATCCTGAAATAGTTAAAAAGCTTAAGCTTCACGGTATTGAAGTACAGCAGGTTACTGAAACAGCGGCAATATCTAGTTTGAAAGTGGCTGCAGTGACTAAGCATAAATTTGATAAAACTCCATTTGAAGGTCGTTTTAGAGTAACGGCTGAATTTGACTACCAATCAGTTAATGAAAAAGTAGTCACCGGTTGGTATAAAGTAGTAACAGCGCAACCTCTTGGTGAATTAGCAACTCATTTATTACACCCAGAAGCCCCTGATTCGTTTTTTGCTTGGGGTGAGTTCAATACTATTTTTCAACGCACTGAATACATGGAAAATTACGCATTAGCACCTTATGCCAGACAGATGCTAAAAGATAAGCCAGCATTAGCACTAGAGTTTGATAAAAAAATTCGTGAAGACGCCAAATTTGCAAAAGATGCGCAAGCGCGTTTAAATTGGCTATATAAACGAACGCCATTTTATGACCAAGCTTATTTGAAGTATCCAATATTGATGGCATTTGAAACCAACTCGGATGAACAAAATTAACATGGACATTATTACACTTGCGGTAACACCTTTCTCGCAAAATTGCCGTATTGTCATTTGTAAACGAACTCGTCAAGCGGTGGTTGTTGATCCTGGAGGTGATGCAGACAAAATTATTGCCGAGCTTGCAAAACATACTGTTGAACTTAAAAGTATTCTGTTAACTCATGGGCACCTTGATCATGTTGGTGCGGCAAAACAGTTAGCTGAACACTTTGACATTAAAATAATCGGCCCTCAAAAAGATGAGTTATTCTGGTTTGATGCTCTGCCGATGCAAGCACAGATGTTTGGATTTAAAACAATAGACACTTTTTATCCTGATGTTTGGTTAGAAGCAGGTGATACTTATACAATTGGCGATTTAAGTTTTATAGTGCGACATTGCCCAGGTCATACCCCTGGGCACATTGTTTTTTACGAAGCTACCCATCAAGTTGTGTTGGTTGGCGATGTAATATTTAAAGGTTCAGTAGGGCGTACAGATTTTCCAAAAGGCGATGCCGCGCAATTGTTGAACTCTATCAAAGAGCAAGTGTTAACACTTCCTGATGATACTCGAATTTTATCAGGGCATGGACCTGATACGAAAGTTGCCGTTGAACGCATATCGAATCCATTTATAAGTGGTAAGTTTGGCTAGTTACGCATAAAAAATGCATAAAAACACAAGACGTAGCCGATAAAGCGATGTATAATTTAATCAATTTAGTAAAATAATAAAGAAATAAAATGTCTCTAAATCAAGTTGACCGCCAAATATTGGCACTGTTACAGCAAGATGCAAGCCTTTCAACCGCTGACATTGCTGATAAAGTAGGATTGTCTCAGTCACCCTGTTGGCGTCGAATTGCCAAGCTAGAACAAGATGGCTATATCAAAGGCAAAGTTGCTTTACTCGATGAGAAAAAGCTTGGCTTTGATATGTTAGTTTATGCCCATGTGCGTTTATCTAACCATGGCCGTACTAATTTGGCTGAATTTGAACGCCTTATTTTGAGTTACGACGAAGTCACTGAGTGTTATAGCATGGCAGGTACTATGGACTTTATGTTACGAATTATCTCTAAGGGCATAGAAGGATATGAGCAATTTGTACGTGATAACTTATTAAATCTTGAGTTTGTGCAAGAAGTTCATTCAAACGTGACCATGACGTGTGTAAAGCGTAGCACTTCACTTCCTCTATAAAATTATTGACTATTGATTTAATCAAATAGTAAAAATCATTCCAGTTCAAATGCACTATACTCAATAGTGCATTTACAATAACCAATTGTTAACTTTTGCTTAATTTGATAGAATTCAGCGCTTTTTTTGATCCCTACATCCACGAGGAACTCAATGTTTAACTTACTCAGCAAAGCGCCAAGCTCTGCTAAAAATGATATTTTATCAGGTTTAACGGTGGCGCTTGCCCTCGTGCCTGAAGCTGTTGCTTTTGCATTTGTTGCAAACGTAGAACCATTGGTTGGTTTGTATGCTGCATTTATAGTTGGCTTAATTACAGCTATTTTTGGTGGTCGTCCTGGCATGATCTCTGGTGCTACAGGCGCACTCGCTGTAGTAATGGTAAGTTTAGTATTAGACCATGGAGTAGAATACCTATTTGCCACTGTGTTATTAATGGGGATACTGCAAATACTCGCCGGTATTTTCAAATTAGGTAAATTCATTCGAATGGTGCCGCACCCAGTTATGCTTGGCTTTGTGAATGGTCTAGCAATTGTGATATTTTTAGCTCAACTGGGTCAATTTAAGTCCCCAGCTGCCGATGGGACTATGCAATGGATGACAGGGGAGCCGATGATGATCATGCTGGGGCTTGTCGCACTCACTATGGCTATTATTCACTTTTTGCCCAAGTTGACTACAGCGGTACCATCAACCTTAGTCGCGATTGTAACTGTAACGCTTATTGTAATTGGTTTAGACCTTGAAGCGCGTACCGTGCTCGATTTCTTAAAAGATATGACAGGTGACAGCGCAGCAACCATTGCTGGTGGCTTACCTGAGTTTCACGTTCCTATGGTGCCTTTCACTTTTGAAACTTTTAAGATTATCTTCCCTTATGCGTTAATCTTAGCGGCAATAGGCTTGATTGAATCACTACTAACGTTAAGTTTAATTGATGAAATAACCGAGACTCGTGGTCAAAGTAATAAAGAATGTATTGGTCAAGGTGCTGCAAACGTAACCTGTGGTTTCTTCGGTGCAATGGGGGGTTGTGCCATGATTGGACAATCTATGATCAATATTAATTCAGGTGGCCGTTCTCGTCTATCCGGGATCACTGCTGCATTAATGTTACTGGGCTTTATCATTTTCGCCGCAGGCTTAATTGAAATGATCCCACTAGCAGCGCTTGTCGGTGTTATGTTTATGGTGGTACTTGGCACGTTTGAGTGGGCTAGCTTTAAAATGATGAAGCGCGTTCCTAAATCTGATGCCTTTGTTATTGTATTAGTATCAGGCGTAACCGTCGTGACTGACTTAGCAATTGCAGTATGTGTGGGTGTTATCGTATCTGCATTAGTCTTTGCATGGCAACATGCTAAACATATCTATACGACTAACTATATCGACCAAGACGGTGCTAAAGTATACGAATTACATGGCCCATTATTTTTTGGCTCAGTAAAAAGTTTTTCTGAATTATTTGATGTTAAAAACGACCCTAAAGATGTCATCATCGAATTTAAATACAGTCGTGTTGCTGATCACAGTGCGATAGAAGCAATTGATACTCTTGCTGATAAATACACCAAAGCCGGAAAACAACTTCATCTACGTCATTTAAGTCAAGACTGTACTAAGTTACTGCATAAAGCACGTGATCTGGTTGAAGTGAATGTTATTGAGGATCCTAAATATAAAGTAGCCTCTGATAAACTTGCTTAAACGGTCAGTTATTTAAAAAGCGAAGGCACTGCCTTCGCTTTTTTCGTTTTACGGTATAATAAATAAAAATAGTAAGGAGCATAAAAATGCAAAATTGGCTTGCATGGGCTAAGCAAATTCAAGCTATTAGCCAAACAGGGAAGGCGTATACTAAAGACGATTACGACATGGAGCGTTACGAGCAATTACAACAATTAAGCTATAAAATGATAGCCAGCCTTTCTGAGCAACCAGTTGAAAAAGTGGCTAATTTATTTATTGCTGAACAAGGCTACCCAACACCAAAAGTTGATTTACGTGCAGGCGTTATTAAAGATAATAAAATTTTATTGGTTAAAGAACGCACGGACGATCGTTGGTCTTTACCAGGTGGCTGGGCTGATGTCAATGAAGCACCTAGTGAAGGTGTTATACGCGAGGTACTCGAAGAATCTGGTTATCAGGTAAGGAGCCCGCGGTTGATTGCCTTAAAAGACCGTGCCTTACACCCTTATCAGCCTGTAACTGTACAGCATATTTATAAGCTATTCTTTTTATGTGATTTCATTGGTGGTGAGGCGAAAATAAATATTGAAATCTCTGACATAGGCTTTTTTGCTTTAGACAATTTACCTGAACTTTCAACAGGACGAGTGATAAAGGAAGATATCTGTATGCTGTTTGATTATTACCAAAACCCGACTAAACCTCAGTATATTGATTAAGCTTGTTCACAAAGCTCGACTGTATGGTGTGTGGGCTGTATAATTCGCGGCCTCTTTATATTGTGTTATTGCCTGTATTAACTCTTCATTGTTGGACGATGAGTTTACTTGCTCATTTTGCTTAGGAATTCATCTTGATCTCAACCGCTAATATCACCATGCAGTTTGGTGCCGAACCGTTATTTGAAAATATATCCGCTAAATTTGGTAACGGAAATCGTTATGGCCTAATAGGGGCTAACGGTTGCGGTAAATCAACATTTATGAAAATCCTAAGTGGCGCACTTACCCCGACTTCTGGAAATGTGTCAATTACACCGGGTTTGAAAGTAGGTAACTTAAGTCAAGATCAATTTGCTTTTGAGCAATACTCAGTGGTAGATACAGTGATCATGGGTGATGTTGAACTATGGAAAGTAAAGCAAGAGCGCGATCGTATTTATTCACTACCTGAAATGAGTGAAGAAGAAGGCATGAAAGTGGCCGAACTTGAAAGCATTTTTGCTGAAATGGATGGCTACAGTGCAGAAAGCCGTGCTGGCGATATTTTATTAAAAGCAGGTATCGAAGAAGAGTTTCATTTTGGCTTAATGTCACAAGTCGCTCCAGGTTGGAAATTACGTGTGTTACTTGCGCAAGCATTGTTTGCTAATCCAGACATTTTATTACTGGATGAGCCAACCAATAACTTGGACATACATACAATCAACTGGTTAGAGCATGAGCTTAATCAGCGTAAATGCACCATGATCATCATTTCTCATGACCGTTATTTCTTAAATGCTGTGTGTACCCACATGGCAGATATAGACTACGGTGAATTACGTATCTATCCAGGGAATTACGAAAAATACATTGAAGCATCAACGCTTATTCGTGAGCAGCTACTGGCAGGAAACGCCAAGAAACAATCTGAAATCGATGAACTACAAGATTTCGTAAATCGTTTTGGGGCAAATGCGTCAAAGGCAAAACAGGCAAGCTCTCGAGCTAAGAAAATGGATAAAATCAGCCTTGATGAAGTTAAGTCGTCAAGCCGAATGGCACCATCATTGTATTTTGATGAGGGCAAAAAAATGCATCGCCAAGCATTGATCCTGGAACAGTTTGGTCATGGTTTTGATGGCGAAGTATTGTTTGAAGGTGGCGAGCTTATTTTAGAAGCAGGCTCAAAATTAGCTATTATTGGTGAGAACGGTGTAGGTAAGTCAACTTTCATTCGCTGTTTAGTGAATGAACTTGAGCCAAACCACGGCGTTATTAAATGGTCAGAAAATGCATCTATTGGCTATTGCCCGCAAGATAGCAGTAAAGACTTTGACAACGACTTAACACTGTTTGATTGGATGTCTCAATGGCGTACAGCTAAACATAACGACTTAATGGTGCGTGGTATGTTGGGTCGTTTGTTATTCACAGCAGATGATGCCAATAAGAAAGCTAAAAACTGCTCAGGTGGTGAAAAAAACCGATTATTGTTTGGTAAACTGATGATGCAGGATGTCAACGTACTGGTGATGGACGAGCCAACTAACCACATGGATATGGAAGCCATTGAAGCACTTAATAATGCATTAAAAGATTTTGAAGGCACATTGATTTTCGTAAGTCATGACCGCGAATTTGTTTCATCATTGGCTACGCGCATTATTGATATCCGAGATAAAAAAGTGGTTAATTTCCACGGTACATTTAACGAGTTTATGGCCAGCCAAGCAGAGGCGGCGCAGTAATACATTATAAAACAAGAACGGCAGTTTAGCTGTTCTTGTTATTTTACTGATGGTTTAATTCGCTTCACATATCTAAGTGTCACAAAGTTAATAATAGCCATCAATAATGCAATTTCGTATCGGCTAAATGCGACTGCAATGCCAATTAAACCCATATTCCAGATACTTGCTGCAGTGGCCGTACCATAGGTCGAGTTTTTATTTTTTAAAATAGCGCCGCCACCAATAAAACCAATACCGGTAATTATACCCTCAAGTACCTTAGATTCAGCTTCTGATGATGTCAGTACCGACATGCCAACCAATGCATAGCCACAAGAAGCAACAGCAACTAAAGGGAAGGTGCGTAAACCAGCACCATGATTTGATCGCTCTCGGTCAAATGCCATAGGCAATGAAAGCAAGTAAGCAATACCTAATTGCACTAAATTCTTAACAATTTCGTTCCACTGTAAGTCTAATTCCATTTTTGCTAGTTCCAAAAATTAACCATTAGACTTATTAAGCAAATAGCAATCCAATTATAAATATTTATAAAACAATTGCTTAGTTTAGGTTGACGAGTTTAATGGGAAAATTTTACAGACCCAACGTAGTTTTCATACAGTTAATTACAAACTTTAACTAATACTTTATTAATGTCTACGCCTATAATTCATAGCTACTAACGAAGTACTTATTCAGGTTAACTTGGCTTTGATCACAGGGAATATAAAATGCTCAAACTCATTATTTGCAAAGTATGCCTTATTTTAACCTTGAGTGGTTGTACGGTAGCGGGCTTTGTTGTTGATAGTACAGTTTATACCAAAGCTGATGAAAACTATGAGGCAGACTTAGCTCTGTCACATCCAAGTGAAACAGTCAAAAGTAAACACTTAGCATCTGATGTTGCTACTTTATCGTTTACTGATTTAGGTTTAGCCGTAGACCGCTATTTAGTGGAGTTGGTACAGCAAGGTGTTGAACCTGACGTTGTCTGTACAAGAGTATCAAAATCAGTGAAAATCTGTGAGGAAGTGAATACACACAACCTCACAGGTACAGAATCTAATCAAGCAGATACTGTTGATGAAATAATAGGTGTTCGTCTATAAAGCTACTGATGAAAAAATAACTGTGGTCATAACCTGCATGCATATTAATTTGTGCAGGGTAGTCTTTTTCATTTACTTGTTGAAATAAGTTTTCGGTTTTAAGCTGTTCAACCAAAAAGTTATCCGCTTCACCTTGATCAACACGCATTGGTACAAAATCACTTGCTTGCGCTTGTTGCATAAGCTCGCATGTATCATATTGCGCCCACGTTGCTTTATCATTACCCAAATAATGACTAAACGCTTTTTCGCCCCATGGACAGGCCATCGGGTTAGTAATAGGGCTAAATGCCGATGCACTGGTGTAACTTTTAGGATTACGCAGTGCTATCATCAGCGCGCCATGTCCACCCATTGAATGACCACTAATCGCTTTTTTATCAGACACAGGAAAATGTTGTTCAATTAAAGCCGGTAGTTCGTTAACAACATAATCGTACATATTGTAATGAGTGTTGTAAGGGGCTTGGGTTGCATTAACGTAAAAGCCAGCACCTTGGCCAAAGTCATAGCTGTCTTCGTCAGGTACATTTTCACCACGAGGGCTGGTATCTGGGGCTACAATAGCAATACCAAGCTCTGCTGCTTTTTTAAATGCACCTGCTTTTTGCATGAAGTTTTCATCAGTACAGGTTAAACCTGATAACCAATAAAGCACCGGAACCTTATTTGTTTGGCTTGCACCGGGTGGTAAAAATACGGCAAAGCGCATTTTACAGTGGGTGCTACTGGCACTATGGCTGTATTGTTTATGCCAGCCACCGCTTACTTTCACTGAGGTTAAATTATCTAGCATGTTGTCCTCGCTAAAAAGCCATGAAACAGATTCATGGCTTGCATCATTAAGAGATATTAGTAATGAATGACAGTTCGAATACTTTTACCTTCGTGCATTAAGTCGAATGCTTCATTAATACCTTCAAGTTCCATGGTATGAGTGATGAAGTCATTTAAAGCAAACTCACCAGCCATATAACGTTCTACAATTTCTGGTAACTCAGAACGGCCTTTAACACCACCAAATGCACTTCCACGCCATACACGGCCGGTTACTAATTGGAATGGCCGAGTCGAAATCTCTTGGCCTGCGCCAGCAACACCAATGATCACAGATTCTCCCCAACCTTTATGGCAACACTCAAGAGCAGAGCGCATTACGTCAACGTTACCGATACATTCAAATGAGAAATCAACACCGCCGTCAGTCATCTCAACGATGACTTCTTGAATCGGCTTATCGAAATCTTTTGGGTTAATTAAATCAGTCGCGCCAAGTTTAGTCGCTAAATCAAATTTAGATGTATTAATGTCAACACCAATAATACGACCAGCACCGGCCATTTTTGCGCCGATGATGGCAGACAAACCAATACCACCTAAACCAAAAATAGCCACAGTATCGCCAGCTTGAACTTTAGCTGTTTTAGTTACGGCGCCCATGCCTGTAGTAACACCACAGCCTAATAAGCATACTTCTTCAAGTGGCGCTTCTTTGTTTACTTTAGCGAGTGAGATCTCAGGCAATACGGTGTATTCAGAGAATGTAGATGTGCCCATATAATGATAAATTGGTTGGCCATCTTTATAAAAACGTGTTGTACCATCAGGCATTAAACCTTTGCCTTGTGTTTCACGTACCGCTGAGCACAGGTTTGTTTTACCAGAAGTACACATTTTACAAACACCACATTCAGCGGTGTAAAGTGGAATTACATGATCGCCCACTGCAACACTTGTTACGCCTTCACCTACGGCATACACAACACCAGCACCTTCATGACCTAAAATTGCAGGAAAGATCCCTTCAGGATCCTCACCTGAAAGCGTAAAAGCATCGGTATGACATACACCAGTAGCTGTGATTTTAACCATGACTTCGCCTTTTTTAGGCATCATTACATCCACTTCTTCAATAGACAGTGGTTGTTTTGGACCCCAGGCAATAGCGGCTTTTGATTTAATAAATTCTGACATAATGACTCGCTTATTTGGTTAGTGACGTTATAAACATAAAAACAATAGCGTTATTTTATTTGTTTCTCAAACAATGTTAATCTTCATTTTAATAAAACACTTTTACAGTATGGTAATAATGAGCCGTTGGTTAGGAATTGATGAGTTTATTGCAGTGGGTGAAGAGGGCAGCTTTACTCACGCAGCTGCGAGTTTAAATGTATCGGTTGCCCATATAAGCCGCCAAGTAACTGCACTTGAGCAAAGATTAAACACGCAGTTATTAACACGCACAACCCGTAAAGTTGTACTGACAAAAGAAGGTGAAACCTTTTTACACCAAATAAAGCACTTACAACATGCGATGGACGATGCAACGGCGTTACTTGCACAACAGCAAAATACCCCAAAAGGTAAAATTAAACTCACTGCCCCTGTAATGTACGGTGAAACATTTGTTATGCCTGCAGTGCATAGCTTTATGCAACAACACCCCGATGTAGAAGTGGTAATGGCGCTGAGTAATCAGCAAGAAAATTTGTTAGAAGGTGGCTTTGATTTAGCCATACGATTAGGGCATTTAAAAGACTCAAGCCTGAAAGCGCGACGCTTAAGTGCACGGCATTTTGTGATTTGCTGTTCACCCGATTATTTAACGCGGTTTGGTGAGCCTCACACGCTGGCTGAATTGCACCAACATCAATGTTTAATTGGTAACAGTAGTTATTGGCGGGTGTGCGAGCAAGGGCGAGATAAACATATTAAAATAGCAGGTCGCTTACAGTGCAATAGTGGTTGGGCGTTAGCCGATGCCGCTAAAAAGGGATTGGGGATTGTTCAGTTACCCAATTACTATATTGAAGATGATTTAACCGCGGGTAATCTAGTGCCAATTTTAACCAATAATCAACCCAAGCCGGAGGGGGTTTGGGGGGTGTATCCACCTCGTCAGTTTGTTGCCACCAATGTAAAAGCCTTGTTGGATCATTTAGTTGCAACTCTAAATTAGCCTATATTGCGATGTCAGTATTAATGAAAGGTTCAAGTATCAGATTTATAATTATTTTTTACAGTTAGCCTAATACCAATTTAATACAAAACCATGCTAGTATTGCAGTTTATTTGGCCTCAAATGTGACCATAATTAATTATGTTTCAACCAGTTAGTCTTTTCATTGGACTCAGATATAGTCGCTCCTCGAAAGGGAATGCGTTTATTTCGTTTATCTCTTTTTTTTCCATCGCAGGAATTGCCATTGGCTTGATGGCGCTTTATACCGTCAGCTCAGTAATGAATGGGTTTGAGGATAATTTAAAATCGAATATGCTCGGTTTGATCCCCCATGTTGAAATTGCATCAACGAATAAAACTCAACAACAAATGCAAACGTTACAACATAATGTTGTTTCGTCAGCTTATGTAAAACACGCCAGCCTTTACCGCCATGGTGAGGCAATATTGCAAACAAACAAAGATTTACATGGGGTGTTATTACAAGGTCTATATGATGATAACGCCTCACTTTATAAAATTAGCGATAAAATAGTACAAGGTGATTGGAGCAAAGTACTTGCCTCACGCTATAACATTGCTGTCAGCCGTTATTTAACTCGCAAACTAGGGATTGGTTTAGGCGATAAAGTACGTGTGATTATGCCTGGAGCGTCAACCTATACGCCCCTAGGTCGCGTGCCTAGTCAGCGGTTATTTACCATTGCCGCAATCTACGAAACGGGCTCAGAAATTGATATGAGCTTGGCTTTCACCAGTGGCGAGTCATTACAACGAGTACTAAAGCAATCAAGTAGCGTTGCACCTAATTTAAGTATTTCATTACACGACCCCTTTTTAGTGGACGATTTTTCAGCAAGTACAAACTTATTTACTGATTTTGATGTGACGGATTGGCGCCAATCACAAGGAACATTATTTGCAGCTGTTGCTATGGAAAAACGAATTATGTCGATTTTACTCGCTTTAATTGTATTAGTTGCGGTGTTCAATATCGTCTCAGCTTTGACCATGATGGTCAGCGAAAAACAAAGCGAAGTGGCTATTTTACAAACACTCGGCTTGACTCCTAACCAAGTACAACATGTATTTATGATTCAAGGTTTATATAACGGTGTGATAGGCACCAGTATTGGTGCAGCATTGGGGTTACTACTCAGTGCTAATATTAATGAAGTTTTATCAGCCGTTGGTTTGAATGTATTAACGGGTATTCGCTTACCGGTCAAGTTTGATGTGACAAGTTTAGTTTTGATTGCGCTGGGAAGCATCGCAATGAGTTTTTTAGCGACCTTATATCCGGCCAAAAAGGCCGCTAAAGTTAGCCCCGCAGAGGTATTGCGTTATGAATGATTTGGTTATTCAATGTGAAAAATTAAGTAAATCCTATCAAGATGGTGAGAACCAAGTTGATGTTTTAAAAGGGGTTGACCTAACACTGCAACAAGGTGAAATGCTCGCTATTGTTGGTAGTTCAGGCTCGGGTAAAAGCACATTACTGCATATTTTAGGTACACTTGATAGTCAAAGTGATGGGGTTGCTAAAATAAAAGGACAACGTGTTGCTGATTTGTCTCGAACAGAGCAAGCCAAATTTAGAAATGAAAATTTGGGTTTTATTTATCAGTTTCACCATCTATTAATGGAATTTAATGCCGTTGAAAATGTCGCGATGCCGCTGCTTATCAAAGGGTTGAATGCCAAAGAAGCAAACACTCAGGCCTTAGCAATGCTCGACAAAGTCGGACTCTCTCACCGTAGTTTACATAAACCGTCTGCCTTATCCGGCGGTGAAAGACAACGGGTTGCTATTGCACGAGCGTTGGTCACACAACCTGCTTTAGTACTTGCCGATGAACCCACAGGTAATCTTGATAAACAAAATGCAGTAAAGATATACGACTTAATTAAAGAGCTTAATGTCAGTTTAAATACCAGTTTTGTGGTGGTTACCCATGACTTAGAGTTAGCTGATAAGCTTGGTAAAATAGCCTATTTAGACGAAGGAAAAATTGCTATTAAAGAGAGTGGCTATGTTGCTTAGTGCGTTTTTAAGTAAGCGGTTTAGAGCACACTCTGGCTCAAACGCAAGCCAAAATGGTTTTGTAAGCTTTATAGCAAAAGCATCGACCATAGGTATTTTGCTTGGCGTTGCTGTGCTAATTGTTGCTTTGTCGGTGATCAATGGATTTGAGCAGCAGCTCGTCCACCGTTTGTTAAGTGTGGTACCGCAAGTAGAATATGTTGCGCCAAACAGGCCGATTGAGCAATGGCCAAGTAAGGTTGAAAACTTAGCCAAACAACCGGGTGTAACAGGTGCAGCCCCTTTTATTAGTGTAAATGGCATGGCGCAATATAAAAGTGATTTAAAAGCGGTTGAAGTACGTGGCGTTAGCCCTGAACTTGAAAAGAATGTTTCATCAATTAATCAATATACTCAAGGTAAACTGATCAGCCAATTAGATCTTGATGACGTTATTTTAGGGGCGCAAATTGTTAAGCAATTGCAGTTACAGCAAGGCGATTTAGTTACCTTATTAATTCCTCAAGTGAACCAAACCGGCAGCGATATTTTAGCACCCAAACGGGTCACCTTGACCCTAGCTGGTATTGTAAAAATGGGGGGCCAATAGACAGCACAGCAGCGTTTATTCATTTGGCTAAAGCGCAATCGCTACTTGGCTATAGCCAGCAGCAAGTAACTGGATTACGCTTGCAGGTTAATGATGTTTTTTATGCTCATCAAATAGCACTAAGAGTAGGGCAAACCATTCCTGATTATGTTTATATCTCCAGCTGGTTTAGAACCCAAGGCAGTTTATATCAAGACATCCAGATGGTGCGTACCATTGTGTATATTGTGGTGTTTTTAATTATTGCCGTTGCGAGCTTTAATATTGTCTCCTCGTTAGTGATGGAGGTTCGTGAAAAACAAGCAAACATCGCAATTTTAAAAACCATGGGTGCAAAAGACAGCACTATATTAGCAACCTTTGTTATGCAAGGGCTAACTCAAGCCTTTGTTGGTGTGGTTTTAGGATGTTTTGTTGGTGTGTTTTTAGCGTTAAATATTAGTAGTTTATTTACCTGGTTGAGCCAATTGGCAGGTGCTAACCCGCTAGAAGGCGTCTATTTTATTGAGTTTTTACCCAGTAAATTGCTCTGGCAAGATATAGTTATCACCGTTATTGTGACCTTTATATTAGCAGTGCTGGCCACTATATACCCCGCATGGCAAGCAACACGTGTTGATCCCGCCAAAGTACTCGGTAACTAACTTTTTAATTTATTAAAAGGATTCTGCATTGTTGGCGTTGTTATCTATATTCTTTTAGCTATAAACGGTGATCATTAACAATATTGACTTCGTTAAATATGTAAAAATACTAACTACTTATTCAAAAGAAATAATCATTGGTTAGTGTGTAAGTTCAAAAAAATTCACGTTGGTTATGACTTGGCTTTTTAAAAATCATGGTATGGTTATGAAAGAAAACCATTTATAGGGGCGACCTAACTATGATCTTTAAACTTGACTACGTCTATTTTAATATTTGAAAAATCACCACGGAAGAATAAATATGAATTATATCCATAGTACAATTGCACAACTAAAAAAAACCAGTCCAGCGCAATGCGAATTTTATCAAGCAGTTGAAGAAGTGCTAGAATCACTTGAGCCAATTCTTGAGAACATACCACACTATCAAATCAATGCCATAATTGAACGCTTAGTCGAGCCTGAACGTCAGATCATGTTTAGAGTTCCGTGGGTTGATGATAAAGGTAAGATACACGTCAATAAAGGGTATCGAATAGAGTTTAACTCAGCGTTAGGCCCTTATAAAGGTGGCCTACGCTTTCATCCGAGTGTTAATGCCAGCATTATTAAATTTTTAGGCTTTGAGCAAATATTTAAAAATGCATTAACCGGTTTACCAATTGGTGGCGGAAAAGGTGGCTCTAATTTTGATCCTAAAGGTCGTTCTGACGGTGAAATTATGCGTTTCTGCCAATCATTTATGAACGAATTATATCGCCATATTGGCCCAACTACCGATGTGCCCGCAGGTGACATTGGTGTCGGTGCGCGCGAAATTGGTTATATGTTTGGCCAATATAAACGATTAACAGGTCGTTATGAGGGCGCGTTTACCGGTAAAAGCTTATTGTGGGGCGGCTCACTCGCCCGTAAAGAAGCAACAGGCTACGGCGCAGTGTATTTTGCCAACTACATGCTACAAGAAGCTAACGACACACTCGAAGGTAAACGTTGTTTGGTGTCGGGCGCGGGCAATGTTGCTATATATGCCATAGAAAAGCTATATCAGCTTGGTGCAACGCCAATTAGTTGTAGTGATTCAGGTGGTACTTTATATCACGAGTCAGGTATAGATTTAGCGCTGATCAAACAAATTAAAGAAGGTGATAGAGCCAGTTTAGCTATTTATATTGACTCTCACCCTGATGCACGTTTTATTCCACGAGCTGACTACCCTGAAGATGGTCACGCTGTGTGGCGTTTTAATGCAGATGCGGCTTTCCCTTGTGCGACGCAAAATGAACTGACTCAAGCCGATGCCAATGCACTGATTGAAAATGGTTGTATTTTAGTCAGTGAAGGCGCAAACATGCCCGCTACCCAAGAAGCAATTAATGTATTCTTAGCTGCAAAAATAGCTTATGGCCCCGGCAAAGCCGCTAATGCCGGTGGGGTTGCAACAAGCCAGTTAGAAATGGCTCAAAATGCAAGTATGCAAACATGGACGTTTGAAGAGGTGGATACAAAGCTTCAGCAAATAATGAAAAATATTTTCGATACTGCCAGCAGCACCGCAAAAGAGTTTGGCCAACCAAACAACTTAGTGTTAGGCGCTAATATTGCCGCATTTAGGCGTGTTGCCGATGCCATGATTGAACAAGGCGTTGTTTAGTTATTAAGTGCTCCCCAGTTGAGTGCCCAATTGGTTGTAGTTGGGTACTCATTTATGTTGCCATTACAGTATTGTTATTTATCGGATAATTTCGATATTTATCTCAAACTACTTTGTTATCAGTTTAAGCTCACGTACTGTGAGTATAACTAATAGCAAAGAGTTTCAACTATGTCTGACCGAATTAAAACTAAAATGACAGTAATCAATACCACGCTTTTATTAAGCAGTTTATTTGTATCTCATGCCGCATTGGCTGAGCCACTTGATTATCAAGATCAACAAAAGCTACATAATATTGCCAGTGCTGTTTCAGCAGAGCGCCTTGAGAGCGATGTGCAAACCTTGGTTGATTTTGGCACTCGTCATACCTTGTCTGATACGAAATCGAATACCCGCGGTATTGGCGCAGCCAGACGCTGGATAAAAGCTGAGTTTGAGGCGATATCTAAACAATGTGGTGGCTGCTTAGAAGTGATTGAAGTGAAAGATACAATCTCTGGTGAAAAACGTATACCACACCCTGTTGAAGTGGTTAACATTATTGCTATTCAGCGCGGAATGGATGAGCCAAATCGCATGGTGATGATGTCGGGGGATATAGACTCACGGGTCAGTGACGTAATGGACTTTACCAGTGACTCTCCCGGTGCAAACGATAATGCAACTGGGGTTGCAGGTGTTATTGAAGCCGCACGTGTTTTATCAAACTATAAATTTAATGGTTCCATTGTTTACGCTGCGCTTTCAGGTGAAGAGCAAGGACTTTTTGGTGGTAAAATCCTCGCTAAACATGCACAGCAACAAGGTTGGCAAGTTCATGGCGTATTGAATAACGACATGATTGGCAATATCACTGGCATTAATGGTGTAACCGATAACACAACAGCCCGTATTTTCTCTGAAGGCACACGGGTCATAGAAACCAAGGAGCAAGCTCATAAACGCCGCTTTACCGGTGGTGAAGTAGACTCAGCAAGCCGCAACTTAGCGCGTTATATTGATACCATCGCCGACAGGTACATCCCAAATTTAGATACCATGTTGGTGTACAGACTCGACCGTTTTGCCCGTGGTGGTCACCATAGACCCTTCAACGATATGGGGTATGCTGCCGTCAGGGTGATGGAAACTAACGAAAACTATAACCATCAACATCAAGACCTACGTACAGAAAACGGCATTGTTTATGGCGATACCATCGACGGCGTAGATTTTGACTACACCGCAAAACTCACTTCACTTAATGCAGTGAGTTTAGCCGCCATGGCCTGGGCACCCGCACCACCTAAAGGCGTTGAAATATCTGGTGCGGTAAAACCAAGTACAACATTAAAATGGCAAAAAAACACTGATAAAACCACCGTTGGCTACAGAATTTACTGGCGTTATACCAGCGAGCCACAATGGCAGTTTAGCCGCTATGTTGGTGATGTAAGCGAAGCAACGCTTAAAAATGTAGTTATCGATAATTATTACTTTGGTGTCGCCGCAGTGAATAAAGACGGGATAGAATCACCTGTGGTTTTCCCAGGTGATGTGGGCGCATTTGAGCATGTTATAAAGTAATTAGTTATGCGTAGCGCAGCCTCTCTTGCGCTACCGCTATATTGTTTTAGCCATAATAGCAGTAGGGCGGTGATAATAAATTAACTTATTGACTTTAAACGTGTTTACTACGCTTGTTCTCGTATAAAAAATGTTGATTCTCGATTAAGTAAATTCTCGCTGTGGGAGTGGCGAATTTTTGTTGCGATCTTTCTTATAAGTTAGTAAGTTAATAATATTATTATAAATTTTAATGCGTGTAGACATGAATACGACCACTTTCATGAAGTGTTTATCGGTATTCTTGGTAAAACACTGCTATGTTTCTTTTTAATTAACCAAGGTTCTTGAATGAATTCATATTTAGTTTCGGACAAGCCAATCATTTATGCAGATATGAATGTATTTCGGTACTTGGCTTGTGGAGACATTTCGATACTCGAACCAGAAAGATTCAGGTGGGTATATTCTCATGTTCATCTTGATGAAATCCATAGGAATGGAAACCAAGATGCACTCGAAGGGATGGCATTGCTGAAAGCCGTTGAGATATGTGATGTTCTGAATCAAGACTTTCAATCTGAAGGTAATATTGTGATAAGGGATTACATAGATCCTTTTTCGAGATATGAGCGACACTTAGAGGCAATTGCTGGTCATGAAGGCATAGCAGATCACATGGTGGAGCACCTCATACGCTCTTTTGGAGCTGACAACTTTAAAGAGCTAAGTGAAACCCCAGAGCAAATGCGAAATGAAATAGAACGAATAACAAGCATTATTCCTGATGAAAGACGTGAAGATCTAGTCGAGAAAGCATCAAAAGTGTCCAAAGAAATGGGCGCAACCATTGAAAAGCACCTAAAAAATAAGATGCCAATTGATAAAACAAGAAGCGCGTTAGGCGTTTCAAGTGAAGATCGTAAGGCTATTGAAAAGTCTGAATCCGCAATTGATGAAGTTTGGGATTTGATTTCACCTTCAATACCAAATATCACAAAAAATCAGTTCTTTGGTTTTGAGCCAATTCCGGGTATTGAGGGAGTTCAGCATACTCAGCACAGTGCAATATCTGGTGCATACATTGTGCTCAATATGGTAGGTATAAGCCCTGACAAAGGTCTTGCGAAAAGAAATAAGATTAAGAATGTAATGTCAGATGGGCAGCACGCTGGAATGGCATCTTATTGTAATGCCTTAGTTTCTGCCGACAGAGGTATAATTAATAAGTCATCATGTATATTTTCGTATCTGAACAATATTACCAATGCTTTGCATTTTGAGTACCAAAAAGGGTACCAGCTTAGACTTGGCGTAAGTAAAACATAATCGGGTAGCCGGAGGTCTCCTCCAGCCCCACACCACCCATCATGCGCTTTTATTAATAGGGAGTGCAATGGGCGGTTCATCTGCCGTAATGAATATTGATCCAAATATCTCTCAATGACGCTAAACCTTGTAATGTTGATCATCGATGGGAGTGGCTAGTTGATCAAATAAAGCTATTAAGTAGTGTATTTGCCATAGAAATTGCCACTTATGCAGTTATGAGCAATCACTACGACCTTGTTGTAAAATGGTACAAAGGCTAAGCAAATTCAGCCCCATTAAATGATTGATACAAAATAAATAATTCAATTCCTAGCTTATCTTTATAACCTAAAATCCCTCTCAAGCGACTCGACTCTATAATCTATAGTAAGCTGAGTGAAAAATGATGGAAAGGTTACCCACAACCGAAAATAACGTAATCTTGCTCAAGAGAATATGTACCTGTCCCTTTTTATTTTTTGTATTTTACATGAAAGTCAGTTGTCGATTGAATCAAAATAGCAACTCGGCTATGGTTAATGCATTAATAAAAAAATTAAAAAATTAGTTATTCTACTGGCTTGTTATGTGTCAGGTACATTGAGTAAGGTTTAAGATGATTTATACAGGTTCGTGTTTATGTGGTGAGGTAAGTTTTGAGATCAACGGTGAGTTTGAAAGCTTTTACCTTTGTCATTGTGAATATTGTCAAAAAGATACTGGTTCAGTATATGCTTCAAATTTATTTTCGGCTACAGCAAAACTTATTTGGCGATCAGGCGAAAACCAAGTTAAAACTTATCAACTTCCGAGAACTCAACATATTAAGAGCTTTTGTTCCAACTGTGGGTCAGCAGTTCCAAACATACAAATGAATAACACGCTAGTTGTTGTTCCAGCGGGGTGTTTAAATCAAGATATTACTATTAAACCTACAGCACATATTTATAAATCTAGTGAGGCTGCATGGGCAAAAAACTTAGATAAGGTTCAATCTTATGATCAACTTCCTGAGTAAACAAATAACTAACCCAGGTAAGCAAGATAAAGGGGGCGAGTAACTCTTTGTTGCCTACATGAATGTAGGCAAAGGGGGGGGGAGCAGGACGCGGAAACTTGACTCGATTCTTACTTAGCCCACTAGGTTACAAATCTCGCCGCGATTAAATCGCACCTAGTTTGAATAAATTTTAATCTTGAAAGGTCAGTCTTTGTTTTCGTGTCAATTACAGACCTTTTAATTAAATTAATCTTTAGTCTGTTGTAGGCTGCAAAATAGTTGGGCAGCAGGGAACTCCTCCACCCCCCACAACACCAACCATGAATTTTTATTAACAGGAAGTGCAATGGACGGTTAATCTCCCGTAATAAATATTGATCCAAATATCATTCAATGACACTAAACCTTGTGGCGTTAAGTCGTCATTCCCTAACGCAATGTTAATTTCTATTTTTAGCTGTTTGTTACTTGAAAACGTGAAATTAAGCGCTCAAGTTCAGTGGCACTTCTATCTACAGAGCTTGTCCCTAGGCGGACTTCACGGAGTGAGTTTTGTAACAAAGAGCTTATATCATTAACTTGTTGAGCACTTTGTAGTTGCTGCGTTCCTTCTTTATTTATTCCTGTTAACGTATCAATCATATGGGCTAATGTTTCATTTAATTCAGTATCATCATGTATAACTTCTTCCGTTGAAAGCATATCTTTTTCTACACTTTGCATACTTGACTGCATAATTTCAACTGATTGAGCTGCACTACTTTGTATCTTGCTAATTAATTGACTGATCTCTGTTGTTGCTTCGCCAGTTCTTGCAGCTAAATTTCTTACTTCATCAGCGACAACTGCAAATCCACGACCTTGTTCTCCGGCCCTAGCAGCTTCAATTGCGGCATTTAGAGCTAGAAGATTAGTTTGATCAGCAACTTGACTTATTAACCCCACTACTGAGCCGACATTATTTACATGGTTATGAAGCCCTTTAATAGTATTGCTAGAACTATCAATTGAGTTATGAATTCCTTGCGTTTGTTCTCTTATTGTTTGAAATTGCATCACACTTTGAGCTGCTGCAGTTTCTAAATTCGTTCGAATAATCTCAACATCATTAGTGGCGTCATTGATAGTATTAAGCTGAATTTCTATTCGAGACAATAACTTTTGTGTTTCAGATAACACAGTATTGGCATTTAGACTAAATTCATCTTGTTTTTTTATTAAAACTTGGTTTGCGAGTTGAACATCGTTAGATACATTAATAACTTTACCAACGGTGCTATCAAGGCTATCAATAAAGCTGTTTATCCATTTTCCTAACTCACCGGTTTCATCACTTGATAATAGTTTATGATCTAAACGTTGCTTTAAGTTACCGCCGCCCTCAGCTATCCCCCTAATTACATCTGTCATTTTTTGCAATTTACTGGCTACAGTTGCAGGGCCACTTTTTGCGAATATTAAACTTGTTATAGTTAAAGTAGCCAATGCCATACCCGTAGATACAAACCAACTGAGGCCAAATACTTCGTGACAAATAGGTGCTGTGAAGGCAACTATCGAGCTATAAATAAAGTGTTGGCGTAAAAGCGTATGACTGATAGAGCGACTACGATAAACCTCTTCAAGATCGCCTTCACACATCATCCCCCATGTATCTTTAGAGCCAGGAAGAGAGAATGTAACACCTTTCATGGCGGTAGTCTGAGTACCCTGGATAATCTACAAATACATTGCTACCTGCTTTAATCGTTTCGCGTATACCAGGGTGTAATTGGCCTGTTGCAGGGTCGGTAAACTTTAGCTCTAGTTCTGTGTGCTCCTTAACTTTAAGTACACCCCAATCAGTTTTAACGCCGTCTTTAAGGTTATCACCCAAGGAGAAAGTACGATCTTCAAACCTAGAGCGAGATAGGGCAGTACCAGCTTCGATAGATTTATCAAAATTCGCTTTGACCATGAACAGGTAGTTATCACCAGACTCTTGAAATATATGTCCAGCTTCACGCTGTATAAGATCGCCGATGACATCATTAGGTACTCTTGCACATAAGCAATATATTTGATTATTTGCCAGTTCAATAGGTAAATAAAACATCAGTGTAACGGCATCGTGAAACTTAGAAGAAGTGGGACCTAATTGTTTTGTTTGTTTATCTTTGTATGGTCCATGAAGGAGTGGGTGTTTAAAGCCTTGTTGAACGGCCGGCAAAGGTAAAATACTTTGCCCTATATGCGATTGATAACTTGAAGCTAGCACCTCAGCGGTTTGTGTAATTAAAAATAATTCAGATATATCATTCGAGTACTTAAGTTTACTGGTTAATAATTCACTAAACTCATTATGGCTGGTTTGCTGTATATCACTCGCAACACTTTGTAAAAACTGCCATTGGCTGTTAGTCCAATCTTGTAAAATCTCGAGTCGTGTATTTGATATTCCTTCAAAGGTATTTTTTATAAATGTTGTTCGATTACGATTTAAAAAATACGCTAAGCCTAAAGCTATTTTTCCATTTCGACCAAAATAAGGCAACCAAGCCTTTTCATCCTTATTCAAATGCATAGATCTACTACTCACTTAATACCCCTTATGGCCCAGTGCAAAACAGATATTGCTGTATCCCGCTAATGCAAGATATTGACCACGTAGTAATAATGAGTTGAGAATGCACTTTTAACCCATGTTATGTATAGTTAAGATATAAATAGGGTTTTATCTAAATTATTTATTGGCAATATAAATTTTCTTTTAATTACTGCACAAAACTGGATAGTTGAATGCACCAAATTGGTAGCGAATATTTAACTAGTGACATGTTTTTAGCTAGCAAAGCCAGCTAAAATTATAATACCAGTGAGATTAGTTACCCCACGGATTACTTGCATTTGAGCGTTGCTTACGGGTTCGAGCGCGGTCTTTCGCTTCTTTTTTAGCTTGGATACGTTTTGCATCACTAAAGCTTAGCTCACATGGTTCGCCTGGCTTATGATCAGCAGGAATTACACGGTCACGTGGTGGTAGCTGATATTGTACATCATCAGGTTTAGGTAAGTTTTTTAAACGATAAAGATAAAAGTTTTCAACTTTGTCTTGCGCCCACTGAGTTTTACGTAAAAATTTGACCGCAGACTTTAGATCTGGATTATTTTTAAAACAATTTAGCTGCAAGTAAGCATGTAATAATTCCCAGCCGTATTGATCAACTAGCTCAGATACTACCTGTTCAAGTTTAACGCCTTGCAACGGGTTATTGCCAAATAATTCTTCGTTACTCATGGTCACTCTCATTTCAATTTCTAATGCAGTAATTATAATTTTTAAATCAATAATTAGATAGTAGAAATTAAAACAGAAAGCTGTCATTTATTTAACAGCTTCATATAAAAAAGTGAGAGTTAGAGTTTTTGGCAATTGACCACAACACGGCCTCTTACATTTGCGGCCATTAGATCATCAGCACAATTGATAACTTCTTTTAAGCTTATTTCATTGCTAATGGTATCTAGGTAGTCTGCGCTGACTAAAGCACTGAGTCTATTCCATGCTTCTATTCGGTCAGCTTTTGGGCGCATAACACTGTCGATCCCAATAAGAGAAACACCGCGTAGAATAAAGGGGGCTACGGATGCAGGTAAATCCATGCCTTGAGCAAGGCCACAGGCTGTTACAACACCACCGTATTTTAATGATGCACAAATATTAGCAAGGGTATGACTACCAACAGAATCTATGGCTGCTGCAAATCGCTCTTTTGCTAAAGGTTTACCTGGCTTTGAAAATTCATCTCTATGAATGATCTGTTTTGCGCCTAGGTGAGTTAAATAGTCTGTTTGCTCTGGCCGACCAGTTACTGCAATTACATTAAAACCAAGTTTGTTAAGTAAATAAATGGCAAAACTACCAACACCACCATTTGCGCCTGTAACCAAAATATCACCAGAAGCGGGGGTGATACCTTGTTTTTCAAGCGCTATTACACTGAGCATCGCCGTATAGCCAGCCGTTCCTATTTGCATGGTTTGTTTTGCGGTTAAACCTGATGGCTTAGGTATTAACCAATCGGCACTTAAACTGGCTTTTTGTGCAAGTCCGCCCCAATGTTTTTCACCTACTCCAAAACCATTTAAAATTACCGTATCACCTAATTGAAACTCACCAGTTTTGCAGCTTGATACTTTGCCGACCAGATCAATTCCCGGCACCATCGGGAAACTGCGCACAACAGGTCCTTTGCCAGTGATAGCAAGCCCATCTTTATAATTAAGTGTACTGTACAATACATCGATATTCACATCGTTATCGGGTAACGAACTAGTGCTTAAAGTGTCAAGCTTTGCACAGTAGGGGGTATCGTCTGATTTATTAATAACAATAGCGTTGAAAAAACTTTCCATTACGAATCCTTTTAGACCGATCGTCTTTTAATTGATAAAAAAAGGCACTACCTAAGTAGCGCACGTAAAAACATTTCTGTGTATAGCATTAAAGGTTGTGAGTTTTTGACTAGTTTTGCGCGCATCACAGCGCCTTCCCAACCAACCCAAAAAAACTCACTCATCTGAGCGGCATCGATATGTTTACTGACTAACTTTTGCTCTTGTGCGCCTTCAATGCACTGCTGTACTTGTAGTTGCCACTGCTCATAACTGTGTAATAGCTTGGTTTTAAATTCAGCTGATAAATGATTAAGCTCTTGGTTTAAATTACCAATTAAACAACCCCGGCTGAAGTTATACTTTTGCATGCCAGTTGCGGCACTTTGGGTAAAATTTATTAACCGTTCTAAATGAGGGACATCATCTTGATTTAAGTATCGCTTTAATTTAGCAATAAAATAATCATTGTATGCGTCTATTACAGCTAAGCCAAAGTCATCTTTACTTTCAAAGTAGTGATAAAAAGAACCTTTAGGCACACCTATTTTTTTTAAGATAGTGTCTATACCCGTGGCACTAAAACCAAATTCTGTTAATGTTTCAAGCCCTGTAGCGATAAGTAATGCTTTGGTATCTGCATTACTACGAACTACTTTAGGTGGGCGACCACGTCTGGGTGGATTTTGTTTGCTTGTTTGCATACCTTATATTAGACCGATCGTATTTAAATGTGCAAGTAATTTGTATTTTATTTGCACATAATTTTTAATTTCACTTAATAAAACAATAAAAGCCTAGTTTTTAAATGCTTGCAATAAAATTGTCATAATTACAATTTATTGATGAACTTTTGTCTTATATAGGTAGTCACATTTAAAGCAGGATACTGCATGTTAGTGATTAGATAGTCGTAATTTTTTTATATAAATATTGAATGTACATCCGTGGTATGACCACTGTAATTTTTTAATGTTAATTCATCTTTGCATCAGCAGCTTAGTTAAAGTCAATTTATTTAATTGCTTTTATGATTTGAATTTAACAGTTTTATTAACTATTCATTAATTGTAGATGTCATTTACACTACAAATTTATAAATATAAAAGGTGAGGATTTACCTATGAAGAGACAGAAAAGAGATCGGTTAGAAAGAGCTCATTCTCAAGGTTTTAAAGCAGGTTTGGCAGGACGTTCAAAAGATATTTGCCCTTATCAACAAGTAGACCCTAAATCAGAGTGGTTAGGTGGTTGGCGTGAAGCGATAGAAAATCGCAACATGTACAAAACGTAATATTATAAACGAATTTTAAGCAAAAACGCCCTCGAATGAGGGCGTTTTTGTTACTGCATTTTAATTAAAATGCACTAGTATCTTGGAATAAGCCTACTTTTAGATCTTTCGCTTCATAGATAACTCGACCGTCAACTTCAACAGTACCATCCGCCATGCCCATAAATAATTTACGCTTGATAACACGTTTCATTTCTAGGCGGTAAGTCACTTTTTTAGCGGTCGGTAAAATTTGACCTGTAAACTTAACTTCGCCAACACCCAATGCGCGCCCTAATCCTGGACCACCAGACCAACCTAAGAAAAATCCTACAAGCTGCCACATTGCATCTAACCCTAGACAACCCGGCATGACTGGATCACCCTTAAAGTGGCAATCGAAAAACCAAAGGCTTGGATCTATATCAAGTTCAGCAACGATTTGACCTTTACCATGTTCGCCCCCATCATCAGTAATGGAGATGATACGGTCCATCATTAACATGTTATCACTAGGTAAGCGGCAGTTGCCTTCACCGAACATTTCACCTTGACCACAAAGGACCAATTCTTCTTTTGTATAGCTATTTTTAGGTTCCATAACACTTTTTCGTCGCTTAGAAATTGCAGAGTACTTTAGCGTACACTTGTACGCTAAACAACTCTGAGCAGTTAAAAAAACAATATTTCTGCATGAAATATCATCGATTAGGTAAAGAACATGCTAATTGTGCGATTAGAACGCGCAATTACGAGTAAAAATCATTATAATCACTTTGATTTTTTAACCAGTATAAAGGAAGTTTATGATCCTTTTTGTTAACGCACTTACAGTAATTGATTTTTCTTATCTGTGTAATAAACGAGGCGCAGTTGGCGAGAGCTGGATTGTTGATTTAACTTTGCATGGCAAATTAAATGAAGAGTCTATGGTGCTTGATTTTGGGTTAGTAAAAAAACAAATCAAAGGCATTATTGATGAATGCATAGACCATAAATTAGCGATACCTTCACACATAAATGGTGAAGTTATATCTCATGGTGACTATAAAACACTTGATTGTACATTTGGCGATGATCATCACTTAGCGATGAGTGCACCTAATCAAGCATACTGTTTAATTGATGCACCAGTTATAAATGAGCAATCAGTTATAGAGTTTTTAATTGCGACTATTATGCCGCAATTACCAAGCAATATTGATAAAATTGAAATTGAATTAAAACCTGAGCATAGCAAAAGTTTTTATTATCATTACAGTCATGGCCTTAAAAAACATGATGGTAATTGTCAACGTATTATTCATGGTCACCGTTCTCAGTTGGGTATATCCTTAGATGGAATGTCTATGCCTCGTATTCAAAAGCAATGGGCTGACAAATGGCAAGATATTTATTTAGCCACTGCAGAGGATCAAATTGAAGCGTCACAATTAAAACATGTTCGAGCTAAAGAGTCTGATCTGTGTTTTGCGTACAACGCTGCGCAAGGTTATTTTGAAATGGCTATTAGCAATGAACGTTGTGATATTTTACCGGTAGACACCACTGTAGAATGTATAGCAGCTTATTTAGCTCAGCAAGTTAAAACACAATACAGTGACTCTGATGTTAAAGTGACAGCGTATGAAGGGGTTGCTAAGGGGTCTATTTGTTATGCGTAAATTGATTCTTGCGAGTGTATTAACGTCGTTGAGCGTTTTTGCTCATGCTGTAGAATTAAAAGGTAATCTTACTCAAGGTGGTTTAGTGACAGGCCAGCTTGATGGTGCAAAATCAGTGAGCTTTAACGGTGAAAAGTTAAAAACCACGGCTAATGGTACATTTGTGTTTGGCTTTGGTCGAGATGCAAAGCTAAATCATGAATTAAGCTGGGTAGACACTGAAGGTAAAACTCATAAACAGCCTTTATTGATCACCAAACGCGATTACGATATCGATAAAATTACCGGTGTAGCAAAAAAAATATGTGTCTCCACCGAAAGAAGTCACAGAGCGAATTAGTCGCGAAGCCGTGGCTGTTAGAAATGCCCGCAATGTTGATTCTGATTTAACGTACTTTTTAGACCCTGTTTATAAACCTGCCCAAGGGCGTATTTCAGGTGTCTATGGTAGCCAACGTTACTTTAATGGTGAACCTCGTCGTCCTCACTTTGGTCTGGACATTGCGAATAAAACCGGCAGTCCTGTGTATGCACCAGTTAGTGGAACGGTGGTTTTTGCTAATAATGATTTATATTATTCTGGCGGTACACTGATTTTAGATCACGGACACAGTGTTACCTCAACCTATATTCATTTAAGCAAGTTAGATGTAAAAGTAGGTGATAAGATAAAACGTGGTGAAAAAATAGCTGAAATAGGTGCAACAGGGCGAGTAACTGGCCCGCATTTAGATTGGCGATTTAACTGGAAGGGCGAACGCCTTGATCCGGCACTTATGATGTTAGACACCTTAGCGAATAAAAAGTAGAGAACATGACAACTGAAGTTAATCGCGATGAAATCATTGCACAGCGTATAAAAGACTCAACTACATCAGTCACAAAGACTGTTTTTCCTGGCCGAACAAATCACCATAATACGTTGTTTGGTGGTGATGCTCTAGCTTGGATGGATGAAGTAGCCTTTATTGCTGCAACTCGTTTTTGTCGTAAACCCCTGGTGACAATTTCATCTGATAGAGTCGACTTTAAAGAAGCTATCCCAGCAGGTACGTTTGCTGAACTTATTTCTAAAGTGGTTCATGTAGGTAATACAAGCTTACGTGTTGATGTGGAAATCTTTCTTGAAACAATGCACAAAGATGACAAGCATTCAGCCATTACGGGTAGCTTTACCTTCGTAGCTGTCGATGATAATCACAGACCTACACCAGTGGTGTGCGATAAAATGATATACGGTTTTTAAATTTAGCATACTTAACAGCACTCCTTGTGAGTGCTATTATTATACAACTAAAAGAACACATCATACTATATCTTCTTTAATTATAAACTTAACACCGAGGTCATAATTAAAGTCAAAAAGATCAAAAAAGGCGGTATCTTTGTTCCTAATAAATCGTTTATAACACCATGGCAGCAATCCAGCCAAAAGCAAGCAATGGCAGATTAAAGTGAATAAAGGTAGGCACAACAGAGTCCCAAATATGGTCGTGTTGACCATCCGCATTCAAGCCAGATGTTGGACCTAATGTTGAATCTGAAGCAGGGGAGCCTGCATCGCCTAAAGCTCCAGCGGTACCTACAAGAGCAGCAGTTGCCATAACAGAAAAGTTTAATTCTAAACATAATGGAACAAAAAGGGTGGCTATTATTGGCACTGTGGAAAATGAACTACCAATTCCCATGGTGATCATTAAGCCTACTAATAAAATTAATGCCGCTGCCAAAGGTTGATTACCTTCTATAACCCCAGCGGCACTTTGCACTAAAGATGAAACATCACCTGTTGCTTTCATAACAGAAGCAAAACCTTGAGCTGCGATCATAATAAAGCCAATCATTGCCATCATAGCAACACCTTTACTAAATACGTCGTTATTTTGCTCCCATTTAACAATACCAAATAAGCTAAAAATCATCACTCCAACTAGGCCGCCCAATATCATCGAACCACTTACATTCTGAGCTATTAATGATGTGAATACCGCAGTGATACCAACCAGCAAAACTTTTTTGGGCTGCTGCACAGTGACGTTGATTGTTTGCTCTTCTAATTCATTTGTTTTATAAGTCCGGCGTTTTCTGTAGCTGATAAATACGGCAATCAAGAGCCCGATAAACATGCCAATTGCAGGTATTATCATGGCCATAGGTACTTGCGTATTTATTATTTCTAACCCGTTCTCAACTAAGTTTTTATGTAATATTGAATATAAATAAATTCCACCAAATCCATATGGTAGTACCATATAAGAAGTTGCAAGACCAAATGTTAAAATACAGGCAATGGCTCTACGGTCTAATCGCAGCTTATTAAACACAACTAATAGTGGTGGGATCAAAATTGGAATAAACGCGATGTGCACCGGAATAAGGTTTTGTGATGAAATAGCACATACTAGTATTATCGATAATATAAAGTAACTAAGGGCGGTTTCGCCTTTATTTGAAGTGTTCACTTTCGATAACAATTTTGCGGCGAGAATTCTGGTGAGACCTGATTTTGATATCGCAACAGCAAAAGCACCCAGCATGGCATAACTAAGCGCAATTTCAGCACCGCCAGACAAACCCGCGTTAAAAGCATTTAATGTCTCGGTTAAGCCAAGCCCTGCGCTTAACCCAGCAACGAGAGCACTAAGGGTCATAGCAACAATAACATTTACACGGGCCAGAGTTAACCCAAGCATTAATAAAACACCAATTACAACTGCGTTCATAGAGATCTCTTAGCTTTTGTTTTAATTGATTTTACCAGATCATAGCTGTGATTTTTACGTTGCTGAGTAAATTCCTCACCTTTATATCGTACATCGCTGTATAACTGAGCAAACTGCATGAAAAGCGAACCTTTCTCAGTGAAATGATCTCTAGCTAGATTAAGGTATTGCAGTGGAGTGAGATTGGCTTTTTGGTTAAAACCGTTTTTATCGCACCAAAATTGAATTTCTTTATAGTGCTTAGCAAGCAGATGTTCATCCATTATTGCTTTCTTAGGCCAATTTAAATAAACAAAATAACTTATAAAAACACCGATGATAGATAAAATGACAAATAAAGAAATTTTCCAAAGTTGGTTATTACCAAACAAGCGTTTTAAAAATGAACTCTGCTTTTGTTGATCAAAGCCCAGCACCCAATTTGTCCATTTGTAATCTAAGTTTTCTAAATTTAAACGCAACCAATTAAACCCAGGTATTTGGTTAAACCTGAGCAAACTAAATTCTAAGTTATTAGTAAACTCACTATTGAGTGATTGCATCTGTGACAGTGAACCAGTTAATCGCTCTGGAGAAACAACCGCAGTTGCATCAAAAATTTGCCAGCCTTTACCCTTTATAAATACCTCAACCCATGCATGGGCATCATACTGGTACACACTTAGGTATTCATCTTGCTCATTTAGCTCTCCACCTAAATAACCCGATACAACTCTGGCAGGAATACCTACCGTTCTAAACATAAACGCAGCTGCACTGGCATAATGTCCACAAAAACCGCTTTTATTATTAAACATAAATTCATCAATAGTGTTATCACCCGTCATAGGCTCTGGTGTAAGAGTATACGCAAAGCCTTGATTTGAAAAATGCTCTGTCAAGGCAGTAAAAAATGCTCTATCACTGTTGTTATTTTCATAAATAGACAACGCTAATTGCTGAGATTGGAGATTGTTTTGCTCAGAATTTCCAAGCGTTAAGTTTTGATAACGATTAATTTTATTTAATTGGGACTCATTAAATGACGAACTATTTACTTGGTAATTTATATTATTACTTAAGTACCGCTTGCGAATGAGTAAACCTTGCTCTGTACTTTTAACATCAGAGTTTGCTGAAAATGCTTGGCCAATGCCATATAACCAAGGCTTAGATGAGGGCTCTGCGATAATATTGTACTGTGATTGAAATTCAAGAGCATTGGTTGCAGATGTTTTATTTCGTTGTTGGCTTTTCAATAAGTCCGATACTAGCCAGGTAGTTCCATCAAATTCATCATGGATAATGGCTCGCCAATAGTATGGAGGTGCAGGGGGCTTATTTGTACTTAATTTCGCTCTAAATACAAGTTCGTCTGAACGAGAAAGCTTTGCAATATCAAAGGGGTTAACACTTTCAGACAAGCCTGTTTTAGCAAGTTTGGGCCCTGGTAATTGCCAAAAAGCAGGCATTTTTGGTAAAAATAACAATAAAAAAACAGCGATAGGTAGAGCGAGCAATAACATTTTACCACTTTGCTTAGACGCTATCTTTAAACTGTGTTTATTTTCTATAAGTGCAAGTGCCGAAAAATTTAACACATACAAAATACTCACGCATAATGTTGCAATGATTGACTGCGAAAAAAGATAAACAGTAGAGAGACTAAAAAAGCTCAATAATACAATTGTTTGATAATGCTTTTTGGTTTTGGCTTGTAACAATTTAAACAAGCTGGACAAAATAAGCATAGCAACAAATAAAGTTACCGTATCACCCAATCCAACATCGTAAAGTAGTAACACAAGAGAAAGAGCGGCCAAAATATTAGCATATAATGTACTTGGTTTAGGCTTCTTCATTAAGGTGATTGTAAAATTCCAAGCACATAACAAGACCAATAACGCAGTAAATATAAGAGTCAGTTCAGACATAATAAATAAAACGACCAAGCCATAAATTATCGACAAGGTGAGATTTATTGCTTTTTCGTTATGAATGGTCGGCATCTTGATTCTCAGAGTTTACCTTAAAACGACTCAATGCAATTAAACATGCAGTAAAATGATCTGAGCCTTTAGACATTGAATAAAGCTGACTATTTAACTTAAGGGCAAAAGCATGATCATGCAAATGGGCTTGGGTGATCAAATAGCTTAAGTGGCTTAATCTTGTTTCGGCATTACCTTGTAATTGAGAATAATCGTAGGTCATTGGTGTGGAGGCAAAGTTAACAAATTCTTTCACCATCAGTTGCTGTGTCTTTGCATAATGTTTCCACGATACTCTTTGCAGTCCCATACCATGTTGATGATCAACCAAGGTATCAAATTCGTCAATTCCATTGGGATGTTTTAAATCGCCGTCAGCGTTATGCTCATCAACCATTAAGTTATTATTTTTCTGTGGGTTTACTTGCTCTGGATACACAAAAACAGTTTCTTCGATTTGCATATAACTCCAAACAGAAACTAAACCAAATGGGTATTGGCTAAGTAATTTTATGCGTTTTAACGGGTAGCATCCTCTATATTTATAAGGCAATGATACTGTAATGCTTGTCTTACCTTCTATATTATCGAGGTGATGCAATAATTTATTTTGATAAAGAATAAGTAATGACTGACATAACTTATCGGTTGAAACGTCGAAAACTAAGCGGGGTGAAATAGGGGAGTAGTCATTATTCTTTACTTTAAAGTGTATAGTTAAACCTTTTACATTGGAGTAACCAATTAAAATAGCCAATACCAAAACAACCAGCATTAAATAAGCCATAGCCAAAATTAAGTTGTTTTGATAATTAATTCCTAATATAAAATTCAAAACTGTGACAAATAAAAAACCGCAGCCCATTTTTGAAGGTAAAACATAAATCGTATTATGTTTTAGGGTAAGTGTATTACCTGTATGTTTATTTTTTAACAGCTTAGTAAAGAGTGCTTGTTTAAAATCAGCAAATAAAAAACCACTATTTTTGTTGTTTCGCATTTTTGCAAATAGCATATTTTACAAGGGCACTGGAACAGCGTTTAATAACTGTTTTATTTGTAATTCACTTGTTTGTTCATCAATTCCTAATCGATGAGCAGCCACACTTTTAAACACAGTTTGTACATCATCGGGAGTTACAAAATCTCGACCTTCAATATAAGCCCAAGCCTGTGCAGCTTTACCTAGCGCTATACTGGCTCTTGGCGATAGCGGATTAGCAAAAACACCGTTTTCTCGGGTATAAGATACAAGCTCAATAATGTAATCAACGATCGGTTCTGAAATAGTCACTTTTTTAGTTTTAGACTGTATATCAATTAGTTGAGAAAAATTGATCCGTTTAGGAAGCGCATCAGAATCACGATTATTAGCACCTAAAATAAGCTTTCTTTCCGCTTCTTTTGGTGGAAACCCTAAACTTATCCGCATCATAAAACGATCTAATTGTGACTCAGGTAAAGGGTAAGTACCTGATTGATATAAAGGATTTTGTGTAGCAATAACAAAAAATGGTGTTGGTAGGGGGTATATATCACCATCCATCGACACTTGTTTTTCTTCCATTGCTTCTAACAATGCACTTTGTGTTTTTGGTCCAGCACGGTTTATTTCATCGGCTAAAACTACTTGACTAAAAACAGGCCCTTTATGAAATGTGAAAGTGTGTTCATTTGAATTAAATATACTAGCACCTAAAATATCTGATGGCAGTAAATCGCTGGTAAATTGAACTCGCTGATATGACAAGCCTAAAACAGAAGCAAGTGCATGTGATAACGTGGTTTTACCCATACCTGGTAAGTCTTCAATGAGTAAATGGCCTTGACTAAATAAGCAGGTTAAGGCGAGTTTAATTTGTGTTTTTTTACCAAAAATTACCTGTGATAAATCATCAATAATAGCTGTAACTGTAGAGTGCATAGTAACCTTAAAAATGTTCGACTATTTCTAATCGCTTCATTACTGTATCAACTTTTTTCGCGTTGAATGGTTTGGCAATAAAACCTTTGGCGCCAAGCTCCCAAGTATTTTGCACATTCTCTAAACTATTATGTCCAGAGCACATCACAACATGGGTGTTTGGGTAATTATCATTTAAAAACTCAAGGATTTCAGCTCCGTCAGTATCTGGTAACTCAATATCGAGAAAGATGACATTAGGAGATTTTTCTTTGATTAATGATTTTGCAGATTCAAAATCACGGCTTTCTAAAATATCTTCAAAGCCTAACTCAGTTAAGATTTGATTTAAGTAGTCACGAATATCTTGAACATCATCAATAATCAAAATAGGTTCTAACGGGCGCACAAATTCCATATTGTTTACTTCTTGTGATACAGCTTAAATTGTAGCTTCAATACTAAGCTAAGCGATAATGAAGCTCAAGAAAGATACCGCAATAAACCCAACTATTTGAAATAAACCGCATTAATGTCCGATACCGTCTAGTATTGGACATAGCAATGATATACAAGCGGGTAACAAACACCCTTTGATGTATAATTATAACGGCCTATAATTTATATTATGTTAAATGCATTTAAAGGGGTTGTTGTAAGGGGTTGTTCATTTCTAGAATAATGATGATATGAGGATTTTCGCCCTCGTGTTTTGGAAAAGCCCATTATTACTGGGTTTGGCTAACCCTGAACGCAAAATCAAGTAAATTTGGATTACGCTTGGTTTTAGACGAAACCTGTTCAAACTGACTCATTCCCCGATCATTCCTGCTCATTATACGTTTAGAATTAGATCATTGTTGATCGTTTAACTTTCCTTTAAATACACTTTAAACGCCTTTTAAACGCCTTTTAAACGCTGTTTAAACTTTTTCGGCAGCTACAATTGTATTAAACGTTGGGCCTAGCTCTACTGTGACCATAAAACCTTGGTACGATATTTTTACTTGATTGCCACTATAAGCAAACGTATTTGGTTTTTGAACAGCGTTCATTAGTTCGTGTACTTGCTCAATTGCTAGTTGGCCAGTTAAGAACTTTTCAATTTGAGCGCTGCTGACTGTAACAGCGCTACTATATATAGGTGCGTTTTTACGTGATAGCTCGTTTAGTAAATTTACAGGCAAGTGCCCTAACGTAAATTGCTGGCTATCTGGTACCGACTTTTTAAGCGTTAACTTTGCTGCTTGTAAGTTTACTTGCTTTATATAGTACTGCTGAGATTTTAAAACTGCTTCGTTAAATTGTGGTACTGCTAACTTTTGAATGTCAGTTGATAAACTCATTACTGATTTACCCGCTGCAATGTCTCTTAAGTATAATAAGTAGAGTTTGCGTTCTTTTAAATGCCCATCACAAATTGAGTTTCAGTCTAAAGCAACATTTATATTTTAATACTTTTATTACAAGATTGTTGACTTGGAACTTAGTACTTCAAATTGCTATAGTAGTTTTAAACTTTTTAATGAAGAAATATATGGCTTTTTCCACTGCTTGCTTATCAAAATCACACATGCATAAGAACCTGCACATTGAGCATGATAAACGTGTTTTTGTCATTGGCGATTTAGACGCTGATTTTCAAAAGTTTGTCGACGCCCTGCACTCGGTTAAATTTGATTATGAAAATGATGTTTTGGTGATGCTCGGAGATGTAATTGACCGCGGCAATGACAGCACAAAACTAATAAAGCACGCAATTGAACATAATCTAATTATGCTATTGGGGAACCATGAGCATATGATGTTAGCTGCTCTTATTGATAAAGACTACGATGCTTTTGAGCTTTGGGTGCAAAATGGTGGCGCTTGGCATTTTAATGAAAGTGAAAAAAATTTATCACTTGTATGTGATTATCTTAAAACATGTCCGGTTACATTAAAGCTCCACTTTCAAAATGAAGTGATTGCCTTATCTCACACTGCACCACTTACATGTGATTGGAACAACTTAGAATTAAATGAAGAGACACTATCAACAGATACGATAGTGCAAGAGTTTTTATGGGATAGAACTCGTGTAAAAACCCAAAGTAATGTAATAAACCCCGGCGTGTTATTTTCAATTCACGGCCATAACACAACCCAAACCCCCTATTGGCTTGGTAATACGTACCATATTGATACCAATTATTTAGCAGGTAGACCAACGATTATTAACGTAGCTGATTTAATTTCACAGTATCGCACATTAAAAAATTAATTTTACAACATACATTGCTAATTAACTGATTAATGAACAATTTATCACTAATGATAATAATAAATCACTGGAATTTAGGCTGTTAAAAATAAATAACAGCCTAATTAATATAATGCCTTATTAGTGTAGTGCAGCAGTAAAAGGGATACTCTTACAAATATTTGCTTCTGCTATCAATATTTCCTCTAGTCGTGTATCAACATCTTTTTTAGCAAAATATTCGTACGCTAGTTCTACAAATAAATTTTTATGTTTTTCTTCTGACTTTGCAATCGCCACATAAAAATCTTTTTTCTTTCCCTTCAGGCAATGCTTGTGCGACTAAAGAGAATCGTTCGTGTCCCCTCGCCTCTATAACGGCACCTACAAGCAGTCTGTCCATTAAAAATTCGTCACGACCATTTCGAAAAACAGCGCGAATTTGTTTAACGTAAGGATCTTTTTGGTCATTACCTAAATTTACGTCTCGGTCTATTAATAGCTTTAAAACTTGCTTAAAATGAATCATTTCTTCAAGTGCTAAATCAGTCATCGCTTTAACAAGTTTTCGGCGATCTGGGTAATGTGAAAGCATAGACATAGCCATGCCTGATGCTTTTTTTTCAGCTGCTGCATGATCTTGTAAAAATGTATCAAAGTCAGCAAGTACTGCTTCTGTCCACGAAAATGGAGTATGGTATTTTAATTCAAACATGGTTAATTTTACTCTTAGTTCAATGTCGCAATTTTATCGTAATTAACTTATAAAATCTTGCTTTGAGCAGTAGTTAATAGAGTACCTTGTCGATTTTTCCATTGGCAGTAGACGCTATTTTTAGTGGATGTTTAATGTTATTCCACGCTGTTACTTTACCGCCTATATTCATTCTTTCGAAATCATGCATAGTATTAGGAGCTGAACATTTTAAAAAATCACATAATGAATTGAAGCTTTCAGACTCGCTAATGTCGATTTTTAAAAAGTCACTCTCTCTTGCTGAAAAATAGTGGCACGCTTCATCTCTGTGTTGTTTATATATCTGGCGTAGGTAATCATCACACTCAAGGTTTTCTAAATTTAAATTAGAGAACGTATTTAAGTAGCAACGTTTTATATGTGGATTGAATCCACCATTTTCACGAGTTAAATTTTTAAACATTCGCGTTAATAGTTGACGAATTGAAGGTAGCCATAATGACGTTTCCCGCTCAAGATATATAAAGCTTGAGCCAGGGTATGCTTTATCAAGATATTGGTAATCATTAAAGATGGGCGTGTCAGCAATAACTTGTGCATCTTTAAAACATTGTTTTGTATAAGCCGTGTGTGCACAGCTGTAGCCAAGTTGCAAAAAGCTATGGCATACACTGGTTGTGCCTGTACGAGGTAAGCCGATAATAAAGATTTTATTTTCTGTCATTATAATTATTCGTTTGGATTAAACCAAGGTTGTTTATTTTCAAGTGGTGTTTACTTTAACATGTGAGTAATTTTTAGATGGGTAACGGTTTTTTCAAGCCCTAACTGTATTGCTGCTTGGCGTATATATGGGCGTTTGGAGTTTACAAAATAATAAACGGCTGCTGGATACGAAAGCGCAATATGAGGAACTACTTGAATATTCGGTTGCTCATTAAGTGTGGGTTTTCACTGTGTGAATGTGTACAGTACAACAAAGCTAAAAAAGGCACACAAAGCAACCGTAATTTCATATTAGAAAAGCCGACTGAAAATTAATACGAATCCTGCTAATGCCAATGTTGCAAAAGTTGATATCATGCCAATAACTCTTAATTTAAAAGTACCGTCTTTGATTGCGATACTATGGCAAATACGACCAAAGACTAATAATGAACCAAGAATATGACAATAGTGACTGCTAAGACCCTGAAATTCAGCTAAAAATATTAATATCAAAGCAAATGGTACATACTCAATAAAGTTTCCATGAGCACGCGTTGCTCTGATCAGCGCTTCGTTATTATCAGTACCAAGCGATATCTGGTTTGCTTTACGCACTTTAACCACATTCATACTTAAATAAATATACATAAAAGCCAAGACGGCCGCATAAAATGAAATAATCACGCGTTAGTTCCTATAATTTTTTTTAATGATACCACAAGTTTAAACATGAAATAGTTACAAGCTAGCTTTTTATGATAACGTACTAAAATAGCTGATTAATAGGATATATATGTTTGTTCCACGTAAAGTTGCTGATAATTATCGAGAAATGATCAACAGCATTGGCTTTTACCCTTCAATGTTGTCTGTGGGATTTCTGCTTTTTGCCATTATCACTATGTCGGTAGAGTACACCGCGCCTATCATTAAGTTAAAAGAGCTTATCGCCTTTCTATTAGTTGATAGCGAAGAAAATGCACGAACCATATTAAGTACCTTAGCTGGCAGTATAATTTCTTTAACCGTGTTTAGCTTTTCAATGGTAATGATTGTTTTAAATACCGCAAGCGCAAGTTTATCACCCAGGGTGATCCCTGGTTTGATCACTCGTAAGTCACATCAACTAGTTTTAGGGTTTTATTTAGGCAGTATTATTTATTCAATAATCATGCTTATCAATATCAAACAGACCGCTGGAGGGGATGTTTCAATTCCTGCACTGGGGGTGTTTTTTTCCTTGGTTTTTGGCTTAATTTCATTAGCTTTATTTGTTTATTTTATTCATTCAATTTCAAAAGCTATTCAAGTCGATAATGTGCTTAATGACTTATTTAAAGACACCAAAGGTGTTATTAAGTCGATAATCAGCCGTCAAGAGGAGCATAATATAAGCCAGTTCCCTGATTTTTCTGACTGGTATTCAATTAAAAGTAAAACCGAAGGCTATTTCAAAGGGGTTCATGCCGATAAATTGTGTGAGATTCTAGCCCAAGAAGATTTAAAGCTCTTTATTGCCGTTAACCAGGGGTATTTTACTGTTAAAGGTTACCCTTTTCTTAAGTCAGATAAAGATCTTACTAATAACCCTGAACTCATTGAAAAATTATTAGACTGTTTTATTTTTTATGTAGAAGAATACATTAGCGACCATTATCGTTATGGTTTAACGCAAATTTCTGAAATTGCAGTTAAAGCGATGAGTCCAGGAATTAACGATCCCGGTACTGCCGTTAAAGCAATTGATATGTTGAGTATCTTACTAATTGAACGCTTAAAAATTAGTGATATCAATTATTCGCTAAAACACGCACAAGATACGCCACTATTATACATTCATGAAACCTCATTTGAGGAGCTATTACATGATAACTTCACCCCACTTCGTAATTACGCCAAAGCCGATGCGTATGTAATGACAAATGTGTTAGAGGCATTTAAGAATATTTTGTTCGTCGCAAATGACAACGAAGATGCTACTGAAAAGTTATTCAATTATCTTGCTGCAATAGTAGATGATATTAATGAACACACGACTAATTTGTATGACCGTACCGAAGTTATTAATATGCTAAATTCAATCGCTAGGATCTCTGCTGAGCGTGGCGATATTTTGTTAGAGAGATTTGAACAGCCAAAATAAATAGGTATTGAGTGGATTAACTTAAAGTCTCCAACTGGAGACTTTTTATAAAACGTAGAACTAATCAGAGGTTATTAATCTTCAATCAAATAAATAGCGTAACTTGATGCAGAAATCGTGATTTCACCAGCATGATAAGAGTCAGGGGTTACAGAGCCTGATTCTGCATCGGCTGACATTGCCATTTTAGCTCTTACATAAGGTTGTACCCCGGTATCCATCGGCTTCATAGATGCACTGTAAAGGCCTTTAAGTTCTACACCATAATCACTTGCAAACTCTGATGCTGCTTTTTTAGCGTCTTTAATTGCTAATTTTTGAGCTTGATTATGAAGTTCATTATATTTGCTAGATACAAACTGAGTTTGATTAACTTGGTTTATACCACCATTGACTAGGTTTTGTAAAAGCGTAGGGTATTTATCAACATCATTAAGCGTTAAAGATAAACTACGAGACACCCTAAAACCAATAAACTCTTGCTTGTTAGTCTCTCTATTATACTGCGTTTCACGATGAATACTGATTTGTCCTGCATTTATATCTTTAGCTAACACACCTGCTTGTTTAGAAAGTTTAATCGCTTTTGCCATGGTTTGATCAGCTTTATCTTTTGCTGCCATGAGGTTTTTGTCAACTTCGAGTATGCCTACGTTGAGTAAAACACTGTCTGCAGCTGTTGTGATTTTAGCTTGACCTTGAATATAAATATGCGGTGCACTTGGTGTGCTTTGGGCAAACACATTGAAAGTCATCGCGGCTGCAAGTAAAGGTAAATAACGCATAAAGTTCCTCATTAAGTGAATTAAGCTTATTAGATACCCTAGCTGGTTAATTTAAAATGAACAAGTATAAAAAAACAGGCCGTAGCCTGTTTTTATTAACATTCTTAATTAGATACTAACGCGTTTATAGTTTCGGTATTTTGGTAACCAATAGTTAGAATCAATTGCAGACCAGAGTCGATCATCGCTTATTTCAAGCGCCGCGCCCTCTTCGATTGCTTTTTTGGCAACGGCAAATGCAATGCGTTTACTTAACGTTTCGATCTCTGTGAGTGCTGGCAACAAGCTACCTTGTCCAGTATTTGCACGAGGTGAAGACTCAGCTAATATCTCGCTTGAGACCATTAGCATTGCATCGGTAATTCTGGTTGCTTTTGCAGCAATCACACCCAAACCAATACCGGGGAAGATATAGCTATTATTACACTGCGGAATAGTAAATGTTTGGCCTTCATATACAACAGGATCAAATGGGCTACCGGTTGCAACAATTGCGTTGCCTTGAGTCCAATTAATCACATCAGCAGGCAAGGCTTCTACTTGTTTAGATGGGTTACTTAATGGAAAGATAATCGGCTGTGCGCAATTACTGTGCATCGCTCGAATAACTTGCTCAGTAAATAATCCTGGCTGACCAGATACTCCAATTAGAATATCAGGCTCTGCACAATGCATAACATCAAGTAACGACGCGTATTCACCACTGTAAGTCCATTGTGCTAAGTCATCGGTTTGTTGAGCAAGTGCTTGTTGGAAATCACGAAGACCTTGCATACCTTGGGTTAATAAACCAAAACGATCAACCATAAATATTTGGCTGCGTGCTTGCGTATCTGAGATACCTTCCGAAACCATCTGGCTTATGATTTGTTCAGCAATACCACAACCGGCAGAGCCAGCACCTACAAATACCACTTTTTGCTCAGATAACTTTGCATTCTTAACGCGACATGCGGCAAGTAAAGAGCCCACAGTAACGGCTGCAGTACCTTGAATATCATCGTTAAAGCTACAGATTTCATCACGGTAACGCTTTAATAAAGGCATCGCATTAGGTTGGGCAAAATCTTCAAACTGTAATAATACATTTGGCCAGCGACGCTTAACCGCTTTAATAAATAGATCTAAAAATTCATCATATTCATCTTGGGCTATGCGTTTATGACGTGCACCCATGTACATTGGATCATTAAGTAACTTTTCGTTATTAGTACCAACATCAAGCATGACTGGTAATGTATAAGCTGGGCTGATCCCGCCACAAGCGGTATACAGCGAAAGCTTACCAATTGGAATACCCATACCACCAATACCTTGGTCACCTAAACCTAAGATACGTTCGCCGTCGGTTACAACAATAACCTTTACCTTTCCTTTGGTTGCATTACGCAAGATGTCGTCAATTTGATAACGATCTTCGTACGAAATAAACAAGCCACGAGCACTTCGGTAAATATCTGAGAATTTTTCACAGGCATCACCCACCGTTGGGGTATAAATAATTGGCAGCATCTCTTCAAGATGATCACGTACTAAACGGTAATAAAGTGTTTCGTTATTATCTTGAATTGCGCGTAAATAAATGTGTTTATTAAGGTTATCGTTAAAGCTTGAATATTGTTGATAACAGCGTTCAACCTGTTCTTCGATTGTTTCATAACGAGGTGGTAATAAACCCGCTAGGTTGAAACTTTCACGCTCTTTTTGTGTAAATGCACTACCTTTATTTAGCAGAGGAGTTTCGATCAGGCCTGGACCTGAGTGATGAATATAAAGATAATTTGGATCGGTATTTGTAGTCATAATTCCAAGCTTAGCGATGTCTTTAATTGTGATCTGCCATTATTAGGATTGAATGTTAAAAAGCAATGACATTCAATCTTGTCAGACCATTTACAGTAAGAGAAATGTACGGAATAGGCCGTACTTACAGCATATTGTACAGTATCTTATTAATTGAAATAAGGGCTATTTATGCTCATTAAGCACAATACTACATATCGCCAAGAGCAATCCCTTCACGTCGCGGATCTGCTGCTCCGTATAAAACGCCCTTTTTAATTTCAACAGCGTGTAGTCCTGAGTTCAAATCGACAACTTTTACAGTGTGACCGCGTTTAACTAACTGCGATTTTAATGCAGCAATGTCAGCTCCTTTTTCTAAGCTGGTATAACGATTTCTATTTGTTACTCGGCCTAAATTAATGGCTTGTTGGGCTGTTAAATCCCAATCCAGTACTCCAATTAATACCTGTGCTACGTAATTTATTATACGACTGCCACCAGGAGAACCAACCACTAATCGTAAACTTCCATCTTTGTTGAAAACCATAACAGGCGCCATAGAACTTCGTGGACGTTTGCCTGCCTCAACTCGGTTAGCTAATAGTTTGCCGTCTTTTTTTGGTGATAAGGCAAAATCAGTTAATTGATTATTCAAAATGTAACCATTAACCATAACGGTCGAACCAAATGCCATTTCAATTGAGCTGGTCATCGAAACTGCATTGCCTCTGCTATCTACAATAGATACGTGGGTGGTCGAAGGCAATTCATAGGCATCATCTTGTGCATAAGCTAATTTGTCTTTAGGCTCTCCGGCTACAGCTGGTAAGTCTTGTTCAGTAATAAGGGCTGAACGTTGTTTGATATAATTTGCCTCCAGCAGTTCTTGAGTAGGAATATAGGCAAAATCGGGGTCGCCCATGTACACATCACGATCAGCAAATGCTAAACGTGATGCTTGGGTAAAGTAATGAATGGCTTGCTCCGAATTAGGCGAGAACTGGGCCATGTTTTTACTTTCTAGTAATGCTAATATTTGTATTACTGCAACCCCACCACTACTTGGTGGTGCCATAGAGCAGATTTTATAATCATGGTATGGCGCGCACACAGCGTCACGCTGTACACTTTTATACTCAGCCAGATCGTTAAGAGTTAACGTACCCGGTGCCACCTTACTTTGCTGAACAGCCTCTACCATCTGCTTAGCATTATCCCCTTTGTAAAAGGCATCAATGCCCTTTGCAGCTATGTCTTTATATAGATTTGCTAATGGTTGGTTTTTCTTTACTGTACCCACTGCTACAGGCTTACCATCTTCAAAAAAATAATCGCTAATGACATCAAGTTTAGTAACGCCAGGGTTAATTTGCTTAGCAAGTAATGCATGCAGTCGAGGGGAGACAACAAACCCTTGCTCTGCAAGCTCTATCGCAGGATTAAATAGTGTGTGCCAATCAAGTTTACCGTATTGCTTATGAGCACTTGCAAGTGCATGTAAAATGCCTGGCACACCAACTGAACGACCTCCTACAACTGCATCAATCCATTTTGCCGCTTTACCATGTTTATCTAAAAATAATGTTTCATCTGCATTTTCAGGCGCGGTTTCACGCCCATCAAAACTTGTTAGCGTGTCAGTTTTTTTATCGTAATACATCATAAATGTACCACCACCAATGCCTGACGATTGAGGTTCTACCAATGTTAAAACAAGTTGTGTAGCAATAGCGGCATCAACTGCACTACCGCCTTTGGCAAGAATTTGCTGACCTGCTTTAACTGCATAGGGATTTGCAGCAGCAATCATAAAATTAGCGCCAACAACCTGTTGTTTAAGCTGATGGCCTGTAGCAGCTTCTGGTTCGCGAGTTTCGCGCGGCGTTGTTGCACTAACGGCTAAAGAAGGAATACATAATAATGAGGCAGTAAATGCCAGTGCTTTTGGAAACGTTAAAAACATAAAATAACTTTATTGCGCCTAGGTGTTTGGCATCTTAAAGTTAAACGTGCACAATATGCAAAAGTTTGCTGTAAAAATAAGAAAAAAATGGTTAATTTACCTCTTCAACCCCGTTACGTTCTACCACCACTGTGTTTAATCGCAATCAGCTCACTCTTTGCTGTTTTTAATTTGAACGATTTTTTAGAGTTCAATCGCCAGCTAATAAGTCAAGGTGAAGTATGGCGATTACTCAGTAGCCAATATGTGCATGCTAATTGGGCACATTTAGGCTTAAACTGTGCCGGTATATTGCTTATTTGGTTACTGCATGCCGAGCACACTACACCGAGTCAATATGCACTCAACTCATTAGTTTTGGGTATTTGGTGTGGCTTGGGTATTTACTTCTTTTGTCCAGATATAAAAATTTACACAGGGTTAAGCGCCCTATTACATGGCGTGATTGTTTGGGGAGCTATAAAAGATATTAGTGTAGGTATGAGAACAGGCAGTTTATTATTTATAGGAGTCTGGCTCAAGGTAGCCCATGAACAATATGCTGGCCCGAGTGCTGAAATCGGTCAACTAATTGCCTCACGGGTGGCTATTGACGCACATTTAATTGGTGCGATTGGTGGTATAGTGCTAGCAACACCAGTTATTATTAAAATGATAAAAAAAAACGCCAAACTAAGTTTGGCGTTTTTTTTTAACTAAATTTACAGTGTTTCTTTAAATAACTTATAGATACGACGGTATTCATCTAACCAGCTCGAAGGCTGCACAAAGCCATGCGGCTCTACAGGGAAAATTGCGGTCTCAAAGTTTTCTTTTTCAAGCTCAATTAAACGTTGTACTAAACGTACTGAATCTTGGAAAAATACATTATTATCAACCATTGGTGCGTTAATCAATAAGTGGTTTTTCAAGCCTTCTGCATAGTAGATCGGAGAGCTTTTTTCGTACGCAATCGGGTCAACGTCTGGGTGGTTCAAAATATTAGATGTATAAGGCGCATTATAATGAGCCCAATCGGTAACCGGGCGAAGTGCTGCACCTGATTGGAATAAATCAGGCTGTGTAAACAACGCCATAAACGTCATAAAGCCACCGTATGAGCCACCGTAAGTGCCTACAGCACCGGTATCAACATTCGCATTCTCGGCCATCCAACTTACACCATCCATTAAATCTTGGGTTTCAGGCGTGCCCATTTGACGATAAATTGCAGTACGCCAATCACGACCATAGCCTTTTGATGCGCGGTAGTCCATGTCCATCACTACGTAACCCTCAGAGGCTAATAAGGAATGAAACATAAACTCACGGAAATAACCTGACCAACCCATATGCGAGTTTTGTAAGTAACCTGCGCCGTGATTAAAAATAACCGCTTTACGCTTGTTACCACTTTCTCCTTCAACATAATCGGCTGGGTAGTAAACTTTTGCGTAAATAGGCTGGTCAGTATGGCTTGATGGTACAGCAACAATTTTAGGGGCTATCAGTTGTTTTGCTAAAAATTCACTCGATACCGTGCTTGTAAGCTGCTTTGCACTGGCATTTGCTTTTGCGTCTGCTACATAAAGCTCTGGCGGAGCCATTATTTTAGAATGTGTTAATAATAGCTTGGTTTGATCAGGACTAAGTTGGTAGTCAGTCATGCCATCTAAGTTTGTGATTTGCTCAGATTGCGCAGTTTGTGGATTGACGCGGTAAATCTCATACAATCCAGGGTGTTCAACATTAGCTTTATAGTAAATAGCACTATTGTCATCGCTGAGGGTTAAGTTAGATACAACAAACTGGCCTTTCGTAAGTTGGGTTGCTTTACCGTTTAATGGTTTTTTATAAATATGGCTGTAACCCGACTCTTCAGATAAATAATAAAGTGTGTCTGAATTATTGAGCCACCCAAAATCATTGTATGTATAGTTAACCCATGCATCATCATGTAAACGGTGTTGAGAAACTAATGTGTTGTTTTCAAAATCAACAGATGCAATCCAACGGTCTTTGTTATCCCATGCTTCAAGCATTAACGCTACTTGTGAGCCATCATGATTCCATACAATAGCACTTTGTGACCAGCCCCAGTCCATAATCAAGTTAATTGCACGAGGTTCTTTTTTTCGATTCGTATGTTTTGCCTTCACGTGCATAATTTTCTTTTTTTACTGTAGCAAGTACATCTTCATCGAAACCCGGTAACGTATCAAAAGCGAGTGTTTTTTGCGTGTTTTCTTCTAAATCAATATAGATAACTTTAGATGTTTGTGGTTTTGCATCGGCAACGCGGCGACGGACTTTTTCAGCTTTTACACCCGCATCATCAGTAATATAGTTTGGCATTATATCACTGTCTTCCCGCCATGAGCGGTTATCCGTTACTACTACAATTAATGCTTTACCACTTGGTGATAATTGAACATCAGAGATTTTATTTCCTTTCCCTAAATAAAATTGTGCATTCGCAATACTTGCATTTTGACTCTTTAATTGCTCTTTACGTGTTTGTTTATCCAGCTTATTTTTATGCGTTAACGCAATGTAGTCAATTAGTTTATGCTGCTCTTTGGCAATATACGTTTGAGGTTCAATAACGCCTTTTGGGGCATCATTTAAATGTAAATTTGCAAGCTCAGTTTGCAAACCTGTTGTTAGATTTACTTTATAAAAAGTGTTTCCTTGGCGAAAAGCTAAATTACCATCTGTTAAAAATTGTGGGTTAGATTGTTTAGCACTGTCGTGAGTTATTTGTGTAATTTCATTTATTTTTATATTTTTTATAAATATATTTCCTTCATACACATAAGCTTGAAGCAAACGGTTTGCAGAATAAACGGCATTGCTTGCACCTAAAGTATGGAGTTTATTCAACGCAACTTTACTTGCCGATTGGCTATTGACCCCTTGTACATATAAGTCCCTTAACTCATTTCCTTGTTGCTTTTGAGCGTATACAATAGTGCTTGAATCCGCAGCCCAAAATGCTCGTTCCGCTTGACGTCCTAACCAATCAGGATGCGCCATAGCTTGTTCGAGAGTGATTTCACTGCTGCCAAAATCTGCAGGCGTTGCTACAACACTTGCAACGGGGGTATTTGCAACTTCTTCAGAAGAAGTAGAGGTGGTAGTTTGACAACCAGCAAGCACAAAGCTTGATGCAATCGCCATGGCTACTAAGGTTCTATTTGCTGTTTTTAAGTTCATAGTGCTTCTAGGGATTATTATAATTCCCGTAATTTAAGCAGAAGCACCATAGGTATTGCAATTATTTAGGATAAACAGCCAAAGTTTACCGTTAAATAACCTGCTATTTAACTAGTATATCTAACCAAACCATACGATGATCAGAAGATGCATTTCTATCCTTTATCAAACGATACAGTTCACTATTTTTAGTTGGCCAAAAAACGCCTCCGTCTTGAACCGAAATACCATAAGTTGATGGCAAAACATAGTCAACACGTGCTTGCCAATGTGCGGTATAAGCAGCGGCATACGTACCTGTATAACTTGTTGCAGCGCCTTTACTCACTGGTAAAAATTCACTATTAATAAGCGGATTTGCTAATAGTTGGTTTGTTGTATTTGGGCGCTTTTTATCGCCCTCTGGCGCTGCATTTAAGTCCCCCACAATAACAAATCGAGAATTAGTTTTAAGTCCGCCTTTAACCCCTTTATCATCATAAAGGTAACTTGCGTTTTCGATATAATCTTTAATTAACCTAACTTCATCGTGATTACGTTTGCCATTTCTATCTTCTTCGCCATCAAACACTGGCGGAGTTGGGTGCGATGCAAGTAAATGAACCGTTTTACCTTTGACATCAATGGGGAGATCCCAAAAAGATTTTGAGCTCAAGCGCATTGCTTGCCATTCATCATTATTGTACCAATTCTGATTTGTCTCAGGATCAATTGGCATTTGCGCACCTGGCATATCTTTGTATTTAAATGTTTGCAATGAACGTACTTTATCAAAATCAATTGGGTAACGAGAAAGCACAGCCATGCCATAGTGACCTGGGAAAAACCCAAAACCATAAGCATCGCCAAGCTTACCCGTTTTTTTGCCATCATTATCAAAGTCAAACTCTGACGCAACTCCTGTATTAACAGGCCCTATGTATGTATAAGGGTAGGTAATTGCAGGTTGTTTATTTTGACTTACTTTTAAGTAATTCTGTATAAAATAATCAATGCCTTGGGGTTTACTCACATAATCGAACTCATTCAAGAGCAAGATATCAGGGCGGACACGCTGGATAATTTCTGCAATGTTTTTTATCTGTTGATGGTCACTTTTTAACGCATTCACTAGCGCATTTGGGTTAACACTTTCACCCTGTGCAGTGTAATTAGTGGCATCCATACTTACGTTAAAGGTCGCCACTCTTATATTGCCTGCTGCTTTTGCGTTATTTACTAAAGTGCACGTCACACACATGCTCGCAACGGCGGCAACAATCAGTTTTATATTCATTAAATAAACCCGTCTAAAATTAATATTAAAATTACACTACTGACAACAACCCACAAAAGGATTGCCATTAAAAATGGCTTAACACCCGCTTGCTTTAAAACATTGATGGATAAACCACTGCCAATTAAAAATAAGGTCATCACTAATAACTGTTTAGCAGCACTGTTTAAAAATGACCACGTTGAAGAATAATCTGGTAAATACGTGTTTATTAATGCTGCTGCTAAAAAGCCCACAATGAACAACGGAATACTGGCTTTTTCTTCTGAGCGCCAAAATACCCCCGCTAACGTGGTATAAGGGATAATCCACATCGCACGAGTTAATTTAACGGTTGTTGCAATACTCAGCGCTGCCACACCATAAGTTGCTGATGCGCCAACAACACTACTGGTGTCATGAATAGCTAGAGCAGCCCACATTCCAAATTGCTCTTGGCTTAAATCAAAATAATGACCTATTGCAGGAAATAACAATAAGCCTACGCCATTTAGTAAAAATACAACGCCTAGCGCTACCGCTACTTCATGATCTTTGGCTTTAATAACCGGGGCCATGGCGGCAATAGCACTACCACCACATATTGCTGTACCAAATGAAATTAACACACCTGTGTTTCTGTTTAACTTAAAGACTTGAGTAAGTATTTCACCCAAACCGATAATCGCAGTAATGCTAACAATTGTAAGTACTAACGAGCTGCGGCCTACTTCAATTACTTGGTTAATGTCGACAGCAAAGCCCAAGCCTACTACGGCTGCTTTTAGCATCCATTTACTCGCGGTTTGAGAAAAATCTGAAAATGGATTACCAATAATGATTGCAAATACAGCACCCATAATAAGAGCAGAACCGGCACCAATGAAAGGAGTAAGGCATAAACCTAATAACAGTAAATAAGCTAGCTTATGAAAGTGGATTGTCGCAGGCATAATATTCCTAAATAATACTTTTCGTATGATTTATTATCTGAATTTAAGTATAGGCTGACATAATCGATTGGATAAAAAAGAAAAAGCGGTAGAAAAATAAAAAAGCCGAGCTTGTTGCTCGGCTAGCTTATAATTAATTCAAAATAAGGGAGGTAGCGGTTGCTAGGATTCCAGGGTATTGATCTTCGGGTAGGTATTCTGCAAGTTCAGCTAAACGCTCTCCAAGTTCATGTAAACTTGAAGCTGATACATTTATATGGCCCATTTTTCGCCCTGGTTTTGGTGTTTTTCCATACCAATGACTTGTCACATCGCTAACTTTCAAAACATCACGTGGGATCGCTGACTGACCAAGAACATTGATCATCGCGCTAACTTGTTTAAGCTGTGTGCTACCAAGCGGTAAACCCGCAACAGCTCGCATATGGTTTTCAAACTGCGAACACTGAACGCCCTGCTGAGTCCAATGGCCAGAATTATGCACTCGCGGAGCTAATTCGTTCACTAATAGTTGACCATCAACATCAAAAAATTCTATAGCTAATACGCCCACATAATCAAGTTCATTGGCTATTTTGTTAAAGGCATCTTCTGCTTGTTGCTGTATTGCTGATTTTTCTTTCCCGGCTACAGATAAGGTAAGTACACCATTGGTGTGCTGATTTTCTGTTAATGGATAAATAGCTGTGTTGCCAGATTTATCGCGTGCGCCAATAATTGACACTTCACGATCAAATGGGATCATTTTTTCAGCAATAATCGTATGCGGCATTTGTTCAGTACCCGATGCAATAAAGTCAGCCATTTGAGACCAAATTTGATCGATTTGATCATCTGACTTTAAACGCCACTGCCCTTTACCATCGTAACCTGCTTGGCAAGTTTTAATAACAAGCGGTTTACCAAGCGTTGATACTGCTTCGATAAGGTGCGCTTTCTCAGTAATAAGTTTATAAGGTGCACAAGCGACTTCAGTTTTACTTAACAGTGCTTTTTCAATAGCACGATCACCACCGGTTTTAATAGCCACTTTACCTGGATAAAATTTATTACTGGCACAACAAAGTGTAAGCACATCATTTGGTATGTGTTCAAACTCAGCAGTAATTGCATCAACCTCAGCAATGCTTTGCTCTAAGGTTGTGCTGTAAACTTCATTAGTTAAAGGGTGAACAATGTTTTTGCTGCCAACATCATAAGCAACAACATTTAAATTCAATGGCGCGCCCGCTAAACTCATCATTCGAGCAAGCTGACCCGCACCTAAAATTAAAATTTTCATATTACTCTGCAGGATTAGGGTTGGCTAAAATAGTCTCTGTTTGTTCTTTACGGAATGCTTCAACTTTTGCGAAGATCTCAGGCTGTTGACAGCCTAAAATTTGCGCCGCTAATAAGCCTGCATTTGCAGCACCAGCATCACCTATTGCAAGTGTGCCAACAGCAACACCTTTGGGCATTTGGCAAATAGACAATAGTGAATCAACACCATTTAGGGTTTTAGACTTAACTGGCACACCTAATACAGGTAGAGATGTAAACGCAGCGGCCATACCTGGTAAATGTGCTGCACCACCGGCACCGGCTATAATAACTTTAATACCACGTTCCGCGGCTGAACTTGCATAATCAGCAAGTAATTGAGGAGTTCTATGTGCAGAAACAACTTTTGTTTCATAAGCGATGCCAAATTTATCAAGCATAATCGCTGCGTGTTCCATAGTTGGCCAATCTGATTTGGAACCCATAATAATGCCAACAGTCATAAATACTCCTCAGTAAACTAATTTTCGAACTAATAGCGGACTTATGTCCTCATTTTAAGGCGGTCATTATACACGTATTAAATATAAAATCGCGATAAACAGCCAATAAAAAAAGCCATGACATGCATGGCTTTTAACTATTAAATACAGAGTTATGCTTCTTTACTGGCTAAATACTCAGAGTATGTGCCTCTAAAGTCAATAATCTGAGAATCTTTCACTTCCCAAATGCGGGTAGCAAGTGACGATACAAACTGACGATCGTGTGATACAAATAGCAATGTACCTTCGTAGGCTTCAAGTGCTAAGTTTAATGCTTCAATAGACTCCATATCCATATGGTTAGTTGGTTCATCCATTAACAATATATTTGGCTTATGCATCATAATTTTACCAAATAACATGCGACCTTGCTCACCACCTGAGATAACTTTAACTGACTTTTTAATATCGTTTTGTGAGAACAACATACGACCTAAAAAGCTACGAACCACCTGCTCGTCATCGCCCTCTTGTTGCCATTGCTCCATCCATTGGAATAAGTTCATATCTTGCTCGAACTCATCGGCATGATCCTGTGCATAATAGCCAATATTTGCATTTTCAGACCACTTAAATTCACCTTGTTTTGGTGCAAGGCGACCTGCTAATGTGTTTAATAGTGTTGTTTTACCAACCCCATTTTCACCGATGATGGCTATTCTCTCACCCACTTCAACTAAGCCTTCAAGTCCGGTGAAAAGCATTTCTTCAAAACCTTGACCAAGATTATTAAGTTCTAGTGCATTACGGAACAATTGTTTTTCTTGTTCAAAACGAATAAATGGCGTTTGACGAGATGACGCTTTAACTTCATCAAGTTGGATTTTGTCAATTTGTTTAGCGCGAGATGTTGCCTGTTTTGCTTTTGATGCGTTCGCCGAGAAGCGAGATACAAATTGCTGTAATTCAGCTATTTGGCTTTTCTTCTTCGCATTTTCACTTAACAAACGTTCACGGGCTTGCTCAGCCGCAAACATATATTCATCATAATTACCCGGGTACAGGCGTAACTCACCGTAGTCTATATCAGCCATGTGTGTGCACACAGAGTTTAAGAAATGGCGGTCATGGGAAATGATGATCATAGTGCAATCACGTTGATTCAATACATCTTCAAGCCATTTAATCGTGTAAATATCCAAGTTATTAGTAGGCTCATCCAGCAGCATAATATCTGGGTCTGAAAATAGAACCTGAGCTAATAAAACACGTAGTTTAAAACCCGGTGCAATTTCTGACATAGGACCATAATGCTGCGCAGTATCAATACCCACGCCCATTAATAATTCACCTGCTTTTGACTCAGCTGAATACCCATCCATTTCTGCAAATTCAGTCTCAAGATCGGCAACACGCATCCCGTCTTCTTCGCTCATTTCAGGCAAGCTATAAATGCGGTCACGTTCTTGTTTGATTTCCCATAATTCTTTATGGCCCATGATCACAGTATCAACAACTGAATATTCTTCGTATGCAAACTGGTCTTGGTTTAGCTTAGCTACACGCTCATTTGGATCAGTACTAACGTTACCTGATGAAGGCTCTAATTCACCGCTTAAAATCTTCATAAAAGTCGATTTACCGCAGCCATTTGCACCAATTAAACCGTAACGGTTTCCTTCGCCAAATTTTGCAGAAATGTTTTCAAATAATGGTTTAGCACCAAATTGCATGGTGATGTTAGCTGTACTAATAATAGCGCTACCCTCCAAGGGGAAATCATAGAAATTTAATTGGCTGGAGTTTAAACCAAAACAGGTGTTTTTTCTATGGAATATTACTGAACTAAATAGCGAGTTTTACGCTTTTACAGTACTAATGACCTAGCTGAGACCTTAACAAAGCAAGGATAAATTTAGTCTTAACATTTTAAATTTCCTCTATACTAATTTAATGATATTTTTTCACTTTACCCATAGCGTCCCTTTGTTAGGATTGCGCGTTTATGGCAACACACAATATATATAAAGGCCCAGTTAATGAACAAAGGACTATCTACTCTTTTAACCGCTACGATTTTCAGCTCTTGTAGTGTGCAAGCACTTGAGATCTATAATGACTCGACTAATTCACTAACAATTGGTGGGTTTATTGATGCAAGGGTCATCCACACTCAAGGACAAACTGAAATAGTAAATGGTGCCTCGCGTATAAATTTTGATTTTAAAAGACAATTAAAAGAACATTGGTCTGCAATCGCCCTGCTTGAATGGGGAGTTAATCCTGTTGGTAGTAGCGATATCATTTATAACAACCGATTTGAATCAATCCAAGATGAATTTTTATATAATCGTTTAGGTTATGTAGGCATTGCCCACGATCAATATGGTCAACTGACGATAGGTAAACAATGGGGTGCATGGTACGACGTTGTATACAGTACTAACTACAGCCTAGTATGGGACGGTAATGCTGCAGGTGTCTATACCTATAACAAAGATGACGGTGCAATAAATGGTACAGGCCGTGGCGATAAATTACTCCAATACCGAAATAATTACGGCGATTTGAGTATTGCAGCTCAAGTACAGTTTAAAAATAATGACTTTTATACATGTGATGTAGAAGCAATCTCAGAATCTGATTGCGAAACACTATTTAATAACCAAAGTAACTTAGCGCAAAAAGTTGAGTTTAATTCTACATACGGTGCAGCACTTACCTATACGTTGAGTGATAAATTGACCCTTACAGCAGGTTTTAACCGCGGTGAATTTAATATCGTTTATGGCACTGATGCCACAATGCAAACAGCGGTCGACTTAATTTATGGTGCAGGTATTACTTATGGTAATTTTGATGCAAAAGGATTTTATGCTGCTGCAAATTTAAATAAAAACAAAAACCATGATACAGATAACTTAGGCAGGTTAATTAAGGAAGCCGTTGGACTAGAATCTCTTGTCTCGTATAGATTCGACAACAACATTCGCACATTTTTAGCATACAACGTCTTTGATGCAGGTGACGACTATGTTATCCAACCCAACTTTAATGCTGATCCAAATGACACCTTTAAACGACAATTTAGCGTGTTAGGCGTTCATTACTTGTTTGATGACAATACCCTTGTTTATCTCGAAGCAAGAAAAGATTTTAGTGACTTTGCAAGTGCAGACAAACAGCAAGAAGAACAAATGAGCTTATCAGAAGATGATGGTATTGCAATCGGCTTCCACTACGTATTATAAAATGAAATGTTGCTCGTTACTTTGGTTCAACGAGCAACACTCTCTTTATCTCTCCTCAATAAACGCTTTTTTTATTGCTTTATAACCCTCCCTCGGACCTAAAATAAGCCATAATAATATTATGCCCCCAGGAACTAATATCGCTTTTAGTATAGGGCCAAGCATGTAAGAATAAAAAAAGATAAAAGGTATAAATAAAACGAAGCCTATAACGCGTTTTATGATATTCATTGTGTATTTCCCCTTTAGAAATGAGCACGCTCATAAATTTAATTGAGCACGCTCAATAAAGCAAGGCAATTCAAACTTTTTAAGTAATATAAAAATTAAAGCATTGAAATATGAGTAAAAAAGAAATAACACGAAATAAAATTTTAGCCGCAGCTTGGGAGCTATTTATAGAGCTGGGCTATGAATCAACCTCAACCAGAGCAATTGCAAATAATGCAGGTGTTGCAGCCGGAACGGTTTTTAGCCATTTTGAAAACAAAATTGATTTACTTAAAGCTGGTATGTTATTGCAAATAGATAACATCATAACTACAGCAGCTTTAACTGATGAACAACACTCTCCTCGTTTGAAGTTACGCCATTATGCACTGCCCTTATTTACATTTTATTGTGAAAATAAAGAATTTAGTAAAGTGTTAATCAGCGATATAATTTGGCAAGCAGATTTTTTTAATTTTCAGCTCAACGAATTTAAAAAAATGCTCTTTAGTGAACAACCTCAATATGATGAAGTAAAAGCTACCGTAATGATGGATTGTTATTTTATGACTCTGCTTAGCGGTTTAAATGAAACACACCCTAAACCCGAAACGATGTTAAGAATGTTGACCAACAAACTAGCACTATTGTGAGAAAATCCCCCACTTTGTTTAAAACTTTTAATTTATCCACCGAAGCAATTTATTATTTAACTAAAGAAATAATGTATGATGTGTTCTTGCTTGTGTTTTTAACGCTTAAAACAACAATAAGTAACTATTAAGTTAACTAGTTACTTAATAAAACTGACTCTATGCGTTTTTACCACAGCATTTTTTATACTTGCGTCCATTACCGCAAACACATGGATCGTTGCGGCCAACTTTTGGGGCAGTTCGTACTTGTGGACTCTGTGGAGGAGGACAACAGCTTGTATTTGTACAGGTTGATTCTTCAGGCCTCAAGCCTGTGTTTGATATACTTTCATTTGTTTGATTCATAATCGTGATACTTTTAGTGTTTTTTAGTTATGCTATATTATAACCATAACCTATGGTGTATCGCGAGAGCTGTTTATTAATAAATAAAACGCTTTAATAATACTAGCCTAAAAACTAATAACCTCGCTTTTGCCAAAACTCAATTTCAGACATCGCCTCTTGTTCACATACTGAAAAAGTTTTATCTGCAATAATTTTTGAGTTCAATTCAATGGTCATCCGCCAATCACCTATTTTATTATTTATAGGCTGCCATAGAGTGTCGCCTAGGTAAAAGTGCCAGTCATTATTTTTTATATATTCAGTACCTTCAAATGGAGCCATGGCGATACCATCATCATCGGGGATATCTGGGTGGTAAATACAAAAATGAATTTTTTCCCCCTTCGCTTTTTTGATATTAATGATGAAACCAAATTCAATATCAAGCTTTGCGGGTACTTTGGTCGTGAACGATTGTATCTGTGGCAATTCTTTTGACGATGAGTCCCATTGAGTATAAATACCATAGCTTTGCATTGATACTAATGGTTTAATTTTTGCCATTATTGATATTCCTATTACGCATTATTTAATTAACTCGCTTTAACCTCATACTGTTTACCAAAGCTTTAAGCCTCAAAGCGCTTTGGATCTTTAGGGTAGAAAAAATCGGCTTGTTTTTCACAGAGTGAGAATTTTCGGGTATTTTTATAAGGCAGTTTCATAAACCCAGCTACACCGACATCAGTTATACTCACAGCGTATTGCATTAGCTTATTAAGCAATCGTTTAAATTCGTCCTCTTTATTTGCATCAAGCAAACGATAGTAGTGGTGAATTTTCATTCTATCGGGAAGTGCTTCAAAAATAATACACCCTGTGTGATGAATTTGATTTAGCTCAAATACACATTTTATCACTTTTTAGGAAGTTGTAGTTGTTCATCCGGGTCTTTACCATCTTCAAAGTATGAATGGGGTCGGGTTACATCACTGCTTTTTAAATTCATAACTTCGTATTCGAGTTCGGGTAACTGCTCAAATTTAAATGCCCCTGTACCATCTCGCTCTAACTGAATTGTTTTACGAGCATCAAATAAGCAACATTTGAACAGCCCTTTTTGATTAATTCCTTGTGCCAACATCACAGTATTATTTACCGCTTGAGTAAATGCATCAGCCAAACTTTCATCATGCATAATCAAAGACGACTCTACGTACAGTGACTCTTCTTTCCAATGAAAGCTTAACCCGCCAACAACGGGGTATTTAGCTAAGCGGCTTATTGAAGCTAAGAACGCTTTTTCAGTATCGCCAGTATCAAATAAAAATTCTTTGTAGTAACGATCTAGTTGGGCATCGTTCACATCAAGCAGCTGCTGTTTATGATCAGCTTGGCGTAAAAACTGTTTGCGGGAACTGTATACTACGGTATCTGGTAATTCAGCGTCTGTACCAAACCAAAAGGGAATATGCGCTTTTATATTTTTATGGATATTAAGCTGAGGCAAGTAAGCTTTTGCCATGGTAGGCATATTACGCATAAAATAGTCCCCGGCACCATCTCTTATGTGTTTTTCCTTAGATAACATGCCATCAATTACTTTTGCTAATTCCATAGGTAGCCCAAGCGAACTAGCCGGAATAACTTGTGCGCCAAATCGACAAGACTGTGCTGAGGCAAGTGCATAAAGTGTAGAGGCTACACCTTGCTCATCAAAACGCGGGGATGATTTTGCCCCAGACATTTGCTCATCACCAATAAAATAAACATCTCCCATTCGGGCATTAGTGCTGCTCAAATCACCTGACATTAAATCCATAAAATTGCTGGTAACAGGATCACCATCACTGTCTATTTGAGCATATACAGAGCTGCCCCAATCAACTAAAGATAGCCCTTGTGTAGCTTCATCCCACACCAAATTTGATGGTTTAATATCACCATGTACTATTGGCTGTGGGCTGATCCCGTTTTTATGATTACGTAAGTCAATTAATACGTTACGTAATTTAAGCGCTAGGTTCATGATTGCAGCTGCACTAAAACGCCCTCTTTTGAGTGACACTTTCTCTAGGTCTTCACCTAGAGCACGGGCCATCATCAAAATACCCTGCTTTTTTATTCGCTCAAAGCCATAAAACTTCGGCACTAAAGGGTTATTAACTTGAGACAGCATATAGGCTTCATCTTCTAACCTGTCCCGTACGCTTTGTGCTAAAGTGATCCGTGAAAACTTAAACACCCAAGGTTGGTTATGTTCATCAAGCCCTGCAAATACAAAACCAAATGCACCAGAGCCTATCATTTCAACGTCGGAGTAACCCAAATTCGTTAGTTTTTTTATACAGATATTAAGCCATTGGCGGTGTTTTTTAGCATCGTGATGCGAAAGCAAATACACGGATTGCTCTTCATTGATGTAAAAATTGCGGATCTCTTTGGCTTTCACTACAGGTCTCTAAACTTAAATTAGCGTGGTTTATTCAGTTAGCAGATTATTCTTTTTATCACCGTTAAATACAAGAAAAGGATTTACTTAGTATTCATTATGTAAAAAATTAAAGTCGCCTATAAGACCTTTTTATAATTGATTTAGTTTGTTTTATATTCAAGACTAAAAATTATAATAAAAAAAGGTTAGCCGCATGAATTTAAACTCACTCTTTTATACAGCATTCTATTGCACTATTGCTGCACTGTACTTTTTTGCACAGCTGACACTAACTAGCGCACTATTGCTAACAACATTAAGCGCACTGATATTTTTAAACAGATAATTTCTACTAAAAACCCCCAAGCTGAACCAGAACCAAACCCGCATGCAGTTATTATTAAGGTTGCTGATAATATAACAAAGGCAACGTCTAAAAATGCCATTGGTGCAGCAGAAGTTGCATTCTATGTTGATAGTTTAGCTAAAGAAATTGATGGCTGTCATAGCGAAAGTGAAGCGGTTAGCCAAGCAACCCAAGCGTTATCCCATAATAGCAGTGAGCTGACTAATAACATAACTACCGTTAGCCAAGCAATGATGCAAACATCACAAGCATCGACCTCTGCTGATCAACGCCTGCAATTGGCTACAGAGCAAATAGACTCTTTGTCTGGCTCGATTGATAAAGTCTCTGGGCAATTAGACCTACTATTAAAAAGCGCCACAGATATTCAAAGCATCACCCAAGTAATTCAAACCATTGCAGAGCAAACTAACTTACTCGCATTAAACGCGGCAATTGAAGCGGCACGCGCTGGTGAACAAGGCCGAGGTTTTGCTGTTGTTGCTGATGAAGTACGTAATCTTGCTAATAAAACCAATCAAGCAACTAAACAAATTGCACAAATGCTCAGCGAAATTAATGACAATAGTGTGCAAACAAATGACGATATGAAACAAGTATCAACGCGCAGTGAGTCAGTAAAGCAAGAACTAGAAAACGTTACCCTCTCATTTTTAGCAATCCACCAAGATATTACCGAATCATCGTCAACACTTGAGAAACCATGCAGCAATCAGTCAGTGCGTTTCAACACGCAACCACACAAATTAATACCTCGGTGGGTAGTATTAGCCACCTACTAGCTGAAGTTGCCACAAAAAGTACTTCAATCTCAGATCAAGCCTCTAAATTATCAATAGGATCAGAAACTATTTTTAGAGAGCTTAATAAAGTAGAACATAACGCATTCTTTAAACCTATTTTAGCAGCGGCACTACAGGCAAGCTCAGCCATATCAACTAAATTTACTGAGCTGCTGGCAACATCACAACTTAGCGAAAAACAGTTGTTTTCTCAAGATTATAGAGAAATACCTAATAGTAACCCAACTAAATACAGCACCGACTACGACAGCTTAACCGATAAAATTTTACCGCCAATTCAAGAGCCTATTCTAGAAAATAAACAAATCCTATTTGCCGGAGCGGTAGACAAAAAAGGTTACTTCCCTACCCACAATAAACGCTACAGCCAGCCATTAACCGGTAACTACCAGCAAGATTTAGTAAACAACCGCACTAAACGTATTTTCAACGATCCTACAGGCAGCCGCTGTGGCAGTCACACTGAAAGCTTTTTATTGCAAACATACAAACGTGATACCGGTGAAATTTTACATGACTTATCAGTACCTATTTATGTAAATGGCAAGCATTGGGGCGGCTTTAGGATTGGGTTTAAAAGCAGTTGAAATTAAGCTGTAAGCCGTAAACTGTAAGCGATAAATTTTTTAGCAACTGCGTTAAATGTATCACCGTAGGTTGTGGTTGAGAGCAACAAAACCCAAGCTTAAAAAATTAAAGCTGAATAATAGCTTGGAGTGATTAGCGGTTATTGAGATTGGCTAATAGTTAATTGAATGGTCAAACTGCTCTTTGCGCATATATTCACGAAAATGAGCGATGAGCGCAGATTACTTTATTAAGTTTAACTTTAAGCTTTAAAAAACTTATTGGTAGTAATGCGTAAAGTTATTTGTTAAAACAGTATAAAGTAGATAAATGAGCGTTCAGTCAGCAGAAAAATGCGCGATGAGCGCACGATTAAATGTTGAACTAAGCCGCTACGCGGAGATCCTATTCTGAACATTTGAGCCACACTTACCTTAATAAAAGGACTACCTTAATAAAAGGACAGGCATATTTTAATTATTGCCTAACATCAAAAATCGTCTTTGGAATTACTAATCCCCCAGCATTTATGCACTATCAAATTCACCATTTGATGATTATTAAAAGTTTTACATTCTTGGATTGGATATTTAGCTGCAGAACAAAGCTTGGCTAAAGACGTATGCTTTTTTGATGAGATTGTTTTTCAATTACTTGACGAACTTAGTGCTAACCTACCCCTTTGTACCATTTGACATCGTTGGTTGCCGCGTGCAGCTTTAACCGCTGTTTACTGCCTGCGAAATTTGAGTACTGCTGCCTAAATCGCATTATTGATTCAAGCCATTGCGCTTCTTCTATATTTAAAGTGAGTAGCACTTTTGGCATAGCTTTCTTTATATACCCTTTTTTCTTTGGATCTATATGACGGCCACTCCAATCAACTAATTCAATGTAATCAATTAAGGCAAAAGGGATCGTGTTTTTGATGTGGTTACCACCAAATGGTTTTAGCTCGGATGGCTGGCTTTCATGCTGAATATTATCTTTTTGTTTGAGGGGCTGATCCACTTTAACTTTGTCCATAGTGAAGGCTTTGAAATGCGCTATTCGCTCTTGGATAGAAGTAAAGTCACTGTCTTCAAGTGTTTCAGCTATGTTTGCTCTGATAGGATTCAAATCAACGTAGGCCATGCAACTAAGTACTGCTGTTTGATCTAATAATGCTTGTGACTTATAGCGACCTTCCCAGTACTTGCCCGTACAATTATCTTCTTTATTGGCTTCACGGGCAATGTACTCATTGAGGTTTTTCATATACCAGCTGATGTCATACAATCTTTCTCGCCATTTTGCGATAATTTCATTAAAAAATAGGTCACTTACCTTATCTAACTTCTCTCCATTTAAGTAGCGATCCACCAAAACATGACCTTTGTAAAGCTGATACCAGCGGTTAATTACTTCATCATCAGACCAACCAAGTGCTTGACGCCTATTGACGTTCACAACAAGATGGTAGTGATTGCACATTATCGCATAGGCGGCAATTTCTATGGCAAATACACTACTTAATAACTTTATCCGATCTACTAGCCACTCTCGACGATGATCAAAGTTTCTACCTGTGTGTTTATCATTACCACACAAGAATGCTTGTCTGACGCAGCGAGCGACTAAGTGGTAGTATGATGTAGATGCTAAATCAATCAGGTTTTTTCTTGCGCGTGTCATAAAGTACCACCTCACAATTACTGGATATAATAACAGTAGTTAATGCTGTGCATTTTGCAAAAAAATTTATGCGTGTCCTTTATTTATTTAAATTCGACAGGATAAGCAAAAAATTTTTAGTCCTAAAAATGTGTAAATTAAATGTGCCTGTCCAATGTTATTCTGAAGTAAAATAAAAAACGGCTGACAACATACGCCAACCGTTTGATCATTCTTTAAAACTAAATTACACATTAGTGTGACAATCATTAACTCTTTAGTAAATCTTCACATGTCCAATTTGGTTTTTCAAATTTAAACATAATCGCTAAACCGAGTATAAAGACTATCGAAAATGCTAACCATTCATCAATTACTTGAGCGGCATAAAACCACCCTATCGTTGCAGCTATTATAAGCATAATAATTCTTGCCATTAATGGTATATTGCCTTTGGTGCCATAGGTAAGTTGGTACGCATTTATCAGCTCACCCGCAACAAAGAACTCACATATTGTTACGTTCTTTGTGAACCCTTTGAGGCTTAAGTTTATTTTTGCTGCTTTGCCATCAAGTACAAACTCATGACTCGATGACATTTTATAGCTTTTTGATTCACTGATAACTTCACCATCAATCATTACAACTTCTTTGCCCGATACAGGTGAGCAATCATAAGTTATTAGCCTGTTATTATAATAAAACTTAAATAACATCCCTTTTTTTATAGAAACTTCTACATTTTCATTCATTGTTATCTTATTTCCTTTAATATCAACAAATAACAGATTTTTATTATTTTTAGCATGTTTATATAAAAAATAAAATAGTTTTGTTATCAGCAAAACACCGTTACTGTATAAGTATACAGTAACGGTGTTTTTTGTTACTTAAATAAACAATACTTATCAATTACAGACGAATACCGCCGTCTATCTCAACTACACGACCGGTGAAGAAGTCGTTTTCGATAATGTATTGCGCTGTATGAGCAATTTCATCTGCTTCACCAAAGCGCCCTACTGGCGTGACTGCAAGCATACGTTGCTTAGCTTCGGGTTTCATAGCGTCGGTCATGTTAGTACGAATAACACCAGGAGCAATAGCGCCTACTCGAATACCAAAACGGCCAAGCTCTTTTGCCCAGCCTGTGGTCATAGCAACCACACCTGCTTTAGAAGCCGCATAGTTAGTTTGGCCAATATTACCTGCACGCGCAACACTCGACATATTAACAATTACGCCGCCTTTGCCTGATTCAATCATATGGGATGCAGCTTCTCGGCCCGCTAAAAACACGCCGGTTAAATTTACATCAATCACTGACTTAAATTGATCAAGCGCCATTTTAGCAACCACTTTGCCTTCTTTGGCTTTGATAAACATACCATCGCGTAAAATACCGGCATTATTGATTAGCACACCAATGTGGCCAAAATCGGCATTAATGGTAGTAAAGGTATCAACCATAGCTTGTTCATCAGTAACATTGGCTACATAGGCTTTAACGGTTGTCCCTTGCTGACTAAGCTCAGCAACGGCTGTATCTAATAAATCTTGTTGCATATCAATTAACGCGAGATTAGCACCAAGGGCTGCAAATTTATGCGCCATTGCAAAACCTAAGCCTTGCGCACCGCCGGTGATCACGACTGTATTATTTTTAATTTCCACCTGTTACTCCTTCGAGAATAATTTAAAAATGGCGCTAAAGTCATCACTGCCAGCACCTTGGTGCTGTAGCATGGTATAAAGGTTTTTCGCCATTGACCCCATTGGGGTTGCTGAATTACTTTGCTGCGCGGCTTCCATAGCTAGACCTAAATCTTTAGCCATTAAATCAACCATAAAGCCTGGCTTATAATCATTGCTGGCAGGTGCTGTGTCCATCACACCTGGGCATGGGTTATATAATTCAAGTGTCCAGTTACGGCCCGAGCTTGCAGTCATAATATCGCTGAGCACTTTTGGATCTAAGCCATTGTTAATGCCCATTTGTAGCGCTTCGCTGGTGCCTGCCATTAAAATGCTTAACAGCATGTTATTACAAATTTTTGCAACTTGCCCTGCGCCAATATCACCGGCATGAAAGATATTTTTGCCCATATCAGCAAGCACTGGCTGTGCTTGATTAAAATGTGCATCATCGCCACCAACAATAAAGGTTAATGTGCCAGCCGTTGCACCAGCAACACCACCAGAGACCGGTGCATCAACAAAAGCGATACCGTGTTCACTTAGCTCTGAGCCCACTTCACGTGCCGATGCAGCATCAATAGTAGAGCAATCAATAACCAGTGTAGTTTTAGCTAACACATGGACAAGCCCTGTCTCACCAAGATAAAGCGACTTCACATGCTTACTAGCAGGTAGCATACTGATCAATACATCAATGTCGGTTGCACAGTGTTTAGCATCCGTTGCGGCAATCGCCCCATTGCTAGCCAAGTCATTTACGACCGACTGGTTTAAATCAAACACTTTGACTTGATGACCTGCTTTAACTAGGTTAGCCGCCATTGGGCCACCCATATTACCTAAACCAATAAAACCAATTGAAAGTGACATAACATTATCCTTGTGTGAGTTGTATTAGTGGATGCGTGTCAGCAGTCCAACGTGGTGTGAAAAAGCTTTCTACCAGCTCATCAGGTAACTCGGCAATTGATTTGAACTGCCAATTAGGCGCACCGTCTTTATCAATTAAAAGCGCCCGCACCCCTTCTTGGAATTCACCGACTTCGCCACAGCGTACAGACATACCCAGCTCCATTTGAAAACATTCGCCCAAGCTCTTACCTTTTGAGTTAGCGAGCTGACGCTCAACTAAAGCACAACTTAATGGACAACCATGTTTCAATGATTTTTGAGCGCGGGTAAGCCATGTATCTTCAGTTTCTAGGTTTAAGATATAATTTACTTTATCGCGTAGAACCGTAAATTCACCCAGTTTTTGAATGGTGGCTAAATGCGCTTTTATATTACCTTTTGGCATACGCCCAGAAACATTATCAAGTTCGGTAAGTAAACTGGTCAGCTTATCGTGATTCAATGAAGCCGTTTTACCCCACTTAATACTGCACAATTGCTCAATCAGAGTGTCGTATTTATCCGCTTTGAGGTAGTGATCAGCCAATGCCACATACATCGCATCATCACAGTTTATAGACGCTGCGGTTAAACCCAAAAATGCCCCAACGTGCTCGGGCATTTTATGTAAAAAGTAACTGCCGCCAACATCAGGATATAAACCAATGGTAAGCTCAGGCATCGCAATACGTGAGTTTTCTGTTACCACGCGGTGACTCGCTCCGGCCATTAATCCTAGACCGCCCCCCATAACAATGCCGTTACCCCAAACCAAAATAGGCTTTTCGTAACAATGAATTAAATGATCGAGGCGATACTCTTGAGTAAAAAAATCTTCAATAAGGTTGGCAGGCTCGCCGCTTTTCATGGCGCTGTGCAAGCTTACTACATCACCACCGGCACAAAATGCTTTTTCCCCGGCTCCTTTGATGATGACCATGGCAATATTGCTATCATCTGCCCACGCTAATAACTGCGGCTCTAATAGTTTGATCATCGCAAAATTAAGTGCGTTTAATGACTTTGGCGCATTAAGGGTGGCAAAACCAATTAATGAGCCATTTTCAGCGGCTGCGGTTTCAAATACCACAGGCGCATCAGGCGAATTTAATTGTGTTAAGTCAACCATTAGCCATTCACCCAGTTTGCTTTACGTTTTTCTAAGAAGGCATTTACACCTTCGCGCTGATCTTCAGTATCAAATAAACCAACAAATAGCTCACGCTCAAGGGGTAATGCATGCGCCATTGGCTGAGTACGGCCTTTTTGAATTAACGTTTTACATGCTGATACTGCAACTGGGCTTTGCTCTGCCACTTGATTCGCTAATTTAAGTGCCGCCGCAAAACTTTCACCTTGCGCAACCACCTCCTCAACTAAACCAATTTGCAGGGCTTTATCGGCTTTTAAGCGCTCGCCACATAAGATCATGCGTTTTGCCCAGCCTTCACCGACTAACCAAGCTAGGTTTTGCGTGCCACCAGCACATGGGAGTAAACCTACTTTCGCTTCGGGTAATGCCATTTGTGCTTGCTCTTCAGCAATCCGAATATCACAAGCAAGGGCCACTTCTAAACCGCCGCCCATGGCATAACCGTTAATTGCGGCAATCGACACACCGCGAAAGGCTGATAATGCTTCAAAGGCTTCACCAAACACTTGCGACATAGTCGCGGCAATACCTTTATCGCCATCAGCAAATACGTTTAAGTCAGCACCGGCACTAAAAAATTTCTCGCCTTCGCCAGTGATCACTAATGAATAGATGTTTTTATTATCGTTGAGCTCATTTACGGTATTTTTTAATGCAATTAACGTGTCTTTGGTCCAGGTATTCGCTGGCGGATTAGACATGGTTAAAATCGCTACGTGACCTTCAATGGTTAAATCAATACTTGGGTTTGACATGACTGGCTCCTTATAAAATATCAGCGGCTGATTCGGCTAAAATACGACGTGCGATGATCACACGCATAATTTCGTTAGTGCCTTCTAAAATTTGGTGTACGCGTACATCTCGTACATGGCGCTCAAGCGGGTATTCTTTTATGTAGCCGTAACCGCCGTGAATTTGCAGGGCATCGTTACAGACTGTAAAACCAACATCGGTGGCAAAACGTTTTGCCATAGCGCAATAAGTGGTTTTTTCGCTGTCACCTGCATCAAGTTTAAAGGCGGCTAAACGCACCATTTGGCGCGCAGCCACCAGCTCAGTGTTCATATCGGCAATTTTAAATTGCAGCGCTTGAAATGCAGCCAGCGGTTTACCAAACTGAGTTCGCTCTTTTAAGTATTCACGGGCTGTTTCAAGTGCCGCTTGGGCTGTACCAATTGAACAAGTTGCAATGTTAATACGTCCGCCATCTAAGCCTTGCATCGCGAACTTAAAGCCCTCGCCTTCAGCACCTAGTAAGTTATGCGCTGGTATACGCACATCTTCAAAGCTTATTAAGCGTGTAGGCTGTGCATTCCAACCCATTTTTTCTTCTGCTTTACCGTACTCAACGCCTTTGGCATCAGCCGGTACAACAAATGCAGAAATACCCGCAGCGCCTTCGCCACCAGTACGCGCCATAACCACTAATACTTCAGTTTCACCAGCACCTGAGATAAACATTTTTGAGCCGTTGATCACATACTCATCGCCTTCAAGCACGGCTTTGGTTTTAAGTGATGCGGCATCTGATCCAGAGCCTGGCTCCGTTAAACAATAAGAGGCAAGTAATTCACCCATTACAAGCTGATCGCAATACTGCTCTTTAGTTTGCTCTGTCCCAAAGCTTGCTATCATCCAAGTGGCCATATTATGAATGGTTAACATCGCAGTGGTTGCTGTACAGCCCATTGCAAGTTGTTCAAAAATAATACTTGAATCTAAACGAGATAAACCTAAACCACCGGCTTCCTCGGGTGTATATAAACCACAAAAGCCAAGCTCGCCTGCGGCTTTAATTGTGTCTTTAGGGAAAATATGTTCACGGTCCCATTTAGCTGCATGGGGGCAAGCTCTGACTGTGCAAATTGACGTGCTGTATCAGCAAATGCTTGTTGATCTTCAGTTAGGTTAAAGTCCATAGGAGACCTCTTTAAAAATGTTTGTTGTCAAAATTAGTGAAGGGCTACGAAGGCATCATTGTGTGTGAAGTGACCTTCGTGCCCCTCTTTTTTATTATTGTTATTTAAGATTAATACTCATGTTTGGACCTGAGGCAATATCATCCTCAAACCAACGAGATGTAATAGTTTTGGTCTCGGTATAAAAACGAATACCTTGTTTGCCATAAGTGTGAGTGTCACCGTAGAATGAGCCTTTCCAACCGGTAAACGAAAAGAATGGCAGCGGCACAGGGATTGGCACGTTAATCCCCACTTGGCCTACTTCAATCTCATGTTGGAATTTACGTGCAACCGCACCGCTTGAAGTAAACAATGATGTGCCATTACCAAATGGAGATTCATTAATCAGGGCAATTGCTTCATCTAGCGAATCAACAAACATACACGCCAATACAGGGCCAAAAATTTCTTCTTTGTATAAATCCATCTCGGTTGTGACATCACTAAACAAGGTAGGACCTACCCAGTTGCCCTTTTCATATCCTTCTACTGTAAAATCCGAGCCATCAATTAAGCATGTTGCGCCTTGGGCTTTACCACTTTCAATTAATGATAAAATACGCGCTTTGGCTGCCGCTGATGTTTGCGGGCCGTATGCTGCATCTTTGTCGTCCCAAACACCTGGCCGTACATTAGCAAAGCCTGCTTTGATATCTTCAACCCAGTCTTTCGCTTGGCCAACAAACACTGCAACTGAAATACCCATACAACGCTGACCTGCCGCACCAACCGACGCACCAACAAGATTATTAACAACGTGAGAACGACTTGCATCAGGCATGATCACCATGTGGTTTTTAGCACCAACACAGGCTTGTACACGTTTTAAATTAGCCGTGCCTTTTGAATAAATGTATTCACCTACGCCACATGAACCAACAAACGAAATTGCGCGAACTGCGGCATCGTCAAGTAAACGGTCGACCTGAGGTTTAGTGCCATGTACTACTTGTAAAACACCTTTAGGTGCACCCGCCTCAACAAAAAGCTCTGCTAAACGCATCGGAGTCAGTGGATCTTGCTCAGACGGTTTTAAAATAAAGGTATTACCGCACACAATTGCCAGTGGGAACATCCACAGTGGGATCATGGCAGGGAAATTAAATGGCGTAATGCCTGCGCACACACCTAAAGGTTGCATGTACGAATAAGTATCAATTTTGCGCGCTACGTTTTCCATGGTTTCGCCCATCATTAATGATGGCGCATTGGCAGCTTGTTCAACCACTTCAATACCACGCCAGACATCGCCTTTGGCATCTTCGAATGTTTTACCTAGCTCATGGCAAATGATCGTAGCAAGTTCATCGTGATGCTCTTTTAAAAGCGCTGCGTACTTCATCATAATGCGCGCTCGCTCTGTAATTGGTACGTCTTTCCATGTTTTAAATGTTTCGCTTGCTGATGCAATGGCGGCATCCATTTCTGCGTCTGTGGTGCATGGAACTTGCGCTAATACTTCTTGGGTTGCTGGATTAATAACGTCAATCAATTGATCTGATGTTGATTGAATAAATTCGCCGTTGATAAATAATGGTACTTGGTGCATAACGCACTCCTCCCCAGAGGGTATTTGATTAAGCCGCAGTTGTTATAATTAAAAGAAGCTACGGCTGTGAGAGATTAAAATTATTATTCTAATTGTTTAAACTGCTTCTACAGCAAGGGCAACCGCTTCGCCACCGCCAATACATAATGACGCCACACCTTTTTTTAAGGCCGCGGTTTTTCAATGCATGTATTAGGGTAACTAAAATCCGTGCACCGCTTGCTCCAATTGGGTGACCAAGGGCACAGGCACCGCCATTAACATTTACTTTGTTTTCATCTAGCTTTAGCTCATTGATAGCAAGCATGGTCACCATCGCAAAGGCTTCGTTAATTTCCCAAAGGTCAACGTCGTTAGTTGTCCAACCCGCTTTAGCAAGCAAGCTAGTCATAGCGCCTACTGGTGCAAGGGTAAATTCGCTTGGTTTTTGTGCGTGTGTGCTGTGGGCTACAATACGACACAGTGGCGTTAACCCCTGTGCTTTAGCGTGTGATTCACTCATTAAAATAAGGGCTGCACCACCGTCAGAAATTGACGATGAATTAGCGGCGGTAATGGTGCCGTCACGCTTAAACGCAGCGCGCAGACTGGGTATTTTTTCAGGACGGGCATTACCGGGTTGTTCATCGATACTTACAGTCACGTCACCTTTACGTGAGGTCATTGTATGAGGGGCAATTTCATTAACAAAATCACCATTTTCAATTGCATTAAGAGCTTTATTTAGCGAGTTAAGAGCAAATTCATCCATTTGCTCACGACCAATACCATATTCATCAGCGGTGTCTTGGGCAAAACACCCCATCGCTTTATTATCGTAGGCATCTTCTAGGCCATCATTCATCATGTGATCTTTAATTTCACCATGACCCATGCGCATACCACCGCGCGCTTTTGGAATAAAGTACGGTGAGTTAGTCATACTTTCCATGCCACCGGCAACCGCGCTATTAATTGAACCTGCTTTAATTAAATCATGAGCAAGCATCGCTGCTTTCAAACCAGAACCACAGACTTTATTAATTGTTGTTGCCCCGGTTGAGCGAGCAAGGCCTGCTTTTAACATCGCTTGTCGAGCAGGAGCTTGACCTAAACCCGCGGGTAAAACACAGCCCATAATCACTTCATCAATTGCGCTCTCATTTAATCCAGTATCGGCCAATGCGCCAGCAATTGCTGTTGCGCCAAGTTCAGTTGCGTCTGCACTGCTAAGTGCTCCCATAAAACCACCCATAGGGGTGCGTTTTGCTGCTACAATAACAACGGCTTCGGTAGTCATAAAAAGGCTCCAGTTGGTCATTGGCACTCTCACTGTGTGTTAAGATACGCCAAACAATATGTTTATTAATCTGTATATGAGCATACATAATATTTACGTTTACGCCAACGTAAATCCAAAATCAAGGTTTTTGCGCTCAACAAAAGTGTAAACTTATCTTTATTTTACTGTAGTGAAATTATCACAACAGCGCTACAGACTCTGATTTAACTAGATGCCCTACCGTAATTACTACTAATGACATACGTCTAAAGTATAACTTTCACAATCCACTTTACCTTTACGTAAACTTCACTTATATTGGAGTTATTCGAATGAGGTAAAAACACTATGAATCAAGATAATCAAACAAACTTCGCCAGCTCTTCCACTGAGCCCGCCAGTAATGAACAAACTTTTAGTATTAGTGAATTAGCTAAAGAGTTTGACATTACTACCCGCTCTATTCGCTTTTATGAAGATCAAGGCTTAATTTCACCTGAGCGTAATGGCCAAACACGTATTTACTCTAAGCGCGATAAAGTGCGCTTAAAATTAATTTTACGTGGTAAACGATTAGGGTTTACCTTGGCTGAAACGGGTCGTTTGTTTGAGCTTTACGATGCGGATAAATCGAGTGCAAAACAGCTAGTTACTATGCTTGACTTAATTGCTGACAAAAAAGCCGACTTAAGCCAGCAGATGGATGACATAAAAGTTGTCTTAATGGAGCTGGTAACTGCAGAGCGACGATGTCGCGATACCTTAAATCAATTAGATGAATAATTACTAAATCAAAAATACATTCATTAACAGACTCTCACACAGGAATGAATCATGAGCACTATTTCACTATATAAAGAAATGAACTTTGGCCTTGGCGAAACAGCAGATATGATCCGCGATCATGTTAATAGTTTTGCTAGTCAAGAAATCGCCCCTTTAGCAGAGAAAACCGATCTTGATAATGCGTTTCCAAATCAACTTTGGCCGCAATTAGGCGAAATGGGATTGTTAGGTATGACCGTATCTGAAGAACTTGGCGGCGCAGGGTTAGGTTACTTAGAACATGTTATTGCTATGGAAGAAATTAGCCGTGCAAGTGCCTCTATTGGCCTAAGCTATGGCGCGCATTCAAACCTGTGTGTTAATCAAATTAACCGTAACGGCACACAAGCTCAAAAAGAAAAATACTTACCTAAGCTTATTAGTGGTGAGCACATTGGTGCCCTTGCAATGAGTGAGCCTAATGCGGGCTCTGACGTGGTATCGATGAAACTCAAAGCTGAGAAAAAAGGCGATAAGTACATTTTAAACGGCAACAAAATGTGGATCACCAATGGTCCTGACGCACACACGTTAGTAATTTACGCTAAAACAGATTTAAACGCCGGCGCTAAAGGCATTACCGCGTTTATTGTTGAGAGTGACTTCCCTGGTTTTTCAACGGCGCAAAAGCTCGACAAACTGGGCATGCGCGGCTCAAACACCTGTGAGCTGGTATTTGAAAACTGCGAAGTGCCCCAGGAGAATATTTTAGGTAACTTAAACGAAGGCGTTAAGGTACTTATGAGTGGCCTTGATTACGAGCGCGTAGTACTTGCAGCAGGCCCACTTGGCATAATGCAAGCGTGTATGGATATAGTTGTGCCGTATATTCATGAGCGTAAACAGTTTGATACCCCTATTGGTCAATTTCAGTTAATTCAGGGTAAAGTAGCCGACATGTATACACAAATGAATGCTGCGCGCTCATATGTATACACGGTAGCTAAAGCGTGTGACCGTGGTGAAACCACCCGTAAAGATGCCGCTGGTGCCATTTTATACGCCGCAGAGCTTGCAACTAAAATGGCGCTAGATGCAATTCAAATTTTAGGTGGCAATGGCTACATCAACGAATACGCCACAGGCCGCCTACTGCGTGATGCAAAACTATACGAAATAGGTGCAGGTACATCAGAAATACGCCGCATGCTTATTGGCCGCGAACTTTTCACTGAAAGCCGTTAAGGATTAAGCCATGACGATTTTAAAATCGAGCGTTAATCCTCACGATCCAACGTTTGTACAAAACCATAAAAACATGTCAGCGCTGGTGGATGATTTACGCGATAAAGTAGCCACAATTAGCCAAGGCGGAGGCACTGCATTAAAGGAGCGCCACGAAGGCCGTGGTAAATTATTTGTACGCGATCGTATAAGTACGTTAATTGACGAAGGCTCACCATTTTTAGAAATTTCGCAATTTGCTGCATTCGGTGTGTATGACCAAGCTATACCGTGCGCCGGTGTTGTTGCAGGTATCGGTCGCGTTAAAGGCGTTGAATGTATGATCATCGCTAATGACGCAACTGTAAAAGGCGGCACTTACTTCCCGCTGACGGTTAAAAAACATTTACGCGCACAAGATATCGCTGAACGCTGTCATTTACCGTGTATTTATTTAGTTGATTCAGGTGGTGCAAACCTGCCTGAACAAGACGACGTATTCCCAGATAAACTGCATTTTGGTCGTATTTTTTATAACCAAGCACGTATGTCAGGTAAAGGCATCCCGCAAATTGCAGTGGTGATGGGTTTATGTACCGCAGGTGGTGCGTACGTGCCTGCAATGGCCGATGAAAGTATTATCGTTAAAGAGCAAGGCACTATCTTTTTAGCCGGCCCGCCGCTTGTAAAAGCGGCTACAGGTGAAGAGGTAACCGCAGAAGAACTTGGCGGCGCTGATGTGCACTGTAAAACCTCGGGTGTGGCAGATCACTACGCTGAAAACGACGCGCACGCATTATCCATTGCGCGCCAATGTATTGAGCGCATTAATTATCAGCGCCCTACTCAGCCTTTACTTGATGAAGTTAAAGCACCACGTTATGACATCAACGAGCTATATGGCATTGTAGGTACTGATCTTAAAAAGCCATTTGATGTCCGTGAAGTCATTGCACGAACCGTTGATGACTCATCTTTTGATGAATTTAAACGTTACTTTGGCGATACCTTAGTGACAGGCTTTGCGAAAATATATGGTCACCCTGTTGGCATTGTTGCCAACAATGGCATTTTATTTAGTGAATCTGCGCAAAAAGGCGCGCACTTTATTCAGCTATGTGCCCAACGTAAAATTCCACTGGTGTTTTTACAAAACATCACAGGTTTTATGGTGGGTAAAAAGTATGAAGCTGAAGGCATTGCAAAACATGGTGCTAAAATGGTGATGGCGGTATCTTGTGCTGACGTGCCTAAATTTACCGTATTAATTGGCGGCTCTTATGGCGCTGGTAACTATGGCATGTGTGGCCGTGCCTTTGAACCAACCATGATGTGGATGTGGCCGAATGCGCGTATATCTGTGATGGGCGGCGAGCAAGCTGCGGGTGTAATGGCACAAGTTAAACAAGATGGTTTAGCTCGTAAAGGTCATAGTATGACTGATGAACAAATCAGTGAGTTTAAACAGCCAATCATTGATCAATACGAGCAACAAGGTCACCCGTATTACGCCAGTGCACGACTTTGGGATGACGGTATAATCGACCCTGCTGATACTCGTAATGTGCTTGGCTTGGCGCTGAGTGCAGCCACCAATGCACCGCAACGTGATTCGCAATTCGGCGTATTTAGAATGTAAGGAAGTGAGTATGTCAGTAACACTACAAATAACTAAATCAAATGTGGCTGTCCTCGTTTTAAGCCGCCCAGAAAAGCGTAATGCTTTTAACGAGCAAGTAATTCAAGAGCTAATTCAATGTATTGAACACGCTAATAGCTTAGATGTCCGCGCCTTAGTTTTAAAAACCGAAGGCGAGCATTTCTCTGCTGGCGCTGACTTAGCATGGATGAAATCCATGGCAAATAACGATTTTAGTGAAAACCTCGCTGATTCAAAACAACTTGCCAAATTAATGCATGTGTTAGCAACCAGCCCATTACCAACCATTTGCGCTGTACAAGGTGCTGCATTTGGTGGTGCACTGGGTTTAATTGCCTGTTGTGATATTGCTATTTGCCAAGATAATGCCCAGTTTTGTTTAAGTGAGGTCAAACTCGGCCTCATTCCTGCGGTAATTAGCCCTTATGTTATCAAAGCCATTGGCGAACGAGCCGCACGTCGTTATTTTTTAACCGCTGAAATTTTTGATGCCCATACAGCAAAGCAGCTTGGTTTAGTGCATCAGGTTACAGGCAAACTTGACTGTGCCGTTGAGCAATTACTCGAAACACTCATTAATAATGGCCCGGTTGCGGTGCGTGCTGCGAAGCAGTTAATTAACGATGTGGCAGGTCATGACATTAATAGTCAAATAATAAACTTAACTGCTGAGCGTATTGCAGAAATTCGCGTATCTGAAGAAGGTCAAGAAGGCTTAACCGCTTTTTTTGAAAAACGCCCACCAAGTTGGCAAGCATAGGATTCATCATGAGCACACAATCATTACAAAAAATTCTTATTGCTAATCGTGGTGAAATTGCCTGTCGGGTAATGCGCACTGCCAAGCAAATGGGTTTAACCACGGTCGCTGTCTATTCTGACGCGGATAAACACGCGCAACACGTAAAATTAGCTGACGAAGCTTATTATATCGGCGCAGCACCAAGTAAAGACTCTTATTTAGTGGCTGATAAAATCCTCAAGGTGGCACTTGATGCAAATGTAGATTGCATTCACCCAGGTTATGGTTTTTTATCTGAAAACAGTGAATTTGCCGAAACCTGTGAACAGCACAACATCGCTTTTATTGGTCCACCAGCGTCAAGCATTGAAGCTATGGGCTCAAAAACCCGTGCAAAAGAGATCATGGCCGCGGCCAATGTGCCATTGGTGCCAGGTTATTACGGTGATAAACAAGAACCTGAGTTTTTACAAGCTGAGGCTGAAAAAATTGGCTACCCTGTGCTTATCAAAGCAGCATTTGGCGGTGGCGGTAAAGGCATGCGTATTGTCGAGCACGCCAAAGACTTTTTAACTGCATTGCAAGGTGCGCAGCGTGAGGCCATTGCCGGTTTTGGTAACGATCTCGTATTGCTAGAGCGCTATGTGAATAAGCCTCGCCATGTTGAAGTACAAGTATTTGCAGATAATCACGGTAACTGCGTGTATTTAGGCGACCGCGATTGCTCTTTACAACGTCGTCACCAAAAAGTCATTGAAGAAGCCCCTGCCCCAGGACTTAGCGATAAACTGCGCAAAGAAATGGGTGAAGCAGCAGTGCGTTGTGCATTAGCGATTAACTATCGTGGCGCCGGTACAGTAGAATTTTTATTGTGTGGCGATGAGTTTTTCTTTATGGAAATGAATACTCGCCTGCAAGTAGAACACCCAGTGACCGAAATGGTGACCGGTGTTGATTTAGTCAATTGGCAAATTAATGTAGCTTCAGGTAACACCCTACCTTTAGAGCAAGCGGACATTGTGCTGCAAGGCCACAGTTTTGAAGCGCGTATTTATGCTGAAAATCCAAGTAATGACTTTATCCCTTGCTCTGGCACCCTTAATGGCTTATATACACCCGCTGAATCTGAGTTTGTACGAATAGACACAGGTATTAAACAAGGGGATGAAATAAGCCCGTTTTACGATCCAATGATCGCGAAACTCATTGTTCATGACGATACGCGTACTGCAGCGCTTTCACGTTTAAGTACTGCACTTGAGCAATTTCATTTATCTGGATTTAGCTGCAATGTAAGCTTTTTACATAACTTAGCCAATCATCAAACCTTCAAACAAGGTGCACCGGATACGCATTTTATTGAAGAGCAAGGCGATGCATTGATCTCAAATGATGCTGCGTTAAATACCTTTAGCAAAGTTATTGCTGCATTTTGCCACTTAACAGGTTTAAACAGCAGCGGTGTAAGCCCTTGGGATCAACTCTCTGGTTTTATGTTAAACCGTGACTCCGTCATAACGATTCCTTTTAGTAACAGCCCTATCACGGCAACTAAGTTGCATGACGGCTTTACAATTCACCTAAACTCAGTGGACTATACAATCACAGGCACGATTGAAAATAACCTGTGCCAGGTGTTTATTAATGGTGATAAGCATACCTGTCATGTTGTTAATACAGCTAACACTATTACCGTTATGTACAAAGCGCTACAGACTACGTTTGAATTAACCGACAAGCACTATGTAAGTGAGCATGAAAGTGAAGCTCTGCCTCTTGCAGCCCCTTTAAATGGCACAGTGGTTAAACACCTCGTCGAAGTAGGTCAGCAAATTAAAAAAGGTGATGCAGTTGTTATTATTGAAGCAATGAAAATGGAGTATACCCTCAATGCACCACACGATGGCATATTGCAAAGTTATTGTTTTGCGCAAGGTGAGCTAGTAAGTCATGGTGCCCTATTGGCAATAGTTACTGATGAGAGCGCAACTGATGAGTAATTTAGACCAATTACCAAGCCATGTGCGTATTGTAGAAGTAGGTGCACGTGATGGTTTACAAAACGAAAGCGCTGTGAGTACCCAAGACAAGGTAGCGCTTATCAATTCACTTGCCACTGCTGGTATTAAAGATATTGAAGCAGGTGCTTTTGTATCACCTAAATGGGTACCGCAAATGGCCGATTCAAGTGAAGTAATTAGCGCCCTTTCTTTACCTGATTGCAATCTAACCGCCCTCACCCCAAATCTAAAAGGTGCAGAAGCAGCGAATGCTGTGGGCATTAAAGAGTTTGCTATATTTACCGCTGCCAGCGAATCGTTTTGCCAAAAAACATTAATTGCTCTATTGACGAAAGTATTGCTCGCTTTGCTGATGTCATGGCGTTTGCCAAAGCGCACAACATTCGTGTACGTGGTTATGTAAGCTGCGTACTGGGATGTCCGTACGAAGGTGACATTGATCCTCTGGCTGTGCTTGAGGTATCTGAAAAACTATTAGCACTTGGCTGTTATGAAATTAGCCTTGGCGACACCATTGGTGTTGGTACTGCCAAAAAAGTTGATCAGCTACTAGACTTACTCCTTACTCATATTGATAAGTCATTGTTAGCTGTTCACTTTCACGACACCTACGGGCAAGCGCTCACAAATATTTACACCGCTCTAAAGCGAGGTATAGCAACGGTTGACAGTGCGGTTGCAGGCCTTGGTGGTTGCCCTTATGCCAAGGGTGCGTCAGGAAATGTTGCCACTGAAGATGTGGTTTACTTACTACAAGGGCTTGGCATTGAGCATGGTATTGATTTACAAAGACTGGCTCAAGCTGGTTGGGCTATTTGCACAGCATTAAATAAACAACCTGTGAGCAAGGTATCCTTGGCACTTAAAAATCAAACTATTGATCAATAATCTATATTTAGTATTGAACAAATAGTCATATAATTATAAATGAGGAGTGGGCCCATGGCCGGTTTCGATAAAGTGGTTTCAAGCTATGAAGCTGCAATGGAAGGGTTAAAAGACGGCGATACAATAATTGCTGGTGGATTTGGTTTATGTGGAATTCCTGAGGGGTTAATCAGCGAAATTAAACGTAAACAAACTAAAGACCTTACTGTAGTTTCAAATAACTGCGGCGTGGATGACTTTGGTTTAGGGATTTTGTTACATGACAAACAAATCAAAAAAATAATTGCCTCGTATGTCGGTGAAAATGCCTTGTTCGAACAGCAACTACTAAACGGTGAAATTGACGTAGTACTCACTCCACAAGGCACACTCGCTGAAAAAATGCGTGCTGGCGGTGCTGGTATTCCTGCTTTTTACACTGCAACAGGTTACGGTACACCGGTAGCAGAAGGCAAAGAAGTTAAAGAGTTTGATGGTCGCCCTTATATTTTAGAAGAATCAATCACCGGTGAGTTTGCCATTGTTAAAGCATGGAAAGCAGATAGATACGGTAACCTTGTATTTCGCCATACGGCTATGAACTTTAACCCAATGGCCGCTACTGCAGGTAAAATTACCGTTGCTGAAGTTGAAGAAATTGTTGAACCAGGTGAACTTGAGCCGAGCCAAATTCATACCCCAGGTATTTTTGTTAATCGCGTTATTAAAGGCAGCTTTGAAAAACGCATTGAACGCGTCACCACCAGCGATTAGGAGCATCATCATGGCATTATCACGTGAACAAGTCGCAATGCGTGTTGCGCAAGAATTACAAGACGGTTACTACGTAAACTTAGGTATTGGTATTCCTACCCTTGTTGCTAACTATGTACCTGATGGTATTGAAGTTATGCTACAGTCAGAAAATGGCTTATTAGGTATGGGCCCATACCCTACTAAAGCTGAACTTGATGCTGATATGATCAACGCGGGTAAAGAAACCGTGACAGCAGCAACGGGAGCTGCAATATTTAATAGTGCAGATAGTTTTGCAATGATCCGCGGTGGTCATGTAGACTTAACAGTCTTAGGTGCATTTGAAGTTGACCAGAACGGCAACATCGCCTCGTGGATGATCCCCAAAAAGCTGATTAAAGGCATGGGCGGCGCGATGGACCTTGTAGCTGGTGCAAAGAATATTATTGTTACTATGACCCATGCGAGTAAACATGGTGATTCAAAACTACTTGAAAGTTGTAATTTACCGTTAACTGGTGTTAACTGTGTAAAGAAAATAGTGACAGATTTAGCCGTGTTAGAAGTTAAAGACGGCGCATTTCATTTGCTAGAGCGCGCACCTGGTGTGTCTGTAGATGAAATAATTAATAAAACGGCAGGCAAATTGCTTGTTAACGGTGATGTTCCAGAGATGGTGTTTTAACTTTACCTCCCAATCACCTTGTACCGACCTCATTCCCAGTGCCAATGGCGCTGAGTTACCCAAAATCCCTCTTACGAGGGATTTTTTTTGCGCAAAATTAACTGCACCATTTTATAGCAAAGCCGTTTTCGTTGCCCCAAAGTAGTAAAATCGCTGAAATATTATCTATGCCACTAATTATTGCAATTTAATCAAGTGTAACAATGATTACTCAAAAATATACGCAATTGTAATTTTAATAAGCGTAATATGTTTATTTTTTATTAATATGAGAAAAAATTAATCAGTTAATGAACTCTTTTAGCTAAGTCTTTGCAAATTGGGTTATTTATTGCTTAACTAACCTTATTGAGAATTACTAACATCGACTATGCAAACACCTATTAGAGGATTACGTTCGTTTTGTTTTGCGGCAAGAACGTTAAGCTTTAAAGAAGCCGCCAACCAGCTTTATCTAACTCCATCTGCTGTGAGTCACCAAATTAAACAATTGGAAGAGCAGCTAGGTATTGAGCTTTTTGAGCGCCAAACGCGTTCAATTCGGTTAACGTCCGCGGGGAAAAACTTTTATGATTCTGTGTCCCCTCTGATAAAAGCGCTTGAAAAGACCATAACCGAATTTAGTCAGCTGCAAGAAAATGTAAATATAAGTATTACCTTACCTGAGTTCTTTGCCAGTGAACTATTAATGCCTAAACTCAGTGAATGGACCACAGAGCATCCAAATACAAATTTACAATTAAATACCATGAAAACGCGTAAGGAGCTGACTAAGCAAAGTGATCTTTCTATTGTTTTATCATCCTCTAAGCCTATTGAAGGTGTGGTGCATGAGCTATTTTCGTTGTCATACTCTCCAGCCTGTAACAAAAAGAATTGGGAAGCATGGAAAGATGAACCTTTACAAGCCCTCAATGAAGTACCTCTAATATTGCATAAGGCGCGCCCGTGGGCTTGGCACCAATGGGCTGAGCATGCAGGTATTGAAGACTTCGCGCCGAAACAAATAATCCAAGTCGACAGTATGTTTGGTGTAGCACGCGCTGCACAACAAGGCATGGGGATTGCACTTATACCCTTGCCTATTAGCCAAACATGGTTTGAAGAAGAGTGGCTATTTAACTTCACAAACTTACCGCTTAAAACAAAAGATAAGTATTACTTAGTTCATCACGAACCCAGCGAGTCTAATGCTTCACTTGAGTTATTTATTAAGTGGCTACTAGATACATATAAACATTTAAAATAATTCTTTATACAGCAACTCTGGGGTTGCTGTTAACTCTCTTACATACGTAAATAAATTTCACTTGTAAGGTGTCTTTTTATCGTTTGTACCGCTCGCCAGCTCTGACTAAAGTTAACGTGTTCATTATGAACAACCAAATAACTCAGAGGAAATTATCATGTTAAATATACTAACAAAGCGAATTTTAGTTGCGACACTATTAACATCATCTACAGCGGTACTTGCTGATCAAACAGACTATAAATTAATGGTTATTGAAAATGAAGTATCTGCGAGCGCACTTTCAAATGGTGAAATGATGGCGTTGACTAAAGACAACGAAGTTATTAAGAACAACCCTAATCGCGCTTATGAGATCCCTTTTAATAGCTGTGCTGCGAATGTAAAATTAAGCAACTACGCTGATGCTGAAAGCCTGTGTACTCAAGCAATCACTTTACTTAAATCAAGTAAAGTGCCTAGTTATAAGCGTAATGAGTTAACCTCGTTTGCTTTAAGTAACCGTGGGGTTGCCCGTATTATGTCAAACAATGAGACAGCAGCAATTTCAGACTTTTATGAAGCTAACCAAATGTCTAACAATGATTTAGTTAACCATAACTTAAATCGTGCAAAACAAAACTTAGCGTTATAAATGCGTTGTTTTTAATGCGGCACACTTAAGATGTTCAGTGTGCCGTTCACTTTAATTAGCTATCACCTCTGGCAGCAAATTCTAAAACCGTTGCATTTATACAATACCTATCTTGACCATTTGGCCCTTCCCCTGGAAACATATGCCCCAGATGTATCCCCGTTGATTTAGATTTGATTTCTATTCGCTGCATACCGTAACTGTTATCTTCATGTTCAGTGACACTGTCTTTGATTGGGTGTGTAAAAAGAAAGCCAACCTGTGCCTGATTTAAATCTATCGCGTGTGTCGAATAAAGGTTCGCCACTGAGCTTATCAATAAATTGACCATCGGGTGTGTTTTTAAAAATATCGTACTGTTTACAAAAAGGACTATCAGTTCGGGCATTAAAAGCAACACGATACGCTTCACTATCTCCTAATTTAAATGCCCCCAATGCTTTGTAAAACTCAGTATTTGTCACATACCCTTGGCGACCAAATACTTCTTCACCATTTTCTAAAAATAATATCGTGGGTGTCGCCCACGTTGGAGATTTAATAGTAAGGCCTGTTAGCTGATCAGCTTTTCTGTAACTCAAAGGTATTGTGCCTTTGTAGTCATTTGTTACTTCTTTTTTTAACTTTTCACAATACGGGCAGTAATCATGCGAATCAATAATCACAATCTGCTTACCTGCAAGTAAAGCTTTATTATCTACTTCGCTCTTTGGCTGGGTTGAGAAACCACCACACCCGTAGAATGATCTGGACAATAACCATTAGGATTTTTCGCTATGTAATCTTGATGATAGTCCTCAGCAGAGTAAAACTTATCCAGCGGTTTTATCACTGTTTTGATTGAATCGAAGCCTGCTGCCGTTAATTTAAGTTGATACTGTGCTTTTAATTGCTTTGCTACATTAAGTTGTTTTTCATTACTGGTTAATATAATAGAACGGTATTGCGTGCCAATATCATTACCTTGACGATTAAGCTGTGTTGGATCGTGACTTTCAAAATAACGCTTTAGTAAATCATCAGCTGATAATACATTGCTGTTAAAGGTAACTTTGACCACTTCAGCGTAGTTATTATCGTCAAAACGTTTAGATGAGGCTGTTATATTTCTATAAGTAGCTTTAAAGCCACGGCCATCAGCGTAGCCCGAAACAGCATCTATCACACCGGGCATTGCTTCATAGCGCTTTTCAGCTCCCCAAAAACACCCAGAACCTAACACCAGTGTTTGTACATGCATGCTGGCTTGAACATTTTTACTCGCTGTTTTTTCATCGTTCGCTAAAGCATATACACCAATGCTTACACTCACTAGTACTGTGCAAAGCATCATTGCTAACGGTTGTTTGAACATACAAAACTCCTAAAATGCGTTATTAATCTACTAGACCTATCTATTGACGTATTAATTTCAGCCTTAACGCTTCAAACCCTATATCTATCGTGTTTAACTTAAAGTTTGAGCCCAGATAAGGTAAAAAGTCTTTTTTATTTTAACTTTTGATATTAAAACTGGGTGCTAAACATGAAAAACGTTTTTAACGCTTCTGCAATTGCCTTTGCGCTTGCAATGAGTACGCAAGTAACCGCGGCAGAGATTAACTTTTCGACAAAAATTAATAATAATGCACAAACATTAGTGGTTTTTTATAGCCAAGATGCCAATAACAGTGCATTTAATGACGTTGATAAACAGTTCAAAAATCAGCTTTCTCACACTATTGATATTAAGCAATTTGATGGTAAATACGGCGATATACTCGAAGTTATTCCAACTAACTCACGTAAGCAGCAGCGGGTTTTTATCGTTGGGACAGGCAAGCAACAACAACTAGATAAATCAACCATCGCTAAACTGGGTGGTAATGTTCATGCGACGCTACTACAAAACAAAGTTGAATCTGCAAGCATTGTATTTGATAGCGTAAAAGGTGCTATCAGTAACCCAGAGCTTGCTGCTAATTTTGCCCACGGAGCAAATTTACGAGATCACCGTTTCGAGAAATACAAACAAACGCCAAACACAGCTACTGTAAACTACTACTTTGATGTAGATGACAAGAAACAAACCAACAACACATACTCTACGCTACAGAGCATAGAACAAGGCGTATTTTTAGCCCGAGATCTGACTTCTGAAGTGGCAACACAAATGACGCCCATTGCGTTTGCAAAAGCGGCAAAAGAATTAGAAGCACTCGGTGTTGAAATTACCGTTTTAGAGCCTAAACAATTAAAAGAACCAGGTATGGGTGCGCTTGAAGCAGTTGGCCGTGGCAGTGAACAAGGTGCACGATTGGTTGTAGCACATTATAAAGGCTCAAACACAACACCCATTGCATTAGTTGGTAAAGGGATCACTTTTGATTCAGGTGGTTATAGTATCAAAACTGGCGCATCAATTGCGCGAATGAAATCGGATATGGCGGGTGCCGCCGCAGTGCTTGGTACCGTTAAAGCAATGGCTTTAGCTAAAGCGGATAAAAATGTAGTGGCCGTTATGGGGATGGCGGCTAATATGGTGTCACAATTTGCTGTTGCCCCTGGCGATGTTGTGCGCACTGCTGAAGGCCTCAGTGTTGAAATAGTCAATACAGATGCCGAAGGTCGTTTAGTGTTAAGTGATGCCATGTGGTATGCCCGTGAGCACTTTAAGCCAGAAATAATGATTGATGTAGCAACACTAACGGGTTCTAAAATTAAAGCCGTCGGTAATGACTACGCTGGTGTTTTTTCGCAAGACGATGCGCTTATTTCGCAACTTACTTTAGCGGGTAAACATGTAAACGAAAACCTATGGCGCCTGCCTTTAGGCTACAAAAGTACGTTAAGTTCTGACATTGCAGATCTCAAAAACCTAGGTTCAAGCGGGCCCGGTGCAACAACAGCAGCAAGCTTTTTAGAGCATTTTGCTGGTGAAACCCGCTGGGTACATATTGACATTGCAGGCAATGCACTTGCGACTAAAGGCAAAGATGAAATCTCACCAGGCGGTACTGGCTTTGGCGTGCGACTTTTAAGTGAGTGGCTGTTAAGTAACTAAGCTTTTAATTAAGTCTTAACCATATGGTGCATAAGTACAGTCGTCTACTTGTGCACCTACCCACTTCTGCTTTGTATTTACATAAAGCCCCCATTATTCTAGTCGCATAGGTGTAAACATTTTTTAGTTGAGTGTGATAGCTTGGTGTTATTAATAATTAAAAATAATAATCGTCAATGGACTTTAAAACAACGGCATCTGTTGTAATCCTCAGTAGCAATAGCCTAATTTTGGATGCAACACATTTATGTGAAGACACGCTAACGATTCAAAAAAAATCTGGGCATTAGTTGCTAAATGTAAAGCGAGCAATGCGTTTACAGATGTAGTACCCGCTATGAACTCCCTGTGTGTATACCTATACAACCCGAATGAACTAGTACATTGGCAGAATGAGCTAATGAATTGGTGGCAAGAAGTTGATGTCATGCAACATCAAGGCACACACCATAAAGTGATCACTCATTATGGCGGTGAAAATGGACCGGATCTCGGCTTTGTCGCGAAAGCACATAATTTAACCACTCATGAAGTTATACAACTGCATAGTAATGCGCGGTATCAAGTACTATTTTTAGGCTTTCAACCAGGCTTTGTATATTTACATGGCTTAACAGAGCAATTACATACCCCACGCAGAGATAATCCACGAACTAAAGTGCCAAAAGGCTCTGTGGCAATAGGTGCTAATCAAACAGGCATTTACCCTGCTGACTCCCCTGGCGGCTGGCACATAATAGGTCATACTGATTTCAACTTATTTGATCACCTTAATAATCCACCAAGTGTTATACAACCTGGTGACACTTTATCGTTTGTTAGTGCGGAGGCTTTATCATGATCACCATTATTAAGCCGGGTTTATTAATGAGTATCCAAGATAAAGGGCGTACAGGCTTTCGCCATTTAGGTGTTGCTCAATCAGGTGTAATAGATAGCTATGCGATGATAATAGCCAATCGATTACTTGACAATGCTGATAACGATGCAGTAATTGAAATTACCTTAGGGTTGGCTCAACTCAAATTCGAGTGCGATACAGTTATTGCTTTGATTGGCACTGATATGAAAGCTCATTTAGACGATACAGCTATTTACCCAGGTTGGACGTACACCATCAAAAGGGGCAAACCATCCGCTTTGCATCAGCTCGAAATGGGTTTAGGGCTTATTTAGCCTGCAAAGGCGGGATTCAGTGTGAAAAAATAATGAGCTCTCGCTCAACTGATTTAGCCGCAGGATTTGGCGGCGCCACTGGCTGCGCTCTCAAAGAGCATGACACACTCGCAATAAAACCATTTACTGAACACTGGCCTAAACTAGGTGCTATTTCACCAGCAAAACGTGAAGTGATCCGCATACACCCAAGTATTCATAATGAATTATTAACACAGCACGTTATCAATGAATTTAGCAGTAAAAAATGGCATGTAACGCCACAGAGTAACAGAATGGGGGTTCGTTTGAATACTCAATCACAACCATTATCACACAGTCATTCATTACCTTCACTCGCTGTTGCACCGGGGTCAATTCAACTGCCTCCGAATGGTGAGCCAATTGTATTATTAAATGATGGCCAAACGACAGGTGGTTATCCACTACTTGGCACAGTGATCGAAGCTGATCTATTTCTGTTCGCACAATTAAAACCTGGCGATAGCATTCGCTTTGAATACGTAGATATAGCCACGGCCAATAAAGCGAAGGCAAAATTAGATGCTCATCTGGCTCAGCTTTCTCTAGCACTTAAAAATGCAAAACATTAATGCACCAAAATGGAGCGTTCAAGCTTTAATCCTGTGAGGATTAGCGCTATAACATTATTGATTAGTGGTTATTTGTGTTTTTCATTGCATTAAAAGAACTCGTTAACAAGCTTCAGTGACCACTTTGGTGCAATGAAAATCATGGTGGTGCATAAATTATTCTAAAAATATTGTAAAAGCTATGTGACTTAGTTAAATATTTCTGTTAAAACAAAGGTTCGTAATTAGGCAAAGCCTGCCTAATTACACACATGATAGGAATGAGGAGTTACTATGTGTTCGATTTTCGGTGTATTAGACATAAAGTCTGATGCCACACAGTTGCGTAGTCAAGCAATTGAAATGTCAAAGTTATTACGTCACCGAGGGCCAGATTGGTCAGGTGTATATTCATCAGAAAAAGCGATTTTAGTGCATGAGCGTTTAGCCATCGTTGGCGTATCAAGCGGTGCTCAACCACTTTATAACCCTGAGAAAACTCATATTTTAGCGGTTAATGGTGAGATTTATAATCACAAAGAGTTAGCTGCAAATTTAGATACTGATTTTACCTTTCAAACCCAGTCTGATTGCGAGGTCATTCTGGCGCTTTATAAACAAAAAGGCCCTGAATTCTTAGACGATTTAAATGGTATTTTTGCATTTTGTTTATACGATGAAGAGCAAGATGCGTATCTTATAGGTCGTGATCATATTGGTATAATTCCACTTTACACGGGACATGATGAGCACGGTAACTTTTATGTCGCTTCTGAGTTAAAAGCACTTTCACCGATTTGTAAACATATCGAAGAGTTTCCTCCGGGCCATTACTTATACAGTAAAGACGGCGAATTACGCCCATATTATAAACGTGATTGGGAAACCTATGACGCTGTTAAAGACAACAGCGCAGACCCTGAAGATGTGAAGGATGCATTAGAAAGTGCCGTTAAACGCCAACTAATGTGTGATGTACCTTATGGTGTATTACTATCGGGTGGCTTAGATTCATCGGTTATTTCTGCAATAACACAACGTTTTGCAGCAAAACGTATTGAAGATAATGACGAAAGCGATGCCTGGTGGCCTAAACTTCACTCTTTCTCTGTCGGGCTTGAAGGTTCGCCTGACTTAGCTGCTGCACAAAAAGTAGCCGATATGATAGGGACTGTTCACCACCCTATTCACTTTACCATTCAAGAAGGTATTGATGCGTTAAAAGAAGTGATTTATCACATTGAAACCTATGATGTAACCACCATACGTGCATCAACACCTATGTATTTAATGGCACGCCAAATCAAAGCCATGGGTATTAAAATGGTACTATCTGGAGAAGGGGGCTGATGAGCTATTTGGTGGTTATTTGTATTTCCACAAAGCACCAAATGCGCAAGAATTTCATGAAGAGTTAAACCGTAAAGTATCTAAGCTGCATATGTTTGACTGTTTACGTGCGAATAAATCAATGGCCGCATGGGGCGTTGAAGCACGTGTCCCTTTCCTTGATAAAGAATTTGTTGATGTGGCCATGCGTATCAACCCTGAAGCTAAAATGTGTAAAGACGGAAAAATTGAAAAACACATTCTGCGTGAAGGTTTTGACGGCTACTTGCCTGATGAAGTTTTATGGCGTCAAAAAGAGCAATTCTCTGATGGCGTTGGTTACAGCTGGATAGACACTTTAAAAGAGTATGTTGCTGAGCAAGTGAGCGACCAAGATTTAGCCAATGCTAAATTTAAATACCCTATTAATACGCCTGACTCAAAAGAAGCGTATTTTTATCGCTCAATTTTTGAGTCTCACTTCCCAGGTGACGCGGCTGCTAAATGTGTTCCGCATGGTAAATCTGTTGCGTGTTCCACACCTGAAGCTCTGGCATGGGATGCATCGTTTCAAAATAATGCGGATCCATCTGGTCGCGCGGCCGGTATCCATAACGATGCCTATACACAAAAATAATAAACCTCACGGTCTATTAAATTTACACCAGTACAAAACAAGGCGTTTTGTGCTGGTGGCTCAGCAACAAACTGTTTTTACCCACCCTAGCACTAAAAAAACGGGCTCATCAGCACTAATTGTGTTACATCAGACTGGGCTAAGCGCTTATATGATGCAGCAAATTGCGCGCACGTCACAGCAACCTGCGACAGTTTTTATAAATGTAAAATATAGCACCCAAGTTCTTTGCCCTATTCGCTGGTTTAATCAAAGTAATGAAATTAAACGCTGTGGTCATGGGACATTAGCGGCAGCATTATTTTTGCAGCAGTACCAAGGTTATTGCCCTCACCAATTTATAAGCCTAAGCGGTGAAATCTTTAAAATAACCTATAAATTAAAACAATTACGACTGAGTATCGCACAAATAGCTAGCAAAGAAGTTACCCCGCATAAAGCTATCGTAAAGGCAATTGATAGCACTATTTTACGCAGCTACGCCAGTGCAGAAGAAGGTGGCTACACCACCGTCGTTTTAGATGACAGCCAGCCATTGTGTACACGTTCGATATTAATCAAACCGCTGTTATCGGTTGCGACGGCTCTCATTGTGTTGCAACAAGATAGCAAAACACAGCAATGGTATTTTAGATACTTCGCTCCTTTTTACGGTATAGACGAAGACCAAGCAACGGGTTCAACCGTTAGCATCATAGCCCCCATCATTAAGCAATTAACAACACAAACTCATGGCGTCCTCATTCAAGCATCTAAAAATGGCGCACGATTAAACTATCACTTAACCTGTCAAAGTGTGCTGCTGTATTAATTTTGCGGTCGTAATAAACACAATGCAAAATAATTATTGCTGTCTTGCCACGTCTGAGCCAGTGTTAAATTAGCTTGTGCGGCTAATTGAGCAAACGAGTCAACTGTATACTTATGTGAATTTTCAGTGTGTATGCTTTCACCTTGAGCAAATTCAAACAAATGATTATTGATAACAACACTTTGCTCACATTGACTCACCAAATGCATTTCAATTCGGCTATGTTGTTCGTTAAATCTGGATTGATGATTAAAGAGCGACAAATTAAACGTGCCATTGAGTTCATTGTTAATACGTTGTAGTAAATTTTTATTAAACTGCGCCGTCACTCCGGCTTTATCATCATAGGCATCTAACAGCACTTGACGCTCTTTAACTAAATCTATGCCTATTAACACATAGCCATTTACACCACATAAATGATGGAAGTTTTTCATAATTTCAATCGCTTTAATAGGTGCAAAATTTCCAAGTGTTGAACCCGGAAAATAAACTAGATTGGTTTGATTATCTAAAGCGGTGTCTTTGGTTAACTGCTTAACCATTTGGCTGTGGGTAAAATCCCCCAGTAAAGGGGAAATAACCAATTCAGGAAATAAAGGCGATAAATGTGCGAGCGAGTAGTTAAGCATTTCTTTTGAAATTTCAAACGGAACGAACGTTTTTACATTGGCTAGATGGGCAAGTAAATACGCCACTTTTTTACCTGAGCCACAACCGGGCTCTATGATTGATAAATTTTCTGGTAACATCTTCGCAATGTCATGAGAATATTGCTCTAAAATAGCAAGCTCAGTACGGGTGACATAATATTCACTTAACGTAGTTATTTGTTCAAATAATGCTGCGCCACTATCATCATAAAAATATTTACATGGCAATGACTTTTGTTGTTGGCTTAGGCCATCCAACACATCATTTAAAAAGCTTTCATCTATTATATGCTGTTCGCTAACGACCTTTAACTGGCACATACATTATCCCTCGCTAACCTAATTCCACTTTGCATCCACGCTTGGTGTGGATAATAAAAATTTCTATATGTAGTGCGTAAATGACCATTAGGAGTTAATGCACAACCGCCTCTAAGCACCATTTGATTATTCATAAATTTACCGTTGTACTCACCGGCAACTCCCGCAATCGGTTTAAACCCCGGATAAGGTAAATAAGCACTGTTTGTCCATTGCCAACAGCTATCATGTAATTGGACTAAATCTGGGCAATGTTGTTGTGCTGCATGCTCCCATTCAAACTCGTTGGGCAATCTTGCGTTGGCAAAACAAGCATATGCTGACGCTTCATAAAAGCTAACATGGCTGACAGGTAAATCCATCGCTAAGGGCTGCAAACCATACAAGGTAAATTCATACCACTGTTCATCAATACAATGCCAATATAAAGGGCATCTTGCGCCTGTGCTTTGTAATAAAGCCCATCCATCACTAAGCCAGTACTTCGGCTGTTGGTAGCCTTGCTCATTGATAAACGTTAAATATTCACCATTAGTAACTAAGCGATTAGCCACACTAAATGGTTGCAGTAAAACTTGATGTGTTGGCTGTTCATTATCGTAGGAAAATCCACAGCCTTGTGTTGCCCCAATTTCAGTAATACTTTGCTCAAAATCAATATAATGAATGCTTTTTACAGGTGAACTTTCAGCTATTTTACTGTCGATGTGTTGATAGGCTGGAAATGATGGATTAATCGAAAAGTTATACTTTATATCCATGAGCATCAACTCTTGATGCTGCTGTTCATGGTTTAAGCCAAGTTCCAATAGTTCATTCAGGGTAGTATTGACCGATAATAATGTCTGTAATGCATCATCAACATACGCTCGATATTCAAGTACTGTATCTAAACTTGGCCGAGAAAGTGTCCCTCTATTTGCGCGACTAAATTGCTCACCAATGCCATTATAATAAGAGTTAAATAGCACCGAAAAACACTCATCAAACACCTTGTAGTTGTTCATATGAGGTAATAATAAGAAAGTTTCGAAAAACCACGTGGTATGAGCAAGGTGCCATTTCATCGGGCTAACATCATTCATAGCTTGAAGCTGACAATCCTCCGCACTCAATGGTGCAATAAGAGATAAAGAATCTTGTCTCACTTTTTTATAGTACGCGATTAATGATTGTGTACTGTTTGCGGTCATATCATCCCTCATTTACCTATTGACTTACTATAGTCTAACTTTAGTTAAAACACATTGAAGTGACACTTAGATGAAATATTAATTAGACTTATATGTTTATTGATTTAAATACATTTATTTTTATCCGTTGCCATGACAGCCAGATACCGATCCTGTAAGCTATTAACTACCGTAATGGCTATAATTCAGCACTTTAGCGACTCTACATTTACAATTTTTCGTTTGCTTCTACACTTTAGCAAGTAACCTGACACTAATTTTTAGTTAATCTTCGAAATAATATCTTGGTGGGTTGAAGCTGAATAAACCATTAAAATAAACGGAAATACAACAAAAGAGGTTTTTCATGAGTGATAATCATGACAAATATAGTATTGATAATACGGACTACACGGTAGGCCAAGACAATATTCAAAAATGGGGCTTTGATGTTCACAACCCTGTTTTTGGCACCAGCGCTGGCTTAATTTTAATTTTTTTAATTGCAGTATTAGTAAGTGATCCTGAGTCAGCAAAATCAACACTCGATGGAATCAAATTAAACATATTAAATAACTTTGATAGTTTTTTTATGTGGTCGGCTAACATTTTTTTATTATTCTGTATTGGTCTAATTTTTTCACCATACGGTAAAATCCGCCTTGGTGGTGTAAATTCACGTCCTACTCACTCTCGCCTTTCCTGGATGGCAATGCTATTTGCAGCAGGTATGGGGATCGGCTTGATGTTTTGGGGGTTGCAGAGCCCGTTGCCTACTTTACCGGTTGGTACGAAACTCCATTAAATGTGACTCCTAATACCCCTGAGGCTGCTAAACTAGCAATGGGCGCCACTATGTTCCATTGGGGTCTACACCCGTGGGCTATCTATGCGGTCGTTGCCTTATCTCTTGCCTTTTTCACTTATAACAAAGGTTTACCACTTTCGATTCGCTCTATTTTCTACCCTATATTAGGTGATAGAACCTGGGGCTGGCCTGGTCACCTTATTGATATTTTAGCAGTACTGGCCACCTTATTTGGTTTAGCTACTTCTCTGGGGCTCGGAGCACAACAAGCATCTGCGGGTATTAACCACGTATTTGGTATTGAATCTGGTGTAGGGTTACAAATTATAGTGATTGCTGTAGTAACATTATTAGCAATTATTTCGGTGGTACGTGGAATTGATGGTGGTGTGAAATTATTAAGTAATATTAATATGTTAATCGCCTTTGCTTTGATGGCATTTGTTTGTTTAGTTGGCTTTGCTGCTGCTATGGGAAATATTCCGACCACGGTTATGGGGTATGTTGAAAACATCATTCCACTGAGTAACCCACATGGCCGTGAAGATGAAACTTGGATGCACGGCTGGACAGTATTTTATTGGGCTTGGTGGATTTCATGGTCCCCGTTTGTTGGTATGTTTATCGCCCGCGTATCAGAAGGTCGTACCATTCGTGAGTTCTTAATCGCCGTTTTATTAATACCGACTCTGGTAACGATACTGTGGATGTCTATTTATGGCGGTATTGCAATTGACCAAGTAGTCAGTGGTGTTGGTAAGCTTGGTACAGATGGTTTAACGCAAGTCCCGCTTGCCATGTTTGAAATGTTTGATGAGCTGCCATTAGCCAAGTTACTCTCTTTCACTGCTGTAGTATTAGTACTGGTATTTTTTATTACCTCGTCTGATTCTGGTTCATTGGTTATCGACTCAATCACCGCGGGTGGTAAAGTTGATGCGCCAGTACCACAACGTATTTTCTGGGCATCAGTTGAAGGTGCAATTGCAGCAACGTTACTGTGGGTTGGCGGCACAAAAGCGATGGAGGCACTGCAAGCCGGCGCGGTCTCTACAGGCTTGCCATTTACCGTGGTCTTATTACTTATGTGCGTAAGTTTATTGCTAGGCCTTAGAACTGAGCCTAGAAGCTAAGCTATGTAACTAAAAATATGAAGACGCCGCTTTTTAGCGGCGTTTTTTACATCCATAAATTACCAAGAGGAGTGTCTTGGCGATAGTGATGGGCTAATTGTGCTTGTAATAATTCGGCGGTAGCTAACGCATCATTCAGCGCATTGTGATTTTGGTACGCGGGCAATGAATAGCGCGTACGGGAATTAGCCAACCTAACAGAGTCTAGTTTAGTATTAAATAGCCGTCCAATTAGTCCCTGTCTTGCTTTTAATGCTCGCCTTTCTAATTCAAGGGTGTCAATCACCGCAAACTCAAGTCCTTCTCCTAGCCGAGCTTTCAGTGCTTGATATAAAAAGTGTCGTTCAATCGGGGCAAAATGTACCACTATTACCTTGCCTTTAAGTGCATTTAATAACGGTGTAATAATTTCTGAAAAATCTGGCGCGTTAATTAACTCTGAATGAGTGATACCGTGAATAACAATGGACTCTTCGGCTAGTTTTTGTTGCGGCTTGACCAACCAATGTTGGCTGTCTCGACAATATATACGGCGGCTATCAAAGGGGATCAAGCCTACACTGACAATATCATCAGAACCATAATTTAGACCGGTCGTCTCAAAATCTAGCGCCACTAAAGGAACATCACTTATTGGCCTAGAACCGTCAATAATGACTTCTTGATAATAAGCTTGTATACAGCGGTTTTGCGCCTCATTTTGTAGCTGTAAATACCGTTCACGCCAATCGACTTTATTCCCTACCATGTTATTTAATACCTGAGTTAGCGGAGTATTTAAATTTAAGAAAGTTTTGCGCTTTATCTAAAATTGCAAAGGCTTCCTTTAAATTGCGCTGTTCAAACGGAGATAATAAATGCGGCTCTAAGTCGTTATCAGGTTCCTCATTCAGCTGCTCTATTTGCCAAGCTTGGTGGCGAATACGTACCATGGCTATATATTCTAAGGCGTCACGTAAATCTTGCGCTTTGCCATCCGGTAACAGTTTAGCATCAATAATATCTTCTAAACGCTCAAACGAGTTTTGTTTACGTGAGCCCACAGCCAATGCATGCACGCGGATAACATCCGACAGCGGTGCTGTACCGCGACGCTTTAAGTTCATTGAGCGTTTGTGCTGGCCATTATGTTCAAGTACAAAGTCTTTAAAAAAGCCTAATGGCGGTGTGCGATTACGTGCATTAGCGGCCATATTTGCTAAAAAGCGTTTATTATTACGCCCTTCTTTAGCGATAAAGCGTTGCAGCTCTTGCGCCCACTTTACTTTTCCGTGTACACCATCTAAATCAAAAAATATCGCGCTATTTAACAATGCTTGTGGTTTAGGCTCTGCTATCCATCCTGCGAATTGCTGCTGCCATTGCTCTCGAGTTAATCGCCATTTCTTAAATGAAGCCATGATTTCGCCATCACAATATTTATAGCCACACAATGCTAGGCCATCACACACTAAATCAGCCAGTTTTTGGAAATAGTCATTGTGTTTGTCTTCATCAAAGCTATTATCAAGAATAATTGCGTTATCTTGATCGGTCACAATAAGCTGCTCATCTCGCGCCATAGAACCTAAAGCAATAAAGCAATAAGGCACAGGCGGTGGACCAAGCTGCTCTTCTGCTAGAGTTAATAAACGTTGTTTGAAGGTACGACCAATAACAGCCATTGCAGTGCCGATCATATGAGAATTTGCATCTTCATTCACCATTCGTACAAACACATTTGGTAGCTGACGGGCATAGTAAGCCAGATCTTCAACCGAGGGTTGCGCTAAAATGCCGCGAACAAGTAATAAGCTGCTTTGGGATTCGTAGCGTAAAATATCAGACAGTGAAATAACACCTATCGGCTTTTTCTTTACGACCACAGGTAAATGGTGGATATTGTCTCTTAACATGGCAAGAACCGCTTCAAACACATATGCATTACTGTCCAGCAGTATCAAATCTTTTTGCATAATTTGTTTGGCAGGCTGAGCATAATCTAAGCCAAGAGCAATGACTTTACTACGTAAATCGCGGTCAGTAATAATACCGACCACTTGCCCATCATCGTCTTCTGGATCATCGCTAATTGGTTTATCGACGTCAGTAACGAGGACCGAAGAAACCGATTCGGCCGTCATAATTTGGGCTACATGTTGTATGCTGGCATCTTTTGCAACAGTAACCACATCTCTATGCAATAATGATTTTACTTTTGCAGTAGTTAAATCATTACCATCAGCTTGCTCTACGATTGCCTGATGAAGCCTTACTGTGCCATTAGCTTCAAAGTAATCTGCAAAAGCTTCATATTTATCACAGTACTCAGTGAAAATATCAATGTTAATACAATACAGTAAAGTATCTTCGAGCGCTTTAGCTGGGTAACGAACCTTTCGGTTCATTAATAAGCCCATTTGGCCGAATATACCACCGACGGTCAGGCGATTATCAAGCTCACCATCGCGACGATACGTTTCTACAGCACCACTGCGTATCACGTATAAATCACTGATATCATCGCCATATTCATGGATTGTCGTTTGCGCGCGATAATACGAAACCTCAACTTGGCAGGCAATGTGATTGAGAGCATCTTCTGCTAAGTCATCAAATGGAGCATACTCACTGAGGAAACTGGCGATATCAACATGTTCGGCTTGCATTACACTGTCCGTTTATTAAAGCATTTTGTTGATTGTGAGCTTAATCGGCTATTTTTCAAAGAAAAATAGCCGATCACCGGCTCAAAGTTTTTAGGCTTGCTCTAGCTCCTGCGCTAATTGTTTCGTTTCATCCCCACGAGGCTTAGTAAAACGCGCTAAACCAAGGTAAATAACCGGCGTTAAATACAAGGTAAATAACACCGCTAGCGCTAAGCCACCAAAGACAACCCAGCCTATTGCGTTACGCGCTTCGGCGCCTGCACCGCTAGACATAATAAGCGGTAATGCTCCTAGTAATGTTGAGATCAAGGTCATTGTGATTGGTCTTAATCTCACTAAGGCAGCCTGTTCCACCGCCTTTCTAACTGTCATTCCTTGATCACGTAACTGATCGGCAAACTCAACAAGTAAAATCGCATTTTTTGCGATAAGCCCTATCAGCATAACTAAGCCAATTTGAGAATAAATGTTGAGGGAAGTGCCTGTTAAATACAAGGCAAGTATCGCTGAAGTAATACCAAATGGTACTGTTATCATCACCACAACAGCACTATTTACATTTTCAAATTGCGCTGCTAATACTAAAAATACAATTAAGAAGGCCAATACATAGGTCATGAGCACTTCATTAGAGGTTTCTTCAAAAGTTAATGCTTCACCTTTGAACGCAAGACTAATTCCGCTAGGTAATGATTGCTCTGAGATATCACGTAATTGCGTAACAAGCTCAGCAATACTCATATCCGTTGGCAGTTCCATATCCAGCTCTATAGCACGGCGTTGAGCATGACGCTCGAGCTCTGCTGCAACCCCTTCTTCGGTTATATGCGCCACACTACTTAACGGAACCAATTGGTTGTTTTTCGCACTGACATATAAATTGGCTAAATCACTTGGATCACGAATCGTCTGGTTTTGCGCTTGCAACATAATAGGCACAGATTGATCCCCGATGTTCAAATCCGCAACATCGTCACCATTAATAGCCGCACGTAATGTTATGGCAATATCACTCAGTGCAACCCCAAGCTCTTCAGCTCGGCGTCTATCGATGTTCACTCTTAATTGAGGTTGCGATGGTTGATAAGAAACTCGTACTGAGCCTACACCTGGTAATGCTTGCTCAATCTGTGCAGCAAAGTCTTGTGCAGCAGCAAAAATACGTTTGTAATCTTGCCCCAATAAAGCAAGCTCAATACCCCCACCTTGGCCACGTAGATTTAAGCTATTAGAGCCATTAGGCCGACCAGCAGCGCCAGGAATAGCGCCGAGCGGTTCACGAATTTTATCGATGATTTCTTGCTGTGTAAAATGACGCTCATCCCAATGTTTTAATGGAACGGTTATAAACACAATATTTGGATCCCATTGACCCACCACTGTATAAATAGATTCAATCTCACCACTTTCAACATAAGGGAGTAGAATATCTTCCATTTGAATAGCTTGGCGGTCCATGAAGTTTAGGCCTACGCCATCTGGACCTCGAGAGAAGATTCTGATTTTACCGCGATCTTCACTTGGCAATAATTCGTTGTCTAAATTTAAATAGAGTGCACCAGATCCTGCCGCGACCAATAAAGATGCAACAAACGTCAACCATGCGTGATCAAGCACCCAGTGAATAGTTTTAGTATAAATACTCGCAAGCCAATGACCAAATTTTGCAAATGGGTGCCAGCCCCCTGCTTTAATTTAAGTTTAGAAGTCAGCGCAGGCACTAAAGATAACGCAACAAAACTAGAAATGATCACTGCGCCGGCTAACACACCACCAAACTCTCTAAATAAACGCCCTGCTGTAGAAGGTAAAAACGCAATCGGCACGAACACCGCCGCCAACACAGCTGTTGTTGCAATAACAGCAAAAAATACTTCTCGCGTTCCACTACAGCCGCTGCTCGACGGCCAAGGCCTAACCCTCGCTGACGCTGAATATTTTCACTGACCACAATGGCATCATCCACAATCAAGCCAGTAGCTAACACAAGAGCTAATAAAGTAAGAATATTAATTGAAAAACCAAGCAGCCAAATTAATGCTAAAGAGCCCACTAAAGCAACAGGAATGGCAAAAGCAGGCACTAAGGTTGCACGCCATGAGCCAATGAATACCCATAAGGTAATCACCACCAACAAAATGGTTAAAATCAGTGAACTGATCACTTCGTCTACAGAACTACGAATAAACTGCGCGTCATCGGATGTTAAAGTAAACTCAAGCTCAGGAAATCGAACTTTCATTTTTTCTAGCAACCTAAGGACTTCATCTGAAATTTCGATAGTATTTGATTGTGCCTGTCGGATAACTTCCATACCGATGACGGGTTTGCCATTTAAACGTACCATAGAGCGTGGATCAGCAGGACCAAAATAAACCGCGGCTATGTCACCAATGCGAGTATCTTCTCTTATTATAATGTCTGCCACTTGCTCAGCCGTAATAGAAGTTGCATCTGCGCGGACAATAACTTGCTGATCCGTGGATTTTAAACTCCCGGCAGGTACATCAAACGGCGCTTGGCGCAGGACTTCTGCTACATCAGGCACGGTTAAATTAAAACTGGTGAGTTTTAGTGGATCAAGACGAACACGCAGAACCCGTTGACGGTCACCATTTAATCGCACATCAGCTACACCTGGTATGGTTAAAAATTGTGGTGCTAAATCAACCTCGACCAATTCTGTTAAAGCTTCAAGCGGTAAGGATTCGCTCGAGACAGTTAAAGAAACAACGGCTTCGGCGTCGTTATCTGCTTTAATAATCGATACTCGCTCGACTTCTTCAGGAAGCTCTCGCTGTACACGTGCAACAGACTCACGCGTTTCATTTGCTGCATCATCTAAATTGATACCCGGTCTAAATTCAACAACAATACGCGCGTTACCTTCTTCACTTTGCGCACGAATGGTTTTAACCCCACTAACGCGGGCAACAGCTCCTTCAAGCTTACCTGTGACCTCTGTATCTACGGTCTCAGGTGAGCCCCCGGGAACGAAGCAGAGACAGTGATCCTAGGTGTATCAACATCTGGCAACTCCCTGACTTCAACACCTGCAATTGCCGCTATACCGGCAATTATAATTAATAAATTAAGGACAACGATTAAAACAGGCCGACGTATTGCCATTGAAGGCAAATCTTGCATCATAGGTTGCTGTTTCATAGCTACTCCTGAGTGTTTGCAAGTGGCGATTGAAAACTAAGCGCTTGTTGTGATCGTAAACGCTGTACACCTTCAACAACTAAAATATCGTCTTTCCCAAGTGATCCTGATACTAATAAGCGCCCTGCAAGACGTTGTTCAATTTTAACATCTACCCGTGTTGCTTTATCATCAACGCTTGTCCATACATAGGGTCCTGTTGCGCCCCACAATAAAGCAGCTTCTGGTACAGCAGCAAAACTTTGTCCTAGCACCTCAATGTGAACACGAAAACTCATTCCGGGTAAAAACTCATTATTTGAATTATCTAGTTTTGCTTTGACCCGAAGAGTACGTGTTTGCGGGTCAATTCGAGAATCTAAATACGCAATTTCAGCATCCACTGACTGGCTGCTTTGCCATGGTAAAACACGCACACTGCCCTTGTTTCTTAACATGCTAATAGCAGACTCAGGTGCGTTAAAATTAATATACAACGCGCGAGTATCATCAATAGTAGCGATTGCTGTTTGCGGTGTGATCCGATCTCCTACCTCAATATCAGTAAGGCCCATAATGCCATCAAAAGGTGCACGTACTTGGCGGTCTTCAAACTCAGTTTCGGCTTGAGTAACAGTCACTTTAGCCAATTCAGTTATTGTTTTAGCATCGTCTAAATCACTTTGAGGTACAGCCCCTTTTGCATGACTTTGCATTAATCGAGTTTGAATTCGTTGGCTATCTGCTAATTTTATTCTTGCTTCTTGCAACGCGGCTTTTTGTCTGCGTGAATCTAACTCGAGTAACACTTGTCCTGCAGTGACTTTATCGCCAGGCTTAAAATGAACCGCAGTCACTTTGTCACCCACGGCTGGATACAGGGTAACCGATCGGATTGCTTCAGCATTTCCGACAGCTTGTACTTGCTCTTTTGCTCGCTCCATTGTGACATGCTCAGCAATAACATTAGCGCTAAATGCTTGTGTACTAATACCAGAAAAAGTACAAAAGACACTAAATAAAAGAACTCGAAATTTCAAAACATCACCTAGTTAATTATTATTTCCGTTATTGTACGAAGTGTAACAGCTCTATGATCAATAAATAGGTTAGTACGATTAAATAGCAAAACAATGAGGTGAAATTAAATATTGTTTATTTAGGTACGGGATTTAAAAAGGTTTATCAACTACAGACTTTGTCGCGCCCAGTATTTTTAGCTAAGTAAAGTTTGGTATCAGCATGTTTTAATATCGTGTTTAGAGTTAAACTCTGCTTAAATTCTGCAACCCCTGCACTGCTTGTAATTGAAATTTGTTTATCAGTGAACTGTGCCTCTCGAATAGCACCACATAAGGCAAATATAAATTCATGTGCTGAGTTTAAACTAAACTGCGGCATCACAATCAAAAACTCTTCACCACCATAGCGAGCAAATTTACAATCAGTACCTTGAATAAATTTAGTAACTATCTGTGCAAGCCCTACTAAAGCTTGATCCCCAATATCATGGCCATAATTATCATTTACATATTTAAAATGATCGATATCGAGTATCGCTAATGAAAATGGTTTCTTTTTATCAATTAAATGTTTCAGGGTATAATTTAAAATATAGCGACGATTGTATATACCCGTTAACGTATCTGTATTAGCAGAAAGTTGGCTCTTAAAATAGGCACGACGCTGATTAATTGCGAAAATGGATATTGAAACAAACCCTAATAACCCTATTAATAAATAGGCATTTTGTAACTCAGCATCTTTAGCTAGTTGTGTAAGTTCGATTTGTTGATTTTTTAATTTTTCTTCCGCCAACTGTAGCTTAATTTCTTGCTGTTTTGATTCAAACTTAGACTGTGCTTCTTGCTCCAACTTAAACTGCGTCGTTTGTTTTGCTTGTTCGACAAGTTCTATAACTTGCCAAAGCGATGTATTTGCTGCTTTAAAATCATTTTTTTGCTCTTCGCTTTTTGCTTTCAAAATAAAGGTTTGACGTTTATAGCGATTGTTTAATGGTCGATCGTAATTTTCAAGGATACCTTGTGACAGTGCTAAATACTCCAACGCTTCATCTGCTTGATGTAAACCCAAAAACGTCTTTGCAAAATTATTATAAAATGCAACCACATGTGCAGGATTAATCACGACTTCATCTAAATAAGATTTAGCCAAATAAAGCAGCCTTAAAGCTTCAATGTAGTCTTTCATTTTTAGAGAAACCGCTGCTTTACCAGCTGGCGCCCAAAATAAAAAACGCGGGGCTTTCACCATTACTGAAAGCTCAATTAACTCATCATAGCAGGCTATGGCACGTTGTAATTTATTCGCTTGAGCGTATGTAGAACAAAGAGTGGAGATCACTTGTAGGCCATCAACTATATCACCGTTATTAATTGCATTATCCTTTGCTAGTTCAGCAAACTTTATTGCTTCATCAAATAAAGACATAGCCCCATAATAAACAGCTAATCCCTCATAGATATAGTTCATGGTCGTGATAGACATTTGTGCTGGTTTAGCCGTTAAATAGACATCTTCTAATAAGGCTAATGATTTAGCATAGTCTTGTTGCCAAAGTAATAAAATGGCTTTTGTTGCACGTGCTCTTACTTGCATTTGAGTATCTCCTGCACGTATAAAAAGAACTATCGCTTGCTCAATTTGAGTCAAAGATTCCGGTAACAGTCCTTCTTCTAAAGATAAACTACTGCGATAAAGCATCCAATATCCAAGCAGCCAATCGTTATTTTTTGGTATTATTTGGTAGGCCTGCTCAAAGGTTGTTTTGGAGAGTGTGACATCACCATGAAAATAATAAAGCCGCGCAACTAATATTCTTCTAAATATAGTGAGTTCTGTAACGGTTTTAGGACCTGGTGACTCTGCAGATGAAACTTTCAAAAAATTATTAGGATTTATTAGTGCTTGCTGCTCTAGTTTTAAATACTGCTTATAAGCGTCTGGAGCTGCCAAGAGATATTGCGGAAGAAAGGCAAATAAAATGAGAATAAATAAATTGACTGTCCGCATGTCATCATAAGCTTAGAATTGTTAATACAATTGCTATTATAACGTTAGAACAAATTATTACTAGTGTACCTATTGAATCTATTTTATTGCACCAAAATGAAGAAAGGCCCACCTTAAGTGAGCCTTTTTGTTAAAGAATAACTAGGTTATTACCAACCTGTTTTTTCTTTAAGTGCTTTACCGATATCAGCAAGTGAACGTACAGTTTGTACGCCCGCAGCTTCTAGTGCAGCAAATTTTTCATCAGCTGTACCTTTACCGCCTGCGATGATTGCGCCAGCGTGACCCATACGCTTACCTTCTGGTGCAGTTACACCAGCAATGTAAGAAACAACAGGCTTAGTTACGTTAGCTTTGATGTACTCTGCAGCTTCTTCTTCTGCAGTACCACCGATTTCACCAATCATTACGATTGCTTCAGTTTGTGGATCTTTTTCGAACATTTCTAAAACGTCGATAAAGTTAGTACCAGGAATTGGGTCGCCACCAATACCAACACACGTAGACTGACCAAAACCAGCATCTGTAGTTTGCTTAACCGCTTCGTACGTTAAAGTACCAGAACGAGAAACAATCCCTACTTTACCAGGCTTGTGGATGTGACCAGGCATGATACCAATCTTAGTTTCGCCAGGAGTGATAACACCTGGGCAGTTAGGACCGATCATACGCGTACCAGTTGCGTCAAGCTTAACTTTAACGTCAACCATATCAAGCGTTGGAATACCTTCAGTGATACAAACAATTAGCTCGATGCCAGCATCGATAGCTTCTAAGATTGCATCTTTACAGAAAGGTGCTGGTACATAGATTACTGAAGCTGTAGCGCCAGTTTCTTGTACTGCATCACGAACTGTGTTGAATACTGGAAGACCAAGGTGCGTTTGACCGCCTTTACCTGGGCTAACACCACCAACCATTTGTGTACCATACTCAAGCGCTTGCTCTGAGTGGAAAGTACCTTGGCCACCAGTGAAACCTTGACAGATAACTTTTGTATCTTTATTGATTAATACAGACATTATTTGCCCTCCGCAGCAGCTACAACTTTCTCAGCAGCATCTGTTAGTGATTCAGCAGCAATGATGTTAAGGTCAGACTTAGCAAGTACTTCACGACCTAGTTCAGCGTTAGTACCTTCTAAACGTACAACTACAGGAACACTAACACCTACTTCTTTAACTGCACCAATGATACCTTCAGCAATCATGTCACAACGTACGATACCGCCAAAGATGTTAACTAAAACAGCTTTAACATTGTCGTCAGAAAGAATGATTTTGAATGCTTCAGAAACACGCTCTTTAGTCGCGCCGCCACCAACATCTAGGAAGTTAGCTGGCTTGCCGCCGTGTAGGTTTACGATGTCCATAGTACCCATCGCTAGGCCCGCACCGTTAACCATACAACCTACGTTACCGTCTAGCGCTACGTAGTTAAGCTCAAAGCTTGCTGCGTGTGCTTCACGTGCATCTTCTTGAGATGGATCGTGGAACTCACGGATTTTTGGTTGACGGTAAAGTGCATTACCATCGATACCGATTTTGCCGTCAAGACAGTGAAGATTACCTTCGTCTGTGATTACTAACGGGTTGATTTCTAAAAGTGCGAAATCGAAATCGTTGAACATGTTGCCAAGACCCATAAAGATCTTAACGAACTGTTTCATTTGTGTTGGGTTAAGACCCAATTTGAAACCTAGTTCACGTGCTTGGTAAGCTTGAGGACCAACTAATGGGTCGATCTCAGCTTTGTGGATAAGCTCTGGAGTTTCTTCTGCAACAGTTTCAATTTCAACACCGCCTTCTGTAGACGCCATGAAAACAACTTTGCGAGAAGCGCGGTCAACAACTGCACCTAGGTACAATTCGTTGGCGATATCAGTGCAGCTTTCTACTAAAATTTTAGCAACAGGCTGACCATTTTCGTCTGTTTGGTAAGTAACTAAGTTTTTACCTAACCAGTTTGCAGCAAATTCTTTTACTTCGTCGATAGTTTTAACTAGCTTTACACCGCCAGCTTTACCACGTCCACCTGCGTGAACCTGAGTTTTAACAACCCACATATCGCCGCCAATTTTTTCAGCAGCTGCTGCAGCTTCTTCAGGTGTATCGCAAGCGAAACCTTGAGAAACTGGTAAACCATATTCGGCAAAAAGTTGTTTTGCCTGATACTCATGCAAATTCATGATGCTTTATCCAATTTTTTATACTAAAAGAGCTGAATATTTATGCAAATAGACAGCTATCCCAAATTGCGCACTTAGTATAGATCCCAAGGCTTAACATGAAAACCCCAGTTAGACCAAAGGCGCAAAAAAAAGCTGTGAATGTACATTCACAGCTTAGATTTTATACAACTAGATTAAACATCTAGCAATAAGCGAGTTGGATCTTCAAGTAACTCTTTAATTGTCACTAAGAAACCAACAGATTCTTTACCATCTATTTGACGATGATCATAAGAAAGCGCCAAATACATCATAGGAAGAATTTCAACTTTGCCATTAACAGCCATTGGACGGTCTTGGATTTTGTGCATACCCAAAATTGACGACTGTGGTAAGTTGATAATAGGTGTAGAAAGTAATGAACCAAATACACCACCATTAGTAATTGTGAAGTTACCACCGGTCATATCGTCAAGCGAAAGCTTACCATCACGACCTTTAAGTGCTAGTTCACGAATACCTTTTTCAATTTCAGCAACAGACAGCTTATCGCAATCTTTAAGTACTGGTGTCACTAAACCACGCGGCGTAGAAACAGCAATGCTGATATCAAAATAGTTGTGGTATACGATATCGTCGCCATCAATTGAAGCATTTACTTCAGGGAAACGCTTAAGTGCTTCAGTTACCGCTTTCACATAAAAAAGACATGAAACCTAAACGGATACCGTGGCGCTTTTCGAATACTTCTTGATACTGCTTACGAAGGTCCATGATTGGCTTCATGTTAACTTCGTTAAATGTCGTTAACATTGCAGTCGAGTTTTTCGCTTCAAGAAGACGATTAGCAATGGTTTTACGTAAACGCGTCATTGGTACACGTTTTTGCGTACGGTCACCCATTGGTGCCGCTGGAGCAGCAGCTTCAGATTTCTTAGCCGCTGGTGCAGGCGCTTTTAAGAATGTATCTACATCTTCTTTAGTTACACGGCCATTTTTACCAGTGCCTTTAATTTTAGATGCATCTAAGCCTTTTTCAGCAATTAAACGACGAACAGATGGTGTTAATACATCTGAGCTGTCGCTAGAATCAGCAGCAGGTGCAGATTCTTCTTTTGCTGCAGGCGCTGCTGGAGCACCACCGGCTTTAACTTTACCAATTACTTGCTCACCAAGTACTGTATCGCCTTCATCATGGATGATCTCACCCATAACACCGTCTTCTTGAGCAACAACTTCAAGAACAACTTTGTCAGTTTCAATGTCAACTAAGTTTTGGTCGCGAGAAACCGCGTCACCTGGTTGAACGTGCCAAGTAGCTACTGTCGCGTCTGCGACTGATTCTGGAAGTACAGGTACTTTAATGTCCACTTCTTTACCTTCTGATGCTGGAGCTGATGGCGCCTCTTCTGGCGCGCTTTCTTGTTTATCTGAAGCAGGTGCGTCGGCTTTAGCTTCGTCACTTGGTGCTGCTGCATCAGCATCACCAATTAGACCGATAACTTGGTCGCCAAGTACCGTAGCACCTTCTTCTTGTGAAATTTCAGTGATCACACCGTCATTAGGTGCAACAACTTCTAAAACAACTTTATCTGTTTCAATATCTACTAAGTTTTGGTCACGGCTTACTTTGTCGCCAACACTCACATGCCATGTTGCAACGGAAGCATCAGCAACCGACTCAGGAAGAACAGGAACTTTAATTTCTGTGCTCATTGCTTATCCTTTATTTTCAATAGTAAGCGCATCTGCAACGAGCGCTTGTTGTTCTTTAGTATGCACTGACATGTAACCACATGCCGGTGATGCTGACGCTTTACGCCCTGCGTATTTAAGCTTAGCACCCTGAGGAATTGCTTCTACAAAGTGATGTTGTGAACAATACCAAGCACCTTGGTTTTGCGGCTCTTCCTGACACCAAACAAAATCTTTCACATGTTGGTAACGCGACATAATCGCATCCATTTCATCATGTGGGAACGGGTATAACTGCTCAACACGTACAATGGCAATGTTATCAATTTCTTGCTTACGACGCTCTTGCAGTAATTCGTAATAAACTTTACCACTACAAAATACAACGCGTTCTACTTTATCAGCATTAATATCATCGATTTCATCAATCATATTGTGATACACGCCTTCAGCCAGTTCTTCTAAGCTAGAAGTCGCTAATGGATGACGTAATAAAGACTTAGGTGTCATAACAATCAATGGACGACGCAGTGGTCTCACAGATTGACGGCGTAGCATGGCATATACTTGTGCTGGTGTTGAAGGCACACACACTTGCATATTGTGATCAGCACACAGCTGTAAGAAGCGTTCAAGACGTGCCGAGCTATGCTCAGGACCTTGACCTTCATAACCATGAGGGAGCAAGATTGTAAGACCACATAAACGGCCCCATTTTTGCTCACCAGAACTTAAGAATTGGTCAAATACGACTTGTGCACCGTTGGCGAAATCACCAAACTGTGCTTCCCATAGTACTAATGACGTTGGCTCTGCTGTTGCATAACCGTACTCAAACGCCACAACTGCTTCTTCTGATAACACAGAATCGAATACTTGGAACGTACCTTGGTCTTCACTTAAGTGTTGTAACGGCGTGTAAGTTGCACCATCACTTTGGCTATGAACTACAGCATGACGATGGAAGAAAGTTCCGCGCCCTGAGTCTTGACCCGTTAAGCGTATATCGGTACCTTCACTTGCAATCGTCGCATACGCAAGTGTTTCAGCCATACCCCAATCTAATGCTTTTTCACCTGCTGCCATTAATTTACGGTCGTCGTAAATCTTTTTAACACGTGATTGCGCTTTATATTGCTCTGGGTAGTTAGCTACTTTTTCGCCCAATTCTTTTAGTTTTTCAACTGAAACACTGGCGTCGTAATCAACACTCCATTCATGACCTACATATTTAGCCCAATCAGATGAATGTGATGTTTCAGGTTGTATCTCTTCAACAACACAATTGCCGTCGTCTAACCCATTACGGTAGTCATCAGCAAGTGCTTTTATTTCACTTTCAGTAAACGAGCCTTCAGTCATAAGTTGATCGGCATAGATCAAACGTGGTACTGGGTGTTTTTTGATTTTTTGGTACATGATCGGTTGAGTCGCATTTGGCTCATCCGCTTCGTTATGGCCATGACGGCGATAACAAACTAAGTCAATAACCACATCACGTTTAAATTTATTTCTAAAATCAAGGGCGATTTGCGTTACAAAAGCAACCGCTTCAGGATCATCAGAATTCACGTGGAAGATTGGTGACTGAACCATTTTTGCGATGTCGGTACAGTAATCTGTAGAACGCACATCGTCTTGTTTTGCTTGTTGTAAAACCAACTTGGTTATTTACAACAATACGAATACTACCACCACAACTAAACGCATTAGTTTGCGATAAGTTGAAGGTTTCTTGTACAACACCTTGACCAGCAACAGCAGAATCACCATGAATTGTGATCGGTAATGCTTTTGAGCCCGTAGAATCATTTAAACGGTCTAAACGAGCACGTACAGAACCCATAACAACAGGGTTTACGATTTCAAGGTGAGACGGATTAAATGCAAGCGCCATGTGTACATTGCCACCAGAAGTCGCAAAGTCAGACGAATAACCCATGTGGTATTTAACATCACCAGAGCTTAGCGTCTCTTTGTGCTTACCAGCAAACTCATCAAATAACTCTGATGGGTTTTTACCAAGTACGTTAACAAGCACATTTAAGCGACCACGGTGAGCCATACCAATAACGGCTTCTTGTTGGCCACTTTCACCTGCACGGTGAATAAGCTCTTTAAGCATTGGGACTAACGCATCACCACCTTCAAGTGAGAAACGTTTAGCGCCCGGGAATTTAGCACCTAAATACTTTTCAAGACCATCGGCTGCGGTAAGACCTTTAAGGATACGCAACTTTTCTTCTTTACTGAATGTTGGTCGTGATTGCACCGATTCTAAACGTTGTTGTAACCAACGTTTTTCTTCAGTCGATGTGATGTGCATATACTCAGCACCTACAGAACCACAATATGTAGTTTTGAGTGCCTGATATAAATCACCTAAAGGCATAGTATCGCGCCCTACGGCAAACGATCCCACGTTAAATTCACGGTCAAAATCAGCTTTAGATAAGTCATGGTATTCTAATTCTAGGTCTCGAACGCGTTCACGCTGCCATATACCTAATGGGTCTAGGTTAGCATTTTGGTGACCACGGAAACGGAAAGCATTTATAAGCTGGAGCACTTTAACCTGTTTAGGGTCACCGCTTCCACCTTCTGCTACCACTACTTCTCTATGCTTGTTTTTAGCAAGCGCCGCAAACTGTGAACGAACTTCTGAATGCTTTACGTCAACATCCACACCATCTACTTTTGGTAATTGTTCGAACACTTCTCGCCATTCTTCTGGCACAGAAGTCGCATCGTCTAAATACGCTTCATAAAGCTCTTCTACATAAGCAACGTTACCGCCGTTTAAATGTGAAGATTCTAGCCATGCCTTCATCACACCTTCGTGCATTTATAAGCCCTTTTCTTTAGCGCAGAAATTAATTGTTATATAACAAGATGGCTAATCTGAATTAGCCATCTTACATTTATACAATACTATTAAACCGAACGGTTTAGTAACATTGATTTGATTTGTCCAATTGCTTTAGTCGGATTAAGACCTTTAGGACAAACGCTAACACAGTTCATGATACTGTGACAACGGAACACGCTGAACGCATCGTCTAAATCGGCTAAACGTTCTTCAGTTGCTGTATCTCGGCTATCAGCCAAGAAACGATAAGCATGAAGAAGACCAGCTGGACCGATGAACTTGTCTGGATTCCACCAGAACGAAGGACACGATGTTGAACAACATGCACACAAAATACACTCGTAAAGACCATCTAACTTATCACGTTCTTCGATAGTTTGAAGACGTTCACCCGCCGCTGGCGTGTCATTTATTAGATAGGGTTTTACTTTTTCGTATTGAGTGTAGAACTGACTCATGTCAATAACAAGGTCACGTACCACAGGTAAACCTGGTAGCGGTCGAATTACTATTTTACCTTTGCCATTTTTTTGTAGCGTAGATAAAGGAGTAATACATGCTAAACCATTTTTACCATTCATGTTGACGCCATCAGAGCCACACACCTTCACGGCATGAACGACGGAAAGAAAGTGTTGGATCTTGCTCTTTTAAAAGTAAAAGTGCATCCAATACCATCATGTCGTGGCCTTCTTCCGTTTGCAAAGTATATTCTTGCATACGTGGGGCATTATCAACATCTGGATTGTAACGATAAACAGAAAATTGTACTTGTGCCATCGTCTCGCTCCTAGTATGTACGTGCTTTAGGTGGAAATGCTTCGCGCAGTTTTGGCGCATAGTTTACATCACGCTTGCTCATTTCATCCGTATTAGGGTTGAAGATTGAGTGACATAACCAATTCGTGTCATCACGATCTGGGAAGTCAAAGCGAGAGTGTGCACCACGGCTTTCTGTACGGAAGTTTGCAGCTACTGCTGTTGAGTAAGCTGTTTCCATAAGGTTATCTAGCTCTAGACATTCGATACGTGCAGTATTGAAATCTGATGATTTATCATCAAGACGCGCATGCTGTAAGCGTTCACGAATTTCTTTAAGCTCTTGTAGACCTGACGCCATAGAGTCACCTTCACGGAATACCGAGAAGTTAAGCTGCATACATTGTTGTAGGTCTTTCTTAATTTGTACTGGGTCTTCACCTTGACCTGGCGTTGAGTTTTCCCAACGATTAAAACGTGCAAGTGACGCTTCTAGGTCAGATTCTGAGGCATCTTTTGATACTTCAACATCATTTAGGTAAGTACCAAGGAAGTTACCTGCAGCACGACCAAATACCACTAAATCAAGTAATGAGTTACCACCTAAGCGGTTTGCACCGTGTACAGATACACAGGCAATCTCACCAACTGCAAATAAGCCTTCAACTACTTTTTCGTTACCATTGGCATCGATGTGTAGTGCTTGACCATTTACGTTAGTTGGCACGCCACCCATCATATAGTGACAAGTAGGAATTACTGGAATTGGCTCTTTAGCTGGGTCAACGTGTGCGAATGTTTTAGCAAGGTCACAAACGCCTGGAAGACGTAGATTAAGCGTTTCTTCACCTAGGTGATCAAGCTTAAGTTTAATATGAGGACCCCAAGGACCATCACAACCACGACCTTCACGAATCTCTGTCATCATTGAACGGGCAACAACATCACGTGACGCTAAATCTTTGGCATTCGGTGCATAACGTTCCATGAAACGTTCGCCATCTTTATTTAAAAGATAACCACCTTCACCACGACAACCTTCAGTTACAAGTGTACCGGCACCAGCAATACCCGTAGGGTGGAACTGCCACATTTCCATGTCTTGCATAGAAATACCAGCACGAGTCGCCATACCAACACCGTCACCAGTGTTAATGTGTGCATTAGTGGTTGATGCGAAAATACGACCTGCACCACCTGTAGCTAATACAACTGCTTTAGACTTGAAGTAAACAACTTCACCGGTCTCTATTTCGATTGCAGTACAACCAACAACATTACCTTCGTCATTTTTAACTAAATCTAGCGCATACCACTCAGAGAATACGTTAGTTTTGTTTTTAACATTTTGTTGGTAAAGAAGGTGTAATAATGCGTGACCAGTACGGTCAGCTGCTGCTGCAGTACGTGCAGCTTGTTCACCACCGAAGTTTTTCGATTGACCACCGAAAGGACGTTGGTAAACACGGCCATTTTCAAAACGAGAAAATGGTAGACCCATATTTTCAAGTTCAGTAATAGCTTCAGGGCCTGTATTACACATATATTCGATAGCATCTTGGTCACCGATGAAATCGGAACCTTTAACAGTATCGTACATGTGCCATTCCCAGTTATCTTCGTGTGAGTTACCCAAAGCAACTGTGATACCACCTTGTGCAGACACAGTGTGAGAACGCGTTGGGAAAACTTTAGAGATAAGTGCACAGGTTTTACCTGATTCAGTGATTGCAAGTGCAGCGCGCATACCCGCACCACCTGCGCCAATCACGACGGCATCAAATTCACGAACAGAATATTTCACTTAAACACCCCATAAAACGATTAGACCAATAGCTACGTACGCTGCTGCCATAAGGTTTAAAACAAACCCTAAAACTGCACGCAACTTTGCGCATTTAACATAGTCTGTTAGTACTTGCCAAAGGCCAATACGGGTGTGAACCATAATGCAAACCAGGGTGATGAGAGTAAACCCTTTCATTGCTAGGTTTGAAAACAGGCCTTGCCATGCTTCGTAAGTGACTTCAGGCGTCGCTAAAAAATAGCCAATAATAAAAATCGCATACGCGGTAATTACTAGTGCCGTGGTACGTAATGAGACAAAATCTTGTACACCATCACGTTTAAGAGTTGCTTGATTTAAAACCATATCCAAACTCCTGCTAGTACAGAAGCAACAACGCCAAGTGCCATAGCAATCTTAGCGCTGAAGTTACCTGATTCAAGTTCTTCCCAATGTCCCATATCCATAATGATATGACGAATACCGCCGATAAGGTGGTATGCCAATACAGAAATGGTGCCCCAAGCTATAAATTTGGCAATGAATCCGCTAAACAGACCCTTGACGAATTCAAAACCTTCAGCAGAAGAAAGAGACTCAGACCAAGCCCAAATGACAAACGTTAAAGCAAAAAATAATGCAACACCGGTGACGCGGTGAAAAATTGATGCTTTAGCCGTTGCCGGCATAGATATAGTTGTTAGATCTAGATTTACAGGTCTTTGCTTTTTCACAGTTACTTGCCCATCTTGCCCACATAGGGGCTCATCTACTTGTTTTTCTAAAACCCACTAAAAAATAATTTTTTTAATGGAACTATCTAAGTAAACCCTTTTAATACGAGTAAAGTTCACATTTATGCAAAAATTACATGTAAAAATAACATTTACCTACAGACAATACGGTATAAAACCTTTGATAGTATATATAGCCAAAGGTCTTTTTACAATTCTTGTTTAGTTAGAGACGTTTGCGAATTAGCCAATGGTATAATATTTAATCCTAGCAGAATATTTATTATACATTTGTGCATAATGTTTATAAAAATTGACTTTAACCCCCTCTTTCACGTTAAAATGAAAAGAATGTGCTTAAACAGATTCAGAACATAACAATCAGAGTTGTTATCTTAATAGGAGATAAATAGATGGCGGATAAAAAAGCCACAGTCCATATTGATGGTCTAGATCCAATCGAACTTCCGATTTACCAAGGTACTGCAGGTCAAGATGTCATTGACGTACGTACCCTAGGTTCACATGGCCACTTCACTTATGACCCAGGTTTCATGTCGACCGGTTCTTGCGAATCTTCAATCACATACATTGACGGTGGCAAAGGTATCCTGCTTCACCGTGGTTACCCGATTGAACAGTTAGCTGAAGGTTCAGATTACATTGAGCTATGTTACTTACTATTAAATGGTGAGTTACCAACTAAAGAACAATACACTGAATTTGCTAAACAAATTACTCACAGCACCATGCTTGATGAGAAAATTGCAAATTTCTTCCAAGGCTTCCGTTTTGATGCACACCCAATGGCAATGCTTTGTGGTGTTGTTGGTGCTTTGTCTTCTTTCTACCATGAAGATCTTGATATTACTGATGCAAGTCAACGTAAAACAAGCGCAATTAAATTAGTTGCAAAACTACCTACTATTGCTGCTATGGCTTACAAAACAAACATTGGTCAACCATTTGTTTACCCACGTAACGACCTAAGCTACGCTGAAAACTTCTTACACATGATGTTCTCTGTACCAGCTGAAGAATATAAAGTTAACCCAGTAACAGCTAAAGCAATGGATAAAATCTTCATGCTTCACGCTGACCACGAACAAAATGCTTCAACGTCGACTGTTCGCCTTGCTGGTTCTTCAGGTGCAAATCCTTATGCATGTATCGCGGCAGGTATTGCATCACTTTGGGGCCCTGCACACGGCGGCGCAAACGAAGCATGTTTGAACATGTTAGAAGAAATTGGTTCAGTTGATCGTATCGACGAATACGTTGCTAAAGCAAAAGATAAAGCGGACCCGTTCCGCTTAATGGGCTTTGGTCACCGTGTTTACAAAAACTTCGATCCACGTGCAACAGTAATGCGTCAAACGTGTCATGAAGTATTAGAAGAGCTTAACATTCAAGATCCACTGCTTGATATTGCTATGAAGCTTGAGCAAATTGCCCTTGAAGACCCATACTTTGTTGAGAAGAAACTTTACCCTAACGTAGATTTCTACTCAGGTATTATCTTAAAAGCAATCGGTATTCCTACAAGCATGTTCACTGTAATTTTTGCAATGGCACGTACTGTAGGTTGGATCACGCACTGGGACGAGATGCTTTCTCAACCTGGTCATAAGATCAGCCGTCCACGTCAGCTTTATACTGGTCACACACAACGTGATTACGTATCAACTGACAAGCGCTAATTAATTATTATCGTTTATAAGGCCGCTTTTGCGGCCTTTTTTATTCCTATTTCAATTATTAATGGTTGAGAAATATCGTAAAGCCATTACAATTCCCGCTACTTTTTATTGTTTGGTTTTGCTATGTTTGCTGTTGAAAAAGTTCGTGCTGATTTTCCCATTTTAACTCAACAGATAAACAACCAACCCTTAGTTTATTTAGATTCTGCTGCAACAACACAAAAGCCCCAGTCAGTTATTACGGCGACTGAACGATTTTACACACAGCAAAATGCCAATGTTCATCGTGGCCGCCATACACTTAGCGAGCAAGCGACCAGTGCCTATGAAGCAGCCCGCGACAAAATAGCCGGTTATTTTAATGTCCACAGTCGTGAAATTGTGTGGACCAAAGGCGCTACCGAGTCGATTAACCTTGTTGCCAATGGACTTAGTCAACAACTTGATAAAAATTCAAGTATCGTAATTAGTCCACTAGAACATCACGCTAACATCGTTCCATGGCAACAACTCGCCATGAAAGCAGGGGCATCCTTACATGTGCTGCCAATTCAAAGTAATGCAACAATTAACATTAATACCTGTGTGGAATTTCTAAAATCAGTTAAACCTACTGTTTTTGCTATCACTCACGCATCCAATGCCTTAGGGAACATTACTAATCTGGTCCCATTACTGCGCGCTGTTGATGAGTTTAATACCATTACTTTGATTGATGGTGCGCAAAGTGCAATGCATTTACAACCTAACTTGCAAAGCCTTAACTGTGATTTTTATGTGTTTTCCGCTCACAAAATGCTTGGCCCTACAGGTATTGGCGGGCTCTATGGGAAATATGAACAACTAAATGCGCTGCTTCCCTATCAAACTGGTGGAGAAATGATTGAAAGTGTTAGTTTAACGCACAGTAAATTTCGCGATGCACCTGGTAAATTTGAAGCAGGCACCCCAAATATTGCCGGTGTAGTTGGCTTTGCTGCCGCAATTGATTATTTAAATAGCTTAGATAAAGCCGCAGTACATGCACATGAACAAATGCTGTTTAGTTACGCTATAAGTAAACTTAAAAATATTGACGGCATCAAAATTTACAGTGATATAGACAATAACATAGGCACAATTTGCTTTAATTATAAAGACGAACATCCATTTGATTTAGCAACATTATTAGATGGCTATGGCGTTGCAGTTCGCAGCGGCCATCATTGTACCCAACCATTGATGACGCATTTAGGAATTAATGGCAGCGTTAGAGCAAGCTTTGCCTTTTACAATACAGTCCAAGATATTGATGCTTTTATTAAAGCACTGCAAGAATCCATCGCTTTATTAGATTAAAAGTAGATATGACATGAATAAAACGTTTAAAGAACTCACTATAACACTAAATAATTCCCCTGCGTGGCAACAAAAATACCGCGAAATTATGCTGCTAGGAAAACAATTACCTGCCATGCCCGAGGTTTTAAAAACACCAGATGCGCTTGTACCTGGTTGTGAGAGTAAAGTTTGGCTATATCTAGACTTTGATCTACAAGAAAACTGTTTAGTTATTATTGGGGATTCAGATACACGTATTGTAAAAGGCCTGTTGGCGCTTATTCTATCATTATATAATGGCTTAACTCCAAGCCAAATTTTAGCCATTAATGCATTTGAAGAGTTTGAAAAACTAGGTTTGATATCTCACTTAAGCCCATCACGTGGCAATGGTATAAAAGCCATTGTCGAACGTATTCAAACAATGGCTAAACAAAAGGTGCTTTAAGCTTTAGCTAACCGTTGTTTTTTATCTAAATATTTACGAACAGCTTTGGCTGCCACAAAAAAACCAAAGCTGCCTGTGATCATAGTCACTGAGCCAAAACCATTATTACAATCCATGTTCATAGAGCCATCAGCATTTTGTTTTGCATGACACACGCTACCATCTGTGCCCGGATAAACTAACTGCTCTGTAGAGTACACACAATCAATATTAAATTTACGCTTTGGGTTGCTACTAAAATTGTACTGTTTACGTAAAATATAACGTACTTTAGCGAGTAAGGGATCTTGAGTAGACTTTGCCACATCACCAAAGGTAATTTGGCTCGGATCTGTTTGTCCACCTGCACCACCGGTTGTAATTATAGGCAGTTTATTGCGCTTACAATGAGCAATTAGCGCCGCTTTTTCTTTTACTGCATCGATACAATCAATTACATAATCAAAACCTTGGATGTGCTCGCGAATATTATCCACAGTAATAAAATCATCGATAACTTCAATATCACATTCAGGGTTAATAAGCTGACAGCGCGCCTTCATTGCATCAACTTTAGCTTCACCAACAGTGCCAGTTAGCGCATGAATTTGGCGGTTTACGTTAGTTGCGCATATATCATCAAGATCTATCAGTGTAAGTTTACCAACGCCCGTTCGTGCTAATGCTTCTGCAGCCCAACTGCCTACACCACCGATACCAATAACACAAAAGTGCGCATTTTGGAGCCATTCAAATTGTTGTTGTCCGTATAAACGCTTTATACCACCAAAACGAATATCTGTTACAGAATCTGTCATTTACCAGTCCAAGTTCCAAGGCGTTTGCCAAGATTGAAAGTTATCATGTTCTATTAATTGACCAAACTGCGTGCTGCTGTTTGGCTCGCAAATAAACTCAAAGTGCTCACTTTGCCATGTGAAGCACAGTGCATATGCATGCAAATAGGTGCGCTGGGATTCAGTACCACCATACAATGCATCACCTAAAATCGGCGCGGCAATGCTTTTTAATGCAACGCGCAATTGATGTGTCTTACCTGAGTACGGCTTTAAAATATACCCGCGTAAATTAGCTGCTACACTAAATGAATAAAACCGTGTGATTGCTGGGTTAGTATGCGTTTTCAAAAGTTTAAAACTACTGCGGCGAGATTTAGCCATATCCCCTTTTATCCAGCCTTGCTTTTTCTTTGGCTTAGCATCTGACAAAGCCAAATAAAATTTATCAACCTCATGCGCGGTGAAAAGCCGAGTAAACTCAGCAGCGGCCTGGCTACTTCGCGCTAATATAATTAACCCTGAGGTAACTTTATCTAACCGATGGACGGCAAATAACTTTTCACCCAATTGCTGCTCAGCTAAAACCACAAAACCTGGCCCCTCTTCACTATGGAAGTTGAGCCCTGCCGGCTTTTCAATAACATAAAAGTCATTATGTTCAGCAATAACTGTTAAAGGTAACGACTTATTCACTCAAAGAATTACTTTTTAAATAGTGCACAACGCGAGCTAAATCTTCAGGGGTGTCAACACCTGCATGAGGTGCAACGTGTGCCTGCTCAATTTTATCTGATGACCATGATAAAGTACACGTAACTGTTCTAAAGACTCTAATTGTTCAAGCGGTGAAGGGCTAAGTTCAATGTATTGTTTAATAAACCCTGCGCGATAAGCATATATACCAACATGACGTTGGTAGCTTGCTTTATCTACAAGATGATTATTAGCTGAATTCATCATGTTGGCACGATCAAAAGGAATACTCGCACGGGAAAAATAAAGCGCATTTTTATGAACATCACTCACTACTTTTACTGCGTTTGGATTAAATACTTCTTCAATATCTTCAATTGCAACACTCAATGTAGCCATTGGCGCAACCGAACCAGCTAACAATGCAGCGACTTGGCTAACATTTTCGCCAGCAAGTAATGGCTCATCACCCTGTACATTCACTACGATGGTGTCATCGCTGAGGTCAAGTAAATCCATTACTTCTGCTAAGCGCTCTGTTCCAGACTGATGATCTTCACGTGTCATTAATACATCACTAGTGAACGTATTGACCGCCTCGAAAACCTTTTGATGATCGGTTGCAATAACAACCTTACTTGCGCCGGACGCAAGTGCCTTTTCATACACGTGCTGGATCATCGGCTTACCACAAATATCCGCAAGGGGCTTGCCTGGTAGTCGGGTCGATGCGTAACGCGCAGGAATGACAACTACGAATTCCACTTTTCTACCTCTTCTTGGCTTAGCTCTCTCGCTTCGTTTTCAAGCAATACAGGAATATCATCAACAACTGGGTAAGCTAATTTTGCTGCCGTGCTGATTAATTCATTATTTTCTTTGTCCAAACGTAACTTACCCTTGCATACTGGGCAAGCGATAATTTCAAGTAATTTTGTATCAAAGGCCATCGAGGATCCCTTTTTCTTTGAGTAATAGATTGAGTTTATTAATTACCGCGCTTGATGGCTTTGCATCAACGGGTAAAAAGTACCAATTTGGTTTAGCAAAAACGCGGCATTTTACCGCATCCTTCTCTGTCATAATGACAACTTCATCGTTATATTTTTCAAAATCAGCTGCTGTATAAGCATAATGATCACGATAATGAGCCGTAGAAAGTAACTTAACACCCGAGCGTTGCAGAGTATTTTCAAATCGCGTTGGGTTTCCAATTGCACTTATTGCATGGCCGCTATGTAGTTTACTTTGCACATTTTCACCCGTGGCCACATTTAATAACGCCGATGCTTCTAATTGATAATTAAAGTTATCAGCACCTCCGTTTTCTATGACTAAATCAACCGTTTTTAAACGTTTTTTAGTTTCTCGCAGTGGGCCTGCTGGCATCAAAAAACCATTGCCAAAGCGGCGCTCGCTATCCACTATGCAACACTCTATGTCGCGACCCATTTTATAATGCTGCATACCGTCATCGGAGATAATGACATCTAAATCGTATTTTGCATTTAAAAGCTTTATATTGGCTTTTCGATCAGGGCCCACAACAACCGGACAACCTAATCGGCGCTGAATAAGTACAGGCTCATCCCCTGCTTGTGCTGTTGTGGTTGAATTATCAACAATTAAAGGGTAAATCTCAGAACAGCCACCGTAACCACGGCTAATAACGGCAACCTTTAAATCGTTGTGCTGTAAATATTGAGCAAGCCAAATAACAAACGGTGTTTTACCATTACCACCCACACTAATATTACCTACTACAATGACCGGTACTTCGCCTTTGAATTGCTCCAATAGACCGACTTTGTAGCATAAACTTCGCAACGTTGAAATAAGCCAAAAAAGCCCGCTCAATGGTAATAATAATAAGGTTAATAAGCTAAAGCTTTTATACCAGCTTTGTTCTATTTTACTCACCCTTGCTCACCAAACTGCATTTTGCATAAAGCGGCATAAGTGCCGTCATTTTCTAGTAGCGCCTGATGATCGCCACTTTCGATAACTTGGCCATTATCAATCACGTAAATACGGTCACTTTTTTCAATTGTTGATAGGCGATGGGCAATTACGATTGATGTTTTATCTTTCATTAATTTATCGAGCGCTTGTTGAATCAGCTTTTCAGATTCAGTATCAAGGGCTGATGTTGCTTCATCTAAAATCAAAATAGGGGCATCTTTTAAAATAGCACGGGCAATAGCGATACGCTGGCGTTGCCCGCCAGAGAGCATCACCCCATTTTCGCCCACCATGGTATTTAGGCCTTCAGGTAAATCTTTTACAAATTCCCATACATGGGCTTGTTTAGCAACCGCTAACAGTTCATCGTCAGCTAACTCTCTTGAAATGCCATAACTGATATTATTGGCGATGGTATCGTTAAATAAAACCACCTGTTGCGATACCAAGGCAAACTGTCTTCGTAAATCAGCAAGTTTATAGTCTCTCAGTGCAATACCGTCTAATAATATTTCGCTAGGTGCTTGTAAGTCATAATAACGCGGTAGTAAATTGGAGATAGTTGACTTGCCCGAACCTGACCGGCCAACTAAAGCAATACTTTCCCCTGCTTTAATAGTCAGCGATAAATCGCGTAACACGGGCTCTTCTTTCGTTGGGTAATTAAAAGTCACATTTTTAACTTCGATTAACCCTTTTACTTTATCAACAGTGACTGAGCCGGTATCTTTTTCTACTTCTTCATCCAGTACTAAAAAAATACTTTGTGCAGCAGAAATACCCCGTTGTAAATCGCTATTGACGTTAGCTAGTTGCTTAGGTGGACGTAACAACATCATCATTGATGAAATAAGCACAACAAAATCACCAGAGCTGATAGTGTCGATCATCGATGGCATAGAAACAACAAATAAAATAACGGCCATAGCACTGGCAGCTAAAATTTGAATCACTGAGACACTCAGCGCTTTTGTCGCATCCATTTTAATTCGTTGTTGGCGATTGTGGTTATTGATAGTAGCAAACTGATCAATCTCTTGCTTTTGGCCGCCAAAGCCATGTATTACTTTATGGCCACTGAGCATTTGCTCTGAGCTACGGGTCACTTGCCCCATCGCTGATTGTATATTTTTAGATATGTGACGAAAGCGTTTTGACACCACGCTGACAATAACCGCCACTAATGGAATAATGATCAAAAATATTAAAGACAACTTCCAACTGGTGTAGAACATCACAGTAAGTAAAAACACCACAAAAGCGCCCTCACGTACCACGATTAACATAGCTTTAGTAATCGCTTGCTGTACTTGTTCAGTATCAAAGGTGATTTTCGATATTAAATCACCTGTAGAATTTTTATCATGAAAAGAGACTGGTAAATGCAGAATATGCTCAAATAATTGTTGCCGTAATGAGCGCACCACTTGCGAGCCCACATAACTCAAGCAATATGATGACATGTAATTGAAAAAACCACGACCAAACACGAGTGCAACCACAACAAATGGTGCATATTTTAGTACGTCACTATTACGTTCATTTAAGCCCTGATCAATAAAAGGCTTCATTAGTTGAATAAATAAAGCATCCATGGCTGAATAGCCAATCATGCCCACCACAGCTAAAATTGCGATACTCTTATAATCACCCACATAGGTTAATAAGCGCTTGTAGATTTGCGATGTAGTTTGATCCATAACACTCTCTAATTCATAGTCTGGGGCTATTGTAGCCTCCAGCAACACAAAACTAAACTCAATCTTTTAGAAACCAATAACTTTGTGCGCGTGCGTAGTCAATTTTGTATTCACTTTGATAAAATTTGATACTAATTTGGCCATGTATAGCTGTTGAATACTGCTGAGCGTGTTTTTTTTGATAACGTTTTACAACTTCTTCATGGGGTAAACCCCACTGCCCTTTATAGGATGTTGAATGCAATACAACCTGTGGGCTTACAGCGTTCACAAACTCGTCGCTTGATGATGTTTTACTGCCATGATGAGGGCTTAACAATATGGTACTTTTCAAGTCTTCATTTTGCTTGATTAATTCATGTTCCCGTTGCATTGTAATATCTCCAGGTAACAACACACTAAATGCGCCATCTGAGATATGGATCACACATGAGTTATCATTATCTGAAGTAAAATTCCCTAAGTTTTTGCTCACTGTAAACTCTAAACCTTGAAACCTAAACTGTTTAGCTAAACACCCTTGCTCAGGTCCTTTAGGTTGTAATAAATTAAACGTTTCTAAATACCCCTGCGCTAACCATGGCTTTAGCCCCCCTGCATGATCTTTATCCATATGGCTAACCACAGAATGCTCAACTGTAATGGCGTTGTTTTGAATGTGGGGTAACAAATACGAATGGACACGAGTATATTGGTTAAAATAAATAGGGCCTAAATCATACACAAAGCCTTTACCATTTTTACTTATCAAGACCATAGTGCCGTGGCCCACATCAAACACGTCGAGTTGCCAAGTAGGCTTTACTTGCAAAAGAGTATCAACTAACGCTAAAAACAAAGGAATTAACGCCAATAATTTTTTTGTAGGTAAGAGGTAGAAAATAATCCCACTAAGATAAAATGTCTGCACTAACACCAAACTCAATGTATGCGAACTAAGCCAGCGGTATTCATTAGGTATATTCAAAAGAACGCTGAAACAAAGGTTTAATAAGCTATCTAAAATTTGAATTATTGGCTCAATGCTGATGAAAATACTAAGCGAAGTGAACAGTACTAAACATGGCATGATCACAAAACTCAATAAAGGGATCGCAACCAAGTTAACTGCTAAACCGATTAAGCTAACCCCATTAAAAAAATATAAAGATAATGGTAGTAAACCTACAAACAGCGCACATTGTATAACAGTTAAATTTTTCAATAATGCGAAAAAACCACCACGAAAGCTTGATAACATATTTAAAATTAAAAAAATAATCGCAACGGCACAAAATGAAAAATATAGCCCAGGATTTAGCAAGCTAAATGGATCAATCGCTAAGGTAAGTACCAGCGCATATAATAGACTATGCCACTTCAAAGCTTGCTTAGAATAAAAATAGACGAGCAAATAACACCCCAACATAATTAACGCACGCGTGGCTGAAACTAAAAAGTCACTCAAATACACATAACAAAACGCAAAAATGAACCCTCCTGTGCTATAAATGAGTGAAAGATTAACGGTTTGATTTATTAAAGTTATAAAAAGATACACTATGTGTTTGGCTACAAAATAGCCAATACCAAACATCAGACCAATATGCAAACCAGAGATAGCTAACAGATGACTTAAACCAAACTGTTGTATGGTTTGTTTTTGTTCATACGACATTAATGCTCTATCTCCAGTCAATAGAGCATAGTAAAGCCAACTCATCTGAGTATCATCGTAAGTGGCTTTAATAAAATGACGATATGCTTTAATGCTACTGGCTTTATTCGGCTTTATTATTTGCATAGATGAGGAAGCTTGTTTTGCCTTAAAAAATAACCGTTGACTGAACGAGTAACGCTCTCTATCAAAGCCATGAAAATTTTTTTGACTGCGAAACTTAGTTAATTTAAGCCGAGTAGTTATTCTGTCACCTATAGCGATGTCTGCATCGGTTTTTAGACTCACTAATGCCTGTGGAGCTTTAAAGCTAATTATGTTTCGTGGGTTATGAAGTTTAGCTTTTAAATAATAGTTATCACGCTTAGAAATAATCTCAACAACGTCAAATGTCACAAGTTTTGATTGATTTTCAGTCACACTGGAATAAGAAATCGAATAAAAACATGAAAAATGTACCCAAACAGATAAAATCCCGCAAATAAAACCTAACAATACGGGCAAAAACGGCTTAAAATACACGCTCGTTATCACTATAGATAATGTTAAGAGAGTAAATACAAGGGTCTGATAATAAAAAACGGTTGTAACGCAGCCAATAACAAACCCAATGCTTAACCACACTGATGTAAATGGTTGCTTTAAATGGCTAAGAAAACGATCCAACGGTTTTTACCCGATCACAATACGATTAAACAGCATAAATTTTTACAAATTTTTGGCCGTTTACTCCACGATGCCAACCTGTGGCACCTAAATCGACGTTCCGCGCGAGGCGCATTCTCTGTCGGTTTATTCTTTGCTTTCATCCCTGTTCCTTTTCAGATGGTTTTAGCTGCAGCTCTCGCTATTCCTTTAAGGGTCAATCTGCCTATATCTGTTGCCGTTGTTTGGATCACCAACCCATTAACAATGCCGCCTATTTTTTATTGTTCATACTTAGTTGGTACCATTGCACTTGGACAGCCTGAGCAACACTTTGCTTTTTGAACCAAGTTGGCAATGGTTCATCGAAAGCCTTACCACTATTGGTCCCGCGTTTTTATTGGGTTCTGTGATATGTGCAACAGCCGCTTCGGTAATAGGCTACTTTGGCATTGATTTACTTTGGCGACGCTCAGTACGTAAGGCGTGGCTAAATCGTCACTTAAAAGACTAAGTTAATAAATTATAGTCAAACGCTACATTTGTACCAAATATAGAACAAGATCAAAAAAAGCCAGCTAAATTAGCTGGCTTTTTAGTAGACTCCGCGATGCTAGAGTTTCAAAGTGTATTAACGTACTTTAGCGTCAATCTCGACTAAATCAGTTAAATGACAGATTTCACCACCATGAGTTTTAATGCCATGCTCACCAAAATAATCGCGCTGAGCTTGGACTAAATGTCCATTACTTGGTGTCGTTAGTGTTGCAAAATAAGTTTGTGTTGAACTTAAAACTGGGAATGCTAAGCCAGTCATCATTGCTTGACCTGTAATTTTACGTAATGAATTAGCTTCTTTTTCAAGTGTATCAATGAACTCGACGCCTTGTGCGATATTATCTAAGTAATCGGCACGAATAATACAACCAGCACGCCACGTCTGTAGCGTTTTCGATAAATCGACTTTCCACTGATGCGCACGTGATGCCCCTTTGATTAACGCAAGACCTTGGCGATAAGCCAATAAACTAGCCAGTAGAAATGCTTCTTTAAGCTCATCTAAATCAAGCTTAACCTCAGTGGTAGATTTTGCAGCGTAAGTCATTTCTTTTGCAGCATGAGTATCGCAGGTGTTAGTTAAGTGACGAGCTTGCACAGCAGCAACTAACGATGGCACTGCAATACCAAGCTCTAGAGCGTTTTGTGCAGTCCAAAGTCCAGTGCCTTTAGCACCGACTTTATTATCAATTAAATCAACTAATGACTCATCATTATTTGTTTCTAAAGATAAAATATGGCTAGAAATGGATAATAAATAGCTGTTTAAGTCGCCTTCTGCCCATTGCTCAAAAATAGCAGCTACTTCCTTTGGGGAACGATTCGTACCTAAACGAAGCAACTGATACATTTCAGCAATAAGTTGCATTAACGCATATTCAATACCATTATGAACCATCTTCACAAAGTGGCCGCTTGCTGATTGACCTACTCGAGCAAAACATGAGTCACCTTTATAACTGGCAGCCACTTTTTCAAACCATGGCTCGACACGCTCCCAACCGCCCTCTGGAACCACTGGCCATCATAGCAGGCCCGTGACGCGCACCTTCGGCACCGCCAGAAATCCCCATCGTGGCAAACTCAAATTTGTTTTGATACTTTAATTTACGAGTTATGCCATCTTTGTAGTTACTGTTACCACAATCAACAATAATATCGTTACAATCAACACCAGCTTCTACTAGTTCAGTACACACTTTATCAACCAATTCACCAGCAGGTACTAACAGTAAAATTGAACGAGGTGCTGTTAACCTTTTAACCATGTCATTTAAATCAGACACAATATGCAGACGATCCGCCATGCCTTGAGATTTAGCACAACTTAATAACTCTTCGCCCGCATCGGGGTTTTTATCATAAGCTACGAGTGTCAGCCCTTTTTCTATCAGGTTTAGAGCCAGATTTTTACCCATAACGCCTAACCCTACTAATGCAACTTGCATTTAGTGTCCTCCTCGGTAACAACTATTGGTTAGTAAATGAAAATAATACCGCGCGCATTATACCCAAGCCGCTCAAAAATGCGAGCCTGAGTTAAAGTAACCGCTCTAAATACACGCCTAGGTATTATATCAAACAACGAGCAACACAGGGATTATTTAACATCAATTAGAACATTGACTGACGCTGACACCGGTGTCATAATGTCGTAATATTAATTTTGTATAAATATTGGCAGCAATTAAATAACACTTTGTTTATATAATGTGTTCACACTGCCTTAAAACCCCATATTTGTGTATAAACGCAAATATTTAAAAACGAATATAACCGTCAACCTGCTTACCTTGTAAGCCTACAGGAGAATTTGATGCTTAGACGCACAAAAATAGTCGCTACCCTTGGACCTGCAACCGATCGTGATAACAACCTAGAAAAAATAATCCGTGCTGGTGCAAACGTAGTGCGTTTGAACTTCTCACATGGCGTAGCCCAAGATCATAAAGACCGAGCACAAGCTGTTCGTGATATCGCAAAAAATTTAGGCAAGCACATCGCAATTTTAGCCGATTTACAAGGCCCCAAAATTCGTGTCTCTACCTTCAAAGAAGGTAAAGTAACTTTAGATGTAGGTGCTAAGTTTATCCTTGATGCAAAAATGGAAAAAGGTGAAGGCGATGTTAATGCCGTTGGTATCGACTATAAAGAATTGCCGCAAGATGTATCACCTGGCGATCTACTTTTATTAAACGATGGCTTAATTCAATTAACAGTAGAAAGTGTTGAAGGCCACCTCGTACATACTTCGGTTACCGTTGGCGGCGTTTTATCGAATAATAAAGGTATCAACCGTTTAGGTGGTGGTTTAACAGCCCCTGCATTTACTGAAAAAGATAAAGAAGATTTACTTACAGCCGCTGAAATCGATGTTGATTACATCGCCGTATCATTCCCACGCAGTGGTGATGACATGCGTTATGTACGCTCACTTGCTGAAGCTGCTGGTTCTAAAGCACAATTACTAGCTAAAATTGAACGAGCTGAAGCGGTTGAAACCGTTGAAGCCGTTGATGACATCGTACTTGCTTCAGATGCAGTTATGGTTGCACGTGGTGATTTAGGGGTTGAAATCGGTGATGCCGCGCTTATGGGTAAACAAAAGCTGATTATTCGTCGTGCACGTTCGTTAAACCGAACGGTCGTTACTGCAACTCAAATGATGGAATCAATGATTGATAATCCAATGCCAACGCGTGCTGAGGTTATGGATGTTGCCAATGCGGTACTCGATGGCACTGATGCGGTAATGCTTTCAGCTGAAACTGCTGCCGGTGATTACCCTGAAGAAACCGTTGCAACAATGGCACGTGTTTGTTTAGGTGCTGAATCACAAAAAGAGACACATGTATCTAAACACCGTTTAGACAGCCGTTTTTCTTCAAACGCTGAGTCAATCGCATTATCTGCAATGTACGCTGCTAATCACTTAGATTCAGTAAAAGCAATTGTTACATTAACTGAATCAGGCAGCACAGCTAAGCTTATGTCACGTATTAGCTCTGGCTTACCAATTTTCTCACTGTCTCGTCATGCAAGTACATTAGGACAAACGGCACTGTACCGTGGTGTTTACCCTGTGTTTTTTGACTCAACACAATGTGAAAAAGATAACATGGTAAAAGATGCGCTAAATACGTTAGTGACTGCCGGTTCATTAAAATCAGGTGACACAGTGATCATCACTCATGGTGATGCAATGGAAACTGTAGGTGCAACTAACACCATGAAAATAGTAACAGTGGCTTAATTAGCCACTTCAACTATTAGTTCAAATAAAAAAACGCGAGCACATAAATGCTCGCGTTTTTAATTAACTAAAAGTCGCGTTATAAACTAACTTGCTTTGAGCAATACTAACTTGCTAATGCAGCTTTTACCTTATCACGATAACTTCGGCTCACTTTTAGCTCTTGCCCGTTATCTAACACTAACAGATACTCACCACTTACTTGAGTGACCAATTTACTGATTTGCTTTGTATTAACAATGGCACTGCGGTGAACCCGCACAAATAATTGTGGATCTAACTCTTGCTCTAGCTCTTTCATGGTTTTGCGTAATATATGAGTCTGCCCGTCTTGACAGTGCAAACACATATAATCGCCTGCTGCATCAACCCATTGAATAGTCGCTACGGGAACACGGATAATTTCCCCCTGCTCTTTTACAGCTAATGACTCTGGGTAACGCTTATCTGATAAGGTATCCCCGGTGGCTAATTTTTTTAAGATCTCTTCGCAATTATTACCGGTTATTCCCGCTACAAAACTCGCTAATTTCTTTTTATGGGCGTTGTCTTGTTGCGTTTTTAAATAGGTATGCACTTTTTCTACCGCCTGTTTTAGTCTGTTGTCATCGACTGGTTTAAGAATATAATCTAAAGCATGTATTTCAAATGCTTTGACCGCGAACTGATCAAATGCCGTAACAAAGACAATAGCAGGTAATGCTCTAACACTTTCACTGAGTGCGCGTGCAACCTCAAAACCATTCATACCTGGCATTTGAATATCTAAAAAAACTAAATCTATTTGCCCTGCTTGGCATTCATCAATCGCTTCTTGGCCTGAACTGCACAGCTTAACGACTTCTATCTCGTCAAACTCTTCAAGCCTTACCGCTAAACCTCTACGGGCTAACGGTTCATCATCGACAATCAGGGTTTTAATCTTGCTCATTTCTTAACAGCCTTTTCAAACGGAACGCGCAGATTCACTTTTAATCCACTTGGCGTATTGTGTGATAACACAAACGAATAGTTATTCTCATACAAGGTTTTCAAACGGTCTTTGGTGTTTGCAACACCCACACCCTGTGAATTAACCAATTGACCATTGAGTAACTCCGTACCTGGTCCATTATCGCCTACTTCCAATAATAGTTCATTAGCAAAAACTTGTGCTTTGATGTCAATTTCACCGCCCTCAGATAAGTGAGCTATGGCATATTTAATTGCATTTTCGATGATCGGTTGCAATATCAAACTTGGCACCAATGCATTCTTTGCTTCATCGCTGATATCTATATTCACTTTCAAACGTTCATCAAAACGTACTCGCTCTATCTCTAGATACAGCATTAGCGCATGTAATTCTTGCTCGAGGGGGACTTTTTTAATCGGATCAGTATTAAGTGTATAACGTAAAAAGTCACTCAATTTTGATACCATCAAGTTGGCATCTTTATTTTCTTTGACCAATATAAGTGTAGATATAGCATTGAGCGTATTAAACAAAAAGTGAGGATTAAGCTGATAGCGCAGCATTTTTAATTGTGCTTCGTGGGCCATTGTGGTGGCTTTTAATGCTTTTTGGCGCTCACTTTGTAATAACTGATAATATTTAATGCCAAAATATAAACCGCTCCAACACAAAATGATGTAAACCGAGTCAAGCCCTTGTTGGAAATAATAAAACCACTCATTGGGTCTATAGCCATGGCGGTATATTTCCCATAAGTTAAACTTTTGCACAACCGCCCATAATGTACCGGTAACATAAGACGCACTAAATACCACTAACATGAGTATCCAAGGCGATGCATTCCATGCCTTGCGATACATATAACGAAGTGGCACAGTCATTAAACAACCCGCGTACGCATTTAGCAAAATAACAAAAACGTATATATCGCGCATTTCAAATACTTTGGAGCCAATGTAATTTACCAGCGCATAACCAATCCAACCGGCTACTTGTAATAGCCAGAAAAAACGTTGACGGTTATCGACTAATGATTGCCAATTCAAAATTTATCTTTACCTCAATTATTTGTAATTATTATATCGGTTTAGCAAGGTGATGATCACTACTTCTTGTCTTGCTTTTCAAGAGGCTTACCGCAAAAAAATTTTCTTTCAGGCACAAAAAAAAGGAGCCTAAGGCTCCTTTTCACTACTTATATGTAAAGCTTAAGCTGCCGCTAGGCCTTCTTTTGCTTTTGCAACAAGCGCTGCGAATGCAACTTGGTCATAAACAGCGATATCTGCAAGGATCTTACGATCGATTTCTACAGAAGTCTTTTTAAGACCATTGATAAAACGGCTGTAAGACAGACCATTTTGACGTGAAGCAGCATTGATACGTGCAATCCATAATTGACGGAAAGTACGTTTCTTAGCACGACGGTCACGGTAAGCGTATTGACCCGCTTTAGTAACAGCCTGGAAAGCTACGCGGTAAACACGTGAACGTGCTCCGTAGTAACCTTTTGCTTGTTTTAAAACTTTTTTGTGACGTGCACGTGCGACAACGCCGCGTTTAACTCTTGCCATTTCTAAAAACCCCTATTAAGCGAATGGTAACATACGTGAAACTAGACCATGGTCATTTTTATGAACCATCATCTTAGGACGTAGGTGTAACTTACGCTTAGAAGTTTTCTTAGTCAGAATATGACGAAGATGCGCTTGTTTACGCTTGAAACCGCCAGAAGCAGTTTTCTTGAAACGCTTAGCAGCGCCTCTGTGACTTTTTAGCTTATAAGCCATTGCAATAACTCCAAATGTATTGCTTTAAAATTAGTAAGCAGGCGTGAGATATATTGCTATAGCTCCACTTTTAGGCCTAACTTACTGCCATATTCCGGTGAAAACCCAACATAAATGCTGCAGTTTTACTTTAAAACCGGTTAACTCAGGTGAATACTTGCATATTACTTGTAGACCTGAGCTAAATTCGGTGCGTATTCTAGCTCGTTTATTACTTTTTAGCAATAGGAGACATCATCATAACCATTTGACGTCCCTCAACACGATTTGGGAAAGACTCAACTTGTGCAAGTTCTTCTAAATCAGCTTTAATACGGTTTAGTAGTTCGATACCAATTTCTTGGTGCGCCATTTCACGGCCACGGAAACGAATAGTGATTTTAGCTTTATCACCCGCTTCTAAGAACTTACGTAAGTTACGAAGCTTAACCTGATAATCACCTTCATCCGTACCCGGACGGAATTTGATTTCTTTTATCTGGATTTGCTTTTGTTTCTTCTTCTGTTCTTTTAGTTCTTTGCTTTTTTCAAAGATGAACTTACCGTAATCCATGACCTTACACACAGGCGGCTCAGCATTTGGGCTGATCTCTACTAGATCAACACCTGCTTCATCAGCCATAGCTTGCGCATCTCTTAATGTTTGAATGCCAGCTTGCTCGCCGTCGATGTCGATTAAACGAACTTCTTTAGCTGTAATTTCATCGTTGATACGATTTTTTTGAGCTGTTTGTTGCCCTTTCTTGCCGCCTCTAATGGTACGTTCCTCCAAGAATATCAAATAATAAGTGTGCAGTTAGCAGTTGTGTTAATGCCCTGCACACCGGATTTTTATTGTCGATTTTTAATTTCTTCACTAATTTTAGCGACGAAATCATCAACGTTAAATTTGCCCAAGTCTTCACCTGTGCGGGTACGTACTGCTACTTCTTGTTGTTCAACTTCTTTATCGCCAACAACAAGTAAGTAAGGAATACGTTTTAATGTATGTTCTCGGATTTTAAAGCCAATCTTCTCATTTCTCAAGTCAGCAGCGGCTCTAATTCCAAGTTTATTTAATTTTTTGTACAATTTCGTGCACATAATCCGCTTGTTTATCGGTGATATTCATAATCACCACTTGCTTAGGCGCAAGCCACGTTGGGAATAAACCTGCATATTCTTCGGTCAAAATACCAATAAAGCGTTCAATTGACCCTAAAATAGCACGGTGAATCATTACTGGTGTGCGACGTTCGTTGTTTTCAGCAACATAGGTAGCACCTAAACGACCCGGTAATGCAAAATCTAGTTGCACTGTACCACACTGCCACGCTCTGTCTAAGCAATCGTACAAAGTAAATTCAATTTTAGGACCGTAGAAGGCACCTTCACCCGGTAAATAATCAAATTCGATGTCATTTGCTTTAAGTGCATCAGCCAGCGCTTGTTCGGCTTTATCCCAAATTTCGTCTTCGCCGATACGCTTTTCAGGGCGTGTCGAAAGCTTAACAACTATTTTTTCAAAGCCAAACGTTTCGTACGTGTCGTAAACCATTTTAATACATGATGATACTTCATCCATCACTTGGTCTTCTGTACAGAAAACGTGGGCATCATCTTGGGTAAAACCACGAACACGCATTAGTCCGTGTAATGCGCCTGACGGTTCATTACGGTGACAACAACCAAACTCAGCCATACGAAGTGGTAAATCGCGGTAAGATTTTAAACCTTGATTAAAAATCTGCACATGACCTGGGCAGTTCATTGGCTTGATTGCATACTCACGCTTTTCAGACTCAGTGGTAAACATCGCATCTGAATATTTATCCCAGTGACCTGATTTTTCCCATAACGAGCGGTCCATCATCATTGGACCTTTTACTTCTTCGTACTGGTACTCACGTAGTTTTTCACGTACAAACTCTTCAAGCTCACGGTAAATGCTCCAACCATCGTTGTGCCAAAATACCATGCCTGGCGCTTCTTCTTGCCAGTGCCATAAATCAAGTGCTTTACCAATACGACGGTGATCACGTTTTTCAGCTTCTTCTAAGCGTTTTAAATACGCTTTGAGTTGTTTTTTATCGCCCCAAGCGGTGCCATAAATACGTTGTAGCATTTTGTTTTCTGAATCACCACGCCAATAAGCACCCGCCACTTTCATAATTTTGAAGTGTTGGCAGAATTTCATATTTGGTACGTGAGGGCCACGGCACATATCAACATATTCTTCATGATGATACAGACCTGGGCGGTCATCTTTGCCGATATTCTCGTCTAAGATTTCAATTTTGTATGTTTCGCCGCGCGCTTCAAATGCATCGCGCGCTTCTTGCCAGCTGACGGTTTTTTTCACTACGTCGTAGTTTGTTTTAGCAAGTTGTAACATGCGCTTTTCAATGGCATCTAAGTCTTCTTGACTTAGTGAGTGTTCCATATCGATATCATAGTAAAAACCATTATCGATTGTTGGGCCAATTGCCATTTTTGCTTCAGGGAATAACTGTTTAACAGCATGACCTATTAAGTGAGCACATGAGTGACGAATGATCTCTAACCCATCGTCGTCTTTAGCGGTTATAATTTCTAAGCGTGAATCTTCAGAAATTAAATCGCATGCATCAACACGGTCGCCATTAACACGACCAGCAATGGTCGCTTTAGCAAGGCCTGGGCCGATATCATTTGCTACATCAAGAGTACTAACGGGGTTTTCAAAACTACGCTGACTGCCGTCAGGGAGGGTAATAACTGGCATTATAAATCCTTTGTACAGTGGTGACGCCTACAATGCATCACATGTATTTAAATAAATTAAAAATAAGTAACTCCACAACGCTTTTACGAATAAGCATTGTTATCGTTAACCATTTACGGTTAATGCACCTGTTGAGTCTTGCTAAGTGCAGCACTATTGTCGCGCCTGAAACAATGAAATACAAGTATTTAACCCGACAAATTGACAAATAAGCCGCGCATTTCATACTTAGACTAATTTTTGCTGTGAGAAATCATTATGAGTCGTCAAAAATCGATACGCATCGCCAGCCTCAATTTACTAAACTTTGCAGCCCCACCCTATTCTTTTTACCAATTACATGAACGCTATAACGCAACACAATGGCGGCAAAAACAAACGTTTATAAGTGATTTTTTAAGTAACAGTCAGGCTGATATTGTGGCTTTTCAAGAAGTATTCAGTATTAAACCATTGGAAACCTTATGCAAAGAGCACGGCTACAATTATTTTACCACCGTAGCAACACCTAAAAGCGATAACCTTTACCCACAAGTATTATTTAATCCTGTAGTCGCTATTGCAGCAAGGTTCCCAATGCAACAATGCCAAGCTCTTAGCCCTTGTCCTGAGCTGCTCGAATACCTTAATAATCAAAATGAATTTAAATTTAATCGCACACCCATAAAATGCTATGTTGAACTAAAAGGACTTGGCAAAGTGTACTTTTATGTGGTGCACTTTAAATCACAACGGGTCAATTCCATGGCCCATATGTTAAACATCCACAACCAAGATGACCCTTTACTCAATTTATTACAGCAAACAGTTGGGATGATGCAATCGCAAATTTCCCGCTCACTAGAGGCATCAATTATCTATTACGATGCTCTTAAAACCCAACGAGAGCAAAACTGTGCAACAATCGTGATTGGTGACTTTAATGACTCTATAGATAGCCCTGCTCTATCATTTATGACACAAGGCTTTCATCCTATCAGTTGCGAGCCATGTAAAGAGTTAGCACAACCGATTGTAGGCTTAACTGATGCATTTAATTTAAGTGAGCAACATCGGCAAAACAAAGCCCGAGCACCGAGCCACTATTATCGTGGCAGAGCAAACGTACTTGATTACATTCTGTTATCTGGTCACTTTAATACCCACTGTGCGTTATCAAATATAACTTCATTAAACTATTTAAGTTTTAACGACCACTTAAAACCAGATCAAATGGCTGAAGATATTTGCTCAAGCGACCACGGTGGAATTGGCATCGAAATCATTTATTAAATGCACTGCTTTTAATAAAGTTAATTGATATAATGACAGTAACTAGATTTTTAGAGAAAAACCAATGAGAACATGCGGTGTAGAAATAACAGGTAGCGACGTACTCCTGTGTATTTTAAGTAAAGACAACGACGTATTTGATATTCGCGATGTACGCCAAACACGCTTTACCCTTGGTAATGGCAATGACACAGAGATCATGCGTAAATTTCAGTTTGATTTTGCTAAATTAATGCAAGATTATCAAATTGATTCTGTCGCCATTCGTGAACGCCAGCCAAAAGGTAAGTTCGCAGGTAGTGCAAAAGGCTTCAAAATGGAAACTGCCATCCAGCTAATTGAAAACCTTGACGTTCAAGTGTTTAGCCCGACCACAATTAAAGAGCAGCTTAAACGTAACCCTGTGCCAATTGATTTTGAAGATACCGGCCTTAAAAAATATCAGGAAAATGCATTTATTAATGCCTATGTTTATATTATGCGTAAAACATACCGCAGTGATGATGTATAAAAAATAGCTAAATATTTTTTTCAAGCTACCCATTAAAACGCGAGAGAATAAGCCACTTACAGAGTGTTTTGTTCCTCGCGTTTTTTATTTTTAACAAATAATAATTGAGACATTGGTCTTAACTGACTTTTATTTGTCGACAATTTGTGCTTTTCTAACATTGTACACTCTCACACAATGACATGGAGCACACACATGCAAGTAAGTAAAGTCGCCACTGAATCTGGCTCAGTTACACAGAACAGTTTACCGTTACAACACAGCTACTATAAAGGATCACAGTCGTCTCCTTTAATTAATCAAACAATTGGTGACTATCTTGATAGCATTGTCGACAATAACCCAGATCACCCAGCCATAATTGTAAGCCATCAGAATGTTCGACTCAGCTATAAAGAATACCAACAGCAAATTAATCAGTTAGCACAAGGTTTACTGGCTTTAGGTGTGAAACCTGGCGACAGAGTTGGTATTTGGTCTCCTAACAACCTTGAATGGTCTTTAACCCAGTTTGCTACAGCTAAAATTGGCGCAATCATGGTGTGCATCAACCCGGCATTTCGACCGAACGAATTACAATATGCGCTCAATACAGTCGAGTGTTCTACGCTTATTACGGCGTCCAGTTTTAAAGCAAGCAATTACCTTGCAATGCTTAACGAACTCATCCCTGAGCTTGAAAACACCGACGCCGGAAAAACAAATAGCCATAACCTGCCTCATCTTAAAAATATAATTCGTATTGGCAACGAGTCAGCGCCGGGTATGTTCAGTTTTGCAGATGTTTTATCAATGCCTAACTCTACGCATAAATATGAACTAGACGCCATTGCAGCCACTCTTAATGCAGATCAGGATATCAATATACAATTTACATCAGGCACAACAGGTAACCCTAAAGGAGCCACGCTCACGCACAAAAATATTCTTAACAATGGTTTTTTAATGGCCGAGGCGATGAAGCTAACAGCAAAAGACAAACTTTGTATCCCAGTGCCTTTGTATCACTGCTTTGGTATGGTGTTGGGTAATTTAGTGTGTATTAGTAAAGGGGCCACCGCAGTCTTTCCAAGTGACTCATTTGATGCAAAAACCACACTCGATATTGTTGAAAAAGAACGCTGCACAGCACTGCATGGTGTGCCAACTATGTTTATTGCAGAACTTGAGCATAAAGACTTCGCTAATTACGACCTGTCTAGCTTACGCACTGGTATTATGGCTGGGTCAACCTGCCCTGAGCAGGTCATGCGTAAAGTACACACATTAATGCATATGAAAGAGGTAGTGATTGGCTATGGTCAAACAGAATGTAGCCCTATAAACAATGTCACCGAAACAGACTCTCCGATAGAAAAACAAGTAAGTACAGTAGGTCGCGCCTTAGCCCACACTGAAGTTAAAATTATTAATGAAGTCGGTGAAATTCAAAAAATAGGCCTCCCTGGTGAAGTATGTAGTAGAGGCGCAGGAATTATGCGTTGCTACTGGAACGATGAAGAGAAAACAGCAACGACTATTGATAATGAAGGCTGGTTACACTCTGGCGATCTAGGGGTTATGGATGAAGAAGGCTTTGTAACCATTGTAGGGCGAATTAAAGACATGATTATTCGCGGCGGTGAAAACATTTACCCACGGGAAATCGAGGAAGTACTCTATACGTACCCTGGCATACAAGATGCCGCTATATTTGGTATTAGTGATGAAAAATATGGTGAGGAAGTCTGTGCCTGGATCCAACCAAGTGAAGGAGCAGTACTCAATGAGGAAGCGATTCGTTTGTTTTTAAAAGACAAACTTGCCTACTTCAAAATCCCCAAGCATATCCGCTTTGTTGATGAGTACCCAATGACAGTAACCGGAAAACTACAAAAATTTAAAATGCGCGAGCAAATGCAACAAGACATAAAAGAAACTGCTTTTTCTTAAGAATGCCCTGCTAGATTAGGCATTAGGGTCATATAATTATTTCAGCCTTTTATGCTTTATAGAGGAGCTTTAATTAGCTCCTCAAATTTTTACATTCGACACTCTATACAAAGCGTTTAACCAGAGAATAGCGCTATACCAAAGCCTAATAAAATCGGTATAGTGGTAACTACCATTTCTTCTATTAAATGTTAAAACCAAATACAAAAAGTATAACGCCCATATATATCGCTATTGCGCAGATAGCTTCTTTAGAGAGCTCGCAAGCACATAAATCACAGGTGCCTTCAAATACGCCATAAAGAACTTTACCAAGACCACCAGTAAAGCGGTAATTATTTAAATCCACATTTCCATTTTCATCACTGAGCAAACGCAAATAACCAAAAAGAATACTAAGGCATGCTAAAATAAGAATAACTAATCTGAACGTTTCCATAAACTGACCACCAACAAATGATAACTAGCTAATAAGACACAGTACTTACATAGATAAACCACCTCACGACTTTAGCATGATCAACTATTGCAAACACACTAGATATTTATAGCTCAATTAGTCCTCGTTTTTTTCAACTCAAAAAGTTATCGCTTCTGAGCTTATTATTTCTAAGCTAAATGGCTAAGCCTGATTTAAAACTGTTCCATGGGCTGTTGAACAAAACCCCAAGTTTCGTCATCGATTTGCTTAAAGCCAATTTTAGTTAACAACTGTATAGATTTGCAGTTGGCAGCTGCGACACGAGCAAAAATTGTCGTAATTGGGGTTTCCAACCAATTTGTGTATACCAGCTTATTGATCAGGTTAATTAAAACCTCATACATATAGCCTTGATTCCAATGTTGGTGCGATAATTCAAAACCTAACCAGGCTTGTGCATCACCTATATCGTAAAAACCAACACTGCCCATGAGACAATCATCTAAATTATTTAAAATAGCTAAACGTAAGCCTGTTTGATTGTAATAACTTGATATGTCATTTTGGATCATTTGCTTAACCTCCTCTCTGCTAAGAGGCAACGCGTAATCGTTATATTGTGCGACTTGGGGTTGTGTTAAAATAGCCAAAAGTGCTGGAGCATGTTTGTGGGCAATTAAACTAAGAGAGACTCGTTCTAAAAGTACAGGGTTTTGCATAGTAAAAGGGTTAATAAACTTTATCAAAGCTAATTATTACCTTAAGATAGCCAACTAACAAGTATTAAGGTAACTGCCATGAGTGAAGAATTTAAAGTTATTCAACCAACAACAACTGTATACTGTCCAAAAAGAGGTGAAGGCTGGACCCTAACTGGCATTACCAGTATCGACGAATTCACTTCGGTGATGTTTGACGGTGTACGTTACACCCTCCCCGCAAGAGAAATTATTGAAGTACTGTTACCAAACCAAGCAGCAAGGGAACTCAACAAAACTTCTAACTAGTTCACTGAGCACATATTGCGACATTAACTGTCGTGTAACAAAGATTAACCACCGTGTAATTTCACTCATTTTTCTACCCCAATATGCGCTTTGGATACACAACCAATACTCTTGGTTAATAATCAGCGAAAAGATTCCTTCCCTTTTGTTTAAAGGTAAATTGTGGTTTTATTAATACCTTAATCAGTGTTTAGACACATATCGCTAACCAAATAAGTGATCACCATGACAACAATAAATACCCACAGCGTAGTAATTGTAAGTGCGGTACGTACCGCCATCGGTAGCTTTGGCGGCAGTCTTAAAAATTTCACGCCTGCTGAACTAGGCACCCTATGCGCAAAAGAAGCCATAACCAGATCTCAACTCTCACCAGATAAAATTGGTGCTTGTATTGTGGGTAAAGTGATCCACAATGGGCCAAAGGACGCGTATCTCTCAAGAGTTATAGGTTTAGATGCAGGGCTACCAATTAGCAGCCATGCAGTTACGCTAAATCGCTTATGTGGCTCTGGCTTGGAGGCTATAATACAAGCTGCGCAGCAAATTCAATTGGGAGATGTAGATGCTGCTTTAGCAGGTGGTGCAGAAAGCATGAGTAGCTCAAGTTATACCCTGACCAGCAATCGCTGGGGGCAAAAAATGGGTGACAGTATAATGATTGATGAGCTCACAACCACATTACAAGACCCCTTGGGATAACAACCCAATGGGCATAACCGCTGAAAACATTGCCGATAGATACACCATAACGCGTGAACAACAGGACGAATACGCCGCACAAAGCCATCATAAAGCCGCTAAAGCCATTAGCGCAGGATACTTTGAAGAGCAAATTATGCCTGTAGAAATAAAAACACGCAAAGGAACGCACTTTTTTGATACCGACGAGCACGTACGCGCCGATACCTCATGTGAAAAGCTCGCCACACTAAAACCGTACTTCAAACATGATGGCACAGTGACCGCCGCTACCTCATCAGGCATAAATGATGGCGCAGCCATGTTGGTACTGATGTCGGAGAAAAAAGCCATTCAACAAGGTTTAAATCCACTTGGGCGTTTCATCGGTTATGCCAGAGCAGGCGTTGATCCAACTTTAATGGGCATAGGCCCTATTCCTGCGGTACAACAAGTAATGGCAAAAACAGGCTTAACTATTGAGCAAATGGATGTCATTGAATCAAATGAGGCCTTTGCAGCGCAAGCGCTTTGCGTAGCTAACGAGCTTGATTTTCCTGCTGATAAAGTAAACCCAAATGGCGGTGCAATTGCACTTGGCCACCCAGTTGGTGCAACCGGGGCTATTTTATCTACCAAATGCCTATACGAACTTAAACGTACTAATGGTAAATATGGGTTAGTTACTATGTGCATAGGTGGTGGCCAAGGAATAGCCGCTATTTTTGAAGCATTCTAAATAATTAGCCAATTATAACTTCATTATTGTGTCACTTTTGAGCCAACAGCGTGAAATGATGGCTCATAAAGTTGTCGCTTTAATTTGAAGCCTAGCTTTAGCTCTGCAGTTTATCTATTGAGTATATTCACACGTAAGTTTGACCAGTTCTGGTAAGTACCGACAGAATATAACAGACCGATAAATAAACATATTGTTGAACTGACTAGCCAAAAAACAATGCTATTTTCGGGGAACATAGGCATTAATATAATAAATGAAACACCACGTAAAATATAAATAGAGGAAATAAGAACTAAAGCGGTTCTAACAAGTGGAAGTTTACCGATAACCCTTGCGCCAGATAACCCGTAAACAGACCAAGTAAAAAGGATTAAAACTAATACGGATGTAACGATGGCTGGATATGATTCACCTGCTTCTGCCATTTTAGCCATTTGCTCACCCGCACCAAAAAAACGGTACCAATCACCACCAAATATAATGCACCCCAAATGAGCTAAAGCAGCAATTGCACTAAAGAAAGCGCCAAACATAAGTGGTTTATTAATATTTGAATCCATCAAAATACGTCCTGTATATGCCTAACAAGCTGGTAGAATAACTCGTTTTTTAATTTATTTTTATTGATGGATTAACCATAGCCGAGTTCCTATTTTGATTCAATCGACAACTGACTTTTACATAAAATATAAAAAGAGGATTTGCTGTTGTTTTAATGGGTGTTTTGGAAGGTATAACAGGTGTTTGAGTGGCTTATTTGGAGAGGTAGGATAAGAATATGCTACTGGCGGCAGTGGCGCTCTCTATTAAGGAATAGCCCGCACCAAAGTACGCAGTTTAATGAAATTGGGTGTTAGCGAACGACTCGCCATAGCCTGTGGTATCACTAGCACCAAAAGTAGGCGCTAGGAAGCGAGGGCCCTTGTCGAAGTTCAAAAACAAAAAGTATTAACATTGCGCTAGGCAATGACTATCTAGCATCACAAGGTTTAGTGTCATTGAGAGATATTTGGATCAGTATTCATTACGGGAGATGAACCGCCCATTGCATCTCCTATTAATAAAAAGCGCATAATGGGTGGTATGGGGGCTGGAGGAGACCTCCGGCTACCCGATTAGGCGATTGATTTTGCTACATAAATACACCAAACGCAATTGCTAACTTCACCCGCAGCAAATGTGAGAGTTTCACCTTTAGTTTTAATAAAGTAAGGAGTGATTTTATGACGTTGATCTGGATATTGAGGATGAGGCACTTCAAATGATGGTTCGTCCATGTCGTTCCAAGGATACTTCCAAATATTAATACCATTGATTTTTTTTAGTTTGGGATTCAAATCCAATATCGTGATACTGCCAACCATCCATGTAAATCACCTAACAACTTATTGAACACCACTTTGGGGGTTATAACACCCCAAAGTGGCATATATTACATGACTTAATAATTCCACTAAACAACTCCAATGTAAACAGGCAATTACGTATGTTATAAAATCACCGCTGCTAAAATACACCAAAACGACTTTTAATAATGTTATTGGACAAAACACCAAGTACTGTATAAATAACCAGCCTTGATAGGCATGCCATTTTTCGCTTATAGAACATCCAACTCATTGGCAAGAAATTTAGCTAGGTGGTTTTAATTTTTGCTGCTGTTGCTTATGATGTGCGTATTCCCTACCTTTTTAATATTCATTAAGGTTTTTTAAGTAATTTCACTAAGGATAAGTATGTCGAGCTATAACGAAACGCCAGAGCAAGTTGCACAGGCCACCGAGGGCTATGTGATGCAACAAACTATGTTGCGTATTAAAGATCCCAAACCATCACTTGAATTTTATGAAAACGTATTAGGTATGAAGCTACTAGGTAAATATGACTTCCCTGCGATGAAATTTACACTGTTTTTTTTTAGGCTACGAACAAGACATGCCAAAGGGTGATGATAAAGAAAAGACCGAGTGGGTATTTGGCCGCCCTGCACTTATTGAGCTTACTCATAATTGGGGCACTGAAAACGATGATAGCTTTACCGGCTATGTAAGTGGTAATGAAGAACCCAAAGGTTTTGGCCATATTGGCATTAGCGTACCTGACGTGTACGCAGCGTGTGAGCGCTTTGCCAAGTTTGATGTAGAATTTGTTAAAAAACCAGATGATGGCTCGATGAAAGGCTTAGCTTTTATAAAAGACCCTGACGGTTATTGGATTGAAATACTCTCGCCTGAAGGGATTACTGAAATCATTCAAGCACAATAGTCAGTTTTAAATATGAAAAGCCTGCTCATGCAGGCTTTTATCTATATTTTTTAAAGTATAAGCTTAACGACGAAGTGCGTCTATGCGTGCATCAAGCGGTGGGTGAGATGAAAATAGCTCTGCCATACCTTTACCGCTTGCAATACCAAAGGCCATCATTGAGCCTTGTAATTGCGATGGGTGGTTTTGCTTTAATCGCTCAAGCGCTGAGCGCATTTTATCTGCACCTACCAAATGCGCTGCACCGTTATCGGCTGCAAATTCACGTTTACGGCTGTAATGTGCCACAACTACACTCGCTAACACGCCAAATAACACTTGGAATAACATGTCGAATAAGAAGTAAGTCCAGCTACTGCCGCCCTCTTCTTCATCGCTATTAATAAAGTTATCAACAATACCTGCTAGTACTTTGGCGGCAAAAATAACAAAGGTATTAACCACACCTTGTATCAGCGTAAGGGTTACCATATCGCCATTAGCTACGTGCGATACTTCGTGGGCGAGTACAGCTTCGGCTTGGTCTTGGCTCATGTTATGTAACAAACCAGTACTTACCGCCACCAGCGAGTTGTTTTTACTTGGGCCTGTTGCAAATGCGTTCATCTCTGGGCTGTCGTATATGGCTACTTCAGGCATTTTTATACCGGCTTTTTTTGCTTGTTCAGCTACCGTATTTACTAGCCAATGTTCTGTTTCGTTGCGTGGTTGATCAATAACCTGCGCACCAGTTGATTTTTTAGCCATCCATTTCGACATATACAACGAAATAAACGAGCCACCAAAGCCAAATACCATTGCAATCAGTAAAATTCCACCTAGACTACGATGGCTTAAGCCCAGCACACTCATTATTATTGAAAGTACAACACCTAAAACCAACATAACCGCTAGGTTAGTTAATAAAAACAAAAATACACGTTTCATACATGTTCTCCAAAATAATATTTATTGCTGAGCGATTTAATCGTTGTTGATCGACCATAGCAATTACTGCGTAATGACAGATTATGTCACAACATCTGGGCTATTCTGTGACAAACTATGTCATAACGCAAGAGTTATTTATCACTTTATAAATAGATATTTTAGGTGGATTGAAGTTAGAAGTGATGAAAGCTAACTGCATGTTAGCTTTTATTTAAATTGAATTTTTTAGGCTGTTATTTATACCTGCCATCGCAACAGGAAATCCACGTTCTTTTTGCGAGTACTTGCGCAATGTGAGTTATTTCTTCATTACTACTTTGCTTTAAGTAAGGCCATTGATGATTGACTCGATGATGATTAATATCAGGTTCACTGCCAACTAAGCCTAGCTGTGTAAATTCAGCAACAATTTCATCTGCGGCTGTGAGCGTTGATGAAGCTTTTACATTTTCTGCACGAGCATAGCTTAAGTGCGAATATAAACTCACATCGGCTACTCGCAGTGTATCGTCTTCTCCTGGAATTTGCTGGCCACCAAACAGTGCATTATTTTGTATATTTGCGCTTTTAAACGCAGGAACAAACTCAGCCACGTAATCGATGGCTTTTTGACTGCGTGCTTTTAGTGCCGCTTCATCCCAGCCTTCACTAATATAATTTATGTATTTATGTGGCAGCTTAGGCTGTGCACTATTAGCGGGTGTTTCAACAAGACCATCGTTAAATAACGTTATGGCATTGGTCATACCGTGTATTTGATAATAGCCATTAGGGTATGGCGTCAACTGTGCCATGCCTTGAGGTGTGCCGCGGTTACCATAAATAATAATTTCTGGTATTTGTCCACCAGCACCCTGCCAATGAGAAATATACGACGCTTTAAACTCAACCATACGTTTAGTATCAACACCCACCATATCGTCGATTTCTCCGATTTGAAACCCACAGGCATTAATAAGGTAATCAACCTCAATGGTTTCACTGTTGTGGCTGTGATCTCTTTGGTATTCAATGTTCCACTTTATTGCTTGGTTTTTAGCACCTTCTTGTGGAATTACCTTTGTTACCTGTTTGACGTGAGTGTTTGTATGTATTGTTGCGCTATCATATTGTGCAAGCGCAAGTTGCGCACTGGCTGATAAACGAAATATATTCCAGCCATACTCTTGGGCAACAATAAGTGGGTATTTAACTTTGTTTAAGTCTAAGTGTTTTGCAACAGGGATCATCCATTGCTCAAGTGTTTTGGGCTCAGTGACTTGCTGCTTTTTTGACAGCGCAACCATTTGTTCGTAGCTGAAAAGCTGATAATAATCCTCAGGCTCACCGAGTACTTGGTTATTGCTATCTTGCTTTATCAGCTCTTTGTAAACCTGCGTAAGCTTATCTAATCGAGGGAGTAAATCATCTGGTGAGTCGTCATCTCGTGTTGGCACGGCAAATACTGTGGGGCGTACATCTATTGTGTAAGGGTAAAGGCGTAAAATATCTATACACTGTTTGAGTAATTCTATGCAGTCCTCATCAGGGATTTCGCGATATAAATTTCCCCCTGCATGTAAATGGCACATAGGCGGGCCATCAATCAGTGAACTTTTTTTCTCAAAAACAGTGGTATGAATACCCAATGCAGCTAATCTTATTGCTATTGTTGCCCCAGCAGTGCCTCCACCTAAAATACCCACCCGCATTTTAGGCATAGCTTTTGTGTGTGCTTGTAAATCGGCTTTTTCGTGCGTATTTTGAGCATGGCCTTGAATAAATGGGTGTGTCATGTTCGTTGTCGTTTCCGTAGTAACAATAGCAATGTAGTCATAGACTTAATATGTGTACTAAGGCAGGCTATTTCAAGATTTGCACTCCAGCATTTTGTCATTTAACACTTAAACATTGAGTGACAAGGTATTAAGTAAGGTTTTATATATTTGTAACTTAGGTGTTTGCTCACTATATGGGCAAATAGCAAGTATTGGGAACGGTAAACGTGCTTTAAGTGAATCCAGGTTTGCCTGGTATTGATCCATCGTCGGGTCTACCTGATTAGCAACCCAGCCTACGCAGTTTATCCCCAAACTTTGCATATGAGCAGCGGTCAATAATGCATGATTTAAGCACCCTAACTTCATACCAACCACTAATATAACCGGTAGTTGCTCAGCTTTAACCCAATCGTACAGATAATGGGTGTCATTAATTGGTAATGCCCAGCCACCAGCCCCTTCCGTAAGTAAATATTCTGCCCCTTGTTGCTTAAGGGTTGTATACGCACTACTAAGCTTATCAAGCGTGATTGTCACACCGACTTGCTCAGCTGCTATGTGCGGCGCTATTGGTGGAGCAAATGCAAAGGGGTTGATTACATCATATTTAGCACTCACTGTTGCGCTTTCCATCAGCATCAGTGCATCAGCATTGACCAGTTGATCAAAGGCCATTTCACACCCAGCTGCTAGCGGCTTGAAACCGATAGCATTTTTTTTATGCTGAGCAAGTAGTTTTAATAGCAAGCTGGTAACGTGGGTTTTACCTGCATCGGTATCAGTACCGGTGATAAAAAATTGTTTCATAAATTTGTTACTCTTTTTGTAAGCTCAACAACCCTACTTGGTAACTAACCGCAACCTGATTTGCTATCAATGGGTATTGTTCGCACACTTTTTTTAATGCTGACTTAGTCAGTAAACCTTGGCGTTTATTTTGACTGTGTAAGTGTGTTGCCCCAATTGCTTTAATTGATCGTAATGCATGTAAAGGACTTGGGTAAACGTCTTGGTAGCATTTTAGTTCTGCATTCTCAATAATAAAACCTGTATTTTCAACAAACTGCTTTATTTGTTCAAACGAATGAAATTCATTAACATGGGTTTGGTTATCAACAGCGCTAAACGCTGTTTTTATTTCGTTTAATGAACCATCGCACACGCAGCTTAAATATACCCGCCCACCCGGTTTTAATATTCGCATAACCTCATTAAGTAAATAGCCTAAATTAGCAGACCATTGCACAGCAAAGTTACTAAATAATGCATCAACTGATGAAGACTGAAAAGGCAAAGCATCCATATCGCCGCATACAGCAGTTTTATCTGCATTGCTTTGTTTTAACATAGCGATACTTAAATCAAATGGTAATACGTAATCAAAATGCTTATTGAGCTTTTACAAGATTAACCCCCGGCCCTGCACCTAAGTCTATACAGGTATGTGTATGCTGGGGATTAATTTTTTTAAATAATTCATTTGCGGCGCGCTTTTGCACATTTGCATGTAAAGCATAGTTAGTTACGGCCTGAGAAAACCTCACGGCTGTTTTACTTTTGCTAATGTATCGCCTTGCAAAGGTTGCAATATTTGATTGCGTAATAATGCACTCATAAATTACTCACCAATTCACTAACAAGTCGTTCTATGTCATCACAATTATGACCGGCCGTGAGTGTGATTCGTAATCGCGCTGTATTAAATGGCACCGTTGGGGGCGAATAGCACTGAGCCAAATACCAACTTGTTTTAACTTATTAGCCACGTGCAAGGTTTGCTCGGCGCAACCAAGTACAATCGGTTGAATCGCTGTAGATGATGGCATCAGTGCAATTTTGTGTTGTTTGGCAAGCATTTTAAATTGATTAATATTAGCCGCTAATTTTGCGCGTTGTTTATTACCACGCTCAGATGTGATGTGTTTTAACCTCGCCAATGTGTGCTGTGCAATGAGGGGTGACATACCAGTAGAATAAATATAATCACGATTATATTGCAGCATATAATCAATCACTTCTTTACTTCCTAACACACACGCACCACTAGTTGCAGCGGCTTTACCAAACGTAATAACTAAAAGCTGGGGTTTAATTTTCTCGCAGCTGCCTAGTCCGTTCTCACCTAGCACACCAAACCCATGAGCGTCATCAATCATCAACCAAGCATTATGCTGCTTAGCTATTGCAGCGAGCTCAGCTATGGGGGCTTTATCGCCATCCATTGAGAACCACGCCTTCACTGACAATCAATTTATTTATCGCTTTTGATTTTTCAAGGCGTGATGTTAAGTGTTGCATGTCATTGTGGTTAAATCGCATCATTGCAGCGTGAGAGCCCAAGCCACCGTCAAGTAAACTGGCGTGATTTAATTTGTCATGAAACATCACACTTTGCTGCGCAGCGTGTTTATCTTGAAATAGCGCTTTTAATACACTGCTATTAGCACTAAACCCGCTGTTAAATAATAAGGCCGACTCATAACCAAGCTTGCCACATAAAAATGCTTCCAACTCTTGTGCTGTATCAGTATACCCTGTTACAAGCGGTGAGCTATGACTGCCCAGCTGAGCAGCCTCAATTGGCGTATCGAATTGAGCAAAGCCCAAGTAATCATTACTGGCAAAGTTAAGATACGTTTTACCATTGACTGTAATTTCACGCGCATTAGATTGGCTGACTAACTGTCGCTCACGCAAGAGCGCATCTTCTTGGCGTTGTTGAAGATGCGTTTTAAGGTATGTAAAGGCCATTATGCTTCGTAGAACAGCTCAGACGTAGCTTTGTCTGCCACTTGTGAAATCAATGAGGCTTCATGTGCTTCATCTGAATAATCGTGGCGTTTTTCAGGGTTCATACCCAGCTTTTTAATTAGGTTCATATCGGCATCAGCTTCAGGGTTTTCTGTGGTAAGCAGTTTATCCCCATAAAAAATTGAATTTGCGCCTGCAAAAAAGCACATTGACTGCATTTGTTCGTTCATAGCGTTGCGCCCTGCTGATAGACGCACATAGCTATGTGGCATCATAATACGCGCAGTTGCTATGGTACGGATAAAATCAAAATGATCTAAGTCGTCAACATTTTCAAGCGGCGTGCCCTTTACTTTAACCAACATATTAATAGGCACGCTTTCTGGTTGCTGTGGTAAATTTGCCAGCCCCATTAATAAGCCAAACCTGTCCGAAGCTTGCTCGCCCATGCCAACGATTCCGCCAGAACATACTTTCATACCTGCATCTCGCACATTTCCTATGGTGTCTAAGCGGTCTTGATATGTTCGTGTGGTAATAATTTGCTCGTAATATTCAGGCGATGTATCAAGGTTATGATTGTAGTAATCAAGACCTGCATCGCGTAATGCATGGGCTTTGTCATTATCAAGCATGCCCAGTGTCATACATGTTTCAAGGCCGAGCTCTTTGACTTCTTTAACCATTTTAGAAATGTATGGCATGTCTCTGTCTTTTGGATCTGACCAAGCAGCGCCCATACAAAAACGGGTTGCGCCTTTTTCTTTTGCGACCCGAGCTTGCTCAACTACTTTTTCCACTTCAAGCAGGCGTTCGCGTTCTAAATCTGTTTTGTAATGGCCTGATTGCGGACAGTATTTACAGTCTTCTGGGCAGGCGCCTGTTTTAATAGAGAGCAGAGTCGATATTTGCACTTCATTCGGGTTAAAGTTAGCGCGATGAACTGACGCAGCTTTAAATAATAAATCATTAAATGGCATCTCAAAAAGTGCTTTTACCTCTTTGTGTGTCCAATCGTGGCGAACGGCTGCAAATTCCATAATTCTCTCTTTTTATTTTCATGACGGTGGATATTGGCTTAGTCTACGACTTGGCGTAACATTGTCAACGAACCGAAGCGCAATTAAGTTTACCAATGAACAAAAAACAAACTATAGACCTTGATTTTGATCGTCAGCACATTTGGCACCCCTATACATCTATGACGCAGCCTTTGCCGGTATATCCGGTAACCCACACTCAAGATAATAAAATTTACTTAGCAACCGGTGAGTGTTTAATTGATGGCATGGCATCGTGGTGGAGTGCTATTCACGGCTACGGTCACCCGGTATTAAAAGCCGCTATGCATCACCAAATCGATACAATGAGTCATGTTATGTTTGGTGGTATTACCCATCAACCTGCTATTGAGCTATGTAAAAAGCTGGTAGCAATTACGCCAAATAGCTTACAAAAAGTATTCTTAGCAGATAGCGGCTCTGTAGCCGTTGAAGTTGCCATTAAAATGGCCTTACAGTATTGGTTAAGCCAAGGCATTACAACAAAGCAAAAACTCATGACTCCGCTTAAAGGCTATCACGGCGATACCTTTGCTGCGATGAGTGTGTGCGACCCAGTAAATTCAATGCATTCCTTATACTGCGGCTTTTTACCTGAGCATGTATTTGTACCAGCCCCTGTTAGTCAATTTGGCCAGACCTTTGATCATCATGAGGCACATCAATTAGCTGAGTACTTCGCTGCTCACCACCAAGATGTAGCAGCGTTTATTATTGAGCCTATTGTGCAAAATGCTGGAGGCATGAACTTTTATCACCCTGAGTATTTAAAAACAGTTCGCCAATTATGCAGTAAGTATGACGTTTTATTGATTTGCGATGAAATAGCCACAGGATTTGGCCGTACAGGTAAAATGTTTGCCGTTGAGCATAGCCAAATTGAGCCTGATATAATGTGCATAGGTAAAGCACTTACTGGTGGCACAATGACGCTTTCAGCGACACTCACCACGGACAAAATTGCTATTGGTATAAGTGAAGGAGAAGCAGGTGTATTAATGCATGGCCCTACGTTTATGGGTAACCCACTGGCCTGTGCGGTCGCTTGTGCAAGCATTGACTTATTAATCGAACAGGATTGGGCAAAGCAGATTGCACTTTTAAACGATGCATTAAGCTCCTTGCATAAATGTACTGAGCTAACTCACGTTAAAAATGTACGTACACTAGGTGCTATTGGTGTTGTTGAATTAACAAATGCTGTGAACGTTGAAAAAATTCAAGCTTACTTTATCAGTCAAGGGGTATGGGTACGGCCATTTGGTAAACTTATTTACTTAATGCCACCGTATATCAGCACAAAAGCAGATATAAACACACTCAGCAACGCTATTTATTGTGCGATAGAGGGCAGCCACTTTAAATAGCTTAAAATTACCATGTTTGAATGGCTTACCATTCAAACATGTAAGCCATTTTGCTGATCATACGAAGTGGAATATTATGTTCATTGCGTTTTGCATATAAGTGTTGCATCGATTTATCTTTCACCTCGCCTACAATCACTTCTTTGACTTGATACCCAAGCGCTATCGCAGCTTGGCTATAGGCGATGAATTCCCATTTTTTTATATTGGTGTTATCTACAATAACCAAGGGAATTGACTGCGAAAGCGCATTTATAAAGCGCGCTAAATTTAAATTATGAAATTGTGATAATTTAAATTTATCAAACTTATACTCACCCTGCTCGTTGTAAAAATAATCGTCAGTTGAGCATATCAAGTATTGGCTTTGATCGCCCAGCACGAGCTCATCAGCAAGGTTTTGCGCATAATAAGACTTACCTGAGCCTGGTAGTCCGCGTAAAATAAAAACTTGTTTCATGGAACCTATAATTGTTAGTTGGTTAATTAGCTAGATTATCAAAAACCTATAATGCCACAAAAGCGACATTAATCGCACATTTAAGAGACATTAATTTACAATGGTGATTAATAATCCGCCGCTTTATAAAAAAATATCAAATTTCGACAAAAAAAGCATAAAGAAACGACAAAGAGTTGCATCCACATGTTTTTTTATTTTCCGTTCAAAGGTAAGATACATGGTTCAAGTGCAACAAAGCACACATTTATTAATGTAGGCAACTTATATCATTGGAGTGAAGATGAGCCACTTAGCGATTTCAGAGCTATTAAAAAGGCAAGGTTGCGGTAGACAGCCAAGTAACAGTAAAAGGCTGGATCCGTACTCGCCGCGATTCAAAAGCAGGAATTTCATTTTTAGCCGTTCATGACGGTTCATGTTTTGACGCAATTCAAGCGGTAGTGCCTAATTCACTGAATAATTACGAAGAAGTGACCCGCTTAACAGCAAGCTGCTCTGTATCAGTCACTGGTGTACTGGTTAAATCTGAAGGCAAAGGTCAGTCATTCGAAATCCAAGCGAATAAGGTTGAAGTATTAGGTTGGGTAGAAAACCCAGACTCATACCCTATGGCTGCTAAACGCCATAGTATCGAATACCTACGTGAACACGCCCATTTACGCCCGCGTACTAACATTATTGGTGCCGTAACACGTGTACGTAACTGTTTAGCACAAGCTATTCACCGTTTTTATCACGAACAAGGTTTTTACTGGATCAGTACACCTATCATCACGGCAAGTGACTGTGAAGGTGCTGGTGAAATGTTCCGCGTGTCTACGCTTGATATGCAAAACTTGCCGCGTACAGATAAAGGCGATGTTGATTACAGCGAAGATTTTTTTCGGTAAAGAAGCATTCCTTACCGTATCTGGTCAGTTAAATGGTGAGACCTATGCATCTGCGATGTCTAAGATTTATACATTCGGCCCTACTTTCCGCGCTGAAAACTCAAATACATCTCGCCACCTTGCTGAGTTTTGGATGGTTGAACCAGAGGTTGCGTTTGCAGATCTTGAAGATATTGCAAAGCTTGCTGAAAACATGCTGAAGTATGTATTTAAAGCCGTACTTGAAGAGCGCCGTGATGATATGGAATTTTTTGCACAACGTGTAGAAAAAACAGCTATATCGCGCTTAGAAGAGTTTGTTGAAAAAGACTTTGCTCAAGTTGATTACACTGACGCTGTTGAAATACTAAAAGCTTGCGGTAAGAAATTTGAATATGCCGTTGAATGGGGTGTAGATTTACAGTCTGAGCATGAACGTTACCTTGCAGAAGAGCACTTTAAAGCACCATTAGTTATTAAAAACTACCCGCGTGATATTAAAGCATTCTACATGCGTCAAAACGAAGACGGAAAAACGGTTGCTGCTATGGACGTCGTTGCACCTGGCATCGGTGAAATCATTGGTGGTTCACAACGTGAAGAACGCCTAGATGTACTTGATGCACGTTTAGACGAAATGGGTCTTAATAAAGAAGACTACAGCTGGTACCGCGACCTACGTAAATACGGTTCAGTTCCGCATTCAGGGTTTGGTCTAGGCTTTGAGCGTTTAGTTGCTTATGTAACAGGCATGGGCAATGTACGTGATGTTATCGCCTTCCCACGTACCAAAGGCAGTGCAACTTACTAAATAAGTAATTTGTTTATTTTAAAAACCAGCTCATTCAGCTGGTTTTTTTATATTCAAAATTCAGATTTAACCACACGGCTAATCAGCATGGTACAAAAAAGTCACCTTAGGTGACTTTTAAAATAATCGCATAAACATCACTAACCAATAATTAAATCATCTTGCTGTAATAGCTTAGCCGTGTTTCCCACAATGTCTTCAACAGATAGTGCATTGATCAGCTCAATACCTTCAGCTTGTTGCTGGGCGCTTAATGGTACATACGGTAAACGAAATACTGGGTTAACCGCCGCTGTCATCATCAATGCAGTGTTGATTGCAATTGGGTTAGGCTCACAGAATAACCAATTCATTAATGGCTGTAATGAACGATTGAGCTCAACGTTTTTTGTATCCATTAATTGGCGGAACAACCCTGGTATTAGGTTCGATGTGACTGAAATTACACCATGTGCTTTATAAATATGACGAGCATCATGAGCTTCATCATCATTACCTGACCAACATGCTATTCCTTGTTGCTCATAATGTTCGATACGTTCATTACCACCACACTCTTTAACACCAATAAAGTGCTCATGCTGAGCTAAAGGTTCAATAATATCGGGGGTCAAGTCTTGCCCTGTACGCCCTGCAACATTGTAAATAAATGCAGGTCCAATCGCCAACACTCGTTTAAAGTGCTCTTTAACACCCGCAATTGATGTACGACCATAATAAGGGTTAATTTGCAGCGCTGCATCCATACCGCTAGCAAAACCATACTCCGTTGCTTTTATTGCTTCACGGGTATTATTGCTTCCTGTATTACCTACAATAATTAATTTATCTGAATATTTATTAACGCTGTGCGCAATAAGCATCAAATGCTCTTCCCAATTCATTAACTGGCCTTCACCGGTTGTGCCGCCGACCACGATGCCATCAACGCCACCAGCAATTTGCTGCTCAACTAATTGATCATAGGTTGCAAGGTCAATTTCACCCGTTGATAAGTATGGGGTTTTAATTGCTGTGATAAGACTTGCTTGTTTAATTTGTTCTAGGCTGCGCATAAAAATATATTCTTAAAAAAACTTGCCGTATTTGTAACATAAATGAACTTATTTTGGGAGTTTTGCAAAGCCTAATTAATAAAATAACTTGTGTTATGACCGAGTGTAAGACAAAATAAAACAACTGTACAAATAAACAGTGCTATTGTTTTTTTACTTCGAGTATCAATTTATGCGTTTATCACGATTTTTAGCAACCCATTTTTATCACAGTGAAGAGCTTTGTCAGGCCCTAGCAATCGACGAAGACACGCTCTTACTATGGCAGGAGTCGGGACTATTTCCTAAACCCAGCTATTGCATTAAAAATCAGTTAAGTTGTAGCTCATATTCCGGCCTTTATGAATGTGAAGAGTATGACGACTATTACCCGCGCGGGTGTGTTAATTGGGGCCAAGGCTTAGCAAAGCAAAAAATAACGTCATCAAGCCAAGCATTTAATTACTTTGCTCAGCAATATATGGCTGCACTGAATAAGCTTGCACAGCAAGGTTTTGAGTTTAACGAGGAACTATTTGGTAGTGAAGTTGAAGAAACACCTACAACAAGTATGGCAACAGTTTTTATGCAGTAAGTATGGTGTACTAACACAAAACGGCTTAATTGACGAAATAGCGGCTGTTGATATTGGCCGTTTAGTGGTAGACGACATAACCGAGCTTCGCACTAAGGCGTGTCTTAATCAAGATGAACGCACACGGCTACACCCCGCCATGAAGTTATTAAACCGTGCATTGAGCCATGGTGCTGATCATGAAAAGCAACATACTCTGCGCTCGCGATATATTGATGCGCTCGTGCTCAAATACGACTTATCGGTAAAATAATTATTACCAAATAATAGTAAAGCAAATAATAGTGTATGGCGTTAAATCATGGTTACCTTTTCTTAATGATTAGTTTACTCACAGTCGCTTTGTTTAAGCTCTATTTTGCCTTAAATTTTGAGTACAACCAATAATCTAAGCTGACAAAACGGCCGCCGCCGGTAAAGAATAAACTGAGTAACATAACAAAATAAATTGCGGAGAACTCAATGCCATTATTCAAAATAACGGGGGTTCCTGTTTCATAAAGATACTCTGGGTAGCCATGCTCATTAACCAAGGTTTTAATTTTATCAATACGTTGCTGTGCCTCAACAGAATTGGCTAAGCTGTCTTTTGCCCCAGGTATAGACAACCAATCTAATACTTGTGCTGCGCTCGTTTGTGGGTTTGTTGGTGTTATAGCAAACCAACCATTACCCCAATGCACTGTGGTTGCTGCGACAACCATAATGAACATGAGTGGAATCGTAATAACGCGAGTAAATAAGCCAAGTAATAAAAACCATCCCCCTAAAAACTCACTCCAACCAGCTAAGAAGGCAAGTAAATCAGGAAACGGTAAACCTAAACCCCATTGCTCATTGCCAAACCATGCAACTACATCTGGCGATGCTAGGAACAGCTCACTAAACCCTACTGAATCACCACTTAGGTTAAGTTTAGAATAGCCGGCAATAATCATCACTGGTGCGAGAATTAAGCGAAATAATAATGACGGTATACCATCCAATATAGCTAATTTTTTAATTGAATAGTTATAACTAGTGAGAAGTGTATTTATCATAGCGGTCGCGCCTTTTTAACTTGTACTAACAACAAGACCGCTATAAACGAGAGATTATTTCAGTTAAATTTTACGGGCAACCTGTAATGCTTCATAGATTGCGCGTTTAGCATCTATAGCGGCAGCCAACTTTGCACCACCAATTACATGCACCTTAGGGTTTTCACTAAGCGAACTCAACTCTTCATTATTTGAAACCTGCCCTATACAAGCAATTACAGTATCTACAGGTAATACTTGCTCTTCTCCACCTACGCTAATAGTTAAGCCATGCTTATTGAAGCCTAAATATTGGCAATCAGCAATTTGTTTTACGCCATGTTGTTTAGCTACTTGGCGGTGGATCCAGCCGGTTGTTTTGCCTAAATCACTGCCAAAGCGCCCTGCACTTCGTTTGAGCATATACAATTGACGACTATCTTTGTGCGGCGATGGTTCACATTCAATGCCCCATTGTGATTTAAACTCACTAATAGATTGCTCGCGTTTTTCTGTTAAAAAAGCGACCATATCAAAACCAATACCTCCAGCACCTAATATTGCAATTGATTTACCTAATTCTACTTCACCTCTGATCACTTCATCATAGGCATAAACACGCATACCATCAGTACATTCAAAGGAAGCTTCTCTAGGTCTTACCCCTGTTGCGAAAACAATATCATCGTAATCTTCTAGCATCTGCTGAGAATATGCTTTTCCTAGTTCAATTGTGACGTTCAAACGTTCAAGTTCATTTATAAAATAGGTCAGTGTATGGTTAAAGTCTTCTTTACCAGGGATACGCATTGCTAGGTTAAACTGCCCTCCCATGTCTGCCTTCTTATCAATAAGGGTTACTTGATGACCTTTTTGCGCTAAATAACAACTAGCAGATAGTCCTGCTGGTCCCGCTCCAACCACCAATACATTTTTTGTTTTATTAGTTTTGTGTAGTGGATAATCTAGCTCAAATCCGGCTTGTGGATTCACTAAACACGTTGCGCGTTTACCTTTAAATACATGATCCAAACAGCCTTGATTACAACCAATACAAATATTTATTTGCTTGCTTTGTTGGGTTTTATATTTATTAAAAAAAGTCAGGATCAGCAAGTAATGGTCTTGCCATGGAGATCAAATCAGCCTCACCTGCATTTAAGATATCATTAGCTATATCGGGAGTATTAATTCTATTTACCGCGATTACAGGTAACTTAACAGCTTCTTTTAAACGTTTAGATGCTTCTTTAAACGCGCCTGCTGGAACCATGCTGGCAATGGTAGGTACCCTTGCTTCATGCCAACCAATACCTGTGTTTAATATGTCTACACCCGCTTGCTCTAAAGCTTTTGCTTGAATTACCACTTCATCAGGAGTCGAGCCATTAGGAATTAAATCAACCACTGATAACCTAAAAATAATTAAAAACTTATCACTCACTTTTTCACGTACAGCTTTTACGGTGTCGATTGCTAATCGCATTCGATTTTCTAAACTGCCACCGTATTCATCAATCCGCTTGTTTGTATGAGGAGCCATGAATTCATTAATTAAGTAACCTTCTGAGCCCATGATTTCAACACCGTCGTAGCCTGCTTTTTCAGCAAGTTTTGCTGAGTGAGCAAAATCTTTGATGGTTTTTTTTATTGAGCCCAATGACATTGCTTTTGGCTTGTACGGATTAATAGGCGCTTTAATTGCACTCGGTGCTTGATTAAAGGGGTGATATGCATAACGCCCTGCGTGTAATAATTGTAAGCAAATTTTTCCGCCATGTTGATGCACAACATCGGTGTATGCTCTATGTTTGATCACATCATAAAAATTATTAAATGAAGACGATATAGGTGTTAATTTACCTCTTAGGTTAGGGCTGTAACCACCAGTAATGATCATACCTGTGCCGCCTTTCGCCCGTGCTTCGTAAAACGCTTTTAAACGCTTTCGATTGTGCCAACCTTCTTCAAGGCCTGTGTGCATCGAGCCCATAACTAAACGATTGCGTAATTGTGTGTGCTTTAATTGTAATTGTTGTTCTAACATTCTGTGCCCCAATCAACTGGTCTAACCTCTATACATTAGTGAATTCTGCTTGATTGGCAAGCAATAAGCAACAAATCAGGTAATAAATGTAAAATATGTCAATAAGTTTAGGTTAGTTTTGCCTTTCATAAATACTTAGTTACGATTTAACAGTTAAATTATTTTTTATTCTGAGCTAAGATGGTGCTAGTTATAAGCTGTACCAAATTAAGGATTTATTTTGATAGCAAAGGTATTTAAAGGACTTTGGACTGGGTTAAATTTTTCCCGCCGTTTAGTTCTCAATTTATTATTCGTATTACTTGTTATTCTTTTTATCGTTGCAATAACAAGTGATGAGGATGAAATTAAAGTTGCAGATACGTCTGTATTACGGTTAAACCTCAACGGACCAATCGTTGAAGAGAAAACCTATGTCGACCCTGTTGAAGCTGCGATTAATGATGCCACTATGGGTAACGAAGCTCCGGCTGAAATACTACTAGATGACATTATTGAAGTCATTGATCAAGCGTCTAAAGACGAGCGAATTAGCGTAATGCTGCTTGATCTTCAAAAAATGCCCAGTGCACACCTTAATAAGTTAAAACAAATCACTGACGCTATTGAACGTTTTAAAGCGCAAAATAAACAAGTTATTGCAACAGGTTATTATTACACCCAAGCGCAGTATTACATTGCCGCTCATGCTGATGAGATTGCTATGCACCCTTATGGTGGAGTAGCAATTGAAGGTTATGGCATGTACCCACTGTACTTTAAAGATGCCTTAGAAAAACTTGCCGTCACTCAACATATTTTCCGTGTTGGTACGTTTAAATCAGCTGTTGAACCTTTTATTCGCAATGACATGTCTGATGCAGCAAAAGAAGCTAACCGTGTATGGTTAGGTGCTTTATGGCAAGAATATAAGCGTGATGTTGCAGCAGTACGCCCTTTTGATGAATCAAATTTTGATGAAACGATGGATGAATTACTTACTAAAATGCAAGCGGTCAATGGTGACTCTGGTAAATACTCATTAGAAAATCAGTGGGTTGATTCATTAAAAACCAATCAGCAAATTCGTCAACAGTTAATTGATATTGTAGGCGCTGAAGAAACCGGTAAAACATTCAATCAAGTGTCGTTCCATGAATACTTATCGTTAGTTAAACCACCCATGGAGTTTGACAACCCAATTACGGAAAAAGTCGCTGTTGTTGTTGCTAAAGGAACTATTGTGGATGGTGAACGTAAAGCGGGTGAAATCGGTGGTGACTCAACGGCAGCCCTACTTCGTAAAGCACGCCTAGATGATAAAGTAAAAGCAGTGGTACTACGTATTGATTCAGGTGGCGGTAGCATGTTTGCATCTGAAGTTATTCGTGCCGAAGTACTTGCACTTAAAGCAGCTGGTAAGCCTGTTATTGCTTCAATGAGCTCTGTTGCGGCATCAGGAGGTTACTGGATTGCCTCTGCCGCTAATGAAATTTGGGCTGCACCAAGTACGATTACTGGATCTATTGGTGTATTTGGTAGTTTTATGACATTTGAAAACAGTATGGCTAAACTTGGCGTATATTCTGATGGTGTCGCGACCACTGAAATGGCTGGTTTATCAATCACTCGCCCACTAAACGAAAAAATGGCCCAGGTTATTCAATTAAGCGTTGAAGATGCTTATCGCCGCTTTTTAGATGTTGTAGCCGATGCACGTAACATGACACCTGAACAAGTTGATAGTATCGCACAAGGGCGTGTTTGGATTGCTTCACAAGCAAAAGAACTAGGCCTAGTTGATAAGTTAGGTAACAAACAAGATGCCATTGAAGCTGCCGCAGCCCTAGCAAAGCTCGACTTTTATGAAGTTAAAACGATTAAACATAGCTTAACACCACAAGAACAAATGATGCAGGACATCTTTGGCAATGCCTCTGTTAAAGCATTTATTGGCGGCTCAACCACCACCCAAAGTGTGCTAGCGAGTCAAACAGATCTTAACTCTATAGTGAAAAAGTTAAGTACTGAGATCAATGATTTAAAAGATTATAATGATCCACAGCATATTTATTCTCGTTGTTTAGTATGTAACGTTATTCAGTAAATCAGTCCTTCTCGACTGTACTCTATACCTACACAGGTTATACTAAGCCCAGTTTTTTTACTGGGCTTTTTTTATGAAACGTAAACGTATTTATATCGCTTACACTGGCGGTACCATAGGAATGAAAAAATCAAGCCGCGGCTATATTCCTGCCGAAGGCTTTTTGACCGAAACAGTGGTTAATAACGCAGAATTTAACCGTGATGAAATGCCTCTTTTTGACATTCACGAATATTGCCCTTTGATAGATTCCTCTGATATGTCTCCTGAACATTGGCAGCTCATTGCCGATGATATCAAAAGTAAATACCACGATTATGATGGTTTTGTTGTTCTTCATGGCACTGATACCATGGCCTATACCGCATCAGCACTGTCTTTTATGTTTGAGAATCTAACTAAGCCAATTATAGTGACTGGATCACAAATCCCTTTGTCTCAATTGCGCTCTGATGGACAAGTGAACTTGCTTAATGCCATGTACTTAGCAGCTAATTACCCTATTGCAGAAGTGAGTTTATTTTTTAATAACCAGCTATTTCGTGGCAACCGTGCCACTAAAGCACACGCTGATGGATTTGACGCATTCGCATCACCTAATTTAGAGCCGTTAGCATTGTCGGGTATTAATATTCAACTGTTAAAAGGTCAGCTTAGCCCTTATGTTGAAAATGAGCTTCAAGTGACCAATATTACCCCACAACCTATTGGTGTTTTATACCTTTATCCAGGTATTAGCCATGCAGTAGTTAAAAGCTTGGTTAACGACAACATAAAAGCCTTGGTATTATTAAGTTTCGGTGTAGGAAATGCCCCTCAGGATCCTGAATTTTTAGACATACTATCTAGTGCCAGTAAACGTGGTATGGTCATTATTAACCTGACTCAGTGTTTAAAAGGTCATGTTAATATGGGTGGCTATGCGACAGGAAACGCCTTATTAAATATTGGGGTAATAAGCGGCTATGATATGACATTAGAAGCATGTTTAACAAAGCTACATTACTTATTTAGCCAACAACTTGAAGTGGAAACCATTCGCCATTTAATGCAAGATAACTTACGTGGTGAACTGAGCCGCTAGATAGCAGGGTTAGAGACACAAAAGGCACGCTAAATAGCGTGCCTTTTGTTTTTAGTACTGGTTAAAATTAGCGAAATACACGACGCAAACCAACCAGTGGAAGCAATAATAACGTATACCACGGGAAGCTAGCAGACTGGCGCTCATAGGTCTCTGTTTCAGGATCTGAACACTGTTCTACTTCACCATCAGTTGGGGTTAGCTTAACCGCAACAGCAACACTTTCGTATTCAATGTCACCATTAATATCTGTTACAACACCGCCTAATGAATCTGTTTTTTCAACCGTTTTCGTTGCGACACCAAAGATTTCATTGTTGTTATTAATAGACTTCGCCTCTGAAATAACGTATTTGTATCGCGTTTCACCGTCGTCTTCATAACAAGGTAATAAATCATTCAGGTTGGTGATACTGTCTTCACCTATCTTATACAGAAAGCCTTCGCGACGACGAGAACCAACATTGAAAACATCGGTCTCACCTTCACCAACAATATAGCCATTATCGTTGATATCATTTGCAATTGAAGCAGAACTACTAAAATAATCTGTAGGAAACACAGTGCTACCAGATGCTATATCATGATAGAAAAATTTAAACCGTGAGGCACCTTCAATATATTTAGTCGCGTAGCCAACTATTACATCATTCTCATTGATGCTAATAGCTTTACCACCAAACCAATCATCTTCTTGATCGACTATCTCAGTAACATTACCATCTTTAAAATAAACGGGTAACGATAAAATGGTGTCAGAGTCTTTTACATATCGAACTGAAGAATAGCCTACTGCTATACCGTTTTTATTAACCCCTACCGCATTACTTATAAATGCAGCACCCTCATCTTCATCCGGTGTCAATCCAAGGCCGAGTATTTCAGTATCAACGATATTCAAACTAGAATCCAGTTTCCACTTGACTGCACGTAAGTCAAATAATTGTGACGATGAACCTCTGTGTATATTTTCTATACAAACACTGATTAATTCATCTTCTCCATCACAGTTATCATCAATATTTTCTTGTCTATCTTCAGGTATCCCCGTTGAAACCTGGCCTACTACTGTGTAACCACTATTCGTCTTTACAATATCACCGGCTGAACTAATACCACCATATTCATCAAAATCAGGAGTCAATGGGAACGCTACACCTGAGTCAGAAATAACAACACCGCGAGAAATAAACTCTCGTTCATAATGGGTTTCTTCATCATCTTCACCATCAGGGGTAAAAAGCACTTTATCATAGGGCGCACTGCCCCACCCAACAGATACACCATCATCGGAAATTGCATTGTAAATATTACTGACTGACCGAGTTAAACCATCAAAATCGACAGAGCCTGTATCAAATAATACTTGCTCTTGTGCTGGTGAACCATCCTCTGAAAATCTTATTGCAGCAAGGTTAGCGAGCTTTTGATATTCTGAGTTATTTGCTTGACCGGTAAGAAACGAAAGCATAAAGCTATGTGCATCTGGGTTCGTTGCCGCAGCGTTTTTATTTTGAATATCATCAAGTGTAAAAGTAATTTCTTTCTTAATTAACTCAAAATAGGCTTCTTCTTGTTCATAAGCACTTTCAATTAAACTGTCTGTAAAATCAATATAACTAACATCAATAGGTAAATTATATAAACCATTTACTAGGCCAATCATATGGCCGTTTTCACTTACGTCTGTTACATATCTATGTTTTGCTTCATCAAATGAACCAAGTTCAGTTAATTCGTAAGTAGCACTTAAAGCTGATGTGCTCATCGTCGCTAAAATACTGGCAGCGAGTAATTTATATTTCATTTTAGTCCTTACTACTGATTCTTTAAATCTTCAAGTTCTTCCCAGCGCTCTAACGCGGTTTCAAGGTCAGACTCAAGTTGTGCTAAATGGTTCAATGCTTGAGACGTAATGTTTGCGTCTTGTTTGAAAAAGTCTGCATCATTAACAACCGCTTGCTGATCATCTATTGCTTGTTCAAGTTGCTCAAGCTTACTGGGTAATTGTTCTAATTCAAGCTTTAATTTGTAAGAGAGTTTATTGCCCTTACTTTCGTCGTTTTTAGCTGTTTTAACCTCAGGCTTTTCAGCTTTTTTAACGGGTGCCGCCGCTTGCTTTTTTTGCTCTTGCGCAAGGTAGTTTACATAGGCTTCATAGTCACTGTAACCACCTACTATATCTGTGATTTTGCCTTTTCCTTCGAACGCCCATACACTGGTACATGTGTTATCAATAAACTCACGGTCATGGCTTACAATAAGCACTGTCCCTTGATATTGATTAATAATATCTTCTAATAATTCAAGAGTTTCGATGTCTAAATCATTGGTTGGCTCATCCAATACCAAGATATTTGAAGGTTTTAAGAATAATTTAGCAAGTAATAAGCGGTTTTTTTCGCCACCAGACAATGCTTTAACGGGTGTACGTGCGCGTGCAGGTGGAAATAAAAAATCTTGTAAGTAGCCCAGTACATGTCGCGAACGACCGCCCATCATAACTTCCTGCTTACCTTCAGCAACGTTATCTTGTACTGTTGCTTCTTCATCAAGTTTTTGACGATATTGGTCAAAATAGGCAAACTCTAAGTTTACGCCTTGTTTGATATCACCACTATCAGCAGCTAAATCACCAAATAATAACTTTAATAGTGTCGTTTTACCGATACCATTTGGGCCAACCAGTCCAATTCTATCGCCACGCATTACTAGAGTAGAAAAGTCATCAGCAATCACTTTATCTTTGAAAGCATGATGAATGTGCTTCGCTTCAAATACAAGCTTGCCTGATCTATCCGCAGTTTCGATATTAAAGTCAGTTTTACCTACCTGCTCTACACGTTGCTTTCGTTCAACGCGTAATTGCTTAAGTTCACGTACTCGCCCTTCATTACGCGTACGACGTGCTTTAACACCTTGGCGGATCCACGCTTCTTCTTCAGCTAAACGCTTATCAAAAAGCGCATTTTGTGTTTCTTCAACTTTTAAATCATGCGCTTTTTGCTCAAGATAAGTCGCGTAATCACCTGGGTAAGAGATTAATTTACCTCGGTCTAAATCTAAAATACGCGTCGCAACAGCACGAATGAATGCACGGTCATGAGAAATAAAGACAATTCCGCCCTTAAACTCTTTTAAAAATTGCTCTAACCACATAACACTGTCCATGTCTAAGTGGTTAGTCGGTTCATCAAGTAATAATAAGTCGGGCTCACTCACAAGAGCACGAGCTAATGCAACTTTACGTAACCAACCGCCTGAAAGCGATTCAAGTTTTGCTTCAGGTGAAAGTTCTAAACGAGTGAGAACAAGCTGAATACGGCTATCGAACCGCCAACCGTCTGCTGCTTCTAACTGATTAGATAAGCGCTCTAATTGATTTAGTAACTTATCGGTGCATTCAGTTTGTAGTTGAGTACTGACATGATGATAATCAATAAGTAAGTTTGCAATTTCAGGCATACCTTGAGCAACATAATCAAAAACAGTGCCACTGGCACCTTTTGGCGGATCTTGCTCTAAACGAGAAATTTTGATGCCGCCAAGTTGGTTGATTTCACCATCGTCTAAAATAACTTGGCCATCTAACACTTTTAATAAGGTTGATTTACCTGCGCCGTTACGACCGACTATACACACTCGCTCACCGGTTTCTATTACCGCATCAGCGTCATCTAATAGTGGGTGGGTACCATAAGCTAACTGCGCTTTTGAAATTCTAATTAAATCCATGTTGTTTAAGTACTCTTTTATGCTGTTTGCGTAAATAACTGACGCACTTGTTGCGCAGTAAATGGCCAAAATAACATTTGGCCTTTTTCGCTTTTTAAAACGGGTATACTGATTTGATATTCTGCAATGAGCTTTTCGTCACTCATTATATCCACCAGCTTTAAATTCTGCTCGTCTTGCAATAATGGGACGATTAACTCATGGGCTTGCTCACAAAGATGACAGCCATCAGTATGGTATAAAGTCCAATTAGCCATGCGTAATTAACCAGCTATTATGAATTTGCTTATTACGTTTAAAATCTGGCGATAATGTTTGTTCTGAAATATTAACCGCTTTGAGCCCTAAACCGATTAAGCCAACCTCATCCATCGCAAAACCACGTTTGTTATTTGAAAATATAAGCGTGCCTGATGGGCTAAGAATCTTTTTAACCCAGGTTAGTAACTTGATATGGTCTCGCTGTACATCAAATGCATCTTTCATACGTTTAGAGTTTGAAAATGTTGGCGGATCTAAAAAGATCAAATCATACTGGCTTGTTGCATATTCTAACCATTTTAGACAATCAGCTTGCTCAAAACGGTAGCGAGTATTACTAATATTGTTCAACTCAAAATTATCTTGTCCCCACTTTAAGTAAGTTTTAGATAAATCAACAGTCGTAATCGCTTTAGCACCACCAAGGGCGGCATGTACAGAAGCGGTTCCGGTATAGGCAAATAAATTCAAAAAGCGTTTATCTTTAGCATTTTGTTGAATATATCGACGCGCTAAGCGGTGATCTAAAAAATAAACCTGTATCTAAATAATCAAACAAATTGACTTTAAACTTAGCACCAAACTCTTCAATTACTTGAGTCCGGTTTTGCTTAGCCATTGGGGTGTATTGTTCCTCCCCTTTTTGTTTTTTACGAACTTTTACAGCGATATTTTCTGGGGCAATTTTAAGCTGCTGAGCGGTTAAAGTGATCACATCTTGCAGGCGTTTATGCGCTGTTGCGTCATCAATCTCTTTTGGCGCGGCATACTCGAAAATAACAGCTGAGTCACCATATACGTCTACTGCCACATTATATTCTGGGATATCGGCATCGTATACGCGGTACGCTTGCACATCATTTTGCTTGAGCCAGTTTTTTAAACCTTGTTTGTTTTTCTTAACACGGTTGGCAAAAGACATTGAGCCTTCAAAATTAAGCGCAGGCTTATCTTCACTTGTTTGACTGACTTGCTTGTCGTCTAACTGATATAAATTTAATACCACATCAAGCGGTCCATTTTTAAATTTATAACGTTTAAGCTTAACTAATTTTAAAAGCTTAAAGAGGCTTTCATCCATGCCCAGAAGAGCCAGCTTCCAATTATTAAAGTGCTTTTTAAACCCCGTACCTAGACTACGATGTAAATCAACCAACTCTGCCATTGAACCTATACGTTCACCATAAGGTAAGTTTGAAATGACTACACCGGGTAATTTTGCAACAGATGTCAGCTTAGTGGCATCACTTTGCTTAAATTTAATTATATCACCCAGCTCTGCGCGCTTTGCATTATCAACAGCTTTACTTAACACCTGCCCATCATAATCATGACCAATTAACCATAATTTAGGATCTGTAATTTGAGCAATAAGCTCTTCTCTTAATGCATTGAATTTCGCAACACGAAAACTTGGTAATCTTTCAAAGGCAAATCCTTCGCGAAATAAGCCTGGAGCTTCATTTCGAGCCATACCTGCAGCTTCAATTAAAATAGTGCCAGCACCACAACATGGATCAAATAGAGGTTGTTGTACATTATCAAGCCAACCACTGCGCTTAATAAGTGCTGCAGCTAAATGCTCTTTGATAGGTGCTTTACCTTGACCTTCACGGTAGCCACGTTCAGACAAACGCGGGCCAGAATAGTCGATGTACATTGCTACACCTTGGCGAGATAAACGCGCTACCACACGCACATTAGCATCTTGCTTATCAACATTAGGACGCTGTTCATATAAATCATTGAAGTAATCAACAATCGCATCTTTGATCACAAGGCCAGAGAACTGTGTATTTTTCAATGAATCATTCGTGCCGTTAAAATCAACAGCAAAAGTCTGAGTCGGCCCAAACCATTCTTGCCATGGTTGTAAACGGGCAAATTTGTACAGGCTATCTTTGTCATTAACGCCTTCTTTTTCTTCAATCAACATCATAACGCGGGTCGCGAAACGGCTCATTAAACATACTTTTTGTGCTAGTGTTGTATCCGCGTCAAAACGCACAGAGCCCACTGTTTGCTTGGTGACAGTTGCCCCAATTTCAGTAAGTTCATCAACCAATAAATTTTCGATTCCGATAGAAGTAAGCGCGATAAATTGCAAAGTAAAAACCCTTAGTAGCTAATTACGCGGGATTATAACATAGGTTGGCAGACAAACACGTGATAAAGGGATTAACAATAAAAAATTTGCTTAGGCTGTTTTACTGTTTTGTGCGTGGGTATAAATTGGGTGTACGCGATTGTTAAGTACACGAATAGCTTCAAACTGGTTCAAGCTTAGATTTTCATCTAGTTGATAATGCTCAGACAAACTAATACATAAAGATGCGTCATCACTGTGGTCGATTATTAAAAACTCACCCACTTGAATACGAGATTGTAACTTAATTATTGCCTCTACACTTGGCTCATGGCCTGTGTAGGGTTCAAAAAACCAACTTTTAGCAAGAACAGGTTTTAAATGAAATTTTGCCGCAGTTGCATTGAGTGCAATCTGGCAAAGCTGGGCTGGTTGCCATAAATTAAAACCATCAAGGTATTGATAGACTTGCTGATAAAAGGCTGCATCTTCTAAACTAAAATTAGGCTCAGATAAAACACTGTCGGTAAGTTGTCGAAGTTTATAAGGCGTGCACAATTGCATATCTTGATCTAAGTCGACCAATAAGCGATTATTTGTAGGACAAGCTATCCATTTCCATTGTTTTGATGCTTGTAGCATGTGCTTCCCCATTGCTCCTAAAATTTACTGCATGAATGAGGATTATAGCGGCTTTTGACCATTTAATAAATATTTTATTAGAACATTTATTGAACGATCAAAAGCTTAGATAACTGATCCTTATAAGCCTGAGACGATCGTTTTTACCAATTGTGGGCCTTTATATATAAATCCTGTGTATACCTGTACAAGGTCAGCCCCGCTGCTAAACTTCTCCTTTGCACTGGCAGCATCGTCAATCCCACCTACCCCAATAATAGGCAATTTCCCTTCAGTAAGACGCTTAAGCTCTTTAACCACGTGGGTTGAGCGTGCGCGCACAGGTTGACCAGATAAGCCTCCTGCCTCATTAGCGTATTGCTGTCCTTGCACTGCTGTACGCTCAAGAGTTGTATTTGTGGCAATCACACCATCGATCTTATTATTGATCAAAGACTCACTAACTTGACCAATTTGCACCTCATCCAGATCCGGTGCAATCTTAACTAACATAGGTACTTGCTTATTATATTTAGCAATTAAATCAAGCTGCTCGTTTTTAAGACTTTGTAAAAGGTCATCAAGTGCTTCGCCATATTGCAAGTCACGTAACCCTGGTGTATTCGGTGAAGAGATATTTACTGTAATATATGACGCATGTTCAAATACTTTACGCATACAGTGAATATAATCGTCTTTGCCTTGCTCATTTGGGGTATCTTTATTTTTACCAATATTTATCCCCAAAATTCCATCATATTTAGCCGCCTTGACGTTATTTACTAAATTATCAACGCCTTTATTATTAAAACCCATACGGTTAATAATTGCGTTTGATTCAGGTAAACGAAAAATACGTGGTTTATCGTTACCCGCTTGCGGGCGAGGTGTAACAGTACCTACTTCAATAAAACCAAAACCCATTTGCGCAAATGCATCAATACACTCTGCATTTTTATCAAGTCCTGCTGCTAAACCTACGGGATTTTTAAACGTTAGCCCCAAAAAATCAACTGGGCGATCAGCCACTGATTGCGACCACGCTGCACTAAATGGTGTATTAGTAAAACGGCGTAAATTATGTAATGCAAACTCGTGGGCCCATTCCGCATCACGGGTGAACATAAAACGGCGAGCAAGATCATAAAACATTAAAAAAATCCTCTATATAATAAAATACCCCAGACTAGGCTGGGGTATTGTAAGCTATTAACTCATTATTATCACGTTAGAAAACGCGTAAGTTATTTTGCCGGTGTATCACAGTTATGGCTAAGTAACATAAGTTCACGTAATGCCACTGAGAACCTGGCAAAGTCATGACTTTGCGAAGTCTTAAACTCAGCTAACATTTGCTTCCAACGCTTAAGTAATAAATCTTGGCTGTCCATCCAATGATCTATTTGACTATCAACGTCTTTGTCATCGCCTTCAAAGCCATTAAGTACCACTTCAGCAAGTGTACGTTGCTGCCAATCGAGCTCTTCACGATATGATGCACGAGCAAGGGCTTGCCAATGATTTGCCACGGGCTGGTTGGTTATTTGGTCTAAGAACCAATGTAACCCCATTCGTGCGCCTAGTTTGAAGTAGGTGTTAGACACCATATCAATACTGCGTCCAGAATTATTCGCTACTTCTGCTAAATCCATAACTGAGAATAAGCTTGATAGTGCAACAATTCGTGCTGCTAAATCAGCAGGTACACCACTTTGGGTTAATTTTTCTGCAGATTGAACTAAACGCTCGCTTTCTTTTTCTACCATATAGCTATTTAAATTTTCGCTTAAATCGCTAAATGTTGGTGCAAAGAAGGCAATGGTTTGTTCTATATTTAACGCTTTATTACGGTGACGTAAGAACCAACGTGTAGCACGACGAACAGTACGGCGAAGTTGGTATAACATTTCTGTTTGCACCGCCGCAGGTATCTTATTATCAAGCGCTACTATCGCATCCCATGTATCACTCATTTGGAAAATTTCATTCGCAACAGAATAACACAGAGCAATTTCAGCTTCGTTTGCACCTGTTTCTTCTTGCATACGTACCATGAAATTCAAGCCCATATCGTTAACAATATTATTGGCTAATTTAGTGGCGATGATCTCTTTACGCAGTGGATGATTATCCATTGCGTCATTAAACTTCTCTCGCAGTGGAACAGGGAAAGAATTGACTAAAAGTTGACGATAATAAGGATTTTCAGTGATTTCTTCTGTTACTAGAGATTCTTTTAGTACCATTTTAGAGTATGACACTAATACTGATAACTCTGGACGCGTTAAGTCTTTACCCGCTGCAGCACGTTCCGCAAGCTCTTCGTCTGTAGGAATAAATTCGATAGCACGATTAAGTTTACCTTCTTTTTCGAGGGCATGAATAAAGCGTACTTTCTCTTTAAGAGTTGAAGAACCTTTAGATTGAGTAATTGAAAGCGTATGTGTTTGACGATAACAATCATCTAATACTAATTCAGATACTTCATTTGTCATTGAGTAAAGTAATTCATCACGTTGTTTGCGTGTTAAATCACCCGCAGTCACTAAACCATTCAGTAAAATTTTAATATTAACTTCGTTATCTGAACACGCCACACCGCCAACGTTATCAATAAAGTCCGTATTAACACGACCACCTTTAGCTGCAAACTCAATACGGCCCAATTGTGTTGCGCCTAAGTTACCACCTTCGCCCAATACTTTAGCACCTAACTCGCCGCCATTGATACGTAAGGCATCATTTGCACGGTCGCCTACATCAGCATCGCTTTCTTTGCTGCTCTTAATGTAAGTTCCAATGCCGCCATTCCATAACAGATCGAATTCCATCATTAAGCATGCTTTGATCAGCTCGTTTGGTGTCATGCTGGCTTTTTTAGTGCCCAACATTTTTTTCATTTCAGGGCTTAGTGTAATTGATTTTGCTGCACGAGAGAAAACACCACCACCGGCAGAGATTAAATCTTTATTAAAGTCTTCCCACGACGAACGAGGTAAGTTAAATAAACGCTCTCGTTCTGGGTAAGTAGCAGCTGCATCTGGCGTAGGATCCACAAAAATATGCATATGGTTAAATGCCACTTGCAAGCGGATATGCTTAGATAACAGCATACCATTACCAAATACATCCCCCGCCATATCACCAATGGCAACCACTGTAAAATCGGTTGTCTGGCAATCAACATCCATTTCGCGGAAATGACGTTTAACCGACTCCCAAGCACCACGGGCTGTAATACCCATTTTTTTATGGTCATAACCCACTGAACCACCTGATGCAAATGCATCACCGAGCCAGAAGTTATATTCATTCGCAATGCCGTTTGCAATGTCAGAGAAAGTTGCAGTGCCTTTATCAGCAGCAACCACTAAATAAGCATCATCTTCATCATGACGAGTTACATCAACCGGCGGCACAATTTCACCTTGAATGATGTTATCTGTGATATCTAATAAACCACGGATGAAGATTTTGTAGCATTCTTGGCCTTCTTTGAAGAATGCCTCACGCTCGCTCGGTAATTGCTTACAAACAAAACCGCCTTTAGAACCAACGGGTACAATCACTGTATTTTTAACTTGTTGCGCTTTAACCAAACCAAGTACTTCAGTACGGAAATCTTCACGACGGTCTGACCAACGTAAGCCACCACGAGCAACTTTACCACCTCGTAAATGAACACCTTCCACGCGCGGTGAGTAAACAAAGATTTCGAATGCCGGTAATGGTAATGGCATATCTGGGATCAAGCTTGGTTGAACTTTAAACGAAACATATGATTTAAACTGACCAGTTTCATCTTTTTGGAAATAGTTGGTGCGCAATGTTGCAATGATCATATCAACGTATAAACGTATGATACGGTCATCATCTAGATTAGCGACGTTTTCAAGCTCAAGGTAAATTTGCGCTGCAAGCTTCTCGAGTGTTTTTTCACTCGCAGGACTTTTAACAGAAAACTTTTTCGCGAATAGATTTACAATCTGAGTAGCAATATGCGGGTAATTTGCAAATGTACTTTCAATATAAGTTTGGGAGAAAGTAACACCGATTTGGCGCATATATTTAGCGTATGCACGTAAAATAGACGCTTCACGACCTGTTAAGCCACCCATTAACACTAAGCGATTAAAGCCATCATTTTCTAAACGATTACCCCATACATTGGTTAACGCTGCACGAAAACGGGCTGACACTTTATCAAAATCAGCAATTCCTTGATTATCAAGTAACATAGAGAAATCCATGATCCAGTTTAAACTACCATCGCTGGTTTTAACTGAATAAGGTGTTTCACCAATTACACGCAGGCCAAAGTTTTCAAGCATTGGCATTACATCTGATAAATGGATAGGCTCATCTTTATGGAACAAACTTAAACGTACAATATTGCTATTCGCTTCTTCCTGAGGACGATAAAACAACATTTCTAACTTGTTTTCATCGTTTAATAATTCAAGCTTTTCAATATCAACTACCGCAGCACTAGGTAATACTTCATCTTTTATAAGAGCGTGCAAATGCACTGCAATATTTACGGTTCAAGTCATTTCCACGAGCTTCACCTGCAGATTCTAGTAACGCTGCTTGCAGTTTATCTTCCCATGTACGGGCTGCTTCAATTAAATTGTTTTCGATGTCTTTCACTTTATATTCGATATTGTTGTTAGTCACACGCACAGTGTAATGAGTTCGTGCTAATGTAGACTCAGAGAAGAAAGTAGTAAATTCGACTTTTTCGTCAGAATTAAATGCGTTCGCTAATATTGATTGGGTCTCACGACGTAACGCCGTGTTATAACGTTCACGGGGCACATACACCATGCACGAGAAAAAGCGCCCGTATGCATCTTTACGTACAAATAAGCGACACATATCACGCTCTTGTACTTGCAATACGCCCATTGCAACTTCTAACAGCTCATGCTCACGAGCCTGAACTAATTCATCACGTGGGTAGGTCTCTAAAATATTTAAAACCGCTTTATACGCATGAGTACCTTTAGCAAAATCACACATATCCATTATGCGATTAATTTTGCTTTTTAATACAGGCACATCAACGGCACTGTTATTATAAAAACTAGAAGAAAATAAACCGATAAAACGGTCTTCACCAATCACATTACCTTTATCGTCAAAACGCTTAACACCTACATAATCAATGTACGCAGGACGATGCACTCGTGATAACGAGTTGGTTTTGGTTAAGATAAGATGGTTACTGCTACGCGCCTCAAGACGAGCGGCTTCAGGAAGCTCCGATAATAATCGGGCATGCTCATCTGTGGTGTTTTTCATTAAACCCAGACTGGTATCCATTTTGCCTTGAAGCTTGTAATCGCCTTGTACAGGTTCTAAGTCGTATTGGCGATAACCCATTAAAGTGAAATTATCTTTTACTAACCAATCTAAAAACTCAACGGTTTCTTCAACTTCTACTTTATTATCAGTATTTTTACGCTTTGGTAGCTCTTTACTTACTGCAATTAGCTTTTCGCGAATTGGCTGCCAATCTTCCACAGCAGTTGATACATCAACCATGACCGATTCAAGCTCTTGCTTAAATGAGTCAATCACTGACGAATCCGTTTGACGATCAATTTCAATAAAGAAAACAGTTTTAGTAGACGTTGATTCTTGATCGGCTTTTAAACTGGAAATTGCAGATATTTTACCATTTTTATCACGTTTTACTTTTAATGGAGAGTGTAAAAGTAAGTGCGAAGCGATATTTGCTCGATTCATGGCCATACGAACAGAATCTACTAAAAACGGCATGTCTTTAGCAATGATTTCAACAATCGTGTGAGACGACTGCCAACCATCTTTTGCTACTTCAGGATTGAAAACACGGATCACCGCATCATCAGAGTTATTTTTTTCTAGCGAGTTCCATAGGCTAAGTGCAGCGCCATATAAGTCACTATCGTTGCGATGTGCCAAATCTTCTCTAGACATATTGCTGTACAAGGACTTGGCAAATTTCTCAACGAGTAACACATTATCAGCGTGAACTTTTTTTCTGGATTAGCTTGCAGACATTATCTAGGATAACCGAGGCTTGCCCTTCATTTTGTGTCATTACATGTTCCTTAAATCTATACCCTTCTAAAACAGAGGGGAAATTTGTACAGCAATTTATATTGTGTGGAGTCAGCTAAATTCTAACCCTTTTACAACGAATAAACAGCCCTTTCGATGAAAACATTTTAAGCATTTCAGCTATTTGGTCATCTATTCACAAAATATAGATATAAATGGCCATTACTGGCCATTTAGGAGCAAAATTATTCACATTATTTTTTCTGGTCAGTCCAGAGTAAACTCCCTATTGCAGGTAATAACAACACAGCACCCAACATATTCACCAAGAACATGAAGGTTAGCAAGATGCCCATATCGACTTGGAACTTCAAATCAGAGAAAATCCATGTGCTCACACCAATCGCTAAAGTTATGCCGGTGAATAAAACCGCACTACCACGTTCAGCTAAAGCATTACGGTAAGCTATAGGTAACGCGACTCCTTGTTTTAATTGCCCCATCATTGATGACAAGATATAAATCCCGTAATCAACCCCGATACCAACACCTAACGCGATAACCGGTAATGTTGATACCGTTAGGCCTATTTGTAATTGCACCATTAACGCTTGCGCTAATGTCGATACAATATACAAAGGTAAAACAACTGCTATCGTTGCCTTAATACTCTTAAAGCTGATCAAACATAATATGATGACCGCACCATAAACATAAATCATCATTGGCAGCTGAGCAGCTGAAACTGATTCATTAGTTGCAGCCATCACCCCTACTGGACCTGAGGCTAATTTAAACTGCAATTTATCTGTTTTCTCTTCAGCAGCAAATTGTTTAACACGGGCTATTACGTTATCAATCGTTTCTGCTTTGTGATCATCTAAAAAGATAATAACCGGCATAACTGAGCAATCACCATTTAATAAACCTGTGCTTGTTTCTACTCGCGCACTGGCTTGAACTAAGCTTGCGGTATTGCGCGGTAAGGTTTGCCATTTTAAATTGCCCTCGTTATAGCCTGCATTTACTGATTGCGCGACCGAACTTAAACTGACAGCCGATTGAACGCCGCTTAAGTTCTCAACCTTGTATTGGAATCGACTAATTCGTTCCATTACATCATGCTCAGTACAAGCTGCTGGGTACGCCTCAACAATAACTTTTAATATATCCGATGAAATTGTGTATTTGTCCGATATTAAAAAGGTATCTTGGTTGTAACGAGCATCCTGATGTAACGACGGCGCGCCAGCATGCAAATCACCAATGCGCATTTTGTCTGCTTGCCAATAACCAACCGCAAACAGCACCAAGGTCAATGCAATGATGACTTTTGCAATTTTAGGATCCGTCGCTTTGACTAACAATTCACGTAGAGTGTCTAACATGTTTGGCTTATCAGTACTGCCCGCTTTAATTTTCACTGTGTTCTCAAAGTGCATGTACGACGCCCAAACAGGGAGTAAAATCAAATTTGTAAAAATAATAACAGCAACGCCTAAACTAGCAGTAATTGCAAGCTCGCGGATTATGCCAATATCTATAGTAAGTAACGTTAAGAAGCCAACAGTATCAGACAGCAAAGCAATACCACCAGGTACCAGTAACGCCCTAAAGCTTGATTGGCAGCAAATACGGGTACTACTTCCCTCAGCGACCTTTTTGCCTATCGCATTTATCATCTGCACACCATGGCTCACACCAATAGCAAAGACTAAAAATGGCACTAAGATTGACATAGGATCCAGACCAAACCCTAAGCTTGAGAGCAAGCCTAATTGCCACACCACAGCAATTATTGAGCAAGCAATAGGCAATATAGTCAGCTTTAAGCTACCACAAAACAACCAAACCATAATGAAAGTAAAAGCAATTGCAATGGCGAAGAATAGCACAACCCCTTTTGCACCCTCGGCTATATCACCCGCCATTTTTGCAAAACCGATAATATGAATACTGACTTTATCTGTGCTTAATGGCTCACGAATTTGTGTTTCTAGTTTTTCTGCAAAGGCCAGTGTATCGAGCTTTTCTTGGGTTTGCGGATCAGTTTCTAAAAGTTGTGCACTCACCATGGCACACGAGTAGTCAGACGCTATCATTCGGCCAACAACTTTTGCTTTTTCGATGTTTTCTTTTACAACTGCTAAACCCTTGTTATCTGCTTTGAAATTAGCGGGAATGATTGGCCCACCGGCAAAACCATCTTCAACAACTTCAACAAACCGAGCACTGGGAGAGAATATTGAGTTAACCAACGGACGGTTAACGCCTGGAATGAAATATAATTGATCGTGTACAGCTTTTAATTGAGTAAAAAACTCAGGATTAAATATGTTACCACTGTCATCACACACCGATATTAAAATACTGTTAGCGCCACCAAACTGCTTTTCATGTTTTAAATACACTTTCATGTAATCATGATTTAGCGGAATATTTTTGTTAAATGATGCATCAAGCTGAATCTGTGTTGCCTTAAATGCCAGAGCACAGCTGATCACAACAAAAGCTGTAATCATCATGAGACGATGACGAAACACAGCCTTTTCTAAAAAGTCTAATAAACCCTGCATTATGGAGTCATCTCCTTCACTTTAATGCCATTTTCTGATGCCATAACGAGTTGTTTTTTGAATAAAACAGCATCAAGTATTGATTTACCATCTGGTAATTGTTCTAAATTAAGCGTGCCATCTTTATAGTGAAAAATGACCCCACTATTTGCTAATAGCAACCAGTCATTTTTGCCAGTATCCAAAATACTGTTTATTGTCGCGGTTTTATCATTGCCAATATGCTGCCAATGAGTTTGTCCGGTACGAATAAAAATGTTACCTCTTAAACCAGCAACAAGCTCTTCACCTTGCGTGTTTTGTCCGTATGCAAAAAAAGACCCAGGGTAAATTTCTTCATCTCGTTGCCAAGTTTTACCGTTATCTACACTGTGTGCTAATAAACCCATTTCACCCACCAGCATTAATTTATTGTCTGCTTTAAAAATTCGATTAAAATGGGGGAGAATAGAAGCCGTTTCCGCCTCATACCCTTGTGGGTCTGTTTCTTTTAGGTCATTGAGATAATCACGGTCCTCGGCAAAAAGCAGGCTATCTAAAAATCGTTTGTTCCAATTTAAGCCACCGTCAAAAGTTTCATAAAACATACCATAAGCACCAACCGCAAAGCCGTGTTGCTTAGTATTAAATAATATGTCTAGGCATGGTTTATCAAGCGACTCTTTGACGTGTTGCAGTTGCCATTGTTCCCCACCATCGGTGGTGTTAATAATGGTGGCATCATGACCGCATGCCCAACCTTGTTGTGAGTCAATAAAATTGACTGCTGTAAGTAAAACTTGTGTTGGCACTGTAGCTTGATGCCACGTTTTAGTATCAGTACTAGTAATAACCGTACCATGCTTGCCAACTGCAACAAGTTTGTCACCATTAAATTCAATGTCAGTTAACAGTGTTTTATCAGCTTTTGTTGCGCTTATTGCAGGCAGTGGCTCTGCTGCCGACAGTACAAAAGTAAGACTTGCTAAGGTACTTAACCCTGCATAAAGCAAATACTTCATAGTTTAAAATCGCCTTGAGGAGAGTGTGTTTGAAAAAGACATGCAAATGGAAAAACCAGAGCGTGTCAGAAAGACAAACGCGGCTTGAAAAAGGCACCTAACTTATTAGGTGCCAGTTAAATTTTAACGACCTGCGCGACGTAACGCATTAGACGTAAATTCATTATCATTAAACGATTTAGAAAAATCGTACATCTTTTCTTGGTTATCCAAACCAATTGCTAGATAACGGCGAGAGTTCAAATCATGGTATACGTCAAGCGTGCTCCAGTTTGTTAATGCATCATAGTAGTTTAGGCCGTGTGCCATAGCCACACGATACATCTGGTCGCGGTTATCATAAATATCAGTTACATGAATTTGCCAGCTATCTTCATCAATATAAAAAACACGCTTTTTATAGATATGACGAGTGTCTTCTTTTAAATCAGCTTCTACCACCCAAACACGGTGCTTTTCATAACGCACATGCTCAGGGTTAATGTGACCGGCCATTAAAATATCATCATACTCTAGCTTATCACTGTGTAATTTATAGCTGTTGTAAGGAATATAAAGCTCTTTTTTACCCTTAAGCGTCCACGTATAACGATTAGGTGAGCCATTAAACATATCGAAATCATCGGTAGTACGTAAGCTATCAGCTGCTGTACCCGGTGCATCATAAGCAACATTTGGTGCACGACGAACACGACGTTGACCAGTATTATAAGTCCAAGCTTGGCGAGGAGTTAAAATTTGGTCCATGGTTTCATGCACTAACAGTGCAGTACCGGCAAGCCGCGCAGGTTGCGTCACTTTTTGTTTAAACTTAAACAGAATATTAGACTCTTGTAACTCGGCTGGTGTAGCAGCAGGATCAGAGTACTTAACAAGCAACTGCTCATCAAAACCAACCATGTTATAAGAACCAGATGCCGTTGGTGCTGCCTGACCACCAAAACGCTCAATCGATAAGCCTCTGTAGCGCAGTAAATGGTTCCAAATAGCTTCTAAACCATCTTTTGGAATGGGAAAAGGAATACCAATCGCGGTATTTTTTATACCATTACCACCTTCTATTAACTCCGCTGTTGGCGCATATTGTTTTGTTGCGTCATATACAAACTTAGGGTTTGATGCACTACGGTGAGTCTTATAAATGTTCATTTTAAATGTCTCTGGGTAGGCTTCGAATAAAGCAACTTGCCCAGGACTTAAATTTTCTTTGTACTTATCAACATTTGATTTATCTATGGTAAAAAGTACTTTGTCATCTGCATACGGGTCAGGGTGATGCATACCTGGTGTATAACCAGCTGGTGCCTTAGTTATGCCCCCCGTCCAAGCTGGAATCGAACCATCGGCATTGCCAGCTTTTTTCAGCACCCACGGGCGTTAGATCATTACCTAAACGTGCAACTTCTTCTGCAGACATTTTTGCAACAACTGGTGTAGTCGAAAGTAAACTACAAACAGCTAATGCGATGAGGGTAGGTTTTTTTATCATGATGATACCCTTAAATTGAATATTTAATATTGAAAGAAACGTAATCACGGTCAGAGAAAGTATTTGTTTCGCCACCACCCCAAAACGAGTTGTAGCTAAAGTCAAATGACCATGCATTTTGATAGTTGAAGTTAGCAGTAACACCTAAAGACTTACGATCTTCTATAAATAAAAACATCGGATCAGGTGTAATACCATTTACGTCATGTGAAAACACAAAGCGAGGTGAGAAGTTAACCCCTTTAAAGAAGTTATAATAATCACCTTTGGCGATTAAACGATAACCCCAAGCAGATGCAGTCGGGAATGGGTTCGTTTCTGGGCCATTTGATAAGCCTAAATGCAAGGTAGAATAATCATCAGTACCTGGACCCATAATTACACCACTGCGCCCAGTACCAGAAACATTTAAACGCAATTCGTCATATTCAGGCATGTCATTAATTCTAACACCGCCAACTTCACCCACAACAGCCCAACTATCAGCACCAAGCGATGGGCCAAATAAGTGTGTTGCTGTAAATTGAAGCTGTGCTGTGTTTCTTAAAATATAACCCGCAGCAACTTGCCCTGGTGCAACAGCACTGGTTACTACGGTTCCATCAGCTTGAGTGGTTTGTGCATTACCTGGCACTTGTGATATACGCTCAAAGTCAGGGCGTAAGCCTGCCACAGCTAACTGTTCAGGCATACCTGCGTACAATAACTCCACGTCATCAATTTGCAATGGTTCATCTTGGCGAAACGCAAATTCACCAGCAAAAGCAGTTTCACCTAATGATGTATTAAAACTAAGCCCATACAATTTGATATCTTCGGGGTATTCTAAAACACCTTGGGTGAAAGCATTTAACTGGGTAATGTTATCTTCTGTGATTTCGCCCGACAAAATAGTCGCGATATCTTGGCCAACAGCAGCTGTAGAGAAATCAGATACCTTACCAGAAATTAAAGGGCGACGACTGTGATAATTAATATGATAAAGCGCAACTTCAGTATCATTGAGTTCAGGTAAAAACATACCTAGGCGTAAGCCATACTGACCACCATCTTTAGGATCAGTTTTACCGGCACCACCCTTGCCTTTCAAGGCAACTTTAGTCGGATAAGCCATATACATCTGGCTCATCATTTGTTTACCTTGATCACTGGTTGGATCAACACCTTGTGATCGGACAATATCATCTAAGCTGTTTAAACTATTTGTTAAGAACCCAAATCAATATCAGGGTTTGAAGTAAAACCTAATTGGATATTCTGCTGATAACCATTTTCAGAGGCAAAGTCATTAGTTGAAAAATAACTACCAGCAGCAGGCAAGCGTGTTTCATGCCATTCATATTGATAAAAAGCTTCAAGGTTTAAATTTTCAGTTATGCCTAAAGACGCCCATAACATACCTACAGGGATAAACGCTTCTTTAAGTTCCGCACCAGGCGCTTTTAAACGATCTATATCAACAGGGTTAACGTTAATACCATGAGAGATTAAAGTACTTTCCCCCCAGTTAACCACTTGCTGACCAAGGCGGATTGAAAGTGGGTTATTACCATCATTCAAATCAAAATTGGCCCAAACATAGGCATCAAGTAAACGCAGATCAGCACACACTTGCTCTTTAGTATCGTCGTCATCACATGGATCGACGCCACCACCTGATGTTGGATTAACATAGGCGCGGTCGCCATCCATTAATTCAAAATCATAAAAATACATAAAACGAGTAAATAAGCCAAAGTTGTCTTTGCTTATAGATAGGTCATGTGTGCCTTTGAGTAATTTAGAAAATGATTCACCGCTATCAAAGTTCAAATCTCCTGCATCACCATTATTAGAATAAGCACCGGGTTGTGCCCATACATCTTGTGAAGAATAAACAATGTTGTTAATTGAAGGGTTATAACCACTCCAATCAAGTGCAGGGCTATTACTTTTACCAATCAGCGCAAAGTCACGGTCTTCTATACGTATGCTTTGTCCATAAGAAAAGTTTGAATCGAACGTAACATCAAAGCCACCAACCTCAAAGTTAGCGGCTTGAGCTACGCCAGTGGATAAACCTAACGAAGCAGCTGCTAGGCCTAAAACTATTTTGTTTTTAACAAAAAGCGATCTTCTTATCATTGTGTGTTTCCCCCTGTCGCGGGTCATTTTGTGATCAAGTTGTTGTTTTTAGTGTAGTAGTAACGATAGAACCGAAACATAAAAATTACAAATAGAACGCGTTGAAACAACCATTAATTTACAATTTAGTTAGCGTTTACGTAATGGTAAGACGTCCTACCAGATAATTTATACACGTAAATTAACAATAGGACAAATTGAATTAACAAAAAGATAATATAAATGTAGAATTTTTTTAAATTTTTTAGCTTACTCGCTCAAGCCTAAGAAATTGATTTTCAGCTGTTAGCAGCAATCGAAAGCGGCCTCTAACCCCCAAAGATGAAATAAAAGGTCGCAAATGATGGGCAGCAAAACGTACTGTTTTACCACCATCTTCAGTTACTTGTACTGACGTATATTTACCATCGTAATAATCCATACACTGTTTATACGTCAGATTTAGTAAAAAGTAATACTCGCGCATCCTTAATCTAATGCTTTCTCAACTTTCTCGAATAAATCATCACTGAGAGTTTCCAGTTGTGACAATCGCTCTAGCTGTGCTTTCATTGCCATTGAACGCGTATCATCGTAGCGCCGCCATGACATAAATGGTGTAAGCATTCTTGACGCATTTTGTGGATTTATCGCATTGAGTTTAATCAGCAAGTCGCCTAATAGCGCATAACCTGCTCCATCAATGCGATGAAACTGTGCAATATTAAAGTGACTAAAACTACCAACCAGGGCTCGTACACGATTTGGATTCGAAAAATCAAAGCAAGGGTGTTCATACAAGCTTTGAATATGTTTTATGGCATCAGGCTTACTTTGCATAGCTTGTAATGCAAACCATTTGTCCATAACCAGTACGTCATGGCGCCATTGGCCATCAAAGCCATTTAACAATTCATCTGTTAATGGGTGCTGTGCTTTGACTGCTGCACTTAATGCCGCTAGTACATTGGTCATATTTGTTGACTGAGCAACTTGCGATAGATACGTCGTTACGCGATTATCTTCGGTTTTAGCCAAATAATGTAAACATTGCCCTTTTAAAGCTCGCACAGCAACCGCATTGGCATTGATTGAGCCATCATCATGGAGTTGATTATAACAATTATGCAGTGCTGACTGCAGCTCTTGAGCCAGCTGCAGTTCGAACCTCTCAGTAACATTTAAGATGCTATCTACAGGGATAACATCAAACTCTGCAGCTAATGTATCAAAACTTGGCAGCTTTAATAGTTCTGCTGTCAGAGCTAAATCTCCCTCTAAATTATTAATTAATGCTGTAAACACACTAATAACAGCATCACTTAACTTCACTTCAGTTGGTGTCTCTATAGCCTGTTTGACTGCCATAACAAAGAGTTTTTGCTGTGCATCCCAGCGCGAAAAATCGCTACGCGCATAACGCATGATATGCAATAAACTCGCTTCATTCGTTGTGTGTTCAACAATACAAGGCGCTGAAAAGTCCTCTAATAACACCGCAACTGGTTTTTTAGTTAAACCGTCAAATTTAAATTCTTGCGAGCATTTAGTAACATTAAGTACAGAATCAAGCTCTTTACCATTAAATGATAAAGGAATACTCTGCCCTTTCTCATCTAGTAACTCGATTGCAAATGGAATATGTAAAGGCGCATTATCGGGTTGATTAACAGGTGCAGATTGCATAACAGATAAGGTCAAAATATCCCTGTCATTATCAAAACTCTGCTTCACATTTATGCGAGGTGTACCAGCTTGACTATACCAACGCTTAAACTGCGTTAGATCAATGTTTGACGCGTCTTGCATTGCTGCTACAAAATCGTCACACGTGACCGCCTGACCATCATGGCGCTCAAAATAAAGTGTCATACCTTGTTGGAACTTTTCCTCACCTAACAAAGTGTGCATCATACGGATGACTTCAGCACCTTTATCGTACACGGTTACCGTGTAAAAGTTATTCATTTCAATAACTTTTTCAGGTCTAATAGGGTGAGACATAGGGCCTGCATCTTCACTAAATTGGTGTGTACGCATCACTTTAACAGCATCAATTCGATTAAGTGCTCGTGACCCCAGATCACTACTAAATTCTTGGTCACGAAATACTGTAAGCCCTTCTTTTAACGATAGCTGAAACCAATCTCTACAGGTTACGCGATTACCAGTCCAGTTATGAAAGTACTCATGACCCACAATAGATTCAATTGTATGATAATCTTTGTCAGTGGCAGTTTCTTGATTGGCTAACACACATTTAGAATTAAATATATTCAGGCCTTTGTTTTCCATCGCCCCCATATTGAAGAAATCAACAGCAACAATCATATAAATATCAAGGTCATATTCTAGATTAAAGCGTTCTTCATCCCATTGCATAGACTTCTTAAGTGAGGCCATAGCATGAGGGGTTTTAGGTAAATTCCCTTTGTCTACAAACAAAGCTAGTTCAACATTTCGTCCACTTTTAGTCACATAATTATCAGTTAAAACATCGAAGCTTCCCGCAACTAAAGCAAATAAATAGCTTGGTTTTTTAAAAGGGTCTTGCCATTTAGCAAAATGTAGGCCGTCGTCAAGCATGCCTTCATCAACTTTGTTACCATTAGATAATAAATGCTCAAATTTTTGCTCAGCAATTATCGTTACATCAAAACTGGCAAGCACATCAGGGCGATCTAAATAGTAGGTGATTTTTCGAAACCCTTGCGCTTCACACTGAGTACAGTAAGCCCCACCCGATAAATATAGGCCTTCTAAGGATGAATTAGTATCCGGTGAAATATAAGTAACAATTCTTAGAAGACAATTATCAGGCAAGTTTTTAATTATTAGTTGTTCGTTCTGCTCTTGATAGTCTGCATAATCATCCCCGTCAACTTGAACTGAGAGTAACGTGAGGTCAATGCCATCTAGTATTAAATCAGCATTACTATTATTGGTTCTAACAAGTTGTAATATAGAGGTCACTTGCGTTTCAAGTGGACTGAGTTTAAATGTCAGATCGACATGCTCTATATTAAAATCGGGGGCTTGATAGTCTGTTAGATATTGTGCTTGAGGTTTTTTGCTTGCAGTCATAGGTAAATTCCAAAATGGCTCCTCCGTAAAAAGGAGCACTAAATTTAAGCCTGTTGTTTTGGTTTGATGCGTAAAATTTTGATACCTAAATAGGCGTAAACAACGGCTAAGAATGGGTTGATTAAGTTAAAGAATGCATAGAATAAATAATCAAATGGATTAACATGCAATACACTTTGCATGTAAGCTCCGCAGGTATTCCAAGGGATCAACGGGCTGGTAATAGTACCGCCGTCTTCTAATGTACGAGATAAATTAACCGGTTTAAGCCCACGTTTTTCATATTCATCTTTATACATACGCCCAGGCACCACAATCGCAATATACTGATCAGCGGCAATAACGTTTGTTCCAATACACGTAGCAATAGTTGCTGTAATTAAAGAGCCTGTACTCTTGGCTATTTTTAAAATACTTTTTACAAAAATATCTAGTAGACCAGTCTTTTCCATAATGGCACCAAACATTAATGCAGTCATTATCAGCCACGTAGTCGTTAACATGCCAGCCATACCACCACCACTGAGTAAGGAGTCCATTTTGTCGTCACCTGTAACAACTGAAAAGCCATCGAAAAATGTGCTCCATATTAACTTAAAGTAACCAATAATTTGCCCTTGTGAAGCATCTATTTGACTGGTAATTAAATCTGATTGGAACAACATAGCCCATAGAGCACCAATCACCGCACCAATAGAAATAGCCGGAAACGCGGGCATTTTTCTAATTGCTAATACGAGTAAGACAATTAATGGCACAAGCATTTCAATGCCGATGTTAAAATTTTGCTCTAGAATAAGGGTAATTTCATCAATACGACCAGCTTCATTTTCGGCACTGGCATTAAAACCCATCACAATAAAAATAATTAAAGCGATAATAAAGCTTGGCACTGTAGTCCATAACATATGATGAATATGTTCAAATAAATCAGCGCCAACAACAGCGGGGGCGAGGTTAGTTGTTTCTGATAAGGGACTTAACTTATCACCGAAATAAGCCCCTGATATTACCGCACCAGCAGTAACTACTTGATCTAAACCTAAACCGGTTGCAACCCCAAGTAATGCAGTACCTATGGTTGCCGCTGTGGTCCATGAACTGCCTATACTCATCGCAACGATGCCACAGATTAAACAGCTAGCTGCATAAAACCAACTCGGATCGATAACTTGTAAGCCATAATAAATTAAGGTTGGCACTGTACCAGAAAGCAACCATGTACCAATTAAAGCACCTACCATAAGTAAAAATTAGTATCGCCCCCAAAGATAAAGTGATGCCTTCTATCATTGCATCTTCAAGCTTTTTCCAAGTATAACCGTTTTTAAGGCCTATTAAAGCTGCTGTGAATGTTGCAAACAATAATGCAATTTGATTTGGACCTGATGAAGAGCTATCACCAAATAAGTAGACCGCTGCGCCTAATAAACAAATTAGCACTGAGATTGGTATCAGTGCATCCCAAAAGCTTGCTTGTTGAACGGTTTTTTCTTCTTGTGGTATCAAAATTGGAACTCCTACACGTAGCAATGTACGCGCTTAATTATTATTTTTTAGCACTGTGAACTATCTAAAGCATAGTTTTTATCAGCGTTTAATCAGCGTTTAATCAGCGATTATAGCAATTCATATTGCTTTAGGCAGCAAAAAAGGCGCTATTGCGCCTTTTTTAAATTGACTGATTTATGTGTTTATTTCTTAGCGATTTGGCCAAACTTGATATAGTCTTGAGTAATCAGAGCCGCTTCTTCTAAAAAGGGTCTAAGTCGTCAAGTACTTCTGGTAAATTATCTAAGTTTTCAACAGGCTTTTCACCTAAACGTGTTAGACGCTCGTTGGTTCTCGCAAGCGCGCGAGCCTCATTTTCATCTTTTTCTTTAATGCGCGTGGCCTCCATTAAAGAAATAGTCTTACGATCTTTTTCTTCTTTATAACGAGTAATATCCTCAAACACATAATTAAACTCTGGTTCAGTTTTAATACGTTCTGCATGTTGTTTAGCAATATAACTAATTGCAGGTTTTAAATTATCTACCGAATTATACTTAGCACGAATAATACTATCCCAAGGCAATGCATTATCTTCTTGGCTTTCACCCCACTCAGCAGGGTCTATCGCTGATGGGAATGATATATCAGGTATCACACCTTTGTGCTGAGTACTGCCACCATTAATACGATAAAATTTAGCAATTGTATACTGTACACTTCCTAACGGGTTGTCATACAAATCATAGGCTCTGCCCAACCCTTTATGCTGTTGTACAGTCCCTTTACCGAACGTTTGCTCACCAATCACTACGGCACGACCATAATCTTGCATCGCGGCAGCAAAGATTTCAGATGCTGATGCACTGTAGCGGTCAACCAATACAGTCAATGGTCCATCATAGTAAGTAATGCCGTCTCTGTCTTTTTGCTCTTCAATACGATTATTAAGTGTATGAATTTGCACTACAGGGCCTTGGTCAAAAAAACAAACCTGACAGTTGTGTTGCTTCATATAAAGAACCACCACCATTTTGACGTAAATCAATAATGATTCCATCGACTTTAGCTTCTTTGAGTTTAGCGAGTTCAACTTTTACATCTTTAGATAAATTATTGTAAAAGCCTGGTATCTCAATAACGCCGATTTTACTGGTCAAATCTGAATACTTCGCTTCGAAAACGTCTGATTTTGCAGCTCGGTCTTCTAAACGAATTTTATCGCGGGTAATTTCTACGACTTTTGGAGTGCCATGCGCATCAGCGCCTTTTAGGTATTGCAAGCGAACTTTAGTACCCTTAGGTCCTTTAATTAAGTCAACTACATCATCTAAGCGCCAGCCAATGATATCAACAAACTCTTCACCATCTTGTGCAACACCGATAATACGATCATCAGCTTTGATTTGCTCAGACTTATCGGCAGGCCCCCCTGGTACAAGGCTGCGTATTACAGTGTAATCTTCATCGTAACTAAGAACAGCACCAATACCTTCTAACTCAAGATCCATGTCCATCTTGAATTGTTCAGCTCGACGCGGCGAGAGATAAGATGTATGAGCTTCAATACTTCTGGCAAATGAATTCATCACTATCTGGAATGCATCTTCGCTATTTGTTTGCACTAAACGTTTTTGTGCATTGTGGTAACGTTTGGTCAGTACTTCTTTAATACCTTCCCAATCTTTACCCGTCATCTTTAAACGTAGCGCGTCATACTTAACGCGTTCACGCCAAAGCTCGTCAAGCTCTGCTTGGGTTTTTGCCCATGCAGCATCTTCACGATCAAAATAATATTCATCGTCTTTATCAAATGTCATCTCTTTTTCAAGCAAGCTAAGCGAATAATCATAACGCTCAAAACGACGTTTCATACTTAGGTTAAAAATATCAAACGTAAAATCTAGCTTACCTGTGGTTAATGCATTATCAAATTGGTTGCGGTATTGCTCAAAAGAGGCAATATCCGCAGCCAAAAAAAACGCTTTTATTAAAATCAAGGGACTCGATATAACGGTCAAACACTTTACTAGACAGTGCATCATTAAAACGAATGGGTTTATAGTGTGCACGAGTAAATAAGTTTGTCACCCGTTTGCTAGCCGTACTGTGTTGACTTTCTTGCTTAAGAACAGGCAAGTCTTTTTCTGTCAAAACATCAGCAACTTCAGCTGATGCAAATAATGAACCCGAAAATAGGGCCGCGACTAACGGAATGAGCGTAAACTTCTGACTCATACACAACTCCTTAATTTTATTTACAGCTTAAATGATATACAGGCTGTCTGCTTTTGTTTTAACTTGCATACCCGTTACTAGTTCTACGTGAACATCATCTTTGTTCACTTCAGTAATTGTGGCATTAACAAGGGCTTGGCCAAGTTTAACTTTAACTTTGTTATTAACCTTGACCTCACTCGCTGGTAAAGGTTCAATTTTACCTGATCGTTTTGCCGGTGCAGCTTTTGCTGGGGCATTGTTAACCTTAGCGTTTTTATCACCATTTTTAGCAAAGTGACTAGGTTTCTTTTTGTAAGACTTTGTGTCTGAATCATTACGAGGGCGTTGTTGCTTTTTGCGTTTAGCCATTTTTGCACGGCTTTCTTCAAGCGCTTTTTGCGCATGGTCAATATGCTCTTGCTCAACTTTTTCGCCTTGATTACCATCAAGATCAATACGAAACTCAGACTTAGTAACTGCTTCAAGGTAACGCCAGTTTGAAGTATACTTTCTAAGCGCTTGACGCACCTGAGTTTTACTTACTTTATCTGACCCTTCAATTCGCTCAGCGATATCTTTAAAGATACCGACTTTCAGCGGTTTGATACCGTCTTTTTGTTTAAAACATTGTGGAAATTCTTGATATAAGAATTCCAATACTTCATTAATATCTTTTAGCTTGTTTGTGGTTTCCATCTTAGAACCTTTTATTACATCTTTTCATCGATTGATGAATCGACATAGTGTGTTACCCAGTCGGTTAACTCTTCGAACTCAGCCTCAATAAGCGCCATATCGCCACGAAGGTGTTCCCAAATACCATTAATAATTTCGTCGATCAGTTCACATTCAAGGTCATCTGGTAGACGCTCCCAAGCAATGTGAATCAAATCATTCAGCGTTTCCGCTACGTGTTCTTCATCCCCTTCCCAATCACCAACATCAGTGATGGCAAACAGATAATCCTGTACATTTAGTAAGTCTTTCATGCAAGCGTAGCCTCAAAACAAGTAACTAACGCTTCTAGACCTTGCATATCTTCAGCATTAAACCGAGCAATACTCGGACTGTCGATATCTAAAACAGCATAAACCTCACCATTTTTAAGGATCGGTATCACTATTTCAGAATTTGACGCAGCATCACAGGCAATATGCCCTGAGAATGCATGTACATCTTCAACGAGTTGAGTTTCTGCAGTTGCGGCAGCTGTTCCACAAACCCCTTTTCCCACTGGGATGCGTATACACGCAGGGTTACCCTGAAACGGACCTAGTACTAATTCTGACGGGGAGTCCATTAAATAAAAGCCAGCCCAATTCACATCGTCTAATGATGTAAATAACAGCGCGCTTATATTTGCCATGTTGGCTATAATGTTAGTCTCACCAGTGATTAGCGACTCAGTTTGTTTAACTAATGACTGGTAAAATTCTTGCTTTTGCATACCAAACTACTTCTTATCAAACATACAGTAGCTAAAGGTACTCTTTGTGGCCAATAATTGAAACCTTTTAAGGGTAAAAAAAAAACAATTTACCCTAAATTTCAGCAAGCTTGCTCAATAATCCTGCTATTAATGTGAGTCTTTTTTCAGTGCGCCTTTTCTTAACCCATATAAAAATAAACCGGCCGCAAGGGCTGACATTGAGGTATTAACTAAAAAGACCATCCCTTGTGTTGCACTGAGCAAATAACTAAATATAGCACCACCGAGTAATCCTAGTGTTAACACACCTGAATAATTCACCTTGGCATATTTAAACATCAATAAATATCCAGGTACCACAAATGCTGCCATAGTTAAGCCAACGATATGAGCATTGGCAATAGCACTCATAAGTAAATTGGAGAAAAATAGTAAACGCATCACCATTTAAGGTAAGTGCATAATAAGCACCTAACAAGCTACCAATGATAATGGGAGAAAGTAGTGACAATGCAACACTCTTTGCAAGTTTATGTTTCATTAAGCGTCCTAAATCATGTAAGTATTTAAACTAATCATGCATGATGTTTTTTGACTTCGAAACAGAGACTATGGTCGTAATTATTTTTTTCAAAGGTATAAAAAAAACCCGCTAGAAGCGGGTTTTATATATGGTGGAGAGATAGGGATTTGAACCCTAGAGGGGCTACAAACCCCTGCCGGTTTTCAAGACCGGTGCATTCGGCCACTCTGCCATCTCTCCGAAACTGCTATAAGTCAGGAGTAAGAGTGTACTCATAACTATTTTAAATTAGGTGGTGGAGAGATAGGGATTTGAACCCTAGAGGGGCTACAAACCCCTGCCGGTTTTCAAGACCGGTGCATTCGACCACTCTGCCATCTCTCCGACGGCGTGCATAATAGATAAACCAATGCCCTTTGTGAAGCTTTTTTGTAAAAAACTTTTCAAGTGCTTAAAAAACAATTAATTTGCATACTCTTCGCACAAGCAAGCTGAATAATCGTACAACCTGGAACTTTTATATTTATTTCATGGTCTATTGAACTACAAACATTTGCCCAAATATATAAGTCTTGATAGTCTAACTCTAGTTAATTATCGGAACTACAACAAGTTTCACTTAAAGGAGCTCTACAATGGCATTTAATCATTCGTACAATACCGCTAAACCGGTTATGTCGACCATTGAAACAAACAAGGTACTTAAAAACACCTATTTCTTACTGGCCATGACATTAGCATTTAGTGCAGTGACGGCTGGTATCTCAATGGCATTACAACTACCTTACTTTATGGGGTTAGTTTTTACGCTTATTTCATTTGGCTTATTATTTGTAGTCAATAAGAAAGCGGATAGCGCATCAGGCGTAGCTTGGGTATTTGCATTCACAGGTCTAATGGGTGCAGGCTTAGGGCCGATGTTAAACCATTACGCAGCAATGCCAAATGGTCCAATGCTAATTATGCAAGCATTAGGTTCAACTGCGTTAATTTTCTTTGGTCTATCTGCTTATGCACTTAATACTAAGAAAGACTTCTCATTTATGGGCGGCTTTTTAACAGTCGGTTTACTGGTGGTAATTGTTGCAAGTATCGTTAATATTTTCATCGGCAGTTCATTGATGTTTATGGTACTTAATGCAGCAGTAGTCCTGATCATGTCAGGCCTAATCCTATTTGATACAAGCCGTATCATTAACGGTGGTGAAACAAACTATATCCGCGCAACAGTGTCTTTATACTTAAGTGTGTATAACTTATTTACTTCATTACTTGCCCTACTTGGCGCAAATAATGACTAATTAAAAAGTTCTGTTAAAATAGCCCCTCTTTAGGGGCTTTTTTTTGGATTAGTTTTGGCACGATTTGTACTTTCGCTGCATAGCGCACCGTCCGATCACGACACCACACAACGGTTATATAAATTTGCAACAGCCTGTTTAGCACAAGGCCATACCATAGATGCTATTTTTTTATACCAACACGGTGTTTTCCATGCCAGTGAGCACATAAACCTTGCTACAGACGAACTGGCAATTAATTCGTTATGGCACCAATTACATCAGCATAATATAAATTTGATGCTCTGTGTAACTGCTGCTGAAAAACGTGGACTCAATGTGTCTTCAACAGGGGTATTTAGCGTCGCAGGACTTGCTGAATTTGCCATGCTTGCCAGTGATGCCGACAAATGGGTGCAATTTAAATGATCAACGTACTGGTATTAAGTCAGCATAGTCCATTTGATGATATGCACATCCGTGATGCACTCGACATGACTTTAATCTTTGCCGCCATCGAACAAAACATCAGCTGGCTATTTACAGGGCCCGCAAGTACTGGCTTTAAAAAAAGATCAAAAAACCGAACCTATTGGTTTAAAAAACTATTTTAAAAGTATTAAAACATTAGAAATTTATGATGTGGAAAATATATACGTATGCGAAAAGTCATTAATTGATTACAATTTAGATATAAACGACTTACTCATTGAGGCTAAAGCGCTAGATTTTAATGCGCAACGTAGTTTAATCGCTCAACAACAACAGGTGATTAATTTATGAGTACTTTACATATTTTTTCAAAGCCTATTAGCTACTATGATAATGCTCGGCTGGTGAATTTAATTCAGCCACAGGACAAGGTGTTGTTGGTCAGTGATGCTTGTTACTCAATAAGCTTTTTATCGCCAACTTGCTGCATCTCTTTTAGTATTAGTTGAAGATTCCTCTGCACGGGGTATCGATATTGTAAAACCCGATGAAAGCCTAAATTATGCTGACTTTGTTGCATTAACCCTTTCCACTTCGCAATCTATTACTTGGTAACACATGCTAGAATTTAATCAACAACACATTGAAACGGATAAACAAGGCTACCTGCTCGATCACCAACTTTGGACACCTGCCCTCGCCCCTATATTAGCAGAGCAAGAAAACATTATACTCAGTGAGCAACATTGGGAAGTAATTAATTTTGTCCGAGATTTTTATCTTGAATATAATACAAGTCCAGCTATTAGAATGCTTGTAAAAGCTATGGCTAAAGCATTGGGTGAAGATAAAGGCAACAGTATTTACTTGTATAAACTTTTCCCAAAAGGCCCAGCCAAACAAGCGACCAAAATTGCCGGTTTACCCAAGCCTGCTCGGTGTATTTAACAATGACATCTAATAAGCCAATAAATAGACGTAATAGCGGACGAAGTTTTAGCCGTGATCTTACTCGACAAAAACCGACAAAAGCTCATAATAAACGAGAAGTTAAACAACAAATACCTTTAGCTGAGCGTAAAATTGTTTTATTTAACAAACCTTTTGATGTGTTATGTCAATTCACAGATGAAGATAATCGCAAAACCTTGGCTGATTATATAGATATAAAAGGAGTCTATGCTGCGGGGCGATTAGATAGAGATAGCGAAGGCCTGTTACTGCTAACCAATTGTGGAAAACTACAAAACACACTCACGGCACCGAATAAGAAAACCAGCAAAACATACTGGGTGCAAGTAGAAGGAGAGCCTACCGATGAAGCAATTGAAGCCCTCTCTTGTGGTGTAAAACTTAAAGATGGCATGACTTTGCCAGCCAAAGTAGAACGTTTGCAACCGCCCCATTTATGGCCTCGCACGCCCCCAGTTCGTGAGCGCAAAAACATTCCTACTAGCTGGTTAAGCATTACACTCACCGAAGGTAGAAACCGTCAGGTTCGGCGCATGACAGCGCACATTGGTTACCCAACACTACGGTTAATTCGTTATAAGATTGGTCAATATACGCTAGATAACATTAAAAACGGGGATTACCAGTTAATCCAAGGTGAGTAAATAAGCGCATCGCTTAGTCATTATAAGCGATGCTATTTCGTCCTTGCTGTTTCGCCTTGTATAAAGCCTGATCTGCGCCTTCTAAAAACTGAATATAGTTTGCTCTTAGTGCGCTTGAATGAATCGTATTAATTCCTATACTGACAGTAATTTCGTTGGTTTGTCCAAACTTATGCGGCAAACTCAATGTTTTTAGCTCTTGCTGTATCTTTTCAGCTACTTGACGCGCCCTTTCTCGTTGGCTTGTTGGTAATATAACCACAAATTCTTCGCCACCATAACGCGCTACAAAATCGTCATTTTCACTGGCTGCACTACATATAGATTGCGCGACTTGAAATAAACATTCATCACCCGCTAAGTGACCGTAAGTATCGTTATAGTTTTTAAAGAAGTCTATATCAATTAACAAAATAGAGAGTGGCTCGTTATTCTGAATAGCCTTATTAAACTCTTGTACTATTTTCTCATCAAAACGCCGACGGTTAGCTATTTGAGTAAGGGAATCTAAAAATGCCATATCACGAAGGATATCCTCAGCGGCAATCTGTTGAGTTGCATCTTTAAAAATCGCTAGTAACTCATTTTCAATCACGATACCGGAAATTTCCATGGTAATTGTTTGACCATTTTTACAGGTTACTTGGTAATGTTTTTGGTTGAATATCGGTGGCGTGATTTTTTGCATATTCAAGGGCCGATTGCCACGTTTCTAGTACCCATTCACGATATTCAGGGTCTGGATAAGCTTTTTGCCACCAAACTTTAAGAGTCGGTACATCCTCAATTGTATAACCAAATACATCTACGAATCGTTGATTAATCCTGATAACGTCACCCGTTGCCATACTGACATTACATAATGGGATCGGCACTTGGATGAATAAATTTGCATAATGACTGAGCTCATGCTGTCTAAGTGGTTGGGTATTACCATGAGTAAGATGGGTTACATTTTGAATTTCAACCGGTAAATTTGTAACTACTTTGCTTTGCATAAGGTATACATAAGTCCACTCATGCCACCAACCATGCAGTATTTCAACAAGTAGTCTGTGCTGGGACGATTGACTCATCATCTGCTGTTTCAAATCATTGAATAACAAATTAATATTATTAATTAATTCTTTATTGTATAAACTACTTGTTATACGATTTTCAAATAATGAGTATGCTTTGTTTCTCAAATCACTGTTTACATTAGTCGCGTTGTGCTTAATTTTTTCGCAATCATCCACACTAAAGTATTCAATTAATGAACACAGTGACTGTTTAATAAAGATAGAATCCATTTAATACCCTGACTTCGGTAAAATCCCCTGCTGAGGACGTATATATCAAGCTTGAACGCGCTCCAAACATAGTTTACCAAGCAAAACCTGAAGCTATAAAATATCAATCTTCTCAAAAATAAAGCCCCCTTGATACCATCTTTACAAATATTTTCATAAAGACACCATCAAATTAACTTAAACCTAATAAATTATTACCTACGCACTGATTTTTCACGTAAATAATTACTAATCACACTCACAATTTCCTACATATAAAAGCTTCTAAAGAATCCGCATAATACGCTTTACAAAACTTATATTTTGGGTGGCTAGATTTCCTGTTTGCGTGCTATAATCGCGGCCTTTCTAATTCTATTGGCTGGGCGTGGCGTTATTTATTTTATTCCACTTTTGTTTCAGCTTAATGGTAAGTAGTGTAAACGACAGTAACCTGTATAAGCGAAATTATTCATGAGCGAAAATAGTCACATTAAAGTCATCGTTGGTATGTCCGGCGGTGTAGATTCTTCAGTATCTGCTTATTTATTAAAGCAGCAAGGCTATCAAGTTGAAGGCCTGTTCATGAAAAACTGGGAAGAAGATGATAATGATGAGTATTGTGCAGCCGCTGAAGATCTAAAAGACGCACAGGCAGTATGTGATAAGCTTGGTATTGAACTACATACGGTCAACTTTGCAGCTGAATATTGGGATAACGTATTCGAATATTTCTTAGCTGAATATAAAGCTGGTCGCACGCCAAACCCTGACATCATGTGTAATAAAGAAATCAAATTCAAAGCGTTTTTAGAATTTGCTGCAGGTGCGCTTGGTGCTGATTATATCGCAACAGGTCACTACGTTCGTCGAGAGTTACGTGGCGATAAATATGTTATGTGCCGTGGTCTTGATGATAACAAAGACCAAAGTTACTTTTTATATACACTGAGTCATGAACATATTGCTCAAACATTGTTCCCGGTTGGTGACATTGCCAAACCTGAGGTGCGCCGCATCGCAGAGGAACAAGATCTAATCACACATGATAAAAAAGACAGCACCGGTATTTGCTTTATCGGCGAACGTAAGTTTAAAGACTTTTTACAAAAATTCTTACCAGCTCAACCTGGGGTTATCGAAGACACCGAAGGCAACAATGTGGGTGAGCATGAAGGACTAATGTACCACACACTAGGCCAACGTAAAGGCTTACTAATAGGTGGAATGAAAGAAGGAACAGGTGAACCTTGGTACGTGGTTGATAAAGATATTGAACGTAACGTGCTAATCGTAGGACAAGGTAAAGATCACCCTCGCCTATACAGTAACGGTTTAAATGCCAACCAATTACACTGGGTTGATAGAATTGGACCTAAAGGCACTACGCGTTGTACTGTAAAAACTCGTTATCGCCAAGAAGATATAAATTGTACGCTGCTAGTTGGTGATGATGGCCTTGCTCGGGTTCTTTTTGATGAGCCGCAAAAAGCGGTTACTCCAGGGCAATCGGCTGTATTTTACGCCAACGAAGTATGCCTTGGTGGTGGGATCATAGATTCGGTGATCAAATAATGAATGAACACCAAGTCATGGCACTGGCTGCAATGTGCCAAGTTGCAAAACAAGTACAAAAAATAGCGCAATACGGCAGTAGTAATGATTATGAACTTGAAAAATTACTTTCAAGTATTGTTGAAACGACACCTGATTCACCTGCAGATGTATACCAAGGTACAGCAAATTTACGTGCGGGTTATCAATGTTTAATAGAGCAACTCAGCGCCGGTGAAAAAAAAGATGTTGAAATCGTCAAGTATGTTGGCGGTTTAATGCAGCTTGAGCGTGCACTGAGCGCAAAAGCAAGTAGCTTAGCAGAGCTTGGTAAAAGTATTGATGATATAAAGCGTCGCCTTGATCATTTTGCAATTACTGATGACACCGTTATAGCGGCGCTTGCGGATATATATTCAAAGGTGCTTAGCCCCCTTGGGCACCGAATACAGGTTTATGGCAAACCTGATTTACTAAAACAGCAATTGGTACAACACAAAATACGTGCGCTTTTATTAGCTGGTATTCGCAGTGCTGTACTATGGCGACAAATGGGCGGTAAACGCCGTCATTTTTTCTTAGCAAAAAGAAAAATTATCGCCATTGCAAAAAACCATATTTAATTATCGTTCAAAACTAAAATTTAGGAGTTATTATGGAGCTTTCAGCGTTAACCGCTATCTCTCCGGTGGATGGTCGCTACGGCAGCAAAACCACTGAACTACGCAGTATTTTCAGCGAATTTGGCTTAATCAAATACCGTGTAACAGTTGAAGTTCGTTGGTTGCAAGCACTTGCTGCTGCTGAAACTATCAAAGAAGTACCGGCGTTTAGTGATGAAGCGAACGCTTTACTTAATGCAATCGTTGATAACTTCTGCGAAGCAGACGCACAACGTGTAAAGGACATTGAGCGTACAACCAACCATGATGTTAAAGCAGTTGAATACCTTCTAAAAGAAAAAGTAGCTGATAATGCTGAGCTTCATGCAATCAATGAATTTATTCACTTTGCATGTACATCTGAAGACATTAATAACCTGTCTCATGGTTTAATGTTAACTGAAGCGCGTGATAGCGTATTATTACCCTACTGCGACCAATTACTTAACGCGATTAAAGAAAAAGCGATTGAGTATAAAGCTGTACCAATGATGACCCGTACTCATGGTCAACCTGCTACACCTTCAACTATGGGTAAAGAGTTTGCAAACGTGTATATGCGCCTTAAGCGCCAACGTGACCAAATCGCACAAGTACAAATGCTAGGTAAAATTAATGGCGCTGTAGGTAACTATAACGCTCACCTTAGCGCATACCCTGATTACGATTGGCATAATCATGCCGAGCAATTTGTAACAAGCCTAGGCTTAACCTTCAATCCGTTTACAACACAAATAGAACCACATGATTACATTGCGGAGCTATTTGATGCGATTGCACGTTTTAACACTGTTTTATTAGATTTTGACCGTGATGCTTGGGGTTATATTGCCCTTAATCACTTTAAGCAAAAAACTATCGCCGGTGAGATTGGCTCTTCAACAATGCCACATAAAGTTAACCCAATTGATTTTGAGAACTCAGAGGGTAACTTAGGTCTTGCAAATGCAATCTTTGGTCACCTAGCGCAAAAACTACCAGTTTCTCGTTGGCAACGTGATCTAACAGACTCTACAGTTTTACGTAATTTAGGTGTAGGTATGGGCTATGCACTTATTGCATACCAATCAACGCTAAAAGGTGTAAGCAAGCTAGAAGTAAACGAACAGCGTTTATTAGAAGAGCTTGACCAAAACTGGGAGCTACTTGCTGAACCAATCCAAACAGTTATGCGTAAATATGGCATTGAAAAGCCATATGAAAAGCTAAAAGACTTAACTCGTGGTAAGCGTGTTAATCAAGAAATCATGGCTAAGTTCATCGATGGTTTAGATTTACCAGAAGAAGCTAAAGTTGAAATGAAAAAACTAACACCGGCTAACTACATTGGCCGTGCTGTTGAGTTTATTGATAACTTAGCATAGAGCTTTTCTAGAATGTTTATAAAGCGAAAGGTTACCCTTTCGCTTTTTTTATTCCTATCGAGTGGTGATCATCATGTATCAATTAACGATTAACAACCTAACTGAACAAGAATTTTTATCTCAATATTGGCAAAAAAAACCACTGTTGATCAAACAAGGTTTTTCTGAATTTGAAGATCCACTTGATGCAAATGAACTTGCGGGCCTAGCCGTTGAAGAGAGTATTGAATCACGTATTATCACTAACCATAACAACGAATGGTTAGCGCACCATGGTCCTTTTGAAGATTTTGAATTACTGACCGAACAAAACTCAACCCTTTTAGTACAAGCGGTTGACCATTGGCATCCTGATGCAGCGCAATTATTAGAACCCTTTAGGTTTATTCCTAATTGGCGCATCGATGATTTAATGATCAGCTTTTCCACACCTGGTGGTGGTGTCGGCCCCCATTTAGATCAATACGACGTATTTATTATCCAAGGTGAAGGGAAAAGGCATTGGCGTGTAGGCATGCCTGACAGCAATCTAAAACAGTTTGCACAAAATAACTCCTTGCTACAAGTTGAACAATTTCCTGGCGTTATTGATTGCATTTTAGAACCCGGCGATATTTTATATATTCCACCGGGCTGCCCTCACGAAGGTTATGCAGTCGAAAATGCCCTTAATTACTCAGTGGGTTTTAGAGCCCCAAACCAACAAGATTTACTGTCAAGTTTTGCTGATCATATTATTGATACCGAAGCAGGAAATACCCGTTATAGCGATCTGCAATTAGAATTAAGAGCATCCAAAGGTGAGCTTATTCAAGCTGAAGCAGACCAAGTAAAGAAATTAATTCAATCTCTACTTGATAATGAAACCGTATTCAAAACTTGGTTAGGTACAACCGTTAGTCAACCAAAACATGAAATGGATTTAATGCCGCCTGATCAGGCTTATAGCCCTTCTGATGTTGAACAATTAATGCACGATACAGATACCCTTTTTGAACGCTTAGGCGGCACCCGCGCAGTTTATCAGGTATTTGAAAATGAAATTATTTTAAGTGTGAATGGACAAAATTACAATTTACCACTTGATGACTTATCCGCCGTTAAATGCCTCACCGATCAAATCCACGTAACAGGCGATGAATTAAATAGCTCAAAAAATAGTTTATTTTTTATACAAACCTTTACTACACTGTTAAATGAGGGCATTTGGTTTTGCTAAAGGTAGGTTTCTATGAGCTATCATATCGACAAGGTAGAGTGGAATACAGGTAAGGATTTACTACAACAAATCAGAGAGCGGGTATTTGTTTGCGAACCACATATACCCAAACACATAGAGTTTGATAACCTAGATTGCAACGCATTGCATGTGCTTGTTACTGATGATTGCCAAACACCTGTTGCAACTGGGCGCTTATGTAGTGATGGCTTAATTGGTCGAATTGCTGTTTTACCCGAGCATCGTAACCGCTCAGTGTATAAATCCCTATTGACTTACATAGTCAATTTAGCACAACAACAAGGTTATGATAGCGTAAGCATAAACTGCATATTAAATGAGGTAGAGCGCTTTAAACGCAATGGCTTTGAACAACAAGGTATCGTTTTCATGGAAGCCGGTATCCCCCGCCAACGAATGCAATGCCCTATCAATCAGTTTGACACTAAACCATTTACTTTAGTGCATTAAAAAGCGAGCCTCTTAGCTCGCTTTTTTATCTTCAATAGCTCCAAGTCAGCTTGGCTCATTCGTCCACAGATGATCTTTTTCATACATTTCGTAAATACCATGGGCGCGATTAATTAAAAGATTAGCAAAATCGACTTTTGTTTTATCTACTGCGCCTGATTGCATTATTTGATCAGCTTTTAATTGCCACTGTAACGAGAAATAACGCAACGCATCCCTAGGGTTTTCTGCTGCACTTTCATGGGCGTGATCGGTAGGTAACCGCCCAGTAATAACCCAATATTTCTTTTTGTCTTGTGCTTTGAATTTCCATAATGCACAAAGTGGTGCAATAAATCGGCTTTCTTTTTCTATTAGGCTTTGCGGCATAACACCTTTTTCAGCTAAATGCTTTTGTGCATTTTGAAAGCATTCTCTTTGCCACATAACACTTTGCTGATGCGCTTGAGCTTGCTCTTCTGCTGTTAACTCTTTTACTTGTTTTTTTGGTGTTTGCTTTGTTGGTTCTTGACTCATTTTACTTATTCTCTTTTACAACATTTCGACACTTTAAGTGCTAACCAGCTCAGGCGCAAGTGTAAAACGATTAACAAAGGGATATTAAAATAAAAACTGTCCCTCTAATTCAAAGGTACAAAGGCCCTATGTTGCTATCTATTTATTTACATATTACCAATAAGTCTAATGTAAGCACAAAAAAAATCACAATTGGTTAACCTTTTTGGTTGACAAGGCACCATACCATTGGCTACATTTGATACAGTCACAAATTAAGACATCAATATTTAAATTGGTAATAACGTGATTCAACATGTTTCAACACACAACCTATAAAGAGATCGGCATGAATATTAAATTAAACAAAATAAGTTCCGTACTTTACAACAAAAGCTTAATGTCAACTCGTAGCACTGCAATGCTCAGTGCTGCACTTGTAGCAATGCTATCTACATCTACGTTTGCTGCAGAAGAAAACCAAGAACAACAAGCAAGTGCCGACAACGAATTTGAAGTTATTGAGGTAAGAGGCATTTTAGGCAGCCTTAAAGCGGCTTCACTTATAAAGCGTACAGATGGCCGTATTGTTGACGCCATTGTTGCTGAAGATATTGGTAAGTTACCTGACAATAACATTGCAGAAGCCCTACAACGTATAACTGGTGTTTCAATCAATAGTGATTTCGGTGTTGGTGACAGTGTTTCAATTCGTGGTTTACCGCAAAACCGCGTTGAATTGAATGGCCGCTCAACAGTCGGCGACTCTCGTGACGGTATCAGCTTACAGGATTACCCTTCTAGCTTCTTAAAAACTGTTGAAGTCGTTAAATCTCCAACTGCAGACATGATTGAAGGTGCATTAGGTGGTACCGTTAGCCTCAAAACAGTTCGTCCACTTGAGTTAGATGAATTAACAGCAGCAATGTCAATCGATGCAGAATATGCTGATAAAACTGAAAATGTGGCGCCTATTTTTAGTGGGTCAATTGGTGATAACTGGGATTTAGGTGATGCAGGCTCGTTTGGTGCCATTGCAATGATCTCTTATCAAGATCGTGAGATTCGTCAAGACGAACACTCTAGCCGTGTTAAACCACAAGATATTGAAATTAATGGTGAACCGGGTAACACACCAAGTGGTAACGCAATTGTCCGTGACGAACACAGCATTGAACAATACGTAGAAAACCGTGAACGTACTGCACTGGCATTATCATTACAATGGGCGCCTGAATCTGGCAATGGTATGGTTTACCTTGACCTAAGTGGAACCAAGCGCTCAGGTGAGCAATCTGGTAACTCAATATTAGGTGTTGTAGGTTCACTTTCTACTGACGCCAACACAACACAGGATGCTAACGGTGTTAACAACTACACCTTAACAAATGAATTTGCTATTCCAAAAGCATACAGTGACTTTCGTGATACTGAATCATTTTCGAATGCATTAGGTGCAGAGTGGAACTTAACTGACTCAATTAAAATTTCTGGTGAGATTGCTATTGCGTCTTCTGAAAGTGTACGACCTGATTCAGAATTCACTTTACGCCCAATTGAAAAATCAACCTACGAAGCAAGTGGCGGTGTTGATTTAGTGAACCACCTTTATGATGGTGCTTTTTCACAAATAGGCAACCAATTGCCAAGTATTATTCATTCAGATCCTACCGCATTTACTGATCCGCAAAACTTAGCATTGCGTACCTTCAAAACAGAAGACAGACTCACTGATAATGAAGAAACAGCTGTTCGTTTTGATATTGAAATGTTTGAACCGCTAAACGTAAGCTGGCTCTCAAAAGTCAAGGCGGGTGTGCGTGCTACTAACCGTGATTTTGAATATGAGCAATACAAAGTAGAAATCAAAGATATCTACAAAAATGCATTTAATACCTCAGATGGGTCACAAGCAACAATTTGGACAGATGATTATAACGAATTATTCCCTGAAAGCTTTACTGTGATGAGCCACGACAACTCGTTTGACCAATTAGGTCAATCTGGTCAAAACGATTTGTTAACGTTCTTAAGCTATAACGGTCTTTCAAACGCTTCTAATACATTTGATCAGTTACAAACTTTACTTGCTGGTACAACCCTAGCAACAACAGGTTCACTTGCTGATAATAAAGAATTCCAAGAAAGCGCATACCGCAATGTAGTAGAAGACACTGCTGCCATTTATGTATCTGCTTATTTAGACTTTGATTACATTACTGCCATTGTTGGTGGTCGTTATGTAACAACAGATTTAGAGTCAAGTGTTTACTTAAATGGTGAAAAAATCACCGGTGAAAATGACTACAGTGACTTTTTACCAAGCATAAACGCAACTTATAATTATTCAGAAGATACATTATTCCGCTTTGCTGCTGCAAAAGTTATGCGTCGCGCTGACTTTAATCAGTTAAGCCCTGCTTTTGATGTAAACAATGATATGACAGGTGCAACTCAAGGTTCTATCGACTTAGAACCATACCGTGCAACACAATATGACCTGTCAGTAGAGCACTACTTTGGTGAAGGTAACGTACTTTCGTTCGCTGTTTTCTACAAAGATGTTGAATCATTCTTAAGTAATGAAAGCAGCTGCGTTGCAGCTTCAGGTACTGTCACTGGTCAAAACGTAACTCAGTGGAACCAAGTTTGCCAGCTAGACACAGCAGGTGTATCTCAGTCAAATATGGTTTACTCTGATGCTACAGAATACCCGAATGACGCAGATGGCTTTGCTCATGTTGAAGGCTTACGTGACCAAGGTTTAACGGGTATCGATACAGTTAAAAACGTAAATGGTGAAAACGGTACAGTTAATGGTTTTGAAGTTGGTTATCAACAATTCTTTACTAGCTTACCAGGTGCATTTTCTGGCTTAGGTATTAATGCAAACTACACTTATGCAGACAGTGAACAACCAAATGGTAACCCACTGTTAGATATTTCTAAAAACACTTATAACATTCAGCTGTTTTGGGAATATGAAGGTGTATCGACTCGCCTTGCTTACAACTATCGTGACAGTTTCTTAGATACCGAAAATGAAAAACGTGTTGAAAATATCAACGCTACCGGTGGTATTTCTGAGGATGGCACTGTATACGGCAATAACTACCGTGATGACCGAGGCCAACTTGACTTCTCAGCTAGCTGGGATATCAATGAGAACTTCACTTTAGTCGGTAGTGCTACAAACTTAACGGGTGAACCATCTATTTATCTATCAGAGCTAGGTGGTGCATGGAAATACACAGAAGCTGACCGTCGTTATAGCTTAGGTATTCGCGCTAAGTTCTAATACACATTTTATACGTAGTTCTTCTCCCTCTGCGTATAAAAAATATTGAGTGTGAGTGAAAAGACGAAGTCTAAATTTTTAGGCTTCGTCTTTCTTTATTTCTTTAATTGAATTTTCAGTGAGTAACTATGAAACTATATTTAGGTTTCCCCTTCAGTTGTATATTAGCTTTTGCAACTCCCGTACAAGCAAAAACAACATGGTTACTAATCGATAATTTTGAAAGTAATGCGCTTAATTGGACTAAAGCAGATACTCAAAACGACACGAAGCCCTATATAAAAAACCCACAAATTACCGAAATACGAGCTGAAAAAACTGGGCATGACGCTAATCATTTTTTGATTAAAAAGCCAGCCGCTGAAGGAGTTGTCGGTAACCGCAAAGCTCTTAGCTTTTACCCTTTGCCAAAACAAGTCGAAGTAGGTGAAACCGTGACATTTTATACCCGTATCAATGTTGAAAGCTTTCCGAACAATCACGCGTTTGGACTAAGCAACTTAACACCTGAACACATCAAAAAACACGGATATGATGCTTTTGAAGCAACCTTACGTGTCACCGACAAAGCAGAGTCTAACGGGTTTAAAAATGATGGTGCGTTAATGGTCAAAACGGACTCAGGCTATAGCAATATTCAGAACTACTCGATGGCCCAATCAGCAAAACCATTAAAGCCCGGTAACTGGTACGAAGTTTGGTACGTGGTAAACAATGCTACAGTCAATAATGGTGGTCAGCAATACGATGTATATGTAAAAGGCGGTGAATTTACTCAGCAAACCCTAGTATATAAAAGTGCTACATTTAGAATGAAACGTGAAAAACCACTTATCTACTTTTTAGCTAACTGCAATACTGGACCAAAGAAAAAGCCTTATGATAATGGTGGTCTCAAATACGACGACCTTTATATGAGTGAAGGTAAGAACTTGTCACTGCCATTTTAGGTAAAGGAGTAACTTTAGTCACTCCTTTATTTATAATTTGTTTTTGCTGTTAAACGGTTACAAATCCCAGGAAAAAAACGTTTAATTGTCGGTGCCCAACCACTCAAGCCCTGCCCCACAACAACTTCATCTTTTTGCTTAGCAATAGCCTGTATCATCTTGTTTGCCGCTAATGATACATTCATGCCGTTTTCTATCGACTGCTCGGGCTTATTTTGTGCAACCCCATGTTCATTAAGTGAATTATGTGCAATGGCAGTTTTAATCGAGCCAGGGCAAATAGTTAAACAGTGAATGTTTTTATCTGCTACTTCAGCTCGTAAGCAGTCCATAAAACCAACAACAGCATATTTACTGCCAGAATAACCTGTACGAAATTTTGACCCAACTTTACCTGCAACACTACTAATTGACACAATAGAGCCGCCGCCCTGTTCAACCATAGAAGGTAATACCGCCTTCGTCAGGGCAACTAAACCAAAATAATTCACTTCCATTAGCTGTCGGTACACAGAAAAATCGTTTTCTAAAAACAAACTACGTTGAGACACTCCACCATTGTTAATTAAAATATTAAGCTGACCAATTTCATTAATAGTGCTTTTAACGTGCTGTAACACTTGCTCTGGTTGTGCTAAATCAAGTGCAATAACTCGGTGATCTCCTTTTGCTAATTTTGTTTTTAATTGCTCTAGCTTATCGACACTGCGTGCACTTAAAATAATATTTGCACCTAAATTCGCCAGTTGAATAGCAAGCTCTTGACCAATACCTGACGACGCGCCAGTGATCCAAACTGTTTTATTTTTAAAGTCCATACACCCTCTTTAAGGCTTATTAGCACCTGCAATATCAATTACCTGCTGCTCAAGTGAACTATAAAAGCCCATTAAAAATAATGCTTCTGCAAGTACAAATAGCGGCCCTATGATTAAGCCAACAATGTCATCAACAAATGCTGGTTTTTTGCCTTCATAGTAATGCCCTATAAATTGCAGTATCCAACCCACTACAAATAGACTAACACTTATAACCAGCCAATCTCTAAGGCTTAACTGTGCAATCTCAATAGCGCCCAAACTAAGCAGCACAAGAATAACCGCCATAATTAACCCAAGTGATACACTAAGCATTAAGTAATAGACCACGCTTGCGAAAACTAGGATTTGCGCGGTATTTATTAGATAGCCAGCAACGGAAAACTCAATACGAGCACATAAACACAAGAGGGCAAATACAATTAATGGAATACCAAAAAAATGAGTAAGTACATTTCGTTTCGAGCGATGATAAAGGGCATATTGACCTAGTTGTTGCTGAAGTGTTTTCATGAGCTGCTCTTTTAATTGTAAGGATAAATTAACTGTAGCAAATAGCATCAAACAACAATGTCGGTTACCCGACAGTTATGTATACTAAAATAAATTTAAACAAATGCACTGATAATTTTACCTTTTTCATGTTCAGGTTTTTGCTCTAGTCGCTCTCGCCCCTTTTGATACTCTTGCTCAAGCATACTTTGCGGTTTCTTGCATTTTTTTCTTGTAGTGTCTCAATGTCTGCACCTTGTTGTTGCATTTGCTCTGCTAGCTTTTCAATTTGGGCCTTTATTTCATCTATTTTTTCTTTATCAACACCTAAGCGTTGATAAACAAGGGCTTCTTTGGCTTCTTCTAAAAAGCTTTTATCATGAGTTGGCTGTTTTAACTGAGTGGCAAAATCTTGCTGGCCAGATTTTGCCACATCTTCTATTTTGTCAACGCTCTTCACGGGCAAGCTAACTTTAGGTGTAGAAGGTGCACTGTATGGCTCTAAGCGATATTGGTTGTTAAACGTAAGTGATGACATTACTTAAGCGTCCTGCTTTATTTGACTGTGTGTCAAAATAAAGCAATTATGACGCCAAGTTTCCTTTATAGGGGCAGATTCAAGGAGTTTTCTAGTGCGGGTTTATCTAAGATATCGATACGTTGATAATGCAAAGCAATCTTACCTTGTTTACTCAAGGCCTGAAGGACCTGATTAATTGTTTGTCGTGTTAAATACGTAATATCTGCCAACTGTTGCTGCGATAAGTAAATATTTGAGGTGTTAGAGTCGAAAGCTGTTAACATTAACAGACAATTACAAACCTTTTGATGCGCCGATAACAGAGCATGATCTTCCAAAGACGAAAATAACAATCGTACTTTCTGCGACAATAAAACGCCAAAATCCTGCCAATACGCCGGGTGCTCACTCAACAACTTGCTTAATGCGCGCTCACTAACATGCACAAGCCTAAGTGTTGTTTGCGCATATACGTCATGAGTACGGCTACCACCATCAAACAATGCGACTTCACCAAACCACACAGCTTGAGGAATAAAACTTAAAACCGCTTCTTTGCCCTGAGCGTTCCCCCCGCTAACCCTTGCTACACCACTGATAACACAATATACACCGCAGTTATTATCACCGCGTAAAAATAAAGATTCTCCGGCATTTAATTCAACTACTTTCGCGTGACAAATTAAATCATGCTGAAGATGACTACAGCAACTGTTAAACCAATTTCCTTGGTGAATTATCGCACGATCCTGTTCATTGAGCATGGGTTACTCTACATTGATATGAATACTCTAATAATAAAAGGGATCCGCATGTTACACAAAATTATTTATAGCAGCTTAATAATAGGCACTCTAGCACCCCCCTGTTTTGCCGGTGACATCAATAAAGAGCTTAAAAAAGCCAATGCCAGCGTAAGTGAAAAAGTTATTACATGGCGTCGACATTTACATCAGTACCCAGAACTCAGTAATCGTGAATTTGAAACCGCTAAATATGTTACTAAGCATTTAAAATCCCTTGGTCTTGAGGTGCAAACCGGTATTGCCCATACTGGCGTAGTAGCTAAATTAAAAGGCGGCAAAAAAGGGCCACTTGTTGCACTACGTGCGGACATGGATGCCCTTCCTGTGGCTGAACAAGTCGATTTACCTTTTGCTTCAACACAAACATCAACCTATCGTGGTAACGAAGTGGGCGTAATGCATGCCTGTGGTCATGATAACCACGTTGCAATACTCATGGCTGTAGCCGAATCTTTAGTCAAAATTAAAGATGAATTAGCAGGCGATGTACTTTTTGTATTTCAACCTGCCGAAGAAGGTGCGCCAGAAGGTGAAGAAGGCGGTGCAGAGCTAATGCTCAAAGAAGGGCTATTTAAACAAAAACCTGATGCTGTATTTGGATTACATGTGACCAGCTCTTTAAATACAGGCCAAATTGGTTTTCGTGAAGGGCCATTAATGGCCAGTGAAGATTCATTCACTATTAACGTTCAAGGGCGCCAAACGCATGGTTCACGCCCTTGGAACGGTGTAGACCCAATAGTTGCTTCATCACAAATCATAATGGCAACGCAAACCATTTCATCACGCCAAGTTGATGTCACCAAAGCGCCATCGGTTATCTCCTTTGGGGCTATAAATGGCGGCGTACGCTCAAATATTATTCCTGATAGCGTTGAACTCATTGGCACTATTCGCACCTTTGACCAAACGATGCGAGCTGATATAAAAGAGCGATTAGTTAAAACAGCCGAAATGGTTGCACAATCAGGGGGAGCCAAAGCCGATGTACATATCGATCACGGCTACCCTGTTACTGTAAACGACATTGCATTAACTCAAAAAATGGCCCCAACACTCGCTAAGGTGGTTGGAGCTGACAACATCATCACTACTGACTTAATCACTGGCGCAGAAGATTTTAGCTACTACGCTCTTGAAGTACCTGGTTTATTTTACTTTTTAGGCGTAACACCACAAGGTCAAGACGCAAAAACAGCACCGAGTAATCATTCGCCACAGTTTTTTGCCGACGAAAAAGCACTGCAGCTAGGAATCGATTCTATGACTCAGTTAGTTGTTGATTACCTACAGTAACTATTAGTTTAATGCCATAGCAGTAGCTTTGTGAAATACGACTACTGCTATTCAGCATAAATAAATACTCCACACGCTAAGCTTTTTCGCGAATACAAAACGAGGGAAGGATGCCAAGTGACAGCAGAATATTTTAATTTTCTAAGTTTAATAGGCGTCGCCTTTTTTGCTATTTCTGGCGCGTTACTTGGGCACGATAAAGACATTGGTGGCTTTGGCGTAGTCGTTGTCGGCACCGTTACCGCTCTCGGTGGCGGAACGTTACGAGATGTACTGCTAAATCAACCCGTATTTTGGATTGCAGAGCCAAACTATTTATATGCCACTTATGGCTCTATATTTGTGGCCGTTATGTTTATTCGTTATCTTCCCGATGTATCTAATTATTATATGCTACTGGTTGATGCTATTGGTATGGCCATATTCAATATAGTCGGCATTGAAAAAGCCCTAATAGAAGGCACCACTATGATAGTCGCAATCACCATGGGCATGACCACAGGTATATTTGGCGGTCTAATGCGTGATGTTATATGTCGTGAAGTGCCACTTGTTATGCGCGACGAGCTATACTCCACCACCTGCTTTTGTGGTGGTCTCACCTACGCGGCACTATTTTTACTCGAAGTAAATTACATGTGGTGTATTATCGGGTCGCTTTTTGTTACCGTATTTTTTAAGACTTAGCGCCCTACACTGGGGCTGGCAACCAAATATATTTAGAAAAAGAACAGTGAGAAAATAGGTTCTAGAATTGAATTTCGAGGTCAAGGGGTCATCAATAATTTATATATCTACCACAGGAGAGCATTGTATCGGCTGTATAAAAATCAGCTCTAATCTACTTTAAACTAAGTAAAGGCAAAAGAAAGTTCGAACACGATTATATTTTATACAAGCCTCTTTTTGTGTGTGCATCACAGCAAAAACAGTTAATATATAATTTCCTTAGATATTTATTATCGCTGTTCCAAAGCCGTTACCCTTAAATTCAAGCAAAGTTGCAAACTAATTAATCCTTTAAAAAGCCACCAAACTGTGTTGTAGTTTCATCTCCTTTATTTCTCAAATAAGTAACAAATTTACACTTTTCTAAGACTACTTCAGCATATCATCGATTATGGTTATCGCATTTTGATCATCTCTAATTCGCTTAGTGAGTAATGCTTTTTTGCTTAGTAATTGTTTTGTGAACTCAGGACATAGATGCCCTAAAGCTTTATAGCGCTGATACCCTACTTTGATTTCCGTTAACGTAAAACCAATAGTCTTACCGCGTTCAATAAAAGCAAGTTCCTGAAGCTGAGTTTGGCCATAATACCGATAACCGTTATCTGCTCGCACTGGGGGAGTTAGCATGCCTATCTTCTCATAATACCTTAACGTATCACGAGAAAGCCCGGTTTGTTTTTCAAACTCTGCAATTTTCATATTTAGTATTTGACTATGGAGTTACTTCACAAATTACCATAGTTTTTTAACTAGGAGAAATTATGAAAATTACTCAAATCAGAAATGCGACCTTAATTATTGAAACTGCAGGTAAATATATTTTACTCGACCCTATGCTTGCCAAAAAAGCAACTCTTCCGAGACTTCGATACTTTAAAAGCCAACAGCGAAACCCACTTGTTGAATTACCCAGTGCATTCCATCAACTAGAGCATAAAATTGCAAACGCTTTGATCACTCACTGCCAAAAAGGCCACTTCGATCATTTAGATAAAAAAGGTGAACGCTGGCTACGAAACAACAAAATCACCACATTTTGCACCAAACACGATTCCCGTTACTTAACTAAAAAAGGGATTAACATTGAAGTATTAAAAGAAAAATGTAGCCCTTTTTTCAACGGCACTATAGAGCAAGTCGCTGCAAAGCACACTACAGGCTGGCTAACGCCATTTATGGAGCATGGTGTTGGGTATTTTATAAAACTTGAGGATGAACCAACTATTTATCTAATGGGTGATACTATATTAACCAATGAAATCAGAGAGTTTATTAAGAAAAACCAACCTGACTACATTGTTGCCCCAACTGGTAAAGCACAATTTGATATTGGCGCACCTTTATTACTTACTGAAAACGACATTATTGAATTGGCATCACTGAGCACAGGCATAATCATAGCGAACCATATGGAAGCACTCGATCACTGCCGTATAAACCGCGCAGACTTAAGCATACTGTTGAGTCAACATGACTTGCTAGCACGGTTTATCATCCCTGATGACGGTGAAACCATAGAGCTTAATGGCAGAAAAATATAGGTGCTATGAGCATAAGGGCCAGCCTAACACTTATGCTCTAGGTTTTTTATTGATAACTTCTTTTCACCAATTGTTTCAAGCACAATTATTTACTTACTTATAAATAAACCAATCTTATAAATACCGATATAAAATACACATTTCAGCTCTTATTAGCCCCACCATTCATGTGCCATAATGACACACAACTTGTCAGTACATAAAAACCATACTACAATTCGCTTATGCAACACTGATACTAAGTAGAGATTATTATGACCACTGCATTACCTCGAATTACAGCGCGTGTAGATAGTGATACACAAGAACTGCTATCAAAAGCCGCGGCTATTGCGGGTATGTCTAGTATCAATTCGTTTGTGCTTAGTGCAGCTGTTGAAAAAGCAAAAACAATTATGGAACGTGAGCGTGCCCTACAATTGAGTCAGCAAGATACCATGACTTTAATGGCCGCGTTAGACCAACCAGCCAAACCAAATAGTAAATTACAAAGTGCAGCTACTCGTTATAAAAATAAAACTCAATAATGAATACTGTCCAATTAGATAAAGCTAAACATGACCGAAGCCGTTTTGACTGCGGTATTGCCCCACTCAATAATTACTTAAAGGTTATGGCAAGCCAACAAGCTAAAAAAGACAATACGCGTACATTTGTTCTTGAGGATCAGCAATGCCCTGAACACATCATTGGTTTTTATACATTAACAATGACACCAATTAATATTCCAGATTTGCCCGTTAAATTACAAAAAAAGCATCACAATGTAACTTCTGGTGGTTTAATTGCACGCTTAGCAATTGATCAGAGATACAAAGACAAAGGTTTTGGTGAATGGCTGTTAGTTGATGCACTAAAAAAACTATTAATGGCAAGTGATACTATCGCCTTTCCGATCGTCATTGTTGACGCAAAAGGCGGTGCTGAGAATTTCTATGAAAAATACGGCTTCACCCCATTCAAAGACGTAGATAACAAATTATTTATCACCATGGCAGATATTAGAGCGAGTATTGGTGAGTTGGTTTATTGATATATAAACGGCCGCCATTGCCTAGAAGCAGCCGAAAAGAACTGTATATCTATTAAGAGTTAAAGATCAGATGTGTTATATGAATTTTTTCTCAACCCTAATAATTTCAAAATCTTTTGCATTTTCATGAGTTAATACTACATCAACTTGAAGGGAATATGAAAACCAAGTTATAAACGCCATTAATTCTTTAAAATTTTCTTTTGAGTTAATTTCCGCAGGAGAGATGTCCATTTCAATTTCACTCTCAACAAAGAAATGACAATTAACTCTGATTTCACTTAACCAAATAGTTAAAGTTGTGGGATTTACTTCTTGTAGTTTTCTAATAGAAGTATAATTGCTTGGTAAATTTAGGACTTCATCACCATGTTTAAACTCAAATTTGTAATTCGACAATCGTAAATTATCTAGAAACAGACTCCATGAATCCGCATTAGTATCAAGTGCATATATATCTCTTAAGCTTCCATCATTTTCAAACTCTGATTTTAATTTATTCCATTGGTACATTTTTTATTTACACCTGATTATCGATTCATATAACGGCTTGTATCACACGTACAAATAATTCCATTTAAGAATATCAAGGTAAACAACATTGACACTTTAGGAACACCTTGCACAATTTCATGTGCTGAAGCACATCCGACTATATTTAAAACAATCACAGCTAAAGCCTACTCCCACATAATAAATTTAACACCGCACTTGTCTCTAATCTCGCTAACTTTACTCTCGCTAACTCGCAAACTTCCCCCTCGCTAACTAGCTTGCTCAACTTACGTTAACCTCTCATACAACCCTGATGCTCGGCTGACTGATTTATTCATAGCCATGAGCAATACTTTTTTGTCGGCCACCAATTCAAAGGTGTGTTTTGCGCGGGTGATGCCGGTGTAGACCAATTGGCGATTTATACCCGCGGTTGCTTGATTTGCAGGGGTAGAACCATGGCGGTGTAGTTAAATTCTGAGCCTTGTGATTTGTGTATGGTCATTACATATACTTTATCATGGGCTGGGAGTCGTGCGGGTGAAAATGCCCGTTCATTGCCCTGCTCGTCAATAAATACCGCTTTTAGCTGCGCGTTTTCATCATGCAGTAGAATACCAATATCGCCGTTGAACAGTTTTAATTGGTAGTCGTTTTGCGCAATCATAATAGGCAAACCTAAATAATGGCGGTTATTTGCATGGGTATTGATCAAGCCAAGGTTATGTAATTGCTTTTCAATACGAAGGTTTAAGCTGTTTACGCCATAATCACCTTCACGCACAGCGGCGAGTAATTGGTATTGTGTAAACGCATGATGAATGTCTGCACTCGGCGCGCCTTGCTTAATGAGGTTTAAATACTCACTGTAATGACTAGCAGCGCTTTGTACCAGTTTTTCAATTGGCTTAGTGACAATATCGTAATCTAAAACAACGTCGTTAAATTTGCCTGAATAGATTTCCTGCTCAACATAATTGAGCTTACCTGAGTTGTTGGTGTTCACCGCAAAAGCCAGCTCGCCAATACCACTTTTAGCATCAAAGCGATAACTGTGTTGTAAGAACGCGATGCAATCGGCTAATGCAAATAGGCTTTGCTGCGATTGTAATTTTTGCTCGCCATTAAAACACAACTGATTAAGCTCGGTGCAGCGGGCATCAGAATAACTCGGCGTTTGCCCAAGAGCCAAGCCTTGGCATAAGTCGCTCATGACACTGCCAGTATCTACCGACGCTAATTGGTCTTTATCGCCGAGTAATATTAACCTTGCGCGAGCGGGTAATGCCTCGATTAGTTTAGCCATCAGTGATAAATCAACCATCGACGCTTCATCGATGATCAATACATCTACATGTAATGGGTTACTGCTGTTATGTTTAAACTTATTGGTAAAAGGTTTAACCCCAAGTAAACGGTGAATAGTTTGCGCCGTTTGCGGAATGTGTGGCTCAACATTATCTGGAATATCCGCTTTTAATTGCTGCTTAGCCCCTAAAATAGATTCACTTAACCGCGCGGCGGCTTTACCAGTTGGGGCCACCAGCTTAATGCTTAGCGGCGCACTTTGGTACAGTGATTGTAAAATGGCTAATAACTTTGTCACTGTCGTGGTTTTACCGGTCCCTGGGCCACCGGTGATAACACTAAACCCCTTTGTAGCCGCCATAGCACAGGCTACTTTTTGCCAGTCGAGCCCTTCTTTTGGTGCTTTATCTTCAGGGAAATAATCATTGAGTAACTTAGCAAGCGCTGCATTGTCTATTTTTATTTCACGCTTACTCATGGCTAATAACCTTGAGGCTAGCGTTTGTTCGTACCCTGCAAGGCGTGCAAAGTAGAGCCTAGTGCCAAATAAATTCAGTGGTTGCTGCTCCCCTACACTTGGGTGCGACTCTAAACAGCGAACCGCTTGATTAATATCAAACTCATCACTAAATGGGCTAACTGTATCGGGCGAGGGGCCTTGTGCTTTATTAAAGTCAGACTTTCGTAAGTTAAATGGATTTTGCCAATTTACATCATCTAAATTTAAACAACTGTGCTGGCTTTGACCTGCTAAACACAGCAGCAAAATTAAGTTAAATACATCGCTATTGTCAGCACTGCTCGCTACATGCCCAGTTAAAAGCTCAGCGAGTTTTACATCAACCACTCGCAGGCGCCCTTCACTCACTAAAAAGTCAATTAACGGCACGGTATCTACTGTATTATCAGCCTCAGCGGCCATTAATGGTAATTCATTTATTGCATCAACTTCACTCATGATGCCTCTCCTTTTTTAACCGCGGGTTGAGTAAATAAGCCATCTAAAATAGCTACTTGCTCTGTGGTGAGTTTATTAAAGAAAATGCCTTTCCCTTCACCCATCCCCCGTAAAAAGGTGTAGTAAACGCCGCCTAAGTGTTGCTCTGGGCTATAATTTGCAATGCGCTGTTTTAACAAACGGTGCAACGCCACTGTGTAAATTAAATACTGTAAATGGTATTGATGGCTGCTCATGGCTTGCTCAAGGGAGTCTTGTTCGTAGTCGCTTGGCTTGGTTCCCTAAGTAATTCGATTTATAGTCCAAAATATAATATTGGCCTTCAAAGCAAAATATTAAATCAACAAAGCCTTTTAATAAGCCTTTAACATTCAAAAACTCAAGGTTACTTTGATTAAAACCAAAGTGTTTTATAAGCACGGCATTAAGCTGTTTAGCGTTTAAACTCTCAAGGGGTAAATTAAACTCCATCTCGACCAAGCAATCACTCGGCGGCAATACACTTAAACTGAGCCCTTCGTCATTCAGTGGGCATTGCAGGGCGCTGAGTATCCACTGCTCTGCAGTTTCTTGCCAGCTGCTATCTATGTTGTATTTTTTTAAGCTTTTTTCGACTACACAAGATAAGTCTTGCTCACTGTTAGTTGGATGCGTTATAGGGCTGGTGAAATCAATCTGCTCAAAAATTTCATGTAAGCAGCTACCGGGTTTTGCGCCCTTAGGGAAGCTGTATGGCGATTTAACATCTTCTTGCTCTGCGGCAAACTCGTCTTTTTCGTGATCTTCATCACTGCGCCCAGGCTGTATGTGATCAGTGTGCTTTTTAAAGCTCAAGGCACTAAAGCTGGTGGCACGCCAATCTTTTTCAATGTCTACGGTGACATTATTAACGCTGAGATTGTGACTTGAGCTTTGCGTTGAAGTCAATTGCAAGGTGCCCTGCTCAAGCAACTCATCGCTGGTAAATTCAGTGTATTGCATAGCGTTGTTTTCGTCGCAAAATTCTTTTAAGTGGCTACGCCATACTTCGCTGCTGGTAATATCAAGCCGTGCGAAGAGTACATGGCCCAACGAGCTACTTTGTATTGCCAGTCGCTTACTCTGCCCTTGTCCTAAGTTATACATGCCGATGGCACAAAAATGAATGGCCCGCGTGAGTGCCACGTACAATAAGCGTAAATCTTCTGCTAGGCGTTCTTGCTCGGCTTTTTGCAGGGCATCGTCGGTTTTACTTAAGTCGTAAATAAGTTGCCCATCTTTATGATACAAAGCCTCTTTAGTTTCACGGTAACCACTGGCAAATGGCATAAACACCAGCGGGAACTCAAGCCCTTTTGAAGCGTGCATGGTCACAATACGCACTAGGTTTGCGTCACTTTCAAGGCGAACTTGCACCGCCTCACCATCTTGTTGGCTAACCTTTTGTGCAAACCAACGTAATAGCCTCAATGTGCCCTCAAGCTCAATTTGCTTTTGTTGCAGTATTTCACTTAAATGGCGGTAATCGGTGAGCCAGCGCTCTACGTTATACCCTAAACCCTGCCACTTCGCGCTTAATTGATTGTGGCTCAACAGGTGCTCTAGCATCGCCATGGCACCTTGTTTGTGCCACAGCGCCGTTAAGTAAGCAAAAAAAGTTAAGGTATGATTGCCACTGCTCTTCATCGTCAGCCAGCGCGTAAATCTCGTTATAACTTAAACAAAATAGCGGCCCCGCCAATACACCGCGCAGTAATGATTCATTGTATTGACCATGCAGTGCGGTTAAAAAGTTAAGTAAATGATGGCTAAGCTCTTGGCTAAATACGCTGTCGCGGGATAAATACACACTGGCGATTTTAGCGTCGCTCAGCGCTTTTTAATAATTTGCGCCTCTAAACGGTCGCGTACCAAAATACAAATATCGGCAGCAGTTACCGGTGCCTCACCAATGCAGGCACGGCCTAGTTGTGCTTGGCTTAGTAAAGTGACGACTTTATTGGCAAAATGGCTTGCTAAATGATGCTGCCCAACCCCTTTGTTGGTGGGTTTTTTACTGTCATCGGCGGCGGTGTCGGCAAATACACAAAACTCAAAAGCCTTGGCAGGTTTACCGTCGATTAAAAATGATTCATCGGCCTTTTTACCTTTGGCTGCAACCGGATTAAATGGAATGGCCTCATTATAAATAAAGCTGTTATCGTGCTTGGCAAATAGCTTATTTACACTGATTACTACATCACTACTTGAGCGAAAATTCGTGCCTAAGGTAAATTGTTGCTCCTGCGCAACTGCATGCTTTGCGCCAATATAGGTAAAAATATCCGCGCCCCTAAAGCCGTAAATTGCTTGTTTAGGGTCGCCAATCATCGCAAGTGTGGTATTTTCTTGGCCATAAATTTTACTAAAAATACCGTATTGAATTGGGTCGGTATCTTGGAATTCATCAATCATCGCCACGGGGAATAACTGGGCTATTTTTTGCGAAAGTGTATCGCCTTGCTCACTGTTAAGCGCACTGTGTAAATTACTTAATAAATCATCAGGGGTGATCACACTTTGCTCTGTTTTACGTTTAACGATGGCTGTTTTAACCCAGCTTGCTGCGTGTTGAGCAATGGCTATACCAAGCCCTTCGTTAATAGTACCGCTTAGCTTTGCTAGCTCATCAAATTGAGGCAGTAATTCATGGCTAAATAAAGGCTGATTCTTTTTATAGTTAGCCGAGTCACTTAAGTTATCAGTGCTCCAAACCTCAAACGAATACTTACTTGTGCCAAATTTAAAAAATAATTCATCGCCACGGCAAAAATCCTCAAGCGCTTGTAAGCTGCCTTTACGTCCAGGCGTTTTGGAACCACTGAGCCCAGAGGCTTTAATTGCACCAATAAACTCGCTGTCTAAACACGCTTTTTTAAAGCTGGGGATTTTAGCTAAATACGCTTCACGTGCTCGCCATACATCATCAAGGTTAATCGTAGGAGTAATGAGCGCATTGCCTTTATTTAGTAAACTCGCTACCTGACTAAATAATGATTCAGGTGCTGGGAATACATCCAAAATGGCATCAGTTTTTTCTTTATTTAACGGGTAGACAAAAGTACGCCAAAAATCTTTAATGGTCTCAAGTAGAATTTCGCGCTCGTCGAGTATAAATTCTAAATTAAACGCCACGCCAGACTCAAACGCATGTTGTTTGAGCATGCGCTGACAAAAACCATGAATAGTAAAAATGGCCGCTTCGTCCATCGATTTTGCCGCAGCATCAAGTAAATCAAAGGCGCGGTGTTTATCATCGATGCTTGCAATGAGCTCGTTTACCAACTCATCTTTGGTTTTAAGCCCCAGTAATGCATCGCGCGCTGCAATAATACGCGCTCGTACTCTGTCTTTAATTTCTTGTGTGGCGGCCTCAGTAAAGGTTACAACCAAAATTTGTTCCACGCTCAGCGGTTTATTTATGGCTGACTGTTGATCATCCGCTATTTGCATACCGAGTAAGTAACGTAAATACAAGCCGGTAATAGTATAGGTTTTACCGGTGCCAGCACTGGCCTCAATTAAACTTTGCCCCGCAAGAGGCATGTTGAGCGGGTTAAGCGCTTGCATAATCACTCTCCTTAGCGTTATCAATTAGTGGCGTAAGGAGTGTATTGCTCCAATGAGTAAATTCTTCTTGGCAATCTAATAGCGATTGCGTAGTTAAACGAATGTACGGGTTTTCTCCCTCGCCTCGGCCAATGTATTGTGGGCTAAATTTATTAATCGCTTTATTAATATCGCCCTCAGTTTTTACGAACTCATAACTACTGGCCGGAAAAAACGCCACTGGTGATTGCCTCAAGGCTGCGTATAAACTAAACCATTGGTTTAATTGTTGCTGCGCATACTCTGCATCCATCGGCGTAAAAGCGATTTGTTTATCTAAACCTAAAATTAAGGTTTCCACAGGGTGACCCATCACTTGAGCCGTTAAATGATAAATAAAGCCCTTAATTAGATCTTTCGCTTTAATACTGGCACTTCTGTAAAACACTTGTTTTTGCATGTAAATATGATTGAGCCAGCCTTCAAGTTGGCTGCTTTGCGTTTTGCCATCAGCATCCTCACAGTTGAGTGTTAAAGACACTTCAACAGGTTCATTTTTGCCAGTCGCTATATGGGCTTTCACTTGCCCTGCAAGCGCGTCAACCCGGTGCTCCATGCTTTCAAAAATCAAGTCACCGACATGAGCTTGAGGCAGCTCCCCTCGTTGCAATATTTGTTCACGGCTCAGGGGCCTATCGAAAATGGCCGCTTCAAGTATTTCATCTAAATAAAAATAGCGTTTCAGCGCATCAACACTAAACGGCTCTTCATCTTTGGCCACATCGTTAAACTCAGGTAAGCGTAGGCCCAACGTTTGCTGATAAAAGCTTTCATGGGGGTTACAAACACTGCGAATAAACACATCAAGGTCGAGGCTTTCAGGCATTGCCACATCAAGTTTGCTAAGTGGCTCAGGCGTTATAGCCTCTGCCGGCAACCATACTGGGTTATAGCTGTGCTCATTAACCGCTAATTGCGTTGGTGTTTGCTCGCTTGGCATATAGTAATGGTAATTAAATGGTTGAAGGCGCTGCGCTTTAACTAAACAGTCTGGCAGGGTTTCGCTCGCTTTGCTCAGTTAAGGTAAAGCTTCTACCAATGTATTCTAATAACTCACTTACTAATGTTGATGGCATACGTGACTGGTTGTCAAAACACGAACGACCAATATAGCTCATATATAAATTATCTCGAGCGCTCAGAAGCGCTTCTAAAAATAGATAACGGTCATCAAGTTTTCGTGATCGGTCACCTTTTTGCTTTTTAGAATACGGCACCAAATCAAAACCAATGGGTTGCACAGTACGCGGGTAGTCGGCATCGTTTAGCCCTAGCATACACACTACTTTGAATGGTACGGCGCGCATCGGCATCAGCGTACAAAAGTTAACTTGTCCGACTAAAAATCGCTGGCCAACGCCCTTTTCTTGAATGCCTTGTTTGATTAAATAGCTGACAATACGCTGCGACACCGCTTGAGTATAATCACCGTTTTCATGATGTTTTTTCAGCTCATCGAGCACTTTTTTAAGTACTAAAAGATCCCAGCTGTCATCGCTTTCACTTTCATAAATGGCTTCAAGCAGCTCATCTAAAATATCCGCTTTATTCGTGAGAGTATCATCTGGGCTTAAGCGTTCTTTAAATGTTTGCAGTACATCAATAAAATGCACCAATTTATTGAGTGTATCGAGTGCCATGCCTTCAACTTCATCGGCGCTGTAAATGCCCGCAAATGGGATTTGCTCATCGCGCTGTGCTATACCGAGCAATAAACGGTTTAAGCCATGTTGCCAGGTGTTTAAATCTATTGTTGGTAAGTCAAAGCCACTTTTATGCTCTGCATTAATGCCCCATTTTACCCCTACCCGCTCCAGCCAGTATTGAATTTGCTCGTACTCATGGGGCTCTAAACTAAACTTTTCGGCAATTTGTGTTACTTGTAATAAATCTAAAATGTCAGACACGCCAAAACGCGAAAACGGTAAATTGGCTAGACTGGCAAACGAGCTAAGTACAGGTTTTTCTTGCTCGATGGCTAAATCCGCTAACGCATACGGAATATGGCGTTTACCATGCGCACCACCAAATACCGCCTCAATATACGGGCTATAGGTGCCTACATCAGGCATCATCACGATAATGTCTTTTGGTGTAAGAGTTGGGTTTTGATGAAACAAGTTAAGTAAATAATCATGCAAGCGTTCAACTTCGCGCAGCGGCGTATAACAATCACTTACAATAATGCTGGTGTCAGTCTCGCTAATTGGCAATTTGCCTTCGTCATTGATAAACCACTCTTTATCTAGCGTTAATGATTCACCTTTAAATGCCAGTTGGTATATTTCGCTTTGAATTTTACCCAGTAGTGAGTCATCAAAATTGTCGGTGAAGCCGTCAATCCAGTTAGCATCAAATTGTACTAGTTGCTCAAAATAATCGCGGCCTAATTTACCCCACGATGACAGTAGCGGATTACCAATAAAGTAATATTCTTCATCGGGTTTACTAAGCGTATGCTGAGCGGCATCAAGTAACGGGGTTTTGGCGTATTTAGCGGTAATTTTTGCTGCGGTTTTTTCATCAACCACATCACCCCAATAATGCTCACTTGGGTTAAAAAAGAATAAAAACACCTGTGTTTTTTTACTTAATGCGTCAAAAATTTCCAGTTGAGAGCTGGCTATGGCCGATATACCAAATAGACTAATGCGTTTTGGCAATAAGCTCTCGTCCATAGTCTCAAGTGCTGCCAGTAATTTACCTTGCATATTGGCACGATGAAACTGGCTTTGCCCAAGCTCAACACTTAAAGCAACAATGCGTCGCCATAAATCGGGTTGCCAAGGAGAAATACTAATGTCTACGTCATCTAGGGCATCTTTGCCGCTGTCCCATGTTGCAATCCAGTGTGGGCGATACATTAAATATTGGTCGTACACGTCGGCTATTTTTTCACACAAAGCAAAGGTTTTTTGCCCGTCTAAATCACCTTCAAGATACGTTTTAAGGGGTAAATATAACGGCTCATCAATGCAATCAGGTAAAATGGTAAATATTTTCCATGCAAGGTTTGGTTTATTAAATGCTGACTCTTTGGGTACGTTTGGCAATAATTGTTGATAAAGCTGCCAAATAAAACTCGAAGGCAAAGGAAAGTCCACCTGTGCTGCAATACCGAGCTGTTCACTCAAACCTATTTTTAACCACTGCGACATACCTGGCGATTGCACCAGTACCACTTCTTTTTCAAATGGGCTGGTTAGCGGGTCTACACTTAACAGCTTATGAAACTGAGCTTGCAGGGTTTCCATTCGGTTAGATTGAATAATATTGAGCATTGCGACACTGTCCTTGCATGAGATAAAAACAGTGTAAGATATTTTCAATTGCAGGGGTAGCCATTAACGATTAATGGCATTAATAAATCAGGAAGTTAGCTTTAAATTCGCACGCACAGAGCAAGGTTTACTCTGTGCGTAGCATTTTATTAGTATGGGCTAATACTGGATAAACTAAATTGGCTTTGCATTATGGTTTTGCCATCAATGTCTTTAAGCTGCAATGAGATAGCTGGATCTTTTTGCTGCCAATCAATACTCAAATCGCCATAGTTAACTTGATGAGTAAAATCACCTACACGGTGTTTATTAGGGCTAACATCTTTCCATTTTTCAGTCAGGCCTGAGCTGGTCATTTCTGTTAACGGGTAATCTAGGTTAGCGCTGTATTTTGAAATTTCCCCCAGTGTGTATCACCACTGATAATAATCACCCCATTCACACGATGCTTTTTAATCAGTGCGAATAACCGCGCGCGATCTTCAGGAAAATTAGCCCACGACTCCCACCCTGTAAAGTCAGGCAATAACTGTAAGCTTGAGCTTATTAATTTTATTGCCGCAGGCTTTTTAAGCTCTTGCTCAAGCCAAAGCCACTGAGTCTCACCCAGCATTGATGCACCCTTTACCTCAGTTGGGCTATATGGACCTTGATTATTTTCTTTGCGCTTAGTGTAATACTGCGTTTCGCTTACATGGTTAAGTGCGTCGCGGTTCCAGCGTAAATCTGGCATGATCACCTGCACTGTTTGTTCTCCTCACCATATGTATACGAGGTATAAATTCCATCGGGGCGCGTGCGGCGTATTGATTCTTTTGGTTCACCAAAAAAGTCGAGCATGATTTGTCGTGATTGCTCTTTGTGTGGGTATTCTTTGCCCGCATCATTTTGGCCAAAATCATGATCGTCCCACATCGCAATAATCGGCGTGTTAGCTTGCAGTGTTTTAAAACCTGGTTTTGCACCTAGCTTTTGGTACTTATCAGCCAATACTTGCATATCATTGGTATCGCCATAAATGTTATCGCCTAAAAAGATAAACAAGTCTGCATTTTCTTTATTGATCGCATCAAAAATGGGAATCGCTTTATCTTGGTGGCCACACGAACCAAACAGAATTTTACTTGGTGCAATTGCTGCAAAAGTATTAAAGCTTAAAAATACACTAATGATGAGGGCTGTTTTAAGTCGTTTCATTTTAAAACCTCGTTAATCGCAGGTGCCATATTTGGGTTAATTTGCTGTGGGTTTTGCCCTAGTGCTTTTAATACAGTGGCTGCAACCTGTGCTTGTTTAAATTCTTGATCCGTTTTTACTAAACCAGTTTGCTTTATAGTCGGTCCCATTGCTGCCAGCCATATATGTTCAGAGCCAACAATCCCATCAGGAAACGCTTTACGTCCTTGTTCTGATTTAGCCAATGCACGCTTTGAGCTATGGTGCTGCCAGTCATTAGCATGACTGCCACGGCCATGATCTGTAGTAACAATCAACGTCGTGTTATTTTTATATCCCTCCGTGGCTTGCAGTGTTTGCCACAAGTCCTTGATAAACGCATCACTTTGTTTAGCCGATTTTAAATAGTGGTCGTAGTGACCGTCGTGGGCAAAATCATCGGTTTCACCAAGGCTTATTACTAATAACTTTGGCTTTTTAGCCAGTAAATATGCTTTAGCAAAGCGATAAGTAAAGCTGTCTAAACGTACATTATGCCAAGGGCTAGGGATCTCATTTTGCATTGCATTAAGTAAGTTTGCATCATCTGATAACTCAGCATCAATGGGCATAAACCCCGCATTTACATACACACCACTGCGCTTATCATTGACAATAAACGGGAAAACATCCCAACTGCCAAATAATGCGGTTTTATTTTTGTATTCAGGCTGCTCGTGTAACAGCTCCAAAATGGTTTTATTTGGGTTATAGTTTTTATCGTTACTATTAATGTTTTTATCAACAGTACCGGTTAAAATTTCGTTATACCCCGGATATGAAAAATACCATGGGTTACTCACCGACATCTTGGAGTCATTATTTCTATCGCCAATAATAACGCCTTTATTCGCTATGGTTTGAGTGATAAATGGCATCAATAATTGCTGACGTTGTTTTAGGTTGTTATGCCAAAACTCACTGTTTAACTGGGCTTTGTTTTTTACAAAATCTGCATTGTTTATTAATGCTTCATCTGCACCGTTAAACACTTCTTGCCAACGTACACCATCGAGTGTCACTAACACTACATTTTGCGTGGCCCTTACCAACGTGCTGGTGATAACGAGCAGCCCTAAGACTGTTATTTTTAATATTGTGTTCATGAAGTTACCTTAAAAGCAAAAAGCCCATCATTGATGGGCTTTGTGATTTATGACTAATTTTTAAAAATTAGCTGTAAATGTCAGTGCTGCAGTACGTGGCGCACCAATAAAATAGGTAGAGCCATTACCAGTACCGCCACTCAAGTATTGCTTATCTGTCACATTTGTCACAGCAAAAGCAATATCTATTGATGTAAAAGCGCCTGCATTAACTTCAGCAAAATAGCCTGCATTAAAGTCAATCACGGTGTAACTGTCTACTTCGTTACGCGCACGTGTTTGTTCATCAGTCCATGCACCTAAACGCTCACCCGTATATTTTGCTGAGATACCAAAGCGAAAATCACCGCTGTAATAATCTGTAGAAAGCACAAACATGTCACTTGGGGAGTCAATGACATCATCACCGGCTCTAAAGCTAGGACCTGCACCATCAATCAGTTCGCCATTAGCGTATGAACTTGGGTCGTCAGATGCATATTCAGAGCTATTATTGGTATACGAGGTATACACATTCCACTCATTGGTTAGCATATAACTTGCAGATAATTCAAAGCCTTGTGATTCAATACCACCCACATTGATGTATGAACCGTTAGTACCGATGGTGTAATCAATACCACTGGTGTCACTGCCTGGAGCAATAAAGGTAATACGGTTTTCAAATTCAATTGAATAAGCAGTAGCAGTTAGACTTAAACGATCTGCTTGGTAACGTATACCAAAATCAATATTCTCAGCCGTCTCTGGTTCTATATCAGTCAGCGCCGAGCTATCACGTTCTAAAACTCCGTCTTTAATCGCGGCAAAGTTTTCACTGTAGCTGGTAAACAACTCAGTGCTGCTATTAAGCTGATAAAGCACACCTGCGCTGAATAAAACATCTGAATCACTATTTACTTTATCTGAGGTTATATCGTTAAAGTGGTCGTATTTTTGTAGCTCAACTAAGTATTGTTTCGCTCCAAGGTTTAAAGTGAAATCGCCAAATGCCATTGAGTCTTGTATGTACCACTTGAACGTATCTGTATCAAAGGTGTTTTTGTATTGTGTCCAATATGGCGTGCTATCAAAATGATGATATACACGAGCATCAATAACTTTGTGCCAATCACGTGACTCATCACGCTCCGATTGTTCATACCAAATACCCGCTTCGATATCATGCATACCAAACGTTACGCTATAATCTGCGGTTAAGCCTAAACGGTTTTTATCATAATGGGTGTGACGATACGACATAACCGGCGTTGCTGAATCATCATAACAAGCTGGGTTTAAACCAGGACCTGACTCCCACGGCCAACTTAGGCTTTCGGTACAGTTTTCATTAGGTGCGAGTGGATTACCGTCACTGTCTGCAAACCCATATGAACCCGCATTTGTTCCGCCTTCTGTTGTTGGGTTTCCTTCATCATCAACAGGGGTAGTTAAATAAGGCGGGATCCAATCTCCGCGGCCTGAATTTTTATGATAATACGGGCTGATAGTTAATAATGAAGATGGCGTAATCGCGTATTCAAATTTTACATAACCCAATGTATTTTCACGAAGCGTACCCCAACCTTCTGCAAACATTTGGTCAAAGTGCGGCGTGCCTGTCCAATTCCACGTGAGTTGATCCCAGTCAGGCGTTTGTGCAAATTGCTCAAGGCTTACGCTGTTATAGTTTGTTTCACTTACATCATCATACGATAAACGACCAGTAACCGTTAATGCATCAAAGTTAGATACAAACTTAGCTTCAGCGTGTTGATTGTCTTTACCGCCATTACTGCCATCACCAATCCAGCGGCTGGTGTCTGTTTGTGAATAACTCACATACGCTTGAGTGTTATCAAAAATAGTGCCCGTTTCATGCTTAAAGTAATAACGCGAGGCATCATGGTCGCCATTGGTATAGGCAAATGTAGTGCTTTTATCAAAGCTTGGATCTTTACTAACAAAGTTAAATGTACCGCCAAGTGCTTCAAGTGACGCAGATGCGATATCAGAGGTTCCTTGACCTACTTCTACAGTTGCAAGGTTTTCACTGTCTAAGTATCGATTCGCTTTAGCGCCACCACCATAGTTTGAGCCTCCATTTGGAATACCATCAACAGTCATACCCAGCTGTTGTTGATTACCATCAATACTAAAGCCTCGCATTGTAATGGTGGTCGACCAATCATCACCGCCAAAGGCATCACCTTCGTTTATACTAATGCCGGGTAAGTTATCAATAACAGCTAATACACTTGATACAGAACTTTGCTGTTCAAGCATTGAAGGCTCGATAACGTTATTAGCATAACTAGTTGGTTTAGCCACTACTGTAACTTCTTCTATTTCGGTGTCATTGGCAAAGCTATTTGAAGAAAAAGCCAAAGCAATAGCTAAGCTCAAAGTGGTTTTCTTATTGAAAGCGCGCATTGTTGTCCCATTTACAATTGTTGTTTTAAATTCGGGCAAAGTATGGCGACTTTAAATGACAGAAAAATTAGTTTTTACTTACCATACAGTTACAAGGGGATGTACTTTTTGTGGCTAGTAATAAGAAGATATAAGAAAAATCAACTAAATACAGCTCCGTATTTAGTTAAATCGAATTGAATTTTAACTAAGCGCACGGCTTTATTCATGCGCTTAGTGATAGAATCAAATAGCTATACCAAATCACTTAACATCGCATCATCATATTCAACGAGCTCTTTGTTATTTGCTATCTTATTAATATAATCTGGATTTGCAATAAACGGGCGACCTATTGCTATTAAATCAAATTGGTTATTGTTTATTGCCGCACTGGCAGATTCAAAACTATAACTGCCTACCCCAACTAAAGTACCTGTATAGTTAGCACGTAAATATTCTGAGGTTGTTTTGTCTTCTAAGCTTGTAAAGCGCATGCTGTCATCAAAAATACCACCATGTACGTAAGCAAGCTCTCGCGTATTCAATTTTGTTAATAAGTAATCAAAAACAGCTTTGTCGCGGTTATCTTCTTGCATATTAAAATAAGCACCTGGTGATAAGCGCAGTGCTGTTTTATCTGCGCCAATTGCAGCTATTACAGCATCAACTACTTCCAATGCAAAGCGCGACATATTCTCTGGCGTTTGACCATATACATCAGTGCGCTCATTGGCTGCATAATGTAAGAATTGGTCGATTAAATAGCCATTTGCGCCATGTATTTCTACACCATCAAAACCGGCTTCAATCGCATTTTCAGCCGCTTTTGCATAATCAGCCACTAGGCCTTTAATATCTTCAATAGTCGCCGCTTTTGGTGTTTGATAAGTCAGCTCACGCATTCTGGGTACTGACCCTTCTATGCCAATGGCTGAAGGTGCGAGCACTTCACCATCAAAAAAGTGAGGATGTGCAACACGGCCAACATGCCAAAGTTGGGCAAACATTTTACCGCCATTAGCATGTACGGCATCGGTTACTTTTTTCCAGCCTTGAATTTGTTCACTGCTAAATAAGCCTGGTACGTTAGGATAACCTTGTGCATCAGGGCGAATAATAGTCGCTTCACTGATAATTAAGCCAGCATCAGCGCGTCGTGCATAGTAATCTACCATAGCTTGTGTTGGCACTAAGTTGTCATCGCTCATGCAGCGGGTTAAGGGTGCCATTAATACACGGTTTTGCAGCTCAATGCTGTTATTAAGTTTAAACGGTTTGAGTAAATCTGTAGCCATTGTAATAAATCCTTATCTTGAGTATACATTCAAGATAAGGATGGTTAGCTTATTATTCAAGGGTAATTTTGAATATTTGTTCAAGATTAAGTAAACTAGAACATTAAGCCCTTCTTACACTATTTGCTATAGAGATAATTAATGAGAGTAGCTGAATTTGACCGCGAATACGTGTTACGCCAAGCCATGCTTGCATTTACACAATTTGGTTATGCTAAAACCAGTATGCAAAAGCTCACCCAAGTGACAGCTTTACATCCTGGCTCCTTATATGCTGCATTCAAAAATAAAAAAGGTCTTTTCCTCGCAGCTATTGAACAATATCAAACCGATAGAAACCAACAATTTACGGCTTTCTTTTGCGACAACAAACCCGTACTACCAAGCTTGCGCAAGTACATAGACTCTGTAGTAGCCGAGTGCCTAAGCGGCAACAGTATGAAAGTATGCCTGCTAACTAAAAGCATTAGTGAAATAGAAGGACAAGACGAGCAAATTAGTCTGGTATTAAGCGCGAATTTAAATGCCTATGAAAATGCCCTTGCAGCGCAGTTTACACGCGCTATAGCTCAGCAAGAGATTCAAACCACACGCACAGCAAAGCAACTTGCACGGTTTTTAGCCATGGGCCTTTATGGACTGCGAACCTATGCATTAACTAACAACAATATTGAAGACATAAATCAGCTAGCTAATGATTTATATACATCAATTACTAAATAATTTTAAAGCAATCGATAATCTGTCATATTAGTCAATATACTAAAGCAAGACGATAGCCAATCAAAAGTGAGCCTCTATATGAATAATGCAACAGCGAGCGCAACTGAAAAGTTCGAAACAATCCTTGGATTAGGAGCAAAAAAACGACTGGCATTTATGTTCGAAACCGTCCAAGAGTATAAACAAGTATGGATATTAAACGACGATGACGGCTGCGTTATGCTGGCAAATGAAGATGATGATTGTGTACCTGTATGGCCAGAGCGCATTTACGCAGAAGCCTGGGCCACTGGAGAATGGGAAAACTGCACCGCTAAAGCGATCCCATTAAAGGATTGGCAAAGCCGTTGGACCCCAGGCCTTGAGCAAGACGACTTACTTATCGCCGTATTCCCCACAGAAGAAGACGACGGCACCATTTTATTTCCTGATGAATTTGACTCACAATTAAGAGCGAAAAAGAAATGCTATTAATTTAATAGCGTAAAAAGCAAAAAAGCGACCTAGGGTCGCTTTTTTTATAATGGTATCTAATTTTACACTTTTTTGCTTGATCTATGCCTTGAGATTACCCTTGAGCGCTATAATTAATCGTTTTGCCTTATCGCTTTCAATCGAACGGGAATCCCCCATTTTATATCCAAATAATGATGTCGGTTTACTTGCGCTCGATTTCACAAATTCAGTTAATGCTTGTTGAGTTGTAAAAATTTTAAAGCCGTTTCTGCTCTCATGTAAAAACACTAACAAGTCGGCAAAATCAAGCTCAACCAATGTAGACTCTTCCATTATTTTTATAAAAATAGCAATCAACTCATCTGAGTAAATATGACCAAAATTATTTTTGATTTCGTCTATGATTCCGCCCTTTATCTCAGCGGAAAATGGTTGGTAATCTTTCAAAGTAAAATCCCTTTTAATGATCAGTTTAAAGAATTAACCAGCTCTTATTTTTTATGGTAATCACTAAAATTAATAATATTACTGGTATCTATTATTTCGTTTGATGAGCCAACATCTGTTGTTGGTCAGCGATAAGCGATTGGCAATAATGTAATAATCGCTCTATGGGTATAAACTTCTCTTTGCGGCGAGTTGCTTTATTAGTAATACGTTTAGGTTGGGTGTTTAAATAAATAGCTAACTCAATGGCAAGAGCTTTAGGTAACTCATAAAGCCCCTCTTCTTGTAGTGTTTGAGTAATCCAAAGGGCAGCATCGCTAATATGCCCACTTATACTCAAATCGGTATTTTTAACCCAGTGCGGCGTGAATTCTATTTTTGATAGCTCACTTAACAGCACCGCAATATCGCTGCGTGGTATTAACTGATACACCTCAAGCGTTTCAGCCATCATTAACTGCCATTCATACTCTAAGCGCTGAGTTAATTCTTGTTGTGATAGCTTTAAACTAACCGGTATAAAAAACGTAAAACGGCTATTCGCTTCACAAACAATGATTGTTTTTTCACGAGATTTATAGCTGTTATCAATTATCTGCAATTGCCAGTTAAAGCTATTATTATCGCTTATGAGTGTATTTACCCCCGCTTGTTTACCGAATTCATGTGGTAAGCGAGGTAAATCAGCTTTGAGGTATCTATTAAGCGCGTTTGAGGCGCTTAGACAAAGTAACATTTTATTATTCCCCACACCAATTGCGGCTATAGATACCTGATGCAACCGCTTTGTGAAAACTTGAATAAGGCCAGTCACTCACTCTTTTTACTAAACCATGTTTAAGTGGATTGAAGTGCACATAATTTACATGATGCCAATAATCTTGCTCATCACGGATAGTATGCTCCCAAAAGCGACGTTGCCATACGCCTCGTTCATTTTTATTCATACGTGCCTCAGATAGGTATTCTCTTTTAGGTAACCCTTTAGAAAAACGCTTTTTTATTTCACGCCATCGGCCAGAGTAGTCAAAATCCTCTTCGGGTAATGTTAGCACCGCATGAAGATGATCGGGTAACACAACCCACGCATCAATATGGAAAGGTTTATGTCTTTTAACCCAACGTACCGACTCACGTAGTAAATCAATGTGATCAACCAATAGTGATTTATTTCGCTCAAGCAAATTAACTGTGAAAAAATACGTCCCTCCAGCTTGATAATTTCGACGATACCTCATAAAACCTCCATGTAAAAAATGTAGGTTGGTTAAGTGACGGAGTCACGCCACCCAACAAACCAACAACATTCCAGCCGAATTACATTTATAATGCACAACCAATAATGTCGGATGACGCCTTCGGCTTATCCAACCTACGTAAGGTCAATACACGTAGGTTGGTTAAGTGACGGAGTCACGCTACCCAACAAACCAACAACATCCCAAGCCGTATTACATTTATAATGCACAACCAATAATGTCACAATTAACCCGACGTACAGTCGTAGGGTACTTCTTAATAACTATTAAACTCATTAAAACCCTGCTGCTGTTATTTTAAGCCGCTAAGTGTTTATCATTTTCTGCTTGGGTTGGTTAAAAACAAATTAGTGCCGTTGCTTTCAAAGCGCTTATTCCAAACCAAATCAAAATAAATACGGTGGTTTAAACCTATATCTGCCGCTTTATCTTTTAAAAAAGTTTTGTATATCTGCGTAGTGCTGCGCTGTCTCAATGTCTTTATATGTAAAGCGGCGTTTGATGCCTAAAGCCTTCGCTTCTTCTGTGGTAAATATAAATTCAGACTGAAAAATTTGGCTATCAAGGGGTAAAAATAGCCATGGTGTGGCGGTTTTTCTTGCTGGTGCAAAGTCCTCCCCCATTGCTACAAAATGCTCGAATACAATATCAACGGGCTTTCGTACTTTATTAAACGACTGCAACTGCGAAGGTTTAATGTTTTTACTCAGTTCAATTTTAAGCTCGCTACATAACTCGTTTGCAAGCTCGTTTAACTCTATTTCAGAGCTGAGATTATTGAGTGCATGTATTAAATAATCTTTCTTTTTAGTTAACACATCTCTAAAGGTGTGTGATGCGCCTAAGCAATTATTATTTTTACGATGAAAACCCCGATAGGTGTTTGAGCCTAAGCTTTTTAATACCAATGCCTCGTAGCTGAGTAATGGCGTAGGTGTTAAAAATACCGTATCGCCCACTTCATTCATGCGTTTTACTTGTTTCTGCATTTTTTATTTATCCTCACGCGTGAAATAAGCGTCTTGTTTTAAAAGCAGCGTGTCGGTTATGTTTTTATTTAATTCTCGTTGGCTCATTTAACATCCTTGTTCTTATTTTTATAAATAGCGTTATAGTTCGCCTGCAAAGGCTTTTTGGCTTAATGAGTTAAAAGCATCTTTCTTTAACTCATTAGAATTATTAAACTTTCTCTTAATCTCATTCATATTTTCAACAGTATTCGTAAAGCGAACTTGTTGTTCTATTGGGGGTAACGGTATATCCAGATCACGTAATATAGCTAGGTTGATATTTTTTTGAGCAGATTCAGGGGCGTTAGCTTCAAGAATTTTCTGCAAAAAACTAAGCCAAGTTTGAACATACTCTGTTGTAACTAATTGATTTGGTTTAAACCCGACTACACTGTCAGGGAAACACGCCTCAAAAGTTAAGATACCCGTTTTTGCAATATTTGCCGCAATAGTTATGCAAAGTGTCCCCGCTTTCCATTTTCTACTTTGAGCTAAACCAAAGTCAGAATAAGTTGCACTGTAAGATGTTATATATCCACCAGATTTGGCAACATCACCAGTCTGGATTAACGGATGTTCACCGCCTAATAACTTTGGATCATTTCTTGGCCTATGTTTGGACTTACCTCTGTCTAATACTCCAACTTCATCAAGTTTCTTAATGTCCCAGCCCTTTGAGTTAGTGACTGGATCGCCGAACATGTCTAGGAATACGCTGCGCAGGAAGTCGTCGGCGAGTTGGATAGCTTGTTGGCGTTTGCGGCGGATGGTGTCGGCCTTATCTAAAATCGCGGCTATACGTTTTTGCTCGTCCAGTGGTGGTAATGGGATTTTAAAGCTTTTGAGATCTTTGGCTGATAAATTAGGTTGCGCTGCACCATTCTCAAATTGATTAATTTCTCTTTGACATAAAGGACTGCCTAAATAATGCTTTAGAAAATTCAAATTGATTTTTTCATTGTTTCTTATTATCACTAATGAAGAAGCTATAGCGCCACGCTCGATTCCTTTAACGATGGCAAACTTACCTAAAGAGCCTCTTAAACAAAATAAAATATCATTTTCTTTGACTTTACCATTGCTTAGCAAATTATAACGTTCTTCCGAAATGTAATTAAAAGAGCTTCGGTTTAACTCTTCACCAGATAAATTACCTGCACTAATGAAAGGAACACCTTCTTTAACAAATGAACCTTTTGATGGGTAATTTTTACCTCTATCACCATTTATAAAAACCGCAACCTCACCCAATTTTACCAACGGCAAACTCACAACATCCCCTCCAGCTCTTTAAGATCAGCCAATATTTCGTTCTCTAAGCTCACTAATTTACCTAAGATCTCTTTTGGCGGATCGTACGTTTCCTCTTCGTATACCACTTCTTTATAGCGGTTGATTGAAAGGTCGTATTTATTGCTGGCTATGTCGTCTTTACTGACCCAAAAGGCTTTCTGGGTTTTATCGTTTTTATCACTGGTCGCTATGGCTTTATCACGCGTTTTAAATTCGCTGATCAGGCTTGGTAAGTCGTTGGCTTTTATTGGAGTGCGCTTGTCGTCAAGGCTAAAACCATCGGCTTGTACATCGTAAAACCATACGTGATCGGTGCTGCCGCCTTTGGTAAATATAAGTATCGCGGTGGAAACTCCAGCATAGGGTTTAAACACACCGCTTGGCAATGAGATTACCGCTTCTAGCTGGTTGTTATCTACCAGCATTTTACGCAGTTGTACGTGCGCTTTTGATGAGCCAAATAATACGCCGTCGGGTACGATAGTGGCAGATTGGCCGCCTATTTTTAGCATGCGCTCAATAAGGGCAACAAACAGCAGCTCGGTTTTTTTAGTTTTTACTTTACGTAATAACTCAGGGCATACGTCTTCTTCGTCTAGGCTGCCTTTAAATGGCGGGTTGGCGAGTATTATGTCAAAGCCTTCTTTTGCTTTTTGCGGGTAGTGCTCTTTAAAGTTTTGGCTTAGGGTATCTTGATAATGAATGCCCGGTTGTTTAATACCGTGCATTACTAGGTTCATGGCGGCTACGCGTAGCATGGTGGCGTCAAAGTCAAAGCCGTTGAACATGTGAGCATCTATGTGGCTGCGCTGCTCTGGGGTTATTAAATCGCCTGAGTAGAGACAATTTTCAAGCGGTTTGCCGCTGTCATCACATTGTACGTTGCCATCTACATCAAACACAGGTTCGCGGTTGATGCCCTCGGCTGAGGTGTATTTTTGTAATAGGTATTCGTAACTTACCGACAAAAAGCCACCAGTGCCGGTTGATGGGTCGCATATTTGGCTGGTTACATCTGGATCCATCATTTCGACCATGGCGCGTATAATATGGCGCGGCGTTCTAAATTGGCCGTTAATACCTGCTGTGGTGAGTTTACTAAGCAAGTATTCGTACAAATCGCCTTTGGTGTCTGAGTTTTCAAGTGGTAAGTCGTTTACCATTTCAACGGCTTTTACCAATAAGCTTTGCTTTTGGATCATCAATTGCGCGTCTTTCATAAACTCGTTAAATACCGCGCCTTCTGGCGATACGTCGCCTGAGGTTTTTGAAAAGTACGGAAACAGCTCGTCTTTAACCAGTTTGTATAACTCTTCTGCCCCTAAATGGCGTAGGTTTTGCCAACGAATGTGTTGCTCGGCGTCGTTAAAGCGGCGGTTAAACGGCTGCTTAGTACGTGCGCTTCGTTTTTCGTCGGCTTGCTCGTTCATGTCGAGCATACGGGCGTACATTAAAAAAGTAATTTGCTCTACTACGGTCAGCGGGTTAGTGATGCCGCCTGTCCAAAATTCTTCCCATAGCTTGTCTATTTTACTTTTTAAAGGTCCGGTGATCATAGTATTCCTAGTCTGAGCGCTTTATAACGCTCGTTGTATTGATTAAATTTTTATATCACATTGTTGGATGATGCTCGGACTTATCCAACATCGTCGGATGGCGCTTTGGCTTATCCGACCTACGTTTTATGCTATTTCAGTTTGGCTTAATAAATTTTCGATTAAGCGAATAATGGTGTCTTTTTCTTTTGGGTTTGACTCTGCTACTAATAAAGTAATAGCCGCTAACCCTGTATCGTTTATTACTGGTTGATAATACTCGTTTAGCAGGCGTTGATTGCGATTTAGAAAATCGACAAATAAAAATGCTGCAGTGCGTTTATTGCCATCACTAAACGGGTGGTTTTTAACAACAAAATATAATAAATGTGCGGCTTTACTTTCTACGCTTGGGTAAGCAGGTTCACCGAATACGGTTTGATCTAACGCTCCCCAAATAGCTGCTAAACCATCATCACGTTCTTGTGCAAATAGCTTGGTAGCTTCGCCTTTGTTCATAAGGTTTTGCTTAAGCTGAGTAATCGCGGCTTTTGCATCATTAAGTGGTGTAAGTGCGCCGCCTAACTCCCCTTTTGGTGAATTAAGCAGTCCTTCATCATACTGTTGTAGCCATAAGAAGGTTTGCGTGTAACTGGCAATTATATCTACAAGCCCTGCTCCAAACTCACTGTTTTGTGGCAAAACAGCAATACGTTTAACGAGTTGTAATGCGTTATTAAGCTCTGTTGCGTTTTGCGCTAGTCGCTCTTGGTTTAAGGTGTAGCCTTTTAATAAGTGCTGCTTTAACGTTTTAGTCGCCCATTGGCGAAAGCGCACCCCATTTTTAGATTTAACGCGATAACCCACTGATATAATAACGTCGAGATTATAATGGCTTACAGTATAACTTTTACCATCTGAGGCAGTTGTCCGGAAATTCCGGACAACTGCCTCTTCTATTAATTCTTCATCTTTAAAAATATTACGAATATGTTCAGACACTGTACGTTTGTTTTTATCAAACAATACTGCCATATCTGCTTGAGTAAGCCATACTGACTCGTTCTTTAATGAAACTGATAATTGTAAGGCACCATCATCAGATTGAAACACTTCTACTTGATTGACCATTTACAGCCTCACCTCTTTTTCAACAGATTGATTTTTATCACCCAATTCTACATCAAACTGCTTAATAAATTGTTCGATTACGTCGGCTTGTTGCTGGCTAAATATGCCGTCTAGCCCCATGTCGTGTATTTGGGTAAAAGGTGCATCGTAAAGCTGGGCTATTTCGATAGAGCCGTGGCGAATTAAATGGTTTTTTAGCATACCAATAAAGCGCTGTTGTTTAGAGTTTACGTGAGTATGTATTTGCTGCACAAAGGTAGTGAAACTTTGTTCTATGGCGTTTTTATCCATGCCGACTATGGTACGCAATATTTTGTCGAGCGTCGCGGTTGATTCGGGAAAAAACTCTTTTAATGTATTTAAATCTACACTTGGGTTTTGCGTATGCACTAACGAGCTTAATTGCGCTAAGTCAGCTTCGGTTACTGGTTCGCCACTGCGAATTTTTTTCAGTACGCTGTCGGTTTCAAATAACGGGGTAAGTGTTTTTTCAACCTCTTGGCGGTATATTTGATAATCAATAGAGACTATTTTTGTCAGCCTGTCGGTTTCTTTAATTTGATTTTCGTCTTCTTTTATATCTAGCACAAACTCGGGTGGTGGCGGCGTTACGCTTTTATTACGCAAATGTATAATGCTGTGTAAGTCAGTGCGGCTTTGCTCAAGTGCAGCATGTGTTAAATATTGCCAATATTGATCTGTTTGTATTTCTGCTATTGCTGGGGCCTTTGTGCGTACTTCGTTTAAGTGCATTTGTAGCGACTCAACTTTGCTCATCACATTTTGTTTAGCTAGATCAATTTGGTTTGCATCAGTTAATAAAAGTGTTTGGATAACTGTTATTTCACTATCTAGTTTATACGCTTCACTTTGCCCCATAATGTTACGCCATTGCATCAGCGGCGCGACTTTTTCGAGTAAGTCGCTGGCTGTGTTAGGCGCAAATTGATTAAGGCGTTTTAGGTCTTTATAGGTTTCGACCACTTGCCAGTTGTCGCGCACTGATATTGATTCCATTGGTAGTAAACAAATATCATCGTGAATTAATTTAATTGTTTGATCAAACACATCCATATTGGCTTTTTTGAGGGCCGTTTGTGCAAGGATTACACGCGCTTCAAATAGCTTTTGCAGTAACGATTTAGCTTGTTTTACGTCTTCTTCTTCTGGGTTTTCGTCAAAGTATTCAAAGTTTGCCCAGTGATCGAATATTAAAAAGTGAGTTTTGTGTTTGCCTGTGCCGTATAGGTTTTCGCATAAGCGTGTGCCACGGCCGATCATTTGCCAAAACTTTACTTTTGATTTTATGGGTTTTGCAAATACGAGGTTTACGCATTCAGGTACGTCTATACCGGTGTCGAGCATATCAACCGATACCGCAATACGCATGCTGTTTTCGTCGCTTGATTTAAAATCGTCTATTAGCTCTTCGGCGCGTTCGTACTTTGAGTGAATAACGCGGCAAAAATTAGCACCGTGCTGTGGGTAAAGCTCGCTAAACAGCTGCGCCATTAATTCGGCGTGGGCTATGTTTCGGGCAAATATGATTGTTTTACCTGGCAGTTGGCCGTCTTTATCACGCAGGCCTTTTTCCATTAAGTTACGCAGTATTAGCCTGTTAGTGTCTTTATTTTTAATGGCTTCGTCTATTTGTTTTGCGTCAAAATCGAGCTCATTAGGGTCAATGCCTTGCTCTTCTAATTGCGCTATTTGCTCATCGGTTAGGTTGTCTTTTTTAATGCCTTCGCGCAAAAACTGTGTGGTGTAACTTACAATTTTGTAAGGCACTAAGTTACCTTGTTCTATGGCGTCTTCAAGTGGGTAGTTGGCTGTGGGTAGTTTGTAATCGCACCCAAACAAATCACAGGTTGACCGCGATACCATTTCTACCGGTGTAGCAGTTAAGCCTACTTCTAGCGCGTCAAAGTATTTAAAAATATCACCGTAAATATTGTAAATTGAACGGTGGGATTCGTCCGCTACTATTAGGTCAAAATAACCTACATCGTACTTGTTCATTATGCGTAGCATGCCTGGATACGTTGCGATAAACACCCGCGCGCTGGCTGCGGTGTTTTTAGCGCTTTTGCCTACGATATGAACTGGCTCTTTGGTGAATTCGGTAAAGGCATTACCCGCTTGTTTACGCAGCTCTTTTCGGTCACATAAAAACAGTACGCGCTTAGCCCAACCCGCATCAAGCAGCCGTTTGGCAAGGGCAATAGATACGCGTGTTTTACCTGTGCCAGTTGCTTGTACAATAAGCGCTTTACGGTGTTTATCACTAAAACGCTCACATACTCGGGTAATTGTTTCCATTTGATACAAACGCCCTGCTACTGCGGTATCAATCGGCGTGGTGTTTAGGTCTTTTTTAAGTGTGCGCTGCTTTATTAAATACTGCAGTGAGTCTTTAGAGTAGTAACCGTATAAGCCTCTGCTGTTATAGCCTTGTGCATCGTCGAGTATTTTAATATCCCAGCCGTTTGAATAAAAAATCACGGGCCGCTGGCCATATTGTTTTTCAAGCGCGTTAGCATAAAGCATTGCTTGCTGACGGCCTTTTTCGATATTTTCGCGAGAGCGCTTTGCCTCAATTACCGCAAGGGGTTTGCCGTCGTCATCCCATAATACGTAATCAACATAGCCTACGCCTGTTGTTGTAGGTTGGTCTGTTACTTTTACTTCTTTGCCTACGTCTTCCGTTGACTCGTCATCAAGTGCTACATGCCAACCTGCATTACGTAAGTCTAAATCGATAATACGTTTACGGGTTTCATCTTCGTTAAAGTTAAAACTAGAGTTAACAATTTGCTCATTGCGGGTTTTAACCTGAGTCAGCTTTTCTGCATCAATAGTTTGTTTTAGTTTTGCTGCTCGCTGCTGTGCTTGTTTTTGTGCAAGCTCTGCGGCTTCTAGTTCGTCAAGTGCGCGCTTTAAACGAGCCTGATTTTCAGCTAGCTGCTGAGTGAGTTGCTTGTTCTTTTTTGCAAACTCTAAATCACTTTGATTAGTAGGCTGTGTTTGTTCGGGTGCTTTAAACTCTGGGCATTCTTGCTGTGTTCCATTGGCGTACGCCATAAATAAATAAGAAGCGACGAAGTAGCTTTCTTTTAATATCCAAATAGCTTGTTGTTGGTCAACTTTGCCTTCGTGGGCAGCTTGGTTGCCACTTTTACGGATGGCGTGAAGCTTATCGGTTATTATACGCGGCACTGCACTGGTAAAGTCGTCGGCGGTAAGTTTATCGAAAATATTAGAATTAGGAAAAACAGGTAAACGCAGCTCGTGATATAAGTAGCCAACGACTTTTTCAGCAAAGCAGCGTAATTTTACCAATGAGCTTTGTGGATCGCTAATAGCGTAGTCTTCAGCAAAGGCTGCAAGTTGGTGGAGCTCAGGCCATTTTGACTGAATATGTTCAAAGTTCATTGATTGCTTCATTCTTTGTTACTTCCTTATGTACTAATCTACCAAGCATTATTATTTTTATGCGTTTACAAGCTTGTAAATATTACTGTGTTAAATCTATTTTTATATCATGTGTAATTGCATTTAACCAATAATGCGTAGCAAGGGTTTGTTTTTGAGATGAAATGGCTATTTTATTTGCTAATTCGTTCGGTAGTAACTTATTTATTTTTGTATTAATACGACTACGTGATTGTTGTACAAATGTTTTTTCCATTGCTTTTAATTGCGTATGTAAGTTATCTCTGAAGTCTTCAGGCTCTATACCAAACGTATCTCTAAATACGCGTAGGTCATTGCTATTTTCTTGTAAAATATATAGATATTCCTTGCTATGGCGCAATGACTCTTCAAAATCACGATCAACTATTAATTTTGCATTTTCACTTAGGGTGCATTGTAAAAGCCATAAATAAAAAGCACATTCTTTTGCGGTAAGTTTTATTTCAATACCTGCAAAGGTGAGTGTTTTAGCTTTTGCATTGATTTCAAGCGATAGATTTTTTTATGTATTGAATTTAAGCTTGCAACTGTTTGGCTAAATGAAGCACTTTGCATGTTACTTATAAGTGTTTCATCTATAGATTGGCGCATCCGAACAAATGGGATCTCAGCAAGTGTGACTTGGGCATTTTTGCAATTAATTAATGCTCCATCTTTGCCCTTAATCATGTGGTTGTATGAAGTGGGGTAATAAAAGTCGCGTACAAACTCGAATTCATCATTAACAAAAACATGACTTAGAGTGTCTTGCTCTCTACCAAGAAGCGACATTGCATAACCTAAATAAAACGCCATTGTTTTGCGGCCACCCGCAATAGAAGCATGAATACTAAGATTGTTCTTACTGGTGAGCTCAAAGACCTTACGGGTGATAAAATCAGCCATGTATGTTTGTTCTAATTCTGATTTTGCATCATCAATAGGTTGGCCGTTTTCGTCTTCTATTAGCCATATATTTTCTTCAGTAAAATTTATAGCTGGGAGTTGGTAATCTTCGATGAGTTTGGCTAATTGAGCTTGCTTAAATAGCCCATCAGTAAGTATACCTAATGTGCTTTTCGTAGTAATAACAAAGATTTCGTCGGGGAATTGCTTGCTCTGCTGATTGATAGCAAAAAGGGTTTCTGTTAAAACTTGTGGGCTCGCGCCTGTGACAATAAGGAGTATGTGCTTCATCAAAGATCCTTTTGTTGAATTAATAGCATCATAGCCAAATTTTAAACTGAATGGAACTTGTTTGAGTTCAATGGATTACATTGATGCTTTGGAGATATTTTAACAGGCATAAAAAAGGACGTCATGAGACGTCCTGATATTGAATAATGGCGGTGACGGAGAGATTCGAACTCTCGAAAGGTTGCCCTTTACACACTTTCCAGGCGTGCTCCTTCAGCCACTCGGACACGTCACCGCAAGCGTTATTTTATAACGCGGCGTAATAGTATGAAATAGCGCACAATGGTGCAAGGTGTTTTTCAGCATTGTATTTCAATTGCTTAGTATATAAACAAAAAAGGCCGTTAATCTTTAAATTAATGACCTTTTGCAATAACGCTTACGATATTAACGCTGTAATGATGCTGAAAAATCAAGCATACGATTAAGCGACTTGAGTGCGCCTTCTCGAAGACCCATATCTACAAACACTTCTTTACCAGTTGCATCGAGTAATGCTTCCTCGATTGCTTTAAGGCCGTTCATTGCCATCCACGGGCAATGCGCACAACTTTTACAGGTTGCGCCTTCACCTGCCGTTGGTGCTGCTACGAATTCTTTATCTGGGCATAGCTGCTGCATTTTATAAAAAATACCGCGATCAGTCGCCACTATAAACTTTTGGTTATCCATTGTTTGCGCCGCTTTGATCAATTGACTGGTTGAGCCAACGGCATCAGCTAACGCAACTATTTCAGCGGGTGACTCTGGGTGTACCAATACGCCTGCATCAGGATAAAGTGCTTTCATATCTTTTAACGCTTTAGTTTTAAACTCATCATGTACAATACACGCGCCATCCCACATGATCATATCAGCGCCAGTGTTCTTCTTAATGTAAGCGCCAAGGTGCTTATCTGGGCCCCAGATGATCTTTTCGCCCATTTCATCAAGGTGTTCAACAATTTCAAGTGCGCATGATGAAGTAACAATCCAATCAGCACGTGCTTTAACTGCTGTTGATGTATTGGCGTATACAACCACTTTACGATCAGGGTGCTCGTCACAAAACGCAGAAAACTCATCAATTGGACAACCAATATCAAGCGAGCATGTTGCTTCAAGCGTTGGCATAACGACGGTTTTATTTGGCGTTAAAATTTTAGCTGTTTCACCCATAAAGCGAACACCAGCAACAATGATCATATCTGCATCATGCTTTGCGCCAAAACGCGCCATTTCTAATGAATCGGCGACACAGCCACCGGTTTCTTCAGCAAGTGCTTGAATTTCAGGATCAGTATAATAATGGGCAACCAGTACCGCATTCTTATCTATTAATAGTTGTTTTATACGTGCCTTATACTGTGCTTGCTCATCAATATTTAATGGAGCTGGCTTAGGAGGAAAGATGTATCCTTCAGGCATAATAGTTTGAGCTAAACTCATTTCTCGACCACTTAAATCTACAGTGCATTTATGGGGCGAATTATACGAGAATATAAAGCTAAATAACAGTAGTCGTTACGAACTCAAAGGGAATAAAATATAAAAAGAAGGGATACCAAGAATGGTGGGTCATGATGGACTTGAACCATCGACCAATGGATTAAAAGTCCACTGCTCTACCAACTGAGCTAATGACCCGCTCTTGTGCTACTGATTGAAATAGCTGTTGCGTGAATCCGCCGATTGATACCACTCAATGTTACTAAGAATGGTGGGTCATGATGGACTTGAACCATCGACCAATGGATTAAAAGTCCACTGCTCTACCAACTGAGCTAATGACCCGCTCTTGTGCTACTGATTGAAGTAGCTGCTGCGTGAATCCGCCGATTGATACCATTCAATGTTACAAAGAATGGTGGGTCATGATGGACTTGAACCATCGACCAATGGATTAAAAGTCCACTGCTCTACCAACTGAGCTAATGACCCGCTCTGATTGTGCAATCTGCACTGCGTATATCCGCCGATTGATACCATTCAATTCTTAGCATAAAGCCAAATAAAGAATGGTGGGTCATGATGGACTTGAACCATCGACCAATGGATTAAAAGTCCACTGCTCTACCAACTGAGCTAATGACCCGCTCTGATTGTGCAATCTGCACTGCGTAAATCCGCCGATTGATACCATTCAACTCTTAGCATAAAGCCGAATAAAGAATGGTGGGTCATGATGGACTTGAACCATCGACCAATGGATTAAAAGTCCACTGCTCTACCAACTGAGCTAATGACCCGCTCTAGTTGTGCAATCTGCACTGCGTAAATCCGCCGATTGATACCATTCAACTCTTAGCATAAAGCCAAATAAAGAATGGTGGGTCATGATGGACTTGAACCATCGACCAATGGATTAAAAGTCCACTGCTCTACCAACTGAGCTAATGACCCGCTCTGATTGTGCAATCTGCACTGCGTAAATCCGCCGATTGATACCATTCACTCTTAGCATAAAGCCAAATAAAGAATGGTGGGTCATGATGGACTTGAACCATCGACCAATGGATTAAAAGTCCACTGCTCTACCAACTGAGCTAATGACCCGCTCTGGCGTTACAACTAAATGTAACTAAACAATACGTAAATCCGCCGATAAAAGACCATTCAAATGTTAACATAAAGCCAACTTTAAAATGGTGGGTCATGATGGACTTGAACCATCGACCAATGGATTAAAAGTCCACTGCTCTACCAACTGAGCTAATGACCCGCTCTTTTTGCCGCAATTTGAGTGGTTGAACCATTCGTTTGCTGCGGGCGCTTATAATACTTATTTAAAAAATGAGTGCAACAGAAAATGTCTCTTTTTTTAAGTTTTTATGTCTAGTTGACCAATTTTAGACCGCTTATGACAAAAAGCAGTCTAATCAAGCTCATTCTACATTTTTGCTAGGCGTTCTGTGGCCAATTTTGCAGCAGTGGTACTTGGGTATTGGTTGATCAGTTCGTTCAAGGTTTTTGTTGCTTGATCTGCTAATCCTTGTTCTTGTAACAAAGTACCTAATTTTAACATCGCATCAGGACGCTTGTTTGAATTAGGAAATTCGTTAACAACTACCCTAAAGTGCTCAGAGGCTTTCACCGAATCATTTTTGATAGTCAGTAATTGCCCTAACCAATAATGCGCATTAGAGGCATAGACTGATTCTGGGTACGTCGTTAAGAACGTTTGAAATTCAGGAATAGCTTGATCGTAACGTTTATCCTTCATTATTAATGCCACTGCACGCTCATAAGCTTCGTTCTCTGATAAGTCAGAGCTTATTGTTTGCGATGCTGATTGCTCGTTATAGACGGGTTGAGCGCTTTGGCTAGGTTGTGAGTAAGCTTGGCTAACACGGTTTTCAATTTCTTGATAAAGCTCGCGTTGGCGCTGAAGTACTTTTTCAAGCTTATAGCTTTGTTCTTCGGTAATACCACGAACTTGGCTAACTTCATCTTGAAGTACATTCAGCTGTTGCTGTAATTCAACTTGTAATAAATTTCGTGACTGCATCATATTTTCTAATGCAGCTAGGCGTTTCTCAATACTTGATTGTGAACTTGCAGCTTCTGAAACAGGAGCGGGAGCAGCCCAAATTTGGGTGCTCCCGCTCAATATCATGGCTGCCAAAATAATTTTCGGCTTCATAATTTCTCTAATCTTAGTAAACTAGTACCGCACGGCGGTTTTTAGCGAAAGCTGATTCAGTACGTGACTTAACCATTGGCTTCTCTTCACCATAGCTCACAACTGACATTTGGCTAGCTGAAACACCTAAACTTTGTAAGTATTTTTCAACTGCTTGGCCACGGTGCTCACCAAGTGCAATGTTATACTCTGGTGTACCGCGCTCATCTGCATGACCTTCAATAAGTACTTTAACTGATGGGTTTTGTACTAAGAACTCAGCGTGTGCGCGTAAAAGCTCGCCATACTGACCTTGAATAGTCGCTTTATCAAAATCAAAGTAAATTACTTGTTCTTGACGAAGTGCTTCGTATTTTTCACGAAGCTCTTCTTGTGCTTGCTGCTCAGGAGTTAATGTTGCTACTTCTACAGTATCGTTTTGCGTAGTTTGTTCAACAGTTCCTTGGTTTGATTGGTTTGCAGCACCTTCATCGATATCTGAAGATGAGCTACAAGCCGCTAAAGTCATAACTGGCACAGCGATTAACAGGCCTTTAAGTATTTTATTAAGTTGCATGAGTAGATTCCTATATTGAGTAAACTAGCAATTATTACTGCAAGTATGGCGACCAAGCTGGTGCCTTTACTTGTCCGTTTAGCACAGGTAAGCGTGCCTTAAAGCGACCGTCCATTGATACCAGCGCCAGTACCTGTTTATTATTATGAAGCGTGCTATAGATAATCATTGAGCCATTTGGTGCTATGCTCGGTGATTCATCCAAACGCGTTCGTGTTAATACTTGAAACGCGCCACTAGCCAGCTCTTTCTTAGCAAGATGGTACTGCCCGTTGGTTCGGTTAACCATCACTAATTCTTTACCGTCTGGAGTAATTGAACCTGCAAGGTTCATGTCACCATCGAATGTCATTCTTTGTGACCTACCAGTTTGTAAATTTAACTTATAAATCTGAGCATTACCACCCCTTTCAGAGGTAAAGAGGATTTCTTGACCATTCGGATGCCAAGATGGCTCGGTATCTATGCTACGGTGATTTGTAAGGCGCGTTTCTTTGCGCGTTTGCATATCTAACATATACACTTCAGTCGCACCGTTTCTGTCTTTAGATAATACTAATAATAGCTTTGTACCATCAGGTGAAAATTGTGGCGCTCCGTTAATGCCTTGGTGGCTGGTAACTAATTCACGCTTACCTGTGTATAAATCTTGGATATAAATTTGGCTTTGGCGATTTTCAAATGTTACATAAGCAAGCTTAGTTCCATCAGGAGACCAAGCAGGTGACATAAGCGGCTCTTTTGAACGTAATAGCACTTGCTCATTAAAACCATCGTAATCAGCAACTACTAGTTGATATGGCTTAGGCTCATCATCACGCACGATTACATAAGCAATTTTTGTTAAAAATGCACCGCGTTCGCCAGTTAGCTTTTCATAAACAACATCACTTATGCGATGAGCATAACGTCTAAAGCCAGTTTCAGAAATCACACTTTCACGTGCTTCTTGTACGTGATCTTGGCTTTTGATAAGTTTGCCGTTACTCATCATTTGAGTTTCGCCACCCGTGATCTGGCCACGAATAACATCAACAAGCTCATAACTCACTAAATAGCGCCCGTCTGTTTGCTGTTCTACATTACCAACTAATATAGCTTCCACACCCAAATTGACCCATGCAGAGTAATCAATATCACTGTCTTTACTCGGTAATTGCGGCATATCATTTATGCTAATAGGCTTAAATTTACCGCTGCGCATTAAGTCAGCGGCAATTACTTCACTGAGTTTTTGTGGTATTGGGCCCACACCATTGTATTGAAAAGGCACGATAGCAATGGGGCGTGCACCATCGATCCCTTCTGTAATGACAATTTCAAGTGCAGCATTAGCTACACTTGTAAAGCCAATAACTAAAATTAAACAAACTGCTTTTAACTGGTTGAACATACCATTCCTTTAAAATTGTGGCTTAATTGTTAAGTTAATATTTTTTAATTGCTCAAATACGTCTTTATCTTTCGATACGGGCAACGTGTCTGCCATACGAACCGCACGAAGTGCAGCTTCACACACCAATTTATCACCGCCTAACGATTTGACCTGAGTCACTAGGCCATTAAAACCTAAACGTATATTAACTCGACACTGTTGATTTTTCATTTTTTCGTCAATCAGCAGGTTTTGCTGAATACGCGCCATTATCAAGGCTTTATATTTATCAACTTCTGAAACGACCTGTTGTTGACGTACTTTATTACGTGCCGCCTGCTCTTTCGCTAATTGCTCTTGCAACATTTGCTCTTGCAAGGCTTTTTGTCGTGCTTGCTCAGCAGCTTCAGCACGTTTTTTTAGCCTCTAACTCTTGACGCTTTCGCTCTTCTTCTGCTTTTTTAAGCGCATCTTCTTCAGCTTTGCGTTTATCGGCGGCTGCTTTTGCTGCTTGTTCAGCTTCTTGCTTTTGTTTTTCGGCTTGTTGCGCTTTAGCACGCTCTTTTTGCTCTATTTCACGCGCTTTTTTAGCCTGAGCTTGTGCTTGTGCAGTTTCTTTTTCTTTTGCTCTGCGTTCTTGCTCTAACTTTTGATCCGTCTTGATTCTGCTTCACGCTGTTTACGAGCATCAGACGCTCGACGCTCTAAATCACGAATACGCTTATCTTCAGCACGTTTTTTTTTCATTTTCTTTACGCTTTAGTTCAGCTACTTTTTGCTCAACCATTTTTTGGTCGACAGTTACCGCAGCCACTGCATTTTCAGCCTCAGGCATAGCTTTAGAATTTAATGTCACTTCTAACACTTTAGGACTTGGCGTATGAAAATTTGCCGTACCAAACAATACACCTATAATTGCAAGATGTAATAATACTGACTTTATTACTGAAGCACCCATATTAACCTTTACTTCCTTCAAATGACTCAGTCATCAAACCAACTGAAGGTACACCCGCATTCTTTAAGAAATCCATTAATAGCAGAACTTCTTGATAAGATACTTTACCTGAGCCTTTAATCATCACTGGCGTTTCTGGGTTTTTCATCAATTGTAGTTTAATAACAGCAGCAACATCGAGTGCTTCCATTGGCTCTTCTGGATCAGTGCCAATACTTACATAATACTTACCCGCTGAGTCAATTGACGCAATAATAGGGGTGTATCTTTTGTATCGACTAAATCTGACTCTTCCATTTTAGGCAAATCAACTTTAACACCATGAGTAATTAAAGGTGCTGTTGCCATAAATATAATCAGTAGTACCAGCATTACGTCGATGTAAGGAACTACGTTTATCTCTGCAACAGGACGACGCTTCTTACGCTGATACATTCGCTTTTGCCTCTATTTGTGTAGCTGCTTGACGGTGTAGGATATTTGCAAACTCTTCGGTGAAGTTAATGTAATGAGATTCAAGTTTTTCAACACTATTTGCAAAGCGGTTATAAGCTATAACGGCAGGAATAGCGGCAAATAAACCCATGGCAGTTGCAATCAAGGCTTCGGCAATCCCTGGGGCTACCATTTGTAATGTTGCCTGCTTAACTTCACCAAGTGCGATAAAAGCATTCATAATACCCCATACTGTACCAAACAAACCTATATATGGGCTGATTGAACCAACGGTTGCCAAAAACGATAAACTTGATTCTAATTTTTCAATCTCGCGGGATAAAGCAACACGCATTGAACGATGGGTACCTTCCATAACAATGCTGGCACTTTGAAATGAGGTTTTCTTGTGACGAGCAAACTCTTTGAAACCTGCCACAAATAACGCTTCAATACCAGTGGCACTGCTGCGTGACGAAATTTCATTGTAGAGCTTACTTAAATCGATACCAGACCAAAACTTTTGCTCAAATCGTTTTGCATTTAACAACGCATCTGAAATAGCTTTTTTACGTTGAAAAATAATAGCCCATGACATAATAGACATGCCAACTAGCGCTAACATCACTAATTGTACCAATACACTTGCTTCGAGGATTAAATCTACAAAATTAATTCCTGATCCCACAATAAAACTCCCAATTCAATTTCTTGTTAAAGTCGTACTTTTTATAAAGTGCGACTATGACCAATAATATAGCCAATAGTTCAGGCTAGTGTATCCACTGCGCAGTGAACTGACAACGCTGTTGCTACGAATTAGCAGCAAAAAACGGTGAAAACCCAACTGAGTGCCTCTTTATTGTGCAACCGACGTAAAATAATAGATTACAGTTAAAACAACAATATTATAAAACAACAGCCTATTCGATTATTTATATCAAAAAACCGATAAAAACCCCCGCTTTATTCATTATCCGTGCATAAACAATCAAAAACCAACAAAACATTAAGACCAGCAAAAAATAAACTAATCTATAACAATAAAATACAAAGTATTAAAAACCTTAAATAACATAACGATAGATAATCATCGTGAATTTAATGACCAAAAAGAAAACAAATTAATTTTTTTTGATATTAGTTTTTTTAATCTGAAAATAAAATTTTTCTAGTTTGAACAAAACATCGCTTTTACGTATTATTCACTCATACCGAGCTAGCGCAGTAATAGCTAACACTATTAAGCACAGTTCTTCGTAATATGATTCTGATTTTTCGTATTACATCGCTTAAAGCGCTCATGATAAAACATGATTTAATTAAGCTGTATACCCTGGATTACTTCCTTCAACTTGTTGTTTGCCCGCATTCTTATGCGGGTTTTTTTTTGCCTACAGAAAACAGGTTCAAGCAAATTATGCTCTACACGATAGAGGTCTCTAGCTTAACTGCATGTGAATTTTTAATATTCTTAGTTTGTAACTATGGCAAGTAACAAACTTAGCGCCACACAGAAGTGAGCATAATACAGCTTTAACAACATAAAGCTGTATTAAGTAAATTAATCTTTCTTGGGGAGTAGACCAAAATGGTGATAGGCGTTGTCAGATACTATACGCCCTCGAGGGGTACGCTGAATAAACCCTTGTTGGATTAAGAATGGCTCTATTACATCTTCAATCGTTTCTTTTTCTTCACCAATCGCAGCTGCAAGATTATCAAGCCCAACTGGCCCGCCCATAAATTTTTCAATGATGGCGAGTAGGTATTTACGGTCCATGTAATCAAAACCACTTTTATCAACATCAATCATATTAAGTGCAAGCTCTGCAACTTCCGCATTCACAGTACCGTCTGATTTAACTTGAGTGTAATCGCGTACACGTCGTAATAACCGGTTAGCAATACGAGGGGTGCCTCGTGAACGTTTTGCGATTTCAGTCGCGCCATCATCACACATTTCTAAATTTAAATAATGAGCAGAACGGCCAACAATCGTTGATAAATCAGCAATTGAATAAAACTCTAACCGTTGCACAATGCCAAATCTATCACGTAACGGTGACGTTAACGACCCAGCTCGTGTAGTTGCACCTATTAGTGTAAATGCTGGCAAATCTAATTTTATTGAACGGGCCGCAGGACCTTCACCAATCATCAAGTCAAGTTGGTAATCCTCCATCGCGGGATAGAGAATTTCTTCAACTTGTGGACTTAATCGGTGAATTTCGTCAATAAACAGTACATCACCTTCTTCAAGGTTAGTTAGCAGCGCGGCTAAGTCTCCTGCTTTTTCAAGCACAGGACCTGATGTGGTTTTAATATTTACATTTAGCTCATTGGCGACAATATTAGCTAAGGTGGTTTTACCCAGCCCTGGAGGGCCAAATATTAATAAATGATCGAGTGCTTCATTACGGCTACGTGCCGCTTCTATAAATATTTCCATTTGCTGTTTGACATGAGGCTGACCAGTGTAATCTGCCAGTAATTTTGGCCTTATGGCGCGATCAACAACATCTTCGTTACTTTGCTCGCTTGCGTCTATGAGACGATCCGCTTCAATCATGGTTTACTCACAACATTGATTTTAGAGATTCTTTAATTAGATTCTCTGTAGACATACCAGGCTTACCAACAGCTTTAACTGTTTTTTGTGCTTGAGCTAGTTTATAGCCTAAAGAAACGAGTGCAGATACCGCATCGTCTGATGCATTATTTGCAACCAACGTATCGTTTGCAACCGGTTCAATAACTGCATTATCGCTAAATGGTGTAAATAAGTCATTACCCCAGTCTTTTAGTCTGTCTTTCATTTCAAGTACAAGGCGCTCTGCGGTTTTCTTACCCACTCCGGGTAATTTTACTAAGCTGGTTGCATCTTCATTATTTACACAACTGACAAACTGTTGCGCCGACATGCCAGATAAAATCGCAAGCCCAAGCTTTGGTCCTACCCCATTTGCTTTTAATAGTTCACGAAATAACGCTCTCTCTACCTTGTTATTAAAGCCAAACAATAATTGCGCATCTTCTCGTACCACAAAATGGGTATAGACTATGGTGTTTTCGCCAATATTTGGTAAGTCATAAAAACAGGTCATGGGCATGTTTACTTCGTACCCAACACCGCTGACTTCAATGAGTATTTCTGGCGCTTGTTTTTCAACTAACACACCATTTAAACGACCGATCATGTTTACTTCCTTAATCTTCCTCTAACGGTTTTTGAAGCACTACCCGCTAGTTTTATTAAATTTTGTTCAGAGTGTGCATGGCAAATAGCAATAGCCAACGCATCAGCGGCATCAGCTTGGGGAGTACCTGGTAAGTTTAAAATATTTTTAACCATCTGCTGGACTTGAGATTTATCAGCCCCACCGTGCCCTACAACTGCTTGCTTTATCTGCCGAGCTGAATACTCAAACACTGGTAGCTCAGCCATTGATGCTCCCACAATGGCTGCGCCTCTTGCTTGCCCAAGCTTTAATGCTGAGTCTGGGTTATGGGCCATAAATACTTTTTCAATTGCAAATGTGGTTGGCGAAAACTGCTCGATAAGCTGGCTAACACCTTGGTAAATCATTTTTAATCGAATAGGAAACTCATGTTCAGCCAATTTAATACAACCACTGCCTAAATAGTTAAATTTAGCGCCTTGATGCTCAATAACACCGTAACCCGTTAATCGAGAGCCGGGATCGATCCCTAAAATTATAGCCAAACGCTAACCTACACCTATAAATCGTTAATATGGCAATAATGCCAGAGCACTGTATAAATTACCAGTGCATTGTTAATTTTCAATAAATCAAAAAAATACCCGCTAATGCGGGTACTTCAAGTTAATAATAACGCAAATTAAAACTTACGCTAATGAGCGTAGCAAACCTTGCGTGTTTTTGCGCATTGTCCTGGCAATCATTAAATAACCTAACGCAGCTACAAATACACCGCCAGCGATAGGACCAATTAACCAAATATGAGGGTGTAATTTACCTGCCAGTTCAAACATTTCTCTTTGCACAATAAACAGAGCCACGTCGCTTATCAAAGCTGCAACAAACCCTGCAGTAGCCCCGAGCAGTAAAAATTCATACAAGGTGGCATTTTTTATTAACCTGCCTTTGGCACCCAAAGTACGAAGTATTACAATTTCTTGCATACGTTCACCAAGGCTTGCCTGCACTTGCGAGATAAGCACCAGTGCACCACATAAAACAACGATGGCTAATACAAACCCTATTGCGAGCGATACTTGAGATATAGTCGAACGTATTTGCTTAACAAAACTATCAACATCAATAGCATTAATAGTTGGATATGTGCGTAAAAGCTCACTAAAGTCACGTTTTTGCTCAGCTTCAATACGTACCGATGAGATATAGGTTGCAGGAAAGTCTGCCAATACATCTGGGCTCAAAATAATAAAAAAGTTAGGTTTTAATGTTGCCCAGTTCACTTTGCGAACGCTAGTGACTTTCGCGTCAAACGATTGAGCGCCAATTAAAAACGTTAACGTATCGCCAAGCTTAATATCAAGTCTATCAAGCATTGATTGTTCAACTGATGCCTCGGCAATTGCCTCGTCAGAAAACCACTGTCCATCAATAATTTCATTATGAGCAGGCGGCTCTGCGAGCCACGTTAAATTAAGCTCACGACCAATACCTGAGCGAGCTTCTTCATCTTTTTTCTCGTTATCTTCAAGTGAGACTTCGCGAGCAACAAGCTCGCCATTTACCGCATTAACACGACCGCGTATTGTGGGGTAAAATTCTGAAACAAGAATGTCTTTTTGCGCTAAGAACTTATTCACTTCAGGCAACTCAGTTTCAGTTATGTTGACTAAAAAAGCATTGGGTGCATCACTGGGAAGTTGTGACTCCCAATCTGAGATCATGTCATTTTTAAGAACAATCAAAAACAACAGTAATTTGATTGCCAGCGAAAAAACTAATTAACTGCACGGCATTGGCATTTGCCCGCTTTTGGATAGATGCAATTGCTAGCGACCAACTGTTACCGGGACGCAGGCCAAGCTTACGACCACCACCAAAAATGAGCCGCGACAAGCCAAATAACAAACCAATTAATACAAGAGTCGAGGCAAATAAAATAGCGGTTATCTTTAAGTTATTACTAAACAGCCACATTAACAAAAACACCGTAACGCCAGACATCGCTAAATGCACTTTACTCACTAATAATTTATCGCCTAAATTACGGCGCAATACCCTTAGTGGCGGTATATCGAATAAATCGAGTAACGGTTTAATTGAAAACATCACCGCACAAATTACACCCGTACCGATAGCGACTAACCATGGTTTAATACTCGCATCAGGCAAAGTGTTATTCATTGATTTAGCTAAATAATCAGTAGCAATACCTTGCAGAGCATAGCCAATTAATAGCCCAATCAAAACAGAGAACACACACACCATAGATAAGTGTAAAAGGTATATTTTACGGATTGTTGCACGGCTACCACCAAGGGTTTTCATCATCGCTACTGGATCATATTGACGTTCACAATAACGTTTTGCTGATACTGCAATAGCAACAGCCGCTAATATTATGCCTAATAACCCAGCTAATAATAAAAAGCTTTCGGCACGATTTAAGCTCCTAGCAATTGGCGACTGCCTATCTTTAACGCCATACCATTGCTGATTTTCTTTCATCTGAGGTTTTAACCAAGCATAAAAGTCGCTAATGTCACTTTCATCACCAGCGTATAATTGGCGATAATATACTCGGCTACCGGGTTGGATCACTTGCGTTTTCGCTATATCCGCTTCGTTGAGTAATACGCGCCGGCTACTTGAAAAGATATTAAAAGGTGCATCAGGCTCTTCCACTAATACTTTTTCGATAGTAAATTGCGCAGCGCCCAACTCAACTGAATCGCCAACTTTTACGTTTAATGCATAAAAAACAGACTCACTAAACCAAACATTACCAACATTTGGCCCTTGGGTTGCGACTTCGACGTTTGCAGTTAAACTTGATTTAACCTTAAGCTCACCTTTTAACGGATAATGCTCCGACACAGCTTTAACTGAGCTTAATTGCATTTCATCATTAGCAAAAAGCATGGTATCGAAATAAGTCAATGTGGCTGTTTTTAAGTTATAGCTACTTGCTTCGGCTAAGTAGTCGTCAGGTAATGCATGGCTACTTGCCAGCACACGGTCTGCAGCAATAAATGCACTACTCTTTTGTGCAATACTTTGACCTATTCGGTCGGTTACCATAGACAAAGTTAAAACGGTCAATACAGCTAAAGCGATCGCTGCACAGATCACCGTTAATTCACCGCGACGAAACTCACGGCTAAATAATTTTAACGCTAATTTAGCCCACATTAGCCACATCCTCACTGGTATCTTTTACGAGCTTACCCGCTTCTATTTGCAAAATGTGCTGACATTTTTGGGCGAGCGCATCATCGTGGGTCACTAGGATGAGCGTTGTGCCATGGGACTGGTTTAATTCAAACAGTAGAGATTCAATCATCTTACCGTTTTTGCTATCGAGGTTTGCTGATGGCTCATCAGCGAATAAAATTTTAGGTGTGCCTATAAATGCACGCGCAATGGCAACACGTTGCTGCTCCCCCCTGACAGCTGAGACGGATAATGCTCTATACGGTGGCTCAAACCTACTTTTTCAAGTAACTCAAGCGCTTGTTGTTTTGCATTTTGCTCCCCTGCAAGCTCAGCAGGAAGCATCACATTCTCAAGCGCAGTCAGGCTTTGCACTAACATAAAAGATTGAAATACAAAGCCAACTTTAGAGGCTCTTAGTGCGGCACGGGCTTCTTCGTCTAATGCATGAAGTGGTTCGCCATCTAAAAAGATTTCACCTTCGCTCGATTGGTCAAGCCCTGCCAGTAAACTCAATAATGTTGATTTACCAGAGCCTGACGTGCCCACAACTGCGACTGAATCGCCAGACTTGACATTAAAGCTGATGTCGCTGAGGATGGGCAAATCCCCTTCCAGGGTTGATACCGTTTTAGAAAGACCATTAACCTGAATAATATTTAATTGAGATAGCGCTGACATATGATGTATTCAATCCTACGTTTTATTTTCGTTTTACTGTTAGTAATCAAACCACTTACTGCAGCAGCTGACAACACAATTTTAATTTTAGGAGACAGTTTAAGTGCCGCCTACGGGTTAAAACAAGAACAAGGCTGGGTTAAATTGTTACAAGATAAATACGACGCTGAGCAAGTTAATATTCAGCTTGTTAATGCCAGTATCAGTGGTGAAACCACAGGTGGTGCTTTACGTCGCTTAAACAGCCTTCTTAATGAGTTTCAGCCTAGCCATGTACTTATTGAGCTTGGTGGCAATGACGGCCTGCGTGGCTTCCCGATTAAAAAGCTGCAAGACAATTTAACGTCTCTCGTACAAACTAGTAAACAAACGGGTGCACAGGTGGCAATAATGGAAATACATATTCCTCCTAACTATGGCCCACGTTATACAGGCATGTTCACAGAAAGCTTTGCTACCATAGCTAATGAAACAAATAGCTACTTAATGCCGTTTTTTGTACTTAAAGTCGCAACAGATAAAAGCTTGATGCAAAACGACAATATACACCCTAACAAAACAGCCCAACCAATTCTACGAGACGAGATGTATAAATCGATCAATGATTGGTTAAATGATTAAAATTGTCCTTAGAGCTAAGTATTTACACTTGGCTCGCTCAATAAACGTTCAAACAAACAAAAGCTTATTGATTTTTCAAAAATATTACGTATATTGCTTTCCAACGTCGGTATGTAGCGCAGCTTGGTAGCGCACTGTCATGGGGTGGCAGGGGTCGAGAGTTCGAATCTCTCCATACCGACCATTTATTCTTTTCTATACTCATCGCTCATTATTACTTCTCGCTTTACAACTAACAGCCATTATTTATAAACTTGTATTACTTAACTAATAAGTCAGCTATTGTAAGTTGTTAATACATTAGAGATTAAGTAGAAGGATTTACTCATGCCAGGTGCATTCGCACATATAACAGCTGCTAATTTAGCAACTGATAATAACGCCCTTTCAAGAATGAATATTCCAAATCACGCAAAATTCATCTTAAGCACAAACCAAAAATATATTGAATTAGGTTGCGTGTCACCTGATTATCCTTATCTAGCGGTTGGCAATTCAGAGCAAAATAAATGGGCTGATTTAATGCATTATCAAAAAACCGGTGATGTAATTAAAGAAGCTATAAAGTATTGCAAAAATCTAGAGGGAACAGCACAAGAAAAATGCTTTGCTTGGCTGTGTGGGTATATGTCGCATGTTGCGGCTGATATCACCATTCATCCGGTGGTCGAGCTTAAAGTGGGCCCATATGAGCAAAACCAAACTGACCACCGAACTTGTGAAATGAATCAAGACGCTTACATTTGGCCAAGGTTAAACTTGGGTGAAATTGGCCTTGCTGATCGCGTTCAACTTAATATTGGATCATGTACCAACCAGAATAACTGCCTTGATGAAGATATTAAAAAACTGTGGCAACATATTTTATCAAATATTCACCCAGACTATGCACAATCAGCAGCTCCTGATTTTGATGCGTGGCATTCAGGCTTTCAACTGGTTGTTGGTCATGCTGAAGAAGGATATAGACTTTTTCCATGGGCAAGGCATGTAGCGGCAAATAACGGGCTACTCTACCCTCGCCAAGATGAGATTGATTACTCTTATATTGAGCAACTTAATACCCCCAACGGACTAATGCATTACGACTTCATTTTCGATTTAGCTGTTAAAAATATAAGACATTTTATATCAATCGTTGCTAACGACATTTTTAATGATGAACAATGCAGTCAAATTTGTAACTGGAATTTAGACACTGGCAAAGATGAAAACGGCAATTTAACGGCATGGAATATTTAATATGAAAAAACTGATTATACTCTTTACTATAATTTTATCTGTTGGCTGCTCCCAGTTACCTAGTTCTCATGATCCTGAAAAAATGGCAGATCTTGCCTCACAATTAAAAGATATGTCCGCTGCTGTTGATGGAACATTAAAGTTTGGTTCTGAAGATTATACTGACCCACAAAAACTGCTATTAGCCGCAATAAGAGGCGATAAAAGCAAACTTGAACCATTTAAAAACTATCAGTTGAAAATCGTTATTCAAGAGCAAAACGCAGTCTTATTGCTGTGTGAAAAGGAAATATTACTAATTGAAGATGCTGGATGTACAGCTAAGTCAGATATTCAACATTGGCTGTCAGAGGACGCTAAAGCCTGTGAAGCCACTTTGAAAACTGATTCTGTATGTAAAAAATAATAAGTTTTCTTACCAGATTACATAACTACAGCTATCCCTATTTCCCCGCAACTGGGTATGGGATAAATTCATCTGCATCATTTACTATTTCTGGAAACTGCCTGTCGTCCCATAACTGTTTGGCCTGCTCTATTCGCTGCTTATTACTAGAAACAAAATTCCAATCAACATATCGCTTACCTAAACTTTCGCCTCCTATGAGTGCAATTTGGCTATCTTTATGTGCTGTGATTGTGACATGTTCGTTTGCATCGAGTACAACCATTGAATGTTCAGTTACTTGAGTGTTTTTTAACTTTAACTCACCAGAAACAACATACAAACCTCTTTGCGCAGCATTAGGCAGCAGCAATGATTGCCCTGCTTTTAAATACGATTCAATATAAAGTGTCGAGCTGTAAGTTTTTACTGGTGATGTAGATCCGAATGCTGTTCCTATCATTATTCTTACACTAACACCATCGATTTCCAATTGGGGTAAGTCTTGTGCGCGGTAATGATAAAATGCAGGATCCGTTTCTTCATCTTGTTCTGGTAAAGCTAGCCAAAGTTGTAAGCCATGTACCGAGTGCACTTGATTTTTAACCCTTGCAGGCTCTCTTTCAGAATGAACCATACCTGAGCCTGTTACCATAAGGTTTAAATCTCCCGGTCGAATAACCTGCTCACTACCAATTGAATCTTGATGTAAAATTTCCCCCTCAAATAAATAAGTTACCGTTGCGATATTAATGTGTGGGTGCGGCCTAACATTAATTCCTTCACCTGCTGCAAAGGTTGCAGGTCCCATGTGATCGAAAAATATAAAAGGCCCGATATTCTTTATGGCTTGATTAGGTAATGTACGGCGTACACAAAAACCGCCAAGGTTTTTTTCTTTTGGATGAACTATTTTTGTAATTGCACCACAACCTGCCTCAATATCACATGACATTTCAGTTATTTGGCTTTGACTACTCATTTTTATCCCCACTATAATATTTTGAAACAATAAGGCGTGTATTCTCACGCCTTATTTTATCTACTACTATGATTTAAATGTTGTATAACTGTTAATCAAATTACGGTAATCTGGTATATGGTTTGAGAACAGCTCTCCTAACCCTTCTACATCATTTCGCCAATCACGGTGTAGTTCGCATGCTAAACCAAACCACGACATCATTTGTGCACCTGCTGCTGACATTCGATCCCATGCGGCATCTCTTGTCATCGGATTAAACGTACCAGATGCATCAGTGACTACGAATACATCAAAGCCTTCTTCAATTGCTGATAAAACAGGAAATGCCACGCATACTTCTGTTACGACTCCAGCAATTATTAATTGCTTTTTACCTGTTGCTTTAATTGCCTTAACAAAATCTTCGTTATCCCATGCATTGATCTGACCAGGGCGAGCTATATAAGGCGAATCAGGAAACATTTGTTTTAGTTCCGGTACAAGGGGACCATTTGGCCCTTCCTCAAAACTTGTAGTAAGTATAGTTGGTAACTCCAAAGTAGTTAGCACAATCTGCCAGCGCTAACACATTATTTTTGAATTTATCGGGGTCAATATCTCTTACTAATGACAATAAGCCAGTTTGATGATCGACTAGAAGAACTGCTGCATCTTCTTTATCTAAACGAACATAAGGTTTAGTCATCTTCATTTCTCCTATATAAAAGTGTGCAATGCACCATTTGCATTTAGAAAACCTAAATGCGCGTTAAACGACCAAACTTTCCCGTTTGGTAGTCTGTAATCGCTTGTTTTATCTCAGCTTCGCTATTCATTACGAAAGGGCCATAACCAATAATTGGTTCATCAATTGGCTTTCCTGAAAGTATTAACAACTTACTATCACTAAGTGCTTCTATAGAAAGCCCATGATCTGATCCCGAAATAGCGAGTGTTTGATTATTAGATAAAATTTTTCCATTTAGTTTTAACTGTCCATCACGAACAACAACAATCGTTGTCCAACCATCTTGTAACGCAAGATGGTAGTGACCTGAAGTTTTGATTTCACCATCCGCCACTAAAATAGGACTGTGAGTTGATGCAGGTCCTTTTTTGTTAGCTAACTGCCCTGCAATGACACGTAAAAAACCGGTTTTATCAGGCAAAGCCACACAAGGGATTTGCTTTGCTTTAATTTCTTTGATATTTAGGTGCAGACATCTTGTCGACCTTGGGTAAGTTGACCCATAACTGCATCATTTCTAATACGCCCCCTGTTTCAGCAAAGGCGTTTGAATGAAACTCTTTGTGTAAAATTCCGCTTGCCGCTGTCATCCATTGCACATCACCTTCACCAATTACACCTTGCTCACCAGTAGAATCTTTATGTGCGACTTTTCCTTGATACACAATAGTGACTGTTTCAAAACCTCGATGCGGATGTTCACCAACACCGCGTTGATGCTCAGTGGGATAAAATTGCATTGGTCCAGCATGATCAAGTAACAAAAACGGGCTAATAGATTTTCCCTGTTGCTGATATGAGAATAATGTTTTTACCGGGAAACCATCTCCCACCCAGTGCGAATCGGGAGTAGAAAAAACACGTTCAACTTTTTTCATTACTGACTCCTATTGTTTAACGTGCTTATTAGTTTAGTTTTTAAATATAAGTTTGAGTAGATAGCAAAAATGAGTATCATCGTTCTATTAAAAGAACGATGGTGGTGGCACTATGCAAGATCTTAATGATTTATATTATTTTGCAAAAACAGTAGAATATGGTGGCTTTGCGCCTGCTGGACGAGCGCTGGGTATTCCAAAATCAAAGCTAAGTAGACGAATTTCCGCCTTAGAAAATAGGCTAGATGTTAAATTGATATATCGTTCAACTCGTCAATTTAAAGTAACTGAAATTGGTATGACGTTTCTTTCTCATTGCCAAGCAATGCTTGTGGAGGCTGAAGCAGCGAAAGAAGCTGTAGAATTCACTCATGCTGAGCCCTGCGGCACCATTAAGCTATCATGCCCAATTGCATTACTTCATGTTCATATTGGCCAAGTACTCGCTGATTTTATGGCACAATATCCAAAAGTAAACGTTCAACTCGAAGCAACTAACCGCCGAGTCGATGTAATTGCTGAAGGAATTGATGTAGCTATCAGAGTCAGGCCAGCCCCGATTGAAGATAGTGAACTCGTGTTAAGAGTATTATCACAAAGAGGTAAATGTTTAGTAGCAAGCCCTGCGCTTGTTAATAAATATGGTTTACCCCAAAGACCTGAAGAGCTATCAGCATGGCCAAGTTTAGGCTTAGGCCAACCGCAGCATCATTACCATTGGCTGCTTTATGGTCCTGATGATCAAGAAGCTAAAGTTAGTCATATACCACGTTACGTAACAACCGATATGATTGCATTACGTAACGCAGCTTTAAAAGCAATTGGCGTCGTTGAATTACCTGTGCTTATGGTTATGGAGCAATTAAAAGATGGCTCATTGGTTCATTTACTACCTCGGTGGCAACCGAAAACAGATATTATTCATCTTGTATACCCTTCTAGGCGCGGCCTACTGCCAGCTGTAAGGGCGTTAGTTGATTTTCTTACTAATTATTATCAATCATTCAAAGAAGTGTAAAACTTCCAGTCCCTCTTTTTAGTTTATTATCAATCTGATAGGCAACGTCATTAGTCTATTTAATTTCTAAATCACTATCATTTGATAAATTAATCTATGGAGTTTATTGCTGCTGATGAGTTGAAATTAGTATTTTTTGCTCGCCACTTACTCGGCTCAAACTTGCATCAATGTATGCTTATTAGGGATAAAAGAATGAATTTAAAGTAGTTGCCAAAACTAGGTCATATCCTCACGAAGGTTCGCCTCAAACAATAAGCCTTATTATTCGTAAATTTTTAGACGACATACATAATTAATACAGCTAACTTTTTCGGCTTGCTTTAGTTAAACACTCAAAAATAAAGCCACCGATTGCACCTGCTACCAATTGTAAATAGAAACCCCATCCTCTAGCGCCGGCAATAATGGTAATATTCATAATTGATTCAATCGCTATTAAAACCACAGCAAAAGCGGCGACTCCTGATAAAACAAATAGTTGAATGGCGTATTTATTGTATTTTCTATAAATTAGCCCCGCGACTGAAAATGCGATAGCTAGTGCAACGGCTATTATTGCGCCGTAAGTGGGTAGTAAGCCTAACCAATCCTCTAGAGTTAAATTAACGCGATCACTAAAGCCGACCACAACACCTACATTAACTAATTGATTGACAACGTATTGACTATGAAACAAGCTAGCAAGGGTGAATGTTAGTAACCAGGAGGCTAAAAATGAAGGCAATAAACGTGTTAAAAAGCGCATGGTTATCTCAAATTAAAATAAAACCTTTTACTTACACTAGCAAAGGCGTCACTGGTAAACAATCAATCTGTTATATTACGCTATGTTGGCTTTTATCGTTTACAGTACACGCTGGTTCAACATTACCCACAAAACAACACACCATAGCTCCCCTTGCTACTGAGCTTAATTCTCCTTGGAGTATGGTTAAACTCCCTAATGGCACATGGTTAATTACTGAGCGTGACGGCCATGTAGTTATTATAAAAAATAATAAGCAGTCAAGAGTTAAGCTGGCCCTTGATGGTTTATACGTTGCCGGCCAAGGCGGATTACTCGATATCGTGTTATCTCCTGACTATAGCCAGTCCAACGAAATAGTTTTTACGTATGCTCAAGGTGAAGCTGATGCCAACCGAGTCGTAATTGCTAAAGCCATCTTTGATGGTACAGACTTTTCAAAGCCAGAGGTAATTTATCAAGTAGCAACAGATAAAGACACCCCTCAGCATTATGCTGGTCGCGCACTAGTACTACCCGATAACACTTTATTATTTTCAAGTGGTGATGGTTTTGATCATCGAGAACAAGCGCAAGTTATCACCAGCCAGCTAGGTAAAGTATTACGCATTAATTTAGATGGTAGCTTGCCAAGCGATAATCCATATATTGAACACGAAAACCTTGCTGCGCGCGCAATTTATTCACTCGGTCATCGTAACACCCAAGGTTTAGTGTACGATTATGACACGCAGCAAATAGTCAGTCACGAACATGGCCCTGCTGGCGGCGATGAACTTAACTACTTAACCGCTGGCACCAATTATGGCTGGCCAGTGATAACCTATGGTAAGGATTATTCTCAAGCACGTATTTCCCCCTTCACTGAATATGCTGGGATGAAAAAGCCGACAGTAGATTGGACGCCTTCGATAGCACCATCAGGTATGGCTTATTACGGCTCGAAGCAATCTGCCTTTCCTGCACTGCAAAAACATGTACTACTCACCACTTTAGTCGACAAAAAACTCTATGCAGTCAATTTAGCTAACGGTAAGTTTAGCCAATCTCATGTATTCTCAGAGATCACTGGGCGTTTGCGGGATGTGTATGTAACAGCAAAAGGAAATATCGCGGTATTAACCGATGGAAAAGACGCAAAATTATTATTCATTACTCCACAGTGATTAACTTAAATTAAGACGATACCGATTTAACTGGGTCAGTTTCTTTATCATATTTACTGTAGCAGGATAATATCTTATGAATCAAAGTAAATCGTTGTGAATAGGTTAAAAAGCGAGCTAGTTGGGAGCAGTGTCATTTTAATTTTTTGCTATATTGCGCTTTTACCTAAACCTTTATTTATTTTATGCTGCATGTACACCACATGTAAAATTGATGTGATAAATGGGTTCAACCAAAGTCTGTCTCCTCTATGAGAGCCTGTAATTACATTAATACGATTACGTACCATAATTATCCACGTTACATCAAAAACACTTGAAGCTAAATGAATAGCCATCGAGCTTTTTAAAATTGAAAGATCATGATAATTAACTAAACCATAAATTAAACTGCCGAATGAAATAGTAAATAAAGCAATGGCCGTTATAATAAACAAGTTAGAGATTTTAAGTTCGGTATGCTGGTTGATTTGGCTTGAAAACCAGTAAAGTTTATATATTAAGTATGAACCTATAGTCAGTACGCATAAAACTAAAACCTTTAGCACAGAATCAACTTCAAATATGTCTGTAAGGCCTTTTTTCATTTATCTTCCAATACTTTTACATACGCTATAGTCGACATCTTTGCCTACTTCATGTGGTATTTTATCTACCTGAAAATACCCCCAAATAGACAATAATATTAACAAGGTTGGTATTAATAAATGAAATACCGACTTTAAATCACCTTTCCAGCCTCTGAGAATTTTTGTGGGTTTGTAAACTTTCATTCCCTTAGGAGGAAACTGTTTTTGAGTAATACCTTTATAGCCAATTGGAACAGTAACCACACCAATTATGAAAGCACATAAAAGCGGCATACCTACAAACAACGAATACCACAAAACTGAAATTCCAGAATAACCCAGTGGAGTATGGCAATGTGCTGTGTCAGCATACCAAGAGATAAAAGGGAAAACCCATTTGTTATGAGTGATCATAATAAACAAACCTAGCAACATTGCTAAAAGTATTCTTCTTAATTTATCTCCTTTAGAGAACTCTTCTGCATATTCGATAACACTCTCTCCTTGAGTAAAAACTAACAAGCCTTACTGAATAAAATTTTGGATGTTAAAACACCCAAAACGGGGTATATTGCATGCGCTAATAATTCCATTCTACAACTCCAATGTAAACAAGTAATTACGCGGGTTATAAAACAGCTATTTAAAGCATGCCCTACGATGAGCAGTAATTTTAATGCCAAAAGCTTAACCTTCATGTGAACTTGATAAAATCATGGCTAAGGCCTCTTTCTACGTAATAAATTTAACACCGAGTTAATCTCACAACTAACTAACTCTTGCTAACTTTACTCTTGCTAACTAAACCTTAATTAACAAAAAAGCCGCTGTTCGTTACAAACAGCGGCTTCTCATATTAAAGCTCTTCAGCTTATTTAATCACTTCAAGCCCACCCATGTACGGGCGTAGTACTTCTGGCACAATCACTGAACCGTCGGCTTGTTGGTAGTTTTCAAGTATTGCTACTAGTGTACGACCAACGGCTAAACCTGAGCCGTTTAGTGTATGCAATAATTCTGGCTTTTTCTCACCAGTACGGCGAAAACGTGCTTGCATACGGCGCGCTTGGAAATCAACCATGTTAGAACATGATGAGATCTCACGGTACGTGTCTTGTGCTGGTAACCAGACTTCTAAATCGTAAGTTTTTGCAGAGCCAAAGCCCATATCGCCCATACATAAAATTACTTTACGGTACGGTAACTCAAGTGCTTGTAGGATTTGCTCAGCGTGACCTGTTAGCTCTTCCAATGCTTGCATTGAATCTTCTGGTTTTACTAGTTGTACAAGCTCTACTTTATCAAACTGGTGCTGACGAATAAGACCACGGGTATCACGGCCGTAACTGCCCGCTTCACTTCTAAAACACGGCGTGTGCGCAGTTAAACGAATAGGTAAGTCTTTTTCGTCGTAAATTTCATCACGAGCGCTGTTAGTTAGCGGTACTTCCGCTGTTGGAATTAAGCTAAAACCTTCTTGCTCTTCGCCATCATCGTTAACTAGTCCTTTGGTGTGGAATAAGTCTTCAGCGAATTTAGGTAACTGACCTGTGCCGTATAGGCTGTCGCGGTTAACTAAATACGGCACGTACATTTCTGTGTAGCCGTTTTTATCAGTGTGCGTGTCTAGCATAAATTGCACTAACGCACGGTGCATACGTGCAGTTGCGCCGCGCATAACCGTAAAGCGAGAACCGGTGATTTTAACACCCATTTCAAAGTCTAAGCCGTTTAAGTCTTGGCCTAAATCAACGTGGTCTTTTACTGCAAAATCGTACTTTTTAGGCTCGCCCCATGTTGATATTTCAACATTTTCAGATTCATCTGCACCTGCGGGTACTGATTCATCAGGCAAGTTAGGAATAGCAAGCGAGATCTGCTTTAATTGTTCTAAAATTGCATCTTGCTCAGCTTTAACGCTATCTAGTTGAGCGCCTAAGCTACTAACTGCATCAAGTAATGGTTGTGCGTCTTCGCCTTTTGCTTTTGCTTGGCCAATCGCTTTGGAGCGGCTGTTACGCTCACTTTGTAATTCTTGTGTTTTTACTTGCAGTGTTTTACGTTTTTCTTCAAGTGCGCTGACAGTCGCTGTATCAAGCTCGTAGCCACGTGCTGCTAGGCGCGCCGCTGTTTGTTCGATATCTTGACGTAATAATTTAGAATCTAACATGTTAGTTTTTTAACCTTTTTGCATTACCAGCTGAAGGCCCAGCCAAGCCATAAAAATACACACCGTCACATTCAAGACGATATTGAGGGCCATTTTTAAAAAGTGGCCTTGTTGCAATAGCAACAACGAATCCATTGAAAATGTAGAAAAGGTGGTTAATGCACCTAAAAAGCCAATTCCGATAAGGGATTTAGCGGGGCTGACGGTGATAATTTCGCGCTCTATCAAACCGTATAATACGCCCATCAACAATGAACCCAGAATATTAACCGTCAACGTGCCAAAAGGGAATCCCCTACCCAGCAGTTTTAGCATGGTTTCGCTAATAAAAAAGCGTAAACAAGCACCAGATGCCCCACCCGCTGCAATCATGAGGTAAATCTTAAGTGTTGTCATAGCGCTTTAGCTCACTTTGTTGATCACGTTGTTTTAAGTAATCGAGCTTTTGTTTAATTTTTTGCTCAAGGCCACGCTCGGTAGGAAAATAATACTGAGTGTCGGCAATTGGCTCAGGGAAATAATTTTCGCCTGCTGCAAATGCACCTTCTTCATTATGTGCATAACGATACTCGGCACCATAGCCTAAGTCTTTCATTAGATTGGTAGGCGCATTGCGTAAATGCTCAGGCACAGGGTAACTTGGTTCATTTTGCGCATCCGCCTTGGCTTGATTAAACGCCATATAAACCGCATTACTTTTTGGCGCACTGGCTAAATATAAAGTCGCTTGGGCAATAGCCCGTTCGCCTTCACTTGGCCCTACACGCTGAAAAATATCCCATGCATTTAGGGCCACTTCCATTGCGCGTGGATCTGCATTACCTATGTCTTCTGTGGCAATGGCTAATAAACGCCTTGCCACATAAAGCGGATCGCCGCCACCAGCCAGGATTCTACAATACCAATATAAGGCACCATCAGGGGAGCTACCGCGCACTGACTTATGAAACGCAGAGATCAAATCGTAAAACTCATCGCCGCCTTTATCATATTTGGCTAAATGTGTTGGCAGTACTTGGCTCAGGACATGTTCATCCACTAAATATTGGCCGTTGCTCTGTGTAGTTAAATCAATCGCTTGTTCGAGTAAATTAAGCACTTTACGGGCGTCACCATCGCTTGCTTGGCACAATGCTTTTTTTTGCATTATCCGCAATTGTAATCGTTTTGCTGCTGAGTTCATCATCGTTGGCAAGGGCGCGCTCAATAACTAAATGTAGATCGGCTTCTTGTAATGATTTAAGTACGTAAACACGGGCGCGAGATAAAATAGCGTTATTTAACGCAAATGACGGGTTTTCAGTGGTGGCACCTACAAATATAAAAGTGCCATCTTCAATATGCGGTAAAAAAGCATCTTGCTGAGATTTATTAAAGCGATGTACTTCATCAACAAATAACAAGGTACGTTGCCCACGACCTTCAAGGTTATTGCGCGCTTCACTCACAGCATCGCGAATATCTTTAATACCTGCGGTTACCGCCGACATTTGTATCAAAGACGCGTCAGCGTGATTCGCTATAATTTGCGCGAGGGTGGTTTTACCCACCCCCGGTGGGCCCCATAAAATAAGACTATGACAGCGCCCTGCTAAAATCGCTTGATACAGTGGTTTGTCTTGGCTTAATAAATGTTGCTGCCCTATGTATTGCTCAAGGTTCGTTGGTCTCATACGCGCCGCAAGCGGGCGCACATCTGGGCCAAAATTAAAGCCTAAGTTACTCACTGCTATTATTCGCCTTGGCTTTGGTCGTCTATTTCAACGTTTTCAGGAATGGTAAATTCAAAGGTTGCGTTGGCTAATTGTTCATTTACTTTAGTGTCACTAAAGCTAAAAGTAGATGATTGCCCTGAGCTGTCTTTTACTAATAATTTTTCCAAACCAGTGTGATCTTTTGCAAATACAATATCAAGTTGCTCAACTTGGCTTTCAACGCCTTTATTTGGCGTAACGCTAAAACCACTCGAAGTCGCCTTCACTTGATACTTTTGCCATTGCGCAGGGTCTTTTGAAGTTAATAACACAAACGGAGTTGAATCAATCAAGCTATGGGTATTCATGATGGTTACTTGCTCAGCAAAGCTGTCGAAGTAATAGGTTTTATCACCATTTGATATAAACAAAGTATCGTCTGGACTGGCTTGTTGCCAACGGATCATCATAGGTTGTTGTAAGGCAATATTACCTTTACCTTGCATGATTGATTGACCTTGCTCATCGTTTACTTGCTGGACAAACTGCGCTTGAAAGCTTTTCAATTCGGCAAGTTTGTCTTGTAGCGCTTGGCTGTCATTGGCAATTGCTGTAGTAGATAAAACACAACTTACTGCTAATACTAAATAGTTAAATTTTTTCATTTAATTTGCTCCACTGTTGGGCACTAAAACATCGCGAGCGCCATTATGTCCTGGTGCGCTCACAATACCCGACGTTTCCATTTGTTCTACTAAACGCGCTGCGCGGTTATACCCTACACGCAACTTACGTTGTACACTTGAAACCGATACTTTGCCGGTTTCAATCACAAATGATACGGCTTCATCATAAAGCGGGTCTGATTCTTCATCCGCGTTTTCACTGGCTTCGCCTGGCAGTAATATCTCTTCTGTGGCATCGCCGTTAAGTATTTCATCTACGTAGTTTGGTTTACCACGTTTTTTCCAATCATCAACGACCGCATGTACTTCGTGGTCATCTACAAATGCGCCGTGTACACGTACAGGTACGCTGGTCCCTGGTGGTAAGTACAACATGTCACCCATACCCAGTAGATTCTCAGCGCCTTGCTGATCTAAAATTGTACGTGAGTCAATTTTGCTTGATACCTGAAACGCCATACGCGTTGGTATATTCGCTTTGATTAAACCGGTGATAACATCAACCGATGGGCGTTGTGTTGCCAATACTAAGTGAATCCCCGCAGCACGGGCTTTTTGGGCAATACGTGCAATCAGCTCTTCAACTTTTTTACCAACAATCATCATCATGTCGGCAAATTCATCAATCACTACAACGATACTAGGCAGTTTATCAAGCTCATCTGGGCCTTCTTTCATGCCGTCGGTATCTTTAAATAATGGATCTAGAATTGGATAACCCGCTTCTTTGGCTTCCAGTACCTTTTGGTTGTAACCTTTTAAGTTACGAACACCTAACGCTGACATTAACTTGTAACGACGTTCCATCTCGCCCACACACCAACGTAGCGCATTGGCGGCTTCTTTCATGTCGGTAACCACTTCACACAATAAATGTGGGATACCTTCGTAAACCGAAAGTTCCAACATTTTCGGGTCAATCATGATCATGCGCACATCATCAGGGCCTGACTTGTACAGTAAGCTTAATATCATCACATTAACGCCCACTGACTTACCGGAACCCGTTGTACCAGCTACAAGTAAATGCGGCATTTTGCCTAAGTCGGCACAAATTGGCTCACCGGCTATGTCTTTACCTAGCACCATAGTAAGTGGTGATGGATTTTGCTCAAATTTTGGTGCGTCAATGACTTCTGATAAACGCACTATTTCACGGTGTTTATTTGGCAGCTCAATCCCTACATAGGTTTTACCTGGGATGACTTCAACCACACGCACGCTCACAGCTGATAATGAACGGGCTAAATCTTTTGCAAGGCCGGTAATTTTAGACACCTTTATGCCCGGTGCTAAATCAAGTTCAAAACGAGTAACTACAGGACCTGGGTATACCCCGACTACCGCTGCTTGTACATTAAAATCAAGTAATTTGGTTTCAACTAAACGCGATACAGCTTCAAGCTCTTCAGGGGAAATTGGGTTTTTCGCTTTGTCTGGCCTGTCGAGTAAATCAAGGGTTGGCAGCGGCGCACTTGGCGGCTTTTCATCTAATAACTGCTCAAACTTTTCTTTCGCTGTAGGTGGCGGCTGATAGGTGCTTTTTGGCTTAGGCATAGGTCTCGCTGGTGAAACAACCGTTGTTACTGGTTTTTCAGGCTCAGCCACATGGCTTTGATCCAGTGCATTTAATGCAGCAGCGGTATCCATTGGCTCATCATCTATGGCACTAAAGTTAATTTCTTGATCAAGAATATCATCAAGCTCATCAAAGGCATTATGCTGTGGTTGCGACTGCATTTGATCTGCAGTAAATCTTTTTGGTGGTTGTTCGTTAGTTGATTCATCATTAAAACTAATTGCGTCTACTTCAACTAAAGGTTCGTCTAAATTGCTCTGTTTTTCTGGGCGTGTTGCTTCACGTTCACGGTGTAACCAACTGTTAAATTGCGCCGCAATGTATTTGTAAATACGTACGACCCAATCACCCAAGAAGTCAACAAACTGTACCCAAGATACACCCGTAAGTAATGTAAGACCAGCGAAGAAAAAGCATAGTAATAAGATTGATGTACCGGTAAAGTTAAACGCTGGCATCATGGCCCCAGCAATCACATCCCCTACTACCCCGCCCGATGAAAAGTTATAAATATCATCAAAATTTATGCTGCTAATTGCTGTGGCCGAGGTAATAAATAGCGCAAACCCAATCACTCTTAAGGCAAGTGTGGTGTAATCAAGCTGAAAAATTTTGTGGGGTTGTTTAAATAATAAATAACCGAATACTTGAATCGCGGCAGGCACTAAATAAGCTAACCAACCAAAAGTTAGCAGTAAAATATCAGCTATCCACGCCCCTGCGGCGCCGGTAATATTATTGACGTTTCTAAATTCACCTGTTTGCGACCATGCAGGATCGGCTGGATCGAAACTAATTAACGCACACAAAATAAATATTGCCGCGAAGCTACTAATGATTAGTCCGGTTTCTAATAGTCTTTGTACACCGTTTAGGCGCATAATTCCCTATTCCTCATTTTTCTTTATTCTCACACTTAGCAGTGGAATACCTTAGCAGGAAATACTTTTTGTTGCACTTTATCTTAACCTTGATGGCCTGATTATGAACGGCTTTTTATGATTTACGCGATATAAGGACGAATGATCACACCCTGTTCGCCTTTTACTTCTTCCATCACCACATAAGTGCGGCTTTCACTGACATTAGGCAGCTTTAATAAAATATCGCCTAATACCCCTCGATACTCGGACATATCATTAACTCGGGTTTTTAGTAAAAAGTCGAAATTACCCGATACCAAATGACACTCAATGATTTCATCGTGCTTTTTCACCGCTGCGCTAAACTCATCAAAAACATCGGGAGATGTTTTAGTAATGGTCACTTCAACGTAGACAGATAGACCCTGTCCTAACTTGGCTGGGTCAACTACTGCTTTATAACCTACAATGTAACCTTCGCGTTCCAGCTTTTTTACTCGCTCTAAACAGGGGGTTGCACTGAGGCCTACTCGTCGGGCCAGTTCAACATTAGAAATACGGCCATCATGCTGTAATTCCATTAATATTTTACGATCAATTCGGTCTAATAACTCATGCATATTACCAACTAGTTTTTTACACTGTTTATTTTTTATTTTTAGACTATACCACTAGTTTTGAGCTAAAAAAAGGTGAGACACACTGGCTAATGATGAATATAATAGTGAAAAATTTTATCCCGTTCCAACAAGGCAAAGATTATGATTATTGGTGTACCTAAAGAAATTAAAAACCATGAATACCGTGTAGGTATGGTTCCTGCGAGTGTTCGTGAATTAGTAAATCACGGCCACCAAGTGATTGTTGAAACTGATGCAGGTATGGGCATTGGTTTTACTAATGAAGATTACACCCTTGCAGGTGCTGAAATTTTACCTACAGCTGCTGATGTATTCGCAAAAGCAGAAATGATTGTAAAAGTAAAAGAACCACAAGCTGTTGAGCGTGCAATGTTACGTGAAGACCAAATTCTTTTCACTTACCTTCACCTTGCACCTGATCTTCCGCAAACTGAAGACCTTGTTAAGAGCAAGTCAATCTGTATCGCTTATGAAACAGTCACTGACTCGCGCGGTGGTTTACCACTTCTTGCTCCGATGAGTGAAGTAGCTGGTCGTATGTCTATTCAAGCTGGTGCACAAGCACTTGAAAAATCAAACCACGGCCGTGGCATGTTATTAGGTGGCGTGCCAGGTGTTGAGGCAGCTAAAGTAGTTGTAATTGGCGGTGGCATGGTTGGTCGTAGCGCTGCACAAATGGCTGTAGGCCTAGGTGCTGACGTTGTAGTACTTGACCGTAATATCGATGTACTTCGTGCTTTAGATGCACAGTTTGGTAACAAAGTTAAAGCGATTTACTCAACGGCTGATGCACTTGAAAAGCACGTGCTAGAAGCTGACTTAGTGATCGGTGGCGTTCTTATTCCAGGTGCTGCTGCGCCTAAGCTTGTAACAGCAGAGCACATCAAAGCAATGAAGCCTGGCGCTGCAATTGTTGACGTTGCAATCGACCAAGGTGGTTGTATCGCAACTTCTAAAGCAACCACTCACGCTGATCCTACATACATTGTTGATGAAGTTGTTCACTACTGCGTTGCTAACATGCCTGGTGCTGTACCGCGCACTTCTACGTTTGCACTTAACAATGCAACACTGCCTTTCATCATTAACCTTGCAAACAAAGGTTATAAGAAAGCACTACTAGATGACGCTAACTTCCTTAAAGGTCTAAACGTAATCAAAGGCCAAGTTACTTATAAAGAAGTTGCTGAAGCGTTCAACATGGAATACGTAGACCCACGTACTGCTGTTGAAAATGCATAATTTGCAACACGCATAAATGAAAAAAGCAGCTAAATTTAGCTGCTTTTTTATTGGTAATTTAACGTTAGATAAAGCGTTTAATTATAAAGTCAACTTTAACCCGCTTAGCCTGTCCTAATAACTTCTTCACCGCTTGCGGATAGTTATCCATGGTTTCTAAATCTTCTGGCCCATCAAGGCGCCTACAGTGTTTTAGGATCTCTGCTTTTTCATTATCAATTGCAGGCATGAGCGATTGCTCAGGATCTTCCAATAAGATACCGTTTTCAATATCTAAGCCCCATGCACGTGGGTTTAAATTATGGCCACTTAGTAAATGATACTTACGATCAGAGCAGATACCTTTTAAGTGAAACGAATTGCTTTCATGCTTCCACAAATACACGTTTAAGTTACCATTCGTTATATGACGTTTTTGCGATTTCAAAAACTTCAGCAAAATGGTTTCATATAAATAAGGCAATGCACCTATTTTACTAAACGGCTCACTCGGTGGTAGATAAAAGTCATTGGCAGTTTTATCACCGACCACAATGGTGACTTCTTTACCTTGTTTGAGCAACCGCCTTAATGAGCGCATTAACGGTGCAGGAAAGTTAAAATAAGGTGTGTACAACACCAGCTCCTGCTCCGTGCTATCAAACAGTGACTTTATCAGTCGATTAAGCTCATTGCTGCGACGCCCTAAACCTAAAAACAGCCTAACCCCAAGCGGCTGCGTATTTTCATCGACTGCATGAGCGTAACTAGCTTGCTTTAAAGAGCGCATTAATTGTTTTTGCGCGAGCTTAATGTCATTAAACTTAGTGAGTGGACGTGTATCAATACGAGGAACTGCTTCAGAGCTAAGTAATTGCCCTTCAATAAAATCAACAACTGCATTACACAAGGATGCCTGCTTAACTAAAAAATAACGGTCAAGACGATAACGCTCATCGTACTGTAAATACACATTATTTAAGCTTGCACCGCTATAAAGTAAGGTATCGTCTATTACAAAGCCTTTTAAGTGTAATACACCAAATAGTTCTTTTGCTTTTACTGGAACGCCATATACATGAACATTAGATTGATACTTTTGTTGATACTCACAATATAAGCTGGCGTTACCATCTGATTTTGCAGCACCAATCAACCCGCGTTGGGCACGGTGAAAATCAACCAGTACTTTTACTTCTAGTTCTGGTTTGGCTAATGACGCTTGATGTAATGCCTCAAGTATTTCTCGCCCTGCTTCGTCGTCTTGTAAATAAAGCGCGGTAATATAAATACGTGTTTGTGCGCTTGCGATCAAAGCAAGTAATTGTGTGTGGTACTGTTTTGCATTGGTTAAGACGTTAACGTCTTTTGAAGTCAACCCAAATGCGGGTTTTTCCTGCCAAAATAACATAGTTGCCTATTCACTTAGGTCACCCTTTTACAGGGGGACAAATCAAAATTAATTAAAACATATCAAAAAAAACTGAGCTTGGTCATGAATTAACGGTGTCAGTTAGATTAATAATGGTCTGATAGTTCATATATCATACAGAACGGTTGTTTTGTGCATTCTAGTACACAATATTTGACAGCTTTGCGATTTGCTAAAAAAAATAATCGATAGTTTTATTTACTTCCCCCTTGTTTCTCTTAAAATCGAGCACATTAATACGCTATTAAAACGTTTAGGATAAAAAGCATGAGTGAAGCAAAACATTGTAAGTTACTAATTTTAGGTTCTGGCCCTGCAGGCTATACTGCGGCAGTATACGCAGCACGCGCAAATTTAAACCCTGTATTAATTACAGGTATGCAGCAAGGTGGCCAACTTACAACAACAACTGAAGTTGAAAACTGGCCTGGCGATGCTCATGGTTTAACAGGTCCTGCATTAATGGATCGTATGAAAGAACACGCAGAGCGTTTTGAAACTGAAATTGTGTTTGATCACATAAATAAAGTGGATGTATCACAGCGACCATTTACCCTTACTGGCGATCAAGGTACATATACATGTGATGCTTTAATCATCGCAACCGGTGCGTCTGCTAAATACTTAGGTTTAGAGTCTGAGACAAACTTCCAAGGTCGTGGTGTTTCAGCATGTGCAACCTGCGATGGCTTTTTCTATAAAGGCCAAAAAGTAGCGGTAGTTGGCGGTGGTAATACAGCCGTTGAAGAAGCGCTTTATTTATCAAACATTGCGGATGAAGTACATGTTATCCATCGTCGTGATAGTTTCCGTAGTGAAAAAATCTTGGCTGACCGTTTAGCAGAAAAAGCAGCAAACGGTAACGTGGTTCTACATTATAACCGCACATTAGACGAAGTACTTGGCGACCAAATGGGTGTTACAGGTATTCGTATTAAAGACGCCAATTCAGATGCTACTGAAGAACTTGATTTAGCGGGTGTATTCATTGCTATCGGTCATAAACCAAATACTGACATGTTTGTAGGCCAGTTAGAAATGAAAGACGGCTATTTAGTGGTTGAATCAGGCTTAAACGGTAACGCAACTCAAACTAGCGTACCGGGTGTATTTGCAGCTGGTGATGTATCTGACCACATTTATCGTCAAGCAATCACGTCTGCCGGTACAGGCTGTATGGCGGCATTAGACGCTGAGCGTTTTTTGGATAACCTGTAATTTATACACTTATACCAATTGCATGAAGGGCTGATTTTTTCAGCCCTTTTTTGTGCCTAACTAAAAATGTTTAATTACCGAGTTATTTATATAGTTTATTCATTGAGATTGCTTTGCGATATCAAGTGGCATTCACAAAATTTATAGTGAAGATTCATTTTATATATACAATTAATGGTGGAAGTACGGTAGGATCTGAAGCTGTGCAATGATTACCGTCAAAGTAACGCAAGTAAAATGAGCTATAATTATAGTTGGGCATAAACGCTTTATTCATTTGGGCATGACGAAAGACTGTAAAATAAGTTAAAATGTCCAGCTTCATATCAAGTAAAATACCGAGAGTTTTCTATGAGTTTGTATACAAAATATATGGAAGAAATCCAAACCCGTAAAGCGGAACTTGGATTAAACCCAAAACCAATCGATAGCGCAGAGCTAGTATCTGAATTAATTGCTCAAATTAAAGATACTGATAACGAGCACCGTAAAGATTCATTACATTTCTTTATTTACAACACCCTACCAGGAACAACCAGTGCTGCGGGCGTTAAAGCACAATTTTTAAAAGAAATCATTCTTGGCGAAGAAGCGGTAGAAGAAATCACTCCAGACTTTGCATTTGAGCTTCTTTCACACATGAAAGGCGGCCCGTCAATTGAAATGCTACTTGATTTAGCATTGGCCGAAGATGCTAAAATTGCTGCACAAGCTGCCGAAGTTCTTAAAACACAAGTATTCTTATACGATGCTGACATGGCACGCATAAAAGCGGCATACGAAGCAGGCAACGCAATTGCTAAAGATTTACTAGAGAGCTTTGCAAAAGCTGAGTTCTTTACAAAATTACCTGACATCGAAGAAAAAATCGATGTAGTAACCTACATTGCTGGTGAAGGCGACATATCAACCGATTTACTGTCTCCAGGCAACCAAGCCCACTCACGTGCCGACCGTGAATTACATGGCCAGTGCATGATAACACCTGAAGCGCAGCAAGAAATTGTTGAACTTCAAAAGAAACACCCGAATGCTAAAGTAATGTTGATTGCTGAAAAAGGCACAATGGGTGTTGGTTCATCACGTATGTCTGGCGTAAATAACGTCGCACTTTGGGCAGGTAAACAAGCAAGTCCTTACGTTCCTTTCATTAACATTGCACCTGTTGTTGCAGGTACTAATGGTATTGCGCCCATCTTTTTAACTACCGTTGATGTAACCGGTGGTATTGGTCTTGATCTTAAAAACTGGGTTAAAAAAGTCGACGCTGATGGTAATACAGTGACTGATGCAAATGGTGATGCTGTTCTTGAAGAAGCGTACTCTGTTGCCACAGGGACTGTTTTAACAATCGATACTAAAGAGAAAAAACTTTATAACGGTGATAAAGAACTTGTTGATGTTTCATCCGCATTCACACCGCAAAAGTTGAATTCATGAGAGCAGGTGGCTCTTATGCAGTTGTATTCGGTAAAAAACTACAAACATTTGCTGCTGAAACATTAGGCATTGAAACACCGCTTGTTTATGCACCTTCAAAAGAAATTTCACATGAAGGTCAAGGTTTAACTGCAGTTGAAAAAATCTTTAACCGTAATGCAGTAGGTGTTCTATCTGATACACCACTTCACGCAGGTTCAAATGTTCGTGTTAAAGTGAACATCGTTGGTTCGCAAGATACAACGGGCCCAATGACGGCACAAGAATTAGAAGCAATGGCTGCGTCAACAATTTCACCTCTAGTTGATGGCGCATACCAATCTGGCTGTCATACAGCGTCAGTATGGGATAGCAAAGCACAAGCAAATATTCCAAAGCTAATGGCGTTTATGAATAAGTTTGGTCTTATCACTGCACGTGACCCGAAAGGCGTTTACCATGCAATGACTGACGTTATCCATAAAGTACTGAACGACATTACCATTGACGACCGTGCAATCATCATCGGTGGTGATTCGCATACACGTATGTCAAAAGGCGTTGCGTTCGGTGCCGATTCAGGAACTGTTGCCGTAGCACTAGCTACGGGTGAATCAGCAATGCCAATCCCTGATTCAGTTAAAGTGACGTTTAAAGGCGCAATGGCTAAACACATGGATTTCCGTGATGTGGTACATGCAACTCAAGCGCAAATGCTGAAGCAATTTGGTGGCGAAAACGTGTTCCAAGGCCGTATCATTGAAGTACATATTGGTACGCTGATGGCTGACCAAGCGTTTACCTTCACTGACTGGACTGCAGAAATGAAAGCGAAAGCATCAATCTGTATTTCAAACGATGAAACACTGATCAAGTCAATTGAACTTGCTAAATCACGCATTCAAATCATGATCAACAAAGGCATGGAAAACGAAGCGAAAACACTTCAAGGGCTAATCGACTTAGCTGACAAGCGTATTGCGGGTATCCAATCTGGTGAAGAGCCAGCTCTATCTCCAGATGATAATGCTAAATACTACGCAGAAGTTGTGGTTGATTTAGACCAAATCGTTGAGCCAATGATTGCCGATCCTGACGTAAATAACGATGATGTATCTAAGCGTTATACTCATGATGTGATCCGCCCTGTTTCATTCTACAATGACAAACCTGTTGATTTAGGCTTTGTTGGTTCGTGTATGGTTCACAAAGGCGATATGAAAATTATTGCTCACATGCTACGTAACCTAGAAAAGAAAAACGGTTCAATTGAATTTAAAGCGCCATTAGTTGTTGCGCCACCAACCTATAACATTGTTGATGAGCTTAAAGCTGAAGGCGATTGGGATATTCTAGCTAAGTACGCCGGTTTTGAGTTTGACGATTCTAAACCAAAAACTGCGGCACGCACTAAGTATGAAAACATCTTATATCTAGAACGCCCTGGTTGTAACCTGTGTATGGGTAACCAAGAAAAAGCTGAACCTGGTGATACTGTTATCGCCACTTCAACCCGTCTGTTCCAAGGCCGTGTAGTAGCTGATACATCTGAGAAAAAAGGTGAATCACTATTAGGTTCAACGCCACTTGTAGTACTTTCTACAGTACTTGGTCGCTTCCCGACTATGGAAGAGTATAAGTCTGCAGTTGAAGGCATTGATCTGACATCATTTACACCTGTTGAAGAAGCAATGACAACTAAATATGAAGCTGCGCAAGCAGTGCCAGTGAAAGTTGTTAGCTAATTCAAATGAGTTAATGGTTCAAATAAGCGCGTTTTTATAACGCGCTTTTTTTTGCCTAACATTTACTTAGGCAACTACCCTAACCTAATTGTTTTGCATTTGTTGTTTATGATTTTAAAGCAACAAGTTACAATTTATCTGCTCGCGTAGTAATAAGAAACGGTGTGATGACAAAACAACTCTATCAATTATCCCAAGACCATTTTATTTTCCCAGATCCACAGTATGCGCTAGATGATCCTGATGGGCTGCTAGCTGTAGGCGGCTGCTTATCTGTTACGCGATTAAAAAACGCTTATAGTCAGGGGATTTTTCCTTGGTTTAGTAAATACGAGCCTATTATGTGGTGGTCGCCAAGTGAGCGTGGCATTATCGAGCTTGCTGATTTTCATGTCAGTAAAAGTTTGCGTAAACATTTACGCAAAAATCCCGTGACAATTACGATTAATACCGCTTTTGATGAAGTGATTGAAGCATGTCAACAACAACGTATTGACGCAGAAGGTACTTGGATCACAGACGAAATGCTCAATGCCTATAAACAAGCTCATTTAGACTCTCTGGCACACAGTGTCGAAGTATGGGATAACGGTGTGCTAGTAGGTGGTTTGTACGGCATAATGCAAGCTGGGGTGTTCTGTGGCGAGTCTATGTTCCATTACCAAACCAACGGCTCAAAGCTTGCGATGTGGGCGTTAGTTAATTGGCTTAAACGCCACAATGCTCATTTTATTGATTGCCAATTAGAAAACCCTTATTTACTGTCTTTAGGTGAAAAAATTGTACCTAGAGCTGATTTTTTAACTAAACTTGAACAAGCAGCAAGTTACAAAATCCCAGCTACTATGTGGCAAGCTCAGGAGCTTACAGCAATTTATGACTGATCATCTACCAGCTCGCTTAGGTTTAAGCCAACAATTTGATTGCAGCTATTTGGGCGACCGCCAAGAGCAATTACTGGTTATATTAGATCCCAGCTGCTACAACAGCAGTAAATTTGAAACTTTACTTGGTTTAGGCTTTCGCCGTAGTGGTGACCAAATTTACCGACCACACTGCCCTGTATGCAGTGCGTGTAAGTCGGTGCGTGTCTTGGCCAACAAATTTTTACCGTCTAAATCTCAAAAACGTAAACTTAATAAAGCAAAAACGGTCTTTGAAGTAAAATATTCAGAGCAAGAGCGCGCTGAATATTACCCACTCTATAGTAAGTACATAACCGAGCGCCATCAGGATGGCTCTATGTATCCTCCAGAGCAATCACAATATAATAGCTTTCTGTTTTGTCATTGGTTGCCTATTACATTTATTGAGCTATGGCATGCTGATACCTTGGTCGGCGTTGCTGTAACTGATTGTATGGACAATGCAATTTCAGCTATTTACACATTTTTTGATCCTGATTTTGAGCATTACAGTGTGGGTACTTTAATGATTTTAGAGCAAATAAAGTTCGCTCAAGCGTATAATAAAGAACATCTCTACTTAGGCTATCAAATAGACGAATGCGCTAAAATGCGTTATAAAACTCAGTTTTTGCCTGCCGAAAATAGGGTTGATGATGCTTGGCTGGCTATTTAATTTACAAAAATAGCTGCTGTGCCTTTACTTATTGGTGTATTTTGGGCAAAATCTGCATCGTTTAACTATTAAAGAGGTGTTACGCTAAACATGGCGAAAGAAGACGTAATCGAAATGCAAGGGACGGTCCTTGATACTTTACCAAATACAATGTTCCGAGTTGAGCTTGAAAATGGTCACGTTGTTGTGGCTCACATTTCAGGTAAAATGCGTAAAAACTATATCCGTATTTTAACCGGCGATAAAGTTACCGTAGAAATGACCCCATACGATTTATCAAAAGGTCGCATCGTATTCCGTGCTCGCTAAGTTAGTGCGTTAACGAAATATCAAGTTTTTAGCTAAGTTGATTAAGTAACTTAGTTACTTTCTACAACAGCTTGAAGCGTTTATTAAATGTAATTGAAAGCATCTGCAGACCATTACATTTAATAAACAAAAAGCCCAGCATTTGCTGGGCTTTTTGTTATCTACATATTGCAATGATTATGCAGGCGTTAAATCGGTTTCAAAATCAAAACGCAATTTTTTATCTTTAAGTGACACTTTAACTGTGCCTCCTTCGATTAATTCACCAAACAAAATCTCATTCGCCAATGGCTTTTTAAGTTCCTCTTGAATAACACGTCCCATGGGTCGTGCACCCATTGCTTTGTCATAGCCTTGGTCCGCTAACCATTCACGTGCTTTTGAGGTGAGCTCAAGATTAACCGATTTTTTATCAAGCTGAGCTTGCAGCTCAACAATAAACTTATCGACCACTAATAAGATCACATCGCGCTCTAGATGGTTAAACCAAATAATGTTATCTAAACGGTTTCTAAACTCAGGCGAGAACACCTTGTTTATCTCGCTCATCGCATCATGGGAATGATCTTGCTCAGTAAAACCAATCGACTTACGAACAGTCTCTTGTACACCGGCATTAGTTGTCATTACCACTACTACGTTTCTAAAATCAGCTTTACGGCCGTTATTATCAGTTAAAGTACCGTGATCCATTACTTGCAATAAGATATTGTAAATATCTGAGTGGGCTTTCTCTATCTCATCCAGTAATACAACCGAATGTGGATTTTTAATAACCGCTTCGGTTAATAAGCCACCCTGTTCAAAGCCAACATAGCCTGGAGGCGCACCAATTAACCGACTTACCGCGTGGCGCTCAACATACTCAGACATATCAAAACGAATAAACTCAACACCCATGCATTTAGCAAGCTGTTTAGTTACCTCTGTTTTACCTACACCGGTAGGCCCTGCAAACAAGAACGAACCCACAGGCTTGTCTTCATTTGATAAACCTGAGCGAGATAAGCGAATAGCAGAAGTAAGCGCGTCAATTGATTGATCTTGACCAAACACTAACATTTTAAGATTACGATCAAGATTTTTAAGTGTTTCTTTATCACTTGATGAAACACTTTGCTGTGGAATACGAGCCATTTTAGCAACGATTGACTCTATATCTGCCACACCAATTGTTTTTTTACGTTTTGAACTTGGTTGTAAGCGTTGGCTTGCGCCTGCTTCGTCAATCACGTCAATAGCTTTATCCGGTAAATGACGCTCATTAATGTATTTGGCACTGAGCTCCGCAGCTGCTTTAAGTGCTTTTTGCGTATAACGAATACCGTGGTGCTCTTCGTAACGCTCTTTTAGACCATTAAGAATCTTGGTGGTATCAGCCACACTTGGCTCAAGCACATCAATCTTTTGAAAACGACGCACTAAAGCACGGTCTTTTTCAAAGATGTTTTTTGTACTCGTTGTAAGTGGTAGAACCCATACAACGAAGTTTGCCACTTGATAATAGTGGCTTAAGTAGGTTTGAGGCGTCCATAACGCCGCCTGACGCTGCTCCCGCACCAATAATGGTGTGAATCTCATCAATAAATAAAATCGCGCCTGGTTGCGCCTGAAGCTCTTTAAGCAGGGCTTTAAAACGTTTTTCAAAGTCGCCGCGGTATTTAGTCCCAGCTAATAGCGCGCCCATATCTAACGAGTAAACGACTGCATCGGCAATTACATCGGGCACCTGTTCATTTACAATACGATACGCAAGGCCTTCAGCAATGGCCGTTTTACCAACCCCAGCTTCACCAACCAATAACGGATTATTCTTTTTACGGCAACATAAAACTTGAACGGTACGCTCGACTTCATTATCACGACCTACCAGAGGGTCAATGTTACCTTCAATCGCTTGAGCGTTTAAATTAGTCGTGAAATTATCAAGCTTTGAAGGTTCTTCACCTTGCACTTCTTGTACTTCTTCATGGATATCATCAGTGTCTTCACCGCCTATTTCATCATCAGATTTTGCAATCCCATGGGAGATGAAATTAACAATATCAAGGCGTGAAATATCACTCTTTTTGAGTAAGTATACCGCTTGGCTTTCTTGCTCAGAAAATATAGCAACCAGCACATTCACACCAGTTACTTCGTTTTTACCCGACGACTGCACATGGAATACTGCACGCTGTAATACGCGTTGGAAACCCAGCGTAGGTTGTGTTTCACGCTCTTCCTCTAGATCTGGAATAACTGGCGTGGTTTCGTCAATAAATTCTGATAGCTCTGTTTTAAGCGCTGCCATATCAATTGCGCAAGCATTGAGCGCCTCGCTTGCCGAAGGGTTATCAAGTAGTGCAAGTAATAGGTGCTCTACTGTCATAAATTCATGGCGGCGAGTACGCGCTTCACGAAACGCCGCGTTTAAAGTTAGTTCTAAGTCTTTGTTTAGCATTGGCAACCCCTTACTGAGATAAATATATATACCGTTGTGATGGGTATTTTGATCACCCTACCTTGGTATTATTCCTGCTCACAACTACAAAGCAGTGGATGCTCGTTATCACGCGCATAACGGTTTACTTGCTCAACTTTGGTATTTGCAACATCTGCGGTATACACCCCACATATTGCCCGACCGTTTTGATGAACCTGTAGCATCACATCTGTTGCTCTATCGCTATCCATATTAAAAAACGTCACTAGTACTTCTATCACAAAGTCCATAGGCGTGTAATCATCATTATTTAAAATGACTTTGTATTTTCGCGGTGGTTGTAGCTTTTGCTTTTCACTGTCGCGAACTGTGTCTAAAACACCTGAATCTTTCATGCCACTCATAATTAAATATAGTCTTGTCTTTGGAACTCAAGCAAACTTGAATAAAAAAATAAATTAATTGTTAAAAAATAGTTTAAAACACTTGACTGATCGTATAAATAAACTACAGTCAATTATAGATTGATTAAACCTTAGTCAGTCTATCAAATTATACGGTTTAGAATAACTAAATTAGTCAACTTATAGAAGGATGTAGAAGTATGGCTTGTGGTAAAGTCAAATGGTTCAATAACGCCAAAGGTTTTGGTTTCATCGTAGAAGACGGCTGCGAGAATGATATATTCGCCCATTACTCAACGATTGTAATGGACGGTTATAAAACACTTAAAGCTGGTCAAGATGTAACATTCGAATTGCAACAAGGCCCAAAAGGCCTACATGCGACTAATATTGCTCCTAACGAAGAGTTAGTGTAGTTGTTATAGAAGTTCGACACTACAAGCGAGCGACCTGTAAAGATCCTCGCTTAACTTCTTATTCTGATATTTTCTATTCTCTATTTACAGCCCTGCGCTTTGCTAATTAAATACTTAAAAAGTACAAAATCTGTCCTTTGTCTTGAAATTCCTTTTTAATGCCCCCATGTAATAGCCAAACGACTTCAAGATTCAGAACTCGTATCTTGAGGTCGTTTGGTTATATTTTGTATTAGCCCTTTTGTGCCAAGCTTGTTACACTCTTTGTGCTTAAAAAGCCCAGAAATGGCCCTTTAAGTGGTAAAACTATGCTAATGGCTAATTCCATTGGCGGGTTTTTAACATTAAATTTATAGCAGTTCGTCAGGTGTGGTTATTGAATTACAGTATTAACACCTAACAGACTGATCATTGCCAGCAGTGGTGATGATATTCTTGCATTGTTGAATATGGCTTTATGCCTACTATCTAGGAATGATGATGACATCAAAAATTATCTACACTAAAACAGACGAAGCTCCGGCACTCGCAACTTACTCTTTGCTACCGATCATTCAAGCATACACAAATGCCGCTGGTGTTGAAGTTGAAACTCGTGACATCTCCTTAGCTGGCCGTGTTATTGCTAACTTCCCTGAGTATTTAACCGAAGAGCAACGCATTGGCGATGCACTAGCTGAACTAGGTGAGCTTGCTAAGACTCCTGAAGCTAACATCATCAAATTACCAAATATCAGTGCGTCTGTTCCACAATTACGCGCTGTTATAAAAGAACTACAAGAAAAAGGGTATGCACTTCCAAACTACCCAGCCGAACCAAAAACAGACGAAGAAAAAGCAATTCAAGCGACCTACGACAAAATCAAAGGTAGTGCAGTAAACCCTGTATTACGTGAAGGTAACTCTGACCGTCGTGCGCCAGGTTCTGTTAAAGAGTATGCACGAAACAACCCACATTCAATGGGTGCATGGAGCAAAGAGTCTGCTTCATACGTTGCTAGCATGAGCGAAGGCGATTTCTTTGGTTCTGAGAAATCAGTAACGGTTGACCAAGCAACAGATGTACGCATCGAGCACGTTGCTAAAAATGGTGATGTATCTGTACTAAAAGCAAGCACTCCGTTACTTGCTGGTGAAGTCATTGATGCATCATCAATTAGCGCAGCTAAATTACAAGCTTTTTTAGCAGCTGAAATTGATGCAGCAAAAGAAAAAGGCGTATTGTTTTCATTACATATGAAAGCGACCATGATGAAAGTATCTGACCCAATCATCTTTGGTCACGCTGTTAAAGTATTTTATAAAGACGTATTTGCCAAACACGGCGAATTATTCGAAGAGATAGGTGTTGATGTAAATAACGGCCTTGGCGATGTATATTCTAAAAATCCAATCTTTAGACGAAGCAAAGCGCACTGAAATCGAAGCCGATATTCAAGCTGTTTATGCACAGCGCCCTGCTATCGCAATGGTTGATTCAGATCGTGGGATCACTAACCTTCATGTTCCAAGTGATGTGATCATTGATGCGTCTATGCCAGCTGCTATCCGCTCTAGCGGCCAAATGTGGAATAACGATGGTAAATTACAAGATACAAGCTTTGTAATTCCAGATCGTTGTTACTCAAGTATTTACCAAGCAACTATCGACTTCTGTAAAGAGCACGGTGCATTTGATCCTACCACTATGGGTAGCGTGCCAAATGTTGGCCTTATGGCTCAAAAAGCAGAAGAATACGGTTCACACGACAAAACTTTTGAAGCAAAAGCTGACGGTGTAATTCGTGTTGTTGATGCTAACGGCACTACTTTACTCGAGCACAATGTTGAGCAAGGTGATATTTGGCGCATGTGTCAGGTTAAAGATGCACCAATCCAAGATTGGGTTAAACTTGCAGTAAACCGTGCTCGCGCTACAGGTAACCCGGCTATTTTCTGGCTTGATGAAAACCGTGCACACGATGCGCAAATCATCAAAAAAGTAAATGCATATTTACCAAACCACGATACTGATGGTCTTGATATCCAAATTTTAGCACCGCTTGAAGCAACTCTGTTCTCACTAGCGCGTATTAAAGAGGGTAAAGACACTATCTCAGTAACTGGTAACGTATTACGTGATTACTTAACTGATTTATTCCCAATCCTTGAGCTTGGTACAAGTGCAAAAATGCTTTCAATCGTACCACTTATGAATGGCGGTGGTTTATTTGAAACAGGTGCAGGTGGTTCAGCGCCTAAGCATGTACAGCAATTCGAAAAAGAAAACCACTTACGTTGGGATTCTTTAGGTGAGTTCTTAGCTTTAGCTGCTTCACTAGAACATTTAGCAGTGAATACAGATAACAAAAAAGCACAGGTACTTGCAGATACACTTGATAAAGCAACGGGTACTTTCCTTGCTGAAAACAAGTCACCTTCTCGTAAAGTAAAAGAAATTGATAACCGTGGTTCTCATTTCTTCTTATCTCTATTCTGGGCTCAAGAACTTGCTAAGCAAGACGATGATGCAGAGCTTAAAGCTCAGTTCACTCAGATTGCTAGTGACTTAGAAGCACAAAAAGAGCAGATCGTATCTGAACTAAACAACGCTCAAGGTGTTGCAGTAAACGTAGGTGGTTATTTCCAACCTAACGATACAGCAGCATTCAATGCAATGCGCCCAAGCGCAACATTTAACGATATTCTAGCTAAACTAGTTTAATCGCTAATATGTAAAAAAGGCGCTCATTGAGCGCCTTTTTTTGTGTCTGGGGTATAAACCAAGACGATGCATAAAACACATATAAAAAGCCGCTACAGCGGCTTTTTATAAACTAGCTAAACACTACTTAGTGTATGCGCGTGGCATTTCTGAGTCAGTCATGTAACGATTTCTCAGTTTGTCCTGACGTGATTCAGTTGACACTTCTTCGCCGTTGATGAACATTTTAGTCACATGGCTGTTGAGCTCAAATGGGTCATCATTCCACATAACTAAATCTGCCGCAGTACCTACAGCAACGCGCCCGGCATTAATACCAAACACATCAGCAACATTAGCTGTAATGGCTTTTAAGGCACCTTCTTGCGTCATACCATATGACACAGCATTACCGGCATCAAAGCGCAATTGATATACATTGTGGCTGCCGTCACCAGCGATTGCGAGTAACACTTTTACGCCTGCTTTCTCAAGTTCACCCGCATTACTTAAACTAGCATGCAAAGAGTCAAAGCTACCAGGTAAATTATCCATTGAACTTACGATCACTGGTACTTGCGCGTCTGCTAATTGCTGTTTAACAACCACCGCATCTTGCGCACCTGCAATCACTAAGTTAAGTGAAAATTGCTGTTTTAGTTTGATGAGCTCAATGATATCTGATGCACGTGAAGCACTGACTAAAAGCGGCATCTCACCGGCAAGTACTTTTGTTAATACTGTATCTTCAGTACTCGGCTTGCCATCGTCTTTTTTATCTTTCTTCGTTGATTTTTGCTGATGGCTAGTCAACTTATCAATCAATGTTTTAAGCGACATAGCACGAGAGCCTTTACGCTTTTCACCTAAGTGAACAACTAATGCAACCTGTGTTTGTTTAACGCTGTCAAACTCACCACTTAAATCAACCACGCTGGCTAGACCTGCAAAAATACTGTCACCACCGTGAGGAGTAACAACATCACGAGTAATGCCGCCTTTACGTGCATAAGGGATAAGGCTAGAGCGCGGGTTAAAGGCCAGGCTTGGATCAAAGTCGATACCCGCTTTGTCATCCCCTGCATCACGCGAGCCAGCTACAGCCCCAACTTCAACCAGACCTAGTTGATTCAAACTGCCAATAAAACCAGCGGTTACGATTTGGCCTTTAGCATCAACAATGTTGTCAGCTTCGACTTTAGCAGGGTTAATCGCTGTAATTTTACCTTCATCAATAATGATACTGGCACCTTTTAAAACACCTTGCTCTGTTGATGTATGAACTGTGGCATTAATTATGGCTAAAGACTCTGCGTTAGCTGTTGCACTTGCAATTAAACCAGCAGCAACTAGCGAGAGCGAAAATGATTGTTTTAATTTTGTCATTCTAGTTACTCCTTATTTTTGACCTAACATGAAATCACTTTGTGGTTGAAACGCTTCATCATCACGGTCATACACTTTGGCACCGTCAACAAAGACTTGTTCTGCTTTAGCGTAAACACTAAAAGGACTTTGATTCCAAATTACTACATCACCTTGCTTACCTGCTTCAAGTGAGCCTGTTTTATCTGCAATACCCAGTGACTTAGCAGCATTAGCCGTGATCCATTTAATGGCATGCTCTTCAGATATATCAAAACCATTATCATTAGCGCGGAACATTACTTTACCCGCTTCTTGGTTTAAGCGCTGAATAGTTGTATCAGAATCTGAGTGAACAACGGCACATGAGTTTTTCACTGCATCAACAATCGCAACGTTTTCTTGAACCATGTCGTAGGCTTCCATTTTAAAGCCCCACCAGTCTGGCCAAAGTGCAGCACAAGAGCCGTTTTCAGCTAATAAGTCAGCAATTTTATAGGCTTCAATACCATGGTGGAAGGTACCTGCGTGATAACCAAACTCTTTAGATAGGTCAATCATCATTGCCATTTCTTCAGCTTTATAGCAGTGATTATGGATCATTACTTCGCCATCTAATACACCACGTAATGTATCGTATTTGATATCACGGTGCGGCACCTTTGGATTTTTACCTGCTGCGTAATCTGACTCGTATTTATCCCATTCACGCTTATATTCTGCCGCACCAATCCATGCTGTGCGATAGCCTGCCATGTTACCCATACGTGTTGAAGGTAATACACCTTTACGACCATATACACGCTTAGGATTCTCACCACATGCCATCTTTAAGCCATACGGTGCATCTGGAAACTTCATCCCTTGCATCGTATGAGCTGGCACATTTTTAAGTGTTACACCGCGCCCACCAAATAAGTTTGCAGAGCCTGGTAGAATTTGCAATGACGTTATGCCACCTTCACGTGCGCGATTAAAGCCTGGATCCTGTGGCCAAATAGAATGTTCAACCCATACTTCTGCCGTATTAGGACTGGTCATTTCATTACCGTCTTGATGTGATTCAACCGATGGGTTTGGATACGCCCCTAAATGTGAGTGAACGTCGATTAATCCAGGCGTTACCCATTTACCTTGCGCATCAATTGTAAGATCAGCACTGGCTGCTAAGTCTTTACCTACCTCTTGGACTTTACCATCAACCAGTAAAACGTCAGCTTCTTCTAAACGCTCACCGGTGCCTGTTAAAACTGTGGCATTGGTGATCAACGTACTCGTTGATTTAAGTGGCTGATAAGTACTTGGGTATGGATTTTTATTGATTGTTACTTTTTCGTCTTGTGGTCCGTTATCTTGGCAGCCAGCTAAAGCAATACCAAGTGCAACGACCAGCAATGAAGGAGCAAATTTTTGCATCATGTTAATCTCTGTTGTTTTTTATTAATGTATATAAATGCGCAGCATAAAGCCAAAAAATAAGCTGAAGCTGCATTTATTTAAGGTAAATGTAATTTAATTACATCATATGTTATTTTTTTATATAGTTAATATAGAGCTTATCTAAAGCAGCTTCTGTAGTTAAACTTGGATCTTTATTAATAAAATGTTTTACCGTGCGAGTAACAAAGTCTGAGTTTTGTTTATGCTGTTTTGAAAAATCTTTTATTAAGCTATTGCCATCTTTTGCTGCTGTTACTTTGTCGTGGCGATGGCGATACTGACTAAGTGCCTTATTAAAATCACCTTGGTAGTCTTCAACAAGTATTTTATAAAAGTCGCTTTTGTGCACTTTGAGTTCTGTAATACAGTAATTAAGAGCCTCTTTAAAGTCTGTAAAGATCACGCCTTCAACATCAAACTCAGGTGTTTTCTCTCTAACGGTGACTTTCGCCTCTTCAGTTGCATAGCTAAAGCCCGTAAACGCCATACGTTGCGCCGCTTCTTCGCCAAGAGCCATACCTGCTTTGATACTATGAGCAAATTCATCACTCATATCATTGAGCTCACTTTCGTGCCACATATTATAAACTCGTAATGGCTTAGCATATTTAGTTGCGAGCTTTTTCTTAAGCTTGATAAAGCGCTCATCAATTGTCAATAATCGTTCATTGTGAAGTAATGCATGACACTCATAACAAGCAGATATACTAATGAAGTCGGCATCTTCACCCAAATCGATAACGCTTTGTAGCATATGCAATGGCGGGCAATGATCTCGCTCTGTAGCCTCGCAGCCACAATAAAAACACTGATTAAAGTTTTGTTGTTCGCAAGCATACGCTTGCTGGTAGTAACGGGAAAACTTGCTACTCACATAGTCTCCATAGCGAGATAAAAATAATTATTGAGAATGATAACAGCCTGAGAATATATGTCAGCCAAGATAATCTATAAAGTGCTTTCACTCTAAAGTAAATGAACTGTAAAGCCAATGAAAACAGGATGAAAAACAATCAAAAACCAATAAAAAACCAATAAAAAACGGCAAAATAAATCACTTTAAATGTGTCAGTAAACATACTTTTTCTGATTTTAAATCAATTAATTAAATAAGTATGACATGACTGACATAGTTACTTACATATTGTCGATTTTCATTTACAGCATTCTATAAAAATAAAGCCAATAATTAACTCGTCAACTGACATCAAACACTGGAGAATGATGATGAAAACTTTAACTACTACTCTTTGTACAACTTTACTTATTGGCGCAGCAACATTGACAGCAACCACAACTCAAGCAGCAGAATTTGTTGGCGCAGATAACAGCCCAGGTACTTTAGTATGTATGGCCGTTACTTCAAACAAACCTATTACATTGGCTGCCACTATGCGTGACGTACGAATGAGTAAAAAAGTAGCAATAAACAAGTTACACTGTAACGATACAGAACTAGGAAAATTTGCAGCCATGTATGGTTTTAATAAAAGCGCAAAATACTTAAACCTTGATACAACTGGCAAAACAAGTATCCATGATTTAGCGAAAACAAACGATAACAGTGTCCTAGTTGTCGCTGGTTCAAAATAGAGTATGGGATACTCATGCCATAATTAAGCAGGCGTGTAGTTGGCCTGCTTAATATTTTTACCGTTATATAATAGCCGCAAGCAAACCAAATAAGCCACCGAATACCCCACCCCAAACCACGAGCCAACCAAGATGCTCACGGATCATGGTTTGAATTATATCTTTGACCATCGCTGGCGTTAATTCGTTTAACCTGTCATCTACAAGGCCTAATACGGTATCGTATAATTTATCTGATGACATCGCTTTTTGCATTAGCTTGTCATTTACAAGTTGTTTAAACTGTGGGGTCTCACTCATATTTGATAGAGAGCTTTTCATTTTTTCAATAAAGGATTCACGCATTGGCTCAACCGCTTCTGTGCCGCCAAACATTGCCAACATCGCACCAAATTGAGACTGTTCAATTACTTCAAGTAAACTGTCAAATGCAGGATTAAGATCAACCTCTTCAATCACCGGTTTTAAATCCAATTGCGGTTGCTTGCTCGCCAATAATTGTTCAATTTTATCTTTTGAAAAAAACTCAGTAATAACTAGCTCTCTGATGGCGTGTTTGAACTTGGCAAACTTAACTTGAATAACACCCGAGCCATATAGAAATGGAACTTTCTCAAACAACATATGTACTGCCAATAAGTTTGTAAACGCCCCGGATAAAGCAAATAAGCCAATTGAAAGCACAATCGCTTGGTCAAAAAAGTAACCAACTAACACTAAAATTGTGGCTGTTAAATTAGTGAGTATACTTTTGTTCATTTTATTCTCCACAGGTGGCTAAATCATTGCTTAAAACTGATTATTGAATTTTACATACAAGAGTTTGTTTATTTAACTACTTTTTGCCATAGTTTAATAATCTGTATAAAAGGTGAGCAATATTATGTGGAATACCGTTAATGAGCAGATCAGCCAAGCAATGCATTTTGACTTTAAGCATACCTTTAAACGCCAACTGCAAAGCTCAAATGACGATATGTTATTTGAAATAAGCGATGGTACCCACACATACTTTGTAAAAGTTGCCCATCATACACAATTAGAGCGATTTGAGTGTGAAGCCCATAATTTGAGACTGCTTACTCAGGAAAGCCTTTTTATGGTCCCTGATCACATCACAAGTGGGTCAAACATTGAATATGCATTTTTAGTACTTGAGTGGCTTAAGCTCGATCAGCAGCCTCATACAATGTGGCATAGTATGGGCAAGCATATGGCAAGCCTCCACCAAAAACATCAGCAGGCAATGTTTGGCTTTGATCATGACAATTTTGTTGGCCCAACTTTACAGCCCAACCGATGGCATAAAAAGTGGAATGTGTTTTACGCCGAAGAACGCATTGGCTGGCAATTACAGTTACTTGAAGAAAAAGGCATTAACTTAGTGGATAAAGAATATTTGATCCGATTTATAAAAGACTTACTCCATAGTCACCATGTAGAGCCGTCACTACTGCATGGAGATTTTTGGCGAGGCAACATGGGGTTTATTCAAGCTATACCCTGTATATTTGATCCCGCTTGTTATTATGGTGATCGGGAAGTTGATATTGCCATGAGTGAGCTATTCGCCCCGCTTCCCGAAGCATTCTACCTTGCTTACAATAAGGAGTACCCACTGAGTAATGGGTACCAGAACCGTAAACAAATTTACCAGCTTTACCCAATCTTAAATCATGCCAATATTTTTGCTGGCCACTATCTAACTGAAGCTAAACAACAAATTGATTCACTATTAAAATAATGGGCTTTTTACTGTAAATACGATGTCATAAAGCTGTAATACCGACTATATTTAAAATAAGATGTTGAAAACGCGTGCAGTCGCTAAAATGCCTGAATACGTGTTTAGCGCTGTTACCTTTGGCTCGATTGCCAAGTCGGAGCATTTATGAAAAATCAACTATCACAACGCATAACTTGCCCACATTGCGGGCATCATATCCATGTAACCTTAGACGCCAGCGAAGGTGACCAAGACTACTTTGAAGATTGCAGTGCCTGCTGTAACCCTATTCATTTTAATATGCATATTGATCATGCTTACAATAAAATAGAGTTACACATCGATAGTGATAATGAGCAAATCTTTTAGCGACTTTGTTTTAAGTAGTTCTCGACCGTGTTGATAATAGTAAAGGTCTGTTGATCAACCTCAATATTTAGCTGCGCGCCGGCTTCTGCTAAGCCCAAGTTGGTAATAGCTAATGTCTCTGGAATTAAATGTAACCAAAAGCCATTTTCATCGGTTTCACCCACAGTTAGGCTCGCGCCATTTACACCGACAAACCCTTTGTACAATACATATTTTTGCCACTGGGGGGCTAAAGCTAGTTTTATTTTACAATTATCTTGCGTATTAATAATGTCATCGATACGTGCTGTGCAATGAATATGACCCGACATAATATGCCCGCCTAATTCAGAGCCAAATGTCATTGAGCGCTCGAAATTAACTTTGTCATCAGCCTCTAATTGACCTAAGTTTGTTAATTTGAGGGTTTCATCAATCACATCAAAATAAACATACGCCAATTGGCTCTCAGCCGCACTAAATTTCACTACCGTTAGACAACAACCATTAATTGCAATGCTTGCACCAATTTCTAGCTTTTCAACATACTGTAAGCCTACCGATAACGTTAAGCGTAATACACCTTCACGCTGCTCTGTCGATAAAACTGTCGCTTTAGTTTGTACTATTCCAGTAAACATATTAAATCAATCTTCACTTTGCTAAGTTGAGCGTAAGTTTATCACTTAAGGGTTAGTGAATCATCGATATAAACTTTTATTCTTTTATAAATCAATTACACTAGCGCCCAATTATTTCTTATTTAGCAAACACTATGACTTTTTGTAATTGGGAAGCTAAACGCCTTATTTCTCTTGCGATCCCAGTATTTTTAGCACAAGTAACCTTAGTATTAATGTCGGTAGTTGACACCATTATGGCAGGTCAAGTGAGCCCTACTGATCTGGCCGCTCTTTCAATAGCTACCGGTGTTTGGAACCCTGCAATGCTGGCACTGCAAGGTATACTGTTGGCCTTAACGGGAATTATTGCCCAGTTCTCAGGCGCTAATGATAAAAGTGGCATTAGCCACTACTTTCAACAAGGGCTCTATTTAGCCGGTGTATTAAGTGTGGTTGGTTTTTCAATTGCTTATTTTGCTGACTTAATCATTTTGAAACTTGATACTAGCCCAGCTATTGCTGCTATGGCCTACGAGTATATTCACTTTGTCAAATGGGGCATTATCGGTTTTTTAGTCTTCAGTGTTTACCGTAATATTACCGAAGGTATGGGCATGACTAAACCTGCGTTTTATATTAGTTTGCTCGGGCTTGCAGTAAACATACCCGCTAACTATATTTTCATTCACGGTAAATTTGGCATGCCTGAATTGGGCGGCGCAGGGTGTGGTATCGCCACAGCACTGGTATTTACTGCCATGGCAATCGCGCAGGTGATATATTGCCAACTGAGTAAAAAAGTAGATGCTAAAAGACTGCTCGCCAATTTTAAAGCACCACAGATAGCAACAATGTGGAATATTACCAAAGTAGGTATTCCTATTTCACTGGCCACTTTTTTTGAAGTCACCTTATTTGCTTGTATTCCACTTTTTATTGCCCATTTAGGTGCCGTAGCGGTTGCTGGGCACCAAATCGCAGCCAGTGTTACCACCCTACTCTTTATGATGCCACTTAGCTTATCTATCGCCATAAGTATCCGTATTGGTAACTTGTATGGGCAAAATCACTTTGATCAGTTAAAAAAAGCCATATCCACCAGCTACTTACTAGCCGTCATGATCGCAATATTATTAGCAACCATTACATTTTTTGGTCGTGATATTATAAGTCAACTATACACTGATGATGCTCAAGTAATCGCACTTGCAACATCAATAATGATATTAGCTTGTATTTATCAACTACCAGACGCCCTACAAGTTGCAGCAAATGGTATTCTAAGAGGTTTAAAACACACGGCGCCGATTTCATACATAACATTTATTTCATACTGGCTAATAGGCTTTGCTTTAGGCTATGTGCTTGCCCGCACCGATTTAATTGTGCCAGCGATGGGGCCACATGGGTTTTGGATAGGTATTATTGTTGGTTTAACCGTAGCTGCTATTCTATTAATGTTAACCGTCGCTAAGCGCTTTAAACGTGAACCATTTATTCAATAGCTTTAAAACAGTATCAGGTATAAACGAACGCATTTTTGTTTACCTAGCTATGCTCGCTTCAATTGTACTTACTACAGGTTGTAGCGAGCAACCCAGTGACACGTATCACGAATACCAGTCGCGCCTTGCTAATGCGCTGTCATCCCCTATACCAGCATACGCAGAGCTTACTAATATAAAATTAAATCCCCAACCTTTAATAAGCCAAACACAGCTCAACGTAAGTATTCTACAATTAGCCCAACTTAACTCATGCGCACTGAGCACATTAATTGCTGAGCACAACTCTCAACTAGGTAAAGTGGCCACTCCTGCGACTAAATTAATTTATCAAATAGAGTTCATTAAGGCCGCTCCAACTTGTTTGCGAACCCTCGACAAAACATCAAATAGCTATCAAAAAATACTAGCCGCGCTGCATCATAAACAGGCGCAGCTACCTGCCTATTTCACACAATTTTTATATGCCGAAGCTGAACTCAAACAAAGTTGGCAACTAACACATTATGAACTCGATACCAACCTCAACGGCTTAGTAGAAACAGAATTAGCTTTACAGCAACTAGCGAATATAAAAAACCAAATAAGTGCTGAGCAATATCAGCAAATTAATATTCACCATATTTATAAAAGTTTAGAGCAGCTAAATCGCTTTAACTTTAATCAAGCACTCATCACTGCCGTAAGAAAGCAAACACGACTTAACAATGTAACAACAAACTACCTTGCAGATATAGATTTAACGAGTCTTTGTAATCCAATAAAAAACAAAAAACAGGCGCAGATTGTCAACAATGTATTTAAAAAATATTATTTGGCGCAGCTACAGCCATATCAAGCACAGCTCACGGGTGCCTTAGAGCTACTCATGCCATACTATCGAGCTCTTTGGCTACAAAATACATACGTGGATAAAGCTTTAGTACCCATGTTAAAACCTAATCACCCACACACTCTACTCAACGGCTTAAAGCAATCAGCGAAAGAACATGTAATTTGGTGGCAGAGGTTTTATAAAACGTGTGAAATCAGTCCGATATGAATAAAAAAACGGCAAACGAACCAAAAAACACTATTCTCGCTTGATTCACACAAGCGCACGCTATATATTAGCGACCGTTGTTAAACAATTAACAGCGCTTAAATTTATGATACGACCGTAGCTCAGTTGGTTAGAGCGCTACCTTGACATGGTAGAGGTCGGTGGTTCGAATCCACTCGGTCGTACCAAATTTATTACTCCCTGTAATAAGTTTAATTTAAGAATCCTATTGTACGACCGTAGCTCAGTTGGTTAGAGCGCTACCTTGACATGGTAGAGGTCGGTGGTTCGAATCCACTCGGTCGTACCAAATTTATACCAATACTTTTTATTAAGTGATCAAATTTATCCATTTTCTCGAACAGATACGCTTAACGTTATCAATGTCTGAGCGAAATGTATTCCACGCCCTACTTACTTGCTCCACAATATCGTCATAACTTGCAAATGTACGATTAGATAACTCTCTATTTCTCATCCATGCCCACACTTGCTCAATGGGGTTCAGTTCGGGTGAGTAGGGAGGAAGCGGTATCACCGACACATTTTTAATGTCTTGTGCAACATTACCCATATGCCAGCTTGCCCGATCAACGATTACCACAGCGTGCTCCCCACAGGGTGTCGCATCCGAAATAAGTTCTAAGTGCTGCCTCATTATATCCTTACTCAAATAAGGCGCTATGATAGCCTCAGTTTGACCTGTCGCAGGGCAAACTGCACCAAATATATGAGTTGATAGAAACTGTTGCTGTTTGACCACACGGGGCCTTGAACCTTTCTTTGCCCAAATTTTAGATGTGGTATTTTGTTGACCAAACCGCGCTTCATCTTGGAACCAGACATTGACTCTATCAAGTGATACGTGGCCTGGAATTGTGATGAGCGTATTACGAAGGAAATTTTTTAAAGTCTTCTTGCGCCTGAACTGATTGTTTAGGGTGTTTCGAGCGAGATGTAATCCACGACAAATTAAGCTCATGTAATAAGCGATAAACATTATTAAGCTTATACTGCACATCAAATGTCTCGCGAATATACTCACGAATGTCTTCACCGATTAAGCGACCCCCTTCATCTTTAACTGCATGTTTGCATACATAATCTTTGAGTTGCTGCTTTTGCTTAGCCGTTAGAGCACAAGGGCGACCTGGCTGTTTCTTAATGTCTAATGCCGCAATGCCATCGGTAAGATAAGCTGTCACCCACTCATTTACCAAGCGCCGACTCACGCCTGTCGCTTGTGCAACAGCCGTGCGATTTTTAACTTTAAGAAATTGACGAACAACTTGATAGCGGGTTTTTAATCGCGCATCTCGGGTGTAGGGAAAATCTGGCATGTTGGACAATTTAAGCTCAATAAGAATGAGTGAATTTACCAGTATTAGATCACAAATAGCATTAAATTAAAATAGATCATCAATTAAATGTGTTTGGTATTATTACTCCCTGTAATAAGTTTAATTTAAGAATCCTATTGTACGACCGTAGCTCAGTTGGTTAGAGCGCTACCTACTCTTTATGCCCCACGCCAATATCGATGATTCGAATCCACTCGGTCGTACCAAATTTATTACTCCCTGTAATAAGTTTAATTTAAGAATTCAATTGTACGAGTGTAACTCAGTTGGTTAGAGCGCTACCTACTCTTTATTCCCCACGCCGATATCGGTGACTCGGTCGTAGGTAATCCCCCCGAAAAATAATAGATGCCAAACGTAGAATTTCTCTTATTGTAAACACAGAAGAAAATTATGAAAAAAGCACATTTTACAGACAGTCAGATCCCCGCTATTTTGAAGCAAGCCGAAAGCGGTGTGCCCATTCCAGAGCTATGCCGTGAACATGGTATGAGCAACTCAACCTTTTATAAATGGCGCTCAAAATAAGGCGGCATGGATGCATCTTTAATGTTAAGTAAAACATGCTATCGCTATACGCCAAAACTGTCTGATGAAAATGAGGAAATTGCAGCGTTGCTATTGGATTTAAGCCAATGTCAGCGAAATTGGGGGATTACCGTTCGAAATTAAAAACTTTAGTCATGTGTCATTCCTGTATTGGTAAACTCTACTGAAATGACACATATTTTTGAATACTACTATTAAAACTAATATTTTGACCATTCATGTTTATGGTATTAAAAGCCTTCACCTACTTTAAATAAGATTTAAAGCCTGAATTAAGTCATCTAATAAATCGTGTTTATCTTCTAACCCAACTGATATTCTCATATCACCTAGAGTAATACCCATCATATTAATTTGCTCTTCAGTTAACTCTCTTATACAGCTAATTGCAGGTGCATAAATAAGACTTTCGTGCCCTCCCCAACTCACCCCTTTTTGAAATAGTTTTAAAGAATCAAAAAATTTAATAATTTGAGTTAAATCATTTGTATTTAATTGAAAGCTTATTAGCCCACTAAAACCACTCATTTGTTTACAAGCAAGCTCGTATTGGTTAAAACTTTTAAGTCCCGGGTAGGTAATATTTTTTATTTTCTCATGTTTTTCTAAAAACTCAGCGATAAACAATGCGTTACTTTGGTGTTTAGCCATTCTTATATCAATAGTGCGTAAACTACGCAGTAATAAACTTGCCTCATGAGGTGATAATTTAGCACCCAAAAGTTCATACTCGCACCCAGCTATGGAATTTATAACATCTGTGCTGCCTATTAAGGCACCGGCAATAATGTCACTGTGTCCACCTAAGTATTTTGAACACGAGTGCACCTCTAAATCAATTCCCATAGGTAATGTTTTTTGGAATATTGGCGTGGCCCATGAATTATCAATTACGGTTGCTATATTATGTTTTTTAGCAATTTCTACTATTTTTTCAATATCTTGAATTATAAACGTAACTGATGTGGGGCTTTCTAAATAAATTAACTTGGTATTAGGTTGGATGCTGTTTCTAATTTCTTCAATATCATTTCCAGATACATAAGTTACTTCAACTCCCATCTTAGGAAGCATAAAGTTATTAAGTAAACTATGTGCAGGACCGTAGATATTTTTTAAGGTGATCATGTGATCGCCATTATTCATAAAGTGCAAAATACCTGATGAAACTGCAGCCATTCCTGAGGCAAATAGCTTGGATTTTTCGCCTTTCGCTAGCTTAGCTATTTTCTTTTCTACAAAGGTGACTGTTGGATTATTTCCTCGAGTATAAATATGACTATTTTCTTTATTCTGAAATGCTTGCTCCAAAGCAGCCCAAGAGCTGAATGTAAATAAAGAGTTTTGATAGATAGGAGGAACAACCGCGCCAAAAGCTTCTCCTTCTTTATTACTATCGTTAATTAAATCGGTAACAAAGTTGTGCTCTTTATTCATTATCTATCTCCAAATTAGGTCTACTTTTTGCTTGTCCAATATCCAAATAGGCAAAAGTGAATGCTAAAAAAAATATTTATAATTGATAAAAACTGCCAATTCCAATACTCCAACACACCAACACCAAGGGAGGTAAAAATAAATACTGATGTTGTGCTCCAAGGGATTAGGCTTTCAATCATGGTTCCTGTGTCCTCTAAAGATCGAGACAAAACAGTTCTAGGTATATTCAATTCATCGTATTTTCTTGTAAAAGCTTCCCCTACGATAAAGCTATTTGCGTACTGACTAGAGGTAAGTGCATTTGTTAATCCAGAGGAAATTAATGTAATGGATACCAGCTTGCTTGGTTTTTTAATTTTTGGAATGATTTCATTTATCAAAGTGGGTATCGCATTTAACTTACTAATAGTACCTACATAAATAAAAACAATTAAAATTATAACAATCGGTTCTATTAATGAATATATTCCACCTCTATTCAATAAGTTACCAAGAAAAACTTGTTGGGTTGTTGGAAGAGCAATCAACATATCTATTGAAAAGCCTCTATGGATTGTATTAACAACATCATCAAACGAGCTATGTTGATAAAAAATAGCGAGTAAAGATGCCAATAAGGATGAAACGATTAAAGTCGGTAAAGGCTCCTTTTTTTTAATTGAGCCAACCAAGATAATCAAAGGAGGTAAAAATAATAAATAGTTAAAACTAAATAGATTTGGCAAGATTTCTTTTAATTCATCTAGAGCATATAAGTTTGAAACACCCATATCTGCTGGATATAAATAACCTAATATAAAAAACAAAATACAAGATACTATAGCAGCAGGTAATGTGGTTATAAGCATTGCTTTAATATGGGATTGCACATCCACGTTGACAGAAATAGCAGCCACATTCGTTGTGTCAGATAATGGAGACAGCTTATCCCCAAAATACGCCCCTCCTACTATTGCACCTGTCAATATCCCCAAATCTACGTTCAGAATTTTACCGGTAGTAATAAACACTAAGCCAATTGTCGCGATGGTCCCCCAAGAAGACCCGCAACATAATGAAAATGCAGCGGATGCTGCAAATGCGATAAGGTATATGTGCTCGGGAGAGACAAGTTCAAGGCTCAAATAGACTAAATAAGGAATTGTCCCAGACAAAACCCACGTTCCAATAAGTACTCCTATAGCGAATAAGAGCATAACTATTGGAAGAGCCTTGGATATTCTTTCGACTACTGTTGTGATTATTTCATTCCACTTAAACCCAAGGTATAAGGCTTGTGTGACCACAATTATGGACGATAAAAGAAATACAACTTCTAAAGGCAGCGCTGTTTGCTCTAGTAAAAATGGCCTTACTATCAAGCCATAAATTACCATTCCTAATAGAACAAATACCGAGAATAAAGAAGCGAATAAGTTTTTATACTGCGTCATCTAGTTTGCTACTTTACGCAGCTTAGCAACCCAGCCACCATTTGGTGCCAGCTCAACTTTGTGCTTAAGTTTTGAGTCAATCGCTAATGTTGAAGTTGCATAGTCACTTGCATAATTATCGGCATTAATACCGTCCTTGAAAAGATCCATTTTATATTGACCATCATCTAAAAACCCAAAGTCTATTTCATACTCTCGCCCTTCACTATTGCCTAATACAGCCACAAACCAGTCAGAGCCTGAACGTCTTGCCATAACAATATGATCAGTTAATTTAGCCGACAGAACAACGGTTTCATCCCAAACTGATGGTATCGAACTTATAAAACGAGTGCTCTCGTGTTCTTTTCTATAGTTAGATGGGCTATCAGCAAGCATTTGAAGTGGGCTTTCAAACACAACATAAAGTGCTACTTGGTGGGCTCTTGTTGTTTTACTCATCGGTCTATTGAATGATATGTGAAAGTTTTCAGGTTGAGTATTAACCATCGCACCTGGGGTATAATCCATAGGACCGGCGAGCATACGTATAAAGGGCAATGTTAAGTTATGCTCCGACGTAATGTAGTCACCCCATTTATTGTGCTCTAAACCGCGAACACCTTCTCGAGTAATAACATTTGGATACGCTCTTCGTAATCCAGCTGGTTTATATGAGCCATGAAAGTTAACAAGTAGCTTTGTATCTGCCGCTGCTTTAGCTACCTGCCAATAATAGTTAACCATTTCTTGATCATCTCTTTGCATAAAATCTACTTTGATACCCTTAACACCCCACTTTTGGTAGTGTTTAAGGATATTATCCATATCTTTACCAAGAGTTTCCCATACAACCCAGAGGATCACGCCTACATTCTTAGACTCACCATATGAAACAATTTCTTGTACATCAATATCATCTACAATTTCTAAAGCATTGCCTAATGTATACCAACCTTCATCTAAAATTATATATTCAAGACCATATTGTGCAGCAAAATCTATATAATATTTATACGTTTCAGTATTTACACCCGCTTTAAAGTCTACCCCATATAGATTATTTGCATTCCACCAATCCCATGCAACTTTTCCCGGTTTTACCCATGTTGGATCAATTTCACTTTCTGGTGCTAATAAGTAGCTCAATTGGTTGTTTAACAGTTCTTTATCATCTTTACTTATCGCTATCACTCTCCAAGGAAATTTAAACTCACTTTCATTTGAAGTTATTAACGCAATATCTTTTGCTCTTTTAATAATATTTTCGTTTCTGTCTGAGCCTCCTTTCAAGCTCGAAGATAGCACTCTTTTTGGGTGAGTACCCATTAATGAAGTTTTACTATTACCTGTGATCCATAACCCTGGGTAATTTCGCAAACCTGTTTCTGTAATGACTACTTTGAACTTAGAGCCTTCAACTAATAGGGGTAAACTTCCCAAGTTGTCATCACCTAATTCTGATAGATATTTATTTAAATATGTTCTTTCATTATGAGAGTAAAAACTTTTTTCTTGAGGATAATAGGTAAGTAAATCTTTCGTAAATTTAAACTCTGCAATTTCATTAACGACTTTAAATTCACCTTTTTTGTCACTAACAAACCGATAAGAAACCCCATTGTCAAATACGCGAAATTGAACAGTGATACCAGTTTCATACGCTAAGTTTAATTGGTTATAATTATCATGAATGGTTGCAGATTTTTGTTTTATATGAGGCCTAACAACTTGGTCTACATGTTGTTTAGTACTATTTTTGAATTTATCATTACGTAATAATAATCCATCTTTTTCAAATGCTATATTTGCCTTAGCGTCTTTAAGAATAACTTCACCAGACGCTTTTACAGAGTATTTTAGATCAATTCCATTAGTGTTAACTGTAAGTTCTATTTCACCATCGGGTGAGGTAATGGTCTTATTCAGCGCATTTACTTTGTAACTTGTGATCGTAGTTAAAAAGACTAAAAGAAATAATTTTTTCATCACTTACTCTCTTATTTAATAGTAATTACATTTATTTTTTGATTTATAATGCAATGTTTGTAAATTAAATTAGAGCACGCATAACATTAAATAGCTTACACAATTAACATAAAACCCTCCTAAAAAATAACTCAATGCTTAAGCATTGTTTTTCTAAACTCTAAAGGTGACATGTGTAATTCTTTTTGAAACATATCGTAAAATCGGCTTACCGAGCCAAACCCTGCTTTATTTGCAATATTAATAACTGGTTCTTGTGTATCAACCAAAAGGGCCTGTGCATGTTGAAGCCTGAGCTGATTTACATAGTGCTTAATACTCACCTTCATCACCCTACCAAATAGCTTCATTGCATAATTTTTGTGTAAACCTGTCGCACCAGCCACATCCTCGATGTTAATTTTCTCATCATAGTGTTCCGCTATATAAGCGAGCATGGCTTGGACATGGTTTATTCCCCTTATAGCCGCTTGTCCTTTTTCTTTAACTACCCTTTCTACAAACCCGTACGTTTTATATTTTTCTAATGCCATACGGGAAATACGAGTTCTGATTTCACTAATCACCTGCATGGTTAACGGTGGCGTATTTTTGATTAAATCGTCTCCCCACATTTGTGTAATTAATTCATCATTTGGGTATAAGCTGTCTGATAAAACAACTTCTCCTATTAATAATAATTCAATAAAATCATGTGGTAGTTTCCAAGACAGAAAAGCTTGAAGAGGAATGTAGATATTAATCATGTACCCGTCACCTGTGAAATTAGTCATTTGATGAGGTATTGCAGCCCAAAAAATTAACATTTTTCCTTCAGGCACATCTATATAATGACCATTTATGAGATACTCTGCAGAGCAGTTAAACAGAAAATTTATTTCGATGTGCCCATGCCAGTGACTTTGCTCCATTATTTTAGGTATATGTTTTTGGAAACCAAATTTAGAATCCTCACCTTGGACCTCTAATGGCCCTGAATCCCTTGGTATAATCCTATTTATCCAATTTAGCATTCAATTACACCTACTTTATTTCGTCCTCTTCTTTAATAAGTAAAAAGGAAACATATTGATAACGATGATATATGTACCAACATTACATCGTTATGACAATATGAACAAGTTGGTTACCACCAGGTTACATAAAACGCAACAAGACAAATAATTACACCTAATGATGCTACGTTGAAACTAGTTTCTGTACTAAAGCTAACCTCATCTAATTTCACTGTGTTATTTTCCTGAACCTCTTGATTAAGGAGCGATACGATAATACATACAATTAAGCATAAGATGAAAACAATACTTACGCGGTCCATAAATGCAATATGAGGCATATATATTTTAAACAATATTGAAAAAATGGCTGAGCCAATTGCAGCAGAAAATGCGCCTGTAGAAGTTGCTTTTGACCAAAACATTCCCAATAAAAATATGACCACTATTCCGGGAGTAAAAAAGCCCGTGAACTCTTGTACATATTGAAAGGCTTGATCAAAGTTTCCTAAAAAAGGTTCTGCAACAACAAGCGCAATGAGTAGCGATGCACAGACAGTAATTCGGCCAATTTTCACATAATGTGTTTGTGCCTTATTGGGCACCAACTTACTGTAAATATCCATTGTAAAGATAGTTGAAATACTGTTTGTCATTGATGCAAGTGAAGAAACGATAGCAGCTACCAATGCTGCAAAAACCAATCCTTTAATACCAAGTGGCATTAGTGACATCATAGATGGATAAGCATGATCAGAAATATCTAAATCGGGATATATTAATACTGCGGCTATACCAGGGAGAACCACAATTATTGGCATGAGTAATTTAATGTATGCAGCAAACACAATACCCTTTTGAGCTTCTTTTACATTTTTTGCAGCTAAGGCTCTTTGAATTATATATTGGTTAAACCCCCAGTAACTGAGGTTCATCACCCATAAACCACCGACTAAAACGGAAATACCTGGCAGGCTTAGATAATGTTCATTGTCAGAGCTCAGAATCATATCAAAATGCTCTGGTAACTCTTTCGTTAAAACTTTAGCGCCTTCAAATATCCCTCTCCCCCCTGACACTGTATCAAGAGCTAAATAGGTTAAAAACAACCCGCCAAAAACAAGTAGAACAACTTGAATTATATCCGTATAGGCTACGGCTTTAAGGCCACCGTACAAGGAGTAAGCCATCGAAAATAAAATTAAAAAAACCATGCCATAAAACCAATCGACACCAGCTACGGTTTCTATTGCAAGCCCACCAAGCCATAAAACTGCCGTTAAATTAACAAAAATATAAACAGCTAACCAAAAAAGAGCTAATGTAGTTTTAACCTTATTATCAAATCGTTTTTCTAAGTACTGAGGCATCGTATATATTTTATTTTTTAAAAAAATAGGTAACATATACTTTCCAACAATAACTAACGTGATAGCTGCCATCCATTCGTAAGAAGCAATCGCAAGCCCTATCGCATATCCTGAACCAGACATCCCAATAATTTGCTCTGCTGAAATATTTGAAGCAATTAGCGAGGCACCTATAGCCCACCACGGCAAACTTTTTCCAGCTAAAAAGTAATCTTCTGTATTTTTTTCATGAGACTTTTCATCTCTAGATATCCATAAAGCAACGGCTAATAGCCCTACTATATATATGACAAAAATACTAATATCGAGTGTTTCTAGTTTCATATTAAGCCTTTAGATTTTATTGTATTAAGCTTGATATATAAATATATCTGAGCACATATTTATTCTTATTCTGAATACTATGTGTAACAGTATTACGGTTCAATTTTTAATGTGTAAAAGCTATTTTTTGATATGAAGTAGGTAATTTATAGGAATGTAGTATCAACGTTGCACTAAATATTGTGAACCTTAAACGTCCGGTGATCATCTCCTAGGTATCGATGTTCCAAGGCAATAATCGTTCTATGTCTGGCTCTGGCTGATAAAGCTCATCGAGGCAATGCATGATGTAATCTGGCGTAAGCCGTTGGATTTCGCAGTTTCAATGATGCTGTATAGGTGGGCGCTTGCTATTGCGCCGGGTGAGGTTTGGTTAAACATCCAGTTCTTACGGACAATAACAAACAGTTTGATAGCGCGCTCGGTGCGATTATTGTCGATATTAGCTGACCATTCTCAATGGTGTAATAATGGTCAACTCACAACTTAGTTCTTAAGGAACATTGATCGCGTAACCTCCTACTTTAAAACGGTAAATTTCACTTTCTTTGGTAATCTCCCCGAAAAATAATAGATGCCAAACGTAGAATTTTCTCTTATTGTAAACACAGGAGAAAATTATGAAAAAAGCACATTTTACAGACAGTCAGATCCTCGCCATTTTGAAGCAAGCCGAAAGTAGTGTGCCCATTCCAGAGCTATGCCGTGAACATGGTATGAGTAACTCAACCTTTTATAAATGGCGCTCAAAATATGGCGGCATGGATGCATCTTTAATGATAAGTGAAACATGCTATCGCTATACGCCAAAACTGTCTGATGAAAATAAGGAAATTGCAGCGTTGCTATTGGATTTAAGCCAATGGCAGCGAAATTGGGGGTTTGGTTTATGTTTTTTACATTTACGCAATGTTAAAGGCTACACGTGGAATCATAAGCGCTTTTATCGTATTTACGCTTGAGTTGAATCTACGAATAAAGCCTAGAAAACGTCTAACAGGGAAGAAGCAGGAGTACTCAAATAAAATGAGTACTCATTTTAACATCAGTAAATGTATTATTTACTTATTAATTTTATCTTAGCTAAACCCGATACAGGAATATCCAATATTAGTAAGTGGCCGTTTACGACCTTACTATAGACTTCTACTCGCTTACCAGTCGGTGTATATACTTCTACATCTGCTCTGTATGTATTTTTACTAAGTTTTAAAATCACTTCATTCGTTTTTTTAGCATTTATGATATCTATGGTACTTATATTATTGGTTTGGGCTGCAACCGAATCGCCATATAAGGTAATAATTTGTTTATTGCCCTTATAACTACTAATTAGAGGGTAGTTACTTGTTATACCTTGAGGCTGAAAATTTTCGCTAAGTAAAACATATTTATTTGCATTCCAATAGCTTGTATAAAATTCAACCATATCTAAATGACTAGTAGGTAAATCATTTAATCGCACTGACAACTGCGGTACAGAATAGAAAACATTTAATAATTGCAAAGCGGCTGACTCTACAGGTTCATCAAGGTGCCACATCAACATATCGGAATGCACTGCGGTATCGCCACTTAAAAGTCTTAGTGTGACAATACGCTTTCTGTTTGTTACTGCACCATTTGGAATATCTGTAGCACGAAACATGTTTCCATACTTTCGCATCGCTGGCCCAATATATCGCTGTCTAAATTCAATCATTACTTCAGGATTAATTTTCTTTAGCTCAAAAACTAAATCAGACATTAGTTTATCTACAGATTCATATACAGATGCGAAATCTCTACCATTCCCAATAGTTAAGTCTGTATCGTCTGATGTTTTAAATTGATCAATAAAGTCTAATTTTAAACCATCCCACTTCCAATCTTTTACTGCCTTTATGTAATGATTTATAAGATATTGTCTCACTTCAGGGTATCTCGGGTCTAAAACATAAGTTCCTAATGACTCACTATGGCTAAGATATTTACCTTTAAATTTTTGTGCCGCTTTTGACTTATCGCCAACAAATGGAATTGAATACCAAAGTAATGATTTCATATCTAGAGCATGTACATCCGACACAAATTTTTCAATATTGGTTAACCTTTCTGGATCCCAGTCACCAGTATAAGCATAACCCCTATTGCTATCATTGGTCTGCCAACCATCATCAACAATAATTGCACCATAGCCTAATTGTTTCGCTAACTTACTTTCAGCGAGTAACTCATCATGTTTGATATTTTGATGATAACTATACCAAGTAGAATACATTGGCTCTAAAGCACTTTGCGGAACAGTTATTGGCGTATATTGTTCCATATTTGCCCACCAATCAGCTACATCACGCAGCGAAGTGTAAATAGGGATTTCACGCATATCGATTCTAACTTCAACTTCATAATTTTTAACTGCTTTGTGCTTTTCAGTAAAAAAATCCAGTTGATGATAAATCATTGAATCCTCTTCGCGCACTTGAGCTGATAAATTTACAAGATTTACAGCATCACTTACCGATATGGTATAGCGATTGATATCATCATGCCCAAATAAAGAGTAAGTAGGTGCATTTTGCGTCAGCATTGAAGATAATTTTTTACTACTCCAATCCGCTGGAATTATATAGTCATTGTTAAACTCTGGAGTCCAGATACCAGCAATATCTATCGATGGTGTTTGCCACTTGATTGACGTTTTAGGCGGGCTTATGGCTTCATCTGCAGTGAGTACCATAGTAAAACTATAAACTTCCGTCTCTTTAGTGATATTTTTTATTTTTATCGAAAAAGGACTTTCGTCTTTTTCTACGTCAATCACGAGTGGACCTAACTCAAAGCTTGTTTGCTTAGTTTGTGCATAGAGTAATGTCGGATTAAGTAACATTATTAATATAATTAATCTGAGTGTGTTCATTTTATTTCCTTAAATAACCGTAATTAAGCTAAATTTTTATTCTGGTAACCCATAGGGTTACTTGTTTTATAACGCCATGTATCTTTCATCATATCTTCAAGATTATATTCACATTGCCAGCCAAGTATGTTTTTAGCTTTACTTGAATCAGCCCAAAATGCAGGTAAATCACCGTTGCGTCTAGGAGCCCTTTTAAACGGGATATCAACACCTGTATGTTGTATAAAACTCTTCACAATAGCTAATACTGAAAATGGACTGCCCGTGCCTAAGTTAAATGCTTCATATACGGGTTGTTGCTTGGGATCTAACCACTGCAGTGCTTTAAAATGGCCATTAGCCAAATCACTAACATGAATATAATCACGCTCACAAGTGCCATCTTCAGTTGGGTAATCTCCCCCAAAAATAGATAGCTTTTCACGTTTACCAACCGCTACTTGCGCGATAAAAGGCATCAAATTATTAGGAATACCCAATGGGTCTTCGCCAATTAAACCACTTTTGTCAGCACCAATAGGATTAAAGTAACGTAGACTTGCTACCTGTAATTTACCTGCCTTTACAATATCTTGCAGCATTTGCTCAATCATGACTTTGGTTTGCCCATAAGGGCTTGATGCGCGGCTCAGCGGGAGTTCCTCAGTATAAGGTGGTTTTGCATCCTCACCATAAACTGTCGCTGATGAACTAAACACCAGTTTATTAACATTAAATTCTGCCATGCATTGACATAAATTAAGTGTTGATATCAAATTATTTTGGTAATAGCTCAATGGTTTTTGCATTGATTCGCCCACCGCTTTTAAACCTGCGAAATGAATTACAGAGCTAAAATCGTGGGCGTCAAATGTTGCTTTGAGTTTTTCTTGATCCAGTAAACTTGCATGAATAAACTCTACTTTTTTTTGTGCTAGCTTTTCGACTCTTATTAGTGATTCACGACTTGAGTTACTCAAATCATCAATAACAACCACCTCAAAACCACTGTTTAATAAGCTCAATACAGTATGACTGCCAATATATCCGGCACCACCAGTGACAAGTACTTTTTTCATTTAACCACCTTTATGCTCTAATTACTGACACGCCTGATGCAGGTAAACTGGTATAAATAGTTTCTTTGATACCGGTTTGTTGCTGATAATTCGCTGCAATTGCCGCACTAACCTCTTCGACCATACAATTTGGTACAAACGCCACCACACAACCGCCAAAGCCACCACCAGTCATACGTACTCCACCTTTGTTACCCATTACACTGTTAATAATTTCCACGAGGGTATCTATTTCTGGAGTGGTAATTTCAAATAAATCGCGCATAGACTGATGGCTTTGTGCCATCAGCTTACTTAACGTAGAAATATCATTATTTGTGAAGGCTTGCATTGCCGATAGAGTCCGCGCGTTTTCATACACTATATGCTCAACACGCTTTGCAACTTGCTTATCCAACTGCGCCTTATTAGCTTCATAATCTTCAATAGAAACATGGCGTAAACTAGGTTTTGAAAATGCTTGTGCGCCGGTATAGCACTGTTCGCGACGAAGATTATATTCGCTATCTACTAATCCACGCTTTACATTTGAGTTGATCATCATGATGGTCATGCCATCATTAATGCTTACCTCAATTAAATCGAGTGACTGACAATCAATTCCTAGTGCTTGACCTTGTTGACCGCACGCGGAAATTAATTGATCCATAATGCCGCAGTTGCAACCCACAAAATTGTTTTCTGCCGCTTGACCAATTTTAGCGATTTCTTTACGTTCAATAAATAAATTACATAAATGGTTAAAGGCATAAGCAACACCAACTTCTAAGGCGGCCGAGGAGCTTAAACCCGCCCCTTGCGGCACATTGCCTGTAATGCAGATATCACAGCCCGACAACACATGACCGCGTTTTTGTAACTCATCAACCACACCGCGCACATAATTGCTCCAACTCTGGCTTGGGTGATGAGCTATTTCTTGGCCTAGCACAAAGCTGTCGATTTCATTATCACAATCAAGTGCTAACACATTAACCGTGTTATCAGTACGAGGTGCAACAGCAATATAAGTGGCATATTCAATGGCACAAGGAAGTACAAAGCCATCGTTATAATCGGTGTGCTCGCCAATTAGATTTACTCGGCCCGGTGCTTTTACAACAAAATCAGCATCACGTCCGTAATGAGATAAAAATGCGTTGCGGGCATTGCTTTCAATGTTCATTATTTCACCTCTTTATAATGCGTCAGTGATTGCTGTTTTAAAATGGTAGCGGCTTGCTCTGGCGTTATATCACGCTGTGCCTCAGCCATCATTTCATAACCCACCATAAACTTTTTAACGGTTGCAGAGCGTAATAGTGGCGGGAAGAACTGGCCGTGTAATTGCCAATATGAGTCATCTTGATCATCATATGGCGCACCATGCCACCCCATTGAATAAGCAAACGAACATTGAAATAAATTGTCGTATTTGACCGTGATTTGTTTGATCACCTCAGCTAAGCTAGCTTGCTGAGCTGTTGTTAAATCAGTCATTCTGGTTATCGCAAAGCGCGGTAATAATAGCGTTTCAAATGGCCACGCGGCCCAATAAGGCACAACCACTAACCAATCGTCATTGATACATACAACGCGCTCATCTAATTCAACTTCTCGTTTGGCATAATCAAGCAATAAGTTTGATCCATACTGCTCGGTGTATTGTTGTAAGTTAACCTGCTTACGCGCTACTAAACTGGGTAACTGATGCTGAGCCCAAATTTGCCCATGGGGATGCGGGTTTGAACACCCCATCACAGCTCCTTTATTTTCAAATACTTGTATCCAACGATACGTCTGCGATAACTCAGTACATTGCTGTTGCCAAGTATCAACTACGTTGGCTATTTCAGTAATTGATAACTCTGGGAGTGTTTTTGAATGATCTGGCGAAAAACAAATTACCCGCGCAGTACCGCGCTCTGTTTGCATACTAAATAAAGGATCATCGACCGCTACATCAGGTATATCTTCACGCAATGCTGCAAAGTCATTAGTAAAAACAAACGTTCCGTCATAATTAGGGTTTACTTCACCATTAATGCGCGTATTGCCTTTACATAAAAAGCAATTTTCGTCATAGGCAGGTTTAATTTCATGATCAACACTTTCTTCTTGACCTTGCCAAGGGCGCTTAGCTCGATGCGGTGATACCAATACTGACTCTCCCAACAAAGGGTTATAGCGGCGGTGAGGATGTTCTACTGGATCAAATAACTTTGTCATTATTAACCTAATAAAATAATGTTGAGGGACATACGCTTGAAGATCTCAGTCCAAGCGTAAACTAAAACTACTGCTCAGAAACAAGCTTAAACTTTTCATTTTTAAGCGGGAATTGAGAACCAGATAAATTTGGATATTTAATTCTGAGTTCGTCGTATTCAGGGTTAATCGCTGTGTCTCCCCAAATGCCTAACATTAGCTTTAACGCTTCTTCATTTTCAGGGTACTGTCCTTGATCGTTGCTATCACGTATCCAGTCATCTAATACCTTTCTGTGCTCTAATAACGTCGACTTAAAGTTATTGTCATCAGCTAAATTAAAGATTTCGTGAGGGTCGTTTTCAAGATCGTAAAGTTCTTCTTTTGGCCTCGTTGGAGAAAAGTGCTTTGCTTGAACCTCATTCAACTTGCCATCTTCATAAAGCTTGCGAGATACTTTTGTTAGATCCCAGTAATCTCTATAACTAGGTTGCATACCTGAGCGTTCAGGATAAAAGTTTCGGATGTATTTAAAGCGCTCTGAACGAACCGATCTAATTCTATCAATCGTAAAATCACATCTATCACGAGCCGAAATAACATATTTATGACCCTGGTAATTATCAGAGAATAAGTTTTCACCTTCAAAGTATTCAGGTATATCGATACCGGCAAGGCTTAGCGTTGTTGCACTTATATCAAGCATACTTACTTGCTCGTCTCTTACTTGCGGCTTTAACTTATCATCATGCCCTTTCCAATAAGCAATGAAAGGTACTTTAAGACCACCATCGTATAAAAACTGTTTATGTCTTAAAAAACGAGTGCCATGATCAGCAAAGAAAAATATGACCGTATTTTCTAATTCTCCATCTTTTTCTAAGCGAGAAAAAACACTTGCAACCTCTCTATCTGTGATCTGCAGAGATTCTAAATATCTAGCCCATTCTTCAATAACAATGGGATCATTTGGGTAATAAGGAGGCAACTTAATTTTACTTCTATCGATGGGATACTTCACTTTTTCAGAAAACTTGCTACTGAAAATATGCTTTCCACCTTTTAATTGGATTTGTCCAAAGAATGGTTGCTCTGGGTTGGCTCTATCGTTCCAATCAATTTCTACACCCGACTTACCGTAGAGTGGATGCACCTTATAATCACCGCTGTATAAGTCAAAACGGTCATAGCTGAAGTTATAATCATCCTTACCACTATTAAAAGTAAAATAACCATTTTGCTTCATAATTTCAGGAACAGTTTTTATATTATCTGGGAGTAAAATTGTTGATTCTGGAGTACGCGAACTGTGATGGTTATGAATACCTAAATTTGTTTGCATTTGCCCCGTCATCATAGCTGATCTCATTGCAGAACAGACAGGCGCAGGCGCAATGGCATTGTTAAACTTTACACCGACTCTTGCTAACTCATCTATCGTTGGAGTGGTTACTAAATCATTACCATCGTGCGCAAAGTCAGGTGAGATGTCTTCAACATATATCCATAATATGTTCGGCTTTTTATCCTGTAAATTCACCGTTTCTTTTTGTAGGGAAGAGTCACTCTCTTTTGTACACGCAATTAAACCAGTACAAATAAAAATTACAGCTAAATATCGTTTAAATAAATACATTTCTATTACCTATTTGAGTAACTCCAGCGAAGCAGAGTTACTCATGTGATGATTAAAACTGAGCCCGTATACCTAACGCATAACGAGAACCAAAATCTTCATAACCAACCTTCTGACTTTCGTCCTGGTTGTAATATTGGCTTAATGTTTCGTTCGTAATATTTACTCCTTCAAAGTAAACCTGCATGGTGTCTGCAAAATCATAACTCGCTCTAAAATCAAGCTGCCCGAAATCATCAACATGTTTTGGCCCCCCTAGCCACGTGCTCGCCTCACTTAAATAATCAGAACGATAGTTATAGGCAAATCTTACTTTTATTGCGTCTCTTTCATAAAATAAAATCAGGTTAGCGTTATGCTCAGACAACCCTTCCAATGTTAAGTCCTCAACGCCACCCAACTCACTGTAATCAGCGGTACTATCTATGTTGGTGTAGTTAGCTTGAATCCCTAATCCATTAAACGGTTCAGGTAATTGGTCAAATAATTGTTGGTAAGCAACTTCAATCCCAGTGATCTCCCCCTCGCCACCATTTCTTGGGCGAGTATCACCAAATTGAACACCCTCAATCATGACAGGTTCTGTTGTAATTGTGAGGAATGAAGATAGGTTCTTTTGAAATCCAGCAAGTGTAATCGTCGTTGAATCATCCATGTACCACTCTAAAGTAACATCATAGTTTTGAGATTTGAATGGTTGTAAATTTGGATTTTGAGCGTTAACTCTTTCTGCATCCACATTAATATTATAGGTAACACTGGTTGAAAGACTTGAAATAGTTGGTCGAGTTATTGTGTCAGAATAGCTGGCTCTAAAAATTAAGCCTTCTATATCCATAAACTCCCATTTAAAGTTTGCGCTGGGTAAGATTTCATCGTAATCATTTTGGAAAGTTCTTACTTCTGGTGCACTAAAAACAGCATCTCTGTTTTCAATGCTGCCATCAGGATTAACAATATTTATAAGCTCTTCGATATAAACATATTGCCCCGTAGAAGTAAGATCGGTCTGAATATAACGTGCGCCTAAATTTAGATCCCAATTATCACCAGCAAAGCCTAATTGAACGTACGCAGCAAAATTATCTTCTTGAACATTCGTTGTAGCACCATCATCGCGTTGTGCTGTAAATGCACCATCAGCAAGTAAAGATTCAACACTTGCTCTATCCTCTGCAGAAAGTTGACTTAATGCTTCTTCAGATTGGTAATAAGCTGTTAATGCATCAAAATCATAATTAATCCAGCTGCTAGCAAACTCACCAGCCACTTGACTTAAAAAATTATTAGGTTCAAATGCATTAAAAATTGATGGATCTGTAATCGTCACTTTTGCATTATTAAAGCATCGGCCGCATACACCACGCATAGAGGCTACTTGATCTTTTTCACGTTCTGAATAGTAAAAACCAAAATCAATGTTCTGCAAATAACCCATTTCATCAACAATGTACTCAAAATCAAGCTTAGCTTCTAAAACGTTATCCTGCGTATTATTACCAGCATTAGTTACAACATGAGAAGACCAAATATTCGGATCAGTCAGATTTTCTTTGGTATTAATTAAAGGAAAGTCGCTTCCTAATGAGTACGCCATTTCACTAAATGCACGTGTTACATAAAAACGACTTTTACCATACCCATCACCTTTAGCTTCAGAGTAGGCAATATCAGTAATCGCTTTCAAGTTATTTGAAATTTGCCACTCATGATTTAGCCCTACTTGGTAGGTAGTAGTATCTCGAGGAGAAGACGCTCTAATAACATCAACAAAACCATCTTTAGTTGCAGATTGAACCATGCCGCTATTATTAACTACAACATTACTAAAACCATTTTCGCGACCCACACTAAAAGGAAATGCGACTTCAGTACTACTATCTTCAACGTTAAATATCGAAAATAAACCATCAATCGTCAAAATCTGATCATCATTTGGCTTCCATTGATACACCAATGTACCGCCAATGCGCTCACGGTCTTGATCAAAAACTTGATATCTTTGGCTCGCTAAGGTTAAAACGTCATTTGCCGGTTCACCATTTACGGTCTGTGTTTCATCAAAACTATATGGAACATAACCGTCAGAGAAAACGCTATCAATTCTTACTGTACGTTGATTATAAGAAAGCGATGCTAGAAAACCCATATCATCATTAAAAGCGTACTGAATAGAGCCGACCCTTTCATATCGTAAGATTCAGCATTTGTATCATACGTGCCAGCAATTGAAGCACTCATCTTCGTCTCGTTGATATCAAATGGCCTCCAAGTAGTGATATCTACTGTTCCTCCAATTGCACCTTCAGTAAGATTTGAACTGTAACTCTTATAAACTGTCGCGCCATTAATTAAGTCAGCAGGCAATACATCAAGACTAAATTCACGCCCAGCATTTTCAGTAGCTAAAATACGACCATTAGCTAATACTGTATTAAACTCTGGTCCAAGTCCCCTCACTGTAATAAAACGACCTTCACCACCAGAACGGTCTATTGAAACTCCTGTTATACGCTGCAGTGATTCCGCTACATTCGCATCAGGGAATACTCCTAAGTCTTCAGCAGAGATACCATCGACAATATTATCCGAAGAGCGCTTTGTCTCATTCGCAGTGATAATGCTCTGACGAATGCCTGTGACTTGAATTACTTCTACGTCTTTATTTTTATCTGCAGATAATTCTTGGCTAATTGCTTCAGATAATGGCAATAAACCGAATGTCCCTGCTAATAACGTGTTTATGTAAATATTTCTTTTCATTATTATGACCCCTGTTGATTAAGGTAGTAGTAAATTGATTATCAGCATCAGGTAAATGTTAAACTTATACATTTTATGAAATTATTCACCTACCAACTGGTTACATATTTGTATCAAAAATTTCGCCTCTTAACTTATCGATTTAACTATAATCACTCCTGAAAAATCACTTCGTTGAATATATTTTAAAGTTAAATATTTCTGAAAAAGTTAAACGCATTGAAAGTTGCAAATAAATAGCATTAACCGATTCTACAGACAGCCTAACTTTGCTACTTTGAAGAAATCTGAAACCGGCGTGCTTAACTATCACTGGCTGATCACTGCCACTACAATCTTGAGGCTTTGGACGATTAGCTATCTCTAAGCTCTAAAATCAGTGAGGATGTTTAACTAAGTAATGTTTAATGTAATGCGAAAGATAGCCATGGCGCTTTTTAAACAAGATATATCTAAGTCAGCAAGTCTGGGGAGAAAAAGAAAATGGCAGGGCTAGACGATGATTACCGCTCACCCCTGTTAGAGTTTGGGATTTAAATGCGCTAGCCGTGGTTAAGGTTAATAACACGTACTGGTAATGTAGTTGTAATGCATCTGATGCTTTTAATACAACTCGTTAGTTAATTATCGACTTTTCCGTAGGTAATAATTTCTTCAATTTTACAATCGAAATACTCACACAAAGCGTCTAATATCCGCGTAGTCGTAGAATAATTAATTATTATTTGCCATTTTTGACATAGCGGCTTTATTTACTCCGGCGGCATTTTTAACTTCATATAACGTAATTTTACGTCAATATTTCAATGGTTTAGCTGCGATTGATTCCTTTAAGTTATAAACAATCATTTTAATACAACCAATTATTTAAAAGTTTCTTTACAGGATACTTTGAGTGTAATTTAATCAAGTTAGTTTTTTGTGAGGATACTTTGTAATTAAAAATGAATTTACTTTGCTTTCTGCTAAAGAACTTTCAAGCTTTATTAAGTTCAGCCCAGATTTAACCGTAAGTTGAAAGACAATGTTTTTTTGAGAATGAGCATTACATTAGACCTTTTGGATCAAGAAAAATACTTTACCTTTTAAAGAGTGTAATGGATGAAATGTATAACACTACGTCTAAAAATGAATGCGACTTTATCATTCCTCTTGCAAGTGGAGGTGTATGTTATGGCTAGTGTAAGAAGCCGAAACAATAAGTTGTTTTTTGATTTTTATTATCAAAATATACGATGTCGTGAGCAGACCTTACTCAAGGATACAAAAGCTAATCGTATCAAATTTGAGAAGTTCTAGAAAACATTGAGGCTCAAATCATGCTTGATAGATTTGTCTATCGTGATGTATTTCCTAAAAGCATTCGATGCTCTGTATTTAAAAAATATGATGACCAAATACAGACGTTAAAAAAAGACCACGACAAATAAAAGCGATCTGATAGTAGTTAATACGCCGACATTTGAGCAATTTGCTTACGAGTGGCTAGAAGAAAGTAAAATACACTGGAAGCTTAGCCATTACAAAAATGTTGTAATGATTTTCGAACGTTATTTAATCCCAGAATTTGGTCAATTTAGGTTAAATGAAATTAATCGTACTCATATTATTAAATATCGTGCCAGTATTTTAGAACCGAAACGAAACTTATCGGTAAAGAAAAAGCTGAGTAATGATTGGATCAATCACGTAATGACCCCACTGCGAAAAATGCTTAAAGAAGCTTCATTACGCTATGAGTTTCAAACACAATTTATTAATATTCAACCTTTAAAAAAACCGAAAACTAAAATCGAACCCTTTTCATTAAAAGAAGTACAACTCTTTTTAAAAAATGTTCGAGCTGACTTTCATAATTATTGCACTGTTTTCTTTTTACTGCTATCCGTACTACAGAAATCGATGGCTTGAAATGGGAGTATGTTAATTTTGACAGAAATGAAATAACAATCCAGTAATAATTGATCAAGAGTAAACTTTTACCTTTTCGGTTTAACAACATTCTGTTTTGTCATGAGCACTTTGAATACAGCATCGCTTGATTGACACTAAAATTCAAACCCGGAAATTTTGTACTAATTTTGAGCCATGTACACAATTCAGTTTTTGTTTTTATTTTTGGAAAAAGCATTTTCCAAGATTGCGTTTTAAAAACACTAGGCTCCTCTGAGAAGAGACTTTTAAGTAGTGCAGATATACTTGTACCATTTACATTAAAATACTGTTTATGCATGATTCTTAAAACATCATTTAAGAATATGAGTTTACGTTCAGAGGGCTTAGGTCTTGATGAAATAACCAAACATGGAACAAAATCTTTTCGTCTAATATTTTAGTACGCTGTAATTTAGTGTACGTAAAAAAGCCCTGATATAACATAATGCTGACCGTCGATTTCATAACAAACCATCGGAGCTTGATATGCATCTAAATAAAAGGAGTCTAAATCATCAAAAATATCATCATGACTGGATTTAAAAAAGACACTATATTCGTTTCTAAAACTATTGTGCTGATAGTTCTATCTAAGGTGAGCGAGCATACATCCACATTACTTAACTTAGCCGTGCCAAGGAGCAAATTAATTTTTGAATAGGCTTTCTTTATTTTGTTTGGCACCATAGATAATCAACACAATAGTGGTAATAATGACATTTTAATGTTTGTGCCTAAACAGCGCCTTTATCAAGTTTAACTACTTTAAAACCCTCACTAAATATGCCAAAATAAAACTTAACAACTTGAAATGTAATCAATTATTATTTTTAAGCTAAAATAATAGATTATTTTTTAACGTCTTGACATGGTAGAGGTCGGTGGTTCGAATCCACTCAGTCGTACCAATTTATTCTAACTTATTTGAATAAATTATATTTAAGAACCTCAAATTGTACGACTGTAGTTCAGTTGATTAGAGCGCTACCTACTACCCTTGTCTCTCAACATACATATAAAATGCCGGCAAGCCTGTAGCTAAACCACTATCATCATTATGGTTATCAAACCATGCACGCATATCTAAATCACCAACCGATAATGGCACTTTGAACGAGATTGATGTAGCCCCCTGAGGGATTGGCAAAGTTTTCACGTCACCATTTAATTGTAAATGTGCAAACCGCTTTGGGATCACCTTGTTTGCTGGAATATCATGTAAATATAGAGTCAGGGTATACAGGCCATTTTCAGCCACTTTTAATGCCCAAGGAGACACCATAAATTTATCTTCATTACCAACCCAACCGTGGCCTTTCCCCCACTTATCTTCACCAAAACCAGGCCACCATGGCACTTGCCCTGTATTTGGTGATAACCAATCCATGCCTGTTAAGCGTGATGGGTTTTCAAATTTACTACCAATGATAGGTCTAGTTGTAGGCGTGCCTTTACCCGTTGTGTACTGCCACCACTGCTCATAATATTTAGATAACTCGGCAACTTTTTCCGGGTGTTGCGCGCTAATATCGTGTTTTTGACCAGGATCATTTGTCAAATCAAATAACTCCACTCCCCCATCTTGAACGGCATGAACGTAACGCCAATTTCCCTGCATAACTGAATATGGACGTTGAGGGTCTGGGTTTAACACTCTTTGGTTTGTTACTACTAATGTTCTATTTGGTAAGCTACTTTCGTTTTTCAAAACAGGTGTTAACGAAATACCATCAGTATCAACATTGTCGGCTTTAATATCAGCTAAATCTAATAAGGTTGGTAAAATATCAAAATGAGAAGCTAAATCATTAATATCAGCTGGGTCTCCCAAATTACCATTTGGCCAGCGAATAAAAAATGGCACTCTATGACCGCCATCATAAGTTGAAGCTTTGCCTCCGCGCATATAACTATTTAAGGTATTTATTTTTTTACCTGTTTGTTTTTCAATAGCTAGTTTGACATCTTCTGAAAGCCAATTTAATGGTTCACCATTACTTTTAGCAGCCATCGATGAACCGTTATCGGTCATAAAGATAAAAATAGTATCATCTTCAAGTTTTTCATCATGAAGAACCGAGCGCAAGCGTCCAACATTTTCATCTATATTGGCAATCATACCGTAGAACTTAGCCATATCTTCAGGTAAGCCTAATGCGGTATAAGGTTCGATATATTTGGCTGGTGCGCGCCAAGGTATGTGCGGGCCGTTAAGAGATAAATAAACAAAGAAGGGGGAGTCTTTACCTTTTTGTTGTTTCATAAAGTTTATTGCTTCATTAAACCACACGTCAGTAGCAAAACCTTTGTATTGCTTTTCTTCACCATTTAAAAAGTAGGTATCATCAAACTGGTCATTTTCCCAATAATCTGGTGATTGTCCAACACCGCCACCACCGTGAATGAGTGCATGATTAAAACCCTGATCTTGAGGACGAAATGGGTAATTTTCACCTAAGTGCCACTTACCAAACATAGCGGTGTTATAACCGGCTTCTTTTAATATTTCAGGTAAAATATGATGTTTATCAGACAGCATATGCCTACCCATCACAGTATGCCATACGCCAGCTCTTAATGAATATTTACCACTCATAATAGCTGCACGCGTTGGTGAACATGTTGGATCTACGTGAAAATTTGTGAAACGTTGACTTTGGGCAGCTAATGTTTCAATTTCAGGTGTTTTAACAATCGGGTTGTTATAGATACTGAAATCACCATAACCTTGGTCATCGGTCATTAATAATACGATATTTGGACGTTTGTGTTTCTGACTAGATGAACCTTCTTGTACAGCTTTTTGTTGAGATTGCTCTGGTGCATTGCAGCCTGTAATGCCTATAACACATAATAAGAAAAGACTAAGTGTCCTGCGGTTCTTTTGCGCTAATGATTTTAATATATTCATATATTTCCCATTTTCACTCAAAGAGTAAGTTTTTATTTTTATAGATATAAGTATTTATGGTTTATAACCATTCTATTTTAAAGCTGTGTATTTACATGTAATTATTCAATTAAGGCTGTAAGCTGCTGCGAAATATTAGTAATAACGGATCGCTCTTTATAGCAGGATTTAGTCTTTTAAATGGATTGGCTGACTAGACAACCAAAACAATAAAACCAGCAACAATAAAGTGTATATTTATATAGAATAAACACCATTTTTCTACAAGTCAATCTGTATAAGATGTAAAATTATTTATTTAAATATCGCTATACAAAAGAAGCACTTGATCGATAAAACATCGATTAAACGGGTAAATAAACCGCTTCAAAACAAAACGCAATTATCCATAACATTCAATAACTTAACTATAAAAACCCACCTTGAGTTCTTGTTGTTATCATTTTTATTAGCTCACAAAAAAGCCTGTTTAATAAACTTAAACAGGCTTTTTAATTTATTAAAAATCAATATTGTATTAATGAATCTCGGGTTAAGTCTTTAATCGTCTTAGCGCCAGTGAGGGTCATCGCTACCCGTATTTCTTTATCATAAAGATCAAGCAGCTCTTCAACGCCTTGCTGACCACGCGCAGCTAAAGCATAGATATAAGATCGACCAAGCAAGGTACAGTCTGCACCGAGTGCCATCATCCGACATACATCAAGGCCTGAGCGAATACCTGAGTCGACAAAGATTTTTAAGTCGCCTTTCACCGCATCAGCTATAGCAGGCAATGCACGAGCTGAAGAAATCGCACCATCGAGTTGACGACCACCATGATTAGAAACAACAATACCATCTGCGCCAAATTTCACCGCATCTTTGGCATCTTCCACATCCAAAATACCTTTGATCACCATAGGGCCATCCCAGAAATCTCGGATCCATTCGAGGTCTTTCCAACTAATTGAAGGATCAAAATTTGTGCCTAACCAGCCAATATAATCTTCAAGTTTCGTCGGCGTACCGCGATACTTAGAAATATTACCTAAGTCATGAGGTTTGCCTAAAACGCCTACATCTAGCGCCCATTGTGGATGCGTCATGGCTTGTAGAATACGTCGTGATGCTGCAAAAGGCCCACTCATTCCCGAGTGCATATCACGATAACGAGCACCAGGTACAGGCATATCAACCGTAAATACAAGTGTTGTTACGCCTTCAGCCTTTGCGCGCTGCAAAGCGTTTTTCATAAATTCACGGTCTTTAAGCACATAAAGCTGAAACCACATCGGCCTTTCAATAGCGGGGGTAACTTCTTCAATTGGACATACTGAAACCGTCGACATAATAAAAGGCAGACCTTTATTTTCAGCCGCTTTAGCTGCCTGTACTTCGCCTCGCTTTGCATACATACCGGTTAAACCGACAGGTGCAAGCGCAATAGGCATAGCAAATTTTTCACCAAATATTTCTGTGCTCAAATCAAGCTCAGACATATCATTTAGCACGCGTTGCTTTAGCGCTATATCCGATAAATCATCAACATTACGTCGAAGTGTATCTTCTTTATATGAACCGCCATCAATATAGTGAAATAAAAATGGCGGCAGTCGCTTTTTGGCGGCCGCTCTAAAATCAGTTGGAGCAGAAATAATCATCGCCTATTCCTTTTAATAATTAAAAGCAGGTGAGTTTCAGCTTCTTTGCCCAACCTGCTTTTATATTTTACTAACCTTTATAACGTGCAACGGTTTGCTCTTGAACACCTAAGCCATCAATACCCAGACGCATAACATCACCTTCTTTCAAATATAATGGTGGTTGCATACCTAAACCTACGCCTGGAGGTGTACCTGTACTGATAATGTCACCTGGTTGTAAGCTCATAAACTGGCTAATGTAGTGCACTAAGAAAGGTACTTTGTAAACCATGGTATTTGTGTTGCCGTTTTGCACTTTTTTACCATTAAGCTCTAGCCAAATACTTAAATTATTAAAGTCTTGAACTTCATCCGGCGTTGCTAAAAATGGACCAACCGGGCCAAACGTATCGCAACCTTTGCCTTTACACCATTGACCAGCACGTTCAATTTGATATTCACGCTCTGATAAATCATTCACTACACAGAAACCAGCAACATAATCCATAGCATCTGCTTCTGACACATATTTAGCTTCTTTGCCAATCACCACACCTAGCTCAACTTCCCAGTCACTTTTCTCTGATTTAGGTGGTAACTCAACATTGTCGTTTGGGCCTACGATTGATGATGTTGCCTTGAAGAACAATACCGGCTCTGGTGGTACATCCATACCAGACTCAGCAGCATGATCGGCGTAATTCAGGCCAACACAAATCATTTTACCTACTTCTGCGACTGGCTCTGCAATTCGAACACCGTCAGCCACAACAGGCAATGAACTAATATCAATAGTTTTTAACTTTGCTAAACCATCGTTAGAAAAAAATGCGCTGTCATAATCATTAATATGTGCTGATACATCGCGAAGTATGTCGTTTGTATCTAAGATACCTGGCTTTTCTTGGCCTACTGCACCAAATCTTACTAATTTCATAAATACCTCTATTTCTAAATTATATCTGTTCGTTTAAATCAAAAATTTTACCCATCAACTGCCACTTATCACCGGCTTTACTACCCGGTAAAGCTTGCTGAAAGGTACTCATTAGTTCTTCCCATTGCTGCACCTTGTGATTACTAAGGTCGCTTTTTTCTTTTTTTTCAAAGCTAAACTCATCGGTGACATACATGATCATGAACAACCGATTAGCAACCAAATAGATTTGCATATCTTCAATACCTGCTTGTTTAATTGAGTCAATCACTTGCGGCCATACATTACCCTTAGCATGATATTCTTTATATTTTTCAATTAGTTTAATGTCATCTTTGAGATCAAGCGCAAAGCAATACTGTTTCATCTTTTAGCTACCTTTTTGAGAACGTTTGCCATAAACCGCAATAACAACAAAACATATAAGCGGTAAAACAAAAGACATTTTAGTCGCTGAAAATCCATCAAGCACAGTGTTTAAATCAATAATCGATGCCTGTGCCATAGGTAAAAAAGTCCCGCCTACGATGGCCATTATTAAGCCTGCAGCACCTAGCTTGGCATCATCACCTGTGCCTTCGAGCGCGATACCATAGATAGTAGGAAACATCAGTGACATACAAGCAGAAATACAAATTAACGCGTAGATCCCCGCAACACCTTGTAGAAAAATAGTGGCGAGTGTGAAGCCCATTCCCGCCCCTGCAAGGATCATGAGTAAACGACCAGGATTAATGTACTTTAATAAAAACGTGCATACAAAACGGCTAATACAAAAAATGATCATCGCATAAATGTTATACATTTGTGATTGTGCTTCCGCTGCTTTTTCTGTCATACCAGTGCTGACTAACACTTCAGTACCATAATGAATAATGAAGGTCCAACACATGATTTGCGCACCTACATAAAACATCTGTGCAACGACACCTTCACGATAATTGCGGTTTGCTAATAATCGTTTAAAAGTACCTTTGATATCTAAATCAGTTGAGTTTGTTTCGGTGCTAGGCATTTTTTTAAAAGCAATAATCACCAACACAGCTAAAACAACTAAACCAATCACCAAATAAGGGTTGCGGATCACCTCTAAGTCATTCGCTGTAATTGCTGCAAGTTGTTCCATTGCTGACGTAGAACCATTAGCTGCCAAATCTCTGCGTTCTAAGTCGGTTGCAGGATTGAGTTTTTGAATGATAAATTGCGTCGCAATAAACATCCCCAACAATGAACCAACCGGATTAAAAGCTTGCGCTAAGTTTAGGCGTTGTGTTGCTGTTTCTTTTGGCCCCATAGACAAAATATAAGGATTTGCGCTAGTTTCTAAAAACGATAAACCGCAAGTCATAACAAAAAATGCCAGTAAGAAAGGAGCAAACGCTTGAGCCCCAGCTGCGGGTATGAACAGAAAAGCGCCCAATGCATAAAAAGCTAATCCCAAGATTAAGCCTGCTTTATAAGTAAACTTTTTGATAAAAATAGCCGCTGGGATTGCCATTAGACCGTAGCCGCCATAAAACGCGACTTGAACTAAAGTGCCTTCAGCTGTACTCATTTGCAAAATTTTAGAAAAAGCTTTCACCAAAGGATTGGTAATGTCGTTAGCAAATCCCCATAGTGGGAAACATAATGTTACCAAAATAAATGACGCTAAAAACGCCTTTGGTACCACTTCATACTTTTGACCTGCGTTGCTCATATGACAATCTTCTTTTTATTGTGTGTGTTGTGTGTAGTTGTTGTATGTCAGTTTTTATCTAATTAGTTATTAATAGTGACAAAACCACCATCAATAGGAATATTAGTACCCGTAATAAATGAAGCTTGATCAGAGCACAAATATTGTACTAACCCCGCTATTTCATCTGGGGTTCCCATGCGACCAATTGGTTGAGTTTTAGATAGTTTTTCAAACATTTCTTGTTTGTTATCTGGGTAGTTTTTTTCTAGGTAACTTTCAACAAATGGAGTATGTACACGCCCTGGTGCAATACAATTACAACGAATACCGTAAGCCACATAATCTTTAGCAATTGAGTAAGTCATCGTTAATACCGCCCCTTTACTCATTGAATAAGCAAACCTATCTGGAATACCAACACTTGATGCTATCGACGCCATATTAATTATGATGCCAGATCGCTGCTCTTTCATCGTCGGCACAACTGCCGCTGCGCAGTTATAAACACCTTTTACATTTACGTTATAAACTTTATCTAATTCTTGTTCTGATGTTTCTTCAATTGTGCCGATCGAGCCAATGCCCGCGTTATTTATTAAAACGTCTATGGTGTTATTGTCTTGCTTAATTTTTTCAAACGCCTCAGACACGGCAACAGTATTTGACACGTCAACCGCGACTGCGTCAGCTTGACCACCTGCATCTTTAATTTCAGTTGCTGTTGCTTCTGCAGCTTCTAAATTTAAATCAATAACGATAACTTTATATTCCGATGCACCTAGCGCTTTACAAATACTGTAGCCAATACCACTGCCACCACCGGTTACCACTGCTGTTTTATTTGTCATTGAAATGCTCCTTAATTTACTAATTTATAAAAAGCCTTAGCCGTGTTTGACCAAAGGTTTTGTTTATCTTTCTCTTGCCAATCTGCTACTAATTGGCTGCTTAGCGAAAACCAGTCTGCGTAACTGCTATTAGTATTCACTACAGGCCAATCACTGCCCCACATCATTCGAGATGAACCAAAAATATCAGTGACACTTTTTAAGTACGGTACAAAATCGCTCGCATCGATTTGCTCACTGCTTGCTTCAGTTGTCAGCCCCGATACTTTGATGTACACATTATCTAACTCTTTAAAATTGTTTAATGCGTCGCTCCACGCTGCAAACTCACTCTTGGCGATGTTTGGTTTAGCACAGTGATCAATCACAATGTGCAATTGCGGATAACGCTGAGCAATCTTTCTAATATTCGCTAAGTGCTTTGTTGTGACTAACGCGTCAAAGGTTAAACCCAGTGTTGCTAGCTGGCTAAATATCGGCTCAAAAGAGGGAGTTAAAATCCAATCGACATCGTCGATATCTTGTAACATAGGCCGAACACCCTTAAATTTATGATGGCGTGAAAGTGCTAATAGTCTTTTACACACCACTTGCTCAGGTAGTGTCCAGTCAACCCAACCAACGACACCCGCAATAAAACGATTTTCTTCAGCAAGCGCTAACATAAAATCGGTCTCATCATCAGTTGCAGCTGCTTGAACCAATACCGATTGAGTAGGCATGTGTTGTTTTGCTGCCTGCTCATAATCGTGGGGTAAGTAGTCACGATATAATGACGTTAACTGGGGTGTTAACCAATGATAATCACCGCGATTTAACTGCCAGAAATGTTGGTGACTATCTATCAATATATGAGACATATCATTACCCTTTATTAGGAAGCGGCGCGTCTTCTCTTAGCAGGCCAGCCTGAATCAAGCGAGACCAAAACTCATTTGGTATTACGTGATTAAATAGCTCTACCGTTTTATCAACTCTTCTTTCACTGCCCATTCCAGGGATCACTGTGGCAACCGCGGAATGGCCTAATGGGAATTGCAGTGCAGCTGCTGCAAGTGGGACAGAAAACTCCTTACAAATATCTTCAATCGTGCTTACTCTGGCGATAACATCTGCAGGTGCAGGTTCGTAGTTATAATGCGGTACACCACCACTTTGTACACCGGTTGCCAAAATACCTGAATTATATGGACCGCCTAAAATTATTGACGCGCCATACTGCTCACATTTTGGTAAAAAGGTATCTAACGCATTTTGTTCTAATAATGAATAACGACCCGCTAATAAAAAACAATCAAACTGACCTATATCCATGACTCTTTCACAAATTTCGGTTTCGTTTACACCTAAACCAACAGCTTTGATCACCCCTTGCTGGCGCAGCTCATCAAGTGCCTTATAACCACCTGAAGCTAACTGCTGGTAATAATAAGGGTCTTTATCACCGTGAGTGTCTACACCAATATCGTGAACTAGTAAGATATCAATTTCTGCGACACCTAAACGCTGTATGCTATCTTCGAATGAACGCATTATGCCGTCATAGGTATAATCGTAATGTGCGTCAAATGGCATCGGTGTATCAAAGCCATATCGAAGCTCGTTTACATTCGCATGGCGATCCGGTGTTAAGATTCGGCCCACTTTGGTCGATATAACATACTCTGACTTAGGGCGAGTTCTGAGTACATCACCGAGTCTTCTTTCACTAAGACCTAGTCCATAGCGCGGTGCGGTATCGTATAAATTGATTCCCGATGCTAACGCTGCTTGCAACGTTTTTTTAGCTTCATCATCAGATGTTTTTTTATACAAGTTGCCAAGCGATGCAGCTCCAAACCCAAGTTCAGATACTTTAACTGTGGTGTTACCAATTTGCCTATTCTTAAACATACTTATTTACTCCATTACCTAACTGTAGGTAAACAAGCCGGGCCAATCGCCTCAAACTTCTTGTAAGTTAAAACAAATTCTTGATGCCCCAGCGCTTCTGATTTAGACGGTGAGCCTTTTGCAACTTCTTTAACCAGTTGATATATTTCTTCACCGACCTGATCAACACTTGCTTCACCTTGAATAACTTTGCCAGCATTGATATCCATATCATCTGATAGATTTTCATAGGTTTCTGGATTAGCACACACTTTAATAACAGGTGAAATGGCTGATCCAACAACAGAGCCCCGACCCGTTGTAAAGAGGATAATATGCGAGCCTGATGCAATCATTTCTACGATTTCTGCACTATCAACAATATTAGGAAAACCAAACATTGGTTCACCATCAGGCACCACATCCATTAGGTATAAGCCACCTTGAGTAGGAATATCGCCAGGTTTGATCAAACCATGTATTTTTGAGCTTCCAGATTTAGCATAAGCCCCCATTGATTTTTCTTCTTGGGTAGAGAGTCCACCTTCTGCATTACCTGGGGCAAAACTTCCATAACCCATTTTAGTATAGTAACGCTCAGCTTTTTCAACCGACTTCATGATCTCTTCACCAAGCTCTGGGGTGATTGCGCGCTCAGCCATAATCTGTTCACAACCGATTAATTCGCCAGTCTCTTCAAACATACATACCGCATCATCAGTGATTAGTTTGTCAAAACAAACGCCTACGGCTGGGTTCGCACCTATTCCACTGGTCCCATCAGAGCCACCACAAATAGTACCAACCACTAATTCACTAATATCCATTGGTACAATTTCAGCTTGTTCGGCAATTTGGCTTATTCTATTAACACTGGCTAAACCGGCTTCAATTGTTGTACGCGTGCCACCATTTTTTTGAATCACCAGCGTTTCAACCGCGCGGCCACTTTCTTCAATAGTATTTGCTAGCTGCTCTCGATTAAAACCTTCACAGCCTAAAGACACTATCACCACACCAGCTACATTAGGATGTGTGCACAATCTTTCCATAATTTGTAGTGAGTAATCATTCGGGTAGCAGCCGGGAAAGCCGATTAATTGAACATCGCCTTGCTCCGAACCAGTGACAATAGCTCTGGCAACATGATGAGCACATTCAACTAAATAAGCCACCAGCACAACATTACGGATACCTTTACGGCCATCCTTTCTTAAATAGCCTTTCATGAGCTTCCCCCTACTTTAGATTGGCGAGTATGGCTGGCTATGTAATCACTTTTCATATTATGTAGGTGTACATGTTCGCCAAAAGCGATGTCTTGAGTTGCTGAACCAATAGAAACGCCATATTTTAAGATTTTGTCACCTTTGGTAATCTGCTTTCTGGAAATTTTATGACCAACAGTAATATCTGCAGTCATTGTTACTTCAACGCCTTCTAACGTTATTGAGTTACCAGTGAGTAACTCTCTACAACATACAAAAACATTGTCGTCTTTGTTCAATAGAACAAAATGTTTATTTATCATTCTTGCATCCTAACAATATTCTTCCAGCGGGCTATTTATGTCCAAGTAAAAAGACCTTCCCACATTTATTGAAAATATTTACTTGGCTGTTTACAAGCTATCTCTGAACATATTTTAATTTAATCACTTATTAACATTAGCGTCAATGAATTTATGTATTTTTATATTTAAATGTACATCAAGTAATTTAAGAGATAAGTAATAAAGCCATCATGAAATTGTTTTTTAAATGTAAAATGAATTCAAACATTGTGATAAGAAATTAAATAGGTATTTAGATGAGTTTTTACTAACAAAAATGCAGCATAGGTTTCATAGTGATAAGGCTTGATCATAATACGAGTTAGAGCCGACTTAGCAGGGAGTTTAAGCGTATGGGACAGAGTCACCAGCAAGGTAATTTAATACCTTGTTTACTTGGTGTTACACTCAATAATTAGAAGGTATTGATAGCTACAAACTACAGAATGTCAATTCCAAAACTGACTTATCTTGGATATGATAGCCTCTAAGCGTCTCAACATATTTATTAGTCGCTAGGCTAAATTGCCACTGTTATAAACAGGTATAGTAAATGCAAAACGTCGATCAATACCAATGGCAGTACTGGGGATAATTCCATCTCAAAGACCCCCCTACTAACCATTCATTATCCCTTTTGGTGCATTGTAGTTTTCGGATAAGAGCTACCATGTAGACTCAATTTTAGCTACCTGTAGATTGGGACCGTAAAGCCAAGATAAACACTAAATGTGATGTAGCACTTTATTATGATTACTATATTTTCAATCACTGAAGAGACAAAACACGCAGTTTTACACGCGTGTTTTGTTAATTTACAAACAAGTATTAACAGCCAGTGCTTATTTTTCCACAGGAACTAAATGGATAGCTTTGAGATTAATACCTCCACCAACAACCTTGCCTTTGGGTGTTACAGTGATATTCTGTTTACCTGCATTAAGCTCAATAACACCAACAACATCGGTGCGGTAACGATATAAAGTACGACCTTTAGATTGACGCAGTGAATTTTTACGCTCGCCAGTGTCCAGTGCTTGTAACATCAAATATTGCTCGCCAAAATTAATGAACCACTCACTGAAATCAACAACATCATCCGCTGAATATTCTACTTCTAAACGATATAAACCTGATTTAGCAACATCTACGTGCCAAGACCCTTTAGCTTTGTCCTGCCAATTCATTAAATTATTAGCATAATTCCAATCACCAAACTTTTGCATCCAGCGGATTTCTGCATTCTTACAGCCGTTACAATCAGCAAAGGCTGAATTAAGTGTGGTGGTAATGCTCGGATCGATTCCAGGGGTGTCATCAACTTTAGGCACACCAGCCACTTCTAACTCAATGACTGAGATCCGCTCATCTACTCCAGCAAAAGGCACATTAACGGTTAACCAACCATTGCTTTGTTTTTTAACAGATACTTTTTTTTGTACCATCCCCAAGTAACTTGCTAGATAGGATACGGTTTTGCAAACCTGACAGGTGAATCTTTCCATCTTCAGGCCAATCAAACACATGCAGGTAAACTTTACTGCCCTGTACAGTAATATCCCCCCAACTTTGAGCGCGCCCCCAAGGTGATGCTTGTGCACCATAAATAGTATGGCCATATTGCTTTAACCATTGCCCTGCACTTTCTAATCCAGCCTTAGCCATCTCTGGTACTCGTCCTTTAGCATCAGGGCCAATATTCAACATATAGTTACCACCGCGACCAACGGTTGAAATCAAACGACGTAAGATTTCTGTGCCAGACTTCCAGTTTTTATCGTACCAGGCATAGCCCCAGCTGTTATTAGTAGTGTCTATAGTTTCCCATAGCCCTGGATGATTTACTTCTGAAAGACTGTGATCTCCTAAAGTAGAAAAATCACCAACCCCATTACCAATACGACTATTAATTAAAGATTTTGGTTGCAAGTTACGCACTAAATGCACAAGTTTCATTGACTGCTCTTTAGTCATACCACCAGGGGTATCAAACCAAACAGTGCGAATTGGTCCATATTGAGTCAATAGCTCCGTCACTTGCGGCACAACTTTTTCTTCAAAATAGGTATCAAAATCACCTTTTTGTTCTGGTGATGACCAAGCCACACCTGCGCCTCCTTGTTCATACCAATCTTGCATTTGTGAGTAATAAAAACCCAAACCAATCCCGGCTTCTTGACAGGCATGTGCTAACTCTTTTAATGGATCACGAGAGAATGAGGTGGCATCTTCAATATCATAATCACTCGATTTTGAATGATACATAGCAAACCCTTCGTGATGCTTAGCGGTAATAACGATATTTTTCATACCGGCATCTACCGCCATTTTTACTATCGCCTTTGCATCAAATTGATCAGGGTAAAAGTCCGTCGCTAATTTTTTATAATCATCCACTGCAATATCAGCAACACGATCAGACATTAGCCATTCAGAAATTCCATAATAGGTTTTTCCTTTCCACTCACCAGCGGGAATAGAATACAATCCCCAGTGGATAAACATTGAATATTTGTCTTGCATAAACTGCTGCTGACTAGATTTATCAACATTTTGGGAGGTTTTCATACTTGTCTCCCCCCACAGCTCATCCATCGATAATGAATTTTCTTGAGCATATACACTGAAGGTACTGCTTAAAATAAAGGCACTAGCAATGCCTGATAATAAATGTGTGTTGAAGATTTTCATTGAAGATTCCTATTATTTTTCGTCTTACTTATTCGTTAAATTTAAACCTAACCAGCTTTAATAAAATTAGGTTAGTTTTTACTAATTGTTTGCCTCTTACGGAGCCCTACAGGTACTAATCAAAAAAGGAACAAACAAAACCAACAGACTAAAAACTATTTTAATAAGTTAGCCTATGCTCATCGTTCATAACTTCATAAAACTTAACGCAACTCTTTAACAAGTACCGTATTCCGTTTGCGCATTTGCTCTGCTATTGCGGCTGTATTTGGTTCATCAATAAGGTTTTTCATTTCCTTTGGATCATTAACTAAGTCATAAAGTTCTTCATAAATAGGCTGTTCACCTTTAATTGATGCATCAATATAATCGGTGTATTTGCCTTCATCTTTCTTATCAAAATAACGAATGTACTTCCATTTATGTGTACGAAGCCCTTCCATTCGTGGATAGTTTTGAATTGTCATCAGGTTTTCGATGAACAGCTCTTGTCGCCACTGAACCTTCTTCCCGGCTAATAAAGGCGAAAGATCTTCACCTTGCATGGAGTCAGGCACTGGTACATCCGTGAGATTTAACAACGTGGGTGCTAAATCAACTAAAGCAACTAATTCGTCAGATGTCTGTACAGTTTGCTGATTCGGACGTGGGTCATAAATTACCAACGGTATACTGATCGAAGGCTCATATAAAAATACTTTTCCACGTAAACCAAACTCCCCATGCATCAGCCCATGATCTGACGTAAATACAATAATAGTATTGTCAGCAACACCTTGCTGCTCAAGATGTTTGTGCAACTTACCGACAAACTTATCAATCCCCGAAATGGTTTGCATTTCACGAATTTTACGCTCAACTAATGTGCCTTTCTCTTTTGCGTAGTCATAGGTCGATAAATACTTACCGTTATGAACATTGCTAGGAAGTTTAGGCTTTACAATATCTTGCTCAGCGATATATGTTTCTGGAGCTGTAACTTGATCGGTTTGATCTCGATACGCGCTTTTATAAAGTGCGAGATCAGACTCTCGTTGCTCCATTGTGCTTGTTGAACTTGCATGTGGAACATTAAAGTTAATAAGTAAAGCGAAGGGTTGATCTTTTGGTCGGCTATCTAAAAAAGTAGAACCGTGAGAAAACGCTTCATTGGGAGCAATGAAGTTATCGAGGCTTTCTTCTAATATTTCAATTTGCGTGTCAGCTTGAGCATTATTAAAAATAGCATGGCGCTCTTTAGGGTAGAAACCAAGATGTTTATGGCCCGCATACCAATAGTCAAATGTTTGATCCATCACGCCACTTTTGTAACCTTCAACCCCCTCACTATTGGTACCAATTGGAGTATGATTTTTACCTATATAACCAACAAAATAACCAGCATCTTTCATTAACATTGGGTAAGTTTGTTTATATGCCTGATTTTCTAAAATTGTACCTGAGTTGAAGTTTACTGAATGCTTACGCTCATACTGACCTGTTAGTAATGAAGTTCGGCTTGGCGTACATACAGCACTGGTTGCAAATGCATTTTTAAAAACAGTACCATTTGCAGCCAATTGGTCAATATTAGGCGTTTTGATTAATTTATTACCTGAAAACCCTGTCGCATCGGCACGCATATCATCCGCTAAAATTACGATAATATTAGGACGTTTAGTTGCCGCTACTTGCTTTGTATTTACTCCAGTGAAATTGTGCTCAGGAACATCTATCACCTTTTCAGATTGACAACCTGCTAAAACTGAAAACCCAGCGAGTGTTAGTAAAAATTTATACACTATTTTTTTCATGTTTATTGAGTATCCTAAAAAGCTGCTAGGTTATGGATTTTACAAACTCGCTTTTGATATCCACACCATTTATATTTAAATATATCGTCATGAAAATTAAAAAAACAAACTGTATTTTTATTTATAATAATATTTATTTTGAGCATGTCAACGAAAAGTAAAAAAGTTTGTATAACTTTACATTTAATTTTTTAACAGACCTCGATAGACATAAGTACCTCGGCGCTTGGCCTGCATATCATATCTACCACAAACACATTACTGTATTTGCCCTATATATTTTTAAACTCAGAATTCGCTCGCTATGAAGGTGCCTTTAGTTAAATCAGGCTTTAGTAAAGGAGGAACTTTGATACGGTAAGAAGTCGCTGCATTTACTGTTAACTTTTTTATTGCTCTAGATTGCCTATTTCTATATGAGTCACTGGTAATCATTAGATATAGAGCTAAAAATGAGCTCACCTAACTAAATTTCACTTTCACTATTGTAAACAATCTCAAAACACTAGAGCTCAAACTTATTGTGTTTATGGATTAGCTTTCACACTCAAGACCCATGATATAAACTGTCCTTGGTAACAGTTTTTACCATTAAATTAGAGGTTTATAGGAAATATAATTGTCTCAATTAATCCTTATCACATTGTTTATGAAGTAGAGGGTTTTATGCTAGGAGACTAAAGTTCCAACACATAAAACCCAACTTTTTAACTGTGTTGCTGGTATAGAGATCAATAGAGTACAGCTCTCCCTATGATCTCCTAACCTTTGCTACAGTTTAAGTTAATTTAGAATTTAGTGCTAAAACCTAAAACAACTGTTCTTTCTCTTTCATAATAGCCTGCGAAATGTGACTGATCTGTTGCAAAGTCTCGTCTATCCTCAGAAAAGATATTGTTAACTTCAAATGTTGCATTTATATTCTCTGTGATATCATAGCCAAAGTTAATGTTTACTATACTTTGAGCTTGAGTAAATAAAGGGCTGCCAGATACATTTTGATCACAATTCCCTGCTAAACAATTTAAGTAATCATCACGATAGCTATACGTTAAGCGAGTACCAAAACCAGCTTTTTCATAATAAATAATTGCATTAAAATTATTTTTAGAAGATCCAGGAAACCCAAAACCTTCATCTCCCACATCTTCGTCAAAACTTGAATCAACATAAGTATAATTGGCTTGTATACCCAAACCATCGATTATGAAATCTAATGGTTGGTTACCACCAATTTCAAATCCACCGAGATTACCATCTGAGTAATTTTCAAATTGAGACACAGGTATTTCGCCAACAGAGTTTCCATATTGAGTATATATAATCTCTGGAATGATAAAATTACTTACCTGCTTTCTAAATACACTAAAAACGATTGAACCATCATTCTCTGTATAGAACTCGATAGTTGCATCAAAATTAACAGAGCTAAGAGGATCTAAATTTGGATTACCTTTTGAAACAGAAAGCGCCTCTCCCTTTTCATTTACTGATACGTTTGCTCGAGGGGCTAGTTCTGAGGGATCTGCCATAGTTATGGTTTTAGAACCCCCAAGGCGTAGAATCACATCATCTGTAAATTTATAACTTAAATTAAGTGATGGAAGAAATTTAACATAGTCATTTTCAATTTTAACAGGGGTAATTATAGTCGTACTATTAGGGGGCAAGTTACCAGCAACTAAGCTACCCGCAATTTCAGCGCCTTCGGCAGTACTTTTCACTTGCACTGCTCTCAAACCTACGTTACCAGTCCACTTATAATCAAAGTCAAAATTTACTTGTGTGTATAAAGCTAATATTTCTTCTCTAAGTTTATAAGAAGAAGAAGGATCTACAACAGGTACACCATTCAATGCAGGCAGTACATCGATAGCATTATCAATGCTGAGATTTGGTAGCATTGGAAATATACTTCCAAAATTACTCATGCCTCCAGCTAAAGTGGCATCTAGAGCAGCTTCAGCTTCCCCTGAGCCAGCTGGGTAACTAATACCGTCACCTTGGTCAAAACCGATATTATTTGCAACCAAACCAACAGCTGTACGTTGGGCATCTATATCACCAATAGAGTAGCGACCACCGAAATCAACCGATGTTATGACATCATCTAATTCATAGCTGAAATCTAATTTTAAACCATAATCCTTCGCGTCAAAATAATCTCTTCTTGTAGCACCATTTGTGAAAATTGTATTACTGTTATCGTAAAAGCTTTCACCAAAGTCAATCATCATAGACTCATTAGTCGCTTCAAAACTAACGCCACTTCCACCATTTAAGTCGACAAGTAACGATGTATATTTAAGATCTTGTTCATACTTTGTTTCTGAAAAGTACAGATCCGTTACCATCTTCAGGTGATTGTTTATTTGCCAATCAAAGTTTATTCCAGTAAGAGTTGTCTTTGTTAAATTATTAAATAGAATTGGCATTAGCTGGCCCTTAGGGTCACAGCCAGTACACCCATCAAAGTTAACTGAAGTTAAAATCCCATTTTCATTAATGTTCACTGAACTAGAATCTATAACATGGCCTGCCTGGAATGCATCACCACCACCATTGGGTAAGAGGTTTAATCGACCACGATTTCGAAATGATTTATTATCAAATTCCGTAGAAATATAGTCAGCTATAATTGTAAGGTCTGACGATGGAGCAAATTGAATCGCACCAGAGATTGAGTTAGTTAATCTATCTTCTCTAATAGGCTCTAAATTTACAGCGCTAAAAGCAGTAACTGTTTCTGTACGATCTGCAATGCCATCACCATTATCGTCTAAATTAATATCTGCAAGGCTTGTAGTATTGATTGGAAAATTTTGATTTCTCGAAGGATGTGACTCGCCTTTTAAAGCGGTTATATAACCAGACCAAACCTCATCATCACTTTGAAAACCAATTATACCGTTAACTCTGTAACCAAACTCTTCTGAGATGCTTGGATAATCACTGCGTATTGATACAGAACCAACTACATTTCCTTCATCACCATTTTTGAAAAGGTCACCAGGTTTTAGCAATTGCAAATCAACCGAGCCACCTAGGCCTGACGCGGTATCTGTAGCTGTAGGTGTTTTTTTAACTACAACACCCGAAAACATATTTGGTGGTAGTACATTCATATTTACAGAGCGCACACTACCTTGCCCACCCTCTCTACCAGCAGAAAGTAAAGTACGCCCATTTACAGTAGCAGTCACAAACTGTGGCCCTAAACCACGAACACTAATTCTATCCCCTTGCTGTCCGCCATCGTTTCTTTCAACTTGAACACCCGGCACTCGGGACAATCCATCAACGATATTTTCATCTGCAAATTTACCTAAATCATCAGCAGAAATGGCATCAACAACAGATGCAGAGTAACGCTTCACCATTTGTGAACGGCTTAAGCTAGAGCGGATACCTGTGACAGATATTGTTTCAATATCCTTTTGTGCTTTTTCATTTTCATTTTCCTGTGCGGCACTCGCAAATGTTGAAACGGCTAATATGTTAACGATTGCTAAACTCAGCGCACTAACTCTAAGAACTTTATGCATTGTGTGTGTTCCCCATTATTTTAGTTACTATTATTTACATCACGTTCACAATGACATATTTAAATCAGCATGACAATACTTTTACATATAAAAACACACAAAATAAACAATTAAAAATAACAAAACAAAATAAACAATTGAAAATAAATGATAAATTTAAAAAACAAAAAATAAAAATGGTTTAATTATATTCATATAACACATAAATCATAACTAGTAAGTTGGGGTTAGTGAATACATCAGTGTGAACAATCTCACTTAAGTTACTGTGTTGTTATGAGAGTAAGACTGCTTAATATTGGAAAGAGTTTACCTTTACTTATGTGGCTCGTTTAAGCAGCATTCACATTTTATACTAAAGGAGATATTTTTGAGGAGTTTTAACGCTGAAGGCTATTTATACTGCAGTGAATAAGATCCTATAAGGCGCATTACTCACTACAATAAATATAATTAAAATAACTGAACTTCTAAAGTATAACCAGGTTCCTGATTGGTATTAGTAGGTAAGGTGATTTCGATGCCTGCTTCTGTCTGCTTCCATTGAACACTGCCTTTTTGACCGAGTATCCGAATAGATTTTATATTTTGTCCATGCAAAGAGCCAACTAGCACTTTATTATTTTTAGGCCAAGCAAACGAGATAGCGTATAGTTTATTTTCCTTTTCGGTGAACCAAAAGTCTTTGTCGGTAAAGTCAAAAGTAACTTGGTTATCTTGACGATACTTTGTCCCTTTCATGTCAATTTTTGTAGGCCCTTCATGATTGACATCCCAAGGCTTAGAACCATAGATTGCTTCGCCATTTACAGCGAGCCATTGCCCTACTTTCTTTAAAATATCTGCAGACTCTGTAGGTATGACGCCTTGACCATCAGGACCTACATTGAGTAAGAAATTACCACCTTTACTCACATTCTCCACTAACCAATAAAGCAACTCCTTTGAGCTTTTCCAATCGTGATCATATGAACTATAGCCCCATGTATGATTGGTGGTTGCTATACCTTCCCATGTATTTGAACTAGCTTTATCAGGGATCACATTATCACCGGGTGTGCCAATATCACCGAATCCATTTCCTATCCGTGCATTAACAAGTATTTCCGGATTAGCTTGGTACACCGTTTTATAAAATGCCATGCTGTGCTCAGGTGGAATATAAATAGGTGTATCAAACCAAATTTGTGACAAATCATAGTTCGCTAATAGCTCTTTAACCTGTGGGATAGATTTATTCTCAATATAATCATCAAAACTAACAGGTGCCGGATCCCAATTATTTGGCATCGGTGCACGTCTTGGCTTTATACCTGGGCCTGGACCGTAGTCTTTCATACCACCATCACCACCGTCACGCCAATCCAGTGAATTAGAGTAATAAACACCAAAATCTAACCCTGCTTTTTTCGCAGCAATTTCCATTTCTTTAATTGGATCTCGTCCAAAAGGTGTCGCATCAACAATGTTAAAATCACTCACTTGAGATTTAAACATAGCAAACCCTTCATGGTGTTTAGAGCCCATAATGATATATTTCATTCCAGCAGCTTTTGCAAGGGCAACCCATTCGTGCGCATTAAAATGCTGTGGATTGAAATCTTTAGCCAGTTTTTCATATTCACTTCGCGGGATCTCCTTACGGCGCATGATCCATTCAGCAATGGTAGGGCCTGTTCCACCATCTTCCATTTTTTTGCCTTTATAGATACCGCCAAGTGAAGAATAAAGCCCCCAATGAATAAACATGCCGTACTTATTCTTGTTAAATTTTTCTCGTCCGCGCTGTTTATCTACAGAGCTAGTTAGTTTTTCCCACTGTGCGGTAAGCTCTTTCATTTTAGATGAACATGGTATGCCTGAACCTTCAAAACCGTATACTTCTTTTTTTTCAACTTCACTTAACGCGTTATGTGCTGCAAGCTCTGCACTGGTACACGCATAACTCACACTTGTACAGAAGGGTAAAAAACTCAGAACATACTTTAATGACTTAATATACTTTGTTTTCATTAACTTTCCTTTGATTCATACACTCAACATCAAGATAAAAGTAGCTAAGGGTTTGCTACTTGAATTTTTGTTGTTATCAAACCAGACTTTGATATCTAAATCTTGCGCTGGTAAGCCAACTTCAAAGCTCACTTTTGTCGCACCTTGTTCAATTTTAGTAGTGTAACTAACACCATTAATATATAAATGAGCATACTGCTTAGGGGATACTTTATTTTGCAGGAATATCCTGTAATGACATAGTAAACCGATAAGTACCCAGAAGACCTGTAGCTACTTTCCAAGGCGAAATTACATAGATTTCTTCTTTGTAAATCCAACCAGATTTACCAAACTTGTCATCAACAAACCTGGGAACCATGCCTCTTGAGCTGTGTTGAATGCTAACCAATCATGGCTAGATAAACGTGATGGATTTTCGTTGGCAGTGCCTAGCATCGGCACTTTTAGCTAAATTTCAACGTGTATACCTAACACAAAACCACTATTCTCTGTAAAGCACACTGTATCCAACTCCTTTTATAATCGTGCAATGTTCCCTTCTACATTAGTAGTAATATATTCAATGAATGACTTTTAGCTACCAGCTTAATCTTTAAGACATTTAATTGGGCTCAAGACAGGCGATATCAGGCTAACGGGACTTACAAAATAAAGAACTGCAAACTATCTTTTCGCTAAATTATTTTTATGTTTTTGTCTTTGAAATTGAATCACTCTATTTGACCCCCTCTATTTTCTATTGCTAATCAACTTATTAAACTTTGCATACTACTTTGTTATTTTTTAACCTTTATAGGTACCTTATACTTTAATTGTATTTTTACATACAATCCTACACAAGTAAGTAAAAGTCAATAATTAAAATTAGTAAAGGAGTCTTTGATAACATAGAAAGCATTTCAATAAACGACGTTTTAAAATGCTATGAAACATCTCTTTAATAGTGATAATTTGAGTTTTAGACTCGATTTAAACCTTAAAAAATACAATTAGCATTATTTGTTTTGTAAATAAGTCCTGTTTAGGCTTAAAATGATAATTATTGTATGTGGTTATTAACTATAAAATTCTACTTAACTAGTGGTATGTCTCAATAGTATGGATAACGTTTATAAAAAGTGAGATTAATATGGCGTCGAATAAAACCTATCTGTTCAAACAATCCATCAATCTGATATTAAATCATATCAATGAGTTACCAGAAGGCCAAAATGTTATGGCTAACGATATGGAGTTAACTCGGCAACTAAAAATAAGTCGAACAACTGTTAGGGCATGTGTAGAATATTTGATTGAAAAAGGTTTAGTGAAGCGTGAAGGCTCCCATAAGATTGTATTGCGACAACCTGAAGATACTGATTTCTTTGATATTGAAAACAAAGCATCTACTAAAGATGAGCAAATAGAAAAATATTTTATGGGCCTAATTCACCATGGTAAGTTACTCCCTGGAGATAGGTTTTCTGAACTGAGCTTAGCTCAAAACTCAGGCTGTACAACAATTAGTGTAAGGGAGTTTTTAATTAAGTTTTCCAATAATGGCTTAATAAAAAAATTCCTCGTGGCCGTTGGCAAATGGTTGAATTTGATGAAGCCTTTGCTAAAGAACCGATCGACTTCAGAGAAATGCTTGAAATGAATGCTTTAAATGATTTACTTCGAGCACCTAAAGATGACAAAATTTGGTCTGAACTCGCTGATTTATTACAAGCTCATCAAGAAGTACGAACTGATATGAAAAACCGCTATATGGAATTTCCAGATCTAGATAAGGCTTTTCATTTTAAACTACGCGCTAAAAAAACAAACCGTTTTATTGACCAATTTTATGAGATTGTTTCATTTATCTGCCATTACCATTATCAGTGGGATAAAAATGGTGAGTTAGAACGTTTTACTGTCGCAATTAACGAGCATATCATTATTCTTGAACATCTAATTTCACACGATCATGCAAGTGCTGTACTTGCTATGAAGCAACATTTAGAGTCTGCTAAGAAAACCTTGATGGGCTGTGTACACGGGTTGGAGGTTTAACAACCCAGAAATTTTTTGAGCTCTTCAAAAAATGTATTTAATGGCTTATTCTCGAATAAGCCATTAAATTCAACGTAAAAGCGTCAGCTTCCCCTATAATCTCTCTCTTTTTGATGAACTCGGTAATAAGCTTTCACTACAACACGGATGCATGATTAAAACCCGCTATCAAGTTGTGATTCCCAATTTCATGAAATTATAAACTGTGCGGCGATGTATTATGCCTAATAACAGGAGAAACCGAGGCTATTATTGAGGCTACGCATACAACTTATTTCAGGTGCACGCCGCGCTCTGTGATCATAGTTGCTCGCTCACGCTGGCTTAAGAGTAATATTGCTGAGGGCATTAAATATGTGTTTGTGATAGCATTTCTTTCCTATTCACTCGGGCTAGTCCCCATTGAGCAAGTATAGGTTTGAATGAGAAGCTGAGATCTAACAAATCGCGTATCTGTAGCTATGGCGATATTATGGAGCAGGTAAGTAGGCCACAGAGTATATTTTGATCAAACATTGCCAACGTTAACCGTACCTATTTTATTACGCAGTTAAATATGATCACTTAACAAATAGTACTGGTGTTAAAATTACGTTTTAAATAATGAAGATAAACTAATAAAGTAAAGTCTAGTTGGTAACTGCAGGTTTAGAACAACTTTATAGATTAAAAATGATTATAGAGTTTCTAAAGAAACCTATGGCCACCTCACCTAGTGAGGTAGCCAAAACAAGTTTAAAACAACGATTCAAATGTGCCATCAGGAAATAAAATCCCCCGAACACCTCTAACCGCGGTCACATCAGCTATTTGGGTATCACCGAAATATAAACCGCCGCTGTAATTTCGACCCTTTTGTTTAATATCAAGCCAGCGGCCATATTGGCCTTTTATTACCGCATTGATATTTTCACCGACTTGGCGAAGATTGAGATCTAATACCCTGTTTTGCAGCGTTAAAAATACATCTCCATTACTTACATTATCTAGCTCATCAAGCTCGCCAACATAGGCTAGTTTAAATCCTGGAGCCCCATTTAAAGCCATAGCTAACTGCAATGAAAAAGCGATATTTGCATTCTCTTCATTAATAAAAGGTGTCGTTTCAATGGCCTGAACGATAATCCCTGTATTTTGTAGCTCTGAACTAATTTCGCCATCAAAGTCAAATCCTGACACCACGGTTAACAACTCTTCAAACGGGCTGACAAATCGATCGATTGATGCTGTTATTGTCCCTGCAAGCTGAGCGTTATCCTTTTCAAGTAAAATATCGGTTGTGATTGTGCCAATACCCGTTACCTCATCTTGCTCCAGCTCAAATGGATCATCTGTACCGTCAAAACTAATTATCAGCTCACTTACATCGACACTTAGTACGGTCGTCTCGTTACTGATTTTTGCATTTAGTTCACCGATGATTTGATTACCGAGTACACTGCTTATTTGCCACTTTGGTACATTCATGTCGATAGAAACGTCTTGTCCATCATAAGTGCCTGTGATTTGCCAGGTATAAGGAGAATCCGTATACACAACGCTTAAATCACCTAGACTATAAGTTCCCGCATCTTCATTTGATATGGGTGAAAAGTTAGAAAGTACATCATATAAAACATTGCTAAGGGTCAGCGCTGTCTGTTGCGAATCAGTATCTAATAAAGTTTCAACTTCAGTTAATTTTGCTTCAAGCTCATCGCTATATTTTTGTTCTTGTAGTCGAATAACACCAATTACATCACGAACATCTTCAAGCAATACCCGCGAATCAAGCGCTTGCTCGGTGGTAGCAAAAGGCTGCGCGCTTTTCATCTGGCCGATTGCAAATAACCGTTGTTTGACATCACCAATGACCGCTTGGATCAGCTGGTTACCTTGTATATTTAGCAAGTTTTCGCTGGCGTATTGCTGTGCATAAGTAGCGTAATCTGTGATGTCAGTTAAACTAGTCGCAATGGTGGTTTGCGGTTCTATATCTGCGCCAAGATTCGCTTCAATCTCTTTTGCTGCTTGCAAAATGACACCAAAAGTCAGCGCATTAGTCAGCATTTCAGCTTCCAGGTTATCATTCAATTGACTATGAGTTAGATGGTAAAAAGGCGTTGCACTCAAGCTTGCAAGGCTCATATCTAAGCTTTCATCAAAAGCCAATGAACTCACTGGCGAAAGGTAAATTTTATTCTCCCCAGGTGCACTAAAAAATACAGCCTTATAATCTAAAGATAACGGCATAACTTCTTCAAAATCAATTAGGCGGTTTCCATTAAGATCATTTTCGTTATCTCGTAGAGTACGACCACAACCATCAAAGCTTGGGCACGTTAAACTTGTTGATTCAGAGATAAACTCTACTCGGTGAAAGTCTAAACTATCTAATGCCAAGGTAACGCTGTTAATGTCGTCGACTAACTGTGTTTGAACCTGTGATGAGTCTTCATTACTTATTATTAAAGTACCTGCTGGGCTTTGCCACGGGGCAATATAAAAGCTAACTGTCGATGATGTTTCAACCGCAAGTGCCGTTAACTCGTTCTCAGATGAGTCACCAGAAGAACCGCCACAACCAGATAGCGCCAAAATTAAGCAGGTTGACAATATTTTTTTCAACATAAGTGCTCCTTAAAACGCTAACTTCATATACCAATTCAAATTGGCATAATAGGCTTTATCAATGTTTAGATTATCTGTTTGTACATTCAATCCAAAGTACTCATTTTCTACACCAAGTAAAAATGATTCACTATTAGTTTCATAACCGCCAATTAAAGCCCAATGATCCCAAAAGTGAAAACGTCCTTTCACTTGTGAAAAGGTATCTTGATCGTAACGCTTTATCATAATTTCACTAGAGAACTGTGAATTAATACGGTAATCCACATAGGCTTTTATTCGCACAGGCATTTCAAATGTATGTGCTTTTTCGTGGCCCAGTTCAGATGTGGCTAAACGTATGGTAGGTTCTGTAGCAATACCACCGTCTGAGGTCTCGGTAAAAGGTACCTCTGTGGTATAACCATTAACAAAACCGCTGTCTTCATACTCTGTTTCGTAGAACAGATCTTGTGCTAAGAACCCTAGAGTTAAATCTTGATTGACCTTCCAATCAGCTGCTAAATCAAAGCTGTAACCTACACCTGATGGGTTTTCATCGGGGGTAAAACGCTTAAATAACACATCTTTTGAAAAGTAATAATCGACTTCTAACGCGCCTTGGATTTCATCACTGTATACCGTGCCCTCTACATTCGCATCTTGAAAATGAGTACTGGCGAACAGGGTAAATTTAGGGGTGATTGTAAGCGCATCTGACTCTAAAAATTTAAAATCATAAGAAACAAATAAACCATTGGTCGTCGATTGTTTACCATCTAAATAATAAACATAATCGCGCTCTTCAAATGGCAGATCATTCTTTTCTGTATGCAGATAATTGGCTGTGTCTGGATCAAAACTTAACACATAATCAAAACGGCTTTGATAACCTACTTTAAAATTGCCGTAACCAACACCAAGTTCAAAAACATTATAAGTGAATGCGCTATCACCTGAGGTTAACGGTGCATCAAAATCATCAATAAATGCTTTAACGGGTTGTGCTTCGGTATAAACTTCAGAATCAAACGTTGAGAAAATTTGAAAATCGCTATCTGCGTAGCTAAGTGGGGAAATTAGTAATGTGGAAAATCCTAACGTAAGAATTTTTTTTTTCATACTTTTATCACTTGTTATTATTGTAGTTAAGAGGGAGAACATTTCTCCCTCTTAGTTTTACATTACTTAGACTCGTCTAAAAATGTAATATCAGTGTAGTCGATTACTTCGCCATCAATGTATTCAACAGAAATTCCATTGGTGATTTCAGTAACAGTACCAAACTGCATCATCATTTCATTATAAGTCGCATTTACAGACCCAGTAAATTCATCATTACTATCAGTAGCAAACATTGAAATGCTGTAGCTAATTTCATTATGAAGCTTCACTTCAACGCCATATGTTTCATCTTCAACAGAGTCATCCAACCAAACCATAGCGGTGAAATCTAAATCTCCAGTCACGCCTGTGGCTGTAATGTTACCCATTTCAGTAATATCATCACCGCTAGCTGTAACAGTGCCAACAAAGCCTACGTCACCATCTGTGAAAGTGACTTCATTTTGTGATTCAACACCCACTAGTGAGCTGTTGAATATATCATCAAATGACACATCACCACTGAAATCAAAAATAGTACAGGTATCACCTTGCTCTGCATTACCGGCTAAGCACGCTGATGCAACTATTGATAAGTCATCGTTTGAATTACCTAAGGATGCCATTACTGTGTGAGTAACTTCATCGTTGTCATCAAGCACATCAACTGCAAGGTAACCATTATAAGCTAACGCTAAACGTGCTGGGGCTTCGGTTTTACTTGAGTCATAAATATACTCGCCTTTTAATTCAACAAACTGATCACCATCTTCGTGACTAAGTGATAAGAACAAGCGTTGCTCACCTTGGTTTGTCTTATTAAAGCTGTATGTCCATTGTGGGTAACGAGTTGATACAACATCAGTGGCTTCATCACCTAAGTCATAAGCCTCATCTAAAACGTCATACACCATTTCACCTACATCAAATGCAGCTTTACCACCTGTTTTAGTCACAAGTGAAACGTCGCTTATAGTTGCTGTATCCGCTTTAACTTGAGTAAGGAACTCAAACTTAGCAACGGCCATGGTTGCATCATTAAGTAATGTTTGTGCTGTTGATAAAGCAGTTGCAGCTTGGCTTACAAGTTCTATTGACGAAGTCATCGCACTCGTTGCTGATGCAGCAAGTTCTGTTGCTAAATTTTTATCAGCCTCTTCTTCTGCCAGCGCTTCTAAGGCAACTGCTGCTGCTGAGCCTGCTGTAGCAGCAAGTTCAAGCTGCTGAGCATCAGCTGCTAGCTCTTGTGCCGCTATAATCGCAGTGTTAGCAACTTCAATTGCAGATGCGGCTATCTCAGAATTGGTGAGCATAGCAGCATCGACGGCTATCATCGCGGTTACTAATGCTGCAGCAGAAGTCTCAACTGTACTTTGCGCTGTAGCGATGCTCGTTGATGCGGCTGTCGCATTTGCAATAGCTACATCAAGCTCTAGGCCAAGAGCGGTAACCGCATCGCTGGCACGAGTTACTTGCGCCTCAACACCTGCAATTATCGCGTTTACTTCTGCAAGACCCGATGTTAAATCAGTTTCAAGGGTTTGTGCGTTAGCAAGTAGCTGATCATAGTTATCATCTTTATCCGCAAGGATTTGCGCAGTGGCTACCAAACCATTTGCTTTCGTTAAGGCTGTTTGAATTGCAAGTTGCCACTCATTGTATTGTGGTAAGTTAGTAGACAAAGCAAAGACAGCATCATTAAAGGCTAATACTTGGTCTGATGTTTCAAGGCCAGCATCACCTAATTCGACAACTGTCTCTAATGCTGTTTCTGCACCTTCTACTTGTGGTGCAACTTGATCAATAAAACTTTGAACGGCAGTAAGTTGTTCATTTACTTGTGCAGCAACTTCTGCATCAAAATCTTCACCTACATCACAGTTATCTTCACAACCAATTTTCTCAAGGGCATCTTTTACTTCTTTAGCTGTTTCAATCAGATCTTCGCCAACACCCGCTTCAGTCGCTTTAGCTTTTACATCTTCAACTGCTTTAGTTGCATTTTCTTTTAATTTTGCAATCGCTTCAGGGTCAGTGATCCCCATATTTTCTGCAACTTTGGCAAACGCTTCGTCAATACCTTCACCAGTAATTACGGCAGCAAAAATTAAACTTGTATTCTCAACGGCTTTTTGTAGCTCAGCCGCAATTTGTTTTATCGCGTCATTATCATTATTTGCTACTTTACCTTCTTGCACCGCGGTTGAAAGGTTAGCAATAACATCGCTCAACGAGCCATTTTCCCCGGTCCCTGCAAGTGATTGCAATGAGACGGCAGTTTGAACAAGTGCTAATGTTCCAGCATCTAACGCATCGCCTTCGCTAATATCGGTAAAATCGACTGCACCGCCCAGTGAAATATCAGCAAGTAAAGCAGATGCCTTTATTGCCGTATCTGGGCCGAGTACTTGAACTAAAGTTTTAAGGCTCGCAGCTGCAATTGTGTCATCTGATACTGCCGTTCCTTCTTTTGCTGAATCAAGTAGTATTTTCGCAGCAATACTTGTGTATAAAGTCACGTTTGCAGAATATGAGTTGACTGATGCATCCCCTTCGGCAAAATTTGCGTTTCGTACATTACTAGCTGCTGTTTCCGGTGCTTTAATATATTTAACAACTTGCAGTGTTAAATCATCTTTATACCACTCGCCAAAATCAATGCTTGCATCGCCATTGTTTACCATCCCTGCTTCTTCAGATGCTGCTGGCGCTTCTGCGTAATCACCACAACCAACAAAAGAGTCACACTTAACGTAGCTCTCATCGCCTTCTTTTGCAGCGGTTACTGTAATAGTAAGAGGTCCGGTAAAATCATCTTCGATAAAGATACTATACGCACCATTTACCGCGGTCATCACCGACTCAGGGTTAGAGCCTAAAACTTTAGCTTGTGCGCTTGCATCGGCATCAGCTTGAGATGTGGTTGATTCAGCAGTAAAGCTTTCATCTGCGGCTTCTAAACGAAAAGCGACGGGGGATTTCTTCGCCAGCATCGTTAAGCGTTGTTACGCTCAGTTGTGCTTTACTTAAAGCTCCTTTTACCGCTTTACCAGATACTTGCGTATTAAAGTTAGTAGATACTTCGGCGTTATATACTGTGACAGGATCAGGTTTTTCATATTCATTGTTATCGTTATCTGAACCACAGCCTGTTAAACCAAGGGTTAACGCAACCGAAGCTGCGATAGGTGTAAATTTTATTATTTTATTCGCCATGTATATCTCCTTGAGCGCTTGTTATTTAATAGTAACATTTGAGTTAAGATTACATCAGTACATGCAAAACATTAAGTTAAAATTTTGTATCAAACCGTACATATTAATGTAATTATCAGCTAAATCTAATTGAGTTATTCAAATTAACATGAATATATGACAATTTGCGGTAATTATTTATTATAATTTCATCATGATAACTTTAGCTAAAAAACCCACCCTAAAAAATAAAGTAAATACAAATCATAAACTTAAAAAAACCAAACCTAGCTAACTTTCTAAATAAAATTACAGCCCTGTTTTTTTTAACAAATGCTATGTTTTTTTTCAAAAACCCGACTCACCATTTACAATTATTCACATATGTGAAAATTATTTGGCCAGCTTTAGCTATTTCACCCATTTAATTCACTAGGTACACGTACAACCCCTTCCATCAACACCCGCGCACTGCGGCTCATACTGGCTTTTGTGACCTGCCACTGACCATCAACTTGCTGTGCTTCTGCGCCAACTTTTAAAGTACCTGATGGGTGTCCAAAATTCACTTCGCTTAGTTGAGAGCCACCAGCAGCTAAGTTAACTAAAGTGCCATTGATAGCCGCTGCGGTACCAATGGCAACAGCAGCAGTGCCCATCATGGCATGATGCAGTTTACCCATCGACATAGCGCGAACCAATAGATCAATACTGTCTTGACTGATCTGCTTACCACTTGATGAGGTATAGCTCGTAGGTTTACTAACAAAAGCCACTTTAGGCGTATGCTGACGCGCAGCGGCTTCGTTAATATTATTGATAAGCCCCATTTTAACTGCGCCATGCGCGCGAATAGACTCAAGCTTAGCCAGTGCTTGCTCGTCGTTGTTTATATCGTCCTGAAGTTCTGTCCCGGTATAGCCAATATCGTGTGCATTAACAAAGATAGTAGGAATACCGGCATTGATCATGGTTGCTTCTAATACACCAAACTCCGGCACTTCAAGCTCATCAACGATATTTCCAGTAGGAAATAACGCACCATCACCATCAGCAGGGTCGATAAACTCAAGTTTTACTTCTGCAGCTGGGAATGTCACGCCATCCAGTTCAAAGTCGCCAGTTTCTTGTACTTCACCATTGGCCATAGGCACATGTACTAAAATACTTTTTTTAATATTCGCTTGCCACACACGCACTATCGCTATTCCGTTTTGTGGGATACGTGCGCTATCAACTAGCCCGTTACTAATTGCAAAAGCCCCCACTGCTGAGGTGAGATTACCGCAGTTACCGCTGAAATCTACAAAAGGTTTATTAATGGCCACTTGGCCAAATAAGTAGTCAACATCGTGATCAGGTTGTTCACTTTTACTTAAGATAACCGTTTTGCTGGTACTCGACGTCGCCCCGCCCATACCATCAGTTTGTTTGCCATAAGGATCTGGGCTGCCTATTACCCTAAGTAATAAGTTGTCTCGCGCAGTGCCGGCCACTTGGGCTGCTTCTGGCAGATCAGTTAAATTAAAAAACACCCCTTTACTCGTACCGCCGCGCATATAGGTTGCCGGCACTTTAATTTGTGGTTTAAATGTCATGATTGCTCCTTAGGCGCTTTGGCTGGCTTCTAAAAAATCTTGGGCAAAGCGTTGCAATACGCCACCAGCAGAATAAATAGATAGCTCTTCTTGTGTATCTATTCGGCACTTAGTTACAACAGTAACTACTTCACCATTTACACGCGTGATGATTAAATTAACGTTTCCACCTGGGGTCAGCTCACCTGCTACGTCGTAACTTTCACTACCATCAAGCTTAAGTGTTTTACGCGTAGTACCAGCTTTAAATTCCAGTGGCAATACGCCCATACCGATTAAGTTAGTACGGTGAATACGCTCAAAGCCTTCTGCAGCAATCACTTGTACACCCGCTAAACGTACGCCCTTCGCCGCCCAATCTCGTGATGAGCCTTGGCCATAATCGGCACCAGCAACGATGATCAACGGCTGTTTACGTTGCATATAAGTTTCGATTGCTTCCCACATACGCGTAACCGTACCTTCAGGTTCAATTCGCGTATACGAGCCCTGTTTTATCTCACCATTTTCAATCGCCATTTCATTGAATAATTTAGGATTAGCAAAGGTTGCACGTTGCGCAGTTAAATGGTCGCCGCGGTGGGTTGCATACGAGTTAAAGTCTTCCTCTGGTACGCCCATATGGGTCAAATACTCGCCTGCTGCGCTACTTGCCATAATCGCGTTAGACGGTGATAAATGATCCGTTGTAATGTTATCGCCAAGTACTGCAAGCGCACGCATGCCCTTCATAGTGCGCTCTCCAGCAAGCGCCCCTTCCCAGTAAGGAGGACGACGAATATACGTACTTTGTGGACGCCAATCATAAAGCGGGTCGTTATCTTCACCGTAATCTACGGTTAAGTTAAACATTGGCTCGTACACTTTTTTAAACTGCTCAGGTTTTACGCTTTGCTTAATAACCGCATCTATTTCTTCATCTGTCGGCCAAATGTCTTTTAAGGTCACGTCGTTGCCTTGCTGATCTTTACCCAGTACGTCTTTTTCTATATCAAAACGGATCGTACCTGCAATGGCATACGCAACAACCAAAGGCGGCGAGGCTAAAAATGCTTGCTTGGCATAAGGGTGAATACGGCCATCAAAATTACGATTACCCGAAAGTACTGCGGTTGCGTATAAATCACGATCGATCACTTCTTGTTGAATAACAGGATCCAGCGCACCACTCATGCCATTACAGGTTGTGCAAGCAAAGCCGACAATACCAAACCCGAGCTGTTCCAGCTCTGCTAATAACTTGGCATCTTCAAGGTACGACTGCACCGCTTTTGACCCTGGCGCTAAAGAGGTTTTAACCCATGGCTTGCGCGTTAATCCCTTGGCGTTTGCATTACGCGCAATCAAGCCTGCGGCAATCACGTTTCGTGGATTACTGGTATTTGTACAACTGGTGATAGCCGCAATAATACAGGCGCCATTAGGCATCAAGCCCGCTTCGTTTTCAACCACACCAGAGATCCCCGTGCTTGCTAAATCAGCAGTTGCAACGCGTCGGTGTGGATTAGAAGGCCCAGCGATATTGCGCCCGACACTTGATAAGTCAAATTTCAATACCCGATCATACTCGGCTGTTTTTAAACTATCACTCCACAAACCGGTCGTTTTTGCGTAGTTTTCAACGAGCGCTATTTGCTCTTCTTCACGCCCTGTCAGGCGTAAATAATCAATAGTCATCTGGTCGATATAAAACATTGCAGCTGTTGCACCAAATTCTGGGGTCATGTTTGAAATTGTGGCACGGTCACCTAAAGTCAGCGCATCAGCGCCTTCACCATAAAATTCTAAATAGGTTGATACAACACGTTGCTCACGTAAAAACTCGGTAATTGCTAATACAATATCCGTTGCGGTAATACCTGGCTGGCGCTTACCGGTCAGCTCTACTCCAACAATATCGGGTAAACGCATATAAGATGCACGCCCTAGCATCACACTTTCTGCTTCCAAGCCGCCCACACCAACGGCAATAACGCCTAGGGCATCAACATGTGGAGTATGACTGTCTGTCCCTACTAAGGTATCTGGGAAGGCAATGCCATCGCGGTGTTGGATCACCGGCGACATTTTCTCAAGGTTAATTTGATGCATAATGCCGTTGCCTGGCGGGATCACATCAATATTTTTAAAAGCCGTTTTGGTCCAGTTAATAAAGTGAAAGCGGTCATCGTTACGTCTATCTTCGATAGCACGGTTTTTTTCGAATGCATCAGGATCAAAGCCTGCGTGCTCTACGGCTAGGGAATGGTCGACGATTAACTGAGTTGGGACGACTGGGTTTACTTTCGCCGGATCGCCCCCTTTTGCGGCAATCGCATCGCGCAGGCCTGCTAAATCCACTAATGCGGTTTGCCCTAAAATATCGTGGCACACAACACGTGCTGGGTACCATGGGAAATCTAAGTCTTGCTTGCGCTCTATAATCTGTTTTAGTGCATCATCTAGCATAGATGGCTCGCAGCGACGCACTAAGTTCTCTGCAAGGACGCGGGATGTATAAGGCAGTGTTGCGTATGCGCCCGGTTTGATAGCATCAACGGCGGCTTGTGTGTCAAAGTAATCAACATCGCTATTTGGTAACGGTTTTCGGTATTGAGTGTTATTAATAATGGTCATGGTAAGACTCGCTAAATTGGGTGACGGTGGTTGCACACAGGTAGCGTGTTTAAGGAAAGTTCTAGAAAAACTGTCAGCTCAAGGCTATGTGCAAAAAAAGGTGGGCTCATATGCGCCCACCCTATGTCTTAACGTGATTCAATCGGCGTATAGCTGCGCGCATCTGGTCCTGTGTAATCAGCACTTGGGCGAATAATACGGTTATTGGCGCGTTGCTCTTTTACATGCGCTGTCCAGCCTGTTACACGGCTCATCACAAAAATAGGGGTAAATAATTTCGTTGGAATACCCATAAAGTGATATGCCGAGGCATGGAAAAAATCGGCATTACAGAATAACTTTTTCTCACGCCACATAATTTCTTCACAGCGTACTGACACAGGATAAAGAACATCATCACCTACTTCTGCAGCGAGTTTTTCAGACCATTTTTTAATGATCACATTACGCGGATCAGATTCACGGTAAATGGCATGACCAAAGCCCATGATTTTGTCTTTACGCTCCAACATACCCATGATTTCTTGCTCTGCATGGTCTGCATCTTTAAAGCCTTCAATCATATCCATTGCTGCCTCATTCGCGCCACCATGCAATGGCCCACGTAACGTACCAATAGCACCCGTTACACATGAATGAATATCAGATAGCGTTGACGCACAAACGCGACCGGTAAAGGTCGAAGCATTAAACTCATGCTCTGCGTATAGAATAAGTGACACGTTCATCACTTGTGCAAATAATTCTGACGGTGCTTTATCGTGTAATAGCGTTAAAAAGTGCGCGCCAACTGAATCATCATCAGTTTGCGTTTCAATACGCACGCCATCATGGGTAAAGCGATACCAATAACAAATAATACTTGGGAATACTGCAACCATACGATCAATTGCATCATTAGCTTCACTAAAATCATTTTCCATTTCAAGATTGCCCAACATCGAGCAACCAGTACGCATCACATCCATTGGGTGCGCATCTTTTGGAATATTCTCAAGCACTGTTTTCAACGCTGCTGGCAAGCCACGTAGGCTTTTTAATCTTGCTTTATATTCTGCAAGTTCTGCTGTGGTAGGAAGTTCACCACGTGAGAGTAAAAATGATACTTCTTCAAATTGCGCTTTTTCAGCCAGCTCTGCAATGTCATAACCACAGTAAGTTAAACCTGAGCCTGTTTGCCCAACTGTACATAATGCTGTTTGACCTGCTACTTGACCACGTAAGCCTGCGCCACCTAATGCTTTATCAACCATGATTGTTCTCCTACTATTATTTATTGTTATTATTTGTTTGCTGAAAAAAGGTTATCAAGGGTGTTTTCATACGTGTGATAATCTAAAAAGTCATACAGTTCAGCACGTGTTTGCATATTCTCAATTTGGCTTTGTTGTGAGCCTTCATTCAAAATAGCTGAATAAACGTTTAACGCCGCTTTATTCATCGCTCTAAACGCACTTAATGGGTAAAGCACCATTTGCACACCAACATCACTTAGCTGCTCTTTTGTATAAATTGGCGTTTGACCAAATTCAGTAATGTTAGCCAAAATTGGCACGTTGATCGCTTTAGTAAATGCTTGATAATCAGCCAGATCATGCACAGCTTCAGCAAATATAGCATCGGCACCGGCTTCAACACAGGCCGCAGCACGGTCAATCGCCGCATTTAAGCCTTCTTTTTGAAACGCATCAGTACGCGCCATAACGTAAAAGTCGCTATCAGTTTTTGCATCAACCGCTGCTTTTATACGGTCAACCATTTCGCTTTGGCTTACAATCTCTTTATTAGGGCGATGGCCGCAACGCTTTTGCGCCACTTGGTCTTCAATATGAAAGCCAGCCGCGCCGGCTTTAGTCATTTCTTTTACTGTACGGGCAATATTAAACGCCCCGCCCCAACCAGTATCGGCATCGACTAATAACGGCAAGTCACTGGCACCCGTGATACGGCGAATATCTTCAAGTACGTTATCAAGGCTAGTCATACCTAAATCTGGCATGCCGAAAGAAGCATTTGCGACTCCCGCCCCAGATAAGTAAATCGCTTGATGGCCCATTTTTTCAGCCATCATGGCTGTATACGCGTTGATAGTCCCCACCACTTGTAGTGGCTGGTTGTTTGCTATCGCCTGTTTAAACTTTGATCCTGCTGACATTGCTGTCTCCTTTGAACGGTAACTGCTCGAGGCAGAGTTTATTTTTTAAATACTTACTATGACAGTTTGACTGTCTAAAATTACTGCACAGCCTTTTTTTGTGCTGCTAATAAATCGAATTTGGTTTGAATATTAGCTTGCGATGCACTGATATGGCGCTTCATCAATAACTCAGCAAGTTCACCATCATGGTTTTCAATCGCATTAATAATGGCTAAATGCTCATCAAACGCCTTTGATACGCGCGGACCAACCATGCCCATTTGCACACGATACATGCGAATTAGTTGATATAAGCCATTACTTAATAAATGAATAAGGTGATCGTTTTTACTGGCTTTGATTATGCGGTAGTGGAAGTCTAAGTCCCCCGCTTCTTGGTAGTATGACTCACCCTCTTTTACGCGTTGTGTTTGTAAATGCTGGTTGAGTAATTGTTTTAAGCTTTGTACTTCATCAGCGGCCATATTGTCGGCAGCTAAGCGACAGGCTAAGCCTTCGAGCGCACTACGTACTTGATAAACCTCAATCAATCGCTCTGCAGTTAATGCCACAACTCGGCAACCCACATTGGCCTTTCGTTCTACTAAATAGCAACTTTCCAGGCGATTCAGTGCTTCACGCAGCGTGGCACGGCTTACACCATAACGCTTTGCCAGCTCCGGCTCAGAAATCTTGCTTCCTTGCTTTATGCTGCCTTCAACTATCTCACGGCGCATATCGACAAATACCTGATCCGATGCGGTAGTAATAAGCGTTTTGCTAAAAGCGTCTTGTGTCACTAGTTATTTCTCTAAGATTGTCGACAATTTATGGTTACACTATGGTCTTTATGTGAAATTGTGTCAACCTTAAATCGACAAAAACAGGGCTTAAAACAAACTATTGTCGACATAAGCAAAGTGAATACTCGTTGTGACACCCGATAACTAGTTACTAACCACCAAGTGTCGACAAGCCATATCACTAAATTTATGTTTATGAGTGCACTGTGAAAATGATAGAATACGCTTTTAATTTTCTTCGTGAGCACAGCCTTGAACGCCAACACGTATATTCCTCAGCATTTTATAGATGATGTAGCTAGCTACTTACCTGCGCATCTAATACTAGACGACTTTATTAATGCGTGTCGCAAACCGCTGCGTAAGTCTGTACGTGTAAATACATTAAAAATGTCAGTTGAAGAATTTAAACTCGCGGCAGAACAAAAAGGCTGGCTGTTAACTCAAATTCCTTGGTGTGAAGATGGTTTTTGGCTAGAGCGCCCAGAAAATGAAGAAAATGCCCTTGCCCTCGGTAATACCGACTTACATTTAAGTGGCGCAATGTATGTACAAGAAGCAAGCTCAATGCTACCACCCATGGCACTAAAAGAGTCACTCCTTGATGCTACGCATGTGCTCGATATGGCGTCAGCACCTGGCTCTAAAACATCACAATTAGCGGCATTGATGAACAATCAAGGTGTGCTCGTTGCCAATGAGTTATCATCATCTCGTTTAAAAGTGCTCAGTGCTACGTTAAAGCGTATGGGTGTGGGTAATTGTGCCCTTTCACATTTTGATGGCGTTGTATTTGGTGATTACATGTTCGAGTGTTTTGACAGCATATTGTTAGATGCGCCTTGCTCTGGTGAAGGCACGGTACGTAAAGACGCAGACGCTCTAAAAAACTGGTCAATTGAGTCTAATATTGATATTGCTAAAGTACAAAAAGCGTTAATAAAAAGCGCTTTCTACGCCCTCAAACCCGGTGGTACATTAGTGTATTCAACCTGCACCTTAACTCCGCTTGAAAATCAACAAGTGTGTGATTATCTACTTGAGCAATTTCCTGGTTGTGTTGAAGCTGAAAGCCTAGCCAACTTATTTCCAAACGCAGAGCAAGCAACCACTGAAGAAGGTTATTTGCATGTTTGGCCGCAAACATTCGACAGCGAAGGTTTTTTTATTGCTAAGTTTAAAAAGGTTGCAAGTGTTGATAATCCTAATCAAAAAATAAAAAAGGGGCCTTCCCTTTTCAATCATTTGATAAAAAAGCCAGCCAGAATTTTACTGCAACTATTAAAAAGCAGTTTGGTTTAAGCTCACTACCAGGGACCTTGATGCAGCGTGATAAAGAACTTTGGTTATTCCCTGACGGTTTTAGCGCAATTGAAAATAAAATCAAATATGCGCGTTTGGGTATTCAGCTGGGTATGATCCATAAAAACGGTGTACGGCTAACGCACGAATTTGCCACTGTGTTCGGTGGGCATTGTGTAAAAAATACCTATGCACTATCTGATCAGCAAGCAAACGATTACTTTCAAGGAAAAGATATCCGCTTAGCTGAGGTAACAAATGCAACCGATGAGGTGGTATTAACTTTATGTGGTTGCCCCATTGGCTTAGGTAAATGGCAAAAAAACAAGATTAAGAACTCACTACCACGAGATTTAGTACAAAATAATCAACTCATCACTTGGCAAGCATAAGCTGTGGGTAAGTTGCAAATAAACCCTGTGTAAAAATCACACTTTTTATGAATTAATTATGCAACCGTTTGTTTTAACTTAGTATAAAAAAACAACAATTATTGGGCGTTTTTACATTTGTTAACTACACTTAATAATACTTTCTACTTCTCCCTTAACGAATAGAAGGTGTTTTTAAAGTTAGCGCAGGCTCGCCAAGAGCCACCCCTAAGCCCAGAACAATACAGATTCGTTCTGGGCATTTTTTATGCTTAAGTAGCATATATTTCATTAGTTAAATTTGTTTCCATAAAAGAAAAAGGAAACAAGCATGTTCAAACAATTACTGTTAATCTCTACTGCACTTTTTTGTGCCCCAAATGTAGCAGCTACGAATAAATATGTTGGCTTTGGTTACCCTGATCAAGCCCAAAACGCTATTAGCATCACGTTTGATGATGCTCGCCACAGCCAAGTAGACACCGGCCTTACAATATTAAATAAGCACAATGTAAAAGCCACATTTTATGTATCACCCTTTAACGTCAAAGAGCGACTAGCAAAATGGAAAAATGCAGTGGCTGCTGATCACGAAATTGCCAACCATACAAGCTCGCATGTATGCACAGGTAATTTTGAATGGTTACGCCATTAGATCTATCACTTGAAGAAACAACCTTGAAATGGCTAGAAAAAGACATCTTAGATGCGCAAGTGTACATAAAAGCGAATTTAGGGGTTACTCCTCGCGCATTCGCCTACCCTTGTGGTAATACCTTTGTTGGCCGTGGTATAAATACTAAAAGCTATGTTCCAATCATTGCTAAACACTTTGATACAGGCCGTACTTGGCTAGATGAAACAGCAAACAACCCAAATTTCACTGACTTTGCTCAATTAACAGGTCTTAGAATCGACGGTATGAGTTTCGACGAAATCACAACCATGCTAGAGCAACTTCGGGGTAATAACAGCTGGTTGATTCTAGCAGGTCATGAAATCGGCAAAGGTGACCAATTTACAACTGATGTAAAAGTGCTTGAGCAACTAATTAGCTATATTAAAGATCCGAAGAACGGTTACTGGTTAGGCACTGTGAGCGAAGTTGCGGAGTATATTAAACACCATAGAGATGAGATTTAATGCTCTAAATCGAACTCGGTGATATGGCCATCACCATGAATTAGCTCATATTTATCAAGGTTGCCTTGCTCTAAGCTAATTAAGCTAATGGCGGAATCGCTCACTAAATACTTTTGTCCTTCACCTTTGGTTTGATGTTTATCAACTTCCATTTGCCAACGCTTAGTAAAAAAGTTGAGAGGGCTCTTGGGGGCATATAAAATTGAATCGAGCTTATCAAGAATATTAATTAACTTACGCGGGAATTCATTTTTAATCCCGCTGGCGGTGAGTTGCCATATACGGTTAGGGTGTTTGCCAAAGCGTTTTTGCACTGAAAAACAAAAAGAGTAATGAACGTCGCCTGATAAAATAAGCGTTTCTTTGGGTGTGTCATCACGACGAAAGGTATCAAGTAGCTTTTTCGCGGAGCCTTCATGCGCCATCCAGTTCTCAACATCAACCAATAAAGGTTGGCCGCAAATATTAAACATTGCTTGAATGGCTTCTATTGATTTAACCCCAAAAACTGGCGCAGGCGACACGATAATAACTTGCTCATGAGTTAATAAGCTGTCTTCAAGCTCTGTTAGGCGCTCCCAATCCAATAAGCCTGATGGTTCATTAAAATTTTGCTCATTGCGCCAACGATGAGTGCGTGTATCAAGCACTACCACTTTGGGCACGGTATTGAGCTCATAATGCCAATGATTAAACTCTAAAATAGTTTTATCAAAGGGTTTAAATTGCCACTGCTTATCTGTAGTAAAGCTTTGCTGAAATGGTGTAAGAAGGCTCTTGGTTTTATGCCCTGCATCATTGCCAAATCCTTGAAATAGCCAATAACTAATTAAACCATTATTAACAATACGCCTACTTACAGGATGCTGATAGATAACTTGCTCCCACCCTGCGGTTAGGTTCCAGTCATCGGTTACATCATGATCGTCAAACATCATAAAACTGGGTATGTTGGCAAATAAAACTTGTGCGTCTTTCAGACCACCTTTAAAACTTGATAGGGCGGCTTTTTCATTATCAAATATTTGCTGGCATTTCGCTGTGCTCGCTTGGTAGTGAATACTCTCAAAATCAATTAACTGCCAAACAGATGGGCTAAAGTTTAATAAATAAAGGGCAATAAACTCTTCAAAAAACACTAAATGGTTATCGGCTTTTAAACTTGAAAAATGCGCTACATCTTTTTTAAGCCAATAGCCTACCCCAATTTTATTTCGCTTTTGCCAAGGTACTTTGGGCAAATATAAATGCCGCTGATAAAGCTGTTGTTGTAAATCTTCAGGTAACTCTATATCGAGCGGTTGCTCTTTATAAATACCCAGCACATCGATTAAGCGCGAAATAGCAATTAGCATGGCACCTGCTACATCATCGGCATAAACTTGATCCCCCGATAGCAGCAAAATATCAGCCCCAATTTCATTATCACTGCGCTTATCTTGCACAAAGTGGTTAGCAGCAACCAGACTGTCTTTTGCTGGGTGATGTGGGTTTCGACACGAGCCGTGTAAAATTTGGCTTAGCGTGTTAGGGATTGCAAACTCTGGGGTGTGTTTATTCGGGTAACAAAATGCGTTGAGATCAATTTCTTCTTCGTTATTAAACAATCGGTAACTGATTAATTTATCATGGGGAAATTCAATACCGATAGGCTTTATAATAACAAAATGTAAGAATAGCTGCTCGCCTAAACGAACCGGTTCATGTTCACAATAGGTATCATAATGAGCAAGTTCGATACGGCAGTTAATTGGGCTCGAGGTTGCAAATTGAATGCAAACCTCGTTTATATCAGCTCGGCGCACCATTGGCCCCATTAAAAGTAGAGGAAGTGGTGCTTGGCTCATATAGTGTTAACCCTGTTTTGCTAGATTAAATAAGGAATAAAAGTTGGCCGTGGTCGCAGTTGCAAGCTCTTTGTAACTAATCCTTTTAAGTTCACTGATATAATAAGCTACATCTTGCACATACGCTGGCTGATTTGTTTTACCACGATAAGGCACGGGTGCTAAATAAGGGGAGTCGGTTTCGATAAGGAGTCTATCAAGCGGTATTTGTTTAACGACGTCTTTTAGCTCTACTGCATTTTTGAATGTCACAATGCCAGAGATAGAAATATAAAAACCCAAATCAATGGCTTTTTTGGCCATGTCCCAGTTTTCAGTAAAACAATGTAATACACCACCGCATTTTTCAGCGTTGTGCTCGCGCATTAAGTTAATCGTGTCGGCACGGGCATCACGGGTATGAATAATTAACGGCTTTTGTAATTGGTTTGCCACTTCAATATGGCCAACAAAACTCTCTTGCTGAATCGTATGCGTATCTTTTGAATAGTAATAATCAAGGCCTGTTTCACCAATCGCAACCACTTTGTCGTGGCTGGCTAAATCAATTAACAGTTGTTTATCAAGAGCATCTTTTTGATCAAGTGGGTGTACGCCGCAAGAAGCGGATACATCGTTATAATCTTTAATTTTATCAAGCATGCTAGGGAATTGATCTAACGTGACACTAACACATAAAAAGTGCTCTACTTGTTTTGCGCGTGCGCTATCAAGTACTTGGTCTAGGTTTAAATCAAGTTTATCAAAATCGAGTCGGTCTAAATGACAATGAGAATCTACAATCACAATTACTGCTTACTACATGGTATAAGTCGGATTACCAGAGTTTAACATAGTCCCTAGTAGTTTTTCGATCTTCGTATTAAGGTTAGTCTTATCATCTAAAAAGCTGATACCTATACCTGGTGGGTTTGAACTTTGCGCACCTTGTGGTGTGATCCAAGTTACTTTACCCGTTACCACATCGTCTTCAAGGGCATCTGGCAAGGTTACTTTTAACGCCAATGAATGACCCATTTCGTAACGCATATTTGTCCGTACAAATAAACCACCGGTTTTTAAATACGGCATATAACTGCGATACAACTCATCTAAGTCTTCTAAATCAACAAGTAGTTCTTGCATAAAAAATCCTAATTATTGTTATTTACGTAGTGAGTACGCCAAACGAGAAATAGCTAAAGGCAGATTCAGCCCCAGCACTTGGGTACTATTTTGGTAAAATTCCGTTAAAGCCTTTTGTGACTGCTGATAAACATCAAAATCCATGCCAGACACGAGTTGCTGCTTTAACTGCTCACTAATAAATAAACAAAAAACCCGTACTAGTTCACTGTCTTTATTTATTATATCTACTAACGCACTGAAATTATGGCCTTGTTTTAGTTCAGTTGCAAACTTATAGAGTTGATCGATGGTCTCTAATAGCTCAGCTTCTTGCCAAGTTTGGACTAATAAAGGTTGTTTATAAAACAAACTAAGCCAAGGGTAGTCAATTATTTGTAATGATGCGAGCCATTGTTGTGCACTCACTAAATCTGAGACTTGTACATCTATACGCGAACAACGGCTTAATATGGTTGCGGGTAACTGCGTTGTTGTCGTACTGGTAAGTAATAAAAACCGTTCAGGGCTTGGCTCTTCGAGTGTTTTTAACAGTGCATTTGCCGCGGCTGTGGTCATTTTGTGGCAGTCTTTTATGATCACCACCTTATTGCCGTTTTGCGCCGCTGAGTGACTCATAAAGTGACTCACCGTACGAATATCATCAACCCCAATACTCTGCCCTTCAATTGCAACATTAAACTTATCGGGGTGTGTGCCCGCTTGATTCAAATGACAACTCTTACATTGACCACAAGGCTGAACACCGTTTGGGTGTTGGCACAATAACGCATTGGCAAGCTGTTCAACTAAGGCAGCTTTACCAACACCTTGCTGACCATTAAATAATTGACCATGATGAAACCGCCCAGCTACAAAGCTAGTACTGAGTTGTTGTTCAATATCGTTGAGCCATGGGTAAGTCATATTAATTATTACTTTGCAAAAACTGCTCTAAAACCGCAATGATATCATTATGAACTTGCGCCATCGTTTGATTTGCATTGACCGTTTTAATGGAATCATCGCTATTTGCAAGTGCTAAATAGCGTGCACGAGTGCGCTCAAAAAAGCTCAACGCTTCTTGTTCAATTCTATCTAACTCTCCACGGCCTTTCGCACGGGCTAAGCCGATTGAAGGCTCAATATCTAAGTAAATTGTTAAATCAGGCTTAAGCCCTTTTAATACAATATCAGAAAGTGCTTTTAAAGTTGTATGCTCGATTTCTCGCCCACCACCTTGGTACGCTTGCGATGATAAATCATGGCGGTCGCCAAGCACCCACTGACCATTATTAAGCGCAGGGCGAATAACATTATTAACTAATTGAGAACGCGCTGCATACATGATCAACAATTCAGTTTCGCTGGCTATCGTCTCTTGGTGGTTTGCTTTTACCAAACTACGAAGTTGCTCAGCAAGCGGGGTACCACCTGGCTCTCGCACATTAACAAAATCAACATTATGTTGGGTTAAAAACTGCTGACAAATTGAAATAGCAGTTGACTTACCCGCTCCTTCTAGCCCTTCGATCACAATAAATTTTGCTGTCATGGTATCTCTTTTAGTAATTCAAATTGCGGCTGGCTAGTTACTTAATTGTTTTTGATAACGTAAGTAATCTTGCACAGCTTTGTTATGTGCTTTAAGTGTTTTTGAAAATTGATGGCTGCCATCTCCTTTTGCAACAAAATACACATAATCAGATTTTGGTGGGTTGACCGCAGCTAAAATTGCTGCCTTCGAGGGCATCGCAATTGGCGTTGGCGGTAAACCATTTATTTTATAAGTATTATACGGTGTGTAACTGGTGAGATCTTTGCGTTTAATATCACCATCATAAGCAGTCCCCAGACCATATATGACAGTAGGATCGGTTTGTAAACGCATCTTTGAATTAAGCCGATTAGTGAACACAGACGCTATCATAGGTCGCTCGCTTGCAATACCTGTTTCTTTTTCGATAATTGAGGCCATGATCAACGCCTCGTACGCAGAATTAATTGGTAAATTATCGGCACGTTGCTGCCAAGCATCAGTTAAAATCTGTTTCATTAAAATGTGCGCTCGCTTGAGCAACAAGCTTGCACTATCACCAGCATGATAATGGTATGTATCTGGGTATAACCAGCCTTCTAAATGCTGATCTGACCCTAGGATTTGTTGACTCAAATTATCATGAGTTAAATCTTGGTTTAAATTAGCTGCATTTTTAATTGTCGCTAGTACATCCCGTACTGTCTGCCCTTCGATAATAGTAAAACTAAAGCTAACTTGTTCACCCTCATTTATACGACGAATATTATCAAGTACAGTGCCTTGGTTTAGTTCGTATAGACCTGCTTTTAAATCAGTGAGGCTAGGGTCTAATTTTGCCACTATCTGATACTTAAAACAGCTATCGAGCCATTGCCTTTTCTGCCACTGCTGGCATAGCTGATTAAACCCCGTACCATTTTTTACTTCAAATTGAGTATTAGCAGGAACAGCTAAGGTACTGTTAATAGTTGCTTGTAATTGCTGATAGCCAATCGCTGTCGTTAGCAAAGCTAAAACTATAATACCCATTATCACTTTTAACACGTAAACTCCTTGGCGATTAAACCATTTAATACGCTTAAACTATTATTAATATCAAAGTTAGCATTATCAATTGCTTTTACAGGTATAACAGCCATTAAGCTATTACAAACAAATACTGCATCCATTTGTTTTAATTGTTTTAATGTTAAATTCACAAACTCAATAGGCAATTTAGCACATAACGATTGCAGGTAAACCCCTTTAATTCCACACTCATTAAGCAAAGGAGTAAAGAGTCGTTTGTCTTTAATTGCAAATACATTGGCTGCTGAGGTTTCTATAACATTGTTTTGATAATCAAGAACCAGTACATCATCACTCTCTTGTGTTTGCATGGCTTGCTTGATCATAACTTGCTCTAACCTGTTTAATGTTTTTAGACCAGCAAGTAATGGTTGAGATGCCAATTTGATGGGGCTAACAGCTAAGCTAAGGCCTTTTGTAGCCAAAGCTTCATAATGAGGTGGAAAATCAACAACAGTGAGCACAATGTTTAATAACGGCTGTTCTGGTAAACCGTAGCCTCGGCCACCTTCGCCGCGCGTAACGAGCACTTTAAGAACAGCACATTTTTGTGTTGCTATAAGCTGGCGGATTGCAGCTTCGAGTTCAATAAATTCTATTTCTGGAAATGCTAAACGGCTTGCGCACTCAATTAATCGAGCACGATGCAGTGTCCAATGCTCTACATTCCCCTCAACAATCTTTGCTGTAGTAAAAAAACCATCCCCATAGTTTAAGCCGCGATCACTCAAACTAACCTGTGTACTGTGTTCTGCAATTATAATTTTTTGATTCATGCGCATATAAAAAAGCCCAGTCACAACTGGGCTATTATTCGGTCTCGTTGTTTAAAAAATATTATACCTTTTTAAATAGCAACGAGCCATTAGTACCGCCAAAACCAAACGAGTTACATAATGCGTAGTCTAATTTCGCATCACGTGCAGTATGAGGAACGTAGTCTAGATCACAGCCTTCGTCTGGGTTATCAAGGTTAATTGTTGGGCTTACTTTTTGATCTTGTAACGACAAAATAGTAATAATTGATTCAACAGAGCCTGCAGCCCCGAGTAAGTGGCCCATCATTGATTTAGATGAACTCACCATCACATCTTTTGCAGCATTGCCAAAGATAGATTTAACCGCTGAGGTTTCTGCTTTATCACCTGCGTTGGTAGAAGTACCGTGAGCGTTAATGTATCCCACTTGATCAGCATTTACGCCTGCGTCGTTTAACGCATTTTCCATCGCCAGGGCTGCACCTGCACCATCTTCAGGTGGCGAAGTCATATGATATGCATCACCACTCATGCCAAAACCAACGAGTTCAGAGTAAATTTTAGCGCCACGTGCTTTAGCGTGCTCATATTCTTCAAGTACAATAACACCGGCGCCGTCTGCAAGTACAAAACCATCACGGTCTTTATCCCATGGGCGTGACGCCGCTTGTGGATCATCGTTACGAGTTGAAAGTGCGCGAGCCGCATTAAAGCCACCCATACCAATTGGTGTCGAGGCTTTTTCAGCGCCCCCCTGCTACCATGGCATCTGCATCACCGTAAGCAATCATACGTGCGGCATGACCGATGTTGTGTAAACCTGTAGTACAGGCCGTAACAATCGAAATATTTGGACCACGTAGACCATGCATTATCGATAAATGACCAGAGATCATATTGATAATAGTCGACGGCACGTAAAAAGGAGAAAGTTTACGTGGGCCACTGTTTAATAGTTTTATGTGGTTTTCTTCAATTAATGTTAAACCACCAATACCTGAACCAACAGCAACACCAACGCGAGGTGCGTTTTGCTCTGTGATCTCAAGGCCAGAATCTTGTAGTGCTTGTACACCCGCTGCTATGCCATATTGGATAAACAAATCCATTTTTTTAGCATCTTTAGGCGACATATTGTAGTCAGACGCATTAAAATCATTCAGCAAGCCTGCGAATTTGGTGCCAAAACTTGAAGTATCGAAATGCGTGATAGTTTGAATACCACTTTTGCCATTTAACAAGCCTTGCCAGGTTGATTCAACATCGTTACCTAGCGGTGTCAACATTCCTAAGCCAGTTACGACTACTCGACGTTTAGCCACGGGTTGCCTCCAATAAGGGAATTATTATTTTAGGTGGGGTGTGTACTAAATTAATTAGTATCATATTACGGATAGATTAAGGGCAGCGAATGCTGCCCTTAATTTGCGATTGATTACTCAGCGTGAGCTGTAACGTAATCGATTGCAGCTTGAACTGTTGTGATCTTTTCAGCTTCTTCGTCTGGGATCTCAGTGTCAAACTCTTCTTCAAGAGCCATTACTAATTCAACAGTATCAAGTGAATCTGCGCCTAAGTCATCAACGAAAGAAGCTTCGTGCTTTACTTCTTCTTCTTTAACACCTAGTTGCTCAATGATGATTTTCTTTACGCGTTCTTGGATGTCGCTCATTCTTCTTTCCTTTATTAAAAACGCCAATGCGTTATTTTCAGATTGCGGCGTAGTTTACGGCGCATAATTCTGTGATTCAAGGATTTGCTGATAATTATTTATCTGGTCAAACCTCTTGAGGGTTATTTGTGTCTTTTATCGCTTATTTTCACAGCGAATTCAAGTATGTTTAAAGCAAGATCACAAAAAATTCAACATTTTTCGACAAACTCGCTTAAAACCAATTAGGAACAAAATTCCTTAAACCATGTACATTGCGCCGTTAACGTGTAGCGTTTCGCCCGAAACGTACGCCGCAGCATCTGATGCTAAGTAACAAACAGCAGCCGCAATTTCGTCTGGTTGACCTAAACGACCTGCGGGTACATTAGCAAGCGTTGCTGCTTTTTGCTCTTCTGTCAACTCGTCTGTCATGTCAGTTTGAATAAAACCAGGCGCAACAACATTCACGGTAATACCGCGCGACGCTACTTCACGCGCTAATGATTTAGAAAAACCAATTACACCCGCTTTTGCCGCAGCATAATTAGCTTGCCCTGCATTACCCATAGTGCCCACTACTGAGCCAATGTTAATGATACGACCATTCTTTTTCTTCATCATTGGGCGTAATACCGCTTTAGATAAACGGAATATAGAGCTTAAGTTGGTATCGATGATATCGTCCCACTCACCGTCTTTCATGCGCATTAATAAGTTGTCGCGAGTAATACCGGCATTATTGACTAAAACATCAATATCGCCTAAATCTGCTTTTATTGCAGCAAGTGTCGCCTCAATCGATGCAGGATCGGTTACGTTTAACGCATAACCTTTACCTTTATCACCTAAATATTCACTGATTTTAGTAGCACCTGACTCACTCGTTGCAGTACCTGCAACTTTAGCTCCTTGTGCAACTAACGTTGTTGCAATCGCTTTACCAATACCACGGCTTGCACCAGTAATAAGGACAACTTTGCCCTCTAGTGAAAATAAATTTGCCATTATTATCCTACTCTTATTTAGCTTCATCAATGGCGGATTGGCTATTCACCGAACCACATACCATTGTTTTATCAATACGTTTTGCTAACCCCGTCAAGACCTTACCTGGGCCAAATTCGTAGCTTTGGGTTATCCCCTGCGCTACCAATGCTTGTACTGTTTCGGTCCAACGAACTGGGCTATATAATTGACGTACTAGCGCATCTTTAATTGCATCAGCTGCATTTTCTGCTCTAACATCAACATTATTAATTACATCACACTTAGGTGTATTAAATGTTAAAGCGGCTAAATCAGCTGCTAATTTATCTGCTGCAGGCTTCATAAGCTCACAATGCGAAGGTACGCTCACTGATAAAGGTAATGCACGTTTTGCACCGGCTTCTTTACAGGCTTCTGACGCTCTATCTACCGCCGCTTTATGCCCAGCAATAACAACTTGACCTGGTGAGTTATAATTCACCGGTGCTACAACCTCATCTTGCGCTGATGCGCTACAAGCAGCTTTTATTTCATCATCGCCAAGGCCGATTATTGCAGCCATAGAACCCACACCAGCAGGTACGGCTTCTTGCATATATAAACCACGGTTTTCAACAAGTTTAACAGCCTGAGCAAGGCTCAGTACGTCTGCACACACTAATGCAGAGTATTCACCTAAACTGTGGCCTGCCATAGTTACTTCCGCATCAGGGTTTACAGCCAACCACTGACGATAAATAGCAACCGAAGCGGTTAATAAAGCAGGTTGGGTACGATGGGTTTGGTTTAATTCTTGTTCTGGACCATTCAATACGAGTGCTGCTAAGTCATAACCAAGTGCATCTGATGCCTCAGCAAATGTTGCTTTTACAATGTCAGACTCTGCAAGCAACTCACTTAACATACCCACAGATTGTGAGCCTTGACCTGGAAAAACAAGTGCGATTTTTTGTGCCATACTTTGCTCTTTTTTATTAAACAAATAAATAAATGTTTAAGTAAGCGCCTGACAGCATAATTTACTCGTCAGCCGTTACTTTTGTAGTTGAATGTGTTTGCTCGAAGATAGCGGCTATTTTTTCGGGAAGCTGACGTTCTACTTCTCTGGCGGCTTCATCGATAGCAGCATGAAATGCTTTAGCTGATGCATTTCCATGGCTTTTTACAACAATACCGCGCAATCCTACCAGACTTGCGCCGTTATACTGGTCGGGGTTCACCCTTTTATAGAGTTTTTTTATGACAGGACGTAGCATAAAAGCCATGCATTTATAGAAAAAGTGTTTTCTCAGTGCTTTGGTTAGCTTAAACATAATAAGTTTAGCAATGCCTTCACAGGTTTTAAGGGCAACATTACCCACAAAGCCTTCACACACGATGACATCAGATTTCCCAGTAAATATATCACTACCTTCACTATAACCGGTGTAATTTAAATAATCACATTGCTGCATAAGCAGTGCGGCTTGTTTAATATCTTCATGGCCTTTTATGTCTTCTGAGCCGATATTTAATAAGCTGACTTTCGGGTTATCACAACCGAGTGCTTGACCCGCAACTACTGAGCCCATAATACCAAACTGATATAAGGTTTGTGCATCACAGTGCACGTTTGCCCCTAAATCTAGTAAGTATACAGGGTGTTTTTGCTCGGTTGGAACCGCTGAAATCAATGCAGGGCGTTTTACTCCAGGCAGCATTTTTAACACATAATGCGCCATAAAAAGTAATGCACCGGTATTACCAGCACTTACGCACGCTTGTGCCTCACCTGATTTAACCAAATCAAGGGCTACGCGCATTGAAGAATCTTTTTTAGAACGTACTGCTAAAGCAGGCTCACAGCCATTAGTGACCACTTCACTGCAGTGACGAATAGTTAATCTTGGATGAGATAAAGAATCAAGGGATTCAAGTTCTTTAGATATTACTTGCTCATTACCACATAAGATAAGTCTTAAGTTGGCATTAGCATTTACCGCGTTAACGGCTGCGGGGATAGATGAACGGGGGCCATAATCGCCCCCATCATATCTAACGCAATGGTTAGATTGGTCAGCATATAAGCAATCTCTTAGTTAGAAATTACTTGTACGCCTTTGTAGTAACCATCTGCAGTCACATGGTGACGACGATGAGTCTCACCAGATGTTTGGTCTACAGTTAAAGTTGGACCACTGATCGCATCGTGTGAACGGCGCATGCCGCGTCTTGCACGAGACTTTTTGCTTTTTTGTACAGCCATAGTCTTCTCCTAAGAATCTTTCTTAAGTTGTTTCAAAATATCAAATGGATTTGGTTTATCATCTTCCGCCTTTAATACACCAAAGCTGGCAGGCTCTGCTGTATAACTGCATGAAGCTTCGTTGTGCGTAGGCACTAATGGAATTGCTAAAAGTAGTTCGTCTTCGATTAACTCAAATACGTCTATTTCACCATTTTCATCAAGTGCTACTTCATCGTAGTCTTCTGGAAGATCATCTGACTCTGCATCCAAACCGACTGGCGAATACACAAAGTCTTGATCCAAATCCAACCCTAAATCACCATTACAACGTTGACAAGTAACAGTTACGTGTGTGGACAAATTGCCACGGATCACAACTAAACCTTGCTCATCATTCTTGCAATGAATTTTTACCGCTATTTCACCTACTTCTTCCTGGATAACTTCTCGTAAACGAGTCAGTTTTTCAAGCTGTACAATACCGTCATAACTTAAACGGTGCTGAGCTGCTTTACCTGGATGAAGAGTGATGGGAATTTTCACCTTTTGCATAGGGGCTGCATCATATAGATAGTTACTTGGTTAGTCAAAGTAAAAAACCATTTTTAGCTGGTTTTTCCCGATTCATTTCTTTGTTTTGCCAACGGATCTGATTTATCCTAACTCAATCTGATTTTCATTAGGAAAATAATCCATGCAGCACTCACTTATTTTAGCTTCAAGTTCACCCTTTCGTCAGTCTTTATTGCAAAAATTTAATCTTCCATTTGCCAGTTTTTCCCCTGATGTTGACGAAACACCCATTGCCAACGAATCACCCAGCCAGCTAGTTATGCGTTTAAGTGCATTAAAAGCCCAAGCCGCAAAAGGTCAATTTGACAACGGGCTGGTCATTGGCTCAGATCAAGTGGCGGTTTTTAATGGTCAAATATTAGGTAAGCCGCATAATAAAGAAAACGCCATTAAACAGCTCAGCTTATTTAGTGCAAATACGGTTACTTTTTTAACCGGTTTAACTGTGTACGATTTAAATACAGACACGTCAAAAACCATTGTAGAGCCTTTTGAGGTGACATTCAGAACACTCACATCAGCACAAATAAGTGCGTACTGTGATGCCGAACCAACCGTATAACTGTGCAGGGAGTTTTAAAAGCGAAGGACTCGGTATTTGTTTGTTTAAAAAACTCAGCGGCGATGATCCAAATAGCTTAATTGGACTACCACTGATTAAACTCAGTCAAATGTTGACTGAGTTTGGTTTAGATGTACTAGACAACCAAGCCCGCTAGCCGAGTAACAGCGCAGATAATTGCTGATATGAGCCAACCGTAGCAATTGGCTCAAATTCGTTTAATTGCGCTTCATTATGCACCCCCATAGTGACACCTACTCGATCAATATGCGCAGCCTGAGCCATCGCCATATCAATTTTAGTATCACCAATCATCAGCGCTTCATTGGCATTTATATCAAGCTCAGTAAGTAGCTGAAGCAACATTTCTGGTGAAGGTTTAGATTGCGCATCATCACTTGTGCGTGTGGCCGAAAAATAATGACCAAGCTTTGTTTCTTCCAATAAACGCTCAAGCCCTGCTCGGCTTTTCCCTGTCGCGACCGCTAAAATAACCCCTTTGGCTTTTAAACTTGCCAATGTCTCTGCTACATCGGCAAATAAAGGCGTAGGTGTAACATCAACATGTTTATATTGATGCTTATATCCGGCGATTAAATCAGGGTATAAATTGACATTATCGGGGAATAAAGTCGCTACAGCATGCTCAAGCGATAAGCCAATAATGTTTTTTATTGCCTCATTACTTGGCGCAACTAAGCCACACTCTAATGCAGATTCGTGCATACAATTGACAATTTTGGTCACCGAATCCATTACAGTGCCATCCCAATCAAATATCACTAATTTATAATTTTTCACGATTTAGCTGCGCGTAATGTTTTTATGCAATTAGTTAACGTTTTATCAAGTGGCGCTTCAACACGCATGGTTGTTTCGTTTTTAGGATGATAAAAACTCAAATCATGTGCGTGTAAAAATAGTCGGTTTAAACCAATTTTGCGCATGCCGGCATCAAATGCCTGATCGCCGTATTTATCATCACAGGCAATTGGGTGACCTTGGCATTGGGTATGAACACGAATTTGGTGCGTGCGCCCTGTTACCGGTGAGGCTTGCACTAACGAACATTCATCAAAACGTTCAAGGACTTTAAAGCGAGTGTGTGACGGTTTACCCTCTTCACTGTTATCTACTCGTACTATACGCTCCCCTGACTGCAAGGTATTTTTGCGTAAGCCCTCTTTCACATTCTTGGTTTTAGACTCCCACTGGCCATCTACAAGTGCCCAGTAGTTTTTTTCCATGGTTTTTTCACGCAGTTGCTCATGTAAAGCCGTTAATACAGAGCGGCGTTTAGCAATTAATAAACAACCAGAAGTATCACGGTCAAGTCGGTGAACGAGTTCAAGGCTTCGTTCATCTGGGCGCAATGAGCGTAACGCCTCAATTAAGCCATAACTTAAACCACTACCACCATGCACAGCCATACCCGAAGGCTTGTTGATAACAATAAGGTATTTGTCTTCAAATAAAATGGCATCTTCAAGCTGCTTAACCTTTTCAAGTTTGCTTGGTACAAAGTCGTCTTGACGCTCTGCAATTTTAATCGGAGGTATACGTACCACATCATCAAGCTGGAGTTTATACACAGGTTTAATGCGTTTTTTGTTAACTCGCACCTCACCTTTACGTAAAATCTTATAAACAGCGCTTTTAGGCACCCCTTTTAAATGGGTAATAAGAAAGTTATCAATCCGTTGACCTAGGTGGTCTTCGGTAATCGTGACGAAAGATACTTGTAAGCCGGTTTTTTCTGACATTGCCTAATCACTGATTTAAGTAAAATAATTTAGTTGCTAACACGGTTATAATAGTGGGATAATCACCATTGCAGATTTAAATTTGCAATAACAACGGTGCTTTTAACACATTAAGACATTCGTGATGCACATTCTAGGTAATTGATCATACAGATCCGAGATAAGTTTTCCAAAGCTTTTATACAGACCTAGTTTACACGTGCGTTCAATTAACTACGGTGCGCGTAATATATCGTAAGTTAAGTTTGAGCATGAACAGCCTTATTTGCAGAAATAAAAGCAATTTGAACAGATAATTTGTCTGATCGTGACGGCGTTAAACGCCGTTCAGCAGATGTGCTGTAAATGCACAAGTTTATTTAATAAATGGTCGACTCTGGACAAAACACTAATACGATGCTGTAAAACAGCCGCTAGTTTTGTCGCCATTATGAATCTAATAACGTGACAACACGTTATTGTCAGCCAGCACCATAAAGATACTTGTAATTGAATACAGCACCAAGCTCCGCCACAGTTCCAGTCGTGAGACTGTATAAAAAGAAGCGAAAGGGGCAACTGAACAGGCGAAAAGTTTCGTCATGTCAGCGACATAACACAGTAGAGTAACAATATGAAACGTATGCTAATCAATGCGACGCAGCAAGAAGAAATGCGCGTAGCACTGGTTGATGGCCAGCGCCTGTATGATTTAGATATCGAAAGCCCGGGTCACGAACAAAAAAAAGCCAATATTTATAAAGGCAAAATCACACGTATTGAACCGTCATTAGAAGCTGCCTTTGTAGATTACGGCGCTGAACGACACGGTTTCCTTCCTTTAAAAGAAATCGCTCGTACTTACTTTCCGCAAGGTTACACCTTCCAAGGTCGTCCGAACATTCGTGACGTAATAAAAGAAGGCCAAGAAGTTATCGTACAAGTTGATAAAGAAGAACGCGGCCAAAAAGGCGCGGCACTTACAACCTTTATCAGTGTTGCCGGAAGCTACTTAGTACTTATGCCAAATAACCCTCGTGCTGGCGGTATTTCACGTCGTATCGAAGGTGATGAGCGTACTGAACTAAAAGAAGCATTGAGCCGTTTAGAATTGCCTAAAGGCATGGGCTTAATTGTTCGTACAGCAGGTGTAGGTAAATCGTTTGAAGAACTAAACTACGATTTAAAAGCACTCCTTGTACACTGGGATGCGATTCAACAAGCATCAAACTCAGGCAAAGCCCCGTTTTTAATCCACCAAGAAAGCAACGTGATTTTCCGTGCTATTCGTGATTATTTACGCCGCGACATTGGTGAGATCTTAATTGATAAGCCGCGTGTATTTGAAGAAGCTAAAGCCCATATCGAGCGTTTTCGCCCTGATTTTATGAGCCGTGTAAAACTTTATTCTGGCGAAGTGCCATTGTTTACACACTATCAAATCGAAAGCCAAATCGAATCTGCGTTCCAACGTGAAGTACGTCTGCCTTCTGGTGGCTCAATTGTTATTGACCCAACAGAAGCACTTACCTCTATCGATATCAACTCATCAAAAGCCACTAAAGGCGGTGATATCGAAGAAACAGCACTGAACACAAACTTAGAAGCCGCAGACGAAATTGCACGCCAATTACGTTTACGTGATTTAGGTGGATTAATCGTTATCGACTTTATTGATATGACACCACCTCGTCATCAACGTGAAGTAGAAAACCGTTTAAAAGATGCTGTTAGACCAGATCGTGCTCGTGTGCAAATTGGTAAAATTTCACGCTTCGGTTTACTTGAAATGTCGCGTCAACGTCTACGCCCTTCACTAGGTGAAGCAAGTCAAGGGCCATGTCCTCGTTGTAGCGGTCAAGGCACTATTCGTTCAAACGAATCAATTGCATTATCAATTCTGCGTTTAATCGAAGAAGAAGCCATTAAGGACAATACAGCACAAGTTAATGCACAAGTACCTGTTGCTGTTGCTGCTTACTTACTAAACGAACAGCGCCGTAGCGTTCACCGCATTGAAAAACGCCATAGCTGTGATGTAGTGATCATTCCAAATCAACACATGGAAACACCACACTACGAAGTAATGCGTTTACGTAAAGATGAAACACTTGAAACAGTGAGCTATGACCAAGTTGTAGCACCTGAACCAGAAGTGTTTGAGACATCTAAAACCCCCGCTGTTGCAGTACGTGAAGAGCCAAGATTGAAAGGTGTCGTAATGCCTTCAACCCCAGCTCCTCAAGCAGCGGAAAAACCAGCTCCAGCGCTACAAGCAGCCGCACCACAAGCTACTGAGCAAGTAGGTCTGTTAGCTAGCATTGGTAATTGGTTTAAATCTTTATTTGCTGACTCAAGTGAAAAACAAGAGCCAGAGAAAAAAGAACAAACAAATAAATCGAATACGCGTAATAACCGTAATCGTAACAACGAGGGTGATAACCGCCGTCGTAATAACCAACGTCGTCGTAATAACAACTCACGTAACAAACCTCAAAACGAGCGAAATGAACGCCCTACTGAGGAAGTAACAGCAGTTGATAGCAGCAACACTGAGCAAAAAGAGAACAGAAACGAGAACCGCAATAAGCGCCGTCGTAACCCGAATTCTCGTAAGCGTAATGAAAACCGTACTGATGATAAAAAGCCAGCAACTGATGTTAAAGAGTCTGTAGAAAATAAAGATACTAACGTTGAAAAAACTGAGCACAAGCCAAAAGCACGTCGTCAACGCCGTAACATTCGCAAGAAAGTTCGTGTGCAAAATGACGAAAGTACAGCTGTAGATTCGACAACTGAACAGCCTGTTAAAGCCGCGGAACAAAAGCCAGAAGCTAAATCTGTTGTTGACACTAAGCAAGCTGAAACACAGCCAAATGTTAGCAAAGACAAAGCACCTGAGGCACCAAAATCAGAGCCAGTCCAAAACGCAGCTCCTGAGCAAGATGCATCTGCTGACGAAGAGCAAGGGCAAACACGTACTCGTTCACGCCGCTCACCACGCCACTTACGTGCCGCAGGACAACGTCGTCGTCGCCCTGAGCAAGGTGAAGAAGGCAATGAAACACAAGGTACTCAACCACCTGCGTTTATTCCAGTTGCGGATCAAGCCGCAGCAGAATATGAAGCAGAACTAAAAGCGAAATCACAAGAAACAGCAACTGATTCATCAGAGCAAGTAGAACAAGCGCTTGCCACTGAAGATTTAGCAAAGATTGAAACAACCCAAGAAGCACCTGCTGCAACTGAAGAAGCACCTGCTGTAACTGAAGAAGCACCTGTTGCAACTGAAGAAGCACCTGCTGCAACTGAAGAAGCACCTGCTGCAACTGAAGAAACTCCTGCTGTAACTGAAGAAGCACCTGCTGTAACTGAAGAAGCACCTGTTGCAACCGAAGAAGCACCTGCTGCAACCGAAGAAGCACCTGCTGCAACTGAAGAAGCACCTGCTGTAACTGAAGAAGCACCTGCTGTAACTGAAGAAGCTCCTGCTGCAACTGAAGAAGCACCTGCTGCAACTGAAGAAGTGCCAGCTGCTACAACCGAAGAAGCACCCGCTGTTACTGAAGAAGCGCCAGCTACAACCGACAAAGCACAAACTGCAACTGAAGAAACACAGGTTGCACAGGTTGAAGCCGAAGTAGCACCAGTATCAGCTGTTGAAACGCCAGTTGAAGCTAAAGCAGCACCTATTGCCCAAACCGCTGCTGCAAACACCAAAACAGTGATTGCAGCGGGCCATGCAAGTGCCCCTATGGCACAGCCTACACCTGTTGCAGACAGCGAAGTTACTCACACGCCAAAAGCGATGGCACATGACCAACGTGAAGCTATCCCTGATAGTGGTTTACGTGCAGGCTCTATCAAGCCTGCTGGTCGCGCAAGCGCTGCAATGACTAAAACCATGAGTGTTGACTAACACTCTGGGTTTAGCCAAAAATAATATAAAAAGCCGCGTTAATGAAAATTAACGCGGCTTTTTGATATTCGTAACACCCAATTTATACTCACTAAAAAAGCGAAGTGCAAGCACCTCGCTTTTAACTAACTCAAATCTGCTTATTACTACCGCTTATGGCATAAAGCTATAACTAACAACTAAAATCTAATCTTCACTTTCCATAAACCGTTGCAGCTGATCTTTCAAGTTCGGTGGTATACCTTTAATCACTAAAGTATCCGTTGCTTCGTTATATGTGACACGCTCTCCCAAGTGCTTACGTTCAAAGCTGATACTTACACCGCCGCCAAGGCCGGAGAACTTCACCATGCTAGTAACTGTTTTTTTATCTACCGGGAATGACTCTTCTAAATCGTAGCTTTGCTCTTTGCAAAAGCTATCGAATGGGTTGTCGTCGCCTTTTGTTAGTGCTTGTGATAGCTCACTGACATTGGCATCTTCCCCTGTGGTTACACAGTCATTACAGTAATCAAACACTTGTTTGCGTAAGTCATCTTTTTCTGACTTATCAAATTGCTGCTCAGATAAGTAATCTTCAACGGCGTTAAGCATGGCTTGACTTTGCTGTTTTGGATCAATACCTTCTTCACAGCCTAGAAAATCTAAGAAAAAGTCTGCCACTTTACGCCCAGCACGCCCTTTTATAAAAGAAATATAACGGTTGTCTTCGGCTTGGGTATCCCACCCAGTTAAATCAATTCGCGCCGCTAGCTGCATCCGCGAAATATCTAAGTGACGTGATGACGCTAAATCAAGCTCTGAAGTAATTGAGTAATGTTCTTTAATATTGATCATGGCAATCAACATATAATCAGTGGCAACATACTGGTAATGACAAAAAATTAAATAACCGGTTTCATTAAACGCGTACTTATTTAACTCTTCTTTTAATACTGTTGTCGCTTGCTCTGTCATGTGCCAAAAGCCAAGCTCGTCGTTGCGATAGCTCTGCATTGCTGATGCAACAACACTATTTTTATCGCCACTGAAAGCACAATAGCCTTTACCTGGTTTGCCATTGTATGCGTGATGTAGTTGCTCAATAAAAACTGCAACTTTATCATTAACAGCCATTTCATCGTTGCGTAAATGGATCTGCGTATCGTCGTCTTTTTTGTCTACATAATGAACGACTAACTTTTTAACATCTATTGTCATCTTTGTTTTTCACGCCTCTGGTGTTAAAATACGAGAATATAACTCTTTTATTGAACCAACTGATGCCAATCTTATCAAAATATTCTAATGATGAAGTAGAACAAATCGTCGATCAGCTCATTGATGTGTTAACTGAGCACAATGCGCCGGTTGATTTAAGTCTTATGTGTTTAGGAAATTCTATCACGCATATCTTAAAAGAGCATGTACCAACAGGGAAAAGACAAGCCGTTGCTGATAACTTTGCCAAAGCATTAGCGCAATCGGTTAAATAACATATATGAATTTATCGCAGCACAATCAGTTTTCGTCTAAAGCGAGTCAATTACTAAGCTGGGGGCATTGGTTTACCTTTGCTAATATCGGTTTAGTCTTATTTATTAGTTTAAGCTATTTATTTGCCGACTCGCCACCGACAACAGCAATGGGCAGCGTGTACATGCTGGTTACTTGGCTTAGCCACACTAGCTTCATCACCTTTATTGCATTTGTGCTGACGGTTTTTCCGCTCAGTTTAGTGTTTCCTTATCCTCGCCACATTCGTGGTATGGCAGCGGTATTAGCCACATTAGGGGCATCACTATTAACATTAGACGCCTATGTATATTTTAATTTAGGTTATCACCTAAGTAGCTCAGCGCTGCCTGAAATCGTCTCCCTGTTGTGGCACCGCCTAACAAGCTCGCCAGCGCTTACTACTTTATTGGCAGGCGGGATTGTTATACTAATTTTAGCGTTCCAGCTACTCGTTAGTAATTATACTTGGCACCATTTAGCACGCTTAAAACAATATAAGTTTGGCCGTTATGCCACGTCTGTGTTGGTCACTTGCTTTGCGTTAAGCCACAGTATTCATATTTGGGCTGATGCAAATCTGGAGTTTGACATAACTAAACAAGATAACGTTTTACCACTGTCATACCCTACTACCGCCAAAAGCTTACTGGCAAAAAACGATTTACTCGATATCGAAAGCTATAAACAAGCACATAACGTAAAGCTATCTAGCCAAAACATTAATTATGCTTTGCCCACACCGCTGCCACGTTGTGAAGCTAATAAAGCCGCTAACATTACAATTTTAGTATTTAATGATAATGAACTTTTTAGAGAGCTTTACCAATAAAAACAGCAACTTATATAAAACAGAGCAGTTTCTACAGCCAGTAGATACGCAAGATACCTTATTTAGCTTGATTTATGGCTTACCCGCTTATTACAAACCCGCTTTGTTTACACAGCAAGTGCTTCCTGCTTGGAAAAATAAGCAGCGCAGTTTAACAATAACAGGGTTTGCAGATTTTGATTATATCAATGACACAGCCACTACTCGCGCTGCGATTCGTATAATTAATGCAAATGATACGGACATTGAATCTCTTGTATTCGATGATGCAGCCCATATTTTTGCATTCAGCTTAGCTAAAAATAGCAATGACGTAGTAACTACTTCCACCCTTTACAGCTCAGATAAAAAAATTAACCAAGTCGAAGGGCTTATTCAGCCAAGTGATATCATTGCAACTAGTATTGGTGAGTACTTAAATTGCCCGCAAATCACCAATCAAAGTATGCTGGGTGTAAACTTATACGCTAAAAAAAGATGATACTGGGGTTACTTACTCGCAAGGTGTCTTTATTGCGTATAAAAAAGACCGGATCACATTAATTGATTCAGACGGGAATTATAAAAACATCTCTGCAGCGCAAGGTTTTTCTATTGAGCAAGGCTTAGATATTCCGTTTTTAGTGCAAAGTATTAAAAAGTTAAAAACGTTTACTAATTAAGCTTAAGCTATGAAGCGAGGGCCACTGTATTTATTTTAAGTGGCTCTATTACATGACTTGTTATTTACCTATTTTGGGTTATATTTGTATAAGGTAATTATGCAAGGAAGCTGATATGAAAACCAACCTCATCCTATTTTTATCTTTTTTACTTACCTTGCTATTTTCGGGCTATTGTATTGCCGCTAATGCTCATTACTACAAATGCACTACTGATCGTGGCACTGTATTTAGTCAATTCCCTTGTGGTTCAATGCAACTGAGCACAAAATTAAACAAACCAATGTGGCTTTTTCTGATCCTAACGCGAACCATGTTAAAACACTTAATACGCTGGAAAAACAACAAATAGTTCGTAACCTGAATGCACAAATTCGAAGTCAAAATCACCAGCTTGATATACTTTCACGTGATAGGGATCGTGCTGAATTTAATCAGCAACAGCGCTTGAAGCGTATTTTAAGTGACAGTGAAATAAAAAAAGTTACTAAAGATATAAAAAAACAACTCAAAGAAATTAATAAACGTTATGCTAGAGATGTTAAAAAAGTCGAAAAGCAAATAGATAAGCTTGAAAATAAACTAAAACGTTATGAATAAGCTATTGGGTTTTACTATTATTTAGCATACTCTTAACAAACATAGAGCAATAGCTCTATGTCGTTTTTTTAGGAGTACTCTCACACATGCACGCACACACAATTGCAGAGTTCATATTAAAGGGCTTTAAAAAGCACTATCGATTATTTCAAAAAATCACTTCGCAAGCGCCAATTGCTTTTTCAGAGCAGGATTGGCCGCAATTGCATGAAATCAGCCTCCTCAGAATTAGCCATTACGACACCCGTGTAAATGAAACCATCACGCAATTAAAAGAAGCTCATCTTGCCTTAGCGAATCAATTAGATGAAGAACTCTGGCTTGAAAGTAAGCGACATTATCAACAGTTTTTACAATTCCACCCTCAGGCTGAACTTGCTGAAACATTCTATAACTCCGTTTTTTGTAGGCTGTTTCATCGACGGTATTTTAATAATGATTTTATTTTTGTTGAAACCTCACTCGCTAATGCCCCTGCTTTGCCGCTCGAAGCTGAATATAGAAGTTTCTTTCCTGTTGTTGATGGGTTAAAGCCCACAATCCGTAAAATAATAAACCAATTTGATTTTAAAGCCCCTTTTGTAAACTTAGAACGTGATATTCGCCTACTCGTAAAAGCATTTTATAATCAAGCACCGGATACCCACCACAGCGCATGGCAAATGCGTTTTGATATATTGCAAACTCCTTTTTATCGCAACAAGGCGGCTTATATTGTCGGCCGTGTTGTTTCAAGCAGTGGTATACAACCCTTTATCATTCCAGTATTACATCATAAAGAGGAAGGCCTCTATCTAGATGCACTACTTACTAACTCCTCACAAATGCGGGTTATTTTTGGCTTTGCTCGTGCATACTTTATGGTCGAAACACATGCCCCTTCGGCATTGGTGCGCTTTTTAAATCAGTTAATGCCAAATAAAACATTAGCTGAGCTTTACAACGCAATTGGATTTCACAAGCAAGGTAAAACAGAATTTTATCGAGAGTTTTTGGCTCACCTTGCCCGCTCGAATGATGACTTTGTTATAGCGCCAGGAACCCCTGGTATGGTAATGATGGTATTTACCCTTCCTTCATTTGGCTATGTATTTAAAGTTATTAAAGATAAATTTGGCGAGAGCAAACCATTTGGCAGAAACACCGTACTAAAACGCTACCAGCTTGTTAAAAGTCATGACCGAGTCGGTCGTATGGCTGATACCATAGAGTATTCGAACGTCGTATTTCCTTTATCCCGTTTTGACGATAACTTACTCCTACAGCTTAAAAACACTATTGGTGAGTCAATGGTTATCGAAGGTGATTTAGTCATTATAAAGCACTTATATATAGAGCGTCGTATGACCCCGCTGAATTTATTTTTAGAATCAGCTACTAACGAAGAAGCGGTAACAGCAATCAATGAATATGGACAAGCGCTTAAAGAAATGATTGCGGTGAATATCTTCCCTGGTGACATGTTGCTTAAAAACTTTGGGGTTAGTAATCATAATCGCATTATTTTTTATGACTACGATGAAGTGCAATACCTAACAGACATGAACTTTCGGACACTGCCTAAAGCAAAAAGTTATGATGACTACTTAACTGATGAGCAAAGCTACTCTGTAGCACCACAAGATGTATTTCCTGAGCAGTTATGTACATTTGTAATGCCAAACCCGCGTTATAAAGCTATTTTTATGCAGGCACATCCAGAGCTTTTGGATGTAGGTTACTGGCAGCAGGCTCAAAAGAATATTAAAGATGGTGTAGTGAGCCATATTTATCCATATCCGAACACACAACGTTTTATCCAGCACTGGTAAACGCAAGGACACACAATGAACATCAGCAAGATAGATTTAAATTTACTGGTATATTTAGACACGCTTCTACGTGAATGCAACGTTACACGTGCAGCAAACCAACTAAGTATCACTCAACCAGCAATGAGTAATGGCCTAAAACGGCTGCGTAATTTATTTAATGATCCTATTTTAGTACGTACCAGTGATGGCATGGTCCCGACAGAGCGCGCTATTGAGTTACAGCCTGTGATCCGTGGGATTTTAATGACGCTAGAGGAAACCCTCGCACCTAATAGAGAGTTTGAAGCGAGTCAGAGTAAGCGCGTGTTTAGAATTATGGCCAGTGACTATGCAGCTAGCACACTCGCCCCACGTTTACTAAGTAAATTACATGAAGAAGCCCCAGACACCACCTTAGATATACTCACACCCAGTGATGTTACCTTCCACGATGTTGAAAATGGTAAAGTTGATATGGCCATCAATCGCTTTGAAAACCTACCCCAGTCTTTTCATCATAAACGCATATGGAAAGACAGCTTTTGCTGCTTAGTAAAAACTGATAACCCAATCATTGAAAATTTCAGCCTTGATAGTTATTTAAAAGCACGCCACATTTGGGTAAGTAAAACCGGTTTTGGGGTCGGTGTAGGTATGGATCCTAAAGATGTGCAAAAGCTTGGCTGGGTTGATGAAGCCCTTGCCCACTTTGGCAAACATAGAAACATTGCCACATTTACCCGTAACTATCACGTTGCAATTCATTTAGCCAAAGAACAAAACTTAGTTGCTACACTGCCGTCAAAGGCCGCCAATATATATGTAGACGATCCTGGTTTAACAATTCTTGAGCCACCTTTCCCCATCCCTCCTTTTGAGTTAGATATGATATGGAGTCCATTGCTTCACCGTGATGCCAGTCATATTTGGCTCAGACAGAAAATAGCTGAAGTGGCAAATGAGTTAAAGTAAAACAATTACATAATAGCTTGTAAAATTTGCGAAACCAGTGAGTAAGTAGAACACATGTTTAATATAAGTTATTTTAAATCATGGTGTTAAAAACTAAAACCAGATGGAACAGGCCTTGCTTTAAGTAAGTGACATTTAAATTCAGTTAACTTAAAGAGGTCATTATTATGAATACCCATCAAGGACAAGACGCAAATCATATCACTGACATTATCCAAGTAATGAACAGCGGCATTGAATTTTATGAAAAAGCTCAAAATAAAGTTGAAGATCCTGCAATTGGTGCACTTTTTCAACGTATGATAGATGCCCGAAAAGTAAGTGTTGAAAGCTTACAACCCTATGCTATCAATGAAAAAGGTGAGCGCGAAGATGGCTCATCATTTGCTGTCGAAGCACGCCGTGCTTATACGTCTTTAATCACTAAGTTCAGCTCAGACAACGATCAAACTTACGTTAAAGAGCTTGAAGAAGTTGAAGATAAAACGCTAGAAGAAATTAAAGCCGCTATGAAAAAGCCACAGCCACATGACTGTGAAGCGGCATTATCTAAAGTGTTATTGACAATGCAAAGCTGCCATACAGAAATGAGCCGCATGCAACAAAAGCACTAATACATTTCATTAAATCAAAACAAGGGCCTTACGGCCCTTCAAAAGTTAAATAACGTAGGAGAAGTTATTTAGAAACGGTATTCGGCACCTAAATAGTAATAAGCACCGTTAAAGCCAAATGGCGCAGAACGACGTGAATATTCAAACACACCTGTTGAACTAACAATTGTATTGCCAGACGCGTCTACAATGGTGCCAGATCGTGAGTTACCAATGGTATTTTTGTCTGGGTAGACATCAAATAAGTTATTTGCACCAATATTTAACGACAAGTTATCGGTAACATAGTAATTTATTTTTACATCTGTAAGCACTTCTGCCCCATAGGTTTGGCGGCCACCATCTTCCACAGTGTATTCACCATAGCGGTTCAGAGATAAATTCACTGTCCAATCTTCTAAGCGGTAAAGCGCGCTTAAATTGACCCTATCTTGTGGTTGCCACTCTTCTATAATGGATGTTTCTTGAGCTGAAAATACGTCTTCTACTGGGATTGTTTCAAGGCCGCTGCCTGCAGGGGTAAATAAATCAACTACATCAGTCTCAGTGAAGTTAGCTGCTAAGGTGAAATCAAGTGTGCCACCAAGGCCTTCTGTGTTCCACGTAGCAACAAAATCCACACCTTGTGTTTCAGTGTCTGCACCGTTTAAGAAAAACTGGCCAGCGCCAGCACCAGAACTCACAAGGGCAGCATCAAGTGTTGATGATAAACCTTTACCTAAACGGTTACTGATCACAATGCGATCATCAATGTCAATTGAGTAATAATCGATAGTGACATTAATGTTATCTGTTACGTTATAAACAATACCTAAACTGAGGTTTTCTGATTTTTCTTCTTTAAGTTTTGGAATGCCAATGCTTTGTGCAAGGGTACTGTCATTTCTAAATGTACCCACTTCTTCTGCGATTAAATCACCGTTAGGGCCCACAACAAATTGCGTACTAATATTATTAAAATACAGCTGCTGCATAGAAGGTGCTCTAAAGCCCGTGCTAACCGCACCACGTAATGAAACATCATCAGTAACAGACCAATTACCGGCCAGTTTAAAGTTTACCGTGTCACCAAAACCTTTATAGTTGTCGTAACGCAACGCCCCAGAAATAATCACATCATCAATCACGTAAGTTTCAGCATCAACATAGAACGAAATAACATCTCGAGATTCATCTACTGACGATTCAGGAGAAGAACCACCAAAACCTTGCGTGCCGCCCGCAGCGTTTTCGCTGCCGACACCACCACTTAGGCCATCGTAAATATTAACGCCATTATTGGTATCGTAATCTCGGTATGCATATTCGCTGCCTTCTAAAATGCGATATTCATCAGTTCGCAGCTCTGCCCCCATGGCTAATGAAAAATCATCATAATCTTTTGTGTAGTCCAAGTTTAGGGTTTGCAAAGAAAGCTCCATGCCATAAGCATAAGACTCGCGAGGAATAGTTGCGCGAATATCATCAGCACTTAGCCCTTGCTCGTAGCGTAATAAATTAGCATATGAGCCATTAATCGTATCACTTGTGGTGTAGTCGATACTGTTTTCACCATAGGTGTATGAAAGGTCAAGGCTTGAATCATTATCAAACTCTTTCTTAAAACCAAAGTTATATGAAATGTCGTCTATCGTGGTGTTAATTTTTGGCAAGAAACCCATCGGGATAACAGCATCACCATCTTGTAAAACTGGGTTACCATCTGCATTGGCATTATGACGGAAAAACGCAGCGGACTCATTATCTCTGGTTGAATAAGTGATAAAACCATAAAGCTCGCCACCAGCTAATTCATAACCAGTATTTACGGTTAAAGCAAACTGTTGTGAGTCAGCATCACCAATTCTGAAAGTATCACGAGGGGCTGTTAGCTCACGAGGGTCTGAAGCGAGTAAAGTACCATCGCTTAGTTCTTCACAACCATAAAACTGACAAGAACCATGTAGGCCAGCGCGATTAGTCGGCGCACGATCGCGATAATTAATCGTGGTATTTAAATAACCATCATCACCCAGAGCAAAGCCTTTATTGAAATCGATATTAACTGTTTCACCATCCCCTTCTGAGTATTGACCATAGTTAATTGCCGCTTTCCCGCCTTCTTCAGCATCTTTAAGTACAATATTAATAACACCGGCAATGGCATCTGAGCCATACTGTGCCGCTGCACCATCACGTAATACCTCAATGCGTTTAATTGATGCAGCAGGAATAGCATTCATGTCGGTGCCCGCTGTACCACGCCCTACAGATGTATTGATATGAATGATGCTGGCTTGGTGGCGACGCTTACCATTGATAAGTACCAGCGTTTGATCTGGGCCTAAACCACGTAATGTTGCGGGCCGAAGTGCATCTGTACCATCACTGATTGATGAGCTAGAAAAGTTAAATGAAGGAGCTATTGATTGTAACATCCGGCCAACTTCTGTCTGTCCCGTATTTTCCAGCGCTTCTGCACTTAAAATATCAACAGGAACAGGTAAATCTTCGACCGAACGCCCAGCTACACGGCTACCAACGATAGCTATTTTTTCTATGTTTTCTTGTGCCGCTTGCTCTTGCGCATTAACGGCTTGGCTGTTTGTTGCCATTAAAAGTGGTAAAACGGCTGCACTGACCCCAGAAAGCTTTGTCATGTTGTTATCATTCCTATTGATTTGTTTGAGTTTTACGCTCAGTAAACCATTTTGATCAACAACCGCATCGAGTTCAGTATTCTGCAACATCGTATTGAGTGCATCCAACTGAGTGTAATAACCAAACACCGATTGAGCTTGATATTGCTTTGCTAACTCAAATGAAAAAACCACGGTTTGTTCAGTTTGTTTTGCAAATTCAATCAGTGCGAGGTCTGCTCGTTGCGCTTTAATATCAAATTGCACCATCTGTGATTCAACGGCATTAGCTTGTACATTCAGGCTACAAACTAAAGGCGCCAATGCAATCAACCCACATAATGGATACGTTTGGTTACTACGCAACTTATACAAACAGTTGAGAATGAATAATCCTCTACATGCCTTTGACTTTTTATTTATTATTTTTTTACTTTTTGTTTTCAGCATTGCTACTTTTCATGTTTTTAGTCAGAGTTTAACCCACCAACTTAACTATGATCGCCTTGTGTTAGGCTAACAATATGCTCACCTAACCGCTCATGCTCTATCGCTAAATTTGCTTGCAGGCTATCAAGTAAGCCGATGATATCACCCGCTTTGAAGACCCCAGCGACTTTAAGCGATGCTAATGAAGGGTCTTTTAACTCAAACCGTGTCGCAGTGTAACGGCTAACCTCTTGCAATGCTTCACTTAGCGGCTCACCATTAAAAATTAACATGCCATGCTGCCATGCTAAATCGCGCTGTACATCATCCATTGATAACTGTTTTATCGGTTTGGTAATACTTTCTTTTATGAGCGCTTTTTCTCCAGAGATAACAATACTCGCGTTAATTTTCCTCACTTGCTCAGTCTCATTATTAGCCTGTTGCAATCTAACAAAATCATCCGCATTTACCGCCACACTTGGATCAGTGATCATCACTTTACCTTCAGTAACCACCAGCTCTAAATCAGATGAGTCGTTACGCTGAACATTAAACACAGTACCCAACGCAGTGAACGATTTGTCACCCGCCATGACGCTAAAAGGCCGTGATGCATCTTTAGCGACATTGAAGCGCCCTTCACCACGACTTAAAATGAGCTGTCTTCGCCCTTGGGTATAAGCCACTTCCAATAAGCTATTGGTGTTTAATTGCACTATGGTGCTATCTGGTAAAACGTAGGTTGCCTGCTCACCCACTTTAGTACGGTATATTTTGCTGTACTTGGCTTGATCCTGCACTGAACTGGGATAAAAATTGAAGCCTGCAAACATAAACGTCGCCATCAGCATAACAGCAAAAATACTTGCAGCTATGGTAAAACGCGTATTTGAAATTGAATTTTTAGAAGGTACCTGTTTATTCGGAAACAAACTGCTTAACTCATTGAGAACACTCAACTCATCCCATAACTGTGCAAGTTCAAAAACCGCATCTTGATGTGTCTTGCTTTGCTGCACCCACAGTTGAAATTGCTCTCTTTCTGGCTCCGATAAGCCGCGATCCATAGCGCTGATCCATCGGCTTGCTTGCGCCTGAATAACGTCTTTTGACGAAAATTGATGAATATTGCTCATTTACCCACCCTCCTGGTAGTGACATTTGCTTGCTCAGTGCCTGAGGATACTTGCTCTTGTTGCTGCATATACTGCATAGATTTTAGCAGCCCTTTTGCTATATGTTTCTCGACCGTACTTTCACTTAAGTTCATTTGCTTTGCGATTTCTTTTTGGCTCAAACCATATACTTTTTTTAATATAAAGCATTTTCGTACTGGCTGACTGAGTTGCTCTGTCGCGCGGCAAAAAAGTAAAAATCGCTCTTTTGATGTTACTTCATCTTCAAGCTGCATCGATTTTAGATGTTGGTGATAATCATCTCCTGTATCAAGTGAGTCACTATGTTTATTATCCCACTTAGCAACATGATTTAAGGCTAAATTTTTCGCCGTTTTTAGCATATAACTATGAGTATATTTAATATCTTGTTTCAAGTCAGCTTCATAGCTTTTAACGAAGGTTTCTTGAACGATATCTTCTACATCATCAGGTAATACAATACGTGATACAAAACGTCTTATTTGAGCAGACAGTTCAACGAATGTTGTCGTTACTTTACTTTGTGCCACATTATGACTCACTATTACAATTATTAAGCTTAGGTTACGAGTTTTAGCATTAATTACAAGGCAAATTGTTAAATCGTCGTTATTTTAGGGTTACTATTTTTATCCTTAGCCATTATTTGAATTAGTATTTAAAAATAATGACTTCATAAACTCATAAAAAACCTCTGTTTTTCGAGTTGTTAAACTATTTTGTGGCTTTAAAAACCACACTGGTGCATCACCATCAGCTAAGATACCAGGCAAAACCTCAAGTAATACGCCTGTGTCTAATTCATCTTTAATAGCTAATTTTGATTTTATCGCAATCCCATGCCCCGCTATCGCAGCTTGAGTCATATTATCTGAATTAGAAATAGTGAAACGCGTTTTAGCATTAAAGTTGACAACTTTGCCAGCGCCATTGTTTAGTTTGAGTTGTCGCTGCCACGGTAAACACACCCAAAAGTGTTGCTGCAGTTGCTCAAAAGATGTTGGCATACCGTATTTTTCTACATAACTAGGTGCCACACATAAAACACGTTGATTGTTAACTATTTTTCGTGATAGCAAGGCAGAGTCATTCAGCTTGCCCACCCTGATAGCAATATCTTGTGCATCATCGACAACATTGACAAAGTTATCTGAAATCGAAAAGTCTAATTGCAAATCAGGGTATTGCTGCTCAAACGCAATCAGTTTGGGCATCACGAACTTTGAAAACACCCAAGGAGGCATTGTCACTCTAAGTAACCCACTCACCGATGAACCACGTGCACCAATACTGTATTCGGCATCATGTAATGCCTCAAGGATCGTACCAACACGCTGATAAAACACCTCACCAGCCGGTGATAGCCGTATTCGCCGACTATCTCTAAAAACTAAAACGGTTGCTAACTCTCGCTCTAATTTAGCTAATCGATGGCTAACAGTGGCTGGAGATAACCCTTGTGCGCTTGCCGCTGCAAGCACGCCTTTATTCTCTATTATTGCAATAAATGTTTCTAGATCGCTCACACTGTACATAGCTTCCCCTATTTCATTTAATATTTTCGAATGTAGCATTCGGTTTTGCAATGTTTATTTAAAAAAACCAAACACTATACTGTTTCATAGATAATAAATGGGGGTAATTGGAGCCCACAGCGCTCAATTTTAACCCCCTAACAGTAAATACAAGGGCATTAAAGTATATGGCTATTTTTAAAACGCTAACAAAGCTAAGTTTATCGTTAGTACTGTTAGGTCAATTGTTCGGAGGAAATGTAATGGCAGCTGAATCTGTACAGCACAAACCAAAAGTTATTATTTTTGACGTTAATGAAACATTACTCGATCTGGATTCAATGCGCGAGTCAATTGGTGCGGCATTAGGCGGACGAGAAGATTTACTTCCGCTTTGGTTTTCAACCATGTTACACCACTCTTTAGTGAGCACAGCCATCGGCGACTATCAGGATTTTGGCAAAATTGGGGTTGCATCATTATTAATGGTGGCACAAAACAATGATATTAAAATTAGTGCCGAACAAGCTAAAGCCGCGATTGTTACACCATTATTAAGCCTACCAGCACACCCAGATGTTAAAGCAGGCTTACAAGCATTAAAAGACAGTGGTTACAAATTAGTGAGCTTAACTAATTCATCAAATAATGGCGTAAAAGCGCAGTTTGAAAGTGCAGGTTTAACTGATTACTTTGAAGCCAGATACAGTATTGAAGATATTAAGATATACAAACCTGATTTACGTGCCTATGAGTGGGCATTAAAACAACTGAATGTAAAAGCAGAAGATGCGTTAATGGTCGCAGCCCATGGCTGGGATGTTGCTGGTGCAAAAGCGGCAGGCCTACAAACGGCATTTATTGCGCGCCCAGGTAAAGCCTTATACCCACTCGCACAAAAACCTGATTACAATGTGAAAGATTTAACCGAGTTAGTCACTCTTCTAAAGTAACTAGATTGTACTAAAATGGATCAATACCCTGAGGTTGAACTAATGGATAAGTTCCACCTCTTTTTATTTTTGCAATTTTATTCCGCTCACAAAAAACCGTGAAGTCAAATCTATTAATTGCTCTAAGCTCGCTTCATCTAATGCGGGTTTCCACATTATAACTTGCTCCCAATAGCCCATATTTTTTAATCCACCGTAGAAAAATGAAGCCGCAATATCTGCTGGCACATCATTTAATACGCCCGCTTGATGAGCCTGTTCAAACCACGTAAGTAGTCCCTTCTCACAGTCTAAAAACTTTTCTTCTAATCGTGCGGCCTGTTTTTTATCTCGCATCGATTCAATAATCACAATACGCGACAAGGTTAAGTAGTTCTCATCATTGCCAAGTGACAAGCATACCTTAGCTAACTCTTTTAATTGCTCATAAATATCAATATCAGGTTGGTATTGATATTTATGTAATTGTGAAAAACGCTCTAATAATAATGCAACCACCTCGTCAAACAGCGCATTTTTATTCGGGTAATGTTTATATAAGGTGCGCTTTGAAACATTAGCTTGCTTAGCAATGGTTTCCATTGTTGTGCCAAGTAACCCATATTGCGCAAACTCTTGAATCGCGGCACACAACACATCATTTTGTTTACTATTACTTGATTCCACATCGCCCCCCGATATTAATCACCCCCTAATCTACCACATTAATGTAGAAAAAAGTAAACGCAAGTGTATACCTATTTTAAATTTGGGTATACACTTGCGTTTACTTAAGCTGAATATCATTCATTACCTTTAAATGACATGGTTATAAAACGCGCAACAAACCATACTCAATCAGCTTAAATTTGCTTAAACCTATACTTATACAATTGGAACTGTGGAGTAACCATGCGTCAGCCTTTCGCACTATCGAAGTTATCATTATTTTTATTTACCTCAGCCTCGCTCTTTCTTCAAGGATGTAGTGAAGCACCTAAAGCACAACAAGCCGCTATGCATCCTGCTTCTGTCGCTACTGTGTTAGCTAAAACAGAAGATGCCCCGTTTACTATTGAGTTACCTGCGACTCTATCTGGCTCTAAAGAAGTTGAAATAAGAGCGCGGGTAACTGGTATATTAGAATCACGTAACTTTGATGAAGGCCAAACGGTAAAAAAAGATCAGTCTTTATTTACAATCAACCTAGAACCTTATCAATTGGCCGTTGAACGTGCGCAAGCGGCGCTTGACGGCGCGAACGCATCGCTTATTCAAGCACAGCGCGATGTTAAAAAGGTTAGCAAAGCTGCGTGCAGATAAATCGGTTTCACAACGTGATTACGATAATGCCAGCTCAACACAAGATATTGCACAAACCAATTTAGCTGCTGCTAAAGTAGCGCTAAACGAAGCAAAGTTAAATCTAGAATATGCCCAAGTCAAAGCGCCCGTTGCAGGGGTTGTGGGCCGTGAATTTGTTTCAGAGGGCACTTATGTCTCTGGCCCTGATTTATTGTTAACGCAAATTACCCAGCTAGATCCAATACGTTTACGTTTTGGTATTTCTGAGCGCGAACAATTACAAATGCGCCAAGATATGGCTAACGGCTCACTCACTCTGCCTAAAAATGGTCAATGGAAAACCTCTCTCAAACTGCAAGATGGTTCACTCTATGGTCACACTGGTGAAGTAAACTTTTCTGATGTACGCATCAACCCAAATACCGGCACCAGTGAATTACAAGCGATTATCCCAAATCCTGATTTTAAACTGCGTCCAGGCCAATTTGTGCGTGTTATCTTAAACGGCGCAGTGCGTAAAAATGCCTTTGTTATTCCACAGCGAGCTGTACTTGATAATGGCACTGGTAAATTTGTTTATCTGGTCGGCAAAAATGAACAAGGTGGCACGATTGCTCGCCCAGCTCCAGTTGAAGTAGGTGAATGGATCCAGAAGCCTGAAAACCAAGGGGATAAAAACTTTTGGCTTATTAAGTCAGGACTTAATGAAGGTGATGAAGTGATCATCGATGGCATGGCGAAGATTTTCTTCCCAGGCATGCCTGTCGTGGTAAACAATACATCAAACAGTGCGAACGCTGAATAAGCACAGGGAGTCTTATGTTTTCTCGTTATTTTATCGACAGACCTATATTTGCGTTTGTTATATCAATTGTTATTGTGCTGGCGGGCCTTGCCGCAATGCGCAGCTTGCCGGTTGCACAATACCCTGAAATTGCCCCACCTGTAGTACAGGTAACAGCAGCCTACCCCGGCGCTTCAGCACAAGTACCTGAACAAACCGTAGCTGCACCGATTGAAAATGCAATTACGGGTGTTGAAGGCATGATGTATATGGCATCAACCTCAACCAGCTCAGGCGCGACCACTATTGAAGTAACCTTTGAAATTGGCACTGATATTGACCAAGCTGCTGTAAACGTTAATAACCGTGTTAAACAAGTTGAAGCCCGTTTGCCAGAAGAAACACGCCGCCAAGGTGTGGTTGTGCAAAAAGGATCATCAAGTTTTTTACAAGTTCACGCGTTTTACTCACCCGATGGCAGCCGAGATAGTTTATGGACATCGAATTACGTTACTTTAAACATCTTAGATCGCATTAAACGTATTCCAGGTACTACCAGCGTGCAAATTTTTGGCGCGAAAGACTACGCCATGCGTATTTGGTTGCGCCCAGATGTCATGAGTCAACTTGGTGTAACCGTTGAAGAAGTTGCTGGCGCAATTCGCAGTCAAAACTCACAATATGCCGCGGGCTCTATTGGCGCAACGCCAACCTCACAATCAGCGCAAGAGCTTGTTTACAGTGTTACCGCACAAGGGCGCTTATCTGAACCCGAACAATTTGAAGAAATCATTATTCGTTCAAATATTGACGGCAGTAGTTTACGTTTAAAAGATATTGCTCGCGTGGAGCTTGGCTCAAAAGATTACAACTTTAGCGGCACAATTAATGGCAAAGAAGCTGTTTTATTAGGGATATTTTTACAACCTGGTGCTAATGCGCTGGATGTTGCCGCCGAAGTAAATGGCGTTTTAGATGAAATAAAACAGCAATTTCCTACAGGACTTGCTCATTTAAATTCATACGACACCACACGCTTTGTTGAAGTATCCATTCGTGAGGTAGTGATCACCCTAATCGAAGCCATGATTTTAGTATTTTTGGTGGTGTATCTATTTTTACAAAACTGGCGTGCAACGCTGATTCCTACATTGGCTGTACCCGTGTCATTACTGGGTACCTTTGCTGGCATGTATATGCTGGGTTATTCAATTAACTCGCTGACCTTATTTGGCATGGTGTTATCAATTGGTATTGTTGTTGATGATGCCATTGTTGTGCTCGAAAATGTTGAGCGCATTATGCACGAAGAACACGTAAGTGCTCATGAGGCTGCCATCAAAGCCATGCAAGAAGTATCTGGGCCCGTTGTCGCCATTGTACTGGTGCTTTGCTCAGTATTCGTACCTATTGCGTTTTTAGGTGGCCTTACAGGTGAGCTCTTCCGCCAATTTGCAATCACCATTTCAATTGCGGTGAGTTTATCTGGTGTGGTGGCGCTGACGATGACTCCTGCTTTGTGTGTACTTATTTTAAAACAAGAGCACAAACAAACCGCGCGCTTCTTTTTATGGTTTAACCGAGTATTTACACAAATAACCAGTAAATACGTTGGCACTGTTGGTTTTATGGTGCGTCGCGGTGCACTGGGTTTGTTATTAATGATAGGGATGGTCTCTATCACTGTCGGGCTTTGGAAAAACACCCCTAGTTCCCTCGTGCCAGATGAAGATCAAGGCTATTATATTTCAGCAATTTTCTTACCTGATGGCTCATCTTTGGAACGCACTGAAGAAGTCGTGAAACAAGTTGTTGCCGCAGTGCAATCAAACCCTGCAAATGAAAATGTCGTCGCATTTACCGGCTTTGACTTTATTGGCGGCGGTTACAAAAATAGCGCAGCAACCTTGTTTGTTACGCAAAAACACTGGGATGAACGCGAAATAGATACTAAAAGCTTGGTTAATGAGCTCTTTATGAAGACCGCTCATATTAACGAAGCTCTGGTACTGGCTTTTAACCCACCTGCTATTTTTGGCTTAGGAAACACCGGTGGTTTTGAATTTTATATTCAAAACAAAGGCGCTGGCGGCCCAGAAAAACTGCAACAAGCCATGGGACTAATGATGGCAGAGGCACAAAAAAGTCCTGTGCTAAGTGGCTTACAAACATTATGGCGCCCTAATGCGCCACAGTTAAAAGTGGATGTTGATCGTGAACAAGCCCGTGCCATGGGCATTGAAATCGACGATGCTTTTACAGCCCTTGCCGGTACGTTAGGCACCTACTACGTTAATGATTTCAATAAATTTGGACGAGCATGGCAGGTACTTATGTCTGCTGAGGCTGAGTTTAGAATGAAACCCGACGACATCGGCCGTATTTATGTTAAAAATAGCCAAGGCACTATGGTACCCATGTCTGCGTTTACTAATATAGAATTTAGTCGTGGTCCTGAAAGCCTAAACCGTTATAACAACCTTTCAGCGGTTAAGTTATTGGGTAACGCAGCACCAGGCTACGGTTCTGGACAAGCCATTGCCGAAGTGGAGCGTATTGCAAAAGCCGTGCTACCACCAGACATGACGTATGATTGGACGGGCTCTGCCTATCAAGAAAAACGCAGCTCGGGCACAACCGGTATTGCACTTGGCCTTGCTGTCATCATGGTATTCTTAATTCTTGCTGCGCTTTATGAGCGTTGGTCACTGCCATTATCGGTCATGCTGGCTCTGCCTTTTGGTACCTTTGGCGCGCTTGTGTCCATTTGGCTAGTAGGTATGACTAACGATGTTTACTTCCAAATTGGCCTCGTTACCCTGCTTGGCCTTGCCAGTAAAAATGCCATTTTGATTGTTGAATATGCCTTGATGAAGCACCAGCAGGGTTGGAGCGCAAGTGCGGCAGCTCTTGAAGCAGCACGTTTACGGTTTAGGCCTATTATAATGACATCGCTGGCGTTTATATTAGGCGTTGTGCCATTAGTGCTTAGCTCAGGTGCGGGTGCAGGTGCGCGTCACAGCGTTGGCACCGGTGTTATGGGTGGCATGATGGCTGCAACCTTCTTAGCTGTATTCTTTGTGCCTTTGTTTTTCTACTGGCTGACAGATCTTAAACTCAGTGAGAAACGCTCCCGTGATGAGCTCGCCGATGAAATAGCTGCGCACCATAAACGCGAAAACGTGGATACTCCTGAAGGTAATTTATAACTATTAACCTTTAAAAAATGAAGGGCAAACATAGGTTTGCCCTTTTTTATAACGGTTACATCACTAGCAATTTAAGCTTGTCAGCGCTACTATTAGTAAACGCGCGTTGTGGAGCAAACTAATGAGTAGTGAAAAAATAGCTGAGTTTGAGCAGTATTTTCAAATAGCAGAAAGTAACCGAGTCAATTTATTTGCTGTTGACAAGCAAAGCGTGCCACAAAGCCCTGCTCAATTAGAAGCTGATATTCCCCCACTATTTAAACTAGCGAATGAAGTAAGTGAGCTCGAACAAAGCTCATTAAGACCACTGCGTAATTTAGGTGATGTAGCCCAAGAACTGGCGGTTTTTTTACAAGCACAATCGCGTAAAATCGACCTCATAATGAGCCATATTCTTGCCTCTGAACAGCCACAAGATAATGCCATGTACTGCGATAGTTATGGCGGCGGCGGTGTTAAATTTACTACCAGCGAGCAATATATAATAGGTCAAGCATTTCGCACTAAACTGTTTTTGCAACATGAAGCGTCAGCGGTTTATTGCTACACAGAGGTAGTGGCAATTGACGAGCTTGATGATGGGCAAAAGCAATACACGCTTTTATTTACTGCTATCCGCGATTCTGATCAAGAGTTAGTGGTGAGAGCGAGTTTACACGCACAAACAAGGCAATTAAAAAAGCGCCAACAGCAACAATTAGACAAACCTGAAAATGAGCAACCTACTGAGCTATAAAAAGCTGACATATCTGTTTGAAATGCTAAACTAGGCACACCTTTATTTGTTTATTAAATTCATGAACTTTAGACTTTTACCTGAATGGGCTGAGCAAGATGCTGTTATGCTTACTTGGCCACACCAAGATACTGATTGGCGTGATAACCTCAGTGCTGTAGAGCCTGTTTATATTTCCCTTTGCAAACATATATGTCAACGACAACGCGTTGTTATAGTTGCACATAACAATGCATTGAAAACACATATAAGCCAACTATTAACTAGTAATGAGATTAATATTGCTCGGGTGCACTTTGTGATCACTCCGTGTAATGATACCTGGGCGCGCGATCATGGCCCTTTGACCTGTGTAAACCAACAGGATGCAAGCCAATTAGCTATTCTTGATTACACCTTCAACGGCTGGGGTAACAAGTTTGAAAGCGCTCTTGATAATAAAATAAACAAAGTACTTGTTAATCAGCTTGCAGCACCTGCAAATCAATACCAAAAAATTGATTTAGTATTAGAAGGCGGCGGCGTTGAAATAAATGAGCACGGTGTATTGCTCACCACCCGCGAGTGTTTACTCAATCCAAACCGCAACCCGACCCTGACAAAACCTGAGCTTGAAGCACAATTGCAGCAGCAATTAGGTGTCAATTCATTTTTATGGGTTGATCATGGTTATTTAGCTGGTGACGATACTGACAGTCATATTGATACCCTTGTGCGCTTTGCTCCGAACAACACCCTAGTTTATGTAAAGTGTGATGATACAACGGATGAGCATTTTGACGCGCTTGATAAAATGCAAACACAATTGCAAGGTTTTCAAACCCCATCAGGTCACCCCTATACCCTGATTGATTTACCTTGGCCAAAAGCAGTGTATAACAGCGATGGTGATAGACTACCTGCGACCTATGCAAATTATTTAATTATCAATGGTGCTGTCCTTGTGCCTACCTATAATGATGAAAACGATGAACAAGCACTTGCGCAAGTTCAACGTGCCTACCCTGAGCACACCATTATTGCTATAAACTGTTTGCCTATTATTCATCAATTTGGCAGCTTACATTGCATAACCATGCAGTTACCTCGCGGATTTTTAGTTGGAGCAGCATAATGACTTCGTCAAATAAATTAACGGTTGCCTTAGTGCAGCAGAGCAATAGTGATAACGCCGAGCAAAACATGGCAAAATCAATTGCAGGCATACGTGACGCTGCAAGCCAAGGTGCTCAACTTGTGGTGCTCCAAGAGCTACACCGCAGCCTTTACTTTTGCCAAACCGAAGACGTTGATGTTTTTGATTTAGCAGAAACTATCCCAGGGCCAAGTAGTGACGCATTGGGCGCATTAGCAAATGAGTTAAACATCGTCATCGTGGCCTCATTATTTGAAAAACGCGCCACAGGTCTTTATCACAATACGGCTATTGTGCTGGAAAATGACGGCACAATTGCAGGTAAATATCGCAAAATGCACATTCCTGATGATCCTGGGTTTTATGAAAAGTTTTACTTTACTCCAGGCGATTTAGGCTTTGAGCCCATTCAAACCTCAGTAGGTAAATTAGGCGTGCTGGTATGTTGGGATCAATGGTTTCCTGAAGCTGCACGCTTGATGGCTATGGCAGGTGCTGAGTTATTAATTTACCCAACCGCGATTGGTTGGGACCCACGTGACGATGACGGAGAAAAAACGCGACAAAAAGATGCATGGGTTATTTCGCAACGTGCCCATGCTGTTGCCAATGGCGTGCCCGTTATCAGTGCCAACCGCGTAGGCCATGAAAGTGATCCAAGCGAGCAAAGTGACGGTATTCAATTTTGGGGCAATTCATTTATTGCAGGCCCTCAGGGTGAAATGCTCAGCGAAGCAAATAATACTGACGAGCAAATTTTAGTGGTAGAACTGGATCAAAAACGCTCAGAGAACGTAAGACGTATATGGCCTTATTTACGTGATCGCCGAATTGATCACTATCAAGATCTCACTAAAATTTACCGTGACTAGAATAAATTAGCGCCTCAGTTGAGGCGCATTTAAGGAGTAATAAATGGCGTTTGCGCAATGGGCAGCCTTGCCTTGGGTAAAATCTCAAAAAGATAAAATTCAATGGGGGCAACTCACCGGTAGCGGGTTAAGTATCGCTATTGCACAAGGGGTGAAACAACAAGACAGCTTAGTGCTGATTGTTACCCCAGATACACCCAGTGCGCTGCGTTTAGAGACGGAACTTGATTATTTATTACCTGATCACCCGGTGATGGTGTTTCCTGATTGGGAAACGCTGCCGTATGATCACTTCTCGCCTCACCAAGATATTATTTCGTCGCGTTTAGCGACCCTCAATACACTAAAAAAAGAACAACAAAGTGTATTAATTGTACCTGTATCTACCTTAATGCTGCGTACTGCCCCGGCCTCGTTTATTTATGGCTCTACACTTAACTTTAAAGTTGGCGATAATCTCGACACACACAGCTTACGAAGTAATCTTGAGCAAGCGGGTTATTTGCATGTTCAACAGGTTATGGAGCATGGTGAATACGCTATTCGTGGCTCAATTGTTGATTTATATCCTATGGGGAGCCCGCACCCATTTAGGTTAGATTTTTTTGATGACGAGCTCGATTCTATTCGCCTATTTGATGTTGAAACTCAACGTTCTGACGAAAAAGTAGATAAAATAGAGCTACTCCCTGCTCATGAGTTTCCAACTAATGAAAGTGACATTGAGCGCTTTAGAATAAACTACCGCGAAAAGTTTGGCGCCAGTGCAGAGCAAGACTCTGTCTACATGCAAGTCACTAAAGGAAACTGGCCGGCGGGTATTGAATATTATATGCCGCTGTTTTTTCAGCAGCTTGCGACCATATTTGAATACTTACCAGATACCACAACGGTCATGCAATATGGTGATTTAGAACATGCTGCGGATCAATTTTGGCATGATGTAAATGTTCGCTATGAAAACCGCCGAGTCGATCCGTTAAGACCTTTACTTGAGCCGACTGAGCTTTATCAGCCACTCAATGAGCTGTTTTCAAACTTAGGTAACTTTGCCCGCATACGCTTAAGCCAAGCAAAATTACCGACCAAAGCAGGGAATAAAAACTTAGTCACAAGCGAGCTCCCTGCGGTACGAATTGAGCATAAGCAACACGAACCGTATCAAGCATTTATTGAATATATAGCAGCGCAAAAGAAACAAAAAGGCCGCGTACTGATCTCGGTAGAATCTGACGGACGTCGTGAGTCTTTACTTGCATTACTCAAACCCAGTGGCTTAAAACTCAAAGAGTTTGACTCATTTGATGACTTTACCGCTAGCAATAGCGATGTTGGGTTAATTGTCAGCCCGCTTGAGCAAAGTGTGCTATTAAGTGCAAAGCCCGCGCTGAGTATTATTACCGAACAGGAATTACTGGGAATTAAAGTATCTCAGCGCCGTCGCCGAAAGCATAAATACGAAGCAAGCCAAGATGCGCTGATCCGCAACTTAGCTGAGCTTAAAGTTGGTCAACCCATTGTGCATTTAGATCATGGTGTTGGACGTTATCAAGGGCTACAAACTATTGATGCTGCAGGACTCGTCACTGAGTTTGTAACCATCACCTATGCCGGTGAAGCTAAACTTTATGTACCCGTATCAGCCCTACACATGTTAAGCCGTTATTCTGGTGGTGAAGAAGCCAGTGCACCGCTGCATAAACTAGGCTCTGACGCTTGGGAGAAAGCCAAAAAGCGCGCTGCAGAAAAAAGTACGCGACGTCGCTGCAGAGCTGCTTGATATTTACGCTAAGCGCCAAGCAAAACCCGGTAATGCTTTCGCCCTTGATGGCAGTGCATACCGCGTGTTTAGTGATGGCTTTCCATTTGAAGAAACCGATGACCAACGTAACGCCATTGAAGCTGTACTCGGAGATATGCAAAGCAAACATGCCATGGATAGATTAGTATGTGGTGATGTTGGCTTTGGTAAAACTGAGGTCGCCATGCGTGCAGCCTTTATTGCAGTAAACGACAATAAACAAGTGGCCGTGTTAGTCCCCACTACATTACTTGCCCAGCAACACTTTGAAAACTTTAAAGACCGCTTTGCTGATTTCCCCATTGAAGTCGGTGTGCTTTCACGCTTTAACTCGCCTAAAGAGCAAAAAGATACCCTAGAAAAAATGGCCGAAGGTAAACTTGATATTGTCATCGGCACGCACAAATTAATTCAACAAGATATTAATTTTCGGGATTTAGGCCTATTGATTGTGGATGAAGAGCATCGCTTTGGTGTACGGCAAAAAGAAAAAATCAAATCATTACGTGCCGATGTCGATATTTTAACGCTCACCGCAACGCCTATCCCACGTACATTAAATATGGCAATGAGCGGCATGCGTGATTTATCTATCATCGCCACTCCACCAGCTAAGCGCTTAGCTGTAAAAACCTTTGTTCGCCAGCGCGATGCTGAGCTTATTCGCGAAGCAATATTGCGTGAAATCAAGCGTGGTGGCCAAGTATACTTTTTGCACAACAATGTAGAAACCATTGACCGCGTGGCTCAAGAGATCAGTGAATGGGTGCCTGAAGCGAGTGTTGCGTCAGCGCATGGGCAAATGCGCGAGCGTGAACTCGAACAGTTAATGAGTGAATTTTATCATCAAAAGTACAATGTTTTAGTCTGTACCACCATTATTGAAACCGGTATAGATATTCCAACTGCTAATACTATTATCATGGATAGAGCCGATAAGTTAGGGCTTGCGCAACTGCATCAGCTGCGTGGTCGTGTGGGGCGTAGTCATCATCAAGCATACGCTTATTTATTAACCGGCCATCCTAAGTCATTATCTAAAGATGCCGTAAAACGCTTAGAAGCCATCGAATCTCTTGAGGATTTAGGCGCAGGCTTTGCGTTAGCGACACACGATTTAGAAATTCGTGGTGCGGGTGAATTACTCGGTGATGACCAATCAGGACAAATGCAAACCATTGGCTTTAATTTATATATGGAAATGCTTGAGCAAGCAGTTAAATCACTGCGCGAAGGTAAAGAGCCGACTCTTGATAACTTATTGCAACAGCAAAGTGAAGTCGATTTAAAACTCGCGGCATTATTACCCGATGACTATATTCATGATGTTAACGCCCGTTTAGGTATTTACAAACGTATTGCAAGCTGTGCTACTGTAGATGACATGGATGAACTGCAAGTCGAGTTAATTGACCGCTTTGGTTTACTGCCTGATGCAACTAAAAACCTATTTAGTTTGCAGCAACTTAAACTAAAAGCCAGTGAATTAGGTATTAAAAAGATTGAAGCAAATCCAAAAGGTGGTTACTTTGAGTTTACCCAAGATACAAAGGTTAACCCGAGCTTCATCATTGGTTTGATACAAAGTGCACCCCATGTGTACAAAATGGATGGCGCAAATAAACTGCGCTTTGCGATCAGTGAGGCAAATGCCCGTGAACGTTTAAAAATGGTCACTGCAATGATTGCAGATTTCTCTAAAAAGGTTAGCCATTAATGTTGTTTAAAAAATCATTATTAATTTTGTGTTGTGTATTTAGCAGCGCAGCATTCGCAGAGCGATGGTTTGAAGTAGAAGTGCTTATATTCAAACAGCGTCCTGCTCCTTATTTACAAGAAGATTTTAGCCTTAAAAAAGAGCCCATTAAGGCAAGCAACAAAATTGACTTACTCACTCCGTTATACACTCAGCAAGCGAAACAAGACTGTATCGCGGGCGATAGCCGCTTTAATTCTAACTCACTAACAGATTCAGTCATTGGTGCCAGTCGATCAAACTTATGTGATGATTCGATAGACTATATTGCAAGCTTTGACTCTTTGCCGCTGAGCCCAGAAGCAGAAACCAGAGATGACATGATCAGCACCTATTTGTTAAACCCTGAGCAGCTACAATTTAAAAGCCAACAACGCGAGTTGGTGCGTAAAGGTTTAAAACCTTTACTGCATACTGGTTGGCGATTTGAAGGCGCAAGTAAATCGCGTTCACAAAGTATCAAACTATTTGGTGGGCAACACCTAACCACACCGCCAATTACAAATACTAGCCTCGCTAATAACGCTAACTTTATAAGCTTAGTTAATCCAAGCCAATCATTTGAGCCAGCTATGCAACAAGCTTCTGATAAATGGGAATTAGATGGCTTTTTTAATATTTATTTACGCCACTACCTTTATATTAATGCAAATATTGATATCAGTGAAAAGCTCGATAACGGAGAAATCCAAAGCGCCCGCTTTTCTCAGTTTAAACGGGTGATCAGTGGAGAAGTTCATTATTTTGACCACCCTAAAATGGGCATGATTGTACAAATAAGAAAATTTAAACATTAACAAGGACACTATTTATGAAAAAACTATTAATAATTGCAGCCACTTTATCACTTGCTGCTTGCTCAAAAGTAAGTTTAGAAAACTACGAAAAAATCTCTATTGGGATGGATAAAACTGAGGTTGAAGCAATTCTAGGAAGTGCTGATAACTGTGTTGAAAAAACTCTACACACTAATTGTACTTGGGGTGATGAAGCAAAAAACATCGAAATTACATTGGTTTCTGATAAAGTCTCTTTGTATAGCAAAACAGGCCTATAAAAGTAAGTAAGTCATAAGATGGTAGCCTACTACCATCTTAAACCTTTGTGCATTACCACCAATATACTGGGTAATGTCGCTTTGGATTACGTGATAGATTATTTACCAGTAAGCCCACCAGTAACATAATCAACGCGCCAAATAAAACAGGGCTAATCACATAATAATAACCAAGTTGATGAATTCCTTCACCACCGATAACTGCAATTAATGCTGTTGCCCCCCGGGAGGATGCAAAGTTCGTGTTAAGTGCATCACAGCGATTGAAAATGACACTGCAATAGCACTTGCTAACATTAAATCAGCAGTTAAAACTTTAGCCACTGTAACGCCTATTAAAGCACTTAAAACATGCCCACCTACAAGGTTTCTCGGCTGTGAAAATTCTGCTAGTGGCGCTCCATATATGAGGACTGCTGTTGCGCCTAATGAGCCAATTAAAAATAAGTTAGTTAAGGGATCAAATTGCAACGTTTTACCAATTAAGGCTACTAAGTAAATACCTAAAAAAGAGCCTAACAACGACCACATAATTTTACTCACGGGTTTGCGTGGCGGGCACTGGCTCGTTGCAGCCATACGGGACAAAAACAATCGCATTAATATCTCTAAAAAATAAATACATAAAAAAGAACACTACCAGAGCAATGCTCTATTCGTTATTTGATTGGTCAAACAGCTTAAAAACTAATTATTACTGATTTTGATATTGCTCTTTGGCTTTTTCAAGTTCCCCATCAGAAATACCTAATGATGCGGCAGCTTCTTTAATTAGCTGTGGCTGAGTCATCACAAGCGCCATTAACGCTTGGAGTTTCTCTGGTGGAATACCTAATTGTTGCACTAACGCCATTGCCATCATTGGGTTTTGTGTAAACGCTTGAAAAAGCTCATGGACTTTTTCATCACTCACGTTATGCTCTTTTAATGTTGCTATAATTGGGTTCATATTTTTACCTTACATCACTTTTAGTTGCACTAATTATATGGGCAAATAATTAGTTTTAAACAGGTATTACTTTTAAAGGTAATTATTTAACCTGTAACACGACTTTACCGGCATTTTCATTGCGCTCTAAAATTGCATGGGCTTCATTTGCTTGTTGCCATGGCATGGTTTTATAAATATTAAAATCAAAACGTTGGTTAGCAATATCATCGTAAAATTGGTTAACGAATTCATCGCGTAATTGGCGTTTAAATGCTTTGCTACGGTTACGTAAAGTAGAGGCATGGAACGAAATACGTTTTTGTAATAGTCGAGCAAAATCAACCTCAGCAAATCGACCATCTAAAAACGCCAGCATAATAATTTGACAATCCATTGCCGCGATTGCTGCATTCTTATTTAAGTATCGGCCAGATACCGGATCAACAATGACATTGGCTGTTAATGTATGGGTTTGCATATATTCAACAAAGTCATTTGTTTTATAATTAATGGCATGATCTGCACCCAGCTCTTTGGCGTGTTGGCACTTTTCGTCGCTCCCTGCGGTAATAACCACAGTCGCACCAACACGTTTTGCCATTTGAATTGCTGCCCCACCTACCCCACTGGCACCCGCATGAATAAGTACGGTTTGCCCCTGTTGTAAGTTACCTAACCCAAAGAGTGCACCATATGCAGTTAAATACACTTCGCTTATGCTTGCGCCTTGCGCCATAGATATGCTATCTGGTAAAGCCATTATTTGTGCAGCATCCACTGCCACATATTCACTATACGCACCACCTGCACACAATGTAAAAACGCGCTCATTGAGCCAACTTTTTTCTACATCAGCGCCAAGTTCAACCACAGTGCCTGCACATTCAAGCCCTAAAATAGGGCTATCACCTTTTGGTGCAGGGTATTTACCTTGTCGTTGCATACAATCGGCACGGTTAACGCCTATCGCTGCAACTTTTATAAGTACTTCATCTACTTGTAAGTTTGGTTTTGTTGTTTCACTCAGTGATAGTGTTTTATTTTCGTGTGCAATGAATTTCATAGGCTCCTCAGTGTGGTCTTTAGTCTAACTTTCGCCATATTTCAGCTTCTACTAACTTACCATTTTCAGTGAGCGAATGATGCCACAAATCACCTTCAATTTTGTAATCAAAAGCCATTGTTTTACCCAATAATGAAGGAATATTGCCATAACCAAATGTTTCTATGAATTGTTGATTTTTAATTATGTATTTACCGCCACCAGCATAATGAAACTGGCCGTTCTTTTGTGTTATGTAGTTGAAGTGTGTTTTTGTTATTAATTTTACTGAGGTTAACTGCGGGGCTTTTGCTGTTACATAGCCATCATCAACCGCATATTTTCCCTCTACAAACTCCCAACTACCCAACAGTGGGTTTGCAAATGTTTGCCCCGATACAAGTAGTAACCCCGTTAGTAAATAGGCTTTCATAATATTTCCTTTAAACGTTTTTGTAAATTGTACCTCTTACTGAAATTAATCCCTATCATACTTCTGGTTAAGGTGGATACTCTTAAAGCGCCAACTAGTTTTATACGGGTAAACGTCGTATATGTGTCCTGCGGTTATATTCGCTTGGCATTGTTGCCAAAACGACGCTGAAAAAATATCGCTGTGATGTTGCTTAAACACTGCAAATGCCGTGTCGTTAGCGCTAAAAAAAATGTTAAATTGACTCGGAAACACATCGTTATCAGCAATATCAAAATAGCTGTGCGCACTTAATTCATCATGTTGACTGTCACTTTTTGGAATATCTCTAAAATTGCACTCAGTTAACGGACAAATTTCATCATAATCATAAAATACCACACGACCCCAGCGGGTAACGCCAAAGTTTTTCATTAACATATCGCCTGGAAATATATTTGCCCCGGCTAAGTCTTTGATAGCCCTACCATAGTCAATCATCACTTTGGTTAGTTCTGTGTCATCACATTGATTAAGGTATAAATTAAGCGGCGTCATTTTACGCTCAACATAAACATGCTTTAAAATAAGTGCTTTTTCAGAGATGACCATACTGTTACCAATCATTTGGTGCATATGGCTTAGGAGTTCATCACTAAAGCGAGATAAATCAAACGCTAAATACCTAAACTCATGAGTGTCGACCAGTCGCCCCACTCTGTCAGCTTGTTTTACAAAATCATACTTAGCCATAACTTGGGCTTTGGTCGCGGTTTTGGGGGCATTAAATTTATCTTTAATTACTTTATAAACGTATTCAGAATCTGGGGTGGTAAACACTAACATAACCATACCAGGCGTACCTGGTGCGCTGATATACTTATCTGATTTTGGACTGTTTTTAGTGGTGTCTACCTTGTAACGATAAAACTCAGTTTTTGCATGTTTAATAAATCCAATCGCATTAAACAGCTCAAACCGCTGTTTATGTGGTAATAGCACTGATAGATAATCTACATAGCGCGCTGGTTGGTCGGTATCTACCATAAAATAAGTACGAGCAAAGCCAAACAGTAAACTGAGTTGATCTGCTCCCATCATCACCGCATCTAACTTTAAGCCATCCTCGGTATTTAAAATGGCAATCGCAAAGGGCATGTTATCCCCATTTTTAGCAATGCACCGGCCAATTAAATAACAAGCTTTATTTCTAAAAAACAATGAGTTGGCGTACTCTATATAACCATTATTTAAGTTTATTAGTTCATATACTTGGCGGCACTGGTGTTTTGCCCCCATTGTTAAAGTATGCTGTAACTGGGTAACATCATGTTCAAAATCACTAAAATTAATCCGAAATGATTGCGCTAAAATAAGCTGCTTTACGGCCTCAGAGAAACCAGATTGTAATGATATTCGCCTGACTAAACCATCAAATGGTCGTGGAGCTGTGCGATATTTTGCCTTTAAAACAAACAAATGTACGGTACGAATTTTTTTATCATGCCAAATAGCACCAAATGTCGAATTAAAAAACGTATGGGCGATGGGTTGGTTTTCATGATTCGAAACCATCGCAGCATAGACATTTTTTGCTTGTTGCCAGATTGCGGCGTCATCATATTCATTGTAAGCAATGAGCTTTACCGTATCACTGACATTTGCAACTTGACGCTCGTACACTTGTAAACGTGCTCGCATAGCGGCTTGTATATCATGCCATTGCCTTTGCTCAAAACGGCTTTGTGCGCCCAAGGTGATATTTAAAAATTCTGCAAACATGGCTTCAAAGCCTGCAAATACTGCTCGTGCAAGTTTAGTTGCAATAACGTGTTCAAGCGCACAATTGTGAGATGATGCAGGCTGTAGATTTGGCATATTCTTATCACTTATGACGACTATTTTATTTTAGCTGTTTACACACCATAGCAAGCAGGCTTTAATTTAGATAATTAATAAAGCGAATGAATAAGATTGATCAAATGAATATAAGAAATGTCGATCTCAACTTACTAGTGTACCTAAATGTACTCATTGATGAGCAAAATGTCTCCAGAGCTGCAAATAAACTTGCGTTAACACAACCTGCAATGAGTAATGCACTAAAACGCTTACGTGATTTATTTGATGATCCACTGCTTGTGCGTGCCGCAGGTAATATGACGCCAACAGCTAAAGCTCTAAGCTTAAAACCTGAAATAGAAGCGTTACTCAAAATGGCTGAAGCGATCACACAGCCTAGCGACTTATTTGACCCAACCGCTGCCCAAGTCACTTTTAGAATAATGGCCAACGACTATTTAGAGTCTACCTTAGTTGCGCCCTTTATTACTGCACAACTAGAAAAACATCCAGGTCTTAACTTTGATGTGCTCAGCCCCAGTGACGTAAACCTTCAAGATATGGAAAAAGGCACTATTGATTTAGCAATCAATCGCTTTAATGGCATGCCTCGTTCATTTCATCAAGCCACTGTGTGGCGGGATAATTATTGTTGCTTAATGCATCCTAACAATAACTATTTAAACAATGCCAACTTAGAGCGCTACTTAGCAGCAGAACATATTTGGGTAAACCGAGCTGGTTGGGGAGCAGAAGCTGCTCTCACCAATAAATCAGGAAGTCAAAAACTCGGTTGGGTTGATGAAGCATTATGGCAATTAGAGCAAACTCGCCATATTCGTGTATTCACCCGTCATTACATGGTTGCAAGTTTACTGTGCCAATCACCTAAGCTGATTGCTACATTACCGCGACGACAAGCTATGTTATTAACCAAGCACACTGATTTAGTGATAAGCCCTGTGCCTTTTCAGGTGGTGCCCATTGAAGTAAAAAATGCTTTGGAGCCCATTACTGCACCATGCCAGCCCACATCAATGGTTACGTCGTGAATTGCTCAATTTTGCAAGTACAGTGGCCGATCGTTAAGTATCACTGTACCGACCAATATGGTGCTAAGGCGCACTAAAATAGATCAAATTTTGGTTTCCACTTCGTACAGAAATATAAAATAAACATAAAATTCAAAAACTTATTAAGTTGGCACTGTATCTGCTTTATAAAAGTTAAGGCGCTTAAAGTGCTTACTAAAACAATAAAAAACAAAACAATATGAATTTTAGGCAAAGAAGCCCGCTCTCTTAATGTTATTTAACGTTAAGAGAGCGGGCTTTTTTGTGTTTGTAAACCGTCAAAACTAAGGAATACCACATGCAAACACCCCAAAATATTCTCGTCATAGGTAATGGCATGGTGGGTCATCACTTTGCTGAACAAATGCGAGCAAGTGACGAAAACGCTATCATAACCGTGTTATGCGGTGAAGCTAACTTAGCCTACGATCGAGTCTACCTGTCGAGCGTTTTTGATGGTAAAAGTCCTGCAGATTTAGCATTAACAACTGCAAAAACCTATCAACAACTCAATATAAATGTACACACTAATACATGGGTTGATCAGATAGATAAACAAAATAAAGTTGTTAAAACAACAACTGGTCAGCTATTTCACTATGACAAACTCGTCATTGCAACTGGCTCTTACCCATTTGTGCCACCTATTCCTGGTAATGATCAGCCACACTGTTTGGTTTACCGTACACTCGAAGACTTAGAGTCAATACAACAAAGTGCCAAAGTTAGTCAAGTAGGCGTTGTGGTTGGGGGGGGCTACTTGGATTAGAAGCAAGTAATGCATTGAAGCAGCTAGGCTTAGATACCCATGTAGTTGAGTTTGCGCCACAGTTAATGGCAGTACAGCTCGACGAGGTGGGTGGTGAGTTACTAAAAAATAAAATAGAGCAGCTCGGTGTTACTGTACACACAGGCAAGGCAACGCAAGAAATAGTTAAAGGTGAGCAGTGTCGCTATCGTATGAATTTTAGTGACGGTAGCCACCTTGAAACTGACATTATCTTGTTTTCTGCTGGTATTCGTCCTTATGATCAGCTTGGACGCTCAACAGAATTAGAAATTGGCCCACGTGGCGGTATTGTGATCAATGATCAATGCCAAACATCAGATCCTGATATTTATGCCATTGGCGAGTGCGCACTTTGGAATAACTTTATTTTTGGTTTAGTGGCCCCCGGTTACAACATGGCTCGAGTTGTTGCAAGCCAGTTTAGTCAGGGTGATTTAGTGTTCTCTGGTGCTGATATGAGTACCAAATTAAAGTTACTCGGCGTCGAAGTCGGCTCAATTGGTGATGCTCACGGTAAAACCGAAAACTGTAAAGAAATGGTTTACCAAGATCCTATTCGAGGAAGCTACAAAAAAATCGTTTTTAATGAACAAGCTGACAAACTCATTGGTGCTGTGCTTGTAGGCGATACCAGTGATTACGATACATTACTACAGTACATGTTGAACGACATGACGTTACCTGAAAACCCTGAATGCTTAATTTTACCAACCACAGGTGATGCTCCTGCACTTTCAAGCTCAGCATTACCAGACGCTGCAACAATTTGTTCATGCCACAATGTTAGTAAAGGCGATATTATTAGTGCCATCGATGGCGGAGCTTGTGAGCTGGGTGAAGTCAAAAGTTGTACCAAGGCGGCCAGCGGTTGCGGTGGCTGTGCAGCACTACTAAAGACAGTGGTGGATCAAGAGCTCGAATCGCGTGGCGTCGAAGTTAACAATCATATTTGTGAACACTTTGATTACTCACGCCAAGAGTTAATGCACTTGGTAAAAGTAGAAGGTATTAAAACTTTCAAGTTATTATTAGAAAAGTTTGGCCAAGGCAAAGGCTGCGATATTTGTAAACCAGCAGCGGCAAATATTTTAGCTGCGACATGGAATGACTTCATCTTAGAAAAGCCCCATGTTGGCTTACAAGATACCAACGATACTTTTTTAGCGAACATGCAAAAGGATGGTTCTTATTCTGTAGTACCTCGTATAGCCGCGGGTGAGATCACACCTGATAAACTCATTGTGTTAGGCGAAGTAGCGCAAGAGTTCAACTTATATTGTAAAATCACAGGTGGTCAACGTATCGATTTATTTGGTGCGCGTTTAGAGCAATTACCTATTATTTGGCAAAAACTCATTAAAGCTGGTTTTGAAACGGGTCACGCCTATGGTAAGTCATTACGTACCGTTAAATCATGCGTCGGCAGCACGTGGTGTCGATATGGTGTTCAGGACAGTGTTGGCCAAGCAATCGATATAGAGAATCGCTATAAAGGTTTACGCTCCCCACATAAAATTAAAATGGCTGTTTCAGGCTGTACTCGCGAATGTGCTGAAGCACAAAGTAAAGATATTGGCGTAATTGCCACTGAGAGTGGTTGGAATCTTTATGTGTGTGGTAATGGCGGCATGCGCCCGCGTCATGCCGACTTATTCGCTACTGACTTAGATACACACACTTTAATCACCTATATCGACCGAATATTAATGTTCTATATAAAAACTGCCGACAAGCTTCAGCGCACTTCAGTGTGGATGGAAAACCTTGAAGGTGGTTTAGATTACCTTCGTCAAGTCGTGATTGAAGACAGTTTAGGGTTATGTGCTGAACTAGAAGCGCAAATGGAGCATGTTGTGCACACCTATCAATGTGAATGGAAAACCACTATTGAAAGTGACGGCGCAGTTAAACGATTCCGCCAATTCGTTAACAGCCCAGCACAAGATGACAATATTTTATTTGTCCAAGAGCGTAATCAAATTCGCCCTGCAACTAAATCTGAAAAACTAAACCATTCTCGTAGTAGCGAGCAATTAATTCCTGTTGTTGAGATCGAAAAGGAGCAAGACAATGTTATGGCATGATATCGCATCAATTGATGACCTAGTAGCAAACAGCGGCGTATGTGCGCTGATAGAGAATAAACAAGTGGCTTTGTTTTATTTACCTGATGAATCTACGCCAGTATTTGCTATAGATAACTATGATCCGATAGGCGAAGCAAATGTGCTTTCTCGCGGTATTATCGGCACAGTACAAGGCCAGCTTGTTGTTGCTTCACCATTATATAAACAGCATTTTTGTCTGTATTCTGGCCACTGTTTAGAGAAAACCGATAAAAGAGTCTCAACTTATACAGTTAAAATTGACAATGACCGTGTGTTTATATCAAGCCAAGTCTGTGCTGAACAAACTAGCGCAGCTTAGTTAAGGGGAACAAGATGAGCGTACTTTCTTATTTTATGGGCACTGAATCGAACAAGGTCACCCATTGGTTTGCTAAACCTTTTAGTTTCAATAAAGCAAAAGCCAATAAAGGGCGCGTGTATCTTATAGGTGCAGGCCCTGGCGACCCAGAGCTTATCACCGTTAAAGCTCAGCGGTTAATAGAAAGTGCCGACGTCATTCTCTACGATTGGTTAGTCTCGGTTGAGCTGCTGCGTACTTTACCTGAAAACGCACAACGGGTGTTTGTTGGCAAACGCGCCAACAAACATTCAATGCAGCAAGCTGAGATAAGTAAGTTATTGGTTAAATACGCGCAACAAGGCCATACAGTTGTCAGACTCAAAGGCGGTGATCCGAGTATCTTTGCCCGTGTAAATGAAGAAGCTGATGCCCTAGCAGAGCATAATATTCCCTTTGCTATAGTTCCGGGTGTAACAACTGCCTGCGCTGCATCGGCTTATACAGGCATACCACTGACCGCTCGTGGGGTTGCCCGCAGTGTTACCTTTATGACTGCGCAATTTGCCGATCCAAAACAGCAGCCTAAATGGTACAACTATCAATATCTATCAAATCAGGATAATCCAACCCTAGTGGTATACATGGGTTTAGGGCGTTTGCAGCAACTATCACAAGGTCTGCAATCAGTAGGTTGGCCAGCGACAACACCAATAGCCTTACTTGAACAGGTAGCTACGGCAAGCCAGCAGGTTATTCGGGGCACGTTAGAGAATATCACACAAAAATCCACAGCAGCTAAGTTAACGGGGCCAACATTAATAATGATTGGTGAAGTCATTAATCATCAAATGGCAATCGAACAACAATTACTCAATATAACCGCTACACAGGTTTAGCCCACCTTTACTCTGCTTTCGCATGGTAACAAACTCTCCCCATACTCCTTTAATAAAACACATATATTTAGGGCCTAGCGGCCCTTTTCTCTATAACTTTAACGTAGACTCTACATTTAACTCATCGCAATAAAATTAAATATATCAAGCACTATGCAAGTAATGATAAAACTAGCAAACAGGCTAGCAATGCTGACAGCCCCTGGTAAAAGCGTAAGGGATTTTTTTCTACCCAAGGTGGGCTAATTTGACCCATCAATGCTGGGTTGGGGTGGTGTAAATCATAAATGAATTCAGACAAAACGTGATAACGTTTAGCGGGATTTGGCTGCAATGCTTTTTTTAATGTCGCATCAAGCCAAAGCGGAATATCGCGCTGCGGATCAACGACAGATTGGTATGTTAGTTTATATTGGGCTGATAGTGTTCTGGCTTTCGCAACATTAACACCATACGGGAAACGACCACTAAGCATATAATAAGTGAGTACAGCGAGTGAAAACAAATCTGAACACGCGCTACCACCGGCACCGACAAAATACTCCGGCGCTGTATACATCGCGGTGCCTAGTAACTGACTTTCTTCGAGTTCAGCGAGACCCGCAATCCGTACCGAGCCTAAGTCAATTATTTTTACTGTCCCATGAGTATCAATCATAATATTTTCAGGGCGTAAATCTTGATGCAAAATATCACTTTTGTGCAGCACCATTAAGCCTTTGGCTATTTGTGAAATAATATCGCGAATAGCCGATAGACTAGGTTGAGGATGATCTCGCAACCACTGTGCTAATGTATCTCCTTGAATATATTCACTGAGGGTATAGCAGTAATTACGTGGTCGTATTGAGCGCGGAATGGCCACAATATGAGGGCTATTCACTTTTTTAGCCGCCCACTCTTCTAGCATTAATCGCTCTAAATATTCTTTATTTTCTGATAAATCAGTAGATGGTGTTTTAATTATTAATTGCAAAGCCGTGGATAAATCTTCAGCTAAATAAACATGGCTTCGGCTAGAACTATGAATTGGGCGAATAATTTTATAACCATCAAATTCCTCATTGCTAGATAAAATGGGGGGTAACGGTAAAGGTTTATCAAATAAGGTGTGTTGATCACTAACATCTATATTATCCACTACCACAACTTGTACCGTAAGATTATCTGTACTCCCGCCATTAAACGCAGCGGTAACAAAAGCCTGCGCACATGCATCTAAATCATGCTGATATTGATTGTAAATTTGCTGCATCATGCTGGGGGTTAAATAATCGCTTACACCATCTGTCATTAAGAAAAACACATCATTGTTTTCAAGTGCAATAATTTGATGGTCCAACTGTAACTGTGCAGCAGCGCCTAAGGCTCGGCTTAAATAGCTATTATCACTACCATGGTGCAATCGGTGATCACGCGTAAGTTGCGAAGTGTGTGTGTCACGTAAGTGATAGATCCGACTATCACCAATATGTAAAACATGTGCGTGTTGTTTTTTTAAGATAAGAGCTGAAAAAGTACACACATAGCCCCTTTCGACTTCAAAACGAAAAGGCCCTTGTTGATTCTGGGCAAAAAGCCAAGCATTGGTACTGTTTAGTACTTGGCTTGCAGCATGGCTCACAGACCAAGCATCACTAGTGCAATAGTAATCGGATAAAAAACTCTTGATTGCCGTTTCACTTGCAACTTGGCTGACTTGTGAACTACTAACACCATCACTTAAGGCAACCACGGCTCCTTTTAATTCTAATTCAGGGCTAGGTGGTACGAAAGCGCCGTAGCAATCTTGATTAATATCTTTGCTTCCGGCGCTTGAATACTGCCCTATTCGAACAGATAAGTAGCTCATTCTAAGTTAACTTGTCACAGGCTTAGTTAATGACTCTTTTGCTGTATTAAGTGCACGTTTAGGCGCCGTTTTATAATGGGTTGTGTATAAGGTTAATCCCGTAAACGCCAGCCCACCAACTAAATTACCGAGTGCTGTTGGGATCTCATTCCATATTAAGTAGTCCATTACTGAGAAATCCCCTCCCATCATTAAAGCAAATGGAAACAAAAACATATTCACAACAGAGTGCTCAAAACCCATAAAAAGAACAACATCACTGGCATCCACATCGCAATCACTTTGCCACTAACATGTGTTGAAATCATCGCACCCACAACACCAAGAGAGACCATCCAATTGCATAACATGCCGCGAATAAAAATGGTTAGCCAGCCAGCAGTGCCATATTCAGCATAACCTAAAGTACGCGCTTCACCAATGTGCCCTACTTTTGCAGCGATGGCACCACCATCGGTATTAAACCCATAGGTGAAAACAAAGGCCATCATAAAGGCAACAGTTAACGCCCCTAAAAAGTTCCCAGCGAATACCTTACCCCAATGCGGTAAAATTTGGGACCATGTCACACCTGGGCGTTTTGCCAGCCACGCTAATGGTGTCAGTACAAATACCCCTGTTAGTAAATCAAAGCCCATTAAATACAGCATAATAAAGCCAACAGGAAAAAGCACTGAACCTAATAAATGAGATCCAGTTGCTACGGCTACGCTCACCGCAAAAACTGCTGCGAGGGCTAAAATTGCACCCGCCATAAACGCACGTATTAGTGTATCACGAGTCGACATATAGATTTTTGACTCACCAGAGTCGACCATTTTTGTAACAAATTCTGTGGGTATTAAATAAGCCATAGTATTCACCTTCGTTGTTATTGATTAATTACCACTGTGCGTTGCTATATTTCAGGCAAAAAAAACGCCTACTACTTGCTTATTAAGCAAGTAAGTAGACGTCTTCGTCTTAACTAAAACACACTGTGAGGGCACACAACCCGATTGACTTTATTACTAAAGCAACAACAGTGCCAATATAGACCTAAGTTTAAAAGTCATATTTAAACAGATGGTTATATACTTTTAACCAGAATAAACGATGAATTTATTTGCGCCAACATAGTGCGCAATCCCATTTTACGCACCAAAAAGATCAGACAAAGTGAGTGTTTTATATTACTAAGTGCCAAAAGTTGCTTAGTTAAAATAAACTATAGACTTTTTAATTCTCGTAATTTCATAACCTTAAAAATCGATGCTTTATTCTAACTTAATATTTTTACTGACTGGAACAAGGGTTGCACTATTATTAACAATAATAATATAAACATATTAAATTTTATGCCCAGAGTCAGTCCTCTCACAGAACAATTTTTACTTGCAGCAAAACATGAAGAAATTAATGCGCTACAGCACTTAGCCATAAGTTGTACAACATTAATAACTTTAGGCCACTTTATTCATCAACTTCAAAAAGAACGTGGCATCAGTAATATTTTTATTGCTTCAGGTTGTGAGCGTTTTGTGCAACAACGTCGTGAACAAATTGCGCAAAGTATTGAATCCGAGCAACAACTTTATACTGAGTTAAAGCAACATTACTTAAACTCAAAACACGGCATAGGTAATACACGTTTATTTAATCGAATAACTTTTAGCTTACAATGCCTTGCACGATTGCCCATTTTACGAGAACAAATTAACAATCAAAAAGTAACGGCAGAGCATGCAAGCCAAGCTTTTTCACAACATATTAGCTCATTATTAAATATTCTATTAGAAGCCGCTGATGGCGCAAGTGATCCACTGATCACCCGACTTTTAATTGCACTATTTAATTTTGTGCAAGCAAAAGAACATGCCGGACAAGAGCGTGCTTGCGGTGCTATCGGTTTTGCATCAGGTGCATTTAGCACACAACGCAAAGACCAGCTAGCTCACTTACAAAATACACAGCAAGACAGTTTTATTATATTTTTAAAATATGCCGGTAATGATTTAACTACAGCGTACGCACAACTAACTGCAGGGCGGGATCGCACTTTAAATAAAAATATGATCTAATAGAGAAAATTCACTTATAGCATTCAATTTTGAGCATCTTAGACCACCTTACTGTTATTGAAGAAACACGTTCTGATATCAACCAAAAACATAATCTAATTGATGTTATGTTCTTGATAATTACAGCCATATCCTCAGGATGTGAAGGATGGCAAGATATTGAAATTTATGGTGATGAAAAGCTATCATGGCTCAGACAGTACCGAGCTTTCAGACATGGTATCCCTCGGCGGCATACGATAGCACGTATACTACGCAGTGTTGTTGCGGAATCCTTATTAGAAGCTTTAGCCTTGTGGTTAAATGAACAGCGCCAGTCATTAAATAAACCCATTATTGCCTTTGATGGCAAGGTGCTACGCGGCTCTTATCGAAATGATAGAAAAACAGCACTGCAATTAGTAACGGCGTACGATACTGAGCGAGGGTTAGTATTGAGTCAAAAACCGACAAAAACAAAAAACGGCGAAATAAGTGTTGTTCGTCAAATGCTTGATATACTTGATGTAAAAGGAAGTGTCATCACGATGGATGCACTTCATTGCCAACGTGAAACACTCGAAATAATTTCAGATAAAAAGGCACATGTAGTTGTTCAGGTTAAGAAAAATCAACCCAAATTGTTTGATGCTGTATCGAATTCATTTCAAGCAGTATTTGATGCAAATAAAGAAAAAGTCGTCACACACATTAAGCAAGAGATCCATGGTCGCAAAGAAGAGCGCTACGTCTATCAATTAAAAGCGAACCTGCCGACAGAGCTTGCACAGAAGTGGCCAACAATAATAAGTATAATCGCAGTTGAACGCCACAGAACAGTAAAGAATAAGTGCAGTATAGACACGTCGTATTACATAAGTTCAATGTCACCTAAACACAAAATGCTAGGGCATTATATACGGCAACATTGGCGTATTGAAAATAGCCAGCATTATGTTTTAGATGTTGTTTTCAAAGAAGATGATTCAAGAATAGCGTTAGAGGGTGCAGTTGAAAACATCGCTTTATTTAGGCGCTTTGTAATGAACATTTTGAGGCAATGCGAATGCGGGGCCCCAAGTCAACGTAGCAAAATCAAAAAGGCAAGCTGGAGTGATGATTATCGGGCGAGAATATTTTTTGGATTATAAATTAATCAAAGTATGCTCCCGCCCTGCAACTAACTGAAGACGAAGCAAGCGTTCAACTACAAAGGCTGCGCAATTTAATACAAGAGTTACCGCAAGATAGTTCGCAGCTCAATGAAATAAGCGAAGTCTGGTACGACATCACAACCACGCGTATTGATCATATGCATAGAATCGAGAAATTAATCGCAGAGCAACTAACAACTAGCGCCGAGAAACAGATTAAAATTGCTAAACGTCAATTACACGAACATAAAAATCATATAAAAGCGCTCAGTGATATTCCTTACGATGGGTCTGGTTCGAGCGTTGAATACACCTTTAAAAATGGCAACTTAGCGCAGCATCGACTCACAAGTAACCGCACTTTTTACGATTTAATCGTGGAACAAAGTGAACACCTAAAACAGATGAACGATGCCTTGCAAGATGCCAAACAAGTAATAAGTGAACAAAAAACATTAAACAGAGCAAAGTTAATCTTGATCCAACATTTAGATATCAATGAAGAACAAGCGCACAAACGTTTGCAGAAACAAGCAATGGACCAACAATGTTCTCTGTTTGAGGTCGCAAAACACGTGCTCAAAGTCATGAATAAAGACCAACACATTATTGGATCTTAAATATTGATAAAATCAATATCAGTTATTGAAAACAACAATTTCATAAATAGTACTCTTAGCGCTAGAGTGAAGTCATACCAAATGATTCACTCACACTACAAAGAGATATAGTTATGATGCAAACTACAGCAAGCTTTACTCAACAAGATGGTTTATTCATTGATGGCAATCTACACGCATTTATTGAACAGCAACTTTGCCAAAAAACAACGTTAACGAGCGAAGAGATTTATCAAGCCTTAGCAACATTGGTGGATGAATTTGGCTGCCAGTGCCGTAAAAACAAACATGAAGATGATGCAGCTTTAGATGCACAAACTCTTCTTCACGCGTATCAAGTTGAGCACGCGCACCCACATTGCCATGTAGATGCTCAAACTACAACGGCCGTTTTAGATGAATTTTGCTGTCAGGTTCCTGCGATTATTGTTGTTGCTCTAATGGACACTCTCAGTGCCACACCAAGCAATGAGCATGATGCTAAAGTTATTTATCAACGTGCAGCTCAACTTACTAATCGCCCTTGCATGTACCGCGAAAGTTTTACAAATAGTAACGCAGCTTAAATTATGACTGCTTTAAACGCTCGATGATCTTCATTGCAAATTCACTGCAACTGAGGATCGTCGCGCTATGCAATTTTGTATCAAGATCAAATGTTATTTCATTCGCATCTAATGTAGCGGCAAGTGCATTTTCTATCGCTTGTGCAGCATTATGCCAATTCATAAACCGCAACATCATCACCGCACTTAAAATACTACTACTAGGGTTTGCAGTATCAGTGCCAGCAATACGTTCAAATGGCCCATGTGTGGGTTCAAAAAACGCAACGTCATTATTTAAATTTGCCGCGGGCATAATACCGATGCCGCCGACTTGTGCAGTCAGCATATCTGCTAAGTAATCTCCATTTTGATTTGTCGTCACAACAACATCAAATTGCTCGGGGGTCATTAAAGCTTGTTGTAACATATTATCTGCAATGACTTCTTTAATAATAAGTGGGGGTTGCTGAGCACGCTCTATAATAAGCCAACGACCATTTTCATGCTCCTTCGCACCGAATTCTCGTTTAGCTAAATCAAACCCCCAGCGTTTAAATGCACCTTCTGTAAACTTTAATACATTGCCTTTATGAACCACGGTAAGTGAATCACTTTGCTGTTCAAGTGAATACACCAAGGCATAACGCATTAATCGCTCAGCGCCTTCTTTAGAGATATTCTTTATCCCTATTGCACATTGCTGATCAAAACGTAATCGTGTCACGCCCATTTCTTGAGATAGAAAATCCAACATTTTTTCGGCTTCAACACTACCTGCTTGCCATTCAATACCAGAGTAAATATCCTCAGAGCTATCTCTAATAACAACAATTTTGGTTTTTTCAGGATGTTTTAACGGTGAAGGCAGTGCACTATAGCCTTTGATTGGCCGCATATTAACAAATAAGTCCATCTCTTGGCGTAGCGCTACATTAAGAGAGCGAAAACCTCCGCCTAAGGGAGTAGTCAGCGGGCCTTTAATGGCGATTTTAAATTGCCTTACCGCGTGAATTGTCTCTTGTGGGAACCAATCACCATCGTATAACTTTGCTGCTTTTTCACCATTAAACACTTCAAGCCAGTAAATTTTTTTAGTACTGCCATAACAATGAGCTATAGCATTATCAACGATCTGGCGTACTAAGGGGGAGATATCTGCGCCAACACCATCACCATCAATAAAAGCAATGATGGGCTTATTCGGAATATGCCATTGCCCTTTGGCATTTATGCTAATTTGTTCGCCTTCGCTTGGCACTAAAATGTGTTGATAATCCATTAGGCCTCTTACATGATTCATACCAGAGAAGATAATATATTAAATCATTTACTTACTGACTTGTCTGCATTCAAAAAGTGATATCGACTATTCAACAGTTAAATGCTTAACCATTAAGATGGCTCAGCCAGAACATCATCAATGGCTGTAAACAAAGCATTCACTAGCTGTGAATCAAGCGTGACTGAATCAGCTTTTATAACTTTATCTAATTCAACTGACTTTTTATAAAGACTTGAGCAATCAAACATCCCTGCGGTTCCTTTTATCATGTGCACACTTTGGGCAAAGCCTGTCATATCACCAGATTTAAACTGTTGCAGTAACGTTTCTTTTTGAATGCGTAGCCCTTGAATATAATCATGTTTGAGTAATTCAAATTCATGATCAGGAAGCTTTATATCATCTGCTATCTCAATATCTAGGTAGCTGGCAATTTTATGGCTAAACTGAGTTCTATCGATTGGTTTTGCAATATGATCAATAAATCCCTGCTTTAAATAGCGCTCAATTTCATGTTTCATGGTGTTCGCCGTTAAAGCAACAATAGGCGTGGAAAGTCCTGTTGCTTGCATTATATGAATAGCTTGCTCGCCATCCATAATTGGCATTTGTATATCAAGTAAAATTAAGTCAAATTGCTCATCAAGGGTTGCTTGTACTGCATCTTGCCCATTTTCAACGGCAGTTACTGTTAAACCCATTCGTTCTAATATGCGCTTTATAAGTTGACGGTTTTCTGGGTGGTCTTCTGCAATTAGCACCTCGCCGACGAGATTTCGTTGGCAGGTATTTTCTAAGACCTCTTTTGATTCATGGCAGCAGACCTCATCAAATGAATTAATCCACTGTGTTTTATCTGTTGTCGTGTAGTTCAGTGCTAAACAAAACTCACTGCCGCAGCCAATGTCTGATCGAACAGTTATATCCCCTCCCAACTTTTGCGCTAAACTCTTAGAAATATTCAAGCCAAGGCCTGAACCACCATACTTACGTGAAATTGATGAATCTGCTTGATAAAACGGTGAAAACAATGCTTTTTGCTCGCTTTGTGTCATGCCGATTCCAGTATCTTTCACTGTAATTTTTAGCTGTTCCGAGGAGCAAGCAATAACTAATTGAATATGCCCAACACTGGTAAACTTGAGCGCATTTGTTGCCAAATTCAATAAAACCTGTCTAAGACGCGTTGGATCAGAAATAATCCAATCGGGTAGCGGAAACACATAATCAACGCCAAATTTAAGTCCTTTATCTCGAATTTGCTTACCGAGTAATGATTCAATTTCAGCGATAGTGGCAAATAGGTCAGTTTCTACTAAATCAATTTCTAAACGATTAGCCTCGATTTTTGACATATCTAATATGTCGTTGATTAAGCCAAGTACATGGCGGCTATTTTGCAAAATAACTCGTATCCCGTGGTTACGCTCATGCGGCTTAATATCTCCCAAAATAATGCCATCTGCGTAACCAATTATAGAAGTCATCGGGGTGCGTATTTCATGGCTCATATTCGCTAAAAAGCGACTTTTCGCTTCGCTGGCATCTCGTAACTCTTCCGCTAATTGTTGTAACTTGTGAGTACGTGATTGCACTTTTTGCTCTAAATTTTTCGTTAGCGCTACATTTTCCTCGTGTAGAAGTCTAAATTTATTAGCCACAGCAAATGCTAATAACATGGCATCAAGCGCAGTACCAATTAAACCAAGTAAGTATAAATCAAAAGCCATCGGCGCAATCAAGCCAAGGTTGGTTAAATTACCGATCATATTAGGGATAGCCATAGCTAAATAAGCAAGCACAAAATAACGGGCCGGTTTAAAACCTCTCATCCAGCTTCTGACACCCACAAGCATCCCTAAGCACAAAGTAGATCCGGTCACGAGTGTGGCCCAAATAAAACCAAAGCCGGGCCAAATGATCGCTAATGGCACCCCCGCAGTAGCAATACAACCTAATGATATAGACACTAAGGATAATTTAGGTGATGTCTCTTTCAATCTTAGTAGATTGTTATAAAACAATATATTAGCCATCGGAATAAGACTAAAGCCCAACCAATGAAAATGAGCGTTATAAAAACCGAAGATTTGATCCGGAATATGAAAAAACTGGCTCCAGGCTAGCACCCAGCATGCGGTGAATAGCGCATAATAAAGATGGGTTACATCACGAGCAGCAAAGTATATCAGTAAGTTATATAAACCAAGTGCAATACCTACGCCAAAGCACAGTAACATAATCATATTTTGAGAAGTGGTTTTGGCAAAAAACACATCGTATGGAGTAAGCACAAGCTTAGGGGGAGTATAAAAATAGTCGCTTTGGAATTTAGCGATTAAAAAGTAGGGTTTGCCAGGCGTAAGCTTTATTTTGTTACCATAATGAAAAGCGAATTCATTTTTGACTAACCCGCCTGTTTCATAACGCTCGACAGCATGGTTTGGATCAGACATGTCATAAATACGCGTTTCAATTTTTGACAACAAAGTATTGTAAGGAAATAACACTAACTCCTGTAACTGGCTTTGATTTTCGAGCTGAATAACAAACCAAAAACTGCCGCCAAAAAAGGTGGTTTTATGTTGAGTTTTTTTATTTTTAAGCCAAGTTGACACCTCAGAGCTATTTACAGGGAAAGCACCATGGCTCACCTCAAAAACATGACCTTGATTTAATAAGTTTGCACTTTGCTTGGGGGTATTATAAATATATAGATCTGAACTATTAGCAGCTTCCACATACGCGCAACATAGAATAAAAATGCATAGCAATCGTTTTAGTATTGCCTGAGCTGGCATACATCGCACCTTAAATAAATATATCACGGCTAGAATTGATAGCTAATATCCAGCCCATAACGTCGCCCTTCAGCTTTAAAATCTTCGAGCATGCCTAAAAAGGAGCTTAAATCAAATTTTAAATTACTGTACTGGGTATCAAACAAGTTTTTACCCCAAATAACAAGCCCCCACTGACCTAATTGATAACGAATGTTACCATTTAAGATACTATAACCCTCTTGCATAGCATATGGGTTCTGATTTTGGTCAAAGTAAAAATCAGACTGATAGTCAACAAGTAACTGCGTAGTTAAAGGGTTTTTCGCAAGCTCAAGCGTGTATTCAAACCCAGCACTTGCATTCCATTTTGACGTAAATGGGAGCCGCTTATTTGTTAGCTCATTGCCAAGCGGGTCTATATACTCTTCAAATTCAGCATGAGGGATATAGCCTAAGGTAAATTGAAGATTAAGTCCCTTTGAGATAGCGTAATCAAGTTCTGCCTCCAAACCATATATTATTGAGTCTCCCACATTTTCCAACAGCTGTACGGGTGGGCTTTGGGGAGATATTGAAGGCTGATTCATAAATACTTGTTGGTCGTTATAGTCATAATAAAATGCAGCCCAATTGAAACGCACTCCTTGTTCTGGCCACCAAGATTTAGTGCCGACTTCGTGTGCATTCAAGCGGTTCACTTTGATAATCAGCAAGCTGAGCTTGCTCAGGTGAAGATAAAAACCCACCATTATAACCTCCGCTTTTTGCACCATTTGCAAAGCGATAATAGCCATGCGTGTGTTTATCAAATTGATAATTTAGCCCTAGCTGCCCTGAAAATCCATTATCAGATTGAGCGCCTTGTACTTGGTAAAAAGGCACTCGCACGCCTTTTAAATCTGTAGGTGTGACCACAATATTTAGCTCTGAGAGAGAATCATAATCCAAGGACTCATATGAATAACGCAAGCCAGCACTCAGTAACCAATTGGTGGATAATTGGTAATCTAACTGTGTAAATGCCGCAATACTTTGTGTTGAGATATGGTTATCGTAAAAGAAAGTCGCAGTGAGATCTGCGGGCAGAATGCCGCGAAAATCACGTAAAATATCATTCACGTTATTTTGTTTTATTGATTCATCAGCAAAGTACAAGCCTGCTGTTAAAAAGTGTTCACTTAATTGCGACTGTAATCTAAGCTCTTGCGTAAATTGATCTGTATCTAAACCTAGATTCCCTTCACATAAGCGAGCGGGTGAGCCATCACAATTAAACGCATGTTGACGCTCCAGCTCATTAAAGCTGGTTAAAGAGATCACTTCATTATTATCACTCATTTGCCAATTCAAATGCGCACTTACGCCTTTGCCATTACTTTTATGAGGAGAGTTATTATTAACACTCACTGTATAAAAGTCATTACTTGCATCATTAAAGCCAAAGTTATCATAACATTGCGTTGAACCAGCTTGAGCAGGACTACATCGTTCTTTTGTTAACGGGTTGGCAACCACTCCGATACTCCCAACAGGTTGAACTATTCCTTCCCAATCTTGAATATGACCTTTAACTAATAATTGCACTGAATCAAAATCAGCTAAAAAAGAAATGCGTGCATTTATTTGCTCCATCCCTGCTGTTGGAGCCGTAAGAAAAACATTTTTAGTCGAATAATCATAATTTTGATAATTAAATGCTACCCGCAAGGCCGTATTTTCACTCAATGGCGTATTGAACATAGCATCAACATTACTGGCATTATTATTAGCAACACCCGCCGTGAAATAGCCGCTTTGCTCGTACTCAGGGCGTTTTGAACGAATTAAAATTGCTCCGCCGGTTGAGTTACGACCAAATAATGTGCCTTGAGGGCCGCGTAAAATGTCAACTTGCTCTATATCAAACAGGTTTACTAGTTGATTACTAGCCGAGCCAACAGCAATATCATCAACATATATAGCAACCGGTGATGTATTTGCCGTGTTGTAATCAATTAAACCAACGCCACGGATATTTACCGCTGGCGGGGTGCCTTCAGCCGCATTTTGGCTAATTTTAAAATTAGGTGAAAATACCGATAATTCTGTTGAATCTTTATAATGCTGAGCTTTAAGTACATCACCTTTTACTTGGCTGATGGCAATACCGACCTCTTCTATTTTTTGCGCTCTTTTTTGTGCATAAACTTCAATCACGTCGATGTTAGTTTCATGCAAAACCTGCTCACCAGTTGCGTGCAACTGTAAAGGCAGCAATAAACCAAGAGAGCTCATAAACCCTATGTTTTTTGACATAAAGTTACTGTGGGTTTTCATTATGCAGCCAACCTTATTATGAGTGTATGTAAATATGCTGTTATATCATTGATTATAGACTAACTCATTGGCTAAAACTGCACCAAAGCGAAAAGTTTATTTAATACTCCGGTGGCTCAAAAGCATTCTCTCCACTTATATATTCTGGATAGCCACATATAGCCCTTGCAGTTTGCATGCCCGCCATTACCGCGGCCTCTACACACCCGGCATTCACTCCCGTCTTAATCCAATCACCAGTAATAAATAAGTTGTTAAAAATCGTTTCATCTGTTGCAATTCTATACTGACTAGAGCCTGCAACTGACAATACATACCGCTCGCTAGGATCAACATTAACGCGCCAATATTGCTCATCAACTCTTTGCTCTGCGATATTTTCTCCGTACAAAATGGACCAATCAAATTCATTGTCATGGTAACTAAGTGGCCACAATGGCTGCATTCTCTGTTTTAGCATACTTATGAGGTTCGCTTTAACCTGTGCTTGCGCTTTTTTTACAAAGTTATAGTCTGTTTTTGGCGGGGTATCATCACAAGTAAATGCACTACAAAAATAAGCAATATTGCTTGGCTGATTTGCATCAGGCCAGCATTCTTTAGCTAATAAATTACTCATTGAGGCCCAGGTATCAAATGGTTCACTAAAACCGCTCAGAATCGGCCCTTCTTTACTCGCTGGTAAAAATTGCCAACCAAGTTGCTCGTCTGTTTTGTTCAACCACAGTTGGCTCGCTTGCGTCGCCACGGTTTTAACGTGCTTAGCCTGATCTGATAGCTTAGCATCCACCAAGAGTAATTCTGGACAAACATGCTTTAATGATGCGACTGAAACCCCTAATACAAGACGATCAAAATCAACTTTATGCTGTAATTTTAAGCACGGTAAATCTTCGCCAAAGTGTACTCTATAAATAGCTGGCCAATCACTCCAAAAAGACTCTAAATTAACTCTATTTTGTTGCAGTAACGTCGCTTGTTCAGGGGATATTTGTTCATACAAAGGTTCGCTTGGCCAGCAAGGCAGGTTTTTAACCTCGATTAACGGGTCGTAATGTGAATGTGTGACTGATACCTGCTGCTGTATCTCTACAGATTCAATATAATTTTCACCCTGGGTATTCATACCAGGACTGATATTTTGCAATTGATGAAAGTAATGAAATATAACTCCCCGCTTCTTTAACAACTCATAAATGGGTGCAAAAATAACGTCTCCCATGCCCGCTTGCATCTTCCACATAACACCACCACGATAACACAGCGCTATACGTAGCATTGCAAGAGCAGCGACTCCCGCTTCTACATTAGGTTTACTAAAATCACCTTTAGGATATGCAAAAACTAAGTCGTAAAACCCGCGCACAGGTGCTGAATCAGCACTGTACTTTTTGTTTGCACCATTTCTTATTAACCATTGACGAAAATCGTATTTATTAATAACCCCAAAGCCGTCACGATACACTTTATCCTTAACGAGTCCTACTAACATCGCTATAGCTAAATCGGCGCAAATATATAAACGTCTAAGTTCAGCATTCTCATCCATTAATTCGATAAGCTCATTATTCATCCAGCGCTTGAGCTTTCTCACTATATACCAAATAACTAAGCCGTCTTTTTTCTCATGAAGCTGTGGGAGTAAAGTTTTATCTGCATGAGCAAAACTATTTAACTTAGCGATCAATAAGCTCGGAGTCGAGCTGATCGCTTTTGCTCGCTGATGTATGTCATCACGTTGCCAAAGCTCCTGGCTATCATCAGCCACGTCTTCTACTTGTTGATATAGATGCCTTAACAAAGATTGGTCTCGGTTTTTGGTTGTACTTAATTGTGTTTTTTTATTTGCGTTATCAGCTACAATTTGTAATTCAAAAATCCATTTTTTAAGCCATGCTAAGGTCATTTTCACAAAATCCCACGGGGTAATATCTAAGCTTCCCTGTGCCGGATTGCCTGGAAGTATGGGGAAATCAATTGGCCATGTTTGCCATTGGTTATCTATACACTCCTCAAGAGCAATAAAACTGTGCGGTTTTAACGCGTGCTGCCAAGTAGCAAGGGGACTAGATTCAGGCCTATTTAACTTATTATAAACCGTCTCAATGGTTTTAAAACTGTTAACATAAGCACCAAACCAAACGTGTAAACCATGCTCTTCAATACGGTCTCCTTTAGCACTATTACGCCCACTTGCTCCTTTTCCGCCAAGACGCCACCCTTGTTGGTAAACTGTTATTTGACGTTTTTTTTGCCAGTCATCCTGCTCTGTAAGATACATAGCCGCTGTCATAGCCGCTACACCGCCACCAATAATAACTATCTTTTCTTGATTCATGTTTTTCTCAATATAACCGTTTAGAGGTGACTTGCTTCAAGCTGATCAAAATCCATTTCAATATAAAATGGTAAATAAAGCGGTTGGTCCCCTATTTTAAAACCAAACATGTCTGCCAACGGGAAGCTATCAACTTGGTTCAAGGTTAAATTAAAATCAGGCTTTAATAGTTTAAAACTATGTACCTTTTTAATTTCAGACGGAGAATGCAAAACGGCTTGGTACACCGCTTCATTGCCTTTGCCATCAGGAAATTGCTTAAACAATATTTGATCCATTTGTGGATTAATAAAGCCACTCAATAACTGCTTTAATAAAGCCGTATCAATTGTTAAATGCTTCTGTGCGAATAACTCAGCTATATCCTCACCAAAATTTTCAAGCATTGAGAGTAAACTATGATCATCATTTTCACCCGATACAATGGTAAAAAGCTCGTGCTGTTGTAATTTTGAATCTGGAGCAAAGTACTTAAAGCAATCCATGGAAATCGAAAAATTGAGATCATGGGAGGGTGTAAGGGGCATTGTATAATCACACATATACTTGTTATAACCCCATGTTTCACGACCATTGATCAAGGCATAAATATTATTTACGCAAATAAACGCTGGGTACCAATACAAGTGAGTAATACTTTCATCGCCCCCCTGCTCAACCATTTTCGCCACAGGTAACCAAATTATGATGTCAGTTTCTTGCATCCAGCCATGTTGATCATAAGGTGGTGTTAGGGAGGCTATTTTTTCGATATCCGTAAATGTAATTAAAGCATACTCCCCAATTCCCTCAAACCGGGTATAGGGTGTTGCGGCGACATTCAACGTGTTATCAATTAATCGCTGCACTTTTACTTCATCAATTTGAGCAAAAAAACCATACATCTTGGCGTTAGTCATTCTGCAAGGCGGCTTTGCAATTGGATTAGATAAAAAGTGTTGGTACGGTTTAGAGCAAGACATCATAGTCAATATTTTCAATTAAAAAAACAAGTATAGACCCCTTTGTGGGTAACACTTATTTTAAGCTAATAAATATTGGCTAAAGTATTGGTAGCCAGCACTATTAAACCCTGCAGATAACGGATTCATAAAGCCATGTTGGTAGTCACTAACTTTGCAAGTTATTTTATGTTGTGTACTGACTTTTTCCATCACTGTGTACACATCAAAATGGGGTTCTTGTCTTGGGAAAATTATTTCACAGGGAATGGGCGCAGCAACATCAAGATGATGTCGAATTTGACTCGGGTAAAAGGCGATGAGCTTTTTAATATGGGGATTTTTCACTTTAGCTACGCTACGCCAAGCAGCTGCACCACCTGCACTAAAACCAATTACTGTAGTTGATTCATTAACCTTAGTTAAAATAGAGTTGAGTTTTTGGAAGTAACCATCGTGGTCACATTTATCAACAAAATGTGCGTACTGTAGAGGCTCATCCACAACGGCTTGAAGTTGCCCATTGTATGGATCAATAATTTGGTGATCGGCATTAAACTGCCTAGCAAAGTGGCTAAGAGGGGCGGTCTTACCAAAAATATCACTGACAAATATGTATTTCATGAGTTGGTTACTTAATTGTTATTTGCTCATCCGACTGTTACCTATTTAAACTACAATGAAATGAATCTAAACACCAGAAAAAAATAAATAATACTTGCCTAAAGTAAAAAACTGACATAAGATTATCTCTTGGTCCTAAAAAAACCTCGCGGTTAACCCCTTTACCCTGATCCAGTAAGCCCGCAAAAACGTATATTATAAAGCTAAGTTATTGTACGGCGAGAACCCTAATTCAGATTACGACATATTTTTAATATGGTCGCATAAATGTCATAAAGATCGTCAACACTATAATGAAGCTAAACACAAATGGTCTATCTATATGTGCTTTTGAGGCTAATAAACAAATTAGCAGCACATAGATAACAAGAAAAAAGTGAGTTTTATTATGTCTTATAGTTATAACGGATCTATGATCCAAATTGCCCATCCGGTGCAATCAATTTCAGTGAATAAACAACGTGTAATTTTTTCAGATACACAAGGTTTAAAAAACGCCTTATTCACTAAAGCGAGTGATGCTCGTCAATTTGTTAAATGGCTTAAAGCCAATTAATCTATTTTGATAAACACATTCAATACTATATTCGCCAGCTTTTGCTGGCGTTTTACTTTTACTTAAATAATTCCCCTGCTACACTCTATAAATGAATCATAAAATCAGTAGAGTATTCAATGTTACGTGTTTTCATTTTTTCTATTGTATGTGGTTGTGTTTCTCTAAACGTGCAAAGCAAAACAATTAACTGGGTCATAGTCGACTTTGCACCATACTATATATTAAATGGGCAATATGCAGGTACAGGTCGTGACGAAAGTGTGATCTCGTTACTAGAAACACAACTACCTCATTATACGTTTAATAGGGTCATACTCCCGTCAAGTAGAGCTCTACAAGAAGTGTCTAACCCGAATAAAACATTCTGTATGCTCTCTTTATATCAAAGTAAACATCGCCGCCAACATATTAGCTTCAGTGAGGAAAGCTCCACAACTGGTTTGTCGCCATCGCTATCAATTCATAAAGAACTTCTTAGCCAGCTAAAAATAGATGCCACAGATCCTATATCTTTTAGTCAACTACTGAACGAGCAGAAACTCACGCTTGGTATTTCAATGAGCCGCTCGTATGGGATTGAGATTGATAAAATAATTAATAATAGTGCCGATGCCTCTATCATTATTCGACCAGGGCGAGACACATTGGCAAGTCTTACTTATATGTTAAAAAAAGAAACGTATTGATATTTTATTAGGCTACCCAAGTGAGCATTTTTATATTGCAAAATCGATGGGGTACGATGATGAGTTAACTCAATTACAACTTATTGAAGCCGCAAAATTGAGTGATGGATACATTGGTTGTACAGATACTACCCTAGGTAATGAGCATATTAATGTGTTGAATGAAGCCCTTATCGCAGTAAAACAACAGCAAGCTTACAATGAAATCTTATTACGTTGGCTACCCGATAATTTAAGGCCTATTTTGGCCCAGCGCTTACAAAAAAACGCCTCACGAAAATGAGGCGCTCAATGTCAACTTAGCTAGTTAAGTTAAAGGCTATTTACGTACACCTTCAATATATAAGCCAATATCAACATGAGTCGATGCTGGGCCTAAGTTATAGTCAATACCATAGTCGGCCAGCTTCAGGCTCGTCTCACCTTCAAAACCAACGCGATAACCACCCCATGGATCTTTACCTTCGCCAATTTTGTCAATCTCAAAGGTAATGATTTTCGTCACGCCGTGCAGTGTAAATTCACCGGTTACATCTGCTTCGTCACCATCATCATCAAATTTTATTGATGTGCTTTTAAAGCTCGCCTTTGGGAATTTATCAACATTTAAAAAGTCACCGCCACGTAAATGCTTGTCACGCTCGGCATGATTTGAATCGATGCTTTTTGTATCAATATTGACCATAATCGTTGATGCATTTGGGTTTTTAGCATCATAACTAAATTCACCGTCAAATGTATTAAAACGACCATGCAACCAGCTGTACCCTAAGTGCTTAATTTTAAAATTAACAAACGCGTGAGCGCCCTTAGTGTCAATAACATAATCAGCGGCTTGTGCAGCTGTGGCACCGAAAAGTGTTGCAGCAACTGCTGCAGTAACAAATAATTTTTTCATTCTAATCATCCTTTAGTGGTTTGATCATTCTAATTAAGGTTTTATCTTTATCGATAAAGTGATGTTTTAATGCCCCAAGTGCATGCAAAATTACGAGGCCTATTAAACTGCATGCTGCCCAGTAATGAACTTTACCTGCAATATCTGCCTGATTTTCAACTGAGAACCCCAATGGCGGGAATACTAAATAACGTAAACACGTCAATTGAGCGACCATCTGCAGTTGAAATCAAATACCCTGAAATCACGATGCCAATTAATAATACATAGATCACTAGGTGTGCGCTGTGCGCTATTTTATTGACTAACTTAGTTGAGCCTGCAACTGGATCAGGTTGTGTACCTAATGCTCGCCATGCAAATCTAAAAATAAGCAAAGCTGCCAGTGTAATACCCACACTTTTATGTAAATCCATTGACCCTTTATACCAGCTATCGTAATAGGTTAATTCAACCATATATAACCCTAAGCCAAATAACCCTACTACCATCAATGCCATGAGCCAATGAAGGAAAATTGCGACTAAGCCATAACTTGACTGCGTATTTTTAAACATACTAAACGGCTCCTTGATTTGATGGACCTAGAATAGCCCGTACCGAATAAAAAGAAAATAGCGAATAACAAACAAGTTATGTGCGTATACGCACAATAAAAATGACAGGTTTGTATTTGTGTGGAAAGTGTAACTTGGCCTACCTCATATAAAAGATGCGAGTTGGCATTTATTGTAAAGAGTGCGAGTTGGCGAGTTGGCGAGTTGGCGAGTTGGCGAGTTGGCGAGTTGGCGAGTTGGCGAGTTGGCGAGTTGGCGAGTTGGCGAGTTGGCGAGTTGGCGAGTTGGCGAGTCAGGGCAGTTTTACTCATCATTATTTAGTAAGCCACTAATTATTTTCAACTAATCCTATATATATTTGCCTGGCAGGCTCTACTTGTAGACAAGTGATCAAACCTTCTTTAATGAGCTCTAACATGGCGATAAAGCTCACAACGACGCCGCTGCGCCCTTCATCTAGGGTGAATAATTCAGTAAATGGCAGTTGTGTGCCCGCATTAGACAGTTTCGCTAAAATCAGGCTCATTCGCTCTCGGGTTGAGAGTGCTTCAGCGGATATTTGATGATGCTCAAAGGTTTTGGCTCTGGCCATCACATCACTGAGCGCTAAAAGTAAGTCTTTTAACTCTACATCCGGTAATAATTGACTCGGCTCTTCTTGCTCGGCCATTAAAGCATGGGCGGTAAATATCTCTCGCCCTACCCGTGGGATTTCATCTAAGTTTTCAGCTGCTTTTTTAAACTGTTCATATTCTTGTAGGCGTCTAATAAGCTCAGCGCGAGGATCTTCTTCTTCTTCCAGCTCTTCGTGTTTTGGTAACAATAATCGCGATTTTATTTGCGCCAAAAGCGCCGCCATAACTAAATATTCTCCCGCCAGTTCAAGTTGAAATTCGCTCATCATTTCTACGTATCGAACATATTGTTCAGTGATGCTAAAAATTGATAACTCTAGAATATCTAGTTTATGCTTTTTTATTAAATAAAGCAGTAAATCAAGCGGCCCTTCAAATGTTTCAAGAATAACTTCAAGGGCGTCAGGGGGAATATATAAATCTTCAGGGGGTATCAATAACCGCTTTGCCATGCAAAAAAGCCAGCGGCAGCTTTTGCTGCACTGGCTTTTGTGATTCAACAAGCTCTGGACTCTTTATATCTGTCACAACGCTATTGTGCTATTCAAATGGTGCAGTGTCACCACAGCCAACTCGTAGCACTTCAACCTCATCTTCTGATAAATCGATAACTGTGGTCGCCTGCTCTGCTAAATAGCCACCGTGGATGATTAAATCAACCAATGGGCCAATGCGATCGCGAATTTCATCAGGATCAGATTCGGTAAATTGCTCACCCGGTAATATCAGCGAGCATGACATTAACGGCTCGCCTAATTCAGCCAGTAACGCGCAGGTAATTGGATGCTCTATGACCCGAATACCGATGGTTTTCTTCTTATCGTTTAATAACCGTTTAGGCACTTCTTTAGTACCTTTAAAAATAAAGGTATAAGGCCCTGGCGTGTTATTTTTTATAAGCCTAAATAACTGATTATCTACTCTGGCATAAGTTGATAACTCGGATAAATCGCGGCAAACCAAAGTGAAATTATGGTGTTTTTCAATACCACGAATGCGCTCAATACGCTCTTTTGCTTGTTTGTTACCCAAATTGCAGCCAATTGCATAGCCAGAATCTGTTGGGTAGACAACAACACCACCTTTTTTAATAATATCAACCGCTTGCTTTATTAATCGCGGCTGCGGATTATCTGGATGAATATGAAAAAAATCACTCATGTGCGTCTCCTTCTTGGCCTTCCCAAGTTTGCCAAACGCCTTGGCAATCTTTTGGCAAATATAAGTTTTTTCCTAGTTCTAACCAACTGGTAGGAAAATGAAAATCTGACCCTTGTGAACAAAGTAAGCCGTATTCGCGACTTAACTCACCTAAAAACTGGCGCTCACTGGGCGCTTGCTGCGGCTGTGCAACTTCCATTGCATCGCCACCAGCTTCTTTAAATTGTAGCAATAACTTGCGTAGCCATTTATTAGACATTTGATAGCGCCCAGGATGCGCGATAACCGCGACACCACCAGCAGCATGAATTGCGCTAATAGCCGTTTGCATATCACACCACGTACTTGGTACGTAACCCGTTTTAGCGCGGCCTAAGTACTTTTTAAACACACCTGGAATCGTTTTAGCAACACCGCGCTCTATTAATGCTCTGGCGTAATGCGCACGGGTTATTTGAGCATCTTCTGCAAGTGCTTTTGCCTGTTCATAAATGCCGTCAAAGCCATTTTTTTCGAGGCGTCGACCAATTTCTTTGGCACGCTCTGAGCGTTTTTGCTGCTGCTGTGATAGTAAATCGCAAAGCTCGATCTGTTGTACGTCTACGTTGAGCGCGACAATATGGATCTCGAAGCTTTCCCACTTTGTTGATATTTCAACACCTGGGATCAATGACAGCGGTAATTGTTGGCTTTTTATAAATGCTTGAGCAGGCTCAATAGCCGCAACAGTGTCATGATCAGTGATTGCAAACACATCGATATTTTTTTCAACGGCGCGCAGCAATAATTGCTCAACGCTTAATTGCCCGTCTGAATGTGTGGTGTGGCTATGTAAGTCGTATTTTATCAAAAGAGATGACTGCTAAAGTTATAATCGTTTAATTGTTATGAAGTATAACAAATTTTTTAAATAAATTGTTTTAAATAAACACTTGACACTAACGCCTCAGGTACGGTTTACTGTAGTCACTTACAGACACATAAAGAATAAAAACAATGATCAATTCAATCCAAAACACTATCTGGTGGTGGCACTCGTAAATTCTCGGGTGACGAATTGTCGTGTCTAACACATTCTAAACCCGCTTAATGCGGGTTTTTTTATATTTAAATTTTAGGGTAACAAACATGAATAACGTAACAACTCTTACACATCGTTGGTGGTGGCGCCTGGTATAGCGGGACAGTAATGGTCTATCTAAAATATAGATATCGTTATTCAAACCCCGCACAGCATAGCTTGCGGGGTTTATTTTTTTGAGGGAATGAGGTTTGATTTTTAGTCATATAACAACAACGCCAGGTGAAGTTACTAGCATCACCGAAATGCGAGAATACATACACAGTCCACTGGCACTATATGCATTACTCGATACTGATAATTCATTACTATTAGAATCAGCGGAGATTGATTCAAAGGACAGTGTTAAGAGTTTAATTTTAGTCGATTGCGCATTGAAAATTACCTGTACAGGTAAAACCGTCACGGTCACAGCACAATCGAATAATGGTATGCAACTGCTCCCTTATTTAAACGATAAGTTAGAAAACTGCATCACAACATTAAACCAGAACAGATTAACTATTGAATACCAAAGTACTGACGCTGATATTGATGAAGCGAGTAAGTTAGTCGCTGATAATGCATTTAGCGCCCTACGCTGCTGTATCAATAATATAACCAGCACCACGCACAATCCGTTTTCTTTATTTTTAGGCGGCGTTTTTGCCTACGACATGGTGGCAAACTTTGAACAACTCAGTGACGTGCCTGATGGTGAAAATAGCTGCCCTGATTATGTTTTTTACCTTGCTGAAACTCTCGTTGTTATTGATCATCAAGCAAAAACAACAGAGTTAATCGGTAATGTATTTAATGGCCCTGATGTTCATGCTAACTGCTTTGAAGTAGGCAAAAAGCTCGAACGTTTAAACAAAGTATGCGATCAAGCATGCGATTTCAGCGCAGAACAAACAAGCGGTAACTGCACTGTTAATGTTGATATTAGTGATGAGGTATACTGCGAGCAAGTGCAAAGCTTAAAAAAACACATTGTAGATGGTGATATTTTTCAAGTTGTTCCCTCTCGGACTTTCTCATTGCCATGTGCAAACCCACTTCACGCTTACAGCAAACTTAAGCAGCAAAACCCAAGCCCTTATATGTTTTATATGCGCGACAGTGAATTTGCTTTATTTGGTGCATCTCCTGAATCAGCATTAAAATTTTGCCCAACCAGCCAACAAGTTGAGGTTTATCCTATTGCTGGCACCCGTGCACGTGGCAAGTTTGCTAACGGCCAAATCAACCCAGACTTAGACAGCCGTATAGAGCTTGAATTACGTAACGACCAAAAAGAACGCGCAGAACATTTAATGTTGGTCGATTTAGCCCGTAACGACGTAGCACGTATTAGTGTACCGGGCACTCGCCATGCAAAAGAGCTATTAAAGGTTGACCGCTATTCGCAGGTAATGCATTTAGTATCGCGAGTGGTTGGTACATTAAAACCCGAGCTTGACGCCTTACACGCCTATCAAGCTTGCATGAACATGGGAACGCTTGTTGGTGCACCTAAAGTAAGTGCAGCAGAGCTTGTTCGCCAAACTGAAGGCAAACGTCGTGGCAGTTACGGCGGTGCTGTAGGTTATTTAACAGGTGATGGTACGATGGACAGCTGCATTGTGATCCGCTCTGCATTTGTTAAAAATAACACCGCATACGTTCAAGCTGGTGCTGGCGTAGTGCATGATTCAGATCCACAATCAGAGGCCAATGAAACGCGCGCCAAAGCACAGGCGGTTATTACAGCCATTCAATCGACGTACCAAGGACAATAAAATGAGCTTAAATAACAGCAGCCTTGCCGATGTAAAAATTTATTTTTTAGATAACTTTGATTCATTTAGTTATAACTTAGTCGATGAACTTTCTATGTTGGGCAGCGATTTAGTGGTATATCGTAACAACATCGATGCGCAGCTTATTTTTAATAAAATGTGCAGTGAGACAAAACCTGTCATTTTAGTGTTATCACCCGGTCCTGGTACACCGTCAGATGCGGGTTGTTTAATGGCACTAATTGAATTGTGCAAAGGAAAATTTCCAATGCTAGGAATATGCTTAGGGCAACAAGCATTAACGCAAAGTTACGGTGGTATTATTGGCCATGCAGGCGAAACCGTGCATGGTAAGTCATCAATCATAGAACTGGGTGAACACCCTGTTTTCAATGGGATGGGCGAGCGCATGCCGGTTGCACGTTATCATTCATTAATGGCCACTATGGTCCCTGAAAGTGTCGCCGTGATTGCAAACTTCGGCGCTATCCCGATGGCAATTTACCATCAGCAAGATAACGCCCTTGGCTATCAGTTTCATCCTGAGTCAATTTTAACGCCTAATGGCGCAGCACTTTTGCAACAAAGTATGCAGTTTTTAGCTAACGCACAGCAGTAGAGGATTTTATGTCAGTAAACCAACAATCAACAACGCACAACAGCCGTGCCCTTATTGATGTGTTACTCGCGCAAACATCATTAAGCTTTAGCCAAAGCCAACAGTTGTTCAATGCAATCATGCAAGGCGAAGTCAATGAGATTGAGTTATCTGCTTTACTCGTCGCATTAAAAATTAAAGGTGAAGTCAGCGACGAGATTGCCGGTGCCGCTGCCTCTATGCGTGCCAATGCAGTGCAATTTGAAACACAATTAACTCAGCTTGCAGATAGTTGCGGTACTGGTGGTGATGGCTCAAACACTATTAATATTAGTACCACGGCTGCAATTGTAGCCGCAGCGTGTGGCATAAACATGGTTAAACATGGCAACCGCAGTGTCTCGAGTAATTCAGGCTCCGCCGATTTACTTAAAGCGCTGGGTATTAATATTGATATGACCCCAGCACAAGCCGTTGTATGCCTTGAGCAAACAGGTTTTACGTTTTTATTCGCCCCGCATTATCACAGTGGTGTGCGCCATGCGATGGGCGTTCGTACTACATTAAAAACACGTACAATATTTAATATTCTAGGGCCCCTGGCTAACCCAGCAGCCCCGCAAGTACAATTACTTGGTGTTTATGATGAAAGTTTATGCCTGCCTATGGCACAAACACTTAAAACACTCGGTACGCAACGGGCAATGGTTGTCCATGGTGCCGGCACGGATGAAATTGCGTTACATGGCACCACTACTGTTGTTGAACTTAATAATGGTGAACTTAACGAGTACACACTTACTCCTGCAGATTTTGGTCTTGCAAACTATTCACTTGAACTACTGGCCGGTGAAGGCCCAGAATATAACGCAAATGCCAGCCGCGCTATTTTAGCTGGTACAGGCACGCCAGCTCACAATGCAGCCATTATTGTAAATGTAGCCGCTTTGCTGTATTTGACCGGCAAAGTAGATAATTTTAAAACTGGCGCTGAGCAAGTTGCCGACATTTTAAAATCAGGCCAAGCCTTAAACACATTAAACGCCATAGTTGAGCAAAGTAATAAAGTCATAAACGCAGAGGTAACCAATGGCTAATGTATTAGACAAAATAGTCGCCGATAAAAAAATAGAGTTAGCTGAGCGAAAAGCCAAGCGCCCGCTTGAGAGCTTTAAAGCACAAGCAGTACCAACACACCGTGACTTTTATAAAGCCTTAGCGGCCCCTGGTACACAGTTTATTTTAGAGTGTAAAAAAGCATCTCCCTCAAAAGGACTCATTCGTGAACCCTTTGATCTGGCTGAAATTACCGGTGTCTATAAAAATCATGCAAGCTGCATTAGTGTATTAACTGATAAAAAATACTTCCAAGGCAGTTTTGATTATTTAGAATTTGTGCGTAGCCAAGTTGACCAGCCACTGATCTGTAAAGACTTCTTCATCGACGAGTACCAAATATACATGGCGCGAATTTATGGTGGCGATGCTATTTTACTCATGCTTTCAGTGTTAGATGATAGCCAATATCAAGCCTTAGCGAGCGTTGCTAAAAGTCTTAATATGGCAGTATTAACTGAAGTGAGCAATGAAGCTGAAGTAGAACGAGCTCTTGCACTGAATGCACAAATTATTGGTATTAATAACCGTGATTTGCGTGATTTAAGCACAGATTTAGCAACGACAGAAAAGTTACGTAAGCTAATCCCTAATGACAAAGTCGTTATCTCTGAGTCTGGCATTTACACTCACCAAGATGTTAAACGACTTGCGCCTCTATGTAATGGATTTTTAATTGGTAGCTCATTAATGGCTGAACGCGATTTAGAGCGTGCCTGCCGTAGTGTTATTTTAGGCGAAAACAAAGTCTGTGGCTTAACCCGTAGCCAAGATGCAATTGCTGCCTATAACAGTGGAGCGGTGTTTGGTGGACTTATTTTTGCACCTAAATCCCCCCGCTTTATAGACCTTGATTGTGCATTACAAATTACGCAAAGTGCGCCCCTTGCTTATGTCGGTGTATTTGTAAATGCCAGTATTGGTGAGGTTGCTGAACATGCACAGATCTTAAAGTTAGCAGCAGTGCAGTTACACGGACAAGAAACCCAAGCTTATATTGACGAACTACGCCCGCTGTTACCAAACAACTGTGAAATCTGGAAAGCGCAAGCGGTCAAAGATAATTTGCCTGAGCAACTTATTAGTGTTGATCGCCACCTTTACGACACCTACAGCGATACCCAAGAAGGTGGCACAGGTAAAACATTTGATTGGTCAATTCTAAACAATGCGAAACAGCCATTTATGTTAGCAGGTGGACTAAACGCAAATAACATACACGGCGCTTTATACCAAGGTGCTCAAGGTCTAGATCTAAACTCTGGGGTTGAGCTAAGCGCAGGCAAAAAATGCCAAAACAAATTAAATGATGCATTTAACTGCATCCGTAAATATTGAGGTTAAAATGAACAATCCAGCATATTTTGGTGAGTTTGGTGGCATGTTTGTGCCAGAGCTCCTGGTTCCTGCGCTTAAGCAGTTAGAAGATGAATTTAATAAATCACAAACTGACGCAGCGTTTCAGGCAGAGTTTGAAAAATTACTGAATGAATACGCGGGTCGCCCAACACCGCTAACATTAACTCGTAATTTAATTAAAAACCCGAAAGTAAAACTGTACTTAAAGCGGGAAGATTTATTACACGGTGGCGCACACAAAACCAATCAAGTTTTAGGTCAAGCGTTGCTAACCAAGCGCATGGGCAAAAAAGAAGTGATCGCAGAAACCGGCGCAGGCCAACATGGCGTTGCAACCGCTTTAGCCTGCGCATTACTTGGCTTAAAATGCCGTATTTACATGGGTGCAAAAGATGTTGAGCGCCAGCAACCTAATGTATTTCGTATGAAATTAATGGGCGCTGAAGTTATCCCTGTTACCGCCGGCTCTGGCACACTTAAAGATGCGGTAAACGAAGCGCTTCGCGACTGGTCAGCTAATTATAAAGATGCCCATTACTTACTTGGTACGGCAGCAGGGCCACATCCGTTCCCGACCATGGTACGTGAGTTTCAAAAAATGATTGGTGAAGAAGCCAAACAACAAGTTTTAAAAGCAGAAGGCCGTTTACCTGATGCCGTACTTGCCTGCGTTGGCGGTGGCTCAAATGCCATTGGTATGTTCACCGATTTTATTGATGAGCCGAGTGTAAAACTTATTGGCGTAGAGCCTGCTGGTAAAGGGCTAGACACCCATGAGCATGGCGCAACACTGTGTAAAGGCACAAAAGGCATTTTACACGGCACATATACCTATATTATGCAAAATGATGATGGCCAAATTGAAGAGTCGTATTCTGTATCTGCGGGGCTTGATTACCCAGCTGTAGGTCCTCAGCACGCATTTTTACACGAAACAGGCCGTGCACAATATGTTGGTATTACAGATACCGAAGCACTTGAAGCATTCCAACTGCTAGCTAAAAATGAAGGGATTATCCCAGCACTTGAGTCAAGTCACGCCCTTGCTTATGCATTAAAATACGCTGAGCAACAAACAGAAGAAACTGTTTTAGTGGTTAATTTAAGCGGCCGTGGTGACAAAGACCTATCGCACGTAATGGATGTACTGTCAAAAGGAGAGCAATCATGAGTCAAACACTTCAACAATCTGACCGTTACGGTAAAACGTTTGCAGCCTTAAAAGAGCAAAATCAAGGTGCTTTCGTTCCTTTTGTAACCATTGGCGATCCAAATAAAGAGCTCAGCGTTGAGATCATTAAAAGCTTAATTGACGGTGGCGCCGATGCGTTAGAGCTAGGCATTCCATTTTCAGACCCAATTGCCGATGGTCCAGTGATCCAAGCTGCAAATATTCGTGCGCTTGATGTAAATATTAATACCCAAGACTGCTTCGATATCATTAAACAAGTTCGCCAATACAATGCTGATATTCCAATCGGGCTATTATTGTACTCTAACTTGGTTTTTAAACGTGGCCTTGAAACGTTTTATACTGATGCAAAAGCTGCTGGCGTTGACTCTATTCTAGTCGCCGATGTGCCCCTACATGAGTCAAAAATGTTTCGCCAAGCTGCGATGAGTAACGGGATTGATCCTATATTTATCGCTACACCGAATGCCTCAGATGATACTTTGCGTCAGTGTGCCTCTTATGGCCGCGGTTATACTTACTTGCTATCTCGTGCAGGTGTGACTGGCACTGAAACTAAAGCGCAAATGCCCGCATCATCAATCGTAACTAAATTAAAAGAATACCACAGTGCTCCAGCACTATTAGGCTTTGGTATTTCAACACCAGATGATGTAAAAGCGGCGCTAGCAGCTGGCGCTGCGGGTGCTATTTCAGGCTCTGCAGTAGTTAAGATTATCGAAACAAACCTCGATAACCCACCCGCTATGCTGACAGGCCTGAAAGAGTTTGTCGCATCAATGAAAGCAGCAACACAGCTGTAAGGTTTGCCAATAAAAAGGGACGCACAAAGCGCCCCTTTTTATTATATTTTAAATGCTATTAATGCGCTTGATGCTTGCCTTCGATAATTTCTTCAATAAATTTACGATTAAACGCAGCTAAATCAGCGGGGCTGCGGCTTGTTACTAAACCTTTATCCACACTCACTTCTTCGTCAACCCAGTTAGCGCCTGCATTCATTAAATCTGTTTTAATGCTTGGGAATGAAGTCACTGTACGGTCTCTTAGTTTATTGATCTCAGCTAATAACCAAGGACCATGACAAATTGCAGCGACGGGTTTATTCATCTTCGCACCAAAAAAAGCTATCGACAAACGCTTTCGCGTCTTTATCTTGGCGTAAGCTATCTGGGTTAAATAACCCACCAGGTAAGAGTAAAGCATCGTAATCATCACTGTCAGCTTCGCTTGCGAGCTTATCAACAGTGACTTTATCGCCCCATACATCTTCATCCCAGCCAGTGATTTCACCTTCTTTGATTGAGATGATCTCAACTTTTGCGCCCGCATCTAATAATGCGCTACGCGGTGAAAATAGCTCACTTTGCTCAAAGCCATCGGTTGCTAATATAGCGATGGTTTTACCGCTAAGTTGTGTACCTGTAGACATATTATCTCCTTATTTATGTGGGTTTAACACATTAAAAGCAGACACCATGCCAAACTGTAACCTATTGAAATTATTAAAGGTATTTAAAAGGTAGGAGCAACACCCTGTAATTGCGTAACAGGGTGAGAATAATCTACATTATAGTGCGTCTTTAAGTGCTTTGGCGGCTTTAAAAACCGGTTTGTTGGCACCTTCAATTTCGATAGTTTCACCTGTTTGCGGGTTACGCCCTGAGCGCGCAGGATAATAACTTAACGCAAAAGTGCCAAATCCATTTACTTGTACTTGATCACCCTGTGAAAGTGAGGTGGTAATTGCTGCTAACATGCTAGCTAAGGCTGCTTTTGAATCTTTTTTAGTTAGTTTGCTATGCTCAGACATTGCGCTAATAAGTTCTGCTTTATTCATAAAATGCTCCTAAATCCCCGAGGCCACACGGTACGGTTCAAATTGGTCTAAAAATCAAAAGCACGCAGGCTAAGGCTTAGCCACTCGTAAGTCAACCTTGTATCTGGTTAAATAAATTGGTAAAACGTCAACCCGAATTTTATTTACTATGCTAAGGGCTGTATGCACGCAATTATTGAATTTATCCCCTTGCTGTTATTTTTTGCGATTTTTAAGTTAGCTGATATCTACTGGGCAACCGCTCTATTAATGGCTACTACATTTATCCAAGTTGCATACAGCTATTTAAAAGTAGGCAAAGTCCCTACCCGACAGTGGTTATTTTTAGCTGTAGCGGTAATACTTGGTACGCTTACATTGGTATTTCATGACGAACAATTCGTAAAACTAAAAGCGACAATTATTTACACAGGGTTAGCAATTACATTAATCGTTAGCCGGTACTTTTTCGCTAAAAACTTAGTCCAAAAAGCATTAGAGTCGGTGTTAAGCAATGCCTTTGATACGCAGCAACCGATTGCTGTACCAAAGGCTACTTGGGAAAAGCTTAATCTAGTTTGGATAATCATTACCACAAGTGTAGCAGCGCTTAATTTATACATTGCTTATAACTTCCCCCTTGATTTTTGGGTCAATTTTAAAGTGTTTGGTTTAATGGCAATCACCTTTGTTAGTATCTTTGCCAGTATTTTAGCACTTTACAAATACTTCCCCGATGATGACGTTAAGCCTAGTAAATAAGCAAAAAGCGCTGTCAATGTCATAAATCTGTCGTCTTAGCTTGTTAGCCTAATTTGCAAACTCAAAGCCGAGACGACCTTGAACGCCTCTCAATACCGTTGGTTTGAATTTACCTTAATATTTATAGCTTTACCTATGCTTGGGTTTAGCCTTAGAGCTCATTTAGCAAATTGGCTCATTCCTGCACTCATCATTTTAATGAGTGTGTGTGGTATGTTATTGCTAGGCGATCCTCACTTTAAACGTTTTCGATTAACCAGCTTGGGGCAGTTTTCAGCTGTTAAGCGTAGGCTATTTAGTTTCTTTTTTATCGGCGCATTATTTTCAGGGGTGTTTTACTCAATTATGAATCAAGGCAATTGGTTTATAATGCCCCGGACATCGTTTAATGACTGGCTCTTATTGCTTATACTTTACCCACTCCTTTCGGTATTACCGCAAGAATTGATATTTCGGACATATTTTTTTCACCGCTATAAACGTATTATGCCCAATAAAACAATACGTATTGTAATAAGCGCATCTGTATTTGCATTAGCCCATATTGTGTATGCTAATTGGGTTGCTGTGCTGTTAGCTTTTTTAGGTGGGTTGTTATTCTCTTATACCTACGCCCAAAGCCGCTCAACCTTTGTCTGTGTGATTGAACATAGTTTATGGGGGCTATGGATGTTTACCCTTGGTATTGGCCAATATTTAGATGCAGGAGCGCTGTAACACTAATAAAAAAGCCGCGCTATAAAAAGCACGGCTTAATTATGGAAAGTTATTTAATACTAAAAACCAAAAATACTCACTGCAAAAAACTTAGTTGCAACGGTATTAATAAATATAAGTACTAGAATGACCGGAATGAAAGTAGACAGTGAAAAGTTAACGTATTTCTCTGTAAAACTACCTGCATAGCCTGGGCAGCCTTGGCTTGAGTTCTTCAGTTAAACGCACTTTTTTCCAGCGATACATCACAAACAAGCACACCATTAAACCATTGAGCGGTAAAATTGTGTCGTAAAACACATCATACACAATATCAAACATGCTTTTTGAACCACCGCCGTAATTAACAAATGAGGTCAGTCCTTCAACCATTCCAAATGACATAGTACAAAGTACGGTTAGTAAACCAATAGTGACAGATAAAATAAGTAATGCCATTTTTCGGCTTATGCCTTTGCGCTCACTCAATGTTGCTGTCGGTACTTCAACAATTGACACCAAAGAGGTGATAGCAGCAAAAAACACCAGTAAAAAGAATATAAACGCCACGACTGATGCACCCAGATAACCAATATCAGTTTGTAGTGCAAGTAAGATTTTAGGTAAAAATTCAAAAATCATGGATACCGATGAGTCAGACAACTTAGCTGGATCCGTATTTGGGTTAAAGCTAAAGATAGCTGGTAACACCATTAACCCGGCAATAAACGCTACCAATGAATCTGTGATAGCAACCATTTTTGCACTACCGACAATGTCGTCTTTTTTCGAGATATAAGACGCATAGGTCATCAAGATACCCATACCCAACGACAATGAAAAGAACGCTTGAGCCAATGCGCCATTCAAAACACTTGCATTCATTTTTGAAATGTCAGGAATGATATAATATTTAACACCCGCCATCGCATTATCAAGCGTCAATACGTAAACAACCAAGGCAATCAGTAAGACAAATAAGGCTGGCATTAAAAATTTAGCTGCTTTTTCAATACCTTGCTTAACACCACCCATAAGTATTAAGTTTACAATTATCGCAACAACAGCCATGTACCCAAAAAACGCTACTGCTATTAATAAATGCACCAAAGCTTTTTGGATCGGCTAGTTGATCGAGATTACCCATCGCGACCTGGCTTAAATAACCAAAAATCCATACGGTGATAACCATATAAAACACCGCAATCATAAAAGGCGTTAATACAGCTAAAAAGCCAGCAAACGTCCACTTTTTTATCATTGCCGGAAAGCAGCTTATAGGCATTGAGTGGATCTTTTTGCGCTTGGCGGCCCATTGCCATTTCAGCCATCATCACTGGTAGGCAGATAAAAATGACAAACAGTGCATAAACAAGCAAAAATGCTCCACCGCCATTTTTTGTTGCAGAAACAGGAAAACCAACTAGATTGCCAATACCCACTGCAGAACCTGCAGCTGCCAATATAAATCCGAGGCGGGAGCTAAAGTGCTCACGATTATCGCTCATTTAAAGACCTTATTATTATTTTGTACTATCCCAGCGACTCTACCAGTGTTGTACTGGGCTTTTCAAGCAGATTCAGTTTAAAAATAGTTACACACTGTAAAGCTAAAATCTTCGCCGACTAAATTCTCTGTGCTAATATGGGAATTATTCCAACTAGTAAAACACAGAGCACACATTATGTTGTATATGATTTACTCCACAGATATAGAGAACAGTTTAGAATTTAGAAAAGCAGCACGCCCTGCTCACCTAGCTCGATTAGAAGAACTCGACAACCAAGGCCGGTTGTTAACAGCTGGCCCTTTACCTGCAATTGATAGTGAAAACCCTGCTGAAGCCGGTTTTACTGGTTCGTTAGTGGTAGCACAGTTTGGCTCGTTAGAAGAGGCACGTGAATGGGCTGCCGCTGATCCTTACGTAAGTGGTGGTGTTTACGATAACTCCGTAGTGAAACCATTTAAAAAAGTGTTTGGCAAATAAAAGCCAAAAAGTTCAATAATAAGTTCAGGGTTTGTTCACTGGTTGTTAACTAGACTAGTTAAAATGAATCACACTATTTTACGGTTTTTACTTGAGTTTTAGTTGCTTGGTTCATTAAACTAATAAGGTCTGGTTTAGGAGTTTCCCCATCATGCGTACTGTATTTGCCCTCAATCTTGTGGCGTTTGCTTTATTGTGTAGCGTTTATTCGAATAATAGCGTTGCAGAACCCCACGTTAAAAAAGCAGCAATAAGTAAAAAGCAAGCTGTTGAGCTTGCTAAAAAAAAACGAAGATGGTAAAACACTAAAAATTACTGACCAAAACGATATTTATACCGTTAGAATATTGAAAAATGACGGCCATGTAGTCGACGTTCACGTTAACAAAAAAACCGGCAAAGTGAAAAAGGATTAAGAAATGCGAATTTTAGTAATTGAAGACGATTTACACTTAGCAGATAACCTGCGTAATGCTTTAGAAAAAGAACGCTACAGTGTTGATCTTTGTCACGACGGTGAGGCTGGTTTATTCCACATTACAGAATACCCACTTGATATGGCCGTTGTCGATTTAGGCCTGCCTAAAATCGACGGTATCGAGTTAATCAATAAAGCTCGCGCACAAGGCGTGACGATCCCTATCCTAATCCTTACAGCACGTGACCGCTGGCAAGACAAAGTCGAAGGACTTGATGCTGGTGCTGACGATTACCTTACTAAACCATTTCATGTTGAAGAATTGATTGCCCGTTGTAATGCACTAATTCGTCGTAGTGCAGGTAAAGCGAATCCTGAAATGACCGCAGGTCCAATCAAAATTCATACTCGCTCACAGCAAGTTTGGGTTGACGATAAAGAGCTAAGCTTAACGGCCTACGAGTACAAAGTACTTGAATACTTAATGGTAAATCCACAAAAGGTAATTTCTAAATCAGAGTTAACTGAGCATATTTACGACCAAGACTTTGACTTAGACTCAAATGTAATTGAAGTATTTGTGCTGCGTTTACGTAAAAGCTTGACCCTGAAGGTACCTTAAACCCAGTTGAAACATTACGCGGACGTGGGTATAGGCTTAAAAGTCAGTGGTAGTATCGCAAATACCGTTAAAAATAAGGCAAGGATTTATTCTTGTCTTTGTTTTATTAGTTGCTTTACCTATTTTGTTTTTCTCCATTGGCAAAGCCTATTACGCATCACTTGTAGAAGCGACAGAAAAAACTCTCGAAGCACATTTATATTCCCTGATATCAGAAGTCGACTTTACTGAGCGCGGTATAATTATGCCGAGCACAATTTTGGCGCCAGAGCTCAATAGATTAAACTCCGATACCTACGCGATGATCTATCGTGATGATCAGCCTGTATGGCACTCAGAATCGGCAGTTAATGTGAACTTTGTTCCTGACTATGTCGAAACAAAAGCTGGAGCCGCAGACTTTAGACGAGTGCAATACAAAGGCACTATCTACTGGCAATTAAGCCTTACTGTTATTCTCAATAACATTGACCAATCTGAACAAGCCCGGTTTATTTTGCTTAAGCGCAACGACGCATTACTGCGTTTAATGGATGGCTTTAAGCAAACCCTGGTGAATTGGATGTATGTAATGGGTGTTGCCATAGCAGCCTTAATGGCCGTTGGTTTTGTGTGGAGTGCACGTCCTCTACAACGATTAGATAAAGAAATCAAAGCCATTGAATCAGGCGATATTCAACAAATAAAGGGCCTTTACCCTGTTGAATTACAAACGATCAAATCTGACCTAAATCTACTGCTAGAATCACAACAACGGCAAAAAGAGCGCTATAGAGCATCCTTAAGTGACTTAGCTCATGCGTTAAAGACTCCATTAGCTGTCTTAAAATCAAGCCCAATGGCTAATGATGCTGATGCTCAAGAGCAGTTAGATCGCATTAATGTAATGATCGAGCACCAATTAAAACGTGCAGCAACTGGCGCATCAGACACATGGAAAAAACAAACTGCTATTAAGCCTGTACTTGATTCCATTTTGAATGCAATGAGTAAAGTTTACCGCGACAAAGATATTATATTTCATTGTGCTGCCTCTGATAAAGATTACTTTTTAGGGGACAAAACAGATTTACTTGAGTTACTTGGTAACTTAATCGATAACGCCTGTAAAGCTTGTCGCTCTCAGGTCGATATACAAGTTATACAAAGCAAGTCGCTTCGCATTGTGATAAGTGATGATGGTCCAGGTGTCCCCCTAGATAAACGTGAATCACTACTTACCCGAGGAACGCGCTTAGATACATACGAAAGCGGACATGGAGTTGGAATGGCTATCGTTTCAGATCTTGTGAAGTCATACCACGGTACATTAACAATTGCCGATTCAGAGCAACTTAATGGCGCACAATTTACTTTAGAGTTTAATTATAATGGCAAAAAATAACCGCTTAAATCTGTATATAAGCATACTGTGTGTGATGTTTAGCACTGTATCATATGCAAATGAATGCACCTTAGCGGAACAACCAACAACAGATGAATCTAAAAAATACATTCAATGTTTGGATAAAGAAATCGCCTCTTTAGAGCGCAGTCAGCAAACTTGGATCAATAAACTGACATTGGATTTAGGTAAAATCCAGGACGATACGGGGAACACCCAGTTAATGCCAATCTTTAAGCGCAGTATTAAAAGCCAAAACCGCTTTTTAGAAGACAGCTGTCGTTGGCGTTACCTGCACAAAATGCCCAACGCGACGCAAGCTGCTATTGTTTATAAACGCTGTGAAATAGCTATTTTAGAGCAGCATATTGAGGTATTAAAGCAGCCACTTAAGTTGTTTTAATTAACTATTTTAATCAAGCAATAAAAAGCCACGAATCAGAGCGTGGCTATTTAATTTAACTCAAGCATAATTAGCTTCGTTCTTTTTCTATCTCTTCACCATTACCAAGTAAGGTTGCTAGCCAACGCCCTTCGTCGCTTGTCTCCAGTGCAATTTTTACTATCATAGTTAAAGGGACTGATAACAGCATACCCACAGTGCCTAATAACCACCCCCAGAAGATTAAAGATAAAAAGACCACGAGCGTTGAAAGCCCCAGCCCCTTGCCCATAAACCTTGGCTCGACAATATTACCCATTACCGTGTTGATAGTTAGGTAACTGGCGGCGACAATCCCCGCAATTAAAGGGCCTTGTGTAATTAACGCAAGTAAAACAGCTGGTATTGCCGCGATAATCGAACCAATATTGGGAATATAGTTAAACATAAAGGCAACCACTCCCCACAATACAAAGTAGTCAACGTTTAGTACCCACAATATTAATGCAGCTAATACACCGGTCCCCAAGCTCACTAGCGTTTTGATAGCTAAATATGAATTAATCGAATTTAAAAACCGATCGATTTGTTTCATTTTCATATCCGGGTCATCTAATGCCATGTGTATTTTTTTACTAAACATAGGCCCTTCAAATAACATAAACACGACAGTTAAAATGATTAAGAACAAATTAGCCATCACGCCGCCGAGTCCTGTGAGCATATTTGTAGCTACATCTATCATTTTCCCAGGGTCAAACATCGAGACTAACTGCTCTTTATTAATTAATATATTGTAACGCCCAGCTACATCTACCAGCCAAATAAATTCTTCTTGTAACTTAGCTTTGTATTCTGGTAAATCTTTTGAAAAATCTGTCAGAGACTGTCCTACAAGCCCACCTAAACTAACGCCAACACCAATTACCATCAGCATTACTAACATAATAGCAATGCCTTTAGGGATATTATAACGTGCAAAAAATCCTAACAAAGGGTTACAGATGATCGCCAAAAATGCCGCTAATACAAACGGAATAACGATGACACTTGCCGCTTTAATACCTGCAAGCCCTACAACCAACGCCGCAAAGATAACTAAACTTTTGTTTACTCCAGTTAGTCCCGCCAAACCACAATCCTTGAAAATAAAAACTGCAGTCAGTGTATGTGAAAAGTTAATAAAATGAAATGTTTGCAAAGTGATCAAAAGCAGCTTTACTTCGTATAACAATTTAATTGAATAATTGCTGAGATAGGTAAATGAACATATTCATCACTGGTGCAACAGGCTTGGTTGGGAGTGCTTTGTGTAAAAAATTAAAACACGTTCACACATTGAGCGTCTTAACTAGAGACACACAATCAGCGGAACAAAAACTTGGTAACGAACTATGCTATGTAAATGATGTAAGTAATATTAACTTTAACACCATTGATTGCGTAATTAATCTTGCTGGCGAACCTATTGTTAATAAACGCTGGAGCTCACAACAAAAGCAAAAAATCAGAGATAGCCGCATCGGCTTAACTCAACAAATTAGTGATGCAATAATGCAATGTGACACTCCCCCACACACTTTTATATCAGGCAGTGCCATTGGCTATTACGGTCGTCAAGGCTCTCAATTTATCGACGAACAATATGAAAAAAATCCATCCAGAATTTAGCCACACTCTATGTGATGATTGGGAACAAGCAGCACTTAGCGCGCAATCACAGCACACCAGAGTATGCGTGATCCGCACAGGTATAGTCCTAGCAAGCCATGGCGGTGCTTTGGCTAAAATGCTGCCGCCATTTAAACTAGGCTTAGGCGGCCCTATAGCAAATGGTGAGCAAGGTATGTCATGGATCCACATTGATGACATGGTTTCGTTGTTAGAATTTACGCTTGAAACACCCCGCCTAAGTGGGGCAATAAACGCCACAGCCCCATCACCTGTGAGCAATTATAATTTTAGTAAAATACTCGCCAAAGCACTTCACCGCCCTGCTATATTACCTATGCCAGCGTGGGTGCTTAATATTTTGATGGGTGAAATGGCTGATTTACTTATTTATGGTCAATTTGTTTTACCACAAAAGTTAGCAGACAACGGGTTTGTCTTTACTTACCCAACCTTGCCAAAAGCGCTAGATCATCTAACTTAGATGGTTAAAAAAACAGTTAACCCATAATCATTTTTATGGCAGTCACAACCAATAAACCGGCGAAGATTTTTTTAATCGTCGTAACTGGTAAGTAGTGAGTGGCTTTTGCACCAACAGGCGCCATAAACCAAGAGGTACAAACAATACCAAAAAGCGCCGGTAAATATACAAATCCTGCAAAACCATCTTTTAGCGAAAAATAAGCACTCCCCGAGCTGACATACCCTAAAGAGCCAAATAATGCGATTACAATGCCGCAAGCAGATGCGCAACCAATAGCTTTTTTCATATCAACTGAGAAGAACGTTAACAAAGGCACCAATAATGCACCGCCACCAATGCCTATCATGGCAGACAGTCCACCTGTGAGTGTTGTAAAAATAGTAAGCACACCTTTATTAGGAATATCGCGCTCATTCGTTGAGGTACTTTTACTAAAAAACATCTTGATTGCGATAAGCACCACACTCACTGCAAACACCAAACGTACAACTGATTCCGGTAAAAGTGCAGCAATAAAGCCGCTGATCAGTGCACCTAAGGCTACACCAGTCATTACCCAAGGCGCTAAATCCCAAGGCACGTTACCATTTTTATGATGGGCAATTGCTGATGACGTTGATGTAAACAATATTGATGCTAACGATGTGGCAATTGCGCCTATTACTACTTGTTCAGCTGGTAAAATCTCAAAATGAAGCAGTATACTGCTCAGTATTGGTACAATAACAAGCCCTCCACCAATACCTAGTAACCCAGCTAAAAAACCCACACCGCACCCAAGTATTGCGCAGTATATTACCAATAATATCATTTCACTCATTCAACTTATCTCTTATTTTAATAGTTACAATGCTCTTATCATAGGCGCAACTAACTCCACCCAGCGCGAGTATATCAATATAAATGATGCCCATTCAGGCTTAAATTGATGATAACTGCTGAATAATCCTCATGTTTCACATGAAAAAAACACACATCTAAAAATGGAAGTCTAGACACCTGGATTTCCAGCATAGTGTTTAGCTAAAAATTTTGAGTAAAACGCGCAATCACTCAATAAAGGAGTGTTTATAAAAAAATAGCATGAAAATGATTCATGTTTTATGTGAAATTAAACCGTTTTTATTCATGTACCGATGCACGTATAAATAACCCAAGTTTTAAACCAGATTGGATACCGCAGCAATGAATACAAATTTCACATTTACAGTTAAGAGTGTTTGCCTTGATGAAAACTACCACCCATCTAACAGCACACGTATCACCACCAACTTTGCTAATTTAGCAAGAGGTAGTTACCGTCAGCAGAACCTTCGTAACGCGTTAAAGATGATCGACAACAGCTTTAACGCTCTTGCTCATTGGGATAACCCCCAAGGCGACCGCTATACAGTTGAACTTGAAATTGTATCTGTCGATATGGATGTTCAAGGGAGTGCGGAGAGCTTTCCATCAATCGAGGTTTTAAAAACGAATATCGTGGATCATAAAACCAATAAACGTATTGAGGGCATTGTAGGCAATAACTTTTCTTCATATGTACGTGATTATGATTTTAGCGTATTGCTGCCAGCTCATAACAAAGGAAAAACAACATTCAGTATTCCTGATAATTTTGGTGAGCTACACGGAAAGCTATTTCAATACTTTGTTAACTCAGAAACCTATAAACAGCACTTTAAAAAGCCACCTGTGATATGCCTTAGTGTATCTGATAATAAAACCTATCATCGCAGTGAAAATCAGCACCCTGTTTTAGGCGTTGAATATCACCCAAATGAATCCTCGTTAACTGAGCAGTACTTCAAAAAAATGGGGCTACAGGTACGCTACTTTATGCCGCCAAACAGTGTTGCGCCTTTAGCATTTTACTTTTTTGGTGATTTACTCAATGACTACACGCACCTAGAGCTAATAGGCACAATCAGTACGATGGAAACCTTTCAAAAAATCTATCGACCTGAGATCTATAACGCCAATGCGGTTGCTGGAAAATGCTATCAACCTAATTTAAAAAACCTTGATCACTCATTAACACAAATTGTTTATGACCGAGAAGAGCGCAGCCAGTTAGCGAGTGAGCAAGGTAAGTTTGCTGAGCAACACTTTATAAAGCCATATCAGAATGTGCTTGAGCAATGGTCTCAAAATTACGCCTAGGTGCAGCACTAAGAACGGCAAAATTTAAAAATTAACTAAATAGATGGCTCAATTTTATTATGAACACAGTTAACAGCAAAATACTCTTACCCACTTCAACTGCTGGCAGTTTACCTAAACCTGTCTGGCTTGCAGAGCCTGAAAAACTTTGGTCTCCTTGGAAACTGCAAGACGAACAACTCATTGAAGGTAAACAGGATGCACTGCGAGTGTCATTACAAGAGCAAAATCAAGCGGGTATTGATATTGTCAGTGATGGCGAACAAACACGTCAGCATTTCGTTACCACATTTATTGAGCACCTTAATGGTGTTGACTTTGAAAAGCGAAAAACAGTTAAAATTCGTGATCGTTACGATGCCAGTGTGCCAAGTGTTATAGGCCCGGTTTCACGACAAAAACCAGTGTTTGTTGAGGATGCTAAGTTCTTACGCCAGCAAACAGACAAACCAATTAAATGGGCATTGCCTGGGCCAATGACCATGATAGACACCCTCTATGATGATCATTATAAGAGTCGCGAACAGCTGGCATGGGAGTTTGCCAAAATACTCAATCAAGAAGCGAAAGAGCTGGAAGCCGCGGGCGTTGATATTATTCAATTTGATGAGCCCGCATTCAATGTTTTTTTTGATGAAGTAAACGATTGGGGCATTGCCACTTTAGAAAGAGCAATTGAAGGCCTTAAATGTGAAACAGCTGTGCATATTTGTTACGGCTATGGCATTAAAGCGAACACTGACTGGAAGAAAACGTTGGGCACCGAGTGGCGACAGTACGAGGAAGCCTTTCCTAAGCTGCAAAAGTCCAATATCGACATCATCTCATTAGAATGTCATAACTCTCATGTTCCTATGGAGTTACTTGAATTAATACGTGGTAAAAAAGTAATGGTGGGCGCAATTGACGTTGCAACCAATACCATCGAAACTGCTGAAGAAGTTGCAAACACCCTAAGAAAGGCATTGCAATTTGTTGATGCAGATAAACTCTACCCATGTACAAACTGTGGCATGGCTCCCCTGCCTCGCTCTGTAGCGAGAGGTAAGCTAAATGCACTCAGAGAAGGGGCAAATATTATACGTAAAGAGCTTTCGTTAAAAAGCAACCCAAAACAGATTTGTGCGCAAGGCGCATAAAAACCAAACTGTACCGTGAGGCATGACCTTGCGTCTCGCGGTACAGTTCAACACCTTTTATCTGGCGAAACAGTTTTTGTTAAATTAAAGAAAAGTAATACATTTCTTTTAATTACATTTTTCCATATCAAGGTTGGTAGCCCCAGCAAAAAATCTTTGATCGCACCTTGACCACTTCGCTTCAACGTTTTTAAGGCTATTGTAGGTTTCACTGGCAAAAAGTAACTCTTCGAATTAGCGGGCTTACCACTTAAAAGTCGATTAAGTGCTTTTTTTTGTAGCCGACACATTATTCCAATCACTTCTATACACAATACAACCATTACGATTAATAATGAATACGGCATTCGGGTAACCACCATAAGCATCATGCGCAGTTCCTTTAATGTCATCAATAAGGATAGATCTTGTTTCTTGATCATTTTTTAGTGCTATCGCACAGCTAAATTTCTCTGCTGCCGATTTATGTGAAGGTATATTACTTCCAGGGTGCGCTTCTCTTACGTACAAAACTGAAAAATTAACCGTGGGAAATAAACTAACTAAATTTGCCATCCCCTCTCGTCGCCCTTGAAATAACGGGCATGTAATACTGCCAAGCTCAAGCACCAAAAACTCGTTAGAAAAATCAAGTAAGTGGACGGTTTGTCCATCCGTGTTCGTTAATGTAAAATCCATGGCTTTTTCACCAATATCTGGCCCGTAAAAATTATCTAAATCATAGTTTTTACTTGTAAACTCATCATAATTATAATTTTTCATAGGTTAAATCTCGCAACTTGATAGGAGGCGGCACTGATTGCATAGAACCCAGACACACTGAACAATGGCCTTGCTCAGCTAATTAAAACAAGTATAGGGCAAAAATATTACTGTGATAAAAATTCTAATACCGCACGATTTACATATTCTGCTCGATCAACGGTTAAAAAGTGTCCCGCACTTTGAACTTGCTCAGCCTGAACTGATTTCAACATTTTTCTTGCCCGATCAAGGCTACCTTGATTGTTCATTATGTCATTATCACCAATCATAACTAATGTTGGTAAGGTTATTTGCTGTAACTGTTGATCTGAAAACGGTCGCATCTCAGTAATTAAATCGGGTATTGGGTCGTTATCCAGTGCCGCTACGTATTGATCAAGATAGACAGCGTTAATCTTATGTGCATTGCTCGACAAACTTTGTAAGCTCTCTCGCACTGTATCCCGCTCAGGATTTAGCGTAAACAGAATGCTCGACAGTAGATCACCGCTAAATTCAATCCAACCAAAGGTTTGCGCTGGGCTAAGTAATACCAAGCTAGCTATACGTGAAGATTCTCTATTTGACTCAGCTATAGCAATCGCTGTTGCCTGCCATCCACCGCGAGAAGCACCAACTAAATGGATTGAATCTAACCCCATAAGGTTAAACAATTCTTGATACCAGCTCACTACCTGCGTCATGTCCGTAATATCAGTATTGGCAAGCGAACCACCGGAGCCAAGTAAATCATCAATGGCATACACCCGATAATGCTCTGCCAATGCTGTTATATTGGGATACCACATGGCCGAGTTTGCCTGCATACCATGTAATAATACAACTGGTTCAGCATCTATAGGCCCCGCGACAACAACTCGAGCTTGACCAAGTGAAGTAGGAATACTTAACTCGCGATAGTCAATAGACCATAAACTCAAAGCACGTTGATAAAGTTGCTCATGAGATAATCCATTAGCCGATTGCTGCTGTAACTGAGCATTTTGTGTATGGCGATCAGGGAGTAAATAAGCCTGCTGCTCAGCAGACACCTCAACTTTATCGTAAAATTTATCACAGCCGCTCAATAATATTAGTGTGCTAAATATCGCAAACATACATCTGCAAAATCCCATCTGTACTCCTATATTCGCAAATATTTAGGTACTCTAAACTACTACACCTTCTATTAACGAACACTTACTGCTACCTAAGTTTACCCTTAACTATTTCATTATAGTCATCAATGTCATAGCTGTTTATTTATCTTTCTTACCCTTTTTGCGGAATCTTCGATTGACTCATAGACCACAAACCATAATAATGCAAATAGTTATCATTAATGTAGCCTTTTAAGGGAAAATAGACAGATGAGCTTTAACAAAAAACACAGCTTGCAAAACACATCAACGACATCAGCTCCCTGTTTTAAAAAAAATCGATATTCTATAGCCTTAGCTGTCACTGCTGCTCTTTATGGGCAAGCACTTTGGGCGCAAGAAGCTAAAGATATAAGCAAAGACAACCAAGATATAGAAATTATAGAGGTAAAAAGCTCACCTTTTTCAAGTCAAAATCCTACTAGAATACCACTGTCAGCCAAAGAGCTACCACAGTCTGTTACGAGTATTTCGCGCGAACTGATGGATTTAAGCGGCATTACTGACATGAACGACATAATGCTGAATGTGCCAGGTGTCAATGTCACAAAATATGATAGTCAGCGCCCGCTCTACTTTGCTCGTGGATTTCAAATTACCGACTTCCAAGTAGATGGTATTCCAACTTATAGTGGCTCAACTAATCAAGAATACGACACCTCACTCTATCAACAAGTCGAAGTGATCCGTGGTGCCAATGGCTTATTAAGTGGCGTTGGTTCACCTTCGGCTACGGTTAATATGATACGAAAACGCCCAAAACAAGAGTTCGACGCCTCTATATCCGCAGGCATTGGCTCATGGGATCGACGCCGTGGTGTCGCAGATATTTCTTTACCACTAACCGAAGATGGCAGCGTTAGAAGCCGGCTCGTCGTTGCATATCAAGATTCTGATAGTTATCTTGAGCGTTATCAAGAAGACAAATTAGCCATGATGGGCATTATTGAAGCCGACATTAGCCAAAACACAACAGTATCTCTGGGTTATCAAAACCAAGATAATAACCCCGAGGGCAGTACATGGGGTACCATTCCCATTTTTGCCAGTGATGGTAACGAAGCAAACTTACCCGTTACTACCAGCTATGCGCCAAAGTGGGCTAAATGGCAACGAGAATCATCGACTGTATTTGCTGATATAAACCACCATTTCAACGACTATTGGCAACTACGAGCAGCACTAAACCACACCGAGGGTGAGGTTGAAAGTTTACGTGTTTATGCTTCTGGTCTTCCTGATCGAGACACTGGCGAAGGGGTATTCTTGCGAGGTGCAGTAGGTTCCACTGAGGACACGCGTGACAGTCTAGATTTATACCTGACGGGCAGTTACAGCCTATTTGAGCGCGAACATGAACTTATGTTCGGTCTTAATATTAGCCAACATGAATCAACAAGCTTAGGCTACTCCTCGCTATCTGACTGGTCTTACAATGTACCAAATGCATGGGATTATGATGGTGAAGCCCCTAAACCCAGCTATACTAGCACTGGGGCGTACCGAACAAGTCAAACAGATCAGTATGGCTTTTATGCAGCAACGCGCTTTCGGGTAACCGAGACCTTATCATTCGTCGGGGGCGCACGGGTTACCTCCTGGGAAACAGGCACCGACAATTATGATACTGACTCAGCTTATACCAATACGACTGGTGACTATAAAGTAAGTAACGAAATTACCCCCTACGTAGGTGTTGTTTATGATCTGACACCAGCAACAAGCCTTTATACAAGCTACACAGATATTTTTACACCACAAAATTACAAGGATAAAAATAATAACTTGCTTGCACCCGTACTCGGTAGCAACTTAGAAGCAGGTATTAAAAGTGAATTTTATAATGGTCAACTTATGGCAACCTTCGCCATATTTAATACCAAACAAGACAATTACGGTGTTCGAGATCTAACTCAACCAGATTACTCATTACCAGACGGAAGCTCTGCTTATAAAGGTGTTGATGGCACAGAGAGTAAAGGGGTTGAAATTAGTTTAAGTGGTCGCATTAGCAATGAATGGCAGATAAATGCTGGATATACCTATGTTGACACCACTCGTAATGAAAACGACCGCATTTGGACCAACTTGCCAGAGCACTCTGTTCAGCTTTCCACGCATTATCAATTCACAGGATCGTTAGAGAAATTAAATATAGGTGGTGGCATTAATTGGCAAAGTGAAATCACTGGGTATGGCGTGAATCACCCACTCGAAAGTGAAGGAGTAACTTACCAACAAGGTGCTTACATGCTGGTTAACTTATACGCTAACTGGCGCTTTAATAACGCATGGAATGCAACACTAAGTGCAACCAATATAACTGACGAAAAATATTGGGCTAATATTGATTTTGCCAACTACGGTGAGCCTCAAAATATCGACTTTACAATTAAATGGACGTATTAACTCATAAGCCATAATAAATACCACGCGATTTTATAATCGCGTGGTATTTATCAACAAAGTTAGTTTGTTACTCGAGTGTAGGTAACATTCGTCATTGTTACTTTAGAAGCAGTGATCCCTAAATCTTCAAAGCACTCTTTAAATGAATTTGAATTACCTGATTCACCACAATCATCTAATGTCGATGTATCTTGTGATTGTAAATAATTACCAAACTTGAAGTAAGAGGCTGAGTCATCTTCAACAGGGATGCCAAAACTAGACCCTAAAGCAGACACATCAACGTCACCATAATTATTCACGACTCTCAAATCAAACGACCCACCGCTGGTGATCGTACCTAACGCATATTTTTCTTCGTTACCGCTGGTGTTACGCAAACGAACATACACATCAAAAACACCATTACCCGCAACGCTGTCATCAAATCCAGACTCTGCTGAGTCAGACACATAGACCTTCATTATTGTGCCTGTATCACTCGCGTGATGCTGAGCAATAATCGTTTTACCACCATCGGACATGTCTACTTTAACGCTCGCTTCAAACACTTCATAAGTATCAGTCATTGCAACACGCAAACTTGATTTAACTTTATACTCATGGCGCCAACCGTTACCATTTGGCGTAATATGCTGAGCTTCAAGCGGTACAAATACAAGCGTACTGTCATTAACTAGTGGATTTGGATCATTCCCTTCAAGGTCAAAGATGCTACCACTTGTAATGCTGCTAGGGATCGTTGTACCGTCGCCACTATCTCCATCATCACCTCCACCAGCAGAACCTCCGCCGCCATTCGACTCCACCAGTGAAAAGTTGTCGAAACGAACATCACTCGAGTTATTATCATGCTTTGCAAATACTTGCAGAGAGTCAGTATTTGCTGAAGTAAATGTTCTTGAAACTTTAGTCCAAGATGAAACATCAAACTTTTTATTTTTAAATAACCCATTAAGATCATTAATACCAATTTGACCTTTACCTAAAACATAAGCACTTAGGGTATATTCAGTATTTCTCTGTACATCAACGACTTGATGTACGCGCCCTGGACTTCCTTGAATTTTTAACGATTGAGACCCTTGATAGGCATCTCCAGATATTGCAGCAGGATCCACTTCCTGCCAATCACTCCAACCATTCTCAAATCCTGAGTTATTAATAGTTGCCGCTTGCGCAACAGTTGAACATGCAGCCAATACCGATAACATAAGTAGGTTTTGTTTCATAAACATTATCTTTATTTCTCCTAATAAATACATAAAGAAACCCTAACAATCTGGTTAAACTCTTATCATTAACCTAGGAAATCCACAGTAAGATTTAATTGTGTGTAGTAATTGGTAACCAAAAAATCACGTAAAAAAATTAAATACGACATGATGAAAGTTACCAATTTAATACCAGCGGTCAATCAGCTAGTGAACGAAATGCATATTCACTGTTAATTATTTGCAACACCTATAAAACCAATAAATAAGGTTGATTCTTATTTTTGTTACACCTGTTAACAAAATATAAAATCAAATTTATCAACAAAATAAGTTTTATTTCTTTCTTTATGCATATTTTTAGTTTCATAAAAAATCATCAAAAAGAACCAGAAACAATAATTTTTTACTAGCCTTAATTGGTAAACCAATTCTAAAAATAAATTGTAATCAGGCTAATTTTTTTGCATTTTTTATTTTTAAAAATGAAAACCAGCTGAAACAGGATTAAATTGGGTGACCAATCACCTCTGAAATTAAAGTGTTTTTAGTGTAAGAAGTGAGTTGCTTTTTTAAAGGAAGGCAAACATTATAAAATAGAAGTAACCCGTTGTGATGATAAGTAGTGAGGTACAGCATTAAGCTGTTAAAAGGCTCGCTTGGATTAGTTGTTACACACGTTTCATCGCGACTACAGAATAAGTGTGCCAATGCTTTATTCTGCCTAACGAGGTCTTCGCTGTTTCATCACGCTCGGAGAAACTTACAATCTCGAAATCAGAGAATAAAGCCCTTACTTGTAGTTCTGACAAAGGTGTTGTTGGGCTACGGTAATTGTCAGCCCAAGTGTCTTTGAACCCCATAAAATCACCAGCAAACACACCACCAGCTTGAATAGAAGAGTTAATTCGGCTCCATGTTGCTGCAAATCGACTCGGATCAGCAAAGAAAAAACTTGAGTTGGCAATTACTACACTAGATTTTGGGTAAACGAAATCCTCAAATGAACACTCAACTATTTCTATCGATGGCTTAGCAGCAAATCTATCTCTACAAATGGCGACAGAGTCAGGGTTAATATCAAGACCAACAACTTGAAAACCCTGTTGATCTAAGTATTGGATATCACTACCTGTACCACAGCCACAATCTATTGCGGCTTTAAAACTAGATTTATTGAGCCGAATTGCAAATTCAGTACGTTTTGAGTGTGGCCGTGATAACGCTCTTTCGTAATATTGACGCCAGACTTCACTGTTTTCATCCATAAATTTAGATACTCAATATTAATTTAAAACGCTACCCGCAACGGGGAATATACTCTTATCCCACTACTTTGGGCGGTAAATAAATAGTGAATTCATTTATCGGCTCAATTAGTACACTATGTGGTAGTTGTTGTTCTTTTTCAGTAACTAAACCTAAGCGAGATAATAAACCAAAACGAGCAGACTTTACGTTTGCAGAAGCTACTTCTAATTGCTTGTGCCACACCCTGTAAGTACCTAGCTTCCCATCACGACGATAATAAAAGCCAGCTAATGGATGCGTTAAATACACAAGCCCCGTTTGCGTATCAGGGAATCCCAACAATTCAATTTTTGCATCTTTGCTCTGTGTTAGTTCGACGCTTACAGGAGCCCAGGCAGCTTCTGTCGTCATTTTATATTTACGGTATATTTGTTCTGTTTCATCAAACTCACAATCAAACTTAACTTTACCTGGGTACCAAGGTAAATTCCAAAGTAACCTGGGTACTGCAATCGTCCATGAATCTAACGTGGTTCCCAAAAACCAAACACAGCGTTCATTGGTTTGCTTATCTATTATATAGATCCGGTAATTAGTTTGCCCCATAGTAAATTTAGGAAATGGATAAACTGCGGAAGTAAAATCAACATCAATAAATGGCACGACTGAAATAAGCGCTTTTTCTTCACCGTTGATTTGTAAGGTGTCTAACTTAAAACGTGCAGGAAACATCCCATCGAACCTTGAAGGGTCTACTGCATAAGTGATGATTGCAAAATGTTGCAACTTACATAAAACATCAATCCCTTTAGGAGGAGGTCTCGAGTGAAGAAAATCGCTAAACTTGAGTGTATTCAATGCGAATCATCCTTAAATAGTACGAGCCTACAAAGTTACTCGTTTCAATAGGAGTTATTAATAGCTTAACCATAACTTAGTTCCTATTTTGGTTCAATTTATAACAGCTCTTTTTGCAAGAGATCTTTCACTGAATTACCCACAAAGATGTTACCAATAAGGTGAACCTGATTATATGCCTGTAGGCCTAAGTCATTTACCTGTTTAGGTTAACCGATGAATGTCTCGGCTCAGGCATCTTGCTTCACTCTACCTTCTAAATCCATTTAGTCGTAGTGCCCCAGTAAGCTCAAAGGATATGGGAAAAGCCTGGCTGCGATGAGATCGCAATAAGAGATTACTGCGTAACGCGCCATGTGTTTGCTGTAAGCTACTTGCTTAACAGCCGCATCGACAGACGAAGTAAATGAATTTGCTTATTGAATTAGAGTTGATTTGGAATTGACCGTCACTGAATAAAAACGGTCAAATAAAATACTAGTGCCTATTGATAGAGTTAAGGCTCATATGTGTTAGATGTTTTTATTACTTTTGTCTGGAATATCTTTGCATAAGGCACACTCTATACCTTTACGTGATTGATATAACCTAGAACCAATAAAAATTGCTGTTGTGATAAAAGACCAAGTAAGAGCAAAAATTAATGACTCTTGAATCGAGTGTTGTTTAAGTAACTCAACTATAAAGAGTAAAGCTGCTACCCCAAGAAATACTTTTAATACTCTAACGAACCAAAATTTAAATCCCACACTCACTCCAAACTTGAGAAACACCTAACGAGCCTGTAGAAATACTCGTTTTTAATTTATTTTTATTGATGTATTAACCATAGCCGAGTTCCTTTTTTGATTCTGCAGATTCAATTTGTTACGTCGATTTTACGTAAAATATAAAAAGAGGATTTGCTGTTGCTTTAATTGGCGCCTTGGAAGGAATGAAGTGAATGCATGCACTTTCCTTTGTCCGCGTAAGGCTAACTTGCTCATGCCTTTATTGACTGTAATATTCCGCTGTTTATTTAAAGGAAAGCAGGCTCTATACAGCCTAGTCGTTTGCCATTCCTTAAGTAAAAAGCTGCCGTATCCCCATTGGACTGTCTATATTAACTTTGATTTTTTATAGCTGACGGTGGATTTAGATCGTTGGATCCGTCGTAGAATAAGAATGTGCTACTGGCACAATAGCGCTCTTTATAAAGTTATAGCCCGCACTAAAATACGCAGTTTAATGAAATTGGGTGTTAGCGAATCAGTACCAAAAGTAGGCGCTTGTCGAAGCTCAAAAACAAAAGGAATTAACATTGCGCTAGGCAATAACTACTTAACTTCACAAGGTTTAGCGTCATTGAGGGATATTTGGATCAATATTCATTACGGGAGGTGAACCGCCCATTGCACTTCCTGTTAATAAAAAGCGCATGATGGGTGGTGTGGGAGCTGGAGGTTAGAGACCTCCGGCTACCCGATTATATAGCACTTGCCTGCTTAGTCCTGCGAGCTAAAAAGTAAAAGCACACAGCTAACAACAGATAACGCGGCAGCGTTGTAATGATGTTGTTGAGCATCTGAGGCTGTGATTGCACGACAAAATACAGCTGCAAGAGTACTAAAGGCGCGAGCAACAACGCATAAAAAGTGAAATCTGGCTTGCTGATTACCAGCTTACTGGCGAAAGCTACCACTAAAAATGCTGCTGCCAGCGGCACCGCAATGGTGAACAAGTCGACCAGAGTGAATGCAAGTAAGCCTGATACTTGTGCAACAGGTTTTAGAATGTCAGCTGGTATGGCTACGGCAGCACCAATACCTGCAATAACTATTGATGCATAAGCCAGCGCAATACCTAAAATGACGGCGATTACTCGATTTTTGGTTTGATCCATCTATTTACTCCTTGTATGCCTAACGAGCCTGTAGAATAACCCGTTTATCATTTATTTTTATTGATGCATTAACCATAGCCGAGTTCCTATTTTTATTCAATTAGTTACTTCGATTTTACGTAAAATATAAAAAGAGAATTTGCTGTTGCTTTGATCGGACTTATAGCGTGGGTTACAGGTCTTTGAGTGGCTTATTTAAGGTGATAAGGACTTACCCTTCTTAATGCATCGTGTTTTCACATATCGATATTAGCCTTCAAGTTCATCCTCATTTACTTCTCATTCACTTCTCTTTGTGCAAAAGATCTTCAATTGAATTATTCACAAAGAGGTTCAGAGACGCTGCGCTTAAGAGTAATACAGATTCTAGGCCCAGATGTATTCACTCAGTCGAAATACTATTACCTAACAGCCACGCTTATCAACTAACGGTAGATTTAGATCACTGAATCTGTAGGGCTATGTTGTAGTTGAGTGTGGGTATTGAAAATTCATATCATAATGTCTCTTTTTATCCATGTTTGATCTGAATACTCAGTGTTATCTTCCATAAACCTAAACCAGCTTAAATAATTCTCAATGTAGTCTGTACCAATGCCATTAAAACGTCTTAACCATGCCTTCCATCGCATCATATAATTATTAAGTGTTTGGATATGGTAAATACCTTCTACCACTCTTTGGTTATCCAACCCAATCAAACGTTTATGGTCAATATCGAGTTCTTTAGCAATACCTTTATACGATAAGTTTCCATCAGTACAAAGCACTGAGCCTGATGATAATAAAGGCTTCAATTGTGCTTGAATATTTTCTTTTGTATTTCGTTTTAAAACCTTGTGAGATATAGCACCACTACGATCAAGAGCAATGAAAATAGGAACTTTTTCGATTTTTCCACCACCACGTTGGACAACTACAATGACACCCACTTTAAATTATTCAAATAGCACTACAAAATTAAAATTTAAATGCTGAATGTACGCACATATCACTTTGTGAAACTAGCTTATGTTTCAAAATAAGTGAGTTTCGTTGTAAAACTTAAATAACAGACATGAGAATACCTGCGTTATGCAGTGAAAGTACTTCTATGGGGATTTCGCTCTATCCGAATAACTTTTCACAGTTACTCATGTTTGTGCGCCGTTTGCGGTTGAGGTTTTCACAATAACTTTCATGTGATGATGCCCTGCCTACAGCACCATGAAACACACGTGTAAATTGAGTGGTTAGTTTTAACCAGTTTTCTGGGGATATATTTAATCTTTCTAGTAAAGGAAGACAAGAATTATCAATATGCCCTCGTTTATCCTCCCGTATTATTCGTCCTGTTAACTCAACAAGTTCAAGGTATGATTTAACCTCAAATGGCAGTCCTTTAGGCATTATTTGACGCGACATACCTGCAAAGCGAAATAACTGTTTAGGTTGCTTACCTTCTGTCGCGCTTGTTAAACGTTTTTGAACACTGGTATGGTCAGACTCTTCTAGGGTATTAGCCATTTTCGCTCTAATGGGGTTTAAGTCTACATAGGCCATACATGCTGCAAGTGCTGCTTCGTCTAACAAAGCTTGTGATTTAAAGCGACCTTCCCAAAACCGGCCTGTGCAGTTGTCTTCCTTATTCGCTTTGCGCGCTATATCTTCATTTAGCAACCGCATAAACCAGCTAATGTTTGATAAGCGTTCGCGATACTGTTTGACCGTTTGATTAAAAAAGATGAGCTCTGATTTGCTTAGCTTCTCACCTTGTACGTATTTCTGCGTTAGCAAGGTGCCTTTACACAGTTTATGCCAGCGCATAACAATTGCTTTGTCATTCAACCTGTTTGCTTTTTTATCATCAACATAGAGTACTAAATGGCTGTGGTTACTCATTACGGCATAAGCACACACATCAATACAAAATACCTTGGCTAACTCTAATAGCTTATCTTCAACCCAGCCTCTGCGGTGTTCGTAGGATTGGCCAGTAAAATGATCTTCACCACATAAAAATGCACGCCGAACGCAACGTGAAATACAGTGATAATACTTTGTATCTGCCAAACTTACTTGCCGTTTTCTTGCAGTAGCCATATTTCACCCTGTTTGTTTTTTAGACTAATTAAACTTTAGTAAAAAATTGGCGAAATACAAACTTTAGAATGGGTGTCTTCTTTATTTTTCTTTATTTATAAGGGCTTACCTTTATTAATGTATCGTGTTTTGCAGCTTTTCTATATTATGAACTAAGCAATACAGTTGCCGCAGAATGAAGTGAATGCATTCATTTCGTTTGACCTCGCAAGGTCAATTTATTCATGCCTTTGTTAACTGTAATGTTCCGCTGTTTATTTAAAGGATAGCAGGCTCTATACAGCTAAGTCGTTTGCCATTCCTTAAGGAAAAAGCTGCCGTCGGCCCATTAGACTGTCTATTTTGACTTTGATTTTTTATAGCTGAGGTTAGATTTAAATCATTAGATCCGCCGTAGGATAAGGATGTGCTACTGGCGAAAATGGCGCTCTCTATTAAGGAATAGCCCGTACCAAAGTACGCAGTTTAATGAAATTAGGTGTTAGCGAACGACTCGCCATAGCCTGTGGTATCACCAGCACCAAAAGTAGGCGCTTGCAAGCGAGGGCCCTTGTCGAAGTTCTAAAACAAAAGGAATTAACATTCCGCTGGGCAATGACTATCTAGCATCACAAGGTTTAGCATCATTGAGAGATATTTGGATCAATATTCATTACGGGAGATGAACCGCCCATTGCACTTCCTGTTAATAAAAAGCGCATGATGGGTGGTGTGGGGGCTGGAGGAGACCTCCGGCTACCCGATTATAAGCCGATTAATTCATACCTATATCATCTAATATCCATTTTAATTGAGGATCCTTTTTTGAAATATAGTCATCAATTGATACCCCAATATTAATATCAGGGTATAACGCATCCTTAATATCACTAGTGAAATGATATAGTCGTTTTGAATACGTCACTTCTAAGTTGGAATTGGGTAGAATAAACTGGCCCATATCTTGATACCCTGAAGGTTTGGCTCCTGTAGGTTCACCAATTAATTTTGCGTTCAGTAATTGAGAAAACTGAGCTGCGTTACTCATTGCAGCAGAGAAAGTGACATTATCAATAAGAACATAAACTCCAGATTTCCAATCTATAGTGTCAGCCAGTACGAGAAGTTGAGCCAGCTTTAAACCTACAAAAAAGTCGCCGCCATAATTGTCTCTAAGGTCAATGATTAGCTTTTTAGATTTGTTTTTATTGATGAAAGACAATAAATCTTCACCCAATGATTCCATTTTTGAGATTGATGTATAACGTCGGAATTTAAAATAGACCACTTTTTTATCGTTTAACGACCCAAACCAAAGGTTATCGTTTAGCTTTTCCGAAATCGAAAATATGGAGTTGTTTTGATAGCTGAGTTCGGCTGTGTAATCATTTGTGTAAGATGGTTCTAATTGCTGTTCAATTAGTTCTTTACCTATTGTGAATATAAATCTAGCCTGAAATGTATCGTTTATAATTCCCAGTCCATTTAGTAACTCGGCTTTTGGGATATATTGTGCTGCTCTTACTTGTGTTGAGTATTTGTTTTCAGAAAAAGGGGGTTAGTTGAGAAAATAAATGGTAGATCTCTTCCGCATTCATACCGTTAATTTTCTCAAGTTTCGCACCAAGGAGATGCTTAAATTCCTTGGTGGTTTTAATTACATAAAGCTTTCCATTAAGTACCTTTAATTGAATTGGAAAGCTTTTCAAATTAGCCCCCATAAAGGAAATGATGTATGCCCATCACCAATTTTGTGAGTTAACCTCATCAGTTCAATTAACAACTGATTTTTCGTTAAGGAGGGAAGAGAGTCTTTAAGTTGCGCTACCTCTTCATTAAAGCTTTGCCTAGAAATCGTATGGTAAAGATCTATATGTTTTTCAGACATGTTTTTAGAGTAAAACTCAAGGTCAGCTTTCCAATTTTCAATATCTACATCATTAACACCGTAACAATGGAGTGAAATCATTGATAATAATAGAAGGAGAGATTTCACACGATATTCCTTTAGGCTTATAACAGCGTTTTACCAAGAATACCGATAAACACTCGCGAGTGTTTGCCCTATTCTTCGTAAATACACTTTAAAATTTATAATAATATTATTAACTTACTAACTTATCAGGAAGATGGCAACAAAAATTCGTTCCTCTCATAGCGAGAATTTACTTAATCGAGAATCTACATTTTTACTAAATGAAAACAATCGAATTAAACACCACTAAACTCCATCACTTAATATTATTAAAAAATTTTAGTTACCAATGATCCCAATTGATAAAGCCTTAACGTAAAAAACCACGGCTGTTAACCGTGGCTCTTAGTATTACCTATTAAAACAAACTTACTTTAGTGCTTTTTCAACCACAGGGTAGTGATCCCATACGTGTTTATCGCTTAAAGAGCGAACCAATTTAACGTACTCTGCGTGTGTCCACGCAAGTGGTGTGGCAGAGTTCGTGCCCTCGCCAAGTTGGTAGCCTGCTTTATTATTGCCTACGCCATCCCATACTTGCTCAGGGAGCATCATGCCTTCGTTAGCAAACTGCTCTAGGCCTTTTACGTAGGTGTTTTTAATAGATTGTTGCTTTTCTGCGTTTAACGATTGCGTGGCATTAGCTGCGGCAATTTCGTAATGGCCGCGCTCTCCGGTGAAAAACGGCCAAACACGTCCACGTTGACCTGGAGTATTCTGCCCGCCTTCTGCGTAGTTAGTCCCCGTGACTTCATCTTCACCGTAACCGTCGTTACCATAACGGCGGTAGCCTGGGAATGAGCCACTGCCATCGCTAAACTGGTAGCTGTACTTAACTTGTAAGTTATCGGCTAAGGTTTCATCGTCATATTCAGGCAATGTTTTCACAATACTTGGGGCAAGTGCATCGCGTACGCCGTAGCGTACTAGCTCTAAAAAGCCACCGTCTAAAATTTGCTTTTTATTAAAGCCTTCGCGACCATTATTGGCATTAATTTTAGTGTTTGAATTAGCATCTTTATCTTGACCAATACGGATAAAATACTCACCATCTGAATAACTTGATTCTAAATTACCTTTGGTGGTGAACATCATGCTTTCAATATCACTGTTGTATTTTTTAGCGGTTGCTAGGTAACGCTTTGAGTTTTGATCATCACCTGCAAGTTTTGCAATATCAGCGGCGGTAATAAGCCCCGCTACAACAGCGGCGGTTGTTGAAGGTGAATATCCTTCTTGCTCTTCCCAGCGCTCTTGTTGTGTGGCTGGCGGCGTGATTTGCATGTCGTTCCACAAGATTTTAGCACGGCCACCATCAACTAAAAAATCAGCAGCCGGTTTTAACATACGGCCGTACCAATCAGTTAGCTCTGCATCTGTTAATACATTGGCTTGGTGCAATTTCCACGCGAGCATAATAGGCATGGCTGTTTGGTCAAGCTGTACGCCTACCCATTCAAGCTCACCGTCTACATGTGTTTTTTGTAAAAACCAGCCAGTATCGCCATTGTTACCCGGTGTTTTGGCGTTTACTTGTACTTTTTCAAGGTATTCAAATGCCGTTTTTGCCGTAGCGGTATCACCCATTGCCATGAACGCCATGGCTACTTGGTAAAAGTCACGCACCCATACCGCTTTGTAACCGGTTGAGCCCGTTTTTGCTGATACGGTTTCGCCCCAAGGGTTTGATAACGACGCAATCAATGCACCTGCATGGGTTTTATCTTCTTGCGCTTTTAACACCATGGCACTGGTATAAAGTAGTTTGCCATTATCAGCTGTTTGCGCTGTCATGCTGTTAAGCGGCTCAAGGCTTTGTAGGTAATCTTGCCAACCTAATGCTGCACCTTTACCGTTATAGTTATCAAGTACTTGTTGATAGCCACGATTTAAACTTGCTTGGCCTTCTTTAAAGCTTGCCTGTTCACTGTTGCTAAAGCTAAGGGTTAAGTCAAATTGACTGTTTTTGCCAATTTCCCCCAACTCAGCCAGTAGGCTCACATTACCTGATTGCTCACCGGTGTTGGTATAAACATTGTTTAGTTGCTGTGAGGTTTTAAGATCACTTAGGCCATCGCTCTTACCTGTAAAACCAACACTGGTTTGTTTAAACGGTTTTGCGCCTTGCAGTGATAAGTAACTATCGCCCTGCCAAGCAACCAAGCCTTGCTCCGTTGTTTTTGCAAAGTCATCAAGGCCGTTGTTATCAATATATGGGTTAACACTTACATAAGCTTTTACGCCATCAAGCTTGGTATTAAAAATACTGCGAACAAATAAGGTTTGGCCGTCTGGATCGGTAAATATGTGTTTTTCTAGGCTAAAGCGGCCTTGCTTGTCACTGCTGGTTACTTTGTAAGCCAGTGATAACGGGCGACCTTGCGCATCTTTGTATAAATAATCAATCGTAACATCAAGGTCGTCGGCTTCTGTGACGGTAAAGTCTTTACCGACAACCACAAACTGCATGTCTTTAATTTGCGCTTGGTGAATAAGCCCGAACATGGTTTCGGTGATCATGCCTTTGGCAATTGAAAACCATACTTTTGATACAGTGCCTGTTGCTGCATTATCGCTATAAGCCCCCTTTTGGTATTGCTCAAATGACGTGCCAATACCGGTTTTACCTGAGTATGCCCAAAATGGCTCTACGCCAGGCGCACCCGGTGCTGATAATTGCGAAGTAACGTGTGTATCTGTTTTTGCTTGTTCTGTGCTGCAAGCTGTTAAACCGAGCATAAGTAAGCTTGTGGTGATGATGTTGTATTTTTTCATTTTTTACCCTTAATTCTTTCTCTTAGTGATAGAGCGTGCAAACGTTACTGTGTGTGCTTAACACGCAGCACAGCAACAGCCGCCAATACAAATGACACAGCGCCTAGCACTAATGCATATATAGGTTGATTCTCAAAGAAGTGACGTAAAATGAGGCCTAACACGCTGGCTGCAAGTAATTGTGGGATCACAATGAAGAAGTTAAAAATTCCCATGTACACGCCCATTTTATGGCTCGGTACTGAGGTACTTAACATGGCATACGGCAGTGATAAAATAGACGCCCACGCAAAACCAATGCCTACCATTGGCCAAATAAGTAACGTTGGATCTTTAATGACAATAAAGCTAACTAACCCTAGTGCCCCTAATACTAAGTTAATTGCATGCGCGAGCTTTAAACCCACACGCTTTACGATGACCGGGATACATAACGCGGCAATTGCGGCAAAACCGTTGTAAGCTGCAAACAAAATACCGACCCAATCAGCGCCGTTATTGTACGCCGCAGAGCTGGTATCGCTGCTACCGTAATGAAAACTGGTCACCGCTGACGTGGTGTAAATCCACATTGCAAACAGTGCAAACCAACTAAAGAACTGCACCCAGGCGAGTTGTTTCATCGCCTCTGGCATAGTGAATACATCGTTTACTACTTGGTAAAAGCCGCCTTTTGTTGCTTGCTTTGCTTTAAGTGCACCTGCAATAAATTGAATAACCCCAAAGCTCACTAAGCCACCAGCAAGTAGGTAAAGCTCTTTTCAAGACTTAGCCCTGTTACAAGCCCAAGCACAGCTAAACCAAGTACAGTAAAAATAATACCGCCTTTCGTAAAGTTAACTGTATTGGTTATGCTTTGTGGTTCATCAGCGTTGTCTTGTTCGTTAAATTTAGCCAGTTGCTCAGGTGAATATTCTTTGGTGGTTAGAATCGTCCAACCAACCGCAATTAATAAAATGACTCCGCCAAAGTAAAATGAATACTTCACAGAATCTGGAATTTGCCCCAGTGGTGCGGTATTGGCAATATCAAACCAGTTGGTCATCATCCACGGTAATGCTGATGCCACAACCGCGCCAACACCAATAAAAAAGCTTTGCATGGCATAGCCCGTTGCTCGCTGTTTTTTTGGGAGGTTATCGCCTACTAAAGCTCGAAATGGTTCCATGGTAACGTTGATAGAAGCATCCATGATCCACAGCATACCTGCCGCTATCCATAATGTAGGAGAGTTGGGCATAATAAACAGTGATAAGGTCGTTAAAATAGCGCCGTATAAAAAAGAACGGACGACGACGCCCTAGTTTGCCCCAAGTTTTATCGCTCCAATACCCTATAATCGGTTGCACAATTAAGCCTGTTAACGGCGCTGCCACCCATAAAATAGGAATGTCATCAACGTTTGCACCCAATGTTTGAAATATTCGGCTCACGTTACCGTTTTGCAGCGCAAAGCCAAATTGAATACCTAAAAAGCCAAAGCACATGTTCCATATTTGCCAAAAGCTTAAATCGGGTTTGTTATCTCTCATCATGTGCTCCAGTGGTTAATACTGCACTGCTAAGCGCATTTAAAGTTAGACTGATTTGTGCCTGTTGTTCGGTGATATTCATCACTGCGGTTTGGTTTGCTTCAAGTAAATCCAGTAACTTAAACTCGCCACGTTCATCATCAACTAAGGTAGTCATTGGTATTTCAATGGTGACGATTGTTTGTGCGCTCGAAAAATTACTCACAACCCACAGCTGTTGCTTGCCAATACTGCGGCTAAACGCAGCAACCTGCTCATTCCCTGTCACCGTAAGTGGTTGCATGTCACCGGCCACAATTGCTGGGTGCCTGCTCAGTGCCATCACTGATTTATAATATTCACGTAATTGGCTTTGCTCAGCAGTTAACGCACCACCGTCAAATTTGCCATTATTCATCCATGCTTGATGCGCTGGCACGCCAATATAATCAAAAATACTGGTACGAGTTGGCTTGCCAAAGCCTGCATCTTCAGAGCCGTCTTCACCTACATCTTGACCAAAATATAGCAGTGTTGGAGCGCGGCTAATAAGGTTTGATACCACCAGCGCGGGTTTACCTTTGTCAGCACTGCCGGCAAAATCAGGGCTTGCGATACGTTGCTCGTCATGATTTTCTAAAAAGTGCAGCATGTGTTGTTCAATGTCTGCAACGGCTTGCTGTGGTGCAAAAATGCTGTTTGCAGCTTGCCTGCCTTGCATCACGCCTTTAAGCGTGTCGTAAAAGCCTACTTTGTCGTAGAGGTAATCCATCTTCCCTTGATGAATATAAGGGCGGTATAAAGTTGGGTTGTATACTTCGGCTAACAAAAATGCATCTGGGTTGTGCATTTTAATCGACGAGTTTAAAAAACTCCAAAACTCCACAGGCACCATTTCAGCCATATCATAGCGAAAGCCATCTACGCCTTTATCTAGCCAGTGCAGTGCGATATCACGAAACTTATACCAGCTGTTAGGTAAGTCTTTGTCTTGCCAAAACTCAAAATGAGCACGTAAATCTTTATTGGCATAATCGTTCGGTAAAGTAGGAAAGTCATAACTGCCGTCTGGTTTTACCCCGTAGTTAACTTTAACTGTTTCGTACCAGTCGTTTATATCTGGTTTAGCAGCACGCGCACCGTTGCCCGTCCATTTAGCAGGTGTTTCGTCAAAGAGGTTATCGGCTAATGGATGCGCGTTACCACCAAGTACTTGGTAGCCTTCGCTGGTTGGCACTTGAAACGACTGCCCTGTTACATAATAAAAGTTATTATCGCGAGCATACTCTACGCTGGTGTCATCTTGTTCACCAAAATCTTTTACGCCAGTAGGTTTTGCGGTTGACTTATAATGGCGTGCAACATGATTTGGCACGATATCAATAACCACTTTCATTCCATGTTGATGGGTGCGCTCTATTAATGCTGAAAACTCTTCTAGTCGACGTTCTGGGTTGATTGCTAAATCAGGGTTTACATCGTAATAGTCTTTAATCGCATAGGGTGACCCCGCACGCCCTTTTACAACATCAGGATCATCTTGGCTAATTCCATACTGGCTGTAGTCGCCCACCAATGCGTGGTGTAAAACGCCGGTATACCAAATATGAGTTGTGCCAAGCTCTTTAATACCCGCTAAAGCCGTATCATTAAAATCACTAAATGTACCCACACCATTTTGCTCTTTTGTACCCCATGGCACATTGGCCGTTTGCGTATTACCAAACAGGCGAGTAAACACTTGGTATACCACTGGCTTTGAATGTTCACTAAAATGCTGCTTTGCAACTTGTTGCTGCTCATTTGCTTCAGGCTCTGGTTTCTCAGAGCAAGCTGTTAGCAGCATGCTGGAGGCCAAAAGCAACGAGCCATACTTAAGTGAGCTAATTGTGGTTTTGTTTGTTGTCATAATCTTCTTACTTATCCAGACGGTTTAACAAAATGTAATTAAACCGTCATTTTTATTATAACTATGATACTAATGTGAACTGCCGCTGACTGACAGTATTTGCATACGTATTCACGCTATTCAATCACCAATACTACAGCGCTCATTGTAGGTAAGGTGAGCGGTTTGGTTAGTTTCACTTTTTGCTTGTTGAATAAGGCTGTCGCACTTTTATGTTTGCCTATAACTTCACGCATATAATCTAACGACCAGGTTTTAGCTGTGGTATTTTTATTTAAAAACACCAACACAGTTTGTTGTTCGCTAATACGGGCGTAGCTATACACCCCCTCTTTTTGGGCTAAAGTGTGTTAGCTTTCCTTTTGCAATCGCGGGGCTGTTTTTTCTAAAGTTAAGCAGTGTTGTTATGGTTTGCTGCATATCCACTTGTTCACTATTTAAGCCTTGACCTGTAAACGCGTTTGTTTTTTGTCCTGCAAAGCCACCGGGAAAATCAATACGTATATCACCATGGTCGTTACTGCCCGTGTTATCTAATAGTACCTCGGTACCATAATACATTTGAGCAATCCCCCGGGTGGTAAGCAACATGGTCATCGCCATTTTAGTTTTTGCTAGGTCTTGTTTAAGCTCAGTATAAACGCGGCTCATATCGTGGTTATCTGCAAACACCAGTAAGTTATCTGGGTTTGGGTATAAAAAATCATTCGCCAGAGATTCATACACTTTGACCCAACCGGTATTCCAGCTTTCGTCTTCATTAAGTGCTTGAATGAGCGATTCTTGTAAAGAAAAGTCCATTACACTTGGCAGACTTGACGTATAGCCATCGCTATTTATTTTTCCAGCTTGCCAGTACGAAGCAATCGCAGGGTTTGAAGTCCACTCTTCGCCGACAATATTAAAGGCAGGGTACTCAGTCATAATCGCTTTGGTCCAATCGGCTAAAAACGCCTTGTCTGAATATGAGTAAGTATCAACGCGAATACCGCTTAAATCGGCGTATTCAATCCACCAAATCGCATTTTGGATAAGGTAGGTAGCTAATAAAGGTTGGCGCTGATTTAGATCTGGCATGGTTGAGACAAACCAGCCATCACTAAACTGGCGTTTATCAAACTCACTGGCGTGCGGGTCTTGAATTGTTTGCCGCGCATGGCTTGTGACATTTTTACCGTTTGCAAAATCGCCATTAAAATTTATCCAATCTGCGGTGGGTTTATCTTTCATCCACACATGCTCTGAGCCAAAGTGATTCAGTACTAAGTCCATCACCAAACCGATGCCGTGTTGCTTCGCAATAGATGATAACTCACGGTAAAGTTCATTCGAGCCCATGCGTGGGTCTATGTTGTAAAAGTCTGTAATAGCATAGCCATGATACGAATAACTTGGCATATTGTTTTCAAGCGGTGGAGTCAGCCATAACTGCGTGACGCCTAATTCATCTAGGTAGGGTAATGCATTGATAATACCTTGAATATCGCCACCATGACGCCCGCCTCGCTCACTTGGGTTTACAGCCTCCGACATACCGCGTACTGAATCGTTACTGCTATCGCCATTGGCAAAACGATCAGGGTTAATTAAATAAATAGTATCGCCACTATCAAAACCTTGGCGTTCAGCACTTTGTTTATCGCGTGCTAAAAGTGGGTATTCAAACTGCTCACCCGTTTGGCTTTTGAAAAGTAACTTGCCCGGTTTAGCACTTGGGCTAATATCAAGGTTTATAAATGCGTAATTAGCGTTATCGGTTTTGGTAATATTTTTAAGCGTAACGCCTGGGTATGGCACGAGTTGCCATTGTTGTTTTGCAACCTTTGTTTCATACAACATGATTTGCAATGAGCTGTTTTGCATACCTACCCACCAATTTTGTGGTGATATTGTCATTGCATTAGCTGTTAACGCTGTGGCTAAACAAGTCGTCAATAACGAGCCAGCTAAAAATGTGTGAATGAGTTTTTTCATTTTAATTGCTTTTCATCCTGTGCAGAAATTCATTGTGGGTCGGCAATTGGTTTACTGTGCCGTCAATTAACGTTTTTAAATTTGTAAATAGCTCGGCTAATTGTTCGTCGTTGAAGGCATTGGCTAAAGGGTGAAAATCTTCGGCAATAAGTCCTTGTCCTATCATCACTTGTTGCCACGCAACTTCGGCAAATAGCTCGTCGTCTTGGCGTACAATTTTGCCTGTGGTTTTATATAAATCGATTTTCTTTTGCAGTGTGTCTGGAATACTCATTTGCTTACATTGACGCCAAAATGCACTGTCGGTGCGCTCAGTTAATTTGTAATGCAAAATGATAAAATCTCGTATGCGCTCAAATTCTGTTTGGCTTTGTTGATTGAAGGTATTAACCAAGGTTTCATCAATTCCGTTATGCGGGAAAAGCTTAATTAGTCGAATAGCCGCGGTTTGAATTAAATGAATACTGGTTGATTCTAGTGGCTCTAAAAAGCCACTTGATAAACCTATGGCTACTACATTTTTATGCCATTGTTTGCGGCGACGCCCCGTTTTAAAACGAACAACTCTCGGCTCAGTGATAGGCTCACCGGGTAGATTATCTAATAGCTGTTGTTTAGCTTGTTCATCTGTCATATGGCGGCTTGAAAACACCAAGCCATTACCAACTCGGTGCTGAAGTGGTATTTGCCATTGCCAACCTGCATCATGCGCAATAGATCGTGTATAAGGCACGGGATCATTCGCACTTTGAGTCTGCACAGCAATAGCGCTATCGCAGGGTAACCAATGCGACCAATCTTCAAAACCAGTATTGAGGGTTTGCTCAATCAACAAGGCACGCAGCCCTGTACAATCAATAAATAAGTCACCTGATATTGACTGCCCATTATCAAGCGCTAAGGCGCGAACAAAACCGCTCTCTTCACATTGTTTTACGTGTGCTATTTTACCTTCAATACGTTTAACGCCCCGCGAAGTTGTAAGCTCTTTTAAAAATTCGCCATATAGGGTGGCATCAAAATGGTAGGCGTAATTTAAGCCAGTGAGTTGTGTGTTTGGTATATGCGTTAAGTGAGCAAACTTATGCTGTTTGGCGGCTTGGTAATTGAGGGAGAAGCCCCAAAAATCTGACGCTGTACCTTGCTGTTTTGCTCTTAGCCAAAAATGATAAAATTCACAAAACGGAAAGTCTTTGCCAATATCGCCAAAGGCGTGCATATATTTATGATTTTGCTTTTGCCAGTTTTCAAACTCAATCCCCAATTTAATCGTCGCTTGGGTTGCTTTTATAAACTCGTTCTCTGGTATACCCAGTGCCGCATTAAGGTGAAGGATCGGCGGAATGCTCGCCTCGCCTACGCCTACAGTACCTATTTGATCTGACTCAACAAGGGTAATGTTAACAACCTTACCAAGCACTTTATTAAGTAGCGCCGCGGTTATCCACCCAGCCGTACCGCCACCCGCTATTACCACGTCTTTTATTTGTTTATTCTGCATAGCCCCTGCTCCACTTGCTTTTACTTAAGTGTAGTCGATATAAAAAAAGCCCTTGTAAAACAATTCACAAGGGCCTTTCAACGCTAAAGAATGTTATAGCTTGTAACTAAAACCAAGTAAGAAAGTACGACCGTAGTCTTGATAATCACGTACTTGTAAGTCACTGTCGCCTTGTAAAGAGACAAACGGTTCTTCCGTGATATTCTGGACTTGGAACGTCACACTTAAACCATCAAGGCTTTCTACACCACCTTCACTAAAGTCATAACCAATTTGCGCATCCCAAATGGTTTCACCTTTAATATCAACTTGTGTGGTAGCAAAACCTAATCCGTATACATCGCCTTTAAAATCACTACGTTTACGCATGCTAGTACGAGCTTGGAAGCCACTGCGCTCATAATAAACAGTTAAGCTATCAATTTGATCTGATAAGCCTGGTAATTCATAGTCATTACCATTTTGGTCTGTAATGTCTTGCTCAACACCTGTGTGGCTGGCAATCATACCAAAACCATCAAGCGAAGAATGGAAGATATTAAATGGTAGAGCTAGTGACAATTCATAACCCCAAAGATCACCTTCACCACCATTTACTTTACCCGAGCCTGAACCAGTTGAGTTAGCTGGGATCTCACCTGTTGATGGGTCTGCAATACCAGACATATCTACTTCATAGCTACCATCAAAAATCCACTGCGTTATATCTTTATAAAAGAATGCAGCGGCAAAGTAGCCTTCAGCATTAAAATAGTTTTCGTAGCTTAAATCTAACCCTGTCGCTTCTTTAGGTTCAAGTAATGGGTTACCACCTGAAACATTCCAATAGTTACCATTTTCATCAGGTTGCTGATTATAGCTTGCATTAACTGATGAGTTCATTTCATCTAATCGAGCGCGTGAAATTGTTTTTGCAGCACCAAAGCGAATGGTTTGATCTTCATCAATCGCAAACGATAAATTAATACTTGGTAAGAAGTGATTATAATCATGACTTACATCTGTTGGCGTAACAACGACAAGTCCGTCAACCGTGTTTGCCGCAGAGCCTTGTGATGATTGCTTAGTTTGTACATAACGCGCACCAATGTTACCAGTAACAGGGATTGAACCTAGCTCTGCATTGATATCTAGCTGTGCAAAAACGGCGGTTACTTCTTCTTGTACTGTCCAAGATTGTGTTTTGTGTTTTTGATCAGTTAAGCTCTCTTGGAGTAAGTCATAGTAGCCATCATTAACTAAACCGTTCACATCATAGGCTATCATGTCGCCCATACCAATAAAGTCTAAACTGGCTGACCCTTCACGATATTGCTCTGGAACTGATAACATACCTGGATTTGAAAGTGAAAAGTCTTTTAATGTCATGTAATAACCTTCTGACAGCTTAGACTTTTCTCGGTCACGATATGACATACCAAAACTAACTTTACTGAAATACTCACTATCAAGTACCTTGCTCGCAGCAAGCTTTAACGTTGATAGTTCATCATTTATTTCAGGTGCATTAATAAAGCCGTCTTGCGCCGTGTTTTCATAAGGCGTGTCTCTTAAACCGTATTTATCGTTCAGGGCAGCACTAGTCCCCCAAGATAACGGGCCGCCTAACTGAATTAAGCCATAATCGCTGTAATCGAGTTCATGGGAAAATTGCGCGCCAGTATTACCACCATCAAATACATAGCCAATATTGTCAGCCACGCCATTCGCGTCACCACGTCCTGTTCCAGAGTAACTTTCGATACTCCAGATTTGTCGCTCAACTTCTGAACGACTTACATCAAACTCTACAGACCAGTCATCGTTAATGTCATATTTAGTATTAAAGCCAAATTGCGTCAGTTCTGCATTTCGCTCTTCATAATCATTACGTACAACTACGCGCTGACCTTCTGTTACTGCACTGGTTATAAAGTCCGAATTGGCATCGACAACCTCTGAACCTGATAATATTTGGCCTTGACCCCAAGCAAAAGGTACTTCTATGCCACGTAGAATTTTTTCATCTGAAAAATCAACATATAAGGCATCAAATGTCATACTTAAGCGATCTGTTGGTGCGGCTTCAATTACTAGCATAGCTGAATCACGTTCAAGGGTTGATGAACGCACAAATGGTTTAGCGCCACCTAAAATAGGATTATACGGCCCCACAGTGGTGTCATCTTTTAGTTTATTTTCTGAAATACTGTATTCAGGATAACCCCATGAGTTCCAACGTTTTTCTTGGTTAGGTGAAGTCATTTTATTATAAGCAAATGCAACACCAATTGTGTCATCTGCAAACTGGTCGATGTATGAAACAGTGCCACGGAAACCTTGATCATCGCCATCAGGGTTTAGCTTATCAAAACCTGTTTGCTCTAATTGACCATTAAACATGATAACGCGCTCACCTTTACTTAACGGTTTTACGGTTTGCATGTCGATAACACCCGCAATACCCTCAGCATCTAGGCTGGCGCTTGGTGTTTTATATACGGTAACACCGCTCATTATTTCTGATGGGTAAAGGTCGAACTCAACACCACGGTTATCACCAATCGATACTTGCTCACGACCATTAAAGGTCGTTGCACTTTCGTTTTCACTAAAACCACGAACGCTTACGCGGCTAGCACGGCCATCAAGGCGTTGTGCAGTTAAACCTGGTAAGCGTGCAATTGATTCGGCAATTGAAGAATCTGGTAGTTTACCGATATCTTCTGCAGAGATAGACTCAACCACTTCTGATGAAAAACGCTTTGTATTGATTGACTCTACTACGCTGCCACGAAAACCTTTAACTTCGATGACTTCAACGTCACTCTTTGCTGTTGGTTGTTCTTGTTGTGCGTATGAAGCGAAACTGCTAATACCTGCTGTTGCAAGTGCAATTGTTAATATACTTGGTTTGAACATAGACATGATGTTTTCCCGTTACCCATATTTTGTATTACTACCGTAATAACGTGCTTGTGATAGAAGCGATGTTATTCGTTAGCTGATTTTGTTGTCAGGATGAATATTAACGCTGGCTTTATTTTATTAACAACTTTATGCATACGTATTCAGGCTAGTGCAAAAACAATCTATTTAACAAAGTTTTCACAAACAAAATGGCAACACCTTGTTTTTATAAGGATAAACAACAACAGTTATAGTGCAACTGATCAGTAAATTAATTTCACCAATCAGACCCCATGCATTTTCACTCTTTCAATCTGTAAGCATTTAATTTCAAACAAGCTTGCTAATATAGCGCACTAAAAATTATAACTTTTTACAATAGAGAATTGGTAAGACCATTGCAAGTATGCACCAATAACTCGCAACCCCTTTTAAAATCGCACAAAAATGAACAGAATAAAATGTTAATTTTTATCAAACTCTAATTGGTAAGGTTTTATGATGAGAGGATATTGTGTTGTTAAAGCGCAATTTGCGGTGCTGTATCTATAGCTTTTGAAATCTATTTATCATGCATACGTATGCAGGCTTTTTACAGGCTTGTAGCCTTCACGTATGCTTTTTAAAAAATAACGTGGCGAAGTAGTAGCCACATATAAGATTGACGTAATCACTACGACTAATGTGGTGAAGCAGCATTGTCACGATGGAGAAAAAGCATGGCTCAGCAGCAATGGTATAAAGGTGCGGTTATTTATCAAGTTTACCCGCGCAGTTTTCAAGATACCAATGGCGATGGAATTGGTGATTTAAAAGGGATCATCTCTCGAATTGACTATATAAAAAGTCTCGGTGTTGATGCTATTTGGATCTCACCATTTTTTAAGTCCCCAATGAAAGACTTTGGCTATGATATTAGTGATTATCGTGACATTGACCCATTGTTTGGTGATTTAAATGACTTTGATGAGTTAATTGCTCAAGCTCATCAACGTGATATTAAAATTATTATTGACCAAGTATTGAGCCACACATCAGACCAACATCAATGGTTTTTAGATAGCCGTGAAGACAAAACTAACGACAGATCTGACTGGTACGTATGGGCAGACTCAAAACCAGACGGTACACAACCAAATAATTGGTTAAGTATTTTTGGCGGCCCAGCTTGGCAGTGGGAGCCGCGTCGTGGTCAGTATTACTTACATAACTTTTTAACTGAACAACCAGATCTAAACTTTCATAACCCAGATGTTCGTAAAGCGGTTTTGGATAACGTAGAGTTTTGGCTTAAAAAAAGGGGTAGACGGCTTTAGGTTAGATGCAATTAACTTTTGCTATCACGATGCACAGCTTCGTGACAACCCCGCTAAGCCACCTGAAAAACGCCAAGGCCGCGGTTTTAGTGAAGATAATCCGTACGCATTTCAATACCATCACTACAATAATACCCAGCCTGAAAACATCAGCTTTATGCAGGATATTCGTGCTTTACTCAATAAATATCCGGGCACGGTGTCGTTAGGTGAAATATCATCAGAAGACTCTCTCGCTACAATGGCCGAGTACACTTCAGGTGGTGATAAGCTGCACATGGGTTACAGCTTTGAGCTGCTTACAAATGACTATAGCAGTGAGTATATTCGTACTACAGTCGAAACATTAGAAAAGAGAATGACTGAAGGCTGGCCATGCTGGGCGTTTAGCAATCACGACGTCGAACGTGTGGCTAGTCGTTGGAGTAACAATGGCGAAGTAAACCATGCGCAGTGTAAAATGCTTACCGCTCTACTCGCTTCATTGCGCGGTAGTGTATGTATGTATCAAGGTGAAGAGCTAGGACTTGGCGAAGCGAACGTTGCATTTGAAGATTTACAAGACCCTTACGGCATCACCTTCTGGCCAAACTTTAAAGGCCGCGATGGCTGTCGTACTCCGATGCCTTGGCAAAACAAGAACGGCGACCACGCTGGCTTCTCAACATCGACCCCTTGGTTGCCTGTCGATTCGAATCATAAGAATCAAGCAGTAGATGAACAAGATACTAATTCCGACTCTATTTTAAATGCATTCCGTGAATTTATGGCATGGCGTAAAAATCAAGCTGTACTCCTGGAAGGTGACATTGAGTTTATCGATACAGATGAGCCATTATTGGCTTTCTATCGTCGATTTGAAGGTAAGACAATGCTATGTGTATTCAACTTAGCTAGCAATAATGCATCTCTTGCACTGAGTAATACAATAGTTAACATTCATGAGGAGCTCGCTCATCACACTGGCACTGTAACAGACAATACGTTAACCCTGCCCGGTTTTGGTTGTTTTTACGCAGATGTGAATTAGTTTAGCCTTTAGTGGAATCCCCCTGGAATCAAAAGCCCTGTACATCGGGGCTTTTTTGTAACTATGTGTTATTAGGGGGCTGTGGACTTAACTTGAGACTATTATATACTCGGCACGAGTTTTATCGCACCTTGCTCAACTTTCATATCTAATGGAAGTTTACTTAATAATGCCACTTTTGGGTCATTCATATTAAGCGTATACACAGGGTTAACCGCTAAAAAGCCATTAATAACTTTCATTGCTTCATCATCGAGTACGCCTAAATTTCCTTTAAAGCCACCTGCGTCGATTGATGAATCAAGCAACTTTACATTTCGTAAAAACACCGCTTTTTTCTCGCTATCATAAAATGGCGCACCTTCTATTTGTAACTTCAGACGCACAGGGTACTTAATAGCGAACGCATTGATAATTGCACTTGAATCAGCACCTAGCACCACCACATCACGGTTGTCAGGGCCTACATTTACACTAAGGTCGTTGACGTCAAATTGTACAGGCAACCCCATTAATTTAACTTGTTCACTGAGCTTTGGTAATTGCTGATTGAGAACTGACTCTATCTCACTGTTTGTAAATGAATAAACAGACACACCATTGGTGGTATTACACGCTGATAAAAATAAGCAGCCAATTAATAAAATATATTTCATGTAACTTCCTTTAAAAAATAAAGCCACAAAATGCGGCTTTATTATTGTTTAATGTATTTATTTACTAAACACTAAAAACAGTTTTTAACCGCGTTAGTGTCTCAGCATCAACTGAACCCTCACTGAGCGCTAACAATTGTTTTAAATAAAAGTGTAAATCAGCCTGCTCACCGCGGTGTTTATCATCCAACATGGCAACTTGCTCTGCCATACGTTCACTGCCTGCTGGGCTTGCTACATTGGCTAAAATTTCCATGCGGATAAGTAACTGTGCAACCGAAAGTGCTGTACTTGCATTGCCTTGCCATTGCGCCGGAATTGGCTGTTGGTTTTCAAGAGCACTAAACAAGGCAGCAAAATCTGCTTTTGCTGCTTGCTCTGTCAACAAGGCTAATTTAGCATCAATATTGCTAAGCAGTGCGCTTACTCTATTTACCAGCTCTTTTGCGGTGGGCAATGCTGTTACTTTTGTTTTTAAATCAAGTAACTGCGCTTTTTGATTGACCGCTCCAAGTGCATCTTCAAGTTCAGTTAATTGCTGTGCAATTATTGCATTGTCGGCATCTTGCTGTTCTTTATGCTGAGCAAACTCCTCGCTACGTTTAGCGAAAGTTAAGTCGTTAAATTGACGAAACTTTTGCCACAGCGCATTTTCAGCTTTGACACCCGCAAAACCCACCTTTTGCCACTGTTGCTGTAGCTCTTTAAGCTGCTGGCACGCACTGGCTAAATCGTCTGATTGGCTAAGTTGCTGTGCTTGCTCTACTAATGCATTTTTAGCTGCACTATTTGCTTTATGAAACGCGTTAAGCGCATTAAATACAGCTTGTTGATGCGGTTTATACTGCTGTTGTAATGCTCGATATACTTTAGGCTCAACATTACCAGCGTTGCGCCATGCCTTATTTATGCGGTTGTACTGACTTTCAAAATCTTTCCACTCAAACCCGTCAATACCTGTATCTGTTTGTGCAAGTGTCTGCATTTGCACAATGACAGCTTCACGCTGTTGCTTAATCTGCTCACGTTGCTGCTCCAGTTGCGCAAAATGCTCACGACATGGTGCAAACAATAGTTCAATTTTTTCATCAAACTCTTTGCCTTGAAGCTGCTCTTGCTCTGTGTCTAAACGGCCTAGCTCGTTCCATCGACGACGTAAGGTTTTTACTTCGTTAGCACGCGCTTTTGCATCTGTGCATGGTTGCTCAAGCTGCGCTGTGATCTCTGCCAGCAACTCTTCACGTTTAGGTGCAGATGCGTATTTTTGCCAATCACGCGCATCGGCAAGTTGCTGCTCAAGTTCATCTTTAAGTTTATCTAATTGCTGAGCGTAAACAGGAGTGAGTGTGTCATACAGCTCAATAAAGCCTTTAAATACACCAAAAGCAACATTAAAACGCCCTTGTTCAATTAAGCGTTTAACATCACGTCCTTTACGGCTCGCCTGTTGCTGGCTTTTTGTCAGTTGCGTGCTCAACGGCGCAACGGCTTCTTGCCAGGCTTGCTTCTTCGCCTTTAATTGCGCTTTAAAAGGGCCTTGTAATGACGCTGGTAATTGCTTTAAAGGCGTATTTGCCGCTTTAAAAGCGCTATCAAAATCACTATTTAGTTGGTCAAATGTACTCTTATCAACCTCTGTAGAAATCGCATTTAACGCAGCAAAGGCAAGTTTAAAATCACTAATTGCTTGAGTTAATTGTGGTAATTGCGCAACTTGCTTAAACAACTGAGTCAGTTTACCTACTACTTGTGTTTTTTGCTCGCTATTACCTAGTTCACTTTGCGCAATAGCAACTTGAGCTTGTTCGACTTTTGCATCTAACCAGTCTTGTTGGATTTGCTCTGGAGTTTCTAAACCAAGCTGCAATGCATTCTCAATTTCTTCACTTAAAGCTTCGAGGTTAGCCAGTGCTAACACTTCATGTTGCTGTTGTATTAATAGAGCTTTTTGCTGCTCATACTGCGTATTAAGCTGCGCTAAATGCGCATCTAATTTTGCTGTGATTGATTGGTACTTTTCATCTAAAACAGCAACTTGCTCTGCATTAAGCCATTTTAACTCAATCGCTTGCCACTGAGCGATTAATAGCTGGTTTTGCTGGTTTACTAACTCATAATCTTGTTTATCACGTAATGCATTAAGCTTAGCTAATATAATGCGCGTTTCATTTTGTACTTGCACAGGCATTTCTACAGCTAAACGTTCATTGTCTAAATGCGTTTGTAGGATGGTTTTAACTTCACCTTGCGCGTGTTTGACTAGGTTTTTTGCTAACTGTTGATTTATCACTAATTCAACTAGCTGCTGCTGTAATTCACTAGCGCCTTCTTTAAAGGCTTTTTCAGTTAACTTAGGGTTCGATAGACGCTTTAGTAACTTAACCCTTACTTGTAACTCTTTTTCAGCAAAAGCTAGCTTTTCTAGGGTTTTAACCGGCGCAAAACGTTCGATGTATTCATTTTTTATATCACTAGTAAGTGATTGCTCGTTATTTAAAACCGCATTAGAGATATGCTGTTCAGCTAAATCTTTTAAGCTTTGGTCTTGCTTATATGCTTTCCACCAAAGTACTAAATTATCTACTTTATTAAGTGCTTTCTTACGTATTTCGGCTGAATTATCATCCAGTGCCAGTGAACTTAAAATGGTTGCGTCACGCTCAACATCTAATTTTTCAATCGCCTCTAAACGAACTTGTTGTTTTGGGTGCTTCCATTTTGGGGTAAAAAGGTGTTTAAAGATCATGTTCACTAAACCTTGCTATTTCGTTATCTGCGGTGAATTCTTTTTGTAGTTGTGCTTTGGTTTTTTGTACCATTTCGCCATTTGAGCCAATGGTGAATTGCTCGTTCGACTGGGCTACTTTAGCTTGATAAAGCATAACCAGCTGTACAGTTTGCTCTTTTTGCTCATCACTTAATAGTGTGCCATCTGGCCATTTTCCTGTTGCAGCGCCGTACTGCAAACGTTCAAATAATTCAGGGGTAATGCTATTTACAAGATTGTCGATGTTCATGTCATTTTTTCTTCTTGAGTGTTACTAAAATAACGCGGTTAATTAAATACCAAATACAACCAATTCCAATCGCAGCAGTACATGCATACCAATTAGTGCTTTTTGGCTCAGGCTGTAAGAAATATAAGCAGAAGAAACCACCTAAGAATATAAATAATGCAAAAAAGGAGTGGTTCATAAACATTTGCTGTTTCTGAATGCGTTTTTCACGCGCTAATTGCTGGCGTTGCTCGTCGTTAAGCTCTGCCACATTATTTTCACAGTGAGGGCACTGCTTATGTTTATCTGATATCGACTTATTACAACTTGGACAACTCACAATCGCCATACATCTCTCCATACTTCGCATAAAAAAAGCGCCTTGCGGCGCTCTTTATTGTACGTGTTTTATTGGTCGATGTCTTTTTTGAATTTCACTCAATTGTGAAGATTCGAAAAAAATGCAAGCTGCACAGTGATATCAACAAATTAAATACATTAGTCTGCTAGATTGCTTTTTTCTTTTCTCTTTTGTTCTAAGCGTTTTTCCCAGAAAGTCGCATTTTTAATGCCTAATTTAATAGGGTCAAATATGATTTCACCACCGGCTTTCTTTTGTTCTTCATAATCACGTAAACAGTTCAGAGCAGGCTTAGCAACAAAGAAAATAGCCAATATCCCGACAATATTGATCCACGCCATCAAACCCACACCAATATCACCAATACTCCAGATGTAGCCGGAGTTATTAACCATGCCATATGCCACCATAAACATAATAACCAACTTAACGATTAAAAGTGGGATGCTGCCTTTAAAGTAACGGTTAAGATAAGCCACATTGGTTTCTGCTATGTAGTAGTACGCAAGGATAGTGGTAAACGCAAAGAAGAATAAAGCAACACCAACAAAGGCCTCACCAAAACCACCAAATACACTAAATAAAGCCATTTGAGTGAATGCAGCTGAGCCAACTTCGGTTGCAGCATCAACATTTTGCACGATGAACCGGCCAGCGGGTAGTTCACCAACAACGTTATATTGCTGAGTAATTAATATCATTAATGCAGTAGCTGTACATACAAATATAGTATCAACATACACGGAAAAAGCTTGTACTAAGCCTTGCTGTGCTGGGTGTTCAACTTCTGCAGCTGCTGCTGCATGCGGGCCAGTACCTTGACCAGCTTCATTAGAATAAATACCGCGTTTTACACCCCAACCTATCGCAGCACCAAAACCAGCTTGTGCAGTGAATGCATCCGAAATAATTAATGAGAAGATACCCGGTACTTTATCCACATTTAAAAATACCACAATGAGTGCTAATACAATGTAACCTAGCGCCATAAATGGCACGACTATTTGGGTAAAGTTTGCAATTCGCTTAATGCCACCAAAGATAATAAAGGCTAACACTATTAAAATAATTGCTAGTGCAACCAGTTTAAATGTTCCAACATCACCAAAGCTCGTTGTTACCATTTCACCATTACCAAACACTTGGGTAAATGCATTACCAACAGCATTGGCTTGGACGCCGGGTAAAAACACACCACAGGCAATAATTGCAGAAACAGCAAATAAAATACCTAACCACTTTTGCTCTAAGCAACGATCAAAATAGTAAGCTGGTCCACCACGATATTGGCCGTCTTCTTCTGTTTTATAAATCTGCCCTAATGTAGACTCTGCATAAGCAGTGCTTGCACCTAAAAACGCAACAATCCACATCCAAAAAATTGCACCTGGCCCACCAAAACCAATTGCAGCAGCCACACCGGCGATATTACCTACACCCACTCGTCCAGATAACGAAACGGCTAGCGCTTGGAAAGATGAAATACCCGTAGTAGAACGGTTAGAAGTGAGTAACAGTTTACACATTTCTTTAAAGTGTCTAACTTGCGCAAAGCGAGTTAAAATTGAATAAAATAGACCTGCGCCTAGGCATAAGTATATGAGTGCGCTACTCCAAACCACGTCATTAACGGCACTTACAAAAGCTTCCATGGATATCCTCTATAATTATATTTTTTATTTTTAGTTACGATACTCTGCTTCAGTTACTCAGAATGCGCGACGAATATAAAACTAACTTTCATTGTTTTCGCATATTAACTTAAACCAACCGGTTTAGTTAACACTTAATTTTCATAATTACTAATTTATTCAACTATCTGCACAGACTCTATAAAATATTATTAAACTTTTTGTTTTAGATTTGAACAACTAAAGAGTTTCCTGCTGAATTTATAATAAAGTTATCTCGTATATTGTAATGGGCATCAGCCTTAACCAATACCCATTACTTAGGTCTTATTTAAGCTTATCAACCACATTAACAATTGCTGCTAACGTATCTTGACCAAACTGATAAGAGCGACGATCTGACCAACCATAATCTGGATCCGGTAAGTCATTATTGTCTTTAAATGGCATTTCAACCGTATAAGCGAGTGCTTTAAACTCTTCAGCTACTGCAGACGAGCCAACCGTCAAGTTAGCTTGCCCTGGTTCATCTTTACCATAACCGTGTTCATCTTGGAACCCCAGGTGTTACAACTAATAATGCGGCTTTGAAGCTATCCTCTAAATCTTTTAGGCGTGCGTCGTAGCTTGGAATACCTTCACTACCAGCAACAAAGTTATACGGAATAGCTTCATCACCATGAATATCTAAATGCATGTCTAAACCTGTTTCACGCATTTTATTAAGTACTAAGTACACTTCAGGGCTATTTTCCATGCTTGGTGTTTGCCATTCACGGTTTAAGTTAACTCCTTTAGCATTAGTACGTAGGTGTCCACGAGCACTGCCATCAGGGTTCATATTAGGCACTATATAGAATACTGCTTTTGAAAGTAACGTCGCTGCATGTGGGTCTTCATCATCGAGTAGTTTATGTAATACGCCTTCAACAAACCATTCCGCCATCGTTTCACCAGGGTGCTGGCGAGCTGTGATCCAAATTGTTTTTTTTGTTCTCATCGCTATCACCACCAACGCGTAATACACTCATATCACGGCCGTCCAGCGTTTCACCTAAAGTTTCTAGCTGACATGCTTCTTGGCTTTGTGCCCAAGTGATTAAGTCAAGATGGCGTTCATAGCTGTAAGGTGCAAAGTAAGCAAAATATACCGTGCCGCATTCAGGCTCAATCTCAAAGCTTAATGTGCCCTCTTCGTAGTTTGACGGCACACGAAACCATGTTTGACGGTCATAAGATGCAACGGCATGATACCCTACCCAGCCATCTGGGTACGCTGAGTTTTCAAGATTATTAATGTGTAGTTTATGATTTTGAAAAGGAGTGGTCTCGAGACGGAAATGAAACCATTGGAAAAAATCAGACTGGTGATCTTTGTTGATCTCAAGCTGTATGTTTAATGGATCAGTGGCTTCAATAACATTGATGTTACCACTGTCAAAATTACTGGTGATTTTCATCTAAAATAAACCCTTTAGGTTAAAAATAACTCCTAACAGTCAGTCGCTTGTCAGTTAGAAATTAAGCAACACCCCATTGCAAGGGATGTTTTGTTAGTAAAATGTAGCAAACTAGAAACAGCCTACCACACGCTTAGAGCTTTGGAAAAAGTTCACGATTAAAAAAGCCAGCATTCGCTGGCTTTTTGTAAATATTTTTAATTATTAGTAATTAACGTGGCAAGCTTGGGAATGAAACCTCTGCCATATCACGCATACAGCGCACAACCTGACAGCTATAGCCAAATTCATTATCGTACCAAACATAAAGTACAACACGGTTACCATCAACAATTGTCGCTTGCGAATCAACAACACCGGCGTAACGGCTGCCGACTAAGTCAGTTGATACGATTTCTGTAGAGGCGGTGTAATCAATTTGGTCGCGTAAATCAGAATGCAAGGCAGCATCACGTAAGAAAGAGTTTAATTCTTCTACTGAGGTGTCTTTTGCTAAGTTAAGGTTCAAAATGGCTAAAGATACATTTGGCGTCGGAACGCGGATGGCATTACCTGTCAGCTTGCCTTCAAGCTCTGGTAACGCTTTTGATACTGCTTTAGCAGCGCCAGTTTCTGTGATAACCATATTCAGTGCAGCAGCACGTCCACGACGTTCAGCTTTATGATAGTTATCAATTAAGTTTTGGTCATTGGTATAAGAATGCACCGTTTCAACATGACCGTTGTTGATACCAAACTTATCGTTCAATGCTTTAAGTGTTGGTGTAATTGCGTTAGTTGTACAGCTTGCCGCACATACAATTTTATCTTCAGGTAAAATATCTTGATTATTTACACCATAAACGATGTTTTTGATATTACCTTTTGCGGGGGCTGTTAATAATACTTTTGCAGCACCTTTTGACTCTAGGTGTTGACCAAGACCTGCTTCATCTTTCCAGATACCCGTGTTATCAACAACCAATGCATTTTCGATACCGTAAGCGGTGTAATCTACTTCATTTGGCGAGTTAGCGTAGATAACTTGAATATAGCTACCATTTGCTTTAATTGCGTTACGCTCTTTATCAATGGTGATAGAGCCATTGAATGGGCCATGGATTGAATCACGGCGTAAAAGGCTTGCACGTTTTTCAAGGTCGCCCTCTTTACCACCACGCACAACAATTGCACGTAAACGTAAGTCAGCATATGGGCCTGATTTTTCAATTAGCAAACGCGCTAATAAACGGCCAATACGGCCAAAGCCATATAGTACGACATCACGAGGCTCTTTTGCTTTTGAATTAATGATTTCTGCTAATTCATCATTTAGATAATCTTCAATTGAACGACCTTTAGCAGCATCGTTAAATAAATAACCATAAGCAAGTTTACCAATATCAATACGTGCTGAGTTTAAATCCATTTTGCTGATGGCTTCTAAAAACGGGAAGCTTTCGCGTAAACGTAATTTAGTACCTTCAAACTGCGCCACTGTTTTATGAGATTTAATGATATCAATGGTGCTCGCATTAACAAGTGGACGACCATATACTGCAATTTCAATACCGCGACTACGGTAAAGTTTACCTATAATTGGTTGCATGCTTTCTGCGTAATCTTGGCGCTCTTGCCAGCTATTTGTATATTCTAACTCGTGAGATGAGGTCATGTTTTTTACCTAATTAAACAATTTTTGAACGGATAACCATAATGCGAATTATGCATGTGAGAGCAATTCACTAATATGGGCATGGCTATTCTAATTTAAACTCACTTTATTCTCCACTGTTACAGAGCAATTCATTGCGTTAGAATAGATAAGAAATTATTACTGTGGGATTGAGGGATGTTGCTCAGAGCAAGTGCATTATTGAGTTTATTAGTACTAACCGGGTGTGAAGAGACGCTTACGCAAGCAAAGGTGTGTAAAGAAACCCCTGGGTTATGTAACGATTTAAACAAAGACAGTCACTGTAAAAAACAACGTACTGATGTAATTTTGGCACGCTACCATGAATATAAACAGCCCACTGAAGAGAACAAATACTCGCTACTACAAGGCTTTGAACAGTACAGCCAGTGCGTATCACTTGCGGCAAAAATTGAACACATCAAACTCAAAGAAAAAACCACCTCTCGTGTTGAAGGTCATTTAACAAGCATCAAAGAGATGACGCGAATTTATCAAGATACTAAGGGCACTAACCATCCTGGATTACTTTATTATCATTGGTCTCGCAATAATGATCAGTCTGCATTGACTAAACTTTTAGCACTTGAAGATGATCCAAGTGTAACGCAAGATGCACAAATGCAGTTTTTCTTAGCGTCTTACTATATTAAGTTTGATGAAGATAAAACCATTGATTTGCTCTATAAAACGTTGGAGCTCAATGAAGCACAACAGACACCAAATCCTGAAGTGTATATAACCTTAGTGAGTTTATTTAACAAACACGAGAAATTTAAGCACGCATATACCTTTGCACGTGTTGCTCAATTATCAGGCATTACAAATATTGATATTTTACCAATTGAGCACAAAATAACGGCCACAGGTAAAAGTTTAGACAGTTTAGAGACATTGGCGCAGCAAACCTACGACAGCATTCAAAGCGGTCAATTTGTATCGCCACGAGAGTTTTAATATCTCACCAGTCAGAAAAGAAAAAGGCAGCTTACGCTGCCTTTTTTTATTTTGCTTTGCTAGTGCCTACTTCAACACGAGTCTTTAATTTCTGACCCGGTCTAAAAGTGACCACTCGACGCGCCGAAATAGGAATATCTTCTCCTGTTTTCGGATTACGCCCTGGCCTTTCTTTTTTGTCACGAAGATCAAAGTTACCAAATCCAGAGAGCTTAACCTGCTCGCCTTTTTCAAGCGCTGAGCGGATTTCTTCAAAAAACGCTTCAACTAAATCTTTGGCATCTTTTTTATTGATCCCGAGTTTTTCAAATAGGTGTTCAGCTATGTCGGCTTTAGTAAGCGCCATATCTAGTCCCTCAACGATGCATTAAACTGTTCGGCCAGTGCGGCCACCACGTTATCAACTACCTGATTGATATCTTTCTCTTCGAGTGTTCTATCAACCGCCTGCAGTGTTAGAGCAATCGCCAAACTCTTATAATTTGGCTCAATACCTTTGCCCTTATACACATCGAATAAGTTTAGGTCAACCAATTGATTTCCGCCAACTTTTTCTATCACTGATAAAATGTCGCCAGATTTCACCTGATCTTCCACTAAAATAGCGATGTCGCGGCGGTTTGAAGGGAACTTAGATACCCCTACAGCTTCAGGTAAATTTCTTTTTTCAATTGCTGACATTTCAATTTCAAATACATAAGCCGCATTATTAATATCTAGCGATTTTTGTACTTGCGGGTGAATGGCACCAAAGAAACCTACTTTTTTGCCATCAACGTAGATAGCAGCAGATTGACCTGGGTGTAAACCATCAGATTGCTCTGCTTTGATCTCAAAACGATTTATATCATTGGTTAATGAAAGTAATGCTTCAACATCACCTTTTAAATCATAAAAATCAACATTACGCTTTTCTTCAACCCAATGCTCACCATGAGCAAGGCCCGTAATAACACCACCAATAACTGCCACTTGGTTAACGCCGTTTTCTGCGTTTTCATCACGTAAGAATTTAAGGCCATGTTCGAATAAACGAATTCGAGGCTGCTGGCGGTTTTGGTTATAAACTAATGACGCTAACAATCCTGGCATTAAGCTTACACGCATTGCTGACATATCACTTGAGATCGGATGCGGTAAGATAAGTGCATCGCTGTCTGGGTGCAAAATAGTTTGCGCTTTTGGATCAACAAAACTGTAAGTAATGGCTTCTTGATAACCACGTGTAACAAGTGCATTGCGGAATTTATTCACGGCAATGGTGGCTTCATTATGCGTCGTCATTTTCAATTTAGCTGTAGGTGCTACATTTGGAATACTGTTGTAACCAAATACACGCGCTACTTCTTCAATTAAATCCTCTTCGATGCGAATATCAAAGCGGTAGCTTGGTACATCAGCACTCCACACACCATCAACAATTTTCACATCAAGACCTAAGCGCGTTAGGATATCCGTTACTTTTTCATCGGCAATGTGATGGCCTATTACGCGGTCTAGACGTTCACGGCGTAGGCGCACTTCTGTTACTTTTGGTAACTTATCTTTAGCAACGGCCTCAACAACTGGGCCTGCTTCACCACCTACAATATCAAGTAATAATGCAGTCGCACGTTCCATGGCATCATGTTGCAGTGCAAAATCAACACCACGCTCATAGCGGTGTGATGCATCCGTATGTAGGCCGTAGCTACGAGCTTGACCTGCAATTGCAACTGGGTTGAAAAATGCGCTTTCTAATAAAATATCAGCGGTTTTTTCTGTTACACCTGATTGCTCGCCACCAAAAATACCGGCAATTGCCAACGCTTTATTGTGATCGGCTATTACTAAGGTTGATTCATTTAGCGTTGCTGTGTTGCCATCAAGTAGAACAAGTTCTTCATCAGCGTTTGCACTGCGAACTTTAATACCGCCTTCAATTGCATTTAAGTCAAACGCATGCATTGGATGGCCTAGCTCAAGCAACACAAAATTAGTTACATCAACCACAGGGTCGATTGAACGAATACCACTACGACGTAGTTTTTCTACCATCCAAAGCGGCGTTTCTGCATCAAGGTTAATGCCTTTAATCACGCGGCCTAAATAACGTGGACAGGCATCTTCATTAACTAGTTCAATTGATATTTTGTCGTCAATTGTGGCTTTAACAGCTGGAATTTCTAATGCTTTAACGTCAATGCTGTTAAGCACACCGACTTCACGAGCAATGCCTTTAATACCAAGGCAGTCACCGCGGTTAGGGGTTAAATCAACATCGATGATATTGTCATCAAGCCCTAAATATTCACGTAAATCAGCGCCTACAGGCGCATCTAATGGCAATTCCATAATGCCATCGCCTTCTTCACTAATACCTAGCTCAACAAACGCACATAACATGCCGTGAGATGGTTGACCACGAAGCTTGGCTTTCTTAATTTTAAAGTCGCCCGGTAATACAGCACCTACAGTTGCTACTGCAACCTTAATACCTTGACGACAATTTGGTGCGCCACACACAATATCAAGAAGCTCATCGCCACCAACATTGACTTTTGTTACACGTAATTTGTCTGCATCTGGGTGTTGACCACATTCAACCACTTCACCAACTACAACACCGTTAAATTTGGCTGCTGCAGGCTCTACAGCATCAACTTCAAGACCGGCCATCGATAACTGTTCCGAAAGAGCCTGCGTGTCAATTGCAGGATTAACCCACTCTCTTAACCACTTTTCACTAAATTTCATTTTATATCTTCACTCTTAACGGAACTGGTTTAGGAATTTTAAATCGTTTTCGAAAAATGCACGTAAGTCATTTACGCCATAGCGCAACATGGTTAAACGCTCTACACCCATACCAAAGGCAAAACCGGTGTATTTTTCAGGATCAATACCCACTGATTTAAGTACATTAGGGTGAACCATGCCACAACCTAATACTTCTAACCATTTACCATTTTTACCCATCACATCTACTTCAGCTGACGGTTCAGTGAATGGGAAGTAAGATGGACGGAAACGAATTTCCATGTCTTCTTCAAAGAAGTTACGTAAGAAATCGTGCAAAATACCTTTAAGCTCTGTGAAGCTCACATCTGTATCGACCATTAGGCCTTCAACCTGATGGAACATTGGTGTGTGTGTCTGGTCATAATCATTACGGTAAACACGGCCCGGAGAAATAATTCTCAGTGGTGGCTGCTCAGTTTCCATAGTACGTATTTGTACACCACTTGTTTGGGTACGTAACACAAGCTTTGGATTAAAATAGAAGGTATCGTGATCAGCACGTGCTGGATGATGCTCAGGAATATTTAGCGCATCGAAGTTATGAAAATCATCTTCAACTTCAGGACCTGATTTAACAGCAAAACCTAATTCACCAAAAAAGCTTTCAATACGCTCAATTGTACGTGTAACTGGATGAAGGCCACCAGTAGGCATAACGCGTCCTGGCAGTGTTACATCAATTGTTTCTGCGGCTAATTTTTCTTCAAGTGCTTTGCTAGCAAGTAATTCGCGTTTTTCGTTAATCGCGACTTGTACATCTTGTTTTGCTTGATTGATAACTTGACCGGCTTCTTTACGCTCTTCTGGCGCAATCTTACCAAGCGTTTTTAATAAGCTGGTGATTTCGCCCTTTTTTACCAAGATAATTTACCCTGATATCTTCAAGCTGCGCGATTTCATTGGCACTGGCAACGGCCTCAAGTGCTTGCGCTAATATATTTTCTAAGTTCATTCGATACCTGATCTTTCACAGAAGGTGATTACAATTTTGTTGACTAATGATAACTGAAAGCAAGGACTAGATTCTAGGCTTTATACTAATCTTATTGAATTCTTTCTGAATAACATGCGTCTAAAAGCGAGGAAATAGGTTTTTTACAACTTTAATGCAGACTTTATAAAGGGAATAGTGAGTTTTCGTTGCGCAGCCATAGAAGCATGGTCAAGCTTATCCAGCACGTCTAATAACGCTCTCATGTCACGGCTTAGACGAGTTAATAAAAAACGAGCACATTCATCACTCAGTTCAAGCCCTCGCATATTTGCGCGTTTTACTAAAGCTTCCGCTTTATCATCGTCACTCATTGAACGAATCTGAAACGTCGTTCCCCATTTTAATCGCGACTCTAAATCAGGAAGTGTAATATTAAGCATATCTGGTAACAAATCTGCGGTAACCACTAAACACTTGCCTGGCTCATTAAAACGATTAAAAAAATTAAATAATGCTTTTTCCCACGCGTCATTACCTGCGACTAGGTGTACATCATCAATACACAATACATCTAATGCGTCTAAGCCATCGAGTACCATAGGACCAAAATCAATCACTTCACGCATTGACAACAACATGGTCGATAAACCACGTTCTTGCGCATGAATACACGTTGCATATAATAAATGAGATTTACCCGAGTCGCCTAAACCACACAAATAAGTATATTGAAACGTGGTCGCTAGGCTTTTAAAGGCATTTTTTAAGTGGCTAACTTCCAAGGAATTCTCACCACCAAAATACGATGCAAACGTTTCATCGTCAGGCAGTGTAACTGGAAGCGCCATTTGCACCGGCTCTAATGCCTGCATTATAAGCCGACCCATTGATAATCAAGATCATTCTCAGAAGCAACCTGATAAAAAGCTCTAGGATCGACAAACGCTTCAAATGTACGGTCTAACTCCAACGCTTTTTTAAAGTCACTTAAAGAACCAGTGTGATTAACTTCAAAGTAAATCGTTTGGCTATCACGTGAACGGATTACTACTTTTGTAACCACACTTAAACTTTCCAACCGTCTTTTTGCAAGCTCAATATCAACAAAACTTTGCGTGCCTTTAAGTTTAAAGATTGCTTGAGCAAGTTGCCCTGAAGAATTTGGATCGACAGCATACTCAGCTGCAAGCCCTGCTGCTAAGCTATCTATCATTAAAGCAATGGTTTGTTGCTTATCGCCCGTTAAACGATTTGCTTCAAATAAGTCATCGTTTGTAAAACGCCAATCAAGTACCCAGTTTTCGCTATCTTGCTGCGTATATAAACGTGCAGTAATGCTTCGCTCCGCTCTGTATCTGCTCGATGCTTGCTCTACTGGCTCAGAAAAATTACCCCACACTTCAGGGATACCAACTAATGCTCTGTCTTGTAGATCAAGTAACGGGACTACAACAGGTAACCCACGGCGAGCGGCAGTGTCATAAATTAGCTGCTCGAGTTGCGGGTAACTCTCTTGAGTTACAAGCTCTCGCCGCCAGTTATCTTCGATTGCTAACCAGATTGCGACTAAAGGTCTACGTGTTCCCCATAGCGGCAGGTTAAGCTCCTTGACCAATGCATTAATTTTATTGGCTTCAAATTTTACAACAAGTTGAAGTGTGCCGTCTGTTTTCTCATCATATTCAAATTTAAGCATATAATCAGAGATATCTTTACTACGCTGTTTAGCAAGCGGGTTTTGATCTGCATAAGGATCACCACTTACTTTTACCAAAACATTTAATAGTGCAGCACGGCTTGCCGTTAAACGTGCATCTCGGGATTTATCTTCAACCTTAAGTATATCTTGATATAAATCAGTAACTTCAACAGCTTTAATCGAATAACTGAAGAATATAGCAGTAAGTAAAATTAATAATCTAGACACAGGCCATTAGTTCTTGGTTTTAAACTAATTTGATCCTAATTCAAAGCACCGCACAAAGCAAAAATATATTCAAAATACCAAGCTATTTAATGTTACTAAGCAAAAGATGTAGCACTGCAGCTTTATATTTTTTGCTATAAACATAGCCGATTTCTTGGTTTAGAACGCAAGTTCTTGATATTGTCTAGTCCAGATAATTTTCAGTGGGTAACTTGATGTTTGATTTAGCAATACTGGCGGCATTTATACCGACATTCTTTTTTGTTTCAATCACACCCGGTATGTGTATGACGCTAGCAATGACACTTGGTATGAGTATTGGCGTCAGGCGGACTATGTGGATGATGCTAGGTGAGTTACTTGGTGTAGCTCTAGTAGCTATAGCTGCCGTATTAGGCGTGGCAAGTATCATGTTAAATTACCCGCAGGCATTTTCAATCTTAAAATGGGCCGGTGGTGCATATTTAGTCTTTATAGGCATTAGCATGTGGCGCGATCAGACTAAACTCAATCTAGATAATCATCAAAAGAGTAAAATAAGTCGCAAAACATTATTTAGCCAAGGGTTGGTGACTGCTATAGCTAACCCCAAAGGTTGGGCCTTTATGATCTCGTTACTGCCCCCTTTTATTAATATTGACTATGCTATTGCTCCTCAACTGAGTATTTTAGTTGCTGTAATACTTGTTAGTGAATTTGTTTGTATGATGGCCTATGCAACGGGTGGTAAAAGTTTACGCTTATTTTTAAACCGCGGCGATAATATCAAATGGATGAACGCAATCGCTGGCAGCTTAATGATAGCAGTAGGTGTCTGGTTGGCTATTGGATTACATTAAAGAGACAACTAAAAATGTGAGCATGTAGATAAACATCAAACTAAAATATCACTGACATATGTATAACCCATGCTGAAGGCACATTAATAAACCACTACGGCATAATAAAAAGAATTTTAATAACAAAAAACATATAATACTTAAAAGTTAATTTCATTTTATTATAAGCCGAATAGATATATCTTATACCCAAACTTTACTTTAGTTTTTTCTATTGAGCAGTAAAGTGTAGCTATTACAGATCGATTGTTATAATTCGATCCCGATTGAACAAATTGCACTCAAGGGACCACTATGTCTACAATTTTTGAAGATAATTCACTCAGCATTGGTAATACACCACTGGTAAAACTTAATCGAGTTACATCTGGTAATGTATTCGCTAAAATTGAATCTCGTAACCCAAGCTTTAGTGTTAAATGCCGGATCGGTGCATCAATGATTTGGGAAGCCGAAAAGTCTGGGCAATTAACGCAAGATAAAGAGCTAATTGAGCCGACCTCAGGTAACACAGGTATAGCACTAGCGTTTGTTGCAGCTTCTCGCGGTTATAAGCTTACACTTACTATGCCTAATACAATGAGCTTAGAACGTCGTAAATTACTAAAAGCTCTAGGCGCTAATTTAGTACTTACTGAGGGTGCTAAAGGTATGAATGGCGCAATCGAAAAAGCAAAAGAAATTCAAGCAAGCGATCCAACTAAATTCATTCTGTTACAACAATTTGAAAACCCTGCGAACCCTAAAATTCACTTTGAAACAACAGGCCCTGAAATTTTCAATGCAACTGACGGCAAAGTAGATTTCTTCGTTGCGGGTGTAGGTACTGGCGGTACAATTACTGGTGTAAGCCGCTACTTGAAGCTTGAAAAAGGCTTAGATGTTAAATCAATTGCGGTAGAGCCTACAAACTCTCCTGTTATTAGCCAAACATTAGCTGGGGAAGACGTAACGCCTGGGCCTCATAAAATCCAAGGTATCGGCGCGGGCTTTATTCCTGGAAACTTAGATTTAGATGTTATCGATGCAGCTGAACAAGTGTCTAATGAAGATGCTATTGCTATGGCGCACCAGTTAATGAAAGATGAAGGTATTTTAGTCGGTATTTCATCTGGTGCTGCAGTGGTTGCAGCAAAACGCATTGCTGAACTACCAGAAAATGCAGACAAAAATATTGTTGTTATTTTACCAAGCGCAACTGAACGCTACTTATCTAGCCCATTATTTGCTGAAGAGTTCTCAGAGCAAGAACTAGTACAGTAGTAACAACTGTACATTTAAAAGGATGCTAATTAGCATCCTTTTTTATTATTTATAACTAAATAAACAACTAATATAAGTGTTTAACTTTACATATTCCTCGTTTAGTCTCACACTAAATCATCAATAATAATTCAATTAATGCGAATGAAATTATTTCTAACTATTTGCACATTTGTTTGTGCGTTCATGCTGCAAGGCTGTGGCGATGATGTAACCCCTTCCGGTGAAAACAATACCCCAGGCGAAAGTGCCGCGCTTTACTTTGACACGCTTTATAATGCTAAAGACCTTAGTAAAGCGATGACAATGGCGACACCAAAGCTTGCACGTATTATGAAATCATACGGCACCGCAAAGCAATTTGCGCGAAACTTAGTAAACATGCAGTACGATGAAGTTGTTATCGAAGTTGATATGACCAATATGAGTCTGCGCGAGCAGTACGGGGATAAAGCAAATATTAACTTAATTTTCACTGGTTATTTTAACGGTGACAAAATAGATGATATGCGTAGCGTAAAAATGGTACGTAAAAAAGGCAAATGGTACGTTGATAAAATAAACGCCGACCCATTTGCCAGATAAGTTTCAAATCTAAAGCCTCACTACTGCTGAGGCTTTTTTATTTAGAGCTCACCTTCTTTATAGTTATCTACTGCAATAGCTTGCTTTCTCAACTCATTTGCTTCATTGAGCCTTTGCCCTTCCTCGGCAGTAACAAGTTGTTTTGCAATTGCGTCATTAATCGCTGTTGCAATGTCGGCGTTACGGTTTAGCGTTCCTTCACGTTGCCATTTTTTTAATCGCTTAAATGCATTCGCCGTGTCATGCATAGCAATAAAGGCGTTTTCCATTACCCCAGTGCCAGCATTATCGTCGATATAACATAAATGAGTTAAACGGTTCCTAAATACACCCGGCTGCGTCATGTGTTCACATACGGCTTGTGCAATCTCATCACTAGGTCGGTGATAATGATTCCCCAGTGGGAAAACAATGCGTTTTAATAAGAAGTTAACCACTGGGTTTGAGAAGTTTTTAAAGAAACCATCAAACGCTTGACCAATTTCAAACAGAGAGCGCTCTACAGAATATTGCACAAATGCTAAATCAGCTTGCTGACGACCTTCGTCTTCAAAGCGCTTTAATACCGTTGATGCAAGATAAAGATGACTCAGTACATCACCTAAACGAGCAGAAATCATCTCTTTACGTTTAAGCTCCCCGCCTAAAATAAGCATGGCTACATCTGTACAAAACGCTAAACTACGACTCATTCTACCAAGGTGTTTATAATAATTAGCTGTTGCACCACAAACAGGCGATTTTGCAAAGACACTGCGCGTTAAGCCATGAATAAACGCCATACCCGCATTGGTACCTGCAAAAAGAATATGCTGTAGCAATAATGCATCGAACTCTTTTAATGCAACATCTTCGTCTTCCATTGCCGCCGCTTCCATTTCTTTAAGCACAAATGGATGGCAGCGAGTTGCACCTTGTCCAAAAATCATCAAGTTACGGGTTAGAATATTGGCGCCTTCAACTGTAATAGACACTGGAATTCCCATATACCCGTGAGCTAAATAATTATTTGGGCCAACTTGTATGCCTTTGCCTGAATGAATATCCATGGCATCGTTCATAACGGTACGACCCATTTCAGTCATATGGTATTTAGCAATAGCCGTTACCACTGACGGGCTTAATTTAAGGTCGATTGCACCTGCTGTCATTAATCTACAGGCTTCTAGGCTGTAAGTTAACCCACCTATCCGTGCTAGTGCTTCTTGTACCCCCTCGAATTGGCCAATTGATAAACCAAATTGTTGGCGCACCATCGCATATGCTGACGTCATACGCGCGCATAAATGCCCAGTTGCACTGCTTAGTGCAGGCAATGAAATACCTCGGCCAGCACTTAAACATTCAACCAACATACGCCAACCACGGCCTGCGCCTTGTTGCCCACCGATAATCCAATCTAATGGAATAAACACATCTTTGCCGTATGTCGTGCCGTTCATAAATGCCATATTAAGTGGGAAATGGCGTTCGCCTGTTTCAACACCTGGATGATCAGTTGGAATCAACGCACAGGTAATACCCAACTCTTTGTGCTTGCCTAATAAACCATCTGGATCATACATTTTAAAAGCAAGACCAAGTACTGTTGCCACAGGCGCTAATGTTATATAACGTTTTGACCAATTCAAACGTAAACCAATTATTTCCTCACCATTGAACTCTCCCTTACAAACAACTCCTGAATCAGGAATGCTGCCGGCATCAGAGCCGGCTTCTGGCCCTGTCAATGCAAAACATGGCACATCTTCACCAGTAGCAAGAGTTGGTAACCACCGTTGTTGTTGTTCTTTGGTACCGTAATGCAGTAAAAGCTCGCCCGGACCTAAACTATTAGGTACCATAACAGTGACCGCCGCCGTTAAGCTTTTGGTCGCAATTTTAGCCACTATAGTCGAGTTTGCGATAGCCGAGAACGACGACCGCCAAATTCTTCTGGAATAATAAGTGCAAAAAAGCCTTTTATTTTTAAGTAATCCCATACTTCTTTTGGCAGGTCTTTGTCTTTTTGTACTATTTGATAGTCATCTAGCATCGCAAGCAATGTTTCAACTTCGTTATCTAAAAACGCTCGCTCTTTTTCACTGAGCTCTGGTTTAGGGTAGCTATGTAACACCTGCCAATCAGGGTTACCACTAAATAGCTCTCCATCCCACCAAACATCCCCGCTTCCATCGCTTCACGCTCGGTTTGCGATAATGGAGGAAGGACTTTTTTGAAAAACTTAAATGCAGGGCGACTAATTAAGCTAATGCGAATATCTTTTACCGCAAAAATAACTATCACCACGACCAGTAATAATATGAACACTGACATGGAAACTATCCTTTTAATTAATGAAAATGACTAGCTTCAATTATGACCGATCCTTTTATAAATACAATGTCACTGTCGACATCGTCTGTCTTTCGCCAACTCACTTGATAAATTTTGCCTAAGAGACAGACGCTGCTATTATCCTACCCGACAAATAACAAATATAAGGGTCACAACATGATTACTCCACAGTTTAAGCTCAGTTTAAGCGCCTTGATGGTGGCAAGCACCATAGCACTGTCTGGCTGCAACCAAGAAACAGCAAAAAACAGTACAACGGCTGTAACACCAGCCCCTGTAAACGCAAAAGATGCCCTTGCATTTATTGATAAAACCGAACAAGAACTCAATGCGCTTTATTTAGAATCAAGCCGTGCTGAATGGATTTACGCAAACTTTATAACACATGATACTGCAGCACTTTCTGCTGAAGTAAACCGCAAAATGACCGAGGCTGTTGTGCGTCTTGCTAATGAAGCGGCAAAGTTTGACGAATTAGAACTTGATTACGATGCGCGCCGCAAACTAAATAAACTAAAACTGGCATTAACGTTACCAGCACCTCAAGACGCAGAAAAAACAGCAAAGCTTTCGCAACTTGTTGCTGAGCTAGGTGGTTTATATGGCAAAGGTAAATACTGTAAAGATGACGGCTCATGCTTAAGCTTAGGTGATATGACGGCAAAAATGGCGAGCAGCCGTGATTACAATGAACTGCTTGATTTATGGCAAGGCTGGCGTCAAGTTTCAAAACCGATGCGTCCACTATATGAACAACAAGTTGCACTGACAAATGAAGGTGCAAAAGAGCTTGGTTACGCAGACACTGGTGCTATGTGGCGCAGTAAATATGATATGCCTGCGGATGATTTTGCCACCGAACTTGACCGTATTTGGGGTCAGGTAAAACCGCTATATGACTCATTACACTGTCATGTTCGCGCTAAGCTTGGCGAAAAGTATGGTGAAGATAAAGTACCACAAGATCAACCTATCCCAGCACACCTATTAGGCAATATGTGGGCACAAACATGGGGCAATATTTATGATGTTGTCGCACCTGAAAATGCAGACCCAGGTTATGATGTGACCGCTTTACTCGCCGAACATAATTATGATGAACTAAAAATGGTTCGTGGCGCAGAAAAATTCTTTACATCTATGGGCTTCAATCCCCTGCCAGAGACATTCTACGAGCGTTCATTGTTTACAAAGCCACAAGATCGTGACGTACAATGCCATGCCTCAGCATGGAATATTGACAGTAAAGACGACCTGCGTATAAAAATGTGTATACAGCGCACTGGTGAAGAGTTTTCGGTAATTCACCATGAGCTTGGCCACAACTTTTACCAGCGTGCTTACAACACGCAACCGCTTTATTATCAAGAAAGTGCTAACGATGGTTTCCATGAAGCAATTGGTGACACCATTGCACTGTCTGTTACACCCGGTTACCTAAAAGAAATTGGTTTATTAGAGCAAGTTTCTGATGAATCAAAAGACATTGGCCTCTTAATGAAAATGGCACTGGATAAAGTTGCCTTTATTCCGTTTGGGCTGCTCGTTGATCAATGGCGCTGGAAGGTATTCTCTGGTGAAGTCACACCAGCAAACTACAACCAAGCTTGGTGGGATTTACGTCAGAAGTACCAAGGGGTACAAGCGCCAATTGCACGTACTGAGTCTGACTTTGATCCAGGTGCAAAATACCATGTACCTGGTAACACGCCTTACACCCGCTATTTCTTAGCCCATATCTTACAATTTGATTTCCACCGTAGCCTATGTGAAATAGCAGGAAACAAAGAAGCGATTCACCGCTGCTCTGTATATAATTCAAAAGAAGCCGGTGAAAAGCTTAACGCGATGCTAGAAATGGGCTCAAGCCGTCCATGGCAAGAAGCACTTGCTACGGTAACCGGTAAACCTGAAATGGATGCGACGGCGCTACTGGATTATTTTGCGCCATTACAAAAATACTTAGATGAGCAAAATCAAGGTCGCCAATGTGGCTGGTAAGCTAAGTTTTAAATAACAAAGTCACTAAGCCCGTACCCTACGGGCTTAGTTTTTATATCGCCACGGTATTATCTTCATAGGCAACTAACCTTAGCTGCAACAGCACACATTTTAGTATTCACCTTCATAATTTAACACCATGTATAACCTTACACTGGTAATTGGCATGACAAAAAACGTAAACGTTTAATTTAAACTCTTATTTTATTTTATCAATTGGTATGGTTGATTAAATTAATTGGTCTGTTATATTTTGTAAATTGGTTTTAACACACGCGTAAAATTAAAGAGACAAAAATGAAAAATAATCGACTTAAGCAATGTGCTTTTTATGGTACGGTGATACCGCTTTCTCTTTCAATACTAGCAGCTTGTAGTAGCAACGGCGGCGACAAACCTCAAGACACTGGCAATAGCACCAACTTAGTCCCTGCCGATAAATTTGATCTTAGCCACTGGAAAATAACTTTACCAATGGATCAAGACAGCAACGGTAAAATCGACGAAATAGATGTAGAAGAAATTCAAACCTATGCTCACCCTGATTATTTTTATTTAGATGATCAAGGCGGGATGGTATTTACCAGCCCAAATAAAGCAATTACAACGGCGACTTCAAGTAATACTCGTAGTGAATTACGTCAAATGATCCGTGGTACAAATACTAAAATTAAAACAAAAAACTCTCGCAACAACTTTGCGCTTGCTGCACACCCGCTATCAGAAAGGTTTGGCTCAGTTGGCGGAAAAATGTCTGCCACACTAAAAGTTGATCATGTTGCTGTTCGTGCCGGTTACCCAGATAAGCCACCTGCCTATAGCGTCGTCGTTGGACAGATCCACGCAGGTAAAGACAAAGCCTTAATTGAGAAAGACTTTGGCTTTGGTTGGGGCAACGAACCGATTAAAATTTACTATAAAAAATGGCCAGATCACGAAACCGGATCTGTGTTTTGGAACTACGAACGTAACTTACCAAAAGATGATCCAAATCGTACTGATATCACCTACCCAGTTTGGGGTAATACCTGGAAAAACCCTGAAGAGCCTGGCGCTGCGGGTATCGCCCTTGGTGAAGAGTTTAGCTACGAAATCAATGTGTATGAAAGCACAATGCACCTGACATTTACTGCAAAAGGAAAACCAACAGTAAAATACGCTATTGATTTATCAAACAACGTCGATGCTAACGGTGAAGTTGATAAATACGATCACCCATTAGGTTACTTAGCTGACTGGCATTACTTTAAAGCCGGTGCTTATAACCAATGTAGCACCAAAGATTCACCGGGTGGTTGGTACACAGCCTGCCCCGGTACGGGTGATTGGAAAACCGATAAAGCCAATGGTGACTACACACAAGTTACTTTTTCTAAGTTAGTGCTTAGTGACGCAACACCTGTAAATTAAGATTACAAATAATTCCCCTGAACAAAAGCCTGTATTTTTACAGGCTTTTATCATTTTAAACACAATTTAAATTACAAGGTACACTGAGGTTTTTTGCCAGAGTTGTTTGCCGCTTTTCGCTCTGTTAATGCCTCTGACATGTTCGCTTGTAACTCTTTGATTCGATTACCCGGAGCTGGGTGAGTCGACATAAACTCTGGTGTTTCACCACTGCCCGCCTGGCTCATGTTTTGCCAAAGCGTAACCGACTCCTGTGGGTTAAAGCCCGCCTTTGCCATGAGGTCTAAGCCAATAATGTCAGCTTCTGACTCATGAGAGCGGCTAAACGGTAAAATAACCCCATACTGAGCGCCTAACCCTAAAGCTTGCATAATTTCACCACGGTATTGCACATTTCCCATATCAAGGGCGGCACTGCCCACTTGCATGCCGGTTTGTAAAATTGAACTTTGTGATACTCGCTCGTTAGAATGCTCTGCAATGACATGGCCCACTTCATGACCGATAACAGTCGCAAGTTGATCTTGGTTTTTAGCGACTTGAAGCAAGCCTGTATGAACACCAATATAGCCACCAGGTAAAGCAAACGCGTTGGCAGAGTCTTCTTCAAACACTACAACTTCCCATTTTTGAGACGCGTATTGCTGTGGTAGCACAGCAATTACATCTTCAGCAATACACTTAACGTAAGCATTAACCGATGGATCATTATTAATCTTTTGATTTTGCTTCATATCAGCAAAACTTTGCTGCCCCATTTGGCTCATTTCTTGATCAGAATAAAGCGCAAGCTGAGTGCGACCCGTTGGTGATGTTTTACAGCCTGCTAATACAGCCGTAGCAAGTATCGCCAAAACTAACTTTTTCATTGTATTCCCTCAAGCATATTCAGTAACTTAGACATTAATAATAATATAGCAAAACATGCCTTAATTTAATATTACTACGGCACTTCTATTTACTTAATTTTAATAATGATTACTTAGCACGCAAACTAAGTTCCGTGTTCTAATATTGACTGCTACAATAGCGGCTCTTTTCATTTCTCGAGTGGATCATGCACATTCAAGACTCTTTTAGTAAGCGTATTTTACTTCCCCTGCTCGCCAGTATTGTTGCAATAACACCATTGGCAATAGATATGTACTTACCTGCTATGTTGGTCATTGCGAACGACTTAAATACGACTATGCCTAATGTACAAATATCGCTTAGTCTTTATTTAGCGGGTTATGCTTTAGGCATGCTCTTTTTTGGCCCAATTGCCGACCAACTTGGCCGCCGTGTGTTAGCTAAAACAGGATTGGCTCTATTTGGTATAAGCTCCCTCGCTCTCGCTTTTTGCAATGATATTCATATATTTTGGGGTCTTCGTGTTGTGCAGGCCTTTACAGGAGCAGCAGCAACGGTTGTAGTGCCTGGTATTATTCGCCATATTTATCAAAAAGACACGGCAAAAGGTATGTCATATGTATCGATGATAATGATGGTCGCGCCACTTATAGCTCCGACGGTCGGCTCTATGATTTTAGGCTTTTCACAATGGCAAACTATTTTTATTGTACTGGCAAGTTATAGCTTTGTTATCTTAGCACTGGCACAAATACACTTAATTGATATACCAATTTTCAAAAGCCCACTCAAAGGTTTTGCGCTCTTTTTGATAGCTACAAAACCGTATTTAGCAATAAAGATGCCCGAGCAGACATAGCCAGTTCGATGTTTGTCTCATTTGGCTTTTTTTGTTTTTTAACTGCAGTTCCGTTTGTGTACCTCGACTACTTTAAAGTCTCAGAACAGTTGTTTGGTTTACTGTTTGCTTTTAATGTCATGGCCTTAATGTTTGGTAACTTTTTAAATACCCGGTTAGTACCACGTATTGGCTCACGAAAAATGCTTTACTATGGCTTATTTGTCGGGTTTATTGCTGGTAGCTCGTTACTGAGTTTTAGTATTTTACACTTATCCTTGTATTTTATTGTTGCGGCTATTGCGCCATTAATGATGAGTTTAGGTGTCATCGCAAGTAATGCTGATGCTCTTATCTTAATGAAATTTGAAGAAAAGTCAGGCACTGCAACAGCGGTGATTGGTACTTTACGCTTTGGCAGTGGCGCCTTGGTGGGGCCAATTCTAGCGCTTATGCACGCGCAAAGTGCAGTACCGTTTTCAAGCCTAATGTTTAGTGCTTTAGTGCTTACTTTAATTGCCCAATTGTGGCACCGAGCGAGAAACAAAAAAAATGCCTCATGATGGATGAGGCATTTTTTCAAACTGTGAGTAACAAATTATTCTGCAGCTTTAGACACCATCACCATGGCAGGGCGTAATAAACGACCATTCAATGTGTAGCCTTTTTGCATTACCGCTAGCACTGTATTTGGTGATACATCATTACTTGGCTGGATAGACATGGCTTGATGAAACTCAGGGTTAAACTGCTCTCCTTGTGGGTTAACAATTTCAACACCAAATTTTGCAACCGCATCATTAAAGCTCTTAACCGTCATATCAATACCTTCAAGTAACGGCTTTAACGTTTCATTTTCTTTGTCAGAAAACTCAATAGCACGTTCTAGGTTATCAATAACAGGTAGTAATTCGTTTGCAAATTTCTCTAAAGCAAATTTATGCGCTTTCTCTACGTCTTGTGCAGCACGACGACGAATATTTTCAACATCAGCAGCAGCACGAACTACGCCATCTTTTTGATCATTGATAGTTTGCTTTGCAGCTTCAAGCTCAGCGTATAGCATCGCAATTTCAGCTTCTGGACTTACTTCTTCAGCTTCATGTGCATCTGCGGCTTCTACTGCGGCTTCGACATCTGCTTGCATTTGATCTAATTCTTCGTTGAGTTCAACTTCTTGCTCTGGTGATTTTGTCTGCTCAGACATAATTTAAGTACTCCAATTCTTTACAATTGCGGTAATTATGGGGATTGAATCAAAAGATTCAAGAGTCAGATGACTCGATTAATCTAAATTCTTGTATGATTGCTTCAATTTGCGCCGATTTAGGGCAAATAACACAAAATCGACTTTGATATTCTTGATTCTGAAAATACGGCACACTGATCACCATTAATTCATCGCAATCTGTAAATGGCAGTTGATCTGTATTAAGCACAGATACGCCATTTTTAAAAGCCAGCTTATCTTCTACAAAATTTAAGAACGACACGCCAATGTTTAAACTTTGTTGGCAATCGATTTGTCGATACAGATAATTCTCACCAACTACAATGCTATTGTCTGAACCCAGCTTTTGGCTCAATTCTCGCGTCCACTGATTTAATGAATCATGACAATTACGCGGTGCAGTATTGGCCATTGCCTGCATCCGATACAACCCTTCCATTAAGGTTTGTTGACTAAATACCGTATTTAACCACGTAGCGAACTGGTATCGCACAGTATCTGAAGCATCATTGGGTTTGTGAATACAAATATTATGACTTTGACCTGCTCTATCGAGTAATAAAATAAGCCAGTCGTTGCTATCAAAATCGAGCACTTCTACTCTAAATACATGTTGCGAGCTTACTTGCGGTAAGCCAACACAACAACACACTTGGTATTTTTGACTTAGTCCATGCGCCAACTCAACCAATTGCGCCTGAGCGGGATGCCAATATTGAGCAATATCAGTTAACGGAAAAAAACTCACTTAGCCAATAATCAAATCCCGCATTTGTTGGGACGCGCCCCGCAGAAGTATGTGGTGAATATAACAGCCCGACCTTTTCAAGGCGTGACATAGCATTACGCACCGTTGCAGAGCATACAGCCATGCCTTTTTGCTTAGCAATACGGCTTGAAGCCACAGGTAAACCTTCACCATTACAATAAAGACTCATTACGGCGGAAAATATTTGCTGATCTCGCGGATTTAAATTCATAGTATCTACATCTTGCTGCATATAGAGTATATCGGGGCAACGAGAAGTTATTTCAAGACTCTGAGCTTTTCAAAGCGATCATTTTTGAGTTACCCTAGCGATATCATAATTTATTGCGTAAATATCATGGAATCACCGTTTAAAACCATAGGCTTAATTGGTAAAGCAAATCACGACGGCGCCGCTGCAACCTTACAAAGACTCTATATATTTTTAAATGCCTTAGGGTTTAACGTGATTGTGGAGCAACGCACAGGGCATCAACTTGCCGAAGTACCCAAAGATAAGCTTGTCAAATTGATCGAACTTGGTGAGCGAGCTGATTTAGCCATCGTGGTTGGTGGTGATGGTAATATGCTTGGCGCAGCACGCGTATTGGCGCGATTTAATGTTGCCGTGATTGGTGTGAACCGAGGTAACTTAGGATTCCTGACAGATTTAAACCCTGAAGGTTTTGAAGCCAGCCTTGAACAAGTACTTAGTGGCCAATACATAGAAGAAAACCGCTTTTTACTTGAAGTCGAGGTGTATCGCCATGAAGAGCTTAAAAGCGCCAACTCAGCAGTAAATGAAGCGGTATTACATGCTGATAAAGTCGCTCACATGATTGAATTTGAAGCTTTTATTAACGACGCATTTGTATTTTCGCAACGCTCTGATGGGCTTATTGTATCCACCCCAACAGGTTCAACTGCTTATTCGCTTTCTGGCGGTGGGCCAATTTTAACACCTGAACTTAACGCTATTTCATTAGTACCAATGTTTCCGCACACCCTTTCAAGCCGCCCATTAGTAGTTGATGCCGATAACGAAGTACGACTAAAGCTAAGCTTAGAAAATACCGACAGTCTACAAGTCAGTTGCGACAGCCATGTGGTTTTAGCTGTACTCCCAGGCGATGAAGTAGTCATTAAAAAGGCGGATAAAAAACTGAGATTAATTCATCCTAAAGACTACTCTTATTATCACGTTCTACGAACGAAGCTTAATTGGGGTAGTCGTTTGTATTAATTTTATTGCACTTACCCATACTTTAGAGCAAAATATTAAAAAACAATATAAATACCTTAAATGGGAAATAAAGCCGATATGACGTACGTTGTATTTTTAGCTTTGCTGTTATTAATTACATTATTAGGTACCTACCTTGTTATTGAAAATAATCGCCGCAAAGCACGCGAAGCTGAAAAGCGACAGTTTAACAACCGAGTGATTGAAGTTACGAATAATTTAAAAGCAAAGTTAAATGAGTTTTGCGCAGCAAAAATTATAAAACCAAAATATATAGCCCGCATTCAGGTGATTGCCAGTAACTTTTTTGTTGTGCAACCACACACAGATGAAAACTTACTATACCTAGAGCGCATTGTTGATTCACTAATAAACACGGTTAATAGTGAACTGGCAAAAACCTACGTGACCGGTGAGCGTGGTCAGTTATCAGAACAACTGTCGTTATTTGTGGCCGAGTTGCCGTATGGCGGTATTGAGTACAACCGTACATTTTATTATGAAATTCTCCCTTCTCTTATAAAAACCTTGGAGTCAGCAGAGCTTAGCGGCAATGGCGATGACTACATAACAACAACGGATAATAACAACAATTCAGCAGAACAAAATAACAGCATACATAGTAATATTGCATAACGGGTTGGGTGAGCAATTCACCCTGCACTAATGATTTAAAAGTTATCTATATTACTCAACTACCTATTACAGTTTCTCCTGCCACATTTAGCCCTTCCACTGTTCATTGCCCTTTCTAGTATGTATATAAAATTTGAATTAATTTAAAAATTTAATTTGCAAAAAACCAAAACACTGTATAAATTAACAGTTAATTGGCTGGATGGATAAACAGTATGTTAATTGGATTAGAAATAAAAAACTTCGCAATTGTAAGCAACCTGAGCACTGAGTGGCACAGTGGCATGACAGCAATAACCGGTGAAACAGGTGCCGGTAAATCGATTGCTATCGATGCCCTATCTTTATGCCTAGGAGAACGCGCAGAGGCCTCAGCTGTTCGCCCTGGCACAGAGCGGGCAGAGATTTGCGCACAATTTGATATCACTGCATTACCAAATGCAGTTCAATTTCTAGAGCAAAATTTACTATCCAATGATGACAAGGAATGCTTGCTGCGCCGCGTTATTTGTAAAAATGGCCGCAGCAAAAGTTATATTAATGGCAGCCCTGTCACGGCAGCTCAATTAAAAGAGTTAGGCCAACATCTTATTTCGATTCATGGTCAACATGCCCATCAGCACTTATTGAAAGCGGATCATCAACTGCATTTGCTAGACGCTTATGCTGGGCATATTGAACTTGTTGATGCTGTGCGAAGTAAATATCGACATTATCAAAGTTTACAAAAAGAGTTCACTGCGCTTGAACAAGCCCAGCAACAGCAAGCTGCGCAAAAACAATTATTAGAATATCAAGTCGCTGAATTAGACGAATTTGCCCTGCAACAAGGTGAATTCACCGCTATTGAAGCAGAGCACCATAAGTTAAGCCACAGTCAAACAATTCTTGAATCTTGCCAGCGTGAGCTACAACACTTATATGAAAGTGATGAGCAAAACGCATGCTCTATTTTACAACACAGCGCCCAACGCTTTGCAGAGCTTGCCCACTATGATGCTAGCTTAACAAGTGTTGCTACCTTATTAGAAGAGGCGGCTGTTCAAGTAGAAGAAGCAAGCCGTGAAATCAGAAACTACGCCGAGCAAACGGAGCTTGACCCTAACCGCTTAGTTGAGGTTGAAGAGCGTTTAAGTGGCGCCATGGATCTTGCTCGCAAACATCATATTAAACCTGAAGAGCTGGTTGATTTTCACCAATCAATTAGCCAAGAACTTGAATCAATAAGCCACAACTCTGACAGGCTCGAGCAGCTAGCACAAGAAATTGAAGACGCACTTAGTACATATCAATATGCCGCTGATGAATTAAGTGAAAGCCGCTTGCAAGCTGCAATGACATTAAACACCTTGATCAGCGCTAGTATGGCAAACTTATCTATGGAGAATGGCCAATTTGAAATAGCCCTAAAAAAAGAGCCAGAGCGTGCGCCTAATAGCCTTGGTTTTGACTCTATTGCATTTTTAGTATCAACCAACCCTGGGCAACCACTACAGCCTTTATCTAAAGTAGCATCTGGTGGTGAGTTATCGAGAATTAGCTTAGCGATACAGGTTATTATTGCGCAAAAAGTGACAACACCGACCCTGATTTTTGATGAGGTAGATGTGGGTATTTCTGGCCCAACGGCCTCAGCGGTAGGAAAATTATTACGTCAACTGGGTAAATCAACCCAAGTTATTTGCGTTACTCACTTACCTCAAGTGGCAAGTTCAGGGCATCAACAGTTTTTTGTTGCCAAAGAAATCGCCGATGGCGAAACGTTTACCCATATGCAAAGTTTAAATAAAAATGGCCGTATTGATGAAATTGCCCGCTTGCTCGCCGGCGATAACATTAGCAAAATGGCCCGGGCAAACGCTAAAGAGCTTATTTCTGCCCACGGTTAAGCTCAGTACTTTGTTTAATAACTCATAATGAATAGACGAAAATGATAAATAACACCACACTCAAAACTAGCGCGATCACGTTTGCCTTCGTGCTTTTAACCGGCTGTAAAGACTATATTCAACAATCAAGCGCGCTCACGGCCATAAATTGGCAGCCGTTTATAACGTTGTCATTTATTTGTATTTTGCTCACTCCAATACTGAGTTTACTGCTCTTTGGTTTTAGCTTTTTTAAACATTTAAAGTTTAAAGCCAATCTGCAACGCTTTTTACATGGCTCGTTAGTGTTAATGTTAGCGCTTGCATGGTTAATCGAGCTAAACACCACTAACAGTGCACAAAGCCGCTTTAATTTAGTGAGTACCTTAATTGCATTAACAGTGCAAATGAGCGTGGTGTTATTTGCTTTTATCTCGCTCAACAAACAACAAAAACTACATAATCGAGCAAAGAATTTTTTGTAATCTTTTATGTACAGGAAAATATAAATACATTTAATTTACAAAATTGACACATATTAAAACGCCGCTTACACTCAATAAAAATTAAAATCACGGAGTGAATGATGAACGCAACTCTTGCAAAAGTAACCCAACTAAAAACAAGTTACGCAACAATACAATTAGGCGCTGCAAAAGCTGATGGACGTTTAACGTTAACCGAGCATTTACTCCACTTTGAAGCCCTTAATAAACAACTAAACTTAGGCAGTTACGCCATTAAACGCGACACCATAGCACGCGTTGAAAGGTGCTCAACAAAAGCAGCAGGCATAATCCCCATCGGCAACACAGGTATCAAAATTACCACCAAAGATCACCACAGCCTAGAGTTCATCATCGCAGAACCTGATGCCTGGCTACAAAGCTTGCAAGCTAGTCATTGAAAAAAGGTTAAAGATACGAGGTTCTAGGTTAAAGGTGCTAGGCAATAGGTCCTAGGCGCTAGGAAAGCCAAAATAACTCTGCGTTAAATTTATCACCGTAGGTTGGGTTGAGTGCAACGAAACCCAACAATCAATATTAAAATTATAGTTGCGGCTTAAGCCGTGAAGTAAACAGTCTCACTTAGACACAATGATTTAAGGCTTAATGATGGCTTTGTGCCATAATCAGACATCCAGAGATAACTCATTTCTGCCCTAAAATGAGTTAAAGTAAATACTCTAATGTCTACTTATAGCAAGATGAGAGCTCTTACTCTCTATCGAGATTGGGTAGTTCATTCCTAATGCCAGCACGAATATTGCTTCAGCCAATAACCTCCTTACAAAACTTACCACCTACAAAATGTTATGAAAGTCAATTAGGTTTGTTTAATACAACTCAAGCTTATATGTTAAGTTATTCCGCTACCGAACGTTGAAATTATTTGCTTTTCTGATAGTTTTAACATAGTTATCATTGGGGATTAACTTATATTAATTGGGGTTAGCGATAGCTAATTTTTAATGGTATACGCAAGTTATCTTCAAAATCGTGTAAACAAAATGTACTTTCTTCTATATGATTTTCAGTAGGAATGTTATCAAAGCATTCAGCTGAGGTTGTTAATTATAAAGCGCAATAAATAGGAAATTGAACAAAAGGATCTTAATGAAAGTATTAATGCATTTTACAACTGCACATCGTGTATTTAGATTGTTTTCTAGGGCTGGGTCTTACACCTTCACGCATAAAGAGAGAATTAAAAAGGTATCTAATTTTTACGACCAGTTTCATAGATCACAGAGTCGCTTGTATTTTATTGTTAGTTACTTTGATTTAAGTGCAGGAACCACCTTATACAGTGTCTCTAATATACACTTTGATGAAAAAACAAAAAATTTCATGCATTCACAAGTCTCACTAAGTACCAAAAATTTAATTTGTAATGAATTAGGGCTCAACGGGTCAAATACATACGATAATGAATCGTTTTATAGAACTCTCACTATTGAAGGAAGTGAAACTGAATTTGAAAACAACAAAAAAGATAGTGATTTAAATAAAATTAAAATGAAATTTTTTACGTGGGATGAATTACTTGATTGTAAAGATGTTCTATTTGAAGAAATTAATGAAAAAATCTTCAATAAAGAAAATGTTCTTAAAATTGCAAGTACTTATTCGCCATCCCTTAAATGTACTGAAGATCTAATGCAAAAAAAATATTTTGATGCATTAAAGAGTATAGGGTTTATATCTAAATATGGAGTCAATACTTCACATACAACTTTACACGGCGATATAGGCGAGTTTCTAATGCATACTATGCTTAGTCAATTTTTGTCTGAAAAATCTTCCGAAAAATATATTTACCCTAAACTCGTTTTTAAAACCTCACCTAAAATGCCTGTATATGGTAATGATGGAACCATTTATTTAAAAGATAAAAAAGAAATTTATTACTTAGAGGCTAAGTTTTACAGTAATTTAAACACAGCCATTAATAAAGCCGTGGATTCACTAAGCGAACATAATGAAGTAACTCAAGAAGAATTAAACCATAGAATAGAATTATTTCGTAATATAAAGACTGACAACTTAAACGAAGTAATTGAAATAGATGAGAATGTATCAGAAAATTTGGTTTTGTTTTTAATTTGTGACAATTACAACGAATACGACGACATCCTGAATATTATTAAAGATAATGCAAAATTAAATGATTTAAAGACTAATTTTAATATTGTTGTTTTTGTTTTACCTATTCTTAATAAAAATGACTACCTCAAGCTCTTTAATGAGAAAAGTAAAATTGTATGGGATAATTTAAATGCTTAATAAATTTGATGAAAATATGAATCTTTTACGGAGTCATTTGTTAAAGGGGATATATAGTGGACAAGTCATATCAGAAGCTGAATTGAATTTAAGTGATCTATCAATTTACTCTCAAAACAGAACTTTCTTTTCAAAAATTAATAATGCAGTTAAACAATCTTTGTTAGACGAAGAAATTATTCTTACAAATGAACAAGTTGAATGTTTAAATATATTAAATGACAATAATTTGTTTCTAAGCGCCCCTACAAGTTTTGGTAAGACCTTCATTGCACTAGAGTATATCGCCAGGAACAAACACTTATTAGATAATATAATATTTGTCGTTCCTACTATTTCATTAATGAATGAATTGCGGAAGAAGTGTTTTAATTTTTTCAACGAGAACTACATATTAATTACATCTGATGCAGAGCTTGATCAATATAATGATGTGGCTAAAAAAATTATGATAGTGGTCCCTGAAAGAATTAGCAGTAAGAAATTCAAGGAATATATTAGCAAGGCAAACATTGATTTACTTGTATACGATGAAATCTACAAGCTTAAATATGAAGCTAAACAACAAGAGACGAATAGTAGAATCATTAAAATGAATTCTATCTATAAGTACTTAATAAAAGAATCACGAAAGATATTGTTGCTTGGCCCTTTCATAAGAAATGTAGATTTCTTCAAAAGCGATATTAAAATTGTCAAATTTATTACGAATTTAAACCTTGTTTATAACGAAATTAAGCTTAATAAATCGACCGCCATTTTTAAAAATCATGATGAAAAAAAATTTGTTTACTTTAAGTCACCAAATAGTATCACGTCATTTATAAATAAAACTGACTTAATAAATGATGAAGACCATTTTGATAACTTTGATGAGGATATTATTGATTGGATATCCGAGAACATTCATCCTGAATGGTATTATTCTATTTATTTAAAAAAAGGAATAGGTATCCATCATGGAAGAACACCTTTATTTCTAAGAAAGTATATAGAAAATGAATATTCAAAGCCAGATGGTTGTATACATACAATACTTTGTACAAGTACATTGATGGAGGGCATAAATACTCCAACTAATAAATTAATCATATATGATCCACCCCGTGGAACATTCGAACTGAATAACCTTATAGGGAGGGTTGGTCGGCTAAACCCTAAATCACCTCAAATAGGGAAAATTTATATTTATGATGAGGAAGTCCTAGATCTTTATAAGCCTGATCAATGGATTGATTTAAAAATACTATATGAAACCGATGAAGTAATTACAGATAGCCCTGAAGATGAAATCTTATACTTGGAAAAGTCTTCCAGTGATGGAGTACCAGAAAAAACAATTCAAGAATTAAAAGAATCTTTAGCCGATAAATTTGGTATAGATCTATCCGAAGTTATAGATTCTGAAATTGAAATAAGTTTATTGATTGAATTTATAAATATATATGATGAAATAACAACCCATGAAAAAGAATGGAATGTTATCCACGATATAAAATTTAGACTACTTAGAAAAGATGCGTCATTTGTAAGAGGGTTAGAAGTTAAGAACTACTCATTTAACTCCCAAAGCAGTCATATTTTTGATGCTGTTTATTCTTTAATGATTAACGATGGGTTATTGAAACCTGTAATTGATAAATTTGTTAATAAATATAAGCCCAGCGTTGTTGATATTAATAAATTTATTGATACGCTTTTTCAAATTGATGAATTTATCAAATTTAAGATGACGAAAATCATAGGTATATATGAGTTATTCAATAGTAAAAATTTGTTTGACAAATCAAATAATAGAGCATTTGTTCAAAGTGTTCATATGATAGAAAGTTATTTGGATTCAACGGATGGCTATGAACGAATTTTAAATGATCTAGGAATCCCACAAGAAGATATCGTTAAGATTGCAAGTGAGGTAAGTAAAATGAAAGACATAGTTGGAACCGAGAATAAGTTAAGACAGACTATGGAAAAAGATTTTTTTAATTACCTATCTCCATTTAGCAAACGAATTATTCAATCTTTATAGACTATTATCTTTTTATTTTATATTTTTATAATGACTACGAGATCTTCTAATCCCTTTAGCTAACTCATTTTTGTCCAAAAATGAGTTTGACCGACTGTCTGTTTCACGCTCAAAGCCGACCTTTAGAGCATTTACAAGCGCAAGCTGTGTGAAAACGATGATCACTTTTATTTGCCGCACTTGTTTAAGTTTTCTGACTAGAAGGAGTAATTTTTTTGGAAAGCTTCTGATCCTGTAAACTTATGCTTTCTGAGCAGCTTCAATATCCTTTATTCTAGCCATAAGCGTCATCGGGTCAAATGTGGATTCTTTGAAGCCAAATCTCGTGTAAAAATCTTTTGCTGAATCGTCGATAGCGTGAACAAGAATACCCGCCCCACCAACTACATTCATAGCATAAACAGATCTTTTGACACAGTCTTTAAGAAGGCCAACACCAATGCCTTTTCCGTGATATGAGTCATTGACCGCTAATCTCGCAAGAACGATCATTGGAATTGGGTTGGGGCTGTTTCTTCTTAGGGCGGCAATCGCACCTTCTCGTTGAACAGAACCCATAGCAATAGCATAATAACCAATTACCTTTGTAGTGATAGAATCAGTGACTATATAAACTTTTGCGTTATTTCGTTGTTGGCTCTTGAGCGCCTTTTTTACTAACCAGTCATTTAGCTCAGGTCTGCCACAATCAAAATCAGATAAATCGTGAGTTTCGCTAAGCAATTCAGGTGCAGTTATTCCCAAGGTGATTTCCTATTCATCAACTCTACCATACCTTTATTAGCCGTTGGTTCTGCGTCTAACGCTTGCTCAAATGCAGCAAAGGCTTGTTCATCCAAAGCAAAATCTCTTTGTGAAGCTATAACTTGGTATGCTTCACAAAGCGCTGCTTGTTGAATAAATACCGAACGGTCAACCTTTAGTAAATTAGCCGCAGCATCAATGATATTACGAACAGACGGTTCTACTCGCATATTTATAGGTGCAGTTTTAGTAGCCATATTAGCTCCCGTATATTAATTAGATATACAAATTGTAGTGTATCTATTGGATATACACAAAGATTAAATTATTTTTAATCGTCTAGCTCAGGTATATATGGAATAAACACTAAAACGATAGAGATTTTTTACCCTTAATTTAAATTCCTACAAACCATTATGGAGCAGAAACGAACTTACCCGAGTGACCCAATGTGGTGGTACCAAGCTGTCTGCGTTTTACCTCTACGACTTAAATATAATCTTAATATCTACTCTTAAGCGCAGCGCCTCTTAACCTCTTTGTGAATATCACTTAAATGGCTTTCCTAAATTCAGTTCAGTGATATAGAAGTATTTGATAATGCTGAGCCTTGATGCAGACTGCTTGTCTTTTTTTTCGTTGGGTTTCGTTATATTCAAGCCAACCTACGGCGCTTAATTTAACACCGAGCAAGCTTAAAACTGACAGCTTAAGGCTCTAAAATCCTAGCCATAAAAAAAGCAAGCCATCGGGCTTGCTTTTTACATTCTTAAACCTTCAAAGCATTACACTTTTAAGTAGTCCATGATCCCTTCTGCGGCGTTACGCCCTTCAAAGATTGCGGTTACTACTAAATCAGAGCCGCGAACGATATCGCCACCAGCAAAGATTTTTGGATTTGTCGTTTGATGAGTAAATTCGCCCTGCTCCGGTGCGTTGATTCCGCCCCAGTGGTTAATTTCAACATCGTATTTTTCTAACCAATCCATTTTGTGTGGTTTAAAACCAAATGCCATCAGTACTTGATCTGCCTCGATAACATGCTCAGAACCAGGCACAACTTCAGCGCGGCTACGGCCGTTTTCATCAGGTTCACCCATTTGAGTTTTAACCATTCTGACGCCAGCAACATGGCCTTTGTCGTCAAGCTCAATACCTGTAGGTTGTACGTTAAAGGTAAATTCTACGCCTTCTTCTTTGGCATTTTTAACTTCACGCTTTGAACCAGGCATATTTTCTTCATCACGGCGATAGGCACAAATTACTTTGTCAGCGCCTTGACGAATCGATGTACGAACACAGTCCATCGCTGTATCACCACCACCGAGGACCACAACTTTTTGCTTAGCCATATCGATGTACGCTTGGTTTGTTTCGTCATAGCCCATTACACGGTTAGTATTACCGATTAAGAACGGCAGTGCATCATGTACACCTGGCGCATCTTCATTTTCAAGGCCTGCGCGCATACTTTGATACGTACCTACACCGAGGAACACTGCGTCATAGTCTGCTAAAATCTCATCCATGGTGATATCAACACCCACTTCAACGTTAAGTTTAAACTCAACGCCCATTTCAGTGAATATTTCGCGGCGCTTTTGCATCACTTCTTTTTCAAGTTTAAATGAAGGAATACCAAAAGTTAATAACCCACCAATTTCAGGGTGACGGTCAAATACCACAGGCTTAACACCGTTACGTACTAGAATATCAGCACAACCTAGACCTGCAGGACCTGCGCCAATAATGGCTACTTTTTTATCTGTCCATGTCACATAGGACATGTCAGGCTTCCAGCCCATTTTAAATGCCGTGTCAGTAATATACTTTTCGATATTACCGATAGTTACTGCACCAAACTCTTCATCTAACGTACATGAGCCTTCGCATAATCTATCTTGTGGACAAACACGTCCACATACTTCAGGCAAACTATTCGTACGGTGAGACAGCTCTGCGGCCTCTAAGATACGGCCAGTACGAATTAACTTTAACCACTGTGGGATATAGTTATGTACTGGGCATTTCCACTCACAGTATGGGTTACCACAATCTAAGCAACGATCAGCTTGAGAGTTTACTTGAGTCTCTGAAAAGGGTTCGTAAATTTCAACAAACGATTTCTTACGTGACGAAATAGGTTTCTTACGGGGATCAACCCGTTGCACGTCTATAAATTGATATACATTCTCGCTCATACTACCCCCTTACTGTGCTTGAACACGAAGTTCTGCACTACTGCGAGCGCGATGCCCGAGTAAACTTTTCACATCACTTGATTTTGGTTTAACTAACTTAAACTTAGGTAAGTAAGCTTCAAAGTTCGCTAAAATATTCTCTGCTCGGCTTGAGCCTGTTGACTCTAAGTGCTCTGCAATCAGGCCGCGTAAGTGCTCTTGGTGAGAGCTCAGTTCGTCCAATAACACAACTTCAACCAGCTCTGGGTTAATGCGTTTTTCAAAGTCGTTACGCTCATCTAAAATATACGCAAAACCACCTGTCATGCCGGCACCAAAGTTAACACCCACGTTGCCAAGTACACACACCACACCGCCAGTCATATATTCACAGCCGTTATCACCTAAGCCTTCTACAACCGCTTGCACACCTGAGTTACGCACAGCAAAACGTTCACCTGCACAACCTGCTGCAAATAATTTACCGCCTGTTGCGCCGTACAAGCAGGTATTACCCGCAATAGTTGCTTTATGACTTTCAAATGATGAACCCAATGGTGGACGAATAATCAACTTACCGCCTGCCATGCCTTTGCCAACATAATCGTTCGCATCGCCGACTAACGTCATCTCAAGGCCACCAGCATTCCACACACCAAATGATTGACCAGCAGTACCGTGTAATTCAATTGATACAGGATCAGCTGCCATACCTTGGTTACCGTGTTTATCGGCAATATAGCCTGATAACATTGCGCCCACAGAGCGGTCGGTATTACAAATACGATTAACCAGTGAAATACCTGTGCTTTCGTCAATGGCTTGCTGTGCTTTTTCCAATAACGTTTCGTTTAATTTACCTAAGTAATGTGACGAGTTTGGCACGCTACAATAAAGTGTTTCACCCGTTAGGTTATTTGGCTGCGCAATCACAGATGATAAATCAATCTTTTGTTGCTTCGCAGTTTTGCCTTCAATCGCTTCAAGTAAATCTAAACGACCAATTAAATCAGTTAAATGGGCAACACCTAGACTTGCCATGATTTCACGGGCTTCTTGGGCAATAAACTTAAAGTAGTTCATCGCCATTTCCGGCAGACCATGATAATGCTTTTGACGCAGTGTATCGTCTTGTGTTGCAACACCGGTCGCACAGTTGTTTAAGTGACAAATACGTAGGTATTTACAGCCTAGTGCAACCATAGGTCCGGTACCAAAACCAAAGCTTTCAGCACCTAAAATAGCCGCTTTGATGATGTCTAAGCCCGTTTTTAAGCCGCCATCAGTTTGCAAGCGAATACGATGACGCAGACCATTTTCAACCAGTGCTTGTTGCGTTTCTGCAAGACCAAGCTCCCATGGGCTACCTGCGTATTTAACAGATGTGAGTGGACTTGCGCCGGTACCACCGTCATAACCTGAAATAGTAATTAAATCGGCGTAGGCTTTGGCAACACCCGTTGCAATCGTACCCACACCTGGCTCTGATACGAGTTTGACCGAGATCAGGGCTTTCGGGTTCACTTGTTTTAAATCAAAGATTAGCTGAGCTAAATCTTCAATTGAGTAAATATCGTGATGCGGTGGAGGCGAAATAAGCGTCACACCGGGTACTGAATAACGCAGTTTAGCAATATACGGCGTTACTTTTTCACCAGGTAACTGACCACCTTCGCCTGGTTTTGCGCCTTGCGCCACTTTGATTTGAATAACATCAGCACTGCGTAAGTAATGCGGTGTAACACCAAATCGGCCTGAGGCAACTTGCTTAATGCGCGAGTTTTTCTCTGTACCGTAGCGGAGTTTATCTTCACCACCCTCACCTGAGTTCGAACAACCGCCTAAACGGTTCATTGCAATGGCCAGCGCTTCATGCGCTTCTGGTGACAATGCACCAATACTCATTGCTGCTGAGTCAAAGCGTTTATAAAGTTCTGTTGCAGGCTCTACATCATCAATGCTAATGCCTTTTTCTGGCAGTTTCAGCGACAACATGTCGCGCAGTGTTGAAATTGGGCGTTTGTTCACTAAATCAGCGTACACGTTATAATCTGAGTAATCACCTGAGCGCACTGCTTTTTGCAATGTTTGAATAACGTCTGGGTTATACGCATGGTATTCACCACCGTGAACATATTTTAATAAACCACCATGACTTAGTAGCTTACGCTTACTGAATGCTAACTGGTGCAGTTTACGCTGGTCTTCATCAAAGTCGCTAAAACATGCGCCCTTAATTCGACTAGCTACGCCATTGAAACACGTATCAACTATTGTGTCTGACAAACCAACCGCTTCAAACAACATGGAACAGCGATATGACGCAACGGTACTGATACCCATTTTCGACATGATCTTATAAAGCCCTTTGTTTATCGCATTACGATAAGCCAAAGTTACTTCACAGTAGCTCTTATTGATCACTTTAGAGTCACTCATCGCAACCAGTGATTCATAAGCAAGGTATGGGTAAATCGCCGTTGCACCAAAGCCAATTAATACCGCAAATTGATGTGCATCACGCACGCTGCCGGTTTCTATGATGATGTTTGATTCACAACGTAGATTGTTATCTACAAGGCGTTTTTGTACAGCACCTACCGCCATAGCAGCAGGAATAGGTAATCTATCTTCGTCAAAGTTACGGTCGCTTAAAAACAGCATTACACAACCGCCAGCGGCCTTTTCTTGTGCTTCATCACAAATACGGGTGACCGCATCCGCGAGACCTTCTTCTTTGCTGTAGGTAATATCAATTTTGCAATAGCTGTAGTGCGCTTGATCGGCACTTAATAACTGTTGCATATCTGCATACATCAAAATAGGTGTATCAAATTGTAAGCGCTTAGCGTGGCCAGTGGTTTCGTTAAACACGTTTTGCTCACTACCAATACAAGTAGCCAGTGACATGACGTGATTTTCACGAAGAGGATCGATCGGCGGATTGGTTACCTGCGCAAACTTTTGGCGGAAGTAATCAAACAACGAACGGTTACCTTCAGATAGCACGGCAAATGGCGTATCATCGCCCATAGAGCCCGTTGCTTCTTGGCCAATTTCACCCATTACACGAATGACACTGTCTAGCTCTTCGTTAGTGAAACCAAACATTTTCTGATATTTCAGTAAAGTTTCGTCGTCAAATGAGCGATTACCCGCGTCCTGCTCTGATAACTTTTCAAACGGTGTTAAGCGTTTAACATTTTCTTCAAGCCATGCTTTGTATGGGTGGCGCGATTTTAAATCTTGGTCAATTTCGTCTGAATGCCAAATTTTACCAAGCTGAGTATCAATAACTAACAGCTCGCCTGGACCAACACGTCCTTTTTCAACCACTTCATCAGCGGTGTAATCCCAAATACCGACTTCTGAGGCAAGTGTAATAAAGCCATCTTGCGTGATCACATAACGCGCAGGGCGTAAACCGTTACGGTCTAAGTTACAAGCGGCAAAACGACCATCAGACATTACAATACCCGCAGGGCCATCCCATGGTTCCATATGCATTGAGTTAAAGTCATAGAATGCACGAAGATCATCATCCATGGCACGGTTTTTCTGCCATGCAGGTGGCACCAGCATGCGCATCGCACGGAATAAATCCATACCACCCGCTAAAAATAGCTCAAGCATGTTATCTAAGCTTGATGAATCCGAGCCAGTTTCGTTAACAAATGGCGCTGCTGATTGTAAATCTGGGATCAGTGGCGATGCAAATTTGTACGAACGTGCGCGCGCCCACTGGCGGTTACCTTGAATGGTGTTAATTTCACCATTATGCGCTAAATAACGGAACGGTTGAGCAAGAGGCCAACGCGGTTGTGTATTAGTTGAAAAGCGCTGATGGAAAACACAAATCGCACTGGTCATACGGATATCAGCTAAGTCTAGATAAAAGTTAGGTAAATCTACTGGCATCATCAAGCCTTTATAGATAGTCACTAACCCAGACAAACTGGCAATATAAAAACCTTCATCATTGCTCAAACGTTTTTCTGCACGACGACGCGCAACGTATAATCGGCGTTCTAAATCTTTTGGACGCCAACCTTCTGGAGCATTAATAAATATTTGTTCAAAGTTTGGTAATTGTTTTTTGGCAATTGGACCTAAACATGAGGCATCAGTGGGTACTACACGCCAGCCTTTAATATTAAGTGTTTCTTTTTCGAGTTCTTCACTCAATATGTCTTTTGCGGTTTGTGCTAATACTGGATCTGGATTTAAGAAAATCATGCCTACCGCATAATTCTTACCTAGATGCCAATTGTTCTCAGCTGCGATTGCGCGAAAAAAGCTATCTGGTTTTTGTAATAATAACCCACAGCCATCGCCTGTTTTACCATCGGCAGAAATACCACCACGGTGTTCCATACGGTCAAGACCGGTGATCGCAGTTCTTATTAAGCGATGACTAGCTTGACCATTGACCTGGGCTATTAAGCCAAAGCCACAATTATCTTTTTCTAATTTTGAGTCGTATAACATAGACCCCTCCCCTTGCTACAACAGCTAGCTATTAAAGATCTTCTCGACGGTTTGCTAGCAGACGGTCAAAACTATCGCCTATCGTATGTAGAGTCAATAAAATTTTGAATACATATTCACATTCTTGAATATTTCTCACTTAAGCGCAACTTTTATATTTCATGCCATTTTTTAACATTTAGCGCCTTTTTAGCCATTATTTTTTTATGACACTGGTGTCATATTTAACAAGTTGTAAAAAAAGCCACACTCAAAATATCCAGTTTACGTAAACGTAAACCACTTGCTTTAGTGAATAATTATTCACGAAGTGTATTTCTAAATCAGAACCTATTTTAAAGCTTTTCAGGCGATAACCTTTTTGAAAAAGCAAATAAAATACGCTCAGTTAGAGTGAAAACTCCGTTGTTTGCTGCAAAGAGCTTATGAATGATGAACTAAATAATGCATAAATATAAAGTTAATAATCTCTGTGTGCATAGATTACGCATAAAAACCCATGACCAAGATCGCTAAATTTGTAACTTACTGGCCTAGCAAACTAACCCAAAGGTAAAGCTAAGCTTTAAAAAGTGTCCGCGGCGGACACTTTTTCTGTCCGCGGACACGAAGAAAAACCCAGAAAAAATAAAAAACACATAAAATACAGCAACTTAAATTTTGGCATGATAATCGGATAGTTAACACTACGTAATTTAAAGGACATCACTATGTTTATTCTCAGTTTATTTTTAGTCTCACCTATCACCATGTTAGCCGTGAGTTTAATGATTACTTACCTTGAAGATTAAACGTATTAAAGAGGAAGCAGCATGATTAAAGATACCAGTGCGCAGGATATTTCTGTCATAAAGCGTCGCCAGTATAAAAAGCCTATCATTATAGCTATAGCACTTATGGCCTTAGTGGCCTTATGTGTTAAAGCATTTATGGGTAATGAACAAGGTACTTTATCAGTTGAAAGAAGCGCCTTACATATAGCCCCTGTTAGTGTTAAAACCCTGACCCGGGATGTTTCTGCCAGCGGCAAAATTGTTGCTGCTAATGCGCCTAAAGTGTATAGCCCAGAACGCGGTTATGTTGATTTAAAAGTAAAAGCAGGTGACAAGGTAAATAAAGATGCGGTGATTGCCATTGTTGACAGCCCCGAGCTCACTAACGAACCAAAGCAACAACAATCAGTGTTAGCGCGCCTTGATGGTGAGTTACAGCGTAAACACCTCGAAGCAAGACGACAAAAACTAAGTTTAACTAAAGCCCTCGATTTAGCGCAAGTTGAGCTCAATGCAGCAGATAGAGAAAATCGCCGGGCAAAACTCTCAATTGAAAAAAGCTTGATCAGCCAAATTGATTTAGAAAAAGCTGTGGATGATCTCGCCCGTGCAAAACTATCATATAAACACGCGGAGCAAGAAGTTGCCCTAGCAAACGATACCCTTGCGTTTGAAATGCAAGCCGCAGAGCGTGATCTAGCCCGCCAACAACTTATTGTAGATGAATTAAACCGCCAAGTAAGCAACCTAACGATTAAAGCAAGTGTTAACGGCATTGTCGGTAATCTTTTAGTGCAACAAAAAGAAGCCGTAAGCCAAAGCCAACCACTGATGACATTGGTTGATCTCAGTAACTTTGAAGCCCAACTTCAAGTACCAGAAAGCTACGCCAATGAATTAGGCCTAGGTATGGATGTTGAATTATTACTCGGCGCGAAAAAAGTAACCGGTACGCTCTCGGCTATTTCACCTGAAGTGAATAACCGCGAAGTCACTACCCGCGTACGCTTTAATAAAGAGCTGACGGGGATCCGCCAAAACCAACGATTAACCGCACGTATTTTATTAGAAAACCGCGACAATGTTTTACAAGTACAGCGTGGCGCATTTATGCAACAAGGTGGAACCTACGTATACAAAGTCAGCGGTGATACTGCACAGCGTGTAGATATAACTATCGGTGCAACCAGTATTAATGCCGTTGAGCTAATTGCCGGTGTAGAGCCTGGCGATGAGCTTATCATCTCAAGCTATGACAATTTTAAAAACGCATCAACATTACTACTTCGCTAGTAAAAGTATGTTGTGTATAAACAGGACAATAAAAAGGACAAACCCATGTTAAAAATGAATAACATCAGCAAAATATACCAAACAGAAATGGTGCAAACTCACGCTTTACGCGATTTTACTTTACAAGTAGACGAAGGTGAGTTTATCGCCGTAACGGGGCCTAGCGGCTCAGGCAAAACCACATTTTTAAATATTGCAGGCATGTTAGAGCCATTTTCTGAAGGTGAGTATCTACTAGATGGTATAGATGTAGGTAAATTAAACGATAATCAACGGGCTGATGTGCGTAACCAAAAAATTGGCTTTATTTTCCAAGGATTTAATTTAATACCCGATCTTAATTTATATGAAAATATTGAAGTTCCATTAAGGTATCGAGGTATTAAAGCTAGCGAGCGCAAACGTCGTATTGAGCAATGTTTAGAGCAAGTAGGTCTTGCTTCGCGTGCTAAACACCTACCTCAACAGCTATCCGGTGGTCAACAACAGCGCGTAGCCATAGCAAGAGCCCTCGCTGGTGAGCCTCGTTTTTTACTTGCCGATGAGCCAACAGGTAACCTTGATAGCCTAATGGCACGTCAAGTAATGGAACTACTCGAACAAATTAATCGTGATGGTGCCACTATCGTTATGGTGACCCACGATCCAGAACTTGCCCGTCGTGCACCGCGTAACATTCAAGTAGTTGACGGCCAACTGGCTGACTTTACCTTGTATCAAGGTGCACAAACGATTAAAAGCGCTGCAGGAGCATAAGCCATGCTATTACATTACCTCGATTTAAGTTGGCGTAGTTTTAAACGTACACCGCTGGTAAGTGCACTCATGGTGCTGGCGATTGCCATTGGTATTGGTGTCACCATGACCAGCTTAAGCGTATACCACATGATGTCGGCAGATCCCATTCCGCATAAAAGTAGCCAATTGTACACGGTACAATTACAAACAATGGATGAAGGCCATACTTGGTGGACAGGTGACGATATTCCTATGCAACTGACTTATCAAGATGCAGAAAATTTATACAACGCACCAATTCCTGACAAAAAAGTGGCGATGATGCGAACTGGTTTCTCTGTCTATTTAGACTCAGATAAAGTTAAACCATTTATTAGCAATGCCCGCATGACAACACCCGATTTTTTTAGCATGTTCGATGTGTCATTTCAATATGGTGGTGTGTGGAGCCAGCAACAAGAACAATCAGCCGCCCCTGTCGTGGTGATTTCAAAAGAGCTAAACGATAAGCTATTTGCAGGAGAAAGCTCAATTGGAAAACTAATCTATTTAGATGACGACAGCTACCAAGTTGTTGGTGGTTTCTTGCCGATTGGCCCCTCAACCTTAAATATTATGACTTAAATAACGGCGCTTTTAATAAAGTAGAAGATCTATTTTTACCATTTAGCTTAATAAAAGCCAAAGAACTTACAAGCTGGGGAAATAGTAATGGTTGGAAGCATGAAGATACCCGAAACTTTGCCGATCGATTGCAATCTGAACAGGTATGGATCCAATTTTGGGCTCAACTTGATACACCAGAGCAAAAATCAGCCTATGGCAACTATCTTATCTCTTATATAGAAGAGCAGAAAAAACGTGGCCGCTTCACTCGCGAAATCCCTCAATACAGCCTGCGCGATGTCAACCAATGGATGGAATACAATAATGTAGTCAGTGAAGATAACAAAATTTTGGTCGGCTTAAGCTTTATGTTCTTAGCCGTGTGTTTAGCCAATATTTTGGGGTTATTACTGGCAAAGTTTTTGCGCAGGGCACCAGAAGTTGGTGTGCGCCGTGCTTTAGGGGCAAGTAAACGGCAAGTTTTTCTTCAGCATTTAGTTGAAGTGGCGATGCTTGGTTTTATCGGCGGCTTGCTCGGTATTATACTCGCACAAATCGGTTTGCTTGGCGTAAGACAAAGTTACGATTATTACGCTAATCTCGCCACAATGGATTTAACCATGCTGCTAAGCGCCCCAGTTATTGCAATATCAACCTGTATTATTGCTGGACTATACCCTGCGTGGCTGGTGTGCAAAACCAACCCTGCTATTTATCTTAAGAGCCAATAAGGAGTTAATCATGTTAGAGATAAAACCGATATTTCATGCCCTTTGCCGCTCAAAGGTTGGCGCAATACTTTTACTTATTCAAATTGCTATCACCACAGCTATTGTTAGTAATGCAGCATTTATTATTCAAGATAGAATTGCTTTTTTAAACCAAGAAACAGGCTATCCAGAGCAAGACTTGTTTAAATTTAATGTGATGACCTTTGGTAAAGATGTCGATTTAAGTCAACAGTTTGAGTTAGATGAAGCTATGATAAGAGCCCTTCCAGGGGTCGAAAGTGCAGCGCAAAGTAGCAGTATTCCGTTATCTGGCAGCGGTAGCGCTTCTAGCTTTAATTTAAAGCCGGCACCACAAGAAAGCAAAAGTGTGCGCACCGCTTATTTTTTTATTGATGAGCACGGCCTAGACACATATGGCGTAAAATTAATTGCTGGGCGTAATTTTACTGAGGCTGAAGTACTCATTACAAATTCACCAACAGATAGAACAACCAATGTCACTGTCGTGACCAAGGCTTTAGCCAATGAGCTTTTTTCTGAGGGAGATGCACTAGGTAAAACCATTTATTTTGGTGACTTACCGCTAAAAATAATAGGTATTACAGCGCCAATGAAAGGCCCGTGGTTAAAAGACTCACACCCAAATAATGTGGCTCTTATTCCTTATATTCAGGCTAAAACTTACGCTCAATTTGCCGTTAGAACAAAGCCTGGTCAACGCGATGCTGTGATGAAAGATATCGAAAACCTGATGCTTAAAAATTACAGCAAACGCGTAATTAATAACATTAGAGGACTCGATGAGTTAAAAGATCAATATATGGCTGCGGATAAACTTATGATGCGTATGCTCATTGTACTCATCACTATATTAGTGCTAGTCACGGCGCTGGGCATTTTTGGCTTAACCTTGTTTAATATCAGTAAACGGACTAAACAAATAGGCACTCGGCGTGCACTTGGAGCGAGAAAATCAGCCATTATTAATTACTTTCTAGTTGAGAATGCGTTGATTTGTACTATGGGTTTAGTCCTCGGTGTCATTTGCGCATTATTGCTAGGTCAGTTTTTGATGCAACACTTTTCGATAGCCGCTTTACCATCGAGCTATATTGCAATTACCGCAATTATGGTGCTTATTATGAGCCTTCTGGCAGTATTAGGGCCCGCTAAACGCGCAGCGAATATATCGCCAAGTATCGCAACAAGAACAATATAAAGCGACTCCCAACCTATGCTACACTGACTTAACACGGTGTAGCATTTTCACTCATTACTTAATAAAAATAGTACATAATAAAAACAGCGATTAAACACACATGGAAAAAATACTTATCGTTGATGATAACCCTGCCATTTTAGAGGCGCTATCATTACTGCTCGAGATACATGACTTTGCTGTAGTGACAGCTGCGACCCCATTTGAAGCAATACAAACCGTGCAATACCAACGGATTTCCTTAGTGATCCAAGACATGAACTTCACCGCAGATACCACCTCAGGTGAGGAAGGCAAAGCATTATTCTACCAGTTACGTGCTATCAACCCCCATTTACCGATTATTTTGATAACCGCTTGGACTGAACTTGAAACCGCAATAGAGCTAGTAAAAGCAGGCGCCGCCGATTACCTACCAAAACCTTGGGATGATAGTAAATTACTCACCTGTGTAAATAATTTAATCGAATTAGGTAAAGCTAAACAAGAAAACGCAACCTACCAGCGCCACCAGCAAGAGCGAACTGCCAACCTAAACAATGCAGACTTAGTCGGCTTGGTATATAAAAGCACCGCCATGGAACGTATTTTAACTATGGCTATTCAGGTAGCAAAGTCTGATGCATCGGTGCTGATCACAGGCCCAAACGGCAGCGGTAAAGAGCGCATAGCGCAAATTATTCAAGCAAATTCGTTATTACATGATCAGCCTTTTATCACGGTAAATGCCGGTGCCCTACCCGATGAACTTATTGAAGCCGAATTATTTGGTGCAGAAGCTGGCGCTTATACAGGGATTACAAAACAACGGATTGGCCGCTTTGAGGCGGCTGATGGTGGTACCCTGTTTTTAGATGAAATTGGCAACTTGCCACTGTCTGGGCAAATGAAATTACTCCGCGTTTTGCAAACCGGTGAATTTGAGCGCTTAGGCTCAACCCACACTCGCAAAGTCACTGTGCGGGTCATTTCTGCCACCAACGAGAACTTACACACAGCAATTAAGAATGGTAGATTTAGAGAAGATTTATATTATCGGCTCAATGTAATCGAGCTTAATTTACCTAGCCTCGCTGAAAGACCCGATGATATTTTACCGCTTGCGCAACATTTTTTAAATAACCGTGAGCTTACCCTAGACACAGAACAAGCATTACTGGCACACCATTGGCCTGGTAATGTGCGTGAACTTGAAAATGCCTGCAAACGCGCTGCGGTTCTTAATCCGGAGGGTATTATTAACTTAGCTGATTTTGCGCTGCAAACGAGTACGCCAGCAAGCCCCCTTGTAAAAACCCAAGTAACGAAACAGCAAATTGAAGATGCTATGCATCAACATCATGGGGTTATTGCCAAAGTGGCGAGGCAATTTGGAATGAGCCGCCAAGCGCTCTATCGTCGTTTACAAAAGTTTGAGATTGACTATTAATGACCCGCAATACTCTGCGTTTTAGCCTCGCTCAGCAACTCATCATTATTTGTGCCGTTGCCAGTTTACTCCCTATCTGGTTAATTGCTTGGATAACAGAACTTTCATGGCCCTTAGCTGTTGGTTTTAGTGTTATAGCTATTATCATTAGTAGCTATTTTGCCTTTCGTTTGGCCAGTCCTTTAGTGAAAGGCATACACTCATTAGAGACTGGGTTACTGAATTTTAAAGATGGCGAGCTTTCATCACTGCTTGCTTATAACAGTAATAATGAAATTGGCGATTTATGCCAACTATATAACCAAACGGCAAAGCAACTACGCCAAGAAAAACAATGGATTTACCAGCGTGAGCTGATGCTAGATAAAGTACTACAAAGCTCACCGCAAGCGGTTATTTTAAAAAACGACCAAGGCTTTATTGTTTACAGTAACCACAGTGCCAGAGACTTACTCAATGCACAAAGTGCGCTTGAAGGAAGTCAGCTGACACACCTTTTAGACGGTGCCAACCCGCAGCTAGTTCACGCTCTGGAGCGAGAAGTTGACGGGCTATTTACGATAGATAACCAGCAGCAAGAATCACAAACTTGGCATTTATCAACCGGCAAGCTGCTACTTAATAATCAGTATCATACTTTATATGTGTTTAAACAATTAACCCGTGAATTAAGCCGCCAAGAAGTAGAAGTATGGAAAAAAGTAATACGCATCATCAGCCACGAGCTTAATAACTCTCTCGGCCCTATGTCGTCCATGTTACACAGTGGTAAAATCCTCAGTGAAAAAGTCGATGAGCCTAGGCTCAGTCGGGTATTTTTAACGATTGAAGAGCGTATTAAACACTTAAATGAGTTTGTCCAGGGGTACGGTAAGTTTGCCAAATTACCCACCCCACAACTTACTCGCATTAATTGGCCACAGTTATTAAAACAGTTACAGAATCAATGGGCATTTTGTTTGAATGCACAAGCTGATGTAACTACCTATGCCGATCACACACAAATCGAGCAACTATTAATCAACTTATTAAAAAACGCCCATGAGTCAGATTCAGACATCGAGCATATACACGTGAACTTATCACAGGATGTAAATTGCACGCGCATAACAATCAGCGATCAGGGTAAAGGAATGAGTGAACAAGTGATGGCTAATGCATTGATCCCGTTTTATTCCACCAAAGCGACAGGCAGTGGTTTAGGGCTGGCATTATGCCGTGAAATAGTTGAGGCACATCATGGTCAAATTAGCTTACATAATCAGCCTTATGGCGGTCTCAGCGTGCATGTAGTCCTACCAAATAAGCAATAAAAAAGGCCGCAATAAAGTGCGGCCTTTAAGCATTCGCGAGCAGATTATTCTGCGTCTGCTTCTTTATATTTTGCAGCTGTTTCTGTGATCAATGGTTGTAATTCACCACGTTGAAACATTTCGATGATAATGTCACAACCACCGATTAACTCGCCTTCAACCCATAATTGTGGGAATGTAGGCCAGTTAGCATATGCTGGAAGTTCAGCACGGATATCAGGGTTGAGTAAAATATCAACATAAGCAAACGGTTCACCGCATGACATAAGTGCTTGAGATGCTTGTGAAGAAAAACCACAATTTGGTAATTTAGGCGATCCTTTCATGTAAAGGATAATTGGATTTTCAGAAATTTGCTGTTTAATTTTATCAATGGTTTCCATCTACAACCTCAAAGTGACGATAGCTGAACATATTCATGGCTTGAAAAATTTTCATTTAGCCTCATATATGTATCTTAAAGTGGGCAAATAAAGCCACAATCGAAATAGTCTTGCATTTGCAACGCTGTTTGGCATTGCTGTTTGCTAAAACTTGAGTAAAATACTCAACAATTATAGTAACACTATAATCCCATTTGGTATAGGTAACGACCCTGTTTGTGCGGGTATTAACTATTACTATTTGGACTATCAACCAAAAGAAGATGGAGATAAAAAATGGCATTTGAACTACCGTCACTACCATATGCAATTGATGCACTTGAGCCACATATTTCACAAGAAACTTTAGAGTTTCACCATGGCAAGCACCACAACACTTATGTAACTAAACTTAACGGTTTGATCCCAGGTACTGAGTTTGAAGGTAAATCACTTGAAGAAATCGTATGTTCTTCAACTGGTGGCGTATTTAACAACGCTGCACAAATCTGGAACCACACTTTCTACTGGAACAGCCTATCTCCAAACGGCGGTGGCGAAGCAACGGGCGCGGTTGCTGATGCTATCAATGCTAAATGGGGCTCATTCGACGCATTCAAAGATGCCTTAAATGATAAAGCAGTTAACAACTTCGGCTCTAGCTGGACTTGGTTAGTTAAACTTGCTGATGGCACTTTAGACATCGTTAATACATCTAACGCTGCAACTCCACTAACTGAAGAAGGTGTTACACCTATTCTTACAGTTGACCTGTGGGAACACGCTTATTACATCGATTACCGTAACGTGCGCCCAGACTACCTAAAAGGTTTCTGGTCACTAGTTAACTGGGAATTTGCAAACGCAAACTTCGCATAATTAACTAAACAATTAGTTATAAATCGATAAAAAGACGCTACGGCGTCTTTTTTTATAGCTGGCATTTAGTGCCTAATACGTACTCATTACTAAATCTGATCACTGTGAGAATATTTCAATTAAATTCTTAATTTTATTGCGCAAAGAATCAAAATCGTGACTACCCTTAAATTAACCTTTGCTTTTTCTTTCATTCAAAACTGGTTTTTTTAGCGGGTTTTCGGAGGTTTCTACTATGAGTATATTTGAGCATTATCAATCACGATACGAAGCAGCAAAAGAAGAAGAGTACAGTATCGAAGAGTTTCTCGATATTTGTAAAAAAGACAAAGCAGCCTACGCCAGCGCGCCTGAACGATTACTCATGGCTATTGGTGAACCAAACATGGTCGATACTTCAACTGATGCCCGGCTAAGTCGATTGTTTTCTAATCGCGTTGTTGCTCGTTACCCCGCCTTTAATGATTTTTATGGTATGGAAGATGCGATAGAACAAATTGTGTCTTATTTAAAACACGCCGCCCAAGGCTTAGAAGAATGTAAACAGGTGCTTTACCTACTTGGCCCAGTTGGGGGCGGTAAGTCTTCTATTGCTGAAAAACTAAAATACCTAATGCAACAAATTCCGATTTACTCAATTAAGGGATCGCCAGTAAACGACCACCCACTCGCCCTTTTTGATGCTAACGAAGATGCCGAACTACTAGAAAAAGAATACGGTATTAAGCCGCGTTATTTAAAAACCATTATGTCGCCATGGGCAACTAAACGACTACATGAATTTAATGGTGATATTAGCCAGTTTCGAGTAGTAAAACGCTATCCTTCAATTTTAAATCAAATTGCTATTGCAAAAACTGAACCCGGCGATGAAAACAACCAAGATATCTCTGCTCTGGTAGGTAAAGTGGATATTCGTCAGTTGGAGCATTTTGCCCAAAGCGATCCAGATGCTTACGCTTATTCAGGCTCATTGTGCCTTGCGAATCAAGGTTTAATGGAATTTGTTGAGATGTTTAAAGCGCCTATTAAAGTGCTGCACCCACTTTTAACAGCAACCCAAGAAGGTAACTACAACGGCACCGAAGGCATTAGTGCCCTGCCCTTTAATGGGATGATTTTAGCCCATTCAAATGAGTCTGAATGGCAAACCTTTAAAAATAATAAAAATAACGAAGCATTCTTAGATCGGGTTTATATTGTCAAAGTCCCTTATTGCTTGCGAGTCTCTGAAGAGATCAAAATTTACAATAAACTGCTTGAGCACAGTGAGCTCTACAATGCGCCATGTGCGCCTGGCACACTCGAAACGTTAGCTAAATTTACCACCTTGTCGCGTTTAAAAGAGCCTGAAAATTCGAGTATTTATTCAAAAATGCGCGTTTATGACGGTGAAAGTCTCAAAGACACTGATCCAAAAGCAAAATCATATCAAGAATACCGTGATTATGCCGGCGTAGACGAAGGCATGACTGGGCTTTCTACCCGCTTTGCGTTTAAGATTTTATCTCGGGTATTTAATTTTGACACTCTTGAAGTTGCTGCCAACCCGGTGCATTTATTTTACGTACTTGAGCAACAAATTGAGCGTGAGCAGTTCTCTGCTGACGTAGAAGAACGCTACCTGAGTCATCTAAAAGGTTACCTCATTCCTCAATATGTTGAGTTTATCGGTAAAGAGCTGCAGACCGCGTATTTAGAGTCCTATTCAGAATATGGCCAAAATATATTTGACCGTTATGTCACCTACGCCGATTTTTGGATTCAAGATCAAGAGTACCGCGATCCAGACACCGGCCAATTATTTGACCGGGCAGCGCTTAACGCCGAGCTTGAAAAGATTGAAAAACCAGCGGGTATTTCTAACCCGAAAGATTTCCGTAATGAAATAGTCAATTTTGTATTACGGGCACGCGCCCATAATAATGGTAAAAATCCGCTTTGGACCAGTTATGAAAAGCTGCGCACTGTAATTGAGAAAAAAATGTTCTCAAATACCGAAGAGTTATTACCCGTTATTTCATTTAATGCTAAAACCTCAGCAGAAGATCAGAAAAAACACGAAGACTTTGTCAATCGCATGGTCGAAAAAGGCTACACCCAAAAACAAGTTCGCTTGCTATCTGAGTGGTACTTACGCGTTCGTAAATCACAATAGTAAGCGACTGATGTACTTTTAGGGGGTCTCTATGGCGCATTTTATAGACCGTCGCCTGAACGGTAAAAACAAGAGCACGTTAAATCGTCAACGATTTATCAGGCGTTATAAAAAGCAAATAAAAGAAGCGGTGGCTGATGCAATTAACAAACGCAGTGTTACTGACACCAGCAGTGGCGAAAATATTTCGATTCCGCAACGAGATATTAGTGAGCCTATTTTTCATCAAGGCAAGGGGGCGATAGAGAACAAATACATCCTGGAAATGACCAATTCTCTACCGGGGATAAAATACAACGCCCGCAAGGGGGGCAAGGTGGTGGCGCTGGTGAAGGCGAAGCAAGTGACTCAGGTGAAGGCCAAGATGATTTTGTATTTTCAATATCAAAAGATGAATACCTAGATTTACTGTTTGAAGATTTAGAGCTGCCCAATTTACAGCAGAACCAGCTTGATAAATTAGTGCAAATGAAAACTCACCGCGCGGGGTTTTGCAGCGATGGTATGCCCAGTAATATTGATATTGTTCGTTCATTACAAGGCTCCTTAGCCAGACGCGTCGCTATGAGCGCCAGTAAAAAACGCCGCTTAAACGAGCTTAACGAACAACTTGCCATACTGCTAGCAGAAGCAGAGCCCGATTTAGCTGCAATAACCTTGTTGGAGCAAGAAATTGCGCAATTAGAGCTGCGAATAAAAGCAGTGCCTTTTATAGATAATTATGATTTACGTTTTCGTAACTATGAAAAACAGCCTCACCCCACCAGCAAGGCCGTGATGTTCTGTATTATGGATGTATCAGGCTCAATGGATCAGGCGACCAAAGACATGGCTAAGCGGTTTTATATTTTGCTGTATCAATTTTTAACCCGTAGCTATAAAGACATAGAGGTGGTTTATATACGCCATCATACCCAAGCAAAAGAAGTGGACGAGCAAGAGTTTTTTTACTCCCAAGAAACGGGCGGTACAATTGTTTCAAGTGCGCTTAAATTAATGAACGAGATAATTAAAGAACCGCTACAACACATCGCAGTGGAACATATACGCAGCGCAGGCATCCGATGGTGATAATTGGGCTGATGACTCACCTCAATGCTCTGAAATTTTACGTAATAAACTGCTCGCAGATGTGCGTTATTACGCTTATATAGAAATCACCACCCGAGCACATCAAAGCCTCTGGCGAGAGTATCAAACTATTAGCCAAAGTCATGATAACTTTGCCATGCAACATATTAAATCTGTTGAAGACATTTACCCTATTTTCCGCGAGCTATTTAAGAAAAGTCGTCAACATCAAGGTGCAGCATAAATTTCGCAACGAGGTATTTATATGACCGATAAACGAATAAGTGATGGTCCTGATTGGACGTTTGATTTGTTGCAGCAATATCAAGACGAAATTGCGCGTGTGGCCGAGCATTATCGTTTAGATACATACCCTAACCAAATTGAAGTGATCACCGCAGAACAAATGATGGATGCTTATTCAAGTGTGGGTATGCCTATTGGATACAGTCATTGGTCTTATGGTAAAAAGTTTATTCAGACCGAGCAAAACTACAAACGTGGGCAAATGGGTCTTGCCTACGAAATTGTTATTAACTCAGACCCTTGTATTGCCTATTTAATGGAAGAAAACACCCTTCCCATGCAAGCGTTGGTAATGGCTCACGCTTGTTACGGCCACAATTCATTCTTTAAAGGCAATTACTTATTTAAAACGTGGACTGATGCCAGCTCTATTATCGACTATTTATTATTTGCCAAAAATTATATCGCTCGCTGTGAAGAAAAATATGGTATCGATGATGTAGAAAACCTTATTGATTCATGTCATGCCTTAATGAACTATGGCGTTGACAGATATAAACGACCTCAGCAAATTTCACTTTTTGAGGAGCAAAAGCGCCAGCAGGAACGTGAAGAATATATGCAATCTCAAGTCAATGAGCTATGGCGTACAATTCCAACACATCAGCAGGAAACAAAAAAGCGAGAGCAACACTTCCCTTCTGAGCCACAAGAAAACATTTTATATTTCATTGAGAAAAACGCGCCATTATTAGAATCATGGCAGCGAGAAATTATTCGCATTGTACGCAAAATATCGCAATACTTTTATCCGCAAAAACAAACTCAAGTCATGAACGAAGGCTGGGCAACGTTTTGGCATTATACTATTTTGAATCACTTATATGATGAAGGTAAGCTTACAGATTCATTTATGTTGGAGTTTTTGCAAAGTCATACCAATGTGGTGTATCAACCGCCCTATAATAGCCAGTATTACTCAGGTATTAACCCTTATGCTCTGGGTTTTAATATGATGATTGATATTCGTCGGATTTGTGAGAACCCTACCGAAGAAGATAAACAATGGTTTCCTGAATATGCCGGAAGTGATTGGCTGGATACGCTACATTTTGCAATGCAGAACTTTAAAGATGAAAGCTTTATTAGTCAGTTTTTATCTCCGAAGCTGATCCGCGACTTTAAACTCTTTACTATTATTGATCATGAAAAAGACCCGACCTTAGAAGTAGGAGCTATACATGATGACAGTGGCTATCACAAAGTGCGTGAAGCGTTATCTGCGCAATATAATTTGAGTAATCTTGAACCAAATATACAGGTTTTTGATGTGGATGTGCGTGGTGATCGCTCATTAACTTTGCGCTATGTTCCACATCAAAACATTCCGCTAGCAAAATCGCAAGATGAAGTGTTGAAACACCTTTATAGACTATGGGGCTTTAAAGTTAAGTTAGAGCAGCAATCACAAACGGGTGATGTGAGTATCCTTGGCCAGTGCCCGCTAGATGACTCGAGGCACAGCACAGAATAAAAATGACGCCAATGCGTCACTTTTATAGGTTCTTGTAATCGGTAATGCAGTTTCGGCCATTACCTTTGGACGCATAAAGGGCTTTATCAGCTGCTTCAATCCATTTTTCATAACGTTCAAAGCTGTCATCAAAGCTAGCAAAGCCAATGCTAACCGTCATTTTAATTTGTCGTTCATCAAAATAAATAGATGAATTTTCAATTAGGCTACGTAACCTTTCAGCAAAAGTCTCAGCACCTTCTTTATCACTATCAAGTAGAATTACAGCGAATTCTTCGCCACCATAACGTCCTGCGATATCCGTTTCTCGCAAGGTTTTACGCAGTAAGTCGGCAATATGACGTAATGCTTCGTCGCCGCAACGGTGACCATATTCATCATTGATTTTCTTAAAGTGATCAATATCAAACATCAATAAAGTACATATACCTGAATTACGTTTTATGCGTAAAAATTCTTGCCGTAATGTGTTCTCCCAATGGCCGCGGTTATTCAGTTGGGTTAATGCATCGGTTTGGCTCATTTGTTCAAGCTTGCGGTTAACGTCTTCTAACTCTTTTTTATTTACCGCTTCATCTGTTACATCATATAGGATAACGCAGATGTGACTTACCTCCCCATGGTATTTGATAGCGGGATAAAAGTCGCATTTTGGTACATATGATCCGCTTTACCTGTGATTGGCCTATAGTTTTTGAAGCGAAAAATATACGGCTGTTGCTCCCAAATAGTGAATGAGCGATTCTTTAGAACAAATACGGATTCTGACTTACTACGAAACCACTTTTCATCGATAGACGGAAATAAATCAAATAAATCTTTATCTTTAACCGCACTCGGCAACATACCCGAGTGATTTTCCATAAAGCCATTCCAAATACACACTTTATAGTCACGGTCGAGCACCACTAAACCGACATCGACGGTGTTAAACATATCCATTAACCAATGGATTTCATTCATATTAAAATCAGCTGCTGGCATAATGTTAGTCTTCTAGTAGGTAAGCAACTTTGTATTTCAAAGTTTTAAGTGAATCTTCGGTAAATAACAGCATAAGGTCACAGTTAATATTATGGTTTTCAATACCGTAGCTTATCTCTATTGCTAAGGTACGTTGCCAACGGGATTTATTAGCTTTCACTAAATCGGATACATCACAGTGTTGGCCTAATACTACGGGGTGGCCTTGGCTAAATGTCATATCTAATTGACGTGATAGCCCTGTTAAAATAGCGCCAATTAAGATATTACTGATATCCATTAACAGCTCAAGCTCAACTTTATTATTTAGCTCACCTTGGTAATTCATTAGTGAAGCAATTTCTTTAAAGCTTGAATCATTTAATAATAAAAGAGCTTCCCCTGAAACACCACCACCAATAAAGCCTTGGCATACACCCGATGTTGAGGCATTTGCATCAATAGAACGCAGAGCCATATCGAGTTCGTTCACTTCAAGGATATTCACATTAGGAATTGGGAGCTCAACAAATACATTAAGAAGACGGGCAAGCAAGTCCCCAGCTTGCCCCATAGCAACATTCGTTAGCTCTTGGTATATATCTCTTACATCCGGGTCAACCTGCTCACCAAGCTGATGAGCAAGACGCTCGCGCATCGCTTTGTCTTTAATACCGTGATGCTCAATGATGTCGGCAAGCTTTTGCGCGTCGCAAGGCTTTTGGATAAAATCAATAGCCCCTAAGTCGAGCACTCGTTGATGAGCATTTGGCTGAATATCACCAGAAACAACAACAGTCAATACCGACAATGACTGCTGCTGAATGGCTTGCAGTACTTCATAGCCATCCATTTGCGGCATATTTAAATCAAGAAATAGTATTTCGGGCTGAATCGCTTTGATTTGCTCGATACAGTGAACACCATCCTCGGCAAACTCAACTTTGATATCCCAATCATCAGGTAACGAACGTGCCAGTTGACGTCGCGCTAGCTTTGAGTCATCACAAATTAGTACCGATGTTGACATAACTTCTCTCTGTTGTTTCAGTTGTATACAGCTAAGCTTACAACCTTCCTTTATTATTATTTGTCAGCTAATAAACATTTATTACTGCATTATGTTAATCAATGTAACCAGCATTTACAATTCTAAATTCGTATATTGTCACTTAGCGCAAGGTAAAAGCTAACTAAATATTAATAACTCTCTGTAGTCAGGTATTGATAGCTGTAATAATGCTTTCATTGTGAAAACTAATTACGCAGTATAAATCCTTGGTGCTCTGTGTTGATTATAATACACTGAGCGCAATTGCGTTAACTCTAAAGGAAATACCTTATGCTTCGTTTAATCACTTTTGCATTATGTACATTTTGTTCTGCGACTTTTGCGGCTAATCTAGCCGAAAATAGCCTAGATGCAGGTAAAGTTTCTGCTCAATCAAAACCAATTACACTACTTGGTACTGGGGTTGAAGTTTCGCAACAAGCGCCTAATTTTAAAGTTGTCAATGACTCTTTCTCACCAATAACATTAAATGACTATAAAGGTCAGGCGGTACTTATTAGTGTTGTGCCAAGCCTAGATACCGGAGTGTGTAGTATTCAAACCAAACACTTCAATGAAAAGGTGGCCGATAAGTTTCCCAATATTGTGATGCTTACTATCAGTGCTGACTTACCCTTTGCACAAAAGCGTTTTTGCAAAGCCGAGAATATAGATAAAGTTACCGCTTTATCTGATTCAGTATGGCGTGACTTTGGTCAAAATTATGGGTTGATCATTAAAGATATGGGACTTCTTACCCGTGCTGTATTTGTTTTAAACAGTGAACATAAAATTGTGTATAAGCAGCTTGTTGATGATTTATCAAAAGAGCCTAACTATGATGCTGTGATCAACGCAATGAACGCGCTTTAAGCCACCATGGTTTACTAAAATAGTAAAGATAGAAAAAAACCGCCAAATTTGGCGGTTTTTTACTTTAGACGTTTATTAGCCTAACAATTCACCAAGCTGTTGACTTACCGCTTCAACTGCTTGAGTACCATCTAATTTATGGTACTGGGTGTTACCCGCTTTCGCTTCTGCTTGATAATAATCAACCAATGGCATTGTTTGCTCATGGTATATACCTAAACGTTTACGAACTGTTTCTTCAGTATCATCGGCGCGGATAATTAAATCTTCACCGGTTACGTCGTCTTTACCTTCCACTTTTGGCGGATTATAAACAACGTGGTAAACGCGACCAGAGCCAGGATGAACACGACGTCCCCCATACGTTCAACAATGATTTCATCAGCTACGTCAAACTCAATAACGTGATCAACCACTACGCCATTTTCTTTCATCGCGTCAGCTTGCGGGATCGTACGAGGGAAACCATCTAGCAAGAAGCCTTTTTCACAGTCATCTTTGGCGATGCGCTCTTTTACTAGACCAATGATGATGTCATCAGAAATTAACTGACCCGCATCCATTACTTTTTTAGCTTCTAAACCCAGTGGCGTGCCTTCTTTAATCGCTGCACGTAACATATCACCAGTAGAGATTTGCGGAATACCGTATTTGTCCATCAAAAACTGAGCTTGAGTACCTTTACCTGCACCCGGCGCGCCCAAAAGAATAATGCGCATATCATTGTCCTCGGTTGATACCAAACTGAAAAAGCAGTTCAGTAATATTTATTTTTAAAGCCTGAATTCTTCCATAAGCGCCACAGATACTCAAGCAACTTATACTAATTAACTAGCCGTAGAATGCAAAAAAGGGACTTTCGCCCCTTTTTCAATCAAATGCTTAATTTAGCAATTACTTGCTCATATCTAACATTAATTTATTTAATCGAGTCACAAAACCCGCTGGGTCTTTTAATGTACCGCGCTCTGCAAGCAAGGCTTGATCAAGTAGCACATGCGACCACTGCGCAAATTTGTCTTCGTCTTGCTCAACATTTAAATGCTTCACAAGTTGATGTTCAGGGTTTAGCTCAAAAATTGGTTTTGCTTCAGGAGCCGCTTGACCTACTGATTCCATTAGCTTTTGCATTTGTGAACTCATGTCGTTGTCATCCGCAACCACACATGCTGGTGAGTCCGTTAAACGATGTGTAAAGCGTACGTCTTTTACGCTATCACCCAGTGCTGTTTTAATACGTTCAACTAAGCCTTCTACTTCTTTCTCTGACTCTTCTTGTGCTTTCTTCGTTTCTTCATCATCCAAGTTACCTAGGTCAAGATCGCCTCGGGTAATTGATTTGAACGGTTTTTCTGAAAACTCTGTTAAGTGGCTCATCATCCACTCATCAACACGGTCACTCATTAATAATACTTCGATACCTTTCTTACGGAAGATCTCTAAGTGTGGTGAGCTTTTAGCTGCGGTGAACGAATCAGCAACAACATAGTAAATCGCATCTTGCTCTTCGTTCATACGCTCAATGTATTGCTCTAATGAAACATTCTGAGCTTCTTCATCTGTATGGGTTGAAGAAAAACGTAGTAATTTAGCAATCGCTTCTTTGTTGGTCGCATCTTCAGCTGGACCTTCTTTCATTACTTGGCCAAACTCATTCCAAAATACTTGGTAATCATCGGCTTTATTTTTCGCCATGCGTTCAAGCATTTTTAAAATACGTGAAGTACACCCTTTGCGAATAGCTTGTGTTACTTTGTTATCTTGTAAGATTTCACGTGATACGTTCAGCGGTAAATCGTTTGAATCAAGTAACCCTTTTACAAAGCGTAGGTAGCTTGGCATAAACTGCTCAGCGTCATCCATTACAAATACACGTTGTACGTAAAGTTTTAAGCCACTTTGACGCTCACGGTTCCATAAATCGAAAGGCGCTTTTTTAGGGATATAAAGCAGGCTTGTGTACTCAGTCTTACCTTCAACTTTATTGTGACCCCAACTTAGCGGCTCTTCCCAGTCATGACTTACATGCTTATAAAACTCTTTGTATTCATCTTCTGATATTTCAGACTTATCACGCGTCCAAAGTGCTGTAGCGCGGTTAATGCTTTCCCACTCACCTGGAACAGCTGGGATTTTCTCACCATCTTCACCTTCAGACTCAGGTACTTCTGCTTTATACATTTGTACCGGTGTAGAAATGTGATCCGAGTATTTAGTGACAATGCTACGCAAACGCCACTCATCAGCAAACTCTGCTTCGTCTTCACGAAGGTGTAAAATAATGTCTGTACCACGGCCTTCTTTTTCAATCTCTTCTAGGGTGTATTCGCCTTCACCTTGTGATTGCCATTCAACACCTTTTTCTTCGCCGGCTTTACGAGTACGAACAGTTACTAAGTCCGCCACAATAAACGCTGAGTAAAAACCAACACCAAATTGACCAATTAACTGCGAATCTTTGCTTTGGTCGCCAGTTAGATTTTTAAAAAACTCAGCAGTGCCTGATTTTGCAATGGTTCCCAGTGAGCTGATAACTTCGTCACGGGTCATACCGATACCGTTATCTGAAATTGTCACTGTTTTTGCATCTTTATCTGCACTGATACGAACACGTAAGTCCGCATCACCTTGGTATAAGTCACCATTTGAAAGCGCTAAAAAGCGTAACTTGTCAGCCGCATCTGAGGCATTCGACACAAGCTCACGTAAAAATATTTCTTTATTTGAATAAAGTGAATGGATCATTAGGTTTAATAGTTGTTTAACTTCTGTTTGAAAGCCTAATGTTTCTTTTTGTGCTGCAGTCATTGTGTAAATCTCCAATTAGCAAATTGTCTGCGTTATGCACTTAATATGGGGCGCGCCGTTCGAACTTCAAGGGATAAATTAAAAAAGGTTTCTTATTAAATCAAAACAAAGCAAATAAAAAAGCCCGCGCTCATCGTTAATAAGCGCGGGCTTTTATAATTAAGCATAAAGTCTATTCTTGGCTAACCGCTTTTCGGCCAGAAAATGCATGCATTAAGGTCATGCCATCTAATAAATCAAGCTCTCCACCGACTGGAATACCATGGGCTATACGTGATGCTTCCACTTTATAGCGATGACAAAGCTGGGCAATATAATGAGCGGTTGTTTCGCCTTCAACTGTTGGGTTGGTGGCTAAAATCACTTCATTAATGCCGCCTTGGCTTAATTTTTTTTCAAGAATATCAAGGCCTATTTCATTGGGGCCAATACCATCTATCGGTGATAGATGTCCCATTAGCACAAAGTATAAACCTTTGTATTGCCCAGTCTGCTCAATGGCTAGTACATCAGTGGGTGATTCAACCACACATAAAATGCCGCTATCTTGACGTTTTGGACTTAAACAGATTTCACATTGTGGTTGCTCTGCAAAAGTACGGCACGACTGGCAATGCCCTACGGCACTCATCGCTTTTGTTAACGCATTACCAAGTTGCGTACCACCCTTGCGGTCACGCTCAAGTAAATGAAACGCAATGCGCTGCGCTGATTTTGGGCCTATGCCCGGCTGACAGCGCAGTGCTTCGATGAGTTGGCTTAAACTTTGTGAAAGTTGCATTATTTACCTTAGAATGGCATTTTCATACCTGGTGGTAATTGCATACCGCCCGTTACTTTACCCATACGCTCTTGAGTCTCTTCTGCTACACGGCGAACAGCATCGTTACATGCCGCGGCAAGTAAGTCTTCAATCATGTCTTTATCGTCTTCCATTAAGCTTTCATCAAGCTCAACGCGGCGTACATTGTGATTACCAAGCATGGTTACTTTTACTAGACCTGCACCGGCTTCACCAACTACTTCCATAGTGGCGATTTCGTCTTGGGCTTTTTTGCATGCGCTCTTGCATTTGCTGCGCTTGCTTCATCATGTTACCCATTCCACCTTTAAACATAATTCTCTCTCTTTGTGTAATCTTTAATTGTCATGAAGATAAGGGCTATTGTAACTAATTACAATGCCTGGATACTGTTTTCGTCAATAATTGCTGAAAATAGCTGCTGAAATTGCACTATATTTTCATCTGAGTTAATCACATCAATTGCTTGTTGGTGACGCCCAACATCAATTTTTTGCTGTATTAAATACGGTGAGTCAATTACCCCTTGCGCAAAATTAATACTGAGTGTGACGTTATGCTCATAAATACTAGAAAGCGCTGCATCGAGTTTTTGTCTTAGCATTGGTGTATCGAGATGCTTTTGTGACTCATCCACGTCGATATGTAAATTATTACCTTGTTTGGTAAAAATAGAATGCAACGCAAATTGGCGCATTCTACCACCTAGGCCCATTCGCTTGATTAAATAAGCCCATTCATCTTGTTGATGAGCAAATCTAATTTCACTAATTGGGCTCTGAAAATCATCAGGAACCGGAATGCTAGGCTCTTGTTCAACTTTTTTCAGGCTTTTTTTGAGGGTTAATTTGCTCAAGTAACTCAGGCGCCAAATTTTCGGTAATTGTTTGATGCTTTTCTTTAAAGTCTACTTTTTTTGTTGCGATTTGATTATCTGAGCGTGTTTGGCTCCCCGTCTCTGGGAGCGCTGGCTTTTTTATGGTTTGGCCTGAGTCATCATTCGACCAAGGCGGCGCATCGATAGCCGCTGATTTGAGCTGTGCTGCCTGTTGTGGCTGTGACTCAGACAATGGTGCTTGATGAAGCTCAGGTTTAGAGCTATTTTGCTCAGCATGCGTAACTTGTTGCTCTGTGGTTTGGGTACTATTAATATTCGCACCAGACAACTTACCTGCGCCAGATATGTTTCTATCACGTAGAATTCGCGCTATGGCTGATTGTGCTTGTGACTCTTGTTGTGCAATTGAGGTGTGCGGTTCGCTATTATGGCTATTAGCTTGAGGCTCAACTTGAACTGCTTGGGTTTGATCATTAAAGCCTTGATCTACAGCGCTGCTCATGATGTCATCAAACTGTGACGCTAACGTTTGTTCAGCGTTGCTGTGCTGTTGATAGGCATCATCTTGACTTTGCCGTTGAGCGTGTTCATCACTGTGGGTAACTTCAGTGTTTGGTAATGTTTGTGCAGCATCTACTTTTTTTACTGGTGATACGTGTTCAATACCTTGTTCATTAGTGTTCTGATGCTCTACTTGATTGTCCGCTGTAGCTTTATTATCAGGCTGCATTTTATCAGCTGAATTTACATCACTGCTTAATGGCTGTACATCACTATTTGTTGTATCAACATTTGGGGTTTGCTGCACCACTTTATTTTTATTAATAATATCGCGAAGTGCACTCGCTCGCCCTGCCTTGTTTTGTACCGATTGCACTGTGCTTGGTGATGCTTGCGTCGACGAAGTACCGGCTGGCACAAAGGCAAGCAACCTTAACATAATCATTTCAAAACCAAGACGCGGCTCAGGTGCCCACTGCAAATCTTTTTTACCGTTAAGTAATAACTGATAGTAAATTTGTATTTGTTGGCTGTCGCTTGCTTGCGCTACTTGCTGGATAAACTCTGCATTATACTCATCTAGCTTAGCTGCATCAGGCACTAGTTGAGTTAACTGAATAAGGTGTGTTAAACCAATTAAGTCATCAAGAAGAGCATTATATTGTGGATTTTGACTCGCAATTTGCTCTATTTGGGTCATTAACAATGCCCCATCTTGAGCTAGTAACGCAGCTAATAAATGCTGACTGTAATGGTTATCCATTAAGCCCAACATGTTTTGCACTGACTGGTGTTGTATATTGCCGTTTGTTTGGGCAATAGCTTGATCGGTCAAGCTAAGCGCATCGCGCATACTGCCATCAGCGGCTTTGGCTATAATCTGTAATGCTTGAGTTTCAAAACTCAATTGCTCCTCGCCCAACACGTACTCAAGTTGTTGCAAGATTTCAGATTGCGACAATGCATTTAGATTGAACTGTAAACAACGTGATAAAATAGTCACCGGTAATTTTTGTGGATCAGTGGTCGCAAGTAAAAACTTTACGTGTTCCGGTGGCTCTTCAAGGGTTTTTAATAACGCATTGAAGCTGTGCTTAGAAAGCATATGCACTTCATCGATAAGGTAAACCTTATAACGACCGCGAGTTGGTGCGTATTGCACGTTATCAAGAATTTCACGAGTATCTTCGACCTTTGTTCGAGACGCAGCATCTATTTCTAGCAAATCGATGTAGCGGCCAGATTCGATATCTTTACAACTACTGCACTGGCCACAAGGCTCAGACGAAATACCTTCGTCGCAATTCAAGCTTTTAGCGAATATACGCGCGATGGTGGTTTTACCCACTCCGCGAGTCCCAGTGAATAAATAAGCATGGTGCAGTCGGTTTTGTGTTAACGCATTAACAAGCGCTTGTTTCACATGTGACTGACCGACCAATTCGTGAAAGGTCTGAGGACGCCATTTTCTCGCTAGGACTTGGTAACTCATTTAATTATTCGCCTTCGAATTCAACCAATTTAAGGATGTTAATCCCCATTTTCTCAATGCGTTGCTCACCACCTAATTCTGGTAACGAAACAACAAAGGCAGCATCAGTTGCATTGCCACCAAGTTTATTGACTAATTTTGCTGTTGCTTCAATCGTACCACCCGTAGCTAATAAGTCATCAACTAAAAGGACTTTATCGCCAGGTACTATCGCGTCTGTATGAAGCTCAAGCACATCTTCGCCATATTCAAGTTGGTAATCTTGAGAAATAACAGCGCGAGGTAATTTACCTGGCTTACGTACAGGAATAAACGGAATGCCTAATGCGTATGAAAGCGGCGCACCAAAAATAAAGCCTCGCGACTCTGTACCAATGATTTTAGTAAAACCTTGATCTTTATAGGCGTCTATGAATGCGTTGATTGTAGCTTGGAATGCAGCAGGGTCAGCCATTAACGTAGTTACATCGCGAAACATAATGCCAGCTTTCGGGTAATCTGCAATAGTGGTAATGCTGTCTTTAATAATAGAAGGAGTAGTCATAATTTAAGCTATTTGATTGTTTATATTACAAAGCCAGCAATTATAACACTAGAAATATCGGTTGTCGGTAAGAAGTTAACTAATTAAAAGATAAGGCTGCAGTAGCAGCCCAAAAACTAGATAAACAAATTAAGAAACTGTGGTTACCCAGCCCAAAATTGCGTTCAAACAGCCAATTCCAACAAAAATTGCTAAAAATGCTAGGAAATACATTGCATTAAATGGGTCTTTAAAATCTTTATCTTCTGACATGGTACTACCTTTATTAAGCGCGACATTTTAAAGCGCACATAATAGTCCATGTAAAATAATCATTAAAGCCTTTAAGCTTGATTTTTTGTCACGATCACGCCTTTGTTAGCCATCGCTTGTAGTGTTTCATTAGCCCCATAACTAACTTGCTCATAACTAAACTGAGGCGCATGTTGAATAACCTGATGACAAAGTTGTTCAAAGTTAATGGCGGGTGATGCTTCTATCAGCGATAACAAAAGCGCAGTCATCGGGTTAGTTGTCAAAAAATGTACGTCATCGTCAAGGTCTCTATAAACTACAAAGTAATTTGGTTGGCCGCTTGGTGTTGTCGGTTGGTGATCAACACTTATCTGTTGAACTGCAAATTGATAGCTTAAATTACGTGCTGTTTGGCTAAAATACAAAGGCGTTACAGCCAGTGCTGTGTTTATTAAAATCTCATTGTCATCTTGTTGGCAAATAGACACATCAAGTTCAACCCATTCGTAATGCGCCAACTCAATCATGAAAATCGGATCGGTGGCTGTTTTTACATAGCCATGACTAAGGTAATTAACAAATTCCCCTGCAATATCTAAAAAATAAGGTGATACACAATCATGTTCAACAAAAAATCGCCTTACTAAAGTATTCCAATCATCAGTTGAGTAAAGTGTTCTTAATACAGGAAAACCCGATGTAATAAAGCCTTCAATATTATTAAAAAATAAGTCACGGTAAATAGCCATACGACGCTCTTCAATCCCTTTTGGAGCAGGCTGGCTTGCAGGTTGTCGAATGTGGGCCATAAAGGTATTTTGAATATCTTGAAAACTCATAATGTTAAGCTCGCTTTTGTTTACTTACACCGTGCTTAGCTTGCAGCTGGGTTATAATATCAAGCTCATTGACTAGCACATCCATAGCCGGGATATTAAAGTCTCGTTCTAATAGAGTAGGAAATACACCATGAAATTCATATGCTTTATCTAAAAGTTGCCAAACTGGATCAATTACATCTGCACCATGTGTATCAACAATCAAATCATCAGCCTCATTGTAATGCCCCGCCACGTGACCGTAGTCAACTCTCTCACAAGGTAACCCTTGTAAGAACCCAAGTGCATCATAGCCATGATTAACCGAGTTTACGTAAATGTTATTTACATCGAGCAAAAGTTTGCAATCAGCTTGGACTAGAACTTCGTTGGTAAATTCAAGTTCAGTTAATTCTTGGCCTGGCGCCGCATAATATGAAACGTTTTCAATCGTGATTTGTTGCTCAAGAATGTCCTGTACTTGCTTAATTCTTGACACAACGTGCTTAACTGCCTGCTCAGTAAAAGGGATCGGCATTAAATCATACATATGACCAGTGCCAGAACAGTAACTTAGGTGTTCGCTATAACGCTTGATACCATGGTCGATAAAAAAGCTTTTTAACGCTTTGACGAAATCAATATCAAGGGGCGCGGGAGAACCAAGCGAAAGCGATAAGCCATGACATACAAAATTATGGTCGTTGGTTAATAACTTAAATTGCTTTTTAAATCGCCCTCCTAATTTTAGCCAGTTTTCAGGGGCAACTTCCATAAAATCAATTTGCTTTGGAACTTGAACAAGTAGCTCATCCAACATTTCTCGGCGTAAACCAAGCCCTACCATACCAAATTCATCTTTATTAGCTATTGCCATAGATACTCCTTAATTTAAAAAGGCCCGCAAAGGCCTTTTTAATAGAATTAACTTAATGCTATCGCGAAGTGGTTAGTGGCTACCGCCACATTTGCCTTCACCGCATTTACCTTCTTTCTTAGTTTTTTTATCGCTTGATTTAGTATCACCACCGCATTTGCCTTCGCCGCACTTGCCTTCAGTTTTAGCTTTAGCATCTTTTGTTTTAGCATCGCCACCACACTTGCCTTCACCGCACTTACCTTCAGTTTTAGCTTTAGCGTTTTTTGTCTTTGCATCACCACCACACTTTCCTTCACCACATTTCCCTTCAGTGGCATCTACTTGATAACCTGTAACGAGTTCTTGGTACTCAAAAGGGTTGGCTTGTGCATTTGTTGATACTAAACTTGCACCAGTGATCACTACTGCACCTAATGTTAATGCGATTGAATTATTTTTTACTGTGTTCATAATCTAACTCTCTATTTTTACTCAACGGGTATACTTAATAGACCCAGCATAAAAGAATAACTTTCACAAAAGACGAAAATAATATTATTTTTTTATTGTACACATAAAGCTATTAGTGATTTATCAATTTAAACGGACAAGGTAAACTACGCCACCATTTTTACAAATAAAGTTACACTCAATGAAATTAGTATTAGCACCAATGGAAGGCGTAGTCGATTTTAAAATGCGCCAATTACTTACCGATATTGGTGGCTTTGATTTGTGCGTAACTGAATTTGTCAGAGTAATTGATGCTTGCTTACCTGATAAAGTATTTAATCGCTACTGCCCTGAATTGCAAAATAATGGTTTTACTCGCGCCGGCACACCTGTACGTATCCAATTATTAGGTCAAGTTGCTGAGGCACTTGCAGAAAATGCAGTTAAGGTCATTGAGCTGGGTTCTCATGGCGTAGACTTAAATTTTGGCTGCCCAGCAAAAACAGTAAACCGAAGTAAAGGCGGCGCAGTGCTTTTGAAAGATCCTGAGCACATGTATGAAATTATTAAAGCTGTACGTGATGCTGTACCAATTCAGCATCAAGTAAGTGCCAAGATTCGTTTAGGCTTTGATGATGATAGTAATAGCCAAGAAATCGTCGATGCTGTTGTTAGCGCAGGTGCAAACAGTATAGCTATTCATGCTCGCACTAAACGTGATGGCTACAACCCACCGGCTTATTGGGAAAAAATTCCTCCACTAATTGAGGGTAAAGCAATTGATGTTGTAGCCAATGGCGAAATATGGCAAGTATCGGATGCATTGTTATGTCAGCAAAGGAGTGGCTGTACTGATCTCATGCTTGGACGAGGTGCGCTTTCACACCCTGATTTAGCAAAAAAGATTAAAGCACAGATTAATGGTGAGCAGTACCAAGGTTTACAATGGGAACACATTCTTTATCATATAATTCATTCATCGATGCATCATGACCCAACTAAAGATGAAAAATATTTTGCATCTCGTACTAAGCAATGGCTCGGCTATTTGAAACGTGAGTATCAACAAGCACATGCTTTATTTGATGAAATTAGACGTTTAAAAACCAAAGTAGATGTCGCTGATGTATTAAAGAAATACGCAATCGCACCCTAAATTGATACATATCATATTTCGCCTCACTGAATTTATGGATAATACTTTCATTATTCAGTGAGGAAGGCCAACCATGTACCAATCACAGCAAATTTTAGCACGTTTAAATAGTGAGCTTGCTTTAAAACGTCAATCTCTATTGGCGGCTCTCGCACAATCAAATAATCTAGCCCATCATTCACTTCTACTTACTCTTGAAACAAGCAGTCCTGAACATTGGCTAGAATTGGCAGAGAAACAACTGGGCTCAGAATACAGTGAGCTTATACTTCGTTTAGAAAAATTAGAGGCAGCAATTTGTCAGATTGAAATAGGTCAGTATGGGTATTGCTGTGACTGTGAAGAAAAAATTGATGCACAGCGTCTTTTAGCAGATCCTGCTAATCAACGCTGTAGAAATTGCGAACCAGGCTAACGCTAGTTAATCCACTTTCAATAAACTTGCAAAAGAAAAGCTAAACGCAGGATAAAAAACAATATCATGTACTAAATACTGTGCTGATTCTGATGATAAGTTTAACCTTTTTGATAAATTAACCTTTGCTTGTTGCAACGTCCATGCATGATAGTGAATTCCTATATCGGTTTCCATCATTGCCAACCAAAAGTACTTTTCATCATCAGACATACTTTGAAGAGCGCGTGATGCGGACAAAGGTAAATTATAATAACCTTGTGACCAGTCAAGCCCTGAGGCCATATCAAGCGATTTACTTTCAAGCCATTGCTCTAATACTGACTGGCGATGTCCTTGTTGTAATGGTAATTTGAACGGCTTATCATTTATGTCTGCTAATTGGTTTTGAATTTTAACTAGCCACTTCAGAGGTGCATCAGTTTTTCCCGCAAAGTAATTTAGCTTACTTTGATACCAAGGTGCGCCATTAGGTAAGCCATGTAAACCAACACTGCCTCTTGGTGTATATTGCTGTAAATAGGTATCAAAGCTATTTAAAGACTTAGTTAAGACTTCTGTTAAATCACCCCGACTTTTAAGCTCAGTCAAACGTAAGTGAAATTCTGCCAATTCTACTTTATTGAGTTTAAGTTTACTCTGTAAGCCTAATGAAAGCTGTCCGGCTGTAAAGTCAATCCAATCGGAAATTTGCTGCTGTGGCACATTATTATTTAGCATATTCTCAACCACATTCACTTGAGAGGGCCATGGAAAATAGCGTGCGGGAAAGCGCTCACTGATGCTTAAATAATCAGCTAATTGTTGGGTATTTTCGTCCAACGTCAACGCTCTTAATGATTTATAAATAGTATGACGCTGTTCTAAATACTGCTCAGAGAATGGTAGCTGAGTCAGAGCGATTGAGTTTGCAGATGTTGGCATTCTTTGAGGCTGTAAGAATACATTTTGTATTTTTAACTGCTGATCCATCTGTTCTATATTTGAATATGCAATTTCAGGTTTACTACACCCGCTAATTAGCACAGCCACTATTGCAATCACCAGATTCTTAATCATTTTTTATCCAATTAAAGCTAATATATTGAGGAAACATATAATTTCATGTGTTTATATTAGGTATAAAAAAGCCCCATAGGGGCTTTTTAAATTGAAAAGCATTATAAATTAAATTTTTACACCGTTGCGAGCGGCTTTATCTTTAATATATGTAGACCAACCTTTCGCAAACTTACGCGTGCGAGGGTCATCCATAGCTTTAACAATTGCAGCATATGCTTGCTTATACTTTTCTTGATAGTAATAAGCTTCTGCTAAATCTGTGTATATAGTTCCTTTTTTATCAGAACCTAATTCCAGAGCTTTGTTCAAACGAACAACGGCAGAACTATAATTTTGCGACTGAAGTAATAATGAACCCGCTTTACGGTAAAGTTCAGCGTCATCATCAAACTTAGCGGCCTCTTCATAGAACTTAGCTGCTTTTTCAATATCTTTTGAACGATGATAGTTACTAGCTACTGCGCTGACATTTTGTTTATTACGCTTCACAATCTTATCATTCATAGACTTTTCAAGGATTTTTGCAGCCTTGAAAGGAATTTCATTCAAAGAATAGAAGTTAGATAAAACTTTATAATCAACTTCAGCTTCAAAATAACCATTTTTGTAAGCTACTTCCATTGTCGCAAGACCTTTTTTATAGTCTTCCGTTTGAAGGTAGTACTTACCTAAGCTTACCCACGCTTTTTTATCGTCAGGCCAGGTACGTACAATTTCTTCGCCAACTTTAACCATATTCTTATAGTCTTTAAGTTCGAAATACGAACCTAATTTAAGTTGGTAAGGGCCTTTATTGGGCTCTTTTTGAAGTTTAATTGCTTTATCTGCCGGCTCAAAAACGTCGCGGAATTGTTCTAACTGGTAATTAGCTTGAGCAATACGGGTATAAACCGTTGCATCTTCTTCACCAGTAAAGTCCATCCACCTTACGTAAGCTTCTTTGGCTTTTTTGAACTGTTCAGTACCAGCATACATATCACCCAATGTTTTTAAGGCTTGCTGTTGATCAGCAAAATTTAGAACATCAGGGGCTACAGCTAATTCAAGGTGTTTAATCGCAGTTTTATACTGCTCTTTTTGACCATACATACTACCTAGGTAGCGATTAACTGTTGCCTTGTCAAAGTCATCTGAAGGGTCAAGCTCTTTGAGCATTGCAATTGCTTCATCAAGCTTGTCTTCATTATACAAATCAAATGCTTTAACAACTTTTTTACCAGTGCGCTCACCCATGATTTTAGTTTTTGCTTTCTTACGCTCTTCAATCTTGGCGTAATCTGGCGCGGCTAAAACTGGTGCAGTAATCACTGCACCCGAGAGAGACATAAGTACCGCAAGTGCTGTTACTTTAGATAAATTTCTCATTACTTGCCTCCTTAGTTGCCTTGGTTAAGTTTAAAGTCTAGCTGAACTTGTAACCCAACTTGCTTTTGTGGTTTACCGTCAATAATTTTAGGACGGTATTTCCACTTACGTAGTGCACGTTTAGCTTCTCTATCAAAAATACGTTTAGGGTCTGCGTCAATTACTTCAACGTCTGTAACCCCACCCAATTCATCAATTGAGAATGAAAGTTGTACCCAACCTTCTTTACCATCACGTGCCGCTTGTGTTGGATATTTTGGTTCAATACGAACGATAGGTGTCGCATCACCATCACGTCCGAATGCACCTGGACCACTTAAGCCACCAGCCGAACTTCCCACATCGATGCTACCCATATTAAATGACATAGCACCCGGATTAGGGTTGTTGTTTTCCGGCTGAGGCGGCTGCGGTTTAGGCGGCTGCTTTGGCGGTGGTGGAGGCGGAGGCGGAACACGCTTCCTCTCCTGCACCTTAGATTCAGGCGGATTCGTCATAATTTCGACTACGATTTGTTCTTTTTGCTCCGTGTTACGGTCAGCCCCACCAGAGATGAGGAAGGCCATGAAGTAGAACAAGCCGAAAGTAACTGCCCCACCTGCAATCAGTGAAAACAGAAAACGAATCATTACTGATCTCCAGCTATTGAAATTCTCAGGTTGTCACCCGTCGCTTTGATCTGGTCCATAACTTTAACCACAGTACCATGTTTTGCATCTTTGTCAGCCTGCAAAATTACAACATCTGTAGGTTGTTCTGCTAATAAACTTTCGATCTTTGCTGAAACACGTTCAACATCAACTTGTTGTTTATCAATCCAGATCTCGCCGTTGTCACGAATAGCAATGAAAATGTTAGCATTTTTTTGCTTCGTAGCTTGGGCCGCTTTTGGTTTATTGACCTCGATACCAGCCTCTTTAACGAACGATGTAGTTACGATAAAGAAAATAAGCATGATAAATACGATGTCAAGCATCGGCGTCATATCTACCGCTGCTTCTTCTTCTTCACGAAAACGTTGTTTACGTGCCATATTTAATTCTCTCTCTAGTGATGAGGCATACTATCTATAAGTTTGGCTTTCACCATTCTCGCTCTTGCCTCAAGGCGTGAGCTAAAGAAAACTCCAGATAGTGCCGCAACCATTCCAGCCATTGTTGGGATTGTTGCCATTGAAATACCAGATGCCATTAAACGTGCGTTACCAGTACCTTGGGTAGCCATGGTTTCGAAAACCGATATCATACCCGTTACTGTACCCAGTAAGCCGATTAAAGGACAAATAGCTACTAATGTTTTAATCAACAACATACGCTGATCTAATTTTTCAGACGCTTCAGAAATCCATGCTTCACGGATTCTGTGTGCGTACCAAGACGTAGTGTCTTGGCGGGCATCCCACTTTCCTACAATTTCCTTCGTCATACGAGGAAACTCAGAAAGTAAGAACCAATAGCGCTCAATCATTAAAACCCACATAAGAAAGAGTGCTATCGCGACCACGTATAATACCTGGCCGCCTGTGCCAACAAAATCCCTGATAGATTCCCAGATCTCCATCAGGACTAGCATTAGGCTTTCTCCTTCTCCGCGTGAGTAGCAACGATACCCGCGCTTTGCTCATCAAGGATGTGTAATACCGACTTACTGCGACCCGCTACAACAGCGTGAAGAAGGATAAGTGGTAATGCAGCAATTAGACCTAGCGCAGTAGTTACAAGTGCTAGAGAGATGTTACCTGCCATGATCTTCGGATCACCTGTACCGAACAATGTGATTGTTTGGAACGTTAAGATCATACCGATTACCGTACCTAGTAGACCAAGTAGTGGCGCGATTGCAGCAAGGATTTTGATGATGTTGATACCAGCTTCGATGCGAGGCGTTTCACGAAGAATCGCTTCATCAAGCTTAAGCTCAAGGTTTTCAACGTCTTGGTTTTTGTTCTCTTGATACACTTTAAGGATACGACCCAGTGGGTTGTTACCGTTTGGTGTAGACACATTTTTAAGTTGGCTCTTGATTTTGCTCGTAGTGATAGTTAAATCAACAAAACGAACTAAGAAGATTAATAGACCAAATGCTAATAAAGCAGTGATGATATAACCAACTACGTCACCTTGATGGTAGTATTCCATCAGTGACTTCTTCTGTGTATTGATACGTAATATAGCACCACGTGTAGGATCCACGTAAACACCTGCGTATTCACCAGCAGAAGTAGCAGCTAAATCATCAATACCTGCAAGGATGAAACCGTCTGGTTGCTTACCTAAAGGTTGAATAGACTTAGTCTCAGGTGAATAAATTAGGTAACCGTCGTCTGTAACTAAGTTAAAGTTACCGATACGCGTTACTTTCTTCACAGAAGAGTTACCGTCAAGACCTGCAACTTCAGTTTCAAATGTAGAAACTTTAGCTGATTCAGTCATTTCAGTTTGTAGTGCAATCCAAAGCTCTTCTAATTCACGAACTGTAGGAAGCTCTTTAGCTGCTGCTAATGAACGTAAGATTTCAGCACGGCCTGGCTTTTCAGCAGAAACAAGTGACGCTTCGATTGAACCGATTGCATCTTGTGCTGCACGACGTACAACACCAAACATCTCACCTAAAGTACCTTGTGCACTTTGTAGAGCTGCTGCTTTCTCATTCATTGTATTTTCGTTTTGTGCATACTGCTTTGTTAAGCTATCGCCACGTGCTTTTTCAGCAGCTAATTGGCTTTTCGCTTTATTAAGTAACGCTTGCTTATCAGCACGATCTGATAAGAACTCTTGCTCACGTTGCTTATTGATTTTGCCTTCAGAGATACGCTCTTGCTTAACTTGCTCAAGGATTTTATCTAAAGCATCAGTATTTGCATGTGCGTTAAGCGCGGTACCTGCAGAAACAGATAGTACTGCTGCAACAGCAAAACCTTTAAATAGTTTCTTCATTATTGATTACTCCGCGCCAAAGATTGGTAGTTTAACAAGTTCTAATGTCGCTTGCTTACGCGCCATACGAATAACTTCTTTAACAGGTTTTAGGTATTCATCACCTAATTCTTTCCACTGTTTAGTATTGTTATCCCATACCCATGCGTGCTTTAAGTCAAACGATTGAGCAACGTAAGTGATGCGACCAAGTTGGCCGAAATCAACGTTAATGCTCTTACCATCAATTTCTAAAGTACCTTGAGAAGCAGCAACTAAAGAGCTATATGCAGCTTCAATTGTGTATGACTCTAGTACTTGACGGAATTTCTCTGAAGTTGTTACAGAAGAAGAAACCATTGTTTCACGTAATCTCTCAACACGCGCTAAACGAGTGTCAATGTTAAACGGAACGTCCGCTTTGATGAATTGCTCAAGCGTATCGATCATGCGATACATCAAAGGCACAACGTTTTGTTTAGTGTTGTCGATAGTCGCGATCTGGCGATCAAACGATTCAATTTGTGCATTTTGGTCTGCGACCAAACGTGCAACGTGATCGTTATATACTTTCAAAAGCTCAGTTTCATCAACAATGCCACGGTACTCAGCGATAAGCTCTTGAGTTTGACCGTATACGTTGTCAATTTTAGTTTGAGACTTAACCGCAGCCGTTTGAATTTGTTGACCTGCTTTTTGCACGTCATTCAAAGGATCTGCAATCACATTGCTGCTTGCGAATGCAAAAGCGCCAACCAACGCAGTTGCTACAAGACTCTTTCTGATTTTAACAGACATAGTTCCCAACCAATTAAGTAATGTTACTTTTATAATTTAATTACCTCCCGAAGGAGACAACCCTGATATCTTTTAATAGATATCAACCCTCCAATAATGCTAAATGCAATGCACGCTGTCAACTTGATGTTTATAATAAAACGCAAATAAATAACAATTAAGAATAGAAACTAAAATTCAAAAAAACAGAGGGTTAACACAATAGTAACAATACTGAATGGCAACTTTATGCAAACCCCACTAGTAGTAACGGTTTTATGAGTGAATTTTAAATAAAAAACATAAATGTAACATTTTGTGATGGGCTAGAAATGATGAAAAAAACTTCAAGAAAAATTTAGTCTAGAGTAATCATTCAGTAAAAAAGCGTATTTATTCAGCTAACATTATAAAAACTGCGATAGTTTCCCGTATAAAATTACACTTTTTACTTAAACGTGAATTGATATTTACAGTTTTTTTGAATAAGGATCGTTATTTACTAATTTAGCAAGTGAAATCACAGAGTCGACTCCAAGCTTTTCGAAAATTTTAGTCTTATACGTGCTGACAGTTTTATTACTAATAAACAACTTTTCCCCAATATCCTTATTTGATAACCCCTCAACTAGGTAACTCATCACTGTAAGTTCCCTATGCGTTAAAATTTGATCAATATCTTTTTCATTAATCTGTAAATCGTCTTGTGGAAAAAATGTAAACCCTCTCAGGATAAGCTCAACTGCAGACGTTATATCTTCTAAACTCTCAGCTTTATTTATAAAGCCCTGTGCACCTAGTTTAGCTGCGGTTCTAATAATGTGTTTATCTTGTTTTGCGGAAAGAAACAGTACTTTTCCTTTATAGCCCTCAAGCAATGCCCGCTTAAAAAGACTGAAACCATCAGACTCCTCAAGCTCAATATCAAGAATTATAAGGGAAAAGCAACATTTTTTTATTAGATTTAATGCTGACTTTTGACTTGCTACTGCTGAAACGTCATTAACTAAAGCTGATTTGCTCAACGTAGTTTTAATAGCAGCACAAACCATAGGGTGATCATCAACAATTAGTACATCATTTGCTGTATTCATTCAGTAGTAAACCTTTACTTAGTATATTTTTATTCTCTTACCCTAGTGTAAACCATGATTATGAATTGTTCCTTGTATTAATAAGCACATACGCATCACTAAGCAGTAAAATTAAATAATAATTTTAGTGTTTAGTAGCTAATAATTATAAGGGATGAGTTAAATACTCAACAAGACCATTCTAACTGTTTGGTTTATCAGAGAATAACAGAATACATAATTTGATACAGAAATAAACAATGTCGGAGAGGATTTTCAGAAGCAATAGCAATAAAAAGCTGTAAAACAATGAATTAGTATAATTTTAATAAGAGGGAATTATGGTGAAACAGGAGCCTGTTTCACCAAGATGAACTAAGGTTCACATAAAAACTTATGCTACTTCTACGTTCTCAGCTTCAGGGCCTTTTTGACCTTGCTTGATGCCGAAAGACACTTGTTGGCCTTCGCTTAGAGTGCGAAAACCTGAGCCTGTAATAGCGCTGAAATGTACGAATACGTCAGGACCATTTTCTTGTTCAATAAAACCAAAGCCTTTAGCTTCGTTGAAGAACTTAACTTTACCAGTAACCGTGTTTGACATACCAAATTTTCCTGTAAGTCAATAATTAAAATTCAGCCAGATTGGCTATATCCTCCCTGAGTGAATGCCCAAAAATCTTTGGGGTATAGTACAGGAAGAAGCAAAACCATTAACCGGTAACCTTACACGCCGCACAATATCCGTAAATTCTATACGCAAAAACTCAAAGCAAGATAAGGTTAACACAATAAAAACGTTTTAGCTCTATTAATTAAAAAATATTTTATAAGCCATGAAACAATTGGTGAAACACGGCTTAACTGATTAATTTTAAGACTAAAAAATGCAGTTTATATTTAGATAATAGTTAATTATTTTACTTGCCAGTCAATAACAGACTCAGCTTTTATTGGCACCACGTGATCACCACCTAGCGGGTAGCTAGCGGGGACTGTCCAAGGCTGTTTAGTTAAAGTGACCGTGTCTGTATTTCTTGCTAGTCCATAAAAGTCAGGTCCGAAGTGGCTTGCAAACCCTTCAAGTTTATCTAACGCACCCGCGTCCTCAAACGCCTCAGCGTAAAGCTCAAGAGCTGCATGAGCTGTATAAGCACCAGCACACCCACATGCAGCCTCTTTTTTATTTTTATAATGCGGCGCAGAGTCTGTGCCTAAAAAGAATTTTTTACTACCACTAGTCGCCGCTTCAATTAATGCTTGTTGATGAGTATTACGCTTTAAAATTGGTAAGCAATAGTAATGAGGGCGAATACCTCCAACTAACATATGATTACGGTTGTATAGTAAATGATGAGCTGTAATGGTCGCAGCCACGTTATCAGACGCATTATTAACAAAATCCACCGCATCCTTTGTGGTGATATGCTCAAGCACAATTTTTAAATCCGGGAAGTCTTTTACAACGTCACCCATTATAGTGTCTAAAAACACTTTTTCCCGATCAAAAATATCAATCGATGAATCAGTTACTTCACCGTGAATAAGCAACAACATACCAACTTCTTGCATTGCCTCAAGTACTGGGTAAATATTCTTCATTGAAGTAACGCCAGAGTCGGAGTTCGTTGTTGCACCTGCTGGGTATACTTTAGCAGCAACTATTTTACCCGTTGCATGCGCTTTTTTTATCTCTTCAGGAGCGGTATTGTCTGTCAAATACAGTACCATTAATGGCTCAAAGTTACCTTGCGGACCTGCTGCCATAATACGATTGCGATACGCTAACGCAGAATCAGTGCACACTGCAGGTGGAACCAGGTTAGGCATGATGATCGCACGTCCCATGTAACGACTAATATCACGTACTGTATCAGGTAGCTGATCACCGTCACGCAAATGTACGTGCCAATCATCTGGACGAGTTAGTGTTAATGTAGGTGTATTTTGAATTTCTTGCTTTGACATTACTTTGTTCCACGGCTGAATTTAGTTGATCATAGGCATATGGCTAACCCGAGTAAAGTATTATCGCGACTAAAAATAGATATTTATAAGCAACTTTAGTGTGTATTAGTTTTTACAGTAACCAAAAGTAATTTTGACTTATTTCTTTGTACCTTGGTTAATATTAAGTTAACGTGGTTAATATGATTATGATGACGAAGCAGTTTCCTGACTAATTTCTATGTCAAATAAATTAGATATTCCCACTGCGCTTGAGCTTAAAACCGAGCAATTGAGTATTATTAACCAATTTTCATCCAGCTTATTACAGCTAGACAAACTTGATGAATTATTTGAATACGTTACAACTCAAGTAGTAAAGCGATTAGGTTTTGTCGATTGCGTTATCTATTTAGCCGACCATAGTCAAAACACTTTAAATGAAATCGCCGCTATGGGCGTGTCAGCTATCGCCACCGACTACTACATTGAACGCAATACAATACCGTTTAATCAAGGTATTACTGGCTATGTAGCAACAACTGGCCAAGCAGTTATTATTGGTGATGTCAGTGCTGATGTGCGTTATATTGCTGATGCCCGCCCCGCCATGTCAGAGCTATGCGTGCCACTTATTTATAAAAGCAAAGTACTAGGGGTTATTGACTGCGAACACCCAAAGCGTAATTATTTTACCGATGCACACCTAGAAATACTAACGACTGTCGCACATCTTTTGAGTGCAAAAATCAACCAAGTACGCACAGTAAATAATTTACAAAAAACCGTAAACCAGTTAAATGACGCGCAAAAGCTAGAAACCACTTTGTTACAAATAGCAAATTTAACTTATCAAGCAAGTGATTTGGATGCTTTTTTAGAGTCACTGCATAATATTATGACCAACTTACTGCGCACTGATAACTTTTTGGTCGGCTTATATGATAAACATGTCGATGTACTCGAAATTGTTTATATTATCGAAGAAGGCGTTCGTTCTAATGCGCATAAAAAGATTTCAAAGCAGCAATTAAAACATACGGCTTCTTATTACTTGCTCACGGCAGAACAATCTTTACTACTAAATAAAAAAGAATACCAACAATATATTGATGCTGGGCATTTTCAAATGGTAGGTAGGCCGTCAGAGTCTTGGTTAGGTGTGCCTTTTACTGTTAATGATCACACCACTGGAGTTATTGTGGTACAGAGCTACCAAGAGCAATATCATTACAGCGAACATGATAGAGATATATTAACCTATGTTAGTCGCCAAATTAGTATGGCAATAGACAGACAACTGTCGCGGCAAACGCTGGAATATAGAGCGCAACATGATGAACTTACCGGCTTGGCTAATCGCTCATTACTCATCGAAAAAATGCAACATGCCATTTTGCAACTCGCGCAAACGACAAAAAAAATCAGCCATTGTTTGCTTTATTTAGACTTTGATCGCTTTAAAAGTATTAATGACTCATTGGGTCATGAAGTGGGTGACCATTTCCTTGTTACTATTTGCAAGGCTATTCAAAAGACGATGCGTAGTACAGATACATTTGCTCGATTAGGAGGCGATGAGTTTGCTATATTTATGGAAAATATAAGTCATAAAAATCAAGTAAACGAAGCATTGAAAAGGATTGCGACAGCGCTTGATGTACCACTCAATATCGACGGTCATTTGTTACAAGCATCCACTAGTATTGGCGTTGCATTTACCCATAGCGATAAAGACAAGGCCTATAAATTATTGCAACATGCCGACGCAGCGATGTATGAGGCTAAATCATCTGGCCGAGGACAAGTTAAATTTTTCAATGGCACTATGCGTAAAAAGTTAAAAGCCCATGCTGATATTGAAAATGACTTGCAGCACGGTATCGAGCACGATGACTTTGAGCTTTACTACCAACCCATTTTTTCAATACAAACAAGTAAAGTTATCGGTTTTGAGGCGCTTGTGCGTTGGCATCATCCTAACAAAGGGTTTGTGTCACCGAACGACTTTATTCCTGTAGCTGAGCATACAGGGCAAATAATAAACCTAGATCTACACTTGCTCAATCTTGCAGCGAAACAAATTGCCGCTTGGACTAAGCAAGGCAAACGCTTTTTACGCGTCACCGTTAATGTTTCATCTAGGCACTTTGCCAGCCTTGATTTTGTATCGCAAATCCACAGTCTTTACAATAAATACCAGCTTCCATTAGGCTCCTTATGCCTCGAAATCACAGAGTCCGGTTTGATTGAAAACCTTGAGCTGGCTACTGAAATTATTGAAGGCCTAGCGCCTTTGAAAGTGAAATTATGTTTGGATGATTTTGGCACTGGCTATTCTGCTTTAGGTTATCTACACCAACTACCTATCCACGTCCTTAAAATAGACAAAAGCTTCATAGATAATTTACAAGATAGCGCCAACCCTTTAGTCGAGGCTATTTTATCGCTTGCAGGTTCCTTGAACTGGATGTTGTTGCAGAAGGAATTGAAACTCAAGCACAGCTTTCAATTTTACAAAATACGAAATGTAATTTTGGCCAAGGCTTTTTAAAGTCAAAGCCGTTACCAGCAAATGAAGCTATCAGACTTATTGACGCGCCGCTTTAAACTATACACCCCGCGCTAAGATATAAAAAAGCCCTGAAAAATCAGGGCTTTTTATTTACATTAAACTGCTAGCCAACTAACCAATGCGCCATCAAGGCAATTACCGGTAAAGTCACTAAAGTACGTAATATAAATACAATAAATAATTCCACGATATTTACTGGTATTTTACTGCCTAATAATAGCGCTCCGACTTCTGACATATATATCAATTGCGTTACACTCATAGCCGCAATAATAAATCGAGTTACATCACTTTCTATTGAGCCTGCGGCTAAAATAGAAGGAATAAACATGTCAGCAAAACCAACCATTATTGTTTGTGCTGCGGCTTCTGCTTCAGGAACTTGAAGAAGCTCTAAAAATGGCACGAATGGCATACCAAGATACTGAAATATAGGTGTATACTCAGCGATTATGAGTGCAAAGGTACCCACTGCCATAACCACGGGTAACACAGCAAATACCATATCAAAAGCATTATGAAGACCCTCTTGTAATGTACCTTTAAAACCTGGCGCTTTTTTCGCTTTTTCAAGAGCGACATCAAGAGAATGTTTAAACAAAGTTTTCCCCTCGGGCACAAGCTCTGCATTACCATCAGGCTCAGAACCATCAATGTAGATATCTTTTTTAAACCTTAATGGGGGTAAACGCGGCACAATAATCGCGGCAACAACGCCAGCCAAACAAACGGTTAAATAAAAGGGTGCAAATAAATACTCAAGCTTAACTTGGCCAATCACCACCAAACAGAAAGTGATAGACACAGCAGAGAACGTTGTACCGATGATTGCAGCTTCACGTTGAGTGTAATATTTATCTTCATATTGACGTGCGGTCATCAAAATACCGACACTGCCATCCCCTAACCAAGAGGCAACACAATTTACTGCACTTCTTCCTGGTACGCCAAAAAGTGGCCTCATTACTTTGGTTAATAAAGTTCCTGCCAGTTCAAGCAAGCCAAAGTTTAATAATAAAGGTAGTAAAAGACCCGCTAAAATAAAAACAGAGAATAAAACGGGCAATAAGTCTTTTAATACTAATAACCCAGTATTTTCAGAGCTAATCGCATCCGGCCCTACCTGAAAATATGTAAGCAGCACAAACACCATGCCAAATAGACGAGTAACTAACCAAATCCAACTGACATTAAATAAATGATTAAGCAAATGAAATTTCGTTAAGGCTTTTGGTTTAAAAAAGACTAAAAATCAGTGACATAGAACCTGTTATGCAAATAATAACTGCGATTACTTCTGATGCAATTTCACTAAATGACGCTTGTATAACTTTTGCCATCACCGCAATAGGAATTGTCATGATCTCCCCAGAAGGAACAGGGGTCATAAACAAAAACACACCAATTAACGAAGGAATTAAAAAGGTTAACCACACCTTTAAATCATAGTTTGGCGCGACTGATTTAGGTGCTGGTGAATTAAACTGAGACATATTTTCAACCTGTAGAAACCACAAAAAGAGCCAAAGCTCTTTTTGTAGTGATATTTTTATTGTTTAATTAAATTTTGATACCGCGTTGACGCAACGCATTTTCTAATGCTTGTTGTAAGTCATTCATAGTGCCCGGCTCTAAGGTTGTCCCCTCACCATCCATCCACGTTAAACTTGTGCCCCCCTCTTTAGTTCGGCTCACAAGAATTTGATACTGACCATCTACAATCGGCAGTTCAGCTAAATCTTCACCCCAAATTGAATCCCATACACTTGATTCTGGTTTATTGTAATCAGCAGTTATCAAACCTCGCTCTTGATCAATTTCAACAATCGTAAATGATAAACGCTCTAAAAAGCCTGAGAAACGATCAAATACTGCAAAATAATCTTGCTCAGTCACTAAAGCTGCATTGCCTTTATTATCAAAGCCCATTTCAAGCGAGATAATGCCTTGTTGTTTACGCATTTCAACTTCAAGTTGACGGTAACGATAATCAAACTCACCGATAACCTGATTTAAAGCTCTCACTTCTAACTGCTGTTGCAATAACGGCGTCAATTCTTCGCTCTTGCTTTTATAATCAACTAGCTTAGAAGTTAAAGATGCTGTGCGCTGGTGTGATTTTTCTTCAATACTAAATACAAAACGCTGCTGTGAAACTTCTGTTTCACTATCCCATAACCAGCCTTCTTCAGGTTGGATGATTGCATACCAATCTGTTTCAACAGTACCTAGTAATTTGTCTTGTTTTAACGGCTTTGTTTGATGCTCAGCCAAAACAGCCTGAATCGAATCCCAAATAAACTCATCTAAATCGACAATTCCATCATTTTTATCAAAATACACACGTGCTTGTTTGTCACCTTCTTCAACCCAGCTACCTTTAGCAATCGTCAACACCTGCGCTGGGGGACGATAATTAGTCGAATCTGGGTTGTTATCGTACTCCGCCACTTCCATTTTATAAGTGGGGTCTTGAGCTGGTTGCGCTAATTGGCCTGCTACCTGTACAGGCTCACCGGCTTTATAGTTACGCTTATGATGCGCCTCGTCAGTAAAAACGCCACACCCAGATAAACTAACCAATACGCTTACAGTCAGCGCTTTTGGGATCCAATACTGCACAGATAATTCTCCTTAGCATACCCTTAATTGTTTTAACAAATATATGAGTGGGTTATGCCGATTTGGTTCAGTGTAAAATCAAGATTAACTTTACATTTCTTATTTTTATGCAAACCCTATAAGAGTGGCGGCTTTTATTAAACTACCAATGGTTATGCAAAATTTTAACTATGGTACTTTCCCATGCCATTAAAAACAAGAAACACTGTGCTTTAAATAATGCTTAATGCAGATGTTTTGTAGTTTAGCGGTAAATTTGTGCTAAACTTCCGCGCCGTGCATGTGTATTTGCCGGCATAGCTCACTCTGGCTGTTATTACTAATATAACCTAGGTACTTGAATTCATGACTGCTTTTTCAAATCATCAAATCGTTTTAACTGCTATTGGCGAAGACCGCCCTGGTATCGTCAGCGAATTAACGCAATTAGTGAGTGACTGCCACTGCAATATTATTGACAGCCGTATCGCTATTTTAGGCAGTGAATTTACATTTATTATGCTTTTAGCAGGCGATATGTCTGCGATAAGTCGTATTGAACATACTTTGCCAGTTAAAGGAATGGAGCTTGGCTTGCTTACCATGATGAAGCGTACAGCCAGTCATACACAAAGTGAATTTTGTGCAGGTTACACCCTAGAATACACAGGAATCGATACACCAGGCACACTCAGTAAAGTAACGCGCTTTTTTGCCGACAATCAAATAAGCATTTGCTCATTAAAATCAGATACGTATGATGAAGATGAGCAAACTAAAATGCGTTGCGAACTGGAGTTTAATATTCCTGTTGATGTCAATATCGATGAATTTAAGATCGATTTTGAAGCCCTTTCTCGTACACTTGACGTAGATTATATTTTTAGACGTATTCGCTAAGGAGCACAATATGAACGTGATCAGCCCATTACAAGCCGGTGATACTGCACCCGCTTTTAGCCTGCAAAACCAAGATGGTGAAACCATCGAACTCGCTGAGCTACTTAAAGAACAACAAGTATTAGTGTATTTTTACCCAAAAGCCTCGACCCCTGGCTGCACGGTTCAAGCCGAAAATTTGCGTGATGAAAAAGCAGAGCTTGCTAAGCTTAACACTCGCGTCGTTGGCATTAGCCCTGACCCAGTAAAACGCTTAAAAAACTTTGAAACTAAAAAAGAACTTAACTTTGACCTTTTATCTGATGAAGATCATGCCATTGCGGAAGCATTTGGCGTATGGGGTTATAAGAAGTTTATGGGAAAAGAGTACGATGGAATCCACCGTTTAAGCTTTTTGATTGGCCAAGATGGCAAAATAAAACACTTGTTTAATAAATTTAAAACCAAAGACCATCATCAAGTTGTGTTAGATTTTTTAAAAGGCTAATACTGCATAAATAACCCCGAACTATTATCGGGGTTATCCTTCATTAAAAACTATTATAATCCTAACTCCGCCATAAAATCATCGTCAGCATCACCTGCTGCCTCTGCTTTGGCTGCTTGCTCTTTTTCCGCTTTTTGTTTTGCTTCATTTTCAATGATGTCATCAGGGTCTACAGCTTCACTAATATCAAAATCATGCAATTTAATGAACTCAGTTTTATCCATTGCTAATTCTAGATAGAATATATTTTGCTTACTTGTGGTGAAGGTTACACGTCGTGCCTGCGGCCTATCCATCGTAGTATCAACAGAAATTTGCACTTGTTTATTGATTGCCATCATTTTCGGTTGATTTTGCGTAATAGAAGTGTGTAACTGCTCGCGCACTTTTGAAGTAAAGTCGCCCACTATTTGGTTCATTAACTCACCAAGTACATTTGATACATCGTCTGACAAATGGCTGTGTGCAATTTCTTCTTCCGGCATACCCATACTACGCATATAGTCATGGTAAATTTCCATTGCTGCTTGCGAAGTGAAGTTGGTAATTACCAACCCTGTAAACCCACCATCAAATAAAACAAAGCAACCAATATCAGGTCGCATACATGTACGGGTTATTTTTTGTACCATCGCTGAATAGCTTATGCTGTTGCCACTAGCCGATGACAGTACCCCAGTAACTGAATGACAAAGAGTAGATAGAATATCTTCAGTACTAATCACTTTACTTTTGCTCATTAAAACGTCTCATTTTATACTTGTTATTGATAATTCTAGCCAAGCTACTGAAATTATCACTGACTATCCAGCATAAAATGCTAAAATGACCCTATTATTTTTCAAAGAGACTGTTTGTGTGACTGTAAAAGACAGTATTTATGCCACAGAGCAAGCGGTTAAAGATTTTAGCTTTGACCAAAACGTAGTAGAAGTATTCCCTGATATGATCCAGCGCTCAGTGCCTGGATACGCCACCATTGTTAGCACAATGGGTAAACTTGCTGGTGAATACGCACAAAGTAACTCTAATCTATATGATTTAGGTTGCTCATTGGGTGCCGTCACCTTAAGTATGCGCCGTAATATCCGTACTGATAACTGCCATATTATTGCAGTAGATAACTCCGAAGCCATGGTTGAACGTTGTAAGCTGCATTTAAAAGGTTTTCGCTCTGACGTACCCGTAACTGTTACTCTTGGCGATATTAACGAGCTTAATATTGAGAATGCTTCGGTAGTGGCGATGAACTTTACTCTTCAGTTTATACCGCCCGCACAACGTCACGCCGTGCTTGAAAAAATTTACGCTAACTTAAAACCTGGTGGTGTATTACTGCTTAGTGAAAAAGTAAAAGGCGAAAACGAGCAGTGTGATAATTTACTGATTGATTTACATCATGATTTTAAACGTCACAATGGCTATTCAGAATTAGAAATAAGCCAAAAACGCACTGCTATTGAAAATGTAATGCGCCCAGATACATTAAGTGCACATTATTCTCGCCTAAAAGAGATTGGCTTTAGTCAAATTCAAGTATGGTATCAATGTTTTAACTTTTGCTCATTAGTTGCAATAAAATAATTTAGGAAATATTTAATGTCTTCATGGTTTAATCGATTTTATGCAGCCATTGCACAAGGCCCACTGAGTCACTGGCTCGAAGTACTGCCAAGCCAATTAAAGCATTGGCAAAATGAGGCCAGCCACGGTGACTTGCCAAAATGGCAAAAAGTGTTAAAAAACTTGCCAGAAGTGGCAACTGAGTATGTAAATATCACTGATAAAGTACAAATTGGTGCCGCGGGTGAAATGAGCGAAGGTGAACAAAAACAAACTAAACACCTGCTCAAGCGTATGATGCCCTGGCGTAAAGGCCCCTTCAACGTTCATGGTATTGAGATTGATACCGAATGGCGCAGCGATTGGAAGTGGGACAGGTTATTACCTCATATTGAGCCCCTTAAAGGGCGCACAGTATTAGATATTGGCTGTGGCTCAGGTTATCACCTATGGCGAATGCGTGGAGAAGGTGCTGAATTTGTTGTTGGTATCGACCCTTCTGATTTATTTTTGTGCCAGTTTCAAGCCATTAAACATTTCAACCCAGATGAAAACGTTCACTTACTGCCGCTAGGTGTTGAAGCGCTACCTGAACTCAAAGCATTTGATACGGTTTTTTCAATGGGCGTGCTTTATCACCGTCGTTCACCAATTGATTTTTTAGCACAATTAAAAGCGCAACTTCGCCCTGGTGGTGAGCTGGTTCTTGAAACACTCGTCATCGAAGGTGATGAGAATACAGTGTTAGTGCCAACTGACCGTTACGCAAAAATGCGTAACGTATGGTTTATTCCAAGCACCGCTGCATTAAAACTGTGGATGGAACGCGTTGGCTTTAAAAATGTGCAAGTAAAAGACTGTGCAATCACCACTCTTGAAGAACAACGAAAATCTGATTGGATGGAAAACGAATCACTGATCGACTTTTTAGATCCGAACGATATTAGCAAAACCATTGAAGGCTACCCTGCTCCACTGCGTGCAATATTAACGGCTAAAGCCTAACAACAGTTTAAAAATACGAGGTCAATGGTGAAAGTCTATAGACTCATAACTTTCACCTTGCCACTTGAAACTTTACTTATGCGGACAACTGTCCTTGTCATTATAGTTAAACTTATATTTGAACTAGCCGCGCACCAGCAATTGTTGTAAAATACGCGCGTTTCTAAGCATACACATGCAAAACCATGCAACTTTTTTGAGGAAAACCTGTGAGCGAACAAAAACAGTCTCTAAGTTATAAAGACGCGGGCGTAGATATCGATGCCGGTAACGCACTTGTTGAGCGTATTAAAGGCGTAGTTAAAAAAACCCGTCGTCCTGAAGTTATGGGCGGAATTGGTGGTTTTGGCGCACTGTGCGAAATCCCTGAGGGTTACAAGCAACCAGTTTTAGTTGCAGGCACTGATGGTGTGGGTACTAAATTACGTTTAGCTATCGACCTGAAAAACACGATACCGTGGGCATCGACTTAGTTGCTATGTGTGTGAATGACCTTATCGTTCAAGGTGCAGAGCCATTATTTTTCTTAGATTACTATGCAACAGGTAAGCTTGATGTTGATACAGCTGCAGACGTTGTAACGGGTATTGGCAAAGGCTGTGAGCTTTCGGGCTGTGCTCTAATCGGTGGTGAAACTGCTGAAATGCCAGGCATGTATGAAGGTGAAGATTACGATATGGCTGGTTTTTGTACTGGCGTAGTTGAAAAAGCAAACATCATCGACGGTACTAAAGTTGCCGCTGGCGATCAACTAATCGCACTTGCATCAAGTGGTCCTCATTCAAATGGTTTCTCATTAATTCGTAAAGTGCTTGAAGTATCAAAAGCTGATACCAACGCTGAGTTTGAAGGTAAAACTCTAGGCGAAACACTGCTTGAACCTACACGTATCTACGTTAAACAGTTACTTGAATTATTTAAACAAGTAGATGTTCACGCACTTTCTCACATCACCGGTGGTGGCTTTTGGGAAAATATCCCACGTGTGTTACCTGAATCTGCAAAAGCAGTTGTAAAAGGTGATAGCTGGCAATGGCCTGGTATCTTCAACTGGTTACAAGAAAACGGTAATATCACGACTCATGAAATGTACCGCACATTTAACTGTGGTGTAGGTATGGTTTTAGTAGTTCCTGCTGATAAACTTGAGCAAAGCTTAAGCATCTTAAAAGATCTTGGCGAAAATGCATGGCACCTTGGTGAAATCCAAGACGCCCAAGCAGGCGAAGAACAAGTAGAAATCCTAGGTGGTCGTGATTAATGGCCCCTTCTCGTCTAGTAGTCTTAATTTCAGGTAGTGGCTCTAATTTACAAGCTATTATTGATGCCTGTAATAATGGCGAGATAAACGCAAACATAGCGGCTGTCATTAGTAATAAAGCAGACGCTTATGGCCTTGAGCGAGCAAAACAAGCTGGTATTGCAACCGCAGTGCTCAGCCACAAAGATTTTGACTCGCGCGAAGCCTATGATGCAGAATTAATGGACGTTATTGACTCTTTTACACCAAATCTAGTTGTATTAGCTGGTTTTATGCGTATTCTTACTCCTAGCTTAGTGCAAAAATTTAAAGGAAAAATGTTGAACATTCATCCTTCTTTGTTGCCTAAGTATCAGGGTCTGAATACCCACCAAAGAGCAATAGATGCAAAAGATGACGTTCATGGTGTAAGCGTGCACTTTGTCACTGAAGAATTAGACGGCGGTCCCGTTATTCTTCAAGCCAAAGTTCCTGTGTTAGCTGATGACACTGCTGACACACTAGCAAAGCGTGTGCATGCGCAAGAACATATAATCTATCCTTTGGTGGTCAAATGGTTCAGTGAACAACGACTTACGATGGAAGCAGATTATGCAGTTCTTGATGAAAACAAACTCCCACCACACGGCGCAGACTACCCACAATAAAAAATTAAGTGCCCTACTTTTGTGTGCGGGCACTTTACTTCCTACCAGTTTAATCGCAGGTGAACTCACCCAATTCGAAGCCAACTATGACATTTTGCGTAAAGGCGAAAATCATGGCCAAGGCGTACGTACGCTAAAAAAACTCGCCGATAACAGCTACCAAGTTAGCTACCACAGTGATATTGAGTGGATGATCTTCTCAGATTCACGTAAAGAAACATCAAATTTTATTTACACTGGCGAAAAAGTCACACCTGTTAGCTACAGTATGATCCGTACTGGCACCGGGCCTGATAAAGAATATACCCTACAATTTGATAACGCTAAAAAGCTCGTCAACAGCAGCGAGAGTAAATACCCTATAGAATGTGAATGGTCTGATCAATTTCAGGATTCAATCTCATACCAAGTTCAAGTACGTGAAGAGTTAAAAATGGGTAAAACCAGCTTTTCATATCCACTTGTTGATAAGAAAGGTAACTGCCGCGACTATAATTTTGAAGTCGTAGGCAAGGAGATGATCTCTCTGCCTATCGGTAACATTGAGGCGATTAAAGTAAAGCGCCTTTACGATAACGACAAGCGTCAGGCATTAGCGTGGTTCGCCCCAGAAATGGACTATATGCTAGTTAGAATGTGGAAAGGCGAAAAAGGTGTAGAACAATTTGAAGTACAAATGAAATCTTTCACCGTCACCAGCCCTGTGGCAATACCAAAAGACATAAATAGCAAAATAGAACCAGAGTAACTTGGGTCTGGTATATCAAGCTAATGTTCAAAAACCTGTGCCATTTCATTAAATTGATAATAAAGGAATGGCGCATTACAAATACATTTTTTAAGCCGTTTAAATAATCTGCTCAACCTTTGATTTTTAAGCTGCCACAGAAGTTTAAACACCCTTAAAGTGGCAAATGTGCCATAGGTCTCGTCCGCAAAACAGTACTATTTTATCATTTACTTTATGCTAGAGTTTACGTTCAGTTTGACTACAAAGTTCAACATCCACTGATAATTTATTACAGCAAAATGACCATAAATATGAGCTAACTTTAGACCTTTTATAGCTAGCACTTTTTGTGACTCTCTATTTTCTGTACTCACTATTTCGTAAATAGCTTCTCAAAAAGTAGCTCTGCTTTTTTAAGCCTTCTTCGGTCAGTATGACTGATTTAGCTTTGCCAACAGGATTATCTATTAAACCCTAAGGTTGCACTGTATTGTTCAATAAAAGCGCTTTTGCCATAAATGACAACCTACAATTTATAGCGAATGTCTTAGTTTGAATAAGCCAGAGCTAAAATATTTATTAAAGCAGACTTTTAATTTATTGCTTAATCGCCTTTTCTATTGTTTCTGGAGTGGCTGGCTGATTCATACTCCCTTTTATAACAACCGTCGCTGATATTTTATCTTGGATGGCTTGCCGATTCGGGTCCCAATAGACTTGTAAGAACCCCAATAAACCGGTTGCAAAGCCAGCGCCATAACCGCCGTAACGACCAAAGCAATCAAGTAAGCCTAACGGCTCTCCATTCAAAGCGACTACACGAATATTACACACCTTTTTACCCGGCGTTTGCCCTTTCCATAAAAGAGAAAACAAAGTGAAATAAACCGCAGCCCACCCAAAGCCTAGACCTAAATCCTCTATAATCCCTATACCCCACTTTAAAATACTATGAGATGTTGGTGAGTTTGAATGTGGCTCTATAGAGTCAATTTCCTCTAATGACTGTTCATTATGTGATTGCTGGCTAGCCTCAATGAGCAAATGCAGCAGCCCTTTTGCCATATTAATATGTTCAATCTCGTAAACTTTGCTGAGCTCTTCAAGTTCAGCGAGCTTTGGTACTTGAGATACTAAATTAGCCAACTTAGCTGTTTGACACGCTTGATCGCACAGCTGCTCACCTGAGGTTTGTTTTAAATAAGCCTTAGCAACCTGTATTTCTTCTGGGCTTAATACAATATCTTGCTGAATACTTACGCTTTCAGCCACAGTGTCACCATCAAAGTAATCAATTGCTACTGACAATAAATACAACGAGCTAAAAAACAACAAGGTAGCAGCCGTTAATTTTAATGCTCGCCGCCAAAGTGAGTTCATTTTAGGTAAGTGTTTTTGTGCTGTGCCTTTATAAAAAGCCACTGTAGCTACGAATGCAATTAAAGCAGCACTGAGCTTTGCCGCAAGAAAGATTAGCATAACATCGATAATCATCGCTAACGCTCGCCTTGTTGGCGATGCCAGCGGTAACCCTAATAATGCCTCATCTATTTTGAATGCATAAGGTGTAATGACTTCCTTGGTTTCAGAGTGTGTTAACTTCAACTCTTCTATTTGTTTAGCCTTCATGAGCGTTCTTATATCCTGGAGCTATTATTAGCAGCTAAACCATTAACGCAAGATTATCAATGAACGGTTTATTCTGTTCATCAATAATTTGAATTATTTCTTTATGTAAACGCTTTTTATGCTCTGCAAAAATAGCTCGTTTTTTGTCAAATGTAGCAGCAAATTCCATCGCATCTGTAAGTAAAGTATCGTTATCTTTTGAGGCCTTTTCAATAACGTGATCGACTGCTAACTCTGCACCTGGGACGCGTCGGCCAGTTAGTTTCATTTCATTAAAGCGGTAATAAGGTATCGCTTTTTTCACAAAAGCTATCATTCCCGGTAAAAATGGAATTGATAAATCAACTTCTGGGAAACAAAAGAATCCTCGATCTGCTCGCATAAATCTAAAGTCACAGGCACACGATAAAATAGCCCCGTTACCAAAAGCATGGCCATTAATTGCTGCAATCACTGGCATCGGGAACAGTAATAAAGTTTTAAAAACTTCATCCATATCGTACATAAAGCCACGTATTTCATCCGCTTTATTCGCTTTCATTGCAGGCATGAGCCAATCTGTATCGATGCCTAAACTCCAGCTTTTTTCATCATTTGACGTAATAACTAAGGCTTTATGATTTTCGTTTTCAAGCACTTCACTTAATAGCGTCTTTAGAGTAGCGGCAAAAGTGGGGTTCTGGCGGTTTTCACCATTGGTAAATGTAATAACTGCCACGCTCCCCTGCGTGGATAATGTCATAATACTCATAGTCGTACCTTTAAATTTTTATTGTGTGATTAGATTGCCCCTTTAACATTACAGGCGCATATTGTTAATAATGCCATGGTTAATGTTTAAGTTACTAGGACTAAAGCTGTCGATTGATTGTCTAAAGCATAAATATTCTTCACAATGCTCACTCTATAGTTTAACGCAGTGGTAATTACATATGAATAAAACGGCAATTGTTATCGGTGCTACGGGATTAATAGGTAGCCATTTAGTTGAGCAGTTGATTAGCGCAGCCCATATCACTAAAGTAATTACACTTACTCGCCGCTCAGTTAGTTTTAACAGTGATAAAGTCATTAATTATGTGGTGGACTTTGCACAATTAGAGCAACACTCAAATTTATTTGAAGCTGATATTTTATTTTCATGCTTAGGCACGACTAAAAAAGCCGCGGGCTCAATTGATGCGCAACGAAAAGTAGACTTTAACTACCAACTCCATGCAGCTCAACTTGCTGCAAAGAATGGCGTTGAACACTATTTAGTGGTGTCATCTAGCGGTGCAAATGCTAACAGTCGTAGTGCGTATTTAAAAATGAAAGGCGAATTGGAACAGGTTGTAGCACAGTTAAACTTTAAGCACATTAGCATTATTCAGCCATCGTTATTACTTGGGAAGCGAGATGATGACTTTAGGCTTGGCGAAAAACTTGGCAGCGTACTTTTGCCTGTTTTATGTATGTTCCCAGGCCTTAAAAAGTTTAGGCCAATAAGTGGCAAACAAGTCGCTATAAAAATATGTAATATCAGTGCCCAACCAGCTCAGGGGCTAAAATATTATAAACTAGATGAATTATTTAAATAATAAAAAACCCCACCAGTAAGCTGATGAGGTTTTTTGTAGAAAAGTGACTTTGCGCTAAGGTGTTACGGCAGGATATACGTAGCTAGCGTCAAGACCCAGTGGAATACCAAGTGCCCAATAGCCAAGTAAAAACAAACTCCAACCAATCATAAAGGCAATTGAATACGGTAGCATCATGGCGATGAGCGTGCCAATGCCCGTGCCTTTAACATACTTTTGACAATACACCACAACTAGCGGGAAGTAAGGCATTAACGGTGTAATAATATTAGAGCTTGAATCGCCAACTCGGTACGCGGCTTGCGTTAAATCTGGCGAAATACCTAATTGCATCAACATAGGCACAAACACCGGGCCTAATAACGCCCACTTAGCTGAGCTAGAGCCGACAAACAAGTTAACAAAGCCCGTTAAAAAGATGATACCCACAACAGTAACTGCACTTGGCAGCTCCATTGCTTTTAACAGCTGCGCCCCTTCTATAGCTAGAAGCGCTCCTAAATTTGATTTACTAAATGCAGCAATAAATAGCGAGCAGAAAAATGCCATTACAATATAATACGACATACCATGCATTGCTTTACTCATCGCATCGATCATATCTTTAGAGCTTTTAAAGGTACCAACTGTAAAACCATAAACCGCACCCGGTATCCAAAACAGTAAGAAAATGAGCGGTACAATTGACTGCATTAAAGGTGATCTAAAGTTTGTGAGCGAGCCATCTGCGCTGCGCATTGCTGAATCTGCTGGCGCAGAAACATAGGCAAGCAAAGCCAGACCTGCAATCATTACGCTACTTGCGATAAAAAACGCGCGCTTTTCGTCACTACGAGCATCTTCAAACGCCGGTAAATCTTCGGTTTCACCATCGACAGCAGTATTTTTTAACCGTGGCTCAATAATTTTATCAGTGATATACCAGCCTAATAAAACGATAAATAAGCTCGATGCAGAGGTAAATGCCCAGTTATTTAATGGGTTAATCGACATAGTCGGGTTAATTATTTGCGCCGCACTTTGGGTAAAACTCTGTAATAACGGGTCGATTCCGGATGGAATAAAGTTAGCACCAAAGCCGCCACTTACACCAGCAAATGCCGCAGCAATACCCGCAAGCGGATGACGTCCAGCCGCATAAAAAATAACCCCTGCGAGTGGAATAACTAACACGTACCCAGCATCGGTTGCTGTATGGCTAACAATAGCAACTAAAATAATAGACGGTGTAAGTAGCTGTTTAGGCGTTACTTTTAACATGAGCTTTAAGCCCGTATTAATAAAGCCAGAGTGCTCAGCAACCCCCACTCCTAGCATAGCAACTAAAACCACGCCCAGTGGTGCAAAACCAGTAAAGGTTTTTACCATTGAAGACAAAAAGGTGGCAAGTGAATCACTGGCCAACATGTTATTGATTATAATAGCTTCGCCAGTACGCGGGTCGATGGCGTCAAAGTTAACGCCTGAAAACCACCACGACAAAAACCAAATCAGTAACATAGCAAATAAAAATATAATTGCCGGATCAGGTAATTTATTCCCCACCCTTTCTACAAAGTTTAAAAATCGTGCAACTAGCCCTGTCGGCATCGTTGCATCATTATTATTATTCATTTCGCTTGTTCCTTAGGATTTTAACCAGCATACATTACCGTAAATGCTTCCTTAGGTAAATTTTAAGTAACCATAAAATATAGATTTTAGGAACTATAAATCACCAAGTACATCGAGTAGGGTGAGGTTTTCTCCTCATCCCTCTCACAGGGCGTACGTACGAGCCTCATATAGTGCTCCTTTACTCTTCCTACTACTCCATCAACTTATTTTCTAAACTGATTTGATTCTTAGCAGAGTTCAACTTCACGCTTTTTTAGATCCAACCTATGAAATGTTATTAACACTCAACGATAGAAACGTTTATAGCTAACCCTCCATGAGATGTTTCTTTATATTTACGTCCCATATCTTTACCTGTTTGATACATTGTTTTTATAACTGTATCGAGTGATACTTTGCTATCATTAGGATTATAGACAGCCATTCTAGCAGCATTGACCGCCTTAACTGCTGCTATGGCATTTCGTTCGATGCAGGGGGCTTGAACTAATCCACCAATGGGATCGCAGGTCATACCTAAATTGTGTTCCATCGCTATTTCAGCGGCGTTTTCTATTGCCTTAATATCGCCACCTAATATATGCGCTAATGCGCCAGCAGCCATAGAGCAAGCTACACCAACTTCCCCTTGGCAACCAACTTCCGCTCCTGAAATAGATGCATTTTTTTTGTATAAGCTGCCGATAGCTGTAGCTACGGCAAAAAACTCTGTAGAAACTTTCCGTGTTATTGGCAAGTGAAATTGATTAATGTAACTTAAGACCGAGGGGATTATACCCGCGGCACCATTCGTTGGGGCTGTAACAATGCGATTTCCCCGAGCGTTCTCTTCACTAACAGCAAGAGCAAACACATTTAACCAGTCTATTTGATTGAGTGAATCTATACTCTTATGATGAATTAATCGTTTAAAAAATTCTGGTGCTCGACGATTAAGATTTAAACCGCCAGGTAATGTTTTTTCCTGAGAGTGTAATCCTCTATTGACACTCTCATTCATAACAAGCCATATATCATGGCATTTTTCATAAATTTTATCTTCATTAGTTAAGGTGGCTTCATTGGCTAATACAACGTCTACGACGTTCATTTGAGAACGACTACAAATCTTGGCCAATTCATCAAAGGAATTAAATGGGTATGGCTGCACTGAAGTTGTTATTTTTAGTGTTGTATCATCAGCGGTGCAGATAAAACCACCCCCAGTTGAGTAAAAGGTCTCTGCTTGTAAAAGAGTATTGTCTTTGTCAAATGCTTGAAACCTAATACCGTTTGGGTGGAATTTTAAGTATTCTTGATCTCTAAACTCAATATGAAAGTCTGGATTAAAGACAATTCTATGATATTTTTCTATCGCTAAAGTGTTTGTGTTAGTTAATTCCGTTAGAGCAAGTCTTGCTTTTTCTATGTCAATTGATTCGGGCTTATAGCCTAATAAACCATATATCACAGCTTGATCGGTTCCATGCCCTTTACCCGTATTTGCTAACGAGCCATATAAAGTAACTTCAATACGATTAACATTGCTTAGGTTTCCTTTCGTTTTCAACTCTTTCATAAAAACATTCGCTGCTTTCATCGGACCTACAGTATGAGAACTGGATGGGCCTATACCCATCGTAAATAAATCAAAAATACTATCCATTTGATATTCCTTAACCCTACCCCTTAATTAATCATATAAGAGATAGTGTTTAATAAAGCTGAATTATATGACTAATTTTTAGTCTGTTACTAAAGAGGTGTTTTCTAAAGGAATCATTTCTCCGCTTAATGTACCTCGCCACTTATTGTTTCCATCAATTAATAATACTTCACCGTACTTGCCATTTTTGATACTTGAATCAATAGCAATCACTTTTCCTTCATGTCGTGTCTCTATTTGTTTTTGAGATGTGTGACCAACTATTATATTTTTAACGTTAAAGTGCTGTAGTAATAGTTCAATTTCTTCATTACTAGCACCTTCGTCTTTTACTTTAAAGTAACCTCGATACCATATTGGCCCATTTTTTTTATGTAAATATTTTCCCCACCCCCTCACGTTTAGTGCTTAATTCACTTTTTACTAAATTTGTCTTAAATACAGTATTGATTTCAGATAACGTACGTTTTTCTTTAGCTAAGCTAGGATGGAAACCACCATGTGTAAATAACATATTATTTATTTTTACTAATACAGGTTTACTTCTTATCCAATTACCTAAAATACTCTCTTTAGAAAACAACTCATCATAAGGTATATTTAGCGTGTTCGCGGTATACTCATATTTAGGGTTTAAGTAACGTAAGTCGCCATTGAGTGTCATGACTTCATGATTGCCTAATAATAAGTGTACTTGCCCACCGACACGTAACGCTTGTTTTTCCAATTTATATAAAAACCATAAAATTTCTGTAACCTGATCTCCGCGATCAAAGACATCTCCTGTTATGACAAAATGGCCATTATCAAAAGACCAATTTCCTTGTGTATCGATAATGTTATTATTTTGAAGTAATTGCATCATGAGCTTGTATTGCCCATGAAAATCACTCGTTGCGGCAATTTTAAAGTCGCCACTATACTCGAGAATATTATCTTCTTTTACCAAACCTGAAGTAACTTCGGCAGATAAACCACATGAATTAAACTTATGAGGGTAATTATCGATCAATGTTATTTCTTGTTTACGTTCACCATCACAAACCCAAAAACTAGTAAATGAAGATTTACTCTTATTTTTTAAAATATAAGGACCATCACTTATTTCAATATTTAGGTTAGATGTTTGATTATCGACTTGAGCGATTAGTTTAGGTGCATCTTCTTTTGCTAGAATAGAGAAAGATAGTGTGAACAATATAAGAGATAAAGTTTTAATTTTTTTCATGATATTCCTTAAAATAACGCCTTAGGATATAGTTGTAGGATAATTATTATTGTCTGTATTTGAATTGGCACAAGGGTTTAAATAAACGATTCACACACTAGGGTGAATCGCTTAATAATCAGTAAAATACCCACATCCTTGTGGAAGTGCTGTTATTTAGAAGGATAAAGTTACTCCAGCAGTATAAAGACGGCCAACGCCACCACCAAATGCACTGTAGTAGTGTCGACTATCAGGTCTGAAGTCACCATTATTATCAAAAATATTTCTAATGCCTGCTTTGAAATCTATTTCAGTATTATCAGATAGCTCCATTTTATATTTCACTGATAAGTTATGTTTCGTATAAGAGCTAACTTCGTAATAAGCTAATGATTCTGGGTTTTCCACACAAGCTGCATTTAGTGCTGCGCAATTTGTATTGTTTTTCTCCATATATCCTAACCATTCTGTATATCGATTTTTGTCGTTAATTGACGAGCTTTTATAGCTGGTACTCCAGCGCACTCGCCAATTGCTTTTTGACCAAGATATTGAAGCCGATGCTTTGTCTTTGAAAATACTTTCATTATCAATATCACCGATATAATCGGTTGTGATCAACTCTCCCGCCGTATCGGCAGTTTCTGACCATTCAATTATATGGTTCATATCTAACTTAAACTTTAAAGAACCGTATTCGCTTAAATCATAGCGATATGCCATTGCAACATCATATCCCCGTGTACGTCTTTCATTTAGGTTGTAGTTACGTTGTATTACTTCCGTAATTTGACCATCATTAGCGCGGGTAATATCATTACAAAACGTGTTACCTGCTCCCCAAGCCATTGATGAGTTGTAGCAAGCGTTAACAATTGCTTGGTTTTCATAACTTGAAATTACATCTGATATCTTAATATCATAATAATCAAGAGCTACTTTAAACCCATCAATAAATTCAGGGGCCATTGTGATACCAAAAGTATAGGTATCAGCTGTTTCTTCAAATAACTTGTTATTGCCTTCTGCGGGAGAATAACCTCCGTTTTCATCTTCAAATTCAAAGTTAGGATTTTCGGCGAGTTGTTTGGCAAATACCTGTTCTAAACGACAGTTATCGTGTCCAGGGGCATTTGATGTTGCAGTTAAACCGTCACATGTATCATCATAACTGTCATAATCGCCGCGAGGTGGTGAATCTAATTCTGTAATATTTGGCGCGCGTTGAGCGCGTGAGTAGTTGGCACGAAAAGCATACCCATCAGTTAGCTCCCACATCAAGCCCACACGGTAACTTGAGATCAAATCAACATTTTCCGAGCTATAATCAGCAAAACGAGCAGAAACCTCTAAATCAACACTTTTAGCTGCGGTAACATTTTTTAATAATGGTAAAGACATTTCCGCAAAAATTTCAGCAACGTTAATTTTTCCTGAAAAAGAAGGAACGTAGTTAAATGTGATCCCACCTTCTGGCACATTGGTGCTGAGCTCTTGTGAATCTTCTCTATATTCAAAACCAAAAACTGATGCAACAGGACCATAAGGCATGGTGAATAAATCACCTGCGATATAACCTAAAACTGTTACTTGTTCTATATCTGAATTAATTGTTGGGTTTGCTCTAATATAATTAGCCGCTTCAGGAGTAATTGAACCTTCGCCGAACATATTCAATGGTACACAACCATTAGCACGTGCTTCAGCGCTTTTACATTGTATAGAACCATCATCTAATATTTCAGCATCGACAGCGTTACGCCAGTTTTGTACATAAAGTTCATTATATCGCGTTTGTCTTTGACTAGATTTTCCATAACCAAGTGATAAATCCCACTCCCACTCGCCATCAAATGCAATCCCTTGAACACCGCCCCAAACACGAATAGTATCTCGGGTGTTATCTGTGATAATTTCACCAACCTCATTAAACCTACGATCCCAATAAATACGATCTTTGTATAAACCCGAATCTAAAATCTCTTGTGGAACGTAAGGGTTGTCAATTGGAATGTAGCCGAGATTGATTTCGTCAAAAATTCCTGTTGTAGGGTCATATGTAACACGATTGGAACTTTCATTACCATCTTCTGGTGATTTATAATTTACTGAGCCATTAGTGCTATATTGCACTTGGAAATAAGCTTCAAGTTCGTCAGATAGCTCATAATCCATCTTTAACGCAAAAGAAGATGAGTCTTCTGGTACTTTTAGTTGTACAAATTGATTTGAATTGATGCCATATTTTTCTTCATTGTCGCGCCAGTCATTATGAAGGCCATTTTCATCGTACCAGAACTGTTGATCATTCTTACTGTTTTCGCCAAATACACCACCAGCTAAACCATCACTACGGTTACGCCATTGATCTTGTGTGGTGCTATTAAGACAAACTTCATCTCCACTCTCAATTATAACGGTGTTACACATCAAGGTATCATTATAATCAAGATCCATTTCTTGTTGGGCTCGATTACGATCCCTGAAGCTTAATCCGTATTCTTTAGCGTAATCGCCAGCCATGAATAGATAACCTCGGCCGCTATCAAAATCAGTTCCATAACTCATTGATAAGGAGAACTCTTTGGCTCCACCTTCAGCGCTTTCACTGCCCTTAGCTTCAAATTCAAATCCTTCTTTATATTGTTGAGTAATGATATTAACAACACCGGCTATTGCATCTGAACCATAAGCAGCAGAAGCTCCGCCTGTGATAACTTCAACTTTCTCAACCATCCCCGTTGGTATAGTTGATAAACTTACTTTATTGGAACTATAACTATTAGAAACGGTTCGACGCCCATCAATTAAGGTTAATGTTCTACTTGACCCTAAATTACGTAAATCAATGGTGGATAATCCCGTTCCGTTAACATCCGATTGGCTTGTAGTATTACTCGTTCCCATGCCTATCATAGGCATCTCTTCTATTAAAATATTAGATAATGAGCCGATTCCAGCGTCTTCAATTGCGTCTCTATCCATAGTTGCCAAAGGGGTTGCAACACTAAAACTATCGCGACGGAGTCGTGAACCTGTGACTGTAATTTTTTCTACATTAGCTTCTTCTTTTTTGCACTATGGCTTTGGCTTGTTTGATTGTTTGTTTTTCTACAGTCTCTTCCTGAGCTGCAATAGCCTGCCCTATTGTTGCAGACATGCCCCCGATAAGAGCAAGCTGTAAAGCATGGGTGATTAGATTTTTTTTCATTATTTTCCCCTAAATATATTTTATTTTATGGTGATAGAGTGTGAGCACTTTCATGGGTTGAGCAACACTAAGCTTGATGATTTTATCGCCCAATTATTTGCTCTTCCCTTATTCGTTATCTATCAATTTTTTGTTACGTCATTTTGTCGGGTAATAGTGAATTCAATCAACCTTTTATACCTCATTTTAATGTCTTTTTTAGGTCTTTAAGTACATGAAAATATTAAATTAATTTATTTTTATATTTTTTAGTTGCAAGACGATTTTTAAAAGCATTACAACTGTAAATATAATATTAATTATTGTTTTTAAAAAGGTATTAAGGATATTCTTTTTGTTAAAGTGAAAATTAATTTTTCATCTAATTATTAAAATGGACGATGTAATAACAACAAAGATTTATATCTCATTATTGAGTAGTTGAAAGTGTTAGTGTAGGTAATTAAATGAAAATTGAACAAACTTATAAACTTGGCAAATACATTGTTTACCCCCATGAATTTGCTATTCAGTTTGAGAATAATGAAAAACAGTCTTTACAACCTAAATGGGTTGAAGTACTAAATTATCTTGTTGAACACCATCCTAGGATTATTCCTCGAGAGGAGTTAATAGAAAAGATTTGGAAAGGTAATAGCTATGTAGGAGAAAAATCGTTAACTAACGTTGTTTGGAATTTAAGGAATAGCTTTAAGCAAGAAGGTGAAGCTCAACAGATCATTGAGACCATTCGAAAGGCGGGTTATAGATTATTAGTAGAACCAATAACAATCGAACCAGATGCGAATTATTTTACAGGGAGTGAATTGTTTGAAGCGAATAAACCAAATGCGTATGCTTTTTTAATAAAACTTTTAAGTTTGCTCATGTTCATATTTTTCATTTATTGGTTATACATAGCAAATAATAAGCAAGTTAAACACGCGAGCGTGGAAACAGTAACCTCTGATCCAGGTGAGGAGTTATATGTTTCGGTATCACCTAATGGCAGGTTTATTGTCTATCGCATGACAGATCAAAATGATATTGCGAATTTATATTTGAAAGATCTGCAACAGCCAGATGTTCAGCCTCGTCAATTGACATTTGATGAGGCAAAAGAGCGGCACTCAGTATGGAGTAATGATGGAAATTATTTATTTTATGCCCGTGAGAATTCTAGAAAGAAATTTTGTGATTATATTCAATTAGATATTAAAAGTATGTTTGAGAAGATAGTTGCTACCTGTCCTTTGAAAAGCAAACATAATTACCTTGATATTTCCCCAGATGATAAAACACTAGCCTTTCATAGTGAGGATATTGATTCTGAAGAAAGTGGAATTTATTTGCTAGATTTAACGAGTAGTAATGCTAAACCAGTGCGCTTTTCTTGTGCTACTGGTTGCAAGTATGAAGATAGAGATATGGCTTTTTCACCGGACGGTAAATCCTTAGCTGTTACGAGAAGATTTAATAAATACAGTGAGGATATTTATATTATCGACATAGCTACAAAAGAAACTCAACGTGTTACTGAAGGAATAGAGGATGTACGTGGCTTAAGTTGGCATTCAGATAATATACATTTAGTTTACGGTGATCGTAAATCAGGGATCCGCACCGGATATTGGCTTAATACAAAAACAAAAGAAAAAAAATTATTAAATGTGGATGGTTTTAGTTTTCCTGTATTTAATAGAGTGGATAATTCACTTTTTTATCAGAAAAGGTTAAGAAAATATCAAATAAAATCGTTAAGTTTGGATCAAGCTATCGCTTCTAGCCCTGAGCCAATATTACTATCAAACTATAGCCAGCGGCAACCTGACTATTCGAGCATTTCTAAACAAATTGCTTATGTCTCAAATGAAACAGGCATGTATGAAATTTGGCTTTCTAATAAGCATGGTAAAGAGCGAATACAATTAACGGACTTTGGAGTAAATATAAGTTTTCCTCGCTGGTCTCACAATGGCAAAAAATTGGTTTTTCTTGCACCTTTTGAAGATGAGGAGGGTTTAAAAGTTTATACGATTGACGTTGCAACTAAGCAGATCATGAAAGTAAATAGTCCTTTTAACGATCATAATCGTCCAACATGGAGTATTAATGATGATGCTATTATTTCAGCGGTATCCACTGAAAATGAAACTGATTTACACCTAATATCGATAGATACTGGCGAAGTTAAGCAATTGACCTTTAATGGCGGTCGATTTGGCGTCATGACGGATAAAAATAAATTAATATATAGCCGAAAGAAGGGGGCTTGTGGCAGCAAATACTATCCAGTTCCCAAGCAGAGTCGCCTGCAAGAGCTCTTATTTCAAGAAAAAATATGAAAGAGAAGTATTTTTGGGGAACAACGGATAAAGGAATTTATTATCGAGCAGCGGTTTCTAATGGACAACAAATCAATTTTTTTGACTATGCATCAGAAAAATCTCGACCATTAGCAAAGTTTCCTAGTAAGACTTTTTCGTATACCAGTCCACTCATTGTTGTTCCTGAAGATAATAAATTATTATTTGCTGTGACTGACTATGAGCAATCTGATATAAAAAAACTACAGCACCCTTTATTTAATTAATGAACATTTTCAGGTGCTTGGTGTGAAAGATACCTTCTTTTAAAAGTATACAAAAGCATTAACCAGAGAATTGGTAAATGCTTTTTAGTTTAACAAGTTAACTAACTATTTATTGATAAAGCAATTTATTAATTGAGGAAATGCGCTGAAAATATCAGCGCGGTTGTGTTAGTTTGAATAAGTTATGGTTAAAACAGCTTCACCACCTTCAGTACCTTCGTAAGATTCAGCTTCTCTTTCTCCTTCACCTGAAATAATAAAAGTGACAGCGCTATCAGTATCCCAAGTTGACTTATTCACAAGTTCTTGAACGATACTTTTAAGATCAGGTGTTTTTTCATTATTGCTCTTACGACCTATTACATCCCACACTCCAGGAGTCCAATTAACAGAGGCAGAAGTTAGTGGTCGATCTGAGATATCATCATCACTTGAACTAAAAGTGTCAGAATTACCACTATAATGCCCATGTATTGTTAAGTTGGTGTTTCCTGTATTTGTTGCATCTACTGTAAACTGAATTGTCGCACTTTCAATCGTTGCATCTGCGGGTATATTTACATTATCGAATCGTAAGCCGACTAATTGCTCTTTAGCGTTTGAGCCACTCTCTTCAACAAGCTCTAAATCAGAACTAGAAAGGTTTACTTCACCAGAGCTAACCATTTCTTCAGCATCGTCACTACCACTTTGAATAGCTGTAGATATTGTTTGGCTTCCATTTCCTCCAGTATCGCCACTGGCAGAAAATTTGATATCATCGACCGATATATCGCCCTTGCTACCACCTTTAACCTTTCCTGTTAAACGTAGTTGCACATCTTTACCAAGGTATTGATCAAGAGATATTGTTGCAGTACTCCAACTACTGTTTCCTGAACTATGTTGTTCTCCACTTTTGTACCATAGTTCATTCCAATTTAAACCGTTATCTTCAGTTATTTCTAAGGTAAGTTCACCGATATCGCTACCATACATATGATATCTAAACCTAACCTCAGCGAAGTCTTTATTGGTAATATCATAACAAGGACTAAGCATTGCTATTTCGTCATTTTCACTTAGAAATTCATGGCTGGAATCAATATGTGCAAAACTTTGACCTTCATATGGTTCATTTGCACCAGTACTTGAAGAGCTGGTATCAAAATCTAATTTCCAAGAAAACTCATCATCGTTAAAAGCATCTTGTACCCAAGGAGTATCACTAACCTCATCTTCATAATTAAATTGCTCTCTGCTCGGATAACTTGTTACTTTAGGTGAATTAGAGCAATTTGGATTTTGATTCGAACCATATTTATCAAACAAATGAAATTTATGAGTTTGAACGATACGTTTCATGCGTTTATTTTGCGCATTACTAAATTTATCTCGGCACTCGTTTTGACCTTTGCCCATGATGTTAAATCCATCAGGGTCATATTCTTCACCATCACTGTCTTCATCACTACCTATCCATTCACAGTCATCAAAGTTTGATCTCTCACCAGGATCAACAGGAGTATCAATGATATTATCACCGTATTTATAACCGTTTGAACCTTCCATTACCGCTATTGTTTCATCATCCCAACCTGAATAAGTATGTTTCAAGCTTAAACTGTGGCCAACTTCATGTGCAATTGTAGAGGTGTCTAATTTACTAGGTTCTATTTCAATAACATCTCTTCCTTCATAGTTCCAATATGCATGACCATTTAGGCCGTCAAGACTAGCAACGATAATATTCATTTTTCCATATGAAAACCATGGTTTTACATCTTCTTCATTATCGGTATTCCAATCATCATCATTAATGCCATCAACATCATCGTTTGTAATATAAATAATTTCATCTCGATAAAATTCTACGTCAATATCACTATAAAAAAGTATTTAACTGATTGATACCATCATCTAAATCTGAGGTTGACGCTCGTTTTCCTGACCCACTGTGACTATCTGCAGCTACAATAAAACGAACGGGGATTCTATCCATTGCTGCGACTGTCATACTTAATGTTATTGCGGTAACACCTAGAAGTAGACTTATTTTATTTTTCTTAAATATATTCATCTCTTAACACCCTTTTTATTACTCGTTATAATTAATTTAATGTGTCAGGTTTTTATTATTTTTTAGCTAAGGTTCCTGAAACCTATAATCAAGCTAGCAGCAGATTATTAGGCTGTATATGGGATAATAAAGAACGGATATTTAAATGATGTATTAGAGATATTTTATTTTTCTGTATTTAATGTGATAAATGATTTTTTAGCCTAACTTTTAGTTTTTTAATCGTTTTTCATAGCTTAGTGCTTAAGGAGCAGCGGTCGTGTGGCTGCCAAGTAAAAAGGCTCGCTCAGTTTCAACATCAGAACAGACGTCTATTTCACAAGGTTGTTCGTTAAATAGCTCATAGGTAACATGCAACTCGATGACGGCAGGACTAATAGCTGTAAAGCGACCTACAAAAGCCTGAGCTAATTGAGAAAATGAAGCGCCATCTTGCAGGCAAGATAAGCTTTTGAATACAGCTTTGAGCAGAGAAACGATGAGTAGGCAACGGTGTCGAACTTGAAATCCAGAGGTTTTTGCAAGCTTAATAAGGTGCTTATCTCAGATAAGGACTTTTAATTGATTTGAAACTTGGTTAACCCGCATGTGAACTCTGTTTTCATTAAACGATTATTAACAGAGTTCAACTTCAAGTTTTCTTACGTTCAACCTATAAAGCCGTTTTTAAGTATCGCGATTAACGTTGTATATTATGCGAGTGCTTTTACTTCTTCCCAAATACGCACTACAAGTGTTTTATCATCTTCGTTTAGCTCGCCATTGCGATACGCTTTCACTAGGCTTTTTTCAACGGTTTCATTGAGCTCTGACACTTCTAAATTAAGTTCTTCAACTTGTGCATACCCAACAGCTAAATCAAAATGGCCGCGTAAATAACCACCGGCAAACAATTCATCATCAGTGGCTTTTATTACTAAATCGTCAAAATATTGCTGTGCTGCTTCAATGTAACTTACTAAACTCATTTATTTCTCCTGTACTTGCAGGGTGTCTTGGTGACCCACAGCATACATAACATGGTCGTTAAACCCGGTTGTTACCCGAATATAACCGCTTAATTCATCATCTAATTCGCTATCGCCGGTATCAGCAATGAGCGGTCGGCCATTTAAGGCCTGTAATTTTGTTTTGGTTGCGACTAAGATTATATTGTCTTTACCGATTGCGCGGATGAGTGCTGGACTTAATTGTTGATTACCCCGACCAAATATATGCCCTTGCCCACCGATCAACGTGATCACCAACTTTGTAGGCACACCTTTGGTTAAATCAATTAATTGTTGAGCGGTTAAATCTTGCTTTATCAGGGTTTGATCTTGTACTAAATCAACACCTAACAAGGTGTTATTCAAACCCATTTCTTGCATGATGGCTTCAACCGTTGAGCCACTGCCCATAATGTACTGGGTGTCTTCTTCCATTTCTGACACAACATAGGCTGCTATATCAGCCAGTACTAACTCGTCGGTTTCTTTACCACCATTTTTAACGGCTTGTACATAACGTATTTCGCTCGGCACTTGCATTTCACCATAGCGTTTTGCTTTGACTGTTCCTTGGCGAAAAGCATCTTCATCGATATCCATAACATCTGCATCAGCCAGTGTAACAAGTTCGCCCTTGATGAGCATCTCGACAACACGACCCGCCGCTTTAGGGGTAATGGCATAAACACCTGAGTGAATTTTACAGCCAGCAGGAATGCCGAGCACTGGTACGCTATCATCCACCGCATGACAAATATTACGTGCAGTACCATCGCCACCAGCAAATAAAATTAAATCAACACCGAGTTGTTGCAATGCTTTGGCAGCCTGCTCTGTATCATCACTCGTTGTAGCACACTCACTACGATAAATAACTTGTGTGGCAAAACCTAACGCCTTCGCTGTGTTTTCACCCATGGCGTCATTAACGGTGAATATTGTTAATTGCTCTTTATAGGGCAATAATACCTCAAGAGCGGCTTTAGTGCGTAAGTTGGCTTTAGGCTCAGCACCAAGCGCTAAGGCTTTGGCAGTAGTAGCTACGCCATCGCTGCCCTTTAGTGCAACACTGCCACCTAAACCCGCCACAGGGTTTACAATTAAGCCTAATTTAAACTGCATTCTTTAGCTCCTTTGGGTGCTGCCATGTAAACTGCGCGTTATTCATCGGCCACGGTGTTTTATAAAATTCACTTATGGCCTTCAGTAATTTATTCGTGCGCACATTAAAGCCATTACTCAATAAATTTAAAAGGTGTTGATGGACGCGTGCTTGAAAGTCAAATCGGCAAGTTTGTTCACCATTTAAATTATCAACCGACACTTTAAAATCAAAACCGGCGGCAACACTGAGCGCCCACTCGATGGCTTGAGGCTTAATTTCAACACTTTCAAACTCAGCTTGCTGCGCTTTATCGCGGCCATCAGGGCAATACCAATAACCGTAATCTTCTAATAATCGTCGTTTTTCACCGGCTACTAGCCAATGGGCAATTTCATGCAGTGCACTGGCATAAAAACCATGGGCAAATATAATTTGATGATAGGGAGTTTGCTCATTTGCTGGAATATAAATAGGCTCATGCTCACCTTTGACTAAACGCGTATTATGGCTTTGATAAAACGTTGACTCAAAAATAGATATTAGATCGGCTATTTGGTGCATAAGGTTTAATAATACGCCTCAGTAAACAGGAATAAGTACTCGCTAAAAACGAGGCGAATTGTACGGGCTTTTAAAGGGAAAGTAAAAAAGCCTTGCGTTATACTGCTTAGATATATTTAGTGAGGAATTTAGGTCTCTGCCATATTACTTCGATCATCAAGATAGCGCTTTAACAACTGAGTATTTCGCGTATTCGCTTTAAAAAACGCATCAAAAATATCGCCAAAAAACGGGATTAACCCACCAAAAAAATCAATTTGCATATTTAAAATAATACGAGATTTTATTCGCCACCCAACGCCAAGCCGCTGAGCCTCAAAAAGTACGTAACTTGAAAGTATTAGTCCGGCGGCATCTCCAATGCCGGGAATAACTCCTATCAGCGCTTCAACTCCAAATTTAAATCGAGTAAAAGGAATACCTATACTGCTGTCGGTAAACCGGCTAAATCTTTCTAAGCGTTTTAACGTTGCTTGGTGCTCTATGTTGTTCTTCATTGTACAACCTCACTTCACCACCTTAATTAGGGTACTTCTTTATTAAAGTCGTTAATTTAAGCGCACTAAGGTGCGTGTTCTTTTTGGCTCTGTTAAATAAAGGAATTGCTGAAAATCATGGGATGCGTTTATTAGCATTTTCCCATCATCTTTGCCGTTGAATATTATTTTATTGCCACCTGTTTTAAGATCTATTTCATTCATCACATAACCGTCCTTATCTGCAAGTGTTACTGTCATATTCGTAACTCCGGCGTTCAAGCCGATTATCTCTTTTGCAGGTGATTGCCAAACAGTTTCAAGCTCTTTGTTTTTGTTCAATCTAAAGACTTGTTTTTCATTAGAAAAGTAAACCTGATCCTGCTCATCTATATCCATTGCATAACATGCCAAACGCTCTCCAGAGCCAGTATAAGGTGTTAATTCAAGCGTCTCTAAGTCAAATTTAGCAGGATGAAAAGTAACCCCGTCTGTAGCGCGATAAGAAACTAAAATGGCGTCTTCGTGGTGATACATTTCTCGTAGATAAAATGAATGATAAGAATGAGGAATACTCACAAAGCTTTCTTCTTTTAGATTAATTCTAAAGAGTGTATTTTTACTGGCAGTGATCACTTCTTCACCGTCTTTTGACCAGACTATACCAAATAGTTCTTCATTGCTTGGATTAGAGAAAATCAGCGTTTGCGTGCCATTTTCATACAAAAATAACTGCTTTATACCAAACCGATGAGATTCAAATACAAATTTAGACGAATCAGGGGAGTAAACAGGTAAAAAGTCGACTGAGGAGGTATCTACAAGCGTTTCAAATTGCGTTGGTTCTTGACGAGTTGAGCGGATGATATCTACATCAACTTTAACTAATTCCATTAATATGTCGTTGCCTGACAGCGAAAAATGCGCATCTCTAATAATGTGGTAGTTATTAAACGCCACCTCTGTTAGTTGACCCTGTAAATCTAATAGCTGGAGCTCATGCTTATTACTAATCAATAATTGGTGTTCATCGGGGTGCCAGCTCAACCCTTGTACTGCATCTTCAACAATCGCTAATGTTTTCGTTGTACTTGTTGCAACATCGAACAAATCAATTCTGTATTTATTTTGCCCTGCCTCAGAGGCAAGCGCAATAGCCTGCTGACTCGGTGATAATGCCTGCAACTTCATCCAATCTTGCCCAACGGATGACTTAATGGCGCGTTTTTCTTGCGTTGTTAAATCAATTGAACTTAGTTGAGTATGGTTATCGCTTTGACGTTTTTCAATAAAATAAATATGGTTATCATTAGCCCACTCTAACTGCTGGCTCGTCACTTTAAAGTCTTTAAAAGTATAGATTTCTCTGTAGTTTGCAGGTTGTAATGTCAGTTTATCTAAGGTGAAATATCCCAATGTTTGGGTATCTTGCTGGTGCACAAATGCGATTTCGCTGTCGTCGCTGCTCCACCCTAGGCTGTGATAGGTTGATTGCTTTTGGGTTAATTTAACTTCTTTTCCTGAGCGTAAGTTTTTTAACCAGATAGTTTGGTTTGACTTATCACCACGTACAAACGCAATATATTTACCATTATGTGATAAGGAGATGCTGGATTCATTTTCTTCACTCGAAGAAATAGGCATCAATTTAGTAAAGTGTGTTTTTACTTGTGGTGTATCTGGGTAAAGCCAATTTACAATTCCAATAAACGTGACGATTAAAATTACCAACGCTGATAAGTAAATACGCTTGGGTTTATTTAACTGTGGTTTAGCTACTTCGAGGCTATACCCCCGCTTTGGGTGAGTAATAATATAGCGTGGATTTTTTGAGTCTTCACTCAATGCTTTTCTCAGCAATGCAATACAACGCTGCACATAGCTTGGGCTAAATGTCGCATTTGGCCATACGGCTGAAAAAAATTTGCTCTTGGCTAACCACCACACCTCGATGTGAATACAAATATTGCAGTACATCCATGACTTTAGGTTCAACGACTTGCTCTGTATTAGCTGATGATATTTTGCATCGGCTCACATCAATAGCAAATTCCCCTATTACAAACTTGCCCACTGGCTACTCCAATAAATTATTATAAATCATATATTAAGGTTTTCTTAAGAGAAATTCTAGGCTAATTCCATTGCTGCTTAACCTGTTACCCGCAATGCTGCTCACATGATTCATTAATAATTAAAATCCATGCTTCGTATCTTATTTATCTTAACCATTTTTGTTAGCGCCTTTTTACTATTTCAAATTCAGCCTATGCTATCTAAAGAGCTATTACCTCGATTTGGAGGCGGCGCATCGGTGTGGTCGGCTAGTCTGTTTTTTTATCAAACTGTTTTATTACTTGGCTACTTTTATGCACACTTTCTAAGTCGCTATTCACTAAAAAAACAAATGGTAATCCATATTTCGCTTGTTGTTTTAGCAAGCCTAATTAGCCTAAACAAGTTCCACGTTAATTTAAATTTAGCCCCTAACTGGTCAGTAATGGCAAACTTACTAAATCAAATTGGCTTAGTGTTTATGTTACTAAGCGCGACCAGTGTACTTATGCAACGATGGTACATTGAGCATGGTAAAAATACCGTCCCCTATCATTGGTATTCGGTTTCTAACCTTGGGTCTTTATTAGCCTTAATGAGCTACCCAATCATATTTGAGGTGTTTTTCTCATTGTCGCAACAAAAACATTACTAGCAAATAGGGCTACTTATCTACTGCATACTCTTAATCTGTTTAGCTTATAAACTATTAAGCAAGAGCAGCACAGAAAATTGCTCGGCGTTACCGCGTGTACAAACCATGGTCAAAAAACCAAATATGCTTTGGATTATTTTATCCGCAACAAGCTCAATCATGTTAATTGCGACCACACAAATGATCAGCACCAACATCCCACCTATGCCACTTGTATGGGTGGTGCCACTTGCTATTTATTTAGGTAGTTTTAGTTATGCGTTTGCCAACAAAAACAACTATAACCGTTCTGTTTGGGTGTATGCTTTTATATTCAGCGCATTTGCAGGCCTAATAATGTACTTTTTAGGCAGTCAATTTAATGCAATTACACAAATTATTATTTATAGCTTTATATTATTGAGTGGCTGCATGATTTGCCACGGTGAACTTAGACAACTCGCACCACAAGGTACATTACTAACACATTTTTATTTGTATATAGCTTTAGGTGGTGCGCTTGGCAGCTTATTTACCACGTTACTTGCCCCGCTGCTGTTTGAACAAATCACCGAGTATATCGTCGGTTTAGCTGTGCTGCTTATTCTCATTGGGTACATTCATCTGGCTAAATTAAAAAAAATAAATACGCTATTGATCAGTGCTACAGCTCTGTGGTGTGGCTGCTATTTAGTTCTTTATTTTAGTTTTAATCAATACAACATTGCATCACAGAGAAATTTTTATGGTTACCTCACAGTAAAAGATATCAATACTCCTGAGCTTGCACAAAGGCGCTTAATTGATGGCACAACGGTACATGGCTCGCAGCCCTTGCCTGGTCAAAATGTAGTTGCTAGCAGTTACTATAATCAGCACACAGGCGTCGCTAAGTCACTCGCGATACTTAAAAGCCAAGAAAAGCTCAACATGGGCGTAGTAGGTTTAGGTGCTGGGGTGTTGGCTAGCCTCGCTGATAAGCACGATTCAGTGCATTTTTATGAGCTAAACCCCGCGGTATACACAATGGCAAATACGTATTTTGATTATCTTAAAAACAGCCCCGCCAAAATAAATGTCACCATTGGTGATGGCAGAGTCGCATTAGCAAACGAGCTTAAAAGTAATGCACCTTTAATGAACGCATTGGTTATTGATGCATTTTCAAGTGATGTTATTCCCGCCCACCTATTAACTCAAGAAGCGTTTGAGCTTTACTGGCAACGTTTAAGTAAAAATGGCATTTTAATCATCCACATATCAAATAACCATATAGATTTATTGCCAGTGATCCAAGCACACAGTGCTTACTTTGATAAAGCATTAATCAAGTTTAAGCATAGTGCAAACAAGTTAACTGCATTAGGCTCTGAATGGGTTGTATTAACCAGCAATCAACTGTTTTTAGATGCCATAGAAATCAGTGAATTATCGCCAATAAAATCCTACCCAAGCACTCAGTTAGTGCATTGGACAGATCAAAAAAATAGCGCATTACCACTAATCAAATTTTAAACCGAACATAGGGGGCTCAGCCCCGAAATATTTTAATAAACATTCATTATTTAACTAACATCAATGCCCACTTCATCACAGGTAACTATGTCAGTTTCGGTCATTGATTCAGTTATCCAGCGCTGCAGTACAGGGCAGGCCATTACTGTGTCACAGTATTGCTGCGCTAACGGGGATAAACTAATTTGATATGTTTTTAAACGTAAAACAACAGGCGCAAACATAGCATCTGCAATACTAAACTCGTCAAATAGCCAGCCGTTAGGGTAACGTTTTTGTTGCGCGGAAAATATTTCATCGATGCGAGCAATGTCTTTTTTAGCTGCATCAGATAACTCTACTTTTCGCGTTGCGCGTATATTCATTGGCATTTCATTACGCAGCGCCATAAACCCTGAATGCATTTCAGCACTTACACTTCGTGCTTGTGCTCGTAAAACGACTGCTTTTGGCCATGCTGCATTAGATAAATAAGCATCATTGATATATTCACAAATAGCCAACGAATCCCATACCTGTAAATCACCATCTATCAACGCAGGTACTTTTGCTACTGTAAAGTGTTTTTGCAGTTCGCTATAAAACTCTGGTGTATCTAAAACTAGTTGCTGCTCAGTAAATTCAACATTGAATTTACTCATTAAATACCATGCTCTGAGCGACCATGTAGAGTAGTTTTTATTGCCAATAAATAATTGCATTGATTTTCCTTTTACAAAGCGACAAAAAAAACGCGATAAAAATCGCGTTTGAAAAGCAAAAATTAATTTTATCAAAACCTAATCAGTTATACCGAGCCGTTTATCGGCCCATGCTCATGGTTTACATGTGGGTTTTGCCCGCGCTGGCGTAGTAAATGGTCCATTAACGTAATCGCCATCATAGCCTCAGCAATGGGAATAGCACGAATACCAACACATGGGTCGTGACGACCTTTAGTGATCATCTCAACCGCTTCATTTTCTGTATTAATGCTGTTGCCAGGTATTGTAATACTTGATGTTGGTTTGAGCGCAATAGAGGCAATAATATCTTGCCCTGTGGAAATACCCGCAAGTACGCCACCGGCATGATTTGAGGTAAAACCATCAGGGGTTAACTCATCACGATGCTCTGAACCTTTTTGCTCAACCACATCAAAACCATCACCAATTTCAACGCCTTTTACTGCGTTAATGCTCATCAGTGAATGTGCTAGTTCTGCATCAAGTCTGTCAAAAACAGGTTCACCTAGGCCTACAGGGACGTTTTTAGCCACGACTTTAACCTTAGCGCCTACTGAGTCACCTTGTTTTTTTAAATCTCGCATGTACTCGTCTAATGCTTCAATTTTACTGGCGTCAGGAAAGAAAAACAGGTTGTTTTCTACTTCATCCCAATCATAGTTCTCAGCTTTTATTGGCCCTAGTTGGCTTAAACATGCACGTACTTCAATACCATGAAATTGTTTTAGGTATTTTTTAGCAATGCTGCCTGCAGCTACGCGTATTGCGGTTTCACGGGCAGATGATCGTCCACCGCCGCGATAATCGCGCAGGCCATATTTATGCCAATATGTGTAATCACCGTGACCGGGGCGAAATACATCTTTAATTTTACCGTAATCTTTTGAGCGTTGATCGGTGTTTTCAATTAGTAAACCAATGCTAGTTCCGGTGGTTTTACCTTCAAATACGCCTGAAAGAATTTTTATTTGATCGTCTTCACGGCGCTGCGTTGTATAGCGGCTTTGCCCTGGTTTACGACGGTCTAAATCTATTTGTAAGTCGGCCTCTGTGATTTCAAGACCTGCGGGCGTGCCATCGACAACACCACCTAACGCGACGCCATGGCTTTCGCCAAAGGTGGACACTTTAAACAACTGCCCTATGCTATTACCTGCCATTGTTTTCCTCATTCCTAATGACTACTGAGTACCGAGCCTAGGGCTCGGCTTTAATTTTTAACTTTTTTAGTCAGCAAAATAAGCGATTAATTGCTTTTTGCTGATCACAAACACACCTAAGCCGCCTTGTTCAAATTCAATCCATTCAAACGGCGCACCAGGATACAGCGCATCCATGTGTACCATAGAGTTGCCCACTTCGACAAATAACAAACCGTTATCAGTTAGATGTTCTGCCGCTTCACTTAATATTGTGCGAGTAACATCTAAGCCATCGTGACCTGATGCAAGGCCAAGCTCTGGCTCATGGTGGAACTCACGCGGTAAGTCGGCCATGTCTTCAGCATCAACGTACGGCGGATTGGCAACTATCAGGTCGTATTTTTGTCCTGGTACACCACTAAATACATCGGATTGAATGGGTAGTACACGGTCGTTTAGCTGATAGTCGGTAATATTAATATCAGCCACTTCAAGCGCTTCATAAGAAATATCAACCGCATCAACTTGTGCTTCATCAAACACTTGTGCCAGTGCAATTGCAATACAGCCAGAGCCGGTACATAAATCTAAAATACGGTTTACCGATTCAGGCTGTTCTAACCACGGCGTAAAACGATTATTAATAAGCTCTGCAAAAGGCGAGCGTGGAATTAGCACGCGCTCATCAACGTAAAATGGCATATTTGCAAACCAGGCAATATTTGTTAAATAAGGGACTGGTGTAAAATCGTTAATTCGCTCTGCAATTAAACCGGCTAAACGGTTTTTTTCAGTACTGGTTAACCGCGCATGCATTAACTCTTTTGGCGCATCAATGGGTAAACTTAATGCAGGAAGTAATAAGCTAACCGCTTCATCCCATGCATTGTCTGTCCCGTGGCCAAAGAAAATACCACTGCTGGCAAACTGGCTAGTCGTCCAACGTAACCAGTCATGCAATGTTGAAAGTTCTGCAACAGCTTCATCTAAGGTTGCTTCTTCTATTAGTAATTCGCTCATGTGTGTTATCTGCCTGCTTACTTTCAAAAAATGTATATTCAATCGAGGTAGATTAACCTCTTGATTGCCCTATTGTAACTCGTTTCAACATCGGTTTTTACTCGATTTTTAGCATTTTTTTGTTTAGACTGCCGCTATGAAAAAGATCTTCACTCAAACAGCCAAATCAGCACTGACGACATTGACTTGTTTCGTCAAAGTATTAACGGTGCCCGTGTATTTAAACAAGACACCCATCGTTTTGCTAATAAACCTAAAGTGTCACAAGCGAAGCAATTTGCCCAGCAAAAAAAGCAACAACAGTCAGAATTTTTCTTTTCTGATGAATATGTGCCAGACATAGACACTAATGGTACAGTTAATTATGTGCAAGATGGTCAAGACCGCTTTTTAGCTAAGCAATTGCGTCGTGGGGATTTTATTCCTGATCTAACCTTAGATTTACACGGTTTAAATAAAGAAATTGCCAAAGACGAGTTAGCAGGCTTAATTCATGAATGCAAAAAAAAGCATTATTACTGTGCTTGCGTTGTTCATGGTATTGGTGGGCATATACTCAGGCATAAAGTACCACAATACCTTGTACAACACCCCGATGTAATAGCTATGCATCAAGCCCCCCTTGAATACGGTGGTAAAGGCGCAGTACTTATTTTGATCAATTTACCGCAAAATGATTTATTCAGACGATAAACACCATCCTTGATTTTCCAACCACTTTAAATTTAAGGCAATAAAGCAGTGCATATTTTTTCAATTATTTTTCCACTGATATTTATTGTTGCCCTTGGTTACAGCTGCTGTAAGTTAAAGTTTTTTCAACAACAGCACATCGCAGGACTGAGCAAATTTACTTTTTATGTTAGTTTACCTGCCTTCTTGTTATTAAATATGTCCCGTATCGACTTACAGCAAAGTATTAGTCTATCTGCTTTTTTGAGCTTTTACATTCCGGTGTTATTGGTGTTCGCCAGCGGCATAATTATCGACCGTTTTTATCTGGCTAAGCACAAAAATTACCAAGAACACGGCGTATTTGGCTTAGCGTCAAGTTATTCAAACATGGTACTTGTGGGTATTCCAATCGTGATAGCCTCATTAGGCAAAGATATGATAGCCATCGCGTTTATGATTATTACTTTTCATAGCACATTATTATTCGCATTGACGTATTTGATAGGCGCAAAAGGCAGTGAACACGCATTTTCATGGCCAACCTTTATCAAGAGTATGGTGCTAAACCCTATTGTATTGAGCATAGGTTGTGGGCTTTTGCTCAACATAAGTGGTATACACTTATTTGATAATTTAGCCAATAGTTTAGAGCTGCTCGCAACGCCTGCCATAGCCTGCGCGCTGTTTGTATTAGGTGCTAATTTAGCATTTTACAAAATCGCGGCTAACTGGCAGCCGGCGTTAATAGCGTCATTAATGAAAATTTTTGTACTGCCTGCTGGGGTGTTTTTAATAGGCAGCTATGCACTTTCACTCGATAGAGAAATTTTAAATGTGTTGGTACTGTTAAGCGCCTCTCCTGTTGGAGTAAACGCCTACCTCATTGCTAGCCAAATTGGTAAGCATCAAGTTACGCTTGCAGGTGCCGTGGTACTTTCAACTGTATTAAGTGTAGTTAGCTTTAGTTTTTGGTTATCGGTGCTTTTGTAGCCATCGTGTGTGTTAATTAATTCCCAGACAATCTCTATTCAATTGCTGTTGTTTTTTTAACGGTGAAATAAAGTTTTCTTCGCGTTCTTTATTTGTTAGACAATGGCGTTTATAGGGAAGAGCGTTGATTGCCGCTTGTGCGATACCCTCGCTAATTGCTGGCAATGTATATACTTTATTCGTATTTGAAAGCAGCAATAGACGGTCATTTTGTTCATCAAACGCCAATGCTTGATTGTGATAATCCTCACTTTGATAAAATAGTTTTCCCGTTGCAACTTCATATATGCTCGGCTTGCTGCCATTTAAAATAACGTACTTATTCGACACAGTGGCCGTTAAGTTGTTAGGTTCGGTTAAAGTATTGAAGCGATGCTGTTCCTGTGCGTTTTGGCTATCATACACGATTAATTCTTGATCTTTTAAACCAACAATAAATTGTTGTTGATGTGATTTGTACGATTTAATGTCAGAATCAAATTCCAATTGTTTCAGTAACTCACCAGTGTTGAGATCATACATAAGCAAACTACGTTTTGACTTTTGCACTATCAACCGCTGCGTCGCTTCGATAAAAAATCCACTACCAATGTTGATCAACTTATCTATTGTGGCAATCTGCATGGCTGTATTTAAGTTATATACTTGCCCACCCGAATTATAGCTCGTGGTAAGTGCAAACAGGCCTGTTTCACTAACTATAAGTTTATCAACCGTAATATCATCCGCTAATTTAAACTCAGCCAATAAAACTTTACTTTCTATATCAAATTTTGACAGGGTGTTACTTTGCCAATCACTTTTCAAAAGGACAAGCTGAGCTTCGTTAGCTGTGAGTGCAATATTAGCGATATTAATATCATCGCTATCTTGACCAAACTTAAGGTAGTCAGCTTTTTTATATCAAACACCTTAGTACTGTTAAACTGACAATTAACAGTTAAGTAGCGACCACTTTTCGACCAAGCATTAGCTGCTAGTCTAGCTGAATTGCATAATGTAAGTGTTTGCTGGATATCACCTTTCCCGGTATCTATTAGGTAATAACGCTGTTCATTTTCATGGCTTGGTGTTAAAAGTTGCTTGCCATCAGCACTAAATTGGCTGCCCCATATTTTACTCTCAGGTGATAATACAAAGTGGGGTTGAGTTTTATCTAGTTGCCACAACGCAATCGATTTTTCTTTACTGGACACCCCGAGTAATAAATTATTTTTCAGCTGTAACTTAGGTGCGCCCTGCAATGTAAAAGTCGTCATTTCTGTGCCTGTTTTTACATCCCATACCCTCACTGTGTTATAAGATATGGTCAATAACATAGTGCCATCACTGGTAAAGGCTGCATCAGTTACATCACCAAAGTGGCTCAATGGGCCGCCTGTATTTGTTTTAATATTCCAAAGGACTGGCGCTTTTCGTAAACCTCGAATAAATTCAGCATTAGTAGCATCTTTTACAATAGGCTGAAAATTCGACATGATAAACATATATTCGCCTGAATTATCTGTCAGCGCATGCATTCCTGAGCTTTCCCCTTGGATTTCTCCTGTTACTATCGTTTCAACTCGAGTACCCTTATTATCATAAATCAATAGACCTCGACTATCTGATGTAAAGCGCAGTTGTCTTGCCAAGCTACCCGTCGTCCCATAGCTGATATCTAATTCGATATGTCGGATCAGGTCCCCTGTAAACGCATTTAATATACTGGCCTTACCAAATGCAACAGGAGAGATCAGGAGATATTTACCATCGGAGCTTAGAAGTAATTTATCATTAGTAAAATTGTTGGATGTTGTGTGATCAAAAATAATTTTCTGCTCTGACACTGACCAGGCAATGATGCGATTCATAGCAGACAAGGTGTAAACTATACTCCCGTCTGGACTTATCAATACCTGCGCTATATCTACATTGAGCTTCGTTGTTGCTAGCTGAGTTAATGATTTACTATCCCACAAAGTGAGTTGGCCTTTATTTGACGCCGTGACTAATTTTGTTGCATCTTCACTTTGTGCAAAAGCAACAATCGCCTGCTCTGCGGCAATCACTTTATCTTGAGCCATTGGGTGATATGACAAATACTGTAACTTGCCATCACTCAAAGCAAACAAACCTTGCTCTGCATTAAATTCAACCTGAGAAAAATTTTCAGCCCCTTTATAGTGAAAGCGCTTATTAGTGGCATAAATTGCTGTTCTTATTTGACCAATATCATCAGGCATTGGCCGCTCCCCGCCATAATGACCTGGTAACGCATTCAAACCTAATAACAAAGCAAGGTCGTGCTCGCCGTTGCTATTCGCTTGGCGCGCTCGATCCATTAAAAAGCGACTTTGATTTAACAGTGACGCATCACGTTGCTCGGTCGCTAATTGTTCATTCTTTACTGCTCGTTGTTGAGCAAAAAAAGCCATGATCCCTGCCGCAATTGCAACAATAGCTAAGATGGCAACACCACTTAACCATTGTCGTAAGCGCTTGGCTTTTTGCTGAGCAAGCTCTAATTGGTAAGCTTGATCGCGCTTTGTTAATGCGCCCAGCGGTACTCCGATAATGCCAGCAATAATTTTTAACAGCATTAGCTGCTGCTGAGCTTGATAACGAGTTACTCGTTCGTTTATTACTTTAGCCGACACTGAGCCTGAGGCTTTTAAATACTGTCGATAAGCTTCTATCGATGCCCAGCCCTGCTCAAGCACCCCATCATGGTTAACCCTAAAATCTGCTGCCAACGGTTCAGCTAGTTGTGATGTAGGCTGACCGTTAGCATCATATGCATATTGTAAGGGCTTAGGAAAGCATTCATCACTGGCGGTAAAACCCTGCTCTTGTTTACTGGTATCCCAACTTGCGTTTGGTTCGCCATCTATCATTGCTGCAATAATTTGATCCGAACGACCTAGTTTTTTAAAGTAATCAATTTCGTCAGCTACATAAGTTGAAGCAACCGCATTAGGTGAACACAACACGATTAACAAGCCGGTATTATCAAGTGCGCGGGTAATCGCATTGGCTAAATCGGCATCTGCGGGGAGCTCTTCTTCATCACGAAAAATAGGAAAGATCCGTTCTGGGATTACATCCCCTCGAGCATTCTTTTGGCCAACTAAATCTTTAGGTATTTCATAGGTTTCAATTGCTTGGTGTAACCAGGTTGCCCATTGACGCCCTGTTTGTTTATTGTCTGCATGACGATACGAAATAAATGCTAAATATTGATGAGTTAACTGTGACTCACTCATATTTAAGTACCTCTTACAAAGTCAACAATATACAAATCACCCTTCGCTGTTTGCGGTTTTAGCGGGTAGCTCACTGCAAACTCTTCTGGAACTTTATTTTTCCACCAATCAACAACATCAGCGGTGCCGCCTAAACCTCTTCCAGCGTTGCCATCCCATACTGCAATTAAATCATCCGCAATAGCCACTAAATGTGCACCTAATGCAGCATATTGATTAGCACGAGCAGGATTAGTTGCCTCTTCCATATCAGCAACATGCTGATACACAGGTGGGATCTCGCTATACCAAAGTGATTTTGCAATGAATTGTTCAAATTCATTAGTGTCATTATCAAAATCCATTTTATAGAGCTCATAAGCCATTGGCAGTAACGCTATAAATGGGGCACCCAAAATAATTTTGGCGCGCTCAACAACCAACCGATCAGCTCCTTGAGCCAAGCCACTAACAAATTGAAAATGATCATTTGGGTATCGTTGTTTAATTTGCAATAAGGTAGCATCAATCGAGGCTACCAACTCGCTGTATTTTGACGTCGCTAAATCATTAAAGCGATGCCCTGTTACTGCAATTGTTCTTACTCGTTGCAAGCCAAACTCAAATTCACTGCTATTAGCCATGGTTTGTAGGTCGGTTACAGTACTTGTAAAAAAATCATTGTTACCTTGCTGTTGCAGAGTATTGAGTTCACGCCACGGTTTTAATAATGGATGCTGCTTGGTTAAGTTAGACCGCACATCATTAAATTGCCAACCATCAATGCTGCGCTCAGCACACCAACGCGTGTGCTCCATAGCCGACATAAGAGTAAGCTCACTGGCGTTGATTTCAATTCCCTGAGCCGTTGTGCAAAATCGTGCGCCAATTGCTGCGAGTTTGTTATCCCAACTCAAAGCAAACGCACGGTTTGCTTCTTTTAAGCTATATGGCAATGCTTGCCATGAGGTAGGCTGGCTGTCGTCATTGTTGCTGGCCAAATAACTGTGCTCATGAGTGCGTTTTGCTATTAAACTGCCAAGCGGTTGGGTAATAGCACTGATATTGATGTCTTTACTATTGTTATTGAAAGCATATAAATTATCTGGAATTTTTTGATTTTGCCGCGCGGGACTATCACCAATTTCAGCATGATCAGTGGCATAAATAATCGGTGCCATAAACAAGCAATGGTTGAACATTGCGTTTCGTAGCGCCAATGCCACTTCAAAGCTATTTAAGCTTTCATTTTCAAATACATATACTTGTGTTACATCTTTGAGTAACATTGCAAGACGTTGCTGCTCAGCAACTAACTGAGCAACATCTTCATCAATGACCTGCAACTGTGTTGCTGCGGCAATAGCAGCAAACTCAGCTTTTAAGCTGCCATTCGGCTTATCAGTAATGAACGTAATCGTTGGCGTTTGTAAACTCTTATAAATTGCATTTTTGGCTATCGTTCGTGCTAAATCTAGCGCATTATCATTACAGCCAAAGATAATAATATGCGCCCGCGATACACCTTGAATATTGGCATAAGGCTGTATTGGATAACGCTGTAATAAGTGTTCCGCTAAAATTTGGCTTTTGCGCCAAAATCGCAATTCAGTTTGAGTGTTACTCATAAAGCGCGGTAATTGATTTAATTTATCAGCCAATACTCGGCTATGTAAATGTACAAAAACCTGAGGAGAGTTTTCGCCTTCAACAGCATTTAAATAAGGGAGCACTTGCTCTGCTATGGCGATATTTTTATTGTCATCACCACAGCAAAAAAATATATTTTTCGCATGCCGTACATTTAACTTTTTAACCACCTTTAGATTGATTTCACCATTGAAAACAATCGCACCTCGGCGTTTTAACAGTGCAATATTACTATTTTGACTTTGATGCTCTATCGCTATTACTTTTTTACCTTGCTCAAGCGCCGACACGGCAATAGCAGAGCCTTTATTACCAAGGCCTATGACCAACTCAAAACCATTACGCGGACGTAATAAAAATGCCAATAATTGTTTTGCACCATCAAAAATCAATACAAAGAAAATTAAAGCCGTGGTTAGGGGGGCTGCAAAACGTGCAAACTCAATAAAAATATTCATATGTTGAGTTTTATGAAGATCTTGTGTCCAGTCTCCACTAAAGGCGAATAACCCAGCTATAGCGTATATATTGTTTGCTAACGGTTCATTCCATTTGGGGGTAAGTGACAGCCCGAGTAAGCCAACCAGCATGATGAAAATAAATAAACCAAATAGAAACAAACTCGATTTTTTTTCAGTATCCATAACACCTAAATTATTATTATTTATAAATTCACACTTAATAATAACGGCACATCTTAGTTACTGCCAGCTATTCTGAGTAAAGTATTAACAATTACATTGCATAAGTAACCGGTTATTACAACAAGGTAAGGCCCATGATAGGTAAGTTTTATATTATCAGCTGCTTTCTTTAAGGTCATTCATAGGGGATATAAGCAACGAGTATAATTTTGCTTTAAGTACACTTTTCTTAGTCATAAACCGCCAGCAACATCAATAAAACTTCCGGTAGTAAAAGAGGCTTGCTCAGACGCTAAAAAGTAAATTGCAGCGGCCACTTCTTCAGGCCCTCCGCCTCGTCCTAAAGGAAGCTTTTGTTTGAGTCTATCTACTCGATTGGCTTCTCCACCATCACGGTGCATGTCAGTATAAATAAGCCCAGGTCTCACGCCATTCACGCGAATATTTTGCTTCGCAACCTCTTTAGCTAGACCGATAGTTAGTGTATCCACAGCACCTTTAGACGCGGCATAGTCGATATATTCATTAGCTGATCCTGTTTTTGCTGCACCCGACGACACATTAACGATACTACCGCCATTTGGCATACGCTTTATCGCTTCACGACTACATAGAAAAACGCTGGTGATATTTGTCGTCAATACCTCATTGATGCGTTTAGCATCCATACCAAGTAACGTCATTTGTGGCTTTAAAATACCGGCGTTGTTGATCAGTACATCTAGCTTGCCAAATGTATTATCAATACTTTCAAACATGGTAATTACATCGACTTCACTAGAAACATCAGCTTGCAACATAATAACCTTCACACCACAACCTTCAATTTGCTGCGCTACTTTTTTCGCTTCAACTTCATTTGTTTTGTAATTAAGACAGATATCGTAACCATGGCGAGCGAAATGAATGGCAGTCGCAGCCCCTATTCCACGGCTAGCGCCGGTTATTAGTACGACTGGATTTGAGCTCATTGTCTATCCTGAGGGTTAAGTTTTTTAAACGACCTATTGAGTTTGTGCTTTTCTATCAGGCCGCTTAAAGGGATTATTTAATTGCAGCGACAACTGATATCTCTACCAATAATGCATCTCGCGCCATTTTAGCTTCCACACACGCACGAGCTGGTGCGTGCCCTGCTGGTACCCACTCATCCCACACCGCATTCATATCAGCAAAGAAGTCCATGCTTTTTACATAAATAGTGGCACTAAGCATATGCTCTTTTGAGCTTCCTGCTTCATCTAAGAGTGCTTCTACCTTATCAAGCATGGTTTGGGTTTGCTCTTTAATACCTTGCTCTGCATCTGCACACACTTGACCGCATAAGTACACGGTGCCGTTATGTTTAACTATGCGGCTCATACGCGCACCCGTTTGAAGACGTTCGATAATCATGTTCATTCTCTCGTTAATTTATTTGGCGCTAATTTAACAAAGTAAGACCAAGAAGGTTAACTGTCTAAGATGAAATAATTTCTAGACATCAACACTAACTGGTGAGTGTATACTCAAATATTGGCTTTTTTTTCTCAGTATCATCATAACTGATCACCGCAACAGCCCCCGTGTTAAATATAGGCATATTGCCATTACTCAGCTGATCAACCAAATAGCTAACAATTGGCATGTGTGCCACCACCAGCCAAGTATCACACTCAGGGTGTAATGCGATTAAGGTTTCAAGGTAGTCAGCCGCAACTTGCGGATTTCCTTCAGGGATAATGTCTGTACAGGTTTCTTCAAATAAAAATGCGTTATTCTTTTTAACGCCTTGCGCTGTTTGTTGGGCTCTTGTGAAAGGGCTCACTAATAACGCTGTTGGAGTATAGGTCGTGTGTAACCACTTACCCATTTTTTCTGCTTGCTGTTGGCCAACTAGGGTCAAATTTCTACTTGCATCGTCTGCTTGCATCGGTGTTGCTTCGCCGTGACGCATAATTAGGATTGTTTTCATAAAAAATCAACCGATTAAAGAATATAAAACAGTAGCCAGTTTGCCCGTTTGTCCGCTATATTAAAGCAATATAACCTATCGCTTATGATATTCAGGTATTAAGGCATCGCAGTTAAATACTGTCCTGAAGATATCATGTGTTGTAAACAAGTAAACGTAAGTTTCAGGAGCATCATTTGAATATCAGCCGTAATGATAACAGAACATACCACTCCCTAACACTGGACAATGGTCTAAAAGTGTTAATAGTGCAAGATAAAGATTCAACTAAAGCCGCTGCTTCAATGGCAGTTAACGCAGGACACTTTGATGACCCCATTGATCGGCAAGGCTTAGCCCACTTTTTAGAACACATGCTTTTTCTGGGTACAGACCAATTTCCAGAATCAAATAGCTTTAGCAACTTTGTATCTCAGTCAGGTGGCAATACCAACGCGTGGACCGGGACCGAGCACACCTGTTACTTTTTTGATATTAATAATCAAGAGTTTGAACATGCATTAACACAATTTAGTCGCTTTTTTATCGCGCCACTTTTGAACCCCGCTGAAACAGAAAAAGAACGTAATGCCATTGAAGCTGAATTTAAATTAAAAATAAAAGATGATGGACGTCGTATATATCAAGCGCACAAAGAAACTGTTAATCCAGCCCACCCTTTTGCTAAATTTTCTGTTGGTAACTTACAAACTTTAGCTGATCGTGAACTCTGCATAAGTGATGAATTAAGAGCTTTTTTTTGACACTCATTATCAAGCTCAATGGATGACATTGGTTGTTTGCGCAAACGAAGAAGTGGCTACCATGCAACAGTGGGTAAAAGCGCTGTTTAACGGTATCAAAGGTTGTAATATTAAAAAGCCTGCGATTGAAGCACAGCTCTACCGCGAGCAAGATTTATGTAAAGTGTTACATATTGAGCCTCATAAACATATGCAGAAGCTCATTGTTAGCTTTGCTATGCCTAATATCGATGAGTTTTATCGCCATAAAACCGTCAGCTTTATTGCACACCTGTTAGGCTATGAGGGGCAAGGCTCTTTATACTCCATTTTAAAAGAGCAAGGCTGGATCAACGCTCTCTCCGCTGGTGGTGGAATAAATGGCAGTAACTTTAAAGATTTTAATATCAGCATGGCGCTGACTGATGAAGGCATAGAGTATTATGAAGACATTGTTGAAATGGTGTTTGAATACATTTGCTTAATTAATCAAAATACCGACAAACTACCACGACTTTATCAAGATAAGAAAAACCTATTAAAAATAGCGTTTGATAACCAAGAAAAAGCACGGCTTATAGATTGGGTGAGTAATTTAAGTGTCAATATGCAGCATTACGACGAAGCCAACTATGTCCAAGGTGACTATTTGATGGAGGGGTTTAACCAGCATGCCCACGAAATAGCCATGCAATGGTTAGTGCCGAACAATATGCGTTTGGTGCTCATTCATCCCGATGTTGAACCTGAGCATAAAACTCAGTGGTATCATACACCTTACCGCGTCGAAGGGTTATCTAGCTGTTGGCTTGAGGCGCTTAGCGAAATAAACACGCCACTACCTGAAATGTTATTACCAACTGCAAACCCCTATTTAACTAAAGAGGTGGCTTTATTTGATGTAGAACAACCGCAAACTAAACCCACGTTACTAGTAAAAGAACCCGGTTTTGATTTCTGGTTCAAACAAGACAACACTTTTCGGGTCGCTAAAGGACACTTTTATTTAGCAATGGACTCTGACTACGCGGTTAAAGATATTAAACACATGGCACTAACACGGCTATTTGCTGATTTATTTATGGATAGCGTAGCCGAACAATTTTACCCAGCTGAATTAGCAGGTTTAAGCTACCATTTAACCTCGCACCAGGGCGGACTAACACTGCATACAGCGGGTTTATCATCAAGTCAATTGGAGCTTGTAGATGAGCTACTAGATGCGCTGTTTAATGTTGATATCTGTGCCAAACGCTTCGCTGAATATAAAAAAGCAGTTGGTGCGCCATTGGCGAAATAGCAACCAAAATAAACCTGTTGGCGAGTTGTTTAGTGTGCTTGGCGCGAAAGTCATGCCATGGAACCCTGAACCTGAAGAACTCGCAACGGCGTTAAAAGACACCAGTTTCCATCAGTTTAACTGCTTTCGAAGAGAGTTTTTTAAAGCGCTACATGTTGAGTCTTTCTTACACGGGAACTGGCGAGAAAGTGATGCAATAGAGTTTCAAAAAGAGGTCGCCAATCATTTAGCCAAATCTGCAACAATTGCTGATTTACAACGCCCATTGTACGAAATTGATAAAATTACCCGTGCCCAGCTTGAGTTAAATTGCAGTGATAATGCCATGGTAATTTACTACCAAGCGTTAACCAGCAACGTTAGCGAAAAAATCAAAATGATGGCGTTAAATCATTTAATTAACCATGATTACTTTAATGAGCTACGCACCAAGCAACAACTAGGTTACTTAGTAGGAGCTGGGTATGCCCCCTTTAATACTCGCGCAGGCATCGCTTTTTATGTCCAGTCACCAAATTATAGCGCAACAACATTGCTAGAACGCCATAATGAATTTTTAGCTAATTTCGTTGGTAACCTAAATACCATTGATGAGCAACAGTGGCAAATACAAAAACATGGTCTTAAAACCCATATAGCCGAAAAAGATAAAAACTTACGTTTACGTTCACAAAGGTTGTGGCTTGCTATTGGTAATCAAGACCATGAGTTTCACATGCAGAAAAAGCTTTTAAACGCATTAAAAGAACTAACGCTGTCACAAATGAAACGTTATATACTCGACACCTTCAATGATGATAGAGCAAGATATGAGCTATTGAGCGTTGCAAAATTAAAGAAACAAACAAAACAAGCTGTTTACTCGCATTCTCTTTGACACAACCTGACGCTTCTATTAGATTATCTAGTGAAGATTAATGAAGTGCACAATGATAATAAAAAAAATAACAATAAAACTAACTGTATTTGTATTTTTACTACTCAGTTTTAACCCACTTGCTTATAGCGAGCAGTTAGTAGATAACCAAACCTTAATGGTTTATATACCCAGCGCATTTATTGCGCTGGTTTTACCGTATCTGTTATTTACCATTCACAGACTGCGCCGCTCACGTAAACAGTTACGTGTATCAGAGCACCGTTTAAAAAGCACTGTTGAAGGCAGTGGCGATACCTTGTGGGATTGGAATATCGGATCCGGTGAAGTATTGCGTATAAACGACAAATACATGATGGATCGAAACACCCAAACAGACTTCCCCCCTAACAAGTCGCTGATCCACCCTAATGACATATCCAGTGTTGAGCTTTTACTCAAACAACATTTTGCCGAACAAACCGCTTTCTTTGAAGCTAGTTATCGTATTAAAGATAGTTTCGACCGTTGGCGTTGGGTACTTGATCGCGGCAAAATTATCGAGAAAGATGCCAGTTTAAACCCATTACGAATGACCGGTACTGTCCGTGATATTACCTTATTAAAATCAACTGAAGCCCGCCTAAACCTATTTGCAAAGTGTGTTGAATCACTTACTGATGCTTTGGCTATTTACGACAAAAACTTTAATCTGGTTGATTTAAATCCAAGTTTTTTAAGTCAATTTGGCGGCAACCGTGAAAACTACCTTAATAAGCCTTTCACCTTGCAGGGCTATGAAGATAGCTACATAGAAGAGATAAAAAATACCGTGCGTCGCACGGAGCATTGGCAACAAGAAGTGAAACTACGTAATAGTGACCGCAAAGTATTACCTATTGAAATTTCTATCGACGAAATAAAAAATGAGTACAATCAAATCTGTAATTATGTGGTGGTATTTTCAGATTTAACAGAGCGTAAGAAAGCCGAGTCGCAATTACATAATTTATCCAACCGAGATAGAACTACTGGCTTGCCTAATCGTAACTTGTTTTTTACTGATCTAAAAAAAATTGGCAAAGCAAGATAACCACCATGCGCTATTAGTTTTTGATTTAGATAACTTCAAAAAAATCAACGACTCACTGGGCCATCAACTCGGCGATAGTTTATTAGCAAAATTAGCCATGCGGCTAAATAAGCTCACCCGTGAGAAAGACGTATTTTACCGCTTAGGTGGTGATGAGTTTGCTCTTGTAATGTCTGGTACAAACGATATCCACACCATCACTCGAATGGCAAAACAGTTTTTAGCCGCTATCGCGACGCCATTTAAAATGGCGGGACATGAATTGGTGATCACTTCTAGTTTAGGTATTGTGCTATTCCCTGAAGACGGTAATACGCCAGAGCTGTTGCTTAAAAATGCCGACACAGCTATGTATCACGCAAAAAAGAAAGGCAATAGTTACTTATTTTTCAACGATACAATGAATCGCCAGGCCGTTAAACGCTTACAAATCGAAAACTTAATGCGATTTGGTTTAAAAGAAGATCATTTTGAGGTGTATTACCAACCAAAAATGAACATTCGAACTGGCAAGTTCACCGGTATGGAAGCTTTGGTTCGCTTTATTACACCGAAAAAAAGGCATTATTAGCCCAGGCGTGTTTATTCCTATTGCTGAAGAAACAGGTCAAATCATCGAAATAGGTGAAGTGGTATTAAACAAAGCCTGCCGAGATGTGAAAGAGTGGCTCGATGCTGGTTTATTTAACGGCCGAGTAGCGGTAAATTTGTCAGCAAAGCAATTTAGCTTGCCAGATTTAACTACGCGTATTGACGTGATTTTACAAAAAAATGCACTACCGTCTTACTTTTTAGAGCTTGAGATCACTGAAGGTACTGTAATGGATGACCCACAAGACGCTATATCGATTATGCGCTCACTCAGTGCTCGTGGTATTCACTTAGCTATGGATGACTTTGGCACCGGCTATTCATCACTTGCGTACTTAAAACAATTCCCACTTAATACATTAAAAGTTGATAAAGCATTTATTGATGATATGGAAAACGAACGTGGCCGCAATATGGTCGATTCGATTGTCACCATTGCCCACAACCTAGATTTACATGTTGTTGCAGAAGGTGTTGAAGAAGCGCAGCAAATAGCAATTTTAGAGCAACTTAATTGCGAGACCATGCAAGGTTATTATTACTCTAAGCCTTTATCAAAAACAGAATTTACCGCATTTTTGCAAAAACAACTTAATGAATCAGCGCCGAGTTTAATTCATCAAGCCTAAGGGCGCCAAATGCACGCATTGACCCCAACACCCCGTAATAAAGCTCTACGGTAATGTAAGTTAAATAAACACCATGCTATGGGCCCTAGCAAGCCTGCTAGCATAACCCAGCGTTTAACCGGCATGCCTTTTTTGATTACATCCAAATACATAATTGCGATACAAATTGCGCTAATCAAAAAATACAAAAGAGACCTTATAAAATTGGTTAAAAATAAAGCGCGCAGTGTAACTTATGTTCACCGTTGTTTAAACTCTAATATATGAATAATGGGTATTCGTGTCATTCATAATAGATACAAAAAAGCCGATAATGCATCGGCTCTTAATGACTATCTAATGAGCTAAATTATTACTTTTCAGCACGGCCCATAAACTTTTGCTCTGCAGTATTAATACGAATGCGGTCACCCGTTGAAATATGTTCAGGCACTTGAATAGTTAAACCAGTTGATAAACGTGCTGGTTTAGAAGCGTGCGCTGGCTGATGCCCCTTTAATAGATGGATCTGTTTCTTCAACTACCAGCTCAACACTTGATGGTAAGTCTAAGCCCACAGGTGCGCCATCAATCACAATAACGTGTACGCCTTGTGTTTCTTCATTAACAAATAAAATCTCTTCGCTGATAGCGTCTTTATTTAGGTTATATGGCGTGTAATCTTCATTATCCATGAACACATATTCATCGCCATCGATATAAGAAAACATTGACTCACGGCGAATTAAGTCAGCAAGCTTTAACATATCACTGTCTTTAAACGTTTCATCAACTTTAGCACCCGTTACTACATCATACAGACGCATACGGTATAAACTACCACCAGCGCGGCCTTGTGGCACAGATCGAACAATATCTTTAACCACTAAAACGCGATTATTGAACTCAATGGCATTACCTTTTTTAACTTCACTTGCCTTAGGCATTAGTGTATTCCTATAATTTATTAATCATCAGAAACATACCATGAAGTTATTTTTCTGCAACAAGAAAATCCCAGCAAATAGCGTTATGATTGATAATTCTAATAAATTATACCTATTGGACGTTTTTTCATGACTAAACTACGAAAAAAGCTGCTATGGTTAAGATACCGTAAATGACTTCAAGGACTGGATCATGGATCAACACACAGCACATGAGTATTTAACAACTAAACCTCTGGTTATGGTTACCAAACCTTTTGGCCAAGAAGTTGATGTATATAAAGTAAATCATAAAATGTTTGCTACATTATCGGTCGGTAATGAAGGTGAAACAGATGAAGATGGCAACCTAATTTGGTGGATGAACTTAAAATGTGACCCTGATGAAGCACAAGCTTTACGGGATCTTTTTCCTTCAGTGATACCTGGCTATCATATGAATAAACGGTTATGGAATACTGTTATTCTTGATGGCTCTATCCCTCAAGGCGAAATTGAGCGCATGATTGATAATTCATTTAATTTAGTTGTAGCAAACATGCCTGAAAAAGATCGCAAAGCGATCGAGATTCACATGTGATGCATCTATTGCACTGGGCACCTCGCTTAGTGCAATACTTTCCCCACAAGTTTTCTCAGTATACCTTAAATACACACCTCTACTGTGCATCAAATAGTCTATATGCAATGTGATTTTATGCGTTAGTGATTTTATGTAGGCATAAAAAAACGCACCTCAAGGGTGCGCTTTTATCAGGTTTAAACCTTAAGACTTTTTATCGTCTTGTTGTTCATCGGTGTTTTCATCATCACTGTCAGACTCCGTAGCTTGCGTAATAATAACCTCATCCGCAGCAGCTTCAACAGGCAACTCTTCAACAACGTTTGGTTGTTTTTCAGCTTGAGGTTTGTTGTCTGTTGTAGCGACAGGCTCAACTTGGTAAAAACTCGCGCCTTTATCTGCCATATCGACCAAGGTATCACAAGGGGTAAATACAGGGTTGTAGTTAGCAAAGGTCGCCATTTCTGAGCTCACTTTACTTGCGCCAAGTTTATCCATATAACTGAATGGGCCGCCCAAAAATGGTGGGAAGCCAATACCAAATATCGCACCAATGTCGCCGTCACGTGGGCTTGCAATAATGCCATCATCTAAACAACGCACTGCTTCGTTTAGCATTTGAGCTACACAACGCTTAGCAATTTCGCTTTTATTTAAACGTGGTGATGGGCTTACTCCTAGTAACTCGTAGATTGACTCATCCACTTTTTTGGCTTTTTTATCATAGATATAAAAACCACGACCTGTTTTACGGCCTAAGCGTTTTGCGTCAATTAAACGACTAAATGCATCAGGGGCTTTAAAGCGCTCACCGAGTTCTTTTTCAAGAATTGGGGCTATTTTAGAGCCTATGTCGATACCTACTTCATCTAATAATGCCAACGGTCCAACAGGAAAACCAAATTCAACAAGTGCCGCATCAATTTTATCAATTGGCTCACCTGCAAGAAGTAAGTTAGCCGCTTCATTGACATAAGGCGCTAAAATACGGTTTACGTAAAACCCTGCCATGTCTTTAACAACAATCGGTGTTTTACCCTGCTTACGGGCAAAATTTACCACTCGAGCAATGGTTTCTTGAGACGTACCTTCATGTGGAATAATCTCAACCAATGGCATTTTTTCAACTGGTGAAAAATAATGCAAGCCAATTACATTTTCAGGACGAGCTGCTTGTGCCGCTATTTGCGAAATAGGTAACGATGACGTATTACTCGCAAAAATAGTGTTGTCTTGGCACTCACGTTCTACATCTGCAACCATACCTTGCTTAAGGCTTAAATCTTCAAATACCGCTTCAATAACAATATCAATGTGCTTAAAGCCACTGTAATTAGTCGTGCCGGTTATTTTACTCATGGTTTGCTGTAAATCAGCTTTAGATAAAATACGCCGCTTTTGCTTTTTATCTAAAATTTTGTAGCTGTAATTCATGGCATTACTAATACCCTGCTCTGCTACATCTTTAATACGAACAGGAACACCTGCTTTAACTGCGCTAACATGTGTAATACCTGCGCCCATCAAACCACCGCCTAATACGGCTGCTTTTTCAATGGCTGGGGCATCATCGTTGCGCCACTCTTTTTTCATCTCAGTAGTAGCAAAGAATATCCCACGCAGTGATTTTGATTCATCACTCATTACCAAGGTTGCAAAACCCTCGGCTTCTGTTTTGTAGGCTTTTAATTCATCAAGCTCAACACTTGCACGCACCGCTTTAATGATTGCCAATGGTGCGGGGTAATGACCACCGGTTTTCTTCAATACGTTTTCTTGGGCTTTTTTAAAGATGATATTGCGGCCAAATGGGTTTGACTCAAGCAATTGACTAATACGGTCAAGCTTTGGTTTCGGCGCTTTTGCTTTACCTTTTAAGGCAAACTCTTTCGCTACACGTAGTAAAACAGTGTGCGGTACGCAGTCATCAACTAAACCCGCTTTTTTAGCTTGTTTAGCACGAACTTGCTTACCTGTTAGCATCCACTCTAGGGCTTTTTGTAGGCCAACTAATTTTGGTAAACGTTGTGTGCCACCGCCACCAGGTAATAAACCAAGTTGTACTTCCGGCAGGCCTAACTTAGTAATATCGCTGTTTGAACACACACGGTAATCGCACGCTAGCGCAAATTCTAAACCACCACCGAGAGCCGCACCATGAATAGCGCTGACCGTTGGGAATGGTAGCTTTTTCATATCAAAAAACGCACGGTGGCACAGCTCGCTGATTGCTAGTGCATCTTCGCGTTTTTCAACGTTATCAAGCATTTTGACATCAGCACCAGCGATAAAGTTATCGCTTTTACCGCTAATAAATACCATACCTTGTACAGCTTGTTGTTTTGCATTATCAAGCAGTGCTTTTAAATCATCGGCAAAGGTATCGCGCAGGGTGTTCATTTTCTCACCCGGCACATCAATAGTTACAACGGCTAAACCGTCTTCAATTTCTAAACTAAATACTGAATCTGTCATTACGCACTCTCCAATACAAAGGCTGCACCTAAACCACCAGCCGCACAGGCGGTAGTCAAGGCTAAACCACCGCCACGGCGGTTAAGTTCGTGTAAACTTTGAGTGATAAGTCGTGCGCCAGTTGCTGCAAATGGGTGCCCATATGCAAGCGATCCGCCCATCACGTTAAACTTATCCATGTTAATTTCACCAATGGCCTTACTACGGCCAAGTTTTTCTTGGGCAAACTTATCTGAGGCAAACATTTTCATGTTAGCAAGTGTTTGCGCTGCAAATGCTTCATGCATTTCAATTAAATCAAGGTCAGCTAGAGTAATGCCCGCTCTATCAAGGGCGATAGGTGTGGAATGGGCTGGTCCCATTAGCATGTCTTCATGCACACCGATTGCTGAAAAGGCAAAGCTGCGCACATAACCTAAAATGTTATAGCCCAATGCTTTTGCTCTACTTTCACTCATCATCAGTACAGCTGCCGCACCATCGGTTAATGGCGTTGAGTTTGCAGCGGTAACTGAACCATGTTGACGGTCAAATGCAGGTTTTAATTTTGCATAACCTTCAACGGTTGAGTTATGGCGAATATTGTTATCTTGTTCGATAAAGCTCTTATAAGGTGGTAAATGCGCTGTCATTACTTCTTCAGCTAATTTGCCATCAGCCCATGATTGACTGGCAAGCGAGTGTGAACGATGTGCTAACGCATCTTGATCTGCGCGGCTAATGTTATGCGTCTTCGCCATTTGCTCAGCTGTTTGACCCATAGACAAGCCCGTTGAATACTCGGCTACTGCAGGCGGTACTGGCATTAAATCTTTTAAGCGCAGTTTTGAAAATATTTTTAAACGCTGGCTAAAAGTACGCGCTTTGTTTAAGTCAACCAAGCTACCCGCCAGTTTCTTGCTTACACCGATAGGTAACACTGAAGAAGAATCTGCGCCACCGGCAACACCTACTTGGACAGAGCCGGCCATTATTGACTCAGCAACATTCGCAATGGCCTGAAAGCTAGTCGCGCATGCGCGAGACACTGAATAAGCATCAACCGATACCGGCATACCTGTGCCTAACACAATTTCGCGAGCAATATTTGGCGCTTCAGGCATTTGTACCACTTGGCCAAATACCAATTGATCAATTTCTGACTTATCAAAATTTAAGCGCTCTAGCATTTCATTAACCACTAGTTTACCCATATCAAGGGCTGGTACATGATGGAATGCAGTTGCTTGTTTTGCGAACGGTGTACGTAAACCACTAACGATGGCGATACGATCGCCTTTTGCTGTTTTAAGTATGTTTTGCTCAGACATTTATGCTCTCCCGCTGACAGGTCTGACCTGTTTGTTTTCCTCGATTCTAAACAACCCGTGTACTAAAGCCAATAGCGAAATTGAAAATAGTGTAATTAGTTACCAACAATAGGCTTTTTTTTAACTATTTACAAAATTATCGGTTCTTTATATGTTAGGGTAAAAATCGTTAAAAAATAACGAACTATTTTGTAAAATTAGGTCTAACACTTGTGTTTTACCCTATTTACCCATATTACAAGTTAAGCTTTTTTAAACCCGTGCTAACGAGGATACTCTTTTTACTATGGCCGCTAACGCTTTTTCACAACTAAAAACTTACTTAGATAGCCAAATTATTGGCCAGCCAGAATTAACTCAAGCATTACTGATCGCCATTTTAGCCGATGGCCACTTATTAGTAGAAGGCCCGCCGGGGCTTGCCAAGACTCGTGCTGTAAATGCATTAGCCAAAGGTGTTGAGGGCTCATTTCAACGCGTACAGTTTACGCCTGACTTGTTACCTGCGGATGTAACCGGTACTGACATCTACCGCCAGCAAACCAGTGAATTTGTATTTGAAAAAGGCCCTCTATTTCATAACCTAATTTTAGCCGATGAAATAAACCGTGCCCCAGCCAAAGTTCAATCTGCATTATTAGAAGCGATGGCTGAACGTCAAGTTACTGTGGGGAAAAATACCTACCCTCTGTCTGATTTGTTTATGGTAATGGCAACACAAAATCCACTAGAGCAAGAAGGTACTTATCCATTACCAGAAGCCCAACTTGATCGCTTTTTATTACACTTAAGCATTAATTACCCAGGAGCTGAGCATGAACGCGATATTTTACGCCTTACTCGCGGTGAAGCACTAAGCGAGCATCAAGTACCTGAACAACAAATAAGCCAAGCAGACTTATTTGCCGCCCGTAAAGATATTTTAGGGTTATATCTTGCCGAGCCACTTGAACAGTATTTAGTACAACTGATTATTGCCACCCGAGAAGGTGCACAATTTGACGAACAACTAGGCCGCTGGATTGAATATGGCGCAAGCCCACGAGCGACAATCGCTCTTGATAAATGTGCGCGCGCACACGCTTGGCTACATGGTCGCGACTTTGTTGCACCTGATGATATTCAAGCCGTGCTGCATAATGTATTACGTCACCGTATTATATTAAGTTATGAAGCCCAAGCTGATGGCGTAACAAAAGATCAAGTGATCAGCCGTATTTTAGAACTTGTTGCCGTACCCTAAATTATGCAAAGCGAATTAGATAATCAAAGCTGGCTTAAAACCAGCCACAGTCATGGCGTAAACTTAGCGTTAAAAGAGCTAATGTATTATAAAGCTAAGGCTCGGCTTTTAGAGCTTGCACCCAAAGTAAAAATTAAAAACAGTTTAACTGGACAATACCTAGCACCGCATAAAGGGCGAGGTATGGAGTTTGCCGAAGTACGTCATTATCAACAAGGCGATGATATTCGCTCTATTGATTGGCGTGTTACTGCACGTACAGGTGAAACCCACACTAAGTTGTTTCAAGAAGAAAAAGAGCGACCAGTATTTGTTTTTACTGACTTTTCTAATTCGATGTTGTTTGGCTCAAAGTTATTGCTAAAATCAATACAAGCCGCGCACATTAGTGCGTTAGTTGCGTGGTCAGCCTGCCAACGAGGCGACCGTATTGGCGGTATCGTATTTAATCAGCATGAACATTTAGAGCTAAAACCCAGTGCCCGAGAAAAAGCCGTATTAAAGCTTTGTCATAATCTATGTGATAGCCACCAACAGGCGCTTGCCAAGATTGACCAACCCGCAACACATAATTTTAGTGATAATTTAAAACGCCTCAACCATTTAGCAAAGCCTGGTAGTCTAGTTTATTTGGTCTCAGATTTTAGCGCGCTAGACGATGCTAGCTTTAAGCAACTCGAAATACTCAGTCGTCACTGTGAGTTGATTGGTTGTCATATTAGCGATCCATTTGAGCACCAATTACCTGCTTTTAAGCAAACAGTCACCGTCAACGCGAATGGGAGTGACTTTGCACTGCCGTTAATGGATAAAGGCTTTCGCGATACTTTTGCCAAAACAGCCGCTCAAGCTTTTAGCACGCGAATGGACAGGTTAACTAAATCAGGCCTTAATTTAATATCATTCAATGCAGCTTCTCCTTTGGAACTGCAGTTAGTGAGAAAGTAAATATGCAAGCATCCCCGTTAGATGGCCTTCATGATGTCATTGTGCCAGAACAAGTAGCATGGTGGCCGCTCGCACCAATTTGGTGGTTCATTATCGCTGCTATTGCTGTAGCCGCTATTTTATTAGCTATAAAACTATACCGTGACAATCAATTTAAAAAAGCAAAGCGTTACGCCATTGCACAAAGCGAGGCCGTAGCAAACGACAGCGCACAGCTACATATACTGATCAAACGATTAGTTTTGCATTACTACAGCCCTGAACACGCCAGTGCTGGAACAAAAAGAATGGTGTATCACATTAAATAAACTCACTGAGCAACATTTTAGTGAACAAGAACTCATGAGCCTTTATCAAGCAAATACTGCACAACCAGCGTTAGCTACCAAGCTAAAAGCTGGCATTAAAACAATTTAAGCTTAAGGAGTCGCTAAATGTTTGAATTTAGTTGGCCTTGGCTATTTATTTTATTACCTTTACCGCTACTATTACGCCTATTTAAGCCAGCGACCAGTGACGCACAAACCCAGTTACGTATACCTGGCTTTGCTAGGCATAATTTAGCAAGTCAGGTAGCAAAACAGCATCCACGTAACATTAATATATTAGAATGGCTTCTTTGGGTGTTACTAGTATGTGCTGTTGCAAACCCTACATGGCTTGATGAGCCAATCACCTTGCCGAATGAAGGCCGCGACATTATGCTCGCAGTTGATTTGTCTGGCTCAATGACAGAGCAAGACATGGCCTATCAAGGGCAATATGTTGACCGCTTAACCATGGTCAAAGCCGTACTGAGTGACTTTATAGAGCAACGCCAAGGCGACCGCTTAGGACTCATTTTATTTGGTGATACCGCCTTTTTGCAAACCCCACTCACACGAGATGTTAAAACGGTCAGCCAAATGCTTTCAGAAGCACAAATTGGTTTAGTAGGCCGCGCGACAGCAATCGGGGACGCGTTAGGGTTATCTGTAAAACGGTTTGCAAGTAGAGATGAAAGTAATCGGATTGTAGTACTGCTTACTGACGGTCAAAACACCGCTGGTAATTTAGACCCTGAAGAAGCCTTACTTTTAGCACGTGAAGAAGGTATAAAAGTGTATACTATAGGTGTTGGCTCAGATAACCCACGCGGCTTTAGCTTATTTAATATGGGTGGAGCCAGTGGTGGCAGCTTAGATGAAAGTCTACTGAAACGCATTGCAGAACAAACTGGTGGTTTGTATTTTCGTGCTAAAAGACGTGGCTGGATTACAGCAAATTTACCAAGAGCTAGATAAACTTGAGCCAATCAGTGCTGATGAACAAACTTTTAGGCCACAAAGCTCACTGTTTTATATCCCCTTATTAATAGTACTTGCCATTATTACGCTGCGAATGATATTGATCACTGCACGTGCTTTTAAACAGGAGGCCTAATGGACTTTGAATTTATACGCCCAACTGTTTTATGGTTACTTATTCCCGTGGCAGCATTATTTATTGTTGCGTTAATTAAGCATAAAAAAACCAACCAAGGTGAATTAATAGCACCGCATTTGGCACAATTTGTCATAGGTTCTGAAAATAAAACGACCGGGCAACCCATGTGGTTAGTGGCATTCTTTTGCGTATTAGCAGTGCTATTTAGTGCAGGTCCTAGCTTTGAGGAAAAACAAGTACCTGTATTTCAGAGTAAGAATGCCCGCGTGATTGTAATGGATATGTCGCTGTCAATGTACAGCACTGATATAGCTCCGAGCAGACTTATCCAAGCTCGCTTTAAAGCACTGGATATGATTGACCTATTTAAAGAAGGCGACACAGCACTTGTCGCTTATGCAGGCACTGCTTACACTATTTCACCACTAACAAATGACGCAGCGACTCTTGAAAACTTAATTCCGAGTCTTAGCCCTGAGATCATGCCAGATAAAGGTTCAAACGTACTAGCAGGCCTAGATGAAGCAAAAGAGTTACTAACCCAAGCAGGTTATTTAGAAGGTGATATCATTTTGATCACCGATGGCATTGAGCAAAATGAGCAATCCGATATCAACCAATTTACTGCGGCTAATCGTTACCGGCTCAATGTATATGGTGTAGGCACAGAGCAAGGCGCCCCGATAAAGTTACCTGAAGGCGGCTTTTTAAAAGATAACTATGGTCAAATTGTAGTACCCACTATAAACACATCTCGCTTGTCGGGTATTGCTAATAACAGCGGCGGAAAATTTGCACTTTATCAACCAAGCGCCCGTGATATTTCAGTATTCGCGCCAAGTGCCAACACTGAAACCCTCAAAGATGAAAAACAAAGCCAAGCGTTATGGCGAATTGATGCGGGTATTTATGGTTTGTTTATTTTACTGCCCTTAATGATGTGGTTTTTTAGAAAGGGTGCCCTACTCGGCGCATTTATGGTGGTCTGTTTTTTACCTCAACAAAATGCCTATGCAGTAGAGTTACCCAGTATTTTTAAAAACCAAGACCAACGCGCGTTAGATGCATATCAACAAGGCGAATATGAACAAGCCGCAAGCGCTGCCCATTCAAGTCAACTTAAAGGGGCTGCACTTTATCAGCAAGGTAATTTTGAAGGTGCATTACACGCATTTAGCCAAGACAAAAGCGCGACTGGTTTATATAATTACGGTAATGCTTTAGCCAAAGCAGGCAAATTAGATGAAGCGATTGACGCTTATAAACAAGCGCAAGCATTACAACCAAATTTTGACCAAGCCAAAGAAAACCAAACCTTGGTGGAGCAGTTAAAAAACCAACAGCAGCAACAAAATCAAGATTCACAGGATGGTGAACAAGGCGATAACCAAGAGCAACAAAACGAGCAAAACCAAGATCAGCAAAATCAAGATGAATCACAGCAAGGTGAGCAATCAAAACAAGACTCTCAATCGCAGCAAAACGATCAACAGGGCGAGCAATCTGACGAGCAAGATAAGTCACAAGACGGTAACCCTTCGGCTGTGCAAAGTGATGAGCAAAACAAACCTGAGATGGAAGCAGAGCCTGAACAACCACAGCAAAGTGAATCAAACGATTCACAACAAGCATCAGATGAAGAGCAGTCAGAACCGAGTGAACAAACTCAACCGCAATTGAGTCAAGAGCAACAAAAACAGGCAGAAGAAGCGGCAAAGCAACAAGCAATGCAAGCACAAACTGCGCAGCTGACCAATGAAGAAAAAGAAAAAGCCCAGCAACTAAATCAGTTACTGCGCAAAGTACCTGATGATCCTGCTATTTTATTACGTAACAAAATGCAATTAGAAGCACAAAAACGAAACTATCAACGTCGTCCACAAGGAGTCGAAAAATCATGGTAATGCGATTATTTTGCTGTTTATTGCTTATCAGCGCTATGCCCCTGTGGGCAATGACACAACTGCAAGCCAGTGTTGACAAAAACCCTGTGTTAGCCGGTGAGTTTTTTATGTTAACAATCAGTGCTGATGACACAATAAAGAACGATCAGCCCGACACTTCAGTGCTACTTAAAGACTTTGTGGTTGGCCCGACGAGTGTAAGCACCCGCACCAATATCGTTAATGGCAGTATTTCTAAACAAACTAACTGGTCAATTAAATTAATGACCCGAAATGCCGGTGATTATACAATTCCGGCTTTCACTGTTGCAGGTATCAGCTCACAACCAATCGCATTAAAGGTGTCAGAGCGCAGCAAAGAAACTGAACAAAATAACGACATTTTTATAAAGTCATCTATGTCATCTGACTCCTTATTTGTGCAAGAGGCCGGTTTATACACAGTTAAACTCTACCTTGCAAAGGAATTACTCGATGGTAATTTAACTGCGCCAAGTATGCCTGATGCGCAACTAAGTCAAATCGGAAAACAGCAAGAAGAATATGAATTGGTTGATGGTAAACGCTATTTAGTGATCACGCGTGAATATTTAGTGCAACCGCAAAAAAGCGGTGTTTATACCATTGAAGCCCCTGTTTTTCAGGGCCGCGTTAGACAAAACTACCGCCAGTTAGAAGTATCAGCTATGGGTGAAAGTACCGATGTTGAGATCAAACCAATTCCGAATGATTATCAAGGTGCATGGTTACCCAGTGAGTTGGTTAATTTAGACGAGCAATGGCAACCTGATAGCGATACTGTCGAAGTAGGCACCCCCCATTACCCGTACACTAACGCTTACCGCCTTGGGCATAACCAAAGAGCAGTTACCTGATATTGAACTCCCTGAGATAAACGGTATTCGTAGCTACCCTGATGAAAAAGAAAATAACCACCTTGTGCGTGATGGTCGCGTTATTTCGCAGCAAACTGCCTCATATGCACTGTTACCACAAACGCCAGGTACATACACCCTGCCTGAAGTCAGCGTGCCTTGGTACAACACTAAAATTAAGCGTATTAGTTATGCAACTTTGCCTGCACGGACAATTACTGTTACAGCAAGAAGCCATTTACCTGCTACAGTCCCTGCAATACCTCAACAAACTGAAGGCATGACACCGCTAAATGAAAACTCAAGCAATATCAACACAATAACAGTAAAAACAACGCCAATGTGGTTAATCATTGTTTGTATAATTGGTTACTTGCTGTGGCTAATCACCTTGTTACTTTGGTGGCGCAGTAAAACAACCCACGAACCAAATGTACAACCGCAGCATGTATCATCAGTTGTACGTCCTTCACTTAGTGAGTTAAAAGCCAAGAGCAAAAGCAACGATCTATCTGCATTTCATCACGCACTTAATCGATACGCTATAAAAATGACAAAGCAATCAAATAGCGCTATTGATGCGTTAATCGAGCAAGTAAATGATCAGCAACTTAGCGAACAAATTGCTAAACTAAGGGCTGCACTCTATAGTTCAAATAGTGAAACGGTTGATTTAAGTGTGATAATTAAAACATTAGAGCTACACACTTCCTCAGCACAAAAAAAATCAGAAAAATGTTTTAAAAGGACTTTATTAGTATACTCAACAGCTTGCATAGTAAATATGCAAGCAAACTATCCCTTAATATAAAAAAGTAATTATGCCGGGAAATAATAATTCTAAAAGTCAGGTCTTAGTTGATGTGACAGAGAAAAAAGTACGTTATGAAAAACTCGTTCAAGTTTATCATAGCGAATTATATCGCTTTGCCTATTGGTTATGCCGCGACCCTAATATAGCCGAAGATCTCGTTCAAGAAACTTTCTTGCGAGCTTGGCGTTCGCTTGATTCGCTATTAGATCAAAAAGCAGCTAAACCATGGCTATTGACGATTGTGCGCCGTGAAAATGCACGGCGTTTTGAACGTAAACAATTTGATTATAGCGATGTAGAAAACGATACGCTCGTCGATGAGAAAAGCGTAACGTTAGATGACGAAATGGAACAAACGGTGATCCAACGTCAAATCGCTAAATTATCTGATGAATACAAAGAGCCCTTATTACTACAAGTAGTCATGGGCTGCTCTGGAGATGAGATTGCTGATATTTTAGATTTAAACAAAAACACGGTAATGACCCGACTCTTCCGTGCCAGAAACCAGTTAAAAGAGGCGTTAAGCCGTGATGATGAACAACTTAAAGGGGCATCAAAGTAATGGATGATCTCGAGTTTCGTCGCCGAGTAATCGCACAGCCAAACAGTGAAGACCAAGAAATTCTGGATTTTGCTGGGCAAGATCCTGAGCGACAAGAACTAATTGACCAAATGCAAGAGTTTGACAATGCATTGAACCAAGCACTGGATATACCTGTGCCTGAAGGCTTAGCTGAGCGTATTTTAGCAAACACTGAGCTGTTCGCTGATGAGCATACTTCTGAGCCAAGTACTGTAAGTAATGAGCCCGTTGCTGATAAGACTGCACAAAGTAATGTAATCGAAGCTGGCTCGCGTTTTAAGCTAGGTAAACTTCCTCTTGCTATGGCAGCTTCATTGTTAGTAGCAGTGGGTGCATTTTTCTTTAGTAGCGAGCAAAATGTTAATTATGGTGCAGGAGAACATGCACTTGCACATATATATCATGAACTTGGCTCGTTAGAAAAAACTAACGAGATCAGTTTAGAGCGCGTAAATGAACAGTTTGCAAAGCTTGGTGGTGAACTAAAAGAGTTACCAGGTAAAGTAACTTACTTAATGTTTTGTGATTTCAAAGGACAACGTGGACTACACCTAGTATTTGAGTCCGAGCACGGGCCGATGACCGTCTTCATTGTCCCCTCAGAAAAACAATCTTTTGGTCATGGGGAAAGTGACTTCCATGATGAGCGGTTTGCTGGGCATATAGAGCGTGGGCCTGGAGCAGATACTATATTAGTCGCCAGTTTAGGCAGCCCTGTTGATCGCTATACAGGTCGAATCAACGACGCCATTCGCTGGTTGCACTAAATACTTACGTTGCCGCTGATTCAGCGGCAACGCCTTAAATTTCAGCGATGTGTATTAAATACCACCTATCCCTATTTATCCCTAAACTATCTAGCTAATTGAGCAGGCCGCATCAATTTTAATAATTGTGGCAAAACAGAAAAGAAAATCATTAATGCCATCAGCATATACTGCCACCCTTGGTATTGCTCATTTAATAAAACGATGGCACAAATAATACCTGCAATTGGATTAGCAATCGTGCCAAAGGTAAATTCAACCACACTCATCCGCCCAAGCAGCCAAACATATAGCGCATAAGCCAGTGCAGTATTGGGCACTACTAACCAAAATAGTACAAACCACTGACGTGGAGTAAATGTGTGCGTAAGAACCTGATAAGCCTGTGGCTCAATATAAAATGCTTGCACTGATGCCGCAATTGCTAACAGCGAGCCACCTAAAATCAATTGCCAAGTCAGCACTGTCCACCAATGGATATGCGTGGTAATTTTCTGCACTAATGTACTACCAATAACGATTGTTAATAGTGCCCCAACCAACGCAGCAATACCTAAGAAGCTAAGCGTAATGTGTTGTGGATCGAACAACCGCCACGCTAAATAAACTAACGTTAACGCACACACTGACTGTAATAACGCGGGTCGCTGCCCTTTAAACAACCATGCATATAACAAAGCCACAACAGGTACTGAGACCATACCCACGCCAGCAATTGCAGCAGGCAAATTGATCGCCATAACAAAGATAAAACTAAAAAACAGGGCGATATTAACTAATGCTAATACAATTAAACCACGCCACTGTCTTAATTGCGGCCAAGTCGGTTTGATCAATAGTAATAATAAACCCGCAGGCAATGAGCGTATTGCACCGAGTAAAATCGGCGGCCAATCAGGTGTTGCATACTTAGTTACTGCATACGTAGTGCCCCATAAAAATGCGGGGATCATGGCAAGAAGAATATTCATTTCTTTCCTTTGTAAAAATAAGAGCTATAAAGGTAAAACCTAAAGTTAGGTTGAGGTCAATACTGAAAAACAAAAAAGGTTGCCAATGTGGCAACCTTTTTAACTTTTAACAGATAAACTTACGCTTTACGCCACGTAGTTTTACCAGCAGAGTCTTCAAGCACTACACCTAATGCATTAAGTGCATCGCGAGCTTCATCGGCAGCAGTCCAATCTTTATTAGCTCGGGCATCGTTACGCTTAACAATTAACGCTTCAATTTGAGCAACTTCATCATCCGCTTGACCGCCTTGTAAAAACGCTTCTGGGACTTGCTGTGCAACGCCGAGTACTTCACCAATGCTACGTAAAATATAAGCTAGTTTACCAGCTTGTGTTACATCTGAGTCTTTAACGCGGTTAAGCTCTTTTGCCAATTCAAATAACACAGGTAATGCTTCTGGGGTATTAAAGTCATCGTTCATTGCTTTTCTGAACTTAGCGACATACTCGTTGCCCTCAAGCTCACACGCGATAGGCTCAATACCACGAAGTGCAGTATAAATACGTTCAAGTGAAGACCGTGCTTGGTCTAAATTCTCTTGCGAGTAATTTAGCTGGCTACGGTAATGCCCTGAGATCAAAAAGTAACGCACTGATTCAGCGTCATACTCTTTAAGTACATCGCGTACGGTAAAAAAGTTATCTAATGACTTAGACATCTTTTCTTTATTTACCTGCACCATTCCGGTGTGGATCCACGTATTTACGTATTTACCATTATTTGCACAGCATGATTGCGCGATTTCGTTCTCATGGTGTGGAAATTGTAAATCTGATCCACCACCATGAATATCAAAATGCTCACCTAAATGCTTAGAGCTCATTGCTGAACATTCAATGTGCCAACCTGGACGACCTTCGCCCCAAGGTGAAGACCACGATGGCTCACCTGCTTTGGCTTTTTTCCACAATACAAAATCAAGTGGATCGTCTTTATCTTGCGCAACTTCAACACGCGAGCCTGCTTGCAGCATCGTTAAATCTTGTTGCGATAACGCGCCGTATTGCTCAAATGTAGATACGTCAAACAGTACATCGCCATCCGCAGCAACATAAGCATGGCCTTTTGCGATTAAGCGCTCAACCATTTCGATGATCTCGTCCATGTGCCCTGTGACTGTAGGTTCAATATCTGGGCGTAACATGTTTAAGCTATCAAAATCTTCATGCATGGCGACTGTCATGCGGGTGGTTAAGTCATTAATAGCTTCGCCGTTTTCATTCGCACGTTTAATAATTTTATCATCTACATCGGTGATATTACGCACATATTTTAAATCATAACCAAGGTGGCGAAGATAACGTACAATCACGTCAAAACCAACAAATGTACGAGCATGACCAATGTGACAGTAATCATAAATGGTGATACCACACACATACATGTCGATTTTGCCTTCGACCATAGGTTTAAACTGCTCTTTTTGACGCGTGAGTGTGTTGTATATATTTACCATTTATTTTAAGTCCTTGACTATTTACTTGATTGACTATGTTACCACTTGAAAAGCCCCTGCTCTAGCGCTTTATCAAATCAATAAGCACTTTGTTAATCTTAGCTAACTAAGATAAAATAGCGCCAAATAAATCAGCTAATAGGAAACCTCATGGTTGTTCTACATACAAACTTTGGTGATATCACCATTAACATGCACAAAACCGAAGCACCAAACACTGTTAAAAACTTTTTACAGTATGCAAATGCAGGCTTTTATGACGGTACAATCTTCCACCGCGTAATTGATGGCTTTATGGTTCAAGGTGGTGGTTTTGAGCCTGGTATGACGCAAAAAGAAGTACATGATCCTATTCAAAACGAAGCAAACAATGGCCTTTCAAATAAAAAAGGCACATTGGCTATGGCACGTACACCGGATCCACATTCAGCGACTGCTCAATTTTTCATTAACGTGAACGACAATGACTTCTTAAACTTTAGCAGCGAAACGCCACAAGGTTGGGGTTACTGCGTGTTTGCAGAAGTTGTTGAAGGTATGGACGTAGTTGAGAAAATCAAAGCTGTTGCTACAGGCAGCTCTGGTTTTCATCAAGATGTACCACTTGATGATGTTATTATCAAAAGCGTAACTGTAAACTAAGTTAGGCTTACCCACGTAACGTGGCGTTTTAGCGGGTATTTATGCTATGCGTATATGCCCGCTTTATTTATTTTTAAAAGACTTACCTATGACTCGCCAAACATACTTTATAGCCGATCTTCACCTCACTGAAAGCCGCCCTGATATAAGTGCTGCGTTTTACCACTTTTTAGACAAGCATATTGTGAAGAAAGATGTCGATGCGTTATATATTTTAGGTGACTTTTTTGAAGTCTGGGTAGGTGATGATTATGTCACGCCATTATCGAGTGAAGTCGCAAAACGGCTCAAGCAGGTCAGCGATAACGGTACGCCAGTGTTTTTTATTCATGGGAATCGTGACTTTATCATGCGTGATGGCTACGCCAACAAAGCCGGTATGACTATACTCGATGAACAAACCGTGATTGATTTATATGGCACACCTACTGTCATTTTGCATGGCGATGAAATGTGCACCCAAGATATTGAGTATCAAAAATTTCGTAAAAAAGGCCGCGGTTGGTGGTGGCCACGTTTGATGCTGGCCTTACCATTATGGTATCGCCGAGGTGTGGCAAAAAAAGCTCGCGAAAAATCCAAACAAAACCAAGCAGGCAAATCATTAGACATTCTTGATGTGACCGAAGACGCCGTACTTGATGTTTTTGCTAAACACCAAGTCACTAACATGATCCACGGCCATACCCACCGCCCAAATGTACACCATTATAATGTAGCTGGTAGCCAACTGACTCGCACTGTTTTAGGTGACTGGTACAACCAAGGCTCTTACCTTGTTGTAACCGAAAAACAACAAACGCTAATTAACGAGCCATTTGTAGGTAATGAATAATATTAATTAGTCTGGTAGTAAAGGTATTATCAGCTAATTTTACAACATCATCGTATTCAAACCCTTGTAAATTTCGCTCACCGAGCACCGGCTTATAACTATTATCAGGACTAAAAACCACTCCCCACTGGTTATTACTAATACCCGAAACGATTATACGTAATAATGAATCGTCGCAGCGGTGTATCACACTCATACCAGTTTTAAGCATAAGCTGGCGAATAGCCAATGTTTGCTCTTCAATTTTATAATAAGGGGTTCGTTCAATGGCACTAAAATACTGTTTAAAATCGGCTGATGGTACAAAACCAGCTTCGGCAGAAGGGGTATAATCAATTACGCTAGCTGGAGTATAAAAAGCATTATTTACACGATAAACATACTGGTCTAAAACGCCCACTAAATTTATCGTTGGATTTTCAGTAAAAAACGCCTCTATGGTATTTATATGAGCAATAAGTTCTCGCGCATATGCTAATCTCGGTTTTCTGCAGCTGCTTTGACGACACAAAACACGATTCGGTAAATCTGTTGTATAGCTTTGCTTTGCATCAAAAATAGCAGAACCCATTACACCCATATTAAAATTAGAGAAACTATTCTTATCTAAATCATCGCTAAACTTAGTTGCCTGTACATCCAATAAACCATAAGGAGAGGCTAATACACTTAAAAAGTTAGGATTGCCATTTTTTGGTAGCACATCAACAAGGTGCTCTATGAGCGCAAGGTATTCTTTATTTGATTCTGAATTAAAAAAGGCAGGAACCCCTCCTTCATTAGACCAAACAGATACACTGAAAAGTGATAAAAACCCAATTAACTTCTTCATTAAATATCCATATAATTTTTATAATATTAGGGTCGAGTATAGCGAACTTACAAATTAGGTACACCCGAGTGGAACTTAAAATCAGTATCTGAAGTTATGATTAGCTCGCGCTCTTTTTCAGCAAAAAATGTCACTCGCTCCGTAATATCAAAACCTGCAATTTCTTGTGCCAATGTTAAGTAATCTTGGTAGTGGCGAGCTTCAGAGCGTAGCAATGAAATATAAAAATCACCTAAACGTTTATCTAAATGCGGGGCCAGTTTGGCAAAACGTTCACATGAGCGCGCTTCAATGTAAGCGCCCACTATAAGCTTATCGACTAATGCATCAGGCTCATAGGTTTTAACATGCCGGAGCATACCTTTTGCGTAACGACACGGGGTAATACTTTGGTATTCAACACCGTATTCATCCATGATCTCGAGCACTTGATAAAAATGGTGCAGCTCTTCTTTTATCAGCATTACCATTTTATCAACCAAGTCTTGCCCATAGGGTGAATCCGATTTTGGGATCACCGACTTATTCAGCTTATTTTTAGCCACTAAATCTTGCCAATTACCTTCACGCTTATAAATGAGTGTTTCAAAGGGCTTGAGCCACTCAAGCAATGCATCGCTACTTTGTTTATCAACCGCGTATTTGCGAATTAAGAACATGGCAGACTGCGCAGCCTTAAGCTCACATATCAGGTGATCAATCAGTAAAACATTTAGGTTCTCTGGTTTTACGGCTTCATCTATCCAAGCTTGTGGGGTTTCGCACTTAAGAAAATTATTGATTGGTTGTAAAAGTTCGCTGTAAGGCACGGTTTGAACTGCTTATATAAATAGTTTTATTACAAGTATTTTACCACGAAAATAACCAGAGAATAAAATAAAGCCACCTTTCAACTAATGTCTAATAGCACTCGCTGAATCGCTGTTCCTTGACAAGCCCCAACAACTGAACCATAACTTAATACAAGCTGTATAAAAAATAAAACAGCAGACAACTTTTTTAAGGGGCACACAATGATATTAAACCACTTATGGGGCATCTATGCCCATCCACTCGAAGAGTGGCAAACTATAGACAATCGTCATGAGAGCTTAACCTATAGCTTATCGCATATTTTGCTGATTGCGTTATTTCCATCAGCTATGGGCTATTATTCATCTGTATACTTAGGTTGGAGCATTGGCACAGGTGACCCGGTATTCTTAACTCACGATAGTGCTATGTTAATTGCAGTTGCCATGTACGCTGCCTTAATTGCGGGTGTGTTCGCACTGGCTTATTTAGCACACTGGATGGCGGTAACGTTTGGTGCAGAGCCTACCTTTACGCAAACTTTAGAGCTTGCAGCTTATACCTCTACACCTGTGTTTATGTCTGCGTTAGCAGCATTTTTACCTGAGCTTTGGTTTGTAGTATGTATAGGCATGGTTGCATTAGCTTATTCGGTTTATTTACTTTACACCGGTGTACCAATTTTAATGCATATACCTCAAGAGCGAGGTTTCATTTATGCAAGCTCAGTGGTGACATGTGGGCTTATTTTGCTGGTGATTATTTTAGCTGTAACAGCAATGCTTTGGACTAATGGAATTGTTGATCCAACCTTTACATAGCATAAATGTTGGTAGAGGAGTGTTCGTCAGTAATAAGAAGTAAAAAGCAGTATAAATATAGTAGTATAAATATAGTAGTATATAGAGTGTTCGTTATTTCCTTTCCTTTACAAAAAAGGAGCTAAACTTAGCTCCTTTTTTTATCTCTAAGCAGGCTAACTAAACGTATTAGTCTGACCCGTTTTCTTCTTGATTATGTAACTCTAAACCAGAAGACATAGCACTTTCACGAGTAGTCTTAGCTGAGTCATTACGTAATCTATCGATGCGATTTAGGTAATCTTGATCGATTCCACCAGTTATATATTGACCATCAAATACTGAGGTTTCAAAACGGCTTATCTCTGGATTTTCTTGGCGCACTGCAGCAATCAAATCATCTAAAGATTGGAAAATTAAGCCATCAGCGCCAATGCTTGCGTTGATGTCTTCAACTTCACGGCCATGAGCAATTAGCTCAGCAGCTGATGGCATATCAATACCATACACATTCGGGAAGCGAATTTCAGGCGCAGCTGACGCAAAGTAAACATTCTTAGCGCCTGACTCACGGGCCATTTCAACGATTTGTGCTGAAGTAGTCCCACGTACAATTGAATCATCGACCAACAACACATTCTTACCTTTGAACTCGCGGTCAATTGCATTAAGTTTTTGACGCACTGACTTTTTACGCATTTCTTGGCCTGGCATGATAAACGTACGGCCAATGTAGCGGTTTTTAACAAAGCCCTGACGATAAGGTAAGTCAAGAACACGGGCAATCTCAAGAGCAACATCACATGATGTTTCAGGGATAGGGATCACCACGTCAATCTCTTTATCAGCCCAGTCACGCGCTATTTTTTCGCCTAACTTGGTGCCCATATTGACGCGTGTTGCATATACCGACATACGGTCGATGTTTGAATCTGGACGCGCAAAATAAACAAACTCAAAGATACACGGAGAATAAGCGGCTTTATCAGCACAGGCTTGAGAGTAAAAATCACCTGTTTCGGTTACGTAAATTGCTTCACCTGGTGCTACATCGCGAACGAATTCAAAACCATCGGTTTTTAGTGCCACACTTTCTGAAGCGAACATATATTCTGTGCCGCTTGCTGTTTCACGCTTACCAAATACCAATGGACGAATGCCATTTGGATCACGAAATGCAAGTACGCCATGACCAATAACCATCGCAATAGCAGCATAGCCGCCCTGCACCTTGTTGATAACTTCAGTAACCGCAGTAAAGATATCTTCAGGATCAAGTTTTAACTTGTCTGCTTTACTTAGCTCATGAGCCATGATGTTAAGTAAGATTTCAGAGTCTGAAGTCGTATTAACGTGACGGCGAGCTTCAGAGAATAGCTGCTCTTTAAGCTGCTCTGCATTGGTTAAGTTACCATTGTGCGCAAGCGCAATACCAAACGGTGAGTTAACATAAAAAGGTTGTGCTTCTGACGAGCTAGACGAACCAGCAGTCGGGTAGCGTACATGGCCAATACCAATAGTACCTTGTAAGCGTTTCATATGGCGAGTGTGAAATACATCTTTCACTAAGCCATTTGCTTTACGTAAGCTAAAGGTGTTGTTTTCAATGGTGATGATGCCCGCAGCATCTTGACCACGGTGTTGCAAAACAGTTAAGCCATCATAAATCGCCTGATTAACAGGAGATGTTCCGACTATTCCAACGATACCGCACATGCAATTTTTCCTCGGTGATTAACGGTTGACCGAATTTAAAAAGCTTGAATTGTTTTCGAGGTATGAAAAAAACCACTCAACAACAAAGCCAAATTCTGGGATCAAAATAGAATTACCCCACCAATGCGTGTTTGGCGCACCGGTAAAAGCATCAAGAAAGAAGAGTAACGCGCTCACGACCAACACGCCACGCAGTGCACCAAAGACAATGCCAAAAACACGGTCGGTGCCAGATAAGCCTGTACGTTGTACAAGTTCACCTAAGAGGTAGTTTAACATTCCGCCTAACAATAGCGTCGCAAAGAATAATATGGCTATGGCCGCTGCATTTCTTAAAAGGGGTTCAGAAATACTGGTTAGGAAGGAGGCTAAATATTGATAAAATAAGCTAGAGATGATGAATGCACCAGCCCATACAGCTAAAGACATTGCTTCTTTTATAAAGCCACGAATTAAACCTATGATAGTAGACAGTGCAATAATGCCAAGTATGGCGTAATCAACCCAGATCATAATAACCAACTAGTCGTTAATTTGGGGCGCATTCTATAAGAGGATGACGCTAAATGCCAGATCATTTTGTTACCTCGAATTGCGTAACTTTACCGTTTAATTTTGTAAGTTGTTTTAATTCAGGTAGTTTGCTTTGAAGTTGCGCCTTATCAAGCGATGGACCTACAAAAACTTTGGTTAAAGTGCCATTCGGTGTTTTAACAGGCCGAGTAAAGGTTTTAAACCCTTTTGCAGTGAGTTTAGCTTGCAGAGATTTAACATTCGCTGCATGAGAAAAACTGCCTAATTGAATGACATAAGCCATTTTCGTGAGGTTTTCTTCTGGCTTACGAGTAGGTTCAGGCTTAGGTTTAACAACTTTAGGAACAACTTGTGCTGTTGGTTCATTGCTTGGTGCTGACACTGTCACCACTTTTTGCTCATCGGCAAATTCAGCTACTGCGTCACCCGTTTCAGTTTTCTCTTCTAGTAATGCGTCATCACTGGAAATATCTTCAATGGCTTGTGTATCGGGTTGTTCAACATGCGCTACGCTATCGTCAATGGCATCTTGTAAGTCAATGGTTTTGAACTCAGGACGTTCAGGAATGGCTTTGAAGCCTTCTTTGTAATGTACTTTTTCGCCATCCAATATATTTGGAATAAATATAATAGCTGCAATCACTACAATGCTTGTGCCGACTAAACGATTTATAAAGCCTGAGTTCACCGTATTTCTCTCTATTTTTTCCAATATTTAATTGCTGCTGCAACCGTAAAGAATGAGCCAAAAATAATTAACACTGATTGCTCATCAATAGTTGGCAACACATGACTGAGTGCCAGCTCAACATTTTGAGATTGAGTTTGCGCTGCATCAGTGCACACGTTATCCATTGCTTTGGCTAAGTTTTCTACTGTATCACCACGGTAACAGTCAAGCCCTGCAAGGTGCCACTGATCAACCACAGCATTAACTTCACTCAAAACAGCAACTTTGTCTTTATCTGCAAGCATAGCGACTAACGCATGAACTTTAAAGCCTTGATCTCGCAAGTGCTTTAACTTTTGCGTTAAGTAGCGAGCCGACTCAGGGTTATGAGCTACATCGGTATACACCAAAGGCGCTGTACTGAGCTGTTGAAAGCGCCCTTCTACCACAAGGTTTGTGAGGCAATCTTTTATTACCTCTTGTGTTGGTAATAAATCAAGAACCGCCAACGTTGTCAATGCAGTCGCTGCATTTTGGCACGGTATACCCGGTTTTGCGAACTGATAGCTCAGTTCATTAAATTGCCAGCTGAAGCTTTCTGCTTGCTCATTAAACGTGAAGTCTTGGCCAGATAGGTACATATTAGCCGCAATGTCAGTACCGTAATCGGTTACTGTGTGAGGTATATTTAAATCGCCAACAATTGCTGGAGTCGCCGTTCTAAAAATACCGGCTTTATCATAGCCAACTAATTCGCGGGTATCACCGAGGTATTCTTTATGGTCTAAATCAATCGTAGTAATAACACTGGCATACGGTGTAACAATGTTGGTTGCATCAAACCGGCCACCTAATCCCACTTCAAGCAGCACGTAATCCACGCTATGGCGTTTAAATATAGCCAGCGCACCCAACGTACCATATTCAAAATACGTTAATGGTGTTTCTCCGCGGCCCTGCTCTAACAAATCAAAAGCATCAACATGGAATTGATCATCTAGCTCAGCACCATTAATGCGAACCCGTTCATTGTAATGAATTAGGTGTGGAGAAGCATACGTGCCCACACTGTACCCTTGAGCCAATAATAGTGACTCTAAACAACGCGCGGTGGTGCCTTTGCCGTTCGTTCCAGCAATCAGAATAATTTTACTTGAGGTGTCTAATAAGCCAATGTTGTTGGCAACATCGGCTACACGTTCGAGGCCCATAGCAATATTTGCAGGGTGAACACTTTCTAAATAACAAAGCCAATCATCAAGGCTTGATGATTGGCTAGGAATATTTTTTGTCATAGCGTGTAATCAGTTAAGCTGAAATTTACGCTACTCTATGCTCTTGTTCGGTAGAAGGCAAGTTCATAAATTTAGCCAGTACACGTGCTAACGTATCGCGCATCTCACGACGATCTACAATCATGTCGATTGCACCGTGCTCGAGTAAGAATTCACTGCGCTGAAAACCTTCAGGTAAGGTTTCACGTACTGTTTGTTCGATGACGCGAGGCCCAGCAAAACCAATTAACGCTTTTGGCTCTGCAACATTGATATCACCTAACATTGCTAATGATGCTGATACACCACCCATTGTGGGGTCGGTCATAACAGAGATAAACGGCAAACCTTTTTCGCTCATTTTAGCAAGTGCAGCACTGGTTTTAGCCATTTGCATTAGCGACATAAGTGCTTCTTGCATGCGTGCACCGCCTGAGGCAGAAAAACAAATAAGCGGCATGTTATGTTCTAAACATTGGTCTACGGCATCAACAAAACGCGCGCCAACAACCGACGCCATTGAGCCACCCATAAATGAAAACTCAAAAGCAACAGCGGCAACAGGAATTCCTTTGAGGCGGCCTTTCATTGCAACTAGTGCGTCTTTTTCACCACTGGCCTTTTGCGCTGCGCTAATGCGGTCTGAATACTTTTTAGAATCTTTAAATTTCAAAACATCTTTTGGTTCATGTTCAGTACCAAGCTCTTGACGATCGGCATCATCTAAGAAATGCTCTAGACGTTTACGCCCACTTACACGCATATGGTGATCGCACTTAGGGCAGACATTTAATGATTTTTCTAATTCTGCTTTATATAAAATCGAATCACAATCTGTACATTTAGCCCAAACCCCTTCTGGGATCTCTTTACGGCCTGAAGATTTTGTCGTTTTAGGTAAGATTTTTTCTAACCAACTCATTTGCAACTCTCTTAATGCTGTTCTGTGTCGCTTCCTGCCCGTATATACAGGCAGACAATTTTTTCAATTAAAACATGAATTACGCGCCGACGGTATAAAAAACTGGTCTTAGTAGTAGGATAACCGTGAGTTTTTATCGCCTTAAAAGCACTTATTTATCTGAATCAGCTAAAAACAACGGCCCTAAAGGGGTTGATGGTATTTCAAATTGTGCTGGGTAATCCACGTCAACTAAATACAAGCCCGCTGCTTTGGCAGTGGCACTGGCTTTTGCGCGCTCTTTTAAGTCTAATAATTCTTTCAGCCATACGGGCTGATGCTTATGCAAGCCAATATCCATCAAGCATCCGGTAATATTTCGCACCATATGATGTAAAAAAGCATTTGCTTTTATATCAATGATTACATAATCCCCTTGGCGCTTAACTGATAAATGGTGAATAGTACGATTAGCGGTATTAGCTTGGCAATGTAACGCACGAAACGAAGTAAAGTCATGCTCACCGATTAGATACTGACATGCTTGTTGCATTTTCACTTCATCTAATGGGTGATGAAAGTGTGTAACCCCCTCATTCATAATGGCACCGCGATATGAATAATTGTAGATTACGTAGCGGTAACGTCTTGCGGTTGCACTAAAGCGGGCGTGAAAATCTTCACTGACAGGTTTGGCAAATCGAATCGCAATATCTTTAGGTAATAAAGTGTTCATACCCATAGTAAATGCCACCATTTCACGCTCAGCGTTTGTTTCAAAGTGTACCACCTGACCGGTGCCATGTACGCCGGCATCAGTACGCCCCGCGCACACGATTTCAACCGGATGATTACAAATACGCGAAAGCGCTGTCTCTACTTCTTGTTGTACACTATTAACATGTGACTGACGCTGCCAACCACTGTATCGGGCGCCGTTGTATTCAACTCCAAGTGCTACTCGCATAATTACTGCTTTACCTACTGTACTAATGAACGGGGCATTTTATGCTATATAGCAAGCTAATAAAAGCAAAAAGGGCATAAACTCGCGTTCATGCCCTTTGCTGCTAACGCTTAGTTTTTACACCAATTTGGCTTTTAAGCTCTGCGCTTCTTGCTGTACTTCTTCTGGGCCATTGGCAATGACATCCTCAATTGCATCAAGCGCTGAATCCATATCGTCAATTTCAATATATGCGCGGGCTAAGTCGAGTTTTGCTGAATAACCACCACTTTCTAAATCAACATCAGTCGGGTTATCTCCAGCTAATAAAGCATCAAATTCACCCAAGCCAACATCCATATCTACATCGTCATAAGGTTCATGCTCTGCTGTTGCATCGTCACTTTGTTCAATTAAAGCATCAATATCTACAAACTCATCATCAGAATCTTGTTCTGCCTGTGGGACAGCTGGCACATCAGCATCTTCAGTTAATTCATCAAGCTCTGCTAAGTCTTCATTTAGCAGCGCATTAAAATCAACGTCAAATTCTGCATTATCATCTAGATTGAGTGGCTCAGGCTCTGCAAGCTCACTGAGTAATGCATCAAAATCAGTTTGCGTAAGATCAGCCATAAAGTCATCATCGAGCTGATCATCAGATAAGTTACTTTCATCAATTGTGCTTTCTAGCTCATTAGCTACATCGCCGCTATTTGTGTTCGTTAGTAACTCTTCATTGAGTTCATCATTGTCAACATCGTGACTATCAAAAGTTGGCTCATGTTTGATCTGCTCTTCGTTTTCAACATTGTCTTGATCATCAGCAAGCAGCTCATCACCCATTAATGGCTCGTCATCAAAGTCTTGCTCTAATGAGTCAAAATCTTGATTGTTTGACATAGCATCAGCGAGGTCTTGTTCAGCTTGGCTTAGCTGTAAGTCTGCTTGCTCATCCTGTTGTAACTGATCAGATGAATCCTGCTCTGTTTGCTGTGATTCACTTATTGCATCTTCAGAAATAGAGGTATCTGCTTGCGCTGGCTCAGGCTCTGTTGTTTCAGCTATATCTGTTGGGTTATCTAACAATACATCGTCAAGTAACTCATCCTCAATTAGCTGCTCGTCATCAAAATCGTATTCTAAGCTATCTAAGTCTTGTCCACCTGCCATCGCACTGGCAAGATCTTGCTCGGCTTGGCTTACTTGTAACTCGCCAGTATCTTGTGCTAAATCTTCAACTAGCTCTTCGCTATCTAACTCCAGCTCTGGATACTCTTCAAGTTCTTCGCTGGGTGTAACGAGTTCACTGTCAAGCTCTTCACTTTCTTGCTCAAGATCTGGGGTGGCCTCTTCGTCAGCAAGAGGGTCATCACCTAAATCAATCTCGATTTCTTCGATTTCATCATCAAGTGTATCGTTTAACTCTTTATTGAGATCATCAACATCAGACCACTCTGGCGTGGGTACGTAGTCGTCTTCTTGCTGTAGCTCATTTAAGAGTTCATCAACACTTTTTAATGATGGATCGTTATATTCATCTAATAAATCGTCCTCATCCATCATCACTTCTGATGGATCATCTTCAAGCTCTGGCTCAGCTTCTAGCTCTGGCTCAGTTTCTAGCTCTGGCTCAGCTTCTGGCTCTGGCTCTGGCTCAGCTTCTAGTTCTGGCTCAGCTTCTGGCTCTGGCTCAGCTTCTAGCTCTGGCTCAGCTTCTGGCTCTGGCTCAGCTTCTGGCTCTGGCTCAGCTTCTAGCTCTGGCTCAGCTTCTAGCTCTGGCTCTGGCTCGTCTGTAAGTGAAGATGCAATGCTTTCTACTTCATCAATATTGAGATCGTCTTGTGCACCTGACAGCTCCTCAATTGAATCGGCAAGAGCTTCATCTAACTCAGAATTACGATCATCGGCAAGCTCTTCGATATCATCTAAATCGAATTCATCGTCTTCTTCAACTAATTCGGCTGGCTGCTCTGGTGCTGCCTCTGGCTCGGCCGCTTCATCAATGAGGCTGTCGATATCATCTAAATCAAACTCATCGTCTTCTTCAACTAATTCAGCTGGCTGCTCTGGTGCTGCCTCTGGCTCGGCCGCTTCATCAATAAGGCTGTCGATATCATCTAAATCGAATTCATCGTCTTCTTCAACTAATTCGGCTGGCTGCTCTGGTGCTGCCTCTGGTGTTGATTCTGGCTCGGCAGCTTCATCAATGAGGCTGTCGATATCATCTAAATCAAACTCATCGTCTTCTTCAACTAATTCGGCTGGCTGCTCTGGTGCCGCCTCTGGTGCTGGTTCTGGCTCTGACTCGGCTGCTTCATCAATAAGGCTGTCGATATCATCTAAATCGAATTCATCGTCTTCTTCAACTAATTCAGCTGGCTGCTCTGGTGCTGGCTCAGACTCGGCTGCTTCATCAATAAGGCTGTCGATATCATCTAAATCAAACTCATCGTCTTCTTCAACTAATTCAGCTGGCTGCTCTGGTGCTGGCTCAGACTCGGCCGCTTCATCAATAAGGCTGTCGATATCATCTAAATCAAACTCATCGTCTTCTTCAACTAATTCGGCTGGCTGCTCTGGTTCTGGCTCTGACTCGGCCGCTTCATCAATGAGGCTGTCGATATCATCTAAATCGAATTCATCGTCTTCTTCAACTAATTCAGCTGGCTGCTCTGGTTCTGGCTCTGACTCGGCTGCTTCATCAATAAGGCTGTCGATATCATCTAAATCGAATTCATCGTCTTCTTCAACTAATTCAGCTGGCTGCTCTGGTGCTGGCTCAGCCGCTTCATCAATGAGGCTGTCGATATCAAAATCGTCATCTTCATCTGCAAGCTCTTCGCTGAGCGCAGCTAGTTCATCATCCGTGTTTTCCTGTGCTGCATCCTCTGACTTTTCGCTTGTTTGCACAGACTCATCTTCTTCATTTGCAAATAAGTCATCTAGATCACTGGCACTTAAAATATCACCATCATTTTTATCCGCATCTAGGTCAATATCATCCCCTAAACTATCGTCATCATTTTGATCAAAGTCTTGCTGCAAGAAAATATCTAGGTCATCATCTTGGCCTTCAGATTTTTCATCATCAAAAACAATGTCATCTCCAAGCAGCCCATCAAGCTCATCTTGATCGAGAAGGCTGTCGCCCTCTTCAAATGTATCGTCAATGTTATCATCAAAAATAATGTCGTCATCATCAGGCAACATATCCGTTTCTAGGCTGTCATCAAGTTGAACACCAATGTCGTTCAGTTCGTCATCAACGGGATCAGGAATGATAGGATCTAATGAAGGCCCTAGGTCAAGGTCATCTTCTTCTGGATAAGTTGGGCTTTGCGGTAAAAATTCATCATCAACGTCACTTGGCTCTTCTTTGTTATTACGCTTACGTAAAAACATAACCACAGCGAAAATAACTAACAAAGCTGGAATTGTCATAAGCAATATGAGGACAATTGGATTATTTAACAGTGCGCCAAAGTCAAACTCACTGTCCTGTTCAATCTTTTTTGCTTTTTGCTGCTCGATTATTTCATTTTGTTTTGCAATGAGCTCTTTTAATTGCTGTTGTATTTCGCTGTCTTGTCCTAATTGGTTGCGAACATTTTCTAATTCTTTTGAAATTCCAGTTAATTGCTCTTTAAGCTTATTATTTTCAACTAATATTTCTTCAACATTTTCTACAGATGACTTGAATTGGTTTTGCAGTTCAACAAGCTGAGTACCTTGCTCTGTTTTAATGGTGTTTATTTCTTGCTTTAGTTCTTGTTTGGCTTCGTCTACGTCAACTTTACGAGCCTGTGTGACTTTTTTTTGTGAAGCTGAAATTTCACTTTTTGTTAGCGTGCCATTTTTCTTCTTTTCCCAAAGGTTCGTCATCTTGCTCTGAACGTTGTTTAGCTAGCTGTGGGTTTACGCTGCGAATTTCAGCAAGTGTGGGGATTTTTAAGTATGCGCCATCACGCATATGATTTAAGTTTTGATCTAAAAATGAATTAGGGTTTTTCTCATACAAGGCTTGCATGACTTGGTAAATGCTAACAGAGTTATCTTGGCGCACCTTCGCTGCGATACGCCAAAGTGTATCGGTTGGTTTGATTGGCCCGATTGAGCGCCCTTGGACGCCATAATCGACCCCTTTTGGTCCCTTAAGCTGGGCACCATCTTGGCCGAAAACTGGTGTAACCACCAATGCAGACGCTAATAAAAGAAGTGTTGCTAAACCGCGCATGCTGATCCTTTAATGTTTAAATGTTAACGCAGCGCTGCTATATAGCGAGTATGAGCGCTTAAACATTGGTTATTTCATACAGAAATAACTTATATAAATTAAAATAACTTACATAAACTAAATTACATAAACTAATAGTTAATTAAAATTTCCTGCAAGCTTTATTCCAGTTACAAACTATAAACCAGTTAGGTTGTAATATCTATTGCAACGTATTGAAACATAATCGCTTAAACTTCATCAGCAGAAAGAATTTGCTATTGTTACGGTTAAGTTTATACGCTTTTAGTTACGTTGCGGCAATTATTTGGCAGTTTAAAAATAAAAAGCGGCAAATATGCCGCTTTAAAAGATGTGACTAAAGGTAGTTTTCTACTAGCTCTTCAGCAATTTGTACGCTGTTAGTTGCTGCACCCTTACGAGTATTGTCACTAACAACCCACATATTAAGTCCATGTGGGTGAGAAATATCTTGGCGCAAGCGCCCGACATAAACTGTATCGTTACCACTTGCATCAGAAACAGCTGTTGGATAATCCCCTTCATCTTCAATAAGCTCAAGCCCTGGTGCATCATTTAGTAGTTGCTTAACATGCTCAAAATCATAAGGCATGCGCGTTTCAATGCTAATCGCTTCTGAGTGACCAAAAAATACAGGCACTCTCACACAGGTTGGGTTTACGGCTACTGTAGTATCGCCAAGAATTTTATGGGTTTCATTTACCATTTTCATCTCTTCGCGGGTGTAGCCATTTTCTTCAAAAGTATCAATCTGCGGGATAACATTGAATGCAATTTGCTTAGGGAATATTTCATTCTCCATTGGACGTGCATTCATTAAATTTGCGGTTTGTTTGGCAAGCTCATCAACGGCTTCTTTACCTGCACCAGATACAGCTTGATAAGTTGACACATTGATACGATCGATACCATACGCATCATAAATTGGCTTCAAAGCGACCATCATTTGAATGGTTGAACAATTAGGATTCGCAATGATATTGCGGTTTCTAAAATCAGCTAAACTTGCTGCATTTACTTCAGGCACCACTAAAGGTACTTCAAAGTCATTTCTAAAGTGAGAAGTGTTGTCGATAACAACACAACCCGCATCTGCTGCAATTGGTGCGTACTTTTCAGACACGCTGCCGCCAGCCGAAAACAAACCTATGTGGGCTTGGCTAAAGTCAAACCCTTCAACATCTTGTACTTCAATGTTTTCGCCACGAAACTTAATATCTTCGCCAGCGCTGCGGCTACTTGCTAATAAAAATAATTGATCAACAGGAAACTTACGGTCTTCTAAAGTTTCGATGATTTGACGACCAACTAGGCCAGTAGCACCGAGTACAGCAACATTGTATTTTTGTGACATGTTTATTCCTCTATTAATAATCGCCAATGTGGCCATTATTTAAAATGTTAAAACCGAGCTCCCGCAGTATGGGCGCATAGTCCCCAGCACCTGTTATACTTACGGTGCTAAATTCTCGTCTAATGGGGTAGTTTTTTCTTAAGCTATCAAACCCTTGCAACGCTAGATGACGACGTAAAATACCATCGTCACGGCGCACGTCATAAACTAGGTGTATCAGTTGACCAAGATCTGCAAGAGTAAATGTGTCTTGCAATGAAACATCTGTAACACTCGGCTTAGGTAAAAAATCAGCCAAAGACTTATCAGCTTTTAGCCCCTCTATATTACACAGTGCTTGATACAGCATTTGTGTACCGCGCGCTTTACCTTCTAACGTGTGCCCTGCTATGTGAACACTGGCAAAGCGCACGTAATCAAGTAGCTCGGTTAAAATAGTGGGTTCGTTTTCCCACACATCTAACACTAAATCGAGTGCAGCGCCACCTTGCATTAGTTCAAGTAAAGCGTGGTTGTCAATGACATCTCCACGACTGGCATTGATCAAAGTCACACCATTTTTTAAAGCAGCTAATCGTGCTTTGTTCATTAAGTGTAAGGTACTGTGTTTACCTGTTTTTACTAAAGGTACATGAAAAGTCACAATATCAGATTGTGTAAGGAGTGTGTCCAGATCGCAATGCTCTGCCAGTAAACCTGCTTCATGCTTAGGCGGGTCGCAAACAAGTACGTTTACATCTAAAGCCGAAAGTTTCTCTCGTAGGCAACTACCAATACTGCCAACTCCCACAATACCAATAGTCTTGCCTTCAATACTGCTGGCATTTTCTTGTGCTAGCGCGAACAGGCTGCTCATCACATACTCTGCAACCGCAACGGCATTACAACCCGGTGCACTGGTGAAGGCTATTCCTCGTTGAGTGAGTAAATCAGTGTCAATATGATCCACCCCGATGGTAGCAGTCCCGACAAATTTAAGCTTATTTGCTTTGCTTAAAAGCGCCTCGTTTACTTGCGTAACTGAGCGGGTAAGTAACACATCGGCATCCACTAATTGATCGCTTTGCAATGCACGGCCATCAAAACGCTCCACTCGCCCTAAATCTGCGAAGTATTGTTCAACTAAGGGCATATTTTGATCTGCAAGTATCTTCATTAACGGACTCGTTTACTCAAAGGAGCGGTATTGTAACTAACAACCCCCTACTAGCACAAACGAAAAAGCCGAGCATTTTTGCTCGGCTTTTATATTTTCAAGCTTTTAATTAGCCTTTATATTTGCTCATAACAAGTGTGGCATTAGTGCCACCAAAACCAAAGCTATTAGACATAACAGTGTTTAACTCAACGTCTTTGCGTTCAGTCACAATATTTAAGCCTGCTGCTTGCTCGTCTAATTCATCAATATTGATTGATGGAGCAACAAAGCCATGCTCAAGCATTAGTAATGAGAAAATAGCTTCATGCACACCTGCTGCACCAAGTGCATGCCCTGTCATTGCTTTGGTTGCACTGATCATCGGTGAATTACCACCAAATACTTCTTGAATTGCACCAAGCTCTTTAACATCACCCACAGGTGTCGATGTACCATGGGTATTCAAATAGTCGATGCCACCATCAAGGTCTTGCATCGCTTGGCGCATACAACGTACTGCACCTTCACCTGATGGTGCGACCATGTCGTAGCCGTCAGATGTTGCGCCATAGCCAGTAATTTCAGCATAAATGTGCGCACCACGAGCAAGGGCATGCTCAAGTTCTTCAACAACAACGATACCGCCGCCGCCAGAAATAACAAAACCATCGCGGTTTGCATCATATGTACGTGATGCTTGCTCTGGTGTTTCGTTGTATTTTGTAGAAAGCGCGCCCATTGCGTCAAATTCCATCGCAAGGGTCCAGTGCAACTCTTCACCACCACCGGCAAAAATTACATCTTGTTTGCCAAGTTGGATTTGCTCAACAGCATGACCAATACAATGCGCCGATGTTGCACACGCAGAACTAATTGAATAGTTCACACCTTTGATTTTAAATGGTGTTGCCAAACACGCTGATGTGGTGCTCGCCATAGTACGTGGTACCATATAAGGGCCTACACGTTTTACGCCTTTTTCACGTAAAATGTCTGCGGCTTCAACTTGCCATTTTGATGAACCGCCACCTGAGCCAACTAATAGTCCTGTGCGTTCATTTGAAACTTGTTCTTCATTTAAGCCAGCATCTTCAATCGCTTGTTGCATTGAAATGTAAGAATAGGCAGCTGCATCACCCATAAAGCGCATTGCTTTACGGTCAACAAACTCTTTTACGTCAATATCAATTTGACCCGATACGTTACTTCGTAACTTGTAATCGGCAAATTCTTGGTTAAAAGCAATGCCGCTTTTACCTGTTTTTAACGATTCTAAAACTTCTTCTTTGTTGTTGCCGATGCTTGATACAACACCGATGCCCGTAATAACGGCTCTTCTCATGGGTAATTACCTTAGCTTGATACTAAATTGTGATCTATTTTACGCTGAATTTTATAACTAAGTGGTCAGCTTTCTAGCGTACACATGTACTCTGAACGTATAGCTTATAAATAACGCCAGACTATTTCAAAGAAAACACGTAAAATAATGAAAAAAAAGTACTCTTTAATTAATTGCATGCCATGATCAAAAACGCTGATATTCACTTTAATCACCTAGGCACTCCCGTTGCAGATAACTTCGACGACGTGTATTTCTCTAACGACGACGGTCTAGCAGAGTCCAATTACGTATTCTATCAACAAAATGATATTCCCAGACGATTACAAAATCATGACCAAGCACATTTTGTTATTGGCGAAACAGGCTTTGGTACTGGACTTAACTTTCTTAATTCGTGGCTGCAATTTAAAAATCACTTAGCTAATAGGCAGCATGACGAGAATAAAGTTCAAAAGCAACAAAACGTTAACCGCTTACATTTTATTTCTTTTGAAAAATACCCAATGAAAAAAAACGATTTGGCAAAAGCATTACAAGCTTGGCCCGAATTGGCATCATTGAGTGAACAACTTGTTGCGAACCACCCGATAAACTTAGCTGGCTGCCACCGTCTTGAGTTTGAAAACGGCCAAATAGTGCTCGACTTACATTTTGGTGATGTGCAAGACGCAATTAACAACATGAGTTATTCACCATCGGGAGTTATCGATGCATGGTATCTAGACGGTTTCGCCCCAGCAAAAATCCCGAAATGTGGCAGCAAAGTTTATTTAATTTGATGATTGATATCTCTCGTAACAGTGCAACATTAGCTACCTTTACGGCAGCAGGTTTTGTACGAAGAGGATTAATAGCAGCAGGCTTTGAAATACAAAAAGCCAAAGGCTTTGGCCGCAAACGAGAAATGCTAACGGGCAAGTTAGTACAAGCAAATGCCGCGCATTCCGCCCCGCCCTACTTTGCTAACCAAGCAAGTGAATTAAACAATGTTGCGGTGATAGGCGGTGGCATTGCCAGCAGTGCAGTGCTTTATAGCTTGGCCAAACGCGGTATTCATAGCCAGCTATTTTGCCAAGACAGTCAACTTGCGATGGGTGCCTCTCATAATGTGCAAGGTGCTGTTTATCCTCACCTTCAGGCAAAAAACTCACCTCACAGCGAATTTTTTGCCCATAGCTTTTTATATGCAAAACGTTTGTATCAGCAATTAACTACTAATGGCTTTAGCTATGACCATCAATGGTGTGGAGTGCTGCAACACGCTGTTAAGCAACCTTTAGCAGAGCGCCATCAAAATATTGAAACCAAACAACTTTGGCCAAATGCGTTAATGCACAGTGTTACCCCAGAGCAGGCAAATGAAATAGCGGGGATTGAGTCTGGTTACGCTGGAGTGTATTTTCCCTTAGCTGGTTGGGTTAATCCGCCGCAACTAGTTAGTGCTCTTTTTGAGCAAGCATGTGCGCTGTCAGACATACAAAGTCACTTTAACTGTGACATTGATACACTTGAAAAAACAGCCAATGGTTGGATACTCAAAAGTGAGCATAAACAATTCGGCCCATTTAGTGATGTTATTATTTGCGCTGGCGAGCACAGTGACCGTTTTACACAAACGAAAGCACTGCCCATTGTAGGTGTGCGAGGTCAGGTATCCCATGTACAAGCGAGCGAGGCGTCTAAAAAACTTAAAACAGTACTGTGTCATAAAGGGTATTTTACCCCTGCCTATCAAGGTAAACATTGTATGGGTGCCACTTTTGAAAAAAACTCAAAAAGTCGCGAAGTTACCGAGCAGGACAACATTACAAATCGTGAGCAACTGCTTAATTTTTATGGGCAATGTGATTTTGCAACCAGCTTAGGTGCTATCGATTCAGCTAAGGCTGCTGTAAGATGCAGTTTTATTGATCACCTACCAATGGCCGGTGAGTGGGTAGAGCAAACAGATTACGTGAGTGCATTTGCCAATCTACGCTTAGGTAAACGCTACCAGTATCTGCCTCTGCAAAAGCCCCAACAAGGCTTGCACATACTAACAGGGTTTGGCGCACGAGGGTTTTGCAGCGCCCCCTTGGCTGCTGAGCATTTAATTGCAAATTTGAATAACGAGCCAAGCCCGCTCAGTGAGCGGGTTAGCCAAGCTATTCATCCTGCACGCTTTATAGTGCGTGATTTAATCCGTAATAAAATTTAATCAAAACTAACATTTAGCTTTAAAAGGAAAGAGTGTGAACAAAATAATAACGACCATGCTCGTCGCATTTGTGTTTACTGCATTTACCAGCGTAGCTGATTTAGACGCAGTACCTCTGCCCGATGACTTTAAGCCTACGCTACAAGTTACTGATGAGTACCCGCTTGTACAAACCGGTTATTCTGCGCAATCTGTAGCTGATATTGCTGCATTTTATATTTCAGAACTAGGTAAACCACAATTAACCCGCGGTGATAACTCACGTATGACACTATTTTACGCGGTAGGAAATGAAAATATCCGCATCAGCCTATACACAAATGACTATAAAACCGAGATCGCAATAATGCTTGCAAAGTAATCGCTAGTTGTCCTAAATCACTGTGAATACGTATGCATATAACAAAAGGTTGAGCTGACTTTAAAACAACCGTAGTTTGTAATTAACACAATTATAACAATGCGGTTTTTTATGCGCTATTTACCTTTAACTCTAGTGCTCTTGATTAGCTTTTTTAGCTATGGCGAGCCTATTAAATTACAAAGTTACTCAAAGGATACATCCCTCCCCCACAAGCTACTCATTGCAGCTTTAAACAATGCCAACTTAGATTACAGTCATCCATATGAAAGTGATAAAGACATTTCAAATGCGCGCATTTTAAACGATGTAAAGATAGGCCAGCTTGATGTAATGTGGAGCATGACATCACAGTCCCTTGAGCAAAACTACCAAGCGATATACATTCCGCTGTTTAGAGGTTTGTTAGGGATGCGCTTAGCAATCGTAACCCAACAAAATGCTGAGTTGTTTAAGCATGTCAATAATATTGCTGACTTAAAAAAGTTTCGTGCTGGTCAAGGTAAAACATGGCCTGATACAACCATTTTAAAAGAAAACGGCTTGAATGTAGTCACCACACTAAAGTACCCAAATCTGTTCCCTATGCTTGAAGGTGGCCGTTTCGATTACTTCCCTCGTGGTGTAAATGAGCCTTGGGATGAAATAGTCAATCACCGAGATCTAAATCTAACGGTAGATCCATATGTACTATTAAAATACACCGCACCGCTGTATTTTTTTGTTGCCAAAGAAAACACGCAACTAGCACAAAAGCTGACGCAATCATTGAATGATATGGTCAAAGATGGCAGCTTTAACAGCATGTTTTTTAGCGACAGCCAAGTACAAATGGTATTGCAAAAAGCACTTTTAAAACAACGTATTATTATCCCTCTTAGCAACCCAGATTTAAGTTCAATGACCCCTTTATCTCGCTCAGAGCTTTGGTTCGACCCACTTAATGAGAGTACAACAACACAATGAAGTCATTACAATACAAAATAACTATCGCACTGAGCATTTGTCTCGTTATCATATTTGGCTTTGTGGTTAGCGTTAACTATTACTTATTAAAAAATAGTGAAACGCAGCAGTGGCAAGAAAATATCACGGCACTGGATCAACAATTAACCGTCATTTTGGCTGAGCCTGTTTTTTCATACGATAAGCCACTGATTGCACAAATAATTAATGCTTTTGCTAAAAACCACAATATTCAGCATATCGAAGTAGTTGATCATCGTAATAAACGTTTAGGCAACGTAGGCCAACAAAGTAATACAAAAAACGTAATCGCTCATCAGTTACCCTTGTCTGTTTCAGATCAAGCTATCGGCACTATAAATATAAAATACAGCCAAGATGCACTCAATCAAGGTATATTCAAAGCGGTTAAAACTATGGTGATCACTTTGGCTATTTCGTTTTTACTGCTCGGTGTAACAATCATTTACGTGTGTCGCTTTATCATAATTAAACCTATTGTTGGTGTGAACCAACTTGTTGATGAGCTGGTACGCGGCGGTGGCGATTTAACCCAACGGATTAACTATCAATCGAGTGATGAAATTGGTTATTTAGTAGCAGGGTTTAATCGCTTTATTAACGAAGTCCAACAAATTATTGCCAGTCTTGGTACAACGGCCACTGAATTAGAAATCATCGCGGGCGCTGTGAACGAAGCCACTATGAGATCTAAATACGAAGCTGAGCAAGAATATGCACTTACTGATGCTGCAACATCATCCTTGAGTCAACTCAGTGAAGCCACAAAAGAAATTGCATTTGGCGCAACTCAAACCGCAGATCAAACTACAAAAGTGCAAAACTTGTGTCAAGATGGCCAATTAAGCATGAGTAATAACAGTACCTTAATCCATGATCTTGAAAATCAACTCGATCATACTTCAAGCGTGGTGGAGCAACTCGACAGTCGCAGCAGTGAAATAAGCCAAGTACTCGATGTAATAAAAAGTATTGCCGAGCAGACCAATTTACTTGCCCTCAATGCCGCTATCGAGGCTGCAAGAGCAGGTGAGTCAGGTCGAGGCTTTGCCGTGGTTGCTGATGAAGTACGTGCACTGGCGAGTAAAACTTATCATTCAACCTCTGAAATTGAGAGTATTATTGATGCACTGCAAACAAACGCCAGTGAATGTGTAGCCGCCTCACAAAAAAGCAAACACGTTAGTAGCCAAGTGATCAATGCTAATGAACAAAGCCAACATGTGTTTCATAATATTGCAGAACAAGTCGACGAAATAAACCTCATGAATGAGCGTATTGCTGCAAGCTCAGAACAACAAACCTTGACCACACAAGGAATTTTAACCACGATGGAACAAATTAACCACGGTGCAAAATCATTAGCACAAGAAGCCGAACATCTTGACGAGACCATAAAGCAACTAAATGATCTTGAAAAAGGCATTGTACAAAAATTAGGGTTATTTAAATATTAAACGTTAGCGGCCAGCCTGTTAGGCTGGCCAACTAAATTGTTAAAATTGATATTCAAATCCCAAAGCCCACTCATTGACATCGTTTTCGTTTAATGTGTAATGGCTAAAGTTAAGCGAAATATCTGTATTTTTTAATATAGGATAAGCCAATTGCCCACCAAAATAAGCGCGCGTATTTGACTCATTATACTCAATTTTTTGCCCCCAATTATTAAGACTCTCAATTGAATAATGATAGTAAAAAGCGCCTATAAACAGCTTACTTTTTATTTGGCCAAATAAAGGAAAAACATAGGCGGTTTGTAGTGCAGGCCCTTGGCCCAAAACTGGCACCTTGTTAGATAAACGCTGGTGAGTATTGGTTGGATCAAGTGTATTGCCAACAAAGGTCGTATTTCCTTCACCTAAGTTAATATAGCGCAGGCCAAATTGCCAATTAGACGACAATGTGTAATTACCTGCGATAGACCAACTAACATCTGTGTCGTCATAAGCTGTATTCGCGAAAACCGACTCACTCATTACTGATGGAGTCCCGGCCACTGCAGCATAACCAATCTGCCCATCAAGTGACCATGTACCTGCTACCGCGGGCTGGCTCGCAATAGATACGGTTGCAAGTAAAGCCCAAGGTGTCACTTTGGTTGTACGACGAATTAGCACCACGCCAACCAGCATTATCACTAACATTCCCCCCATGCTTCCTGATGAACTATTATCCACTGCTGTGGTTGTATAAGCTTTTACAGTCACTTTTACCTCGCCCTGGCTACTTGCGCCTTTGCTATCTATTACGGTGTATTCAATTAAGTCTACACCTTCAAATCCCTGTTTTGGTTGATAACTCAATGTACCGTCTGAATTAATAGTTACTTCCCCTTGAGTAGCTATGGCACTGGTTATAGTTAGTGCATCGCCATCGGCATCGCTATCATTACTAAGCACATCAATCACAATTTGGGTGCGATCATTGGTCGATGCACTGTCAGCTGCTGTAGTTGGCGCACTATTAACAACAATATCCACTGTTGCAATATCATATGCAGTTCCACCTTGCCCATCTGACACACTGTAACGAATAGTGGCCGTACCGATAAAGTTAGTGAACGGCGTATAACTAAGTTGATTATCAATAATTGTGACTTCGCCAAAATCAACATTTGCACCAGTTAATGTCAATGCGTTTGCATCTTCATCACTGTCATTATTGAGTACATCAAGTATTATCGTACTACCTACTGCGATGATTGCTTGGTCAGACTGAGTAACGGGATTGTTGTTATCTGTTTTCATAACAGCAACACCCCCTGGATCCACAATTTGGCCGTTTACTAACGCATCTGCATCATTGAGGCCGCCATCGGCTATGCGCAGACGCACACACCAATCACCTTCTTTAAGGCCCTCTTGCCACAGCTCGTTTGATGGTGATGGACAATAACCTTGTTCGCCTTGAGTAGAATAAACTTGGTCTCCTTCAGTCGTGTCAAAGTCTCTCCATTCATTGTTCATGAGTTTACGGTAAACAGCGTTAGCTGGAATTGGCATGCGTTGTGGTAATACAATGTTATAGCGCGAACCTACAGGTTCAATATCTGTAACAATAAAGCCAAAATAACCGCCTATGTTGTTCATTCCCTCATCTGCTGGCAATTCTGATGACATAAACTGTAGCGCACCACTACTACTTGCTAAGCCTGAATAAGCTTTTCTTAAGCAACCACCAATATCTCCCTCGACTAAAAATTGCGTTGTCTGCATGACTTGCTCTGGCATGACATTGCAAACATTGATCGGGTCTAAGTAATCGGCGATGCCATCATTGTCACCATCTTGATAACCTTCTAAATCATCTGGGAGTAAATCCTCATCTGTATCGGTATTTGTTAACTCAGGTAATTGTGCAACCACCTCAACATAACGAGTTACTGTACTTGATAAACTCTGTTGCGCATTATCAGTAGCAGTGACCGCAATGCCATAAATACCTTCTGTCAGATCAGCTGTTGAAAACACGAATGTATCAGGGTGTTCTGCTAAGTTGATAATTCGTTCATCGTCTACTTGCCAGCTTATTGAAATAGTATCCGTTGGATTGTTATCTGCAGCGAACGCCCGAACTGTAACCAAATCGTCATTGGCTAATACAAATGGTCGAGTTTGGTTATTTTGCTCAATAGTCGTTGATAACGTTGGTGCAATATTTTGCTCAGTAATTGTTATCGTACTCGAAGCATTCACTCCAGTGTTCAGACTTTCATCTAGCGTAATCGTCACAACCTCATCAGCTTCAACGTCACTATCAGCGAACACGTTAAAGTTAATTTCGCCAACCAAACCTTGCTCTATCACAACTTCACCAGAAGTTAAATCATGGTCGTCCTCAGTTGCTGTTCCTGAGATACTATACGGTATCGTTATTGGATAGCTCGGTGCTTCACCATTTAAGTAAACGTAGGTGGTATAACTTTGTTGTTCAGCTACCTCCATCCCCTGCTCAAGGGATACTTGTGGGTGAACGAGTACTTGCTGTTCAGCCAAGGCCATGTTGCCAGCACTATCTGTTGTTTGCCAATATACTTGATGTGTGCCTGGAGCAAACAACATACTTGGCTCTACAGTACTAACCGCTAGCGGGTTTCCTTGATCATCAAAGGCCGTTGCAGTGCCCAATTTAACCCGTGTAAATAAGCCAGTTGCATTTATGCTAACATCTGCTGGTGCAGTTATTGTTGGTCCTCCGTCCATATTTTCATTAAAGCTAAGCGTAGCAATTGCACTGCTATTAGCATTGTGCGGATCAGCAACCATATATTCAATATTAATACTGCTCTGTGTGCTTGCAACCAACTCAAATAGTAATTGATTATCAACAACCAAGACTGTACCCACACTCGCTTTGGCACCAATAATACTGAGCGGATCACCGTCAACATCGGTGTCATTAGCAAGAACATCTAAGGTATATTGACCACTTTGTGTAGGCGTTAGGTTAAATGTATCTGCCAAAGCCACCGGCTCATCATTTACTGGTGAAACGTTTATTGCTACAGTTGCAATTTGCGAGTTATCTTTACCGTCGAATACTGAGTAACTAAAGCTGTCACGGCCATGATAATTCGCCTCAGGTTGATAACTAAATACTCGGCCTTGTACTGCTAAACTACCAAATTGTGGCTCAGTGACTAGCTGTATAGCTAAACTATCTTCATCACTATCACTAATTAGCGCGCTAACACTAATAGCAGTATCTTCTTCAATATTAAGCTGCATATCATTAGCAATAGGCGGCGCGTTCACATACGTTACATCAATGCTGAATGGGTTAAGCGTACTGCTTAACTGCCCATCGCTTACAGTGATCAAAATATTACTATATAAGCCAACGTCGTCTCGTGTTGGTACACCACTTAATGTACCACTTGTGTTATCAAACGTTGCCCAACTCGGCTTGTTCGCAATCGTGAATGATAGACTAGTATTATCAATATCCGACACAATTGGGGTAAATGAGTAGCCTGTATCTTGCGCAATTGATGTTGCAGGTGAACCGCTGATTGTTGGTGCATCGTTAACATTCACTACTGTCAGTGTAAATGGGGTTAAACTTTGACTTGCAACCCCATCAGATACACGCACCGTAATATCAGCGTAACTTCCTACATCAGCGTTATTTGGTCTGCCTGATAGCTCCCCTGTAATGGTATCAAAATTAAGCCAACTTGGTTTATTTGCAATACTGAAACTTAAGCTATCACCATCGTTGTCTGTTGCTGTTGGTACAAAGCTATACAAGTCATTTTCATTAACCTCTAAGCTTGGTATTCCACTAATCACCGGCAAATCGTTAATACTATTAATAGTTACTGACACTGTGTTCGGTGCTGAATCAAGTAATCCATCATTCGCGATGTAAGTAAATTGGTCTGCTCCAAAGTAGTTTGTATTACCTTGATAAGTTACTTGCTCGCCAGAGATAGTCGCAGTACCGTGCGCTGGCTGATCAACGATTGAATACGTTAAGCTATCTCCTTCAATATCACTACCGAGTAAGTTAATAACGACCCCTGTATCTTCGTCAACATTAGCACTGAGTGCCCTTACCATTGGTGCATCATTTACTGCAGTAATAACTAACGAAATAGCTGTGCTTGTAGAATCTAGTTGTCCATCATTAACAACAAAGCTAAGGCCATCACTGCCGTTATAATTAGCGTTTGGCGTATATAACCAACTGTCATTACTTTGCTGCACGAGCGAGCCATGTAATGCACCTTCATCAATACGATAGCTTAGATCATCGTTCTCTATATCAGAGCCTACTAAAGTGATCAATAACACTTCATCTTCTGCTAGGACAAGTTCCTGTGCAATACCTATTGGTGCGTCATTGACCGGGTTGACCGTCATGGTCACAGTAGCCTCGTTGGAGGTTGCGCCGTTACTGTCTTTAACAGTGTAAGTGAAGCTGTCGCTGCCGAAGTAATCAGCATTGGCGGTGTAAATAATTGCCCCGCTCGCTGTTACTTGAGTCTGCCCGTTGCTTGGGGCACTGACTACCGTCACACTGCTGGCATCTAAACTGTCGCCAGTATCCACATCGCTGTCGTTACCCAGTACGTTGACCTCAAATGAGCCTTCTTCTTGTAGTTGCGCAGTGTTGTCCATGGCAACGGGGGCGTCATTAACAGCGTTAATCGTCAGTGTGACGGTCGCAGGAGTGGAACTTAACCCCTCACTGTCGGTGAGTGTGTAGGTAAAGCTAAACTCGCCGTTGACATCTTGCTTAGGCGTGATTGCTAAACTGCCATCGAGATTAACACTCACGTCCGCAAAGTCGTACATGCCGGCGCCTGTGCCTTTGTTCTCTAAACTGACGTTCGCCGCATTAAAGCCGCTGTCTTCCACATCTGAGTCGTTGGCTAAAATAGCTAACGTTGTCGCCGTGTCTTCATCGGTTGTCACTGCATCATTAACGACTACAGGACGGTCATTCACTGCACCGATATTTACCGTAACAGTGCCTGGTAATGATACTCCACCTTCACTATCGGTTACTGTATAGGTAAAACTGTCTTGCCCTGTCACATTCGCATTTGGGGTATACACAAAGCTGCCCGCTGCTTGGTCTAATACCACTTGCCCTGACGTTGGGCTGCTAACAAGGGTGATATCCCCTGTGGGGGTGGCGTCTTCCACATCACTGGCTAAGCTGCGTACATCGGTGGCCGCAGAGGCCGTGTCTTCATCAATACTAAGATTAACATTTTGTACCTCAGGAATATCATTCACTGGGGTAATGGTCACTGTCACTGTGGCCGCAGCCGAGGTATTCAGCGCCGCATCTTTAACGGTGTAGGTAAAGGTGTCAGTGCCGGTTTCATTGGCGTTCGGTGTATACGTGGCAATGCCATTGGTGATACTCACCGAGCCTTTGCTTGCAGGTAATACAATCGCCGCTGAGGCCGCCACTAAATCATCTTCAGCATCGGTGTCATTGGCCACTAAACTAAAGTTAATCGCGGTGTCTTCTGTCGTCGTTGCATTGTCATTAACAGCAACAGGCGCATCCGCCACGGCTGCTATCGTCAGTGTCACTGTCTGCACCGCCGAGAGTGCCCCATCGCTGTCACGTACTTGGAAGGTAAAGCTGTCGCTATGGTTTTCACTGCCATCATGTTGATAACTAAAGCTGCCGTCACCGCTTAGCGTTAAGCTACCAAATTGCGGTTGGCTCACCCCAACCGCTGTCAGTGTATCGCCAGTGTCATCATCGCTCGCATTACTCAATAAACCATTAGCGAGCGCCACCGTGAGTGCTGCGCCTTCATCAAGGTTAAAGCTAAAGTTCTGCCCAACAGGCGCATCGTTAGTGTTGGTTACCTCTAACGTGAACGGGGCTAAACTGGCACTGGCCGTACCATCGCTAACACCAATAGTGATATTAGCGTAGCTGCCTACATCACTGTTATCCGGTGTGCCCGATAACTCACCCGTGCTGGTATTAAAACTCGCCCAACTTGGTTTGTTGCTAATGTTAAAGCTTAAACTGTCGCCATCAATATCGTTCACGCTAGGGATAAATTGATACGGGCTGTCTTCGCTAACCGTGCTGCTGGGTGTACCACTGATTGTGGGTGCATCGTTAACGTTCTTAACGGTAAGATTAAAGCTACTCAATGCTGTTGTAAGCGCGCCATCTGATGCTGCAATGATAATGTTATTATTTACGCCTACATCATCATTACTTGGCGTACCTGACAACTGCCCTGTACTGCTATCAAAGTTTGCCCAGCTCGGCTTATTGCTGATGCTAAAGGTTAAGCTGTCACCATCAATGTCATTCGCTATTGGGGTAAAGCTATACAGTGCATCTTGATCAACATTTAATGCAGGAACACCACCAATCGTTGGTGCGTCATTAACGTTGATCACGGTTAAGTTAAAGGCTGGCAGGCTTACGGTATCCATACCATCGCTGACACTGATCACAATATTATTGTGTACGCCCACATCGGCGGTTCGTGGCCGTGCCACTGAGTGTTCCTCTGGTGCTGTCAAAGCTCAACCAACTTGGCTTATTGGTAATACTGAAGGTAAGGCTGTCGCCTTCTGTATCAACGGCGGTTGGGGTGAAGCTATAGGCGGTTTTCTCACTGACCGATAAAGTCGGTGCGCCGCTGATCACTGGCACATCGTTTACGCTAGTAACATTTACTGTAATGTCTGCCGGTGCTGAATCCACCGTGCCGTCGTTAACAATAAAGCTAAAGGAATCTGTACCAAAGAAGTGGCTATCCCCTTGATACACGACTTGTGAGCCCGTCAAAGTCACGCTGCCGTTTTGAGGCTGACGGCTTATTTGATAGCTTAAAGTATCCCCTTCTATGTCGCTGCCTGCCAAGTTGATAGTTATTGCGCTGTCTTCACTAACGGACACGGTATCATTGATGGCAACCGGTGCATCATTGATGGCATTGACGGTCAAGTTTACGCTCACGGGTGCTGAGTCTAACTCGCCATCATTAGCAATAAAGCTAAAGCTGTCACTGCCGTTATAATTAGCGTTTGGTGTATATAACCAGCTGTCGTTGCTTTGCTGTACTAAAGTTCCTTGTGCTACATCATTGTCAATACGATACGTTAAGTCGTCATTTTCAATATCATTTGCCACTAAGGTGATAAGTAAACTGCTATCCTCATCAAGGCTCAGCGTTTGTGCAACAGCCACCGGTGCATCATTCACTGGGGTCACTGTCATGGTTACGCTCGCCTCGTTGGAGGTTGCGCCGTTACTGTCTTTAACAGTGTAAGTGAAGCTGTCGCTGCCGAAGTAATCAGCATTGGCGGTGTAAATAATTGCCCCGCTCGCTGTTACTTGAGTCTGCCCGTTGCTTGGGGCACTGACTACCGTCACACTGCTGGCATCTAAACTGTCGCCAGTATCCACATCGCTGTCGTTACCCAGTACGTTGACCTCAAATGAGCCTTCTTCTTGTAGTTGCGCAGTGTTGTCCATGGCAACGGGGGCGTCATTAACAGCGTTAATCGTCAGTGTGACGGTCGCAGGAGTGGAACTTAACCCCTCACTGTCGGTGAGTGTGTAGGTAAAGCTAAACTCGCCGTTGACATCTTGCTTAGGCGTGATTGCTAAACTGCCATCGAGATTAACACTCACGTCCGCAAAGTCGTACATGCCGGCGCCTGTGCCTTTGTTCTCTAAACTGACGTTCGCCGCATTAAAGCCGCTGTCTTCCACATCTGAGTCGTTGGCTAAAATAGCCAAGCTCACTGCGGTGTCTTCATCGGTTGTCACTGCATCATTAACGACTACAGGACGGTCATTCACTGCACCGATATTTACCGTAACAGTGCCTGGTAATGATACTCCACCTTCACTATCGGTTACTGTATAGGTAAAACTGTCTTGCCCTGTCACATTCGCATTTGGGGTATACACAAAGGTGCCCGCTGCTTGGTCTAATACCACTTGCCCTGACGTTGGGCTGCTAACAAGGGTGATATCCCCTGTGGGGGTGGCGTCTTCCACATCACTGGCTAAGCTACGTACATCGGTGGCCGCAGAGGCCGTGTCTTCATCAATACTAAGATTAACATTTTGTACCTCAGGAATATCATTCACTGGGGTAATGGTCACTGTCACTGTGGCCGCAGCCGAGGTATTCAGCGCCGCATCTTTCACGCTGTAGGTAAAGGTGTCAGTGCCAGTTTCATTGGCGTTCGGTGTATACGTGGCAATGCCATTGGTGATACTCACCGAGCCTTTGCTTGCAGGTAATACAATCGCCGCTGAGGCCGCCACTAAATCATCTTCAGCATCGGTGTCATTGGCCACTAAACTAAAGTTAATCGCGGTGTCTTCTGTCGTCGTTGCATTGTCATTAACAGCAACAGGCGCATCCGCCACGGCTGCTATCGTCAGTGTCACTGTCTGCACCGCCGAGAGTGCCCCATCGCTGTCACGTACTTGGAAGGTAAAGCTGTCGCTATGGTTTTCACTGCCATCATGTTGATAACTAAAGCTGCCGTCACCGCTTAGCGTTAAGCTACCAAATTGCGGTTGGCTCACCCCAACCGCTGTCAGTGTATCGCCAGTGTCATCATCGCTCGCATTACTCAATAAACCATTAGCGAGCGTCACCATGAGCGTTGCGCCTTCATCAAGGTTAAAGCTAAAGTTCTGTCCAACAGGTGCATCGTTAGTGTTGGTTACCTCTAACGTGAACGGGGCTAAACTGGCACTGGCCGTACCATCGCTAACACCAATGGTGATATTAGCGTAACTGCCTACATCACTGTTATCCGGTGTGCCCGATAACTCACCCGTGCTGGTATTAAAACTCGCCCAACTTGGTTTGTTGCTAATGTTAAAGCTTAAACTGTCGCCATCAATATCGTTCACGCTAGGGATAAATTGATACGGGCTGTCTTCGCTAACCGTGCTGCTGGGTGTACCACTGATTGTGGGTGCATCGTTAACGTTCTTAACGGTAAGATTAAAGCTACTCAATGCTGTTGTAAGCGCGCCATCTGATGCTGCAATGATAATGTTATTATTTACGCCTACATCATCATTACTTGGCGTACCTGACAACTGCCCTGTACTGCTATCAAAGTTTGCCCAGCTCGGCTTATTGCTGATGCTAAAGGTTAAGCTGTCACCATCAATGTCATTCGCTATTGGGGTAAAGCTATACAGTGCATCTTGATCAACATTTAATGCAGGAACACCACCAATCGTTGGTGCGTCATTAACGTTGATCACGGTTAAGTTAAAGGCTGGCAGGCTTACGGTATCCATACCATCGCTGACACTGATCACAATATTATTGTGTACGCCCACATCGGCGTTCGTGGCCGTGCCACTGAGTGTTCCACTGGTGCTGTCAAAGCTCAACCAACTTGGCTTATTGGTAATACTGAAGGTAAGGCTGTCGCCTTCTGTATCAACGGCGGTTGGGGTGAAGCTATAGGCGGTTTTCTCACTGACCGATAAAGTCGGTGCGCCGCTGATCACTGGCACATCGTTTACGCTAGTAACATTTACTGTAATGTCTGCCGGTGCTGAATCCACCGTGCCGTCGTTAACAATAAAGCTAAAGGAATCTGTACCAAAGAAGTGGCTATCCCCTTGATACACGACTTGTGAGCCCGTCAAAGTCACGCTGCCGTTTTGAGGCTGACGGCTTATTTGATAGCTTAAAGTATCCCCTTCTATGTCGCTGCCTGCCAAGTTGATAGTTATTGCGCTGTCTTCACTAACGGACACGGTATCATTGATGGCAACCGGTGCATCATTGATGGCATTGACGGTCAAGTTTACGCTCACGGGTGCTGAGTCTAACTCGCCATCATTAGCAATAAAGCTAAAGCTGTCACTGCCGTTATAATTAGCGTTTGGTGTATATAACCAGCTGTCGTTGCTTTGCTGTACTAAAGTTCCTTGTGCTACATCATTGTCAATACGATACGTTAAGTCGTCATTTTCAATATCATTTGCCACTAAGGTGATAAGTAAACTGCTATCCTCATCAAGGCTCAGCGTTTGTGCAACAGCCACCGGTGCATCATTCACTGGGGTCACTGTCATGGTTACGCTCGCCTCGTTGGAGGTTGCGCCGTTACTGTCTTTAACAGTGTAAGTGAAGCTGTCGCTGCCGAAGTAATCAGCATTGGCGGTGTAAATAATTGCCCCGCTCGCTGTTACTTGAGTCTGCCCGTTGCTTGGGGCACTGACTACCGTCACACTGCTGGCATCTAAACTGTCGCCAGTATCCACATCGCTGTCGTTACCCAGTACGTTGACCTCAAATGAGCCTTCTTCTTGTAGTTGCGCAGTGTTGTCCATGGCAACAGGGGCGTCATTAACAGCGTTAATCGTCAGTGTGACGGTCGCAGGAGTGGAACTTAACCCCTCACTGTCGGTGAGTGTGTAGGTAAAGCTAAACTCGCCGTTGACATCTTGCTTAGGCGTGATTGCTAAACTGCCATCGAGATTAATACTCACGTCCGCAAAGTCGTACATGCCGGCGCCTGTGCCTTTGTTCTCTAAGCTGACGTTCGCCGCATTAAAGCCGCTGTCTTCCACATCTGAGTCGTTGGCTAAAATAGCTAACGTTGTCGCCGTGTCTTCATCGGTTGTCACTGCATCATTAACGACTACAGGACGGTCATTCACTGCACCGATATTTACCGTAACAGTGCCTGGTAATGATACTCCACCTTCACTATCGGTTACTGTATAGGTAAAACTGTCTTGCCCTGTCACATTCGCATTTGGGGTATACACAAAGCTGCCCGCTGCTTGGTCTAATACCACTTGCCCTGACGTTGGGCTGCTAACAAGGGTGATATCCCCTGTGGGGGTGGCGTCTTCCACATCACTGGCTAAGCTGCGTACATCGGTGGCCGCAGAGGCCGTGTCTTCATCAATACTAAGATTAACATTTTGTACCTCAGGAATATCATTCACTGGGGTAATGGTCACTGTCACTGTGGCCGCAGCCGAGGTATTCAGCGCCGCATCTTTAACGGTGTAGGTAAAGGTGTCAGTGCCGGTTTCATTGGCGTTCGGTGTATACGTGGCAATGCCATTGGTGATACTCACCGAGCCTTTGCTTGCAGGTAATACAATCGCCGCTGAGGCCGCCACTAAATCATCTTCAGCATCGGTGTCATTGGCCACTAAACTAAAGTTAATCGCGGTGTCTTCTGTCGTCGTTGCATTGTCATTAACAGCAACAGGCGCATCCGCCACGGCTGCTATCGTCAGTGTCACTGTCTGCACCGCCGAGAGTGCCCCATCGCTGTCACGTACTTGGAAGGTAAAGCTGTCGCTATGGTTTTCACTGCCATCATGTTGATAACTAAAGCTGCCGTCACCGCTTAGCGTTAAGCTACCAAATTGCGGTTGGCTCACCCCAACCGCTGTCAGTGTATCGCCAGTGTCATCATCGCTCGCATTACTCAATAAACCATTAGCGAGCGCCACCGTGAGTGCTGCGCCTTCATCAAGGTTAAAGCTAAAGTTCTGTCCAACAGGTGCATCGTTAGTGTTGGTTACCTCTAACGTGAACGGGGCTAAACTGGCACTGGCCGTACCATCGCTAACACCAATAGTGATATTAGCGTAGCTGCCTACATCACTGTTATCCGGTGTGCCCGATAACTCACCCGTGCTGGTATTAAAACTCGCCCAACTTGGTTTGTTAATGATAGTAAAGGTGTGAGTATCGCCTTCATCACTATCGGTCAGTGTCGGTATAAAGCTATAAGCTGCATCTTCTGCTGTTGTTGTATTGGGAGTTCCACTTAATACTGGCGCTACATTATATTGCTTGGTTACTGTTGCAGTCACAGCTGAGCTTGCATTGCCTGCGGTGTCTGTAGCTATTGCTGAGAAGGTTAACGTTCCCTCAGCCAATGAGGTCACATTAATACCTGTGATTTGCAGCGTTGCTGCGCTGATAGTTGCCGTACCACTGACTGAATTACTGCCGTCACTTACTTGATAACTAAGTGTGCCAGCTCCTTCCAAACCAGACAAAGAAGCACTCATTGCAGATTCATTACTGGCATTTATTACACTCTGATCAACACTCGCAGCATGCCCTGTAGGCGCTATATTGTCTAATGTAATACTAGTGGTTGCAGCCGGTGAAGTATTACCAGCGCTGTCCGTTTGTGTTGCAGATACCGTTAAAATACCGTTATTTAACGCGCTAATGTCTAATTCACTGCCGCTAAGAGACCAATTACCACTGCCATCTGCAGTTATTGTACGGCTGACCCCTGCAACATTTACATTCACAGTCGCACCTGCTTCTGCCCCAGAGCCAGTGATCAATACACTGTCATCTTCATTGGCATTAACTATGTCATCACCCTCAATCGGTGTAGTGATAGTTACAGCACTTGGTGCAGCGTTATCTAAAATCATCGAAGTACTGGCTGCACTTGAAATATTACCCGCGGTATCAGATTGTGTGGCGCTGACGGTGAGCGTGCCGTTATTAAAGCTGCTCACATCAAACTCATTACCACTGATAGTCCATGCACCAGAGCCATCAGCCGTCACACTGCGCGATAAACTATTTGCGCCATCGCTGATAGTCACACTCACGCTGGCATTGGCTTCAGCCCCAGAGCCCGTGATCAATACACTGTCATCTTCATTGGCATTAACGCGGCCATCACCCTCAATCGGCGTAGTGATAGTTACAGCACTTGGTGCAGCGTTATCTAAAACCACCGAAGTACTGGCTGCACTTGACGTGTTACCCGCCGCATCACTTTGAGTAGCGCTGACGGTGAGCGTGCCATTATTAAAGCTGCTCACATCAAAGTCGTTACCACTGATAGTCCATGCACCAGAGCCATCAGCCGTCACACTGCGAGATTGGTTATTCGCGCCATCGCTGATAGTGACGCTCACGCTGGCATTGGCTTCTGCCCCAGAGCCGACAATCAATACACTGTCATCTTCATTGGCATTAACTATGTCATCACCCTCAATCGGCGTAGTGATAGTTACAGCACTTGGTGCAGCGTTATCTAAAATCACGGAGGTGCTGGCTGCGCTGGAAATATTACCCGCCGCATCACTTTGAGTAGCGCTGACGGTGAGCGTGCCGTTATTAAAGCTACTCACATCAAACTCGTTACCACTGATAGTCCATGCACCAGAGCCATCAGCCGTCACACTGCGCGATTGGTTATTCGCGCCATCGCTGATAGTGACGCTCACGCTGGCATTGGCTTCTGCCCCAGAGCCGACGATCAATACACTGTCATCTTCATTGGCATTAACTATGTCATCACCCTCAATCGGCGTAGTGATAGTTACAGCACTTGGTGCAGCGTTATCTAAAACCACCGAAGTACTGGCTGCACTTGAAATATTACCCGCGGTATCAGATTGTGTGGCGCTGACGGTGAGCGTGCCGTTATTAAAGCTGCTCACATCAAACTCGTTACCACTGATAGTCCATGCACCAGAGCCATCAGCCGTCACACTGCGCGATTGGTTATTTGCGCCATCGCTGATAGTGACGCTCACGCTGGCATTGGCTTCTGCCCCAAAGCCGACGATCAATACACTGTCATCTTCATTGGCATTAACTATGTCATCACCCTCAATCGGCGTAGTGATAGTTACAGCACTTGGTGCAGCGTTATCTAAAATCACGGAGGTGCTGGCTGCACTTGAAATATTACCCGCGGTATCAGATTGTGTGGCGCTGACGGTGAGCGTGCCGTTATTAAAGCTGCTCACATCAAACTCATTACCACTGATAGTCCATGCACCAGAGCCATCAGCCGTCACACTGCGCGATTGGTTATTTGCGCCATCGCTGATAGTCACATTAACCACAGCACCAGAATCAGCACCGCGGCCCTGAATAAGCACATGCGCATCTTCTACAGTATTGATCCGACCATCTACTTCAATGGGCGTGGTAATACTCGGAGTACTCACATTAGTGTCAATCGTTATTGTAGTACTCGTACCATTGGTGATATTACCAGCAGAGTCCGTCGCACGTGCCATAATGGCATGCGAGCCACTGGACATAGCTGAACTTGCTGTGATACTCCATACCCCACCATTAACAACAGTGCTCCCTATTGAACCATCAACACTTGAGATCAGCGTTATGGTGTCACCAGTAGTACCAGTTCCGTAAAGGTCGGTGTGGTATCGTTTGTAATATTATCTGTGTTAGAAGCACCGCTATCACTTGCTGCTGACAAGTCTGGCGAACTCGGAGCGATCGGCGCAGCAGTGTCTATTGTAATAGTCAACGCACTTGAGCTACTACTCACATTACTTGCAGCATCAGTTGCTTTTGCTGAAATAGCATGATCTAAACCGCTAGTTAACGCACTGGTTGTGATCTGCCAATTACCACCAGTCGCCGTAGCAGTTCCTATTACCGTTGCTCCGCCACCAACTTGATCACTATACAAAGCAACCGTTGAGCCACTCTCAGCAGTACCACTAAATGTTGGCGTGGTATCACTGGTAATGTTGTCTGTATTAGATACCCCTGAATCTGAAGCCACGTCTAAATCTGGGGGTTGAAGGTGCATTAGGCGCTACATCATCCGTGACTGTAATAGTAAACGCTTTTTGAAACGTAGTTGTTGCATCACTACTTTGTACACAGATAATGTAACTTCCTGCACTAAGTGTAGCTTGCGTTTGAATTAAGGTGCCACTGATCTGAAAACTACTATTGTTTGTATCAGCGCTACATGTGCCGCTTACACTTGCACCTGAGCTTACAAACGAATAACTGTGGCTGTCGCTAGTATCTACATCTGAGGTAGAAAGCGATCCTATATTAGCTGCCACCCCAGTTGATGATTGATTGATACTTGCCGATGATAGCGAAATATCAGTTGGGCTATCATTTAGCCCAGTAATGTTCACTACAGCTTGATTTGTACCCGTACTGTTTGCTACCCCATCATTAAAAACATAATCCAAAGTCACTGCGGATGATGGTGATTCTGAACTATTTTGATAGGTAATGCTTTGCAGCACTGAGTCAACAATGGCAGAGGTCGCATTCGCATTAAAGGTCAGTACTAACGTACCTGCTGAGTTGGTGGTTACCGTTCCGACCGTGGTCGAATTATAAGTAAATGTATTACCCTCAATTAGCACCCCCAATAAGCTATTGTTCGCAAAGACATCTTGCGTACTTGCTCCACCGTTTCGACTAATGGTTAAGCTGGCATTATTATAATTACCTATCGCGCCATTAAGAGCATCGAGCTCAGTATCAGCAATCGTTACATCAGAGTCGATAACAATTGCCGAGCCATTTTCAGTAAAGGTCGTACCGCCATTCAAGCTACTAAATACAGGAGCGCTATTTGGCTCAACAAAAGTGATAACAGTATCGCTCCCACTGTCAGCCACACTAAAAGCTAAATTTGCCGCTGGGGAGTTACTTAGCGCCAGCGTAAGCTCTGAAATATTAAAATCGGTGGCATCTGTATCAACTTCTAATGTACTAGTACCATTAAATCGCACATTGGCACTTGAAAGCCCTGTCACACCTGTAATAGTTAAGCTATCACCTACGGCTAGATCAGTGATTGTATCCCCTGATAATTGTGATACATCGCCGACAAAATTATCGTTACCGGCATTGCCCGTCATCGAATCAGTACCACCGCCTGGGCGAATGGTATCTGCGCCGCTACCACCAGTAATAAAATCATCACCGTTAAAATTGCTGGCCGAAATCGTTAATACGTCACTGGTAAAAGCTGAAGCATTTATTGTTAGATCCGCTGTAATTGCAGCACCACTGACATTTGCAACAGATACTGTTTGACCGTTGGCATTAAAATTATCAGTTAAAATTATCGTCGTATTATTGTCAGTCCCTATTGCGATTGCTTCAACCGCAGACACTGAAGTACCGGTGAAATCAAACGCCCCACCGTCCATCAGTTTCAGTGTTTCAGTACCCGCACTCCCCGTTATCGCAGTGCTAAAATTACCAATATTAGCCGCATCAATAGCCACTGTTGCGCCGCTAGCTAACGAAAGAGTGCCTATATTTAAAAATCCACCGCCGCTAATGTCTGCACCATCAGTGACTTGTACTTGGTCGGCAACACTATTCTCGCCAATTAAGGTGCCTGTGTATGCGCTGCTACCTATTGCAAAAGTGATTGCATCTGTCGATGATCCGGCGGTTACATTAGTAGTCCCCGTTGATACGGTGATGGTTCTGGTATTTGTACTGTCATCAGCTACATCGTAGCTTTCAATACCAGTTAAAGTTGTAAAATCACCATCACCGGTGATAGTAATCGTTTCTGAACCTGATGCGGTTATGGTGCCTGTAAAGTTGCCATGCTGACTGGCCGTCATCGACACTGATGCGCCCGATGCAAGTGTTAAATTAGCCACATTACTGACGGTCGCGTTACTAATATTTGCGCCATTACTCATCGATAACGTATCAGCAACACTATTTTCGCCGGTAATTGTTCCCGTATAAGCTAGTGTGCCAATATCAAACGTAATAGCATCACTTGCTGAGCTCGCTATTACTGAGTGCCCTGCACTACTAATAGTAACCGTTCGTGCGTTGCTGCTGTCATCCGCTATTGTATAGTTTTCAATTGCAGAGACTGTTGCAAAATTACCGTCACCTAAAATAATCAGTGTCTCTGTGCCACTGCCTGTTACCGTACCGGAGAACAATGCTAATTGTGATGCAGCAATACTTGCTGAACCGCCACTGGCTACAGCCAAGTTTTCAAAGCCGCTAATCGTGGCACCAGAAATACTACCACCACTACCAATAGATAACGTATCAGTGCCGGTGTTGCCCGCAAAAATACCCGTTGCAGCAAACGACCCCACATTAAGAGAGTCATCCCCTGTACTGCCCGTAAAATTTTGCCCTACAGCGCCAAGGGTGAACGTATTTGCCGTAGCAAGCACATACGTTTCAATCGCACTGTTACCTACTAGTCCATCCGTTGCTGAACTAATGGTTATTGTTTCACTACCCGGTGCAGTAAACGTTGAAAAATTATCGTGCTGCGCTTCGGTCATCGTTACACTCGCACCACTGGCAAGCGTTAATGATTCAAAGGCAGAAATTGTTGCACCGCTAAGATCAGCCCCAGCGCCGACCTGTAATACATCGGTGCCTGCAGCACCGTTTAGTGTTCCAGTAACTGCAAAGGCATTAATATTAACCGCATCAGCTGCGCTGCTACCCGTTACATTTTGCGCTGTGCTACCAAGAGTAAAGGTCATTGCTGCGCCAAGCACATAGGTTTCAATATCTGCATCGCCAGTCAGTGTTTGATCGCCATTCGCACTAGAGATAGTGAACTGATTTGTACCTGTGCCATTTATGGTGGTGAAACTCTCGTGCTGCGTTTCACTTAAAGTCAATGAACCATCGTTATAGGGGGTGAGAGTTTCAAAACCTGTCAACGATGCAAAACCGGTAAGGTCAGCACCATCATTAATATTGATAGTATCTGTTCCACCGCCACCATCGGCGGTTGATCCCGCAATATGTAATGCGTTACTAATAGTTAGCGTTTCATTATCATTACTAAACGTGATTGCAGGGCTTAAATTTGTGCCATTTGACGTATTGAAACCAGCGGCTGTTGAGCTTGCTGCAGTCACGTTCGCAACGCTGATACTTGCACTTCGGGTTACACTATTTTCAGTACCATCGTTAATGACAACTGTGATATTTCTGGCTGTGGTATTGGGTGTAGAGCTGGTGTTGTTATAGGTTATTGCTTGTAAAAAGGTCGTCACTTCTGCAACAGTTGCAGAAGCACCCGTTATCGAAATTGTATCTTGCAGAGTAATGTCTGAGGCACCTGATATACCACCAAGTGCATTTTGTGCAGCCGCTGAAACACTCAGCCCTTCTAAGACGCCATCTTGGTCGTTAGTTAATGCAATCGTTACTGTTGTTATTGTGTCTGCATCGCTATCAGCTACATTAGCGCTGGATGCTATATTTACCGCACCATTGCCTTCAGTAAACGAAACAGAGCTATCTGCTCCAGCTACTCCTCCATTTAAATCAACTACAGGGGCTGAGTTTACTGGAGCTGACGATAAGTTATTTATGGCAAGGTTATCAATTCTCAACCAGCCTAATGTTGAGTTATCTGTATAAGAAACTTTTAACCACTTTATTCCTGTGAATAATGAGCCCGAAGTATTTATATTCGCTCCCTGACGGTTAACTAAACTACTAGAGTCCGCAACCCCTCCTTTGTCTGTAGTTAAACGGACAGCTCGATTAGTACCACTTGAGTTATATACGTAAAGGCTTGATAAATTAAACTCCTCATCATTCGTAAAATATATTTTACTGTAAGTTTGAGTTGAGCTGTTGGTAGCGACATAGACATAACCTGTTGTGAAGTTATATAAATCTAGCCCTCCCTCCGCTCCAGACTTAACTTTTATGGTATAGCTAGTCCCAGAAATTTGATAACTTTTACTGTTAGCGTAGCCAGTAGGTAAATTATCAAACGTTAATGTACTGTCAAACGCCAATACATCTGAAAAGTCCTGTAGTGCATGCTCTGAAAAAGGTCGGTTAGCAAAATCCACGTCGCCTTTGACGATTTCTAAATCCCAATCTCCTCCTTTGCTAGCATTACCCGTTAAATCATCAGAAGCAGCAACATCTAAATCTGTTGCTTGATTAAACACCGTTAAAAACTGCTCACCTTGCGTATCTTTGCCAACATCACAACCATAAAAAAATATGTCACCACCGGATCTAACCGCCCCCTTAAACGCCTGCATAAACTGTGTATTTGTTTCAACTACCGCGGTATTTATCGAGCTGTTACCAAGTAGTACTTCGCCACTGCGCCCATGAGCAAAAATGCTCACGCTCTGTAGATCATGATAATCAACCAGTAGTGCTTCAAGTTGCTTAATACCGGACTCATCAGCTTGCAATTCAACAATTTCTGTACCTGTCTGACGCTGCCCGTAAAGTAAACTTTTATCTGGGACTGCTGCATCAATAATGATCAAATGCTTAATAACATTGGCGCTTTCGAGCACCAATTCATTCTTGCTTGGCGCAACTAATTGCTCACTTTTTACCTTACCTGCGTTAGTCTGACTAGGCTTGAACATACTTACGCTGTGCTGAGGCTGCACGGGTAATTGAACGTATTCACTAGCGACAACATCAGCCGCTTGAGTAAGCCCCAGAGCAGAGCCGACAAAGATAGAAATTGGGGATAAAGAGAAATGCAGCATTGGTTTAGTCCTCTAACCATATTGTATAAAGCGTTGCTTTAGTACTACTTATTTGAAACGTTAAGGTGCTTTTTGCGTGATCAAGCTTGCGTTACTGCCTTGTGGATCTAACCAAAAAGCCATATCGCTGTATTTTTTAAATAATTCAGGGGGAAGCACCGTTTTGCGGCCAGTGAATTCCACCTTTTTCTTCACCGCATGTAATCCCTCTGCGCCTAAGTTCTTATCAAATTCATTGGCGTTATAGCTGACATTTTCAAAGTCATGCTGATAGTTAGGTAAGCCTAAGAACTGATAGATCAGCGCTAGGCTATTTTCTGGTTTAGTCACTAACAAGTCATAATCGAGCAACAACAATTGCTCTGAAAACTCACCATAAAAACCTTCTTTTAACGCAGCCCACGCACTACCAAATGGCCCAAGGTTAGACGCTATATGCTCGCAGCGGGTATACACGTTTTGCCGCGTTGCTGCAGAATATATACGACTAAATTCAAGGCTGTTTTTCCTGTAAATACGCTCAAAACTATCCATCACCCATGCAGGGTTTCTCACTAAACAAATCACCTTAAAATCATTACCAAATAAAGTGTTTAATACGTTAAGCTTTGCTGTCCATAACCGGTTAGTATCAAACACTATTGGCTTTGCCACGTCCTGATAATAGCCAGAGCAAACAGCACGGCATATATTCAGCCGCTGGACCGAAGTAATACACGAAGCAAATTCACTTCCAGAGCCCATTTGCTCCAATAGGTTAGTGACAAAGCCCGCAACAGGCGTTGACATATCAGCGTGAAAATCAGGGTTTTGTCTTAATATACTCGCCAATAATGTTGAGCCTGCTCTGGGCAAACCTGCGATAAAATGATAATTATGCTGCATAAATAATTAATTCCGACTCGGGAATAATCCCTGCAGAGCAATTATGTAGTTCATTGCAAGATAGGGTGTGCGAACATCCATAGCTTGGTTACCACCAGGGAAAGAAGCTGTCCCTTGCAAACTATTAGCAGGCAATGTTAATGCAACATTCTCTTGTGCTGGGATATCAAACGAATCAACACTCACATTACCAAGGCTAAGTAAGGACGATGGCGCAGTTTGATAGATCAATTCTTGTTTATCAGGGCCGCCACCAGCAACAACTGTTGCCAATGCCGCACCTGCTGCAGGCTCACCTGTATCAGCATTTTGTGTAGTTGCAATATTTGCACTACCGGTCACATCGGTTATGGTTTGTCCTGGAATACTGACTGAGACTGACTGCGTAGTACTTGGCAATGACACTGTGCTTTGCATTGAAGGTAAATAGGGTTGTAAAATATGTACAGACTCAGCGCCTCCTTTTTGACCAAGCTTATAACTGCTTAAGCCAGGGCCATGACCAAAGCCTATTGGGGCTCGCCCACGTAAATCAGGTAACGCCATAGTAGTACGACCATCACCACCGTAAATAGTACCAATAATAGAAAAAAGCGCAGTATTGCTACTAATTGCCAATAACTGCCCGTCGCACATAGCCCAGCTTCTTGGGGCAAAGGTTCCCGCAAATATTTCTACATCGCCAATAAATGGATTCGCACTCATAATGTATTTCCTCTAAATTTTATATAGTTATAATTGCATTCCAGCGCTAACATTCGCTAAAGATGCAAACCGATAACCAGAGATACAACCAAACTGGCTAGAAATAATATCTAGTGCCACCGCTCCCTGTTTAGTTTGTACAACTAACCCTGCTGATTTATTGATAGACAAAATCGTCCCCGCAGGCTCAATAACTCCATTTTGCTCAATCGTTGAGGCTTGCAGCACATTAAATTCACCAAGCTTAGTTGCTACAATAATTCCCCCATATAGAGGGTTACCTGCTTTTGCTGCAGCAACAAAATCATTGGCGTTATGATTTTTAAAAGATAAAGTTATGTCTTCGCGAGTGATTGGCTTTGCAGTATCTGACGCGTCATTCTTTTTATTTAATGGCTGCCAAGTAATAGTGCTGAGCTTCGTCATTACATTTACTAAAGCAGGCGCTAATGCTGAGGCAACTCGTAACGACAAACTTTGGTAAGTATCAAACGGGTGAATAGCAACAGGTTGCAGCGCTGTATTTTCATTACTGTTGAGTCTATGCAAAGTGATAGGCAGTTCATTTTGCAGTGTTCTGATATGCCAATATAAACTATTGGCCCATTGATGACTCTTAGCTATACCACAACACAGCCCATAAGCTTGGCCATGAAAAAAGTTAATAAGCTCATCATCCAGCGCTCTGGCTGTAATACACGAAACTGCGATTGATGCATGCCATTGATCAAGTTGTGCTATCAATTGCTCATTATTATTCCAACTGCTAAGGCTTATATTTAATGCTTCACATTGGGCGTGTAACTGTTGCAGCTCATGTTGATGGTGCTGTGCTTCATCATCAACAAAAACCACCGCAACCAGCAGTTTGGCTTGCAACAGCAAATCGATTGTAGGCATCGCCAAACAACTTGAAGTAAAAAGTACAACACGATTAACTTGCTGCATAACTCACCTGTTGCTCGGCTTTAGTTGGCAAAAACCCAGTTAATCCAGTTAGCTTGTAATAAAAAGTAATTTTATCTGTCGAATTCAGTAGTAAGTCATCCGCGGTTGAGCTTTGCGGCACAAAATCGATACATACATTGAGTAAAGGTAATGGGTGGGTAATGCCTGATTGATATTGAGTCAGCCAATGACCGTTATAAGTCATCACTTGAGCATAAAGCACCAATACATGCTCACTTACTTCTTGCGTATTTTCAGGGATTGCTAATGTGTTACAGCACACAACCTGCTGCTGCTCTAAATTAAGAATATCAAGGTTTAATAAACTATAGCGGTCAAGGGTCAGTACATTTCCTAATTCAATTCTTTCATTTAAAACCTCAGGGTTAGGTTCAACACTCACCTCCCCTTGTGCTGAAGCTTGCCACTGTTCGATATACTCACGTTGGCACTTAACTAATGCTGCATTAATAATGGTTTTACAAGGCAGCATCACACCGTGACTACTTAATTGAGCCGCAAAGTTTTTACAAATACTTAAATGCGCCTCTTTTGATAAACCATGTTGAAATGCTTCTGCGATAAAAATATCGTATGGTTTTTCCCCTTGATATAACACTGCATCACTTAAAAATACGCCATCAAAATAATCACTGAGTTCTAACTCATTTATTAACGCATTAAGAGACTTAATAGCACCGGGTTGAATATCGATAAGTGAAACTCGCACTGTTTTTGGCGAGATCAGGTTTTGTTTATCCATGTATAACAAAATGGGTAGCAATAACGGCGCAAAAGGCCCACATGCCGGATAGGCAATATTGATCTGCGCACTGCGCTTTAATAAGTCTGTTACCAACTCAAATATTGCCTTATAGAAACAGCTATTGCGGTGCACATCTTTAATTGTGGTGGTGCAATTTAAAACCGACATAACCAAACCATGCTGATTAATAAATTGCTCGGTTATTTCTGACTCTTGCAACTGAGCTTGATTAAGGCAATGCATTGCTTGCTCATAAGCGTCTGAAAATAAACGCTTAGTTAATGCATCATTATGAGCTTGGGCCACAGCTTGGCTGGCAATGGCTATAAATGATTGCTGCAAGGTTATTGCAGTTGTCGGTTGTTGAGTAAGCGAACGAATTTGGTTACGTAATGCTTGGTTTAGTAGCCCCGTAACCATCGGCTCTTCTGTCATATAAGCAGTAGCTGAGTTAGGCAAATGCAGGTTTGTCATCACAACCTCCTGCATTAACATTGAATTGCGTTGAATCATGTAATGCCCAGATCAACCCTTTAAGCCAGTCATTTACTTTACAATCTACAACCAAATTTATACGGGGTGTTGAGCCTGCATTTTTTACACTATGAACAGCATCTGCATTTATATACCAAGCACTATTATTGCTCATGGGCACGCGGTGGCCATCAACATAAAACTCAATATTGGCAGAGTAACCTAAACAAATGTGTATACGGGCCTGCTGTGATTTTTCAATACACAAGCCGTGATCCCGATGGGGTTTGATAAAAGAGTTTGGATGCAAACGCATTAAACGAGCCGACAAAATCTCGCACTCAAAACTAGCAAGCAGACTCTCAAATGCACTCAGTAACTCTAAATTGGGTCCGTCAATCCATTCACATGCAGCTTCAATAGCAAATGCCTGCAAAATACGATGGCTGTAACGATGCTCTTTAGGCACTTTAAGCTCAAGCACATCCCACTTACCCTGATATTCATCGGTATTAACATGCTCCACCCAAGTTAACTGCTCAGCAATTAACAGGTCATCAGCAAGGTTAAACTCACTAAGTGGGATAGGTAATTGAGTAAATGTAATCGGCTGAGTAAACATATTTAAGCAGTCCCTGAACTATGTTTACTGAGGATAGACAAATTCTTTGTTTTAAAATATTACAGCGTATTACAGCAACGCTGTAATAAATCGAAAACAATGGCTTTGTAGTCTAAACTGATGAAAATATTCATTAAGGTTGAGGCAAACTTGCAGCTTAAAGATCTCACCACTCAACATCTGGCTTTAATTTGCAATGAGCTAGCAACGTTGCGGTTACAGGCCGACCTCACCCTAGCACCAAAAATGCCGTACTTTGCAAATAAGCCATACCCGATAGGCCGCTGTAGAGAAATTCGTGACGAGATGTTCAATTTGTTGCAAATAGCCTTACAGCAAAGCCAAAAACCAGGGTTAAGTTTGCTCAGAGATGGTATCTCACAAGGTCATGTTATAAAAAAAGCATGGGGCTCACTGCGGGATGAATATTTTCAAAATGCCCTGATTTTTGGCCCCTGGTATATCGATGTTGCCAACGACACCGTCAATGCCAATAAACCTCGAGTAGAGATTTTGCCACTCGCCACATCGCAATTTTCAGCAATAACCAGCTTTGCGCAATTTACAAAAATTGCTCGCTCATATTGGCAAGTAGACATCTATAAAAATGACGTTTGCCCTGCATTAGCACCATACATGCCACTACTATGTGTAGGTAAAAACGGCGTAAGTTGGTTGGCAGCCGCCAATGACGATATGCTATCGCTAGCAATAGCGAGTCAATTTGAAGCATCCATAGCAATTCTTAATACATTACCAAGTCCTCCTGAACATATAAAAACACGGTGGGCGAACGTATTAGCCTCATCAAATAACAACCCATTTTTAGTTAATCACGGCAACCCTATTAATTATTGCCGTCAGTACCAACAAAGCTTACACCACCCAGATATTGCACAGCGCGATAGTGCCGTGATTGCGTATTCAAGCTTGCCAAAATCACTCTAATCTAAACCCACACAATGTAATACCCTGTAATAGAAAAGCCTGAAGTAATTCATATACTCCATATTGAGTACAGCGATGAGCTTTGCTCAAAACCTATTCAATAAACAATTTAAGGAGAAATTTATGAGTACATTTAAAGTGAATATCCCAGCAGGCCCAATCTGGGATCAAAAAGATGCCGAAGAAAAAGCCCCCGCCGTTGCCGCTGCACACCAAGGTAAATGGACGGGTCAATGGAATACCGTAGTAGAGAGCCAAATGAGTGTTGTTGAAGTTGAACTTGAAGTAGCAAATTCAGGTAGCCATTCATTCAAAACCAATGTATTAGCCGGCCCACTTTGGAGCAACGACGAAGCTCAAAAAAATAGGTAAAACAATCGCCGCTTCATATGGCGCAGAATTTACCGGCGAGTGGAAAACCATTGTAGAAGGCGTAATGAGTGTTATTGAAATCCAATATAACTTCTAGTCAGTAAAAAGCTAAATCAAACAGGTAGAGTGAATGGTCGAATATTGTGAAAAGGAATGAGTTCAACCTCAAGGTTAAACCATAGACTGGCTTTATTATGGGTTTTTAACCTTGTGAAAGATATCAAATTTGCGAAACGATCCACTTTCCCTCGTTGGTAGTATAAAGCGCTATAAAACCTAGGCTTATAGCGCTTTAACTGATTTAAACTAAAACGCTTTAACCCCTTGCCATGCTAATTGCAGCGCAAGTAACGTTAAAATCGCACGAAAAATAGCTTTAAATTTAGCCGTAGATATCCGCTGTAATAGTTTTAAACCAAGCCCAGTACCGAGCGCACCACTTATAATCATAGCTGTCACCAATGGCAACCACTGCCAAAACGAAAAGCCCACAAAGCCATACAAAATAGCTTTAAAAGTATGCTGCATACTCATACAAGCAGAGAAGGTAGCAGTATATTTTAACTTGTCGTAATTATTAACATACAAACAACTGCCTACCAACGGGCCACTCGCACCAACAAACATAGATAAAAATGTGGTGACAGCTCCCGCCATATAACGCCATAATTTTGAGGTTTCACGTAGCTTGGGTGTCACGCCCCATAGTAAATAAAGTACAAACCCCGCCACCACAATTTTCATCAACTCAAGTGGGATACGTGTCACAATAGACGACGCAGCAAACGCACCAATAATCCCGCCGAGTGAAAAGTATGCAAACATACTTTTATCAAGGTGTTTAAAAGTCAGCATAAAGCGATTAGCATTTGAACCCAACTGCACCAACCCATGCACCGGAATCACAATACTCATCGGCAATAACGACGCCATCACCACCAACAACATCAACCCACCACCAGCCCCAAAGGCAGCGGAGATCATCGACGTAACAGCCGACAAAATAATAAGCCCAGCTACGCTGAGCGGCGTTAATAAATCACCCGCTAAAAATTCCATCTAACACTACTTGGCAAGCAAAACAGAATAATGACGTTAGCATGATTAAAAACAACAAGCGAGTAGCCAAAGCAGCAGTAAAATAAAACGCTTATTACAACAAAGAGCAACAAGCCACCAGCTTTTCAAACAATAAAACACCTCGCTATAAGCATAAAAAAACCCACCAACCTGATTGCTCAAATTGGTGGGTTTTTTATGGTTTTCAAATCAACGAATTTAAAAACCTTTATTGGTGGAGCTGGGGGATTTGAACCCCCGTCCGAAAAGCCTCGACCGTCGGTACTACATGTTTAGTATTGTCATTTAATTAACCTTTAAGTCCCGGACAAACACGGTAAATAAAGGCGAGGCCGCTTAGTTTTAACGCTTCAACCCCGGCCAGGGTTTCCGTCGCGATCAGGTGTTAGGGTGACACTCCAGAATCCAGTCCACAAGAATACATGGAAGGAGCGCTAGCCAGCCTAAGCTGCTAGAGAGTAGTTATCGTCGTTTGCGATTACTTTAAATTGCGGCTTTTTTACGAGGCAAACCGCACCTCGACATGCACCTCGGGCTTCTTGAATTCCGTCGAATCCTAATCAGCCCCTGAATTAGTAAACTCATTCAGAGTGTGCAAGCAGTATAACTGACTAAGGTGCTGATACTCAAGACTCTTCAGAGCTTTATTTTATTAGCTCCCACTAAGTGGTGATTAATTAAACACAAAATGTGAATTATGCATTGTCCTGCAAAATAAAATAAACAATTACTTAACAAACCAGCATAGCTGTGCTCAAATAGCATACTAAACCACCATTTTGTATTAAAACTTTTAAATTAAGCATCTCGGTGAGTAATTAATAATAAAAACAGGCATATTCTAAAGGATGTTATAAATGTCGCTGTTTAATCATGATCCCCAAACGGGTTTTGTTGCGCTTGCTGAGCACCCAAAAAACAGTGGTTTCCCTGTTACTAGCTCGCAGTTAATAGAATTATTAGAACAATCTCAGTACGCCGACTTTGAAGTAGTCAGTGCTAATATTGGCAAACTGTTTGCTCCAAATAGTAATTATCAAGCTGATTCATTGATTATTGCGCGTGCGGTGGACGCCTCGCTACTCATTCAAATTGATGAAAAAAATATGGTTGCTGAAGCCACCTTAACTACAGCCCGAGGTGGTCAATTGATGTCTCTGGATAATGCCCGTGATGCGCTACTCGAAGCGGGAGTTATTCAAGGGATCAGCCAACGTGCATTAGATAGCTTTTTAGGTCAACAATTTGAAAAACCCGCAGGGGCTTCGTATAGCGCGATTGTAGCTCATGGCCGCAGACCTAAAGAAGGTAGCGATGCTAAATTTGTTCGCTTATGTTCAACAGCACAAGACCGTGTTTTAAGCCCACAAGCAAAGGAAGGTGGCAAAGTTGATATGCGTGATTTAGGCGCCATAATCACTGTAAAACCTGGTACCCCATTAATGCAGCGCATAGCGGCAACTCAAGGTGAAGATGGTTACACTGTGTTTGGTGACACCATTGCTGCTTGCCCAGGTAAAGACCTTCCTCTACAGCCCTTTGAAGGAACTAAACTCGACCCTGATAACCCTAATATGCTTATTGCTGATAGTAAAGGTGTACCCGTTGCATTACCACGTGGCATGCGTGTTGATGACGTATTATGTTTTGATAACGTTGATATTGGTACTGGTCATGTTGATTTTGATGGCAGTGTCATTATCAGTGGCGATATAAAAGACGGTATGCGTGTACGCGCCAGCGGTGACGTTACTGTATTAGGCTTTGTTGAATCAGGCAAAATAGACAGTGCCAGTGCAGTCACCGTGCTGCTAGGTGCAATTGGCCGAAAGCGTGAAGAGGGTGATGAGTTTACATGTAAGATAAAAGCTGCACGAACAATCTCATTAGGATACGCCCAATATTGTTTTATTGAGGGGCAACAAGATTTGTTTATTGATCGCCAAGCTCTCCACTGCGATTTAAGTGCGCGGCGGTTAATTAGGGTTGGTAAAGCGAATAACCCCAAGGGTAAAATTATTGGTGGTAGTATTTTAAATGCAATGCGTATTGAAACTGGCGAACTCGGTGCGCCTTCTGGTACTAAAACTAAGGTACACCTCGCCCAATATTGGCATGACTTACGACAAAAACAGATTCAAGTCTCTGACTTTGAAAAGCTACTGGCTACAAAAGCCGCATCACTTAAACAAGCGCGTAAAAAAGCAGTTAAAATTCCCGCAGCCGATAAGAGACAACTATTTTTAACTAAAATAGCGGCCAGTGAAGAGCAAATAAATATAAGAATTGCGCATATTAAGCGTAAGAAGCATTTAATTAAAACCAAAATAGCGCAGCTTTTAGCAACCAGCCGAGTAAAAGTTAATGAGCTAATGCACCCAGGTGTGGAATTAAAAATAGCAAAAGACTCAAAAAACTTTTCCCGTATTTACCCGCCTCATTTAGTAAAAATGAGTGAAGGAAAAATTACTCAGTCGTTTTAGCGGCTGAGTCTTGCGTTGATGCTTCAGTATCTGATTCGTCTTCAATTTCAGCTAGCGGCCAACCACCTAATTGCTGCCAACGATTCACTATTAAACAATATAACTCAGCTGTGCGCTCTGTATCGTAAAGTGCTGAGTGAGCTTGTTTGTTATCAAATTCAATCCCCGCAGCACGGCACGCTTTAGCGAGTACGGTTTGACCAAGAGCAAGCCCAGCTAAAGAGGTTGTGTCAAAACTGACAAACGGATGAAACGGTGTGCGCTTAATATTATTACGCTCAATGGCTGCATTTAAAAAGCCATGATCAAATGCCGCATTATGTGCCACAACCACAGAGCGCTGACAGCCCGCTGCTTTTTGCGCTTTACGTACTGCTTTACAGACTCCTTTTATTGCTTCGTCTTCAGGAACTGCGCCACGAAGTGGTGAAAAAGGATCAATACCGTTAAATTCAATGGCTGCCTGTTCAATATTGGCACCTTCGAATGGTTGAACATGAAAATGAACCGTGTGATCAATACTTAACAAGCCTTCGTCATCCATTTTTAAAATAGAGACCGCAATTTCTAGTAGCGCATCGGTTTCTTTATTAAAGCCCGCAGTTTCAACGTCAATAACAACAGGGAAAAAGCCACGAAAGCGTTTTGCGAAAAGTGTTTGTTCAGTATTTGCCATAGTCTTCTTGGTTTATGGATGTAAGCCTTCTATTATGACAAAATTGATGCCCTCTAGGCTAGGGGTTAAAGGATTTATTACATGATAAATTATAGGCATGTATATTGCTTATCTCTTAGTTGTATTAGTTAGGCTTATACATTACTAAACTAAGCCCGTCGCCTTATAAAGTCTGCCGTTTTTGATAAACAGGCTCTTATACTGGTTCATTAAGCCAAAATTTTGGCACGCTATAAAGCACATAGAAAAGTTAATATTGTTGGAGAACTCTGCTGTGAAGTTATCATCCTTATCTTTTGGTATCACAACAATTGCCCTACTCTCGAGTAGCTTGGCAGATGCTGCGATGCGCCAATACAGTGCCGATGCCGATACCTCACAATGGGAGGTGGTAAAAACCACTCGCTTACAATGTCAGTTAAATCATGAAGTTCCTTACTACGGCGAAGCCATATTTAGCACCACGGCGAGTAAGAACAAAGATGTGTTGTTTAACTTAGATATGGTGGTTAGGCCAGATAATTACAGCATCGCAGGACTAAAAGCAGTGCCGCCCTCTTGGCGAGCCGGCCTTGCTGCGCGTGATATAGCTAATATGAAGTTACTGCGAAAATTTGACGGTGAGCTTGGCAATAAAACAGCATGGGAAATGCTCACGGAGCTAGAAAAAGGTTACTACCCTACTTTTTATTATCAAGACTGGCAAAATAGTGCCGACAAAATTGCCGTCGGCCTATCAAGTATTAATTTTAAACAAGCTTACTGGGCTTTTTTGCAATGTCGTGATGAGTTACTCCCATACAGCTTTGAAGATATTTCATTTACAGTGATGAATTACCAACCCAATACCAGCACACTAACTAAATCATCACAACAGCGCTTAGATAAAATAGCTGAGTATTTAAAACACGATACCAGTATCGCTTCAATTTCTATCGATTCATACACTGATAGCTATGGTGGGCGTTGGAACAATTTAGAATTATCTAAAAAGCGCGCCAAAGCAATTAAAGATTATATGGTTAGTTTAGGTATTGATGAGTCAAAAGTTGAAACACAAGGCTTTGGTGAAAAGCGCCATGTTGCAACAAATGACAATATTTTAGGCCGAGATAAAAACCGCCGTTTAATTATTCAAATAGCAAAAATGTAAGCTTAATCTTATGAGGCTTGTTTTTTTAACTTGCCTCTTTTGCTGAACCACCCTTCGCCAAATTGAAATACAGCTAAACTTACCAAGATTATTACAGCTCCCATAATGAGTTGCAGATCTACAGGTTCGTTGTTTAACCATGCTCCTAAAGCAATAGCGAAGCTAGGTGTGATGAGCGTGGTTAATGCTACTGTGCTTGCTGCTAACTTTTGCAGAACATGAAAATAAGCAAGCGCGCCAATTAACGAGCCAAACACCCCTAAATAGACTATTGACCATAATGATTTAGCCGACCAAAGCGCACTATTGAGTTCACCATCAAGCAACCACCAAGTAATAAAGAATAAGGGGGTTACAAATATCAGAGCACCAAATGTTGTGGCCATTGGGTGTATCGCAATTTTAACGCGTTTGATCATGACACCACTTAAACTAAAAAAGCAGACAGCCAAAAATACAAATAGCAGCCCTTGCATTTGCATTAATGAGCCTTGAATATGCCTTTGACTGACCAAGTACAAACCGATTAATGCAAAAGCCAATGCAATGAGCTTTATTGCGCTGAACTTAGGTTCGTTTAATAACCGCTGAGCCAGTAGACCAGATAAAATAGGTGCTAAGCCAAAAGTTAATGAGATTAACCCTGACGGCACCGTTTTAGCTGCCATATAACTAAGTAGCATGCCACCATAAATACCAATACTAGAATAGACATATAAAAAACAAGCCCGACGATGCCAAGGAATACGCACATTTGCAATCGATACGACAAACGCCGCTAACACCAAGCCAATAAGCATGCGCATAAGCACCGCAAGGGTTGGAGCAACTGTTTCACTGCTAAATACGATGCCTAGCGGTGTTGTTGACCATATCAACACCATAAACAAATAAGATACTTTGACGTTCACCCGGCTATTCCTTTATGGAAGCGGTACAACACAGAAGAGAAAAAGAGGATTCTAACCGCGTTATACCGCGGTTAAAATAAAAACTATATTTTACCGCGACCCATACATGAGCGCATCACTGATAGGGTCAGCCATGGGCACAAAATTGAAGGTACTCGGTTAGTTAGTTGCATTTAATTATCTACTAAAAAATCTGTAAAAATAAGAATATATCTATACAAATATCAGACTTGGTTAATAAGTCAACATAAATTAGGTTTCAGTGAATAAATTAAGCACTGTATTGCACATGTAAATCATAAGTTACATTTAATTTCTTTGATTTATAACAAAACTATTTAAGTTTGCGCCAACTAGTTATATCTTGCTTGCCTCTCACGAAGTTTTAGAGGCAAAAAGTGCTTAAAAATAAAACAATAGGCAGCATGTTAATTGTTGCAGGTACCACTATAGGCGCAGGTATGTTGGCGCTACCGATTGCAAGTGCAGGACTTGGGTTTACAACCGCCCTTACATTGATAGTCGCTACATGGTTATTGATGACGTACACCGCATTACTTATGCTCGAGTTACACCAGCATGCTGAGCGCGATGCAACATTAAATACGTTAGCAAAATCGTGGCTTGGTAAGCGTGGCCAATACGTAGCTAATTTTTCTGTGATGTTTTTATTCTACGCATTATGCGCTGCGTATATCGCAGGGGGTGGTGCTCAATTACAAGAAAAGATAAATTCTGGGCTAAACTTAGAACTAGCACCACAAATTGGCTCTATTATACTTGCGGTTGTTATTGGCACCGTGGTCACCCTTGGCACAAGTAAGGTCGATAAACTTAATCGGGTGTTATTTAGTATTAAAATAATTGTACTTGCGAGCCTATTTTACATGCTTACTCCTTATGTCCATGGCCAGCATTTACTTGAAATGCCCATCGAGCAAGGGCTTATTCTCTCAGCCATTCCGGTTGTGTTTACCTCTTTTGGTTTTCATGGATCCATTCCTTCTATCGTTAAATACGTTGGCTTGGATATTAAAACACTGCGTCGCGTTATGATCGCAGGTGCTGCACTGCCACTCGTTATTTATATTTTTTGGCAACTAATTAGCCAAGGTATGATGAGTCAAGCTGAGCTTTTAACCAGCACGGGTTTACCCGGTTTTGTGACGAGCATGGCCAATATTGCCAATAATTCAGCGGTTTCAACGGCCGTTAATTTATTTGCCGATTTAGCCTTAGCCACTTCGTTTTTAGGGGTAAGTTTAGGCTTGTTCGATTTTTTTGCTGATGCATTTAAAAAAGGCGATGGAAGTAAAGACCGTATTAAAACCGCCTTGATTACTTTTATTCCACCTTTAGGTTTTGCCCTTTTCTACCCGCAGGGCTTTATCATGGCGCTTGGCTACGCAGCGATAGCACTCGTCATTTTGGCCGTATTTTTACCCGTCGCCATGGTATACCAACAACGTAAAAGCGAATATGCTGGCTACAATGTTAAAGGAGGAAACTTAGGACTTGCGATTGCAGGGCTATGCGGTGTGTTAATAATAAGCGCACAAGGCCTGCAAATGGCTGGTTTAATTCCTGCTATTGGTTAACTGGTTAACTGCAAATATTTACACTTTCCTATAACAACAAAAAAGGCACATTGAGTGCCTTTTTTGTCAATAAAATACAAGTCTCGCTTATTTAAGTTTAGTACTAAGCCTTTCAAATAACGCTGGTAGCTCTCTTTCTGCAATGGGTGGGCTATAATAGTAACCTTGCACAATGAAGCAGTTATTGTTCTGTAAAAACTCAACCTGCTCAACCGTTTCTACTCCTTCGGCAACAACATCTAGCTTAAGCTTTTGCGCCATCGCGATGATTGCTGCGGTAATTTCCATATCATTGGAGTCATCTGGAATATCTTTTACAAATGAACGGTCAACTTTTAATATATCAACAGGGAAACGTTTTAAGTAACTCAATGACGAATAACCCGTACCAAAATCGTCAATCGATATAGAAATCCCCAAGTCTTTAAGTTGATGAAGTTGTAATATCGCAGCTTCAACATTGCCCATTAACATGCTTTCGGTTAGTTCTAAGTGCAAGCGTTTTGCTGGGACTTGTGTTTTCTCAATAATAGAGGCAAGTAGTGGTACTAGGTTAGCGTCTTTAAATTGGCGCGCAGAGAGGTTGATAGAAATATTATTTTCACGTTCTTGTCTGGCTAACCTTGCAGCAAACTCACAGGCTTCTTGTAGCACCCATGCACCAAGCTCAACAATTAGGCCTGTTGCTTCAGCAATAGGGATAAACTTAGTCGGCGGGATCATGCCTTCGGTTGGGTGGAACCAACGAATTAATGCTTCGTAGCCCGTAACTTGCTGCGTTCTACAATCTACCTGTGGTTGATAATATAGTAGAAACTGACGCTCTTTAATTGCTAAGCGTAATTCATTTTCAATAAATAAACGTTCATTAGCAGCAGCGTTAAGCTCTTGGCTATAGAAGTGAAAAGTATTTCGCCCTTTTGCTTTCGCCTCATACATTGCTAAATCAGCATGTTTTAATAGCTGATCTTCTTCTTGACTATCGTATGGTGCCATTGTAATTCCGATACTGGCACTTATAATCACTTCATTATTGCCTAACATAATAGGCTCATTTAGTGTTCTTTGTATTGTATTGGCCACCTCTGTGGCGTGCTCTTGTTGTTCAATGCCACTGAGTAGTACAGCAAATTCGTCGCCGCCTAAACGAGCTATTGTATCTTCAGCACGCAAGCGTTTTTTCAACCGGTTTGCCACTTCAACGAGCAATTGATCACCAGCATCGTGGCCAAGTGTATCGTTTATCCGTTTAAACTCGTCTAAATCAAAATAAAATAACGCAAATGCATAATGTCCGCGCTCAGCAAGTGCCATTGATTTACGTAATTGCATTCTAAAAAAGGTACGATTTGCCAGCCCAGTTAAGGTATCAAAGTATGCTAATTGCTCCATTTTGCGCTGGCTTTCTTTTACGAACGAAATATCTTGAGCAGATGCCACATAACTGGTGATCTCCCCCACCCTCTTCACGAATAGGCGAAATACTCAATGAAACCCAGATAGGCGCTTTATCTAACCCTTGTATTAAGGTATCACCGCGCCAATAATTTCGGCTGCGTAGATCTATATCTATGTCATCCACCAAAATAGCCATTTCATCAGCAATAATGCTTAACAGTGGCGACTGCATAAAGTGCTTTTCGCTAAATTTGGTCATTTCTAGCATTTTTGGATTAACGTACTCAATCACAAAATTATGATCGGTTATCACTACCCCAGTGCCAGAGAACGCTACAGCCTTTGAAAGTCTATTTGCCGCTTTTTCTGCGATTTCTTTTTCAGTGATCCGCTGATTTAAACCATCAATAAGTTTACGGATCTCCACCGCCATATCACGAAAGGAACCATTTAAAGTACCTATTTCGTCTTTATTTTCTTTTGGAAATTCAATTTGTAAGTGTCCTTTACCAAAACTCGTGACTGCATGCACTAAAGAGTGGATTCGGCGTAAAACAAGTTGATACAACGCTTGGTGCAATAGCAAAGCGACTAAAATGGCATATAAAATAAATAAACCAAAAAACTTTACTTTAAGTTCTTGCAACGCAGATAGCGCCGAAGAACGCTTTTTATAAATACCGATATACCAATCTAAGTGCTCAACTTTACGGATATTAATAATGTGGGTTTCACCATCTTGAATAAATGAATCAGCATTTTTTGGCAATTTCATTTTAATCGTTTGATTTATAAGCTGTTGTAAATCTGTATTAACAAAATCACTGGTACGTAGGGGTTGACCAGCTTGGCCATATTGTTCGTACTTATTTTTGGTCAACTTTGGATGCGCAAGTAGTTGGCCTTTACTGTCAAATACAAACAAGTGCTGATCGTTATCACCTACGGGAAGTTGCGATATTAATGTTTCAAGAGCCAGATCACTGCCTGTAACGCCAAAAAACTCATTATTAATATAAATTGGCACCAATACACTAATAACCCATTTATGCCAGATTTGATCATAATAAACTTGTGACCATACGGCTTCGCGCGTTGGGTTTAGTGCTTCTTTAGCGTAGTTAAAACTGCTGCCATCAGTAAACTGGTGCTCACTGGCAACATTAAGTGCCCAATTAGGTGGCGCAATACGGATAAAATTATCTTTTGAGATCAGATAAAAGTTAAAAAAATCTTGGATCAAAGTGGGGAAACTATTTTCCATAATGACTCAGAATCATTAATTAGTTTTTTATAAAACGGAGTGAACTCTTGCTGCGGTAAAAAAGCTGCTGACAACCCGTCTTCTGACGCGCTACGAATACTGCCATCTGCATCAAAACTTAATTTAGCATTTTGGCTGCTTGCCAATTGAGAAGAATTATAGAAAAGTTGACTCGATACAACTGTATTCGCTTGCTCTGCAATATTAACCTTTGTTTTCACTAGGTTATTAAATTGCTGGTTCAAACGTTCGCTAGATAGCTTCAGCACTTCGTGTTCTTCAAACACGAGTTGTTTTTCTTCAGATTTAAGCATTAGTGCAGCCGCACAAATGCCGGCGATCAAACAAATCGCTGAAATTAACAGCGACAGTTTCATACTTAATGAATTAACACCAAAACGTGATGGTGGGCGTCTATACACCACAAGCCAACCTTATTTATTAATAATTGTTATTATTTGAATCGACACTCAGAAATATACCAGATCCCTATTTAGATTTATAAATTTTTTGTAAATATTCATAAAAAAACTCAATTCTACGAATAAACGACTTCAATTGCCCGATTAAAGACAATAGAGTGTTGACTTTATAGCCTAGTCTCCATACATTTAAAGCATGAACATAAAATTCTCGCTTTTCACATTTTCTTTTTTTAGCTTCTTTATCAAATAGAAGAGGCTTACCTGTTTGCGAGATTAAATCAACCGAATAGCAAAGCCTCCCAACTGGGAGGCTTTTTTGTTTTTGCCTTTTTAAGGTAACTTTTGGAATGAGGAACCCAAATGACAAATGATGTACTAAATTCGCTCAGACATGATATCAATGAGATTGATTCAGACCTGCTTGTGCTACTTGCCAAGCGCCGCCGTATTAGTCATGGCGTAGTAGAGTATAAAATAGCTAATAACAAACCGATTCGTGATGAAGCGCGTGAGCAAGCTTTACTTGAAAAATTAATTGGTTACGGTAAATCCTTGGGATTAGATGCCTACTATGTCAATAACGTATTCCAAACTATCTTAGAAGATTCAGTCCTTAATCAGCAAGCTATGCTACAAAAGAATTTAAACCCTGATGCAATGAGCGAAACTCACCGTGTTGCTTATTTAGGTGGCCAAGGCACATACAGTCAATTAGCCTGTCATAAGTACTTTAGTCGTCGTCCTGGCAAACTGGTTGAACTTGGCTGTGCAAGTTTCGAACAAATCACTGGTAATGTAGAAAGCGGCCAAGCCGATTTTGGTTTATTGCCCATCGAAAACACCAGCTCAGGTAGTATTAATGAAGTATTTGACTTACTGCAACATGCACAAGTATCCATCGTGGGCGAAGTAACTCACAGTGTTGAACATTGTTTATTAGCCTCACCTGATACAGAGCTCAGCAAATTAACTAAAATCTTTGCTCATCCACAACCTTTTGCGCAATGTAGTCGGTTTTTACAAGGCTTAGGTGATATTCAACATGAAACCTCTGACTCGACCTCCAGTGCGTTACAATCAGCCCTTGATACACCAAATAGTGCCGCGATAGGCTCAGCCCAAGCAGGCAAGCATGTCGGGTTAGAAGTATTAAAATCAGGCCTTGCCAACCAGCGTGAAAATCACAGTCGTTTCATCGTCGTCGCTCGCCAACCACTTCAAGTGTCAAAGCAAATTCCAACGAAAACCAGTTTGATTATGGCCACTAAGCAACAAGCCGGTTCATTGGCCGATGCGTTAATGATTTTCAAAGAACACAATATCAATCTTGTGAAACTTGAGTCTCGCCCAGTGCCTGGAAACCCATGGGAAGAAGTATTCTATGTTGATTTAGAAGCCAACTTAGTAGATAGCCACGTGCAGCACGCTTTAGAGCAGCTGAAAGAACACACGCAATACGTACGTGTACTTGGCTGCTATCAAAGTGAGTCATTACAAGCGGTGAGTGTTGAGGCTTAAATTTAGTAAATTAAAATAATTTAAGGCCAGCTAATTGCTGGCCTTAATATTTGATAATTCATACCACTAGCGTGCGCTGAATATCAGTCCATTTTCATCGGCATCTATCACTATCATACTGCCACTTTGATACTCACCTGCTAGCAGTTTTTGAGCCAGTGGATTCTCAATGGTATGTTGAATAGCTCGTTTCAGTGGTCGTGCCCCATAAACTGGATCAAAACCGCTGGCTGCAATCCGCTCTAAAGCTGCATCGCTAATATCTAATAAATACCCCATTTCAGTTAAGCGCTCTCGTAATTTAGTTAACTGAATATCGGCAATCTCTTTAATATGCTCATTCGCCAATGGGTGGAACACCACCGTTTCATCAATCCGATTGATAAACTCTGGTCGAAATTGGCTCACTAAAACACCCATCACTTTTTCTTTGAGCGTATCATAATCATTACTTCCCGCCTGCTCTTGAATAATATCTGAGCCAAGATTTGAGGTCATAATGATCACGGTGTTTTTAAAGTCAACCGTGCGCCCCTGCCCGTCAGTTAAGCGGCCATCATCTAATACTTGCAGTAAAATATTAAATACATCAGGGTGCGCTTTTTCTACTTCATCAAGCAAGATGACAGAGTAAGGGCGACGTCGCACAGCTTCTGTTAAATAACCGCCTTCTTCATACCCAACATAGCCCGGAGGTGCTCCCACTAAACGCGCAACTGAGTGTTTTTCCATAAATTCTGACATATCAATACGTATCATAGCGCTTTCAGTATCAAACATGTACGTAGCAAGCGCTTTGGTCAACTCTGTTTTACCGACCCCTGTTGGCCCTAAAAATAAAAACGAGCCAATTGGACGGTTGGGATCAGCAAGCCCTGCACGTGAACGGCGAATTGCATTTGAAACAGCGACAACCGCTTCATCTTGTCCTATCACTTTAGCATGGAGTTGATCTTCCATTTGTAATAATTTTTCCCGCTCACCTTGTAGCATTTTAGATACGGGAATACCTGTCCAACGCGATAAAATTTCAGCAATTTCATCTTCACCAACTTGGTTTTTTAGCAAGCTCATATCTTGCATTTCAGCTTGTGAGGCTAAATCAAGTTTGCGCTCTAGATCGGGAATACGCCCATATTGTAACTCCGACATACGTTGTAAATCGGTTGCACGTCGTGCTACTTCTAAATCTAAACGCGCTTGTTCAAGCTCCGCTTTGATTACTTGAGTGCCTTGTAAAGAGGCTTTTTCTGCATTCCACACTTCATCAAGTTCACGGTATTGTGATTCAAGTTCACCGATAAGCTCTTGCATCTCTGTACGACGTTTTTGGCTTGCTTCATCTTTTTCTTTGGCAAGGGCGTTATCTTCCAGTTTTAACTGAATAATACGACGCTCTAATTTATCTAAAGATTCGGGCTTTGAATCTATTTGCAAACGAATTGAAGAACCCGCTTCGTCAATTAAATCAATCGCTTTATCAGGAAGTTGCCTGTCGCTAATATAGCGATGTGATAAATGCGCCGCAGCTACGATTGCAGGATCGGTAATATCAACACTGTGATGTAATTCATAGCGCTCTTTTAAGCCTCGCAAAATAGCGATAGTGTCTTCAACCGACGGCTCTTCAACAAGTACTTTTTGAAAGCGGCGCTCAAGAGCGGCATCTTTTTCAATGTATTGGCGATATTCATCAAGGGTTGTTGCGCCCACGCAGTGTAATTCACCACGAGCAAGTGCAGGCTTTAACATATTACCGGCATCCATGGCACCATCGGTTTTACCAGCGCCAACCATAGTATGTATTTCATCAATAAATAGAATAACTTGGCCTTCTTCTTTAGCTAGCTCATTCAATACTGATTTTAATCGCTCTTCAAACTCACCGCGGTATTTAGCTCCTGCCACCAGCGCACCTAAATCAAGTGATAATACGCGCTTGTTTTTTAGTCCTTCTGGCACTTCGCCATTAATAATACGCTGCGCTAACCCTTCGGCAATGGCTGTTTTCCCTACACCGGGCTCACCAATTAATACCGGGTTATTTTTGGTGCGGCGTTGTAATACCTGAATGGTTCGGCGAATTTCATCATCGCGGCCGATCACAGGATCAAGCTTACCTTGCTCCGCACGCTCAGTGAGATCAATAGTAAACTTTTTCAGGGCTTGACGGGTTTCTTCAGCATTAGGGTCATCTACTTTTTGGCCGCCGCGAATCGCTTCAATTGCCGCTTCAATTTTACTCGCTGTTACATTCAAAGCACGGAAAATATCACCAAGAGGACCTTTGTCTTCACAGGCGGCAAGTACAAATAATTCGCTGGAGATAAACTTATCTTTACGCTTTTGCGCATATTTATCACATAAGTTAATCAGCGAAACCATGTTGTTAGACAGTTGAACATCACCGCCTACACCTTCCACTTTGAATAACTTTTCAATTTCTTTTGACAGTTTAGTATTAAGCTCATCCGCGCTAACGCCTGCTTGTGCTAATAAAGCTCGCACACTAGAGCCGCTTTGTTGTAACAATGAGTACATCAAGTGAACAGGCTCAATAAACTGATGGTCGCGGCCAAGTGCTAATGATTGCGCATCAGAAAGCGCAGATTGAAATTTACTGGTAAATCTATCTAAACGCATGAGGGGTACCTATTAAAAAAACTAATTACTTTATTAATGGGTATGTTTAATGATTTGTTCAAGGTTTTGAAGGTAATATATTCGCAATGATGAACAATTATTTGCGCCAGATCAAAGTAGCCATTCGCCCTGTTTTACCATCTCGTCGATATGAAAAAAACTGCGCTTGCTGGTGAACAGTACAATACTCACCACCTGAAATTTTTAAAATACCTAAATGGTTTAGTTGAACATGTGCAATGGCGTATATATCGGCTAAATATTTACCATTAGCTTGTGCCTGAAAAGCGTGTTGATACTGCGCACTAAGCTGACAAAACGCAGCCTTGACCTCTTCACCCACTTCGAAATTTTGCGCCCCAATACCAGGTCCAAGCCAAGCTACTATTTTTTCTGAAGGAGTCGTAAAGAGAGCTATTGTGTTAGCGATGATGCCAGCATATAAACCTCGCCAGCCACCATGAATTGCGGCTACCTCACTCCCACATTCAGTGGTGAGTAGAATGGGTAAACAATCTGCCGTCATTATCGCTAAAGGTTGCTCTGGCAAACGAGTAAAAAGCGCATCTGCATCCACTAATTTGGAATGATCAAACTGCTCATCAACAATAACAACATCGCTGCTATGAACTTGGTTTAACCAAACCGGCTTAGTCGGTAAATGGCTCGCTAATAACTCACGGTTAGCCAGTACTTTTTGTTCATCATCACCTACATGTAAACCCAAGTTGAAACTACTAAATGGGGCTTCTGAGTAGCCCCCTTTTCGTGTGGTGCTCAGGGCACCAATATTTATTGGTGCGGGCCATGTAGGTGTGATCATCGCGATTAAAAGTCTATATTTGGGTTAGCTTTGGTGTCTTCGCGTAATGCGTGTGTCATTGCCACCATGTCGTCAGGAATAGGGGCTTGCCACGTCATCATTTCACCTGTGATTGGGTGAGCAATACTCAGCTTAACCGCATGTAATGCTTGACGGTTAAACGCTCTTAGCATTTCAAACAACTCAGGTGTGGCACCTTTTGGTGGGCGCGGACGGCCACCATAAGCTTTATCACCAATCAATGGATGATTTATAAACGCCATATGCACACGAATTTGGTGAGTACGGCCAGTTTCTAGACGTAAACGCAAGCGTGTATGTGCACGGAACTTTTCTGCAACACGAAAGTGCGTAATAGCAGGTTTTCCCTGCTCATGTACGGCCATATGCGTACGTTGAGTTGGATGACGGCCGATTGGTTTTTCAACCATTCCACCTGCGGTCATCGTCCCATTACAAATCGCTTCATATTCACGAGTGAAGTTTTCACGCTTTTGCAAAGCAGTCACTAAATGAGTTTGTGCAGGAATGGTTTTAGCTACAACCATTAATCCTGTGGTGTCTTTATCAAGACGGTGCACAATACCCGCTCGTGGTACGTTAATGATCTCTGGGTAATGGTGCAGTAAGGCATTTAATACTGTGCCATCTGGGTTACCTGCGCCTGGGTGAACCACTAAACCCATAGGTTTATTGATAACTAAAATATCATCGTCTTCATAAACGATGTTTAATTTGATATCTTGCGCTTCATATTCACGTGGCGCTTCGATACTGGTTTCGACATTGACCACTTCGCCACCTAAGAGTTTTTCTCTTGGAGTGTTGAAAATTTCACCATCCACGGTGATTTTATCATCCAAAATCCACGTTTTTATACGTGAACGTGAATAATCAGGGAACAATTGCGCCAATACTTGGTCTAGACGTTTACCGCCTAACTCAGTTGGCACCTCGGCTTGAAGAGAAATTTGTTCTGACATTAGTAACTTTACCCAATTTACCAGTGCAAGCTGTGCTCGACTGGGTTAGAATCGCTTTTAATAAAAGCATTTATATAATAAGCATAGTTTACTCGGTTTTACCCAGTTGGCCTAGCCGAAGACATCGAAGGTAACAAATAAAATGATAAATAGAATAGGGAAACGTGCATTCGCCATTGTTTTTACAGTTTCATTACTTGGTTTAGGCGCATGTTCGTCTGCACCAGATGAAGAAGATATCCAACGCGTTCCTAATAAATCAGCACAAGCGCTTTATGAAGACGCTAAACAAACATTAGACTCAGGCCTTTATGCCCGTGCAATTGAGCTATTAAGTGCCATTGATTCACGCTACCCATTTGGCCCAATGTCAAAACAAGTACAAATGGATTTAGTCTATGCCCATTACCAAGCAGGTAATACAGAGCAAGCATTAGCGACCATTGACCGCTTTATTCGCTTAAATCCTAATCATAAAGATCTAGATTACATGTATTACATGCGTGGGTTAGTGAATATTAAAGCGGATGAGAATGCGTTCCAAGAATACTTTGGTGTAGATAGAGCCGACCGTGATGCTAACCGTACTCGGGTTGCCTTCACCGATTTATCAACCTTAGTTAATCGCTTCCCTGACAGTGGCTATGCCCCAGAAGCAAAACGTCGTTTGGTTTGGCTACTAAATAAAATGGCACGTTATGAACTAAAAGTGGCTGATTACTACTATGAGCGCGAAGCATACCTTGCAGCGGCAAATCGCGGTAAATATGTTGTAGAGCATTATTCACAAAGTAGTTATTTAGATGAAGCATTAGAGATGATGGAAAAAAAGCTATTCCAAGCTGGGATTGCCTGAACTAAGTGAGCACGCTAAATTGACTCGTGAGTTGAATAAAAACAAATAGATTTAATTATATATAAAAAAGGCGCTAATTTGATTAGCGCCTTTTTTATATCAAGTGAAGACTTATTAACTTAAACCGAATTCATTAAATAGCTTCTTCGTCTTCTTCTGCCGTACGAATACGCACAACACGCTCAACATCAGTAACGAAAATTTTACCATCGCCGATTTTACCTGTTTGCGCAGTTTTAACGATCACTTCGATGGCACGGTCAACATTTTCATCACCTAACACAATGTCTAGTTTTACTTTCGGTAAAAAATCCACCATGTATTCAGCGCCACGATAAAGCTCGGTATGCCCTTTTTGACGACCAAAGCCTTTTACTTCGCTGACGGTCATACCTGTAATACCGACTTCTGATAATGCCTCACGTACGTCGTCTAGTTTAAAAGGTTTGATGATTGCTTCTATTTTTTTCATTGTTCGTTGCTACTTTTAAATTCTGTTTGAGTCGATTTTAGACAATCCTGCAGTTCATAGCAAACAAAGCAATTGAATTACGGTGATTTAATCATCAACAATGATATGATAATTAAAAATCTAGCAACCATAGTGATAAAATAGGTTGTTAGTATGGCTTGTTAATGAGTCACCTAGTATTTAGAGGTAGATATGAAACAAATACAACACGGCTTTACGCTGTTAGAATTGATGGTCACTATTGCTATCGTTGGCATTGTTGCTGCAATCGCTTTTTGGAATAGCAGTGATATGCTTGAAGAAAATCGAGCCGAAAACTTTTTGCTCGAGTTAAAACGCAATATCAATTTTGCCCGCGCAAAAGCCACCAGTACAGATTCACTTATCGTAGTGTGTAGCGCAGACACAACCAATATAGAAAATAATACACAATTGACCTGCTCTAAAGATTGGAGTGACGGCACCATCATTGTATTTTTCGATGACAACAGTAATGGTGGCTATGATCCACAAGAAGGAGACAAAATTCTTAGAGCCATGGCTGAGATATCTGAAAATAGTAAATTAACATTTTCGGGAGATACTTCATTAACATTTGATGCAAGTGGCCGGATCACCTCAAACCCAGGTACATTTACATACTGCCCAAATAAAGACAATGAAAACAATAAAGCATTAACAATCAGCCAATCGGGTACCGCTTTATATAATGGAGATACTAATAACTCTTGTGTTGCTAAAGCACTTTAATTGAGCTTGCAACTCCAGCAAGCTCAACTAATATTAGAATAATAGTAATCAAAAGAGCTCAAGGATGAGAAAGCCACCCCAATTCCAAGCAAAATTAGGGACAACATTGCTCGAAACAATGGTGGTATTGAGTATTGTCGCTATCATGGCTAACCTTGCTCTGTTTCACTTGCAGCCTTTTCTTGCACAAACTCGCCTTGAAAATTATAGCCACCTGATAAAAAGAACCTTGAATTTAGCGCGTAACAATGCGGTATCTTTAAATAGCCAAATTACTGTTTGTGCATTGAAGTCTTCAGTATGTGACAGCAGTCGTTGGCATGAAGGTATTACCGTTTTTGTTGATAAAGGAGATGTTGGAGTCTTTGGTTCTGATGACACTGTTATGTTTGTCACTGAAGCCATTAATAAGTCAGATAAACTTACTTACCCCCGAAACGCCATCACTTACCGCCCTGATGGTACACCCAGGGGGGTTTAATAATGGTACATTTATATATTGTGCTGACTATAAATCAGCAAATTTACCGGGGATTGCTATTTCGGTGAGTACTATAGGTAGAATAACACTAAAGGACACCAAAGAATGTCAAAATAGTATTTGAGCAAAATCTAGCTTACTTATTTGTTAGCCTTTTTTAGTTTATTTGCAATGCCAAGCGCAAGCGAAGTCGTTAAACCAAAATGAAATTACCCCCAGCACTCACTTTTATCCGCACTTCCTTTGGACGTTTTAAGTCCGGCGTCATCAATAGTAAAAGATTTACAATCGTCGTCTTTTAGTGGTGGTCCAGCAGCGGGGGTAGCAGTGATCTTGAACGTGCCCGCAGAATTATCAACGCTTACTTTTATGGTATAAAATCCATGCTCTGTCGGAGATACCACACCCAAGTTTTCTAAGCTTTGTGTATACACTCGATTATCAACAAAAAACTGTTGTTGCTTATTTGCAGCATCAAGTAATGAAGTAATAGCTTCTGTGCGAGCTGTACGTTTAACATGTTCAAAGTAACTAGGCAGAGCGACAGATGCGATAATGCCCAATATAGCCACCGTAATCATTAACTCAATTAAAGTAAAACCATTTTTTTGTATTTTCATTCTTCGCACCATCTATTTTGCATTATACGCCGAAAATTATTATGTGTGGGGTGTAAACTAAATCACCCCATCATAAGTGCCTACTGCATCGAATGCAATTATTGCCTGAATTTACCGCATTAAGCACCTTTTTTAATTATTGAGAAATAATGTCTTGCTTATATACATACGTCTGCTGAACCCGAAAACCCAGACCTTGTGTTGATGAACTCGTTACTAATTTTATATGGCCATTTTCATCAAATGTAATGTCTGGTCCTAATAATTCTTGTGGCACAAACGATTCACTAGGTTTTAAAATACCTGCCACTTGCTGTGTATTTAACCAAGGACCAAGTAGTAAAAACTGACTTTTTTTGGCAACCGGCTCCATAGTATCATCGCAAAGATTATCATCATCTTTATCGTCGCATTGCTCTTGAGCTCCAAAATACAATTGCGGTGTATCTGGTAACTCATCACGCGTTAAATAAGCCAATTGCTCATAGGCTTTAGTGCCATAATGCAAATGAAACGCATACATAGCACCTTGCCCACGACTATTTATACACTGTTGACTTGCCTCAGGCGCAGTCGAGGCTGCAGGAGTATAGCTTGTAAAGTAAGCAATACCGCCAACCACTGTTGCAACAGCGAGAGACTTTTCACCTAGTTTAGGTAAGTTGTAGTACCACCCTTTAAAGTTTCCCAGTTCGACCTCAAGTTGAACAAACGCCTCGTTATCATCAAGCTTGGTGGAAAATGGATCTAAACTGACATCCATTAACTCGTCAATACGAATCGGCTCAGGTAAGCCATTAGGAAATTGGCCAGTAACAGTATTTATATCACGCACCATATAAAGTTGATCTTGAGTATTTGTGGTCATCGGATCTGCACGATCTCCGCTACCGATTAACACCGCATCAAACGGAATATCTTCGCGTACTTGATGCATTTCCCCATTATAAAAAACACTACTAACACGGCTAAATAATGTTCTTGCAATCATAGGTTGATTTAAAAAACGACGCCTATTAGCTATCCCACTAGCACTGAGTTCGGCTAATTTAAAATGTGTCCACGACTTGCCTTCTGGCATATCTACCCGCCATACATTCCCTCCGGTGTCAGCAGCATAAAGACGGTCTATATAACCATCATAATTAGCATCAAATACCGCAACATCGCCCGCAATACTATCTACACCTGCAAATCCATTTTCAGGGGTCAATGACCATACTTTTTCGCCACTGCTTGCATCTACAATATATATGCCCCGCCCTTTATCATCACTGCTTGGCTGCTCATTATCTTTATTCGCGTCATAACCGGCAGCAAAGATCAGTACCGGTTTATTTTCAAAACCTGCCAATTTAATATAAGTTACAATTGGTTTTGACCACGTTTGCCCAAGCTCTTTAAATGATGATACCCCCCCTTGAATTGGTGTGCTCCAAAGTAATTTTGGTGAATCAGGCTCTGAAATATCAAGTCCGTAATAATTACGTCCTCCCCGACGTAAGCCAAAAAATGCCCAGACACGATCATCATCGTTAATAATTCCATTGCTATTTTTATCATCAATAAATAAACTGATAGGGCCATCAACGCCATATACTTTACTATTTGATTGGTCAGTTCTTAATGGTTTGAGAATGCTATAAAGGCTGCGTGGGATAAATGCCCAGCTCTCAGACAAGGAATCGTTTTTATCTTGAAACATATGTAAAAAACCAGCATTTGTGCCAACAAGAATCCTTATATCGCCATTTCCATAATCAATAGCTACGGGTTTAGAGTGCAGTGGATCACCAAAAATATTACTGCGAGTTTCAGTCCGGTTGTCATTGTTATTTTCGTCATCAACATCAACTCCTCGCGCCCAATTTATAGTCGCTTCAATCTCCGATAATGGTTCATTAAACAATTCATCAAGGTCATCTAACTGATTTTCTAAATTAGAATAAGTAAAAGGCATCAACCCCGCAGCTGTATCCGTATAAATATTGCGTTCAGCAAATTCCGACAACCAATAATTAACTCCGCCACTTTGCAACTTAGCGCCATCATTAGGTTCCACATCAGGAAGCCAAAAAGTACGACTATCTTGGCTGATTGCCCCACTTCCATCCAGTGCAAGATTACCTGTCGCATCAGTGATCTGCGTACCTGAAACCTTTAATTTTTTTAAATTTCCCAACCAACGAGCACCTAAAGCTGGTTGAAACATAGTTAAATAAATACTATCTAAGTGGCGCGTTCTATCGGCACTACTTGCTACAATCGCAGGGGAAGAAAAGCTAGCATCAACAGTCCGTACTGTTTTCATTGTCGTCGCAAACGCTTCATTAAGCTCCTCTATTGACTCAGCTAAAAAATACTGCCCGCCACCTTGCTTTGCTGTTTCTACCAATACTTGCTCAGCATAAAGAGGCATGCCATGACCAAACCCGACTGTATATACATTAACATTATCGATAATTGCAGTGTCTGGATAGGCATCAAAATTACTAATTCCTTGCCCATGTAAAAGTTTGGCTACGGTTGGTAAATAGGTATTTTTGAATTTATCGGCGGGATAACCATATAGGCTTTGATGCAACTGTTTTATATCGTTTTCACGGCTATTTTCTAATAATGGCAAGCTTTCTGTTAAGGATATACCATCGGTGATCAATACAACATTCACTTTACTTTCACAGGGGATTTCAGAGCCATCATTCAAACTAAAGGGTGAAATATAATGCCCTTGTTGTTGAATACGAATATCAATGAGATCAAGGAATTTAAGGTGATCATAACCAAACTGTTGGCCATGTAAATACAGCATCGCTTCATGTAACATTTCAGTTGCAGGACTTATGTTAACTAATGATAGTAGCCCCCAATCATCAATTGTTTCGATAATATCACTGTGCTCTGTTCCAAACCCATGAGTGACATAACCACCTGTTGAGTCAAATAAGTTACCTAAATCAAGTAAATTATTTAATTTTAAATTTAAAGGGCCATTCGATTTTATAAGCGCAAAATCAACATTGGGATTGTCATTGATCAATTTTTTTCATCGCTGTTTTTGCAGCGGATAGTCGAGTCTCAGGGCATAGCTTAATTGCACCAAGCAACTTTTTACACTGTTTAGTACTGTTTATTGATAAAGCCATACTTAGCGAGTTATCAAATACTAATAATACTTTTGGCTTATCATCATTTTGTGAATGATATAATTCAATATCATCAGCCAGAGTCACTTGACTGGTAAAAACAGCTAAAAAGCCAAACAGTTTTGTAATTCCATGCGTAAATTGAAACATAGCGACAACCCTATCCATGTGAAAATCTTCTCGTTTAAAACTCATACAGAAGACTTCTCTCCATTTAGTATGAGTACTACTTTAGTACAGCACAAAATTTAGATTTCACAACATAAAACAGTCATTTCTCTGTATAAAAAACACACCAAGCAATCCTTTTTAACTACATCTAATTGATTAGATTAATATAATGACTACATCAGTGAAATCATGTTTTTTTGTTAATTTCCTCAGAACAGAAAAATTACAAAATAGGGTTGGGACTTGGGAAAAAGATAAAATATTTTGTAGGTATGGAGCTTATTCAGTACAAAAACCTGTAATACGGCCGTATGCGTCTTAATATGAAAGTTGGTTATTAAGTAAAGTATTTAAACAATCTGACTGAAAAGGAAGTTATACGGTTTTACTACATTAAGGGTAGTAAAACCGCGTAAAAATAACTTTAATAGTTATTTATAGTTATCATTCAATTCGCGTTTATAAATAAATGTTTGTTGGGTTTTAAAACCAAAACCAATTGGTACGGCATCACTTACTAGTTTAATTTTGCCATCTTCATCAAACGAAATACCAGGCCCTATAATTTCCTTTGGCACAAATGGGTTTTTCGCGCTTAACTCCGCCTGTGTTTCTTGTGTTTGCTTTACCCCTGGCCCTAACAATAAAAACTGGCTCTGTTCATCACAATCATCAGTCTCACATGTATTTGTTGAACCAAAATACAGTTGTGGTGTATCAGGCACATCATTACTCGTCACATAGCGTAGCTGTTCATACACTTTGGTGCCATAATGTAAGTGAAATGCATATAAACCGCCGCTTCCGCCGCTTAAAGAACATTGATTAATAACCGAATCTTCTGAAGCCGGTGTAAAACTCGTAAAGTAAGCAACGCCACCAACTACAGTGGCGGCGGCAAGTGATTTTTCACCACTTCGAGGAAGATCATAATACCAGCCACTTTTTTGACTAAGCTTTAATTCTTCATCAGTAAATTTACCGATATCACTGAGCGCATTCGCAAAAGGGTCATTATTCACATTCATTAAATCACTGGTTGTAATGGGAGCTGGAATGTCATCATCCAAAAATGACTTAGTCACAGTATTAATATCACGGATCATAAATAACTGATCTTGCACGTTCGTTAACGTGGGTTTGGGCCTATTGCCACTGCCAATTAATACCGCATCAAAAGGTATGTCTTGGCGAGTAATCGTTGTTTTATCATTTTCAGTAGTGTTAGTTACCTTGCTAAACATTGTCCGCGCCACAACCGGCTTATAGAAAAAACGTCTATCTTGACTAGATAATGCTCCTCCTAATTGTGCAAGTTCAAAGTGAGTCCATGGGTTTATGCTATCCTTCGGATTTTCACCGGGCATATCTACTCGCCAGATACTACCTGCTGTATCAGCTGCATATAGACGGTCTATATAGCCATCATAGTCAGAATCAAGTATTGATACGGTTGCGGCTATACTATGCTCTCCTTTAAAGCCTGTTTTAGGGGTTAGCTCCCACACCAAACTACCATCTGATGCATTAACAATATATAACCCCCGTCCTTTTCTATCATTACTAAGCTGTATATTGTCTTTATTAGTATCAAAGCCCGCCCCAAAAATTAGCACGGGATCTGTTTTCCCTTTAATATATGTTGCGATTGGCGCTGACCAAGTTTGTGCTAACTCAGAGAATACACCTGTGCCTCCTTGAATTGTCCACATTAATCGAGGAACATCAGGGTTGGTAATATCTAAACCATAATAATAATTACCACCTCTACGCATACCAAAAAACGCCCATACGCGATCGCCAGTTTCAACAACACCATCACGATCAGCGTCATCGAAAAAGACTGTAATAGGGCCATCAACGCCGTACACTTTAGTATCAGCTTGGTTGTCCCGCAACGGTGTTAAAATTCTATATAAGCTATTAGGAATAAATGACCATGTTTCACTCACTTCGTCCCCTTTATCCTGAAACATATGTAAAAAACCAGCATTAGTACCAATCAGTATACGTATATCATCATTACCATAATCAATAGTGACGGGCTTTGAGTGTAATGGATCACCAAATATGTCCTGACGCTGATCCCGACGAGAGCCATCCTTATCCTCATCATCAACGTCAACACCTCTAGCCCAATCTATAGTTGAGGCGACATTGAGTATATCGGCCCCGAAACTATTAGCTAAATTTACAAGTCCACCTAAAGCTGTTTGCAAAACGGAGCTTTTAAACTCTATGAGTCCTTCTGCGGCAGAATCGGTGTAAACGGTTCGCTCTGCTAAATTTGTAAGATGTAAATTAACTCCACCACTTTCCACTGAATTACCATCTGCAGCAGAATTTTCAGGTAACCAAAAGGTATGTGCTGTTGACTTAATCAAGCCATCATCATTAAGTGCAGGATTACTTTGCGCATCAACAATTTCTGTACCTGACACTTTTAATTTTTTTAAATTCCCTCGCCAACGAGCGCCTGTTTCGGGGTAAAACATAGCATAGTAAATCGATTCTCGGCTTCGAGTCTGATCCACATTGTTACTTGCGATTGAAGGAGATGTAAACGTGTCATTTACTTCTCGAATATTTGTAATGAACTTTTTAAATGCATCTGATAACTCATCTGCCGTATTAGCATGTTCATATTGACCACCACCAAGTTCCGCCGTTTCTTCTAGCAACTGACGACCTAGAGCAGTCATCCCTGAACCAAACCCAACGGTATATACCCGTCCCGTTTCGTGGATATCAGGGGTTTGTGGGTATAGATCAACAATAACTTCTTCGATACCGGCTTTTTTATTTGCGTCTACACCATGAATTACTTTCGCAAGTTGATGTAAATAATTACTGTAAACATAATCATCGTTGGTAAGTGAACGGCCAAAATATTTACTATATTCGCTACTTATATCAGTATCACTATCGTTATCACTCCCTGAAGACGGATCACCATCCGTCATATAAATTATATTCACTGAGTTATCGCAGCGTATAGCTTCAGCTTCGCTATCTGCAAAAGGAGAAATATAGGTGTAATCGTAGTTATTTTGCCATTCATTCCAACAATTCCACCACGAACTACATTTGCGAACTTTCACTCTTCCTGTATAAACTTTATTCTCAACACCTGTATCCCTACTACTTTCATTGAGATTTAATGCATAGTTCAAGCTTTTCCCGGTTATATATAAATAGGCTTCCCAAAGAGTTTCGGCTAAAGGCGTTCCTCCGTCTGCTGGCAGGTTATTTATTGAACGCGTAATTGTGTCATGAGAGCTACCAATACCATTAACAATATATCCACCATCGGTGCTGTGATAACGCATAAGACCAAAATCAATATCTGGATGTCCTTCAACTAATTGTGTCATTGCATCTTTAGCCACCCCCAACCGGCTATCACTGCACAACCTCCAATCTCCATTACTGTATTGTCCGCAGTCATCCCCTGTTCTTGAAGAAAAAGCCATACTCCCAGAGGTATCAAAAATCAATAAAACACGAGGTTTTTCATCGAGTTCAACATTATGATTAACATATAATTCAATATCTTCAGCGTAGCTGTGCATACTCAAAAGCAGTGCAATACTGAGCGAAATACTTATAACTAACTTTTCAAACTTCATCATATTTACTCACTTAACCGCCAGTATTTAAACTAGCCATTTCTTGGGCGATTCCAGTCGTTATTGTAATAGTGTGTTTACTTTTTGAGCCATAGGTTATAGTACTATCAACTTGCACCATGTTGCATGAAATACCCGCTGTAAAGCTAAATTTGCGGGGACAGGGCAGATCTAGCGCACCATTATTTAAATTACTCATTGAGTTTACTGTATCGCCCACTTTATCTAATGCGATTGAACCATTCGGTATTTGCGCTCGCGTATATAAAAAGTAACTGGTTCCTCCTTTAGTCGCTTCATCAGCTATCACTTGTTGTACATTACCCATCAAAGCGTTTTCAGCTTCTTCTCGCTCAAATGCGGCATTGGTAATTTTCATATCCACACTACTGCTACTCATAAGCGTCACAGCTATACCGGTGACAGCAACAACCATGATCAGCGCCACAATCAGAACAACACCTTGCTGTTTTGAAGCTAACCTTAAATTCTCCATAGGTTTGCTCCTACATTATTTAAGCGAATCGTTGTTGTAAATAGAGCTCGACGAAACTTATCATCAAACTCAAGTATTCTTTGGTCGACATCTTCGCCTAAGGTATATGTTTGATTGAGCTGTTTTAAGTTAGCATCTTCTTGTAATGCTCGTACCAAAATAAATACTTGCACGGTTAAAATGCCTCGGCGGTTTTCCCAATCAGCTGCGGTCATTTTATTAACACTGCGGTAAGTGTCTACTCGACTATCATTGTTCGTATCTAAACCGAATAAAAACCGCATATTTTCAACGCCTTCCATAATCGTTTCAGTGACCATATTTCCACTCGGTGCCAGCCGACGTCGCATCAATACGGGCACTTCTGTGTTACGATCGTTTATTTTAAAAATTTGCTCATCAATATAATAAACATGATGACGATATCGCCAAAGCGTTGCATTACCGCCTATGGTATTTGCAGCAATGGGGCCTTTACGAAACTCGCCTCGCTCTTGCTCTGCAATAAAATAATAGTTATTCGCAGTGCTATCAGTTGGATCAATTTGCAACCCTTCTAAAAATTTTACCTGCAAGATATCAGTGTTTTCTTTTGTCTTATTAAGGCAGTTTAGAGCTTCTCCCCCCATTGTTTCAATGGCATACACTGAACGAAAATTAGTGTTCACGTTAAAAACAGGAAAGCTACCATTATTCGACCCCGCAAAACAATCTGGGGCTGGTTTTTGTCCAGATGTAAGTGACACTTGTGTATTTTCTTCTGAAAAAGAATCTTCATAAAAGGTGCCCCAAAAACCAACTTGCTCTATATCTCGCTGCATAATATTAAGCGCTAAGCGACCTGTTTCTTGCAAGTCACCTATTGTCATTGTATCTCTCGTGGTTACTTTCATACTGACATACGTGAACATCACTCCCCCAAGCACTAAACCACCAATAAATAATGCCACCATCATTTCGACTAAAGTGAAACCTTGCTGCTTCATATTAGCTCCTTAGGTAAATATAACTTTTCAAAACCATAATGCGGCGATTACTATTACTCTCACCACACGTTAATTGCTGGGTTTCTGTCGTGCCGGTAAATTTTTGGCGGCCTTGCCAACTCACCACTACTTGGATATTAAATGCTTTATCATCGCTATTTGGTACGGCAGTATTCTCTATACATACCGTTGCATCATCTAAAGCGCCTGTATTTTCTTTAGCTTGTATTGCACGGATCCATTGCTGCCGATCAAGTGCCGCTATTTGCGCTGAGTTACATGCGTCACTGTAGCAAGTACGTGACTGTTCAAGCTCGGTATCACTCGTAAATGTGCCATTATATTGAGTAATTGCTGCCACACGATCATTAGCCCGTATCCGTTGAATAATATCATTACCTAAAGCAACCGCAGCCGCTCGCTGCATTGAATCAAAGCTTGCTTGTTTTGCTTTTGCTTGTAATGCAACGGCCCCCAGTAAACCGAAGCTTAGAATCACAAACGCAATTAATACCTCTACTAATGTAAAACCTTGCTGTGGTGTATGATTGACTAATTTCATAACGCACCTAATATAAAACTATCTCACTATAAGCATATGCTATCAGTAGGTAGATTCAACTCTGCTCAGGATAAACGGTTATATTTGTTGATAAATGGTTACTCGGACAGCTCTAATAACCTGTGTATCTAAAATGAGGAGGGGAATTAAAGATGCTCTTTTACGTTCCTATACGCACGCCGACTAACAGGCAATAAACAATCACAACCTTTCAATACAACAGCATGCGTTCCGTTAGCGCTTTTTTTCAGCTCAATTAGACGTGATTGATTAATTAATATCTTGCGATGAATTCGTAATAAGTGCGTGGAAAACTCTTCTTCTAACTGCTTTAAACTGTGGTCAAGTAACGCTTCGCCACCAGTAAAAACTAAACGTGTGTATTTATCTTCAGCGATCACATAATAGACATCTTCTAGTGCAACACTTCGCGTAACACCTGCTAGTTGATAGTTGATCATCGCTGGGCGCTGTTTTTGCACATGAGCACGAGTGAGACGACCTAGTTGCTCTATAGTATTGGCTAAGCTTTGCTCTGTAACTGGTTTAACTAAGTAACCTGCTGCACTAAGTTGTAAAGCATCCAAAGCATGTTCAGGATAGGCGGTCACAAATATTATCGCGGGCGGCACACTAAGTGTATTTAATTGCGCAGCAATTTCTAAACCGTTCATGGCGGGCATATTGACATCCAAAAATACAATATCTGGCGCCAAACATTTTACTTGCTGTAAAGCTTCGGTGCCATTACTTGCATGTGCTATATCACTGTAGTCTGGATTTTTCGCAAGTAAACGCTGCAAGCGAGCTCGTGCTAATGGCTCATCATCGACAATAAGAACTTTCATTGTTGCTCCTGCGTATAATCAACAGCCAAAGGTAGTACCAATTTAACCCGATATATCCCTTCTCTTACAGTCATTGTCAACTTAGCATGCCCCTGATAATAGAGATCTAACCGTTGGCGAATATTATCTAATGCCATGCCATTTCCTGGCCGTGTTTGTTGCGATGATGACGACACTGGGTTTTCGACGATGATCACCAACGAGCGTTGACTTACATGTAATTCGACATAAATAACAGCCCCCGTCAATGAAGGCTCAACACCATGACACACGGCATTTTCTAATAGTGGTTGTAATGTTAAACAAGGAATTGTTATGTTTGGTAGTTGCTCTGGTAATTGCCAGTCAACTTGTAGCCGCTCTGCAAACCGCCAGCTTTCTAACCTTAAATACTGCCGGGTCAATGTAATTTCATCAGACAATGCGGTTTCTTTTCCAACTTGCATTGCAGCTTGCGATAATGCAGCTAATGTTAAGATCGCTTGCTCCGCAGCATCTGGATCGTAATGAGTCAATTCGGCGGCTGTATTAAGACTATTATATAAAAAGTGTGGCCTAATGCGCGCCTGTAGTGCATCCAGCTCAGCTCTTGCTAATGCATTGGTTTGCAGCTTTTTTCAACGTAAATTGTGAGAAACTGCACAAATAAACACGCAACTAAAACTACAATTAGTAAGTTTCGTAATATAAACACAACAGGATCAGCAACTTCAATCACGCTGCCAGCAAAACAGAGAACCGCGATACTCATTAACAATGTGGTTGATAAAAGAGAGATGAATAAACTAACACTCTGAATGAAGCGCGAATATCTCTGTAGAATAAACCGTAGCAGAAAAAGCCAGGACAGGCTTAATAAAAAGATAAGCTGTAAAAATAAACTAATTACACCTAAACGGATCCAGATGTCTTGAGCTGCACTAGGTGCAAAAGCCAATATAGTAGCAATAACTTGCACCACAACTAATGTAGCTAGCACACCTCGCTCAGTAAAAAGAGCCGCAAAAAGCAAAGTATTGGTTTGCACCGACTTGCTCATTGCACTCTCCTTAAAAATGTCCCATAAATAGATTAAGGTTAGCGTAGCTCAACGGGTACGGCAAATACTATGTTTTCTTCTTCGCCTGGATTTTCAACAACCTGTTTACCACCCAATTCTTTAAGACGGCTAATAACTTGTTGAACAAGTACTTCAGGTGCAGATGCACCGGCGGTTACACCAACAGCTTTTGCATTAGTAAACCAAGCATCTTCAACATTGCTTGCATCATCAATCAAGTACGCTACGGTGCCCATTTTATCAGCAAGCTCGCGTAAACGATTAGAGTTTGAGCTGTTTTTAGCGCCAACCACTAATAACACATCAACTTTATCAGCTAAGTCACGAACTGCATCTTGGCGATTTTGTGTGGCATAACAAATATCATCTTTACGAGGACCATCAATAACCGGGTATTTAGAGCGTAAAGCATCAATCACATCTGCCGTATCATCAACCGACAAAGTCGTTTGGCTACAGTAAAAAAGATTATTTGGATTTTTTACATTGAGTTTAGCGACATCTTCTGCCGTTTCAACTAAATAGATACCGCCATTACTATTATCGTACTGCCCCATGGTACCTTCAACTTCAGGATGACCATGGTGACCAATTAAAATACACTCAGTTCCCTTACGGCTAGCACGGGTCACTTCCATATGCACTTTAGTAACAAGTGGGCAGGTTGCATCAAACACTTTAAGCTCTCTGCGTTTTGCTTCACTACGAACAGCTTGCGATACGCCATGAGCACTAAAAATTACGATGCTTTCATCGGGTACTTGATCAAGCTCTTCAACAAACACCGCTCCGCGGCGTTTTAAGCCATCAACCACATAACGGTTGTGTACAACTTCGTGACGCACATAAATTGGCTTTTCGAATATATCTAACGCACGCTCAACAATACTAATCGCACGGTCAACGCCCGCACAAAAACCGCGAGGATTGGCTAATAAAATATCCATTAATCATTTACCTTAGGTGTATTATCAACGTCTAAAATTTCAACTTCAAAGGTTAACTTCTGACCAGATAAAGGATGATTAAAATCAATTGTTACCGACTCGCCTTGCACTTCGCGTACAAGTCCTGGTAATTCAGTACCATCAGGTTGCGTGAACGCGATAATAGAACCTACAGTAGCCGGTGTATCTGGGCCAAATTTACTACGCTCAACAAAATAAATATTATCAGGGTTAGGTTGACCAAATGCATCTTCAGGCTCAAGTTCAAATGATTTGCTGTCGCCTGGCGCTAAACCAAATAAACACTTTTCAAAGTTTGCTGTTAAGCTGCCATCACCCATAACCAGCTTAGCTGGTTTATTATGCACTTTGGTCGAATCAGCTGCAGAGCCATCAGAGAGTTTTATTGAAAAATGAAAAATGACTTCTGAGTTTTCCGTGATAACTGTTTGGCTCATGCTTTATGCTCCTTTGGACTTTCGCCAGTGAAGGCATCAAATAATAACAATGCTGCACCTACACAAATTGCACTATCAGCAATATTGAACGCTGGAAAATGCCAGCTTTCATAGTAGAAGTGCAAAAAGTCGATGACATAACCATAGTACATACGGTCGTATAAATTACCAATTGCGCCGGCTAAAACCAGCGCATAGGCACCACATAAAATTTTATTAGACGCTGGCAAACGCTTTAACCACCAAATCAATAAACCACTAATGGTGATTGCTATTAAACTTAAAAACCAACGTTGCCAACCAGTTTCATCGCTTAAAAAGCTAAAAGCAGCTCCGTAGTTATGTACGTAAGTAAGGTTAAAAAACGGTAATATATCAATCGAATCACGCAGATTCATTGTATTCACCACTAGCGTTTTACTGGCAAAGTCTGCTACTAAAAGTAACAGACTTAACCAAAGCCACACTAAACCACTTTTTTGGGCTAGCTTGCTCACTCACTACTCCTATGCGAATTGACGTGTTTCGCCTTCGCCATCTACGTTGCTTACACAACGACCACAGATTTCAGGATGTGCTGGGTTCGCCCCGACATCATCACAATAATGCCAACAACGCTCACATTTTTCTGCATCTGTTGCTGCTACACTAATGTACAAACCATCAATTTCAGTTGTCTGCGTACCTTCGGGTTGCTCATTAACAGCAGTAACCGTTACTTGAGAGGTCAGTAGTACAAAGCGTAGCTCATCACCTAATGCGGCTAATTTATCCGCGATTTCAGCATTTGCAAAAATACTTACATTAGCCTGCAACGTTGCGCCAATGATTTCTTCTTTACGAGCACCTTCAAGTACGCGGTTTACTTCATCACGCACAGTTAAAATAGTTAACCAATCATCATTGCTAAATTGGCCTTCGGTCACTGTTTTTAAGCCATCATACCAAACTGAGGTAAATACATATTGGTCACGTTCACCTGGTAATGCTTCCCAGATTTCTTGCGCTGTAAAGCTCATGATAGGTGCCATCCAGCGGGTCATTGCTTCAGCAATATGATACAAGGCTGTTTGACATGAACGACGCGCATGGCTGTCGCTCTTAGCTGTATACTGACGGTCTTTGATGACGTCTAAGTAGAACGAGCCTAATTCACCCGTACAGAAGTTCATTAATTTTTGCGTAACTTGCAACATTTGGTAACTGTCATAGGCTGCCACAATTTCATCTTGTAATTGCGCTGCACGGCCTACAATCCAACGATCAAGCTCAACCATGTCTTCAATAGCCACTTGATCAGTTTTTGGATCAAAGCCACTTAAGTTAGCCAGTAAGTAACGGCTGGTGTTACGAATTCGACGGTAGCGATCCGCTGAACGTTTGAAGATTTCATCAGACACCGTCATTTCAGCGGTGTAATCTGTTGAAGCAACCCAAAGGCGTAAAATATCAGCACCTAGTTTGTTCATCACATTTTGTGGTGAGATTACATTACCTAATGATTTAGACATTTTACGACCATTCTCATCCACGGTGAAACCATGAGTAAGTACTTGGCGGTATGGCGCATGACCATTAATCGCAACCGAGGTCATCATTGATGACATAAACCAACCACGGTGTTGATCTGAACCTTCAAGGTATAAATCAGCTGGGCCTGTTAACTCTTCCCGAGCGTCAACAACACACGCGTGAGTTACCCCTGAGTCAAACCAAACATCAAGTGTGTCTTGTACTTTCATGTATTGCTGAGCGTCTGCTTCACCTAATAAGGTTGCAGGCTCTAAATCATACCAAGCTTGAATACCTGATTTTTCTACCAGTTTAGCCGCTTCTTCAATCAATGATTGCGTATTCGGGTGTAATGCACCGGTATCTTTATCAACAAATAAAGCAATTGGTACGCCCCAGGTACGCTGGCGTGAAATACACCAGTCAGGACGCCCTTCTACCATATTTGCAATGCGGCTTTCACCCCACTCTGGTAGCCATTGGGTGTTTTTGATTTCTGCCAATGAATCTTGACGCAAATTAGCTTGGTCCATACTAATAAACCACTGCGGTGTTGCACGGAAAATAATCGGCGTTTTATGACGCCAGCAATGCGGGTAGCTATGCGTTAATGCATGGTGGTGCATTAACGCGTTACGCTCAGTTAATACATCAACCACACTAGCATTTGCCTTAAATACGTGCTGACCTGCAAACAGTTCAGTGTCTGGTAGGTAAACGCCATTGGCACCTACTGGGTTAGCCACTTCTAAACCGTATTGTAAGCCTGCCACGAAATCTTCTTGGCCGTGACCCGGTGCTGTATGAACAATCCCCGTACCAGAGTCAGTCGTTACGTGTTCAGCCACAATTACAGGCACGTTAAAGTCATAAAATGGGTGAGCAACTTGAAGGTTTTCAAGTACCGCCCCTTTTACATAGCCTAAAACGTGGAAATGGTTAAAGCCATAACGATCCATAGCATCTTTAACAAGCTCTGAGCCTAAAATCAAACGCTGTTGTGCGCCTTCATCATCAACTTGAACAAGGGCATATTCTAAATCAGCGTGAACGGCAACTGCACGGTTAGCTGGTAGCGTCCACGGTGTCGTTGTCCAAATCACGGTGCTTACAGTGCCTGTGCCTTCATGATCTGCTTTTAAGTCAAATGCGTTAACAACCGCGGCTTGATCAGTAAACTCAAAGCGTACATCAATTGCTGGCGATTGCTTATCTTGATACTCAACTTCTGCTTCAGCCAATGCTGAACCACAATCTGTACACCAGTGAACTGGTTTAGCGCCTTTATGCAAGTGCCCTTTTTCGATAATGCGACCCAATACGCGAATGGCGTTGGCTTCAAAATCAAAGTTCATCGTTAAATAAGGCTTGTCCCAATCAGCAAAAACACCTAAGCGTTTAAAGTCAACTTTTTGGCCTTCAACTTGCTTTTTAGCATAAGCTCGGCATTTCTCACGAAATTCGGCCGCAGTGACTTTAACGCCTGGTTTACCGACCTTTTTCTCAACCATTAACTCGATTGGTAGACCATGGCAGTCCCAACCAGGTACATAAGGGGCATCGAAATCAGATAAAGTCTTAGACTTTACAATAATGTCTTTTAAAATTTTATTTACTGAATGGCCTAAATGGATATCGCCGTTTGCATACGGAGGGCCGTCATGCAAAATAAAGGTTTTTTTACCTTTTTTAGCGTTGCGAATTTGACCGTACAGGTCGTCTTCATACCATGTTTTAAGCATTTTTGGTTCACGTTGTGCCAAATTGCCGCGCATTGGAAACATTGTTTCCGGTAAATTCAAAGTATGTTTGTAGTCGCTCATTAATCCTACTTTCCGTATCGGCTACCTAATTTAAACCAAAACACTGCTTAGCGGCAGCAACATCAGTTGCTATTTGTGCCGTCAATTGTGTTAATGTCTCGAATTTTTGCTCATCGCGAAGTTTTTCAATCAACTCCACATGCATAAACTGTCCGTATATTTCTTGCGCAAAATCAAATAAGTGCACTTCTAATAATGCGCGTGTTCCATTAAATGTGGGTTTGTTGCCTATATTTGCAACCCCATATATTGTTTTATCTTTTAGCGTTACCTGCACCGCGAACACCCCATTTACAGGGCATACTTGACGCTTTAAAGCTATGTTAGCTGTTCTAAAGCCAAGTTCACGACCACGCTTCCAACCATGTATTACACGCCCTGAAATAGCATAGTTATGACCAAGCATCGCCTTCGCTTGCGTTAATTGTCCGTGAGCAAGCGCTTCACGGATTAACGTGCTGCTTACTCTAGCATTTAATTGACGAAAACTCGCGGTGCTTTTGACATCCATTTTTGCCGCTTGGCCCATTTGGGATAGCAACTTAAAATCACCTCGACGCTGCTTACCAAATCGAAAATCATCGCCAACCGTTAATGCTTTTACACCAAGTTTATCAATCAGTATTTCACTAACAAACTGCTCAGCCTGCATATTTGCAAACTGCTGATTGAAGCTAATGCAAATAACGCGCTCAATGCCCAAGTTAGCTAACAACTTAAGCTTATCACGTAATCGCGTTAACCGAGCCGGTGCGTTATCTTTGGCAAAAAATTCTTGTGGCTGAGGTTCAAATAACATCACAGTGCTTGGCAGCTGGTATTTTTTAGCATCATTGAGTAAGCCTTTAAGCACTTCGCCATGGCCTAAATGAACACCATCGAAATTGCCAATGGTCAACACACAGCCATGATGCTGAGTGCGAATATTATGAATACCTCTGATTAACTCCATACCACCTAATTGCCTTTTCGAGCCAGCCTGAATATATATTCCAGCCATAGAAACGCCGATTATAATCTTTTTTTAATTTGATTCAGTAGTTGCTACGTTTTTTATCGTATTTAGTCGCACACCAAGCATAAACATGGACAAGAAATAAACAAGTCCAGCCAAAATCAATAACCCACTGAGTAAAATAACTTGCTGCGTAAAATGCCAATCACGCCATAAGAATTGATTTGAGGTATACCAAACAGATAACCCCATTACAGCACTTGCAATAACACACTTAAATGTAAATCGTCCACTAAAACTTGAAAAGTGATATACCTGCTCTTTATTTAATTGTCGGTATAATAAATAAGCATTGCAACTTGCCGACATTGACGTGGCCAAAGCTAACCCTAAGTAGCCAATAAACGGCGCTAGCATAATATTAAACACCATATTTAAAACCAAAGTAATAATACCTATACGCACTGGTGTTTTAGTATCTTGGCGTGCATAAAAACCTGGCGCCAGCACCTTGATTAACATAAAACTCACTAAACCAACGGAGTAAGCCATTACACCCAGGCTCACCGCTTGAACATGGTCAATATCGCCTTCTTTAAATGCACCATGGTCAAATAATACAGAAATAATAAGCGGGCTTATAAGCATGAGTCCGACCATGGCAGGCAAACCTAGAAATATCACAAACCGTACACCCCAGTCTAAAGTGTGCTGAAAATCACTGCCTTTATCGCTGCTATGTAATTTAGACAAAGCAGGTAAAATAACGGTGGCAATGCCAATGCCAAATAAACCTAATGGAAATTCAATTAGTCTATCTGAGTAATAAAGCCAGGCGATTGATCCTGTCATCAACAATGAGGCAATCATGGTATCAAGCAGCAAATTAATTTGACTAATAGATACACCAAATAGCGCAGGGATCATCAAAGTGCGGACTTTTTTACATTATCGTCCTGCCAAGCCCAACGCGGCTTACTGAGCATCTTTGCTCGGTATAAAAACGGCAATTGAAATAACAACTGCACAACACCACCTACAAATACGCCAATGGCGAGCGAGTAAGCCCCGACTGAAAATTGGTCATGTAATAAAATTGCGCAGCTGATAATTGAAATATTCAGTAATACTGGTGTAAAGGCTGCCACAGCAAAACGGTTATAAACATTCATAACTGCGCCACTTAGCGCTACGAGACTCACGAAAAATAAATAAGGGAATGTCCATTTAAGTAATTCACTAGCAAGCACAAACTTCTCACCTTCAGGGTTACCTTGATACCACTCAATAAACCAGCCTGTACCAAATAAGGCGGCTATCACTGGCGATGCAACCACGCCAGCTAGGGTAACAATCAATAATATGGTGCCTAGTGTGCCCGCAGCTTGGGCAACAAAAAAGCGTACTTTATCGTCACCTTGTTGCTCTTTAATTTCAGATAAAACAGGCACAAACGCTTGTGCAAAGGCCCCTTCAGCAAATAATCGGCGTAAAAAATTAGGAATACGATTGGCAAACAAAAAAACATCGGCTGCGGCATTGGCACCTAACAAATTTGCCACCACGGCATCACGTACTAAGCCCAAGATACGCGATATCATGGTCATTGCACTTACAATCATACCGGAACGAAATAATCCTTTTGCCACACTAAAACCTGCTTTAAAACCAATGAGAAAGTTAATTATGCCACAGACTTTTTTATAAATCGCTCTAAAGCACTAGGCTCAGTGCATGGGCTTTGTTACAATAGCGATATTAACTGCTAAAGCGGCAAATTGATGTTCGTTACAAAGGAGCAGTTTTTCTTGTTATGTCAATTTTTTATTGACATTCATGATTAAAAAAGGCATATTCCACGGCCTTTAAATTAAGCTTATTTTAAGATTGTTAGGAGCAAACCTTGGCTAACATCAAGTCTGCAAAAAAACGCGCTATCACTAGCGAAAAAAACCGTCAGCATAACGCAAGCCGTCGTTCAATGATGCGTACATACTTCAAAAAAGTAGTTGTTGCTATTGAAGCGGGCGACAAGGAAGCTGCACAGCAAGCTTTCGCAGTTGCTACACCAATTTTAGACCGTTACGCAACTAAAGGTCTAATTCACAAAAACAAAGCTGCTCGTCATAAGAGCCGTTTAGCTGCTAAAATTAAAGCACTATAATTTGTTTTTGTAGATTATAAAAAACCGGCCTAGGCCGGTTTTTTTGTATCTAAAATTCGTTTTCAACACTATTTACTAAGCTATTTCTAATTCTGGATAAAACTTTTTCAACATTGCAGCTATCTTTTTAGGGGTAAACGGCTTTACAACAAATCCTTTCGCTCCTTTATCTATTGCGTCTTTAACGTTTTCAACCGTAGAATGAGCGGATACCATAACAACATTTGTTGCTGGGTTGATTTCATTTATTTTGGCAATAATTTCTTTACCGTCACCATCAGGCAACTCGATATCTAAAAAGATAATATTGTAGTCTGCTGCTTGGCAGGCACTAATACACTGGGCCGCTGTAGAAGCCTCTTTGACATTTTCGATACCCAAATGCATAAGCGTTTGGTTAAGAAAGCTACGAACCGTCCCTACATCATCCACGATTAAAATTGAAAGCTGCGCATTCATACTTGATCCCCATAGGCTATAAGCTAGGTTTAAGTTATTATACTAAATATATAAACTTATTTAATTCATTGATCTCATTATAGAGACACCTGCTTAAAAGGCCAGATTTGCTTCATGTCTAATAAAATAAAAAAACAGGCGTTGCTTGGTAAAGCCCCGCAAAGAAAAAAGACGCAACCAACGACAAATAAAAGAAAAGCCACAGTAAATAAAACAAACACAAAGGTTGAAAATAGCAATTCAACAAATACCACTACACATAGTAAGCCCAAAAGTAGAGTATTAATCATTACTTTAGTTATGTTGCTATTAGTCTTTTTAATTACCCCTAAACCGCAGTTAATTACCTATCAAAAGTTAGGCCTAGTAACACAAAGCGTGTATTGGCCTGGTTTGTTTGGTTACGGCGCTAACTTGTTTGATTCTAGCTTAGAGCCAAGAGCAGACTTAGAGCGTAATACCTTATACCTATGCCAAAACCTAAATCAACCTGCTACCTGTCAAAAATACCGAGTTACTGAGAAAAAAGGCTTTTTTGCAGCGATGAGCAAACTGATTTTGGATTAATAAAACTAATCTGAAAAATATAAAATTACTTGGTTGAAAGGTGTGCAAAAGATCACCATAATGGCGCTCCTTTTTCAACACAAGTACACTGAAACGATCATGTTAAACGAGCTAGATTGGCTTTTAAACTTTACTCTGTTAGCCCTAGGATTAGGAGCGTTATTTATCAATCAATTAACTTTATTGCGTATTGCCGCGGTTAGCGCCTGCGTATTACTGTTTTTATCGTTTAGCTTAGATGTAATGTCATCGAGTGTTATCTCGAATATGAGTTTAGTGTTGATCAACACATTTTACTTGTTCAAGGTTTATACCTTTGGCCAATTGAATGTAACACCCAATTAATATCTCTCCCAAGATAATTTGATACCCCATTGAGTTTACTCACTGGGGTATTTTTTTGTCTATCGAATGACTAACATTATGAACTAAGTTAAAATTCACTGCGTATCAATTTATTTTAAGGTGGCTTATTTTATGTCGTTATCTGATTTTGATTTATTTTTATCTTCTATGGAAGATGTAGAGCCACTTAGCCATGATACTGTAACACCACAGCATTTGAAAAAATCACCCTCGTTTGCACAACAAGAAAAACGTAAAGCCGCCGAAGCAGAGCTAATGATTGATGAAAACTATCTTAGAAGCGAACTCGTTGAACTGTTAGCCCCTGATGCGTTACTGAGTTATAAAAATACCGGTGTGCAAGAAGGGGTATTTAAAAACTTGCGTCTAGCAAAATACCAAATCGATGCCACTCTCGATTTACACGGACAACCTCTTAAATCTGCCCGCCAAGCGTTATTTGATTTTATACATGATTGCCATAATAAAAATATACGTGTGGTATTAATTCGCCATGGTATTGGGATAAAAAATAGGAAGACACCGGGTATATTAAAAAAGTTACACCAATAAGTGGCTGCAAGAACTCAGCGCTATATTAGCGTTTCATACCGCTTTAAAACACCACGGAGGTATAGGTGCAACGTATGTTTTACTGAAAAAAAGTGATGAGAAGAAACATGAAAATAGAGAGCGTCATGCTAAGCACTGAGCTCCCACAGCGTATATGGTGAGGTTAACCTTGTTGGGTAATTTCAGCTTCGCTTGACTCATCAGCATTCGCCTGATTAAACCAAGCAGACACTCCCATAAGAATGACCGATAATACAATGAGACTAAATTTAACGCCGCCTTGTTGGTGTTTCATAACTAACCTTGTTTTTATTATTATTTTTATGACATCACTAGACTAGCTAAAATCATATATGTTAACAAGATGTACGAAGCATTAATTGTTCAAATTTTAATAACCTTTTGTTCTATCTACCTGATGATTTAGTTCTAACCTTTTTCCTAGCCGCTGAACATTCTCTGCAATTTGCTGTGCAACACTGGTAATACTCGACAAAGCAGCGCAGTGCGGAGTCACAGTAATGGCATCATGAGACCAAAATGGGTGCTCTTTTGCTAACGGTTCTTGCCTGAATACATCTAAGGTCGCAGCGCGTATTACTTTATTGTCGAGTGCCCAAATTAAATCCTCTTCAACAATATGCTGACCACGCGCCACATTGATCACAACAGCATGCTCAGGAAGCTGAGTTAAGAACGCTTTATCAATAATATTTTTAGTCTGTGGTGTTAAAGGCAATAAGCATACGAGGTAATCTGCTTTAGACAGAATATTTGTCAATCCTTCTTGAGTATGAACACAGGTTACATTAGTAAATTGTTTAGGGCTTTGTGAAAAAGCACTTACAACAAAGCTATTAGCAAGTAAGCGTTTAGCGCAGTGCTGCCCTAATTGGCCAAAACCTAAAAATACTACATGATTAAATTTATGTGCTCGTTTTGGTTGCCAAAGCTGAGCTCGTTGTTTACTAAAATACTCTTTTAATTTTAGCTTTTGCGCTAAAATGTGAGTTAACACATATTCAGCCATATCATCCGCTAAGACTTCATCAACAATTCGTGTCACCACAACATCATCAGCTAACAAGTCTAATTTTATACTATCAACTCCAGCGCCGAATGATGAGACAGCTTTAAGATTGGGCAATTGTTGCCACATTTGCTCTGGCGCGAGCCAAGCAACGACAAACTCTACAGTATGTAAATTACGACAATCTGGCCAGAGCGAGATTTCTACACCTGGTAAATATGCTTGCAGTGTATTAACTAACTTTGTGCAGTCTCGGTTACTAATCGCGATAAGTAGATGCATGGCATTCCTAAAGTCTATGTGTTTTTAATCATTATATCCTTAAGCTATTAAAAAACGATGATTAAAGATACCCTCTTTAAAAAGTCATACAACTGCAACCTAACTGTCATAGCAAACTTTTAATCTGTTCGTATATTGATCACCAGAGACAATGAGGTAATTATGATCAGTGTTGATAAAGTCATTGCGGCCAACCTTCCACAATTAGAAAACTCTCCGAAGGTAAAAGGATTAGTAAAAAAAGGATTGGGTTATTTGCTTCATGAGCAAGAGTTTGTCGCATTTGGCGACGCTTATCCTCATTTACAAGGCATCGAGTTTGTTGAGCAAGTGCTTGATGAACTTGACTTTGACACCCGATACAAACCAAAGCAGATTGAGCATATCCCGAGCGAAGGGAAGCTAGTAATTGTGGCAAACCACCCCATAGGTTCATTAGATGCATTAGCGCTGATCAAGGTACTTTTTGGCGTTCGACAAGATTTAAAAGTGGTTGCCAATCGCATGCTAATGTCGGTCACTCCCATGCATTCGCTTTTATTACCGGTAGATAATTTATCTGGTACAAGTAAAAAACAAGAACTCAGCAACATCCATCAGCATCTAAAAGATGAAGGCGCTATTTTAATATTTCCGGCTGGGGAGGTCTCTCGTCTTGGCCCAACAGGTATTAAAGATTGTAAATGGAATAGTGGTTTTTTGCGCATTGCTAAAAAAGCGAACTGTCCAATATTACCTATTTATATTAAAGCCAAAAATAGTCCTCTGTTTTATGGTACTTCAATGATTTATAAACCTCTGGCTAGTTTACTATTAGTAAAAGAAATGTTTAAACAGCGGCAAAAATCGTTAGAGTTTGAAATTGGCGCATCGATCCCTCCCGAATCATATTTAATTGAAAATCTAAAAGATAAAGAAGTCGTCAATTTAATTCGCAAACAACTCTATGCGTTAACATCTAAGAAAACATTGCCACTAAAAACGCAGACCCCTATTGCTACATCAGAATGTCGTAAAGAACTGAAAAAAGCCATCGAAAAATGCCAATTACTAGGTACTACGCAAGATGGCATGCAAATCTACTTATATCAATACCAAGGTAGCTCAGCTATTTTTAGAGAGCTTGGCAGGCTACGAGAGATTTCATTTCGCACTGTCGGGGAAGGTAGCGGTAAACGTCGCGATATCGATAAATATGATATGGATTATCAGCATTTAGTATTGTGGGATCCCAGCCAATTAGAGTTAGTGGGCGCCTATCGCCTCGCATGTGCACAAGAGATCATTGATAAACATGGTCGCAAAGGTTTATACACTGATAGTTTATTTTCATACAGTGATGAAATGACTCCTTACTTTAAAGCAGGTATTGAGCTTGGTCGCAGTTTTGTCCAACCTAAATATTGGGGCCGCAAAAGTCTTGATTATTTATGGTATGGCATTGGTGCTTTTGTTAAAAACTACCCCCAATACCGCTATCTATACGGCGCAGTGAGTGTATCAAACGCCTTGCCTGATCAAGCCAAAGCGATGCTTGTTCACTATTACCAGCATTATTACGGTACTAAGCACACTATCGCCACACCTAACAATGAATTTAAAGCCACAGAACAACAAATAAAACAATGCCAGAGTATATTTACAGGTGATGATATAAAAGAAGATTTTGTCGAGTTAAAACATGTTCTCGCCAATATGGGCGCTCAAGTGCCCACCTTGTTCAAGCAATACACAGAGTTGTGTGAGCCAGGTGGTGTACAGTTTTTAAGTTTTAGTGTAGATCCTGAATTCAATAATTGTATTGATGGGCTTGTGCTGGTTGATCTTGAAAAAGTAAAAGCAGGAAAGGCAAAGCGCTATCTAAGCAAAGAGTAACAGCCTATTTTACATAGCTTACTTTAATTAAACTAAAAATGCTCGCCCTACAACGCGAGCATTTTATTAGCCCTTAAATAAATTGCTTAGTAGCTGTGTGTATATCTGCTCTATTTTGATTAAATCACCAATCGGTACGTGCTCATTAACTTGATGAATAGTGTTATTGCGAACACCGCACTCAATCACTTGGGTGTGGCTATTAGCAAAAAAACGGCCATCGGACGTTCCCCCACTCGTGCTCAATAATGGATAACTCCCCGTCACGTTAAATATTGCTTGCTCTACTTGTGCCAATAAGCAATGACTACCTTGGTGAGCTGTATAAAATGATTCACATGGGCGCTCCCATTCGATATTGAGGTATTGTGCTAAACCCTCTAAAGCAAATCGAATTTCATTTTTTATATCGGCACTTTTATAACCATGACTATAGCGAATATTAAATGTCATCTCACATTGTGCTGGCACCATATTATCAACCACGTTTGCAATATTGATCCCTGTAATTTGTAAGCTGGTTGTTGAACCCATTTCATCGTGTTGCCAATCAATATTAATCAAGCGTTTGACAATATCAGCACTTAAATGAGCTGCATTAATGGTATTATCAGGGTATGCAACATGACCTGCTTTACCTTTTATCTGTAAGCGTGCTGAAAGCGCGCCACGACGACCGTTTTTAATAGTGTCGCCAACGTATAAGTGGCTCGTTGGCTCACCCACAATACAACCATCTAGCTCTACTCTCTGCTGTGCCAAGCGCTCTGCAATCAGCAAAGAGCCGTATTCAGCCTCTCCTTCTTCGTCTGAGGTAATTAACCAATAGAAAGAGCCTTTTTTTTGCGAAAGATCCGTTATCAATTTACGAGTGGCACTCAACATAGCAGCAACCCCTCCTTTCATATCGGCGGCTCCTCTCCCATAAACGGCATTGTCTTTTATCTGCCCAGAAAAAGGCGGGACACACCATTGCTCTGCCGCTGCGGGTACCACATCTATATGCCCCGAAAAGGCATAAACAGGCCCATTGCCAAAACTTATTTTGGCAATTAAATTCGTCACGTTATTAAAAGAAAATTGCTCACACTCAAAACCTAGCTCTTTTAACTGATGCGCTAACCAGTCAATTGCACCCGCTTGCTGTGGCGTAACTGACTTAAATTGTATGAGTTGTTGTAAACAAGTCACCACAGATTCTGCGTGGCTTGTGTCACTTGAAGAATGTGTTTGAAGCGCTAACGTCATAATAAGCCTACCTAATCAAAACTTAGTAAGTTCATTACAACGCGAGTTTATGACCGCTTAATGACTGCCCTCTTCGATAAACGCTTCTTGGGTAACTTTTGCTATATCTTTATCATCTTTTGTTAATTGTGTTTGCTGCCAGCGACCGCGACAAAACCATGCATAAGACACCAGTGCAACTAAAACATTGGTGACAGCAAATGAATACCAAATACCGTAATCACCTAAATTAGTATGTTTAGATAAAATATAGGCTGCAGGGAATTGCACTACACATTGTGAAAATAAAGCCAATATCATCGCATTGAGCATATTACCTGATGCCCTAAAGGCAGCAACAACACATAATTGCACGCCAATTCCGCCCCAGGTTAAGCACATAACACGAATAAACTGTGTACCTTTATTGATAACATTTAAATCATCGGGAATAAAAAACGCTACCAGCAGAGGTGCAAATACATACGCCAGAACACCAATCACAGTTAAGCCTATTAACCCCCAGACAACAGCTAATTTTGTTATTTGTTCTGCTCGTTTAATATTTCCAGCGCCCATATTTTGCCCAACTAAAGTAGACACAGCCATCGATAAGCCCATCGCTGGGATCATTACCATTTGCAATATATTAGAGCCAACCCCATATGCCGCTATCGTTTGCGTACCAAAGCTTGCCACTAGAAAAGACATGAGAATTAAACCAAATGCGCGTGTAGAGAGCTCCACAGAGCCTGGGGCCCCTAAAAAGAAAGCTTGTTTGATATATGAATAATCGGGAATAAAACTCGAGAATTTTAATTGGATACCGTGACGGCCACGCATAAAGATAACGACCCCAGCTATCGCTGCCAAACTTTGCGTAACAAGGGTTGCTAAAGCGGCTCCCATCACACCATAACCAGAAAAGCTGCCATAGCCAAAGATAAATAGCGGATCAAGTATAAAGTTCAGCAGTACAGTTGAGCTAACAATAATCAACGGTACTTTTGTTTGCCCGATCCCCCGCATGAGTGCTTGAAACATGGCATAAATAAAAACAAAAATAACTCCAATAAATGACACATGCATAAATTTTAGCGCATCGTTATATACCGCTTTATCAACACCTAGCAAAGCCAAAAAATAGGGTGAGAGCATATACCCTAGGCAACCTAACACACAGGCTGTAATTGTTACCATCAGCATGGTTTGCGCAGCAACATGGTTAACCTTATCTTGTTGTCCTGCTCCCATATATTGCGCCGATAAAATAGCCCCAGCCATAGCAAGTCCTGAACCAATAGCGATAACTAAAAATGTAACAGGCATACTCACTGAAACTGCTGCAACTTGAGCTGCACCTAAACGACCCACCCAAAAGGCATCAGTCAGCTGATACGCTGACTGTAAAATATTAATTAATATTATAGGAACTGCGAGTTTCAGTAATGCTTTACTGATAGAGCCATTGAGAAAAAGAAAGTTGGTTTGATTCATAGTACCCCTTGTCTATGGCGAATATTATAGCTTAAAACAATGACCTATTGATGAACAAATAGGACTTGAGACGAGTCAATACTTTTTAAGCGCAACCGAGCAAAACTTTAATCTAAATCAAACAATTTTATAAAGATGGAATACGCCTTGATAAACCTTGATCTAGAACAGTTTTTTATTCCGAATTCACTTGATAATAGACCCAATTCAAAAAAAGTAGTTCTCGGAGAACAGCATGAAAAAACAACTTAGCGCAGCTTTATTTACCTCTTTATTAATCGCGTCTCCATTTGCTAGTGCAAACTTGAGCGTAAATGTCGGTGCAATTAATGTAAATCCTGACAACAGTAGCTCAGCAATCAACGAAAACTCAGCTCTGGGCTTAAAACCAGATTCTGATACGCAGTTAGGTATTACTGTCGATTATGCATTTAATGATCAATGGGTATTAGAGTTAGTTGCTGCAACACCTTTCTCTCACGATGTAAACGGTGCGGGCGGTTTAGCAGGTAATAACATTGCTAACATCAAACATTTACCGCCATCGCTTATTGCCCAATATCACTTTTTAGAGGGCACATCAGCATTTCGCCCATTCGTTGGTGTTGGGGTTAACTATACCGTGTTTTTTGATGAAGAGCCGTCTGCAGCACTTAAGTCAGTACTTGGCACAAATGACGTTGAAGTAAAACTCGATGATTCATTTGGCTTTGTTGCACAAGCCGGTTTCAATTATATGTTCGACCAAAACTGGGGCCTGCACGCTATGGTATCTGTAATGGATATCGAAACTGATGCAACCGTCTATGCTGATGGTGCTCAAGCACTTACCTCAACTGTAAAGATTGACCCCGTTGTGGCAATGCTTGGGGTTAAATATAAATTCTAATCTACGCACTCTGACAAAAAGGCCGTAAGGCCTTTTTTATTTAATTATGAAGCAAGGTTAGTGACTTTTTTCTGCTCGAGCATTTCTTTCCAATGCATCACTTCTGCAGGTAAAATAGGTGCAACACCATCAAATCCGGCTTCAGTAAGCATTTCTTCAACGCTTACCACTCCTTTTTTACGCTTAAAAACACCACGCACATAAGCAATTGCATGTAAGCCGCGCTCAGAGTGAAATTTTTGCTCGATATAAAAGTATTTATGATCCCAGCCAACCAAACGCGTACTAATAGTATAGCGCTGCATTGGTTTTATATCTCGTATGTAAGTAATGGCGGTTGCATTAACAATCGGAAACCAACGTTTCTTCATTATTACGCCAAGTAAGCCCACTCGCTCGGTCATCCATGTGCGCGCTAAATCCATCATGGCTAAATAACGTGAGTTTGTGAGATGTAAATTAATATCACAATCAGATGGTAGTGCTTTATAGTCAATATCAACTGTGTCTAATAATGACTGATAGCTGCGGTTACGTTTAATTTTAAAAAATAATAATAGGAGACGAAAATAAAGGTTCACAATAAAGGTCTTACCAGTTGACAATAACCAGAGTGTAGCACAGCTAGTTGCAATGGAGAATATTCTACTTTAATCTCTTGCAAACGATAAAAAAATAGTATTTTTAATGATGGTTAAGCTAATATCTTCTATAAGTATTTTACTCGCGATTTGCTCCAATCCTGCCTGGGCCGATTTTGATTACCCGGGAGAAGGTAAAGTGCGCTATCCAACAGGAGTTGAAAAGCCTTTTAAATTTGGCTTTGCCTGGCAAGCAAGTGAGCAAAAGTTCACCATAGGTAAAAAGACCTACGATATGCAGCTACCTGAGTCTTATTCTATTGCCATCACTTTAGCAAAAGATGAAGAAAAAATTTGGGTGCAAGAGTTTAACAACGGCTTTATTGAAGGGTTTAAATGGCAAATAGGTGAGCACACTCTGCAACTTAAAAAGCAAAAATTTAAAGACCCCGTAAAAGGCGACTATATTATAAGCTTGGATAATAAAGACTACTTTTTTGCCCGTAACAATATTAGCATCATGGTCAAATTTACTGGTGATGGTATTGAAAATATTGCCATAGATGGAGTGACAAAAAATATGGGCACTAAACAATAGCGCCCAATATAAACTTAAACCTTAACTGTTTTGCGATTAATACCATAATCACGAAGCTTATTAGCCACCGCAGTGTGGCTTAAGCCTAAGCGCTTTGCTAACTGCCGTGAGCTTGGATACGCCGGATACAGTTTACGTAACAAGGTCGCCTCAAAACGTTTAACTGCTTGATCCAATGAACCTTCAAAATCTGACTCTAAATAACCTAAATCATGTGTGAATGTAGGCAGCTGTAAGTGCTCTACTCTTAACTCATTATCATCAAGCAATGAGACCGCTCTGTAGATTGCGTTTTCTAACTGACGAACATTACCAGGCCAAGGATAATCTTGTAAAAATGCTAAACACTCAGCCGATAACTCAGGTATAGCGTGGCCATTTTGCTGCGCATATTTTTGAATAAAGTGCTCAGCTAGTGGCCCTACATCTGCTTTTCGGTCGCGTAGAGGAGCTATCTCGAGCGTTAATACATTGATGCGGTAATATAGATCTTCTCTGAACGCCCCTTCTTGCACCATTGCAGGTAAATCTTTTTGTGTCGCGGCAATAATACGCACGTTTACTTTAACTTCATTCTCGTCGCCAACCTTTCTAAAGGTACCATCTTGTAAAAAACGAAGTAATTTAGTTTGTAGCTGAGTCGACATTTCTCCAACTTCATCTAAAAATACAGTGCCACCATCGGCTTGTTCGAGCACGCCACGTTTCGGCGCTGCATTTTCTTCGTAACCGGCGTAACCAAATAATTCGGACTCAGCAACATCATCTGGCAGCGAAGCACAAGACAAGGCAATAAATGGTTTTACTGAGCGGTTAGAGGCGTAATGACAGGCACGTGCTAATAATTCTTTGCCTGTGCCAGTTTCACCGGTGATCAAAATAGGCGCTTCAAGTTGTGCCATTTTACGCGCTTCACGAACCACTCGACGCATAGCAGTACTAAAATTATGAATAGTTGCAAAACTTTCTTGACCATATCGTCTAAACGCACTTACCTGCTGACCTAACCGGCTTTGTGACTTAATATTTATAACCGCACCTGCGAGTACATCGCCTTCGGCTCCTTGTGGAACAGCAATTGGCAAAATATCCGCAATATAATCCTCGCCAGCCACTTCAACTCGAGTTGTTTGACCGAGCACTTCTTTACTTTCTAGCCAGCGCGTAAAGTTAAAGCCTTTCAGTAAATTATTAATATTTGAGCCAATAACTTCCTGCTCAGTGAGTTGAAGGTCTTTACATGCTGCATCGTTACAAAGCCGAACCCACCCTTTGGCATCTATAGAAATGATGCCATCAGGTAATGCTCTTAATAGTGTATTAAGCTCATTATGCTCACGTTCAGAAGGTAAGAAAGCCGTGGTACGAACATCCATCACGCCATCAATCAAGCGAATGGATGGCATTATTTTTTGAAATTGTTCAAATTCAATAGGCGGAAAACTTACATACATACGACAGTTAACTGAGTCGACTTCAATCCCTTTTAAATCAACTTGGTAATTAACTAAAATATTAAGTATTTCTTGAGCAATACCGATGCGGTCTGCACAGTGTATATCTAAACGCATTTCACCCTCAAAAAAGAGAAAATCAATATGGGGCGAATAATACGCGAACTAAAAGGTTGTGGATAGTAGATTGTAAAGATTTTTGGACAATTACACTTTAATTTTTAAGTTAGCTCCCTTTCTTTTAAACTTCCTGTAGCTTAGTGATTATCGCACTAACCATAAACGTTAAATAACGCGGGTGAAAATGCAACAAAATTAACTCCTAGACCTAAATACAACTAAAGTAACTTTTGTAATGGAAGACCCTTCACATATTAATGATTTAACCTTTGTTGATAGCAACTAATTCAATCAGTACATAGCTACATAAAGCTAAACCTATTAAGCCGGGAGCACACTTCCCGGCTTTTTTATGCCTATTTACTTAATTGCTTTGCGGGTAAGCTGTCCACTCACCACCATCAAGTTGAATATAGGGCTTATTACCAATATACATCATTATGGTATCTTCATTTTCAGCCACTTTAGGGGCACGAGGTAAGTTATCTAACAATGATTGTATCGAGCTTTCACCTGAAAAATATCATTACGTAATGCTCGGCTTATTATCTCTGACAACCCAAAATAACTAGTCGAGTCTTTTACTTCAATTAATCCTGAGTGCCTTACATTCGGACCAATAAACTTAATGGCGCTAGGTACTGATACAATTTTAGGGCTTGGTATTTCTCTTAGGCCTGAAAACTGAACTTTATCTCCTTCAAGTGCAGCACCGTGCTCTGGCACTATCACGAGTAGGGTATTACGCTGTTGTTGCTCTAATTTTTCTATAAACTGGTTTATATCTGAAAAAAGCTGCTGCTGCCTAATGGGGTAACTTTTGGTGCTACTCATTCGATCATAACCTGCGATCTGATTGCCATCATGAAGACTTATAGTATTGTAATAAAGAGAACGTGGGCCACTATTTTTATTTTGAGCATCTAACCAATTTGTGAGTACGTCTTTATCTGAATAAATCGGCTTACCATCAAAGCCATATTGGGCAGGAGAGTAACCTGAAAAATCCAACTCGGTCGTATTCATCCCTCCATATTTATTTATTAACCCTTTAAAGTCATCAAAGTGTCCATCATGATTCATCGCCACAGAAGTATCATAACCAAGCTCTTGCAGGTTATTAAATAAGTAGCATTGCTCTGGCACAGATTTAAATAAAGCTGTTTGACTTGTTTGGCCACAACTTGCTCTTAAAAGCCTAATAGCCGCGGGGCCACTGTATGAGGTCGCAGAATTGAAATCGCTAAATAAAATATCAAAATTACTAAATAGCTGAGTTTCATCAACACCAATAGCCTCAAGATCAGCGGTAGCAAGTGAGCAGATATTCAAAATTAAAACATCAAAAGGCTCACCAGTGGCCCGATCAGGAAAAACGCTTTTTAATAAACTTTGTTGCTGATAAAAATTTTTTAACTGTTCATCTGGGGTTTGCTCTCGTTTACCTGCCCCAACATTTACAGTGGGTTGAGTTGATGTAATTGGCTGATTTCTTTGTTCGGTTAATTGTGCTGTTTGAGAAGAATTAATTACCGGTGCAGTAGATAACCAATACGCATAAGCAAAGCCTAATAATGAGATACTAGTATAGCGAAGCCATTTATGCGAAAAACGATACAATACACAAACAATAAAAATACTTAATAGTAAATCGATACTCACTACGCGAGCGCTAATTTCAAAAAAGTAGTCCAGGCTAAAGTCTTGTACATTACCAACCTGTTTTGTTAAACGGGATATTGGAGGCAGCCATGAATCATAATATAACAAAGCACTAGCAAAAATAGCTGCAAATACGTTTTTCAACCTTTGTTGCCAAGCTTCACTAAACGATAGCGTGAGGAAAGCAAAAAACGCTAAATTTTCTAAAAAGTGAAATGAAATCTCACCATAAGCAAATAATGCAAATTTAATTAAAAAGTATAGATTCCAAACCCCTAAACCTGATATTTTCACTCTTCATCCTTCTTTCTTTTAGCGGGTGTATAAGGCGTCAACAATACATGGCGAAATGTTAGTTTACGGTAATATTTTAGTAATTTTGTAAAAACTGTTTTACTCACGTTACTCAGAATAACACCGATAATTAACGCAATTGAAAATGTGATAAAAAATTGATCTAAACTCATAATTTTGATTCATTCAATGTCATTGGAAAACGTTGAGCATCCGGTCTTTTAACGCGATCAAACTCTGGTGATTCAATAGCTAGTGAAGATAAGTCTATAGACTCTTGACTATATGTATAACTAGAATTCCCTTTCAATTTATCTGTATAATCTGGAACCTCTCTATCTTTATAATCTTTTTTTCAATCGTCTACATTCTTGTTGAATAAAAAAGTGATCGGCAATGACTGTCTTTGAATCAAAAAAATCAGCAATTTCAAGTTTAAATAAATGTCTAATGGCATTATCTACGTCATGCTCTCGACATGCATGAAGATATAGATACACATACTCATCAACGGTGCTAAAAACGTCTCCTTCACGCTTAACATGAAATAGCTGTAGCGGATGAATTGCATCTATTCTTGGTAATAACCTCAATGTAACCATTACGCCACTAACGCCCAAATTAGCCGCTGAATCGCTATAGTCTATAACCTGATCCACAAACTCAGATAAAGGTAAAAAACCTTTTCTCAGCGGGCTTTGTGAGTGCTGTAATACCTCATCAATCGAGCTGGGTAACGGCCTTGAAAATTCAAATCCCTGAATAGATTGAATCTGAGATAATAATCGCGATGGCTCAGAGAAACTATATAAAATAAGGTTTACCCCAAGCGTTAAAAATAAACATTCATCTTGATGGCGTATAATACCATCTACATTTTGAATAACGAGTTTCAGTTTTTTGCCACATAACTTTCGTAAAGAAAAGCATTGTTTTGCTAAATCAGCTAAATCTGTATAACGTGTTACTGCAAACACTAAAGTGGCTGCTTTCATTTCACTCGCATGCTGGTAAAGAGCTTTGTTATCTTCAAGCAGTTTATAAGATTCGGGTAGTTTAGTCCCTTCTGGCACTGCGCTTTTTACTAGCCATACATCATTTTCGTCAAAATCGTGATTACGTTTTAACGTTTTAGTTTCAGTATTGCTTCCCTCGATCACTTTAAATTTATTAGTGCTCGATTCTAGTAGCACGGTTTCTCCTGCGATTATTCCCTGTGAGTGGCTCCAATAATCATACTCTAAGGCTTTAACCGTTGACTCATTTACATACACTATGCCATCAAAGGATTTATTTGCGCCGCGAATCAGCATTCGTGCGCGCGCAATTTCAAGGCCGGTAGTTATAAATATAAGAGTCAGTTGATATTTTTTTGTAAAACTTTCGAACAATTTAAACTGTTCAATCAATTCACTATGCTTGTAGTGTGTTATCAAATCTGTATTGATATGCAAAATAACTGTAGAGCCAAATAGTTCATCATAAATTTTTAATTCTGCCAGTAAGCTACGGATGAAATTTAATTTCTTTTTCAAGGCAGTACCGCTGTTAAACGTAAATGGATGTACTTTGCCTTTGTTAAATAAATCGCTTACACCGTCAGAGTATGGAGTCTCGAAGAAAATCTCTATTTGCGAGGATAAAATAAACACATCTTGCCCTGATTCTTCAGAAATTGCCTGTAAAGCAAACTCGACTCCTTGGTTATCCAACGGAGAGAGTAGTATATATATGGCATCACTTTTCAGTTCTGCAAGTGCAGTGGGTAACCCCTCTATATTCAAGCTAGGCACATGAACATCCTATAAAAAAAGTACTTTTTCACTAGTTTTGTTTCTTATTCTATATATAATGTAAATTAAGTCCACAATTTCAAAACTTATTATTTAACATGAGTAAGTACATGCATAATATTTACAAAGATCAGTCAAATATTTTAACTCAATATGATATTGAATGTTTGTTAAGCCGTTTCGGTGGTAAAGATCAGAGTTATATTGAAATTGTTGATGTGCAAAAAAATCAACAAATATTTGCAAAATACCCGCTATTAAAAGAAATATCGCATGCAAAATCGATAAGTACTTTCAAAAATAAGTAGAAAGCAATGAAGAGAGTTTTTCTTAAAGGTATTAAAGGGGGTACTGGTTCAACATCTGTTGCGGCTAATCTTGCATGTGCATTGCGAAAATCCAATGAAGATATTTTACTCATTGATCTTGATCCTAAAAGTGATGTCGGACTTCACCTTGGTCTTCCTTGGCAGCATAATTCAGGGTGGAGTAATTACCCAAACTTCGAAAGTGCAATAGAAGAGTTTTTTACTGATAATGATGGCGTAATATTTCTTCCTTTTGGCAGTAATTCGTCGGGAATTAAGCGCTTGCAAGAAACCATAGCGGGTGTAAGTAATTTAAAAACAAGTCAAAGTGCGTGGGTTATTTTTGATTGTCCTAATTATATCGATCTCAATGATTTTTCTTTCACTGAACAAGATATCGTTTTAGAGGTCATTAATTGTGATGCGATTTGCCACAGTTTAGTCTATAAGCGGTTAGTTTCATTAAAACAAGCGACAAAAGATTGGCAACATTATTTTTTAGTAAATAAATATAACTCAGCCAGTGAACTTGAGTCTGACCTGTTACAGGTATGGCAATCTGAAACCCCACTGTTAGCCCCTATCCATATGAATAAAGATGAAGTGATAAAAGAATCTACTGCGTTTAAAAATGTCGCTGTAAATTGCGCACCTTATAGTGTTGCGTATGATGATTTTGAAACACTTGCAGGGTGGTTAGTTAGCAAGGCGAGTAAGAATGACTAAACATCATTATGCCTCAGGCGTTCTTCAGCAGTTTCTTTGCTCTCATACTCAGTATTTTATTTACTGAAAAGCTCGTTCGCTTCATATTCTATAAGTTTCATTGTTATTTTAATCAACATAAGATGAGCGCCTTAACAGCATTTATAATGCCGTTCTTTTTGCTGTTTGCAGCTATATTCGTCAAGCTTAATAATAAGAAAAAGAGACATTTAGAAACCAAGTTATCACTGCTCTACCCGCATATCACATTGCCATTTGGCACATTAGCAAACTTTATACGGATATTATTACAAAGTATTTATTTGATTCTTTTTAACGTTACAACAAAAACTGTACCCGCGCGAAATAAAGACACAAAAACAACAACACGATTAATAAATAGAGTCTTTAGAATTATTCGTTACATAGATAGTAAACTAACGCGACGATGCAAAAAATTATGGTTACAACTACAGAGCAGAACAAATGTAAAACCATTACAACGTGTTAATAATTTCAACTTATGGCAAAACCGTATATTAAAATTTGTATTATATTTTATGCTCGCGTTTACTGTACTACTTTTTGTTACAGTCCCATTCAGCCTTGAAGCACAAGCAATATTTATTAGTTTGATTCTCATTGTTGCCTACTCCTTGAGACGCGTTGATGGTCAAATGGCCACAATTACCATGATAACTCTTGCTGTGACGACTTCAACACGTTATTTATGGTGGCGTTACACAGACACCTTAAATTGGGGTGATCCACTGGCATTAACTTTAGGTATCGGTCTATTACTCGCTGAAACCTATGCATGGCTAGTACTGATTTTAGGCTTTTTTCAAACAATTAATCCATTACATAGAAAGCCGATCCCAATGGATGGTGACACATCAAAATGGCCAACTGTCGATATATATATTCCTACCTATAACGAGCCACTAAATGTTGTTAAACCTACTGCAATTGCAGCACAAAGTATCGACTGGCCAGCAGATAAACTAAACATCTACATTTTAGATGATGGTAAGCGACCTGAGTTTGCAGAAATGGCAAAAGAAATTGGCGTGGGTTACCTTGATAGACCAGATAATAGCCATGCCAAAGCAGGTAATATGAATCACGCGATGAAATATACCGATGGCGAGTACATTGCTATTTTTGATTGCGACCATATACCTGCCCGTTCATTTTTACAAATGACTATGGGACAATTTATTAAAGACGAAAAAGTATGCTTAGTGCAAACTCCACATCACTTTTTCTCAGCAGATCCATTTGAACGTAACCTTGATAATCATCGCCAAATACCCAATGAAAACATGTTGTTTTACGGCCTTATTCAAGACGGTAATGATATGTGGGACGCTACCTTCTTTTGCGGCTCTTGTGCTGTTTTAAAGCGAAAAGCGTTGGATGATATTGGCGGTTTTGCAGTCGAAACAGTCACAGAAGATGCGCACACAGCACTGCGAATGCAACGCGCGGGTTATAAAACAGCATATATCAACATTCCTCAAGCTGCAGGTCTTGCTACAGATAGTCTATCGGCCCATGTTGGCCAGCGTATTCGTTGGGCTCGAGGCATGGCGCAAATATTCAGACTCGACAACCCATTGCTAGGAAAGGGACTCAGTTTGGTACAACGTTTATGTTATATAAATGCCATGCTGCACTTTTTATCTGGTATTCCTCGAATTGTATTTTTAACTGCCCCGCTGGCATTAATTTACCTAGATGCTTACATAATCTACGCCCCTTTCATCGCTATATTTTTATATATAGTGCCAACCTTGATGCAAGTGAAAATTACAAATTCACGTATTCAAGGTAAGTACCGTTACTCATTTTGGGGGGAGGTCTATGAATCTGTGCTTGCTTGGTATATTTTAAAACCCACCACTGTTGCCCTATTCAATCCGAACAAAGGGAAATTTAACGTAACAGAAAAAGGCGGTTTAAATGATGTTGCTCGATATGACTGGCTTATCTCGAAGCCATACATAGTACTGTTACTATTAAACGTTCTTGGTATGTGTTATGCCATCTTTAGGTTAATCTTTGGTGATGTGTCCCAAATTGGTGTGCTATTAATCAGCATGTTGTGGGTTAGCTATAATATGATGATTTTAGGTGCCGCTGTTGCCGTAGCAGCTGAAGCTAAGCAGGTGAGAAGTTCTCATAGAATAAAAGCTAACTTTCCTGCAGCCATTAGACTTGCAAACGGACGCACAATAAAAGTAAAAATTACAGATTATTCTGACAGTGGTGTTGGTATTGAAACCGTACATGAACATTCTTGTCGAGAAAATGATAAAGTTGAACTACTCATGAGCCGAGGGAAAAAACAGTTTTCCTTTCCGACCTTTATTTGTAATACAAGAAAAAGGCAAATTGGCTTAACGTTAAGGGACCTTAGCTTAGACAAACAAAAAGCATTCATTCAATGCACATTTTCTCGCGCAGATGCTTGGCTCGATTGGCAAGATAATTTTAAACATGATAAACCATCGTACAGTTTCAAGAGGGTATTTTATACGAGTCTTCGTGGCTATAGTAACTTGATTTTCCATGCGCCTAAACCATTTAGGCCATTCATTATTTTTATGACTAACGTAATTGAAGTCATTATTTCGCTATTACCAAAAAAACCAAAAAAGTATTCTAAATTATATGATTAAACAATTAGCTACCTCTGCCCTAATAATGCTCGCTTTGGCCAATAGTCAATTTACAAAAGCAGCAACCCCTCTTATAGATAAGTCTATATTTGACGATGGCTACCCTGAGCAAGCACCTACAGAAAGTCTAACACTCAGCTTTAAACGTCTGGGGGTTAATAAGTTCAAGTTAGACGGAGTTGACACCACAACCTATGTCGATTTTACCAATAGGCTAGATAAAATAGGTAAACAACTTAAGTTAAACTTTTCCTATAGTCACTCGCCAGCGCTAATCAGCCGCGTATCACACTTAAAAGTCTATTTTAATGATAACTTGATTACTGTTATGCCAATCAAAGATCAAGAGACACAAATTAGTCAGTTAAAAAGCCATAGCCTTGATCTCAATCCAAAGTTAATTAAAGACTTTAACCAAATACGTTTTGAACTCGTCGGTTATTATGACTTAATCTGTCAAGATGATTTTAGTAAAACAATTTGGACTGAGTTAAGCCAAAATAGCTCTATTACTCTAGAGCAGCAATCATTAGCCTTGGAAAGCTTGCTTGAGTATTTTCCTGCACCATTTTTTGATGAGCGAGATTATACACAACTAAGTTTGCCTTTTATCTTTGCGAACAACCCTGATGAAAATACACTTGAAGCCGCTGCGACTCTATCAAGCTGGTTTGGGGCGCAAGCCGATTGGCGTAAAGCAACGTTCCCAGTGCAGTTTAATCAAACACCTACTACACATAGTGTAGTATTGGCGACCAATACCAATAAACCTGACTTTTTGCTCGATTATCCAGATGTATCAAAACCAACCGTTGAAATCATTTCAAGTCCAACTCAACGTTATGCAAAAGTACTATTGATACTAGGTAAGGATACGAAGCAGCTAAAAGATGCCGTCGTAGGTCTAGCATTTGGCCACAAAGTGATGACAGGGCGAACTGCAAGTATTAATAAAATTAACCATTTACCCTTAAGAGATGCCTATGATGCGCCTCGTTGGGTAAGATCTGATAGAGCCGTTACATTTGATGAGTTTATTGAGTATCCAACCCAATTACAAACACAAGGATTAAAAGGACAACCAGTTAATCTTAACCTTCGTTTTGCCCCTGACTTATTTACTTGGCGTAAAGAAGGTATACCTATCGACTTACATTATCGTAATGCACCAGCCGAAGATGCTCTACTTTCTCGCTTGAATATGCTCATTAATGGTAAGTTTATCAATGGTTTTGAACTTAAGAGTCATGATGAAAAAACAGTTGAAAACGAAAGTTTTGCCCCTTTAGTTTCACAGCAAGGTACAGCGCACAACGAGCAAGACTTTGATATAACAGGATTGGATTTAAGTAAAAAGAACAAACTTACCTATGACTTTAAATTTGGCGTAGTTAAAGTGGGTGAATGCAGTGCGGTACCAGCCGGTGGTGAATATGGAGTGATAGACGGCAGCTCTACCATTGATGTAAGTGGTTTTGAACATTACATCGCATTACCTGATTTAAATGTATTTGCAAACAGTGGATTCCCGTTTACGAAATTTGCTGATTTAGATCAGACTACACTTATTATGCAAAAAGAAAGCTCTGCACAAGCGATACAATTACTGTTAAATTTTACGGGGCACTTAGGAGAGATTACTGGGTATCCAACTCACAGACTTGATATTGAGTTCCCAGATCCCACTCTTGTTCTTGATGATAAAGATTTGATCGTCATTGCAAAACCTAATGCATTTACGACAGAGTTACCTCAAGATACTGCAATCAGTGTTTTGTTAGAAACTAATCAACGGATCGTTGAACAAGCAATTTATAATGGTGCTTACGATAATAACAATGCCCAAAAAGTAAAAGTGAGTATTGAAAGCCAAGGCAAACTAGGGATTATTGCTGGTTTCCAGTCACCATTTAACTCTGAGCGTTCTGTAGTATCAATGACAGCAACGACCGATAATGCATTTACATTACTAAGTGATGCGCTGATAAAGGATGAATCAACAGCTTTAATCAAAGGCAGCGCTGCAATAATTAATAATGCTGGCATAAAGACAATTAATACTGATGATCAATATTTTGTCGGCTACGTACCTATTCACACATTAATATGGTTTCACTTTTCTGATCATCCATTTATATTAGCGCTACTTTCGATTTTAGTCTTATTGCTTATTTCCTTTTTATTATGGCGGTTACTAGGTGTGTTAACTCAAAAGCGTTTATCTGAAGGAGATGAGTAATTATGAATATTTATTTTAAAGCGTGTTTGGTGCTCACTATATTTGTATTTTCAACACCTAGTTTCTCACAAACTATGTGCACACCTTGGCCACAATGGGACACATTTAAAACGAATTTTATCAGCCCAGAGGGTCGAGTGATCGATATTGGTAGTCGCCAATCAATTACCACCTCAGAAGGTCAATCTTACGCCTTATTTTTTGCACTCATTGCAAATGATCAAGCTACATTCGACAAAATATTGGACTGGACACAAATCAATCTTGCCGAAGGTGATTTAAGTACACGCTTACCAGCCTGGCAGTGGGGCATAAACAAACAGGGCCAAGAAACTATTTTGGATTCTAACCCTGCATCTGATTCAGATTTATGGATAGCTTATGCATTATCGCAAGCAGCGCAGCTATGGCAAGATAGACGTTACAGCGTACTTGCAGCTGTTATGGCAAAACGTATCATTCGTGAAGAAACGGCTTACCTGCCTAACTTAGGTTTATCATTATTACCCGGACCACATGGCTTTGAATTTGATAAGACACGTTGGAAGCTAAATCCAAGTTATGTACCCTTGTTTATTTTAAAGCAATTTAGTCAACTATATCCTAATTCCCCATGGCTACAACTCCATGATTCATCAGCTAAAATGCTCATAGAATCAAGCCCCAAAGGTCTTAGCCCTGATTGGGTAATGTATCAAGCTGATAAGGGCTTTTATCATGATAAAACGACTACCGATATCGGCAGTTATAATGCAATTAGGGTTTATTTGTGGGCAAGTATGATGGCCGACGACGCACCTTTTAGAAATGAGTTAATTACACATTTTAAGCCCATGAGCAATCACGTTGCTAACAGAGTAAAGACGCCATTAAATGTTTTTTCAACAACAGGCAAAGCACAAAAGAATGGACCTCTTGGCTTTGATGCAGCTATGCTTCCTCTACTTGAAATCCATAATGAAATACAAGCAAAGACGGCATTACAGCAACAATTAATGGTTGACACTACATTTACTAAAAACCGCTATTATGACAGCGTATTAAATTTATTTAGCCTAAGTACAATTAATAAATTGTATGAAATCGACACGTTAGGCAAGCTAGAACCTAAATGGAGCAATAAATGCCACTAAAATGGCTAATTGGCGCGACTATTTTAAGTGCTTGCTGTTATATCTCCGATGTAACATCTCAAACATCTGCTGATCTTGATACAGACTCCATTGAGTGGTTAGTTAGCCAAATTGAACTTGGTGAAATTCAGCAGAATCAATTACTGATGACTGATAGCCTTGATAAGCTGTTGAGCATAGCACCTAATAACATTCTCGCTAAATGTGCCCGAGCCCGAGTATTACTTACACAAAATAAATTGAATCAAGCAAAAGCTATTATCAACCAATTTAATGCTTTAGATCATAAACAAGCATGTGTGAAACAATTAAAGTTGCTCGTACGGGTAAATACTTCTGATAAACAACAAATTCAACAGGCTAAATTGCTTGCTCGTGCAGGCCAGTACCCTGCTGCGATAAAAATTTACAGTAAATTATTCTCCAGTGCTTACCCTAGCATTGAGTATGAATTTGAACATATCAACTGGATTGCCAGTGATTCAAGTAATTGGCAACAGGCGTATAGAGGCTATCAATCCTTACGTGCTCGCTACCCTAACGTAGGTCGTTTTGATATAGCCTATGCCCGACATGTTTTAAAGCAAACACCTCATGATAAAGACGCCTTAGCAATTTATCGCCATTATGCGCAAAGTAACCAATACAGTGTAGAAACGGAATTTGCTTGGTTAGCGGCGCTCAATAATATGCCTATTACTCAAAAAACGGATAAAGCATATCGTGAGTATTTAAATAGTTACCCTAATAGTAGTAAAGGCCAATTACAATATACAGACTTTCAAAAAGCATTAAAGCAAGAGCTAATAAAGCAATCGGATCCTGCTTATAAGTTATGGAAAAGAGGTGCTGTTGCACTTGAAAAACAACAATACAGTAAAGCTGAAAGACTGTTATTACAAGCCTATAAAGGACGCCCCTCTGATCATGATGTGCTTAATAGTTTGGGCTTGTTGTATTTAAGGCAAGGTATAAATGCAAAAGCATATACTTATTTTAAAAAGGCGCAACGCAGTACTGATAATATAGATTTAGTTGCTGTCTATCGAGGTTTGGCTAATACAGCTAAATTTTGGCAGTATATTAATGAAACCAAAAAAGCGATAGCCTCTAAGCATTTCAAAAAAGCGAAACTAAAAATCGATCTTGCTGATACCCTCTCTGAAAACCCTGAAACCGTAAACTATTACCGCGGTGAACTTTTGCGTACGCAAGGGAAATTCAAGCAAGCAATAGATTATTATAATAAAGTACTCCAAAGCGACCCAACTAACGCATCAGCACTAAGTGCGATATTAGAGGTTTTAAGTATTGATAATAACTTTGAGCGCACAAACCAATTTTATTATCAATTAACTCAAGCACAACAAATAGCGATTGCACAGCAATACTCTCAATTACAGAGTCAACAACTGCGGCTACGAGCAACAAATTTAGCCGAACAGGGACGGCTTGATGAAGCTGTAAATTTATTACTATTGGCGATTAAGCAAACGCCAAGACAAAGTTGGTTATATTATGATTTGGCCAATTTATATCAACAGCAAGGTTTATTAGATCATGCTAAAGCTCTCTATAAAAAAACATTATGGCAATTCCCTCTTGATGCGGAGTTAAGGTATAGCCATGCTGTTTTTCTTCGCTCTCTTAATGACTATCAAGGTGCTTTAGAAACCCTTACTTATGTTCCCAACAATGCGCGTGATGAAAATGTTGTTCAGCTAATGCAGCAGCTTAATATCAACGCAAAAATGAATAAACTTGCCAGTAATGTGACGGATAATAGAGCGACTATAATTTATAATTTAACTGAACTTGGAGCGCAACCATTAACCCCGCTAATGCAAGCTGAGCTCGCTACACAGTGGATGCAAATCAATGAATATAATTACGCAATTAAACAGTTAAAAATAGCTTTAGAGCGAGACTCTACTTTGAATGCATACTGGCATATGACCTATGGGCAGTGGCTTTTAGAAGGTAATAACGAACAAGAAACGAAGCAATGGTTTGCTAACTATCAATTGCCCCAACCTGCAACTGAAGAACAGCAAACTAATTGGGTTATTTTACAGGCTGATTATATAAACAAATTTAACCAAGGCGAAGATCGCCTTGGGTTGTTAAACCAACTTACGCAGTCCTACCCCAATAACTCTGCTGTATACGATGCTTTGATTAACGCAAATATCCAGTTGGGCTACTCTAATGAAGCCATTGAATTATACAAACAGCAATATCAGCAAGGTGTCGCCTTAGCTCAAGAAACAGAGCTTGCTGTGGCAAGAGTTAGCCGTGAATTAGGTGAAGATGCTTTATCTGACCGAATCATCGCTGGGTTAATAAATGACGTTGATAAAGAACAGACTTATCAACAACAATTACTAATGACCGCTCTCACAGACTTCAAAGACGAAGCGAATGTGATACGCCTTGCAAATGACTTGCTTGTAAAATCAAACTATAGTCAAGAGATGTATTATCAAGCAGCGCAAGTTGCACAAAGTCATGAACAAGCAGATTTTGCTAAAAACTGGTATAAAGAAGCGATTGAGCCGCACAGTAGTATTAGGTCGAAAAACAACCCTTCTCTAAATTACCAACTTTATAGCATAGATGAAAATGCCCCGTGGTATGTCAATAATGCTAAACGAGAACTTGCAAGAATGCAGCAACAAAACCAAGCCTATATCACCGCAGGTATTAATTTAAGTAGTCAAACAAGTACGCAAAGCGATGCGACCTTAGGTGCAAATTCTTTTCCTATAGAAGCTGGTTTTTCGTTATGGGACGGGATGGCTATTATTAAACTCGATCCAATGTCGGTATCGAGTCAAGAAACCCGTTTTGACGAAACATTCTCAGGCAGTCGTTATGGCCAAGGCTTATTATGTATTTTAGATTGCCCATTGAATAGTATTACACCAAAACAGCAAGGTCTTGATATTGGTTTAGCGTGGGAAAATGAAACTTGGCGGTTTGACTTAGGGACGACTCCACTTGGTTTTTTAGTTGAAGATATTGTTTGGGGTGTTGACTATAATGACAGTTTTGATGACTTCGGCTATAGCGTAACATTGAATAAACGCCCCGTAACTAGCTCCGTATTATCGTATGCAGGCCTAGAAGATGTACGTACCAATCAAATATGGGGCGGTGTAAGAGCAACCAGTTTACGCTTTAACCTATCTCATGACCTAGGTCTCGACTGGGGCTTTTGGGGCTCGACTGATTTTCAACTATTACAAGGTAAAAACGTTAAAGACAACCAACGCTATAGCATCATGGGTGGAGTATATAATCGCTACATTCGCGAAAAAATACCGAGTTAACTCTGGGGACTAACTTATTACATTGGGCTTATCAATATAATTTAAGTGAAGAAACCTTTGGCCATGGGGGTTATTATAGCCCACAAAATTATATAGGCGTTTCTCTACCTGTTACCTTTGATCAACGGGTAAATAACGACTTTATATATCGATTGCGGGCGGGGCTATCATGGTCAACTACAACCAATGATGAGAGCTTCTTTTTCCCCAATGACTCACTATTACAAAACCAAGCTGATGCACGGGAATCTATAACAGGTGTTAACCCTAAATTTGAAGGTAGTTCAAGCTCAGGAGTATCTTACAACCTTGGGGGTAGCTTTGAATATCGCTTTACTCCGCATTGGTTTTTCGGTGGTTTCTTTAATTTAGACCGTGCTGATTTTTACGAGCCAAACTACGCACAGTTATATTTTAGGTATTATTTCAATCCGGTGTACAGCGAAATGATATTCCCAGGAACACCTGTAGTACCTTACGCAGACTATTAAAATATGCCGAACAATCTCAATAAGATTCTCAAAATGAGATTGTTTGGCAATACCTACTATTTATACCAACTGTCGCAAGCACTTCCCCTAACCATAAGGTCTATGTATACTTAGCCGCAATTGTAGCTAGGATAAGGGTGTGACTCTTACCACTAAGTAACATCTTAGTAAGCAAACCATTACCTTAGCTGCATTAAAAAACATTCATGGCCGCCCGTTCAGTTAGTGTATTACTTACACGAGCAATAAAAGCAAAAATATAAGGCCGCAATAATAATATAAGTTAGGAAGTAAATATGAGTTCATCTTCAACTGGGGGTTTTTTCGGCCACCCAAAAGGACTTTCAACACTGTTCTTCACTGAGATGTGGGAGCGAATGAGCTATTATGGCATGCGTGCCTTACTAGTACTCTTCATGACTGCTAGTTTGCAAGAAGAAGGTCTTGGTTTCACTGTCGCGTCAGCAGCGGCTATCTATGGTTTATACACAGGTGCGGTTTACTTTTTAGGCTTACCAGGTGGTTGGCTCGCTGACCGTTTATTTGGTGGCCAAAAAGCGGTCTGGTACGGTGGTATCATCATCATGATCGGTCATATTATTTTGGCTGTACCTCATGAGTATTCGTTTTTTATTGGCTTAGTATTTGTAGCCTCTGGTACCGGCTTATTAAAGCCAAATATCAGCGCGATGGTTGGCCAACTTTACTCGAGCGAAGATGAGCGTCGTGATAGTGGATATGCCATCTACTACATGGGTATCAACTTAGGTTCAATTATTGGTTACTACGTTTGTGGTTACTTTATGGAAAATGTAGGCTGGCACTGGGCATTTGGTGCAGCTGCTGTTGGTATGGGTATTGGTCTAATTCAATATCATTTAACCACTAAGCATTTACCTAGTCATAGTTCAGCGCCGGCTAATCCATTAAGCCCTCGCGGTATCACACGCACTTGGTTTGCTATTGTGGCATTTGTCATTATTGTTGCATCAGTGGTTGTTGCTGCAATGACTGGTAATTTAGTTATTGATCCTGTGATTATTGCCGGTTATGTAGCGATTGTGTTTTCACTAATTTTCTTCGCATACTTTGGGATTATCTATTTTAAAGGCAAGTTAACCGAAGCTGAAAAACGACGCATGTGGGCATTGTTTCTAGTTTGTGTAGCTTCAGCCTGTTTTTGGTCAGGCTTTGAACAAGCTGGCTCTTCACTGAATTTATTTGCTCGTGACTACACTGATCGTCTTGTAGGTAGCTTTGAAATACCTACCGCTTGGTTTCAGTCATTAAATGCTATCTTTATTATTGTATTATCTCCATTTTTTGCAGCCCTTTGGATTAACCTATCTAAAAAAATGATTTCACCGTCATACAGTGTCAAATGTGCATTTGGTCTTATCATTATGGCGAGTGGTTTTTTAGTTATGTTTATGGCTGCTCATTACGCCGCTGAAGGCTTAAAGGTTGCGCCTTATTGGTTAGTAACAACCTACTTCTTACATACAGTAGGTGAACTTTGTTTAAGCCCTGTAGCATTAAGTGCTGTTAGCCGTTTATCTCCACAACGCTTCTCTGGTCAAATGATGGGGATATTCGTACTTACTTACTCTATTGGTAACATTATAGCGGGTATCCTTGCTGGTGGTTTTGATCCTAATAATATGGAAGAAATTCCTTATCTATATCTACAAATCGCATTATTTAGTATAGGTGTAGGCATTGTATTAGTACTGATGAGCTTTAAAGCCAGAATATGGGAAAAGCAAGGTTTATCTGAGACAAGTGCTCAGTAGTTCATAAACCTTATGCATTAACAGCAATGTACTTTTCCTAAAAGGCAAGATAGCAATATCTTGCCTTATTACTTTCAAACCCATCGCAATTTAAATTTACTCATTTTTAGTCACTAAAAATAATGTTTAATACAAAAAATTAAGCATTGAGGGTAAGCGTATAGCTAACGACACCTAGCTTTGCTAAAGTTCCAAGGCAGAAGTGGCTCAAGGTTATCTGGCTGCTCTGCAATATGTTGCAAGCACGTTGAGATGTAGTCATGCACTACAAGATCATTTGCCTTTGCAGTTTCAACAAGACTATAAAGTATAGCGCTGGCATGTGCACCATTGCAGGTATTTGAGAATAAACAGTTTTTTCGCCCTATTACGAACGGTTTTATGGCTCGCTCTGCACGGTTATTATCAATACTGAGCCTGCCATCATCGAGGTAACGCCGAAATTTCTCAAACTGATTTATCGCATAGGTAATTGCTTTACCTAGCGCCATTTGGGGAGGGATTTTATCTTTGTGTTTGAGTAACCATTGATACAATTCATCAACGATTGGTTTGGCTTTTTGCTGCCTAACGGTGAATTTTTCATCGGCCAGCTTACCTTTGATGGCTTGCTCAATACCATAGAGTTTGCGAATAAGGTTAAGTGCTACATCCGCTTTAACGGTTTTTTTTATTATTGCCTTTGGCCTCGATGAACTTACGGCGTATATGGGCTAAGCACGCAACCAGTGTTGCATTCGTTTGCTCGTAAGCCTTGTAGCCGTCAACGTGCATGTAGCCTTGGTAACCATCAAGGAAATCAACCGCACATTGGCCTGCACGACTATTATGGTAATCAAACAGGACAATATTAGTGCCTTTACCCGGTTTATCATCGCCGCAGCAATACAGCCACATATAGCTGGTTGCTTTATCTGCATTAATGACGTTTAACGGGGTTTCATCGCCGTGAATAACCGGTTGAGATAACAACACGTCTTTTAAGCGTTTATACAGAGGGGACAACAGGTCTGCGCAGCGCAACATCCAGCTCGACATCGTTTGTCTGCTCAACTCAATACCAATATCGGCTAACATTGTTTCTTGGCGATAAAGTGGTAAACCAAACTGGTATTTACACATGATTATTTGGCTCAGCAGGCTGGGGGTTGCGATGCTTTTTGGAATAGGGGTTGCAGGCATTAGGGCGGTTTTTACTACACTTTCAATCCCTTCTCGCTCACAGTGACGACACGTATATTTTGGGCGAATGGTTTTGATTACTTTGATATGCGCTGGTACAAATTCCAGTGCTTCACTGCTGCTTTCACCCATTTTATGAAGGGGGCTTTGACAGCAATCACATATTTTGTCATCCTCTTCGAGGTCAACAACCACCTCAATTCGCGGCAACTGCGCCGGCAGTGGGCGGCGTTTCGGTTTGGCTTTTTCTTTCTTTACTGAGGGCGATGTAGCCAATAGCGCTTTATCATGTTCATCGAGAGTGTCTTCTGCTTCATTGAATACTTCGCCTGCACCCGGCATCTTTTCAGATTTCTTGGCGTACTCTTTGGCAAGTTTTGCGTTATAAGCTTGCAGTAATTCGTGAATTTGCTCATCTTTTTCAGCAACGACTTGTTGCAACTCAAGCACCATACGCTTGAGTTGTTCCAGGTCGTCAGGAAGTGAGTGTGCATCAATTTTCATGTTCGCAATTTAACAGAATTTGACGTTGTTTTCTTGCTTGACGCAAAGATAAAGCAGACGGTGTGGCAACGATCATTTACTGTCAATATGATCGATTAGATCATCGATTGATACTGCAATTCTTCATGACCAAGCACATCATATCCCGACAACAACCAATCCAGTTGCTCTGGACTGAGCTCAAATTCTTGCAGACTGGCTTTGTTTGGCCATTTAAACTTTTGCTTTTCTAACCGCTTGTACCACAAAGCAAACCCCGTTTTATCCCAGTAAACCAGCTTGAGTTTATCCTTCGCTTTGTTGCAAAATAAAAATAAAGCGCCAGTATAGGCGTCACGTTCAAGCTCACCCTCAACGATTGCGACCAGACCATCAATGGATTTTCGAAAATCCACAGCATCGCGGTGTAAGTAAATACACTTAGGTTCAACAAACATTTTCATCAGTTAAGCTCGCGTAGTAATTGGCTTAGATAAGATGCAGGCGTTGTGGGAGGCAAACTGACGTTTACTTTTCCGACTTCGAGGGTAATCGACAGTTGCTGTTCGGTGACGTCAACGTGTTTAGCTACTTTAGCACGAACAAAGCTGCCTGATGATCCATTAAGCTTACTTCGTGCGGCATAAAAGCTTGTTTTTGATAAAGCATGTTGCAGGCAATAGTCAGTGATAGTTAAATCGCTGGCTTGTTGTTCTTCAATAATACTGCGCCATTGTTCAAGGTAGCGTGTTTTTCTCATGACTATCTCCTCATTGAAATTCAGAAATAGCTTAATTGTTTTGGTGAGTTACTTGCAGGTGCATTTTGCTAGACGCTTACCATTGAGGAGTATTAATCAACAAACTAATTTAGTGTATTTTCGAATCGTTGATGAATGATTTTTCTACAAGCTTATTTCTATAACTGATATGATTAAGCTATTCGATTAATTGGTAGTACAGGTATATGTCTTTCTCTTCATTAATTAAACTCCTTATTTTTATGGCTACTTTAGTTTTACTAAACGGTTGTGGCGGTGACGATACGAAAAAAGATACTAACTTTGAAGTTGAAGAAACAGGCTTAGTGATTTCAGCAAATAATGGGTTAGTTAAAAGTTTTGATAACAATTTAGTTCAACTAAATGCTCCCGCTAATTCAGTTACAGTTGACACAAGCTTTATTTTTAGTAAAGCCGAGTTAGATACCCCTAATAAAGAACTCGATATTGTTTCTCCTCTGTATACATTTAGCCCCCAAGACTTAGAATTCAAAAAATCTATTACCATAAAAATTGATGTGCCAAGTACTGAACCACAGCAAATGTTGACTATAGTGCAATTGGTCGATGGTCTCTGGCAGCCTTTAACAACTATAACCAGTAGCTCAAACAGTGTTAGTGCATTAATGACTAGCTTTGGTACTTTTGCCGTTCAGGCAAGAACAGTACCTACAATAACAAAAAATATAGGCCCTACCTGTACAGATAACCAAACTGAGCAAACTCTACGCTTTATCCATGTTGCTGATTTGCACGCCCGCTTTGGCTTTAAAGAGCAGTATTTTAGCCGTATTAAAAGTTACTATAACAACGCATTAACTGAGCAACCCTACACCTTATTCACTAATGGCGGTGATGATTATGAAAAAGGCACCGTGGCTGAACAAACCTCTCTGGGCGTAGCAACCGTTGAAGCTATAAAAGCCATGAAATTTGATGTCCGCGTTGTTGGCAACCACGATTATGCCTGGGGACCGCAACAGTTATTAGAATATGCCAATGATGATCATGCAATTGTACTAGCAAGTAATACCCGTTACGCTGGAAATAGTGAGCAAACCTTTGATGGCGTGGAGTTTTCTATCGTACAAGTCGGCTGTCTAAAAGTAGGCTTTTTTGGCATGACATCTGTGCCCTGGAATGAATTAGATCAACCAATAGAAACCGCACCGATCCCAGACTTCATCGCGAACTTTAAAATGAACTGGGAATGGCAAGAAATAGCTGAAGAAATAGTCGGTAAATATAGCCAAGATGTAGACTTCATGGTGATGCTAAGCCACCTAGGTGAAGGCACTGATACCCGTATAGCACAAAATGTTCCGGGGATAGATTTAGTACTTGGCGGACATACCCATGGTGGCGAAAATTATCAACTATTAGAAAATGGCAGTATTGTTATACAACCTAACTTCTTTGCCCAAGGGCTGACGGATTTAACACTTACTTTCGATTCAAATACGAAAGAGCTTACGAATATTGATTACGAAACTATAGCAACATCTACCATCTCAACGACTGATGAACAGCTGCAGAGTGAAATAGATTCAATAATGGGTAAATATGCACCAGATGCAAATACTGAAATAGCAATTTCAGAAAACTACCCTACAGCAGAACAAGTCATGGAAATTACCGCGCTAAGCGCACAGCATCAGTATCAAGTCGATGCTGTATTGTTTGACTCCGCTCAAGTACAAACTCGCTGGACACCGGGCACACTAACACAAGAAGATTTTCATAATGCCTTTAAAGTCGAAAGACAGCCTTCTAACACGCCAGGTTTTAGCGCTATCTATCAGGTAACAGTGTCAGGCTCGCAATTAAAAGACATTGTTTCTAGTCAACCTGACTGGGTATCGCTTCTTCCTGAGTCTATTAATGATGACAGTAATTACACTTTAGCTTTACAAAAAGGGCCCGCATTTAATGGTGAACTATTCTTTAACGATATAAGTTTCACTGAACCTGCTTTATTAGCTGAAACCTGGGAACTACTTGATAAATATGCCCGCTATCGTACCAGTCAGTGTTTACATATAGATACAGATAAACCTCTAAATGCGTGCCAAAGTATTGATAATATAACTATTTGGAACTTTAACGATGCAAGTAATCCATTCAAAGCAGACTATGGACCGTCAACACTAAACTACTATGATCCAAATACTACAAATTGGGGACCAAGAGAAAGTACATTCGATACCACCACCTCTCTAGAAATAGATGATTTAATTGATGGCCCATCTGGCGTCATGGCTTTTAGCGATCATGCACCAAATGAAGGCTTAATTATTAATTTAAATACTCCAGCTAATGGCGATTTTGCAGAGCAAGGATTAGTATCAGATTACACGATAGTCATGGATATATATTGGCCATTTGCCGCTAAGGATATCTACCGTGCACTGATCCAAACAAATATAGAAAATACTCCCGAAGACGATGCAGATATTTTTATTAACCCCGAAGGTGCATTAGGCAAATCAACGAGTAAGAGTGGGTATTTTGGTGCAACTCAACCTGATACTTGGCATCGCATCGCATTTGTCTTTTATACCGCACCAAGCAATGGTGTATTTGAAGTGTATGTAGATGGTGAGTTAGTAGGAGTGAAAACTGAAGGTGAAATAAACAGTCGCTGGGCACTTAATAAAGCCGTACTACTTTTAACTGACGATGATTATGAAACAGAACCCGGTTATTTAAATGCGCTGTTATACGCTGGGCGAAGTATGACTCGAGATGAAATAAAAACAATGGGTGGTGCGCAGCAACAACTGCAATTTATACCGAGCACTCGTGAACTAAATCAAACTGTAGAACGCCATTATCAAAACGCCCCCACCATCATGCCTAACCTCTGGCTTGAACAACGTAGCAAGTTTTTTAACAATCGCGCTAAAAACGTAAACAAATAATTACAACCGCAGGGTAAGATATAGAGAGAAACGGTTCTATTATTTACCCTGCGACTTCCCTAAAAGTCTTATAAACACTATATAAATCAATATTAAAAAATATATTAGCATTATTTTTAAAGTGAAAAATCTCAAGCTTATAAAACGGTATTTCAGAACCTGCAATTCAGTTTTGACTCACCGTCCCATTTAATTTACAAACCTCCTCTGAGCTAAATAATTGCCCCCTCTTCCCCTCATGCAATTTATGGTTAATCATCTGCGCTATTAAATACAACAAAACGCAGTGCTTAAAAATTGCGGGAGAATTAAAATGAGTGAAGTAAAAAACCCTTTAGGTTTAGTTGGTATCGAATTTACTGAGTACGCAACGCCAGACGCTGACTACATGGACAAAGTATTTACCGATTTTGGTTTTTCTAAATTAAAAACATTTAAAGGTAAAGATATCGTTTATTACAACCAAAACGATATTCACTTTTTACTAAATAACGAACGTGGTGGTTTTTCTGCTGAATTTGCAAAAAGCCATGGCCCTGCGATTTGTTCGATGGGTTGGCGTGTTGAGAATGCGCAAAAAGCATTCGAAACAGCTGTAGAGCGTGGGGCAAAACCAGCGACTGACTCAACCCATAAAGACCTACCATATCCAGCAATTTACGGTATTGGCGACAGCTTAATCTATTTCATTGAACAATTTGGTGATAATGGTTCTATCTATGAAAATGATTTTGAAGATTTAAGCGAACAAAATATTGTTGCTGACAAGGGCTTCTTGCGCATCGACCACTTAACAAACAACGTTTATAAAGGCACGATGGAAACATGGGCTAATTTCTATAAAGACGTGTTTGGTTTTACCGAAGTGCGTTACTTTGATATTAAAGGTCAAAAAACAGCGTTACTTTCTTATGCACTTAAATCACCTTGTGGCACCTTCTCTATCCCAATTAACGAAGGTAAAGGCAACGATAATAACCAAATTGATGAATACTTAGGTGAGTACAATGGCCCAGGTGTTCAACATTTAGCATTCTTAACAGATGACTTAGTTAGCTCGTTAGATAAGTTAGATAAATCAACAATTGCCACACTTGATATTATTCCTGAGTACTATGACACGATTTTTGACCGTGTACCTTGGGTTGCTGAAGACAAAGAAAAAATCCGTGAGCACCAAATTTTAGTCGATAGCCAAAGCGAAAACTGCTACCTACTACAGATTTTCTCTAAAAACTTATTTGGCCCTATCTTTATCGAAATGATCCAACGTGTTGATGACGGCGGTTTTGGTGAAGGTAACTTCCAAGCGCTGTTTGAATCGATTGAGCGTGATCAAGAGCGTCGCGGCGTTTTATAAGTTTTAAAAAGAAATTAAAAAGCAGCGAAATCGCTGCTTTTTTGTCGTTTAAATTTGTGCTGATTGCCTCCATATACTAGTGTATCCAATCAGCGCGAACCATAAGGAAAGAATATGAGCCTCATTAACGAAACCCATGATATTAATTTAACTAGCTGGGTTGAATCAGCCAACGCAGAGAATTGCGACTTCCCAATTCAAAACCTTCCTTTTGCAGAAGTTCGCCGTAAGAACTCTAACGAAGCTTTTCGCGGTGCAGTTGCTATTGGCGACCAAGTAATTGACCTTGCAAAAGTAAACGAGTTAGCTATTTTTTCTGGTGATGCCCAAACAGCGGTTGCTGCTGCAAGCCAAGCAACTTTGAATGAATTTATGGGCCTTGGCCAACAATACTGGTCAGCATTGCGTTTAGCCTTGTCTAAAGCACTACGTGAAGGTGCACCCGAGCAAACAAAACTAACTGATACATTAATCGCTCAAGCTGACATTGAATTTGCCCTGCCGTGTCGCATCGGTGATTACACTGACTTTTATACTTCAATTTATCATGCAACAGCCGTAGGCAGTTTATTCCGTCCAGATAACCCATTACTACCTAACTACAAGTGGGTGCCAATTGGTTACCACGGCCGTTCATCATCAATTGATGTATCAGGACAAACTTTCCATCGTCCTAGCGGCCAAACTAAAGCGCCAGATGCCGATGTTCCATCACTTGGCCCATGTAAACGCTTAGATTATGAATTAGAGCTAGGTATTTACTTAGGTAAAGGTAACGGATTAGGTGATGCTATTACTATTGAAAATGCAGAAAATCACGTATTTGGTTTTTGTGTATTCAATGACTGGTCAGCACGTGACTTACAAGCGTGGGAATACCAACCGTTAGGACCATTTCTTGCGAAAAACTTTGCTTCAACAGTATCGCCATGGATTGTCACTACCGAAGCGTTGGCTCCATACAGAACCTCATGGACCCGTGATGAAAATGACCCACAACCATTAGATTATTTAGAGTCAACGCATAACCGTGAGCACGGTGCTTTTGATATCAAAATGGATGTACAGATTGAAACGCAGAAAATGCGTGACGAAGGTCATACTCCGGCGCAAGTGTCTAAATCAAGCTTTAAGCATTCATACTGGACAGTAGCGCAAATGGTAACTCACCATACCGTCAATGGTTGTAACTTTATGCCAGGTGACATGCTAGGTTCAGGTACACAATCAGGCCCAACTCACGAAGAAGCAGGCTCTTTACTTGAGCTATCACGTGGTGGCAAAGAGAAGATCACACTAAGTAATGGTGAGCAACGCAGCTTCTTAGAAGATGGTGATAATGTAATCATGCGCGGCTGGTGCGAAAAAGAAGGTTTTGCTCGAATTGGCTTTGGCTCTGTTGAAGGCACAGTTCTTCCTGCTAAGTGATTAAACAACCTAACTTTTTAACTATTTGTTAAAAAATGAAAGCGCTCGACCGGGCGCTTTTTACACACTAAATTGTAAAGGTTACAATTTTTTTCTGGCTTTTTTATATCAAATTGCTATCTTAATCTGGTTAATAGCCAGTATTTATAAGCCATGTCAGTATTTATTAAGTCTTTTTATCACAAATTATTCCCAGCTAGACAGCTTTTGATCCGTCAAAATGGTGAAGTGAAGCATGTGATCTTAGCCCCTTGGCTGCAAGTTTTTGCCGTGTTTTGTATTTTAACAGCAATAACTTGGTTAACAGTTTCTACTTTGCAGGTTTATAGCCAAACCAATATAATTTCTGATATTGAGCAAAGCCAAATAACAAAACAACAAAAATGGCAACAGCAGCAACAAGCGCAACAGCGCCTGCATGAACAACAGTTAGAACAATTAGCCACGCTCGAACAAAAGCATGCATTACTACAAAGCATGATTGAATCACTACCCGACTCTCTAAGTACAGCTGAAGATAGTACGACACTTGAACTTGAAGAAAAACAGCAACAAAGCGACTTACATGAGCCGTTAATAGATGAAATTAAGGGAAGTCATATACCACTACAGCAAAGCAGTTCGTTTGAGCAACGCCTAGCTGCACTCAGTACGCAATATAAGCAAAGCTTTAATAAGCTAGAAACTCATATTGATCAGCGCCAACAAAACATTTTAACAATGCTCAAAGGTGCAGGCCTTGATACAGCGCTTGCTAATCAATTAAATTATCCAGTTAATGATTCAGCCCAAGGTGGTCCGTTGAACTTATTTGATGAATCAAGGATCCCCAGCGAATTTTTAGCCACTGCCGATAAACTATTATCTCTGAACAACCTAGAGAGTTTACTCAGCGAACTTCCACAGTCACTACCCGCTGCTGACTATTATATTTCGAGCAGCTATGGTTTACGTAAAGATCCAATGAATGGTCGTCGTGCTTTTCATAAAGGTGTTGATTTAGCTGGGTGGCATAAGACTGAAATTTTTGCCCCTGCCGATGGCACCGTACTACGAGCCGGACGCAATGGCGGCTATGGTAACTTTATTGAACTTGAGCATAAAAATGGCTTTGTAACACGCTTTGGCCACCTTAATAAAATTAAAGTTAAAAAAGGACAGTCAGTTACTAAAAATGATGTCATTGGCTTGATGGGCAGTACTGGCAGAAGTACGAGCACTCACCTACACTATGAAGTGTTACTTAACGACAAACATGTTAATCCAGTTAAAATTACAAAGGCGCTTTCTCGTGTTCGGTAAAAAAAAGCAAACTAATACTAGCTCAGTTGGTAACCAACTTAAAAGAACTAATCACGCACCTTCAATTATATCTGAAGACGTTCGTCTTACTGGTTCGTTAGTCAGTCAGGGTGAAGTTCAACTTGATGGCAGAATTGATGGTGATGTAAGAGTTAGTCATCTTGTAATTGGTACCACAGGTACTGTTGAAGGTAGTGTTGTCGCAGATAGCGTTATTGTCAAAGGCAAAATTATTGGCTCACTCAACGCGAGTAAGGTCACGATTGAACAAACTGCCGAAGTACACGGCGATGTTTATCAAGATACGTTAAGTATTGAAGCTGGTGCTGTTATTGAGGGTAACTTAAAACAGCGGCATGAGGCCGAAACTGTTGAGTTGATCAGTCAATCAATTGAGTCAAAACCTGAGCTAACATCGGTTTTAAACGAAGGCGATAACGACTTGTCTTTTTTCAACAAACAAGCCGTAGAAAAAGAATAAGGTTATTTTTTCTTAGTAATGTACATTGTAATATCTGCGGTGAATACAAGCTCATTGCGGGTATTATACAGTTTGACCGGAACCACTAAGTCTTCTTTATCAATCCATGGCCTTGGTAACTGAATCTCAGCAATAGCTGTCACATCTGTATCCACTTTTGCTAAATAATTAACCGTCATTCCTTTTGGGATCCAGCGATGGGTTTTATAGGGCACTGTTGCGTCAACCATAACCCCTGCACATAGTTCAGCCAAATTACATTGGGCAATGGCATGAATAGTCCCAATGTGATTATGAACTCTACGGCGGTTTTTAACTACGGCACTACAATAGCCATCTCTAACATCTAAAATATAGGGTTTCATTGAACCAAAATAAGGGGCTTTAAAGCAGACGGCTTTAGTAAATAGCCAATTACCAAACGGTAACTTTTTTAATTTTAACCAGGTTTTTAGAACGGCAGATTTATCACTCATTATTTTTCTCAGTCGAATGCTGTTTATATAGAAATAAATTAACACATCAGACCAGTCAAGCAAAGATTAATAAACAATCAAGCTCTGGCTCACAAATGATTTTAGTTATGATGACAACGTATGTTGCTTGAATATCCCTTTCATTTTTTAGTTCGGCACAATAAAATACAGGATTAAGGAGCATCCATGCCAAAAACTGAACACTCATTGCATATCGTATTAATTCTCGCATTACTTATTATTTTCTGCCCGTTGGCTATTGATATTTATCTGCCCGCTTTTCCTGAAATAGCACAAGCATTTTCAGTGGATGAGCAAAAAGTGCAGCTCACTGTTGCTATTTTTATGCTCACTGTTGGTTTGGGTCAGCTTATTGCAGGGCCCTTAGCTGATAAGTTTGGCCGTAAACCCATTGCTATTACAGGAATAAGCCTTTATGGAATCGCTGGCTTACTGGCCTACCTAGCACCAAGCTTTAGTGTTTTAATGATTGCTAGAGCACTACAAGGATTTGGCGCTTGTGCAACTTTTGTTGTGGCATTTGCAATTGTACGAGACATATACGGTAGCGCTAAGAGTGGCCAAATGATCACTTACTTAAATGGAATTGTATGTTTTGTGCCAGCGCTCGCACCAATTTTAGGCGCTTGGTTAACCGTGCAGTTTGACTGGCGAATGAACTTTTTATTTTTAGTCGGTTTTGCTAGCCTAGGTTTAATAATCACCCTGCTTTTTTTTAAAGAAACTCGGCCAAGTGATAGTCACTATCAAGGGCATATTTTAGACTTACGTCGGTTTGTGCCAATCATTACCACAAATGTATTCTTTTTTAACAGCCTTCTATGCATGATAGCCATGTCGGCAATTTTGGCTTTTGTCACTCTTGCACCGGGCTGGATCATGACTGAGCTGGGCGGCACTGTGAGTGACTTTACTTTTTGGTTTACCTTGAATGCAGTTATTAGTATCGTCGCCAGCTTTATTGCGCCTTTGTATATCAAACGTCACAGCCAAAAAGCATTAAAGTTAGGGGTAAGCTTACTTATTTTTTCTGGCGTGCTTATATTGTTATTAAGTCAGTTTAAAACAGCCTTCACCTTTATGTTACCTATATTAATAGCTGCACTTGGTTTTGCACTGAGCTTAGGTTCCGCCGCGGGCATGGCCTTGTCACATTTTCCAAAGCAAGCAGGCACCGCATCGGCACTGATTGGCTTAATGCAAATGAGTGGTGCAGGTGTATTAGTCATATTAACCCAAGTGCTGCCCTTTAATGCACCGCAATTTATTGCCTTTCATTTATTGCTATTGTTACCACTGTGGCTAATTTTAATCACGCGCAAAGCAGACATTTATCACCCAACAACTGAGGTGGCAAAGTAATGCTCGTCAATCCAGAGTTTGTATTATCATTTTTAGCCGCGAGTTTTTTAATAGCAGTGGCACCTGGGCCTTCTAATGCGTTTTTAATGGCGCAAACGTTTGCTAATGGCCGTGCTGCTGGCTTACAAAGTGCGTTTGGTTTTGCCCTTGGCGGCGTAGTACACACTTTATTAGCCGTAGTTGGTTTAACTGCTATCTTAAAAGCCTCTGAGACAGCATATGCGACAGTCCAGTACGCTGGCGCTGCCTACCTTTGTTACTTAGGTGTAACTATGCTTAAAAGCACGTTTATGAAACCACAATGCAATAGCGAAGATAAGCCTCACGTAAGCACTAAGAAGAAATCCAATGTGATGTTACAAGCTATGATGACTGAAGTGCTTAACCCAAAAGTGGCGCTATTTTTTATTGCTTTCATACCACAATTTGTTGATCCGACGTTGTCGAGTTCAACCTCATTTCAACTGGCATTTTTTGGTTTACTCTACCCTCTCTTTGCTTTTCCTATCGACTGCACTTATATTTACTTTGGCGATAAAATTGCAAACTATTTTAGAGCACATCCACAAAGCCAGATTTGGATAGATCGTATAACAGGCGTAGTATTTATAGCACTGGCCATTAATCTACTAATGTAATAACAATAAGAGTCAATATGGAACAAAAATTACAATCACTTCCCGCACATAAAAATATCGCTTTGGTTGCCCACGATGGTAAAAAAGCCGCTCTTCAACTTTGGTGTGAAAAACACCGTGATAGCCTATCTCAACATACGCTATATGGTACTGGTACTACAGGGCATTTAATTGAGCGCTCTACAGGATTAAAGGTTGTTAAACTACTAAGCGGCCCTATGGGTGGCGACCAACAGCTCGGAGCAAAGATTGCCGAGCACGAAGTACACATGTTAATATTTTTTTGGGATCCACTTGCATCACAACCCCATGATCCAGATGTAAAAGCATTGCTAAGATTGGCTGCAGTATGGAATATTCCTGTGGCCTGTAATGAAGTCAGTGCAGATATGTTATTAAGCTCAACGTTAATGAATAGTGAGCTTGAGCGCACTTTGCCGGATTACGAAAAATACCTCGCAACTCGGCAAGTAGATTTATAAGTAAGTAACTGCTTACTTATAAAGCATATTTGCCCACTTAGTTAAACCGGCGGTAACACTACCAAAGTGATCGCCGTTCACCATATTAATATCACCTAAGTGTTGCTTAAGTGCCGTTTTTATTAAAGGTGACTGCGCACTGCCACCGGTTAAATAAATAACGTCAGGTGCAACGCCAGCTTCTTTAATCGCTTCTTTAGCCAGTGTCACTATTTGACTTATAGAGTCGTCAACGGCTAACGCTAGATCAGCTAAATTCAATATTTTAGATAAATCATTAGCTAAAAAGCCCAAGTCACAATTAAAGCTTTGCTCAGACGATAAAGCAATTTTGGCGGCTTCGCCTTGTTGTACTAATTGATGCCCTTGTTTATTCTGCTGTAAATCGATTAAACGTTGGAAAAGCTCAGGCTCGCTCACTTCACGCAGTTGAGTCATTAACTCTCGAGTATGTGCTTGTGCATAAAATTGGCTTTGCAAATTTACATCATTAATTTTACACGCCTGCCAAAATGCCTGATTTGGTAATGGTAAGCCAGATTTAAAGGTACTGCCTAAACCTAGTAAAGGCATTAAACCGTGATAGCTCAGCGCAATATCCAAGTCATTTCCACCGATACGTTTACCGCTGTGGGCTAAAAAGTCATGATCGCGCTCACTGTTACCACGAAAATCAGGGCCCATTTGCACAAATGAGCAATCACTCGTACCACCACCAATATCAACTACGAGTACTTTCTGGTTTTGAGTTAAATTACTTTCGTAATCAATCCCTGCGGCTAAAGGCTCATATAAAAATGCAACGTCTTTAAAACCTGCACGTTTAGCAGCGCGCTCCAAAATACCAATGGCTTGCTGATTTGACTCTTCCCCACCCACAGCCTGAAAGTTAACCGGGCGGCCAATCACTGTATGTGTTAAGGGTTGTTGTAAAGAAGCTTCAGCGCGTTGTTTTATTTTTAAAATCATTGCTGTTGCAATGTCTTCAAAAAAGTTGATTTGCCCTTGTTTTAAGCCCGTTGCGCCAAAAAATGATTTCGGCGATTTAACAAAGTAACCTTCTTCAGGAAATTGCACATACTCGTTAATTGCTTCACGGCCAATAAATAAGCTTTGTTCATCAACCGCTAAGTCAAGGTCAGACTTTATACGTGGCAATGTATTTAAAAGTGCTTGGCGTTGGCTTTTATAATCGTGTTCGAATGGAGTGCCAGTTAGGTGCTTAGCAACAAAATCAACGACTAATGCACTATGGTGAGTGTATAGAGTCGATGGCAAGTAATGCTTTCCCTGCTCCAATGGTACAAGTTCAACAAGATTATTCTCGCCGATGACACCCATTGCACAATTAGAGCTACCATAATCAAAACCTACTACCATTGCTTCACCACGTTGACGACAAAAAGGCCGCGCAATTTAGCACATTTAGCCCAGCTTTAAAACGTTATTCCTGTACACGCTCACGTAAAAAGCTGGCAAAGCGAGGTAATCCATTTTTTGTATAGCCATGGTAACGGTACGTTATCTTGGCACCAATAGCGGGGGATTTTGCCTTTGTAAATCACTAAAGCCGGTGCCGATTGTAAATTCAATGCCAGCTTCATTTTTCACTCGCATTGCACCAAGCATACCTAAGTACTTACCCTTACCTGGTAAATAGCCAAGTATAATGGCTTCGTCATCAAAGTAAGGCTTGAGTTTTAATAGTGCTGATGTGCGGCCATTTTGATGCTTTGCGCTTGCAAGATGCAGCATAACCCCTTCACCACCCTGCTTAATTATACGTTCAAAAAAGGCGGTGAGTGCTTGGTTTGATGAAAATTGGTGTTGCTCTACAGCAATGATATGTGGCTTGTTAATTGCCTTTACTAACTGTTGGTAATTTTTATAACGAATACTGAATGGATTTTTTTGATCGGGCATATCAAATATACGAAAAGTCACCTTCTGCCAATCACTGTCTACCGGCTTGGCTGTGCGCACAATACCACTTAAAGCTGCAAAGTCATTATGCTTTGTCCAAAGCTCCCCATCGAGCCACACTTTAGGTAATACATTGCTAAACCAACTAGGTGGGTAAATGGGGTTACCATTTCTCGTGACAAACTCAGCCCCAGTCCAAATGGCCCTGACTCCATCAAACTTTTCACTTACTAAGTATTCAGACACTTCAACTGTGTTATTTTTATCATACACTTTTGCAAGTTGTACGTGGGGTGTGATACTTGCTTCATCAGCACTTTGGGATAAACAAGGTAAGTTTAGTGAAATTAGCCATAAATATAATAAAGTATAGAGTCCTTTTTTCATTGTCGTATCCTTACAAGTAAGATACTTAAACTATAGTTTATTTTGTACCCATTGCAAAAACTCATGTAAATTAACAAGCTGTGCCGTTGCTTTGCTTAAGTCATGGCTTAAAGTATGTTTATTAGGCACTGCAATTACAGCTAGCTGTGCATTAAAAGCAGCAGTTACGCCGGTATTGGTATCTTCAACCGCGACGGCATTTGCAGGATTAATTGCGAGTGTTTGCAGTGCTAATAAATACGGATCGCCAGCAGGTTTGGGGTTTACCACATCATCTTTTGTTACTACACAGTCAAACAGTTCATAAAAGCCATATCCTTTAAGGATAGGTAAGGCTTCATCTCGTGCACTGCCTGTCACTAGAGCCATTTTCAGACCTTTTTGCTTAACGGCAAGTAAGGTTTCTTTTGCAAATGGCATAAGTGGTGGCAAGTGAGTTGTGACAAATTCACTAAAGTAGTCATACTTACGTTGCGCTAGTGCTTGCGGTGAAATTGCTAAATTGTAATGACTAACAACTTCTTTTGCCGCTTCTACAGTTGCTTTACCTGAAAAACGCTGACAAAATTCATCTTCTTCATAACGAATTCCATACTCGGCTAAAATGTCATTCCAGCAATTAAAGTGCACACCTTCTGAATCAACCAGGGTGCCATCCATATCAAATAATATTGCCTGTAAAGTCATCGTCACTCCTTTTACCTAAATCAGCGTTAAAAAAAGGCGCACAAGGCACCTTTTCATTTTACATTATTGCGTTAAGCCTGCAGGTGGCTCGGCAAAGGCCTCTTCACCTGTTTCAACGTCAACAAGTTCATAACCTCGTTCTTTACGAACCACTTTTAACACCGGCTTATCAAATGCCGTTTTTAGGCGATCACTGTCTGCTTGTGGTTCTTCGACAGTGTTACCAAATGGTGCAGCACCTGTTTCAGACCAGTTCGTTACTTTACCATTTAAGTTATATTCAACTTCATGAATTTGATATTGCGCCGCTTCATCTTTAGTTGCTTCACAAAAAATTACGCGGTAGTTCCAAAATCCAGCCATGGTCATTCTCTTTAAAATATAATTAGTGCTACTTTAGCAGTAACAGCCAGTAATATAAACGAAAAAACCCGCTTAAAAAGCGGGTTTTATGTGTATTTAGTTAACCTTAAAAGAAGTTAACTTTAAACTCTGCGCCAATAAAGCGAGGTTCATTTACGATGCCTGAGTTATTACTAAAATCAACACCGCCAATAAACACTTGCTCATCTGTTATATTACGCGCAAATGCAGCAACTTCGTATTCATAGTCACCTGAGAACCATTTATAACCAGTGCGCACGCCACCTTCAAGTAGGGCTTCACCAGTAAATTCAACCGATTCATATAAAAAGAAGTCAATTTCGCTACGGTAAGACCAGTCAGTGTATGCGTAAAACTCTCCATCGCCCACTTCTTTTGTATATCGTAAAATAAAGTTAGCAATCCATTCTGGCGCATGTGGTAAGCTATTACCGTCTAAGCTATAACCTTGATCTGTCAGCGGATCTGTTATAGTACAAGCAAAACAACCAGCTGAATATAAACCATCATCTTGTAACTCTGTATTGTTATAACTAAAGTTAAAAGTTGCATCAAAGTTATCTGATAATACCCATTGAGTATCTACTTCAAAACCATAGCCCACTGTTTTATCTGCATTGAGCAGACGAGCTGTATTTCCTGCATCACCACCAACTGCCGTTAGCTGCTGATCATCCATTTGATAGTAAAAAACGGTTGCATTAATACGGCCGCTACCATCAAGTACATCTGACTTAATACCGGCTTCAATAGAGTTAATTGTTTCAGAGTCAGCAACCGTTACATCATCGCTAAATAAAATACGGCCTTGAACACTTGGTGCACGGAAACCGTTTGCAGCACGAACAAATAAGTTTACGTCATCAGAGTATTTATAAGCAGCAGCTAAATCCCATGACACATGGCTATCTTCTGGTGCCACTGATTTAGTTAAGTTAGCAGTAGTTGACTCTGGTGATGCATAACGTGACGCAGTAAAGTCACGCTTGTCATCTGAATAACGTAAACCAGCTGTGATTTCTAGCTTATCGGTTAACTGATATTCACTTGAGGCGAATACAGCCCATGCAGTCGTTTCTTGATCTTGGCGTACATAACCTGTTAAGAAATTTGCACCTAAACCGTCATAGCCGTAAGTTTCGATAACCTGCTCTTCATTATAATAAAAAGCACCAACTTGATAGTTAAAATCGCCGGCAAAGTCACTCGATAAACGTAATTCTTGCGTGTATTGATTATGATCAGGTAATGCATCTGCCGTTTCTGATGCTAAGAATATGAAACCTGGCCCCATCTCCGGAGTTGGGCAACCAGGAACAAATGTGTTACCACAACCATAACCACCATCAACATCCGCACGAGAGAAGATTTCAGCACTTTCCCAACCAGTGATTGAGGTTAACGTGTAGTCATTAAAATCATACTCAACTTTTAAGCTTGCACCTTGCGATTCAACATTTTGCGTCGCAAACTGCACTGAATCTTGATAAATAACTTCTGGGTCAAAATCAGCACGAGGCTTATTAGTACCCGCTTCAATTGCATTTGCATGGAATACAATTGGCTTACCATTTAAATCACGTGTGTGGTAGTTAAATAGTGCACTTAAGTCATCTTTTTCATATAAAAACTGCACACGAGCCGCAGTTTCTTGATAGCCGCCTGTAGCGTCATCAATTTCGTTGCCTGCTAAACGGTTATCAATGTAATCATCACGCTCTTGGCGTAATAAAGATACACGAGCAGATAAGTTATCGGTTAAACCACCACTTACAGCACCTTCAAAATCAATTGAATTGAATGAACCATAAGATAAGGCGGCATAACCTTCAAAATCTTGTGTTGGCCGCGCTGAATCAATTTTAACTAAGCCAGCCGGTGTATTACGACCAAACAGCGTTCCTTGAGGTCCACGAAGAACTTCAACTCGCCCCGTATCAAATACAGGGAAGCCTTTTAAAATTGGGCTTTCTTGAACGATTTCATCTACCACTAAAGATACTGGTTGCGATGAGTTCAAATCGAAATCTGAGTTACCAAGACCACGAACATAAAAGCGTGGGAATGAACGACCAAATGAAGATTCAACAGTTAAACTTGGGATTTTCGCATTTAAAAAGCGAATATCCATACCAGCAGAGCTTGCAGCTTCTAGCCCATCACCTTGTAATGCAGATGCTGCGACAGGAACTTCCTGTGCATTCTCTACACGTTTACGAGCGGTGATTTGAATAACTTCTAATTGATTGCTTTTTTCTGCAGCGGGGGCGTCTTCTGCTGCGCTTGAAAATGAAGTACCTGCTACTGCAGAGAACAACGTTGCATTAATAAGGGTTGCTAACGTAGATCTTTTCATTGCTTTCATGTTGGGGTTTAGCCTTTTGTGTGCACTCTTGTTCAACGGTGTATGTGTTGCGCTAGTTCACTTAGCGGGCTCGGCCAATTTTTCGCGCCTTATATTAAGCTGCGCGGACCTCACTGTCGAGAGTGCAAAACGAAGTAGTGAGGCTGAACGAACGATGAAGATTATAACACTTCATGACATTATTACTGCATAAATATGTACATTTAAATAAACTTTTTACAACAATTACCGACACAATCAGCGAAATTAGACAATTTTATGCAACTATTTTTTAGTTTAGCGGACATATGTCCTGTATCAAACAATTGCAAAATTGTAGTCAAACTCCGCAAATGAAATTAACTATCATTTGCGGGGTTGAACCGTTTACTTCGTATTTAACCAGCCACTCTGGCAAACTCAGGGTTTGCCAGCTCACAATTATGTTCATTAAGTAAGCCAAGTATTGCCATATTTAGCTCTTCGATTACTTCCATATAAACAGCAAAATCGATGGTATTAACATAGCTTAGTACATCAATTTGTAATGCCCAAGGTGTGAACCCTTTGAATTTAACACAGCAAGGATCATCCGCTATTTTTTCATGGTCATCTAATAGCTGCTTGCGAACTGCTATGCTATAAAGGCTAATATGTCTCGTGGAGTTTGAATTCTTAAACAGAGTGAAATAGTGTATTCGAAACTCGTAAACTTATGCTTATAATTAAGGAACAAGATGAATCTAACAACAACACTTGCAAAAAACTGGTCTGTGCTTTTTATACGTGGACTAATAGCAATCGTATTAGGCGTACTAACCTGGTTAGCCCCACAAGCATCGTTGAGTATTATGTTATTGTTTTTTGCTGGTTACTTTTTATTTGACGGTTTACTGCGTAGTTGGATTGCATGGAACTCCCGGCAAAATAACCCCTATTGGCGTTGGTTATTGATAGGCGGTGTGTTATCTATTATTGCTGGATTAGTTACCCTACTAGCGCCAAACATAACAACTATTTTATTACTTTATTATGTAGCTGCTTGGGCAATCGCTATCGGCGCTGTTGAGATACTAGTAGCGGTCAAGTTAAGGGTAGAGATATCAGGTGAGTGGCTATTGATTATTACAGGTGCATTATCGGTAATATTTGGTTTATACCTTGTGTTTAACCCAAGTGCGGGTATTCATACCTTGCTTTGGCTAGTTGCAACATACGCCGTTATTTTTGGAGCCTTAATCGTTGGCTTTTCATTAAAACTTAAAAAACTTGGTACTTTATAATAATAAGAAAGCCTTGGAGCACAGATTCTCCAAGGCATTTATGCCCATTTAATAATCCCCTACTATAATAAATCAATTTAGCTTTTGATTGCCTTACGCGACATCACCACCTATGTGAATATCGCCATAAGTGAAAAGCACATAAGATATGTAATGAACTACCTGCTCTTAGTTCATAAGCATCCACAGAGAAAAGTTTAGCTATTCAGGGTTTAGTAAGTTTAACACGCCATAATACACTTTAAGTGTAGAACGCCTAAGTTCATTATGCTCTTTATGAACAAAACATTAACAATTCTTTACAACCGCTGCTATACCTATATTGTAAGGTCAATACAGCACGAGGAGAACGCGATGTCACAACTAACCTTAAATCAAAAATTAGCCAGCTTACAGCCATTGGTTGATCTAGCGCTATTCGAATCTAGCTTAGCTTACCGTAACAAAATTTTATGTGTACTTGCCGAGCAAGAGCAAACGCTGAATTCAATTAATAAAGAATTTGGTCATGCACAACCGGAAGGTTTTGGTAGCGAAAAGAAGTTTGTACTTGGCTACAACTAATTTTGCTTAGCGTGATTAACTTTTTTCTAAATTACCCATTAAGTAATATGACAACAACCCAACAGTAGCTTTTTTGTATAATTTATAATTAAGCTACTTTTTTAATTTTTACCGATAACTTATCTGCTTTTTTCATTTTTTGCGCTCAATCCCCCCATTAAACCGATAAACTTTGTTGTATATAATCCAAAATTTGCTAAGTTAAGATGCTAATGCCTTATTTGTTTTTAAAGGCTAATTTTTTTATTGGAGCTCTTATGCGCAAATCTCTCATCGCTAGCACTATCGCCAGCGCTTTATTACTCTCAGCTTGTAGTTCACAACACGTTGAAGATTCAACTGAACAAGCAACGCAAGTACAAACAATGAATGTTGAAAACGTTTTAATGAAGCCAAGCCCACTGCAATATATGGCGCCAGAGTTTGATAAGTTTGGAACAAAAGATTATGAACCTGTTTTCGATGCCGGTATTGCACAGCAAAAAGCTGAAATCGCTGCTATCGCTAATAATCCAGCACCTGCAACATTCGAGAATACGTTAGTTAAAATGGAATACTCTGGTGAGCTTCTTGATCGTGTCTCAACTGCATTTTATAACTTGTCAGGTTTAATTTCTGATTCAGAATACCAACGTATTGCCGCTAAAATGGCACCCGTACTATCTGCACATTCTGATGATATCTTCCTAAATAAAGCACTATTTAGCCGTGTTGAAAGTGTGTATAACGATAAAGACAGCTTAAACGCTGAAGATCAGCGTTTAGTTGAGTTTTACTACACTAAGTTTATTAATGCAGGTGCAAAACTAAACGAAACACAAAAAACAAAAATGCGTGAAATTAACGCTGAGCTTGCTAAGCTATCAACCGCATTTTCACAAAATGTATTAAAGTCGTTCAAAGAAGACGTTGTACTAGTAACAGACAAAAGCGAACTTGCTGGTTTATCTGAAGGTGAAATTGAAAGCCTAGCCGCCGCTGCGAAAAAAGCAGGCAAAGAAGGTTACATGATCACGCTTGTGAATACGACTCAACAGCCTATTTTAAGCAGCTTAGAGAACCGCAAGCTTCGTGAGCGTATTTTTAAAGCTTCTGCAACACGTGCACAAAACACTAACGGCCCTATCATCATTAAAGAAACCAACTTACGTGCACAAAAAGCGGAGTTACTCGGTTATAAAGATTGGGCTTCATATGTAATGACCACGCGTATGGCTAAAACTACCGAGAACGTTTACGGTATTTTAGATGATCTAGCACCAAAAGCCGTAAATAAAGCAACAGCTGAAGCTGCGGAAATTCAAAAGGTAATTGATGCATCAGGCGAAACATTTGCAGTGCAACCTTGGGATTGGGCATTTTATTCTGAAAAAGTACGCCAAGCTAAGTACGACCTAGATCCTGCATTAGTTAAACCTTATTTTGAAATGCAATCAGTGATCCATAACGGTCTTTTCTTCGCAATGGAAAAACTATACGGCATCACATTCAAAGAACGTAAAGATTTACCGCTTTACCACGAAGATGTAATGGCGTTTGAAGTATTTAATGCCGATGGCAGCGCAATTGGCTTGTTCTATATGGACCCATATGCACGTGAAGGTAAACGTGGCGGTGCATGGATGAGCTCATACGTTGGTCAAAGTGGCTTAAAAGGTACAAAACCGGTAATTTATAACGCACAAAACATTCCAAAACCAGCACAAGGTCAACCTACGTTAATGACCTTCTCAGAAGTAACCACCATGTTCCATGAATTTGGTCATGCGGCACACGGTTTATTCTCAGATGTTAAATACCCAAGTCTTGCTGGTACTGCAACAGCACGTGACTTTGTTGAATTTCCTTCTCAAGCACATGAAGATTGGAATATTGAACCAACAGTACTTGCTAACTACGCTAAGCACTATAAAACAGGTGAGCCAATTCCAAAAGAGCTACTTGATAAAGTTCTAGAGTCACAAAACTTTAACCAAGGGTTTGGTACAACTGAGTATTTAGCCGCTGCATTACTAGATATGGAATGGCACTCATTTGGTTCTGACATGAATATCACCGACGTGCAAAAGTTTGAGCACGAAGCACTAGAAAAACACGGAATCGCCTATTACCCAGTACCACCACGCTATAAGTCTTGCTACTTTAGCCATACTTTTGCCGGTGGTTACTCAGCGGGTTACTACGCTTACCTTTGGACTGAAGTATTTGCAGCCGATGCATTTGCTCACATGACAGAGCAAGGTGGTCTTACTCGTGAAAACGGTGATAACTTCCGTAAAGAAATTCTATCAAAAGGTAACAGCCGTGACTTAATGCAAAGCTACATTGAGTTCCGTGGTCAAAAGCCAACTACTGACGCATTACTTAAGCGTCGTGGTTTAGTAGAATAAATCAAACGGATGCTAATGGGAGCCTGCAATGGGCTCCCATTTTCACACCAATCGTCCTCTGTTTTTTACCTTCCAACTCAAATCAATTCCCTATCATTTTCTCTGTGCTAGTCTGAATAAAAAATCCAGAGCTAAAATATGAAACATACACTTTTATTTTCAACCTGTTTATTACTAAGCGCATGTACGATGCAACCAATAGAACACGCCGATATAGTGATCACTAACGCCACAGTTATTGATGTAAAAACAGGGCAGCTGAGCAACAATCAATCTCTCGCCATACGCGATGGTGTGATCATAAAGCGTAGTAACCAGTCACTTAAAAATAATTATATTGTTGAAAACTACATTGATGCTAATGAGCAATTTCTGATGCCTGGTCTTTGGGATATGCATGTACATTTTGGCGGCGGTGAAGAGTTGATAGAAGAGAACAAACAACTGCTACCGTTATATTTGGCATACGGTATTACAACGGTGCGCGATGCTGCCGCCGATTTAAGTGGATCAGTATTGAGCTGGCGTGCGCAAATAAATAGTAACCAATTAGTTGGCCCTACTATTTATACATCAGGACCAAAACTTGAAGGTAAAGATTCAATTTGGCCTGGCGACTTAGAAGTTGAAACGGTCGCAGAAATGAACGCTGCGATAGATAGTCTTGATGCTATGCATGTGGATTTTGTTAAAATCACCGATAGCGCTTTAACGCCAGAACCGTATTTAAAAGCAGTCAAAGAAGTAAAAAAACGGGGTTATCAGATATCAGGACATATTCCATTTTCACTATCTGTAACGGACGTATCTAATGCAGGGTTAGATGCCATCGAGCACATGACTTACTTATTAAAAGCAGCTGCAAGCAACGAGCCTGAAATATCAGCAAAAGTGGCCTCTGGGGAACTGAGTTATCACAGTGCTTTACCTATTATCACCGCCAATATTGATACCCAAACCGCTTTAAATAAATACGCCGTGTTAGCTGAGAATAATACCGCAGTTGTGCCAACTTTAATTGGCGGGCAAATTACCGCCTATATTGATGAAGATAACCACCGAGATGATGCGTTTTTAAACTACCTTGGCAAGGGCCTCAAGGCCACTTACCAATGGCGTGTAGATAGAGCAAATAAAGACACGCCGGCACAAATAGCACAACGAAAAGAACGCTTTATAAAAACCGCACAATTACTGCCACTGGCACAACAAGCCGGCGTACCAATTATTGCAGGAACCGATGCTGGCTTTTAAACTCATATATTTATCCGGGTTTATCACTGCACCAAGAGCTGGCTATTTTTAGTGACTATGGTTTAACACCGCTGCAAACACTGCAATCAGCAACGCTTGCAGGGCCTGAATTTTTAGGTAAGAGTGAACAATTTGGTGAACTAACTGAAGGCAAAACTGCCGATATCATTTTTTTAACCGCTAATCCATTAATTGACGTGCGCAACACGCAAAAGCTAACGGGGGTTATTTCACATAGTCGTTATTACAACAAAGCCGCACTTGAGCAACTTAAAGCCGATGCAAAACAGTTTGTAGCACAACAATAAAAACGGACTCCGCTAGCTTTATAAGCCAGCTACGCGGAGTTTTTCTATTATGCGATTATTATTTTATCGTTCACTGGTATAGAATCGTGTTTTTGCAAAGACAACTCAACCATGACCTACTTGTTTGCAACCACCCTACTTTGGGCTTTTTCGTTTAGTTTAATCGGCGTGTATTTAGCAGGCCAAGTTGATGCGTGGTTTAGCGTCTTGATACGTGTTGCCTTAGCAACCGTGGTGTTTTTGCCTTTTATAAAATACCGTGGCATAGAGCCAAAGCTCATTGGCAAACTTATGTTAATTGGTGCGGTACAACTTGGTGCCATGTATAGCTTTTATTACCATTCGTTTTTATACCTTAGTGTGCCCGAAGTACTGCTATTTACGGTAATGACGCCGTTATACATTGCACTATTAAATGATGTCATTGAACGGCGCTTTAATCCGCAATATTTATTCGTTGCACTACTAGCCATTGCTGGCGCTGTTGCTATTCGCTACCAAGGTATAGATGAAAACTTTATTACTGGTTTACTGTTAGTCCAAGCCGCTAACTTATGCTTTGCTACCGGCCAAGTAAGCTATAAACGCTTAATGGCAAATACCAAGATACCCCAACGAACCGTGTTTGGTTGGTTTTTCGTCGGTGCACTTATTGTTGCGAGCTTGTGTTTTGCTTTATTTGGTAACACCAGCAAACTTCCAACCACGACAACGCAATGGGGCATCCTTATTTACCTTGGTACGATTGCATCGGGCTTGGGGTATTTCGCATGGAATAAAGGTGCAACCCAGGTCAATGTGGGTGGCCTTGCGGTGATGAACAATTTGCTGATCCCTGCGGGCATTTTAGTTAACGTAGTTATTTGGAACCGCGATGCCGACCTGATTAAACTCAGTATTGGCGGTGCTATCATTGTTTTAGCACTGCTGTTAAATCAGTACCTTAATAGAAATGCCATAAATAACGCCTAAACTAGAAACAACTTAAACTCGCTCTGCTTGTAGATATTTATGAAATTACTGATTGCTACATTACTAATTATATTACTCAGCGCATGCAACCAAACGCCGCCAAAGAGTAATATTCAAGTTGGTACTCGGCCTTATTATCTGATCAATACCATGCAGACCAGTGAGCTGAAAACACAGCTACAAGCATGCAGCGAAGGGCCATTTTACCGTACAGATTTTGCTATTGGTCATCGCGGTGCACCAATGCAATACCCTGAACATACAAAAGAGTCATACATGGCAGCGGCACGAATGGGCGCTGGTATTTTAGAATGCGATGTCGCCTTCACCAAAGATAAAGAGCTGGTTTGTCGCCATTCGCAATGTGATTTACACACTACCACCAATATTTTAGCGGTGCCTGAACTTGCTGCAAAATGCACAGTGCCATTTCAACCGGCAAAGAATGGCCAACCGGCTCAAGCAAAATGCTGTACCAGTGATATTACTCTCGCTGAGTTTTTAACGCTAAAAGGCAAGATGGACGGCGCGAATAGCCAAGCCACCACAGTCGCTGAATATTTAAATGGTACGCCTAATTGGCGCACTGATTTGTACAGCGCTAATGGTACACTAATGAGCCACAAACAAAGTATTGCCTTGTTTAAGCAGCTGGGCGTAAAAATGACCCCAGAGCTAAAAGCGCCGCAAGTGAGCATGCCGTTTAATGGTTTTACTCAAGCGCAATATGCGCAAAAAATGTTAGATGAATATACAGCACAAAATATTCCTAGTGACCGCGTTTATCCACAATCATTTAATCTTGCAGACGTTCAATACTGGATAGCGCAAAACCCTGAGTTTGCTAATAACAGTGTGTACTTAGATGGCCGTGATGAAACGGCTAATATTGATCCAAACAATCCTGATACTTGGCAACCAACGATGGCTGAACTGTATAACGATGGCGTGCGTATTCTTGCCCCACCTATTTGGATGTTATTAACCGTTGATGAGCATAAAAACATAGTGCCATCAGCCTATGCAATTGCTGCCAAAGCTGCGGGGCTGAAACTAATTGCTTGGAGCCTTGAGCGCTCAGGGCCGCTGGGCAATGGTGGCGGCTATTACTACCAATCCGTAAGCAAAGTTATCAATAACGATGGCGATATGATGAAAGTTGTGGATGTGCTAGCCAAAGATGTTGGCGTGATGGCGATATTTTCAGATTGGCCGGCAACGGTCAGTTACTACGCCAGCTGTAATAAAATGCCAGCAAGTAAATAACTTAAGGTTAAATTATTTCAACTTACATTACTCGTTTAGTGTTAAACGGTAGGTTATGATGAGCTTTTTTTAGCATAAGGCTCATTATGATCATTACGCAGCAAAACCATGATATTGCAACCGCTACTGGTACAATGCGCACTAGCGTTTACCGCCCACAAGCGGAAGGGCAATTTCCCGCGATTATTTTTTACTCTGAAATTTTCCAACAAACCGCACCAATAGCACGCAGTGCCGCTCTTTTAGCCGGTCACGGTTTTGTAGTATTCGTACCAGAAGTGTTTCATGAGCTAAACCCGATAGGTACTGTGCTGGCCTATGACGATGCAGGTAAAGATAAAGGTAATGCCGACAAATGGGCAAAGCCACTTGAATCCCATGACAGTGACACTCAAGCGTTAATCGATTTTGCACAAACACAAGCCTATTGCACAGGCTCAGTGGGCGCTATGGGTGTATGTATTGGTGGCCACTTAGCGTATCGCGCGGCGTTAAATTCCGCAATTAAAGCAGCGTTTTGTTTATATGCAACAGATATTCATAGCGATACACTCCCAGCACAAAGCGGTAATAATTCTTTTGAACGCATGGCTGATATTCAAGGTGAAATTCACTTTATTTGGGGTAAGCAAGACCCCCATGTACCACAAGAAGGTCGTACTAAAATTTATCAACAAGTTGTAGCCACAGGTATTAACTACCAATGGCAAGAAGTGAATGCCCAGCATGCTTTTATGCGTGACGAAGGCGAACGTTACGATCCCGCTCTTGCTATTGACATGTATCAACAAGCTGTGGCGTTATTTAACCGCACTTTGTAAGTTTAAATACCTTTAAGCATACCCAAAGCGGTATGCTTTTTTATAAAATATTCTTTTAAATAATCGATAAACACACGCAGCTTTTTAGAGCCTGCACCGCCGGGCGGAAATACCCCATAAAGCTCTATGTCTTTACTTTTATAGTCATCTAATACGATTTCTAATAACCCAGCTTGTACTTTAGGCCAAGCGTCATAAAGTGGTATGCGCCCAATGCCATGCCCAGCCTCAACAAACGCTGTACGTGCTGCGGCGTTATTGGTGCTTAATCCGCCTTGCATAATTAGACTGTGCTTTTTGCCCTCTTTTTGTAATGTTAGTGTTTTACTACCGAGTTGATACACCACCCACTTATGCGCTTTGAGTTGCTCTGGTGTTTTAGGCTTACCAAAGTGAGCAAAGTAATCTGGAGCGCCACAAATACAAGTGCTCATAGTGGTCAATTTAGTCGCTTGTAAGTTTGAATCACTAAGGGCAACCCCACGAATCGCAAAATCATAGCCACTTTTAATAAGGTCAACAACTTCATCACTGAGCTGTAAATCGATATCTATTTTAGGGTAGAGGCGTTTAAAATCATTGATAGCAGGTACAATTAATTGCATTCCAACATTTACTGGGCAACTAATTTTTAATAAGCCTTGTGGCTCATTTTTAATATTTTCTATTTGCTGATTTGCTGCATTTGCTTGCTCGGTAATAACTCGGCAACGCTCATAATAAGTAATCCCAGCTTCGGTTAACGCCATAGTTCGGGTTGAGCGATTTAATAAGGTGACTTCAAGCTGGGTTTCTAATTTTTTTAAATGGTAACTTGCTACCGCCCGTGTTAACCCAAGCTGCTTTGCCGCAGCCGTTAAGCTGCCTTGCTCAACAATTTGTGCAAACACCACCATACTTTTTAATTGTTCAAACGATACCTTCATACCAGCTCCTATATTCACCACTTAATTGTATCAATTTTTAAATCAATAAAGTTAAATTTATCATCGTTGTTTAAAGTTAGCTTAATGCATATAGTAGCTTACAAGTTAGTTTTAAAATTAAATTCATCTGAAGGAATACGGTTATGGCTAAAAAAATACTTATGGTTCTTACCTCTCATGCAGAGCTTGGCAATACAGGTCATAAAACCGGCTTTTGGGTAGAAGAGTTTGCCGCCCCTTATTATGCATTTATCGATGCGGGTGCTGAAGTTACACTTGCATCAGTAAATGGCGGGCAGCCTCCTGTTGATCCAAACAGCGCAGCACCTGATGCCGCAACAGAGGCCACTAAACGCTTTGATAACGACAGCGCTGCAAAAACACTTATCGCTAATACCCAAGTGCTTAGCGATGTGAATGCTAGCGACTTTGACGCGGTATTTTACCCTGGCGGCCATGGCCCATTATGGGACTTAGTTGATAATACTGACTCAATTACACTAATTGAAGACTTTATCAATACACAAAAGCCTGTTGCTGGCGTATGCCACGCAAGCGCGGTATTTTTAAATGCAAAGAACTCCAGATGGCACAGCGCTTATTGCAGGTAAAAAAGTAACAGGCTTTAGTAATACAGAGGAAGCTGCAGTGCAACTTACTGACATTGTGCCATTTCTAGTTGAAGACGAACTGATTAAAAAAGGCGGCGATTACCAAAAAACCGATGACTGGGGTGTACTTGCTCTAGAAGACGGCTTACTGATCACCGGTCAAAATCCAGCAAGTTCAGAACTTGCAGCTAAAAAACTACTCACAAAGTTAGGTTAGATTTAGCTTGCAACAAAGCCTTACCTACGGGTAAGGCTTTTCATTTAAGCATCAAGGTAGGTATACTCTGGCAAACCTATATTCAATTTAAGCTTATGTATGGCAAACCCAAAAAGTTCTTCACGTATACCTCCTCTGGCCAGTAAACGCTTTACACTTATTGGCATCATTTTACTGTGTACTGTATTACAAGTTTTTAATAGCTTACCGGGTGTTAATTTAAATGGCTTAGGTATATACCCACGAAGCCTTAACGGTTTAACTGGAATTTTTTTCGCCCCCTTTTTACATGGCGGTTGGGCCCACTTAATAAGTAATTTAATCCCCTTTGCAGTACTTGGTTGGCTGGTTTGCCAATACAGTGTTAAGCGATTTTGGTTAGTGTTTATTTTCACAGCCCTAGCTGGTGGGTTGTTAGTTTGGTTATTTGGCCGTGGTAATATTCATGTTGGGCTAAGTGGCGTGCTCTATGGCTTGTGGGGCTTTTTAATTTGTTATGGCCTCATGCATCGCTCATTTAAAGCTATTGCAATTAGTGTGGTAGTGGTCTTTTTATACAGTGGTTTAATATGGGGTGTACTACCACAGCGACCGCATGTGTCATTTGAAAGCCATTTCTTTGGCGCCCTGGCAGGAATTCTTATTGGCTACTATTTAGCGAAACAAGATAAGAAAAGCGAAGCATATAAGTTGTAAATTAGTTGGCGAGTTGGCGAGTTGGCGAGTTGGCGAGTTGGCGAGTTGAAGATAAAATATCAATTCGCATCGTCAATTTTAAGTATCGCTATCTGTGCTTTCTCATCGTCAGTTAACGCTTGATACCAACGTGGGTAAGACCACCCATAACCCCATCTAAATGAGGTTGGAAAGTAAGGACTACCTCCCACTCTAACACCTGCGAGCATAAGTTGTGCTATTTGCGGCTCACCCACTTTAGCTACGCATTCTTGTAGTTCATTATCAGCAACCTGTCTTTGTTCATACGTACCACCTTGCCAATAACTATAATCATGAGCGGTACAGCACCCTAGCCAAAGCTCATTCTGTTTAAATGTACCATCAGGAAAAGAACTACAGCCATCTGATGTAAAAGGCTTAATGTTTTCAGCATTTACTTTCATACACGCTAGGCATGTCACCATTAATAACAATAAATGTATCGATTTTCTCAATTTTAAGATCTCAAGGTTAATGTAATAAGTACCACTGCATGGTCCGTGCTTTGGTCATCTCGCTCAAACACGGGGTTAACCAGATGCCTATCGTAGGTATGATAATCACTTACTGAAAAGAAGCTATCATCGTAACTTGCGTCAAACTCACAAGATAACAATATATAATCAAGTACTGAGCTACTGGCGCCAAAGTAATGCGTTGGTGTACGTATCAACTCTGTTGTAGTTTCTTGTTGTGCTTGTTTGGTACAGTCGGTTTGCGCCTTTACGAATAGCTGCCACGCATCATTTAAGCAATATTTTTCAAGATAGACTTTACTATCAAAAGCAGGAGCAAAACGCAGTGAGCTGGTGACTAAATGACTAAGTACGCCATCGGTTAGGTTATTATTAAAATCCCCCATTAACAGCATAGGGTTTTGTGTTTCTTCACGCCTCTTAATCATTTCAAGCATTAATAAGGTGGCTTCGCTACCACGTTGAACAGTTGATGCCCAACCTCCCGCAATGTCCGCCTTCAAATGTTCAATAATATTCTTTTCCGGCGTTGCAACTTTACACTCTGTAACTTCTATCATCGAACGCTTTGATTTAAAATGCACCACATAACAATCACTTTGCCCTATATGTGGTAGCTCAATAGTCGCTCTAAGCACTTGGCGACTAAAAGTAAATTCACTCAAACCAAGAGCTTTGGTAAGTTCAGTATCAGGTTCTACGGCCGCCACTGCAACAATTGGGAATCGAGACGCAATAGCGACAACTGGGCGCTTATAAATAAAATCATCTATCACCTCTGGCTCGTCAACTAATGCAAAATATTCATAGCCAAGACCATTTAGTAATAATTTGAGAGACTCAATACTAAACACTTCTTGAAAGCCAATTATATCTGGTCGATTTTCAGTTAAATAATCAGTGATCCAACGCTGCTTTTTAGCCCACTGCTGCGCACTATAAATACGCTCAAACTCATAAAATGCATTCGGCGGCTCAAGGTAGTTAAATAGATTAAATGTAGCAATTTTAAGTTGCGTGTTTTTTATCAAAATTTGCTCAGTTGAGAATTAAGGACTGGTTTTTCATAATGAAATATAACTTTACTTCCCTTGGTCTTAATGATCAACTAGGATGGGTTGTTCGTAATGGCATCTATACCTTGATTTAAGCAACCTTCGTTTAAGGAGTTTTGATGAGTAACAACGACGACTATACACCCCCAGCAGTTTGGCAATGGGATGCAGAAAGTGGCGGTGAATGGGCTAAGATTAATAGGCCAATAGCAGGCTCAACCCATCAGCAAGACTTACCCGTTGGTGAACATCCGTTGCAGCTATACTCTTTAGCGACACCGAACGGACAAAAAGTCACTATTATGCTCGAAGAGCTATTAGAGCTTGGCATTAATGACGCTGAATATGACGCATTTTTAATTAAAATCGCTGATGGCGACCAGTTTGGCTCAGGCTTTGTCGGTGTTAACCCTAATTCTAAGATACCCGCTTTAATGGATCACTCTACCAACCCAGTTACACGTGTGTTTGAGTCAGGTGCTATTTTACAGTACTTAGCTGAGAAATTTGATGCACTTGTACCAAGCGATCACACCAGTAAAACTGAATGTCGTAATTGGTTGTTTTGGCAAATGGGATCGGCGCCGTATTTAGGTGGTGGTTTTGGTCACTTCTACGCTTACGCACCTTTTAAAATGCAATACCCTATTGACCGTTTTACCATGGAAGTAAAACGTCAACTAGATGTACTGAATCGTCATTTGAGCGACCATGATTATATGGCAGGTAGTGAATATTCAATTGCCGATATCGCGATTTGGCCATGGTATGGCAATTTAGTCCTTGGCAACTCATATGATGCCGCCGAATTTTTAGATGTTGAGTCATATACCCATGTGGTTCGCTGGGCTAAACAAGTTGAACGCCGCCCTGCAGTAAAACGCGGCAAACGTGTTAATCGCGTCTGGGGTCCTGAAGAGGAGCAGTTGGCAGAACGCCATAGTAAAAATGATTTTAGCTAGCCTTTTAAAAATTACTCGCAGCGTTTGATAATGTTGCGAGTATAATTTTTACAAACTCTATTTTCCTTCCTTTCTCATATTTACACATATAGATTTATTACACTTGCTTACAAAACTAAGATTGTAAAACCCGCTTAATTGTTAACAATACATTTACAAAAATTACCAATGATTAAAATTAAATGGAACTTACAATGCTCAAGCCTTTATTAGCTACATCAGTTTTATTTTTAGCGCCACTTGCTTTTGCTAGTCAGCAATTGACTATAAAAACCACAAAAAGCTTAATTACAACAGACTCACCCATTGTGTTTGCTTTTAATGACGAGCTGCAACAGCTTGCGAAGGTTGATTTAGCAAATAACCAAAACCAAATGCTAACTTTACCTAAAAATTTAATTGGTTTTGATACCGCGACACTTGCAAATACTTTAAACCCTCAAGCGCTTATTTTAGCCACTGATGGCGTCTATCTGAGCGAGCAGAGTAAAAGTACACTGCTGTTTAGTTTTGAGTCTGTTTTAAATCAATTGGAGGTCGACAAATTTACTAAAGTTAACTTTGTCATTGACGCGAACAATGATGGCCTAAGCGATATATTATTGCCTGATATTGAAACAAACACGCTGTATCTTCAGGATCAACAAGGTAAGTTCCACCCTCACGTATTTACCAAGCAAGCGCAATTTCAAGGTGACTTTAGATCTAAACAATTTAAGTTAGATATCGATATTAGTATTGCCCCCCAAGTGATAGATATAAATCAAGATGGCCACACTGACTTAGTATTTAGCAATGATAAACAAGCCAACGTATTACTAACTAAAGGCGCAACCTTTGCAGATAAAGTGACTGACATTACTTTTCCGGTAAAGTTTGGTAAAACAGAAAACGACAATTATCACTATATAGACTTAATACGTGATATCAATAATGATGGTTTTGTAGATCTGATCAGCAAAATTATGCCTGATGCTGATGGCATGGATACCATGAGTGCGACAGTGCATCGCAACCTTTATATGGGCCTTGCAGGCGGGGGATTTTCTACACAAGCGCGTACATTGCCACAAACAAGTATGATAGGTAACTTAAAGTTTGACGAAGACTTTAATAACGATGGCTTAATGGAGTTACAACGATTCAATATCGACTTTGGCTTTGGCACATTGGCTTCTATGGCCATGGGAGGCGGTGATACCGATGTTGATGTTGAATTTTCTGTTCACAAGCAACTTGCAGATGGCACATTTAGCGAAGAACCCAATGCCGACTTTGAAGTTGAAATGCCACTTTCTATGTCAAATAACTCGTCATTAAAGCCTTTGCTTTTAGCTGATATTAATGGTGATGGTAAACTCGACGCTATTTATAAAAGCGGCAGTAAAACACTGTCGGTCTACTATGGTGATGATGATTTACTCAGCACTAAACGCAAAAAAATCAAGCATAAACTCCCTGATAACAATAGCGATATACTGTTAGTCGATATAAACAATGACGACAAGAAAGACTTTGTTTTTAAATTCACTGAAGAAGACGGCAGTAGTACCATAAAAACCGTTATCAATTAGCAAAAAGCCAGATGCACACAACTGCATCTGGCTGTAATTGTTTAATGCTGTAGCACTTTTATTAAAAGTTAATATTGAGCTTTAAATATCCACGACGACCGAGTAAGTCATAGGTCATGACATCGGTATTGGCGTCATTCCATGATGTTAAAAACGGCGCTTTTTTGTCGAATATATTATCAATCCCTAAAGATAACGACGTACTTTGCGTAATAAAATAGCTGCCTTGAATATCATTATAAATAATACTCGGTACTGAACGCCCAATTGGACCGCCACCATTGACATCATCAGCGGTGCCAATATAGCGCATTGCATAATAGGCTGACCATGACTGCGCTTTTACACTCAAGCCTAAATTTGCTCGCCATTTGGTATAACTGCCCTGATCTTCGGTGATATAACCTAATAGACTTTGCGTATCTTGCCCTGCAAACGGCGTATTTTCATGTTTAAGTAAGCGTGTCGCATCAAGTTCAAACTGGCTAGTTAAACCAAAAAGCTCTGTATTGTAGCGTGTATTAAAATCAATCCCACTGACTTTTTCAAATGCCGCATTTACTGGGCGTTGACTCAATGAGTTAACTTGCCCGGTTACCGGGTGACGCGTAAATGTGTCGCAATATGCACTGTAAAGCTCAGGATCGGTATAACATAACTTTAAAGTATCTGAACCATTAACGGAGGTAATGGCGTCCTCCACTTCTATGTCAAAGTAATCAACGGTTGTAGAGAGCCCTTCAACAAAGTGTGGCTGCCAAACCATACCAAATGTAAAGGTATCTGCTGATTCAGGGTTTACATCGGGGTTGCCGCCAACTGAGGTGCGTATTGTGGTGCCATCTTGCACAAAATCAACAGGTAGCCCAGCTGCTAAACAGTTTGTTGCAATAGTACCGGTGGCGCCTTCACAGGGGTCTATCGTACGCAGGTTTTCAGCATTTGTGCCGCCAAATAGCTCCGTGATCATCGGAGTTCTAAACGCCGTAGATTTAACCCCACGTAACATCAAACTATCAACCACTTGCCAAGTAAGCCCGAGTTTATAAGTCATCTTACTGCCAAACGTACTGTAATCTGAATAACGTGTAGCCACTTGTGCTTCTAAGCTTTCCAGTACTGGAATTGCTAATTCAATAAAACCTTCTGTAACTGAGTAACTGCCATCAATGGCATCTTCACCACCGTTTGCAAGTACAGTTGAATCCGGGTTACGCCAGCCTTTTTCATCACGCTTTTCAACCCCCGCAGCAAAAGCTAAAGCCCCTGCTGGTAATTCAATAATATCGCCTGATAGATTAAAAGTAAGCGACCTTAATTCATTGCCACCATTGCCTTCTCGGCGATATTTTACATAATCAATCACCTCTGGCGTTAGTTCGTTGACACCAAACCAATCACCACACGGGATTGCTGCGCCGCTTTCGTAGCTACAAACATTTTCATCTAACGTATTAGCAACTTTGGCTATGTCTTGATCGAAAGTCCAACCATCAGTGCCAGTATTGCGGCCATAGTTGTAAGCTAACTGCCAATTCCAATCATTATTTAATGTGCCATCGAGTCCAACAACAATGCGGGCTGTATTGGTTTCTTGAAAAAAATACGGCGCACCAAGCTCAACATTGCGACGTCGTGTTATTTCTAAGTCTTGCCCTGTTGGGTTATATAGAAAGTCTTTTGACACCATGATGCCGCTGATACTACGCGGCGTTACAATCTGTTCCGATTGACGATTGCTATATTGTGCTTCAGTAAATAGATTTATGTTACTAGTAAGCTGATAGGTAAAATTAGTCGATAAGTTAATACGTTCGCTTGGGTTAACGGCATTTAAGTAACCGATGTAATTAAAGCCGTGTTTAGCTGAGTCATATGCTTCATAACTATTGCCATCACCGTTTGGATCTTGATTAAACTGCACACTGCTACCATCAGCTAATAATGCCCGTCCACCAGCGGTTGTCGCACTACCAAAACACTCTAACTGGCTGCTGCCATCAGCATTTACAGTTTCGCTTTTAGCACAATCAATACGGTCAGATTGCCTTACCGCTTCGGTATTTATGTAACTTGCGCTAAAAACAAAGTGTCCTCGGTCAAACTCTCCACCGACATTAAAACTCAGCTCTTGGCTTTGCCCTTCACCATCATCGGCAGCGCCTATTTGAGCACTAAACTCGGCGCCATCTAGCTGTGTTTTGGTAATGATGTTAACCACCCCCGCAACGGCATCAGCGCCATAAATAGCCGATGCACCGTCTTTAAGTACTTCGACTCGTTCAATAATTGAAGTAGGTATCATATTTAAATCAACTGAACTATTTGCCCCTGTACCGCCATTAACTATACGTCGCCCATTGAGTAGCACTAAGGTACGTTTGATCCCCATGCCACGAAGGTTAACTTGAGCCGTGCCATAACCACCGCTGGTCCAATAGGCATTAGTAGCATTACCTGCAACCCCAGCAGAAAATGACATTCGCTGTAATAAGTCTTCAACATTAACGATACCTGTTTGCGCTATTTGCGCAGCATCTATTACGGTTACTGGGCTGGCATTTTCAAAATCAGTACGTTTAATGTGCGATCCAGTAACATTTATGCGTTCAATATTATCGTTTTGTTTATTAGCAAATACGTTAAAGTTTATCAGTGCAAGTGAAATGGCAGAAAGTGCCATGAGGTTATTCATAAATATGACCTATTAAAATTTTTATTTTAAAAATAGGCGCTTATGATAAAGATTTTAGGAATATTGAGAATGTGACAAATTGTCGCAGTATGAAGTGAACCTGTGAATGAAAGCCATCCACAGGTAATTTAAGATGCTTAAACTTTTAAAGAAAGCAGAGAGTCGCTTTGTGATAAGCCAAACTTTTCTTGTACAGATGCTAGGATAGATTCTTTATCTTCGTCATTTAGTTGCTCAGAATAGTTTTCAAGTAGTTCATCTAAATAACTAACAACATCTTCAGTATTAACTTGCTCTACACCACCTTGAGGCGGTGGACCAGGTGGCCGGCCGCCTTCAGGACGCCCCATTTCACCCACTTGAGCCGCATCAAACCCAGCATCAGCCATCAGCTCTTGCATTTCTTGACCTGGCTGGATCCCCGCTTCCTGAAAAGCTGTAACGATAGACTGTGCATCAGCTGAAGATAGGTTCTCAGGGTCAAACTGAGCTAACGTTTCGTTTAGTAACTCTGTTTGTTCACTTGTAAGTGGCTCAGCTTTTTGGCGTTGCATTGGCTCAAAATTAGCGCCTGATGAAATACTATTGATCATGGTTATTCCTTATCTTTGACGACGTGGTGGTTTATGGTTTTGAAGTTCTTGCTCTGAAATCTCACCATTTTTATCAGCGTCAATCTCATCAAAGATAAGTTGAATATCGTCAACGCCTGGCGGGAGCTCTTGTTCACTAAATTCGGCAAAACTAATCACGCCATCTGAGTCACTATCAATGCTTGAAAAGTCAGGACGTGGTGGCTTGTTCTCACGGCCTTTGGCATCTACATGTGCTGTAAACCCAACACATAATGCTGTTAGTAAAGCGATTGCTGTTAACGATTTCATATCTCAACCTCTTGTAAAATAGAGTTAGTGAAGTAACTAATTACAAGAGTATTCTTAAAAAGCGCAAACAATGTGCAAGAAATAAGGAAGTTTAGGGTTTTACAAAACGATAACCAACACCATAAACAGATTGAATAACGCTATCTTGCTCGCACACTTCATCCAATTTTTTACGTAATTTTTTAATATGGCTATCAATGGTGCGAAAGCTAACAATGCGCTGATCGTCGTACATATTATTCATTAAGCTCTCACGATTAAATATACGATTTGGCTTTTCAAATAACGGCTTAAAAAGCTGAAACTCAACACTGGTGAGTTCAACCGAACGCCCCTTAAAATGAACACTATAGGTCGTTTCATCTAAATGCATATCTGAATTTTGTTCCGGTTGAGCAAGTTCACTTCGCCTCAGTAAAGACTTAACTCGGGCAACCACTTCTGCATAACTAAATGGTTTACAAACATAATCATCAGCACCTAACTCTAATCCAAGTAACCGATCTATTTCTTCTACTTTGGCCGAGACCATCATAATAGGCACAGTTGAAAACTGTCTTATTGCTTTACAAAGCTCGATTCCACTTACACCAGGCAGCATGACATCAAGTAAAATTACACTCGGGTGGTTTTCTTTAAGCCAAGGAAGTACTTCATCACCTCGGTGAATTTGGTGAGTCTCAAAATGTTGGCTTAACAAAAAATCACTCATTAAATTAGCCAATTTAAGTTCATCTTCTACAATCAGGACTTTAGCGGGTGCTGACATTTTAATGCTCCACAGGTATGTTAATGAGTATTGCTAAACCACCTAATTTAGATTTCTGCGCGGTAATGTCACCTTTGTGGGCATGCACTATATGCTGACACAGTGATAAGCCTAATCCTGACCCGCCCTGTTGGCGGTTTCGCGCATCATCAACTCGGTATAAATATTCAAACAGGTGTGGCAAATGCGTGTCTTCAACGCCGATGCCATTATCTTCGATGCGAATATGTATAAAACTTTCTTCAGAAACAGTGAGTAACTTAACTAGTAACGCTAACCTTGAGCACTGAGCATAATGAATCGCGTTCATTAAAATATTGCCAAATAGCTGCATCAAGCGAGTTTTATCTGCATTTAATTCAATCTTAGTCGATAATTGTAATACAGAAAACTCAATATTATGTTGTTCAAATACCGGCATATACTTTTGCTGCACGGCCGTTAATAACTCATTTATTATCAGTGGTTGCTTGGTAAAGTGCATACCTCCTAACTGAGCACTATTAAGCATATGTAAGTCATCAATCAATCGCTTTAAATGATCAGCTTCATCATGCGCAGAACGAATATTATCAATAGTAAGGGGGCGCACTCCTAATTGCATCGCTTCCAGCTCCCCCATCAAAATTGCAATCGGCGTACGCAGTTCAGTGTGATGTATTAGCAAGCCAGCGCTTTCGGGCTTGTTCATTGTGAGCCAAGGTTAATGCTAATTTATTAAAGTCTTCACTTAATTGGCCCAACTCATCTTGGCGCTCGAGCTTTAATTTATACTCAAAGTTACCTTGGCTGAGTTGCTGCATCCCCTTGGCAATTTGTTTCACGGGGTCGACTAAGTTACGTGCTAAAAAGAAGGAAATAAGCAGTGTAAATAACACCGCAGCTATACCAATCAGCCATAAATAGCTGGTTTGTTGCTCTAAAAAATCCAGTTCATAGCCATCTATTAAACCATGACGCTTTGATACTGCTAAATACCCTATAACGACTTTATTTAACTCAATAGGTATATTTGTATAATCAAGGTCACCTTTGTAACGCCCTGCGACTAAAGCCTTTTTACTATCGAGCAGTGCGTAATCCGCTTCATGCCCAGGTGGAAGTCTATGCTCTGGTGGTTTGGGTTCGTTCATACGTTGATCTTGATCGTCAAATGCACGCGGCGCTCTTTCTCGCATAGGTCTGCTGGGTACAAACTGGCTATCTCTTAATTGCTTTTGTATTAACCTAAAGAATTGTCGGTTATCCCCTCGGATAGATTGCCATGATGCCTCAGCCTCATATTGTTGCGAAAAACTAGCTATAAGTGGCTGTAGTGCTTTAACTTCTTTTGCATTTACATAATTAATCATGCCTTGGCCAATACTCCATTGCATTAGCAGTATTAGGCCTGCGATCAGTACAAAGCTGAAACTAAATAAAATAAAGAATAACTTGTTATGTATTTTCATCGGTCACTTATAAAAGAAAAAAGTATCCATACTTTTTTAATATTTAGCCATCAATTGGAAAACTTTCAAAACGGTAAGTCACTAATGTATCGACTTGGTCGTTAATATACAAAGTAGCCACTATTTTTTTGTTATTTGCTGTCCAATACATGTGTCCATGGTTATTTAATGTGATAGAAATGGTATTCAAACCTGCACTAAACAAATCAGCAGGTAAATGTACGTACTTGCCGTACACTCGCTGAATTTTAACCCCATTGATGTATAAATGGGCATGCCCTTTTAACTGGTGGGTCGATTCGTCAAGGTCTGCGGACATTAACTGCATCATATTTAGCCCTGTTGGTGGTGGCATAAATATATAACCTTTAGTATTTATACTTAAGTTATAACCTGACATTACATCAGCCTCAAGTGTTAAACTAAGTGCAGGCACAGTGGCATTATCTGGCACAGCGATCGGTAAATGAGAATGATCCATTTGCATTTGTGCCATGCCTATACTTAGCTTAAATAGTAATACCAAGCAGATACTCAAAAGCGTTATTTTCATATTACCCCCTAAGAGCGCGGCGGCGGGCCCATTACATTACCAGTGCTGCAACTGCCGATTGAATTTTCAGGTAACTGACCTTTAAAACGCGGCCCTATTTGATAAGGGAATGAGGGCTGTAATTTACCATCAGAGTCTTTTACTAACGTAATATGGTAATGGTAGCCTTTACCGTCATTGGTATCATGGCCATTATGCTCATCTAATTGTGCCCCAGTCACTTCTTTTTGCACGTAATAGTAATCTTCAAAGTAATAGCCATCATCGGCAGCCAAAGTATTTCCTGATAAAGTAGAAACTGATTCGCCAATAGCAGGTCCAGCTTGCGTGGTTTCAACCCCTTTGCTGACATCATATTGATCCACTAAAATACAGCTACGCTGACCTTCGGTTGCACACCCACCTTCACTTGTTGGTGCACTATAATCCCGCATTTCCCAGCCACTTAATGCGAGTTGTTCTTTACTTTCATAAGGTCCATACAGTGGATATCCATCTGCCGCGAAACCATAAATAGGTGAATGGTCCGAGCCGTCATCATTAAGCATAGTTGCTAAACAGCTTGTATAAAAATGATGATGATACTCACCATTAGCAGCATGACCACCGCAAACATCTACATCATATTGTTCTGCTATCGGGGCTAAGTTGTACCATACTCCTTGACCATAACTCATACCATCACCCCAGTTAAATATGCTGGTGCCATTAACCATTAAACCAATTGTGCCAAGCCCTGTTTCACACTCGGTTTCGTTCTCTGTCGGTTCAAGAGTGAAATATGCATCAACACTTTGTTCAGTTGGGCAACCTGGACCTGGCGGCCAATAGCCACTACCTCCAGTATCAGTACAATTTTCAGTACTACTGTTATAACCAATGTCTTCGCCAAATAATACCGTTTGCCCAGCCTCTGCGGTGGTTACGCCGTTTGCAAAATCAGTGGCTGCACGAGGGCGATTATTCAGCCAATCAACTTGCTCTTGGCTAAGTGTTACATCATAGCGAGGGACACCTGCGGTATTAACATGCATATACTCTACATCTAATAAACTAACAACTTCAGCAAGCTGTACATTTTCGGTGACCCCGGTACTGCCATTATTGATGTAGGTTGATGCGCTATTATTGTTAATTATCCAACTTGAGATTAAATCAGTATCACTGTTTTGAGACACCGTTATTGTAATTTCTACGCTATCACTAACAGCATCATTTACACCGTCATCAACCGTTAAAGTAAATACTAAGGTTTCAGTTTCTGACAACGTGGGAATTATTATTTGTGTAGCGATATCATTGGGCTCGTTAATTGTGACCGCAGTACCTGATTGCTGTGACCATAAAATAGTGACATAGGCATCATCATCGTCATAACTGCCTTGTAAATAAACGCTATCGCTATTGTTTACTAACTGATCAACACCAGCATTAACAATTGGCACTGCATTTATAGTTTCATCATCAACCTCGGAGCTACTATTGCATGCGGCTAAACTTGTGCATAACACGCTCAAAGCAAACATTTTCGAAATAGGTTTTAATAAAGACATAGCACACCTCTGTATTGATATTATCAACCAGAGTACACACACAAAGTGTAAACATTGTGCAAAATGCTGACAAAGTATTTACTTATTTATGAGTGGCCGCTTTAAACTAAAAAGTTCAGTTGTTTTGGTAAAGTGATCACCGCCCATTTTACCAATGGTATTTAAAGCATTCGGGTCGATATAGCCATCAATAAGCACGCTGTCATCAATAAAAACCCCTACGACATCAAGCAACATCATTTTACCACCAGCGGATTGTTCACTAATGGTAATCACCTCGCGAAGGGTGCACTCATAACGAACTTTTGATGACGCGACACTTAAAGGTTTTACTGTTTGGCTTGCTGTAGACTCGATATTTGCAGCTATAAATTCACTGACTTCAGGTGAGTAGTTTGCACAGCTTTGGTTCATTTTCTCAACTTGCTGCTCACTGACAATATTAACCACGCACTCTTTATTTGTGATTAAATTAGTTAGTGTATCTTTGTTTTGTTTATCTCGTGGGTTTACCTGAGTAACACTTAATACAGGAGGGTTAACACTGGCCACAGTAAAAAATGAATAAGGCGCAATATTTGCCACGCCACCAGCACTAAGCGTACTTACCCACGCAATTGGGCGAGGAGTAATACCGCCTACTAGTAGGTTATAAATACTTGGTTTTTCGTGATGCTGGGTTAAATCTAAAAACACATATCGCTCGCTTTAGTAATGAAGAAATAAAAAGTCACACGTATTAAACGTGTTCAGTGTTTGTCACGTATTGAAACACAATGGATTAGTAAAACCCTAATGGCAAGTTTATTATATGACACACTCTGTATATTGGTTCACCAATGACTTACGGTTATCAGACAACAGGCTTTTAAGGCGTGCATGCGAACAAAGCTCATCAATCAGCTTTATTTATTGCATTAACCCTGAGTGGTTTAAAAGCAACCGTTTTAACTGTCAAACATTAGGCGCACAGCGATGGGCGTTTTTGGTTAAATCGCTGCACCAATTAAACAACCAGCTAAATGCACGCGGCCAACACTTGGTGGTTTATTTTAAAGCGCCGCTGGACGTGATTGATCATTATTACTCTCATCACAATACCCGTGTGATTTACTGCAGTGACCAAATTGGCTTATACGAACGGCAATCTCTCACTGCTATCACCAATAAATACAGCGAGATTACACTTAAACAAAGTAATACATTTACCTTGTATGACATGCATCAACTGCCCTTTGATTTAAGTGAACTGCCGTCAACATTCAGTAAATTTCGTAAAAAGGTAGAATCATCAAACCTCTCTATAAAATCGCCTGTACAGAGACCAAGCCATTTCCCTGCGCCGTTAATTGCCCCTGTACCTTGGCCTAAATCTTTACCTAAGGTTGAACAGGTAAACTGTGAGTTTGATGCGGGTGAAATAGCAGCTAAAAACCATATTGACCAGTACTTTTCAAGTTCAGCTCCAAGCAAATATAAACTGACTCGTAATGCCCTTGATGGCATGGCAAATTCAACTAAATTTTCGCCTTGGCTTGCCAATGGTAATGTGTCGGTGCAACAAATCATGCACGCATTGCAAGAATATGAGCAACAACACGGAGCGAATGATTCAACTTACTGGATTTACTTTGAGCTACTTTGGCGTGAATATTTTCAGCTTTATAGTGTGCGCTATGACCATCAATTATTTGCATTTAGCGGCATAAGTTCAAACAAACCACTCACCAGTTTTTATCCTGGACGCTTTAAACAATGGTGCATGGGCACCACCCCCTACCCCATTGTTAATGCGTGTATGAAACAACTCAATCAAACGGGCTATATGTCTAATCGTGGACGTCAACTGGTTGCCAGCTGCTTAGTCAACGAGCTCAAATTAGATTGGCGTTTTGGTGCGGCTTACTTTGAACAGCAACTCATTGATTACGATGTAGCAGCGAACTGGGGCAACTGGCAATATCTTGCTGGGGTGGGTGCTGATCCTCGCTCTGGCAGGCATTTTAACCTAGTTAAACAAACTCACACTTATGACCCCGGAAATACCTTTATTAAGCGCTGGCGAGGTGATGAGGTTTATAGCATAGACTCAGCCGATGCTGCAGATTGGCCATTAAGCAGTTACTAATGCGCGAAAAAGTTAATATAGTCTGGTTTAAACGAGATTTACGTTTATCTGATCATCAGCCACTTAAGTACGCGTTTGACAGCGCACTGCCGACCCTGCTTATTTATAATTTTGAGCCGCTGCTGCTTGATGATGCTCACTATAACGAGCGTCATTGGCGTTTTGTTTATCAATCGTTGATTGAAATGAATAAACAGCTCGCGCGCTTTAATGCCCGCGTTTATCTGTTCAGCAACCCTATGGATGAACTACTCGATTCATTAAACAAGCAGTTTGAAATTGCCAGCTTATTGAGCCATCAAGAAATCGGCTTAAATAATACGTTTGAGCGCGACAAAGCAGTAAAAAAATGGTGTAAACACCATGCAATAAACTGGCTTGAGTTTTCTACAGGTGGGGTTATACGCGGGGCCAAAAATCGTAAAGGCTGGAACGAACATTGGCATCAATACATGCACAGCCCTATTGCTATTCCAAACTGGAAAAACGTTAATACGGTGACATTAAACGATTACCAAGCCCCCTCTTTACCCGATACCTATACAGAGCAAAACCCACACTTTCAAATTGGCGGTGCGTTGAAAGCCCAGCAAGTCATGCAAAGCTTTTTTGAAAGTAGAGGCAAAGGCTATCAAAAAGGCATTTCAAGCCCCAGTTTAAGCCAAACCCATTGCTCTAGGCTCTCGCCTTACTTAGCGTGGGGCAACATTAGCCTTAGGCAAGTGTACCAAAAGGCAATCGATGCATATGACTCAAACCACCCTGACAAACGAGGCTGGAAGCGCCCACTAGCGGCGTTTGTCTCGCGCTTACATTGGCATTGCCATTTTATGCAAAAGTTTGAAAGTGAATGTTCAATGGAATTTAAAGCGCTTAATGCGGGGTATCATCAATTTCCCTACCGCGACGACGATAAGGTCGCTGAGGATATACAGCGTTGGGCCCAGGGGCAAACAGGCGTGCCGATTATTGACGCCTGCATGCGCTGCTTAAAACACACCGGCTACATTAATTTTAGAATGCGCGCCATGTTGGTCAGCTTTGTAACCCACCACTTAAACATAAGCTGGCAGCAAGCGAGTTTCCCCTTAGCTAACTACTTTTTAGACTTTGAACCGGGCATTCATTATCCGCAAATACAAATGCAAGCCTCAGTGACCGGTATCAACACCATTCGCCACTACAACCCAATCAAGCAGTCTGAAGATCAAGACCCTAACGGAGAGTTTATAAAAAAGTGGTGCCCAGAACTTGAAAAGCTGCCCATAGAATACTTACATGAACCATGGCAACAAACGCCAATGGAAGCGTTATTTAACGACTTTAAAATAGGCGAAGACTACCCTGAACCTATGGTGGATTTAACAAAAGCCTCAAAAGAAGCGCGCGATAGGCTGTGGCAATACCGTAAACGGCGCGATGTACAACAGGCTATCCCAGCGATACTCAAAGCCCATGTAAGCGTTACACCGCGACCAAAAAACACTAAAAAGAAACGTAACAATGGCGCATAAGAAATTACATTTACCGCAAAAAACCTGCCCCGTTTGCAACCGTGACTTTACCTGGCGCAAAAAATGGCAACGGGACTGGGACAACGTAATTTACTGTTCAGAGCGGTGTAGGCGAAACGCAAAATAAACCTTGGTGTCAATATTGCAAAACCCTACTCGAGTATCGTGTAAATACCGATTAGCCGGTATAAGCATGAAGAGCTTGCAATGTTATTGCAAACTTTACACAACAAACCCAAGGAGACATTATGACGATTAAAAAATCAGCATCAGCCAATTGGTCTGGGGATATTAAATCAGGTAAAGGATCAATAAGTAGCGAAAGCGGTGCACTTGAGGGCCAGCCATATGGGTTCAACACTCGCTTTGAAGACAAAGCTGGCACTAACCCAGAGGAGCTGGTTGCAGCAGCCCACAGTGCTTGTTACAGCATGGCGCTCTCACTGGCACTCACTGAAGCAGATTATGTAGCCGATGACATCAAAACCACCGCAACTGTTAGTCTAGATGAGGTTGATGATGGCTTTGAAGTGAGCCACATTGCGCTCAATGTAGAGGCTAAGATTGAGGGTATTTCACAACTAAAGTTTGACGAACTATGCGTACAAACCAAAGAAGGTTGCCCAATATCGAAGCTAATGAATGCTGAAATATCACTGTCGACGCAGTTAAATTAATACAGTAGTTAACTATTAATTGTTTATAAGCCAAGCTATTTTGCTTGGCTTTTTGATGTTTATGGTTATACCAATTCGCTTAATTGAGGAGTCAATTTTGAGGTAAGAAAACCTCGCCACTAACAAGGCAAAATTACGTTATTTAGTTGTTCTCGCAATTGCTTCTGCATTGCTCTACCTCCTGCATCCATGCAGTCGTAAATCAGAAGTTTTAAACGCCGTTAGCGTCAGGTTCAACCCTCTAAATAATTTAGTATTATTGCGGGCGGTATTACTAGCTTAAAAATTTCTTGCTACAGTAAGCTTGTATTAAAACTTATCCTTACACGCTTGGGATACACCATCAACCATGCTCACTGTTTTTATTAGCGCCCTTTTAAAATCCGTTGCTTGCTCTGACGTAGGTACTATTTCATAAATGCTTGCTGAGCAGCGATGTTGGTCGCCAATAATGATTTCATAATCTTTATTTTTATCAAATGTATGAGAAATGAAAGTACCACATTTAAATGTGTAGTGATTTTGAACGGCCATAATGTATTGCGCCTTATTAGCGGGAACTAAAATCTCATGGGCTGCCCCATTAGGGTAATCCCACAAAGGCATACCTAATCGCTTGGAAGATTCAGCCCACGACGCCATTGGCTCACCAATTAACCTTAACCACGTTTTTTTATCATCACACTGTGCATTACTGTATCCATAAACCCATGTGTGGTCGTTGCCAACACGCGTGCCAATTCGAACATTTGCAGTATCGCCAGAGGTTGGAACCTCATACTGTACCGCACACCCAGTTAGTAAAAATAATAAAACTAAACACTTCCACATGATTGATTTTCCATTAAATTATGAGGTTAAGGAAAGGTGATTATATGGTTTTATATAAAGCACCAAAATTTACCGAAAAGAATTGTACACGCTTTTAAATCTAATCATACCTTTTCAAGGTACTTTTATTGATGTGGCACGTTAGCTCTATTAGCTAGCTTTTTTTAAAACACAGCTGCTTAGCCGTAGGGTCAGTTTTGATGTGTTTGTTCGATTTTATTTTTATATTGAACATAAATAACCCTTACCTTATTTCCGATTGTGCCCCAGGCACTTTTATTAACTGGGGTTTTTAGTATTGCCCTTTTGATTACACGGGAATGAATTCTTATAGGGTGTTCAAACAAAACTTTATAATTCGTAATCTGACCTTCACTTGTTACATCGAATTTAACTTCAGATTCTGAGTTTACATACGAGCAAGCAGACGGCAATGAGGCTCTAACTTTTAAATTGTCATCGGCAAAAAGTTGTGGTGTCTTACCTAGATACTCCACTCTAGTTTGGAAGGTATCTAATGCCGTTATAGAAGGATCACTGCAAGCTTTTATCTCGCCGAATTGTATAGCACCTACCATAAGTAAAATACTGAGCATAATTTAAAACCTAATACTGCATTAAGAGACTAAAATTGTGGTTTATCCTAAAGCATAAAGACATTATCTATCTAAAGAGACGTATCACCAATAAGGTCATGCTGTAACATCAAAATCTTCGTTGGGTTTTGATTTCATGGATATTTTTCCATTTATAAATACCCTGAAAACATCAAAGTACCCGTGTAAACACGCTGATTTATTATTATGCATTCAAACTCAAGGTAGACTAAGTGCCCTTAGCGTTGCGGGTAATACTTGGCTAAAATAAAGCGAAAAATAAACGCCGAGCAAACATTTGACGTTATTTTTGATGCATTTTTTATATTTGAAATACTCTATTTTTCAATAATTGGCGGGCTTAAATTAAAACGGAATTTTATTTTCTCTTTAAATTCAATTGGAAAATCAATTGCAATATTATGTGATGTAGCTTTCTGCGAAGAAAAATGTCGTTTTGATGAGTATAAAGCCTCTTCAATTGGCGCTAAAGGCAAAGAAGAAGGCGTCAAATCCAAATTTTTAATTTTAACAACTTTCCCTTTTTCATTAAAAGATATTTTGGCAGTCACCTTTCCTGTCTTCGCGTTAATAACCGTTCCTTCTTCAAAAACTGGATTAGGCACTTCCACGAATACCTCTGCGATATCGATATTCACCGAAGGCATACAAGCAAGGCTTGAGAAGCTAAAAGTTAAAAGCACAATAAAGAGATATTTCATAATGACCTTTCAAATATACCAATTTTATCAAAGAGTCCTTTCCCCATTTTTACTTGGGAGGAAAACACAAAAACAATAAATACACTCAACCAAAACTGTACCATTGGGTAAAATAGTGGCTTGAACAATTATTCTAAACGACTAACAAGCAGCTGTTAGTTGCTGTTGTGCTAGCAGTTTTTTGAGTCGCTCGTTTTCTTCTCTTAATAAAGCAACTTCCTCTTCCAGCGGTAATTTTTTATCTGCGGTGTGTTCGCCGTGGCGTTTTTCGCGTAAGTGCATAATGACTTGTTCTGAGCTTACAATGTCACCTACTTTTGCTTTAAAGTTATGAATAACGCCTGCTTGTGGTGTCACTACCTCTAACACGGCTTTTTCAAGTTCTACATCAAACAGTGCTTGATTAACAATGACTTCTTGACCGTCATTCACATAAATAGCGGCTATCTTTGCCTCGCCCATTGAGTCGTATAATTCTGGTGCGTTGATTTCCATCTCTTTTTCTCCTTTATGTTTAAAAACAACTTATGTTTTTTATAACAACGTTGGCATAGAACCATCTTGCTGATCTTTTTCGCTTACCTGCGTAACCACTTGCCTTGGCTGATTTTTTATTGCACTTGTGAGTGTCTCTAAGGCCTGTTTTTGTTCGCTGTGTTGCAAAGCGTTTTGTTGCGTATTATCTACGCTTTGCTGTGCAATAAGCTCAAGCACATCACGATTATTCGCAGCCTTTAACTCACTGAGCAACTGGCTTATTAAGTGTTGAGTTTGCTCGTTGCTGTTGGTGCTTTTTAGCGCTGTTAATATATCGGCTAATTTTTCACTGTGATCCAGTGTAGTCAATGCGCTAAGCAATTGCTCACTCAAGGCGTTTATTTGTACCTCACTACCAGCAAGTAATGCCTGCTGTAATGCTAAAATAGCACTGTTAGGGTTAGTATTGGTTATCGCTTGGGTAAGCTCTGCGAGCTCGGCTTTTGTATTTAATTGCTCGGTTTGGCTATTTAACGCAGCAATAAGCTGTTGCACACCGTGTTGCATATTATTATTTTTAATAGAGTCCCTCAGCTGCTCACTTAATGCATCAATATGCGAAGCCGTATTGTTACTCGCTATGGTCTCTATCAAGGTTTGAAGCTGCTCTTTGTTATCTAAAGAGGCTAAATACTCTGCTAACTGTTGCCCCAGCATAGCTAATGTTTGATTCGTGTTATTTTCAGCCGTGTTGTCTGCTAGCTGTTTGAGCACGTCTTTGTACGGTGTTTGCCCAAAGCCGCTTTCAACAGCTTGCGCAAGTGCTTGTATTGCATGGTTGTTGTCTGTCCCTTGCACATTGAGCCCAAGTGTTTGCAATAATTCGCTGTAATCGTGGCTGAGGTTAGTTTTGCTCAACTTACCGGCAATATTTTGCAATGATTCATGCAAATAACTCATTTGTTCAACAGCCATCATTACCGGGCTGCCCGCGCCATCGAGCTTATTGAGCCTTACAAAATCATATTTGATCTGTGCAAAGCGCTGCTGCTGCTCATCACTGAGTGTACCGCGCAACTCTCCTAGTTTAAGTAAGTTTTCTTCTGAGCCTTTACTGAGAGTTTGCGCCTCGCCGCGATAGTGATCGCGTATTAGATTTTCAAGCTCTTCATCGTTCATGGCAGCGACGACTTTCTCTGCCATTTTGTTCATATTACGGTAGCTACCTTGCAGTTTAAAAGGCGGCTCAGTGCGGTAGTTATTGTCTTGTGCGGCTGAAGCGATGTACTGAGCATTTACTTTTAGCACTGTGTTACGAATGGTCATTAAGCGGGTTAATACCGCTTTAATTTCGTTTGCCTCGGCTTGAGAGTAACCATGTTCAAGCTCATTTAATGAGATATCTTCGCCCTCGCAAATACGCACAAGTTTGTATAAATCTTCCATATTACGATTAGCAAGCGGCGCAAGTACTGAGTTTGAGGTTAATGCATTTTCAATAAAGCTCATGGCAAACTCTTGCTCGCAGCCGGCTAAGGTATCACCTAAGTTATAAATATCAGCACGGTTGGCTAGCATGTCAGGGATTTTAAAGCTCTCGCCAGATTCCGTGTACGGGTTACCCGCCATAACCACGGCAAACTTTTTACCACGTAAATCGTAGGTTTTACTTTTACCGTTCCACACACCATCAATACGGCGCGAACCATCACACAATGAAATAAATTTTTGTAAAAACTCAGGATTAGTGTGCTGTATGTCATCCAAATAGAGCATTACATTATTGCCCATTTCGAAGCTTTGGTTGATTTTAGCAATCTCTTTTTCAGCGGTTGCATTAATCGCTTGCGCTGGGTCAAGTGAGACTTGGTCGTGCCCTATTGATGGGCAGTTTACTTTTACAAAGGTCAGCCCTAGTCGATTTGCCACGTATTCAACAAGCGTTGTTTTACCGTAACCGGGTGGTGATATAAGCAATAACATGCCCATTAAATCACTGCGTTTATTTTTACCCGCAGAGCCAATTTGTTTGGCTAAGTTATCGCCAATAATTGGGAAGTACACTTTGTTAATAAGCTGGTTACGCACAAATGAACTTAAAGGCCGGGCTTTAAACTCATCGAGTTGTAGGCGCTCTTTTTGCTCTGCAAGTATGTCGGTACGCAGGCGATGATATTGCTCAAATGCAGGTACTTGCTCGGTGATGTAGTCCCGTGTACGAGCATAAAATTCAGCATAATCAAGGTTAAGAACCTGCTCTTTTACCCGCTTATGTTGCCCCATTAGGTTTTCAACTTGCGTTGCAGGGGTTACATCTAGCACTTGGTAAGTTAACCCTATGCTGGCACTTAAGTGCAAATAATTAGCGGCTTCCGCTTGCTCAACAGCGCTTATCTGTGGGTAATGTAAGCAATACGCGTTTAACCAGCTTAAATACAACAAAGCACGCTCATCGGTGCTGTTCACATTTTTACGCGCGCTCTCTAATTCACTACTAAAGCCTTTTACCTTTGCCTCATTTGTGAATTGTTCGGCAAGCTTTTTAGCCTGTTGCGACACCACAAAGCTAAGCTTATCTGGTGATTTTTGTTGCGCTAGTTGTTGTATCAAATATCCGGCTGTTAAATCACATGAAAAATCAGTGAAGCGTTGGCACAGTAACGCAACTTGCGGTAAAAAATGACTGACTTGCGTGCTTATTTGTTCGGTTAAATTGGTAATAAATTGTGTTGCTGCAAAGTGTTTATCCATCAATATGGCGTTATTTGCCTGATGATAAAAATTACTTAACTGCTCTGTACTTAATTGCGCACTAAATAATTGCGCAATGATACGGCAACTGGCGGGGTAAATAAGTAAGTCTAGGGTACTTTTTTGCGTCAGTAAGGTGCTTAAAATAGCGCATGCATCGTGATCATGTATGCCTTTTTCATAGCCTTCTTGATAACGCGGTTCAGCAAACTTTTGTACTACATTTAATAAGCTGCCATCCGCTTGCGCATCGTGTAGCTGGCTAAAAGTAAGCGAGTGCTCGCTATTTTCACACGCTAGCAATAATTGCGCTGCAAGGTATTCACCGCGGTAAACTGTGTCATTTTCAGATACCAGAGCTTGTTGCCATAAATGCTTACTTTGCTCAAGTGTGGCAAGGCTTTGCTCATCTTCAATGGCTTCAAAATAATCAGTGCCTGTTAAATGCAGCATTAATTGTTCATCGCGCGGCAACAGCGTTAAATCAAGCAGTTGCTTGTTTACACTAAATGCATGCTTACCAATGCTGACCGTGTTACCGCCATCGGTATAAATATCTTGTTTATCACGCAGTGAACGAATGCCCTGATCTTTACTGGCTTTAAGCTTAGATTGAATATCATCTGCGCGTATTTCATCGCCTAATTCTTTAAGCTCGTCAGTTAATGCGCGTAACTTGCTGATCATCGGGTCAGCGGCAAAGTAGGTATTGAGTTTATCAAGCTCAGTAAAGCTTTGAGCGCGGCGGTTGACGCCTTGTAAAATACGCTCTGCGGCATTGGCCAAATTAAGAGCGCGGCGCTGGCGAGCATCAATCAGGCTTTGTTTGTGTGCTTCAAAGCTTTCGTAAACGTCATCACGCTTGGCAATAATTTCGCTTAGGTATTCATCAAACTCACTAAATTGAGACTCAAGCTCCTCCAGCTGGATAAGCAGCCGTGAAAGTTGGTCATCACAGGCTTCAGGGGTTTTTGCATTATTCAGCGCATTGGTAATGCTTTGCGAAAACAGTTTAAAACGCGCTGCAAATTCCGCTTTTGCCTCAACACTGCCTAAGCTTTTTTGGCGTATTTCAATGCTGGCTTTTGCACGATTAACCAGTGCATAAACGGCGCTGATATCTTCTAATATTTGCGTACGAACGCGACTGTCATCAATGTCCAAATCAAGCATCGTGTGGTTAAGTAAATCAAGTTCTACACTTTGCTCATCCAGGGCTGCAATATAGGTTTTTAGCTCGCTGACACTTTCGCTTTTTGTGCTCAGTGCTTCAAGTTCGCCTAACTTATCATGGTAAGGTTGCAAGGCACTGTCTTGCTGTAAAAATGCCGCTGTAGCTTGGCTTACTTCGCTAAGCTTTTCATCAACGTGTTGTTGTAGCTCGTTAAGGGCATCGAGATCAATGTACTTAATATCTTCAAGGCTGATTATTTGCCCTTTTAATATTTTGAGTGCGTCAATTGCTTGCACAAACTCAGGCGCGGTTTTAAAGCTATCTGGGCGCACTTCACGGGTGACCTCCGTGTACTGCTTATTAATATCAACCAGTGATTGTTTAGCTTTATTTTGAATTTCAGTGACTTTTTCAAACTCGTCAAGCACTTGTTCGGCGGTTTCAAATATACTGTGCAGGCTTGTTGCAATCTCTGCAAATTCGCTCTCGTTAAGCCAATGGTAGCGGTCAAAAATATTACGGCTTAACGCTATCATATCTTCATAGTGATTGAGGCTTGGGCTTTGCTCGCTAATAGCTTTACACACACTGTATAAATCAGAAATACCGCGCACTAAATCAGGGTTGCCTATTTTGCCAAAAAAGCTGGTAAGTACTGGAGCATTGGCAGCAAATTCACTGGAAACAAACGGGCTTTGCCAAATTTGTATTGGGTGAACGCGCTCCGCTTCGTCTTTGTCTGCTTTAAAGGTCAGTGTTAAACCATCGTTGTAAATAGCGTAGCCGTGGCAGTAGATTGGGTTTTGCAGGTTTTTATCAATAATGTTGTAGGCAAACAGCGCATAACGCCCTTCACTTGGCTCGTAAAACACGTACAAAACATCTTCACCGTTAGGTGATTTAACATGACGGTGAAACTCTAAATCGTCTATTTGCTCTTCAAATGAGCGGGCTTGGCCTGATTGTAAATAATAACCACCGGGAAAAATAATCCCGTGGTCTTCTGGTAAGGTTACACATGCACTGCCAATAGCGTCTTGGCGCATAACCTGTTGTGTACGCGTATTATAAATAAAATAGCGCCATATTTTTTCGCGGTATGGCAGTATTTTAAGGAGTATTAAGTCACCCACCAGCGCATAATCAACATCACTGTCAGCAAGGGATTGATTTTTATCATCCACCGCTTCTTGGTAAATACCTTCGCCTGTGTCTGTGCTGTTTTCGATTTTAATGGTGAGTGTACCACCGGTGGTTTCAACAAACAGTTGGTCGGCAATATTTATGTGGGCAAAACGCCCTTCAATGTGATCGTTGCGATCTGTTTTGAGCCATTCAAAATCGTAGTCATGAGCGTGTTGAATATCTCGCTCACCGCGGTTATCAATGTAATTAATGGTGTTATCTGGGTGAATTTCCCAGCGAAAAACGCGTACATCTGTTAACTTGTCACCAATTTGGAATAACGCAAACAGCTTACCATTTTGCTGGTATAGGTGCTGTAGGCTGGTTTGTTTGTAATAGGTATACAGCTCTTCAAAATCACGAATAAACCGGCTGTCGGTTAAAAATCGGGTGGTATCAGGGTAAGGTTCTATTTCGTAATGATCATCTTGTTCAACTAGCTTTTGAACACTGAATACATCACTAATAGCGGTTTCTTTTTTTAAGCCTAACTGTACGTTATAAGCAAAAATGATTTTATCACCCACAATAACAATATCGCGGGGGGTGCAGTTTTGTTCAGTACGAACGCGTACGCGCCCTTTGACTTGTAACTCTGTGCTGCCAAACTCTTCAATACGTTGCTTATTTACTGTGTCTATTTGGGTTTTTAAATCAGTGCCAAAATTAGATAAGCGGCGCTTAATTAAATCGTAAGAGCCTTGCTCTAGCGCTTGTTGAGTTACGTCCGTCATGAAAACCTTTCCTGATATTTAATAAAAGCAAGCCGCAACATTTGCTGTTGCGGCTCTTAGCATTGGCAAAACTAGTCTTTGGGATCTAGTTTAATTTTATCATCTAAGCCGCTACCTAAATTGCCGCCTAACATGCTCAGTAATTGGCTTTTTTCAGCTGCCGTTGTATTACTTAGCTGCTTAAGTAATTTACTCATGTTAAAGTTTTTTAGTGTTTCAGCTGAGCCATTTGCCCCTGCTAATACACCTTTTAGGTCTTCTATTAAATTACGGTCGCCGTTTAAGTGATCTTTAAACACCGTTTGCACTGTTTGGCTTTCATCAACTAAACCATCAATTGATTTACCTAAACTGATTGCACTCATAAATTGATTAAAGAACTGACCATCCCCACCCATAATATTGATATCGGCATCACCCAGTGCTTTTGCCATAATATGAGACTGATGCTCGGCAATGTCTTTACTTGCTGAAATTTTAGCAAGTACTAACTCTTTTTGTTGGTTTAGTTGCAGCGTAAAGCTTTCGTAATCGCGGGCATCTTGATCCATTGCATTAAGCGCTTGTAGCTTCTCTTCAAGGCCTTTTGCTTCTGCGAGCATCTTACGTTCAAGGTTAATTGCTTCTACTTCACCTTGTTTCTCGTTTGCATCAGCCATCGCGGTTTGTACTTGGGCTTGTGTTAAGCCAATCTCGCGATCACCTTGTGCTTGCGCTTGCAGTTTTTGTTGCAATACACGCGCGTCTGTTTCACCTTGTATTGCATTTGCTTCTGCCTTCGCTTTAATTACGTCAGCCTCAGCAAGGCCCTTAGCGGCTGTTTCAACTTGCTGCGCTTGCGCTAAAATCTTCTTAGACTCTGCCTGTTGGTTTGCAATTCTAAGTTCTGCATTGGCCATTGTTTCAAGCTCACGCGCCTTGTATTCTGACGCTTGCTCTTGTGCTTTTGCCGCTTCAATGTCTTTCACCAGCGCTTCTTCCGCCTCGGCCTTGGCACGAATAATTACCGCTTCTTTTTCACGCTCTGCGCCAGCCAATACTTTAACGTCTTTAATGCGTTCTTCTTCTTCGGCCACTGATTTTTCGACAATTACACGGTCGCGCACCACATCCGCAATTTCTTTACGCTCAACCTCAAGGGCTTTTTCTTTGTTGATGCGTAAAATTTCGGTTTCTCTTTCACGCTCGATCACTTCAATTTCACGCGAGCGCGATACTTTTTCTTCTTCAATACCGAGCACACGCAAACGATTTTGCTCTGCTATATCTAGTTCACGTTGTTTGTTTTGTTCGGCGATTCCAATTGCTTCATCGGCTTGTAAGCGTGCTTGCTCCGATTTAAGGCGCTCTTCTTGGCGCACTTTTTCAGCTTCTGCAAATTCACGGGCTTTTACAGTCTCAATTTCGCGCACTTGACGTGACATGGCGTCTTGCTTTTGACGCTCAATTTCGAGTGTTTTCTCGGTGGCCTCTTGATTTTGAATCTCAATTTTAGCGCGCTCATCACACTTTAATTGGTTGGTCGATACATTTTGCAAAGCCGTCATTTCTGTAATGCGACGAATACCTTCTGCATCTAAAATATTTTGTGAATCTAATTTATCTATTGAGGTTTGTTCAAGGTAATCAATCGCAACATCTTCAAGGGTATAACCTGATAAATCTTGGCCTATCACTTCTTTTATGTTGTCACGAAACTCGTTCCGATGAGTAAATAGCTCAACGAAGTCCATCCGTTTACCAACCGTTTTAAGCGCTTCTGAGAATTTTGCCTCAAATAGCTCTTGCAGCGTGTCGTGCTCAGATGCACGTGCACACCCTACATGTTTAGCTACACGCAAAATATCTTCTTTGTTTTCATTAACACGTATATAGAAAGTAATGGCTATATCGGCACGGATATTGTCTTTACAGATCAAGCCACCTTTATCTTTACGTTCAAGTACCATGCGCTTGGTCGAAATATCCATTACTTCCATTTTATGGATCACCGGATAAACAATACCGCCCGTTGTAGTGACATCAGGCTCGTTTTTCATTTTGTTGATGATTAAAGCTTGGCCTTGCTCAACCTTGCGGTAAAACTTACCAACGATAAGCAAGATAGCAAAAATGATCGCTATTGCTATACCTACAAACGTGAGTATAGGGATGAGGTTATCTAAAAATTCCATGTTATGTCCTAACTTGATTGTCGATTTTTATATGCTACAGGTACAATTACGTAAGCCATTTACCATGGTTTACGGGTTATGGTGTAACACTGTTGTTCTTTGAGGTGTTCAAGTAACACGGCTGTGTCACCTGATGAAAACGGTTCATTGTCGTTACTTCGCACTTGAATGAGTTGCTCAGTACCTTGAAACTGCACGCGAGCCTGACCAAAAGTGCTAGTCACTTTCCCTGTAACTACAATGCATTCTAACCCAATTAAGTCTGTGCTTTTTGAAGTTTCGGCGCTGGTAAAAAAGCGCTGTAGAGGTTTAGTTATAATAGCAGCAAGAGGAAGTGCTACAAGTAAGCTCGCCAACAGCATTAGCATGCCAAACAGATAAAATAAAATGCTATCACCTAATAGGTGAGCAAATAATTTATGTGCATAAATACTGATTAACCAGCTGGTCATCACGATGAGGCTAAGTGAAACTGTAATTGGCACCCCACCAAACCCCAGGTTAAACCATGATGACACGCTTGAAGTTTGTGCCGCATCGGCATCAATATCGAGATCTGATTCAAACATATCTATATCAGCAAAACCAACAAGAGTTATCAGCCAAAAAAGTATCACAACCAAAAGAAGCGCCGTAAAAATGGCTGTAGGGAAAGTAAATGCTAAATTTAAAAAATCCATTGTAACTGCTACTCAGCTTTTATATTTATTATCCTTATAGAAACTTTTTACCATTTTAAGGCACAATTGTTAAGTACTTTATAAAAGATAGATCTAGTTATGTGCACAGTTACAACTAAACAATCTTCAAAAGAATTAATTTATTGACTTTACCTTCTAAGCATTTGTTACACATATGCCTATGTAATATTAAAAGTACCACACCAAAAAAAACACAAAATTAACATTTTATATTCAATATGTTGATTTTACGTTGACATAAAGCTAGATTGTTGTACTTAATAGCGCGCCAAGTTTAATTTGTACTCATGATATAACGGGTTATTTTTACCCTAGTGCAAAACTCTATATTTTTTATACAAACTAAAAATACGTATGTTAAACAAACAGTTTTGACCGAGCTCCATTTGCGCTTGAAACTAATAAATACGAGGGAAAAATGAACAAACATTTAATTATCTATACTGTAATGCTTATGCTAAGCGCATGTGGCGGTGGCTCTTCAAAAACTTCAGAGGATGAAATTCCGGTTGCAGATGGCCCATCTCAACCAGTCAAATCGACAGATAATTTAGCTATCCCTGACAATCGAGAGCTAGATACATATAACATTTTAATATTAGGTAACAGCCATGTCACAAACGTTGAGTCTTTATTAAAAAAAAATATTCTCTCATAGCGCAGCTAATAAAATAGTGAATATTGTAACTCACCAAGGGGTTTTTATTGATAATATTGCTAATGATGAAAGTATAATTAAAACACTGCAAAATAAGCAATGGACCCATGTGATTCTACAAGGCCAAAAGTATTCGCAAAGCCAAACTGTACTCTATCCGGTTGATGCTACAGTAACTTTGATACAACAGGCAAAAGCAATCGGTGCTACCCCTATCCTCTATCCTGAACACCCCCTTGCTAATAGACCACAAGATGCAATTTACGTGCATGGGATCCATGCTGGTATTGCTGAAACACAGCGTAGTTGTGTTGCGCCTATTGGATTAACATGGAATCAAGCTTTGACAATATCACCAGAGCTAGAGATGTATATGTCAGATAATAATCACGCTACATTATTAGGTACATCACTTTCATCAATAGTGTTATACGAAACAATAACAGGTGAATCTGCAGACTTATTAACATTTAGTGATACGTTACCAGGTGATGCTGCTACTCAAGCATTATTCGGCCAAGTAACATCACAAGCAATTCTTGAGAATCCACCATGTGAGTTTTAGCCCCAAGAGTGTTTTCAGGCTTTAAGCCCAATAGTCAACACCTCTTTTTAGCTGAGCTCACTACTATAAAGGTGAATTATATCTTTCTATTTTTTTGCACTGTATTTGCACATTTCTTTAATAGAATAAATTATAGCCAACTATAAGGTACAGATATGAGTGACAACCCTATAAATAGAAAGAATGTCGCAGCATTCGCTTTAGCCATGTTATTAATAGGATGCGGTAGTTCTGAGAATGACATAATACAAGATGCAGCTACTGATTCTTCATCATCAACTAACATTGAGGTAATCATTGAAGTTAACCCACTTAACTTCACTAATGGTGCACTTGATTCAGAGATTATTACCCAAACCTGTACACTCACTAATAATGAAGAATCTCAATGTTATCAAATAGAAATAGCTGGTGCACCAGCAAGCCACGATATAGGTATTTTCTGCCCACGGTATACCACATCAAATGCCCAGGAAGCTGGGATCTGGTTTGATGGTGATGGCGAAGTATATGATTTAACCGGCGAGTTCATTACTCAACTTGCGACCCATTATAATGATGATAACTGGAAACTTTATGATGAAAGTACAGGCGAAATAAAAATTACTGACAGCCAAGTTTCCTGTGAAGGGGCAGCAAGACCAGATGTTGAACAGCAATATCAAAACCATTGCGTTGAATGCTCGATAGAGTATGTTAATGGTGGTATTAGTCAAAGTGTATTAATTCCCATCACCCCAATAAAAGCGAATAACGCCATAGCAATTGGACGCGATAATGTGGGTATTTCCCTTAATGGTGTCGCACTTGCTCCTCCTGCGCCTGTTGATGCGATTTTAGGAGCTTACACGATTGCCGCATTTGATGATTGTGCTGGCCATATCAATTTAGTTGAAGGGTATCATTATCATGGTGCGGCCGGTTGTAGCGAAACCCTAGAGCAATCAGATGACCATGCAAGTATGCTAGGTTATGCGCTTGATGGTTATGGTATTTTCGGTATGCTCGACGGACAAGGGAATGAAGATGATGATCTTGACAGCTGTAGAGGTCATTATGATGACATCAGAGGCTATCACTATCACGCAGCCAGTGTTGCCGAAAATATGTTTATTGGTTGCTATAGTGGCGAAATAGCCAAATAACAGGAGTGATCATGATTTTAACTAAATTAAATAAATTATCATCAGTATTGTTTGGCTTTATTATACTCTATTCAAGCCATACCCTTTCACATGCAGGACATGTGAGTGATCAGCCCTGGCATGTATGCCAAGATAAAAATGTAAATGAACGTTGCAGCTATGAGTTAAACAACAAGCTATATCAAGGCAGCTGTCAGGTAGCGAATAAGGTTTTAATGTGTGTACGCAATAAACCTATAATCGATTTAACAACGCAACGCTCACAAAGCAAAGTACAGGAACAAAACCCAAAAACACGGCTCAAATTTAACCTGTCTGCTGGATAGTTGATAGTTGAGTGTAAACTCCCCTAATCGTAGTTTACACTCAATCAGCAGGGCTTAGTAAATTACATATTGCCCAGTTTTACCATCATCGCGGTGTACATTTTAAGATTGAGTTTAAGTTGTTCAACGGTTATAAACTCATGCTCTGAGTGACCTGTGTATTTTTTGCCTGGCATGGATGGACCAAACGACACTGCATTATCAAATAACTTTGCGTTTGTTCCCCTCCTATCGATACAAAGCCAGCATCTTTATCACCCGTAAAGTGTTTAAATATATCCAGTAATGCTTGGGCATGGGGTGCGCTATCAAGCAGCATCGGTGTGCCAATGATGACCTGTGTATCTTTTAACGCAACCTGATTACTAGCCTGCCAATTAGCCAATGCCGTGTCGATTTGTTGTTTTAGCACAGTTTCATCTTTACCTACTGGACGGCGCAAATTCACAGATAAGGTAATTTCATTACCATTTCGTTTTAATAACGTAGGCGAAACTGTCATCGGCCCCATAAAATCATGCTTATAAGCAATCTCACCAAAATTATTACCATATAAATCAAGGCCAATTAACTGATTTATAAATTCAATAGCCTGCCCGTCGCTGTTATTTTCAAGTTCAATACCTTTAAATACTTCTGCTAAATGAGCAATGGCATTAAAGCCAGCTTCTGGCTCTGATGAATGCGCTGACGTGCCTTTAACTGAAACCTTAATACCTTGGTTAACTTCAGTAACAGCAACTTTGACATCCTTAAGTGCGGCAATATTGGTATTAAGCGTTTCAATATCTGCCTCTGTCGCATTATTTAAGATAGCGCTGGCATCCTCTGGGATTTGGCTTACAAATGCTCCGCCTTCTAAATTACTCACATATACACTTGTTTGGTTTGAGTTGCCTGAAAACGTTGGCGCAATTAAGCTCCAACCCTTTTCTGCTACGACAACTGGGTACGATGCATCAATGGTTACCGCATATTTAGGCTGTTGATAGGTTTTCATAAACTCTTCAAGCGGGCCCCAATCTGACTCTTCAGCTAAATAAATCATCGGTTCTATGCGGTTTTCAAGCTTTATGCCTTGATCTTTAATGGCTTTCATTGCATAAAGTGCTGTAGCGATTGCACCTTTATCATCTTCTGTACCACGGGCTGTTAATTTACCCGACTCTGACGTGCTATCTACTTTAAATGGGCTTTGCTGCCACTTACTCGCATCAGCCGGTTGCACGTCGCCATGAGTTACTATGGTGACTTTTTCAGCTTGCTGACCCATGCCAATCAACACGGTGTAGCCTAAGTCTTGATAGTCAAAGCCAAGCTCTGCCGCTTTCATTTTTAACAATGCTTTAAAGCCAATAAAGTCTGGGTTTGATGGTGTAGCCACCCCTTCTTTATTAACTGTGGGGTATGACACTAAGTTAGCCAAAGTATGAATTTGTGCATCTTGGTAAGTATTCACTGCGTATATCGCCGCATCTTCGCTGATCTTATTAACGTTTGCGTGAACGCTAGAGGTGAGTAATGCTAGGCTGGCTAAAACAAAATTTTTCAAAGCAAATTCCTATAAAATAAAAGGTAGGCAAGAAGTTATAATTGTAACGCTGTTGACTCCCTTTAAGCTAGCTTTGCATATTGAATATTTAAATAGCTAAACGTTACTTATACGCTGTATACTACGCCACCAATTTTAAGTAGCCGTCGGCGCAATCAAACATGAACCGTAGAAAGAAGATCGTCACTAAATTCCAGAAAAAGATAAACGCGCTAACGCAAAATTACATAAAAGTAATAAGCCTGCATACATTTCAAAGGCTGAGCGCGAAAAGCTAGCGTTAGAGCAAAGCCAACTTAATCATGTAGATGAAACTGAAGAAGAATAAAGCTATTTATAGTCATAGCTTTATTCTTAATTTATAATTCTAAAAACTATAACTCATAGCCAAATTGATTGAGCGACCTTGCCCTGCAAGTTGCGTAAAGCCTTGGCTCATATCCACCTTATATTGGGCAATACTCACCCCACCTAGTGGCTGTTGGTAGTATTCATCAAGTAAGTTTGTTACAGCTAGTTTAACGGTTAGCTTATCCCACGTACCTTTCGTCTGTAAATTGAATAAGCTATAACTATCTGTTTGATTTTCAAGACGACGAGGATCAATACGTGTTTTACTATCAACCCATTCCCAACTGAGTGAACTCTGCCAATTACCCATTTGCTGAGCTAATGCTATTTTACTGTGTAACGGCATAATTTGATAAAGTGGTTCATTACTGTCATCACGTTCACCATGAGTACTGGTAATAGCCGCTGTTAAGTCCCATGTACCTGCGCTTTTGCTATCGCTGATTCGTACAGCGGCTTCAATTTTTCCACCGTATAAAGTAGCATCTAAATTAGTAAATTGGAGCGTATTTCGCTGCGTAATGGCCATTTCAGTACGGTTAGTGTTCCCCACAATCGTGCCATCAATATAATCATCAACTTGGGTATACCAAACATTGGCGCTTATCTGCCAAGTATCATCTTTCGCTGATTTAGTATAACTGCTACTGAGTGTATGTGCGGTTTCTGCTTCTAAATCAGGGTTACCAATATAACCGTTACCATCACCAAACCAGCCAATCATACTGGTTGACATGGTACTCACTCCCCAGCTGTAGCGTTCATATAAATTAGGGGCCCGATTTTTACGTGCTAAGCCAAATTCTAGCTCATCTTCATTTGTTATTTGATAGCGCACGAGTAGGCTTGCATCAACTAATGTATCGCTACGTTCTCTATCCATAGCATTAAATGCCATTGCTGCATCTTGATTTGGGTCATCCATCATCATCGATGACATATCGCCCATTGAATCCATATCTGACATATCGTCCATGCCGCCATCCATGGCCATATCGCTATAAGGTTGTACTTCGCCAGCATCCGTCTGCACATATTCAATTCGTGCGCCCGCTGATACCCACCACTTTTTATCTAGCTGCTTTTGTAACTCTGCAAAAGCAGTGTAGCGATCGCGTTCACCATCATTTATATTTACGTATTCATTCGGCCCCATCATCATTGAACCTTCAATTGCTGGCCACCAATCATCAATACGATAACCAAAGTATTCTTGTCCTAATAATAATGTGGTGTTTTTATTGAGTTCTAAACGCCAGTTAAGTTGATAACTCATATCTTGCGCATCGGTATTCATCGGCATCATGCCGGTTTTTTCCGCCGTGAAAAAACCCATTTCGTGCTTTACATCGTTATAGTTGATCTGAGCTTGGAACTCACCACTGTCGAGAGTGCGTTTATATTGGCTGATCAAACCATAACTGGTGTTATCAGTCATATCCATATATTGGTTTGGGAACCCTTGAAACGGTATTTTTTGATGCGTTAATTTAACAACGAGTTGTTGTTTTTCATCTCTTAATGCTGCTGTTAATGCATGGTTTTGGGCGCGATACAAGGTATCTAAAACAAGGTCGCCATTACCATCTTCATAACTATCAGCGTCTTCATATGCGCCTTGATAGTTTAAACTGAATGTGTCACTGGCAATACGAGCGCCAACTCCCACAGCTTGCGCGTTATTAATACTACGATATTGTGCAGAAACATAACCCGAATGCCAGCTTAATGCATCACTATCACTGTACTGAGGTGCTATAGAATTAACACTGATCACCCCTGCAATATTATCGCCACCAGCACTCACAGGTGAAACACCTGCCACCACTTGATATGAGGTAATTTGGCTTGCTGATATATAAGACAAAGGTGGGTTCATTTGGTTACCGCATGCCGCTGTAATATCTGCCCCATCGACTAAAACCTTTACTCTATCGCCCATCATACCGTTTAAAATCGGTAGGCTTGACACACCACCCGCCGCAGAAAAATCAACGCCTAATTCACTTAGGAGCTGATCTGCATTACCTAAATTTGCATGAGAATTAATATGTTGACCTTGAACTTCAATGTGTTCAATTGAATTATCAGCAAGTGCATAGGGAGAAAGTAAACATGCAATACTAAGCGTTAAAGGAGAAAGTACATACTGTGTTTTTAAAGATGATAATTTGCTGCTCATTTTATTCTTTATTTACAACGAGTTTTAGATGAGCAAAGTATATAACTTGGAGGCAAGGCTGAACACGCGACAAATTGTCGCACCCCAGTTCTTTATAATAATTAATAGCGGGCATGCTACCTAGTAGCATGCCCTACCAAAGTATGATTAACCTGAGGTAATTATAGCTGAGTAAGTTCAGTGCTTAATTGGGCAATAAATTGATTTATACGCTCTGCGTTTTTACCTAAATCACTTTTGCCTACTCGTGACTTACTACGGATATCTAGCTCACTGCCATCACCTTTAGCAGTCACTCGGATAACAACGTCATCCTTAAAGCCAAACCACATGGTTGTATCTGTGGCTTCAATTATTCCGTTTTCAACATCAGCACTCACAGGTTCCAACCTAAGCTTTTTACCGAGTCAATAGACACGCGAATAACATGTTTTGTATTTTCTTTAAATTTTAGTGTGGTTAGATCTGGGTAAGCTTTAAGCTGCTGCGCTGCGGTTTCTGGTCCTGCGTACTCAACTGAATTAGGGGCATCAGCTCGTAGCTCTGCTATAGCAACAAATTCAGGTGGGGTAACTACATCGGTCGAAATATCATGAATAGGCGGTACACTTTTAGCTTTACTCATAATACTAAGAGGCATAGCCACTGCGACAATGGCTAGTACTGCATTTATAGCAAATAATGGCCAGTGTGTGCTTTTACGAAAAAAGCCAGCTTGAACAACAAGTAAAATAAGCCCTGCAATTGCCACAAATACACCGTAGCGAATGCCGGTAAAAGCAGTACTAAGCTCAATTAACTGCCATTTATACAAAGGCCCTGGAAGTACCACAAGCAAAATAGCCAATAGGCATACTATACTACTTAATTTTTTCATCTTATTGCTCCGAAATATTTATTTAAACTCGACCCTCACAATACCTTATTTACTTGCTAATAGATCAAATTAATCATTGATTATTAAATATCGGGCTGTAAAATCACACCTATTGGAACGTTCCTAATAAAGTTGAAGTATAGCAATATTACGTATTCTGCATTACTGATTTAGAGCTTTAACGTAGTTTGTTCTTCTCTTACATTCTTTATGCTTCTATCTACAAGGGTTAATTATGTCTTTGCAACCTAGCGTTGTTAACAATGCGCTAAGTACTTCTGCTATTTTATTGGTGCTGGCACTTGGCACATTTATTTTAGGCCTTTCTGAGTTTTCGATGATGCCGATGCTCCCGTTAATCAGCGAAACATTTGCATCAACACCTGCACAATCCGGCTTTGCTATAAGCGCCTATGCATTAGGGGTAGTAGTTGGTGCTCCAATATTAATGCTCAGTACGGCTAATATGCGTAAGCGGAAAGCTTTGTTAATTTTTTTAGCTATGATGTGTGTAGCTAATGGTCTAAGTGCTATTGCAACATCATTGCAGCAATTAGTACTGTTTCGTTTTTTAAGTGGGCTACCCCACGGTGCTTATTTTGGCGCTGCTATATTGCTGGCAGCAGACATTGCCCCATCAGGTAAACGAGCAAGCTTCATGTCGAAAGTATTTATGGGCCTAACCGTTGCAACCATTGTGGGGGTCCCGGTTGTTACCTTAATCGGACAAAACTTTAGCTGGCGTTATTGCCTTGCTGGTGCAGCCATACTGGCTTTTATCGCATTCTTTTTGGTTTATAAAGTGGTGCCAAATAAAGACAATCAACACGCATCAAATATAAAAGGTGAAGTAAGCGTACTTAAAAACAAATTAGTCTGGTCTATTTTAGGTATCATAATCATTGGCTTTGGTGGTGTATTTTGCATATACACATATATAGCCGATACAATTTTACAAGTGACACATACTCCAGCTTATACAATTTCTATTGCAATGATCATGTTTGGTATTGGTTGCACATTGGGTAACTACATACTCGGTAAAGCGGCGGATCACTCACCGTTATATACAACAGGTATTGCACTGTTAAGCGCTATTGCTTTTGCCACTATGTATGTCAGTGCGAGTGAGCATATTTGGCTCATGTATGTAGTTATCTTCTTTATTGGCTGTAGCGTAGGTTTAGGAACCGTTATCCAAACTATGCTGATGGATGTATCACCAAACGGCCATGCCATGATAGGGGCACTAGTGCAATGCGCATTTAATGTTGCAAATGCGATTGGTCCTTGGGTTGGTGGGCTGGTTATAGCAAATGGTGCTCTACCCAATCAAACCGGCTACGTTGCAGCAGCATTATTTGCTGGTGGTTTAATAATGTGGCTTATAAGTGCCATGCAGATGGGCAAAAATAAAGATTTAACGGCCCCAGCTTAATCACTTTTCTACTTCAGCAACAGAGTAAAACACTTTTCATGTTTCTTTAATCTCATAATATTGTATTAAAATTACTCTTGCAGTAGGATGCTAATAGAGTATTACTGCTTAAATAACAATAATGAGCAAAGCATGAGCACACCTATCTTTTTTGTTGGTGACTGGCAAGTTACCCCAGCTACAAATACCCTTCGTTTAGGTGAAAAGGTCAAGCAACTAGAGCCCAAAGCGATGGACGTTCTATTATTGCTATGTGAAAAACAAGGTGAGTTACTCTCCAGTGACGAAATAATAAATCATTGTTGGCAAAATATTGCTGTAGGTGACAACCCGTTACACAAAGTTATCACTCAATTACGTAAAGCCTTTAATGATAAAGCGAGCGACCCTAAATACATTGAAACCATTCGTAAACGTGGTTATCGTGTTATTGCTCCTATTAGGTTCCCCCTTGATGACGAGCAAAAAGCAAATAATACAACCTGGCAAGGTGACTCGCCCTTTGTTGGCCTAAGCGCTTTTTCGCCTGAGCAAGCCACTGTATTTTTTGGTCGTACTAAACAAATCGCCACATTACTACAGCGTACGTCTGCGCAAATAAGTTATGGCCGTGCATTTTGTTTATTGCTTGGTTCAAGTGGCTCTGGCAAGTCATCATTAGTCAACGCTGGTGTTTTACCAGCATTAATGAGTGGCGCTGGCTACGATGGTTTTCGGGTTGAATCATACTGCCAGCTCGATTTTGCCGATATAAACAAAGAGCGATTGTTTCTTGATTTAGCCTCGACCTTACTAGATTTAGAAATTAACCATACCCCTGTTTTCAACGATATTAGTGCAGATGCGCTATGCGAGTTGCTATTAACATCGCCAGAGCAAGTAATTGATCTATGTAAAAAAGCACTAAAGCAGCAAGTAAACAAAGTAAAACCCTATTTATTTTTGTTTATTGACCGCCTTGAAGTCTTACTCTCATCAGCGTTATTTAACGAGCAAGAGCGCAGTCAATTTCTCGCTTTAATAGAGTTGTTTGCTAGTAGTGATTGCATAATAATTTTTAGTGCCTGTCGCAATGACTTCTATCCCCATGTTGTCAACGAGCCAAGCTTAATGGCAGGCAAAGCCAACGGTGCTCATTTTGATTTACTCGCGCCCACACGCGCTGAACTCAAACAGATGATACGCCTTCCAGCTTTAGCTGCTGACCTTAAATGGCAGCTTGATCCTGAGCACCAAACACCACTGGATGAAATACTCTGTAACGACACCATCAATAACCCAGATGCCCTACCCATGTTGCAATACACCTTGCAACAATTGTATTTACAGCGTAGTGACAACGATGAATTATTAGTTTCACACTACCAAGCATTAGGCGGTATTGAAGGCGCTATTGGCCAAAAAGCCGAACAAGTATTTACGCAATTACCCAAACCACAACAAGTTGAACTGGGTTTAATACTGTCTAGATTAATTACCTTAAACGCCGATGGTGAAACCCTCACTAGCCGGGCAGCACGTTGGGATGAGCTAAATAATCCAGCGCAAAACCAGCTAGTACAAGCGATGGTCGATAGCCGCTTATTTGTGTCACACCTTAAAAATGAGCAAGCCTGTTTTAGCTTAGCCCACGAAGCATTACTGCGTCATTGGCAACGTGCTATTAGTTGGATAAGCGAGCACCAAGAAAGCCTTGCCATAAAAAGCCGATTGCAACACGCTGCTGAGCGCTGGCTAAACGAGCAAAAGCACCCTGACTTTTTATTAGCTCAAGGTAAACCACTGCAAGAAGCACAAAGTATTGCCAACAGTTCACTGTTTAGATTATCAAACTCAGAAACTGCACTACTTAAAGCCTCAAACAAAAAAGCTAAACGTAATAAACGCTTACTACAATTTACCACTGCGGTGTTTTTTGTTATCAGTGTCATTGCCATTACAATGAGTGTGCGCAGCTACCACGCTGAGCAAGTAGCCCAACAAAAACGCCTAGAAGCAGAGAATTTACTCGGCTTTATGGTAGGTGAATTTGCCGATAAACTACGTAGTGTAAAACGTATGGACTTACTTGATGGCATAAGCAATAAAGCACTGGAATACTTTACTAACCAACAGCATAACGACTCGTTATTTAATTTCACCGATAACCAAGCTGACTTTAACAACCGCTTTCAATATGCACAAACCCTTGAGGCCATGGGAGAAGTGGCCTATTCCCGCGGTAAAACAGACGAAGCCTTTACCGCCTTTGAAAACGCCCGCACTCGTCTTGAGGCATTATTAAAAACCCAACCAAACAACATAGAGTTACTCACGCTTGCAGGGGCTAATGCCTTTTGGTTGGGTCAACTTAATTATGACAACAGTGACTACGCCGCCACTGAGCCATTATTTAAAAAATACCACGCTTATAGTGAAACCATGTATTCGTTAGCACCGAATGACTTTAACTCCATTATGGAGCTATCGTACTCACATAATTCACTGGGGTCATTGTATTTAAAGCAATTTAACTACACTGCCGCGAAGCAACGGTTTACAAAGTCACTCACCCTTAAAAACAAGGCCCTTGAACTTAAACCAAACAATAAAAACTTATTGCGCGATAAAGCCGACACCATCAGCTGGCTTGCAAAAACAGAAGAGAGATTGGGTAACTTTAATGCAGCAGTAGATATGCTGGAAAATGCAGTTAGCGTGTTCAAAAAAATGGCTAATCACTACCCCAATGACGCAAGCCTTTTTTATATGTCAGCAAATATACACATGCAACAAAGTTACTTACTTAGCTATTTAACCGATAAACGAATAGCCTATCAAAAAGCTCTTTTTGCTAACAAAATTATAAACAAGGCTTTAGAGCAAGATCCAAAAGACAATAAATTTCAGCTAATGTATTATCGCTCTTTAGCGCACTTACTAATGCTGTCTAACGATAAAAATATTGATTTAAGAATAGAAGAAACTATTAAGTTCTTAAAATCACAAGGTTTTAATAATATCAGCCCAATCAATATACAAATTAGTCTGATTCACTATTTCATTGACAGAAACGCTTCCCTTAAAGCGCAAGAGTTATTAACAACCCTTGAGAGTGACGAAAACTATCAAAAGTATAGAGCAAATCAAATACAAACAGGCGATAACGTAGTGCTCATACGGGTAAACTTACTTAAAGCAAAAATAGCTGCAATCAGTGAACCAGCGAGAGCAACTTTGCTTAAATGCACTTAATGACATTGCTCAAACAGTAAAAATCAACCAAAGCGTTCACGTAACGTACCCACAGGTACAGGCGTACACCTGCTTAAACCGAGCAAACGAAATACCAGCAATAAAAGCAAACCTAGTTAAATTAGGCATTACTAATTTTAAGCTATAAGCATGCATACAACAGGAAATAATATGAATACCACTCAAGAGCAAATCAACTTTACTGTCAATATTGAACTAGACAGTTACGACAAGGCCAACTTTACATACTTTAAGGATAACAAAGAAGTTACTGGCGGTGGCGTTGTCAGAACCGAAACAGCGGGTATTTATAGCTTAAATGAAGCAACACTTGCTAAAGGTTTTTTATTCACAGGGGCAACTATCACCGATAAAGAAGGCAACTGTGCCAGCAACTTTACAACAAAAGTCAATGATAATGGTCAAGCAATCACCATTATCGACACCGATGAAAACCCCGGCACTGCCTGTTTAGTATTTCATGTTGAGTGCAATGAAAAGCCTTATTCAAGCCCTGACCCTCAAGTTATAAATGAAAAAGAACTTTAATGAACAACGCTTAATTATTGATTTTTAAATTGCATGGGGCTGATTTATTTCTGTGCAATTTTTATAAGACAAAACACTTTAACGCCAACACTTACGCATTAATACCCCCAATAACCTATCCTTTAATTACTACTGTATAATAAAGACCAAAAATTGCGATTACTTAATGATTTAATATACGAAAAATCTAATAGTAAATTGATCTATATATCAGAAAGTCCCTCATAAGCAGCTGCCTGCTCGGTACCTTTAGCATACTGGCGATGCTAGCAGTCTAACGGCAATTCTCGCCAGCTTAGTCAGCCTAAAACAAGCATGCTTTGACCTGCTTAAATTAGGCTTAAGCCAAGATCCAAGAATAGTAAACAAAGGAAAAATGACTTACATAGCCGCACAGCTTTAAATTAAGCCTACGCACAAAAAACAAAGTCATTAAATTCAAAAACTTAAAACCAGAAGGTTAGCAGAAGGTATATTTGCTGTTTTTTTCATAAATTAGTAGACACCAAAAACGTATAGCAAAGCGTGAAGGAATTAACGTGCCTAACCAAACTAATAATAACAGCCAACTGTTGGCTACACATGTACAAACAGAGCAAGTTGGAAGTAGCCTGTCTACCTCTTTGTCTCATCTGCAATTTGGTTCTTTAATTGAATTGTTTAACGGCACAGCTGAGGGCATGTTTGTAATCGACCAACATGGTAATTTTGAATTTGTAAACCCAGTAGCCGCTCAATTATTGGGGGATTCACAACAAGCGTTAATTGGTAAAAGTATATTAGATTTTTTATATAATACTGATCGCGACAAATACATGTATACATTATTAAATTGGCTAGATATTAAAGACACTCGCCTTAACTTTGGCCCCAACGAAGTGAAAATAACTAAATCTGATGACAGTATTATTGAAGCCGACTTATCAATCTCAAGCATGCCAAATAGCATAGCAAGTGCACAAAAGCTGTATATATGTATTTTGCATGATATAAGCTCACATAAAGCTATGTATAATAGATTAAAAATACAGGCATCGACCGATCACTTAACTGGTTTAGCAAACAGGTTAACGCTCGATGAGTCATTAGAAAAATACTGGCAAGAAAGCATTCAAAGTAAACAAGCTCTCAGCAGTATACTCATTGATGTGGATCACTTTAAAAAATTCAATGATACCTATGGCCATATTAAAGGTGATAAATGCCTGCAAAAAATAGCCAAGGTGATATTAGATTGTATCCCTTCAAGAGATTGTTTAGCAGCGCGATACGGCGGTGAAGAGTTTGCAGTGATATTACCGCGTTGTAATCGTGAAAGCGCAAATGTAGTGGCACAACATATCCAACAACAAATAAACGCCATGACCTTTACCGATATTGGTCTACCGCCAGGCGTTAAAATTAGCGTTAGTCAAGGTATTGCCTGCGAAAACAATAACCAATACCGCACCTATGAAGCTTTAATTTGCGCAGCCGACACCGCTTTATATAGAGCTAAGAGTGACGGTAGAAATAAAATAATTGTTCGTGCGTAAACACGTAATTAACAATATAAAAACCCGATTAACAAGTCTCGCTTGTTATACATATACTATATTTTATTGTTATTTGTTTGTTCCTAATTGGCTATATAGACTGCGCTAAAACACGATAGTCAGACGGGATCAACAATGACATTTTTTAAAAAGTTACCTTTGCAACTCGCCATTGCAAGTACACTTGGGGCTTCAGTGACTGCAATCGCTGCTGAGCAGACAGTGGATACAACAGCACAAGAGGTTGAAGTTATTTCAGTCACTGGTACTCGTCGTAGCTTGCGCAGTATTGCCCAAAGCACAGTGCCTGTAGATTTATTAACAAGCCGCGACCTTGCAACAACAGGCCAGCTAGAAATCAGCCAAGTTCTTGCTGCACAATTACCAAGCTTTAATTACCCAAGTGCAACCCTTGCAGATGGCACTGATCACGCAAAACCTGCCGTGCTTCGTGGCCTCGCGCCAGATCACACTCTAGTGTTGGTCAACGGTAAACGCCGTCATTCAGGTGCACTCTTAAATTTAGGTGGCACTGTAGGGCGTGGCTCAACCGCAGTCGATTTAAATAATATTCCAACCTCAGCTATCAAGCGCGTTGAGGTGCTACGCGACGGTGCAGCCGCGCAATATGGTTCTGACGCCATTGCAGGTGTGATCAACATCATCCTGAAAGATACCGATGACGGTGGAGCCGTTAGTTACACCTTCGGCCAATACAACACACAAATGGCAGGCTCCCCCCAATTGTTAGGTACCAGCGCTGACCAAGCTGGCGGGTTAAGCTTTACCAAAGGCAGCGACCGTAAACTAAAAGATGGTATTTCACGTACAGCCAGTGCTAATGCAGGCTTTTCGTTGGCTGATAACGGCTTTATTAATATATCGATTGAATCGCGTAATAACGAACCGACCAATCGCTCTGGTATCGACGAACGCGAGCAATACAGTCTCGATACAAATGATGCATTAGACTCACGGGAATTCGACTTTGACCGCTATAACCATCGTTTTGGTAAAGCCGATATTGAAGACATCGCGCTATTTTATAACCTAGGCTACGATTTTGACGATTCGCTATCACTGTATTCATTTGCTAGCTATTCAAACCGTAAAGGTAACTCTGCTGGTTTTTATCGCCGTGCTAGCGACATACGTAATTTACCTGAGGTTTACCCTGACGGCTTTTTACCACAAATTAATACAGACGTAGATGACTACTCATTCGCCATTGGCCTAAACGGCGAAACCAACGACTGGGCATGGGAGGTAAGTACTAACTACGGCCTTAATGACTTTGGTTTGGGGGTTAGCAATAGCATAAACACTTCAATGGGCATAGATAGCCCAATTGAATTTGATAACGGTTCATTAGTCTATGAACAATACCTAATAAACATGGATGCAAACAACAGTTTTGACTTTGGCTTACCTGATGATGTTTTTATTACGATTGGTGCTGAGTATCGCCATGAAAACTACCAAATAAAAGCAGGTGAAGAAGCTTCTTATATTACTGTACTTGATGAGAACGGTGAGCCGGTTGCTGCTGGCGGTGCTCAAGTATTAGCAGGTTTTTCACCAGAAAATACCACTGATAGGAGCCGTCATAATATAGCTGTATTTGCTGAGTTTGACACTTACTTAACCGAAGATTGGAATCTTGTATTAGCTGGGCGCTTTGAAGATTACAGCGATTTTGGCAGTACCTTTACCTCAAAACTCGCATCTCGCTATAGCATTAACGAGTCATTATCGCTTCGCGGCGCAATTAGTACAGGGTTTAGAGCCCCTTCGCTTGCGCAAACCAGTTATAAATCTGTGAGCACGGTATTTGAAAACGGTGTTCCTAGTGAAGTTGGTTTATTCCCAGTAGATGAGCCTGCAGCAAAAGCGCTTGGTGCCCGCGCTCTTGATGCTGAAGAGTCAGTGAACATGACTGCTGGATTCATCTTCACTCAAGGCAATTTCAGCCTAACACTTGATGCATACAGAATTGAGATAGACGACCGAATTGTGTTATCTGAAAATCTACAAGGGACTGAAGTTGAGGCAATTTTAGCTCAGGCAGGCGAGCTAAACACGCAAAGCGTTCGGTACTTCACTAATGCGATTGACTCACGTACGCAAGGGGTTGATATTGTGGCAACCTACTCGTTAGATTTAGAAGGTTATGGTGACTTACGTTTAAGCGCTGCAGTGAACTTTAATGATACAGAAGTCACTCATGTAAAAGAAAACCCAGCCGAACTTGAAGCTCTGGGCGATGACTACGAGTATTTTGCTCGTCGTGAGATCACCCGATTTGAAGAAGGCACCCCAGCCGATAAATGGAATTTATCAGCAACGTGGGATTTCGCTGATTTTCAAACAACATTACGTACAACTCGCTACGGCGAAGTCACAGATACTTCAAGTACGCCTGAAGGGGATGAAGTCATTGCGGCAAAATGGATCACTGATCTTGAAGTAGCATATCACCCATCTCAACAATGGAAAGTGGCTATCGGTGCGAACAATTTATTTGATCAATATCCGCAAGATACTGTAAGTAATGTCGGCTTTAGTGACTTTAATCAAATATTTAGTTATAGCCCGTTTACACCATATAGCCTAGATGGCCGCTTTATTTACGGCAATATCACTTATAGCTTTTAACTATGGTTAAGAGTAGCTTCTGCAATAATTAGTTAAGGAAGGAGATGCCGACAATGATGATAGCTTTATCATCATTGTCGAGCACTAAACAGCGTTTCTGCTGCCACTTAAAATTAAGCTGACTTCTTAAGTGCTTTTTTAAGCTTACCGATTTTTGCTTTTTGCTTAGCAACTTTTTCTTTACGTGCACTGATTTCTTTTTTGATTGATTTTACTTCTTTTTTAGCAAGTTTTGCGTCACTTTTCTTAGCTTTAGCTGGCTTTTTTGACATTATTTTTCCTTTAAAATTGATGAATCTCTAATTGCAGAGAAAGCCACAGTATTATAAAAAAGTAGTAGTTAATAGCCTGCAACCACTTATTCACCAAAAATTCATAAAGTCGCAATGAAACTGAAACCAATTAAACTGATGGACATAACCATTTCACAAAAATAATGCAAAAAAAGTGCTAACCCTTTCGCTATTTCCGTACCCACTTCAAACTCAATTTAGTGAATAAATCTAGCCACCTTTTAAAGAAGTAACAAACTACCCAACCCTAAAAGGTCACAAAACCCACAATATCAGTGACTGTGGTTAGAATTACTGACCCTGAAAGCGCAGGATCTATTTTCATCTTGTCTAAAATTGACGGAATAATGACTCCTGAAAGCGATGCTGCCACTAAGTTTAACAATATAGCCACAGTAATCGTTATACTGAGCATCGCATCGTTAAACCAAAGATTAGTCAGCACTCCAATCACTATTGCCCAGACGCAACCATTGACGGCTCCTACCCGTAATTCTTTTTTAAGTAATGCTTTGCGATTTGAATCGGTCACCTGCCCCAGTGCTAAACCGCGCACTATAACCGTAAGTGTTTGACTACCGGCAATACCGCCCATTGAAGCCACCACAGGCATTAATACCGCAAGCGCCACAACTTGCTCAATAGTGGCGCCAAACAAACCTATAAACCATGAGGCTAAAAACGCTGTAGCCAAGTTAATACCTAACCAAATGCCACGGTTTTTTGCTGATTTAGTTACGCTTGAAAATAAGTCTTCGTCTTCTCTCAAACCACCCGCTTTGGCAGCAGCCTCGTCCGTAACCTCCTGACGTAGTTCATAAGCAGAGGACACTGTTAATCGACCAAGCAATTTATTATCAGCATTGACCACTGGCATCGCCATTGTTTCACTGTGGATCACCACTTCTGCAGCCTCGTATAAATCATCGTCAGCGTGCAGTGAGGTAACATCTAAATTAGCAAAGTCGAGTAAACTATCCGAGTCTTGTGCTTTAAATAACGCATTAACTGATACTTCGCCTATTAAGGTGCCTTTACGGCTCACCAAATAAATCACTTCAGTAAATTGCGGCAGCCCTTTTTGTAATATTTTGCGCACACCGCCTACGGTAAGCTTTTCAGATACCTTAATTGAGTCAAAGTTAAGCCAGTGACCTAGCTGTTCTGGGTTAAATTGCTGTGCTAAATCATATTGCTTGGTTTGTACTTCATCAAGTTGCCTGCGGGCATAATCTACAAAGCGCTCAGGAATTACCTCTTCTAATTCCAGTAACTCTTCAACACTTACTTCATCTAAAAGCTTAAAGCCTTCAACTTCATCCAGAGTTTGTAATAACCAACGGCAGCTATCAGCACCTAAATTAATAAAAATCTCGTGTTGGGTGTCTTCATCAAGTAATAGCCATATTTCTAGGCGCTGCTCTTTCGGAAGCGCCTCAAATAATAATGATAGATGCTCAGTTGATAGCTTGTCCTTGGCATCTGCCAACAGTTTGTTTTTGCGGGAGGTGGTGTCGCACTGTAATAACTCATCAATGAGTTGAGGAAGTTGGTCAACTGGGTACTCGATCATAGGGATCTCAATTAATTACATCTATAATCAGAGTTTAACGTAGCTTGACAAAAAGTGGTGTTAAAACTTTCTCTTTAGAATAAAAATAAGCAATTTCACATACGTCATTTACTTTATATTTTTAACTGACTTGGTGTAATACCAGTCCAACGCTTAAAAGCACGGCGAAAGTTGGGGATATCATAAAACGCTAAACGCTCTGCAACTTGTTCATTGCCTTGTTGGCGTACGCCCAGTAGGTAAAGGGCTTTGAGCTTATTTTGTTCATCTTGTAATTGCGAATAACTAACCCCGTGTTGTTTGAGCTTACGTTTAAATGTTGCCGGGCTCATTGCAAAGTATTCGGCGCTACTAACTAGGCTATTATTTTTATCTTGATGAATTCGTTGGCACACAGCCTCGACAAACGTCACCGCTCGCCCTTGCACTTGAGCTAAACACTGCTGCCAGCGCAACGGGCTTGATTCTGGGTTTGGGCACTTCAATAATTGTTTATTAAAATGCCATCGAGTATAAGGCTGCTCAAAACGTATCCGTAAACCTAAATGCTGTTCATACTCTTGAATATGCCGTGGACGCTTACAAGTAAAATCAAAATAGCAGTGTGGGTAATGATTACTGACTCTTTTGATTAAACTGATAAACGCAGCGCTGTATATTTCAAAACAATAGTTTTTTAACGATTCATCCATACCAACGCTCGGCTGTAGGTACAGGTAAAAGTCGTCTTGAAAAATATGCTGACGAGTAAAAAATAACGGCGTAAGTGTGCTACGTATTTTTTGTAATTGCTTTAAAGCACTGCCAAGAGTTGGGCTTAAACGCACACTTTGCATTGCAGGACTCACATCATTAACCAGTTGATGCCCTAATAAAAAGCCACTGTCATTACTTTTCATTAGGGTTTTAAATTGGCTAATTAAAGACAATAACTGCGATAGACTAAAGCGCTGAGATAAGTCATATAAGTCTTGCTCAAAAATCCCGGTACCACGTAGCAATTTATGCAGCGGGATCCCACGACCTTGCGCTAACTCCACCAGCGCAGTGACCATTCCAGCAGCGCTGATATACTTATCATCTAAACTAATATACTGCTGCACCAATTAGCGCCTTTTGTTGTTGTAGTTGCTGATGTAATAGGCTGGTTTGCTGTACGGGATCGTGCTCAAAATGTAATGCAGTGGTAGCGGTTAGTATATGCTGAAACTGCGCACCTTTGCTTTTTGCGACTTTAAAAGCACAATGATTAAGTGCAGCTTTCATTTGTGCTAATAATTCTTTGCCTTGGCTTTGGCTAGTTCCCGGCATTAGCACAATAAAACAATCGCCAGCGTAGCGGCATAACACATCATTCAAACGGCAATTCATCACTAATAAATCACTGATTTCTCTAAGCAACCTATCGCCTTCAGTAAAACCAAACTGGGCGTTAAACTTAGCGAAATCACGAATATCAATGATACCTAAAGTGGCTGCACGCTGTTCACTTTGATGTTGCTGCATTAACGAGTGCAAATAGTTCACACGATATAAACCCGTCACTGGGCAAACTTTATCGTGCTCTCGTAAATGTGCTTCGCGACGGCGTAATTGTCGGTTTAAAACAAATTGCTCTTGATGCCAATAATAAAGCCCTACGCTGGTAAGCGACATGCCAAAAGGAGCTGGTAATGATTCAAACCAAGTCAACCAAAGCTGTGATGGTTGCTTAAGCCATTCATCGAGTAAATCCAAAGTGGCAGAGAACATAAACAGGCCTAAACCAAGCACTAATAAACTGGTTACTTTGCCTGGCGGGCGTGAGATGAGTAAAGCGATTATCCAGCTTAGGGTCATCAACACAATACCGCCTTCACCTAAAATATCGAGCCATGCAATTTCTTGCCATTGCTTAAGTTCGCCAAAGTAAGCGCATATTGCTACAGCAATAACCAATAATGAAATGATGATATTGGTTAATTTTACATGGCTGGTAAATGGGTTATATCGCATTACGGTGGCTTCTTTAGTCTATGTTGGTCTGCATGCTAGCGCAGTCATGCTTTATTCGTCAGGGTCATTTTGGCTCATTGATATGACATTGAGATTAAAATTTGTCAATAAACAAACTATAAGCTGCCATTTATAGCGGCTTACAGCGATGTTTTAACAGCTCAAATGTATTTTTTAATGCTGTAAATTAGCGCTTTAGCAAAGATTATCTTTATAACTGTCACATTAGCGTCATTTACTTTTTTTTAGTTTGCTCTCCAAACCAAGGACAACCGGGAGCAAATCAATGAAACAATTTAAATTAAACGCTGTAGTAGCTGCACTGGCATTAAGCCAATTTAGTGTGTGTGTTAACGCAGAAGAACAAACATCGCCAAGAGAGCCAGAAGTAAAAGTATCAGAAGAGCTTGTGGTATATGGTGAGATTGGTTATCGCAACCGCTCACAAGAATTGGCCCCTACACTTGAATACTCACAAGAGTACTTTCAGCGTTTTGAGCCACTAACAGCAGGTGATGCACTAAAGCGTGTACCTAGTGTAACGTTTTTATCTGACGTACTTGAATCAGACGGCGCACGTATGCGTGGTTTAAGCCCTGCGTATACTAAAGTACTCATTAATGGTGAAGAAGTACCGGGCGCAGGCGCTGACCGTTCATTCTTTGTCGACCGTATTCCTGCCGAATTAATCGAGCGTGTCGAAATAATTCGTTCATCAAGTGCAAACCGCTCTGCCGATGCTATTGCGGGAACGCTTAATATTGTACTACGTGATGGCTACAGCTTAGACGGCGGCTATATCCGCGCCGGCGGTCTGCGTTATGATGATGGCGAAATAAAAGAAAGCTTTGCAGGCGTATACGGCACTGAGTTTGCTGGCGGCCGCTTGCTAGTAGGTGCCAACTTACAAGGTCGTTATAACCCAAAACAAAAATCAAGTATTCGTTATGGCGATAGCCCTGAAAATAATCCTAATTATGCAACAGATGATTTTGATAACCGTGAAGATCAATCAGATACTCGTGATGGCGATGATACTTCACTAAACGCTAGCTTTGAAAAGGCGTTTGATAACGGCGGTAAATTTGATATTAGCGCAATGTGGGTCGATACCGACCGTACCGAAGATGAGCGCTCTTTTGAATATGACGACGCGACAGCCACATCTAACTCAGTGGTTGAAGGCGGTAACTTGCTTTCAGACAACGCAAATGTTTCCTACATTGACCAAACCAACTACAACATAAACTCAGGCTATCAACTACCGCTTTTAGGCGGTACCAGTAAGTTTAAAGTAGGTTACGCCAGCTTTGAAGAATCTGTATACGAGCAAGAAGTTGAGCTTGATACGTCTGAACTACCAATGGTTTTTGAAGAAGCCGAAGAAACTGTTGATATCGATGATAAAGAGTGGTCATTGCAATGGCAGCATAGCTTGCTTGTAGGCGACTCAAAAGAAGTTCAATTCGGTGCTTTTGTACAAGGTAAAGAGCGCGACACAGCAATTTTTGAAGCTGAAGATGAAAATGAGCAAACACTTACTGGCTGGGATCAGTTTAACCAAACGCCTATGTCTTTAGCTGTATTTAATAACGAATTTGAAGCAGTAGACGGCGGTGTGAACACCCTCAAAGAAGACCGTTTTGATTTGTTTGCTTTAATCAAACACGAAGCCGATGTTTTCTCATGGGAAATGGGTGTGCGCTGGGAGTCAACTGACTCAAGTATTACCGATACCAATGAAGGCGTTACTGCCGAAAATGATTATGACTTTATTTTACCGTCGGCTCACTTTCGTTACAGTGTAAGTGATAACGGCCGAGTCAGCGCCTCTGTTGCTCGTAGCTTACGCCGCCCAGATTTTGATTATATGACACCGGCTCTACTTGAAGAAGAACTCGCTGATAATGACTTTTTAGGTAACCCAAATCTTAAGCCAGAATCTTCTTGGGGTATCGATTTAGGTTACGAATACCGTTTAGGTAAAAGTGGCGTTGTCGGTGTAAACGTATTTTACCGTGACGTTAGCGACCTAATTGAAATTGCCAGCACAGGTGTTGAAGGCTCAGAAGGCGAAGGTACATTTGTACTGCAACCACAAAATACTGGCGATGGCACAGTACAAGGTATTGAGTTTGATTTATCAACGCCACTGAGCGCAATCAACATGCCAAATACTGGTATTTTCTTAAACTACTCTTGGCTTGATAGTGAAGTTGAAGACAACTTTGGTAAACGTAAGTTTAATGACCAATCAGATTATGTTTATAACATTGGCTTTATCCAAGATTTACCTGACCTAGGCGCATCATTTGGTGCAACATACCGTAACCAAGGTGATGCTTACGGACGCTTTGTAGGGGAAGAAGTAACAACCTCTTACGGCGCTGACTTGGAGTTATTCGTAGAAAAACGCTGGCAAGATGTAACACTTCGCCTAGTGGGTTCAAACTTACTAGATGCTAGTAAAGATGAAGTTTTCAACAAGTTTGACTCACTTGATGACCAAAACAATCGTGACTTTGATGAATATGAGCTTGAGTCTGAAGAAGCAGGCCCAGTCATTCAAGTAATGCTACGTTACGCATTCTAATCACGGGTATTGTCATTTTAAGCACGTATTGGCAAGCCATTACGTGCTTTTTGGAGTTAAAACATGTTTAAACTGTCTTTTATCATGGCTGCATTATTAGCATCTCATACGCTTAGTGCTGCCACACCAGTTATTTATAAAGATGAGCTTTATCAACAGCAAAAAATTGCCACGTTAAATACGCTACCAGATAGCCTTAACTTTATGGTAATTGGCGACTGGGGACATAACGGCCACTTTTATCAAAAAGAAGTCGCACACCAATTAGAAATAGCCATGTATCAAACCGATGCTGACTTTATCGTCTCAACTGGTGATAACTTTTACCCGAATGGGGTAGCAAGCGTCAACGACCCTTTATGGCAATCTGCCTTTGAGGATATATACCACGGCCCGCATACATTTGAAGACTGGTATGTTGTATTAGGCAACCATGATTACCTTGGCAACGCCCAAGCACAAATTGACTATACAAACAAAAGTCAGCGCTGGCAGTTACCCGCAAGGTATTACAGTAAAACCTTTGAACTTGAAAACAATGAACAAGTTTTAATGGTGTTTTTAGATACCAACCCAATTCAGCCTGAATATAAAACCCGTGAAAAATACCGCTCAACTCAAGGTCAAGGTTATCAAACACAATTGGCTTGGCTTGAAACCCAACTTGCCGGCAGTAAAGCAAAGTGGAAGATTGTGGTCGGTCATCACCCACTTTATTCCAGTGGTAAACGCTTTGGCCGTAACCAAGGTATTCGCGATATTTTAGAGCCGATTTTAGAACGTCATAACGTGCAAGCCTATATTGCTGGGCACGAGCATGACCTGCAATACAACCAACCAAAAAATAGCAAGGTTGCTCACTTTGTCTCTGGCGGAGGAAGCGAAGCACGTTTTGTAAAACAGCGTGAATTTACCCGTTATGCAGAAGCAACCCCTGGCTTTTTAAGTGTATCTATCAATGGTGAAACGCTAAAAATGAGCGCAATTAATCACCTTGGTGAAGTACGTTTTAGCACTGAAAAGCATATTAATAAGTAAAGGATAAAATAATGAACTTTAAATTAAGTACCATTTCAACAGTGCTCTCAAGTGCACTTCTGGTTACAGCACTTAGCGGCTGCACAAGTAATGAGGAACCCAGCAGCCAAAGCAACGCAGCTATGGTAAAAACAGCAATAGCTGTGGAAAAATTTGGCCCTCAACAAAATATGCAAGGCTCACAGGCATCAGCGCTGGGTAATAACCAATGGTTGATTGCCAGCGAAAGCCAAGGCTTATTAGTGGCAGATAAAGACCAAAGCAGTGTGTTATTAGCGGGTAACTTTGAATCTATCTCACTGAAGAAAATCACAGAGCAACAATTTTTATTGGCTAGCCTAGATAACAATCAAGACAATGTGGCTATTTTTAAGCTCCTGAAAACGGATTCATCTTGGCAGCTAACTGAGCTTACACGTATCAGTCCACCACAAGCACAACCAGATGCTGTGTGTTTATTTAAAAACGATAACAATGCAACTGTATCAGCGTTTGTGCCAGATGTTCGCGGCTTGATCAGTGAAACCATTGTTTATGACTTAGCGAGCAAGCAAGCAAAAAACATCGCTGTTCGTGAATTTTCAGCCGTTACTGAAGCCTCAGGTTGCGCAGTTAATGACGAAACAAAAACCTTGTATGTGGGCGAAGCTGAACTCGGCGTTTGGGCTATCAATGCTGATGCTGAATCCGATGCCAATAAACAGCCAGTGGCATTAGTTGAGCCTTATGGTGAATTAAAAGCTGAAATCGGCGCGTTATCTGTATCAGACGATGGTACCTTGTGGCTGACAGCCACTGATAATAATGAAGTTTATGCCTACAACGCACAAACAGAAAAACTTAGTCAGTGGTCACTTAACGGTGAGTTGGCAATTGAGTCTGTGGCAGCAGAGCTTATTAATAATGAGCAAGCACAGTTGGTATTAATTGATGATGAAACGGGTGCTTACATTACCACAAAGGTTAACTACACAGCGCAAACGACGGCTTCTCAAAACAAGGCGGCGATGACTCACATTACAGCGAGCGCACAAACCACACCCGTAGCCGCGTTTGGCGATGCAGCGGATGATCCTGCAATTTGGATAAACCCACAAGATGCTAAAAACAGCTTGATTTTAGGCACCGATAAACGCCGTGGCTTAATGGTTTATGATCTTGATGGCAACAAAATACAGTCACTCAATGTTGGACGTTTAAACAATGTTGATGTTCGTCAACATCAAGGTATAAACAATCAAACTAACACCTGGATCACTGCCAGTAACCGTACACTGAACAGCATCAGCGTTTTTACAGTCGATAACGACAACAAGGTACAACATGTAACAGAAGTGGCAACAAACCTAGCTGAAATTTACGGTATGTGTATGTATTCATCTGATTCTGGCCATTATGTTTATGTAAATGATAAATCTGGCTTATTTCAGCAATACAAATTAACCGGTGAGCAAAATAATGTCAGCGGCGAATTAGTTAGAGAGTTTACTTTGCCAAGCCAACCTGAAGGCTGCACTGCAGATGATAAACTAGGCCAATTATTTGCTGGCGAAGAAGATCAAGGTATTTGGTATATTGGTGCAGAGCCTACAGCGGGTAATTCACCAGTTATGCTGCAAGGTGTTAATGAACAACTTGTGGCAGATGTTGAAGGTATGGAAATTTACCATGGTGATGATGAGCGTTATTTAGTGGTATCAAGCCAAGGCGATAATAGTTATGTGCTTTATAATATCTCAGATGATACTCAGCCAAGCTTGAGCTTTGCGGGTAAGTTTAATGTCATCGCGAATCTTGATAAAGGCATTGATGGCGCAGGTGAAACAGACGGCTTAACAGTAACTTCAGCAGCTTTACCTGGTTACCCTGAAGGCATGCTAATCGTTCAAGATGGTTACAACCGTATGCCACTACAACCACAAAACTTTAAAATTGTTGACTGGCGTGAAGTAAAAAAAGCCATTAAATAGATAAACTGTAACCAAAGTTTAGCTATAAAAAATGCCGCGATTAAGCGGCATTTTTTGGCACAGTCAAAACTCCCCCAACTATACCTAAACACGAATAGAGCCTATTTCTATCTCCCCAAAAGTGTAGTCATTGCTGTATTGCCATTTAACTTAATGACGTGCTCATTAATCTCAATTATCTTGTCCAAAAAATTGGGGCATCATAGGATGATGTTTTATTATACAAAAAATGAATAACTATGAAATTAAATGCATTACTAACGTTAAGCTCGGCGCTGCTATGTGCCTCCTACAGCGTAAACCTTTACGCAAATGACACGCTTACTGCCGAAGATATTTTCCAGCTTGAATATGTTAACAATCCACAAATAAGTCCTGATGGTAAGAAAATCATTTATCTAAGAAGTGGCTATGACATCATGAAAGATGCTGCAAAACGCAGTATTTGGCTATACGATGTAAAACAAAATCAGCATTATCCACTACTCGCTGATGAACATAATTACGGGCAACCGACTTGGTCGCCCGACTCTAAAAAAGTCGCGTTTACTTCTAATCGAAGCGGCAGTAATCAACTTTACGTTTATTGGTTAGCGCAAGATAAATTAGCGTTATTAACTCAGCTGCCTAAATCAATTCGCAGTTTAAGCTGGTCTAATAATGGTAACAACATCGCCTTTACCATGAATGTACCTGCCGGTAAAACAGACTTTGTTAAGTCAGTTAAGTTACCTAAAAAGCCAAAAGGCGCCGCTTGGTCAGAGCCCGTAAAGGTGTATGAAAAAGCCCGCTATCAAGCGGATGGTTCAGGCTATTTAGAGCCTGCCTATCGTCATGTATTTGTGGTACCCGCTAATGGCGGCACAGCTAGGCAATTAACAACTGGGAATTTCCAGCATTATGGGCCGCTTGCATGGTCTCCTAATGATAGCAAACTTGCTTTTTCATCAGATCAGCATGCTGATTGGGAGTATCGCACCACTGAATCTGATTTATATGAAGTTGATATAAAACAAGGTACTTATACCCAGCTAACTCAATTGCCAGGTCGAGAGTCTAGCCCAACTTACTCAGTAGATGGCAAACAAATTGCTTTTATTGCCCGTGATAACGCCCCCGTTCCCTACGTAAATTACCAACTCAATGTCATTACTAAAAGTAATAAAAAAAATTGCCAATGTAAGTAATGACTTTGACCGCTCAGTGGCTGATTACAAGTGGTCAGGTAAAGGTGATTTTGTTATTCAATATGACGACTTTGGTAAGCGCAAGCTGGCAAAATTATCATTTAAAGGCAAAGTAACCGATCTCGTTGATTCACTATCAGGCACTTCTATTGGTCGTCCGTATATCAGTGGTAGTTTCAGTCTCGCTAAAAATGGCGCAATTGCCTATACCCAAGGCAGTAGTCAACGCCCGGCTGATTTAGCCTATTTACACAAAGGAAAAAGCAAAACCTTAACCGCTTTAAATGAAGACTTACTCGGGCACAAACAATTAGGTGAAGTCCATGAGTTAAATGTTAAGTCATCATTTGATAATGAAAATATTCAAGGTTGGTACATTACTCCGCCTAATTTCGACAAAACCAAGAAGTACCCTTTATTGCTTGAAATTCACGGTGGCCCACACCTTGCCTACGGACCAAGCTTTACAGCTGAGCTACAACGATACGCAAGTGAAGGTTATGTGGTGGTGTATGTAAATTACCGAGGCTCAACCAGTTACGGTAAAGACTTTGCCTTATTACTCGATGGAAAATATAGCTCAAAAGAAGACTTTGCCGATCATAATTCAGCGGTTGATGCCATGATAGCCAAAGGGTTTATTGATAAAGAAAACCTATTTATTGCAGGCGGCTCTGCAGGCGGTATTGCCACAGCTTACGCCATTGGCTTAACTAATCGTTTTAACGCCGCGGCAATCACAAAGCCGGTAATTAACTGGCTGAGTAAAACGTTAACGGCTGACAGTTATATCGGCCAAATCCGCAATCAATTCCCAGGTATGCCTTGGGATAATGTGGAGCATTATTGGCAGCGTTCACCATTATCACTCGTAGGCAATGTTACAACACCAGCTTTGCTGATGACAGGTGAAGAAGACCGACGCACGCCGATTTCAGAATCTGAGCAGTTTTATCAAGCTCTCAAGTTACAAAAAGTAGACACCGTACTTATCCGTGTACCAGGCTCACCCCATGGTATTGCAGGACGCCCATCTCGCATGATTTCTAAAGTAGAGCACACGTTAGCGTGGTTTGAGCGATACAAGAAATAACTCAACCTCTTGTTTTAATCTCATAAAAAATGCCGCTAAACTGCGGCATTTTTGTTTGTCTATTTTAAGAAGAAAGGTTAATTCTAACTACTTAAACCAACCTTGAAAGCGTTCCATCAACATGTAATTTACAGGAACCAATAACAAGGTAATAAAAGTCGCAAAAATAATACCAAAGCCAAGGCTTACAGCCATCGGTATTAAAAATTGTGCTTGTGTTGCCTTTTCAAACAATAGCGGCATTAAACCTATAAACGTAGTTAAGCTCGTTAGCATAACGGGACGAAAACGAGCCGCACCAGCGCGTTTTACAGCTTCAAGTAAATCACCGCCTTCACTGCGCTTTTTGTTTACGTAATCAACCAGTACCAATGAATCGTTCACAACTACACCAACAAGGGCTAGCATGCCGAGTAGGCTCATTATGGTTAAATCCATTCCCATGATCCAATGCCCCATTACCGCACCTATCATGCCAAATGGGATCACACTCATTACTATTAATGGCTGTAAGTAAGACTTAAACGGAATTGCTAATAGAGCATAAATGATAAAGAATACAAACAATAACCCCCAGGCAAGTGAACCAAACGACTCTCGTTGCTCTTTCGCCTCACCTTCTAAGGTGTAATCTACACCAGGGTATTGTTGCACAAGCTCGTCTAAATACCCTTTCAAGTCAGCTTGAAGAACCGTCATATTGGTGTTGTTCTTCTCAACATCAGCGGTAACATTTAAGGTACGGTAGCGATCGATACGGCGAATGCTCGATGGGCTCTCACCTGTTACTAACTTAGCAACGTGTGATAATGGCACTGTACCACCATCTGGCAAATCAATCAGAATGTCAGTTAAATCTGCTACTGAACGACGCTCAGATAATGGTAGCCTAACCATCACTCGCACATCGTCACGGCCCCTTTGTATACGTTGCGCTTGAGAACCAAAGAACGAATTACGAATTTGCTGTAATACATCTGTACGGTTTAAACCCAGCGCCAAACCTTGGTCGGTCAGTTCAACTTGCAGCTCTTCTTTACCGTCTGACAAACTATCTGCAATTTCAAATACCGTTGGGTAGGTTGCTAGACGCACTTTAATTTTTTCAGCAACTGTTTCTAATGTTTCAATTGTGCTACCAGAGAGCTGAACATTGATTGGATCTGAGCTACGGCCAATTTCAGCCCTAAAGGTAATCGTTTCAGCACCAGGGATCACCCCGATTAAGTCTCGCCATTCACTCGATAGTTGCTGCGAGCCAATATCTGAGTCGCGCTCTTCCGCCGGCGTAATTTCAAAACGTACAGAGCCAGTATTTGATGTGCCTCCTCGACCACCTGTACTTGCCAAGATATTCAAGATAACACTTTCGCCATCTTCATCACGGTACTTATCTTGTAACTCTTTGGCTTTGTCTGCCATAAGTACAATATATTTATTAGTCACATCAAAAGGTGTACCCGCTGGGAAAGTAACGTTTGCACGTACTGTCTCACTGGGGATACGCGGGAAGAAAACAAACTTAGTCCAACCGCTCGATATCAGTGTTAGAATCACTAAAAATATACCAATAAATGCGCTTACTGTAGCTAACTTATTTTTTAGTGCTAAATTAAGTACAGGCTGATAATATTTCATAATCGCTGTTTCAAAACCATCGGCAAAACGCTGCTGTAAACGCTCAAGCTTTGAAGGCTCTGATTTTTGATTACGCAATTTGATGTACTTTAAATGCGCTGGTAACACAAACTTAGATTCAATTAACGAAAATAGTAATACCGGGATAACCACAACGGGAATTTGTGCAAACAAAGCGCCACGCCCGCCTTCAATAAATGCCAGCGGTAAAAATGCAGCAACGGTTGTTAAAACACCAAAAGTGACAGGAGTAGCAACTTCTTGGGTTCCTAGAATAGCCGCTTGCTCTCCCGATTCTGCAGTTTTTAAATGGGTATAGACATTTTCGCCAGTGACAATCGCATCATCAACAACAATCCCCAGTACTAAAATAAAGCCAAATAAGCTCATTATATTTAGCGTAATACCAAACAACGGCATCGCTAAAAATGCACCCATGAACGATACAGGAATACCAACAAACACCCATATTGCAATGGCTGGGCGTAAAAATAACGTCAGTAGTGCCAATACTAAAATACCACCTTGAATCGCATTGGTTGTTAAAGTGGCAATACGCCCTTTTACTATTTGCGAATCATCATCCCAGTAACTGAGCTGAAAGCCTTTCGGTAGGCTCTCTTGTTGTTCATTTATGTAATCTTTTACTGCATCAGCCACACCAATCGCACTTTGTGGGCCAATACGATACACGTCGATAAATGCAGCTTGCTTACCATTAAAACGAGTGCGAACTGGGGTTTCTTCAAAATCATCAGTAATACTGGCAATGTCACCTAAACGAATAATAGTGCCATCAGCTTGTTGTTTAACAACAATTTGTGCAAACTCATTCTTACGGTAGGCTTGGCCTTTTGAGCGAATAAGCACCTCACCGCCCTCAGTTTTTAAGTTACCGGCAGAGACATCAGTACTTGAGCGAGATATTGCTGAAGAAATCTCCGCCAAACTTAAATCGTATTGACGTAATACATCTTGGCTTACTTCTACAGCAATTTCGTAATCACGAACACCGCTTAGTTCAACTTGGGTAATTAAAGGAATACGCAGTAAGTCATCACGTACTTTTTCAGCATATTCAAGGGTTTCTTTTTCACCATATTCACTCGAAACTGTCACTGCGATTACTTCGCGAATACGTTGATCAAGCGCAACAACGGGCTTTTCAGCATCCACTGGGAAAGTATTAATGGCATCAACTCGGCTTTTTATATCAGCCAATAAATCACGAGCATCATAACCAGTTTCAACTTCAATACTCACGGACGATGAACCTTCAGAAGAACTACTTGAAATTTGCTCTATCCCTTCCAAGTCTTGCACCGCTTCTTCAATGCGAATAGTCACACCCTTTTCAACATCTTCCGGGGTTGAACCACGCAAAGTCACTTTTACGCTAATACGATCCGCCTCAAAAGAAGGAAAGACTTCTAAAGGAATTTGAGTCGATAAACTAAATAGCCCAGACAACACAATACTAATAAGCAGTAAGTTGGCGGCTACATGGTTCTTAGTAAACCAAGCTATCATTGCCCAGCTCCTTGGCCGCGAGCTTGGCGACGCTGCTGCATTAGCTCTTTAACTGAAATACCTTGCTCTTTGGCCATAGCTTCTAATTGTTCTTTACTCGGGCGTTCACCTCGACCTTGCTTTTGACCACGGGTACTTTGATAGGCTTGTTCACCCATAATATTTACTTGTGTGCCTGAGCTTACTTGACCTAGCGGCGTAATAACTAAGTTATCGCCCGCACTAAGCCCGGATGCAATAATCGCATCATTGGCATTTTGCCATCTTAAGCTAATATCTTTACGCTTTAAGATACCTTGCTCTTCAATATATACATAGCTGCCTTGGTAAATAGCACTATTGGGAATTACAATTGCATTTTGAACCTCTACCCCTTTAATTTGCGCTGTTATATATTGACCAATTTTAATTGGATATTGGTTATTTGCCGTTGCTTTATATGGGTCGTGAATTTGCCCAACCACATAAAGCTGCTGAGCAGATGAATCTATAGCACCTTCAGTACGAACTATTTGGCCTTGCCATTGTTGTGCGCCAACAAGATCGGAGCGAAAAACAACGGCTGAACCTTGCTCATTACTTACCCCATCACGAAACTGTTCTGGTAATTCGATAAAAGGTAAGTCTTTATTTTTAATTGGAAGACGGATTTCCACACTGTCAATTGCATAAATAGAGGCAAGTTCAGTGTTATTATTTACCACTTGCCCTAAATCAACACTGCGGCTTAAAACTCTACCTGCATAAGGTGCTCGGATTTTAGTGCGTTCTAAATCAAGCTCAGCTTTTTCTAGCTGCGCTTGTGCTGATAAAACCTCAGCTTGCGCTGCTGCTAATTGTGGTTTACGCAGTACTAATGAACTGGCTTGTTCACCATTTCCTAAACGCTGCCAATCAGTTTGTGCTTGGTTACCACGCGCTTCTTCTTCTAACAAAGCTTGTTGTGCACTTAATAAGTTAGCTTGAGCAGATTTAACTTCTGCACGGTGATCTCTATCATCCAACTCAAGTAGCACCTCACCTTTATCAAAAAAGCCACCTTCGCGAAATTGGTCACTAATTTTAATAATTTGCCCTGATGCTTGCGACACTAACATGCTTTGTGTTTTTGGCTTTACCGTACCAAAACTGTTGATCATTATTTGATAAGGCTTAGCTTCTAAGCGAGACACTGCAACAGTCACATTCGCTTTAGGTGCAGAGCCAAAACGTCTCGTTTCAGGTGGGTTGTCTTTAATAACGACAATCAACGTCGCGGTAACTGCGATTATAATAGTTGGGATTAATAGTTTACGAAGTTTACTGTTCATAATTATTGCTCTTCTGGCTCTTGGTTAGGCTCGGAAAAATCGCCACCAAGGGCAATATGTAACTTTATTCTATTTAATATTAATTGGTTTTTGATATTGATCACTGAGTTTTGTGCACTGAAAGAGCGATCTTGAGCATCAAGTACCGTGGTGTAATCAACTAAACCACTTTGATATTGTTCAAATGATAACTTTTCTGCGGCAATAGCATTGGTTTGCGCTTCGAGTGTTTTTTCATAGCGTTGCTGCAACGACTGCTCTTGAGTAATTGCATTTTCAACATCACCAAATGCATCGTATAAAGACTCAAGATACACTTGCTCTTGACGTTTCACCGTTAATCTAGCTTGCTCTTCATTCGCAGCTAAGCGTCCACCATCAAAAATAGGCATCGCAATGCTACCAACCAGTGACCACGCTAAACTTGAAGGCGAAAATAGATCACTAACCCTATCAGTACTATCACCAATTGACGCTGACAAATTTAAGCTAGGAAAACGCTGTTTGTGAGCATATGCTAAACCAGCATCAGTGCTTAATAATTGATACCAACTAGCCATTAAACTTGGTTTACGAGTAATAAGCTCTGACGGTAAACCTTTCGGAATTGGTTGGTCAAGTAAAGGTAAATCGGCATCTACAGTTAAAGCACCTTTAGGGTATTCACCGGTTAAACGCTCAAGTACACGAATTGATTCTGTTAAGGTTGCTTGCTGCTCAGCAATATTTGAACGTTCAGTATTTAATTCGTTACGAGTTAAATAAACATCAAGCGCTTCATTCAAGCCTTGGCGATAACCAGATTCAATAATCGCAAGATTTTGCTCTGCTATTTTTTCTCTTTGTTTATATAACTCTAATAACTGTTGGGCTGTTATTACATTAAACCAACCACTGACTACCTCAGCGACCAATTGCTGGCGAGACTGCTCAAAGTTTGCTTTTTGCGCTAAATACTCCAAATTTGCTTGGCGCTCAGCTAAAGAGAGTTTACCCCATAGATCAATTTCATAGCTGAGTGATAAATCGGCAGAGCTGGCATTACTGTAGCTAACGGGACGATTATCTTTACTTCTACTTGTACGTGCAGATAGATCTAAGCTTGGCCAAAGCGCTGCTCCTGTAGCTATTAATTGCTGCTCTTTTATAGCGACATCATAACCCGCTTGTAAAATAGCTTGGTTATGCTTAAGCGCTTGCTCTACAAGTACATACACTTGTGGATTTTCAAGCTGCTGCAACCAATCGTTTGCGACCGTTCCCGCTATTTGTTGTTCTAAATCTTGTTGCCAATTATTTGGTAGTGTTTCGAGCTGCTGCACACGCTCTTGTTGAGTAGGCTGTGTTGCGCATGCCCCGATAAACAACACAGATAGTGCAACAATACTCGGCTTTAATTGCCAGTTCATGTTTAACCCTGAATACATCTATTACTGAGTGTAATTCAAGCACTCATGCACGAATAGCTCAACTGACTTTACATAACATTACAAATTCTTAGCATACAGTACGTTAAAGTGCTGGATTAGTAAGATGAAAGGTTAAAAGCTGGTGCGTAGGATGAAGTTTGCGGGGTTGCATTCACTTGTAAAGAGCACGAGTTTGCGAGTTTGCGAGTTTGCGAGTTTGCGAGTTTGCGAGTTTGCGAGTTTGCGAGTTTGCGAGTTTGCGAGTTTGCGAGTTTGCGAGTTTGCGAGTTTGCGAGTTTGCGAGTTTGCGAGTTTGCGAGTTTGCGAGTTTGCGAGTTTGCGAGTTTGCGAGTTTGCGAGTTTGCGAGTTTGCGAGTTTGCGAGTTTTTCAAGATTAGAAAATAACAGTAAATATTAATCAATAGGTGGTTCAGCTTTATACTGATAACTACTTGCTACAAAAAAATTTTCTTAGTACAGGTTAGTTAGGTGATAACAAGTCTCCTATTTTTTAATAGCCGTTAAAGGGCTATTAATACCTAAAATATCGCTAATATAGCAAATTTTAGGCGAACGAGCGCCAAATAAACTTTTAGTTATTTTGAAAATTAAATGCCTATTGGCTACACTCGTTTGTAGCTTTTCGAAATGACAAAGCTGAAAGCTTTGTTCTAAAGATACGCTGACCAATGGCCTCGTTAAGTAAGTAATCCGATAATGGGATAACCCGCCCATAACTTCAACAAAAGTAATAGACCTGTTGGTACGGTTGGGTTTGCCCACCGCGTCACTCCCCTATTTCTACGCGGGAGTGACGCGGTTAATTTAGCAATTTAAGAGATTCATCATTCTATCTTTGAGTAATTGCACTGTTTGGTGATTACCGTTAGCTATGGCTGATTGCAACTCTACAGCCAACTGTAAAACCTCATTAGGTTCATCAATCCCATAATCTGCTGAACGTTGATTTAACTTACACACACCAATGGTAAAATGCCCTTTACTTGTTCTATCTATGTACCAATTGTCTCTACTTATATCTATGTGATCTTCATAGTTATCAAAGTGAGGGTGCACAATCTTGAAACCTGAACTAGCTCTAGGGTACCGTGTGCGCTTTTTCCCTCCTTGATTTAAGGTTAATGTTTCTTTATCTTTTTTTATTTGATTACAATCCGCACAAACAACACACAGATTTTTAGGAAGAAACATGTATTTATCATGCAGTGACTTTGGAACAATGTGTTCTACATGACAATTTAAAGCAGAAACGACACTCATGTCTTTTCTACAATAGGCGCATCTCTTATTTTGTTGAACTCTGTAATGCTTTCTAATAAAAGAGCGTAAACCAGCTAACTCTTTGCTTAAATTATCATTGTTCCAATCACTATGCTTAAAATCAGGATTATCAACAACATCTGATATCAACTGCTTTTGAGCCTTGTTAAATAAAACTTCACTCTTAATTTCGGCCATACTTTTGATACACCTCATTAAGCATTTCAATTAACTCAATAACAGAATCATTTTCAGGTAAACTACCTTTTATTCCATTCATAAAGTCTAAGTTTTGAAGATCTTCCTCATCAAAACTTTTATTAGCTTTTACTTTAGAAAATATATTAATCGCTAATTTTATTAAGTATTCATTATTATTGCCTGGCGCATCAAAAACTTTTGCCAATTGAAAATCCGCTGATCTATTATGGTAATCCTTAGATAACATCAATTCTGGGATATCTGAACCTAGATTAACTATAAATGCATCTTTTTTACTTATAGAGGAAATCAAATTTGGAGAGTGCGTAGCAATGATGAAGTGACAATTTTTATAATTAGAAAATGTAGATTGAAGTAGATCTAAAAAACTCAATTGCCACCTTGGGTGTAAACTAAGCTCAGGCTCATCAATCAGTATTAATGAGTTATTTTCAATCTCTCCTGCTATGGATGACATCGTGAATAATAAGCTCAACTCCCCAGAACTTGCCTCTGAAAGTAAAAACTCACTTTGTGAATCTCGTTTCTTAAATTCAACATCATCAAGTTCTATTAAATCGTATTCAGTTAAAAGCTCTAAGGAGCTTAAAAATGTTTTATTTTCATGTTCTTTTTCAAGATTTATTGCGCAACTAATTTCTATAGGCTTAAAGAAATGATTATCTAACTCTTTACCCTCTAGAACAAACTCTAATGCATTAATTAACTGCTCTGCCAGAGCTTCATTGTCATTTTCTTTTCGAAACTCATCATGGTCTTTATCTTTAAAAAAACTTAATACTTCTAATCATGTTTAGTATTTTATTTTTTTCAACATCCTCAACTCGAAAACGCTCTGATAGAATCAACTTCAAAGTAAATGTATTGGATATATTCAAATAATTAAAAACTTTCGAGAAATCAATATATTTGCGCTTAGGCTTAAGAAGTAATTTTATGAATGAGGCCCCAAGCTGATCAAACTTATTACTTAAATAGCTTCTCTTAAGTCTTGCTCCTGAAATATCACTTGATCTAGTGCCTAGATAAACGTAAGGAATAGTAAGCTTTAGATGAGGTCGTCGCTCTAAAAAGGGAAATTTATCATATGGACTGCCTGTAATACCCAAAATTTTACATGGAAAAACAAGGTCTTTGAAGTCAACCAATTGAGAATTTTTTTTACAAATAAGTTTTTGAGATTGATTTTTAACCTCAGTAAGGAAGTACTCCATCAGCTGTTGATTACTTCCTCCATCGTTTGTTTCGTTTATATTTATTACAGTTTCATATGGGTAATGAGAAACCAAAGTCACAACTTCATCGTTTGAAACTTTATATTTTTCAACAAAAGGATGGACTGGCTTTGAAATTGAGTATGAAATATCGTTACTTAGGTAAGTTATATCATCTAACTCTTCTTTCTTTGGTATATTTGAAAAATTATTTAATTCGTACCGAAAATTATTTTTATAACTGACCTTAATAAAAGCGAAGCAAATATTTTGAAACAGATAGCTTTTCCCACTACCATTATTTCCCATTATGACTGTTACAGCATTTGCACCCTTGGTTACTCCTGGCTTAGCCAAAGGAATTGTTCTCCCTTTTAACTGCACACTTTTTAAAAGCATGTTAATTCTTCCTTACTTATGAAATTAAAATTTTTGCGCAATATTTTTGATTATTATTTTTATTTATCATTATTTAAAGCCATCACAAATTTAAATGTAGCTCTTACTAAATTTACTTTACTAGGCACGAACTTATCAAAGTTCCAACTCAAGTGTCACTAATTAAAGTTATTATGCATAAATAATTCTGAGAAAAAAAACCTGAAGAATTCAGAAGGATTCAACAAAACAAGTAATGTTTAGTAGTTCCAATCAACCATTGAGGTAAAAAATATGTTTTTACTAATGTAATAGGCACACTCAAGCCCTACCAGCTTAAGGCAGTCAAAATAAAAGAAAGGAACTAGGTTACAGGATTTCTATAACGCTCTATTGGTGCTGATATGGGTACTTTAGGGTGCTGATTATTCGACAATTTCACTTTAACCTGTTTAGTACAACTAAAGATAAGTTTAACGACTTTACGTACTTTTTCTCGAACCACTGACAATAAGCCCACCTCGAGCATAGTCTCTGTCAATGATTTTACTGTCATATACGCCCAACCTAGCTTATTGGCTAACTGTGAAATACTTTGCTGATAAGTATCGCGTTTATTTCGGCTAGCGATTTTGCCTGCTTTAATCTTGCTAGTGATCAACGCTTGCAGCATAAGCATTTTGTGTTGATGGCGTGAGTCATAACGACTTTTTGAATCAAATAGATGAAGCTGTACAGGGTATAAGCGTAGTGTATGGCTCGATTGTTGTTTATTAAGCATCTGCGTAAAGCTTTGCAATAAACGATAGCCAAGCGGGTGCTTTACATTTAAATGTAGTGTGCGGCTATAGCTCGATTTATTGGGTGTTTCTATCAGTAGTGGGGCTCTTTTTCATCTTTTAATGGCCCTAGTAAGCTTTTAAGGGCGTTTTTAACTGCATTAATTGAATAAGCCAGATGCTTAGCCACAGCTGATGCCGATGAATTAAATTTACCGTGTTTTGCATGATGGTATGCGATATGTCCCAAAACTAATGTTTGAGTAGCAGACAATACTTCAAGCGCAAAAAACACTTGTTTCTTTTTGCCACATTGATCAGCAACTGTATTTAGGCCTGATGAAAAATTATTTTTAAATTTTCTAGTCAATTGTTTATGAAAGCCGCGTTAGAAACTTAAGTCGCCAAACTTAATCTGAGTTTCTTTATCGCGGTTTTTTGCTTTCTGGCGTTCGCAAAGTCGCCTCCGTCTGTTATGACGAAAACTAGGTACTTTTGTAGGGAAACTATATTTTAGTAGGAAAAGGCATTTCAGATATTAGCGCTAGGCTAGAATAAATGGTGCCTCGACGCGGAATCGAACCACGGACACGAGGATTTTCAATCCTCTGCTCTACCGACTGAGCTATCGAGGCACTTAACAGTGCTTGTTAACAGTAGCAACTATTAACTAAATAAATGGTGCCGACTAATCAAGTCGAACGGATAACTTAAATGAATTACTGATTACAAGTCAGTTGCTCTGTTCAAATTATCTAAAATAAATGGTGCCGACTAACCGGGTCGAACGGATAACTTAAATGAATTACTGATTACAAGTCAGTTGCTCTGTTCAAATTATCTAAAATAAATGGTGCCGACTAACCGAGTCGAACGGATAACTTAAATGATTACTGATTACAAGTCAGTTGCTTTGTTCAAATTATCTAAAATAAATGGTGCCGACTAACCGAGTCGAACGGTTGACCTACTGATTACAAGTCAGTTGCTCTACCAGCTGAGCTAAGTCGGCACACTAAACTGTGTGCTAGGCACGTATCAATTTTAAAGATTGATTAACTTTAATAAATGGTGCCTCGACGCGGAATCGAACCACGGACACGAGGATTTTCAATCCTCTGCTCTACCGACTGAGCTATCGAGGCACAACAACTGTGCTGATTCACTGTTAACTTAACAATAAATCTAAAATAAATGGTGCCGACTAACCGAGTCGAACGGTTGACCTACTGATTACAAGTCAGTTGCTCTACCAGCTGAGCTAAGTCGGCACACTAAACTGTGTGCTATGGCACATATCAATTTTAAAGATTGATTAACTTAAATTTTTTAATTAAAAAAGCCTCGCTATTGCGAAGCCTTTTCAAATAAATGGTGCCTCGACGCGGAATCGAACCACGGACACGAGGATTTTCAATCCTCTGCTCTACCGACTGAGCTATCGAGGCACTTAATAGTGCTAATTAAATGTTTAAAACATTTAATCTAAATAAATGGTGCCGACTAATCAAGTCGAACGGATAACTTAAATGATTACTGATTACAAGTCAGTTGCTCTGTTCAAATTATCTAAAATAAATGGTGCCGACTAACCGAGTCGAACGGATAACTTAAATGAATTACTGATTACAAGTCAGTTGCTCTGTTCAAATTATCAAATAAATGGTGCCGACTAACCGAGTCGAACGGTTGACCTACTGATTACAAGTCAGTTGCTCTACCAGCTGAGCTAAGTCGGCACACTAAATCGTGTGCTTTGGCACGCGTAATAACGTTTTAACATACAACTCAAACATTACTACTTATAATAATGGTGCCTCGACGCGGAATCGAACCACGGACACGAGGATTTTCAATCCTCTGCTCTACCGACTGAGCTATCGAGGCAAATTCAGTTTGCCTATAAACTATATAGGACTTTCAATTTATTTCCTACTAACTCTACTGACTGAGCTATCGTGGGAATTCAGCTTTACTTAAAACCTAGAGTATTATCAACACTCTTCCCAACAAGCTCTGCTGACTTAGCTATCTGGGCGTGCGGCGTATTAAACTGGTTTTGCCCCTGCAAGTCAACTTTTTTTTATCCCACCCCACTGTTTGAACAGTTTTACAGCAATGTGTACGATAAACATATTAAATGATGCTTTTTACATCAAAATAAGTGATTTAGAATAAGCCCTTGTAATTGCTTATGGGTAATTACAAGGGCTTATTCTGTAAAGTAGTAAGTATTGCAATAATATGTACATTACGTAGTGAATTATTTTCAGTAAATGTTAGGATTGATTCCAAGTAAATAAGCTGCTGTTTGGTTCGTAGCTAATACATTAAAATTGGAAAATAAATGCAGAGTAAATTTTCTTCGCCCGTTAAGGGCTTATTACCACTTATTATATTTACAAATATTGTGGCAATAACATTAGCTTTAGCCGCCTACTACTTCTACCCGATAAAACAAATTAGTAACTTTCAAGCCAAAAGCGCTACTGACTTAAGCGAGTTAGCTAATAATTTAGAAAAACAATTAGTCACCACTCTTAGTGAATCGGGGCAAAACAAAGCAGAGCAACTATTAATTTTAAGCTCAAAGCTAAATAATCAATTTGAATATTACTTATATAGGTATACATCATTAAGTGCACCTCAACTCATTTATTCAAGCCATAAGCCTGCTATCAAACCTTTAAAGCTGGACACATTTATTCAAAATAAAACAGTTATTCATAAACAATTAATTTTGAATGATCAACCTATTGGAGAATTAATAATTAAAGACAGGCATAGCTCAGCTTCAACTATAGCAGATTCAATGCTATTTACTTATGTATTAGCAGGGTTAGCATTTTTTAGCTTATTTATATTTGCCTTCTATATTAATGCTTTTATAAACAAAAGAATAAAAAGAAATATCGACTACCTCGCTTCAGAAATCGATACAATTTGTCAGTCTTCTAACTATGAATCACAAGTAAAAGAGCAGTTAGATTTAGGGATGAAAGCAGTTGCAATAAATATAAATAAACTCCTCAAGCAAGTACAAAACGCGATTGTTAGTAATCAAGTAACACAGTCCCAATTGCAAAGCCTGCAAAATGGGTTAGAGATAGAAGTTCAAAAACGTACAATGCAGCTTGAGAAAGCAACACTAAGAGCTGAACAAGCAAGTGATTCTAAAACTACTTTTTTAGCAACAATGAGTCATGAGATACGCACGCCAATGAATGGTGTAATTGGCACAATAGATCTATTGAGACAAACTGAGCTTGATGGCGCTCAGCATCGACTAAGCACTATTATTCGTGAATCTGCGTTTTCATTATTAGGTATTTTAGATGACATATTAGATTTTTCTAAAATTGAAGCTGGTAGGCTCAATATAGATCCAACCCCATTTTCAGTTTCTGACACTATTGAAGAAGTAGCCAGAGTTTTATCATCGGTTGCCAAAAAACGCCAGCTCGATTTAGAGCTAGCAATTGCCCCAGATATTCCAACAAACTTAATTGGCGATACCATGAGAGTACGCCAAGTCCTGTACAATTTATGTAGTAATGCTATTAAATTCACTAGCACCGATGAGAACCGTCGTGGCCATGTTCGTATAGCCGTTGAAGTAGCTCAAAACACGACAGATCATTTCACTCTACGTTTTATTGTCAGTGATAATGGAAAAGGTATGAGCCAGGCACAATTACGTGAAATTTTTAACCCCTTTATTCAAGCTGAAAATTCTATCACTCGAGAATATGGTGGCACGGGGCTTGGCCTTTCAATTTGTAAAAGTTTAACCGAGCTCATGCTTGGTACAATTAATGTTACAAGTGATTTAGGCATTGGCAGTGAATTTGTTGTTGAATTACCTTTTAGCACCGAAGGAACAATTAAGTACGCACATAAAAATACATTAAAAGATCAACTTGTAGTTTTGATAAGCGAAAATAGTACGAGAAAGCAAACATTATCACGTTACCTATCGTTTATGGGAGCTAAAACACTTCAAGCGGATACTCTTGATGAAATAGAGCAGCACCAAGAGAGTTTTGGTATTGTCTGGGTTCTTGATGGTGTTGATTCGATAGAAAAAACGAATTCATTACTACGTCGTCTAATATACACTCTAGAAGATCATAACCAACAGGTTGTTGTACTAAGTAAGCTAGATGAAGCAGCAATTAACCATAAAAATATTTTTTATCTTAATGCTACACCATTGTGCAAATCTAACTTTATGATGTCATTACTTGTAGCTGCTGGACTTCATAAACCTAAACAAGTGAAACCCGTTAAAACTCTAAATAACTACCTAAACGTAGAACAGGCTAGAGAGGAAAATAGACTCATTTTACTTGTTGAAGATAACCTCTTAAACCAACAAGTACTAACCGATCAATTGCATTTGCTAGGCTTTGGCGTTGAAGTCGCTGAAAACGGTGAGCAAGGCTTGCAAAAATGGCGAGAAGAACGCTATTCACTCATTCTTACTGATTTACATATGCCTAAAATGTCAGGCTACGATATGGTCGAAACAATCAGAGAGGAAGCTTCATTACTTGATGATATTAATGCACAGCCATATATAATAGCAATCACAGCGAATGCGCTGAAAGGCGAAAAAGAGCGCTGTTTAAATGCAGGTATTAATGATTTTATTACTAAGCCTGTGGAATTAAATACTTTAGAAGCCATTTTAGAGAAGTGGGCTCAAAAAAAGTCAGCAAGGTACTGTTTATGTGGGCGAGCTCGGCGAAAGGCCTGCAGCCCCAGTTAATTTAGAAATGCTAGCTAAATACGTAAACAACGATGAAGCTAAACAAATACGCTTTTTTAAAATGTACTTAGAGCAAAGTAATAACTTAACTAAAGAAATAAACAGTGCTGTTATGGTTACAGACTATCAAGGTATTGCACAAGCCTGCCACCAGTTAAAATCAATTTCTAAAACGATTGGAGCTGAACAAATTAGTAAATTATCCGCCGATTTTGAAGAACACTGTAATTTAGAAAATTTATCGAGTGATGAGCTAATAGAACAAAGAGATACTCTAGAAATCGAGTACTCTAGAGTCGCGCAATTTCTGAAAGAACAAATTAGAAAATCTGACGAACAAGAAGAAAATAGTATCTAGTTTGTGGTTGATAAAAGGGCAACGTCGCCCTTTTATCAACTAGCCTTGCAAAAAATTTACTTCTCAGGCGGACGGTAGCCTTCGATTTCGACCTCTTTATCTTCAAATAAAAAGCCAACCATCTGCTCTTCCAAAAAATGTGCGATGCTCTGGGTCCATCATGTTTAGATGTTTTTCATTAATTAGCATAGTCTGCTTATGCTGCCACTGACCCCATGCTTCTTTTGAAATATTATTGAAAATCTTTTCACCAAGCTCACCAGGGTATAGTTGATAACCAAGGCCTTCGGCTTCTTTTTGTAACTTTTGACAAAATACTGTACGTGCCATAATTGATCTCTTCTTAATATGCGTTTAAGACTTATCTCTAGTGTAAACCATTGTGCTAATTTGTTTAACCAGCTTTTTAGTTGGTGCAGCTAAACCGACCTCAATCGATTGATCTAACGGATACCAAACGAGCTGACGTTCATTAACTACATCAGGCATTTTAATAACCTTAAGCACATGAGGGTTAATCGTTAGTTCAAAATGCGAGAACACATGAGTAAACGGTTCCACTTGTGTGACACTCAGTTCCAGCCCCTGCTGTGCAAGGAAAGCATCGAGTTGTTCTTTTTTTCAAACTCAAAAAAGCTAAACAACCCCCCCAAATACCAGAGTTTGGCCTTTTTTCCATCAATACTTGGTCATCACATTGAATGATCAACTGATGGCAGCTTTTTTTAGGGACTGATTTTTTAGGTTTTGAATGAGGAAACTGCTTAACGACTGCGTTATTAAATGCTTTACAGCGACTGTTAAGGGGGCAAGGTTCACATTCAAATCTGCTACGAGAGCATAAGCTTGCACCTAAATCCATCATTGCCTGATTAAACTCAGTGACATTACCTTTAGGAGTTAGTTGCTCTGTTAGTTGCCATAGTTGATTCTCGACTTTTTTAACCCCGTACCAACCTTCAACCATAAAATAACGAGCTAAAACTCGCTTTACATTACCATCTAAAATTGGGTGATGTTGGCCAAGAGACAAAGATAAGACGGCACCAGCAGTAGAACGGCCTATTCCTGGTAATGCGATTACTTGTTCAATATTTGTTGGAAATTCACCATCGTATTGATCACGTACTATTTTGGCTGTTTTATGTAAATTACGTGCTCTTGCGTAATACCCCAGCCCAGTCCAATGATGCAGCACAACATCTTCATCTGCATCCGCTAAAGCGATAATATCGGGGAAACTTGCCATAAACTTTTCAAAATAAGGAATAACTGTCACAACTTGAGTTTGCTGAAGCATTACCTCAGACACCCAGACTTTATAGGGTGTTTTATTCAATTGCCATGGTAAGGTTTTACGCCCATGTAATTGATACCAATCAACTACCTGCTGAGAAAACCAGTTTGCATCAGTGTTGTTTAACTTCAAAATAACTACTTTTATAACTCGACCCTTGATAGCGGGCAGTCTATTGCAGTGAGTTAAAATATCAAGTTCTAAACATACACAAAGGATAAAGCCTTGTGATCAAGCTCACGGTCAGGGATAATACGCCACCATTTTAAACATGTTGTTTTCATCAGGCCAAAATATATGAGTGATTCAAGTAACGATAACCTTGAGCAAGCAAAGCAAGAAGGTAAATATATTCGCACAATTCGTAGCTTTGTTAAACGTGAAGGTCGTTTAACCAAAGGACAAGCAGCAGCAATTGAAAAATGCTGGTCGACAATGGGCCTTGAGCACCAAAACGGTATGCTTGATTTAGCTCAAGTATTTGGTAATGATAATGATGTTGTTTTAGAAATCGGCTTTGGGATGGGTAAGTCATTAGTTGAAATGGCTAAAAACGCACCGCATTTAAACTTTATTGGTATCGAAGTACACCGCCCGGGTGTTGGTGCATGTTTAATGGATGCTGATGAAGCTGGTGTAACCAATTTACGCGTTTTTGAACATGATGCTGTCGAAGTACTCAAAGACTGTATCGCTGATGGCAGCCTAAGTAAGTTGCAGCTTTTTTTCCCTGATCCATGGCACAAAAAGCGTCACCATAAGCGTCGTATTGTACAACCTGCATTTGTTGAAAGCTTACGCAGTAAATTAAAGCTTGGTGGTGTTTTTCACATGGCAACAGATTGGGAAAACTACGCAGAGCATATGCTTGAAGTAATGCAAGCTGCTGAGCACTATAAGAACCAATCGCAAAGCAACGATTATGTGCCTCGCCCTGATTTACGTCCGTTAACTAAATTTGAGCAACGCGGCCATCGTTTAGGCCATGGTGTTTGGGATTTAATGTTTGAACGCATTAGCTAACCAGCAACTTATTAATCAACTCTTAAGGTAAAGCCATTTATGAGCGCATTAACTAACCCAAGTTCATTATTACTACGAAATAGCGAATCACTCAATGCTGAATCTATTTTGGTAGTCAATTTTGTGCAAGATGGCTTTTTATCTCAACTTAAAAGTTTAAACCCAAACAGTAAAATAACCGCTTTTAGTTACAACCATGCCAATGGTCAATTTGCTAAAAACATCAACGGCATCGATGTTTGCGTAAGCCATGAAATAACGGAGCAACAATTTGATTTAGTAATTTACTATTATCCAAAATCAAAGCCTGAAGCATTAATGACGTTGGATAATATTCGTGCCGCGATCCATGCGGATGCGGACGTGCTGGTTGTAGGCGAAAATAAAAGCGGTGTAAAGTCGATAGAAAAACAATTTATTAGTCATTGTGAATTTGGCCGTAAAATTGATAGTGCACGCCACTGCGCACTCTATTTATTCTCTGGTATTGCACAACTAGCTGAGTTCAGTATTAGCCGGTATCACAAGCAGTTCACTGTTGAAGTAGCAGGAACGCAGTTTAACGCAATTAGTATCCCCGGAGTATTTAATCACGGTGAACTTGATGCCGGGACTAAAATGCTACTAGAAAACGCACCAAATGTTAAAAGTGGCCAAGTGCTCGATTTTGGTTGCGGCGCAGGTTTAATAGCTACATTTCTAGGCCTTAAAAATATAGCCCTATCCTTTGTTTGCTCAGATGTAAGTGCGCTTGCAGCTTATGCCACAACACAAACTCTAGCGCTTAATAATATAAATGGTAAAGCTGTGCTTAGTGACGGCCTTACTAGTATTAATGGCAAATTTGATTTAATCATTTCTAACCCACCATTTCATACGGGTATTGCGACTGATTATACGATTGCAGAGCAGTTTTTAAGTAATGCAAAACAACACTTAACTAAATCGGGCAAACTGACAATTGTTGCGAATTGCTTTTTAAAATACCCACCTATTTTAGAGTCTCAATTTGGTGAGTATCAAACAGTTCATAAAAACAATAAGTTTGCAGTTTATAGTAGCTAAATAAAGTCCTACTTAAACAACTATAAACCCCGTTTTTAAAGTAAATACACAAAAAGTGACAATTATTTGATATTTCTTCGTCACTTTTCATTGCGTTTGCTAGACTTAGAAAACGAAGTCACTATGATGAATATCAGGCTATAACAAAAAAATGCCTAAATCTTTACCACAAACGAGTATTCGAAAAGCGTTGATCAGTGCAGTGATGTTTGTTACTGCTCTTTGTTTATCATTGTCTATTTCGATTTCAACTTATCTTGATGTTAAAGAGCAAAAACAATTAATCATAAATAAACTTACTATCCTTGCTGAAATTGTTGCATTTAACGCCCAAATTACCGTTTTATTTGATGATAGAAAAACGGAAGAGCAACGGCTTAAGTCCTTTGAAACCATTCCACTGGTTAAGAATATACATATCTACTCCATTGATGAAATTTCAAATAAAGCTGTGTTTTTACCAGTTTTAACGCAAAAAAACGCCACCTGTACCACTTCGTGTAGATAGTATTGAGCAGTTAAAAGAAGCTAAAATTACAGGCGATCAAGTCGAACTGATAAAGCCTATACTCTATGAAGGAGAAATTAAAGGTTATGTCTATATTCGTGGCGGGCTAGAGCGTCTTAACGACTATATAAATAAAAAAATACTGATAGATATATTACTCACTCTATTTGTTTTAGTCCTAGTGTATTTTGTAGCTAAGCGTATCCAAAAACGTATTGCAAACCCAATTGATGAATTAAGCATGTTACTGCAAGATGTTTCTAAAAATCACAATTACAATGCCCGCGCACCAAAAACGAACATCACAGAAATAAATATGCTCGCCAGTAGCCTAAATATCATGCTTACTCGTACGCAAAACCAAATTGAGCGGCATAAGAATGATAAGCTCGAAATTAAACAGCTAAACCAAAGCCTAGAAGAAAAAGTAAATCAGCGAACAATTGCACTTAGAGAAGCGAATCAAGAACTATTAAATACTCTTGAGCGCATGCATCAATATCAAAATCAAATCGTTGAAAGTGAAAAAATGGCTTCACTTGGTCAAATGGTTGCAGGTGTCGCCCATGAAGTGAATACCCCCATCGGTCTGGGTATCACAGGCTCCACTTTATTACGAGACAAGCTTGCTGAAATTAATACTGGATTTGAAAACAAAACTCTCACCTCTAGTCAGTTAAAACGCTTTATAGATGATGGTATAGAAAACCTTGATTTAATTTACCGCAACTTAAACAGAGCCGCTGAGCTTGTCTCTAGCTTTAAAAAAGTAGCGGTAAACCAAGATGGTGAACTAAATTCGTTAATAAACGTAAAAAATCTGATTTCAGATGTACTGTTATCTATGCGTACTGAAATGCAAGAAAAGGCCCCAGAGGTTATTATTCATTGTCCTTCTGAACTGATGTTTGAAACTAAAGTAGGCCCACTTCAACAAGTGTTACAGCAGCTTATCAGCAACTCTGTCATCCACGGTTTTAAAGATGATATCGGCAATGAAATTGAATTCACTATAGAACGTAATGAAAGCAGTTTAATTATTAATTATCTTGATAATGGTATTGGCGTTGATAAAACAATTAAAAATCGAATTTTTGACCCATTTGTAACAACTAAACGCGGCGAGGGAGGCAGCGGCCTGGGTATGCATTTAGTATACAACTTAGTTACACAAGCATTAGGCGGCAATGTACACTACGATGAGCAAGAAACTACAGGGACTCGATTTATAATCACCCTGCCGAATGAGCAGGCCAACATAAAATGAAATTAAAGCTGATGTTACTTAGCATAATATTTTTTGCTCCATTTAGCATTTTAGCAAAGTCTCCTGAGCAGGTTAAATCTGCATTTTTATATCAAATTAGTAAGTTTGTTGAGTTTGCAAAAGCTGACGAAAACCACGCTATGACCTTTTGTTTTTATGACTTAAAGCTAGGGGTGGGAGCGATTTTAAACAGCACTCCATCATTAAGAGTTAACGATAAAGCCATCAAAATAATTTTAATAGATAAAAAACAGCAAATTTCTGAACTTTCTCGCTTTTGTGATATCACATACATTGATGAAACAGAAGAAGATGATATAATTCCACTTTGGATCGATACCATTTCGTCAGACACCTTAACAGTTGGTGAGAGTATCAGTTTTTTAGAAAAAGGCGGGATTGCCGCTTTGATCCAAGAAGGGAATAAAATCCGACTGTATATCAATAAACAGCAGTTATTGCGTAGTAGTTTTAAAATGCAATCTCGGTTATTAGCTGTTTCAAAGTTTTATCCAAATTGATTTTACTTGTTAACAAATGGATATACTCCTATAATCTCTGTATTCGGTTTTATAATACAATACCGAATTAATTGTAAATAAAATATTCCGAAAAGGTTAATTAATAATGCAAACGCCAGTCATTCTGATTGTAGAGGATGAAGACGTAACTCGACTAAACCTCGTTAGTTTATTTGAAGCTGAAGGTTATAAAGTTATTGAAGCCATAGATGGCGATGACATGCATGACAAGCTTACAAATAATGATGATGTGAATCTTGTAGTTATGGATATCAACCTACCAGGCAAAAACGGGCTAATTTTAGCACGTGAGTTGCGTCAAAAGCGTAACGTTGGGCTTATTTTCCTAACTGGTCGTGATAATGATGTAGACCGTATTTTAGGCCTAGAAATTGGTGCGGACGACTATATCACTAAGCCCTTTAATCCACGTGAACTAACCATTCGTGCTCGTAACTTAATTTCTCGTACAGCTCTTGGCGGTGAGGAAGCTAATATCGAAACAAATGGTGTTATTACGTTTAATGGCTGGGAGCTTGACGAAAATAGCCGTTGTTTAACATCTCCAAACGGCGATGCTAAACGTCTTCCTAAAGGTGAGTACAGAGCACTACGCTTAATGCTTGATTCTCCAGGTCGCATTTTTAGTCGTGAACAGTTAATTAAACATATGACGGGTCGTGAGCTACGTGCTAATGACCGTACTGTGGATGTGACTATTCGCCGTATTCGTAAACATTTTGAAAGCGACAACAGCACCTCTGAATTGATCAGCACCATTCACGGTGAAGGTTATAGATTCATCGGTAAAATCGACAGCTAATAATATTGTTGGTTACCCTACAGCAGTTACTTCTCTAACTGCTGTAAGAATAAATGAAGGGCTTGTTGTCCTTCATTTATTTTATCTTTAAGTTCTATCAACCATTGTTGTAACTCCTCATCATTTTGCTCAAGTGCCCCATGCTCCATCATTTTAGCATGCAGCTGCACGTCATTAAGACCAACTGAACCTGCAGCCCCTTTAAGCTTATGTGCGACCGACTTATACTCTTCTCTATCACCTTGCGCTAATGTATTTGCCAACTCTTGCTGGTATTGAGGGTTTAACTTGGCAAATAAGTTACTACTACGCTTGAATACCTCAATGCCCATTGAATTAACAAAGTCTTCAATAGTTTCAACATCGAGTAGTTCTACATTTATATTTAAACAATCCTGCGCAGATACCGTTAAGCGCGTTTCATCACATTGCTGAGCTTGTTTAATATCAAATAACTCTGCGAGTATTTTATCTAGTTTAGTCGTGTTGATTGGTTTGGCGAGTGCCCCTTGGATGGAGATACCTTCTAGCTCTTCCTCGGCGCTACGTACATTTGCTGTTAACGCTACTATAGGTAATTTATCAAAATAGCTATCTGCACGAATTTGTCTTGCGACTTCATCGCCGTTAATATCCGGCAATTGCATATCTAATAACACCAAATCAAGATCATCCTCAGTTTCAACAAACGATAAAGCATCTTCACCGGTTTCAGCCCAAATAACTTCGTGGCCACGCTGCTCAAGTAAATTAGTAGCAATTTCAGCATTTAACGGCACATCTTCGACTAACAAAATGTTTAAACTGCGCCCTGCATAACTTTGTTCTGTTGGCGCAACACATAAAGCCAATGGTATCTCGACGACAAAACTACTGCCCTCGCCTTCAGTACTACTTACTCGAATTTTCCCACTCATTGCCGTTACGAGTGCTTTGGTTACTGCCAGACCAATTCCTGAGCCAATAGCATTTGTGCCATTTAAATCAGGCGCTTTATAGTACATATCAAAGATACGCTGTAATTGCTCTTGCGGTATTCCTTGGCCAGTATCGGTAACCTTCATCACTAACCACGTACCGTCAGCGCGGTTCTCTCTAATACAAGATAATTCTACTCTCCCTTGCTGAGTAAACTTAACCGCATTATTAATTAAGTTCCAAACAACTTGGCGTAAACGAGTAGGGTCTAGCGAAGCATAAATATCTAAGATGCCTTTACGCTCAATTTCAAATTCAAGCCCTTTCTCTTCTGCGATCAAGCCAGCAAAATTTACCACATCATTTATAAAGTCAGAGACATTTATTGGTGTAGTGACAATATCCAGCTGCTCCCGGTCAATTTTATCTAAATCTATAATATCGTTGAAAATATTACCCAAAGTTTCGGCGCTTGAAAAAACCGTGCTACACCAGCTACGTTGCTGTTTATCAAGTTCAGTGTCGAGTAACATGCGTGTTAAGCCAACAATACCGTTAAGTGGCGTTCTTAGCTCATGGCTTAAAGTGGCAATAAATTTACCCTTGTCTTTATATGCGGTTTCAAGGGCTTGTGCAGCTTCTTTACGACTCGTTATATCACGGCCAAAAGCAAGCAAGCCTATGTATTCCCCTTCATCGTTAATAAAAGGTAATTTACGCATTTCAAACCAGCGATTTTCACTATCAACCGGGTACTCAACATCAAGGGTGAGTGCTTGGTGAGTCTCTTCCACTTTATTGTCTGTTCTAAGAACCTCAGGTAAATAAGGTTGCGGGTATATTTGCTCAGCGGTTTTGCCAATTAATTCAGTTGCCGGTTTGCCAATAACTTTTTCAAACATTTTATTACACCCGGCGAAAACCCCATTGTTGTCACGGTAATAAAATAAATCAGGAGATGAATCGACAATAGAACGTAATAGCATTCCCTGTTGGGCAAGCTCTTGCTGAGTTTTCTTACGCTCTGCTATTTCGCGTCTAAGCTCTTCAATTGCGCGGTGCTTGGCATGAAAAGCCATTTTACGTTCGTCTATTTCAACGTTTAGCCGAGAGATATTATCTTTTAACGTTTGGTTTAATAGCTTCTCTTGTTTAGTTGCGCTATCAAGGTATGCGTATGAGGCATCGAGTTGACGAATCGAGTTTATAATCACACTAATCATAATAGGTGATACGACAGCAGTGAAAAATAACATTGCAAGTACATCTACAATCACTACATGGCCAACTGCAACATAATAAAACATGCATGCTAATATCAATGACACAACTAACAGCAACACATAGCAAATCGCTGCCGTTTTGAACTCACCAAACCGTGTGATTAAACTTGAAAGCATTCGAGCCCAAGGGCTCAAAGAAGAATCGATCATATATAAACTTGTCTCATGACTATGGGTTTTAACATCAATAGACTAAGCAATGCTTCAATCTAGTGTTATAAGTATATAAAAAAGCTAGCGCCACAGCTTCAAAATGAAAATGCCTATACCCAATCTTGGTATTAAATAAACTAAATAACACTGCTCTAATACGCTATAAAATTGTAAATCCATTCGCTATTTTAATCATTAAGATTTTCAGCATGTTAAAAAGATGGCTAGGCCCATTTTCTTGCACGGCTATTTTAGCATTTTTACATTAGCAATTTTCATCTTCCGCGACGAAAACATAAAATTTTCATCTACTACGTATTTTTCAATTATTTCGTGTAAAATACCGCGCTTTACAATTGCCAATAACGAGATTTTTCATGCAAAGCAATATGCCCGATATAGCAGATACGGCTCCCGCCTTACAAACCGGTAAATTAGACTGGGTTGGTATGGCCGATATTGAGCTGCCATTTATTTTTGAATCTCGTGGCCTTGCACCTGTAAATGTAAATGCCAAAGCGCGCGCTTTTGTAAATCTACATAAAGAAGATGCAAAAGGCATTCATATGTCGCGCTTGTTTTTGGCACTCGATACACTTTCTACTGAGCAGCATGTTAACCCACAAACTATTGCTCAAGCCCTCGATACATTTATATCTAGTCACGAAGGCCTAAGTGATCAAGCTAAAATAGAATTCAAATTTGAGCTACCACTGCGCAGAAAATCATTGCTTAGCGATAAAGTAGGCTGGAAAAGCTACCCTATTCTACTAGAGGCAAAAATTGACCGCGGGCAACTTAGCTTTGAGCTTAGTTTAGATGTAACTTACTCATCAACTTGTCCTTGCTCTGCCGCTTTAGCACGCCAACTAATACAGAACGCGTTTGTAGAGAAGTTTGACCAACAAACAATTAACCAAGAAGACGTAGTCGCTTGGTTAGGCAGTACTGATGGTATTGTGGCAACTCCGCATTCACAGCGTTCAATCGCAAACGTGAAAATTAAACTTGATAACAACATTACTGAGTTTGATATCTTAAGTTTGATTGATACCCTTGAAACTGAGCTAAAAACCCCAGTACAAGCGGCCGTTAAGCGTGAAGATGAACAAGAGTTTGCTCGTTTAAATGGGCAAAATTTAATGTTTTGCGAAGATGCTGCACGTAAGATAAAAGCAGTACTAGAGCATGCCCAATACGCCGATTACTGGCTACAAATAAACCATTATGAATCTTTGCACGCACACGATGCAGTGGCTATTGCGGTTAAAGGTATTGCAGGCGGTTATCAACCTTAAAATTAACATACAACTTCACACCAACTGGGCACATAAATTGCTTATAACTAGCAAAGTGTCAATTTGTTGTTGTGGAGTTACCGTATGGAATTCGCTTTATTATCAATTTTAGTGCTAGTTGTTGGGGCCTCTGTTGTTGCATCGAAATTTACCGATGATGGCGGCAATCCTTATCCCTTCACCCGAAAGCAAAGTGTTTTTACTCAAGTAGAAAGTGCGTTTTTAAACTTACTCGAGCGCGCTGTAGGCGATCAATATAAAATCGTTAGTCGTGTGAAACTAATCGATATTATTGATTGTAAAAAAGGCCTATCGGTTAAAGCTAAACGTGCTGCAATTGCCAAAGCAAAAAATAAGCAGCTTGATTTTGTGTTGATTGATAAAGAGAAGCTATCGATTGTTGCCGCTGTAGACTTAGTCAACAACGCAAATAAAGATGGTCACAAGGCACAACGTGACTGGTTCGTTAATGGCGCATTAGAAGCCGCTGGCATTCCTCATATTCGAATGAAAGTAAAATCTGGCTACCGCCCTAGTGAAGTCCGTGATGCAATTATGTTTAAACTTGGTAAACCCGCAGCTCAAGCTGCGCGTCCTACTCGTAATAGAGTAACCAAACCTGCTGTACTATCCCCTTCACAAGCAAAAGCACATTCAACCGCTTTAGCAGAAATATAACCGCAGTAAATAAATCATATTTAAAAATGCGAGTTTAGGCTCGCATTTTTGTTTTTTATTACTAACTTCACGTATAATCTTATCTATTCAATTCGAGGAATCAAAAATTATGAATGTTGGTATTATTGGCGCAATGGAGCCAGAAGTTAAAATTTTGCGTGAAGCTATGCAAAACCCACAAACTTTAACAAAAGCAGGCTTTACCTTTTATACGGGTGAATTAGCTGGCAACACTGTTACTTTGGTTCAATCAGGTATTGGTAAAGTAGCATCAGCCATAGCAACAACATTATTGATTGATAACTTTAACCCCGATTGCGTGATCAATACAGGCTCTGCCGGTGGTTTTGATCCATCACTTAGCGTGGGCGATGTGGTCATTTCATCACAAGTACGCCACCATGATGTTGATGTGACTGCTTTTGGCTATGAAATTGGCCAAGTTCCACAAATGCCTGCAGGTTTTACAGCGCACCCAAAACTAGTTGAAGCGGCTGAGCAAAGTATTGCTCAAATCAGTGACGTTAAAACCTTAATTGGTTTAATTTGTACTGGCGATTCATTTATGTGTGACCCTGTACGTATCAATAAAGCGCGTGCTGATTTTCCAACTATGCTTGCAGTAGAGATGGAAGGTGCTGCGATTGCTCAAGTATGTCATAGCTTAGAAACCCCTTTTGTGGTTATTCGCTCTATGTCTGACATTGCAGGTAAAGAATCGCCACAATCGTTTGAAGAATACTTAGAAACGGCATCAATCAATTCATCTAAGATGGTTGTTGCTTTGCTTGAAAAACTAACAACGGTTAGTTTATAAGGTGTTACCCAATCTAGTTCAACAACATTTGGACTTTATTGTGTTTTTGTTAGCGCTCCTGGTTGAGCGCTTTTTACCTTTAAGCAGCTGGTATCATCCAAATACATTTTTCACGGCGGTATTTCGTCCGTTAGGTAAACGGATATACCGTGAAAAAGAACCTAAAAGCTATCACTACTTATCATCAACATTATGTTTCAGCTTAGTGATTCTTGTAATCATGACTATTACGGTATTGCTGCTAGAATTTGCTTATTATCCTGAGCTACTCGCCGGTTTAATTTTATACATATGCTTGCAATGGCAAAATATACAAAAAAAAGCGTTACGTATTGCTCGTTTAGTTAAACAAAATCAAAAAGCCACCGCGCGCGATTTACTTAGCCCACTAGTAGCACGCGATGTGAGTAAGCTTTCAAGTGCAGGAATATGTAAAGCTGCGATGGAAACATTTGCATTAAGAGTTGCTCGCCATTATTTCACAGTCATTTTTATATATTTAGTATTTGGTGCTATGGTGACCTTAAGTTATCATTTATTAAGCCTAATGCATCAAGCTTGGCGCAGCGACCTTCCCCCAACAATACTTTTTTAAAACCTATTGCAGGACTTTTATTTATTATCGAGTGGCTACCAATCCGCATGCTTACTCTAACAATCGCTATGAGCAAAGCGACAAAGCAAAGTATTCATTACATAAAACATTACGGCCGGCACTTTTATCAAGGTAATTCAGGTTGGTTGCTAAGCGCATGCTCGGCTTCGGTCGGTGTGCAACTTGGTGGACCTGCAATGTATCAAGCTCAGCGCTTTAACAAAATGCGTATAGGTACTGACAGGCTACCTAAAGCTGAAGATATAGCAGTGCTGGTAAATCGGTTTAATCAGGCTCGCGGGTTTTGGTTGTTAGTGATCTTTGGTGTTGAGATTATAAAAACGATATAAAAAACCAGCCGAAGCTGGTTTGTGGATAGCCAAACCACCTAGATGATTTGGCTATATTATTACTGAATTTTCATTCTTAGCTAATTAAGCAACGGTAATGTTCGCAAATTTACGTTTACCTACTTGGTAAATAGCCGTACTGCCTTTTGCTATTTCCAGCTTAGAATCGGTTACTTTCTCTTCACCGTTAATTTTTACTGCACCTTGTTTGATCATACGCATAGCTTCTGACGTGCTGGCAACGAGTCCTGCTTCTTTAAGCATATTCGTTACAAATACAGTATCTTCATCAATGGTCACTGTTACATCTGGGATATCATCAGGTAATGCATTCTTTTGAAAACGTTTGATGAAATCTTCATGTGCACCTTGTGCAGCATCGTCACTATGAAAACGAGCGATCAGCTCTTTTGCTAAATCAATTTTGATATCACGAGGGTTTGTGCCCTGCGCGACTTTTTCTTTTAGTGCAGCTATTTCTTCAATTGATAAGCTACTTAGCAAGTCATAATAGCGCCACATTAATTCATCACTAATTGACATCACTTTACCAAACATGTCATTTGGCGCATCTGTAATACCAATATAGTTGCCTAACGACTTAGACATTTTTTGTACGCCGTCAGTGCCTTCTAGTAGAGGCATCATCAGTACTGTTTGCGGCTTTTGACCTTCATCTTTTTGCAGCTCTCGGCCCATAAGCAGATTAAAACGCTGATCAGTCCCACCTAATTCAACATCAGCTTCTAGCGCAACTGAATCCCAGCCTTGTACTAATGGGTATAAAAATTCGTGAATTGCAATCGATTGGCCACTTGCATAACGCTTTTTAAAGTCATCACGCTCAAGCATCCGTGCAACAGTCTGCCTTGCAGCTAATTTGATCATACCTGCAGCGCCTAGGTTTTCCATCCAAGATGAGTTAAACGCAACTGTGGTCTTTGCAGGGTCTAAAATTTTAAACACTTGTTCTTTATACGTTTCAGCATTTGCTAACACGTCATCACGAGTAAGTGGCTTACGCGTTACATTTTTGCCAGTTGGATCACCAATCATGCCGGTGAAATCACCAATTAAGAAAATCACTTCGTGACCTAAGTCTTGGAAGGTTTTCATTTTATTAATTAACACGGTGTGGCCTAAGTGTAAGTCCGGTGCAGTTGGATCAAAACCCGCCTTGATCTTAAGCTTTTTACCAGACTTTAGTTTCTCAACTAACTCGTCTTCAATTAATATTTCTTCTGCACCGCGTTTAATCTCTGCTAGAGCGGTTTGTAAATCCACTATGTATTACTCCAAAAAATTCAGTCAACCTAGGGATTCTAGCGTAAATTAGCCACAGTTTAAATCTACAAAACACTGGTATTAACGCTTTATTAGGTATATCCTGCAATATTAGTGATTAATTATCTTGACAGCAGAAAAAGGCACGTTATGGTTCACGTTGTGCACAAACTCCCAAAAAAACACAAATTGCTTATTCTAGGTTTTGTTTCTGCTATTGCTGCCCTGACTCTTATTCCTTCTGAAAAAGCAACCGCCTCTAAAGATAACAGTGCAGATGCACTAGAAATTGGCAAGCGCTACGAATTACAAATTAAAGTTGATGATGCTGAGCAATTAACTGAATTAAATTCGCAAGAAGACGCAGCAAAATTACCAGAATATGACCTAGTCGACTTTGAAGTAAAGAACGGTGACAATTTAGCACTTATCTTTAAGCGTGCAGGTTTTAACGCGCAAACCGTTCATAAATTACTTAATACCAATGCAGAAACACGTAAACTTACTAAAATTCACCCTGGTGAAATTCTTAGCTTTGCCACAGCCGAAGACGGCTCTTTAGCACAATTACGTTATGTTATTTCAAAGACAGATACTTTATTTGTGACTTTAAACGAGGAAGGCAATTACGATACCTCAATCGACAGCAAAGAAATTGAAACCTTAACTAAATCAACTGGCGGTGAAATCAGCAACAGCTTTTGGACTTCAGGTATTGCAGCAGGCTTAAGCGAACGCCAAATTATGAACTTTGCTGATATCTTTGGTTGGGACGTGGATTTTGCTAACGACATTCGTAAAGGTGATCAGTTTGGCTTAATTTATGAATCACATTATGTTGATGGCGAGTTTATTGGTACAGGTAAAATTATTGCCGCTGAATTTATAAATCAAGGTGAGCGTTATGCCGCTATTCGCCACAGCGATGGTAATTTTTATACCCCTGAAGGCCGTAGCATGAAAAAAGCATTTTTACGTGCACCGGTTAACTTTAAATATATTAGCTCAAGCTTTAACCCGCGCCGCTTACACCCTGTTACTGGGCAAGTAAAAGCGCACCGCGGTATCGATTACGCAGCACGTACGGGTACGCCAGTTGTTGCATCAGGTAACGGTAAAGTAATTAAATCAGGCTATAGCAAGTATAACGGTAATTATGTATTTATAAGCCATGGCACACAATACGTGACTAAATACTTACACTTAAATAAACGCGCAGTAAAAACGGGTCAAAAAGTTAAGCAAGGCCAAAAAATTGGTACTGTAGGTGCAACAGGCCGTGTAACCGGCGCACACTTACACTATGAGTTTTTGGTTAACGGCGTTCACCGTAACCCTAAAACGGTTAAACTACCTAAATCTGAGCCATTACCACGCGCAGAGCTTGCGAAATTTAAGCCAATTGCAGACACATTCTTAGCGCAATTAGAGCGCAACAGAGAGCTACAGTTAGCGCTTAAGTAAGAGCTGTCAGCGGAAAAATATAAGCCGTTGTTATGTAAGTAACAACGGTTTTTTCTTGATAGAGTGTTTTCTCGTTGGGTTTCGCGGTGCTCAACCCAACCTACGTAGCCTATTTTAACGCCGAGCATCTTAAAACTTACAGCTTATAGCGCTGCTCCCTGACAGTAACGCTCTACCGCACCAACATATAAATCAGCTGCACAACCAATGAAATCATGACTAGTGGCCAAATATATTTCGCATATTTAGTTGCGCCCTCTAAGCCCATCTTTGATTGATACTTTTCAAGTAGTGGTACCAGAATGACAAGAGCGACAAACAAGGATATTAAAATCACGAATATATTCATATCATTCCTTCAAAGTTCCGATTCTAAGTTTAGGTAATTAATAAAACGAAATTTGAGTATACCTAAAAACAGGCAAAAAAAAGCGCAGTATAAACTGCGCCAGTCGGTTGGAAGTAAAGTTTACTTCAACAGTGCCCAAAATTAAGAGCACTGTTGTTGTTGTATTTTAACCTACAAGTGCTAACAAAATCCCCGCAGCAACGGCACTCCCTAGTACACCGGCTACGTTTGGCCCCATTGCATGCATCAACAAGAAGTTATGCGGATTATTCTCAAGGCCAACTTTATTAACGACTCGAGCAGCCATTGGTACTGCAGAAACACCTGCCGCACCAACTAAAGGGTTAATCGGTGACTTGGAGAACTTATTCAAACCTTTGGCCATAAACACACCTGATGCTGTACCAATAGAGAACCGCTAGTGCTCCTAGTGCTAAAATACCCAGTGTTTCGACAGTTAAAAACTTATCCGCGGCTAATTTTGACCCTACTGCTAAACCTAAGAAAATCGTGGTGATATTGATAATCTCATTTTGTGCACTGTTACTTAAGCGATCAACTACACCTGATTCTCGCATTAAGTTACCTAAACAAAACATACCTACTAGCGGTGTAGCCGCAGGTAAAAACAACATAGTTAAACCCAATACCATTAGAGGGAAAATAATCTTTTCCTTTTTCGATACAGTACGTAACTGTGGCATTTGAATTTTACGTTCTTCTGGTGTTGTTAAGGCACGCATAATTGGTGGCTGAATAATTGGCACTAAGGCCATATACGAATAAGCAGCCACTGCAATTGCCCCTAATAAATCTGGTGCTAATTTTGATGCTAAGAAGATAGCTGTTGGGCCATCAGCACCACCAATAATAGCGATAGCTGATGCATCCTGCAGCGAAAACTCAAAGCCTGGTACATAGTTAAGTAAAATCGCCCCAAATAAGGTAGCAAAAATACCAAATTGAGCAGCCGCACCAAGTAACATCATTCTCGGGTTTGCAATTAAAGCACTAAAGTCTGTCAGCGCCCCAACCCCCATAAAGATCAATAACGGAAATACACCAGTATCAATACCAATATGATAAACGTAGTAGAGCAAACCACCGGGGTCTGATAAGCCCGCCACGGGGATATTTGTTAATATAGCGCCAAAGCCTATTGGTAATAGTAATAGTGGCTCAAAGTTTCGTGCAATTGCGAGGTACAACAATAAGCACCCTACTGCAATCATGATTAACGCAGGAAAAGTGAAATTTGCTATACCCGTTGCTTGCCAGAGGTTTAATAACGCTTCCATCCTCTATACTCCTAAGCCATTGCAATCATTGCTTCGCCTGTGGCAACAGAGTCACCTTCAGCAACTAAAAGTTCAGCAATAGTTCCACTGTGAGTAGCGCGAATTTCAGTTTCCATCTTCATCGCTTCCATAATCATCACAACATCACCTGCGTTAACTGTTTGCCCCGCTTTCACTTTGATCTTGAAGATGTTACCTGCAAGCGGAGCATTCAAAGTTTCACCCGATGCTACCGACGCAGATTGCGGAATTAATTCACTGTCTTTGAGTGTTACTTCTTTTAATTCGCCGCCTTGGGCAACGACAACGTCATATACTTTACCATCAACTTTTACGCTGTACTGTTCAGCTTTAACTGTGTTGTTATTAGATTTATTGCTTGAAGAAGGTTTGTCTTGCTTAGCTGACTCAGCACTTGGCACCGCTTCAAACGCATCTGGGTTATTGCGGTTTTTCAGGAATTTCAAACCAATTTGTGGGAATAATGCATATGTTAATACATCATCAATTTGCTCATCAGCAAGGTCTAACCCTTGTTCTTGCGCTTCTTTTAATAGTTCAGCTTGCAATGTTTCAAGTTCTGGTTGCAGTACATCAGCAGGGCGACAAGTAATTGCCTCACTACCATCAAGTACACGCTCCTGTAATTCTTTATTCATTGGCGCTGGTGTTGAACCATATTCGCCTTTTTAGTACACCTGCGGTCTCTTTTGTGATGGTTTTATAACGTTTCGCCGGTCAATACATTCAATACTGCTTGAGTACCCACAATTTGTGAAGTTGGTGTAACTAATGGTAAAAAACCTAAGTCTTCACGCACGCGTGGGATCTCAAGTAAAACTTGATCCAGTTTATCTGCTGCGCCTTGCTCTTTTAGCTGATTTTCCATATTAGTTAGCATGCCACCTGGCACTTGAGCTAACAAAATACGGCCATCTACACCTTTTAAGCTCCCTTCAAATGCCGCATACTTTTTTGCGTACATCACGGAAATAAGCAGCGATTTCTTCTAACTGATTTAAATCAAGCTCGGTGTCACGCTCAGTACCTTCGACAATCGAAACTATTGTTTCTGTCGCGCTGTGACCGTAGGTCATACTCATAGACGAAATAGCGGTATCAAGCATATCAATACCAGCATCTATGGCTTTTTGATAAGTTGCTGTACTCAAACCTGTTGTTGCATGACATTGCATAGCGATAGGAATAGAAACAGTTTCTTTTAATCCTTTGATCAACTGCTCACAGTCATAAGGCTTAAGCAAACCTGCCATATCCTTAATACAAATTGAGTGACAGCCTAAATCTTCTAATTGCTTGGCTAAAGTAAGCCACATATCAAGTGTATGCACTGGGCTGACAGTATATGAAATCGTGCCTTGTGCATGAGCCCCCACCTTCACAGCAGCTTTAATTGCAGTTTCAAGGTTTCGCACATCATTCATCGCATCAAAAATACGAAATACATCAACACCATTTTTATGGGCACGTTCAACAAATTTTTCCACAACGTCATCAGCATAATGGCGGTAACCTAAAAGGTTTTGCCCACGAAGTAGCATTTGTTGCTTCGTGTTTGGCATTGCTTTTTTTAAGCGCACGGATGCGCTCCCATGGATCTTCACCTAAGTAACGAATACACGAATCAAACGTTGCCCCACCCCATGATTCAATAGACCAATAACCCGCATTATCTAGTTTTTCAGCAATTGGTAGCATATCGTCTAAACGCATACGTGTTGCTAATAAAGATTGATGTGCGTCTCTGAGCACTAGCTCTGTTAATTTTAATTTAGCCATGAGTCACCCCTTATGATTTTTGTTTGTTTTTGTACTGAGCGATTGCAGCACTGATAGCAGCAATGTGTGCACTTGGCACACCTTGGGCTTTAATAGATGGTGTACGAGCAGCCTCAACCATAGGCTCTTCAAAACGGCTCATTACTTTAGACATAAAAATAATTGCTGAAATTAACAGCGATAAGAATACGAAAACGCCCACCATTCCAGTGACCATTAAATTTGCTGCTGTAGCAAGTAGTTGTGCTATGTCCATGCTGCTCCCCTTGATTACTAAATTTATCGTTTTAATTTACCACCTGAATAGGTAAAAAATCACTTTATATAAATAATTATGCACCAATCATATCAAAGAAATAGATCAAGTCCAACACTTTGTAAATTGGTAAAACCAATTAATATTAAGCTAACATATCTGCATTAAAGTTAACACCATACATTTTGCTATTATTTTCTGAGATATAGACAATATAAATAATGAATATAGTTAAAAGTTATAACTATCCTGCGCACTATTGATTAAAAAATCATAGTAGCAGTTTGAATATGCACGAAATTCAAGAGGAAACACCCCGCCATGTTAAATTGGTCTTACCAAGAGAGGCGTTTAATAACACGTTATTTTTTGTTTTAAGAATAAGTTACACGTAATAAAGTAAATATTACTTATAATCCACTTGTCTACCTTTTCAATAAATATGTTAAACATTGATTTTAAAGTACTTTTAACAATGGCACATAACTGGCATCAACTATACTGAACAAATTAACAAACCAAGGAGACAACAATGTTACGCTGGACAATTACATTTTTAGTTATTGCACTTATTGCTGCAGTGTTAGGTTTTGGTGGTATCGCAGGTGCCGCAGCAGGAATTGCCAAAATTATATTTTTTATCTTTTTAGTATTATTAGTTATTTCACTCGTTTCAGGTGCGCTTCGAGGCAAAACCCCTTAACAAGAAATTAATTTAAACACTAATACATACATTACTTACAAGGAATTACATTATGAAATCTACAACAGTTAAAACAGCCGTTATCGCACTATTTGCAAGTTTTTTTATCATGGGTTGTGAAGACAATCATGCAGAAGAAGCTGGTGAACGTATTGATGAAGCAGTAACAGACGTACAAAATGGTGTTGAAGACGCCTGTGAAGAAGTTAAAGAAGGCGTAAACGCTGAAGAAACTAACTGTTAATCCATAATTAATAGTTAACAAAAACGACTCACCTGAGTCGTTTTTTGTTTTTAAGAATTCGCCGCTTTAAGCTCTTGCTTCAAGCATTAAACGTTTCATATCACGTACGGCTTTATCAAGGCCATCAATAGCAGCACGAGCGATTATGGCATGACCAATGTTAAGCTCGTAAATGTCCTCCATCGCAGCGATTGGTTTGACGTTATGATAATGTAGGCCATGCCCTGCGTTTACCGTTAATCCTAAGCCCGCCGCGTATTCCACACCTTGGCGAATATGCTCAAGTTCTTTTGTATATCAGTGTCATTTTCTGCATCGGCGTAAGCACCTGTGTGTATTTCTACATAAGGGGCATTACATGCTTTAGCCGCATCTAGCTGCGCTTTATCTGCATCAATAAATAATGAGACTTTTATACCAGCAGCAGCGAGTTTAGCAGTGGCAGCTTTAATTTTGTCTAGATTACCAGCAACATCTAAACCACCTTCTGTTGTGAGCTCTTCACGTTTTTCTGGTACTAAACATACATATTCAGGTTTTACATCTAATGCAATATCCAGCATTTCATCGGTCACTGCAATTTCTAAGTTCATACGGGTTTGAATCGTTTTCGCCATAACATAAACATCGCGGTCTTGAATATGACGACGATCTTCACGCAAGTGGATTGTTATACCATCAGCACCAGCATGTTCCGCTACACTTGCTGCATGAGCTGGATCCGGGTAGTTTGTGCCGCGTGCTTGGCGTAGAGTTGCGATATGATCAACGTTGATACCTAACAGAATGTCTTTCATTTTTTACCTATATAAATTATTTAATAAAAAGCTCGCGGCTTTTTAATGGTTTTTTACCAAGCAATGGCTTCATTAAATGACGGCTTAATTGTTTCGCCATATATAGCACATCAGGCGCACTAAAGTCATGATCTGCAATTGCATTTAACTGAGCTCCCGTAAACCCATCCCCTTTTAAATCCTGAATCACAAAGCCATATTCAGCAAAGTAACTATACGTGTGCGCCGCATCAATTGGATCGCCCGCCGCATCAAAAGTAAAGTCAACACCATAGCCGAGCAACTCTAGTAACTGAAACTCATAAGAGCGCAACACGGCTTGTAAGTTTGGATGCTGGTTTAGTTGCGTAAGGTGAGTTTTATATAGCTGATAAGCATGATCAATTGGCTCATTAATTGGCACAATGCGATTAGTAAGTTCATTTAAATAAAAGCCACAGTAAAGCTGATCACCTACAAGTGGTGATTGCGAACCATGTAATTCAAAGCGTTGAATATATTTTAAATCATGTTTACCAGTGTAATTTACTAGTAAGGTTTGGAAGGGTTGTAATTGTGCTTTATGCTTTGTTGCATGTCGGCCACTAATACGGGCTAACATTCGCAATTGGCCAACGCCCTCTACTAGCATATCAAGCATTACTTGTGAGTCGCTATAAGGACGTCGGTGTAACAAATATGCTGTGTAGAAGTCGCTATCCATAGGTTAATTTAAGCAGAAGTTAATCTTCACCATAGCCTAAACTGCGCAGGGCTCGTTCATCATCAGCCCAACCCGATTTTACTTTTACCCAAAGCTCTAAGAACACTTTGTTATCAAGCATTTCTTCAAGATCTTTGCGTGCTTCACGGCCAATAACTTTTAGCTTTTCGCCTTTGTTACCTATAACCATCCGTTTTTGTGTTTCGCGCTCAACCAAAATCAGGCCATTGATATGCCAAACACCATTGTCTTGCCACTTAAACTGCTCTATTTCAACAGTCACTGAGTAAGGTAGCTCCTCACCCATAAAGCGCATCAGCTTTTCACGAATAACTTCAGCTGCCATAAAACGCATAGAACGGTCTGTAACATAATCATCAGGAAAATAAAATTCACACGGTGGAAGGCGTTTCGTTACTTCATCTTTGATTAAGTTAATATTTTTACCCTGTGTCGCTGACACTGGCATAATACCGACAAAATCAAACTTGTCGCCCAGCCACTTCATATGCGGAAGTACTAAGTCACGATCTTTAACTTGGTCAATTTTATTAATGACTAATAATACTGGCTTGCCACTTTGGCTAACTTTGTTAAGAACCATCTCATCATCAGCATTCCAATGAGTGCCTTCAACCACAAAAATAATGAGCTCAACATCACCAATCGAGCTTGATGCTGCGCGGTTCATTAAACGGTTAATGGCCCGCTTTTCCTCAACGTGCAATCCGGGTGTATCTACATAAACAGCTTGATGCTGGCCTTGTGTATGAATCCCCATAATACGGTGACGTGTTGTTTGCGGCTTACGCGAAGTAATACTTACTTTTTGCTCAATGATTTCATTAAGTAAGGTTGATTTACCAACGTTAGGACGGCCAACAATGGCTATCATGCCACAAAAAGGTATCTAGCTCACCTTCATGTGGTTGGATCAGTGTATCAAGATTCATTTTTGAGTATCTTCAATGCTTTTTCAGCGGCTTTTTGCTCGGCTTTACGACGTGAGCTACCTACTGAGATAATGCTATCCATACCTTCAACAATACATTCAACCGTGAATGTTTGATTGTGTGCTTGGCCTTTCGTATCTACTACCGTATAGCCTGGCAGTGATAATTTACGGGCTTGAAGGTACTCTTGTAGTAAGGTTTTAGGATCTTTTTGATTTAAACCTGGAGAAATCGCATCAAGACGCGCTTCATACCATTGTAAAATTAGCTCACCACATACATCGATACCGGAGTCTAAGAATACAGCACCAATAATCGCTTCTACGGCATCTGCAAGTGTAGACTCGCGTCTAAAACCACCACTTTTAAGCTCACCTGGACCCAAACGTAAATAGTCACCTAAACCAAATTCAAGGCCAAACTCAGCCAGAGTTTGCCCACGCACTAAAGTAGAGCGCATACGGCTTAAGTCACCTTCACGGGCTTTTGGAAATTTGCTATAAAGTGCATTGGCAATGACGAAGCTTAGAATCGAGTCACCTAAAAACTCTAAACGTTCATTATGCTGGCCTTTATGGCTGCGGTGGGTCATCGCCTGCTCAAGTAAACCTTGATCAGTAAATGTATACCCTATTTTTTTATATAACTCTGTTACATTTTTTTTCATTGTTACTGAATATTACCTAGGCGTTCAAAACGAACTCCAGTTGGAACCCAGCCTGGTAAAATGTCATCTGGGCCATTATCAAATTCAAAACTCATCCATATAAAGACGGCTTTACCCACCAAGTTTTCTTTTGGTACAAAGCCCCACACACGACTATCTTGGCTATTATCGCGGTTATCACCCATCATAAAATAATGATCAGCCGGTACTACCCATTCATCAGAACGTGTACCCGGTTGTTGATAGTAGCGCCCTTTCATTTCAAGCGCTTCTGGGTTGATTAAAATATCATGGTTTAGTGTTGTTAAATTCTCATTTAAACGTACTAAATCCATAGAGCCTTGCTTAAATTCGTCACGATTGATGATTTCCATATCAATCTTATTAAACTCATTACACAATAAATCACCTTGCTGAGTTTGTCCTTGCTCACAGTTAGGCTGAATGTATAAGCGTTTATTACGGTATACTATTTTATCACCTGGTAGACCAATAGCACGTTTAATGTAATCCACACGCTCATCAAGCGGATATTTAAACACCACAATATCACCACGTTCAGGTTCAGCAACATCTATCAGTTGCGTACGCCATACCGGGTCTTTTACCCCGTATGAGTATTTTTGTACTAGGATAAAGTCGCCAACTAATAAGGTTGGCATCATAGAGCCTGACGGGATTTGAAACGGTTCAAATACGAACGAGCGAAAAATCGTAATCGCTGCAATCATCGGAAAAATAGACTTTGCCGTTTCAGTAATTGTAGGCTCAGGTGCAATCAACGATGCAGTTTCTTCATCTAATTCACCACCAGCAGAACTCGTAGCCAAGGCTAAGCGCTCTTGTCTTTTAGGTGCAAACATAAAATGATCAATTAACCAGATTAAGCCCGAACCTAAAGTTAATAGCACTAAAAATATTGAAAAATAACCTGCCATTCATTCATTCCTTTATCTTACTAACTTGGGTTTGAAACTTATTTACCAACTTTAAGAATAGCTAAGAACGCATCTTGTGGTACTTCAACATTACCTAGTTGCTTCATTCGCTTTTTACCGTCTTTTTGTTTCTGAAGAAGTTTCTTCTTACGGCTTACATCACCACCATAACATTTCGCGATTACATTTTTACGTAATTGCTTAACTGTCGTACGGGCAATAACATGCTGACCAATTGCAGCTTGAATTGCAATATCAAACATCTGGCGAGGAATAAGCTCTTTAAGTGCATCGGCTAATTGACGACCCCGTGATTGCGCACTTTCTCTGTGTACAATTATAGCAAGGGCATCAACTCTGTCGCCATTGATTAAGATATCTACACGTACCATGTCAGACACTTGGAAGTGTTTAAAGTTATAATCAAGCGAAGCAAAAACCACGACTAGTTGATTTTAATTTATCAAAAAAGTCCATCACCACTTCAGCCATTGGTAGCTCATATGTCACTGCAACCTGCTTACCGTGATAGCTCATTTTTGTTTGCATACCACGTTTTTCGATACATAAGGTGATCACACTACCTAAATACTCTTGCGGCACAAGAATATTTGCTTCAACAACTGGCTCACGAATTTCTAAAATATCATTTACTGGCGGTAAGTCAGACGGGTTATCTATCTGCTTAGTACCCTCTTTGGTTACCACTTCATAAATTACCGTTGGTGCAGTAGTGATAAGGTCAATATCGTATTCGCGTTCTAAACGCTCTTGAATAATTTCCATATGCAACATGCCTAAGAAGCCACAGCGAAAACCAAAGCCAAGTGCTGTTGAGTTTTCAGGTTCAAAGAACAATGACGCATCGTTTAGACTTAACTTGTTAAGCGCATCACGGAACGATTCATATTCATCAGATGCAATTGGGAACATGCCCGCGTAAACTTGCGGTTTAATCTTCTGAAAACCGGGTAAACGTGCAGGTGCAGCATTTTTCTGGTGTGTAATTGTGTCACCTACTGGTGCACCATGAATCTCTTTAATACCCGCAATAACAAAGCCAACTTCACCGGTTTTAAGTACACCTGTATTTGTTTGTTTTGGTGTAAATATACCCACATGATCGGCAATATGTACTTGCTCATTCGACATAATCTTTATTTTGTCGCCAGCGCGTAACTCACCATGCTTAATACGAACAAGTGATACAACACCTTGGTATGGGTCAAACCATGAATCGATGATCAATGCTTGTAATGGTGCATCCTTGTCGCCTTCTGGTGGCGGGACATCCTTTACAATCATTTCTAACACTTCGGCAATACCAACGCCTGTTTTAGCACTACATTGCACTGCATCTAAAGCATCAATACCAATAATATCTTCAATTTCTTCAGCTACACGTAGTGGATCAGCTTGCGGTAAATCAATTTTATTGAGCACCGGAATAACTTCTAAGTCCATCTCTATCGCAGTGTAGCAATTTGCTAATGTTTGCGCCTCTACACCTTGCCCTGCATCAACAACCAGTAATGCACCTTCACAAGCTGCAAGTGAACGCGATACTTCATAAGTGAAGTCAACGTGTCCTGGTGTATCGATAAAGTTTAACTGATAGGTCTCACCATCATTGGCTTTATAATTTAGGGTAACACTTTGCGCTTTAATGGTAATACCACGTTCACGCTCAATGTCCATTGAATCCAATACTTGCTTTTGCATTTCACGGTCGGTTAGGCCACCACAAACTTGGATCAAACGATCAGAAAGGGTCGATTTACCGTGGTCAATATGGGCGATGATCGAAAAATTACGGATATGCTTCATAAACTGGATTCTAAACTTCTATTTTAAAGGACTAAGTGTATAAAGCCGCAATTTTACATTTAATTGGCTTCAATCACCATCTATTTGAGTTAAAGGGAGGCTAATTGGGTGAATTTTTATTACTTTTATATCGTGTTTTAGACTTTTGACCCGACTTTTAGCAATCCCAAAGCCAGTAATACCACCGGTTATAGCGGCAATTATTTGTATCCATTCCGCGGCTTTAAATAATTCACTAGCAAGCAAAGCAAATAACATACTTAATAACAAAGGTAACATATACACGGCAAATGCATGTTTAACCATATGACTGTCATCTAAAGCTAAGGTTATTTTTTGCCCAACCTGCACAGGAGTGTCAAATTGGTAAGGAAAGGTTTTCTTTGCTGTGCCGAAAAGTTTCCCAAAAACTTGCGAACCGCAACGTCCATTACAGCCTTCGCAGGCCTTTTTTTGTTGGGCTTCTAAATGAGCAGTGGCGCCTGTAATAGACACCACGGTAAGCGTTTGTTCAATCATGAGATTTTAAAGTGGCCGTGCGACTGATTCTGCAATTGCCTTTGCTGTCATAGCGGGGATATTACCCACCACTGACACATCAAAACTACCTGCATTATGCACATAAATCGTAGTAGCCCCAGATGATAAAGAGCCACTAGGCCTGCGTCCTGGTAACGGGCGCTGTACAAATACAGATACTTCAACAAAGCCATCTGAGTATAAATAGTAGTCGGTTAATTCATTATTTAGGTCAAGTTTATGTCTATCAGATTTTAATAAGCTAAAGCCATCTGGTAACCAACCTATTTGCCAATTATTACTCGCAACATTGGGTTGCTCTTGCGCAACAGCATTACTTGGTAAGGGAGTCGGGAAATCACGATTAAGCATTTCAAGCAATAATGGCGCGGGCTCTTCGGTAACGCTTATATGCGTTAACTGTAGCTGCTCCAGCATCTCACCGTCTTGATTTACATAGGCTGATTTTAAAAGTAATGACGACTCAGCATCAATCCAAAGCCAATAGTTAAACTTAAATTCATCTTTTGACTCAATGCGCACTAGTTGTGCTGCTCGTCCTGCTATGCGCCCTTTACCGCCAAGTACAAAGTCATATTCTTTACTCAAACGTTCAATATCTTTAAAAAGCACTTCAGGAATTGGACCTGCAATTGAATCTGTCGCGATTGAATAAGGCGCTGACTGCGGTTCAAAGTACGTTACTTGATCATCGATTCGGACCATTTCGAGTCCAGCACCGTTAAGTAAACTTAAGTGCTCTAATTCAGTCTCATTTTGCTTAGCATGTAACCAACGATACGGTTCCATTGACTTGCCTTTTACAACCACAAAAGACGCATCAAAGTTACGGTTGTGAACGGCTTCAGCCATATTAAGCAAAAGCTCTTTTGCAGGGGGTTCGTCGCTGGCATAGGCGGGGACCAGTATTACCAACGACAAGATAAAAGTAATTACTTTCATTTAATTAGTTTTTTTCCTCTTCAGCTTGCCCCTTAGTGTGAGCCTTTTCAAGTGAATATGCAACGCGTGCTTGACGTTGATGCTCTAAAACTAGTGCACCAATACGTTGTTGCTGTAATTCACGTAAGCCCTGCTCTGCATTTTCAAGGGCTGGCTCTGACGAATAGCTCACTGGAGAAGCAACCCCCGTTAAAGGTGTGCTTTGCAATATTGGAATTTCGTTAGCAGGTAAGTCCTCACCTTGAGGTAACGTTTGCACCCCAACAATTGCAAACATAGCTACACTTGCTGCAATGGCAAGTTGTGCAACTGGTTTACGCCAATTAAAAGCAATAACATTGTCAGTGCCAGTGGCAGCAACTTGCGTATCTTGCTTTTGACTAAAATCAGCATAAACAGGTTCACTTTCTAATGCTTTAGCAACACTGTCGCTAATATCGAGCACAAAAGCGTCTTCTAACTCAGCACGCATTACATCACCTATTAACGCATAACGCCCTAAGGTTGTAGTATCTTGCGCAGCAATTTCTTCATTTGTTAAGAGTTGCTCGCCGTCAAGTAATGCGGATAAGTCTTGATTATCCAACTTGTTAACGTGTGCTTTTGTCATATTAAGACTCGCCTATTAATGGGTTTAATTTGTTATCAATTGCTTCACGGGCACGGAAAATACGTGAACGCACCGTCCCGACTGGGCAATCCATTACCACGGCTATTTCTTCATAGCTCATCCCTTCGATTTCTCGTAAGGTGATCGCGGTTTTAAGATCTTCAGGCAAACTATCAATCGTGTTAAAAATTACAGCGCGAACTTCGTCGCTTAATAATAAATTCTCAGGTGATGCGTTAGAACGCATTGCATCCGCGCCGTCATAAAACTCGGCTTCATCAGCGTCGACGTCATTTGCTGGCGGTTTGCGGCCCTGAGCCACTAAGTAATTTTTAGCACAATTAACAGCGATACGGTATAACCAAGTATAAAAGGCGCTATCTCCACGAAAGTTTGGAAGTGCACGGTATGCTTTAATAAAAGCTTCTTGTGCCACATCAGCAATATCGCCCTGATTTGAAACATAACGAGAAATCAAGCCGGCTATTTTATTCTGATACTTCTTTACTAATAGGTTAAAGGCATTTTTATCACCCTGCTGAACCCTTTTTACTAGCGCTAAATCTAAATCCTGCTCGCTCATTCGAGCCGGTACTCCTATATCTAATTATTACTTGTTATTCATATCTTAGCCATTGTTTACAAATACTCTGACTGAGGCATGAATGAAAAGTTCATTTAATATTGTTTTTTATAAAATAGCGTATAAATAAATACGTAAAAGTTGAAAATCACTAATAGTGTCATGTCAAAATATGATACATATACGCTTATCACAATAATATTGATTGCTCGTACCAATTACTTAAATTAGTATCCTAGAGCATTGTAACCGCAAAGACCACGGACATGAACCAAAATAAACACCACGCCACTGACGTTGTCATAATTGGCAGCGGCGCTGCCGGACTTTCTCTGGCCCTTTCATTAGCAAATCATTGTAAAGTTACTGTAATTAGTAAAGGTGAATTAAAAGAAGGTTCCACGCTATACGCACAAGGTGGTATCGCTGCTGTATTCGATAAAAGAACGACAGTATCGAGTCTCATGTACAAGATACCCTCGATGCCGGTGGGGGTTTATGCGACCGAGAAGTCGTCCATTACACTGCAAGCAATGCCCCCGATTGCTTAAAATGGCTAATTGAACAAGGCGTGCCATTCGATATGGAGTTCGATAGCAAGGGCAAAGAACGCTTTCACTTAACCCGCGAAGGTGGACATAGCCACCGTCGCATTTTACATGCCGCGGATGCCACTGGTCGCGCAGTACAAACGACGTTAATTAGCCAAGTACAAGCCCACCCTAAAATTACTTTGCTTGAACAATATAATGCAATTGACCTAATTGGAGATAAAAAGTTAGGTAACACGGGCGATCATATCCACGGCGTTTACATGTGGAATCGACGCGCTAAACGTGTTGAAACTATTGCAGCTAAATTCGTTGCTTTAGCAACAGGTGGTGCCAGTAAAGTTTATTTATATACGTCAAACCCTGATGTATCTAGTGGTGATGGTATAGCAATGGCATGGCGCGCAGGCTGTAGAGTTGCAAACATGGAGTTTAATCAATTTCATCCAACGAGCTTATACCACCCTGAACTACAAAACTTCTTAATTACTGAAGCTATGCGAGGTGAAGGGGCTTATTTAAAACGCCCTGATGGTACTCGCTTTATGAAAGATTTTGATGAACGTGAAGAGCTTGCCCCACGCGATATTGTCGCCCGCGCAATCGACTTTGAAATGAAACGCCTCGGTGCCAATTGTGTTTATTTAGATATCAGCCATAAAGATAAAGACTTTATAATTGAACACTTCCCTACCATTTATGCAAAGTGTTTAAGTGTAGGTTTAGATATCACCAAAGAGCCGATCCCTGTGGTTCCCGCAGCGCACTATACCTGTGGCGGTGTAATGACCGACTTTAACGGTAAAACCGATTTAGCCAATTTATATGCCGTTGGCGAAGTGGCGTACACTGGCTTACATGGTGCAAACCGAATGGCAAGTAACTCACTGCTAGAGTGTATTGTATTTGCCCATGCCGCAGCAAAAGATATTCTTGCAAAACTTGCTAGCAGCCCGCCTCAGCAAGCTTTACCGCAATGGGATGAAAGCCGCGTAACGAATTCTGACGAAGAAGTTGTGATAACGCATAACTGGCATGAGTTGCGCCTATTTATGTGGGATTATGTAGGCATTGTTAGATCAACAAAACGCTTGGAACGGGCATTGCATCGCGTTGAATTATTACAACAAGAAATTCATGACTATTATGCTAATTTTAGAGTCACGAATAACTTACTCGAGTTAAGAAACTTAGTGCAAGTAGCTGAGTTAATCATACGCAGTGCGATGGAACGAAAAGAAAGTCGCGGTCTACACTATACCATTGACTACCCCGAACAAAATGGCGACCCAAAACCAACAGTTTTAATCCCAGCTAAAGCTAAGAGCTAGCAATAATTGCGCGCTTGAGCCTGATAAAGCTTTGCTCATCGACCCCACTGGCATTAATCACAATCCAGTGGGAATCTGCAAACCCTTCTATATAAAGCCAAACACAGTGTTGATAAGCTCGACTTTTCGCACTTATTTTGCCCTTAATTTCTTGCTCAAAATTTATAAAATGACAATGTGGTAAATCTAAAATTATCGTGCCACGCAGTGGATGTAAACGCTTAAAGTAAAGCCATGTTATGTAACCAGTAATGCCTGTGACAATAACACTGGCAATTTGCCCCAAGGGTGTTGTAAGGAAAGCGGCAGAAAAAAATGCAAACAGGCTAAAGCAGGCCACTAAAGGGACGTGGTCTGCTTTATTATTCGTCAATGTAAATCTATACACGAACTCGATCTAAAATAAGGTTCACCATTTGCTTAAGTTCTGCATCTTTACATTCTTGATGGCCCATAAACCAAGCAAACAAATCAGGATCGTCCGCTTCTAATAAACGCTGAAATACTGCTTGTTGTTGTGCAGATAATGAATCAAATGCTTCTTCAACAAATGGCATAAACAATACATCAAGTTCTAACATACCACGGCGACATGCCCAGCGAATACGTGCTTTACTATGAATTTCAGTCATTTTTTACCTCGTACTTAGTTGCTACTGAGTTTACCAAATTACCTCTGAATAAACAGCTTTAAATAACACTCACTAAATAATTCCAATACGCTGACATATCATTTAGTTGCATCTATACCCATAGCATCATCTACGTTATTATAAGCATCTCAATTTCTCGCAAAGAAGGTTTTTATGTCAACTGTATATGCATGTCCTTTATCACATAAGCTGATCAGTATAAGTGGGGTTGATAAACTCGCTTACCTTCATGGCCAAATTACCCAGGACTTAAACCAGCTCAAACAAGATAACTTTTTGTGGGCTGGACACTGTAATGCTAAAGGCAAGCTTTGGAGTGTTGCTAAGTTATTTGCTCATCAGGATAATTACTATCTTGCAGCCACAGCGTACGAAGTGGAACAATCTTTAAGCGAATTAAAAAAATATGCGGTTTTTTCTAAAGTCGAGATCCAACAATCACCTTTACAACTCATTGGTTTACTTGGCGATGACCTCACACAAGTAAAAAATGAATTAGCAATTGAGTTTTTAAATGACACAACAGCGTGTGACTTCAGTGGCGGTAAAGCGTTAAAATTAGCAAACAATCGTATTTTATTAATGGTAGACAGTCACTTTTCACTTCCGCAAAACATTACTTGTCTAGACGATGATGCGTTATGGCAACAGCATGCTATTTTAGCTGGTGAGCCAGCGCTTAACCAAGCAGCGATTGGTGAATATGTGCCGCAAATGGTTAACCTACAAGCGATAGGTGGCATTAGCTTTCGTAAAGGCTGTTACACCGGGCAAGAAACCGTAGCCCGCATGAAATACCTTGGCAAGAACAAACGCGCCATGTTTATTGTATCAGGCCCAAGTGAAGGTACCTTTGATGAGCTTGATTTAGAAACCCAAGTAGGAGAGAACCGGCGTCGTGCTGGAAAATTAATTAGCCAAGCCTACAATAAACAAACGAATACTTTTTATGGCCTTGTTGTGTTGCCAAACGACAGTGAACCTAGTCAATCACTGCGTGTAAAACATGAACCGCAGGTAGAGCTCACAATCCAGCCTCTACCCTACTCTCTAGAAGACGAATAAATAGGAATGACTATGCTCATTGCAACAAACAAAGTGGTAAAAATGCATTATTCAGTAACGGATAATGACAATAACTCTATCGATAATTCATTTGATGGCGAGCCACTCATTTTTATCGTTGGTACTGGATATTTAATCCAAGGCCTAGAAGATGCGCTACAGGGCAAGCAAGCAGGTGATACACTTAGTGTTACCGTTGAGCCTGAAAACGGCTATGGCGAACGTCATGATGAATTAATGCAAGCTGTGCCTAAATCTATGTTTGAAGGTATGGAAATTGAGGTTGGTATGCAATTTCGTGCAACAACGGATGACGGCGACCAATCAGTTATGATCATCGATATTCAAGATGAAGAAGTCATCGTAGATGGTAACAACCCACTTGCAGGTATTACGTTAAACTTTGACGTCGAAATCCTCGAAGTGCGTGACGCAACTGCTGATGAGCTTGCTCATGGCCATGTACATGGTGAAGGTGGCTGTGGTCACGAGCATTAATCACAATTGCTCATAAAAAAAGCGCCGAGGCGCTTTTTTATGAGCAATTCCTAAGTTGTTTCAACTGCTTCTGACGGAAAAATTTTACCATCGAGCGCGCTAAGTAACCCCGCTTGATCATTAGTACCTAAACGATACTGGCTACCATCTTTCATCGTTAGCTGAACCGCACTAAACCCGGACACAGTATAAACCCAGCCATCATGAGTGATCCGTAAGCCAATACCATGGCGAAATGAATTTTCCACAGCTTTTGCTTCTACAATATCTGCAAGCATTAACGTTTGACCAAATAAACCCGGACCAAAGCCCCAACCAATAGTCTCACTATCAACTTTAATGGTTAGACCGTGGAAAATAAAACCCACTAAAACAAGTATCCCAGCAAATACCATTAATGGCATATCTGCGCCAATTAAATACCATGCAAGGCCGACGAAGCTGCCAATCCACGCTAGTATCGCAAAAATAAATAAAGCATACTGCTTATGTTGATACATAAAAATCTCTATAAGGGGTTAAAAACTATATACAAAAGTAGCACTAAGCTCAGAGTCATACTTAAGCTTGTCATCTTCTGGCTTTGAATTATATCGATATAGGTAGGCAAACTTTAATGACACAGCCCCCATCACTTGACTGATCAACGATGTCTCAGACTTAAGGCGTGAGTTTAAGCCAGACAATGATTGCTCAATACTCACATCTTGATTGAATCGGGTGCGCTTTGAAACTGTACGCTCCCACTGCAACGCAACTCGTAATAAATAACCGGTTTTGGTGGCATCTTCATCTGTTGCCAACTCTGTTTCGTCATCAGCAACAGAGCGGTATAAACCAGGCCCTATATCAAAATCCACTTGGTTTTTTACACCTTGGTACAAGCGATTACCATAACCGGTTGCAATTGTGCTTTTAAATTCTAAACCACTAAACTCATCATTTTCATAATCACCGTAGACAAAGAAAGAGGCATTTTTAACACCCACTTTATAGTTTCCTTGCGCCGATATAAATATACGATTAGCCGAAACTTCATCATTGCCAGTAGTATCATTACGATCACGCTTGTACAACGTATCTATTTTGAATTGGTTTCGCCAACTATCTAAGTCTTGGTACAAATTACCTCTGAGCTTAAAACTGGTAGAGGTTGTATTGCCGCGGCTTACAATAAAACCAAACTCTGTATCACCATACAGCATTTCACCTTGATGTATTTTATGTATTTCTTCTTCAGAAAGCTGGCCATATTCATGAAAGTCTTCAAACGGATCAACTGCCCAAATTTTAAAGCTCACAAATAAACAAAAAAACAGTAAAAAACGATTCACTGTTTACTCGCTAATACATAAACGCTATTGCTAGCTAATTCACCAAAATAATTCATTGTTTATTCGCTATCTTTCCACAAAATATGACAAAACGGCGCATCTTTATCGCGACTGATTAAAATTTTAGCAAATAAAATGTCTTGATTCTCAAATTCAAGACCAACTAACACCTGTAAAAAATGTTCTGGCTCTATTTCTAATGCAACGAAGTCTTGCCACTGTTCGTCTGGTTCACCTTCTTCAATAAAGCCGAGGTTTTCCCTGTGCATATTAAAGTCTTCAACATCTTGATCGGTTAAATTATCTGGCGCTAACTCTAAAAAAATATCGTACGCTTGATGCGTCACTTCTTCTTCGCTGTATAAACGTGGTCCTGTCATTGCCATTACTCTTTATCGACTTTATGGTTGTTATAGTATCAAATCTCAGCAAAATTATGCCAAAAAAAAGTCAGGTTTCCCTGACTTTTTTTACGCAAAGCTCACATTTAAGATTCTGTGGTGGCTGTGCCGTTGATTTTTTCACGCATAGTCTGTACTAAGCTATAAAATAACGGCACCAGTAAAGTACCCAAAATAGTAGCTGCTAGCATACCTGCAAGCACAGTGACACCTAATGACACACGACTGCCCGCTCCTGCACCTGTTGCAAACACGAGCGGTAGAACACCCAAAACGAAAGAAAGTGCGGTCATTAGTACTGCACGAAAACGCATTTTAGCAGCGCTTAATGCAGCATCAAAAATACTTTTCCCAGCAGCTCGCTCTTCCATGGCAAATTCAACTATCAGAATAGCTGTTTTAGTCGACATGCCTATTAATAATACTAAGCCAACCTGAGCATAAATATTGTTTTCAATACCAATCACATACAAAGCAAGCATGGCACCAAACATGGCAAGCGGTATTGCCGCAATAACAGAAAATGGAATGGTCCAACTTTCATATTGTGCAACTAAAAATAAATAAACAAAAATAACGGCTAAACCAAATAGTAATGGCGCCATATTACCTGCTTCTATTTCCTGCTTAGATTGTCCAGCCCATTCAAACGTATAGCCGCCAGGTAGTTGCCCTGCAAGCTCTTGCATAGCAGCAATAGCATCACCACTTGAAAACCCAGTCGCAGCCTGGCCACTAATACTGGCACTACGGTATAAGTTAAAATGGTTTAATGTGGTAGGTCCAAGAATCGGTTCAAGTTTAGCAAGGGTTGTTAACGGCACCATATCTCCTTGGTCATTTCGAACAAAGTAATGCTGTAAATCAGCTGGGTCTTTACGAAACTCACTTTCAGCCTGCATAATAACCTTATATGTGCGACTAAACTGATTAAAATCATTAATGTATAAAGAGCCCAATTGAGCTTGCAGGGTAATAAATATATCGCTTAGAGCAACACCTTGTGCCTTCGCTTTATTACGGTCAACTTCTAAAAAGTACTGCGGGACGTTAGCACGAAATGTACTGTATACATTGTTTAGGATCGGGTGTTGATTTGCTTCATACACCAAACCATTAAGCACTTGAGCCAGCTCAGTCGGATCCCGTCCTTCACTGTCCTGTAACCTAAATTCAAACCCCGAACTTGTGCCAAGCCCTGGGATTGGCGGCGGATTAAACACCATTACTTGCGCATCTGGCATCGCCCACATTTGCCCCATAAGACGACCTATCGTTGCTTTGAGCCCTAGCTCAGATGTTGTGCGCTCTTCCCAGTCTTTTAAAATAACAATACCTAAAGCGTTATTTGACCCTGCACCGCCAATTAAAGAAAAACCAGACACGGCAATAAAGTCGGTCGCAGAGGGCTCGTTCTTAACTATATCGCCTATTTTTTTCATCACATCTTGCGTGCGTCCTGACGCCGCGGCATCAGGTAATTGAACATCAACAAATACAAAACCCTGATCCTCTGCTGGTACAAACCCTGTCGGAACACTTTTCGCAAGCCACCCGGCTGCAACAAATATGATGATCGCAAATAAACTCATTCGACCAGCACGCTTAAGGATAAAGTGAATGACTTTGCTATAAATAGAAGTAGAACTATTAATACCCCGCTCAATGGGTGCGAGCCATTTTATGGGTTTCATGGCTTTTTCGTTTAATAACAAAGCACAAAGGGCTGGACTTAATGTTAAAGCATTAACCGATGAAATAAGCACCGCAAATGAAATCGTCACCGAAAACTGTTTATACAACTCACCAGTGATCCCCGGCATAAAACCAACAGGTACAAATACAGCTAACAACACTAAGGTTGTAGCAATAATTGGCCCTGTCACTTGCTCCATGGCCTTGGTTACAGCGTCTTTAATTGGCAGCTTCTCTTCTTTTAAGATCCGCTCAACGTTTTCTATAACAATAATTGCGTCATCGACCACAATACCTATTGCCAGTACTAAGCCAAACAGAGTTATAAGGTTTATTGAGTAGTTCATAGCCATCATAAATGCAAAAGTACCAACTAAAGAAACTGGAATTGCAATGGTAGGAATAAGCGTGGCCCGCCAGTTTTGTAAGAACAAAAACACCACCAACACAACCAAGCCAACTGCTTGAAATAGAGTAACCACCACCTCTTCTATCGATCGATTAATAAACTCAGTGGTATCATAGGGTATAGAATACTCAACGCCGTCAGGGAGTTGTTTAGCAAGCTCTGCCATTGTTGCTTTTACATCTGTGGCAACTTGTGTAGCGTTTGCATCCGTTAGCTGGTAAATAACCACAAATGCGGTATCTTGTTGGTTCAATTTAGCCGCTATACTGTAATCGGCCGAACCTAGCTCTATTCGCGCAATATCATTTAAGCGCACAAAATTACCATCTTGATTAGCGCGAATAATAGTTTGCCCAAATTCAGCAGGGGTTTTTAAGCGTCCTTTTGCTTGTATTGAGTATTCGAACTGTTGACTCGGTAGTGAAGGCGCAGCGCCTAATTTACCTGCAGCGACTATCGTATTTTGTTCTTGCAGTGCAGCTTGCACCTCAGTAACAGTAAGACCCAGAGACGCCATTTTATCAGGACGTAGCCACAACCTCATGGAGTAAGTTTGCTCCCCCATCACTTCAGCTGACGCGACACCTTCGATACGACCAAGAGGCTCAGTCAAATAGTTGGTAGCGTAGTTACTTAAAAAAAATCGCATCAATATTTTCTTGCTTAGAGTAAAGGTTAATACCCAATAACATAGAGCTGGATTTTTTCTTAACCGAGACCCCTTGTCGAGTGACTTCTCCTGGTAAGCCAGGTTCTGCAAGCGCAACCCGGTTTTGCACGTTAACTTGAGCAATATCAGTGTCAGTGCCTACTTTAAAGTATACAGTAATGTTAGCTGTACCATTATTAGTGGAGCTAGATTCTATATACATCATATCTTCAACCCCATTAACTTGCTCTTCAATGGGTCGGATCACTGACTCTTCAACTATTTGCGCACTCGCACCAGGGTAGACAGCCGTTATTTGTACTTGTGGCGGTGTAATTTCTGGATACATATTCACTGGTAGCAACCCTATAGAAATCAAACCTGCTAAGGTGATAACTATCGAAATCACTAGTGCAAATTTAGGTCGCGCGATAAACGTTTTACTTATCATGTACGCTCCTATTGGCTCACAGAGCCCATTTTATTTGAGATAGTACCTGTTGTGTGATCTACTACTTTTTCAACTGGCTTAACTTCAACACCCTGTCGTACTTTTTGTAACCCTTCAACGATAACTTTTTCACCTTCTTGTAAGCCAGACTCAACAACCCACATAGCGTTAATACGACGACCTAAAGTTACAATACGCGTCGCAACTTTATTATCGTCTCCAACCACTAGTACGAATTTACCTTGCTGATTTTCTTGTACTGCGGCTTGTGGGATCAATGCATGCTCTTGCTTATTTTTACTTTCTACAATTAAAGTTACAAACAAGCCTGGCATAACAATGCTCTTCTCATTAGCAAAAGTTGCACGTAGTTCTACGGTACCTGTGCTGCGGTCTATTTTCGTATCTGCAAAATCTAATTGTCCTTTTGCTGCAAAACTGGTGTTATTTGGTAATCGAAGTGCTAAATCAATCGGCACATTTTGTGGGTCATTCACACTATCTTGGTGTTTTTGTCGGTAACTTATGTAATCTGCTTCTTCTACCTGAAAATTGACATAAATGGGATCAACGTCTGTTAATTCTGCCAATTCACTAGAGCTTGGTCCTACGATATTGCCTACATCGTAATTTACTTTACCAATACGCCCGGCAAATGGAGCGCGAATTTCTGTATAACTTAAGTTTAATTTAGCCTTTTCCAAACTCGCTTTGGCAGACTTAACTGCAGCAGCTGCTTGTTCATAATTAGTTGTTAATTTATCGAGATCAGATTGTGAGATAAAACCTTGTGCAGCAACTTCTTTGCCTCGTTTTAAATCACGCAGCGCTCCATTCTCACCTGCCATTTTACTTTTAATATCAGCTTCAATCTCAGCCACTGAAGATTTATACTCTGAGGGGTCAATACGAAGTAGTAACTGGCCTTTTTCTACATAAGAGCCTTCATTAAAGTGACGTTCTATCAGCTCTCCTTCAACACGGGCTCTTATTTTAACTTCTTGGTGTGCTTCTGTTCGCGCTACAAACTCCCGGTAGTCACCAACATCCTGCAAAACCACATTAAATACAGAAACCGCAGGCGAAGGAGTTACTTGTTTTGCTGCATTTTCATCAGAGCAACCTGCTAACGATACAATAAATGCCATACCTAAGGTGCCTTTGACAGCTAACGACATATAACTTACTAAAATGCTTGGCGCAAACCGTTTAAGCATGGGGAGTTCTCCTTGATAGTTTACATAAAACTACCGTTGATGGTTATTTGTAAATACAACGCAATGCGTTACACGCTCTGGGCTAGTATTAATCGATAAGATAGATAACAATTAGTTCAGTTAAAAATATACACCACTTTGTCACCTTTTGTAGGTTCGATGTTCAAATATAAATATCGTGCTGTAACTTTCAATGACTCAGCATAGCTTTACATACCTGTATTAAATTCGTAAGCTAACCCAAACAACAGGTCAGAGGAGCTGGCATGATCAAGCTTGAAAAACAACAACACATTGCTTTTGTAACTTTAACTCGCGAAGAAAAACAAAATGCACTCAACTTCATCATGTTTAAACAGCTGGCATCAGTGATTAAGCAAATTAAAAAAGATAGATCTATTCGCGCAGTTATTATCCAAGGCGAAGGTGCTAATTTTTGTGCTGGCCTAGATGTTGCTGCAGTGATGAAAAACCCAATGAATATTATTAGCTTGTTATTCAAGTGGTTGCCAGGCAACTGTAATTTAGCTCAGCAAGTTGTGTTAGGTTGGCAGTCTTTAAGTGTCCCTGTATTTGCTGTAATTCAAGGTAACTGTTTTGGTGGTGGTCTACAAATAGCTTTAGGCGCAGATTATAGAATTGTACATGAAGATGCTAAGTTAGCGATTATGGAGGCTCGCTGGGGCTTATGTCCTGACATGGGAGCAAACGTAGTGCTGCCTAGTTTAATGCAAAAAGATAAAGCGCAATGGCTTGCCAGTCACGCATCCGCAATTGATGCAAAGACTGCCAAGCAACTAGGGTTAATAACAGAGGTTAGCAATGAGCCGCTAAAGGCGTGTTTAGCTATGGTTGATACTTTAATGACTCGCTCACCTGACACATTAGCAGCAATTAAACGTGTTACTCAGCAAAGTTACGCAACTCCTAGACGAAAAATTCTTGCAAAAGAAACATTTAGCCAAATTCGTCTGTTACTCAATAAAAATACAAAAAAGGCAATTGCTAAAGCAAAAGGTGACGAGAACATTGAATACGCAGACCCAAAACGCTGGTAATTATTTATCAATATGTCGCATAGTAAAAAGTCACCGAATATGATTAATTTTAGTGTTATAAAATCTTAAATTATTACAGAGCCTACTATGACAAAGTTAAAGTTATTCTTGCAAACAAGCTCCCAGCTTGTAGTCAGTTGTGGCATTATTTTGGGCTGCTTGCTAATAGCTAAGTTGGCTATGCACTTTATTGGCGGCAGCTTTCCAGCTCCCATACTAGGTATGCTATTTTTAGTTACTTTGCTCTTGTCAGGCATAATAAAAGAGGCCCAAGTTACCCCCTTTGCATCACCTCTATTAAATTTTATGCCATTGTTCTTTATCCCAGCAGGTGTTGGATTTATTGAGCACTTAGGGTTAATACAACAATACTGGCAATTTTTTACGGCAACTTTAATTCTCATCCCGTTAACGAGCCTATTATTGATAAGCCATATAATTACTTATTGTAAAGGCCGTTCGCAGCATGATTAATTACTGGTGGTTAAGCTCTTTTGCGGTGGTTGGCTTATTCATGCTTCTTAAGCGGTTAAATAACTTAAGCCATAACTCAATTATAAAATCACTGACAAACCCTGTTTTCCTCGCAATTACCATTATAGCCGCCCTATTAGTACTTTTTAAATTACCTTATAGACAACTTTATCAGCATACACAAATACTAAGTTGGTTGTTAGAGCCTGCAATTGTTGCGCTTGCCGTTCCTTTATATCAACAGTTTGTACATATTCGTAAAAATGCGATCTTAATCTTACTAAGTTGTACTGCAGGGATTATAAATGCAACCTTGGTGGGCACTCTTCTAGGTATTTCCTTTGCAGCCCCAAAAGAACTGGCTGCTTCAGTGGCTGCTCTGTCAGTAACAACACCTATCACCTTACTGGTGACTGATTCACTCGGTGGCGTGCCCTCTTTAGCTGCAGCAATGGTAATTTTTATTGGTGTATTAGGTGCTTTATTTGGCGTGTTATTTTTGCGCTTTATTGGTATATCTAATCACCAAGCGCAAGGTGTCGCAATTGGCACAGCCTGCCATGCAATTGGCACAGCCGCTGTGTTAAACGAAAATGTTACAGCTGGTGCCTATGCATCTGTAGCAATGGCATTAAGCGCCCTCTTAACTGCACTTATAGTGCCTTGGCTTTATCCATTTTTGTATCAAGCTCTGTTATGATACACACACTTAGTTACAACGTTTTTAATTATCACTTCATGGATTTTGGATGATCAATTCAGAGATAGAACAAGTCGAAAAATATTACACAATGATCAGCGAGTACTTAGTCAAGTATAGTATGCAGCTAATTGGTGCATTGCTGATCTTAATATTTGGACTATGGATAGCGCAAAAACTGTCTAAGATGGTTGCAGGGATCATGTCTCGCAACAACATCGACATAACACTCACAAACTTTGTCAGTAACGTTGTCAAAGTACTATTAATCATCATGTTTATAATTATCGCGCTGGGTAAAATTGGCATCAGTGTTACCCCATTTGTTGCTGCGATTGGTGCCGCTTCGCTCGGTGCAGGTTTAGCATTACAAGGAATGCTGTCAAATTATGGTGCAGGCCTTGCGATTATAGCTACGCGACCCTTCATTGTTGGCGACACTATCGAAGTTAAAAATGTCAGTGGACAAGTAAAAACCATTGAGCTTGGTCATACGGTACTTATCAACGAAGAAAAAGTCGAGATAACCATTCCGAACAAGCACATAGTTGGTGAAATATTACACAACTCATTTAACTACTCTCTCGTAAAAGGTGAAATAGATATTGCGTATAACGCCAGTGCGGAGCAAGCAATAGACTTAATAGAAGACGTATTAAAAGAACATGAGCTCGTCGCAGATGATCCTCATTCACAAGTTGGTATAGAACGCTTTGCTGATAGTGGCGTGACGATTAGCTATCGCTATTGGGTCCCTACAACTAAAATTATTGAAACCAAGCTCGCTGTTAACGGTGGTGTTTATAACGCAATCCAAGGCGCTGATATTGAAATCCCATTTCCTCAGAGAGTGGTTACTTTTAATAAAGAATAGCTGTATTTAAAATAAGCCCCATTCCCCTGTATAAGGAACATTTGGCAAAGCTAATTGAGTTCCTTATATCTTTAATAGTACAATTGTAAAATACATTGAGAATTCTTATTATTAACATCAGGGGTTAACATGGCGAAAATAAGCCAGCGGTTTTGGTTTCAGTTGCATGGCTGGTTTTCACTGCCTATTTGGGTTTTATTTTGTTTTATTTGTATAACTGGCACAATTTCGGTGATCAGTCACGAGTTAACCTGGCTTACAAACTCTGAGGCACGCGCTAGCAACCCTAACAACCTGCCAGAGAAATCTAAACAAACACTGATCGAAAACTTAAAAGATCAGTACCCTACAGCTGATGTAATGAGTGTTGTGAGCTATGAACCTTATTTAGTAAATGCACTTATTTTTACTGATACAGATAAACCCTACGCCACAGCTTACGTAAACCAATACACAGGTGAAGTACAAGCAATAAACCAAACAACCTCTTTTATTGAGTTTATGCGCACATTACATGGGTGGCTATATTTCCCTTGGCAAGAAGGTTACAGCGTTGGCTATTACCTTGTTAGTGCTATGGCAATCGTTATTCTAGGGGCATTGATCACCGGCTTAATTATTTACAAAAGCTTTTGGCGCGCCTTTGTCCAACCTAAAATTCGCTTCAACCAAGGTCGTAAAACTTTACTAAAAGATTTGCACACTGTCAGTGGCGTCTGGTCCATTTGGTTTATGGCAATCATGAGTTTAACTGGGCTTTGGTACTTGGCTCAATCAATTATGTGGCACAACGAAATTGATATTGAAGAGCATGCGCCATTAGTAAGCGAAGCTCAATTACCCAGCTCTAAAAACACTCAACCTATTAGCTTAGATAGTGCTGTTGCCTTGACTAAAAATAAATTTGGCGATTTTACTCCTACTTATATCATGCTACCTGAACACAATCGCGGTATGTACAACATCATGGGTGCGGGTGATACAATTTTTTACGATGGTTACTCATATTCTACTTCTGTTAATCCATGGTCAGGCGAAATAGCCACGAGTAAAAGCCCTGAAACAATGACCACTTTACAAACATTATCTCACATTGCAGATCCTCTACATTACGGCACGATTGGCGGTATTTGGACGAAAATAATTTGGTTTATTTTTGGTGTTATTTTAAGTGGTATGTCAATTACAGGTTTTATGATGTACTCAAAAAAACTGGTTAAAGCTAAAAAGCCTTGCTCAGCAACCATCAGCAATACTGCGGAGGCAAACTAATGGCGCGTTTACAAAGCACTTGGTGGCAACAAAAAAATACTTACTCAATGCTTTGGTTTTGGTTTTACCCTGTGTGTTTATTTACCAAGCTTTAAACCCAACCTTCCCGGATTTATGGCAAGAACACGCCGTTGGTGGGTTTAAAATAGCTCCAATGCCACTTAACATGGAACAGCCATATTCTCACCACAATGAGTATGTGAAAGACTTTTATCTAGCGTTTAACCAAGGTGACATTAGCAATATCCGCCAAGCGTACTTAAATATTGGCCCTGCACCACTCCCATTAAGTGAATTTGCTAAAAGTGACGAAGGTATAATGCATGGCACGGATCACGGCCAGCACGCTCATGCAATTGCTCCTGCCACTATTGGCCAAAATGATAAACTTTGGGTCACCATTCAAACTTGGCAGAATGAATTACTCCAACACAGTTGGGACATCCCACAACAGCTCATTGGTGATAAATAATTGGCAATAGGTTTTGTTCGCTTTATAGTGAATAACACCTAGCTATTTATTTGAGGTCAGCTTGCCTTTTACTTCGCACCAAGTCATTAAGTATATATTGCTAAGTAGCTTAGTTTTGCTAGCTTGGTTACCTCATTTTCAGAACTTTATTCTCGACTTCATTGATCAAGCATTATTACAGTCAAGTATCCTGTATGCCTCATCACGCTCTGTAAATGCCATTATATCGCTATTACAATCCGCTGAAGTAGGTATAGGTATAGCCAGTATTCAACCTGCGCAATTACTCGACCCTGTTAATGATTTAGCTGAATATATGTCAGATGCGATGCGTCTGGCCTTAGGCTCTTTATTTATACAGCGTATTTTATTTAGCATTGCCTCGGGAGTACTTTTTAGTGCTCTATTTAGCTTAAGTGTTGCGTGCTATGTTGTGTGTGATTACTTTGGTTACTTAAAAAAGCTAAGCACGAACGTGTTAGCCAGCTTAATATTGATCCGCTTTTTAATACCGCTTGTGGTAATTACCACAGGGTTTGCAAGCCAAGTGTTTTTAGATGACGAAATTGATACGCAAAGTAAAGCAGTCAGTCAAACCGTCAACAATCTATCAGATCAAGCACATGCCACCTCAGCATTATCCGCAGATATGCGCTCGCAAATTACAAGCCAAAAACAAACAACTTTAGATGAGCTAACAATGCTCAGCACTGAGCAACACCAATTAAACAAAACTGTTAAAGATAACCAAGAGCAATTAAAACAGCTTAGGACTCGTATTGATGCAATTCAAGCTAACCGTAGCTTGACACAAAAGCTGACAATGATAGAGCTTGAACAGGCTAAGCCACTTATTAAGCAACAACAATATTTAAAACAACAGCAAGCCAAACTGAATAATCAGCTTGCGGCATTACATGCTAAAACAGAGCGATTACAACAACAGGTGCAGCTATATAATGATCAATTAGCAGGCAATACGGGGAATATGGTGAGTAAAGTAGCTGATGCAGTAACATCGGGTATTACTGAGATGGTTACATCATTAGAGACGCTCTTTATCGATTTTATCAATCTTTTATCTTTGTTAGTTGTGAAACTCATTTTAATGCCACTACTATTTTTATATATATTTAACAAAGCTTTTAAAGCTATTTGGCAGCGCTCAATAGAACCTAGCTATATGAACAAGCAACTACCAAATAAACAATAGCTTTACAAAGTACTTAGCCACCATGCAATTAACACCATTGCGGTTATGCCAATTAATGCTTTGGTTTTGTGCTTTTTAATTACTTTTTCAGCTTTATCACCCGCGTAATAAACCACTAAAGCCAAACCAAAATAACGTATCGAGCGTGCAACTGTCGTCGCTAAAAGGAACAAAGCTAGCGAGTATTTTGTGGCTCCCGCGGCAAGCATAGCAATTTGAAAGGGGATAGGCACTATGCCTAAAGTCATCACAAACCAAAACCCTTGCTCCTGCATTTTTTGCTTGACCGTTTCAAACTGCTCAGCAGATGAAAAAGAATTAATAACCCAGTCACCTATCAAATCAAATAAATAATAACCCATTGCATAACCAAAAACCGCCCCAATAATACAGCCGATCGTGGCCATTAATGCAATAAACCATAACTTTTCTCTTCGAGCCTGCATAAGTGGCACCATTACCGCTTCAAGTGGAATAGGCACTATGGTTGACTCTAAAAAAGAAGCCACCGTAATACCGCTTAGCATATGCTTGGAGTCTATGAAATTGCGTGTTTTTTGTTTCACATTTTTTGTTAACGACATGTCCATCCTTATGGGTGCTCAGGGGTTACGCCAGCGCGCCTTAAATCCACGCGTATCTATATGTATAAATGCACCGCGGTGCGACTTTGGTCCGTATACACCGAGCCCGCCTATTAAGCCTTTAAAAGAATCCCGTTTGTTTAAAGACTCTACGATGCTCGCCATCACATCAGCGTCCGCTATGGTTAATTTACCATCACGATTAAGATCGTCCATTCGGTAATTACCATTATTATCAACAAATATGTCTGCGGCATCACCAAATACGTGTCGGCTGAATTTTACGTTTCCAATTGCTTTATTGTAATAAGGCGTACGGTATCCGCTCATGACAACCATATTTGACACAGGATGCCCTTCAAGTTCCAGTTCTTTCCTTACCTTTTCTAATTTGAGTAACAATGCTCCTTGCAAATACACATACTTAGGAAACTTGCTTCGCTGTTTACTTATAAATTCTTTTAACCTGAAATGTGGTGACACAAGAACATTCTGATTTTGTTGTGTTACCTCTATGTAGCCATCAGGTACAATGTAGTGATCTTTACCTTCAAGCTCAGTCTCATTGGGGTAGTGACCAATATGAAAATATTTTAGTTTCCCGCCTTCCACTTGCTCTGATGGTACTTTAACAAACGCATTAATTTGCATCTGCTGCTGGCCGTCTCTCGATTCTATGATCAACTGATAATAGCCTGGCTTTTTAGGGGCTTGCCATACCCAGCGATTCGTTGATATCGCCTTGAGTTGTTTGTCTACTTGCCTTAACACATAGCCCTTTTGTGATTGAGAATAAAGCACTTCAAATTCTACATTTTCACTTGGTAATACAAATACTGAAAACACACTATAAGGCACAACAATGTCGTTTATTTTTAGGCTAAATTCTGCATCAGGTAAGGCATCTGTATTTTTAATAACAACCGCCTCATGATTACTTTTAGCTTGCGCAATCACATAATTCGGTAGTAAAAACCCGAAGCAGAGCCAGGTGAATACATAAAAATACTTCATAACTCCTCCAACTATACTAAGGCGTGACTGCACGTTTATCCACCGAGTAATTAGCCGCAATCATTGGTTCTTGCGACTCTAGCAAGTGTAAGTTCTTGTCTCTGTTATAAACATCAGTTCTAAAATTGACAGTATCTGTTTCATCAACCCACGCAGTCCAATAAACTAAGTGGATTGGCACCGGCTTTTCAAATGAAATGTGCGTGTTTGATCTGCATCTCTCGCTTGATTTACTTCATTAAAAACATCTAATCCTTGCTTTTCAATAATTGCCTTCGCTAAGGAGAAAGGTTGCTCCATACGAATACACCCATGTGAAGCCGCACGCTTAGTTTGTTTGAACCAATTTTTGGCCGGCGTGTCGTGAATATAGATGGCGTTCACATTTGGAAATAAATACTTTATCTCCCCTAGAGGATTATCTTTGCCTGCACGTTTTACTAAAAAGTGCTTAAACTGGTATGGCGTGATCTCATCCCAATCTATCTTATCAGCGGGAATTATATTTTTATCAATATAACTGTTCTCTCTGATTTCAATATTTTTCTTCGCTAAATAATCAGGATCATCAGCAACTTTAGGTGCGATTTCCCTTGTTGTAATCGAAAGCGGTATGCGCCAGGTTGGATTAACTACAAACTTTTCTATTTGGTCACTAAATGCGGGAGTTTTCCAACTCGGTTTACCTACAACGACACGGTTTTTTAAAATGACGTTCCCCTTGTTTACGTAACGCAGTTTAAATTCAGGAATATTGACCAACACATACTCTTCGTTCGTTAACCCCGTAAACTGGGTCATGCGTTGAAAGTTAAGTAATAGTTGCGCGTAACGTTTTTTCGCTGGTATGTTTAATTCACGCAGGGTATTTTTACCTACGACCCCATCAACTGATAATCCATGACGTTGCTGAAAACTTTTCACAGCTTGTTCAATATTTAAATCAAAAACACAGGGCTCTATCGCTTTAGTCTGACTAAGTCTTGAATAGCTAATACAGCTAGTGTGAGTCAGATCTCCGCCTTGAATTAATCTATTTGCTAACGCTGCAACCGCGGGTCCTTTACTGCCAAACTCAAGAACTTCATCAAGACTTAAATTTTGCCAGCCCCCTTGATTAACCAGCTCACGATGCCAGCTAATTACATTCTTCATTTTCTCAATTAACTGTGTGGAATTAGGATCTAAGTAGACAGGTTCAGATAAACTAGCCGCATGCTGTACACTGTGCCCTTGTGTTATACCCGCCGATGTTTTAGCAGATAACAAAGATGCATTAAAGCCAACAATGCAACTTGCAAATACAGCGCCTTGAACAAGTGTTTTCTTTGCTGTTAATAAAGTGGAGCGACTACTTTTATCTTGCCTGATTAACCTCATTACATTCACCTATCACATTAATTGATATGCCAAGCTCAAAATAAATCCTTTAAGAGCTATTACGTACACAACAAGTTGCAATACAGGTGCCAGTAACAAGAATAGAATTTAAAATACTTAATATCATAAACTTACATTAAAAAGTAACAGCTAACTCTGGATTGTATGTTTAATATAAAATGTAAAGTCGATACTCTTATGTGTAAATATGCCAAGGCGCTCACCCTAAATTTAGGTCGCATTCTGTTGCAGAATTTCTTACTATCGCAAGATAGATAAATAGGTGAAAAAAATAATATGCCTTACGATAGATTTATCCCTTTTACAAAATACGATGTTATTAATTTATGTGCTCAATTACTCCCTGAGCCTGAATCGTTTAAGCAATTTAGTCACCTATTATCGAGTTTAATTCATCATCAATACTATACTCACCTTGAATCTCTTAAGTATCACTATGCGCCTTTTGATCCAAACAGCGACACTCGAAAAATTAAACAGCTAACAACAGAACAAAAAGCAGCACATCAAAGCGAGTTTGCCAAAGGGTTTGCGCAAATACTCAATGCGGCTAATTACGAAAAAATCACACAAGATGATTTACAAGATGCGCTCAATGAAGAGTCATTATTTAAAGTACGCTTGGCCGTCGAGTTCGATGATTTTGCAGAAGTCGTTTTCTATCGACGGGGCGAGTCACAAAAAACCGAGGTTTTAACATCATGGTGGGGAATGAGAAAAAAGCCTTTGCAGTTTACCAATTACGACCGAGTAGCCGTATTTATTCGCTTTAAAGATGCTGATTACTTTGCCGCTAAAAATAAACAACCACTAGGATATGAGCCAAACTCTACCATTGTAAAATTATTCCAGAATGTACCAAAAGCCGATTTAGAAATGCTCTTTCCAAACAGTGAAGTAAAAATGCGCCCCATCGATAAGGCTGTTATCGCCTCTTCAGCATTGGTTGGTGGTGCTGTGGTACTGGTAACTAAATTAGGGGCTTCAATTGTATTACTAGCTGCACTATTCTCTTTTTGGCTTGGTTGGCGCAGCGAAGAAGTTCATATGGGCCAACAACATTTTATTACTTTTGCAATTGGCATAGGGGTTTTTGGTGGCTTTATATTCAAAGAATGGAGTAAATTTAAAAACCGAAAAATTCGCTTTATGAAAGCACTTTCCGATAACTTATATTTTAAAAATTTAGATAATAACGCTGGCGTTTTTCATACATTAGTTGACTCTGCACAAGAAGAAGACGTTAAAGAAGCACTACTTGCATATACCTTTTTACTCAACTCACCTAAGGGTCTGAGCCCAACACAACTAGATGAAAAAATTGAGGCTTGGTTTGAGCAACAACATAACTGTTTGCTCGATTTTGAAATCAACGATGCGCTGCAAAAATTAACTAAAATGCAGTTAGTTAACAAACACAATGAGATTTTTACTGCCATCCCTTTGCACCAAGCAAAAGCGAGCCTTGATAAACAATGGGACGACTTATTTAAATATAACTAATTTATTCATCAGGTGCTTGCGCTGCCTTTATGCGCTCTTGATTTTCTTGCATTTGTTCAAAAGCAGCTTTTATTTCATCAAGCACAGAGTCAACATTTGCTGTGGTATTATCTTCTTCAAGATCACCATACAAAGTTACTTGTGGTGTTAATTCGCCTGCTTGGTATAACGCCCACATTTCTTCACCAAAACGTGTAGCCAAAATATCAGGGGCAAACTGACCATAATATTGGCGCATATTACGTACATCTCGTAAAAACATAGCTTGTGCATTATTATTAGCTGCGGCATTAACCGCCTGAGGTAAATCAATAATCACAGGACCATAACTATCCACCAGCACATTAAACTCTGACAAGTCACCATGAACAATACCTGCACATAGCATCAGTCGAATGTAATGTACCATAGTGGCATGATCTTCAATTGCTTGCTCTTCGGTCATGCTGACATCGTTTAAGCGTGGAGCAATATCCCCCTCATCGTCTGTTACTAAATCCATGATTAGGACTCCATCATAACAGCCATAAGGTTGCGGTACTTTTACGCCCGCTTTTGATAATGTAAATAGTGCATCTACCTCGGCATTCTGCCACACGTTTTCTTGTTCTTTACGACCAAACTTAGAGCCTTTTTCCATCGCTCGACCACGACGGCTATTGCGCACTTTTCGGCCTTCTTGGTATTTAGCTGCTTGCTTAAAGCTTCTATGTTGCACGTCTTTATAAACTTTGGCGCAGCGAATAGCCTCCCCACAGCGTACTACATAGACTGAGGCTTCTTTACCACTCATTAATTGGCTGATGACTTCATCAACTATACCGTCTTCGATTAACGGTAAAATTTGTTTAGGTGTTTTCATACCGCCCTTATACCGTACTTAGCTTATAGATGAAATGCTCTATTGATAATATTATAAAAAACTTGACTAATTAAGCTAAATGCACAAACTGCGTGGTAAAAATTTCCAACTGCGAGAGTAATTATGAACTCAGAGATACGTTATCGTTTTCAGTCAGGACAAATCGCCAATCGCTTTTTAAATGAGCTTAAAGACTGGCATGTTGCGAAAGTAAAAACAACCCTACTCAATGGCGGATTAGATGTAAAAGTAAGTTACCAATTTGATGGCACTGGGTTTGATTATACATGCTCTGAGCTTGATGACTTAGCCGCTAAGCACCTAGGAGAAGAAGTTAACTAAAAGTATATGACTCATTAATACTGACGGCGATTATTTCCATGCTTGCAATAGATTAATATACTTTTTGTATTAGCTCAGCTATGTTAGTGGCAGTACTAAATAATTTTGTTATTGACTGCGCTACATAACTTTAAGGAGTGAACATGAATAAGCCAAAAACGAGTCATATCCCTCAAGAAGCCTTTGATTGGTATGATGAATACGCCCACGGCATGATGGATAGGCGAACGTTTATGAAAAAACTCGGTGGCTTAGCCGCTCTAGGGTATTCAATGGCTGTGCTAACTTCAGCTTTGCTTCCAAATTACGCTCTCGCAGAACAAGTCTCTTTTAATGATGATGATATCAAAGCAACGTATCAAACCTTTGACTCACCAAAAGGTCATAGTAAAGGACAAGGTTATTTAGTCGTACCAACGAATCAAAGTGGTGAACTTCCTGTTGTATTAGTGATTCATGAAAACCGCGGATTAAACCCTTATGTTAAAGACGTTGCTCGTCGTTTAGCGAAAGCTGGCTTTATCGCTTTTGCACCGGATGCCTTGCATCCGCTAGATGGTTACCCTGGTAATGATGATGAAGGTAGAGCGATGCAACGCACTATGGACAGAGAGAAAATTCAAAATGATTTTGTCGCTGCTGCACACTATCTAAAATCTCATCCTCGTAGTAATGGTAAACTCGGTGCGGTTGGCTTTTGTTTTGGTGGTTACATTGTTAATTACTTAGCCGCTGTTGATACAACACTGCTTAGTGCTGGCGTGCCATTTTATGGCACTCCTGCCAGTAAAGAGCTACGAAAAAATATTAAAGCGCCACTAATGATCCAACTTGGCCAGTTAGATGAACGTGTAAATGCCACTTGGCCAGAATATGAAGCCGATTTAAAAGCCAATAATGTCCCGTATCAAATGCATATGTACCCAGGTGCACATCATGGTTTTCATAATGACTCTACAGGCCGATATGATGAAAAGAACGCAGAGCTTGCTTGGCAGCGCACATTAGCGTTTTTCACGAAAAAGCTAGCATAAGTATTATCGCTTTATTATTTGGGCCTGTTGAGCTTGTGAGCTAAATAGCTATTGTAAACTCAACGGACTCTAAATTACTTTTAACCTCAAATATATGTTGTTTTATATATACGTCATAATAACGCTGTACTATTAACTAGCTATAGATAATTTTTTCACGGTCATTTACTCTACCCTACATGACTAAATTTTTTATTTTAAAATATATCGCTTTTTTTAGCGGCTGTGCCTCGTGCTTTATTTTACATACGCAATTTTCGCTCCCCGCCGTTATTGCTTCATGCTTGGTCGGGTTAATTGGCACATTTATACCAATGCCAAAGATCTATGGGCAACACCCCTATGCAGCGATATATGCAGGTAGCTTTGCAGGCATGTGTTCAGAAGGTCTTATCTCAAGTTACTGGAACCAGCCGGCATCTCTGTAATCGGTGCGGTTTTATACGCTATTACAACTAAGGTTTTTACTGGTTTTGGTGGGAAGCTAGGCAGTATTGCTTTTGTAAGTGTGGCGCTTTTTATTCTAGCAAAAGGCATCATTATATGAACTTAATCACGATATTAATTTCACTACTTGGCGCGTTTTTAACCTTTCTTTTGGCTAAGCACGATAAAATTGGCGCTATCAGAGCATCTGCTATTTTATCAATTATTGCTTACCTCGCTTTTTCTGCCGCCGAACTAAATTCAGAGCTCTATGGAACGCTCTTTTTTGGTGGTACATTCATCGGAATGAGCACTCCTAAGCGCTTTGGCATTTATACACTATGCTCAGCCAGTATTATGTTCTCTTTATTATTTTATTACTTTGTACCATTAATTAAGAGCTACGGCGGAGCGTTAGGACTCAGCGCTTTTATCTCTGTTTGTATTTGTCATTTGGCAATTTTATTCGGTGCACCGAGAAGCAAGAAACACCTAGAATAATTTAAACTTAAGATAAACTATAGCCGCATTGCTGACTTTTATAGGATATTGTTGCTATGCATCTTGCTCTTTACTCATAAGGTCAACCATCCGTTGGTTTATCTCCTCATCAGTCAAATCTTCTTTATGAGTGCCTATCGTCCATATATGTCCAAATGGATCTTGTAAAGTACCCGCTCTATCACCGTAAAACTGATCATGTAGCGGGCGTACTTCTGTCGCACCTAAACTAATAGCGAGTTTAAAAACGGAATCAACATCTTCAACATACAACATTAAACTGACCGGTGTGCCACCTAATTCATGGGGGCTTTTAAAGTGTGCTTCTGGGCACGTATCTGACAGCATAATGTGAGAATCGCCAATTTTAATTTCCGCGTGAGCAATACCACCATCAGGCAAAGGCATTTGCATAATCAACTGTGCCCCCAACGCTTTACAATAAAAATCAATTGCTTTTGCCGCCCCATCAATAATTAAATAAGGGGTCACGGCATGGTAACCTTTTGGTATCGCTGAAACGGCCATCATTGTCTCCATGAATTAATACTTTCTATAAGCATAGTCAAAAAAACGATAAAGTCAGTTATTCAATTGTATGATCACTCTTTAGATAAACTAAAACAAAAGCCAAATAAACTCGCAGCAAAAAATAATTAAATGATTTCCTCTTGGCTAAAGGCACCTTCACTTTTATTCCATGTTCTTTTTGATCACGGCCTTGTTCTTTAAGGTAATACTTACAAATTCAGCAACCGTTGTACTTAGCTGTGTATTTTTAAACTGTAACTGAGTTGGAATGGCTTTTTCTATATCTGATAACTGTAAAAAGTAACACCCTTCATGGAATAACTTGCGAATACAATATGGGGCTATTGCGATACCAAGCCCTGCAGAAACTTCTGTTAATAAGGTTTGCATGTGCCTTGGTTGACTAACAATGTTTGGTGAAAACTCAGCTCTTTTACACAAACTAATTACATCATCGAATAAGCCAACTGCTTCTTCTCTATTAAATAAAATGAACTTATCATTACTTAATTGCTGTAGCTGGGCTTCTTCATTTTGCCAAAGAGGATGATACTTAGGCACCACAGCCACCAGCCGATCAGTATAAATTTCATGACTTGTAAACCCCTCAACGACTTCTTGAGGTAACGGCCTAGAAAACCCAATATCAATTAAATCATCCTTAAATGCTGAAACTTGATCTGAAGCGGTCATCTCAAATAAACTCACGTGCACATTTGGGTATTGATGCTTGTATTCTCTAACTAAACTTGCCATAAAACTTAAGCATGCCGAGCTTAAATAGCCGATTCTTAACGTGCCAACTTGTCCATTTTGTGCTTGTTTTACTTGGCTTTTAGCTTGCTCAGTTAATGCCAAAATATGTTTTGCATCTTTTAATAACTGTTCCCCAGCACTTGTTATATTTACTTCCCGAGAGTTTCGAACAAACAATGTAACGTGTAAATCAGCCTCAAGCATTCCAATATGGCGACTAATTGCAGGCTGAACTGTATGTAGTTCACGCGCAGCAGCAGAGAAGCTCTTATGAGTTGCCACACTGACAAAACTTCTTAGTATTTTTAGATCCACACATCACCCATACGAATTTGTTATAGATTCTATAAAATAACATCATTTTTATTATAGTCGAATGCATTTTATCCTAGTACTACACTTACTAAAGATAAGAGCAAGATGACTACGACGCCCACTATCAGCAAACTATTGTTATTTTTGATGACCGCCGCTATTGCGGCTACAGCAGCTAACTTATATTACAGCCAACCCATATTGCCATTAATAGCGCAAGAGTTTGGTTTAACAAATACAAAGACCGGCAGTGTTATCGCGTTAACTCAATTTGGCTATGCCGCGGCGTTATTATTTATATCGCCATTAGGTGACTCAGTCCCGAGAAAACGCCTTATTGCTATACTCTCTATTTTACTTGTTTTATCTTCTCTACTCGCCGTGACAGCACCAAACTTAACAGTCTTACTCATAGGCGTGTTCTTTATAGGTTTAAGCGCTAATATTACCCAGCAGCTTATCCCATTTGCAGCATCTTTAGTTACACCAAAAGAAAAAGGGGCAACGCTAGGCACCCTAATGATGGGCCTTACTGTGGGTATTTTATTATCAAGAACCCTTAGCGGCTCAGTTGCTGAATACTTCGGCTGGCGCGCTGTATTTGTGATGTCAGCCTTATTAGCTACCATATTTGGCTTATTGCTTTATAAAGCACTGCCTCACAATACAGCTCATACAAACTTAAAATACACCCAGCTACTTAAAAGCACATTCGTCCTTTTTAAAAACACAGGTCATTACAAATATTTACCTTTGCAGGCGCCAGTTGGTTTGCTGCTTTTAACGCACTTTGGGCAACGCTTGCAATTCATGTTAGTCATGCGCCATTTAATTATAATGCGCAGCAAGCGGGGTTATTCGGTGTTATTGCTTTAGCTGGCGTCATAGGGGCAAAATCATCCGGTAAATGGGTGAACAAATTAGGCTCTAAATCATTGGTAAAAATTGCATTATTTATCATTGCAATTGGTTTCATAATAACTGGGGTGTATGCAAATAGTCTAACCGCGCTGATCATAGGAATTATCTTAATCGATTTTGGTGTATTTAGTGCACAAGTCGCCAATCAAGTACGAGTTTTTTCAATAGACCCTAACGCGCAAAGCCGGATAAACGGAGTCTATATGCTCGGCTACTACCTAGGTGGTGCACTCGGCTCACTGGCTGGTGTTAAAGCATATCAATATTATGCATGGCCAGGTGTTGCCTGCTTAAGTATTGGCTTTGTATTACTTGCCTTAACGTTTAACTACTTTGCACCTAAACAACAGGAGTTATAATGAATAAACTTTCTAGCCTTGGCGGCTTCAGCCTACTTTGTATCGCCAGCTTAACGATTATGGTCGGCTCGGTCGTTGCCCCTGGCTTATTAAATATTGCCCATGCTCTAGGCGTAGCTGAGCATTCATCATGGTTGATAACCCTCCCCTCACTAGGAGCCATATTATTTGCGCCCTTTGCCGGTAAGTTGATTGATAAGTATGGCGCATACCCAAGTTTAGTCATTGGCTTAATTTTATATGGTGGCGTGGGTGCTACTGTATTTTGGCTTTACGGACCAGAACTGGTTTTTATAAATCGAATTTTCCTTGGTGCCACCACAGCCGTTGTTATGGCCAGTGGCACAGTATTAATTTCACAGTGGTATCAAGAAAAACAACGCTTGGCGATGATTGCTAAACAAGGGATGGCTATTGAGCTTGGCGGCGTAGTATTTTTGTTTCTTGGTGGTCAATTTGCAGCATCACACTGGGGGTTACCACTAACCCTTTATTTGTTCGCATGGGTGTTTTTAGCTATGTTGCTATTGTGGGTGCCAAGACAGCCGCCAAAGTCAACTGAGTCTATTGAAATAGATACACCGGCTGAAGTATCTCGCAACGGTTTATCGTTATTTGGCGTGTACCTAGTTACTTTACTCGCAATGGTTACATTCTTCTCTGCATTTATTTTGTTACCAAAAAGTATGGCAGGCCAAGGGTACAATGAAAAAATAATCGGGTATGTGTTAGCCTTTATATCTTTAATTGCAGTCATTACTGCCCATTCAATACCTAAAATTGAGCAACGGATCGGCGAAATCAAATTACTTGCTCTGGCGTTTATTAGTTATGCCCTTGCATATTTTGCTTTTAGCTACGCAACGGGGTTACCGCTTTTAGTGGCAGGCGCTATTTTAATGGGTATTGGCTTTGGCTTCAGTATTCCGTTACTCAATTACCTAACAGTACAAAAAAGCCCAGCTTTAGTCAGAGGTCGTAATTTATCTTATTTTACTATGGCCGTTTTTTTCAGGACAGTTTTTAACGTCATTTCTCGAGTTTTTAAATAGTGAGACTAGCACTATCTTTATCTCATACATGTTGCTGGCCGGTTTTATCGCCGCGGTATTATTGGGTCGTGAACTCTTTATCAAAAAAGATAAAAACGTAATTAATTTACATTAAAGACTTTAAAAAGCAATTTAACCCCCAAGGTCTCTTGTAGGTGATAAATTTAATCAGAAGGAGTTAATTATGAGCAAAACTTTAATAATCGGCGCCAGTGGTCAAATAGGAAAAATGACCACGAAGTTATTACTATCTCAACAACAGCAGGTAGTTGCGCTTGTTCGAGATAAAAGCAAATTAAGTGATTTAAGTGGCTCTTTTCTCACTATTGTTGAACAAGATCTTGAAGGTGATTTTAGCCAAGCCTTTGAAGACTGTGACCAAGTAATATTTGCAGCAGGCTCTGGTGGAAATACAGGCGCTGATAAAACGATTTTAATCGATTTATGGGCCGCTACTAAAGCGGTAAACTATGCAAAAAATCATGATATAAAACACTTTATCATGGTCAGTTCGATTGGTGCAGATGATCCCGATGCTATTGAAAGTGAGTTAAAACCTTATTTAGTTGCAAAGCATATGGCTGATGAGCATTTAAAGCTAAGCGACTTAAATTACACGATAGTAAGACCTGGTGCGCTTACTGACGAAAGTGCATCCATGAAGATAAGCTCTGAGCGCCCCAGCGACAGAAGTGACGCAAAAATTAGCCGTGAAAATGTTGCTAATACCTTGGTTCATATTGCAACAAAAACTTTTTCTGACAATAAAGTTTTTGAATTATTTGACGGTGATAAATCTATTTCAGTACTATAAAATATCAGCTAGCGACCCTAATAGGGTCGCTATTTCAAGACTTACTACTCACTTTACTTATGCCCCTAAAATAACACTTAAGTTTACCTGTTTATAATAGAAAAAAACCAATACAAATAGAAATAGTTCTTGATTAGATTTCTACCTTCTGTATCATACCCGCCGTTGTACCTAATTGTTGTAAAATAATAAAGAGATGAAATCAATGTCATACCTAGTAAAACCTAGTTTAATCGCACTTGCTGTGGCTGCTAACTTTTCTGTTCACGCTGATGAAAAAAATCCCCGAAAAAAACATGGAACGTATGGTTGTTACAGCAACCGGCTTTGAACAAAAAGTCACTGAGGCACCAGCGAGTATCTCTATAATTACTAATGAAGACATTAAGTCTCATGCTTTCACATCTGTATTAGATGCTGTGCAATACCTAGAAGGTATTGATATAGGTACAACTCGCGATAAAACCGGTCAAGGCAGTGTTAGCATGCGTGGCCTAACTGGCGAATACACTTTATTGCTCATTAATGGCAAACGTCAAAATAACCATGGTGATATTTACCCTAATAACTTTGGCGGTAATGCCTTTAATCACGTCCCACCGGTTGATGCTATTGAACGTGTCGAAGTGATACGCGGCCCAGCTTCGACCCTTTATGGGGCAGATGCGTTAGGTGGCGTTATCAATATCATCACCAAAAAGCACATGGCTGGTTGGGGTGGTGCTGTTTCATTTAGTCGCTCATTACAGCAAGATGATAGCTTCGGTGACGATATTACAACCGATTTCAATGTATCAGGCCCACTAATTGAAAATGTATTAAGTCTAGGTGTACGTGGCAGTATTTATGAGCAACAAGCTTCATCACCCACTTTTGAGCCTGCAACAGATCCTAATGGTGATGTACATCTACGTTCACTTGGTTTTGGTAGCGGTGGCCGTACTGTTGATAACACCAATGAACAATTTGGTTTTACTATCAACTATTCGCCTTTTGAAAATCATCACTTAAGTTTTGATTACGATAACTCTAGCCAAGTGTATGATAATACACCTAGCTATGATATCGAATCTGGAACTATCACATACCCACTCGGCACAAAAGATAATATTGAATCTATCTGGGCAAGCCGTGGTGGCCAAGTAAACCCACGTGCTGGTTATGCTGCGGACCAAAAATTTGACCGTCAATGGTGGTCACTGAGCTACGATGGCGAGCTTAGTTGGGCAACAATGAAAGCGTCCGTGTCTTATGTAGATACACAAAATAATGGCCGAACCTTACCGCTAAGTGTAGCTGAGCGCCTGCAGTTACAAGAAATGTATGATGGCACTGGCGAATACGCCAATATGGATGAGCAAGCGCGTAAAGACCTTGCTGAAGAAACATTCTTACCACGCCCTGTACGCCCACTAGAAAGCAGCCAATATACGTATGACCTTCGCTTTGATATACCTATTACTGGCGCATTAGGCGATCACAATTTTGTTCTTGGTGGTCAATTAATTGATGGCGAGCTAAAAGACGGCGTGTTTGGTTTAGAAAGCAATGAAGCCGGTAAAGTACAAGAACAAACCATGTACTCTATTTTTGCTGAAGATAACTGGATGATATCTGACAGCTTTACGCTTACAGCCGGTGCTCGCTTTGATGATCACGACGTGTTTGGTAGCCAAGTGTCACCACGCTTATATGGTGTGTATAACGTTAATGACAGTTGGACTGTTAAAGGTGGCATAAGCACTGGTTATAAAACACCAAAAACAACTGACTTGTACGATGGCATTACAGGCTTTGGTGGCCAAGGTACCAGCCCATTTGCAGGTAACCCTGAACTTGAGCCGGAAACCAGTGTAAACTCTGAAATTGCTCTATACTGGAATTCTTTAGAGGGTACGCATAACTTTAACATCACCTATTACAACACCAAGTTTGAAGATAAAATTGCCAGCGGCGATACCATTTTCAGCTGCGAGCAAACCAACGATGTTCGCCCTTGTGTTAATTTAGGACAATATGATCAACTTGGTTATCAAAGCTATAGCCAAAAAATCAATATTGATGAAGTTGATTTACAAGGTATTGAAATTGCGGGTCAATATACAATCACTGAGACAGTTTCATTAAATGGTAACTACACGTGGACTGATAGCGAGCAACAAAGTGGTCCAGAAGAAGGACAACCACTAACAAACAGCGCTGAGCACATGGCTAACATAACCCTGAACTGGGAAGCCACTGACTTCATGGAAATATACCTCCAAGGTGTCTATCGTTCAGATCGTTACCGTGGTTGGGATAACGTGCACGACCAAGCGCTTTACTATAAGAACCACAACCTATTTAACCTAGGTGCACAGTTCTACGTTAATGAATATGTACAAATTAATGCCCGTATCAATAATTTATTAGACGAAGACTTTACCTCGTATAGCACCAGCTACACCGACTTAAATGGTGACGGTCAATATGAGTATGCTTCTGGGCGTGGTGCAGTGAGCGAAGTAAGCTTTACTGATGACTACAATGTTAAAGATAAAGGTCGTAACTTTTGGATTGGCGTAACTGCTTATTTCTAAGCGAAGCGATTTAAAAGCGACATACTAAAAAGCGGCCAACTGGCCGCTTTTTTAATCACTACTTTTTATAAGCCAAATACCACCTTTTCACTTTTCAGCATTCTTGCACTTAAAAAACTAAATATGGCACATAATATCAGTGTAATAAGTGTTGATAGCAGTAACTGCGGAACAGGAATAGGATTACCTTTTATAAATTCCATTAATGCAAATTGCTGCGCGGCTATAGGCAGCCATTGCACAACATCTGTCGCAATGTCATAAGTTGTGATCATACTTAATGCCATTGGAATAAATAACACCATGGTGACGTAAGATTGCGCTTCTTTAAAAGATTTTGCCATAAAAGAGACAAACACTTGCAAACTTGACGACATCAAAGCAATTGGGAAACATATCGCAATGCAAAATAGCATAAACTCTGGTGTAATCGTTATGCTAAACCCTAATTGCTCCCACGCAACCATAGGATAAACCACTTTAGATACAATCAAAATAATAACCAAACCTAACATTGAAAACGCCGTAATTGCGCCCACTTTAGCTAGTACTATATGCAAACTACTTAAAGGATGGCTTAGTAATAAACTCAAAGAATTACGCTCTCGCTCGCCCGCACTGGTATCAATGGCTAAGCTCATTGCCGCATAAAATAACGTTAGAATAATAGTGAATGTTGCCAACCCTAAGATCATCCCGCCTTTAGAATCTGGAGTTGCTTGATCATTGATTTCAATCGCGAGTGCACGCATTAGGTTTGGGTCTATACCGCGAGATACCAAACGTAAACTGGCAATCTCTGAGCTATAAACAGCCATCGCTTTTTCAACGCGATTAATATGCTTAGCCAGTTTATCATCAGATTTGTCAGCAATAAGTGTCACCGTCGCTGGACGACCTTCAGTCAAATTTTGCTTATAATCATCACTAATAGACAGCGTAATCGGTTTAAGCAGAGGATCATTTTTATCATCCGCCATTTTAATATCACTACTGGCTAAATGAGCAACTAAACCCGGTGCATTACTGGGGTTTTCAATGGTAATTTTAAGCGTTTCAGGTGAAGCGAACTGCTGCAGTAGTACACTCATCAGCAGACATATACCAATCGGCGCACCAATTGCGTAATAAAGCCCAGCCATAACAGAGCGTTTATCACGACTTGCATCCATGACTTCTTTTTTAAACAGTACTTTTAATATATTGATCATGCTGCAATCCCCTCATCGCTACCGATTAACGCAATAAATGCTTCTTCTAATGTGTCTTTATCTGCTTGCTCACACAGCTGCGCTATAGACCCTTGAGCAATTACCTGCCCTTTTGCCATAATGACAACGTGGTCGCACAAAGCCGCGACTTCTTGCATCACATGAGATGAAAATAAAACGCAATGCCCTTGTGCTTTAAGTAGCAATAGCAGCTCTCTTAAAATACGTGTACTCATTACATCGAGACCACGCGTTGGCTCATCCAAAATAACGTTTGTTGGATTATGAACAACCGCTTGTGCTAATGCCGTTTTCATTCGTTGGCCTTGCGAAAAACCTTGGCAACGGCGATCAGCAATATCATTCATACTCAATTTATCAATTACTTGCGTAGTCGCTTCCTTTGCTTGCGAAGCACTAAGGCCACTCAGCTGAGCAAAAAAGCTAATATATTCCCGCGGCGTAAGTCGCTCATATAAACCACATGGATCAGGAAATAACCCCAAGTTCTGTTTTGCTTGCATAGGCTGTTTTGCAACATCAATACCGTCAATTTCAGCAAACCCGCTGTCTGCTTTTAATAAGCCAAAAACAGTGCGTAAACAGGTGGTTTTACCGGCTCCATTAGGGCCTAATAAGCCAGTAATTTTGCCATTTTCTGCACTAAAACTTAATCCGTTTAATGCGTTAACATCACCAATCTTTTTGCTCAAATTAGATACATTAATCATGACTTACTCCTTGTTCGCTGTTGCTGTTGCTGTTGAATGAGTGTTTGCAACCCCATTAATGTTCATAAAAAATTGCTTATCATTTTCTTCATTAATGCAATCGGTGTTAATACCTTGCATGGTTTTTTGCTCAATAAACTGGGCGACAATCTTTGGCGCACATGTTTGTGAACCAATGCCATGAGTGGCGGTTGGAGCAACAAGGTGTGTTGCATCTACCATATTTACCATTGCAAGTTCTGCCCAGCTTGGTGGTGTTGCCGGATCGCGCGCCCCAGATAACAATAAGGTTGGTGAATCACTTTGTAATGGTTTATAAAATGCTTTATCAGCGGGTTTTACTGCTAAAATTGGGCAGACAATATCAAGGCCTTCAATCATGGTTTTACCCATGTATGTATCACTGTATTTAGTGCGTAGTTGAGGTGTCAATTGGGGCCAATCTTCTGAGCACACAATGGCATTATGCATGCCCATTGCGAGCGATTGAGTTAAGTCAGCGTTTGCCATTAAGCCTGCCAATGGGGAAAAATCACCTTGAGCCGCTTTGGTAATCACTAAAGGCACAATTGAGCGGGTTGTGTGACTATAAAGCGCTAAACGAATGGCACTGTAAAACTTCATTTTAGTAACAGTAAAAGGGATTAGTTCATAAGTGCGAGGGTGCCTGACTTGCGCCTCTATGGGTTGCTGCTCAAGTTTAGCTAGGAACTCATTAAAACGTATTTGCAAAGAGGGAAACTGCTCATTACAGGCGGCATCACTCTCACAACGTTCAAACAAAGCCTGCAATGAGGCGTCTATTGCCTCGCCGATTGCAGCTAAGCTTTGTTGCATAGGGACCACACCATCTAAGGTGCTTGTAATAACTGAAGCTGGAAACTGACGAGTGTATTCTTGCGCTATACGTGTACCGTATGACACTCCATATAAATGAAAGCCTTTATAACCCAGTGCAACACGCACTGCTTCAAAATCTTTTGCCGCAGCCGAGGTAGTAAAGTGGCTTAAATCAACGTTGAGCTTCGCTTTACATTGCTCGGTGTCTTGCTTACTCACGGTTTGTAAATCAGTGATGGCATCATTAAATGCAAACTGTGTTTTTAAATCATCACTGTCACATTGCAGCTGATTTGAATAACCTGTACCGCGCTGATCGACAAGTACAATGTCTCGTGTTTCTCGGGCAAACCGTAAGTTATGATCAAATACTCTCGCTAAATCTATCGCTCCTTGACCTGGTCCACCAGCAAAACCCAACACAGCTTCATCTGGGTTACTTGGTTTTATTGCTGGTATAACGGCAAAGTGAATATCAATTTCACCATCGGCTGGGTTATCAGATAAAGGCTGAGCAATACTGCCACACATTAATCTATCTGATAGGCCTTCCATGTAACATGGCGTTAATTTTACAGGATTATTATCATTTTCTTGTCCCTGTAAAATCGCTGAATTGGCGATTAAAAAAGGTAAAATAGCTAATTTTATCAGCCTATTACGATATTTGGTTGTACTTATCATTGCGCTTTCCCTTATTTGCATTTAACACCTAATGTGATAACTTATTACTTAGTGTATCGGTGTATTAATGTATTAATACAGTAGAGAAAGAGTAATGCTAGAATTTATTAATGTCAACCCTAATAGTGGTGATCCAATTTACAAACAGTTGCACGAGCAAGTTGTGCGCTTGATTGTAGGTGGGCAATTGTCGGCAGGAGATGAACTTCCGTCGGTACGAAAAATAGCCGATCACTTTGCTGTTAACCCAATGACTGTTTCAAGAGCGATAGGCCAGTTAGTCGACCAAGGTTGGCTTGAACCGCCGTCGCGGTCAAGCAACCAAAGTGGCACAAAAAACAGTAAAGCAAACTGATCAGCAAGAAACACTACTTTTTAAAGCTATTGATCAACTTATTCAACAAGCAAAACAGCTAGATGTACCCCAATCAACATTATCCGAACTAATAAAAAAACGGTGGGAATTATAACAATGACACAACCACTTCTTAGCTATAAAAGTGTCTCTAAACATTACAACCAGCGCCTAATATTAAACAACATAAACCTAAGCGTTGAGCCTGGCATGGTGATTGGCTTATTGGGTAAAAATGGCGCAGGCAAAACAACCTTATTGCGCAGTGCACTGGGTTTAATAAATCCAGACCAAGGTGAGGTAGAAGTATTAGGTGAATTAAGCCATCAATTAAGTGCCAGCAATAAAGAAAAAATTGGTTATGTCGCACAGCAAACATTTGGTTATGAAGGTTTTAAAATTGCTGATGCGTTAGCATTACACCGTAGTTTTTACCCTAATTGGGATCTGCAATTAGAAGAAAAATGGCTTGCCCGCTTCGAATTAAATAGCAACAGTGCGGTTAATGATCTCTCGATAGGTCAGCGTCAGACCCTCGCCCTTATTATGGCCATGGCTTATAGACCTCAGTTGCTTATTTTGGATGAGCCGGTAGCAAGTTTAGACCCTATTGCTCGGCGCGAATTTATGAGTGATCTGTTCGATTTAGCGTTAGATTCGGGCTCAGGCATTTTATTTTCATCCCATATCACCTCAGACATAGAGCGCGTCGCTAGCCACATTGCACTGATAAAGCAAGGCGAATTATTATTACTCGACGAACTAGATGTCATTCGCGACACCGTTAGAAAAATCAACTTTAAAGCATCGACGATAGACCTTAGTGCATACAAGATACTGAACCGACAGCAAAATAGTGCCATCATTTATGGTTATACAGGTGAAGTTATTCCAAATGCTTTAGCAATCAATACGCTATCTCTAGAACAGTTGTTTGTGGAGCTACATGGATGATGCAAGTCAGTAAACGCCCTTGGTATCAAGGAGCGATCAACTTTTGGTTAAAAGATGTGGGTTCTGCCAGCTATTTTATCGGGGCAATTATCACGTCTTTACTGTGCCTTATAGCTACTGGTATTGAAGAGCTTATTACGTTAATGATCATGTTTTCAATTATCTGTATGTACAGCGCGATAGCTTGGCAAAGTATTCGTATGCAAGCTACTGAATGGCAAAGTTTAGTTGTTGGTTATCGTAAACATGTGATGTTCCAAGGTAAGGTATTCATAATATTGAGTAACCTAATTGCTCTGTTGAGTATCATAATTGCTGGCAATATTAATCTATTAGCAACCCTCACAGTTGCCAACCTTGTTGGCATCACTATCTGGTTTTTAAATCGGTCATTCAGCCACTTATTTACCCCTGTATGCTATTTTAGCTTTTTTATTGCGACCTTAATATGTGTACTTATCGAGCAACTTCCTGTTTGGCTGATCCCCGTTAACATCATTGCTTTTATTGCTATTGCGTTATTACATAATAACTTTTCATCTGCCTATGTATGGCGCCCTGACGCATTAATAAATTATCGTAATGGTTTGCAATCAGGTTGGTCTCCGATTCCCAGTGGCTTTTTATCAAATTACGGCAGCCCTATTAATAAAGGGTTATTCCCTCTTAGTTACTTTGTTGGCTCAGGGCTTTCTCAGTATCTTATTTTGCTTACACTTTTATGTATTATCGGTGTTGCGATAAACTTATTTCACAACATCACTGAACATGTCATTTTTGTGTTAACACTGACTTTATTCGCAATTGTTACACTCAGTTTATGGAGCAAAGTACAAAAACAAAACTCATGGGAGCTGTTATTTACGCTGCCCATTTATAATAGTAGCCACAGCGCAAAAATAGCCCTTAGTAACAGCGTTCTAAAGCTGGCTGTACTCGTTATGGGCCTATGTTTTTTGACGGCTTCAGCGCTCAGCTTAGCTAACTCAACATTTTTAATATTTAATATATTAAGTTACTCATTGGCTTGCTCCGCGGGGTTATTGCTCAGTTTTACTATTGGTAACGTATGCAAGAATATTAATTTACTCAGTCTGTTTTTATGCCTTTCTTTTGGCTTAAGTATGGCCTTAGCAAACTACATGTTTGATCATGGCGACAGTGTAGGTAAACTCGTTTTAATAGCTGCTTATGCTTTATTCATGGCGGGGTTAAATCGAGTCACTGTCAGATATATGTAAACGGATGGCGCCAAGGAAGTAATGCATACAAATATGGCTTTAAGGGTAAAGTGCTTTAGGGTTATTAAGGCGCTCATCTTTAATTCGCTTTTGACTATTTGCTAGGGTATTATCAAATTAGTTTAAATAACTACCATAAAGTAGTTCAATATTTTAGCAAAGAGGTGGCGTATGCTTATAATAAAAAAAGTATTCATCTTTTGCATATTATATTGCTTTACTAGCCCATTACTAGCAGTGCCAATCGTAGCAAACTCAAACTTAAAAACCATCAATATAAGTGCAGGTGAATGGCCACCCTTTTTAAGTGAATCTCTGCCTCATCAAGGTGCTGTTGCTCACCTTATTCGCGATATTTACGCTGAAGCGGGTATGCAGGTAAACTTTACCTTCTTGCCTTGGGGTCGAGCTTATCACGACACAAATAACGGTAAGTATGATGCAACAGCAGTATGGATGCACAGCAAGGAAAGAGAGAATGCTTACTATTATAGTGATGCCGTATTAAACGAAAGATTTGTCTTTTTTTATCAACAAAAGAACCATTTTGATTGGCAGAGCATAGCTGATCTTAAAGGGCTAATTATTGGTGGTGGCCTCAGTTACAGTTATGGCGCTGCTTTTGATCAAGCAATTGAAAACGGTGTTTTCGCATTATCACGTGTCGGCACAACAGAACAAAATTTTCGTCGTTTAGCAATTGGTCGCATTGATGTTTTCGCTGAAGAAATAAGCGTGGGCTACCACACCCTTAATAGCCAAGCTCCAGAGCTCATCAAAGATATCACTCATCATTCTAAGCCATTGCTCATTAACACCAGTTTTTTGCTATTTCCAAATAAGGTAGAGCAAAGTGAAAAGCTATTACAAATATTCAATTTACACTTAGCACAGTTTAAGCAAGATGGACGATATCAAGCCTATTTTAAAGGGTTAGAACAAGGTGATTATTTACCTTTGTATATTACCAAGTAATAGTCATTATTATTTTTTACAACCAATCTTAGAAAGTAGCGCATAAAAAACGGCCATTTTTAATGACCGTTTTGGTGCTTAAACAAAATAATAAAAAGCGCTTACAGAGAGAAAGTACGCCCTATCGACAGCACTATACGCTCATCTGCGGTATCCCAATCTAAGCTGGTGTTCTCGCCCGCGACCTCAATATCAAAACCCGCTAAACTGGTTTGATAAGCAAGGCGATAGTGGTTATATGATTTACCGTTTCCATCCCAAGTATGTTTGTCACCATCGAGTGAATTTGAAATATCAAAACTGGCACGTAATGCATGATTAGGCGCAAGCTCTATGGTGTGTGCAACCATAGAAATCACATGCCCAGCCCCTGTACCAAAATAATCCCAGCTGTACCAAAAGTTAAGCTCGGTTTGGCCTAAATCGCTGGCATAACCAAATTTAGTATAAGCTTCAAAATAATTACCATCGCTTGAATTGCTCTGGCCATGATAGCTGTAATACGCTAAACCATAATCAACGCTAAGTGCATCGTTTATTTGCGCATATTTACCAAAGTAAGCATCCCACTCAATGTTAGTATCGTCACCAAAATCCACGTTTGACGCCCACGTACCAGCGTACATACCTGAGTCACCAAAAGAATAATCAAGGCTACCTTGAATAGCTGGATCGTTTTGCGTTTGGCTCACACCATTAAAGGTATAATCCGATACACCGGTGATGGTCGTTGACCAGTCAGCTAATGCAGAAGCTGAAAAAAGAGCGAATGGCAGTACTACTGCTAGTAATGTTTTTTGTGTGGTCATGTTAATTCCTTAGCTTACTGATTCGATTTTGGTGTAGTCAATTTTGTTATCTTTTGGCGAACTATCAATGTTGCTTACTGTTTTAAATTTGCTATAAGCGATAAATGCAGCGCAACCAAAGAACAAGCCAATTACCAGCGCCCCAACCCATTGTATTTGTAAAAAGTTTAGTTTAAATAGCAGAGTTAGCAACGAAAGCGCCACGACATTAAGTGCAATATAGTTAAATTTACCTAAGCGCTTAACAGTCATATTTAGATTGTCAGTGTACAAACGAATGAGTGAATCCAGTGAGTTAATGACAAATATAACCCCAACGAACACCATGGCAATATTTTTAATTCCTTGCGTTGGTATACCCGCTTCGTGATATTGATAAAGCACGCTAAACCAAATGGCTATTGGGATTGAAGGGAAAATTAACATCGCGCCAAGCACTTGATAGGTCTTTAATCCACCGACAAAACGTGAGGTAAACTGGCCAATCATGATGCTCCAAGCAAACCACCAAAATAAGTAAAACTCATGATAATCATTAAGCGGTAAAACAAACTCATTGATGTTGCCAAAATAATTTCCGATTAAGGCAATATTACTTGTAAAGTCAGAAACCTGCCCGTTTTCACCCATGTACGCGCCAAGCCACATAAAAGCAATCAAACCAATAAATAACCAAGTCGTCGAAATACTTAAAAAACGCACGTACTTAATATCGGTGCTTGAATACACGGCAAAACAAATTGCGGCAAAAACAATCAGATAAAACGAAAGAATAATCGACTCGCCATCACCTAAGCCCGGTAAATACCAAGGTAAGTTAGACAGCAATAAAAAAGCAGTAAATGCACAAGTACCAATAATTACAACATTATTGATTAATTTAACCCAGGGAATTTCGAAAAACTTCACTTTGGGTTCTATTACACAGAAATAAAAGCACGTAAGGAAATAAAATCCCCAGATCAGAAAGCCCCAATATCCAAACTCGATAGCTAATGGATTGGCAAACGCATACTCTGGGCTTGCTTTTATGTCTGCATAACCTGCAAACTCAGTCAGTGGAAACATAATCAAGCCAACGTCTAAGCCTGATGTAAATAAGATCGCAATAAAGGTAAATGTTCTAACCGGTGTAACGCCTACACATTGAACATTCCCCCATTTTACTAATATTGCGATAATTGCTAGTAGGGTAAAAATAATGCCAGCACTAAGCCATAAGGTCATAATTTCCTCCCCAAAATAAATGATAATACGTCATTTTTTCTCCGTGTTTTTAGCCCCGCATTAACGCACCACAAACAACTCATGATGCGCGCCACTGCAGGCCCCGAAGTGCAATGCACTCCAGGTGGCACGATACCCAAACCACCTCATGAAGCGAGTTTGGGTATTTGTTAAATCTCCGAGCTACGCTGCTTTGTTTGCCATTGTGAATCGATGGCAACCGCTGCATGCGATTTACTAAGTGGTGGCTTACCTAAAATTAAGTCAGCCGCTTTTTCTGCCACCATAATGGTTGGCGCATTTAAATTACCGTTTGGCACTGTAGGAAAGATTGACGAATCAACCACTCGCAGCCCTTCAATACCATGTACTTGCGTTTTTGAGTTCACAACAGCCAGTTCATCTTCGCCCATTTTGCATGAACAAGACGGGTGATAAGCACTTTCTACCGCTTGGCGCACAAAGGCATCTATTTGCTCATCAGTTTGCACGTCTTTACCTGGCTGAATTTCATCATCGCGATAATCATCAAACGCGCTTTGCTCAATGATTTCACGAGTTAAGCGTACGCACGCTCTAAACCCTTCAATATCATCTTGATGCTGTAAGTAATTAAATTGAATTTTCGGTGCAACTTTGGGATCTGCCGATTGTATAGTTACACTGCCGCGGCTTTTCGGCTTGTTATGACCCACATGCACTTGAAAGCCATGACCATCAAACGCGCTTTTGCCATCATAGCGAATAGCGGCCGGTAAAAAGTGGTATTGAATATCAGGCCATTCAACGCCAGCTTTTGAACGAATAAAGGCACACGATTCAAAGTGATTAGTCGCACCTAAGCCACTGCGATTTAACAACCAGCGGGCACCAATCAGGCCTTTTGAAATAAGCCCAAGCTTGCCGTTTAAAGTAATGCGTTGCTTACACTTGTATTGAAAATAAAATTCCAAGTGATCTTGCAAGTTCTGACCAACGCCCGGTAAATGATGCTTAACTTCAATGCCTGCTGTAGCCAGCGTGTCGCTGTCGCCAATACCTGAAAGTTGTAACAAGTGTGGTGAACCGATAGGCCCAGCGCTTAATACAACTTCTTTATCAGCATAGGCCTGCTGCTTTTGGCCATTGATACTGTATTCAACACCGGTGGCTTTTTTACCTTCAAGCAATACTTTTTCGGCTAATGCGCCAGTCACAATAGTTAAGTTACTACGCGATTTTACTGGATCTAAATACTCACGACTTGCCGAGCTGCGCACACCGTCTTTAACGGTCATATGCATCGAGCCAAAACCTTCTTGTTGCCCTGCATTGTAGTCGTCAGTAGCTGCGTAACCTGCTTGTTGACCGGCATTTATAAAGGCTTTATACAGCGGGTTAGCCATTTCATTGCCGTTATTGACACCTAAAGGGCCGTTATCGCCTCGGTAGTCATTTTTACCTAAATAAAAGGTTTCGGCCTTTTGGAAATACGGCAAGCATGACTGGTAATCCCAGCCCTGTGCGCCATGTTGTTGCCATTCGTCAAAATCTTTTGCATGGCCACGTACGTAAACCATGCCGTTAATTGACGACGAGCCACCTAACACTTTACCCCGTGGGCAATGCATTTCGCGGTTATCTAAATAAGGTTCCGCTTGAGTATGAAACTGCCATGCGTATTTATCCGTATTCATCGGAATTGAAAGCGCTGTAGGCATTTTAATAAAAATGCTTTTATCACTGCCGCCAGTTTCTAATAGCAACACGCGGTTGCTGCTATCTTCTGATAATCGATTCGCCAGTACACACCCTGCTGAGCCTGCACCAACTATGATGTAATCATATGTTTGTGCAGTCATTAGAATGGGCTCTCTATATCAGTCATACCAACATAAATTGATTTGGTTTGGGTATAATGATCAAGGGTTTCGATACCGTTTTCACGGCCTATACCCGATTGCTTATAACCGCCTACAGGCATTTCTGCAGGTGAGTTACCATAGCTATTGATCCAGCAAATACCCGCTTGTAATTGATGAATAACACGGTGTGCGCGTTTGATATCTTTGGTAAATACGCCCGCAGCTAAACCAAGGTGGGTATCGTTAGCACGACGAATTGCATCGTCTTCATCATCAAACACCAGCACGCTCATTACAGGGCCAAAAATCTCTTCTTTAACGATAGTCATGTCGTCAGTGCAGTCCGTGAAAACCGTAGGCGCAACAAAATAACCATTAGGTGCAGAATCCGGCTGCAGCGCTTTACCACCCGTGAGTAATGTTGCGCCTTCACTAATCCCTTTATCAATGTAACCCATTACTAATTCATGATGGTTCTTTGAAATTAGCGCGCCTAAGTTCACGTTTGGATCCATCGGATCGCCAGCAATAATGTTTTGTTCAGTGCGCGTTTTAAGTTCATCAATAAATTGCTGATACACGTTTTTATGTACATAAATACGTGTGCAGTTAGTGCAAATTTCGCCTTGAGTATAAAAATTACCCAGCATTGCCGCACTCACCGCTTGCGAAATATCAGCATCATCAAATACTAATAATGGCGACTTGCCACCCAGCTCCATAGTCACATCTTTTAGCGAACCTGCTGCACTAGCCACCACTCTTTTACCTGTGCCGACTTCACCAGTGAACGATACTTTCTCGATATCTGGACTTTGTGTTAACCATTGGCCTACCTCAGCCGCACCTTGTACAACATTGAACACGCCTGCAGGTACGCCCGCTTCAATAAAAATTTCAGCAAGTTTAATTGCGCCAAGTGGCGTTTCTTCTGAAGGTTTAAAAATAAGTGCGTTACCGGCAGCCAGTGCAGGGCCTGATTTCCAACAGGCTATTTGCAGTGGGTAGTTCCATGCGCCAATTCCCGCACAAATCCCTAATGGTTCTTTACGGGTATAATAAAAATCTTCGCCAACCATTTGCTGTTGGCCAACTTGTGCAGGAGCGAGTCCTGCAAAATATTCAATAACATCTGCGCCGGTTTGTACATCAACACACTCAGCTTCTTGCCAAGGCTTGCCCGTATCAAGCACTTCAATTTTTGCTAATTCATCGTTGCGTGCGCGTAGTAATTCAACGGCTTTTAATAAAATGCGGCTTCGCTCGATAGGCGCCATTGCAGACCAAGCAGCAAAACCTTGTTTTGCACTTTCAATGGCTGCATTTTGTACAAATGCATCAGCGATTTCTACATGGTAAATTACTTCATCTGTGGCAGGATTTTTAACAGCGAACGTGTCGCCGCTTTGATTCTTTAAAAAATGACCGTTGATAAAATTTTGATAAACAGGCGTTGTCACATTAAGCTCCATACTGTTTGATAAGTGAATTTACATAGCCTTTGGCTAATTGCTCGCAATGTTCAAATTGATCTTCGTCAGACTTACTCAATACCGCCCTTAACCATAGACCATCGATCATGGCCGCACATAGTTCTGCAGCAAGTTTAGCGTCGGCCTCGCTCATGAGTTGTTTAAACGAACTCATTAAGTTACTAAAAAGGCGGCAACTATTAACATTTTGCAAACGATGCAATTGCGCATCATGCATTGATTGCGCCCAAAAACTTAACCAGGTTTTTGTGGTATCGCTTTGCAATTGTAAGCGCGCAAAGTTTGCCTCAATAATAAACATTAACCTTTTCTCTGGCGTGGTCGTAGCGGTAACACGCTTAATTAGCTCACGCTTTAAGTTGGTTAATAAATAGCGCACAGTGGCTTCTATCAACCCCTGCTTACCACCAAAGTAATGACTAATAATGCCCGACGACAAACCAGCCTTTTTACTAATACTGTTAATGGTTGTGCCTTGTAAACCAAGCTCAGCAACCGACTCAATCGTGGCGTCAATTAGCTGCTGACGACGGACAGGTTCCATTCCAACTTTCGGCATAGTTTTTATTAATTGAACGTTCAATAAAAATAAAGGTTAGAGTAAGTGAACTGATAATTCAAGGTTGACAAACTTTGAACAGCTAAACATATAGTTGCAAAATATACGCTAAGTGATTGTAATAATGTCGTTAAAACAAAATAGAAAAAGATAAAATAAATTAAAAAAATACTTCGTTCTCTAATGAAATAGGGATTAGTTGACTCAAATAAAATACTAAATCGCGATCTCAATAAGCTAATAATGATAGGTCTTGAACTCATAAATCATTAGTTTATGAGTATAAAAAAGCTTGGATATAGTTAGAGAACTAATCAACACTAACAATAAAATGAAGATGACCTTAAAGCATTTCTACTAAGTCAATAAATGCATCTGATTAAACCCATTGGTAATGAATAACTTTTGATATGGATGAAGTGATCTTTAAAGCCAGATTATCAGTACAGTTATAACAAAGCCAAAATAGACCAGGTGTTAAAACTATGAACTAAATTAACACCTATCACTTATTACTACATTATTAACAAAAACTTTTTTCACGTGTTTCTGTTAAGTAATGCTAATTGCCTAACATCCTTAATTGAGGAAGCTTTAAATTTGTCATTAACTAGGCCTGAGAATATTTTTACACTCAAAGTAGCACGTTTACTTTTTTATTTGCTGTTGCTCTCACCCAACTTAGGAAGCGCAAAACTTATAATTGGCATGGTTGGAAAAACGAAAAATGACAGTTTTTATGTACAATCGTACAAAGGGTGCCTTAAGTTCGCCGAATCACACCCTGAGGTCACATGTAGATACGATGGGCCTGATGACTATCAAGATATTCGTACACAAGCTTTAATAATTAACGATATGGTTAAAAGTGGTATCGATGGTTTATTAGTTGCCACCACAGACTCTGATTTTTTGGTTAATCGGGCTTTAAAAGAACTCAACGAAAAAATATCCCTGTAATTACCTTCGACTCTGATTTAAACCCTAAAGACAGTCGTTACCGCTTAGCCTATGTTGGTACAAACAACTTTGATTTTGGTGTCGCTTTAGGTAACCAAGTTAAAGTATTAATTGATACAAAAAGTAAAAATATTTGTATTCAGTCAGGACACCAAACAGCACCTAACTTAAACAAACGTATCGCAGGAATTAGATTTGCACTTTCGGGGCAAAGTAAGAAGCGATTATCCGGAGAGAATGGGTGGCATGAGTTTAGCCGCTGCCCTCTTTATAGCTTAGGGAAAAGAGAGGATTCGCTTGAGCAAGTAAAAAGCCTTGTAAAAATGGCAGAAACGCCGGCTATAATCGCCGTTGCTGGGTTTGCACAGTTTAATTCTAAGTACATTGAATTTATGAGCCCGTATAAAGAGAAACTTGGATCAAAAGAATTAATTTTTATTTCTGCTGATACTGAAGAAGTTCAATTAAAGGCGTTAAATAAAGGGTTGTCGTCATCCAATATTGGTCAAAACCCATTTGAAATGGGTCGGTTAAGCGCTCAGTTAATGTATGAAGTGCTCGTAAATAATAAAAAACCAGCGAAAGAATTTTACTTTTTAGATTTTCATTATTGCCAACCAAACAATACAAAAACATGCACCATGAACCATTTTTGGTACTGATATTTAAAAGCTCAGACCTTATAATTAAATATACGATGGTTTTACTGTGACATAAAACCATCGTACTTAACAAAGGCCTTAAGTATCTACGGTTGAAACACTAATTAAACGTCAATCACAACTTTGCCTAGTGCTTTACCACTGGCTAGGTGATCGTGTGCTTTAGCCACTAATTCTAGGCTAAATTCGTTAGCATCAACAATCGGAGTCAATTCACCTGCATCAACAATTTTGGCAAGTTCAGTTAAAATGTCACCATGCTGTTGACGCTTAAAGTTATGTAACATGGGGATCAACATGAACACAACATGTAATGACAGCCCCTTGAAGTGTGCAGGCGTCAAATCTAAATCAAGCATGGCAACTGTGGTAGCAATTTGCCCATTTAGCGCGGCAGCTTCAAAAGAGTTGCTGATATTAGCGCCACCGACTGAATCAAATACAACGTCAAAACCATTGCCTTCAGTGTGCTTGGCAACATAATCTGCAACTTGTTCAGTTCGGTAATTAATAGCCGTAGCGCCTAGCTTTTCCATTAATTTGAATTGCGAGTCAGCGCCGACCGTAGTAAATACGTTAGCACCAAAGTGTTTAGCTAGTTGTAAAGCAATATGCCCAACGCCGCCAGCACCACCATGAACAAGAACGTTTTGACCTTTACTTACACCAGCACGAACTAAACCTTCATAGGCGGTAATCCCTACCAATGGGATTGCAGCAGCTTCACGCATAGAGAGAGTTTTAGGTTTATGAGCAATTAATCTTTCATCGGCAAGCATATATTGCGCAAGCGCGCCTTGTAAATCCGCTAATCCACCAGCACAACCGTAGACTTCGTCACCTACAGCAAACTTAGTAACACCTTCGCCTACTTCGGTAATTGTGCCAGCAAAATCCATTCCCAGTACACCCGGTAATGCCGGAGATAATGGTGCAAGTGCTTCACCCATTTCACGGATCATCATATCAACCGTATTGACACTGGTAGCGGCTACTTCAATCACAACGTGACCGGCTTTAACTTGTGGGTTTGCAATTTCTGCAGCAGTAAAAACATCACTGTTACCAAATTCATTAATTATCATTGCTTTCATGTTGAACACCTCTTTATTGTCAGTGCTTAAAAGTATATTTACATATGATTACTTTGATAATATAGTTTTTATAACAATCAGTTTTTAGATTTCATTGATAATGAACCTAGATCACCTTGCCTTATTTGTACGTTTAGCCACCACCCATAATATTAGTATGGCTGGCAAAGAGCTTGGCCTATCAGCTGCGGTTTCAAGCACTTATATTAATAAATTAGAAGAATCCTTAGGCGTAAAGCTGGTGCACAGAACCACCCGAAAAGTCTCTTTAAGTGAAGAAGGTCAAGCATTTTTGCCTCATGCAGAAGAAGTGTTGGCAAACGTTGCTTTAGCCCGTGCCTCTGTTGGCTCAGGAAGTTTAATCCCGCAAGGGAAGTTAAGAGTGACCGCGCCAGCATCGTTTGGCCGAATGCATATAATCCCAGCATTAAATGATTTTTTAACTCGCTATCCCGATCTCACATTAGATTTACGGCTCAGCGACAGTATAGTAGACATGGTTGAAGGTGGATTTGATATTGCTATCAGAGATGCGGCTCTGGCTGATTCAAGTCTTATCGCGAAAAAGTTAGCCCGTGATAAACGCATTATTTGTGCGTCGCCTGCTTATTTAAAAAAAATATTCTCAGCCGCAGACCCCTGAGCAATTAAGCCAACATAAATGCGTAAACTTACATGGTTTAGATACCTGGCAATTTACAGTGGATAATAAACCGCAAAGTATAAAAACCAATACAATTTTATTTGCAGATAATGGTGAAGCAGTGAGAGATGCATGCGCACAAGGCATTGGTATTACACTTATGTCAACGTGGTGCGCATACGAAAAACTAAAATCCGGCGAGCTGGTGCAGATACTGGCAGATTACCCGCTTATATCTAACACAGCTATTTGGGCAGTCTACCCTAGCGCAAGGCTACTTGCGCCAAAAGTAAGAGCATTTATTGATTACTTCAGCGAGTATTATGGCCAAACCCCGTATTGGGAAAGCAAAACCGATCGCTAATATTAATTAAGCTCTTTTGTTGCTAATATTTGCTCTAATGTGGCCACTAGCTTAGCGGTTAGCTCAGGCTTTAATGCATCAGAGTGTGGCTTAGCAAACTGACCTATATCGTTGTCATAATATAAGCCATTCGCACTTGCGAATCCCTCTGAAAGCGCAGCTTTAATTAATACATCGGCCCCTATTTGCACATCTGAGCCCGCAACCCCATACGCTTGTTTTACCATTTTACTGCCTAAAAATGATTTAGGGTTGACCGCTACAACCATCGGCCCTTTACCTTCGAGGCTAAGCGCCATGTCTCGTGACCACATAGTTAATGCTAACTTACTTTTAGCGTAAACGGTTGTGTCAGAAAGCGTGCTAGGCTGACTGAGCTCTTGTGCTAATAACGAACTTTGCGCTGCTGACGATAAGTTAACCACGCGGCTATGTGACGTTAGAATAGTGAGCAAACGTTTTGTCAACAAATACGGTGCAATAGTATTAACCACAAAACGAATATCCAATGTTTCATTAGAAACCGTATTTGGCACAACATAAACACCAGCATTATTAATTAAAACATCTAACGATTTGTATTTAGCAATGATATTATCGGCTAAGGTTGCCACATTTTGCAGTAGTGATAGATCAGCTAGAAATGTGTCTACCGTCGCATCCGGCATCAAAGTTAATAACTGCGCTTTCGCCGCGGCTAATTTTTCCTCACTTCGACCATGTAATAATACTGTGTGGCCTTGTAAAACCAGCGATTTTGCACAGGCTAAGCCAATGCCATCTGTTGCCCCTGTAATTAAGATAGTTTTATTCATAATGATTGTTCCTAAAGTGAGGTAAAACATTTTCTGCTAATAAGTGCAGGGTATCGGTTATATCGGCTTGATTAAAGCGTAAATTCAACGCCACGTGATTAACTCCGGCTTGCTCCAATTGCATTAAATAGTTAACGAGGTACTCGGTTGAAGCTCTAAGCCCTAAATGCAAAGACGAAGGTGCTTCATTATCACCAGCTAAATCGAAATAGAGCGGCTGCATCACAGGTTGTGGACCGCGGCCAAGCGCTGCCAATTGTTGCTGCCAAGTACCAATTAACTGCCGCTGTAGCTCAACCTTATGAGGGTATAACATACGGCCATCAGCATGCTGTGCAATCCACTCATCACTTTGCTGGCTTTGCCCTGTGATAAGTAAGGGTATTTTGCCAGATGTCGCTTTTGGCAGCATATCAATTTCCCCATTAAACTGACCATAGTCGTTTTTAAACACCGGGTTTGACGTCTGCATCTGGCGGATATAGTCAACACTTTGCGCAAAGCGCTCGCCGCGATTTTCATACTGTAACTGCATTGCAGGATACTCTTGTGGTCTATCTCCAGATGCAACTCCGAGCAACAGCCTACCTTGTGAAAGCACATCAACGCTCGCCGCCGACTTGGCAACATGAGCAGGATGACGCAGTGGTAATACAATACTCGCCACTCCTAACGCAATTTCGCTTGTTTGAGCCGCTAAAAACCCCAGATAAGTAAAGGGGTCAAATAATTGTCCAGCATCACCAAATGAAGGAACATTAAATGGCACATCCCTTAGCCACACAGCAGAAAAACCAAGTTTTTCAGCTAGTTTAACGCGCTCAAGGTGATGCCTCATAGATGGACTATTCTGCTTTGGGTAACTTTCAATTGGCACAACTAAACCCACACTCAAGGAGCCTAACTTAAATACACTGTTATATCCTTTATTTAAGGTTTGAAATTGTGGTTGCTGTGAATTGTGAGCCATAACTACCCTAAAAAATATGAGTCTAAAATATAGAGCAATAGTGTAATTACTCAGCTATAAATTGATAATAACGAAAATAAACGAATCAGTTTATAGCTAGCATTGATAATCAATGACCTTATTGAAAGTTATTTAAAAATACTGGATACTGTTTTTTTATACAGCAATTACAAGTGGAAAAAGTTTTGAAAAAAGAGCTGCCTGCAAAGTATTATTTAGCCCACTTTAAAGAGCTAATAACTTTTATCGAGTCTCAATGTAGACACCTATTAGAACAGCACCACATTGAATTTATTTCCAAAGTAAACCTTTTGAGTGAACAAGGGCAGTGTATGCTCGCGCGTATATTTTCACGTAAACCTGAATTAGTAACGATAGCGAGTCTTAACTACGATGAAATAGCCAACCCTGTACAAGCACTCGACGAATTAATAGAGACTGAGCTTACAAGTCACCCCAATGCACGTCACTACCAACGGGTACTTACTCACTTAACCAAGCCTGCCCTACTTGCGCTACTAGCCCCTTTTGACGCACAACTAAATATAAAAAAAAGCGCCACAAAAGCACAATTAGTAACACAGGCCTGCGATTTCTTTGCCAAGAAACTTGGGTATTTAACCCCTGTATATAATCAATTTATTATTAATAATAGAGCCGATATATATGAATACTTTGAATTTTTATACATCGGCCGGTTAAGCAGTGGTGATATCAATCACCAAAATAGTTTTGTCCTACGTGATTTAGGTGTTAGAGCAACCAGACAAAGCCATAACCAAAGCTTAGCGCGTTTCGACACTTTCGATGAGGCCAAATCAAACTATGCGTTAAACCGCTTTCGCTTAGCATTTAAAAGAGCACAAACTGATGACCACTATCACGATTTAGCTCACAACGTAATTGCGCAACAAGCACAAGGCACACTGGCAATAAACCTTAAAAACAAGCTATTGCTCAGGCTCTATCAGCAACTAAAAAAAACAGATGAAATACTCAGTTTTAATATATTAAACGCCTGTGAAAACAGCCCTGAAGCCACTGAAATACAATTACGTGAACAATATCGTCAAGGTAATAAAGACTGGGTAAAAGCCAAACTTGAAGAGATCATCGAAGATCCACTGACCGATGATCTACTCTATTTTGCTGATGATTTTCTAATGCGTAAGTTTAATAAACAAACCCGCTCTCGCTTAAGTGCAATGCTTGCGGATACCCAGTGTGTAATCGAAATAGATGAAGTTTACCGCGGTGATGTAGAGCAAGGCGTTGCCGAGCATTACACAAAGCAAGGACTGCGCGTATTTTATACAGAAAACACCCTATGGCAGAGCCTGTTTGGTCTCGTGTTTCTGGCACGAACTTTACGTTGAAACTCCTCACCCACCGTGTAACGAGTTTGATTTATTTCCACACGTTTTACGCACTAACAGCTTTTATCACACGCAACACGGGCAGATTGATGCACTACTGGCGCAGTGGCACACAACTGATGATTTACTAAAGCATGTATGCAAAAACGCAGCGCGCTATTTTGATCAAGTAAATGGCCTATTTCGTTGGCATAGCGAGCTGTTAAAACCACTAGAAGTACTGATTTTGAATACCTCTTTAACATCACTAAAAAATCATTTGAAAAATATGACGATGCGCTTTTTAGAACTAAAAGACGGCTACCCTGATTTAATGATTTTAAAAAATAACACAGTTCATTTTGAAGAAGTAAAAGCACCAGGTGATAAACTCAGACGTAATCAGCTAACCACCATCGACAACCTAAAAAAATCAGGATTCGACGTACACATTGCAGCGGTAAATTGGGTTAATGATCCAAACCGTATCTACAGCGTGGTCGATATTGAAACCACTGGAAGCTTAAAAAGGCGGCAACAGGATCACTGAAATTGGACTGGTTAAAATGCAGCATGGCAAGGTTATCGAAACCTGGTCAACATTGATTAACCCGCAAATGCGTATTCCTAAATTTATTGTCTCCTTGACCGGTATTACCGATGCCATGGTAGCCTCTGCACCTAGCTTTAAGCAAATTGCCGATACCTTAGTGAATAAGTTACAAGGCAGTATTTTTGTCGCTCACAATGTCAATTTTGATTACGGCTTTATTCGTAAAGAATGTGAAATGGCGAGCATTAGTTTTAAAATGCCCAAGCTGTGTACTGTGGTGGAATCGCGCAAAGCCTTTCCTGGCCTAAAATCATATTCACTGGGAAATTTGTCCGCACATTTTGAGCTATCTCTGACCAATCATCACCGTGCACTGGCCGATGCAACTGCAACGGCAAAACTACTAAACTTGATCCAGCAAAGCAATAATTAAGCTAAAAACCTTAACCTAAGCGTGTAAACAAAACTTAATTGAAAGTTTGTAAATAATGGCGATATGTTCTAAACCTAAATAGTAGCCTTACATAGGTAGACTTTTATGCCATCATCAAACACTCTTGATAAACACACTGAATTTGCTCGTTCTTTAGCATGCAATAAAGTAAGCACTTTTGCAGCTTTTCATTGGTTAGCTCTTGCGTTTAAAGACATGATGCGAGCGCCAATACTTAGCTTAATTTATGGGTTAATTTTTACAATTATCCCACTGGCCATTGTTTACAGCGCCGTCTATGCTGGCACCTATATTGTTATATTGCCTGCAACAGTCGCGTTTGCCCTAATAGGCCCTGCATTTGCGGTGGGTTTATATGATGTTGCATGGGAGCTTGAAAAAGGTCACTCCCCTACATTATTGCATTCATTAAAATCAATGTTCAGAAACCCTGTGGGTGAATGGGGATTTGCCGTCTTGCTTATGGTGATCATGATCATTTGGATGCGCTTAGCAGCCTTAGTACATGCATTATACCCCACTCATGCCAACCCTACGTTTGAAGAACCTTTCAGCATTTTTAACCTTAGGCACCATCATTGGCGGAATTTTGTTGGTTAGTGTATTTGCGATTTCAGCATTTACGCCACAAACTATGATGGAAAGGCGGGTTGATATCATGACCGCGGTGATGTCATCGATGAATGCTGTTAAAACTAACTTCAGCGCTATGATTGTGTGGTCTGGATGTATTTTTATACTAGTCGCTATCGGTTTTGTCACTGGCGCAACAGGCTTTATTGTCATTATGCCGCTACTTAGTTACGCCAGTTGGCATGGCTATATTGCGGTGATCAAAATCAAAAAATTACGTGGCTATGAATAGCCTTTTATATAAACAGTTGCGCTGGGAGGTAAAGCTCTTGGCGCAGTAGTTTACGCCCTTGTTTGAGTGCATTCTTATATGAAGGCATATTACTCGCATCAATATAACCAAAAAAAAAGTTCAAAATCCTGTGTATGCTGTTGATAATATAAACGCTGCATCGGCGAGGCTAGACCTTGGCCTCTAAACTGTTTAGTAATAAAAATATCACTCACCAATAAACCATCAAAGCCTAACTCTTCACTTACCTCCCCCATAACCATTCCCAAAGGCTGGCCTTTATAAAACGCCATGCTGCATAAGCCTGCTTCAATAGACTCGCTCAATTCTTCTTTATCACTGATTGGCACTATGTTTGCCATTGCTGGGTTTTCTGTTAGAAACTGGTTGTATTCCTGCTCATACCAAGGCCAATCTTTCTCAAGCTCAAAGGGCTGTAAAGAGATATCCGCTTTTAAGGTATTACTCACATCAAGCAATGGTGCTTGGCTACCTAATAAGGAGTCAACAGCGCGAGCACCTGGCAATAACAATAATTGCTGTGCTTGTGGTGACGCAGGTGCTGGCCACACACAAATGTATTTCGGCCTGCACCAGCAAAATACCTTGCGAATATAACTGACAAGTTCTTTTATAACTCATGATTCTTTAATCAAAACAGGCCCATAATTTGGGCCTGTTATATTTATTCAATCATAATAAAATTTAAAATTGATAACTTAACGATACTTTATAGTTGCGGCCAAGTTCTGCAGGGTCAGTTGCTTCAGTTGCTGGCGCTCTTAGATAGCGTTTATCCGTTAAGTTGTCGACTCCTAACCTCACAATGAAACCGTCTAAACTGCCAGTAGCTTGATATTTGGCATTAAGATTATAAACCGTGTATGTATCGGTGCCGTAACCGTATTCTAAGTAGGTATCACTTAAACGTTTTTGCTCACGGTAATGCAGCATTTGTAAGCCTAAATTAAACTGCTCTGTAAACTGGTAGTTCGTATTCCAAGTTATTTTATCAGCAGGCGCTTCTGCATAGGGCTGTTGTGTGTAGTCGATGGTTCCTAAGAAGAAGTTAGGCATGCCTTCAACATCCATATTAATCGTTGCATACCCTAAATACATATCGAGTGATTGGAAGGTATATTGCGCTTCAACTTCAATACCATGACTTAATAATTTACCAATATTTTTAGCGCTATAATCACGGTGAGTCGCAACAGGTATACCATTGGCGGGTTGTGGCCCAGGCGAACCAAGTTGTTTTTCGCCATCGGCATCAAGATAATACATAAATGGCACGTTATCGATGTAATTATTGATTTCGTTATCAAAGTAAATTGCTTTAAAGCTTAAATTATCTGCAAAAGACAGGTTTTGCCAACTCAAACCAAAGCCCATTTCAAGGTTATCTGAGTCTTCTGGTTTAAGGTCAGGCTGTGGTTCGCTGTAACAAATCTTGCCACCAATATGACAGCGCCACTCATCTTGCTTATAAAGCTCTTGCAGCGAGGGCGCTCTGAATGCTTCAGCGCTTTTTAGATATAAATTAAGGTAGTCAGTTACTTTAAAAGTAAGGCCTAGTTCGCTCGATAATTCATTATCATCATTGCTATTAAACTGTTTAAAGTGGTCACTTTCACGTTCATACGCATCAAACCTTACACCCGCGGTAATTAACAAGCGCTCATCAAAAAAATGACTTTGATCAATCAAAGATAATGACCAGTTTTGTGCATCGCTATTGCCGTAGTAAGTAGATTGTTGCTGATCTTGCCACTGAGTTTGATTGAAACTTTCCACATCATATTGCAGTTCTACGGCGAGCTTATGTTTGATAACTCCATCAAAGGTCGATAAGTTGGCAAATCGAATACCTTTACGGGTACTTTGCCCTTCACTGTTACTATCGTAATTTATTTTATTGGTGCCTTGCTCAATATAGCCTTTGGTGATCTTATCGTAAGTTTTTTTAGAATAGAAAGCTTGTACATCTAAATCAACGTAATCGCTTTCTCCTTGATAGATATATTTAAGCATAGCTTCGAGATAATCATTTTTGTAATCTTCAGCCAATGTGGGGTATGCAATGGCTAAATCAAGTCGTTGACCATAAGGTTGATCAACCGATTCCGTTTTACTGTAATCCAGCTTAGTTTTAAGGCTATGATGCGGGTTAAAGTACCAGGTATTTTTTAGGGTGGCATTTTGTCGTTTTGATTTATTTAGGATTTTACTAACTTTTTGAATTTGTTCGTCTTCAGTAGCGCCTTCCTTAGCAACAACATCAATATCATCATACTCAACTTGCCCGAGTGATAAAACAGTATCGCTCACATCATTTAAATAAAACAGATCAGCATTAAAGTCATTCGCGTCTGAAACGGATTGATGTGTTACTGAAAATCGCGAACCAAGGCCTTGTTCACCCCCTAAGTAATCGCTTGCGTCTTTAGTTACTAAACGAATGCTGCCACCGATGGCGCCAGAGCCAACGGTAAGTGAATCAGCACCTCGTAGCACTTGGATTTGTTTTAATTGATCAGGGTTTATACCTAATGAGTTAATTTGCGCTATATTTTGGCTGCCATCAGAATCAATTTTTCGTTTTACATCATCAACTGAGATGTAAATACGCTCGCCATATAAACCGCGAATAGCAGGCTGCCCAGATAAAGGGGTAACACTTCCTGATAATTCAACACCGGGAAGGGTTTTAAGAATTTGATTTAAATCAGCTGCTTGTTGCCTATCTATTTGCTCGGTAGAGAGTACCGACACAGAGCTTGCAACATCTTGATTAAGCGCGGTGATTTTATGGCCTAACACCTCTATTTGCTCTATGGCTTGTTCATCATCATAAGTATCAGCTGTTGTAGCAAGCGTAGAAAAGTTAGCAAGTGCCGCTCCAACACATAGAAAAACATATGTAAATTTCATATTATCACTCCTTAATAAAAATCATTGTCATTTAGTTTTGCGTGGCGATTTTAGAACCCACCCATTGAAATTGCAATAACTAATTACTTATGGTTATATTAAAAAAAGGATTATTAATCCGTAACGCCTTATAAAATTGACTAAATTTCACTGAATATAAAGGGATCTATGATGAATTTTTGCAAACTCTTAATTTTAATTATTACAACAGTCGGGCTATCAACTGCCAAAGCAGCACAATTTGGCGAACCCGTCGATAATACTAATCTGCTAAAAATTTCGACTATAATGACCGCACCAGATAACTATTTAGATCAACCAATCACTATTGCAGGTACAGTTGTAGGCGTATGCGCTAAACGTGGCTGCTGGATGACCATTGCCTCTGACAAACGTTTTGAAAACCTGCAAATAAAGGTTAATGATGGGGATATGGTATTTCCTATGACTGCTAAAGGTAGTAAAGCCATTGCTAGCGGAAAACTAAATAAAATCCAGCTCAACTTGAGCCGTACTAAAGCGTTGTTAGCACATAGAGCACAGCAAGCGGGTAATGAGTTTGATGAAAACTCAGTAACAAAGCCTATGGCAATTTATCAACTTGTGCCTACAGGTGTAGAAATCCTTGAGTAAAACAAGCAGAAAAATAAACTGGTATAAATTAAACCGAAGTTTGCATCGTGATATCGGCTATTTTTGCATTGGTTTAGTGATCATTTTTGCTATATCGGGGATTGCGGTTAATCACAAAGATGACTGGAATCCTAATTACCGTGTTGAGCAAGTTGTAACATCTATATCTGCGCAAAACTGGTCACTTGATAACGATACAGAACTTGCTAATCAAGTACTTGCAATAAGCAAAATTGATGAAAAAGTTAAAACATCTTACTGGGCATCACCAACGCAATTTAAGCTGTTTTTTAAAAATGGCAATAACCTGTTATTAAACCTAAAAGATCAACAATTAATTTATGAAAAAATAGCTCCTCGTCATGTATTTCAAGCATTCAACCGTCTGCACTTGAACGAGACAAAGGCATCTTGGGTTATATTTTCAGATGCCTTTGCGGCTTTACTGATTTTTTTGGCTTTGAGTGGTCTGTTTATGATTAAAGGTAAACACAGCCCTTGGGGGATAAAATCACTGTGGGTGATCAGTGGTATTGCCCTACCCGCAGTTTATATCTTTATGTAAAAGCAGCAAAATAAAGTGAAGGTATAACCTTCACTTTACAACCATTAAAGTTTAAAGCTATCCCATGGGCCGGTAATTGCGAGTGTTTTTGTTGGCGTAAATACATTGACAAACAAAGTGTTACCATCCGGCGAAAAACACGCTCCAGCTAATTCTGTTTGCGCTTGTAATTTTGCAAAGTTATACACTTCACCTTTAGGCGTAACGCCACGTAAATGATTATCGACCACATCAGTGTATTGATCTTCACAGATGATTAAATGACCGTTTGGCGCCACTGTTAAGTTATCTCCAAAGTTATAAAGTGAACCATCGGTGCTTTGTACAAACAGTTGAATTTGCCCTGGAGCTGTTTGTTCTTTACTCGTTCCTTCAAATTGCGATGGCACATACTTCATGACTTGGCCAAGTTGCTTTTTACCGCCATTGGTACAACAAAAATACAGTTCATTATCGCCCCAATGAATGCCCTCACCGCGGGCAAATAATGCCGCTCCTTGCTGGTATCCACGTATACGTAAATCATCTTTCGGACTTTCAGGATTATCTAAATCAATCCACTCAACATCCATGTTTCTGGTGCAATGCCATATTAGCGCCAGCCCAATTTCGGGTATCAAATTGTGGCGTAGTTTTTATCACCATTGCCTGTAGTTGGCCGCCTTTGTGTAATTTACCGTACTCATTAGGAATGAAGCGATAAAATAAGCTGTCGCCTTTATCTTCAGTCAGGTAAACAATACCTGTTTTGGGATCTATCGCGGCAGCTTCATGGTTAAAGCGTCCCATCGCTTTTAATGGCTCAGGTTTCACTAAGCCTTTAGCATTTGCTGGAATTTCAAAAATATAACCGTGATCTTGACCAAAACCGTCGGCTTTAGTTAACGTTGTTTCTTCGCATGTAAGCCAAGTACCCCATGGCGTAATACCACCAGAACAATTTCGAATAGTGCCAATGAGAGATAAGTACTCTTGCTCTTTTTTACTCGTTTTAAGATTATAGATAATATGGCTTGTGCCACCCGGTAAAGCGACGCCTTGTTCATTCGAATCATAAGCCAGCGATGTTTTATGCGTTTGCGCAGCAGCATCTGCTTTAGCTAAATCAGTCGGTTTTAGCTCATGATTTCTAACCAAGGCAACCCTATCATCATCTAGCGTAAAACATCCCATGCCATCAGCGTTATTGGGTACAAATTGACCGTCATCCATTTTCTCACCAAGCTCAGAGATCACCTTGTAACTAAACCCAGCAGGTAAATCTAAAAGCTTATTACTATCTGCAACCAACGGCCCATATGCAGGTAAATTACTGCCTAAATCAGTGACGGGGACTTTACCAAATGCACTACGAGATAACCCTACAAACGCAAGTGTGCCTGCACTAAATAAAAACTGCCTTCTGTTAATCATGTCTGCTCTATGTATAAGTACTGATAAAATTTGCCAACATCATAAATTAAAATCAGCAACAAAAATGGGGCCAACATACAAATTCATAGAAATGTCATAATCTAGAGCGTGAATTATTTACAAAGCCATGCAGCTTTTTCATATTAACAACCAGCTAGCAACCACCAGTAAAAAATAACAGACTGATTTAAATAGGTATTTAAACAATCGAATTACGGCATGGCCATTGCTCTATAAAGGTATGCTCGCTTAGCGATATTTATCTCTAAGCACTTAGTTTTTAATTTAGGAGGAAGTATGAGTAATAGTAAAGTCGCTGAATTTACCGCCCCAGGCATGAATAGTGAATCTGCTGAGCAGACAATTGCCCAACTCGATAACCGCATGGTAGCGCTAATTGATTTACAACTTACCTTAAAACACATTCACTGGAATGTAGTCGGCCCTAGCTTTATTGGTGTACACGAAATGCTCGACCCGCAAGTGGCCGCAGTACAAGAAATGACCGACACTATCGCTGAGCGTATTGCCACATTAGGTGGTGTTCCTGTAGGCACACCTAAGTCGATTGTTGATCGCCGCTCTTGGGAAGATTATTCTATTGGTAAAGGGTTAGTGAAAGATCACCTCGTTGCTCTTGATAAAGTATACAATGGCGTAAATGGCGATCACCGTAAAGCTCTTGAAAAACTATCAGAGCTTGACCCTGTCTCAGAAGATATGATCATCGCGCAACTTGCTGATCTTGAGCAATTCCAGTGGTTTGTACGTGCTCACATTGAATCATCAACTGGTGAATTACAAAGTTAATAAATCGTAACCAGATCAGCAAAAGCCCAAATAACTTAGTTGTTTGGGCTTTTAATTTTGTAGCCAAAAATAAATAAAGCAGTAAAGCTTTTAGTACCATTTTAAGCGAGTGAGTAATCACAAACAAAACAAAAGCCACATAAGCTAAATACTACAACCACCCCTTGTGTTTAAAAAATAAATAAGGTGCAAAACCAGAGAGCAACATCACCCCAATCGCAAACGGATACCCCCACGCCCACTCAAGTTCAGGCATGCGATTAAAATTCATACCGTAAACACTGGCCACCACAGTTGGCGGTAAAAATACCACGGAGGCAATCGAGAAAGTTTTAATTATTTGGTTTTGCTCAATATTAATAAAACCTTGAGTGGAATCCATGAGGAAATTAACCTTATCAAATAAAAAGGTACAGTGTGACATTAGAGTATCTATATCAAGCACAATCTCTCTTAAAGATTCGCGATCCTCACCTTGTACACCTAACTGACGTATCAAGAATGAAATATTGCGCCGAGTATCCATTAAGCATAAACGCACTTTACCATTGGCATCTTCTAATCGTGCGATACGACTGATGGCTTCCTCTAAATCAGAGCCATCTTCTTCAAGAACATAAGCACTGAGTTTCTCTAACTGATGATGCATATCTTCTAACATGTCTGCATGGTTTTCGACTTTTTGATCAAATAATGTTACCAGTAATTGTTTTGCCGTATCACACATGACCTGACCTTTTCGGGCTCTTAAACGTAATAATCGAAAGTCAGCGAGCTCATCATCACGAATAGTCAGTAAACAATTATCTTTAAGTAAACAAGCCACAGTGACGGTATTAAACCGCCCTTCATTTGGCGACATAAATAATGCATGTACATGCAAGCCTTCATTGTCAATAAAGCATCGCGACGAAGCCTCAATCTCTTGAACATCTCCAGACTCAGGGAACGTTATATCGAGTGTTTTTGCTAGAATATTACGCTCATCCTCTGTGGGTTTGATAGTGTCAATCCAATGTGCACTTCTAATTAATGTTTCTATAGGAGTATCAGCGGAAGGCTCTAACTCATTAATCACTCCCTGTTCGATAGAAAAAAATCTCAGCATACACTTCTCCAATAAAAACAAGACAGCCTAAGTATATGTAACAGATCATTAATCAACAATGACAATGCATTGCCCAGTAAAGTTATTGTTGTTCAAGCTTTTAAGCCATAACAATGGCTCTGCTATTTGTGCTCTCGGTGCTATCTAGTATGTTCTAAAACTCTAACAAAGATAAAAAAGCTGGGGAAGTATCCAGTTTCTTTATAGTTAACTCTTTTGCTTATACACCATTAATAACATCGCAGGTAGCACGGTGAGACTCACAATAGTTGATACAGCAATACCGCATAGTACTATGATCCCCACACCACGGTACAACTCAGAGCCTTCACCCGGAATAAATACTAACGGTGCTAAACCACATAATGTGGTCATGGTTGACATTACAATCGGCTTTAATCGTGTTTCTAGTGCGCTGATCACCGCTTGATAAGCTTCAATGCCTGCTGCTAAATTGCGGCGACTTTGATCAACAATTAAAATAGGGTTATTCACCACAGTGCCTAATAAAATCAAAAAGCCGAGCATAGTGATCATATCAAATGGCTGATGAAATCCGCCAAACACTGAGCCAAGCGCGTTTATTAAATTCAGCCCTAATAGTCCACCAGCCATTCCTAACGGTACAGTCGCCATAATAAATAGTGGCTGGCCCCAATGCTTAAAAATAGCGACTAACAATAAATAGCATAACGCTAGAGCGACAATAAAATTACCACTGAGGGCGTCGCGTGTTTTCTCTAGCTGATCTGCCGCACCGCCAATACTGATGTTCACCCCTGAGAGTAAATCACCTTGTTGCTGAAGTTGTGGTAACAATTGCTCGCGTACTAATTGCTGCGCACGCTCAAGTGCCACGTCGCGCGGCGGAATAATATACACAGTTACTGTGCGCCGGCCATCTACTCGACGTAAACTGTCGCTGTCTGCTTTTTCATTTAGGTTAGCCAGTGCATTTAACGGCAGTAATCCTTGCGAAGTCACCACCGGCGCTTGCTCAAGCCCCTCTAAACTTTGTTTATTACCGGCTTCAGAGAATATAAACACATCCACTTTATCGTCATCTAAAATAAGTTCATCCACATAAGCACCATCACTTAAAGCTGCGACGGTATAGCCAAGTTCATCAGCAGTCATGCCCACTTCAGCAAGACGTTGCCAGCGCGGCTCAATTTCAATTAAAGGTTGGTCAAGGGTTAATGACGATGGCTCTGAGTCTACTTGTGGATTGTCAAAAACCTCACTGGCAAGGCGGTATACGGCATCGGCAGCGCGGTATAAATCCACTTGCTCGGTGCCACTAATATCTAGGGCAACAGCACGTGTACCGCCGTCATTACTGGAGATAATAGAGCCTCGTGATGAAAACGCCCGCATACCTGGATAACTTTTAAATTTGGCTGTTATAGCGGCCATCATAGCATCAATATGTTCAGCATCGTTGGGCTCACTCAAAAACCAAATATTGCCAACGCCAACTGATAATGAATAGTATTTTAACGAGGGTAAATCTGTTTTCCCCTTTGCAAAGTCACTGCTTGGCGCATTTAAGTGCTGATCAAAATAAATTAATAATTCATCACTAATTTTTTGCATGTGGCTTAAATTATACCCTGGCGGCGCGATCATCATTGAGAACGCTTTGGGCTCTTCCCCTTCAGGTAGGTATTCAGCTTCTGGCATAAATAGCCAAGCACCGCCTATCAAACCAACTACAGCCGTTAACACGCATACAGTGCGCTGAGTCTTAGACGCTAAAAATGACGGGATAAACTTAGGCAAGCGCATGACTTGTGTCATTGCGGCATCTGTTTTAGTAGCGTCTGTTTTTACAGAACAAGCAAATCGCGCCGATGCCGCAGGCACCACTAATAAGGCCACTAACATAGAGGCAATAATCGCCCCTGAGATAGCAATAGCAACATCAGAGTATAATTGCCCTGCTTCTTGCACAATAAACAAAATAGGTGCAAACACCAGTACTGTGGTCATGGTCGATGCTAGCACTGCAGGCCATACTTCTTGTACTCCAACAATGGCGGCGGCAAGTTTTGACAAGCCACGTTGTTTGGCTTGTTCAATATTTTCAAGGACTACAATGGTGTTATCCACCGTCATACCGATGGCAAACGCCACCCCAGCTAATGAAATTACATTAATGGTGCGCTCAAATATCAATAAACCTAAAAATGCGGCAATAGTACAAATTGGTACGCCCATCACGCCTATTAAAGTCGAGCGTGGGCTTTTGAAAAACCAAAACATTACTAACGTTGCCAGCAATGCGCCAATGCCTAAATTGGTCCAAACATTTTTTACCGAGCCTTTTACGTAGCGTACATCATCGCTCAGCAAAGTTAATTGCAGGCCGTTTTGCGCTAATAAATCACGGTTGATACGCGCTACTACCGTGGTCATTTCGTCTTTGATATCCATCACGTTTGAGCCACTTTCGCGGCGCACCGACAGCATTAAATTTCGCTCGCCATCGTTATATGACACATCACGTAGTTCATAGTGATCTAGCTGTACTTTTGCCACGTCTTTTAACCGTACTGTACGCGCTTGATCTTGCGCAATAACGAGTTCTTCAAGTTCTTGTGCTGACTGAAAACGCCCGACCATTCGTAATAAATAGCGGCGCTTGCCGCTGTCGATGTCACCGGCTGATGCATCTTGGTTTCGGCTGCGAATGGCATCTCTTACAGCAACTAAACTAATGTTTCTACTAGCAAGCTTTTGTTGATCTATCAATATCTGAATTTGGTATAACGCCCCACCGCGAACGCTCACTTGTGATACACCCGCAACGCGTTCCATTTCAGGGCGTACATTATCTTGTGCAAAATCCCGTAGCATATCGATATCGATGTTCAGCGGGTTCCCTGCTAGCGGTTTTAACGAAAAGAACATAAATGCGTTAGATGAAAACGAGCTACTGTAAAGTACCGGTTGATCTACGTTTTCAGGGTAGTTAGGCACTTGAGCCAGTGCGTTACTCACATTGATCAGCGCTTCATTTACATCAACACCAAATGGAAACTCAAGCTCAACCTCTGCTTCGCCGGTATTGGCATAGCTCGACATGCGCTTTAAGTTGGGTAATGAACGTAAATAACGCTCTTGCTCTATGAGGATTTCTTTTTCAACATCTTGCGGGGTCGCCCCTGGCCACTGCGTTACCACTGTAATCGTACGCACATCTAAATCGGGGATCATCTGCACAGGGATCTTAAACGCTGCTACAAGCCCTAAAATGCATGAAATAAGCACCACAACAGCCACCAGCGTTGCATTTTTTACCGCGCCTTGGAGCATTATTGAGCCCCTGTTTTCGATACAGCATTAACAACTTGGTCATCTTGCAGTAACTCGTTACCTTGCGTAACTACCCACTGCTCTGGAGTTAAGCCTTGGGTGATCTCAACATAACCGTTTATCCGTGAGCCCACTTGTACACTTTGCCTTGCAGCAACGCCTTCAAAAACAGTAAACACACTAAAACCACCGTCTGGATGGCGTAATAAAGCATCTCGCTCTATGACGACACTAGCTTTTGCCGTTGCTTTTAATGTTACTTCGGCACTGGCTGATAAACCCACTTGTAACTCATCTGAGTTATTTATTGCTAAACGCAGTAAAAAGCTACGATGGCTGGTATCGACCACAGGGACTTTGGCGATTACTGTTGCGGTAAATGCCTCATTAGGACGTGATGCTAAATAAACATCTATCGCTGTTTCACTATCTACAGCTGAAAAATGCTCTTGCGGCACATATAAATCAAGCCATAACTTATCATTACTGACCAATTCAAAGGCGCTTTGCCCACGAGTAACCCATTCACCAATATCGACCAAACGCTTCGCCACAACACCGTTAAAAGGTGCAACTAGTTGATGGTATTTTAGCAGTTGTTGCTGGTAAGTTTGATTTGCTTGTGCTTCGAGTAAACTTGCTTGTGCACCTTTCACTGCGGCTTGTCGTTCAGCCAACTCGGTTTGTGCAAACAATTTTTGCTTAGATAATGACTGCGCCTCTGTAAGACGACGCTTAGCATCATCAACGGTCACTTGCGCACGAGCAACAGCCGCTTCATTTGCTTGTAATTGGGCCTTTATCAGCGCGGAATCTAACGTTAGTAGAGGTTCACCTTGATTTAATTTTTTCCCTGTTTCTGCGTATATTTCGGTGATCACCCCATCAGCAAGCACCGAAAGTTGAGCATGGCGCTGCGCCTTCAATGAGCCCGTGAGTGTTATTTTAGGAGTCAGTTGCAGCTGCTTAACTTGCTGGGTAACCACATTAACGGGCTCTGCAGCAAAAATGAATGCACTAAAAAGTAATAAACTTACATACCTGCAATTTTTATAAATGTTCAAAATAACTCCTTTTTACTACCTAATAATAGAAACTAATGAAAGCCTGCGAGTAATAAACAACTCACCGATTTACCGGAATGTGGCTACTATAGTGCAAACCTGACGAAGTAAACAAGAATCATTTGCAAAACAGTGATTTTAGCAGCAAAATAGTGGGCAATAAAAAGCCATTAAACAACTGGAGTATGTATGCGGCAACAAGCCCTTTATGAGGCCAAACAGTTAGTGTTTCAAAAAAAGTAGTGGTGTTATGTCTACCCTTTCTCATAATTTGAGAGGCTACCCGTTTGGCTCTGTTACCCCTTATATGTGTGACGAACCAAGGGCGCATTTACTTTTTTATTAGTGATATAGCGCAACACACCAAAAACTTAAGCCACGATAAACGTATGAGCTTAACGATTTTTGATGCAGCTGAACACGGCGATCAAAACGAGCACGGTCGAGTCACTATTGTCGGTGATGGTAGCTTAGTTAGCCAAGAGTATGCCGATAGCCTAATTAATAAGTACATTGCGCTTTACCCCGAAGCACAAAGTTATCGCAATGCTCATGATTTTAATCTCTGGCAACTAGATGCAATACGAGTACGCTACATTGGTGGGTTTGGCAAAATATTTTGGTTAGAACAACCAGAGTGGCAACAGCCAGCTAAGGCGTGGGACGATGAACAAGAGCAAAGCATGATTGAGCACATGAATGCTGATCACCAAGACGCCATGAGCTTGATTTTAAAACAATACTATAACCTTGCTGACGCATCACCAATTATGAGCGCTTTATTACCGCAAGGATTTTACCTACAAAGCCTAAAACGTAACTACTACATTGCATTTGATGAGCCATGCGACAGCCCATTGGCAGTACGTAAAGCACTGGTAAAAATGACGCAAGATGCGCGAGCCAGCGTAAGTTAAAACTTAATTTGAGAAACATACAAAAAGAAAAGTCAGATTAACTGACTTTTCCCTTATTTAACGACTAAGCTTTAGGGTAATTTGATGGGAAAAACGCGCGGCGCGCTTGCTCATCAAACTCTTTTTTAAAATCGATATCGGTGCCTACTTTACGAGCTCGCGTAACTGCAGGGCGACTATCAATACTTGCAAACCAACGCGCTAAATGTGGATACGGTGCTAAGCCCTCTTCACCTAAAACAACCGTTGCTTTATCTATCCAACCCCAAGCAGACACATCTGCAATAGTAAATTCATCACCAACTATAAACTCACGCCCTTCAAGGTGTGTATCTAGCACTTCATAATGGCGCTGCGCTTCACGTAGATAACGATTGATTGCGTAATCTAGTTTTTCAGGAGCTGCATGTCTAAAGTGCACCGACTGCCCCGAATATGGTCCAAGCCCTGATGCTATAAACATTAACCAAGATAGCATTTCTGCGCGATCTTCTGGCTTACCTGTTAACTTATTATGCTTTTCAGATAAGTACATTAAAATTGCATTTGAGTCGAACACGCGCGTTTGCCCATCAACAATGGCGGGGGCTTTGGCGTTAGGGTTAATCGCTTTAAATTCAGGGGTATGTTGCTCACCTTTAAGCGTGTCAAGCGGCACTAATTCATAGTCTAAACCCGTTTCTTCAAGAAAAAGGGCAACCTTCATTGGGTTTGGTGTATGGTGAAAATAAAACTTAATCATGCTGAGCTCCTCAATAGTTGAATATTGATTAAAACACAACTTGAGCAGTCGTTCAAATTAAGGTTGTAAATAAGTTTTAGCATGTTTTGTTTATAGAATAAATTCAATTAAAAACAGCTAAGATAAGCTAGGTATTGCAGATAGAAGTCAGGCACAGGAGAGACCTGACTAAATAATAATTATCACGATTAATTATTATTGTTGGTGCTATTTCGTTGAATATTATGCACCGCTTTTTTACTTTGCTTTTCAATAGCAGCCATTTGCTCTGGCGTACGGCAAACACGTTTAGCAATATTACTACCGGTTGGCTTTTCCATCTTGCAAATCAACCCATCATTAGCTTCAGCACTCGTTTGCGAATTAGCACAACCACCGATGAATACTACACATAAAATTACAGCTAAAAACTTCATTTTCTTCCCAAATAAGACATAAAAATCAAAACCTAATATTACCGCGATGATTGTATTGAGATACACCTAAATGAGACTAACAGGCATTAAAAATTGTTAAAGGAATTTATTTCCTAGGCTTTTTTTACAAACTTGGCTGTTACCATCATTTCACCTACACCATCGACCTTACAATCAAGCTGGTGATCTTTACTATCTTTGATCCAGCGAACTACCGCTTTGGTGCCAATTTTTATAACTTGTGAGCTGCCTTTAATTTTTAAATCTTTATATACAAATTCAGATTGGCATCTGGGGCAGATGGGTAAAGACATACTTTAGCTTAAGTTAATAAAGGTGCAGTTATAGTAATTGTTAGTTATTAGTTTGTCTAATTACCTAAAAGGTAAAATAATTTATTAGATGAGCGATTGTTACTCGACAAATAAGCTATTTAAGTTGAAAATACCCTTAATCGTAATAGGGATTTTATACATGAAAAATCGAGTTCCATTTGTACTTATATTTTTTTTATTATCACTAGCGATAAATCTGCAAGCGCAGCCTGATTCTCATACAAGCGTAAATATAAAAGCCCCACCAGTTAACTTAACCCAGTTTCAAATGAGTTATTTCATTGATACAAGCCAAGAAATGACTTTTGAGCAAATTCAAAAACAACCATTTATCCCTAGTAAAAATGAAATAACTTTAGGGCCAAATGCTAAAACAGCTTGGTCAAAAATCATAATTACAAATGACTCTACACAAACATTGCGTTTATTTTTACACAATTCAGATGCATACCACCTACAACGTATTGATTTTTATGAAACAAAACAAGGTAAACTATTAAACCAAACCAATATTGAGCTTGATAAGTCAGGCCATAAAGCGGATATATTTGGCGGCAGCGCTATCTTCTCATTCATGCTCGCGGCTGGTGAAAAGAAAACAATCTACTCTAAAAGTGTCACTTTTTCTCATCAATGGTACTCATTGGAATTATACGATGAAGAACATTCTAAGCGGGCCTTAGTCAGTAGCAGTAACTATACTGCATTACTTGTGGGGATGATGCTCGCATTGATGATTTATAACTTTTTCTTATATTTATCAGCTAGAAAAGTTGAAAATATCGTCTACGCCCTATATCTAATTTCAGGCACAATTTGGGTAGCACTTTCTTATGGCTTAGCTGCAAACTTTTTTGGTATCTTTAGTGCTGAAATACTTCAATTCAACTCTACTTTGTATAGTATGCCCAGCTTTTTAATCATCTTTATGATGCTCATCTTCGAAACAAAAAAGCGTCATCCAAAAGAGCATATCGCTTTATCAATAATCCTAACGATATTAGCCGCAGAGTTTATTTATAGTTTATTTGACTTAGTCAGTGCGCTAAAACCTGCTAGCAGTTTAGCTGCATTAATGATGACTATCACTTTAGGAGTATTAATATCTTTGTGGCGAAAACGCGATCCTTTGGCAAAATACTTCTTTTTAGGTCACTCGATGTTTATCCTTTTCAATATGCTAGCTGTGCTGTATTACAAAGGTTTAACTGAATCAAATCAAATAAATAGCCATGGTGTCGGAATAGGTATTTTACTTGAAGCATTAATGATGGCATTTATTTTATCTTACCGAATAAAAGCATTAGAAAGCATAAAATCTGCACAAGTAGAATTAAAAAAGCTCGCCGATACCGACCCGCTTACGAAGCTGTACAACAGGCGTTACTTTGAAAAAGCCAGCTCACAGTTAATCACCAAGAGCCAAATTGCCAATGCTGAATTATCTGTAATAATTGCTGATCTAGATTATTTCAAAGCCATAAATGATACCTATGGCCATCACATTGGTGACCAAGTCATAATTGAATTTGCAAAAATTATTACCAAGCAACAAAGACCAAATGATATTGCTTGTAGGTACGGCGGTGAAGAGTTTTTACTGCTCGTGAACTGTAACCTGGAAGCGGCAAAAAATATTGCTCAACGTATTCGTAGTGAAGCAGAAAAAACGATTTTAAAAACTCAAAAAAATGAAGAGATTCGTTTTACTGTAAGCCTTGGGGTTCATCCACTTTTTTGTGAAGATGATAATATTTTAGAAGCAATCGCATTAGCAGATCAGGCGCTTTATAACGCAAAAAATCAAGGGCGAAACTGTGTAGCCACTTTATCATAAAAGAGCAGCGGCCCTTTAAAGGTTACATTGCTCTTTTAATATTTGATTCAAGGTTAGTAATTAATGCTTTTTTATTCCATTGCGAACCAATTCTTTACCATTTTCAAACACCTCTTGGGTTACCCAACGACCCATTAATAATTTATGGTTATCATCAAGCACCGCCACAAATGGTCGGCCATTACTGTTATTCGTCGCTAGTGCTAAACCAGCTACATTTTTAAGACCAAGACCACCGCCTTCGACTAAAATTAAAAATGCTTCAAGTTCTTCAAGGGTATTTATTACATCATTATCATTAATCACGCTACTTACTCTATTACTATTCTAATGTGGGTAGAATAACAGTTTGCTAGCATCGCCTCTAGAGGTTCGCTAACTATCGTTTTAATTTGCACTTATATTAGATCAGTAGGATAGTAAGCATAGGTCGACTCATTAGCAGATAATTTTAGGACTCACATGATCAAACTAGTTTTAAGCTCAAGTTTACTTTTAATGTCTTTTTCAACAATTAGTGCCTCTTTAACAGTAGAAGAGCTGCGTATAAAAAAAGCAAACACGGCTATCCCTCAAGTCTTGAGTGCATTTTCAGATGATATCAACCAATTTGAACAGAACTGGAAAAGCCTAAAAAGCTATAAAAATGCAACGGACTTGATCCATGACTACTCAAAGCTACTTTGGCTCGATGCTAAACAACGCATCAGCAAAACCAATAATTTCGACGACCGTGAACTGTACTGGGCACGCTTGCAATCAAGTAAAGTTATTCGCTCCCATAAACCTGATTTTGCTATCACAGATGCTGAGCTAACGGCTCTTTTAACTATGTTAGAAAATGGCAGCCGCGGCAGAACTGATCTTGCTTATACAAAAAATACCGACAAAAAAATCTTACTCACTGGCTTTGACCCATTTTTACTTGATAGAAATATCAATCAGAGCAATCCATCAGGTGTTGCGGCATTATTACTTGATGGCCAAGTTATTAGCTACAAAGGAATAACTGCCGAAGTAAATACAGTGATGGTGCCTGTGCGTTATGAAGACTTTGACCAAGGTATTATTGAACAATTACTCGCGCCCTATTACGCACTAAATAATGTCGACATGATTGTCACCGTAAGCATGGGTGGTAAAGAGTTCGATTTGGAGCGTTTTCCAGGTAAACGTCGTAGTGTTACAGCGCCAGATAACGCCAATATTGTTTATGGTGGAACGGCCACAGACCCTAAAATATCGCGTTTAAATGACCACCCCCTACCTGGTAATGAGTTTGTTGAGTTTAGCTTACCTGTAAAGCAAATGCAGCAGGCCAAGGGGCCATTTAAAATAAATGATAACCATAAAGTGATCACGCTAGAAAAAGCATTTGAGCCAAAATCACTCGCTGAACTAGAGGGTGCGATTGCGGTTAAAGGCGGTGGCGGTGGTTATTTGTCTAACGAAATCTCTTATCGCAGTATTCGTCTGCGTGATGAGCTTAATTCAGATATCCCAACAGGACATATTCACACTCCACGCATCGCGCAATTTGAGCCAGAAACAGAAGCAAAAATAGTTAAACAAATCCAAGCTATGTTAGAGCGCAGCTTAGAAGCATTATAATAAAGTAAAGGCCAGTAAAACTGGCCTTTCAATGCATAAAACTACCTTTTCCAGTATCTTAGATTACCAAGAGTGTTAATGAATTCAGCAGATGAAGTTTTAGCTAAGTTCAACCAACCATCATCGCTTTGCCCTTTTAAACCGGCAGCTTCAATTAACGCCGTTGCTTCGTCAGTGAAACCTATGTACTTCATATGGGCATGTGCGTCAGAGATAAAATCCTTCGCTTCGGGTATTTCAGCTAATTGCTTTGCTCCTTCTGCAGTGGTTAATAACATCACTGCATCATAAAGTACTGACGGTCCGCCATTAATCACCTGGTCTGCTGTAACATGGTCTCCATCACTATTTTTAGCGCCACCAACTTGAGGTGCTATCACTTCGTAGCTCGCACCTTCACTAGCAAGACTTTTTGCTAAATCAGCAAAAATTTTGGCATCGAACCCTTCACTCACTAATATACCCAGCTTTCTTCCCTTAAACGTATTAGGTGCATTTTTTAAAATACTCAGTGCATCCGATAATGGTAAATCTTGGCGAGTTTCACGGGCAGATTCTGCATGCTCTGGCATATGCTGTAAGCCCAGCCCATTAGCAACCTTTTCAGCTAAATTGTCATCAATGTTTAATAAGTGGGAGACTAATCGCTCTCTAATTGGTAGATGTTCGACCTTTGAAAGCTCAAACACATAAGCGTTTTGAATATGCATTTGTTCAACGTCTGTTTGACTTAAATAGAATTGACGTGCTTGGCTGTAATGATCACTAAATGACTCTGAACGATAACGTAATTTACTGCCTTGTGCTTCTGCGTCTGAGCTTTTAAAACCATGTACTGGACATTCCCTAGGGTTATGTTCATCCCCGCTCCAAGAGTTTGGCTCATAGTTTACTCGACCTTTAGGGTTTTGCATTGCCATGTGCCCGTCTTGTAAAAAGTGACGCATTGGGCATTTTGGCGCATTGACAGGAATTTGTGTAAAGTTAGGACCGCCTAACCGTTTAGTTTGAGTATCTAAGTATGAAAAGTTACGACCTTGCAATAAAGGATCAGGAGTAAAATCAAGACCAGGCACAATATTTTGCGTACAAAAAGCCACCTGTTCCGTTTCGGCAAAAAAGTTATCAACTACTTTATTTAACACCATCTTACCAATCACTCTTACTGGCACTTGTTCTTCTGGGATCAACTTAGTGGCGTCAAAAACATCAAACTCGAATTCATCGGCAAATTGCTGATCAAACACTTGCACACCTAACTCCCACTCTGGGTAATCGCCTTGATTAATTGACTCCCACATATCACGACGGTGAAAGTCAGGGTCGGCACCGTTAAGTTTTAGCGCTTCATTCCACACAACTGATTGCATACCGCCTTTTGGCTTCCAATGAAACTTAACAAATTTCTCTTCGCCTTTAGCGTTGATAAATTTAAAAGTATGAACCCCAAACCCTTCCATAAACCTTAGTGAACGCGGAATTGCTCTATCTGACATAGCCCACATAATCATATGCATAGACTCTGGCGATAAACTGACAAAGTCCCAAAAATTATCATGAGCGGTTTGTGCTTGCGGAAAACCACGATCAGGCTCAGCTTTAGCGCTATGAACTAAATCTGGAAACTTCATTGCATCTTGAATAAAAAATACTGGAATATTATTACCCACTAAATCCCAGTTTCCTTCTTGAGTATAAAATTTAACAGCAAAGCCACGCACATCACGGGCTAAGTCAGGTGATCCTTTGTTGCCTGCAACTGTTGAAAAGCGCGCAAAAACCGGCGTTTTTTCGCCTTTACGTTGAAAAATATCCGCAGAAGTTAAATCATCTAAAGCATCATAAGTTTCAAAGTAACCATGAGCGCCATAACCTCGCGCATGAACAACCCGCTCTGGAATACGCTCATGATCAAAATGAAACAGCTTTTCCCTAAGTACATGATCTTCCAACAACCCTGGCCCGCGTTGCCCTGCTTTTAATGAATTTTGATTATCACTTACAGGACAGCCCTGCGCTGTCGTCAGCGTAGGGTGATTGTTATCAGCACTTTGATGCAGCTCACCGCCGTGCCCTTGCTTGTTTGAATATTTAAATGATTCTGCCATGATTTTCCTTCCTAAATAGATTTTTCAAGTAGCGATATAAAACAGCGCTTGTTAACAGCAGATAGGAGTAAGCAAAATAAAGACCAGAGAAAAAGTTATTTAAAATCAGGCAACAATAATCATCTGGTGCTGAACCAGTTATAAAATATAGAAAGGTTACACAGTCAATGTAATCTTTTCTCGTAGCGATTTTTATAAGAAACAATAAGAAAATAAGCGATGACCAACTAATTTATGAAGGATTTTAGCACTTTATTAACAGGTGAAGTCTGAGCCAATAAGAAAGGCCTTCGCATAAATATCTTACGAAGACCTTTTTAGAAGTCGAAAAACCTTTAGATTAGACTATTTTTTACCGCGTCTTAGTAACGAAAGCGGTGCTAACAGTAATGTAAGCCAAAATAGACTACCACTATCACTTTTAGGTTTGTCCACCACGCCAGAGTCTTCTTCTGGCTCTGAACCTTCACCTGTAATAGTGACTGTCACAGTAGTAGTCACCTGCTCATTTCCATCAGACACATTATAACTGAACGACTCAGTAGCCGATTCTCCTGAATATAAATCATTAAACTTACCTGCAGGGTCATAAGTTAAAGTACCATCTTCGTTGCTAGTTACTGTTCCTTTAATGCCATCAGCGTTAAACGAAACGATAGACAACGCATCTCCATCGTCATCACTATCGTTTGTTAAAGGGTTTACTACTATGCTTGATGATTTTGAGGTTAATACTGTGTCTGGCTCAGCTGAAGGTGGTGTATTAATTTTTACAGTCACCGTGACTAGCCCTTCAACAAAGGCACCATTATTATCAGTTACGACATATGTAAAAGAATCTGTTAAAACAGTTCCTGGTGCTTCCTCTGAGAATGCAGAAGATGCATCATAAGTAACTTCATTTCCTGCCAAAGTAACTAACCCAATAGTCCCTTCAGTTTGTATACTATCGATAACTAAAGTATCACCATCGGCATCAGAGTCGTTATCTAGAGGCTTAATAACGGCTATTTCCCCAGACCAAATAGATACATTATCAACATTCACTTCAGGCGCATTATTAGGGGGTGTATCCGTATTAAGCGGCTCACCGGCACTAATTTGATAGCCACCCATAGTAGCAGTTGCATCCTCGTGTTTTACTGCAGCATAAATTTTTGATTCTAAATCCGCTGTATCTAGCTTGTAGTATACATAATCAGTTTTAGATGGATTACTCTGCAAAGTAATATTTTCTTTAATCGCAGTTGTACCATCTGATTTATACAAACTAAGATTTGGTGCCATTCCTAAACTCAAATCAGCAACACGCACAACTAACTCTTTAGTCGTGTCTATATCATTAATTTCATAAAAATCTAAATCGTTTTCGCCATCTATCATGCCATCTAAATCAGTATTGTTTGAAACCAGCTCATCGCTAGAATCGTAACTATCGTTACCATCAGAAGAAGGAACATCATTGACGACTATTGAAGTTTTACTAATGCGAACAAAGTTTTCATCTATACTAGGTAAGGCTTCCATCTCAGGCACAGACCCATCAAGTGTTGCTGTTAATAAACCTGTTGTAGTATAGATCGCATTGCCCCCTTCATTATTTACATTCACCTCAATTTGATAAATGCCATTTTCATTATAGGGTGCTATAACAGAGTAAATACCATCACCTGCAATGGCATCTCCTTCGAGACCGTTATCAAGCATCTCTAAATTAGTTGAAGTCTGATTCGGGTCTGTAATTGTTGCCTCAACGTTAGCACCAGTAATCAATTTATCTTTAGTGATAGCTGTAGTTAAAATCATAGGAGCTGGATAGGTAACCGCATTCCCTTGAGCGCCTTCAACACTCACCGTGTAGCTACCTGATAAACTTGGTTCAGCACTCACATTGACAGTGGCTGTTAAGTTATTGGTATCATTTATATTAGCTACCTGTAACTGCCACTCTCCCATGCCGTGTGACGATATTTGTTGACTCGTAATATTCGTGCTGCAAGACAGCGTTCCAGCAGCGTCAAAACAATCAAAGGCCACATCACTTACTTCATTGCCATTACTGTCTAAAAGCGTTAACTGCACACCATCAAGATTAGCGTTATGATTGATAAACACATTTATATTATCCAAGCCAGAATCAACAGCAATAGCTTGTGTAGCACTTTGTAGACTATCAATAATAAAAGTTGATGATGCTAAATTTTGATTATCTGTTGCAACTGCATTGGCTTGTAAAAACGCATCTACAATCTCAGCAAGTGAAGTAGGTGAAGAAAAGTATTTCCCACCCGTTTCATTAGCAAGCGTTAACAATGGGCCTGTGGGTGATGCATTACCATAACCAAAGCTAAAGATAGGAATATTTTCGTTTTGATAATTATTGATAACCTGCTGCTGTGTATAGCTTGAATCATTATCATCGCCGTCGGCCAAAATAAATACAACGCCAGGCGCACCACTATTTTCACTTAGCTGGAAACTTGTTAAATTTTCTAGTGCTAACTGTGAACCATCATACAAAGCCGTAGACCCATTTTCACGGATAGCATCTATTGCTGCCTTAAGCTCTGTTTTAACAGATAAGTCTGGGCTTTCAATCTTTGTAATAGGGTAATCTTGCTGAACATTATGGTCGCTTGAGAAAGTAACAAGTCCCATAGATGTGCTGCCTTCTGCTGTCGCATCAACAAGAATTTTAGCTGCTTGCTTTGCATTATTTATTGCTTGACCATACATACTATAAGAACGATCTATCACAACTTGCATATCTATATCACCTTCAACCCAAACTACGTCAAGCTGGTTTTGGCAAGAAGCTTGTTCCGCTGGCAATTCAATTTTTAGCGGCGTTGTTACATCAGGCGCATTATCTGCCAAAGTAAGAAAGCGTGTTCTGTTTGGCTGTGCTGTTTTACGGCCTAATTTAGGATCATCTTTTGCATCTTGCAATAAAACATCCCAAGCACTTTTTCCATAAACACGCCCTTGCGCTGTGCGGTCAATATTACCAATAGTGTCTGCAGTAGAGTGATTTAACCATTGCATACCAGCTGTTATAGCTTGCCACTGATTACTCATTATAGAGGTTGTAGCTGTATCTGTATTAATTGGCGTACTAGGTTCGCCTGAATCCGCACTCCCTTGGTATTCATCAAATAAACCATATGCGTAATGGCCCCATTCATGAGCTAAAGTATACCCTGCTCCTTGAGGGTCTTGTAACATATCATGATCTTTCCCTGGGCCTGAGCCATTAGGAAAAACATCACCAAACCAAATATGCATACCATTGGCACCAAAACCAGAAGCATTAGCTCGTGGCCACTCTCTTTCGCCCCAAATAATATCTGACTTCGAACGGTGCTTGTTCTCTCTAAATACACTTACTTTACCAAGCTTATGCTCCCCATTTGTTTGCTCACAAACAGCATCAGCAAAATGAGCAAATATTTCCTCATAAACCACTTTTTCTGATCCTTGAGGATTGTTATATAACGACACAGTGATATCGAAAACCGCTTTAGATGAGTCAGTACTCACCGCTGATATAGACTGAACTTTCTGCGCAGTGACTACTCTCTTTTGTTGATGATCGTCAACCGTATTAACGCGTGACAACCAGCTATTAGCTGCAAAACCCGAGGTTGATGCTAAAGCAACGCCTACACAAAACGCACTTTTCGTTAGTTTACTTTTTTGCACTATTAATTCCTTTTTATTAATAATAATTGGTAGGTATTCTCATTTTTCCCAACAACAATACTTTGATTACGTATAAGCATTTTTGATATTTCTGGATGAGAATGATTGAATTTAACTAAAGATATTAATTTAAATATCGGTGTTATTTTTGTGTTAGTAGGTATATATAAGTCAGGCTTTACACTCTGAGGCTTTGGCAGAACTATCACATTCAGGTCAGCAGTATTGGCTTTTATATTATCGTGTTTACCCTGAAAGAAATTAGTAGCTGATATTGCGCACGACGAAAAAGTGCTTCCACTGAGCCAATATTTATACGCATTACCAAATTTAGTACTTAACTCAATTGATGGCTCTTGAGTACATTGCATACTCATACCACTATGCTCAAAAAAATAATGTGACAATAGGATTGATCTTGAATCAAATTCAATCATTTCGAACTTATTATCTGGGAGTATATTAACTATTTGAGTAGTAAAGGAACGCTGAATATTCAAAGGGGAATGAAGAATATAGGTCGTATTAGCAATAACCTTGATACTCATCATTAATTGCCAAAAGCAAAAAATTAATATGTATTTCATCATCATCCTTGATAAACCTACTAATCCACAACATGCACTCTAGCAAAAAAAAACCTAAATTCAAACATATCTACTAACACAGGAGATACATACAACAACAAAGTATTAATAATCCATTATCTATATACCCAAGCCACCTTAAGATGCAGAATTTCTGCCGGGACTTAATATCAAGGCGTTACTTTGCAACAATGGCAGCCCCTTTAAGAAGCAACAGCGATGAGAGGGTATTTTGAGTATCACTAATTAAAATATGCTTTATAGCTGCTCAATCAAACTATTAGCCGCAATTACGATTGGCTCAGCCCCACCGGAACTATTTCCCAACACGGCAAGTATATATCCCTTATCACGATAAATGTTAAGCTGTGCACTCATACCTAAATGAGCGCCATTATGGCCAATAATTTGATTACCCTCATCGCCTCTGACCGAAAAACCATACCCATAATTAGGTGAAAGCATCTCGGGTTTTGCCGATGTAGCTTGAGAAGTTAACTCAGAATTTAACAACCGATTACTCATTAATGAAAGCGCAAATCTATGCAAATCACCAACAGTTGAGTACCCGCCACCAGCAGGGCCGCCTTTGACTGCTTGCTTCATTAAATTCTCAGTGATGGCGTTGGTTTCAAATGAATACCAATAACTTCTTGCCGTATTTTTAATAGGCACATCTAAATCAAAACTCCCACTATCGGTCATACCCGCTTTTTGATAAATATGCTGTTGAATCTATTATTTTTGACAATCACACACAGGAACTCGCACTTGCGCCTCCGGTATGGCTCAGTAACACACACCTTATAAGTGCAATTAATAATCGCAGCTTCCAACAATACAATTGAAAATATCAGTACCAAAACAAAATTAGTTACAGTATCAGGGGCAAAGCTGCGTGTATTCCCTAGCAAAGACGGTATTTACTATCGCAGCTTTAGGAACAACAAATATCAACTTGGGTTTTACGGCTATAAACGTGAAGGATTAAAGCCTCAACAAGAGTTAGCTACACTTTGCGTGCAAATTTGTGACCAGCTACAGGCTGTTACCGACAACTATTATGTCTTATCAAAAAAGGTAAGCCAGGCAAATATTCTGTCACTTGAGATCTCTCGTGAAGAGTAGCTTATCAAGTACATAAATAGCGCCTGTTGAATTACTAAATTAGAACTTAAGAGTGCTTTGTTATTTACTCGTCAGCGGTCGTCTTTGTCTACATCAGATTCAAAACGTAAGATATCGCCCGGTTGACACTCTAAGTGTTTGCAAATAGCATCAAGCGTCGTAAATCGAACAGCCTTTGCTCTCCCAGTTTTTAATACGGACAAATTTTGCGCAGTAATACCAATAGCTTCAGCAAGCTCTGCCGACTTCATTTTACGCTTTGCAAGCATCACATCTAAATCAATTATTATTGCCATTAAATTACTAACTCTTGCTCTTGTTGTAACTGTTGAGCCTGTTTCATTATCCATGCAATAACATAAATAATAAGCCCAACTATAAAGCTTATAATGTCGGTATCTTGAATCACTACAGCTCGTCTGAGCTCACTACCTGTGAACATATTTAGCAGTGTTACTAACAAAGCGGGATAAAAAGCAACAAACAAAAATTGTAGTATTAATAAGCCACCAAGCCATTTAAAGCATTGAATATTTTTAAATTAAAAAACAACCCTTGGCGGTAAAGCATGAATAAGCGTATTAAAATAAGATTTATAATAACGTATGGCAGCATTTGCGGCAACGCCAACCAAGTCATTGTATTAAAGCTATTTTCCGATAATGTATTTGCGATACTTTTCCAAGAACCGGTCACATCAAGCCCTATCCACAAGTGGGTACCATTGGCTTGAGTAAAGTTTAAAACATCACTGCCATTAAGTAACACTACAAGGGTGGTTATTAATAAAGTGGCTAGGGTCAAAAAAAGTAACGTTAGTATTACGTTACTCATCATTACTATTTTTTTTCATTTTAAGATTTCTTTTCGTTCAACTGCTTTACTAATCGCTGATAATGTAGCTGTAACTTATCACCAGTTAATGCATTACCATGGTGCTTGCCTTTTACAATATATAATTGCTTTTGCTTTGAAAGCGCATGGTGGTATAAAGTTTCAGCTAATACAGGTGGTGTTTGCTTATCGTCTTCTCCGGTAATTATTAAAAGCGGGGCTGTAAATGATTCCACGACTTTTAAATTATCAACCCTAGCGAGCTCATCACTAAAATTAAGCTCTACAAACGGCTTTACAAACCAAGGTATACGTTGCGATGTCATTTGTTGCACATTGGTAATACTGCCTTCAAGTACTAACGCATCCACAGGCCGCTCGCTTGCGACGTACCCTGCAATGACACTGCCTAAAGAGTGTCCATGCAAAATAATAGGGGCATTCTCAAGGTCAACAAGGTTGGCGGAATAATCATAAACAGACAATGCATCGCGCTTTAAGTTTTCAACTGTTGGCGTGCCTTCACTATTACCGTAACCTCGATGATCAACCATTAAAATATTTACATTCATTGGCAATATTTGCTGCGCGGGTTCACCTCCAGCAACGCTTACACGAAATTGATTACCACCAAAATAAATGACCGTTGCTTGCGCATTATCAACCTTTATCAAGGTGCCACTCAACGTCACATCGTCAAACCCATTAATGGTTATGTTTTCTGTTGTAGCTGTTGGTTCTATTTTATTAAGTTTTTTAACCTGTATCTTTTTATCCGGATTCAAAAAGTGTGACTCATTAACTGAGATTGTCGTACATGCAGTTTGCAGCACAACTAACACTACCGTAACAACAGTTAGTAACCTGTGTTTCATTTTAAGCTCCCCTAGTAAAGAATTTACTATGGCACTGAAAAAATAAAAAAGCAACAAAAGTTATCGATAATCGATAACTTGTTATTGTTTATAACGTTAAACTAACGTCTTTCCACTTTACATAATATCGAGCTCATGTGCTTCCATAGACATAAAAAAGCCGCTACAGTATCGTAGAAGCTATTTTAAATTATTTAGGTTTTACTAACCTTTAATGGCAAAGCTTTTGCTCAACAGATCAACAATAGCTAGCTATTCGACTTCACCCAATTACCCCGCTCATTTTTATGATAGCTGTTTTTAACCGCAGACCAAGCAACTTTATGTGCAGTTGTTTCACGGTCGTCATCGTTTTTTTCTATCACTGGGATCCTCATAAGTATCCCAAGCGCTATTAAAAGCCTCTTGATATATCTCTTGAGCATGTTTAGGTAAGTTACTTTTAACCGAGTCAGGTAACTCGCTTGTATTTTGATAAGGCATAAATGACCTCCGTATTACTATTACTTAATTACGCCACAAGCAACACGTTTACCGCCGCCACCTAATGGCTTAGGCTCATCAGCATAATTATCGCTTCCTTGATGGATCATCACTGCATGTTGCTTAAGCTGCTCAAGCTTGAGCCTTGGCGCTAAAACAGGCGATTTAGCTTCGCCACGCTCATTAACAAATAACGCAGGTAAGTCGCCTAAGTGACCGTTACTCCACGGCTCATCATGGTGTTCAGCGCTGTTTGGATCAAAGTGCCCACCAGCAGCCCCAGCAGGAACAACTTTCCCCTCTTTTCCCTTAGGCTCACAACTAGCAAATTGATGAACATGAAAACCATGTTGGCCTGGCGTTAAGCCTTTTAAATCGGGGGTAAAAGTAACACCGTGTTCATTTTCTGACAGCGTGATGATGCCTAATGATTGCCCCTGCCCGGCCTTGGTTGCCTGATACATTTCAACGTCAATATTCGCCAAGGCACTATTTTGTAGACATACACTGGTAAATAATACGGCACAAGCAGGTTTTAAAATACGTGCCATACTTTTTTTCATCATTGAATTAAACTGTAAGCTATTCATTCTAATCTCCTCGTTTAGTAAAAATTTGGTAGAACACAATCGCTAATTTAAGCGGCGCCTCTATACAAAGATTCAATCTTCATACCAAACTGGAAAAATTACTAACTCAGCGACAAAAACACGGTAACACATTGATATAAAACTTTAAAATAAATTAACAAGCATGAATATTAACTTTGTAGTTCTTAATTTTATAATAAATTACGCCGCAACTAAGGCATAATTACAAAGAAATAGACAAGTTTACATATTTGATAAAAGTAGGATTTGCTAACAAATAAAATGCATAAACTTATGTGAATAAAATAAGTTGGTGAATCGGGCTTTTAATCATTTACAAAGTATTTCAAAGCCCGTTAATTTAGTTTGTATTAAAAATTTTTACGCAACAATGGTATTTCGGCCACTTTTTTTGGCTTCATAAAGATTAAGATCAGCACGTTTAGCTGCTTCTTCAGGGGTTTCAGTAGCATTGACTTCGACCACTCCCATGCTAACTGTTGCCTTAATATTCTTTGTAGTATGAATTTGCTGCTCTATTGAACGTCTAATCCTTTGCGCAACTTCTAAAGCGTGTGGCAAAGACTGCCGTTCAAGCACAATTAAAAACTCTTCCCCACCTACTCGGCCGACTTTATCCGACGAGCGTATCGAATGAGACAAAGTATTAACTATCGACTTTATCAACTCATCACCAACATCATGGCCATATTCATCGTTAACCGCTTTAAAGTGATCAATATCAATAGAGATGAGCGAACTTGCTTTACCAGTTTCTTTACCCTGACTAATTGCCCTTTTTTTTCATATCTAAAATAGCACGTCGGTTTGCAATGCCCGTTAACTCATCTTTTAATGCTAATAGTTTGAAATGCTTTTTATGTTGAACTTGCTTGTAAGTGTATACAGTTAAAAATAAAAACAGTGCACACATAAAAGCTAAAGCCGTTCGCTGCCACAAAGATTTATCCAGCGCTAAATCCAAAAGTTCTCCTTTAATTTCGGCTACTTCTTCTAACCTGGCTATTTCTCTATTTTGCTGATTAAAATTAAACATTAATCGCTCTGATAATAAGACTCTATCAGCTACACTTTTCACTTGGCCATTTACTATTCGCAGCAACTGGTCTTGTGCATCTACTTGCTGCTTGTAGTTACCTAATTGCGCACTCAGCTGCGAAAAAAATGTAAGGTAGCGCTTAGTGAAACCCATTGGCCATGTTTGCTGCCTATCAAATTGAGTTAACATTTCATTTTTTCGTCTTGCAGCAGCAAGATCACCTGTAGCTAAAAGCCACTCGCCATGCGCTAATGCATGCAACTGCATGATCCACTCACTACTAAATGAAAGTTGTTTTGCTTGATTAAAATAAAGCTTGGCCTTGTCAAATTCACTTAATTGTGTGTACAGTTCTGCAACTTTGATTACTAAATATGCAAAAGCATCATCATCTTCAAATTTTCTAACAGGGTCAAAAATCGATAAGTAAAGAGGAATGGCTTTATTAGTATCCCCTTTTTGTTCATACGCATAAGCAATTTCGTCAGTGATTTTATACTGCTCTTGTACATTAAATACAGCTAACTCTGATTTAACACGCTGTAATTGCTCAATCGCTAATCCATAGTTAGCAAGCGCTAAATGTATACCTGCAATTTCACGAAGACTTAAAGCGCGTTCGTATGGGTTATTTGCTAGATCATAAGCTTGATAAGACGTTTGCGCTGCAGAAAATGCGAGCTCGTATTGCCCTTGCGCAACATATACACGGCTTAATACTTTATTTGCTAAACCAATAACAGAGTACATATCGGCGCTACGGTTATCAGATGTGAGAGCTAGTTCAGTAATCGGGGTTAACTTGGCTATTGTTTGTGTATATAACCCTTGACTATAAAACTGTGAGCCCTCACACACATCAAGTGAGTACTGAAGTACTTTAGAGCCAGATCTATTGACCACCTGTGTAGCCTGCGTAAAAAAAGATTTAAATGTATACCGCTTATGCGCTGTATCAGTTTCGAGAAACCAGCATTTAAAAGCCATAATTCGTGCATTATCCATACTGTTTGCATAGGGTATGCCAGCTTCAAGTGTATTTAATATAGTTTTGGACTCAATCATTGTGGTGTGACCATAATAAACTCGATTTATCATGTCACTAACATCATTAGCAAAAAGGTTTGTTGAAAAAATTAAAAAGAAGAACATCCTGTACATACCCAAAATCCCTCAGGTTACTGCGCGACGCTTGTTATTTTATTTGTCGCTTTTAAAAATCTTAACGATTATTGCACTAAATAAAATTTAATAATAGCTAACCAATAGCAAAAGCTCACCGATACACGGGCTAAATCCATCATTTTTCATTAGGTTTAGTCATATTTAAAAAGATAGCTAAACGTAGCTAATTTGCCAGTTTAACCCTATCGTCCATAACCAATGGGGTTAACAATAAATATGGAACACAAACATTACTTGGACCATGTAATTTCAGCTAGTTGATTCGTCGCTGTTTGATGAATAATAAGCCCATTATTACCCATTCGCATGTGCCTTATTAAGCCAGAATAAACGCCCTCTTTACTGGGTATTTGCCAGCTTTGCATGGTTTCGCTTGCAAGGTCGAACCTAACTAAGGTTTCAGGGCGTTTAGCTGACTCGTTAAACCAAATAGCGTCATCAGCATATTCAATGGCATACGGGTGACTATCTTCGCCACTGGGGTTATCCCACTGAGTGATTTTGCCTGTTTTAGGGTTGTAACGCCCCAGTTTACCCATGCCTGAGTTCACATAAAAAATCATATCATCAGGGGTAATTGCTAGTCTACGGGTATGGGTACTCGCACCGGGCAGCTTAATTTCAGTCAGTTTCATAGAATTTCTATCAACCTTAATCAAGCAGTTGCTGCCATTACACGACACCCAAGGCGTCCCACTTGAGTCAAGTTTTATACCATAGGGGCGAGAGCCTTTAGTGGGTAAAGTTGCCAGTTGTATATCGCCATTTTTAGGGTCTAATTTACCAATCATATTGCTATGTTGTAGAGTAAACCAAAATGTACCGGCATCATCAAATACACCTGTATGCGGGTCTCGGGCGTTTTTATCTGGCATTTCATAAACTTTAAACTGCTCAGTTGCCAAATCTAAATACCCTACAGTGCCATTTTTATTGCCTAAAAACCAAGGCGTCAGGCTTTTATCAAGGGACACACTATGAGCAAACGTTCCACTTGGCAAAGTATACTCTTTCATCTCTCCTGTTTGCGGGTCTAACCGACCAAGAATATTCCCCCATTGGCCAACCCACCAAATAATTCCGTCTTTACCCTGTACTGGATCCCGCGCACGTTGGCCAAGTGTTGGCACTTGCCAATATTTAAAGTTTAACTTGAGATCTCCATCAACTACCTTTGAGTCACGCTTAGCGTTAACTGGATAATGTTCTGCTAAATAAGCACTTATGTCTTCAGTTAATTGCGTATCTGAGCCAGTATCAACCATGTAGCTAATAAGCGTTTTCCAATGTTCTTGGCTATAACCCGCACTGCGATCGAGATTCTTAAGGCTATGGCAACTACTGCATAACTGTTCAACTAATTGCTTCGGCTCTTTGGCCAAAACAGATACTGGTGAAATTAATACTCCTGATACGGCCATTACAGCTACATATTTATTAACTACAGATTTATCCCTACTCATAACGCCCCCTTACTTTTTTATCATTAAAGCATAGGGTAAAAACACTTACCATCAATGTTTATTTTGCAATAATTACCACGCTTTAGCGCCAATATTAAAAATAGTTTATCGTCAAATTAAACCTCATTATATAAAAACCTTACCGCCACATTGCTGACTGCCAACAAGCTCAGGTATAATCACTTTTTCAGGCTTTATTTTCAGCCATCTAATTTGGATTACACAATGAAAAAACTCTCTGCCGTGCAAATCAAGCAACAAACACTTGTACTGAATGTTGCCGACACAATAGAAGAACAAGGTCGCAATGAACTAAAAGGTATGTTGCAATGCTGGTTTGATGTGGAATATCACTTATTCCCAGGTTCACTACTGATGTGTTTTCAATTTGAGGATGAACAAGCACTAGCGGCAGCAGAACCAGAACTTTTAAAATGGCAAAAACGCTTAAGCGGTGCAATGCTTAAAAAAGGCGTAATTTTAAAAGATATGCGCAAGCATTTAGTATTCACCCTTAAAGGGCCTGATGATTAAAATGTAACAAATAAACAGTTATGGGGGAGTAAGCTCTAATGTACGACAACGCTCGCGAATACGTTTGATAATAACATCGTATATGTGATCAGGGATCGGTGTGCGAAAGCCATCATCAATGACCTTAAGCACTTTAACTTTCAGCGCTTGTAACTGTTTTTCTACCATAGATTTAGGCAGACCAATATTAACACCAAGTTGAACGAAATCATCTTTAGTATAAAAACCAAAGATGTTATAGGCGTCACTAAAATCACCTTCTCCCCCTTCTTCAATAGCAAGAACACCAAAAGACATAAAACACGCCTGGTCGAATACAGGGTAAGGTGCCAAACTCAACATATCATACATGGGCGTAACTAAATCCATAATATTATTGTTTTTATTTGGCTTTCTTTGCATTGAAAAGTTCTTTAAATGCAAATCGTTGTTACCGACTATGTGGCTGAATACAACTTGTAAAAACAACTTTAGCGTCACAGCTTTACTGTTGCCTGCACACCGAGTCAATTTGATAAGTACATTCTCATAACTCAAAGCATCACTATCTTTGTGCTTTGGATGAACTTGGCACAGCGATGCCCCATCTTCGATTAAATAACGTTGCTGCTTGTCGATTACATCAAAGCGCTTAGTTATATAAGCAAGCTCACCATTCTCAAATGGAACCAGCCCGCAATCCGCAACATCAAAGCCAACTTTTCTAGCCAATTGCATAATGAAAAATTCGTTTTCCGGTAGAAAAGGCGCAGCTTCTGGTGCAGGTTTAACAATATATTGCCCACCGGATACTGTAGGTATAAGTTTATTACCTTCTAATTTCATAAGTAACTTCCGCTGTACACCTGATATCGATTGCCCATTCGCATGATCAACTGCATAATCATTAAAATTAGCAGGTGAGCCAACAATAGTTACTTTCTGCTGATTTAGCACTTTAGAGTCAGGAATAGGGACACTTATCAACTGACGATCCGTTAAGTTTGATACTTTACCCGCTGCAATAGCAACAGCACCAATTAACTCCTTACCATTAGCACACAGCAAACCAAACTCATCATTTTTATCGAGCCTTGCTTTATTTGCTTGATGTTTACGCAACCACCCCTCTGATAACAAATTAGTAAAAAATGGCGGGAGAATGTCAAAGCAAAATGGTTCACTCCTTAGTGGAAAATGATGCCCAATTGGCACACCTTTCATTAGATAATTTTCATCATAGACAAAACTGTATTCCTCCTTACCTGATAGACTCTTATCCCTATATTCTATAAGTTCTCCTGCTCTGCCATGATTTATAAACAGCGTTGCCCTGCGATTAATTTCCATAACATCTTCCTACCAGTAATTGATAATCCCCTAATACACTTAAGATAGACTCTATGGTTGACCGTTTAGCTGATCCAGGGCTGTTATATGCTTTATAAAGGGTCGCTTTGCTAATTGAAGCGAGTTCGCAAAAGATATCTATTGTGATGCTATTATCTGTGCAATATTGATTAACGCGATCCCTAATATCAGACAACGGAAAAGTTTCATCATGGTTGAAATATGAAGACTCTAACCGTTCAATTTCTTGCAAGAGTGTTAATATCTGTTGTTTCAAATTGTATAGACTACTCATTACCTTCAACTCCTTAAATTAATGGCTCATAGAAGTGAACCAAAACTATAATAAGTTCATTATAGTAAACAACAATATATCCACAAGATTAAAAGTACACTAAAATAAACTTAAACAACAAAAAGTACACTAGACAGATATAAAACATGCCAAACTTAATGTAATACTCACAAAAATGAACTACAAACAAAAAAAGTATGCAAAACTAAACTTAAAACCTGAACAAAATTAGCGATTAAAATTTCAAATTCAGACAAACCACGCTTATTTAAGCGCTTTCAAGGCCTCGTTGGTTCACATGCTTAATCAACTCAGGGAAGAATGCTAAAAAAATAGCATCTAATTCAGTGTAATGACGGGTAATATCTTCAGCAGCGCCAGTAAAAGTGTTACTAAAGCGAATACGCGTTGCAATATTATCAAGTGCCAGCCCCACACCGTCGAGGGTTTCGTATTCTTTAAACCAATCGTTTTCGGTCAAACTGGTGACTACTCGCTGCATTTTACCCGGCATAACAGAAATACGCTGTTGTAAAAAACCATAACTCATTTGCTTAAAATCACACAATGGTTGGGTGTTAAAAGCATGCCAATGTTGAATTAAAAAATGATCAAATAGCACGTCAATCGCCACCCCAGCAAAGCGCTTACGCCCAGGTGAAAAATACTGTTTCGCTTCTTTCACTAAGGGGTGAGCATCAGTAAATTTATCGACTAAATAATGGTTATCTAATGCATTTACAACTGTGGTGGGTAATTGTTCTATATGCTTACGCCCACCAAAATCCCCGAGTAAATTTCCAAAGTGTGAATCGGCCGTAGGCTTTGCTAAATAAAGGTGAGCTAAGTAATTCAAGATATCCCTTAGAGTTCGTTATGCAATAAAAGCATACGTGAATTTAGCTATAGAGGAAATGACAGCTATTAAATAAGCCCAAAGAGATGCTAACGCCACGGTATTAAAGTTGGGGCAGATAAAATACCCCATTGCATTAACCTTTTAGTATACTTTCAAAGCGGGCTTGTAAGCGTCCGCCTATAAGTTTAACTCTAGAGTGCATTTGCGCCATCCACTTAGCATCGTTACGTGAACTATCAGACACTGATAAATCGCGACTATTAGGGCCCATATACATAAATGCATCCACCATATCGGCAAGCTTTGCATCTTGCATTTTCATGGTTGCGAGGGTGTTTTTAGCTTTAGGTAAAATATCGGCAAAATCCACTGAGCGCAATACCGTATTGTTTGTAGCAATAATCCCTCGCTGTGCTGGTTCAAACGCCTTAGCTAAAGGCTCTGGGATCATCGGCCATATAGCATAAGTGGAGTGTGGTTTTTCATGCTCTATTTTATCAATTAATGTATGTTCTTTTTGCTTGCTAGAAAGTAAATGAAAGCCACCAAAAACCAACACCGCTTTTTCGCCGCTATTGAGTAAAGGTTTTATTTGCTGAAAAAAGCCATCAACTTTATTTTCAGCAGCTTGACGCCACTGTTCTGAGTTTTGCACTTGTGCCCAATCAAAATACGACTCTGCAAGTACCACGCGAATTTTCTTTGTATGTTCGGGTACTAAATTATAAGCCCTCACAGCTTTGAAAAAGTCTACATACTCATCACTAAGCCAAGCAGTAAAATAAATAGTCTCACGAGTAACTAATGGTAGGCGTGACTCATCAACATCGGCGCCGCTTACATACTCATCTACCCACGATTGGTACTTTTGGTTTCCAAATTCCACAACAACCATGCTTGCCTGCTCTACTACCCGCTCAGAGGTCACCAGCTTTGTAATTGCAGCCATATAATTTGCATAATAATGGGCATCACCTAAGCCAACAAATTGTGCATTTTCAAACGCATTCACCATCACATTTTCTGCGGGTAATAGTGCTGCTTGTAGCGCTCTTTGCTGTTCAATAGAAAAAGATTGCGTCGTTGCACCGAAATAGCCACAACCAGACAAACCTAACAAACCAACCAATACCATACACTTAAATACTGACTTCATAATAATTGAGTTCTAAAATTTGAATACTATAAAGTGTATATAACTACGCCAAAAAATAAAAGATATTAAAAATCATTTTCATTTGCATGGGTGGGCAAGCGCAATAGCGCTGAGAAGTGCAAATCAAAGTGCTAAATTTGAAGTAGAGCCTAAGCATGTCAACAGGGCCCCATATTCACATTATTATAATTACCGTTTTGTTTTCGATACTCATTAGGAATACCGCCCACAATACTTTTAAACACACGATTAAACGTTGCAAGGGAAGAAAAGCCGCTCTCAAGTGCAATGCTCAAAATACTCCATTCTTTAGCTTGTTCACTTGCTAATAACTCTTTCGCATAATTTACACGGTATTGATTAATAAACAGATTAAAGTTAGCCACCTTATAATGATATCGAATAGCGCGGCTAATTTTGTATTCAGGCACCTGAAGTGCTTGTGCAAAATCTGAAATTTTAAGATTTGTTTGTAAGAATAACTGCTGCTCGTCCATCAGTTTAGAAATGCCTGCCACCAACTCGGGTGGTATTTGCTCTTGATGATTACTATCACTGGAATGCTTTACTTCATCACTATCAAAACCAACCTTATTCTCATCATTTTGATCTCGCGTTTTTTTGTGTGAATTACTTGCTTGAAGAGTCATGACCGTGTGCATTGCAAATACAATTAACAGCGCAGAAGAGGTGATAATTAGCGGATTATAGAGCTCAATCTCCGCTGGGCTAAATATAAATACAGGTAATATACTGGCATTTACAACCGCTAAAAAGTACGCACTAGCAAAAATCACCGACTGCACTTTTTGAGCGTGTGTTTTGCTATTGAAACCTCTCAGCGATTCCCAAAAAGAAAGCACTAAAATGCACGATGAAAGTAAACCTGTTATTTCATTCATGCCTTGTTTTAATCGCCACATTATATGACTGCTAGAAAGTGGTTGCGGGTCAAGGCTAACCAAATAGTGCCATGTTTGATTAAACATGATCAAAAGCGCGATAGTTGCAGCAACGGCCACATGTCTGCGTGAAATAGGATTGTGTTCACGAAATAAGGCCCGTGAAATTAACCACGAAACATTACACGTTGCGCAAGTAAACAAGCCAATAAAATACTGATATTCACCCACGCTCGGTGCACTGAGTTTTTGCGCCCCCACCATACACAGCGAGCCACAAAATACGACAAATAAATAGTGAACCAGCTGCTTATCTTTTTTAAGCGCATTTAAAAGCATCAAGCTCATACAAATGAAAACCAGCAGAAAATAAGGAGACGTATTTTGCATAACAGTGCGCTTTTAACCTGACGTATAAACTTACCTAGTTAACATAGTACAAAGTAACTTTTCAGTTAGCAAAAAGACTTTGTTAGGGAATGTGTCTGTAGAAGTTAATTAATTCTCAAAATTACCCATATATCATTGCTCAAATTTCAAATTTGATAAGAAACCGCCCTTCAAGCCCTTTATATTTGCGTTATTCGTTTTATGAAGAAAAAGAAAATACACATGTATAAAATCAAACTTAACCCAAATTCATTGCTTAATAGCAGTAAAAAAATATGGTTTATCTGCCTGCTGATGGCACAACTCTGCTTTGTTATTTACCTCACCTTGGGGTACGGGCTTACGGGGGTCACTAGCGGAATATCTGGTTGGAATCGGCTAAATAGCAGCGCCTATGTTGCTAATGATGCAACAGGAAACTTCATGTATGCGGCACATGTATTATTAGCGATTGTGATGATTATAGGCGGCAGCTTACAATTAATCCCCGCTATACGAACAAAGCACCCTCGCTTTCACCGTTATAACGGCCGTATTTTTGTGCTATTAGCCTGCACCATTTCAATGGCAGGTATTTACCTAATACTCGCCAGAGGAACCGTTGGCAATACCTTAATGCATGGGTTAACTATCTTTGGCGGCTGCGTGGTTATTTTATCAAGTATGTTAGCTGTAACAGCAGCCAGAAAACGTAATATTGGTCTTCATAAAATATGGGCAATACGCTTATACCTTGCAGCAAATGGGGTATTATTTTTTCGCTTGATGATTTTTGCTTGGTTCTTAATATTTGGTACTTTAGGAATCGATACCACCACGTTTACCGGCCCAACGGTGTTAGCTATAAGTATTTGCTCATATGTGCTCCCTTTGCTTATTGCTGAGCTGGTAAGGTATGCAGAAAATACCACGAATAAAGTTATTACACTTGCCACTGCAAGCTTAATGGTATTGATCGCCATTGTATTTTTAGTGGGTTTATTTGGGGTCGTGTTAGCCAACTGGTACCCTGCAGTGATTAACTAATAAGTACTTTATTAGGATCTCTTAAAGCCCCCCCCTTATAAAAGGGGGAAACTAGATTTAGGTCGCCTTATCAGTGAATAGCTTTAGTTGATAAATCAACACTAGGATCTGTAATACGCGAATAAATGAGCCCGAGCTTATCTAGTGGAAGCCTATTATTCAGTCTTTGGTAACCCCCGGTAACCCACTGCTGATTACGTTGCTGTGCAACCACAAACGAGAATACATAATAACTTTCTTGGCCCATTCTTAAGTCACTCATTATTAACTTTTCATCTTGTTGATACACACCGTAAAGGCCTTTGGTGAAGTTTTGCAATAATGTGATGGGCTTTTCTGTATCAAGCTGAGTTAATAATGTATTTGTTGTCGGGTAAAAATCTATATCAATATTTTCTATTACATCAAATACTGACGCATAAATCTCATAATGACCCTGTTCAGTTACAGCGACTGCCCGCCAAAGCAGCGTATTTAGCGCTGTGGGCGTACTTTCATAGTGGGTAAATTCAATATTCTTATTGTCCAGCGCCAGATGAATCTTCTCATTGATATGCCACTTTGCAACTAAGCTCCAGATTAAATAAAACGAACTGAGAATCAACGCGCAGCTATTAATGTACTGCGCATAGGGCTTAAAACGCTCAAAACACAATATGATCGTTGAGACTATCAATGGCACAGTGTACGCGGGGTCAATAATAAACATACTTGAAATGCCAAATGGGTATGTCGAAAGCGGCCACAGTAACTGTGTGCCGTACACTGTAAAACTATCAAGTAAGACGTGGGTACTCAAAATTAAAAAAAATGGCCACAGACCATCTATTACACGAAACACTTTTAGCCCAATTCATTTTAAGCATTAGCCAGGCAAATAAAGGGCTAAGTAAAAGCTGCATCAATAGAGAATGACTAAAGCTGCGGTGATAAACAAAGTTTTCAATCTCTGAGCCGCAATTTATCAAAACATCTAAATCAGGCAAAGTGCCAAACGCCGCACCAACCAGTAATGACTTTCGACCAAGCTTATTGCCTAATACTGAATAAGCAACTGCGCTGCCAAGTACAACCTGTGTCAATGAATCCAATGAAAACTCCTTATAAAATAGCTTAACCAATAGACTATGTTGTACTGCTTTATCATCGGTGTCGATCTCAATGAATAATTAGTTTGCAATTAGCCCCAACTGAAAAAGCCAGCGCATTTACAACGTTAATTTGATACCCTAATTCAAACTATAAAATACTCAAAACTAACGTCATACACCACTGTTTTATAAAATACTAACTTGCTAATAATGAGAAAAAATATGCATAAAATAAATCTATTGGCTCTTTCTTTAACTCTTTTTTCATTGCCAAGCCTCGCTGATGACAATACCGATTTAAAAAATATAATTGATCAGCACTGGCAACATGCACAAAATGAAAAAATATTTTTCCGTACCGATCCTGACGGGTGGAAACCCAATGGCAAACTTGCAAACTGGACTGAGCAAGCAATACAAAAACGCCAAACATATAACAACCAAGTGTTGCAAAAACTAGCCGCTATTAACGAGCAATCTCTCAGTAAAACTCAGTTAATGAATTACCGACTTTTTAAATACGAGCGCGAAACCGAGCAAAAAAGCTACCAGTCACTTGATAAGTACTTTCCTGTAAACTTTTTAAGTGGTTGGCACACGTACTTTGCAGAGGCTCCCGCTAACATGGCGTTTTTAACCACCGCCGACTACGACAACTTTTTAATCAGTTTGGATGACTACCCTCGCTTTAATCAAGAAAACATAAGCTTGATGAAAGAAGGTGTACAACGTGGCTACACACATTACTGCACCACTTTTAAAAACTACGATAAGAGCATAAGTGCGCATATTGTCAAAGATCCCAAAAACAGTGCCTTATACGAGCCATTCACTCGTATGCCCAACACCTTTAGCCAACAGCAAAAGGCAGCTTATCAAGAAAAAGCAAAAAAACTGATTAGCAATAAAGTGATCCCTGCATACCAACATTTTTATGATTTTTTTGTTGATGATTACATGCCAAATTGTAGGACTGAGCCTGGCATTTCAAGTATTAAAGGTGGACTTGAGTATTATCAATATGCAGTAAATTACTACACTACCACACAAGCAACACCTAAAGAGATCCATGAGTTAGGTCTACAAGAAGTTGCACGTATTAAAGCCCAAATGCAGGCCATTATTGACTCCCTAAATTTTAAAGGCACTTATGCTGACTTTTTACAGTTTTTAGCGACTGATCCGCAATTTTATGCCACAGACAAACAAGATTTGTTAGAAAAAGCAGCCTTTATTACGCAAAAATGTATGGCAAATTACCAACCTATTTTGGTCATTTACCACGTAATACCTTCGCAATTAAAGACTCAGCAAGTCGAGGTGCTTTTTATATGCCACCGACAGATAATCGCTCTGCTGGTACTTACTTTTTAGCCTCAACGCCTTCGTTACAACCGTTATATAATTTAGAAGCCTTAAGTTTGCACGAAGCTATACCGGGCCATCATTTACAAAATGCGATAGCAATGGAGCTTGATGTACCTAAATTCAGACGTACTTTAAACCACTCCGCGTTTGGTGAAGGTTGGGGACTCTATGCAGAGCGCCTTGGTAAAGAAGCTGGTTTTTATCAAGACCCATACAGCGACTTTGGCCGCTTAGGCTACGAAATGTGGCGCGCAGTTAGGTTGGTTGTTGATACTGGTATTCACGCATTTGGCTGGAGTCGAGAGCGCGCAATTAATTATCTAAACGAGTACACAGCACTGCCACAAAGTGCCGTAGAAGACCAAATTGATCGTTATATATCATGGCCTGCTCAAGCGCTTTCTTACAAAATGGGCGAGTTAAAAATACGCGAGCTCCGGGCAAAAGCAGAAAAAGAGCTTGGGGCTAATTTTGACATTCGCCGCTTTCACGACACCATAATAGGCCAAGGCTCACTGCCGATAGCTGTGCTCGAAGAAGTCATCAACGACTGGATTGCACAACAGAAAAAGTAGCACTCATTGCATTTGATTAATGCAAATTTATGTAATAAGTTCAGCTAACAACCATTAAATAATCGTTGTTGACTGAACTTTTATTGGATTTCCTCCCACAGGCCAGCACAGCAGAAACCATAAAATAGAACCCAAGCTTAATTAACCGATTAGCTATAACTAAAACACTTACTCGATTACAATTGTATTTTACAAATTCAGTAAAGAGTCAGCCCTATTTTGTTATCACTGTTACTGCATTTTGTCGGTGCTGCACAAGCTATAAACGCCTTGCTTAGCCTCAACTTTTAAATGCCACATTTAATACAGCAGATAGAGGCCACTTATTCATTATGACAACAACCTTTTTAAGTAACTCACAACAAATGGCTCTGCAACAAGCGCTGATCAAAAGCAAGCTTTTAAAGAGTGAAGCATTAAATAGTAATTACTCACCCTCACCAGAGCACAAAGCGTATAGCCTAATTGCTGTAACACTCTACCGCTTTAATTTACAAAAAATAAAATGGTCATCTTTTTTAAAAACAGCAATCAGCACAGTGGCCAATATATGCCAATGGCTATCTAACGAGCTTGTTAGATGTCAACAAAACTACAAAGCCCACCCTAATGAAAGCGAAATAATTGAGCAAAGTGCATTTTTTAATGGTGTTTTTAGTGAGGAACTCGCTTATATAGATACTTTACTGGGTACTGAAGTGCAGGCTAAGTAAAAAATTCAAGCTTTGGAGGCAAACTAAATGAATAACTTGATAATCATTTATTTTTAACCAATAAACCCAGCGTTTCACCTCCTCCCATACGACAAAGCATCTCCTTGTTCTCGCGGGTGAAGTTCAATTCTAAACTAAAACACAACCTATCCATACTGTAAAAATTTTGAAATTTTTAACCCTCCCACCTTGTTTTTACCTAAAAAGTGGACTTGATTTAAAAAAGTAATGAAACTTCATAAAAAGGATTTTGCAATGACTAAACTCATCATTATTGCTTGGTTACTTTTTTGTTCGCACGCTTACGCGACCAATATTTTTCAGCTTAACTCACAAGCTAACAATATAAATTTAACCGATATTCAACCAAACCACCCACAATGGAATGCCAGCTCAATTTATGTCGCCGGTGATGTTGTCACTCATAACAACAGCTTATTTATTGCCGCTTTTTGGGTTAAAGGTATTGAACCGATAGAAAACCAGCCCCATTGGGATGGTTGGATTTGGCTGCAAAATACAGTCATAGAAAAATGGCAAGCGAATAAAATATATCAAGCTGGCAGCCTTGTAAAACACGGAGTCGACTACTACCTTGCCCGCTACTGGAATGAGAATAACGAACCTAAACCTCACAGTAGCTGGCAGCGCATTAAAGATTTATTTTACCTAACCCCAGAACTACCACCTGAACACCCTGACGACTATAAAACGTTGGACGGGGTTGATCAAAATGACAACGGTATCCGCGACGATTATGAGCGCTATGTGTATGAAAAATTTGATTCTCCACAGCTCATCACCTTCAGTTTAGGTGCCGCTTCAACATTGCAACTGGTTATTGATATTAAGCAAGGCCGTATCCCAAATTTAGATACTGAGATTGGGAAGCAGATTATTTTAGATTTTATAAATATAAGCTTCTGCACTGAAATGATACAGAATACGTTCCCTTCTTATCGCAATCCTAAACTGATGTACTTTAATACTATAGATAGGGCCTATGCTAATCGTAAAGCACAAAATAAAGCTCATGATCTAATTCCTTGGGATGACGATTTTCATCTAGATGCTGATATGTCTTGCACAATATTAGAGGAAGTAATGAAATGAAAACTTGCTTATTAATCATCCTAATATTCTTTATTCCAAAGGCACAGGCCGAATTCGATAGTCTTGATAGGTATTGCTCAAAACAAATAGACCAACTGCGCTTGTTCTACGTTAATGGTATGTTTACTAGCTCGGATGATTTTCGAAAAAATTTAGCTTGGTTAGATAATTTTCAGATGACTAAATTAGGTAAATACCTTAAAGGTAGAGAACCAACGGGCAGCTATAACAAAGATGAAGACCTTCATATGCAAATATATGAAGTAGCAAAACAAAAATATGGCGATTTATCCCCTTTTTCAAATAAGTACCACCTCATAACTGCAATACTCGGTGGTACCGTCGATTCTCTTTCTCAGGAAAATATCGCCCATATTGAATCTGTAATTGAAGAAGTATTTTCAAGTGTAACTTATTCAAAGTTAAACGATACTGATTATAGAAATGCCTATCAAAAGCTGCTGTTTCAAATGCACTCTTGCAACCGTATTATTCTTATTGGTCACTCGCAAGGTAACTTTTACACCAATGCTCTTTTTGAGGAAACCATATCTACTTATCAATATAGCGACGGGTATCTTGCTTCCGATTATCCACTGGTTGGCCTAGCCGCAATAGCAACACCAACAAGTTCAATAGGAGGAAGTTTGGGGGAGGAATATAAAGAGATCATTTCACACCTTACACTTGACGAAGACTGGTTCATGCGAGCCGTAAGGATTTTATTTGGTAGTTTACCTTCAAACTATTCTGCTGAGTCTTTATTTGATTCAACTGGTCATGGGCTAATTGATGCGTATCTAAGAAATAATGCTGTTGCAAATGCAATAAGTGCTAAAATTGAATTTTCTATACAGAACCAAACTCCTTTCCCCTTATTTGAACAACACCCTATAAATTCAGATGCTTTTTCACATATAGGCTATTCAACGATTAATAAAGTTCTTGATCTCAAATTTGAATCAGGAGGTGTTTACCGTTATTACAATATACCCATCTTATTATGGGATAAGCTGTATTACTCAACATCAATGGGGAAGGTTTTTAATGATAATATTCGAGGTCAATACCCTTTTGATAAATTAGATATTGAAAGGCATGTGATTAACATTGCCGTGATGAATCTTCATGGTGTTACCGTATTGCTTTTTGGCTATGCCTATTGCAGTCTCAGATATTTCAATACCTGTTACATCAAAGCCATCATCGCTAAATACTTTGCCGTTTCGGCCGTAACCAAATCCTGGGATCAATAGCTTTTTCAAACCGTTATTTTTAAAAAGAGCGACTGATAACGCTGTGGTGGTTGACGGTTCATCACCCCACATCATTTGTTTATCTTTAAAGGTAGTTTCCCAAAATTTTTTATTTTTTGTCATACTGGCGGCCTTGTGTGCGCTGATAATTTAACTACAGCAACTCTTGTATTAATTGTTTATGTACACCTATACCTGCCATTACACCTGATGCAGAAGCAAATGTGGCATTTTGCATTGGGTTAGCTATATCGCCAGCGGCAAATACACCAGCAACTGTGGTTTGTTTAAAATCGTCGGTTACAACTACAGTGCCCATTGGTCCATCTGTAAACTCACAGCCTAAAAGCTCAGCAAACGGGCTCGCCATATGTGTTTTAGGCCCAACATATAAGCCCTCTAATTCAATGATACGACCATCGGCAAGTTTTACCGCAGAGACTTCAAGGTTATCCCCTAATACTTCAACAACGGGTGTATCTTCAAAGCTAACACCACGTTGCTGTAAAAATAATTTTTGCTCTGGATCGGGCTGGTATTCACCTTGCGAGAAATAAGTAGTTACGCCCCAATCAGGGATCATTCCTGCTTGATGTAAAGACATTGGCCCCGTTGCAATAACACCTAAAGAACGATTACGTAACTCATAACCGTGGCAGTAAGGGCAATGTATAACTGTTTTTCCCCAACGCGCTTTAACGCCCTTAATATCAGGCAATTCATCTTTTAAACCTGTGGCGAGAATTATTTTTTTACAAGCGATTGTTTCACCATTATTAATTTTTACGCTAAAGCCCTGCACTTCTTTATTAATATCAATCACTTTATCTTCAATAATAGTGACACTTTCATACGCTTGTAACTGCTGCCATGTTTTCTCTTTAATAGCCGATGGGCTGTATCCATCTAAGCCTAAAAAACCATGCGAATGATCAGTAAATCGGTTTCTTGGCTTACCTGCATCAATGACTGTTACTTTACGCTGAGCTCTTACTAATTGCGTAGCTGCGGAAATGCCCGCAAAACTTCCACCAATAATCACAACATCTTGCTTCATCTTTGTTCCTCATTTATAGCAAACCGATTCATCTATCAGCACCAACTCACGAAACATATTAAGTTACATGAGTTTGCAAAGTCAACACATGCAACATTAAAAGTATCGTGATATTATCAAGCACATAAAATAGCTGAGACTATTTATATAAAAAAGAAGAGAATAAGATGAGAAAAGACAGTCGCTTATCGCGCATGCTACATATTTTAATTCACATGGATCACATGGACGAGCCTGCAACATCAGACCATATAGCAACAATGCTACAAACCAACCCCGTGGTTGTAAGGCGTACCATGGCAAGGTTGCGCGATAGAGGTTATGTAACTTCGATAAAAGGACACGGCGGCGGCTGGCTTTTAAATGTGGCATTAGCAGATATAACCTTGCTAGATATTCACACCGCCTTAGGCGAAAGCTCTGTATTCACTATCGGCTTAAGTGATGAACATACAGAATGCCTAATTGAGAAAGCAGTAAACCGCGAACTCGCCAGTGCGCTTAAAGCCTCAGAAGATTTATTACTAGCACGTTTTGGTGAAGTAAGTTTAGATAAGCTAGCCTTCTAGTAGAATACGTAGCCACACTGCAATTTAGTTTAAAAAATAACAACACTTAATTTTTTGAATAAAAAGACCAGAAAACACAGCTACCTGCTTGACCCGAACTTTCTAATGGGTAACTCCCTTTGGTTTTCATCAAGACTAAATCACTGTATTACATATGTATTGTCACCTTTTTGTTGCTTAATCTAATATTTTTTGTTTCAAATCATGTGTTGTCACTTGATAAATTGTTAATATTTTCTTGAATTTATCCTTTGCTGAGTACAGCATTAGGTATTGTTAAATATATTCTGTGTCTGGATAGGAGTATAACAGTGACTTTAATTGAACTGATCACACAGTCAGCATTTACCGAGATAGCTACACTTTTGGTATTAGCTGCATTGTTGGGCTTTATAGGTTTACTGTTAAGACAACCATTGATTGTTAGCTTTATCGCCGTTGGCTTAATAGCCGGGCCTTCGGTGTTAGATATTGTTCATTCTAAAGAACAAATCCAACTTCTATCTGAGCTCGGAATTGCTGTACTGCTGTTTCTTGTTGGTATAAAGCTTGATGTAAAACTCATAAAATCCATTGGTAGTGTCTCTGTTTTAACCGGCCTTGGTCAGGTGGCGTTTACTTCCCTATTTGGCTATTTTATTGGTTTAGGCATTGGTTTAGATCATACCACCAGTCTGTATGTCGCAGTTGCTCTTACTTTTTCATCCACCATTATCATAGTCAAACTACTTTCAGATAAACGAGAAATAGAATCTTTACATGGTCAAATCGCCTTAGGCTTTTTAATTGTACAAGATCTTGTAGTTGTTATGGCGATGATAGTGCTGGCAACCATAGGTATAGGTTCAGGACATGGGGAAGATGGAAGCTCTTCCGTATGGCAGGTGGGAATTTCGGGTTTAGGTTTACTCGCTTTTGTTATTGTTTTTGTTCGTTATATTGCAAACCCATTAACAGAAAAGCTAGCTAAAGCCCCTGAATTATTAGTAGTTTACGCCATAGCACAAGCGGCTTTATTTGCCGCTATTGGTGACCTAGCAGGCTTAGGGATGGAAGTGGGAGGCTTATTAGCTGGGGTTGCTTTAGCGTCAACCCCTTATCGTGAAAGTATTGCCGCGCGACTCGCACCACTACGCGATTTCCTATTATTGTTTTTCTTTATCGCTTTAGGTGCCACATTAGATTTATCTTTACTTGGTAACCATCTAGCTGGTGCAATTATCTTTTCGCTATTTGTTCTTATTGGGAATCCACTTATTGTCGTAATTATTATGGGGCTTATGGGCTACAGTAAACGAACTGGTTTTCTTGCCGGCTTGACGGTAGCTCAAATTAGTGAATTTTCTTTGATCTTCATCGCGATGGGGATCAGTTTAGGTCATGTGCCACAAGATGTACTGGGCTTAGTGACCTTAGTTGGGATCATTACGATCGCAGCCTCAACATATATGATCACTTATTCCCACCAACTTTATTCAATATTTTCTCCCGTACTAAATATATTTGAGCGTTCAGGAGCTCCCCGTGAAAAAGTTGCCGACGATCATCCTGATAATCATTACCCTGTGATCATATTTGGGCTGGGTCGTCTTGGCACTGCGATTGCCCAACAGCTGAAAGCTAAAGGTATAAAGGTTTTAGGCATTGATTTTAACCCGTCAGCAATAAAAAGTTGGAACCATTTAGGATTAGATTGTGAATATGGTGATGCCACCGATGCTGAGTTTATTCTTGAATTACCACTCAAACATGCAAAGTGGGCTGTGTCTACAATCCCTCACTTACATACTGGTTTGTCATCAGAAGATCCACGTAGAACCGTAGTTCAATTAACCCGCTCCGCTGGTTACCAGGGCAAGTTAGCCGCGGTATCACAGAGTACAGCTGATAGTGAAGAACTCGCTTTGTTAGGTGTTGAGTTAATTTTAGAGCCTTTCCAAGATACAGCGGATCATGCTGCTGATATACTTATCCAAGGTGTTAAGTCGAGTAAATCGCTTTATAAGGAGATCGTAACATGAAAAGATTCAGTAACGTATTATATGTAATGAATGAACCGATGGATAAACCGTCACCGTCTTTACTACGTGCTATTTCATTAGCCAAAAATAGTCAGGCAGATCTAACCTTACTTTTGGTTATTCCAAGTTTACCCCTATCATCTGCGCTAAATAAAATAGGCATTGAAAGCCCTGAAATAGAGACCCTTACCCTGACTAAAGCAAATGAGAACCTACGCAGCCTTATTGCTTCATTGGATAATGACGTAAATATTAAAGCTGAAGTCAAAGTAGGTAAAAGATACTTAGAAAGTATCCGATCGGTATTGTCGAATAGCTTTGATATTTTACTCAAAGAAGTAGATAAACTTAGTTGGTTTGATCGGCTAATCACCAGTGATGATATGCATTTATTGCGCAATTGCCCATGCCCCGTTTGGTTAATGAAGCAAGATGAAAAACTCAATTATAAACAAATACTAGCAGCCGTAGACTTTGACTCTATAGATGAAAGTAACTGTAATCTTGAATTAAACAATACGATACTTGAGCTGGCATGTGCAATTTCGTTAGCTGAGTTTTCAACAACTCATGTAGTTAATGTATACGATGCGCCCAATGCAGGATTTATCAGCCTTTGGGTGGAAGATCCAGACAAAGTCGAAAAAGAGTTATATGAATTTGAGCATCGCCACAGTCAGCATAAAATGGAGCAACTATTAGAAAAGTTAAGACACACTTTAGGACAAAAATCTTATAACTTCTTATCTTTACGTTCACATATTATTAAGGGGACTGCGGAAGAAGAGTTACCTAAGGCTGCACAAGCGGTTGATGCCGATTTAGTTGTAATGGGAACAATTTCTCGTACCGGAGTTGCAGGTCTTGTGATTGGAAACACAGCAGAAACGATTCTTAACCAACTTGATAGTTCGATTTTAGCCGTCAAACCAAAAGGATTTATATCGCCCATAAGTCTTTGATAGAGCAGTAAAGTAAAAACTTTTATTTACGTAGCTAACCACTTTCTAAAAAGAAAATGCGAGGGTCACCCATTAGAAAGTTCCGGTCAAGCAGGCAGCTGTGTTTTCTTGATCTTTTTATTCAAAAAGCCAAGTGTTGTTACTTTTTAAACTCACTTTAAATATGACTATGCATCCAGTAATGACGTCGATTGGTGATATCGATAGATCGATAGGGGTCAAATCTTGACTTCACACATCAAACAATCTCGAAGTTTTTCGTATTGTAATTTAACCTTCTTATCTTCAATCATTAATGCATTTAATCTACCGACAGTTTTTGATAGAGCCGAATAGTGTTTAACATTAAATATATCTGCTAATGCCTGCAAATTTAATCCCGTTAAATCTTGGCATAATTTAATGGCAAACCAACGGGGTAAATTTTTCTCTTTTCGCCCCTTTTTAACAATTACTATATCATCTACCTCAACACCAAAGTATTGAGCTAAGTAGGAGATTACATCTTCTGCTGAGTACTTTTTAACAACAAGCTTACTTTCACTATTTGGTGATGCGATATGGTCTTTTATATTTTCAATAAAGCCCTCACAGCCCAGAACCGACAATAACTTTTTAGCATTATAAAAAGCGCTTATTTCTTCACTGTTTTCAAACTCCACAAACTGCTTATAAGCTGCATATTTATGCTTTTTGCCTTGGAGATCGATAGGGGTCAAATCTTGACTTCACACATCAAACAATCTCGAAGTTTTTCGTATTGTAATTTAACCTTCTTATCTTCAATCATTAATGCATTTAATCTACCGACAGTTTTTGATAGAGCCGAATAGTGTTTAACATTAAATATATCTGCTAATGCCTGCAAATTTAATCCCGTTAAATCTTGGCATAATTTAATGGCAAACCAACGGGGTAAATTTTTCTCTTTTCGCCCCTTTTTAACAATTACTATATCATCTACCTCAACACCAAAGTATTGAGCTAAGTAGGAGATTACATCTTCTGCTGAGTACTTTTTAACAACAAGCTTACTTTCACTATTTGGTGATGCGATATAGTCTTTTATATTTTCAATAAAGTCCTCACAGCCCAGAACCGACAATAACTTTTTAGCATTATAAAAAGCGCTAATTTCTTCACTGTTTTCAAACTCCACAAACTGCTTATAAGCTGCATATTTACGCTTTTTGCCTTGGAGCGAAAATATAAAATCTCGAACGAGCCATTTAGGCACCGCTACCCTTTTAATAAAAGCGGAATAGCTAGACCATTGATACTTAGCAAGGTCATCTACCAGCGGGGTGCTCGTTTCAATTGGATTACGATGAATATACCGACTAACATGCAATAAGTAGTTATCAGCATCCACCAACACCGCTTTGTAGCGCCCTCGAAACAACGCGCCATCTGTATTATGTGTTCGATTAAAGTGTTGAGTATAAAGGCCATTAATATGCTTCATGGCTCGACCTAAATTAGCATCAGGGGTTTTGATGAGTAGGTGGTAGTGGTTGGTCATTAAACAATATGAGTGCACTTCAATATTAAAACGAAGATTTGCTTGCTCAATGCAATATAAAAAATACGTAAAATCGTCATCGCTCAAAAAGGTATTTTCACGCCCTCTTCCACGATTCATCACATGATAAAACGCATTCTCATACTCTATTCGCAGCGGCCTAGACATAATGATAAACTCAATGAGCAATAAACTATAAATCTAGACCATTGATGTATGAAGTCAAGATTTGACCCCTTTGGTTTCTTTGGTTTTCGCGCGAAATAAATTTTACGGCTAAATAGATTCCAGTATAGTTAACTTTTTCTCGAAAACTCTTTCATTCATTAGTTTTGGGTAGTTCTTTAACAAGAATTGAGTGATTTCTGCTTGGTTATCAATAACATTATTTTCAGCGCTGATACTCATAAACCCATAGTCTATGATAGTTTTTAAATCACCAATGTAAGTAACAGTATCTTCTTTGACTTCAAAGCCTTCATTTTTGTCTAATAGGAAGTAATGGTTACCAAATATAATTTTCCACCATTTATAGTGACCAACAGGAAGTTTGAATATATTATGATCGCCATTTTTATCAGGTGTAAACTCTACCTTTTTTGAAATACCTGCATCATTATTTTCCCCTTGGTAAACCGCTATATATTTTAAATGAGGAACAAATATATTACCAACTTCATCTGTATTTGAAATTAAATTTGTAACAACTATTCCTTCAGAATTACTTATACTCTGTCCATCTATATGTTTTTCTTGAATCATAGAACATGCTGATAAAAGAAGCGTAGCAATAACAAATATTGTACTTTTTAGAGATCTCATCATATTTTTAAAGTTTTAATTATTTTGCGTTAATAGTACCCAATTCGAAACAATAATAAAATAATAAAATTAAGAAATGCATAGCTGCCTTAGACCACAATCCGTGGGCTTGAATTCACACTTCCTAAGTCAAACACCAATTTCACGCTTAACACCCTCCCCGTCATCACGCCCTGAAAATAAGCAACTGATGAGTAATATAGCGCATGGCAGGATTTTGTTCCCGACAAATCCTAAGTACCTACATCCATATAGGCAATGCGCGGTAAGGCGAAACTAGGCCATGGGTGAAAAGCGTAGCTTTGAACGAGAGGCCATGGATGGCCGAACCGGGGAGCGTACAGGGATGTGAAAGACGGCCTATCTTCGCCGTTTACGTTCACATTAATTGTGATATGAAGGAAACAGCGTGATGCTAGGGTGGAAAAATTCGCAGCTAAAGCCAGCTCCTACAGAGTGTCCAGAGAGGGGTCAGCGGCAGCTCCGTTTTGACTCACCAAGCCAGCGCGACAAAACCTTGAATAAGGTTTTTAATGTAGGTCGCGGATTTATCCCGACAAAATATAAAAAGTTAGCGAGTTAGAAAGCTTCAAGTTAGCGAGCAATGAACATATAACCACATGCGCCAACAAGCTCAGCGCCTACGGTGGTTAACTCTCTCATTGGTGTTAAATCATTCGTGGCTAAAGCCGACTCCTACAACAATATTTAACCTCTGTGCAGCGCGAAGCGCCTCTGAATTATCTGTGATGAAACTCACTTATCTCCCTAAAGGACGACATACAATTTAAGCCACACCAGGTTTCTTGAACTTTGTATGCAAAACCAAGTGTTGCTACTTTTCAAACTCATCAATGATTTTGAAATATTTAATCCTCTTACCTTGCATTTACCTAAAAAGTGGACTTGATTTAAAAAGTAATGAAACTTCATAAAAAGGATTTTGTAATGACTAAACTCATCGTTATTATTGCTTGGTTACTTTTTTGTTCGCATGCTTACGCGACAAATATTTTTCAGCTGAACTCACAATCTAAAAATATAAATTTAACCGATATTCAACCAAACCACCCACAATGGAATGCCAGCTCAATTTATGTCGCCGGTGATGTTGTGACACATAACAACAGCTTATTTATTGCCGCTTTTTGGGTTAAGGGCATTGAACCGATAGAAAACCAACCCCATTGGGATGGTTGGATTTGGCTGCAAAATACAGTGATAGAAAAGTGGCAAGCAAACAAAGTGTATCAAGGAGGTAACCTTGTAAAACATGGACCCGACTATTACCTTGCCCGCTACTGGAATGAGAATAACGAACCTAAACCCCACAGTAGTTGGCAACGTATTAAAGATTTATTTTATCTAACCCCAGAACTACCACCTGAACACCCTGACGACTATAAAACGTTGGACGGGGTTGATCAAAATGACAACGGTATCCGCGACGATTATGAGCGCTATGTGTATGAAAAGTTTGATTCTCCACAGCTCATCACCTTTAGTTTAGGTGCCGCTTCAACGTTGCAACTGGTTATTGATATTGAGCAAGGGCGCATACCAAATTTAGATACTGAGATTGGTAAGCAGATTATTTTGGATTTTATAAATATTAGTATGTGTACAAGACAGCTTCAAACTAAGCACCCACATTTTAGAAACCCAAAACTTATGTACTTCAATACAATAGACAGAGCCTACGCAAACCGTAAAAGCCAAAATAAAATTAGTGACTATATTGCTTGGGATGACGATTTCCATTATGCAGCAGATAAAAACTGTAACCCCTTAGAAGGAGCAATCAAATGATTAAATATCTAATAGTATTTGCTTTAATTCTCACTAATTATGCTTCTGCAAGTTATCAACCTTTAGATAGGTACTGTACCAAACAAATTGATCAACTGAGATTATTTTATATAAATGGTATGTTTACAACAGAAGATGATTTTCGTGAAAATTTGTTTTGGTTAGATAATTTTCAAGATATTAAATTAGGTAATTACCTTAAAGGTAGAAAGCCAACGGGCAACTATAACAAAGATGAAGACCTTCATATGCAAATATATGAAGTGGCAAAACAAAAATATGGCGATTTATCCCCTTTTTCAAACAAGTACCACCTCATTACTGCAATAGTCGGTGGTACCGTCGACTCTCTTTCTCAGGAAAATATAGCCCATGTTGAATCTGTAATTGAAGAAGTGTTTTCAGATGTAACTTATTCAAAGTTAAATGATACTGATTATAGGAATGCCTATCAAAAGCTGCTGTTTCAAATGCATTCTTGCAACCGTATTATTCTTATTGGTCACTCACAAGGTAACTTTTACACCAATGCACTTTTTGAAGACATTATTTCGAATTATCAATATACTGATGGCTATTACGCGTCAGATTACTCCTTAGTTGGTTTAGCTTCTATAGCAACACCGACCAGCTCTCTAGGCGGTAATTTAGGAGAAGAGTACGCACACCTGATTTCACACCTCACACTAGATCAAGATGAAATAATGCGAGCTGTAAGAGTTTTATTCGGGAGCTTACCATCAAACTTTTCAATGTCTTCTTTATTTGATAATACTGGACATGGTTTGATCGATTCTTATATACGCAACGATAATGTGGCAACAAAGATCGGCGAAGGGGTTGAGGCTTCTATTTTAAACCAAACCCCTTTCCCCTGTTTGAACAACATCCTGTAAATTCAGATGCTTTTTCACACATAGGCTACTCAACAATCAATAAAGTCCTTGATCTGAAATTTGAATCAGGAAGCGTTTACCGTTATTACAATATCCCAATTTTAGTATGGGATGAATTGTATTACTCAACATCCATGGGGAAGGTTTTTAATGATAATATTCGAGGCCAATACCCTTTTGATAAGCTAGATATTGACAGTATGACTTACCTAAAAATTACATCACTTGAACCAATTGCAAAAGTTGAAAAATAACTAAACATTGGACTAGAAATAAAAAGGGTGAGCCACGAAGCTCACCCTTTTCAATAATTATCGTTTGGGAATAGCGATTGGATTCCCAATCTATAATTTCATTCCCAAACTATAATAACTCTGATCAATTTCATGATCAAAGTTGTTATAGATTGGGAAAATGCAGTTTTTTAGACCGCATTTTTCGTTATGGAGTTTTTAGTTATAGATTGGGAATTTTAATAGGATTTAACCATCCCCAATCTAAGCGTAATTATTATAGTTTGGGAATAAATAATTGAAGCTTAATATTTTCCATACCATTTATCTTCACAGAGAAGGTTTCACCAAAAGTGAATACTCATGTTATTAACATTGTTATCAAAAGTTTCTTTTACAAGCTTACTTCGCTCATTGAAGTACACAGCTGAAAAATGGTTACTCAATTGAAAACACAATTAACTTAAGTAAGTAGCAAACTCAGCATTCAATTACTGAGAAGAAACTCAAAAAAGACTTTAGCCACCTTAAAGCTTTACATAAAAATTAAATTTAAATAAACGACATAAATGCTATTTCCAACTTATATAGCTTCCTCTACGCCTATGAGTTATGTCTGCATGTAATATTAGTAAATCACTTGTATTTAATTATCTAAAATATATCTGTAAATATCTCGCCTTCACATTGGTAAAAACTAATACTGGATGAAAAACCATGTGTACAAAATGGGCAAACTACCCAGTCAACCTTATCAATAAATAAAGCGTTAGCTTCAAGTTGCTTTCGCTTATCATAGATGTATGAGTTCAAACCTTCCCATTCATAATATTGGTGGTCAGCGTTACTTTTAGCGCTTGCCTTCCGGAAACGATAAGCTTTAAAGCCATAGAAAAGGATATCACGCTCAACTTTGCTAAGCTGATGTATCTTTTTTCTAAAATCAAATAACCCTTCTTTGGTAGCAAAGTGGCTAATTGTACGTTTGGGTAAACTATTCTCTAATGGAAAAGGAAGTGAACCTTTATCTAAAATACTTTTTGTTTCATCTATCCATTCTCCTAATGGATAACTAAGAATTTTTCCATAACCATGACAATGTTGGCAGGAATTTGTATAAAGATTGAAAGCAAATTGATCGGGGAAAACTCGATCAACAATTTTTTCTTTCAAACTTAATAAACGAATACTGTGATAACTTAGCTCATTAGATTGTTCACGAATTACAACAACGCCAGAACCTTTCAAATATGCAGACTCAAGACTTTCGCTAGAAGCTAAGCAGCGCCAATCATCATCTTCAAATAAGACAGTTTTAGTAGTTAAAGCTGATAGTATTTTTTTTCTTTCTGTCAATGGTACGGATGGATAACGCTCCAATTGCCGCATAAACGGATTGAAAAAGTATTCTTTTGGCCTCCGTGCTATTACAGCTCTTTGTAGTGTTTCCCAATCGCTATAAAAAAAACAATTATCGTCTGGTACTATGATCTCAAAACAATTTTTAAACTTTTTTTTCTCGTTCAAAGTTTTGCTGTTGGCGGTATATCTTAGGAATAAGTTGATAGCGTTGATTATTTCGCTCGGTACGTGGAGCTCTTACTACTTTAGTTATCGGCTTTATGCTTTCGAATGCTAAACTATTCTCAACATAATCAATCTGAGAAGTTTTTCCTAAAATTTTAGCCTTAGCCTGCTCCATGATTAGTTGATGATTTAGACTAGGAAATTTTAACAACCTCTCTTCAAAATCTAATTTTTGAATACTGTGAAGATCAGCCTGATATATGTTCGCATCTGTTTTCACCACGCCACTACGTCCAATATCTGTTATGTAGTCACATTGGTAAATAAAATAAGGGTTGTGCTCAATAACAATAACCGTAGCATGGGCTAGATGTTCGCGTAATATTGACATTAGACGAGCAACAGCTTGATTGTCTAGACCACGACAAGGTTCATCAAGAACCACAACTTGTTGCACATTATTGGGCCGCCTCTTTTTTTGCTTGTTATTCAACCAATTAGCGAGTAAAAACTTAGCTAACTTCAATCGCTGAAGCTCACCACCACTAAGGGTTTGTGTTTCCCTGCCTAGATGTAAATGCCCTAATGAAAGTGCTTCTAGGGTTGTTATAGTAGTGTGTAATTTAGAAAGATCTTTTTGTGCTGCTATCCAATGAAAGTTAGAACTCAATACTTGAGGAAGGGAGACCGATTTTTGATCAATTTCAGCGCAGAATAATGCAACTTCAGCACGAAACCTTGAACCAAAGCACACAGGGCAAGTCTGTTTTATTTTATCCTTATTAGCTCCGCGGCCGTCACTTACTTCAACAAATCCTTTACCGGAGCAGTGTTCGCAAGCACCACCTGCATTGAAACTAAAATCATTAGGTGAGTATTTTCCCGAGCTTTGTACAGAAAAGAACTCTCGCAATGTATCAAGAATACCAAGGTAACTGGCTACAATTGAGCTGGATGCACCAATAAATGGACGACTATCTAATAATTCTACAGAAAAGTTTTCCTGAATAAGCGCAGGGTAAAGCATCTCTCGGCAAAGGGTAGACTTCCCAGAACCACTAGCTCCTATAATTGTATTAATTGTATTTTTAGGTATGCTGAATCGATTTAGCTGCATATGCCTAATAGGTTGCAGCGTTAAGGTTAGCAGCTCTTTTTCTACTAGCGGCGCAATATTATTAGAAATAGAAAGCCCTTGAAGCTGTTGGTCAACCGTAAGTGCTGGACAATAGCTCCCCCCATCTACCCCTGCTTTAGGACCTATACACAACACTCGGTCCGCATAGGCTTGGTATAGAGGGTTATGCTCTACCAGTAATATGCGATTACCTTTCATTTTGATAGTTTTTAATAGCTCGATAATCGCAAGATTGTCTTTAAATTGTAAATTCGAGGATGGCTCATCTAGGATATACAAACGCTCGGAAACATCATCTAACAGTGCAGGGAGTAACTTCAACCGTTGTAGTTCGCCTGAACTTAATGTGGTTAGAGGGCGCTCAAAGTCGATATGATCAATAGCTAGTGCATGTAAATATTTCAATAAGTTCTTTAGCTGGCTTATAATCGGGTGAGTGACTTTTATATCGTCAATGGCATGCTGAAGTTGTTTACCATTCATTGCTAAATAGTCAGGCAAAGAACGTCCATTGACTTTAGCTTCTCTGGCTTGCCAACCAAAACCATTACCGTGACAAGCTAAGCAAGGTTCGTTTTTTAAAAATGTTTGTGCAAATTTATCTTTGCTATTAGATGCCAATTTATCACGTAACGTTTGCAACACAAGATCTCGTTGCTCTTTGGGTAATTCGTGAAAGCTTAATTTTACATCTACTCCTGCTTTTCTTAACACAGCCGTTAACCCTGAAGGCAAAAACTTAAATCCTTGATAACGTCCTGCTTTGGTTTTCTCTACATCAAGAAACTCTTTAGTTAGAGGCACATCGGGAATAATCACACTGTCCAAATTGTAACTGATTCGTTCCCCTGAACCATTACACTTTCGACAATATCCAGCAGTAGAAGATTGAGTCGAGCGAGAAAATAATTTTTGGCTAGGTAATCTAAAAATTCGACAGTATTCGGGGTTGAACCCATGTTGATCAAATTCGATTTCATCATGATCATATTCATCAATTGAAGTCTCTTCTACGCACCGTGAGTCCAACATAAGTACAGGCACTGAATTAAGCTTCTTTAGCTTTTCTGCTTCTTCCGTGCGCTCTATCGCAATAAATCCCTCGTACTTTTCAATTTGTTTTGGGAGCTTACTTAGAGGTACCGACTTTAATGTCAACTTTCCTTCAGCACGCAATAACAATGAACTGACTTGGCTTTGAAGTAGTTGTTGTCTCAGGTTTGTACTTAAAGATTCAAAATTTAATACACGTAAAAATAAACATGAGTTGCTATAAAACCGTTGCTGGTGAACAAATATTTCCGGAAGAGTTGGTTTTACTATTAGGTGCTGATTATGAATAACCTGCCCAGCTTCTACAAAGTACTTAACTAAAAGATCGTTAATCCGAGAACGGGTACCAAAACGTATGTTTTCAGCAACATGAGCACTACGCTGGCTAATAATTGTTGGTTCGGGTAGTGAAGAGCAGCTTCTAAACTTAGGTCTTACTGCATAGTGTAAAATTTTATCGCTCTTATTGCGTATTTTTTGCTGCCTTAACGCTTCAGCTGCAATTACTTGATGCACTAAGGTTGACTTACCTGAACCACTAACACCACAAATGACAACTATCTCATTTGGCATCATATTAAAATCTAAATGCTTTAAATTGTTTTGAGTAATATCAGTAAAGGATAAGGCTTCATCCATGTTGATTACCATCCTCTCTATCATAAATATCAAAAACTTGAGAAATTACTTTTTTATAAACGCGACACATTGGGCTCTTACCATTCACTCGGTAAAGCGGACACCCTCCTGCGCACACAAAACGATACTTACAGGATTGACAATCATCGCTTAGACCGAAGTGTTTATGCTTGCCTGCACGGATTATACTTAATAAATTTTGCTCGCCACTAAGGTGCCCTAATGGCTGACCTTTCTCAAATTCGGTATGGCAAAAATATACTGAGCCATCAATATAAATAGCAGCTGCATGGCTCCCCATTGAACAAGGTGTGCTTGCTGCTTCATGAGTACGTAAATCAGAAAATATGACACGACGACTTACTGGATAGCCATCTTCTATCGATTTATCCAGTAAGGTATTCACTAAATCCATCGTCTGCTCAAACTGCTCTGCGGTCAGGTAATCACCTTTAGCATCAGATATACGAAAAGTCATATCTTTTTCTATAAGATACTCAACTAAAGCAGGTACTCCGAGATAGTTATCCCCAGCGACAGTAATCATGACACTAGGAAAAACTCCTCGCTCACGCAATCGGTTGATATTAGTCATCACTGTTTTAAAAGAGCCAGCCCCATTTTTATGTTTTCGATGTTGATCGTGAGTTTCACCCAAGCCATCTACGGACACAGAAATGATTACATTATGCTTTTTAAAAAAAGCGACCATTTCATTTGTTAATCTCGTAAGGTTTGTAATAATACGCAAATCTAAATTTATACCAATGCTTTTAAGCTGCGTTCTTAACCATTGAACTCCCTCTTTCCATGCAGAAAAAACCATTAGTGGCTCCCCTCCAGCAAGTTTCAAGTGCACAGTCTCTAAACCCTTAGTTTCTTTGAAGTGCTGAAATAGCAAAGAAAATATGTCGCTGCGTAAAGTTTTATCGCTATATAAAGAAGGGATATAACAATAATCACAAGCTAAGTTGCAGCTATCAGTAACCTGTAGCCAAAGGTTAATACTTCTAGCAATTGGTTCAGTCTTTCTTACCCTAGGAGCTTCTAAAGGCACCAAAATATTTTCTGAAACTAATCGTTCTATGCGCTTAAAGTTCTGAGCCTCTTCTTCTGCACTAAGTTGCTTGCTATTACTTATTTTTTCTAAAATTTTTGCTGAGGGCGCATCTATTATAATGACATCATCACGATGTGTTGATTTTTGAATAAAGTAAATATCACCAAAATGATCATGCTTTTTGGATTCAAGACGACACAGTGCGTTCAATACATATTTCATAAGTTAAACCGTATACTCGCCATCTTCCTAGATCTCCAAGTTTTATTATCAGCATTAAAACTGACACTGCACTCACCTCGCCGATGCAGCGCATGATGATTTGAAAGCACCAATAGATCTCCCGCATCCAAACAAATATCCTCAGCTACATCTATCATCGCAGCATGAAGCTGTGTCATATAAGTTTCTATTTCTTTTTCTTTGAACTTATCGCCGTACATACCATCAGTTACTAAATGTTGGTGGAACTTGAATTGTAGCTGTCCATTAGATCTATGAAGCAAAGGTACTGAAAAATGTTGTCCATTTGCGAAGTGGTAGGGCAAATTTCGCTGCAAAATATCCTCAACGGATAAACCAAATCCAGAGCTTAATCGCTCTAACAAACCTGACATTGATACGATTTGGTTTCGCCCATAAATGGGGTGCTTGGGATCCGTTTCTAAACACAATAATCCAATATATTCAGGAGGCTTATCTTGAAACATAAAATCTGTATGGAAACCTCCTGTACGCATTTGCTGCGAAAAGTTATCACTATTGACTTCGACGGAGTATTGATGACAAATGCCGCCTACACGTGGCGAGCAATATAACTGCTCATTGGAGATACGATTAATTACTTTCTCAAATTCAATAACATCAATCCCAAAACCTCGGATAACTTGATACCCTTTATCTTGTATGGATTGAACATCTATTTTAGTAATCGAATGTGGCCTAAAGAAGGTTTTTGAAGACGATGGTAGGCGCGCAATATTATCACGCCTACTAGAACCTTTTTCACTCATCATTACTAAGCGCTTTTTAAAAGCGCTGAGGTAGATCCTCCAATACTAAGCTGGTCAACATGACAAGGACAGACCTGTGGGCATTTTTGTGCAACACTATCTTTACTATATAAAGACTCATTAAATAAATTATGCCAAAGCTCTTCTGATTGTGCCTGAACATCTACCCATTGCTGTTGGTTCTCTTCGCTTAACATACCGAAGTATGGGTAATGATGGAGGAACTCACCGAATAAAGCGTTACAATCTTGCATATATGCACGAGTGTCTAAAATATGCATATGCCAGATTTCATCAATATCCGCATTTGGAACAAGCTGTATACCTCCAAGCGCTTTAGTCACTGCCATGTAGCGCTGATAGTCAAGAATAGCCTTCTCTGCACGTTCTAAACTCCATTGTTCGGGGTTCGAATCTATTAATTTCTGTATTGCTAATTCAAAGTCCCATTTTTTAGTTTTAGCTAAAGCTTCAGTAAAAGTATGTCCATTAAATGACTGCATCATAATTATTTTTCCCTTATGTATAATTTGAATTAAAACCCTTTATAACAATATCAGGTAATTATAAAAATGCTAGCGTGTTATTGGTATTTACACTTGAGTTCGGTACTTAAAGAATTAGTACAAAAAAGGCACTACCGAGTTGACTTTAACACTTGACAGAATTAATCAAGAAAAATTGAATGGCCCACCAACAAACTCTCTAATTTTTTGAACTGCCATACACTACTGTCAAGCATAAACTCTAAAGCATACTGAGCATTGAACTCTGGTTTGGTTTATTTATTCAGTGTTCACCCTGAATACTATAGTTGAATACCTAGTTACGCTCCTTATTGATACAGGTAATATATGAGATACGCATGATGGCATCGCGGCTTTTGTTACAGTATATTATTTGTATGCTTATCCATATTCACTCTTACTTTTTGTTAAAGTATGTATTCTTAAAATCGTTTAACCATTCTCTATCGTGCTTATAAAGCCACATATACTCTTTATCTACTGCCTTTCTAAGCTTAGAAATAGATGGTTTAACAAGCGTGTATAGTGCAGAGATAACAGCATGTCGCGCGGCTCTTCTGCGGGTATAAAACCTGATGCGTTGACGCAGTATTTTTATCGCCGTTTGCCCAACTAGCACTTGCTCGATATCACCTACTGATAAATTAAAATCACGCGCTATTACTTCTGTCGGTTTCCCTACGATTAACTGTATTAAGATAGACCTGTGCATTGTGCTGCTAACTTTTCGGGTATGTTCTTTTAGCGCTATACCATGCACTCTAGCAAGATTACGAACAGTTGCTGCACTGACATTCGCTTTACAAATAATATCCCTTAAGGGCATACCTGACTTCAATAATGTTAATGTTTTCTTATGGCGCTCTTCGTCAATATTCGCTTGTGGCTTGGGGTGTTTAACTGCATGTACATTAATGCTTTCTCCTTTTCCGTAAGCCACAATAAAATCACCAAAGTGCTCGAATAAAAAGCTAATAATTAATATATGTTTAATTGGATGGTGGCTTGAATCATCGTTATAGAAAATGTTTGCAGGAAAGCCCTGCTCAGCCGAAGAGTGTAATAACTTGCGGACTCGCTCATCATGCATAAGTGGAGCAAAGTACGCTTTCATTTTATTACGCCACTGTATATGCCGAACAGATTTCGTTGTTGCCAAGCCTTTATTAATAAGCCTCACTGCATATGTTTGCCCAAGCTTAGCGCGATCAAATGAATAGTCATTTAGGACAAAGTGATTTATTTCCGCAATCTTAAGTAGCAGTGGGTTTGTACAGTCAGTGACTGAACTGCCAATCTCAGGGAATACAAGCTGCTTACGCGCTTTAGGTTTTGAAACAAGCATGCATTCATGCTTTAAACAAACCATAGAAAGTGGCAATTGATGCTCTAACAACCAAAATGACTCACCCCATGATAACTCTTGCTCTGAAGCGCAAACAGGGCAATACCTGTGTATGCCTTCATCCATAAGGCGGTTTGCCAGCAGTCCAAGTACTTTGTAAGCTGCACTACCATCTCCGGCCGTTAATAAATCATAGGCTTGTTTTTTCACTTTCTCAGGTGAGAAAGCAGAGTAATATTGAAACAGTGTGTGATTATCAATAAGGCAATCAACCGTGCATGATGTTAACGATGATAATTGGTTTAAATAGGATGGAAAAACCGAATTAAGCTGAATATTTTTATTTTCAAATTTATTTATCATCGATTGTGAGAAAGACGTTGATACGTCATTTAGCACTATACGTGCTGCTATGCTATATATTGTCTCACCAGCATAAATTCGAGGTGATATTTGTATCATTCGCATAACTCGTCCTTGTTTAGCTCTTTGACTACGCGGCGCTCTCTTTTACTAAATCACATATATCTAGCGGCATTACAATAGGTGGGATCTCACGCTTTGTATTTGAAGTGTTTAGTATGAATTCTAAAGACAAGTCGAGCTCGTCTAACGTTAGAAACAAATCTATGAGCATTAAATAGAACATGGGATGAAAGTGCATATAAGGCTCTAAAAAGCCCATCAAACCTACCACTGAATTTAATGGATAGTGTCCTGATATCAACTTACCCCACCCAAAGTAATGAGTATAAACTGAGCTGTTAAAGCGCTTTGCAAGTACATTTTGCATGTACTGCACTCGCCGTACCTGATACGGGTTTTTCTATCATAAGTATAAACACACACTTTTTGACGAAGTAAATTCAACGCTCGGAGTTTACGTTCTTCTGGGGGGATATTTGTTAATTCAGTAACCCAGTGCAATAAGGCAGCATCTTTTTCGATATCCCTTTGTGAAGCAAGATTAGGCTCACTGTTGGTAGGTGGTAAAGAAAAATGGCAAGCATCAATTCTTTCTAGTAACGCATTATGTTTACTGCACACACGTTTGTAAAAGCATTGATGTGAAACATGCAGATAAGTCGTTCCATACTTTTGTTCATCTTCCTGTGCGCAAGCCGGGCAATAACGCCAATGTTTATCTTGATAGACATTTAGCGCATTATTAAACTTGAACGTAGATAGCTTTATCAATATATCTTCAATACTTGAGTCTGCAAAAATTGATTCATCTAAAAACAGACTGTAGTCATCAATATTAGTGAATTTACTTATAAAACTCGCTAATGAGTATTTTGATGAAAGTGCATTTGCAATGCTCAGAGTATAGTGAACACCACATCCGGCGTGGCGACTCTAATTTAGAATGACACCCATTAATTTCGATAAATGACTCAAGCGTCTCAAAGCGAGTCATTTGAAACCAACGATAAAGAACACTAGCTGCATGCTCATTAGGAAGCGGAGTCGGTATTTGATGCATAACCCCCTCACTCCTTCTCATAACTTGCGACAATTGAATTTGCATCTATCATTTCATCGCCTTCGTTAATTCGCTCTACACTTGAAGCAGCTTTTAAATGATGTTCACTAGTGCGTTTTCGGGCTGGTTTTGGAGTGTATGCCTCGGCCTCAGTGTAAAACTCAGAGACAGTTGCTTCTGGGTCATGGATATTATTTACTTTCTTTTTAGAGCCCACCACATCGTAGTCTTTTCGAAGCTTAGTAAGGGGCGCATGCCACGTTTCCATCCTAGCACTGTACACTTGCTTAAGTAGCTTTAAACAGTCAGGCTTATTTCCTTTTTTTAAGAGCGAGTGGTAGTTACGTATGAATGCGATTGAAAGCACTGATATTGCATCAGTCACTCCAGCACAAAATACAAGTAGCTGTGTTTTAAATTCAACGCTGTTTACTTCACTATTTTCAAATAACGAGGACTGAAAATAAGCAGAAAATAGCTCTTCAAATTTCGGTGATTTGATATGCCACTGTTTGATTTTAATATGTGCAACAGAGTTTAATCTGCGTACTGTTTGCAACTTAGTAGCCTTTGTAAGTACTTCATTTTCAGTACTGTTAAACGTTAATAACGCGTCATCTGTTGTCGAAATAATAACTGGTACACCAATCTTGTTAAACAATGCTTCAATTTCTGGTAGCGTAGGAGCATCTTTGAAATTTGTTGAGGGGTTTAACACAAACTGCGCTTCATCTATGTGTATTAAACCAATGTTATATACAACAGCTGCCGTTTGCATTGCATGAAAAAGTTGATCGATAGAATCTCGTGACTTTACAAAATCCCCTTTAACATCCCGCTCTAACACGCGTTCTAACTCATTAAAAAAATTATGAGCAAGCGCTTTACGACTGCGAGATGCTTGCATATCAAATGACATCCACACTACCTGTTTTATTTCAAAGATCTGACCACGATACTCAGTATGTTTTATGACTTGTGGAAATGTACTTAAAATACGACGAATTAACACTGTCTTGCCAATCCCCGCCTTTCCGCTGACTAAGATGCTTGGGGCGGTCGCTACATACTCGCTTGGTTGTAGCACATTAAATTTATCTTTCGTCTTTAAGCGAGTGCTAACACTGTTCGCTAAGCGTCGATTGTCCGCGTCTAGCGGGTTTCGCTTTACGTAACATTTGCGTATTTGTGTATAGACGCATTCATAGATTTGATATGCTTCCAGTGTAGGGATATAAACTAATTTCAAATCATCAATACAATCATTCGCATCAATCTTCGATAAAGTATTTAAATCCTGAGGTAAATGTTTAAATACATACATTAACTCTGTAAACTCATCTTCGCTAAGAGCAATAGGCAGCGTTTCAATTAATGGATTGCCCCGATACTTCCATAGAGACTGAGCTTGATAATTCGCTTTAATTAGTGTTACTTCCATCAGTATATATCCTCACAATCATAATCATCGTCGCTATCAGATTGCTCATTAGCCCCCTTTCTGAGTGAACTGACTTGCATTATATTAGCTAGCTTTTCAGCTTTCATTCGTTGTTCATCTTCAATCATGATTGCTTTACGCTCTGTAATACCACCTTGTATCGTTTTTTGCGTATTTGGAGGCGCGTCTTTAAAGTCATTATTCAAGCGATACTCTACAGCTTGTTCAACTTCATGTTCAAAATTGACCAGCGCATTTTCTTTCTTATGCTCTAATTCTTTCCGATTTCCTTTTATTTGATTAAGTTGATACTTTGCTTGCAATTCAGTCATGCCTTCATACATCTCATACTCTTTTTTGAGTGAGAGAGGCTGAAGTTCGCCTTCCTCATCTTTGAAGTAAATAGTGTCTACTGTGCCGCCGAGGCTTATCACATCAATTTTAAAACGAGCGCTTGTTGCTTTTGCAAACCATCCTTTTCTCTCAGCCCAATCGCTGAAGTACCCTAAACCTTTGAGACTAATTTCGTTTCGATGAACTGTGGCCTTAAGTTTTGGCATTAGCAGATAGACAAGCTCTGGGAGCCGCTTTTGTGACATCCTTGGACGGCCTAACAGCTCATCACTCATTAAGTAGGACCACATTGCGGACGGCGTTTGTATGACTTCGTTCATAGCCATTTCAGTTGTCAATAAGCGCTCACGAGAGTTCATCGTGTTATGGATACAAATTGCTTGTATGATGAGTCGATGAACATCTTCAATTAAGAGAACAGCTCGTTGAGACGCATGCTGAATACCAGCGTCACGTTCTTTCTCTACTGACCCTGTAATGTTGGAAAGAAAGCCTTGAATAATATGCAATATGTGCTCTACAGTGCCTTTCCCGGCTCCATTGGCTGGTGGGCAATAATCGGCAATAGCAATACCTAGCTCTCCTTTTAATACCATATTAAACTGTTTAGTAGCATTCTCACCACCATTATCAAGGCGAATTGACAAGGGGAGATGTTGACATGACCAATCATCATCATCGATATGTACATTGTATTGCTTTGCATACTCTTTCTTATTTTGGACACAGTTTACTAATGCCTCTGCAACACTTATCCATTTTGGCGAACTAAAACCAAGCGAGTAACCCATTACCATCTGTGTTCTTACACACACTACGATACACAAAGTCGGCTTGCCCGCAGCTTCTATTTTTTCTTTATTCAATGGGTAAGCAACATAAAGAGGCAACTCAGTTGAGTCTGACTCACAAAGTTGGCCTGCACGAGTAGCGCCTTCAAAAGCGCTGCCTACCATATCTTTGCGATTATTTTCATAAGCAGACTTACCTACTTTTAAAACTTGCTGCTGTTGCGGGTCAAACGCTTTATTAAATAAACGTTTAAATTGCTGATAATTAATTTTTTTTGATTCATCAACAGCAAGCTCAAAGTGTGTTTCTCCACCTCTTTCAACGACTACTTCTGTAGAACAATGCTCTTTCAAAAACAGAATATGCAAACGCTTTAAACAAAATTTCCCGTCCTTTTTATCTACACAGTTTCGAACTGCAAGTCGTTGAACTTTTACAATGTCGCTTGGTTCGATCATTCTCGTCCTCAAAACAGGAAGAAGAGTGTTCTTTGGCCCGGGTTTTGTTTTATAAACTCGCTTACCATTACCCACATTTCCGTACGCAATTGGTAAAAGCGCATTCTTACGACATCCATTCGAAACATAACGATTCAATGCCCGTCGAATAACTTTTTCATTAACGTTTAAATCAGCTGCGCGCTCTGCAATTTGATATCCGAGCATCCCCTGCAAGTATTTTAAGATTTTCTCATCTGATTGAAATTGTTCTATCACAGACCAACTCGCTTCACGCTTTTTCAACCATTTCGGACACTCTACACTTAACTTCTCATCACTTACACGTGAGCGCTCATCATGCATATGAAATAAACTACAACCGTCGTCATCAAGCGAGTGCTTAAAGAGCGTGCGTGCATGAGTAATCGTTAGCGCAAGCGGTTTTTGCGGCTCAACTTTGCTTTTCATTTGCGTTAAATTTGTTATCACAAAGTATTGAGCGTAATCTTTACTCTCGTTAATCACTCTTGAGACAAAAAAACTCATCATCTGCATCAAATTTTGCTTTAAACTTTTCAACTCCGATGGGAGTTAGTTGTAATTTATCATTTACAGCAAACATTTATCTCTTCCTCCTCTGACTGAAAAGCAAGTTTAATAGGTTTGTGCAATTTAATTTCTTGCATCAAATCGATTGGTAACGCATTTCTAAATATTGCGTTCGCAAAAAGTGTCATACTATAAGATGGCTCTATATGCAGTGATGCAGACGTTGCACTCAATGACTCTCGCAGGGTGTGGCTCGGATGTTTAATAACATCATCTAGAAGAGTGGTTACAAACTCATTTATTTCATTTACGCATATACTATTATCGTATTTATCTATGCAATTTAATAAGTTATATGCCTTACTTTTTGACACGTCATCTCGTAAGACTTGCTCACTACGCACACCAAATCGTTTCCAATACGTTTCTGCAATCTCTAGTTTTTGGTTCGTGCGTGTTTGATTTCGACCACCGATACTATATTTAAATGCATAAGCAACACGATACTCTGAGCCATACTCATCTCGATATGTGATTAACAAGTCAGTAGTAACAACTGTCAATTCGCCAGTTAAATGTTTCCGTGGATGGATAACATCTATCTCGTCAGCAATCTCTTGAGTAAGCACATAGTCAAGCGGATATTGCTCTTTAATTTCAACTACATTTGGCTCAAACAGTTTTGTAATGTAAAGATGTTTTTCCCCTTGACTCATGAAAGTGATTACACGTTTTTGAATTGGACAAAAGAATATAGAGCGCGTGCCCGCTGACATAAAAGTACTTTTAACGTATGGGATATGAACGCCGCGCTTTTTAGCTTCGTTAAACTCTCTAATTTTTCTATTTGTCGCTTCAGAAACGCATAACGTTTTCATTTTACTGTCTCACTTTAAGTCTTATCTATTTTTAGTAATAGAACAAAATGAAAAGTTAGACAAGTTGAATTTACACTTCAATAAAATGTAAGCGCATGTTTTAAAATATCTTTTTTTGGTTTTAATTGTAAAACAAGAGCTAAAAAGACAAATACCAATTTAAGCACTAAAAAGATAAACTGTAGAAAATAAAACATTAAAAACAGCAGCTTAAAAAAACAAAAGACTGTTTTTTAAATTAAATTAGCAATAAATTATGTAAAAAATACACACCCCAAAAACTGCTCATAATTGAAAAAAGCACTGTATACCTACACATTAAATTGGGTTTAATCTAGGCTTAAAAAACAGAGAAGCAAGTTTATTTTTTGCGCCCACAAAAACTTAAAAACAGATTTTGAGGATTTAATTATGGCAAAAGGCAGTAATTTAATGGAAATGGCGGCGGTAAAAATGGTGGAAATAATAGCTACGCAGTTATTGGCAGAGGCGAAGTATCACGAGCTCAACTTGTAAGAGAAGTAAAGCAAGGTCAACATCCCGACACTCGTGTATAAACGAGATGGTGTCGAATATGCACGCAACAACCCAAATCACGATAAGCCCGACAATATAAATGATTAAGAGAGTTGTAGCTGAAAAGGGATTCAGCTATTTTTATTATGCTTCATAAATTGATAAAAGTGCTTCTTTAATAATGATTTAGAAACACCTATTTTACTACACCCCAGTTTTAATCCTGCAAAACTTTTGTAGTAGGCGTCTCTGACTTTATCAGAAACAACTATTTCTAGGGTTTGCGGCTCAATTGACATTAAAAACCTGTCAAATAGCCGATGGATATCTACTCTAAGACATAAACCATTCTGTAACACGTTAGATTGCGCCCCTTTGTAGGGCATTATGTGTGCTGCTTCAAGCAAGGCTTGCTCTTCACTACCTGATATCGCACATTTCAAATAGAAATTATCCAGAATAAGTGCCCTAAAGCCTTGTTGACCAACCCTAGTTACTTGAATTCTGGTAACTCTACTTCTGTTATCTTCAGATAACGCATTTAAATCCAACAGCTCTTTTTGAACAGGTTTGTTTAAACTTTCATGTTCATAAAGTTCATCATCTATCTCGTCAAAATCTAAACCGAGAATATGAGGGTGTTCTAGAAAAGCTTTCCAGTGCTTCTTTTGGTTATCAATTTTATTGGCATAACGGATAATTGCTAAAGCTTCACAAGCGGCTGCAACTGAATTAAAAGAATAATCTCGTTCTTCCCATAATTTTATAATCTGCTTTAAAGGCAACTTAATGAGTTGTGATCGGCTATGTTTTTTTCTATCAAATGGATTATCAACTTTAATCGCTTCTTGACTTGCACAGTGATCAGCCCGAACGAAAGCATCACTTTTTACTTTATTTTCAAATTCAGTAATATAGTCATGATTTAAATAACTTTCCCAGCCTTGATAGCTATCAACATTTCCATCATTTACATCCTTAAGAGCAAGCACCTCTGCCGCAGCTTCTTTTGTTCCACATAGCTCATACCTATGCAGCCAAACCTCTGAGATTTCATCAAGACTAAGTTCATTTACATCTTCTGGATCATAAACATATAAATGAAGTGGTACCTCATCACTTGGGCTATTTAAGTCAGGCTCTTTTTGCTGAAGCTCATCTAACTCATAAGAATATGTTTGGGACGTTATGAGCGAAGCATCACGGTCTATTTCGAGTGAACTACTCAGATATGAATCAGAGCTCTCCTTAGCTAGAAGATACCGCTCTACATTAAACTTAGGGCCGTAGCTTTTCTTTTCGAGCTTTCTGCTAGCTAACTTTCTCTTACTTGTTTTCTTACTTATTTCATAGTTGCTTTTCGCGTCATCAAAATTTAATGAGCCTATAAAGTCACTTAAATCTTCTTTGCTTGATTTTTTTGCATACTTCTCTCGAAACACTTCTTTCTCAGCTTTACTTAACTTCATCCGGTGTTTTGAAAAAAGCTGAAAAACGTCCTCCACCCTATTTCCTTTTGAATAGAGCCTTAAAACCCCTTGCTTAAGCTCTAAAGAAAGATTATCCATAATTTTCCTTTAATTTAGTCTAAGTAATTCTATTTTAATTAAAATTTAGCTTGATTAATAGTTTATCCCTTAGATCTCACTTACAATTGTCGTACTCACATAAAGTTTGTGAATTAACTATATTTGACCATTCGGCCTAACAATAGGGGTATAAGTCGCATCAAAACTTGTATTATCAGTATTTCTAAAAGCTAATATTAGGCGTCTTTTCATATCAATATCATCACTAAATACGGTAAACCAAATCGAAAACATTCCTTTTGCCGTAGCTCGTTCGACTAAGATATCTCTGATATCACAACTGTCATTATGAAGTAATTTATCTCTATTTATTTTCGCTGCTTCCCACTCTTGCTTTCTATGTAACCAACGTCTGTCCTTATCTGAAGGTTTAACGAATCCTTCTACTGTGGGATCTGGGTGTTTGTTTAACCCAAGTAATTTCCATGTGTTTTCTATTTTTTTTGTAAAGCACAAGTAAAACCAGTATTAGGGGTGACTTTACCTTCACTCCCATAGTTAAAAGCTCGAAATGTATTATCAGAGTCGGGCCAAAGGTAATCAGATAAATTTATATAAACACTTCCTTTTGATGAATTACAATTAACGCAAGCTAGTAGGAAATTGCTCCACTCATATGTCAGTGAGGGAACCTTATCTTTTGGCAACTTGTGTTCAACGTGTATTCCACAAGTGACTAACCTTTCACAATAAGAACAAAACTCACCCAAGTGTTCTATTAGGTACTGTTGCGCACCATTGTATGGATTAAAAGTACCTCTATCGCGTCCCTTTCTTACAGGCCTCATTTAAGTACCTTTCTTCTTATTAAAAATCACCTCTCGCTCAAACTTTAGCTGAGCAACAAATGCTGGATCATCGCTAAACGGAACCATTAACTCATCCAACCTATTCTTTAATTCATTAATATTATCTTGGTTCTCGGCATCATTTAGAGCTAAATAATATTTTTCTGCTGCTAGCATCATTTCTTGATAACGTTTACTTTTTTGAGGAAGTTTCACACCTTGGATGTCTTCGACAATATCCTCAAGGCTTTCATCATAAAATTGACTTTCAGATTCTCGCCCTAATTGAAGAAGCTTCCCATCACGAAGTGATTGAATCAAAAAAGGAGAATGTGTTGTACATATGAACTGAATTCTTGGGAACGTTTTCCTAAGGTTTTCTATAATACCCCGTTGCCATTTAGGATGTAAATGCAGATCCAGCTCATCAATCAAAACTACGCCTTTAGTTTTTTCATTCGCCTCTCCTGAGAAATGCGGATTTAAAATAGCAGCTCTTCTTGCTAAGTCACAAAATAAGCCAAGCATTGTTCTTTGCCCATCGCTCAGATGTTCAAAGGGGATGATATTACCATCTTCAAATTCGATCATTATGCGACTTTTTTCAAAGTCAAAGTTCAACCCAGAACAACCTTCTATAGAAGCTTTTGCTGCGGCCTTAATTGATGCTAAAACCGCTGTTTCTTTCTTCTGTTGAAGTGATGCTAATTCATGCTTAAGAATCCATTCTCCAACTGCTTCGTGATCCGCACCTGTATGAAAACAATCTACAAAAGGGTCAAAACGAGAGTACTTTGCCTTTGCTGATGACACCGTATTCAATTCGTTGTGAGGGAGCCACAGTCTGTTGCATTCATAAAAAGCTAATAAAGGTAAGTCAAATTTCTCGCCAGACTCAATAAATTTAAGGATATCAGCACCTAGAGTACTAAATTTTAAATTGTACCATTGAGAGTAGCCTGAATATTGAATACTACCTTCAGTTAGAGTTTCCTCATATCCTTCAGATTTGCTCCTAGTCCATCTAGCAATACAACTTTTTTTATTGTTATATCTATCAATAATCGTTGCAGTACCTTTTGCCGTTACAGATGTTACTTTGGATTTATCGAAGCTATTATCAATCTGAATTTCACGTATTTCAGATTCTTCTATTGGTCTTCTATTTTTTGCATCTTTAATATAAGAATGTGCCCACCCCCAGCGCAGTTGCCACAGCACGAAGTAAAGAGGTTTTACCGCTTCCATTTTCACCAATTATTAAATTAAAACTACTATCAAAAGAGAACTCTTCTTCCTCAAATAATTTAAAATTAGTAACTTTTAGTTCATCGATTCTCATTAATAAAGAAGCCCTAAAGAGTTTTTACTATTACTTTGAGATTTTTCTGATTCAATTTTACAACATAATGAACCATACAATCCATTTTATAAGTTTCTGTAACTTTTATAATTTTAATTATTTCTAGAGATTTCGTTATCTTCAAAAAAACACTAAAGCCAAAACTTGCAACCTTCATTGTAATTGGTGCTCTTTGATATAAAATAGAGCTTTAGTAAGAATAGTATTAGCCCACTATCGGACTAGTTGAAAATACAGTTATTGATTTTACACCTCTAGACAGAGCCACATATAAGTTTTGACTATTCATATCATCAGCATTTTGAATTAAAACATGATCGGCTTCTAAGCCCTTTAGTAGCAACGTACTTCCTATAGCCCTATAAGGAACCCTGTTTTCTCCATTATGTCTTCTTGATTCTCGAATTACTTCAGCTGATTGAAGAAAAGTATAAACCGGGTTAGAAGCTTTTAGTTGCAATGCTTCTTTGATAGCACGGAAAGCTGATGTTCGAAAGACTCTGGTATTTTCTGATTCCTCTAATGCAAGTACTAATGAAATAGCTGCTTCAGGACTGAACGAATCGCGCATTTTGATATACGCTAATTCGATCGCAGTGGCTGGAGTCCTATTTCGACCCTTAGCGATTGATTCTGCTCTTTGTTTTAATTTAGCTTTCTCAGTACCAGACATCATTGTTGTTATAACTGTCAAAAACTGCTCTAGACAAGCTTGTCCATTGAAATTATCCAAAACATTTGCCAAGTAGACTACATCCTTCAAGTCAACAGTTTCAACAACATCAACACCATTTACTGAGCTTGCGAAGCTATGGCGAGATTCAGCCCGATATGGATTTCCAATAATCAAAAGAGAGTCATTATTGTTTTTCCTAATTTCGTACTGTGAATCGACCTGCTGCTGGTGATCCTCTCTATCGTTACCTGTTAGCGGCTTCCAATATATGTAATCTGGACAGGTGGTTAGATCTATTTTGTTGCCTCTTGCCAACTGAGCACGACTCTCCAATAACCAACTTCCCAAGCCGTTAGTACCAGAATTTCCCCACCGCCAAGGTGTATTTAACTCACAGATAACTGGAAAGCTGACTAGAACCTCCGTTTCCCAAACGGGAAGTTTCATGCCTCTAAAGTTGAATATCCTTTGCATTGGATCGCCAAATATTGTTGTTGGCAATATGTTGGACAAAGTACAAATAATATTGTGTTGATCAAAATCACAATCTTGGTACTCGTCAACTAATAGCCTTGAGTATGTAAAATTAAGAATTTCATTGATCGCTCCAGCGGTTAAATAACTTAAAACTGACTTTCTTAACTCAGGATAGAACTTTCCCGGCTCATCGACACTAGATTGAACTGGGCAGGAATTATTGAATGAATTAGCAAACTTCATACACCAACCATCTATTGTAGTAACCACACAATTTTTAGTAGGGATTTTCAGCTTGGCTAGACGTTTTTTCAAAGCAGCTACGCCAGCGGTGGTGTGAGTAAGAACCAGATATGGTGTAGGTTGAGGTTGTCCTAAAATCTCAGTTAAAAGATGAGTCTTGCCACACCCTGCTGGCGCTATTACAGCTCCATTACCGCTATTGAGTACAGTTTCTATCATATACTAACCTTGCGAGTTACGAACATTTTGAAAGAGCTGGTTTATTGGTACGGTAAATTGGGCTAAAAAGTTGTTATAGTATGGACCAATAATATTTCTAGATATATATTCTGCTGGCTCTATATCTTTAAACCAGCCTTTTTTCTTTGCTGCATTTCCTAAAATTAATCTTAAATCAGGGGGGTCAGTAACTAATGCAGTCTGCAAGTTATAACTATTTTGAGATATATCAGAAATGTGTTGATTTATAGATTGCTCACCTTTCAGCGCAACAGCATAATTCAACAAAAGAGGAATACATTGCGCTGGACAATAAGAGAACAAAGCATTTTCAGTTGCAAAGTTATTACCCCAAGCAAAAATTCCTATGCCATTACTTGTGCATGTTTGAATATGTTGCTGATGCTCAGCGTCCTTGTCCGAGTCCTTTAGTATTACGGTGTGATACCCTAATTTTTTGAATACTAAAGCTCTAGTAAACATTGAATCACCACCACCATCAGTACAAAAAACGCCTTGTGCTTGAATACTATCGTTACCCAAAGATTGGCTAAATAAGTCAATGCCTTTTACCAGCCCGATCTCAGTTTTCCCTTCGCATACAATAACTGTCTTACTAAAGAAAGCTTCAGCACAAACTCTTAGCGTTGACTGGTCTTCGTAGCTGTTAGTTAAGCCGTGCATGAGATGTGAAAACTGTGGATTTGGTGGAGGTAATGGAGCTTGCAGCTTTCTGACAACAAATAACTGCTGAGCTTGTAACTCCCTTAGAACATAAGGTGAATGAGTAGTAATGAAAACTTGCTGCCGAGGCTCAGTTTCCTTTGAGCCTAACTCATTCAATAGCCTTGTGATTCTAAATGGTTCAAGACCATATTCTGCTTCGTCAACAATCAATATATTGGAGTTACTAGACTCTTTCTGAAGACCACTAATCAATAATCTAGAAGAACCTGTTCCAAGTTGTTTCAGTGGTGTGTTGTCTGCATGTAAACTGATTGCACCATTTGAGAAAGAAATACTCCCTACATCCAGTTGAGCTTCTAATTGCTCAACAGAAACCCCAACTTATTTGCAATTGTCTTAACTTTAGTAAGTATTTCGTCAATGCCTTCTATTTCCTGCTCACGAAAGGATTTACGAGTTACTCTACCAAGTCGAGTCAAGGTATCTGAAACGTCAATGCTATCTTCTGAAAGCTTATTCAGCACAGATCTATTACTCCAACCTAAATGATGAGACGATATTGTTCCAAGGCGGGCTGGAGATACTGACTCTCTATGCTTCCAAGGTAGTCTTCTTTCAATATCTTCTGCAAATGCTCTGTCAGAATACAATAGCCAGTCAGGATTCAGATCTTTGTCAACCACCAACCTGATTGTTATAACAGTTTCATGATCGTTAGCTGGCTCGTCATATAGTATTTTTTTTTTGAAAATCGAATGCGCGTAGAAAATTCCCATATTTTTCGTAATTCAGTAAATCAGGAGCTAGTTGTCCTAGGGTGACAAATATTTCAATAGGATAATCTGTATTTAGTCCATTAAAATCAGCATCTGAAAATGAGTAAGAGCGTCTAGCGCCCAAAGCTAAATCTATAGCTTCTAGAATAGTCGATTTTCCAGAATCGCCAGCCCCAATCAAACAATTTAATCCGGGGTTTGGTGCCCAAGCCAAATGTTTAATTACTCTAAAATTTTTTATTTCAATATGCCTGATTTGAGACATTACTATTCCTTGTATGAAAACTAACGGTTATTACTCTTATAATTGAGCGAATTATTTAACGTTAAACTAACACATTACATTAAACAAATGTTACCCCATATAAAAAAGGTGAGCCACTTAGGCTCACCTTTTCAAGAGTTATAGTTTGGGAAAAGAATTCCCAATCTTTAATAACTTTCCCAATCTATAATTATCATTCCCAAACTATAATAACTCTGATCAATTTCAAAAATTAATCTCTATATGTCTCTACCGCTGGGCATGAGCACACTAAGTTACGGTCGCCGTATACGTCATCGATACGTGTTACTGTAGGCCAGAACTTGTCTTTTGCTACGCTCGGTACTGGGAATGCTGCGTAGAAACGGTCGTATGCACGATCCCACTCATTACCTAGTACGTCAGCTTGTGTATGCGGTGCAAACACTAGCGGGTTGTTTTCGATAGACCATTCGCCAGAGATAACTTTATCGATTTCGCCTTTGATTGATACCATCGCTTCGATGAAACGGTCGATCTCAACTTTAGACTCAGACTCAGTTGGCTCAATCATCAAAGTGCCAGCTACTGGGAACGACATAGTTGGTGAATGGAAGCCGTAATCTTGTAAGCGCTTAGCCACGTCCATTTCAGTGATGCCTGACGCTTCTTTTAATGGGCGTAAGTCAACAATACATTCGTGAGCAACACGGTTGTTACGACCACGGTATAAAATTGGGAAGTGCTGGCTTAACTCGTGAGTTAAGTAGTTAGCATTCACAATCGCCATTTCAGTGGCTTGTTTAAGGCCTTCGCTACCCATCATGGTGATGTAAGCCCATGAAATAGGTAAAATAGCTGCTGAACCGTATGGTGCTGCTGATACCGCGCCGTTGCCTTCGTTAGTGCCAGGTACGTTAATTACGCTGTGGTTAGGCATAAATGGCGCAAGGTGTGATTTAACACCGATTGGGCCAACACCTGGGCCACCGCCACCGTGTGGAATACAGAACGTTTTATGTAGGTTTAAGTGCGATACGTCTGAGCCGATAGAACCTGGGCTGGTAACACCTACTTGGGCGTTCATATTAGCGCCGTCCATATATACTTGGCCGCCGTGTTGATGAATGATGTCACAAATTTCACGGATTGTTTCTTCGTATACGCCGTGCGTAGACGGGTATGTGATCATGATACATGATAGGTTTTCTGATACTTCTTCAGCTTTCGCTTTAAGATCAGCCATATCAACGTTACCGTTTTTGTCACAATCAACAACCACGATTTTCATGCTCGCCATTTGTGCAGATGCAGGGTTTGTACCGTGCGCTGAACTTGGGATCAAACATACATTACGGTGTGCATCGCCACGTGACTCATGGTATTTACGAATTGCGATTAAGCCGGCGTATTCACCTTGTGCACCCGAGTTAGGCTGTAGTGATACGGCATCGTAACCAGTAATATTAACTAACCAATCATGTAGTTCGTTGATCATGATTTGGTAACCTTCTGCTTGGTCTAACGGGCAGAATGGGTGAAGGTTAGCAAACTCAGGCCAAGTGATTGGGATCATCTCAGCAGTCGCGTTTAGTTTCATAGTACATGAACCTAACGAGATCATTGAGTGGTTAAGCGCTAAATCTTTGTTTTCAAGGCGCTTGATATAACGAAGCATCTCAGTTTCGCTGTGATACGAGTTGAAGTTCGGGTGCGTTAACACTTCATCATCACGTACTAGGCTTGCCGGAATTGACTCACTACCGTTTGCTTCAATGTCTGCTGCAATTGCATCAACACTTAAACCATGGCCTTCACCTAGGATGATGTCGAATAGTTCAGCTACATCTGCACGGGTTGTGGTTTCTGATACTGCAATTGAGTACTCGCCATCATGGTTAGTTGCAAAGTTAACGCCGTTTGCAACTGCACGAGCTACTACGTCGTCTTTGTTATCGCTAACAACCGTTAGGGTATCAAACCATGTGTTGTGCTTCAGGTTTACGCCTTTAGCTTGTAGGCCAGCGGCTAAAATATCAGCAAAGCGATGAATACGCTGTGCGATTGTTTTTAAGCCTTGTGGACCATGGTACACCGCGTAAAACGCTGCCATGTTGGCAAGTAATACTTGCGCTGTACAAATGTTTGAGTTGGCTTTGTCGCGGCGAATGTGTTGCTCGCGCGTTTGCATTGCCATACGTAGTGCGTCGTTACCTAAACGGTCTTTAGATACACCAATAATACGACCTGGTAATGAGCGCTTATACGAGTCACGCGTGGCAAAGAATGCCGCGTGAGGACCGCCGTAACCCATTGGTACGCCAAAGCGTTGTGCAGAACCAAGTACTACGTCTGCGCCTAGTTTACCAGGTGCTTTTAATAATAATAAGCTCATGATGTCGGCAGCAACACAGGCAATTGCTTTTTTGCTTTGTACGCCAGCGATTAAATCTGTGATGTCTACCACTTCACCCGATGTTGACGGGTATTGGAATAACGCACCAAAAATTTCGTGATTTACGGCATCTGCCGCAGGACCAACGACCACTTCAAAACCAAACTGATCGGCACGTGTTTTCACTACGTCGATTGTTTGTGTGTGTACGTCATCAGCAATAAAGAAGATATTCGCTTTTTTAGCTTTAGATACACGCTTTGCAAGGCCCATTGCCTCAGCAGCAGCGGTTGCTTCATCAAGTAATGATGCACTTGCTAAATCAAGACCGGTAAGGTCTAGGGTCATAGTTTGGAAGTTTAATAATGACTCTAAACGCCCTTGAGCAATCTCTGGTTGGTATGGAGTGTACGCTGTGTACCAGCCTGGGTTCTCAAGTACGTTACGTAAAATTACGTGTGGTACGTGAGTTGGGTGGTAGCCTTGACCAATATAAGACTTGAACACTTTATTTTTGCTTGCTACTGATTTTAAGTAGCTTAGTGTTTCAACTTCAGTGCGGCTTTCGCCCACTGTTAGGCCTTGCTCTAAGCGGATGCTTGCAGGTACAGTTTGACCGATCAGCTCTTCAACACTCGATACTCCAAGAGCACTTAGCATATCGCTTACTTGTGCTGGGCTTGGCCCAATATGGCGGCGAATAAAATCTTGCGTTTGCTCTAATTGTTCAAGAGATTTGGCGTTTGACATTTGTCCAGATTCCTATGATCCAAAAAATAAATGGTTATCGCTAATGGGTGACCAGCAATAACTTAAAAGCTTTTGATTTAGTAACTTACAATGTATGGAAAGGTAAGCGGTAAAATCATAAAAGCCCCGTCTGTGGGGCTTTTAATATCGAATAAAACTAATAATTAGTCTTCGTCGATGGTGTTTGCATAGCCTTCAGCGTCAAGCAGATTTTCAAGCTCAGACTCATCAGATGCTTTAATGCGGAATAACCAACCGTCGCCATAAGCGTCGTTGTTTACAGTTTCAGGTGCATCTTCAAGCTCTTCATTGATTGCAACGATTTCACCGCTGATTGGTGCATAGATATCTGATGCTGCTTTAACTGACTCTGCAACAGCACAATCTTCACCAGCGTCTACTTCGTCGCCAACTTCTGGTAATTCAACAAATACCATGTCGCCAAGAAGTTCTTGTGCATGCTCAGAGATACCTACAGTAAAAGTACCGTCACCTTCGTTGCGAACCCACTCGTGTGAAGAGGCATACTTTAACTCGCTAGGGATATTGCTCATGTGTTTGTTCCTTTGGTTCTATATTGGGTGATAACACCAAATTTTAATTAATACTTTAAAGTACAGACTTACCGTTACGTACAAAGCTTGGTTTAACTACTTTTACGTTAACTAATTTTTTACGCATTTCTACTTGGGCTGTCTCGCCTGTTGAACGTGGTACACGTGCAAGGGCAACACTAAAGCCAAGAGTAGGTGAGAAAGTACCAGAGGTAATAACCCCTTCGCCACCTTCAACGATTACTTTAGAACCGCTACGCAATACGCCTTTTTCTTCAAGCACTAGGCCAACTAGTTTGTCTGTGCTTTTTTCTGCGCGTTGCTTAACTAATACATCACGACCGATAAAGTCACGATCTTCAGGTTCCCACGCAATGGTCCACGCCATGTTAGCTGCAAGTGGTGATACGCTTTCGTCCATATCTAGGCCGTAAAGGTTCATACCAGCTTCTAAACGTAGTGTGTCACGTGCGCCAAGACCTGCTGGTTTAACACCTGCATCTAACAGTTGTTGCCAAAGATCAGCGGCTTGATCGTTCGGGACTACTATTTCGTAACCGTCTTCGCCAGTATAGCCTGTTGTCGCAATAAATAAATCACCAACTTGCACACCAAAGAATGGCTTCATACCTTCAACAGCAGCTTGCTGCTCAGCTGTTAAAAGTGTCGCTGTTTTTGCTTTAGCGTTAGGGCCTTGTACTGCAATCATTGCAAACTCTGGGCGCTCTGTCACTGCAACGGCAAAATCGGCAGATACTTTAGCCATATGCGCTAAATCTTTTTCGCGAGTTGCTGAGTTAACCACCAAACGATAATCAGTTTCAGAGAAGAAGTAGATGATAAGGTCGTCGATTACGCCGCCCTGTTCGTTAAGCATACCTGTGTATAAGGCTTTGCCTGGAACAGTTAATTTAGCCACGTCGTTAGCAACTAATTTGCGTAAGAATGCTTGTGCTTGCTCGCCTTTAACATCCACAATCGTCATGTGCGATACGTCAAACATGCCAGCATCGGTGCGCACTGCGTTGTGCTCTTCGATTTGCGAACCATAGTTGATTGGCATTTCCCAGCCGTGAAAATCAACCATTTTAGCGTTAGCTTCAAGGTGCTTTGCATGTAAAACTGTTTTAGAAGTCATAATATTCCTTCACTTTATAATTAACCCAATATTGGGCGTGGCCTCAATTTAATGAGGGGGAATAACATGGGCGGCGATTATACATAAGTTGTACTACACTGACACCCAAATTGCGATTTGTTACTACAAACACGGTTTTAATACCGTGTTTTAAAAACTATTTAAGCAACCTCAGGCAGAGTTAAATCAAACCCGCGTTGCTGTAATGTTGCTTGGCATTTTGCAAGCGCTGGGGTTTTAGCCACCAGCTGAAAATACTGCTGAGATTGTTTATCAATGGCGGTAATAAATACCTCACCGCTTTGTGCACCGTAGCAGCTCGCTGCGTTTGATAAGCGCAAACCAGGGGTAAGCTTAAAAGCATCAATCAAAGTATCGAAAGCCTGCTCACCACATAAAGTTAATACCGATAAATCGCTGCGTACAACAAATTCAATATCGTAACGTAGTTGTTGCTCACAAATAAGTGACTGTAGTTGGACGCTGGCATCGTTATGTAAAACAAATCTAAATGCGGTCTCGCTAAAGTAATACAAAGCAAAACTATAGGTGCTATTTAAGTCGCCGTCTAACGTGCCTTTTAGGCCTAAGCCACTGGCGGTTAGTTTATTTAAATCTAACCCTAAAATAGCCGTTAAAAATGGGATTGCTTCAGTGCCGCTAAAATCAATGACCACACTATTATTATCGGCCTGCAGCATATTGCTTTGCGGCGCATCTAGCTGGCTGTGACGAGCAAACATTATTGGAGTAAAAGTCATCGTTGACACCTATCAATCTATAGTCACAAAAGTATATTGCGGGTGGCGTGCAACAACAAATTGTAATTTCTTATCAATTGATAAATAATAATTATGTATTTAACCTGATAAATTGAATTTTTTTATATGAAGAATATTTCAACAGATGGATTACGCACCTTAATTACCGTGGTCGAAGTAGGTGGATTCGCCAAAGCGGGCGAATTATTAGGCCTTTCTCAACCTGCTGTGAGCTTACAAATTAAGCGCCTCGAAGACATGCTCGGCCATAAGCTATTTAAAAAACAGGGCCAGCGCCAAGTACTTAATCAGTATGGTGAATTATTATTGCCGATGGCAAAACACATGCTGTTGCAAAACGATAGTATCTTACAGTTGTTTACCAAAGAGAATGTCACCGGCAAAGTAAGGTTAGGTATTCCCAGTGAATTTGCGGCACGCATATTGCCTTCTATCATTGGTGATTTTATAGCGCTATACCCCGATGTATCGCTAGAGGTTAAATCACGTTTAAGTAAACACTTACTTTCAGTGTCACGAGAAGATCAATTTGATTTAGTATTGGCATTAAATGAAGATTTAAACTCTGAGAAGTTCCCGGTATTTATGCAAGACCAACTCGTTTGGGTGGGTGATTTATCATTAGCGCAAAATGAAGTGGTTACTTTAGTTACTGCGCCAGAAGGTTGTATTTACCGCCGCCGTGCTATAGAGGCGCTACAGATGGCCGGAATAAAATATCGTATAAGTTATAGCAATGCCGATTTAACCGGCCTCACTGCAGCGCTCAAAGAAGGCTTAGGCATTACCGTACTTGCCAAAAGTACCGTGCCACATGAGTTAAATTGTCAGTTACACACTAAACATTTACCCGAGCTTGGCCGCATTGGTATTAGTTTAATAAACCGTGTAGAACATCCCGAACATGCGGTATCCAAACTCGCTGAGTTTATCAGCCTGCGATTGAGTTAAGGCTCACGCGAGCGGTTAATTTTGAGCCCACAAAAAACGGCATCACTTTGCAGTCGATGCCGTTTTTTCTGTAGCTTAAAAAAGTTTAATTAACCTAGCTTAGCTAAGATGATCTCTCTAAGTGCATCATAGTCGTTATCAATATCTTGTGCTAAACATGGCTTAGCAAGTGCGTCTGCAAGCGGTTTTGGCATATCAAGTTCAATAGCTAAAATATCTTCAACACTTTCTTTAAATTTAGCAGGGTGTGCGGTTGCTAAAAAGATTCCGGCACTGCCAGGGGTTAAATCTGCTTTTAAACCTTGATAGGCAATAGCTGTATGTGGCTCAGCAACATAGCCTGTTTTTTGAATTACTTTCATTACTGCTTGGGTGTCGTTTTCATCAACACTGGTTGAATAAAAATTATCATAGCTGAACCAGTTGTTATCAAGCATGGTTTGCACGCGAGGCCAGTTATTAGGCTTACTTACGTCCATTGCGTTTGACAGTGACTCGATTGTTGCATTAGGTGCCCAGTTTTTATCGGCAATAAAACGCGGCACAGTATCATTTTGGTTGGTTGTGGCACTTAGTTTTGCTACCGGTAAGCCAATTACAGCACCGATCATCGCAGCACATACGTTACCAAAGTTACCACTTGGTACTGAGATATGTGCAGTAGCACGTTTTTCTTTTGGTAGCTGTGCGATGGCCTCAAAGTAATAGCATACTTGTGCAACTAAACGGCTAATATTAATTGAGTTGGCTGAGTTCAAACCTAGACGGGTTTTTACTTCATCATCTAAAAAGGCATTTTTTACCATGCTTTGGCAATCATCAAAACTACCCTCTACTGCATAGCAATGAATGTTGTTGCCAAGGGTAGTGAATAGCTTTTGTTGAGCCAGTGAAATTTTGCCTTTAGGGTATAAAATGACGACGTCGATATTGGGCTTATTATAAAAAGCATGTGCCACAGCAGCGCCAGTATCACCTGAGGTCGCGGTTAAAATAGTGGTTTTTTCACCTTGGCTGAACTGCGCTAAACACTCTGCCATAAAACGCCCACCAAAGTCTTTAAACGCAAGAGTTGGCCCATGAAACAGCTCTAAGCAATATATATTTTCTTCTACTTCCACTAATTTAACCGGGAAGTTAAAGGCATTTTGTACCATTTGCGCAACGGTATCTGCAGGGAGTTCATCGCCAATCAGGTGCGATAAAATCGCCGAACTACGGCTGACAAAATCCATATCAAGTAAGGCATCAATATCTGCCATGGGTGCTAGTGATTCAGGAAAAAACACCCCTTGATTACGGCCAAGGCCTGTTTTAACCGCTTCAACAAATGATACTTTTTGAGAATCATCTTTTAAATTATGTAATTGCATTCTTAGTTCCTTAAATTCTTATAACTGACGCGTGCCGACGTTATCCAGCTTGCAGATATGGCAAAAGCCTTGTTCATTTATATAATTGCTTTGTAACCATTGCTCGCACTGCTTTGCCGCTTCAAGCGTTTTACACACAGTAAATAACGTAGGTCCTGCTCCTGAAATACTCACAATTTCAGCGCCTAGTTCAGGTAGCGCAGCTTTCGCTTCGCTAAACCCAGTGATCAGCGGCGCACGGTGTGGCTCAGCTATTTCATCACTCATAATTGATAAAGCATCATCAAAACGGTGTGTGAGTAGTAGCGTGCTAAACGCCGATAAGCGCTGGGCAAATTCTACACTCGCGTGCATGCTTAACTGCGTAGGTAACACCGAACGTGCCTTAGCCGTATTGAGTGAAAAACCTGGAAAAGCCGCCACGTAATACCAGCTATCGTCCACAGGTAACGCCAATGATTTGTCAGGGATCAAATCGCCAGTTAGCTGCAAACCACCTAAGTAACATGGGGTAATGTTGTCATAGTGACGACCCCCGCTAACAATAGCCTCAAAGTCAGCCATTAATTCAATTAGCTGAACTTGACTAAGCTGGCTATCAGCAAATTTATCAAGCGCTGCAAATGTGGCAACCACTGAGCAAGCACTTGATCCTAACCCAGAGCCTATTGGTAAGTTCTTTTTAAGTTCAAGCTTAACAGTAGGCATATTAGGTGCAACATGTTCACGAAAATGCACCAAACATTGATATGCTAAATTTTCACTGGCATCACTGGGGAGCTTATGAGCATAGTCACCAGAGCAAATAAACTCATCAGCCGGTGCTGAACTAACCGCGACTACATCACCTAATAAAGTGCCGTCAATCGGCTCAAGCGCAGCACCTAAGGCATCAAACCCTACCGCAAAGTTACCTATAGAAGCTGGCGCGTATACTTCAATCATAACCCTCTCCTATCGAGATAATGTTTTTAAGATATCTGCGAATACACCTGCGGCTGTTACGGCAGAGCCCGCCCCATATCCACGAATTACAAATGGGCGTGGTTGATAGTATTCACTCAAAATTGCTAATGCGTTTTCACCGTCACGAATCACACTCAGTGCGTGGTTTGAATCAACAGCCTCAATACCTACTTTGCAGTGACCTTGTTTAATAGTACCAACGTAACGTAACACTTTGCCTTCGCTTGCTGCACTTTGAATACGATCATTAAAGGCGGCATCTAAACTCGGCAGTTTAGCCATAAAGTCATCAACACTATCACCTTGCGCAAATCCTTCAGGTAGTACAGATTCAACTTCAATATCGCTTAGCTCTAGTTTTAACCCTGCTTCTCGGGCAATGATTAATAGCTTACGCGCAACATCAGTGCCTGATAAGTCATCACGTGGGTCTGGCTCAGTAAATCCATTTTCTTTAGCTTTTACTGTTGCTGCTGATAGTGATAAACCATCTTCTAACGCACCAAACATATACGACAACGAACCAGATAAAATACCGCTAAATTCAAGTAGCTCATCACCCGCACCAAATAGCGACTGCAAGTTATCAATAACCGGAAGACCCGCACCTACGTTTGTTTCATATAAAAACTTACGGTTATTTTTTTGTGTTGCGCTGATTAAGTCTTGGTAATACGTATATGAACTGGTGGTTGCTTTTTTATTAGCAGCAACTACGTGGAAGCCAGCATTTAAAAAGTCGACATACTGCGCAGCTAATGCATCTGACGATGTACAGTCTACCAACACTGGGTTGATTAAATGATTTTGCTTTACAAATTGCTCAACCAGCTTTAAATCAAAGGCCTGTTCTGATGCCGCGAGCTTTTGCTGCCAATCAGCAAATTGCACCCCTTCACTATCTAAATGAAGTTGACGAGAATTAGCAACGCCATACAAATTAAGCTTAATGTTGCGTTTTTCAAGCCATGCTTGTTGGCGCTCAAGTTGTTGAATTAGTTCTTGGCCGACTAAGCCACAACCCAGTAAAAATACATCAATTGATGGGATATGAGTAAAGAAATTTTCGTGGCACACTTTTACGGCATCATTACACAATTCACCGTCGATAACCGCTGAGATAGCACTTTCCGTTGAGTCTTGCGCAATGGCAACAATGTTTACTTGTGCTTGTGCTAAAGAAGCAAAAAACTTAGCAGCTAAACCTTTGTGCGCGCGCATGTTGTCACCAACAAGTGTCACAATCGCTAAATTACGCTGTACTTGTACTGGCTCAATTAAGCCCGCTTGCGACTCTAGTTCAAAAGCCGTTTTTAAGGCTTCAAGTGCAAGGGCTAAATCTGATTCATGGACGCAGAAACTGATGCTAAATTCACACGAAGATTGCGTGATTAATACAATAGACACGTTATCATGGGCAAGAGCATTAAATACCTTTGATGCCATACCTACTTTACCTTTCATGCCTGGGCCCGAAACCGTTAACATGGCAAGTTCTTGTAAGCTAGACAGCGCTTTTACAGGTTCATCTGACGAATAATCGTTACCAATCAATGAACCTTGTGCATCTGGATTATGAGTATTTTTAATTTCACATGGCACGCCCGCTTTAGCGCACGGTAAAATTGTTTTCGGATGAAGTACTTTAGCACCAAAATAAGACAGCTCCATCGCTTCTTTATAAGAAAGATAATCAACTTTAGTGGCTTTTTTAATATAGCGAGGATCAGCATTATAAACGCCATCAACATCGGTCCAGATTTGGCACACATCGGCTTCAAGGCATGCTGCTGCTATCGCTGCTGAATAATCTGAGCCATTACGGCCAAGTGTTGTAAGCTCACCTTGATCATTACTTGCCGTAAAACCTGGCATGATGTAAATACTCGCAGGGCTTTCTTTTAATGCAGCTTGAAAACGTACTTTGCTAGTAGCTAAATCAGCTTCAGCATCAATATGACCACCCGTAGATGCAATACATGCCGTCGCTTCTAAGTAACGTGCATTATGTGAACTTAGCAAACACTGCATTAATGACACGCTGACACGCTCACCAAAACTAATAACATAAGCACGCACTTGATCAGGGCAGCATTTTATAAGTTTTACACCAGCAAGCTTGTTCGCTAATTCGCTTAAATCAGGCCAGTTTTCGACTTGGCCAAAATCGGCTTCTACCGCGCTTTTTAAACTTTCACAACGCTGTGTTAAAGCTTGCCATTGGTCGCTGTAATCAAGCCCTTGTTCTGCGGTGCTCGCCAGCGCAACAAGAGAGTCCGTCATACCGCCTGGCGCTGACAATACCAATAACATTTCATCTTTTAGTTGTGCTTTAACTAACTGAGCTACCTGTTGTAAACACGCAAAGTCGGCAAGTGATGACCCACCAAATTTTAATACTCGCATTTTTATGTTTCCTCATCCCATAAAACGAAAAAAGGCCTGTGTTCTTAGTGAACACAGGCCTTTAAATTTGTTGCACCGACCTATGCCACTATCCAGTAAGAATGGTGGTTGTAATAATAATGGTCAGTACTTGATTATTTGTTTTCATAGCCTTTAGACTGCCTGAAAAGAGGCTGTTATGTCAACCCTAAATTAAAAGATAAATTATGCTAACTGGTTATATAGCAATCTAATGAATGCCAAATTTATGCAGAATTTCGTTTAATTTCGACTTATCTATTGGCTTGTTAATGAAGTCAATTGCCCCTAACTTTGCCACACGCTGCTTCATTTGTGTTTGAATATCAGCAGAAATTACTAATACAAAGCACTCTATTTTTTGCATCTTGATTGCTTCTAACACCTGTACACCATCGACCTCAGGCATAGTTAAATCAAGACAAACCAAGTCAAAACAATGCTCTTGTAGCAACATTAAAGCTTCTTTGCCGTTCTTTGCTTGCATAATATCTGCTTCAATACATTCATTTAAACAGCGAACAACTTGCTTACGTGCTACAGTTGAGTCATCACATACTAATATTGAAAAATTCATACCATTAACAACTTGATTAAGAATAAAAAAGTTAATGAGCGAGTTTTCTACTCATTTTTATTTACTAAACGACTGTGATTTTATAACACAAATAATCAAGCTAGATAAGCTTAAGTTTTTGCTAAAAAAGAATATTTACTATGTTTGTTAACGAAAAATGATTCTTTTATTTATTTTTAGACGTTTATTAGCTAACTTTAGTAGCAAGCATAACTTAATGTAATTGCCACCAAGGAGCTATGGACAATCCATGCTACAAAAAAGCCTCTCTAAAAAGCTATTGACCAGCGTATTATCAGTCTACTTTTACTTACATTTGTAGTCACTTGTGGCCAAGTTATTGCAGAATACGTAAACACAAAAGATTATATTCGTGACGAGCTTACAACACTACAAAAAACCTTTAGTCGAAGCTTAACCCGTGCCATATGGGAATTAAACACTAAGCAGACAATCACCACAGCCGAAGGCTTACTTGCTATTCCGATGATTGAAGGCATTATAGTACGTGATGATAGCGGAGAAATAATCTCTCAACTGGGTCGTTCTTTAGATATTCGCGAACTATACAGCCAACAGCTGGTGCAAGAAGAAGCCATTATTGAAGACACACCATCAGGTCTATTTGGTTATACTTTCCCACTCATTTTTGAGTTTTCTGGGCGCGCAACCCAAGTCGGTGACGTAACTCTTTTTTCTAGCCGAGAAGTGATTTTTAGCCGCATTATGATCTCAATTTACTTTTTAATTGGTAATGCGATGATCAAAACTACCTTTTTAATAATTTTGTTTTTAATTGCATTTAGAAAGTTATTAACTGACCCCCTAGAGCAGCTGACAGAGCAAATTGAAGACTTAGAACTTAACGATCTAGAAGGCCAACATATAAATATAGAAACGACTGAACATAACGAATTAAAAGTAATGGAGCAGTCTTTTAATAAGTTAATTGATAAAGTTGTGCAATATCGACAAGAGCTTGAGCATACGCAGAAAGAGTTAATCATCTCCAATGAGAAACTCGATCAACACAACCTGCAATTAGAACAAGAGGTGGCACGTAAAACCTCAAACCTTAGCCAAGCTATGATGGACTTACAACAGCAAAAGTATGAGCTTGAAAAACAAAAACTTACACTGACTGAAGAAGTAGACTTACGCCGTCATACCGAGCAAGAGCTGCTTACCAAACAAAAAGAAATGCAACGTTACGTAGATGAGCTAAATCTAGCACAAGAGCGCCTAGTCGGCTCTGAGAAAATGGCCGCTTTAGGCGGTCTGGTTGCGGGTATTACCCACGATATTAATACTCCTGTAGGCATAGGTGTAACAGCTACCTCATTTTTACAAGAGCGCTTAATGCAAATTGAAACGGCCTATAAAGAGAAAACGTTATCACCCAAAGCATTGGAAGAATTTATCAATGATGCAAAACAAAGCACCAGCTTACTGACCAGTAATTTAGATAGAGCGTCAGAGCTGGTTGCTAGCTTTAAGCAAATTGCGGTGGACCAAGCCAGCGAAGCTGTAAGAACCATTAACTTTAAAGAGTATCTTGGCGAAGTTATTCGTTCATTACATCCAAAAATTAAAAATACCAGCCATCATATTAATTTAGATTGCCCTGAAGATCTCACATTAAATCTACCGGCTGGTGCGATCAGCCAAATATTTACTAATTTGATTATGAATTCACTCATTCACGGCTTTGACGGTGTAAATAACGGAGTTATTGATATTCTGATTAAAGATGACGACAGCCAAGTCATTATAGATTTCAAAGATAATGGGAATGGCGTTAGCGAGCAACAACTCGAAAAGTTATTTGACCCATTTTTTACTACTAAACGCGATCAAGGTGGCAGTGGTTTAGGCACTCACATCACCTTTAACTTAGTAAAACAAACCTTAAGCGGTGAGATTGAAGCGTCAAGCTCGCCAGGCAATGGTTTGCACTACCATATTAGCTTTCCTAAAGACATGCCAAAGCCGCTTTCTATCTTTAATAACTAATACCGTTTTAACTTAGATGAATGCTTAGTTCAATTACTAAGCATTCACTAAAGGTTGGCTCTCGCGTTAACAAAATCAGCCATTTCAGCATGCGGTTTTTATTGCTATGATTGAGCAAATTTACCAAATGGATCAATTCCCCTATGTGGTTTAGTAACCTAATTTGTTATCGCTTTAAGCAAGATGTTTCATACACCCAAGAAGACTTCGATAACGCGCTAGAACAAGATGTATTTCGTCCTTGTGGTAGCCAAGACTTAAGCACCTTTGGCTGGACCAAAGCTTTTGGTAAACATGGCGAGTCATTATCTCACTTTTCACAAAAAAGCATTTTAGTGTGTGCAAAGCGCGAAGAAAAAGTACTTCCTGCGGCTGTTGTAAACGAAATGGTTGCAGAGAAAATAGAGCAAATAGAAGCAGAAGAAAATCGCCCTGTTAAGAAAAAAGAAAAAGACGAGCTAAAAGAGAACATTCTTCACACCTTGTTACCACAAGCTTTTAAAAAGTCGAGCTTACAATTTGCATTTATCGACCAAGAAAATGGCTGGGTTGTTGTTAACAGTGGCAGTTTCAATAAAGCTGAAGAACTATTAGCACTATTACGTAAATCACTGGGTACTTTGCCGGTTGTTCCTGCGTTTGCCAACTATGATTTAGACGTGTTTTTAACTGACTGGCTCACTAACTTTAGCACCCCAGAAGGATTTGCAATTGGCTCAGATGCAGAACTTGAAGAAGCTGATGACAGCGGTGCTCAAGTTAAGCTTAAAGGCCATGATTTAGCTTGTGATGAAGTTAAATCACACCTTGAAAGTGGCAAGCGAGTCACTAAACTTGCTTTAGATTGGCAAGAACGTCTTAAATTTATGCTACAAAATGACGGCTCAATAAAGCGCTTAAGTTATTCAGATACGCTTAAAGAGGAAAATGCAGATATTCCAAAAGAAGACATGATAATTAAGCTCGACGCTGACTTTATTCTCGCTTCAGAAGAGATTAAGCAAATGTTAGAAGAGCTAACATCTGGCTTAGGTGATGCAGACGATTTAGCTTAACCGTTAAAAAGCAAAAAAGCGCCACGTTTTGGCGCTTTTTACTCAACCTGCGATCAAGCTTTAACTAAAAACCGATTTCACATCATCTAACATGTCGTTGTATTCATCTGTTGCAAATATCTCTAATGATGGAATCACACCTTTATCGATATACATCTGTAATGCCGCAGATTTATCTGACACTTGTAAAATTCCTTCCATAATTGCCCCGATACGAATGAAATCAACATAACAGATATGCTCAGGGCGATAGTTAGGGTTAGCCCAACTTTCAGCCACTTCGACAAATTCGTCAGTGAAATCCCATGCACGCATAATCGCTCCACCGACTTTGCCACTGAGCTTTTGAATCGCATGAGCTAAAAAACTCGGGTTTGCAAACACTTCAGGGTGGCGCTCAGCCTCAGTTAAAATAGGTAACACACCAATATTATAAACTAATGATGCCAGGGTAATGGTATCGCGATTCAGCGATGTCTGCTTGTTCTCTTTTAAAAAGAACTCCATCAATGAAATTGAATGGCACGCCACTTTAAGTGTTTTCTGCCAGGCTTTATCCATATAGCCTTTAATAAGTTCGTTGTTTGACACAAACAGCTGTTCCATCGCCATCGCTGTGGCAATATTTTTAATTTGTCTTAGGCCGATTCGTGTCACCGCTTGATTCAAATTTGTTACCTTTACTGAGCGTCCCATAAACGCACTATTGGCAACTTTTATCATGCGCGCTGCTAATGCTGGATCATGAGAGATCACATCAGCCATTTGCGCTAAATTAACGTCAGGGTCGTCTGCGGCTTGACGAACACGAACTGCAACTTCTGGCAGCGTTGGTAACACTAAAGTGTCGTTATTTATACGGTCAACCAAAATGGTTAATAGCGCGTTTTCTGTTGACATAAATGTGCCATCCTTTTGAATTAGCCTGCAGCAACATGATGCTTGCTAAGCACTGATGTTTTTATAAGTTTAATTGTTAGTATTGTCTAACTTACCGCTAAAGTTAAGAAAATTACACAAATTATCTGTGTTTTATTTTTTCATCATACAATACTACCCAATCTTTATTAGTTAAAGCGCAGCAAACTTGCTATTTGCGCGAAAGTTTTGCTTTAATGCATAACACAAGCGAGCAAGCAGCCTATTTATTTAGCTGCTGATTTATAACTTCACTTTAAACAGGCAACAAAATGACTCTTAACAAAATTAGCCAAGCACTGGTTTTTTGCGGTGCAGCTTTTCTTAGTGCATGTTCAGAACAAGCCGTTACACCTAAAACAGATGCCGCAGTTGCAGAAAAAGCTCCTGCCACAACCGATTCTCCTCAGCTAATTAATGCCAATACCGATCGCTTAGCTATTTACACTGATTTTAGTTTAACGACTGATCTTTCTCACTTAAGCGAAAATCAAAAAGCCATGATTGCAAAGCTAATCGATGCATCAAAAATTATGGATGAGCTTTTTTGGCGTCAAGCATTTGGTGAAGACAAAGCCAGCTTTTTAGCAAAAATTAATGACCCACAAGTGCAAAAGTTTGCAGACATTAACTATGGACCTTGGGATCGTTTAAATGGCGACCAAGCTTTTTTATCTGGGTATGATGAAAAAGCGCCTGGCGCGCAGTTCTACCCTGCTGATATTACAAAAGAAGAATTAAACAGCTCAGATGTTGAAGACAAAAATGGCCTTTATTCTGTTGTTAAACGTGATGAAAACGGCAAACTTTATACTGTTTCATATTCTGTAGAATACGCACAAGCACTAGAAAAAGCAGCAAACCTACTACGTGAAGCGAGTAAACTAGCCGACGATAAAGAGTTTGCTAATTACTTATCTATGCGCGCTGATGCACTACTAAGTGATGAATATCAAGCGTCAGACTTCGCTTGGATGGATATGAAAAATAACCCGATTGATGTGGTTATTGGCCCTATAGAGACATATGAAGATCAATTATTTGGCTCACGTGCGGCATTTGAATCTTATGTACTTGTTAAAGACTTAGCCTGGAGTGAGCGCTTAGCTAAATTTGCTGCCTTTTTACCTGAATTACAAAAAGGCCTACCTGTTGATGCAAAATACAAACAAGAAGTACCTGGCTCTGACGCCGACTTAAACGCCTATGACGTGGTTTACTACGCAGGCCACTCTAACGCAGGCAGCAAAACCATTGCTATTAACCTACCGAATGACGAACAAGTCCAGCTTGAAAAAGGCACTCGCCGTTTACAACTTAAAAATGCCATGCGTGCTAAATTTGATAAAATTCTAGTACCAATCGCTGAGCAACTTATTGTGCCTGAGCAACGTAAACATATCACTTTCGATGCTTTTTTTGCTAATACCATGTTCCACGAAGTGGCTCACGGTTTAGGCATCAAAAACACCATCACTGACAAAGGAACTGTTCGCCAGTCTTTACAAGAACATGCAAGCGCACTTGAAGAAGGTAAAGCCGATATTCTTGGCTTATATATGGTTGAGCAATTGCTTAAAAAAGGTGAAATTACACAAGGCACACTTGAAGATTACTACACCACGTTTATGGCCGGAATCTTCCGTTCGGTTCGCTTTGGCGCATCAAGTGCCCATGGTAAAGCAAATATGATCCGTTTTAACTTTTTTGCCCAAGAAGGCGCATTCTCAAAAAATGAGCAAGGCCTTTACCGTGTAAACATGGAAAAAATGGGTCAGGCAATGGCTAAGCTATCTAACCTTATTTTGACCTTACAAGGGGATGGTGATTACCAAAAAGTAGATCAACTAATTGCTACTCATGGTGATATTAAAGCCGAGCTTGCTAAAGACTTAGAAAAACTAAGCCAAGCAAATATTCCAGTCGATGTTACCTTTAAGCAAGGTAAAAATGTTTTAGGGCTTTAATAAATTTAAAAGAGTTACAGCCTGCGCTGTAACTCTTTTATACATAAAGAATGAGCGAATTCAACTCCGCTCATTTTTTTAATGTTGATTTACTAATAACATTACGTACTACTGGCTCAAGGCTTTTTAATCCCCAGCTTTTACCTTCACGAATGGAAGCCTCTACATCTTGGCCGCTTTCATAAGCTGCAATAGCCATTAACGCACCGACTCGATTACTACTAGCACAATGAACTAACACAGCCTCCCCTTTTTTCTGCGCCAAAAACTGCGTTAATAACCGCGCATTCTCCACATTGATGTCTTTGACACCTGTAATAGGTAGCGCGACATAATTCATATTTAAGCTGTTAACCAGTGCTTTTTCATCCCAATCTTGTTCACTTTGCCCACGCAGGTTAATTACATGCTTAATGCCTTCATGCGCTAATGCCTTAAACTGTTCAATGCTTGGCTGCGCTGCTGAATATACGTGCCCTGCATGGGGTGTTAAATTAGCGACACCAATATTGTCAATTGCTTGAAAATTAGCTGGCACTGACGAGCCAACACTTGCCTGCTCTTTAGCTACAGCATAAGCGGCATTAGATAAGGATAATAAAAGTAAACTTGTGCAAAATTGCTTTATACGTTTCATATAACTCTCAAAGGTACGTCGTTAAGAATGATTAAAAACAGCCTTCAATTGCGCTAACTGCTCGCTTGAGTATGGCTTGGCTGGATTTTTACCCCATACAGGTGCAGGCCACGCAGCATCCGTTTTATACCGGGCAATATGATGAATATGTAGCTGTGGCACCATATTCCCCAACGCTGCAACATTGAGCTTGTCTGGGGAGAAAATATCTTGTATCAAACGGCTCAACTTAGCCGACTCTTGCATTAAAATAAGTTGATCAGCTTCATTTAAATCAATACTTTCTTTTAAGCCCGCTTGGCGAGGAACTAAAATAAACCACGGATATTGGCTGTCATTCATTAGCAGCACTTTACACAGTGGCCAATCAGTAATCTCTATACAGTCTTGGGTAAGCTCTGGGGCTAATACAAATTCAGCTGTCATTTTAATCCTCTTCTATTTAACTGCTATACCTCAACTTTAAAGCATTTAGTTGCAGTTGCCCACGCTTGGCTTTACCATCATGGCAGTTTTTATTCGAGCGAAGGTAAATACGTGTTAAAAAAAATCAAACACCTTTCATGGGCCCTACCCTTAGCGGCTAGCGCTATTACAGTACAAGCAAAGCAGCTATCACTAGAACGTATATTTGACGATCCTAGCTTAGCTGGTAAAGCGCCTGTACAACTTAAGTTTTCACCCGATGGTAGCCGTGTTACTTACCTGCAAGGTAAAAGCGATGATTATAACCGTTACGATTTATGGGAATACAATTTAAAAGATAATAAAAACCGTATCTTAGTGGATTCTGCACAGTTATTTTCTGGCCCTGAAAACCTCTCAGACGAAGAAAAAGCGCGCCGTGAACGCCAACGTATTTTCGGTAAAGGCATTTTAGAATACAAGTGGTCAAAAGATGGCAAAGCCTTACTTTTTCCGCTCAATGGTGACCTGTATTATTACGATTTAGCGTCAGCAAAAAGCCGTAAATTAACCAATACCGACGCATTTGAAACCGATGCCCGCTTTTCGCCAAAAGGTAATTTTGTCTCATTTATTCGTGAACAAAACTTATATGCGCTTAACCTTAAGTCAGGTAAAGAAATTCAACTGAGTAAAGATGGCGGTGGCGTAATTAAAAACGGCATGGCTGAATTTGTCGCGCAAGAAGAAATGGGCCGTATGACCGGCTACTGGTGGGCAGGCGATGAGTCTAAAATTGCCTTCACCCGTATTGACGAAAGCCCTGTAAAAGAAGCTATTCGAAACGAGATTTACGCCGACGAAGTAAAGCTATTTAACCAACGCTACCCGTTTACTGGCACCAATAATGTTAAAATTCAACTCGGTGTGGTAAAAATCGATAACCAGCAAACTGATTGGGTTGATTTAGGCAAAGATGAAGACATCTATATTGCCCGAGCTAAATGGTTAGAAGATGATAAAACTTTATCTTATCAATGGCAAAACCGCTCACAGCAAAAATTAGAGCTACGCTTTTATAACAGCCAAAGTAAAGAACAAAAAATCGCGCTAACTGAAACGAGCGAGAGCTGGATTAACCTACATTTTGACTTACAGTTCTTAAAAGACAAAAAACACTTTGTTTGGGCGTCAGAGCGAAATGGTTTCAAACACCTTTACTTATACCGCACTAACGGTAAATTAATTCGTCAGATAACAGATGGTGACTGGGTTGTTGATAGCCTAAAAGGTATTGATGAGAAAAAAGGCATTGTATACTTTGCTGGGCGTAAAGATACGCCACTTGAAAGCCACTTATACAGCACACCACTATTCAAAAAAGGTGATATAAAACGTATCACCGAGCAAGGTGCTTATCATAACGTGGTGATGGCTAAAGACAGCAAAACCTTTATTGATAACAGCTCGTCAGTTAATCAGCCAAACTCAGCTGCATTACGTAAAGTAAATGGTGAGTTTATTACATGGCTTGAGCAAAATAAGCTTGATAACAACCACCCCCTAACACCTTTTTTAGCTGATCTTCCTGAACCTGAGTACGGCACATTAACGGCCGATGATGGTCAAATAATGCATTACCGTTTATTCAAGCCTGCCACAGTGAATAATGGTAAAAAACACCCTGTTCTTGTTAACGTATACGGTGGCCCCCACGCACAACGTGTTACTAACAGCTGGCGTAGTAAAAACTTATATTTTCAATACATGGCACAACAAGGTTATGTGGTATTTCAACTTGATAACCGCGGTTCTTACAACCGAGGTAAAAAGTTTGAAGATGCCATTTACAAAAACCTAGGTGTAGTAGAAGTGGCTGACCAAATCAAAGGCGTAGAGTTTTTACGTACGCTTGATTATGTTGATCCACAACGTATTGGCATTTACGGTCACAGTTACGGTGGCTACATGGCACTAATGACCATGTTTAAAGCCGGTGATTACTTTCAAGCGGGTGTATCAGGTGCACCTGTCACTGATTGGGCATTATATGACACCCACTATACTGAACGCTATTTATCACACCCAGATACTAACGCTAAAGGTTATACCGACAGTGCAGTATTCCCTTATGCCGACGGTTTAAAAGGCCCATTAATGATTTATCATGGTATGGCTGATGACAACGTATTATTTACTCATGCGACAAAGTTATTTAAGCAGCTGCAAGATAATGAAAAACAGTTCGAAATGATGACTTACCCAGGCTCTAAGCACAGTTTACGTGGTAAACAAGTACAGACTCATTTACATCAAACCATAACTAACTTCTTTAACCGTCATTTTGATGTTAAATAAATCACTGAATTAAAATAACTTTTAAATTAAAGGCTGATTAAATAATCAGCCTTTTTTTTGGCTAGTTTAAAGAGTTTGCCGCATCATTAATTTTCATTATTTATGTTACCAAGTTCCTAGAATATATTATCCTTTTTTACTACGCTTAATAGATATTCAGAACGTCAACACAGATTGAGGAATACCTGATGTCGTACCTTCGTCGCTTCACAATCTTTCAGCGCTTAGCCCTACTAGTTTGTGTTGTTGTAATAGGCTTACTCTTTTTAAGCATCACTTCACTCACTCAGCAATATAGTTCGCTAAAAGATGAGCAACATGCAAAAACTAAAAACCTAGTTGAATCAGCCCATAGCATTATTACCCACTTTTATGAATTACAGCAAAATGGTGAGTTAACCGAGCAGCAAGCGAAGCAACAAGCACTTAGCACTATTGCTGCACTGCGGTACGACAACAATAACTATTTTTGGATAAACGATTTCCAACCTGCAATGGTGATGCACCCTTTTAAGCCTGAACTCAATGGTAAATCGTTAAGTAATAATAAAGATCCTGACGGCACTTTACTGTTTGTCGATATGGTTAACATCGTCAAAAGGCAAGGTGAGGGCATGATCCCTTATAAATGGCCAAAGCCTGGTAAAGATGAACCTGTCGATAAAATAGCTTATGTAAAAGGATTTTCACAATGGCAGTGGATTATAGGTTCAGGTGTTTACATAGACACCATAGATGAAGCATTTGCTCACCTTCGTAATTTGGTTGTTCTCAACTCAGCAATTATCATTGCAATATTAATTGGTCTAAGTTATTTAATTGCTCGCAGCATTTTATTACCCACCCAACTTGCTGCCAACATGATGAAAGACATTTCGCAAGGCGAAGGCGACTTAACCCAAGCCTTAGATGAAGATGGTAATGATGAAGTATCCCGACTTTCTCGCTATTTTAATTTATATACCCAAAAAATGCGTGAATCACTTAAGCACGTTGCACAAAACGCGCATGACGTAAACCAGTATGCTCATAATGTTGATGATGCTAGCAAAACCAATCATTCGTTTATTGAGCTGCAAAACGATAGTTCAACCCAAGTTGCCGCAGCCATGGAGCAAATGACTCATCAGATACATGACGTCAGCCGTAACGCTGAGGCCGCTGAGCATGCAGCTGTAGACGCGGCTAGCAACGCATCTGAGGGTAAAAATATTGTGGCCCAAACAATTAAGGCAATTGAAACACTCTCTAAAAATATTGAAACCGTAAGCCAAGTAACGGCTGATCTGGCCCAAGAAAGTAACAACATAGGATCAGTACTTGATGTGATCCGCGGAATTGCAGAGCAAACAAACCTACTTGCTTTAAATGCGGCAATTGAAGCTGCACGAGCGGGTGAGCAAGGTCGAGGCTTTGCAGTTGTCGCGGATGAAGTTCGCACCCTTGCAAGTCGTACCGGTAAAAGTACTGATGAAATTCAAACGATGATCGCAAAACTACAAAAAGGCGCACAAGCGGCTGTTGATGCCGTTACTGCAAGTCAGCAACTTTCTAGTAGTACTGTTGAACAAGCAGGTGCTGCAAATAGCTCATTAACTGAAATAGAACGATTAGTAACTATTATTACCGATATGAACGGCCAAATAGCCCGTGCCACAGAACAACAGTCTAGCGCGGCAGATGAGGTAAATTTACGTATTAATGAATTATCGCAATCAACAGAACAATCACTGTCAAATACTGCACAACTTGCTAATGCGAGCGATAACTTAAAACACAGCAGCCAAGAACCAACCGACGTAGTGAATCGTTTTAAATTAGATTAATCACGCCTCAAATCATAAAAAACCCCGTCAATTTAATTAACAGGGCTTTTTATTTAGCATTTAGGCTACAAGCAGTAACGAGCAAATAGACTACTTAAACCTGCTGCTGTTGGCTTACCATGTTGCCAATCGCCGCCTTCAACGCCACTGCCGGCAATATCCATATGTACATACGGTAAAGGTTGTGCGGATTCAGAGCCATGCTTATCAAGACCACCAACAACGGCTAAAAATGCCATTGGGAACTGATGACCACGAGCTGTAACAGCTGATGCTGCGTTATTACTTGAAAGCACATCATCGGCCAATGTACGCGGTTTAATAAAGTCATAGTCTTCACGACGACTACGCGATACTTCTGCACCATCTGCCCATAGATCGCCACAATCAGCCAGTTTACGTGATACATTTGCCGCACGTGCTGGGCCATTTTCAACATAAGCACTGTATGGACCCATAGCTCTCGCTGCGTGACCGGTTAAAGTTGCCACAGTGAAAAGCTCAGGATTCACCTCGTTTTTAGCAAGGTCTTTCATTTCACTGAGTAAATCACCCATCGCTAGACGACCTTCAGCGTCAGTATTACCGATGCGAACACGCACGCCTTCACGACTGGTGATAATTTCATCAGGAACAAAGCAATCAGACCCAATTGAGTTACGAACCACCGCTAAATAAGCAATAACTTTAACGCCTTTGGGTTGAAAGTCTGCCACTGATTTCATAAAGCCTGCAACCGATGCTGCACCGCCTTTATCACGGCTCATGCCCGCCATAAAGCCACCAACTTTTAAATCAGCGCCGCCGGTGTCGTACACCAAGCCTTTACCAACAAACATTAAAGTACGCTTTACTTCACCTTCAGGCACGTATTCTAGTTTAACAACACGAGGATGATGACGCTCAACTGCATACGACGCGCGCGCCACAGTGCTCATCATTGGGTACTCTTTATCTATGGTTGCAATATCCGCAATCACTTCAACATTTACACGAGAGTCTTTAAATAACTCAACGCAGTAATCTGCAAAGCGCGGCGGCGCCATGCGTTCAGGTTCAGTGCCGCATAAATCACGGGCTGCATACTGACCTGCGGCCATTGCATCTACAGCCTTTACTGTTTGCTCGTTGGCCCCTATTAAGCTAATTTGAGTAATTGGCTCAATGCCTTGACCATGAAACTCACGCGCCTCAAGCGGCTGCCACAGTGCTTGGCAAGCACCTAAATAAGCCACTTCTAAAGCGTATTGATAGCGACTATCTTGGCTAGCTTGCGGTAAGTAAATTGCAGGTTGTGTACTACCCGCTGCTTTTGCCTCATTGATCGCCAACTTGGCAGCATCAAAATAACGACGTACATCATCATAATCACGATTTAAAGGACCAGTAGGTGCTAAAATTACGCGTTTAGAGTCGACTACAAGTAATGTCACCTGCTTACCGATACGGGCATCAACAGCCATTTGAGCTTTAATCGCCTTACTCAAATTAGGGTCGTCTAACTCAGAAAAGTCATCAGCAATAATAATAAGCGCATCATGTTTTGCGTTATCTAGTTGCGGAGCCGCAACGGCTTGTGGATATGCCATAAAAAAAGGTCCTGTTGTCAAAAAGCTCAGGACCTTATTATCATTTATTTGACTACCTATTGCCAGCAAAGTGAGATTAGCTAAAACCTCGCTGGCAACTTGGCATTACAGTTTAAATTGCGCACTATTGCGCCTCTGTCGTACTATTTTCACGTTTATGCTTAGCAATTACTGACCAAGCTTCAAGCATCACCAAGACACTAATAACGAGTACCACGACATCTAAAATGACAAGCAACCAATTCCCTTGTTGGTAATACTCACCTAACTTAATCACGCCAGCAAAAAATGCCATAACCAACACAAAGCTCATAGGGATCAAAGTGTACTTAGCGGGGCGATTGGCCTTTATCAGCATCACTGAGATAACAAGTAAGGTTAAACTGGCAAGAATCTGATTCGTTGAGCCAAACAGTGGCCAAATAATCATGCCTCCACTGCCACTTGCTCCGCCCGCTCCAAAGGCTAACAATAAGCAACTTAGCACTGCAATTAGGGTGGCAACAATGCCATTTTTGATGACCTTAATGTTATAAATATCACCCCACTCTTGGATGATATAACGCTGCAGACGCACGCCTGAATCCATGGTGGTTCCAGCAAATAACACCACCATTACAGCAAGCAAAGTAGAAGCTATTTCATTTGAAATGCCCCAACCGCTTTCAATTAAGTTAGCCCCACCACTTACAAAGGCAGCGACACTGCCAGCTCCTAGATGGCTATATATTTCATGCCATTCTTCTGGGGACATAGCTAATGCTACACCACTGACGGCAACTAAAGTGATAAGTGCAAGCATGCCTTCACCTACAGCTCCTAAGTAGCCAACAAATCGACCATCGGTTTCTTTATTAAGCTGTTTTGAGCTAGTCCCCGAGGAAACAATACCATGAAAACCAGACACCGCGCCGCAGGCGATAGTCACAAATAATAATGGAATAATACTCGGTGTATCGATGGCAGTTTGGGTATTAAATGCCGGAGCTGTGATGTCGGGCATAGAGACAAACACGGCACCATATAACAGCACTAACCCTACCAACAATTGCATGCCGTTAATAAAGTCACGGGGTTGCAATAGCATCCAAACAGGCAACAATGAAGCTATCGCTGCATATACAAATAAAATAATGATCCAGTTAGCATTTGCACTTAAACCAAATAGCTCATCGGGTAAACTAATTGGCATACTGCTACCTAAATAAATGGTGTAGTATAAAATCCCAACACCAATAAAACACAGCGGAATAAGCGACACTTTTTTACGTAGTAACTGCCCAATCACCAAAGCAACAACAATAGCAGCCCAAGCCGGAAAGACCGCATTAGGGCTGTTAATAAACGACTTTGCAATGACCACTCCAAATACAGCATTAACCATTAACAATACGAGGAAAACAACGATCATAAACAAAGCTCGGGTACGTTTGCCTATCACTGTTTCAGACAATGCGCCCATTGATTTACCTTTGTTACGAGCGCTGGCCCATAAAGCCCCCATATCATGCACGCCGGCAAAGAAAATAGTACCAAATACAACCCATAATACTGCGGGCACCCACCCCCAATAAACAGCGATTGCCGGGCCAACAATGGGGGCGGCACCAGCTACAGAAGTAAAGTGATGCCCCCAAAGCACTACTTTATTAGTGGGAACAAAGTCTACACCATCTTCAAGTTCATGAGCTGGTGTGACAAAGCTGTCATCCATTTTGAAAATCTTTTCAGCGATAAATTTAGAATAAACAAACCAGCCAAAAAAGCATCCCCACCATACCCAGCAGTACAATTACAACTGATTGCATAGTATTCTCTCTTATAGTTAATTGTGTGTGGTTTAATTTCTACACTAGCAAGATTTGTTTAAATATCACTCTAAATATTTAGTCTAATATACTTAACTGAAGATGCTGGTGTGGCTCATTTTTTACACCAATGCCTATACCTAAAAGCCTGACAGGTTGTTGGTTGCCACGCTGATAAGCTTTGCTCAACAGCTCAGTAAAAATTGCTGTGTCAATTTGATGATAGGACTGATCTGCAGATGTCACCACAAAATTAGCAAATTTAACTTTCACACTGAGCTTATTAATACAATGCTCTAACCGTTGTTTTTTTAATCGGCGGGTTAACTCTTCGAGTAACAAAGGAAGTTGCTCTAAGCATGCTTGTAAGCTGGTTTTATTATACTCATAAGTATGTTCAACACTGAGAGACTTGCGTACTCGCTCTGTTGATACTTGACCAATATGCAGACCAGCACATTTTTGATAAAGCGACACACCAAAATTACCTACATGCTGCTGCATCCAATTAACGCCTTTAGTGCACACATCGGCCCCGGTGTATAAGCCTTTCAAATTAAGCTTTTCGAGGGTGACTTTTCCGACACCTGGAATTTTCCCTAGCGGCAATTGCGCCAAAAAGTCATCGACCTGCTCAGGTAGCACCACGAATTGGCCATTGGGTTTGTTTTCATCACTGGCAATTTTGGCAATAAATTTGATCGGTGCAACGCCTGCTGACGCAGTTAGTCCGGTAGCATTATAAATATCAGCTCTGATCTGCTCAGCCATTAATGTAGCACTGCCTTTGCAAATAGTACTATCGGTTACATCAAGGTAGGCTTCATCTAAAGAAAGGGGTTCTATCAAATCGGTATAACGTTTAAAAATAGTGCGAATTTGCTGGGAAATATCTTTATAAACCTGCATCCGCCCAGGTACAATGACTAAATCTGGACACAGTTGTTTAGCATGGTAGTTAGACATTGCAGAGCGCACACCGTATTGTCTAGCAATATAATTAGCGGTAGATAACACCCCTCTACGGCTATTGCCACCAATCGCGAGCGGCACATTCGCAAGGGCAGGATTATCACGCATCTCTACTGCTGCATAAAAGCAATCCATGTCGATATGAATAAACTTTTTCATTCCCAAACCAAACAACTGTATATATGAACAGCTATTATTAATTATGTTTGAGTGATTAGCAAGCTAGGATGTTTGTGATTGTGAGCGCTCTGATTTTTTACGGCTAACTAATTTGTGACCAAATAGCCAAAATGCCCCTTCAAAAACAAAACCAAGAATAACTAACGCTATTGCTCCCGAGGCATTTCCCATTGCGTAGCAAGTAATCGCTAAGCATATCAGTGCGAGTAGGGCTAGCCATTTGGTGATTTTTGCTGCAACCGGATTCATAATTTGCTCCTTTAAATCATTAAAATACCAAACCAAAGCTGTCATTTACGTAAACTGGAACCTAAAAATATAGCATGATTTTGTAATTATTCTAATTTTCTTGAGCTCATAGCTGCATATTGCTAACCTGAGCACTCTTTATATTAACCGAGCTTTATTATGCAATCGTTTATAGAACAACACCCTATTCACACAAAAATAAACGTCGCTTGGGGTGAGATGGACGCCCTGCAACACGTAAATAACGTGGTGTACTTTCGTTACTTTGAAACAGCTCGCATTGACTTTTTTAATCAAATAAATTTACTCGAAGATTTACAAACAACAGGCATCGGTCCGGTGATCAGTGAAAACAACGCTCGTTATAAACGCCCTGTCACCTTTCCTGACACTGTATTGGTAGGGGTCACCATTAGTGATATTCAAGCTGACCGCTTTATGATGCACTACAATGTTTTTAGTCAGCAACAAAATGCATTAACAACGATAGGTTCATCACAAGTTGTGATGTTTAATTTCAAAACAGGTAAAAAAGCGAATTTAAACGAACCGCTTTTAGCTGCTCTCAAAACCTATGCAAAAGATTAAAAGGAATAACCATGTTATATAGCCCGTTAGGCAAAAGTGGTGTCGAGGTTTCTCGCATCTGTTTAGGAAGCATGACTTGGGGCTTGCAAAATACGCAAGCTGATGCCGACGAACAAATTGCCTATGCCTTAGCAAACGGTGTTAACTTTATTGATACTGCTGAAATGTACGCAGTACCGCCTACAGCTGATACCTACGGCAAAACAGAAGCTATTATTGGTGATTGGCTATCACGAAATAAACATCAGCGTGATGACATCGTCCTAGCCACTAAAATTGCTGGCAACGGCCTTCCTTGGGTAAGAAACGGTGAGGATATAACTCGCCAAGCAGTCATTGATGCAGTCGAGAGCTCACTAAAGCGTTTACAAACTGATGTTATCGATTTATACCAATTACATTGGCCCAATCGCACCACTCCCCATTTTGGTAAGCATTTCCCTGGAACGGTGCGTTTTAGTGACGCAGATACAGAGCAACATACCGCCAGCATGCTCGATATTCTTGAGGGCTTAAACGATTGTGTTAAAGCCGGAAAAATCAAACACTGTGGCTTATCTGACGATACACCTTGGGGCATTAGCCAATTCTTACGATTAAGTGAAGAACATAATTTACCGCGCATGGTGTCGATTCAAAACGAATTTAGCCTTATTCATGGTAAAGACTGGCCATACCTTATAGAACAATGTATTCATGAGGAGATTGCATACCTGCCTTGGTCACCTCTTGCTGGGGGTATGTTAAGTGGTAAATACCAAAACGGTGCTCGCCCTGAAGGCAGCCGCTGGACTTTAACTCAACGTAATGGCTTATTTCGTAATACACCCGCATCAATGCAAGCTATTAGCCAATATATGGAAATAGCCAACCAATTGAGGATCACGCCAGCGCAACTCGCTTTAGCATGGTGTAATCAAGTGGATGGTGTTTCATCAACAATTATTGGCGCCACCAATATGGCGCAATTAAAAGAAAATATAGACGCGTTTAATATTCAATTAAGCGAGCAAGCACTGAATGATATAGCTCAGGTGTATCAGCAGTTTCCAGTGCCTTTTTAAACCTAACTTAATAAATGCCCTCGTAGAAGGGCATTATTTTTACAAGAAAATATACGAAAGTTCTCTATACTTTAACTATGTCTTCTCAGGGATATTTCGATAGACGAATGATTAAGTTTCCGAATATTATTAAAATAATACTCAGCTCTACTATCTCTTTAGCTTCTTTTGCATGCTCAGCACAGAATGTTGATGAAATTACCTGGCTATATAGTGACACGGCTCCTTTTCACTTAGCTAAGCACGAGCAATCTCCAAATGGAGGACTATGCGATTATTTAACCGAGCAATTAATAAAAGAATTACCACAGATTAAGCACACTCGCTTACAATTACCTAACCAACGCATCACAAAATATCTAACTGAAGGTCACGCAGCATGTCACCCATGCATGATCTACAGAGAAAAAAGTACACTTAGAGCAATATATTCAATTCCAACAACTGTTTATTCTCCGTTTAGTATTATTACAACAGAAGCCAACGCTAAGACTATTAGTCAACAACACGGCCTCCCAGTTAGGTTAATTAACTTACTTACGGATAGTAATTTATTTTTTGGTCAAACGGCTGCTCGCCAGTTTACAAATGAGATAAATACCATTGCCAAAAATACTCGAGCAAAAGAAAAAGCATCTCTAAGCTGGGGAAGTGAAAATGAAAGTTATGCTGTGATCTCTAGATTAAACCATGGCTATATCGACTATTCTATTGACTACCCTTTTGTGGCTGATTATTACAACCGTTTTACTAAGCAAAATAATGTTGTAGCCCTGCCAATTGAAGCACCTAAAAACACATTTGTACTCGGTGCTGTTGGCTGCTCTGCTACAGCACCTAATAACTTTGCAGAAAAAGCCCTGAAGATTATTAATGAAAAGCTCAAACAAAGCATCCTACCTTCAGAAAAATACCAAGAGAGTCAACGCAAATGGCTTAAAAACACATTTACAGACTTTGATGAATATTATCAGCAGCTAATATTACAGCCTATTGCGCAACCCAGCTCTGTTGTACAAGAAGCTGATCAGCCAAGTGGAGCTGGGCGTTAAACGTATCCCCAGCATGTATTTGGCCAACTCCTGCGGGTGTACCTGTCATGATAATATCGCCATCATTTAAGGTCATAAATTCACTTATCTGCGCTAAAATCACATCAGGTTTATAAAGCATAAAATCAACATTACCTTGCTGTTGTAACTTATTATTTAGTTGCAAAGAAACCTGTAGTTTTGCGATATCAGTTTGCTTTATAGCAACAAATTCACTAAATAATGCTGCACCATCAAATGCTTTTGCACGCTCCCAAGGGAGGCCGTTACTTTTCAGTTGCGCTTGTAAATCACGTTTTGTTAAATCTAAACCGACAGCAACTTCAGCTAGTTGCCCCCCCTGCACTTTAAAACATATTTCGGTCTCAAAATGCAGTTTTTCTGCGCAGTGCTGACTTAAAAGCACCTCACTAATGGCGCTACTGGGCTTTAAAAACACCACCATTTGCTGCGCAACTTGGTTACCTAACTCTTCAATATGTGCAACATAATTACGCCCAACACAAACAATTTTTGAAGGAGGTGTATTTGTTTTAGTTTGCTCATCTGGCATGATTCATTACCCTATAAAACATATGGTTCAATTGAAGTTCCAGCATAGCAAATGTGCTTAAGTACCGGCTAGATTTTATCTTCTATTTTTGGATTTGAATGTTCAAACCACTGCTACTATTAACTTACATAAGAAGAAGTTAACAACATGACTCTGCCTTTAAATCGATTTTTTTGCCACGTATTTACTACAATACAAAGCATTTAATTAAATTATGCAGATAAATAACTCTCATAAATACAGATAGATAACCTTTAATACCTAATTTAAAAACTTATTTTAATTGACGTGAGTTTTACTTTCTACTAACTTATTGTAAGCGCTTACATTAACAAAAGTCGGGTTCGGCGATTTTTTTTAACATTCATGTAAGCGCTTACAAGACAACGATCATAAAAGATAAAACAAATCTGGAGATTTGCATGAACCACACATTTTTTAAGAAAAATCAGCTTGCCGTTAGCCTATCAATGGCTATGGGTTTAAGTGCATTGGCATCTCATAACGCTGTCGCCGAAGAAGAGCCCGCAACTGCAAATGATATGGAAGTTATTCAAGTTTCAGGCATTCGCGGTAGTCTAGTTAAGTCTATGGACATAAAACGCCAATCGGCAGGTGTTGTTGACGCAATTACATCTGAAGACATTGGTAAATTCCCTGATACTAACCTTGCTGAGTCGCTGCAACGGATCACTGGTGTATCAATCGACCGTAGTAACGGCGAAGGGAGTAAAATTACTGTACGTGGCTTTGGTCCTGAGTTTAACTTAGTCACACTCAATGATCGTCAAATGCCTACAACTGGTGGCCGTTCGTTTGATTTTGGTGATATCGCAACAGAAAGTGTAAGCGGTGTCGAAGTTTATAAAACGGCTCGCGCAGATGCATCTAGTGGCGGTATTGGCGCAACAGTTAACATCACAACAGCTAAGCCTCTTTCAAATCCGGGGATGCACGCATCAATCGGTGCTAAAGCCGTAATGGATACTTCAAACGAAACCGGCAGTGATGTAACGCCTGAGCTTTCAGGTATTTATAGCAACACATTTAATGATGATAAATTTGGTATCTTAATTTCAGGCTCTGTACAAGAGCGCGACAATCGTGAGCAATCAATGGCGGTTGATAACTGGATCCCTGATGTCGATTTATCTACTTCACCAAACCTTGCCCTAACTGATAACAATCAACGTGCTGATGGTTCAACTTGGTATCCGCAAAACGCAGGGTATGCATTTTCAGACAATAGCCGTAAACGTACAAACGGCCAATTAGTTCTGCAATATGCGCCAACAGATAACATTACCGCAACGGTTGATTACACCTATTCGAAGCTTGAGTTTGAAAAAAGACGGTCGTAGCTTTGGCTTATGGTTTAACAATGGCGGTAACGTAAATGCTGCTACCATCAATGAAAACGGCACCTATACACAAGTAACTGAAGTGGGTGGCGACTACTCTACCAACTTAAACCAAGGCCAAACTGAAAACGAAAACAAATCTCTTGGTTTTAATATTGATTGGCAAGTAACGGATACCCTAAACATTGAGTTTGATGCTCATAGTTCATCAGCAACAAGTGCAGGTGTTGGTATTGGCCAAGATGCATTTATGATCATTGGTAACACCTCATGTGATTGGTGTGATAACCCGACCGTTAATATCGATGAAAAAATGGCAGACTTTAGCCAAGGTGAAATCCCACTGATTGATATGACTTTAACAAACGGCCAAGCTGAAATTTTACCAAGTGATATGGGTAGCTTATTTGCCGGTGTAAATAAAGACGAAAATACTAATGACCTTGACCAGTTTCAGTTAAAAGGTACTTGGTTTAATGAAGACAGTGGCGCTTTAGCAAGTATTAACTTTGGTGTATCTCATACTAAAATTGATTTTCGTACTACGACTTCCTATTCAGGGCAATTGGCAGCAGGTTGGTGGACTAAATCTGCTGATTGGTATGACGACAGCTTATTCTCTCGTGTAGATAGCTCAGGCCTTCTGGATGGATTTTCAGGGGGTGGTAGCGACAAGTTATTAAACTACTATTACGATGCTGATTTTGACCAAATCGTTGCCATTGCAGAAAGTATTGACTGCGATCATCCAGATGCTGGCTTAGGTGCATGTACGTGGCCTGCTGATGTGAATGGTCAAGTACAATCAGGTCCAATTGATGATGATCACCGTGTAAGTGAAAAGACCTTAGCATTTTATATGCAAGCTAACTTTGAAACTGAATTCAATGGTATGCCAGTAAACATCACCACAGGTTTACGTTATGAGCAAACAGATGTGTCATCTAGCAGCCTTGAACGTCCAGCTATCAATATGGAATGGGTTAATGGTAACGAATGGTCGTATATTTATGCTGATGAGCGCTCTTTCTCAACAGGTGAAGGCACAACTAAAGAATTTTTACCAAGCTTTGATATGAACGTTGAAGTGGTTGAAGATGTACTTGCACGTTTCTCTTACAGCAGAAGTTTAGCGCGTCCTCCAGTTAGCGCACTTCGCTCAACCACATCGTTCTTAGGTAACCCTAAAGTGGGCCAACGTAAAGTGGCTGTAGGTAACCCTGCTTTAAAACCATATACAGCTGATAATATCGACTTATCACTAGAATACTATTACGGTGAAGGTAGCTACTTATCTGCTGGTTATTACCGTAAACAGGTTGAAAACTTCTTAGTGAATGTAACCACTGAAGAAACTATGGCCGATATTACAGATGCTTTTATTGGTGAGCGTGCTGAGCAAGCTCGTGCAGATTTAGCAGAAGCAGGTATCCAACCTACGGATCAAGCAATCCACGACCAAATAAATGCAAACCTAGGTAACGAGTCTGGCACACCTATTTTAGGTGACTCTACAGACCCGTTAGCGACTTTTTATGTATCACGTGATACCAATGTTGAAACAGCAAACTTATGGGGTTGGGAGCTTGCTTCACAACATATGTTTGGTGATTCAGGTTTTGGTATTGCAGCTAATGCAACATTTGTATTTGGTGATGTTGAAGCCGATCGCGACACTATTGGTTACCAATTTGCGTTACCAGGCTTAAGTGATTCAGCTAACTTTTCTGCAATTTATGACTTAGATGGCTTATCAGCGCGTCTTTCTTATAACTGGCGTGATGAGTTTTTAACTGGTTTTGACCAACATTCTGCCCCTATTTTCACTGAAGCCTACGGCCAGTGGGATGTGAATGTAAACTACGCAGTTAATGAGCAATTTACGGTATTTTTTGAAGGTTTAAATTTAACCGACGAAACACAGCGTACTTACGGTTCGTTACTCTGAGCAGTTACTCCGTGCTAATCAGTATGGCGCTCGATATAACATCGGTTTCCGTTACTCTTTCTAGCATTTTGTTGTCAAAAAGCCGCTTTATGCGGCTTTTTTTTGCTACGATATTCATAACTTAATCTTGGTAATTATTCATGGCGACTTCCACAGTAAATCACATTGTTATTATAGGTGGCGGCAGCGCAGGTTGGTTAAGCGCAGGCTTAATTGCAGCTCAACCCCACTTAACTCATAACGCTAAAGTCACCCTCATTGAGTCTCCTGACGTGCCAACGCTCGGTGTTGGTGAAGGAACTTGGCCAACCATGCGCCAAACCTTAAAGACTATTGGTATCAGCGAAACACAGTTTATTCGCCAATGTGATGCCTCGTTTAAACAAGGCTCACGTTTTGATGGCTGGAGCCATGATGAAAACGAGGGCCAAGCTAACGAGCATTACTACCACCCATTTAGTTTACCTGTTGCCTACCAAAACCTGAATATTGCGCCATATTGGTTTGCTCAACATGATGCAGTTAGCTTTAGCCATGCAGTGTCAAGCCAAACTTACCTATGCGATCATAACAAAGCACCGAAGAGCCATTTACACAGTGATTATCAAACCGTAGCTAATTACGGCTATCATTTAGATGCAGGGAAATTTGCACAACTATTGCAACAGCATTGCATTGATAAACTCAATGTTAATCATATTATCAGCCATGTTGATGACGTGATTAATGATGATGATAATTACATTAGTGCCGTGCAAACTCGTGATCATGGGCTAATAACTGGCGACTTATTTATTGATTGTTCAGGCCATCACGGTCGTTTAATCGATAAACATTACCAAATACCACTGCTCACTCAAGATCATATTTTGTTTAATGACCGTGCCGTTGCGGTACAGGTGCCTTATACAGACGATCAACAAGAGATAGTCTCTTATACTAAAGCTACGGCCCAAGATACCGGTTGGATTTGGGATATAGGTCTTCAAACTCGCCGTGGTGTTGGCATGGTTTATTCGAGCAAATTTGAATCAACCCAAGGCGCAAAAGATAAACTAAAAAGCTATTTAAAAACCACGCAAAGTGATTTAGATACCAGTGAATTAACGATACGTGAACTCAAGTTTACCCCAGGTTACCGTGAGCATTTTTGGCATAAAAACTGTCTTGCTATAGGTATGTCAGCAGGCTTTATAGAACCACTTGAAGCCTCTGCACTTGTAATGGTAGAGCTGAGTTTAAATAACTTATTAGCGAATTTTCCAACACATAAAAACGCCATGCCACAGCTTGCACAGCGCTTTGATCAACAAACACATTACCGCTGGCAGCGAATCATTGAGTTTTTAAAACTACATTATGTATTATCAAAGCGCACTAGTGAGTATTGGCAAGCTCACCGAGCTCCCAATGCAACGCCCAGAGCGCTGATTGACAACCTAACACTGTGGCAATACCAAAGCCCGTGGTTAAATGATTTTGACCGTGCACAAGAGGTGTTTTCCTCAGCGAGCTATCAATACGTTTTATATGGCATGAAACATTTACCGCAGTTTCCAGCAATGAAAATGCCTGCGGCTGTGATAGAACATTTTACCAACAGCCAGCAAGAGGCTAAGCAAGGATTGGCAAAGTTACCCACAAATCGCCAATTACTTAATCATATTCAAAAATTTGGCTTACAGCCGATTTAACATGTAGGAGGCCCTATGGCCAATCACGTTTTACTTGATAATATTAGCCACAAAGATTTAAAGGTGATCACTGAGCGCGGCGCTAAATGGGGTGACTCAATAAGTTGCTGCACCATTTTCCCCAACGAATTCACTAAAGTTCAAGCACAGCAACCGATTGTATTTCGTAAACACCCACACACAGGGCAGTTTGAGGCCCTAGCATTATTTGGTTTTGAAAATGGTGAGAACCTATTACTTGATGAGAAAAATAACTTAACTCTTAATTATTTACCATTAAGTATGCAACGCCAACCATTTCTTATTGGCCAGCAAACCCAATACAACCAAGGAGTGCCTGAGCAGTCATTAGTCGTGCACTTGGACTTAGACAGCCCGCGCGTTAATCAGCACCAAGGTGAAGCTATATTTTTGGAGCACGGCGGTAACAGTGACTATTTAAATCACATTGCCCAAGTACTTAATACACTGCATATTGAGAACCAAGCGCTGCCGGCCTTCTTTGAACAGCTTTTAGCGTTTAATTTAATCGAGGCATTTTCAATTGAGTATCAACAAAAAGAGGGTGAAAAAGTCACCGTAGGTGGTTTTTATACACTCAACCAACAAGTATTAAACTCACTTAGTAGTGAGCAGTTACAGACCCTTCAGCAAACTGGCTACCTTCAAGCCATTTACATGGCAATTGCCTCGCTTGAGCAAATTCCAGCTTTACTCAATAAGAAATGGGCCAAGCAGTAATGCAAAGTGCAGCAGACCTAATTACGCAGCAAGTCAGGCAATGTCACATAGATGATATTAAGGACTTGCCTGCTTTTTTAGCTGAGCAAACAACCCCTATCGTAATCAAAGGTGTATGCGCACACTGGCCGCTTGTAAAAAGCGCTAAGCACAGTGATGAGCAAGCCCTTGCGTACCTACAGAGTATTGCTAGTAGTTCACCTGTACGCGCATTTTCAGCACCATCAAGTGAGCAAGGACGTTACTTTTATAATACCGATATGACGGGCTTGAACTTTACTCAATATGCTAGCAATTTAGTACAGCTGTTAAACACGCTAAAACAATCGAAAAACCAGCAGCAGCCAGACTCCCATTATATGGGCTCAACAGCCTGTGATTATTGTGCGCCTGAATTTACTACGCAAAACCCACTCGAAGTCACCACACATAAGTGTTTAAAAAGCTTATGGGTAGGTAATCATAGCCGTATATCTGCACATTACGATAACGCTGACAACCTTGCCTGTGTAGCCGCGGGAAGCCGAGAGTTTATTTTATTTCCCCCAGCTCAAGTCGATAACTTATATATTGGCCCTTTAGAGTTTACTCCTGCCGGGCAAGCCGTCAGCTTAGTTGATTTTGCTGCGCCTGACTTTAAGCGTTTTCCACGTTTTAAAAACGCCCTGAATAACGCGCTAATAGCAAAGTTGCAACCTGGTGACGGGATATTCATTCCTGCGCTTTGGTGGCACCATGTAAGCGCACAAAGCCAATTTAATGTATTAGTTAATTACTGGTGGCGACAAGCCCCTGATTACTTAGCCAACCCGTTTGATGCCATGCTACATAGCATGCTGGCAATCAAAGATTTACCACAATCTCAACGAGATCATTGGCAACAGCTATTTGCACATTATGTGTTTAGTGAAGAAAGTGAGCTAGATACAGCAATAGCACCTGCTGCTAAAGGTATTTTAGGTGAGATTGATGAACATACTGCGCGTAAAGTTCGCCAATTATTAATACAAAAATTAAACCGGTAACAGTAATAAGTGAGAATTGAGTCAAAAGCCAGCAAGTGCATCGAGTTCGGCGATGTAGCTGCTGACTAAAGACTCAAAATTTATCGCTTAGTGTTCGTTATTTACGTTTACCTAAAATTTGCTTTGCGCTTGGTTGATAAGTAGCGCAGCCTTTACCTGTTTGTGGATTAACAGAGCATTGAAATACACGAACATAATCCACTAGCATTTGCTTTGCAAAGCCGCTGTCATCTACACCTTTGTCATTTACATTGGCAGGCCAGTTACCGCCAATTGCAAAGTTAATTAACAGATGAAAGCGTTTATCAAAGGGAGCAAAACCGGTATTTTCAACAAAAGTGCCATCATCTTGCTGAGTTGTTGAATACCACTGCTTGCTTTCAAATGTGGCAAAATGCACATCATCGACATACCAACGAATTTCATCCTCTTGCCATTCAATGGCGTAAGTATGAAATACATCAGCAGGGTTTTGATCCGCAGTAAATGTGTAAGGCAAGCCACTATAAACGTTTTCAGGCGCTGGGCCACCATAATGTAGCGTGCCGTGAACACGGCTTTCAAGTGTGCCAGCAGGTGCCGCTTTATCATCGGTCTGGGTTTTTAAGTTAACCGCTTCCATGATATCAATTTCACCTGATGACGCCCACGTGCCGTATTCCCAATCGGTTGGTAACATCCAAATTGCAGGCCAGGTTCCCTGCCCAGCAGGCAGTTTTGCACGAATTTCAAACCGTCCATAACGCCAATCACCTTGCCCTTTAGTGCGCAGACGTGCTGAAGTAAATGGCTGTGTGCCTTGCAGCTTAGCTTGCGCTTCAGTACTTACTTCATCAGCGTTATATAAAGGTCCGGTGTAATCTTCTTTTATCGCGACAATATGCAATAAACCGTCTTGCAGGTAACTATTTTGCTCGCGTGCTGTATAGCACTGCTGCTCATCGTTACCACCACCTCGACAGTTAACTTCGTACTGCCACTTATTTAAATCGACAGTGGCCGCATTAAATTCATCTTGCCAGACAAGCTGCCACCCACTACCAATACTGGCTTGAGTTGGCGGCTGTGAGGATTGGCAAGCGCTAAGCGCACCTGCCAAAATGATAAGTGATAGCGATTTTACTGACATGAAATAACATTCTCGTTAGCTTGCTTACTGGTAATACTAAGCTGAGCAATAGAAACCTGCCATTGTGCTGAAGTACTTAACTGCCAAGGTGAGAACACCTGCGATAAATTAACCCCTTGCTGGGTAAAACAAGCTAGATCAACATTCACCGTTTGCCATTGTTTGGTGCTTTTAAGTTGCGCTGCAATATCAAACTTGCCTTGGCAACCTTCACCGCATTGCATACCAAGCCAAAGTGGCGCATCAGCACTTTGCTCTACCTTAACTTGCATTTGTAGTTGGCCTGATTTTTCAACGTATGAGCGTAAATCAGAAGGAAATGCAGCCATCAAACCCACTGCTGCAGACTCTGCACCGCTAAATGCTATTGCACGAGCATCTTCTTGCACATCTTTATCAAAGGTTTTAACACTAACTGCACCAACAGATTCACGGCTACTTGCCATGTTTTTTTCTGCTCACCACTTTGTAATACTAAGCTCCAAGGTGCTTTAACAGCACGCTCAAATAACACTAAGTCTTCGAGTTGCTCTGTTGCATTGCTTTGCTCAGCTAAATCATCTGCAAGGGTGTTTTTATCTGCATACGTTAAGCCAAAGCCATAAGGTAATAATGGCGCGTAGTTAGCATCGCCTCTATTTTCGTTATCAATTGGGTTATTAGGCCACGAAAATGATAACTTACCTTTAAAGTCATGGTTGACTGAACCATCGGCATCAGCAAATAATACATCACTTATTGCATCGCCTTCGCTGCCTGGTAACCAAGTCGCTACAAAGGCATCACTGGCATTGAGCTCTGCGTTTACCCACATAGGACGACCGCTGATAAATAGCGATACAACAGGAATACCGGCATCTTTAAACTTACGTAATAATGCTAAATCAGTTTTATTACCACGTTGATACTCAAGGTTATCTAAGTCCCCATTACCTTCAGCGTAAGGTTGTTCACCAAATACAACGATTGCAACGTCAGGACGTGTATCAAACTCACCGTTTAAGTCATACTGAACTTGCCCGCCCGCTTGCTTAACAGTGGATTCAATACCATCCAAAATCGACGTACCACCAGGGAAATCGCTATTTTCGTTACCAGTACCTTGCCATGTAATGCTCCACCCCCCCCGATTGCATACCAATGTTATCGGCACCTAAACCAGCGACCAATACATTTGCTTTAGGTGAAAGAGGTAACAATTGTGCTTTATTTTTAAGTAATACTAATGACTCACGTACAGCCTGCTTGGCAATTTCGCGATGTTCAGCACTGCCTATTACCTCTGTTTTTCCTGATAATGGGCGTTGTGCTGGGCTTGGCTTATCAAATAACCCTGCGCGCATTTTCACTCGTAGAATACGTGTTACCGCATCATCAATGCGTGACTGCGCAATCGCACCGCTCTTAACCTGGGTTATTAAGTTTTCATATAATGGCTTCCACGCATCAGTGGGCACCATGTATACGTCAAGGCCTGCATTTGCAGCTTGTGCACAATTACCATTTGTACAGCCCGGGATTTGTCCGTGGCCGTTCCAATCACCAACAACAAAGCCATCAAATCCCATTTTGCCTTTTAACACGTCAGTAAGAAGATACTTACTGCCATGTATTTTCTCGCCATTCCAGCTGTTAAACGACGCCATCACAGTTTGCGCACCAGCACCCAAGCCACCAACGTAACCTTGAGCGTGAATGTTAAACAAATCAGCTTCACTATCAATATTATTACCTTGGTCGTCACCACCTTGTGTGCCGCCATCACCTAAGAAGTGTTTTACTGTGCTGATCACACGCTTATCAGATAAGAAGTCTTGATCCACAGCGCCCTGTAAGCCTTTTACTATGGCAGCAGAATACTCTTTTACTATTGCAGGGTCTTCTGAGTAACCTTCGTAAGTGCGACCCCAACGGTCATCACGCACAACAGCAACGGTAGGTGCGAATACCCAATCAATCCCCGTCACCATAACTTCTTGTGCTGTAGCAGCTGCAATTTTTTCAATTAAGGCAGGATTATTGGTCGCACCTAGACCGATATTATGCGGGAATAAGGTTGCGCCAATAACGTTATTATGACCATGTACGGCATCTGTGCCCCACATAGTCGGAATACGGCTACCATCAAGTGAATCATCGATTGATGCTTGGTACATTTTTTCAGCTAGATCTATCCAATCAGCAGCGGTTGCATGCTTATTATCATTAGGGAAAGCACCACCACCATTTAGGTAAGAGCCAAATCCGTATTTACGCATATCTTCTACTGTAATATCGCGTATTTCTGGCTGTATCATTTGCGCTATTTTTTGCTCAAGTGTCATGCTTGATAACAGCTCTGCTATTTTAGCTTCCATTGCAGCATCATCTTGAATACCTGTGGTGATCATTGGCCAAATTTCTTGCTCAACCGCATCTTTAGTTTGCACCTGATCAGATCCAGTACAGCCGTTCATCGCTATTGTCGCAATCATCAGCGCCGAAAGTGTGAATGGTTTTTTTAATGTCATGTTTTGCACCTAATTATGAATGACGAGTTGAAGATACTTTTGAGCCAAAAAGCGCAAAGTAAGTGATATAAATATAACAACCTATTGGTAATAACAGCGCTAACTGCACGCCAATGCTATCGGCTAGCACGCCCTGTAATAGTGGTATGATTGCACCACCAACAATGGCTAAACATAAAATGCCTGAACCCTGCGAGGTGTATTTACCTAACCCCTGTAATGCTAGGCTAAAAATAGTTGGGAACATAATTGAATTACATAAACCCACTAACAAAATAGCCCACATGGCAAGCGGTTCCTTGCCCTGTCATAGCAACTAAAATAAGCACCACAGCTAAAACAGCATGGCAAGCAAGTACAATATGTGCATTTACTTTTTGCATGATAACCGCACCAGCAAAGCGCCCTATCATTGCGCCAGCAAAATAATAACTAATATAATGAGCTGCTTGTTGCTCGCTTAACGCAGCAATGTGATCGAGAGTTAAAAAGCCCACCAAAAAGCTACCAATTGCTACCTCAGCGCCAACATACACAAAAATACCTAGGGCACCAAAAATGAGGTGGCGATATTGCCAAACGCTACCTAAATCAACGAAGTTTTCATCGGCTTGAGTATTCTCATTAGAATCCGCTTTACCAAGCTTTGGTAGCTTTAAAAATGCAAATATAACAGCTAAAATCAATAAACTGGCGGATAAAATTAAGTAAGGCATTTTTACTTGTTCAGCCGTTGCTTGGCTTACTTCACTAAGAATTAACCAGCCACCAAATATAGGCGCTACAGTGGTGCCTAACGAGTTGAATGCTTGGGTCATTGTTAAACGTGATGATGCTGTTTTGGCTGAGCCCAACACACTCACATAAGGGTTTGCAGAGACTTGTAAAATAGTTATACCGCTAGCTAAAACAAATAATGCAAATAAGAACAGCTCGTATACATGAGCATCTGCCGCAGGGTAAAAAAGTGCGCAACCAATGGCCGCAACGACTAAGCCCACAACAATGCCATACTGATAGCCAATTTTACTTACCAGCTTACCCGCCGGAATAGACATGATGAAATAAGCACCAAAAAAGCAAAATTGCACTAACATGGCTTGGGTATAATTGAGCGAGAACATTCCTTTTAAATAAGGAATTAAAATATCATTTAAACAGGTTATAAAGCCCCACATAAAAAACAATGTGGTCAGTGACGCTAAAGCAAATGTTTGCTTAGGCATCTCCTGTACTTGGCTGTGGTGATTTGTTGTCAAAGGCGCTTGTGCCATAATATATCTCTAATTAATTATTAATTATCAGTTCATTACACCTATTAGGGTACTTTAAGTATAATTTTTAAAAGCAAATAATAGTTGCAACATAAAATGTAAGCGCTTACATTTATATCATATAAATCGAATTTAGCAATTTATTTACAATAATATTGTAAGCGCTTACATAAACCAGCTATGTTGTATTCAACCTTATACAAATTGCTATTATAAGTTACAGGACACCCAATCGTGTTTAAAACAATTTCTTTACCCAGCCATTCACTAATGCTAAAACCGTCATTTACATTTGGAGTGGCTACAGCGTCTTTTCAAATAGAGGGGGCTCGCGACTCACGCCTTGCGTGTATTTGGGATACATTTTGTAAGCAACCAAATGCAATTGCTGATCAAAGCAACGGAGATACCGCATGTGATCACATCAATTTGTGGCAACAAGATGTAAAGATGATTGCTGATTTAGCCGTTGATGCCTACCGACTGTCTATTTCGTGGCCGCGTGCACTTAACCAAGATGGTACTGTTAATCAACAAGGTATGAGCTTTTACCGCGATTTACTAACAGCCTTAAAAGCACGAAACATTAAAACCTACGTCACTTTGTATCACTGGGATTTACCTCAGTATTTAGAAGATAAAGGTGGCTGGGTAAACCGTGATACCGCTTATGCGTTTGCTGCATACGCAGATATAGTCAGTAAAGAACTAGCTGGACTTGTTGATTCCTACGCCACGCTAAACGAGCCGTTTTGCAGTGCCTACTTAGGATATGAAATTGGCGTACACGCGCCAGGTCTCAAAAGCCAAAAAGCAGGCCGTCAAGCTGCACATCATTTATTGCTAGGACATGGCCTTGCCATGCAAGTATTACGTAAAAACTGCCCTGATACTGAAGCGGGTATTGTACTTAACTTTAGTCCAACCTACCCACTCACAGCGGATGACAAGTTAGCCGCATTTCAGGCTGATCAATATCATAATCAATGGTATATAAAAGCGATTATAGATGGCCAATATCCATCGCTACTGAATGAGTTACCAGAGCACGTACAACCTGATATTCAACCGCAAGATATGGCAATAATAAGCCAACCTATTGATTATTTAGGGGTCAATTATTACACCCGCATCCATTATAAATGTACTGCTGATAATTGGTTTGAAGAAGCCAACCTAACTAATGTGCCGATTACAGATATGGGTTGGGAAGTATATCCACAAGGCTTAACTGAGCTACTGGTATCATTAAATGAGCTTTATACATTACCGAAAATTTATATTACGGAAAACGGTGCTGCAATGGCTGACAGTGTTCATGACAATCAAGTGCTCGATTATGATCGTGTAAGCTATTATCATACCCACTTAAATGCTGTTAACGATGCCATAAACCAAGGCGTGAACGTACAAGGGTATTTTGCCTGGAGTTTAATGGATAATTTTGAATGGGCCTACGGCTATGAAAAGCGTTTTGGCCTCGTTTATATTAATTACCAAACTCAGCAACGTATACTTAAAGAAAGCGCTAAGCAATATTGTGCACTATTAAAACAACGCTAATAATGAGTACCTACCATGCTAACTAAAAAAGAAAAAAATAGCCTACGGTTTAGGTGACACTGCAAGCAACATTATCTTTCAAACGGTAATGCTATTTTTAACTTTTTTCTACACTGATATTTTTGGTATATCACCGGCGGTGGTAGGCACATTATTTTTAGTGGTACGAATTGTTGACGCTGTCACAGATCCACTAATGGGCTCGCTTACTGATTCAACCCGTACTCGTTATGGCAGTTATCGCCCGTATTTACTGTGGCTAGCGGTGCCATTTGGGGTGATCAGTATTATCACCTTTACCACACCAGAATTATCGCCAACGGGGAAAGTGATTTATGCGTTTATTACTTACACCCTGTTAATGCTAGTTTATACCGCAATCAATATTCCCTACTCCGCTCTAGGCGGCGTACTGAGTAAAGATCCAAATGAGCGAGTATCTATTCAATCCTATCGCTTTGTATTTGGCATGCTTGGCGGCCTAATCGTCAGTAGCTGTACATTGCCACTTGTGGATTGGCTCGGTAAAGGCGATAACGCATTAGGCTACCAGCTAACCATGGTGCTGATGAGCTGCCTCGGTGTTGCATTATTTCTTATTTGTTTTAAGTTCACTAAAGAGCGCGTGAGTGCAGCACAAAATAGTCAATTAAAGCTTAAACAACAGATGGCTGTACTTTGGCGGAACGGCCCATTTAGAGTGCTTTGTGGTGCATCATTGATGCTACTAACCAGTATGGTACTACGTACAACTCTAGCTATTTACTACGTTAAATACGTACTTGGTGAAGCAGATTTAGTCACACAATTTGTAACTTTAGGCATGCTTGGAAATATTTTAGGTTGTGCGTGCGCCCAACCTCTTAGTAAATATGTTGATAAAAAAACGGCTTATATTTACCTACAATACATCTCCGCTGCCATTAGCTGTATCGCATTTTGGCTCCCAGGTGAAAATCTGTTCCTTGCGTTTTTAGTGTACTTTTTATGGTGTTTCTTTACTCAAATGGCAACGCCATTATTATGGGCAAAAATGGCCGATACGATTGAGTTTGGGCAATGGCAAGACGGCCAACGCTTAACCGGCTTGGTCTACGCTAGCGTAGTATTTTTTATTAAACTTGGCCTAGCTCTTGGTGGCGCAAGTGCTGGGTGGTTACTAGCCTATTATGGTTATCAAGCAGATACTGAGCTTTCACAAGCAACTAAACATGGCATATTAACCTCATTCACTTTATACCCCGCTATCGGCAGCGTACTTGTCGCCGTGATCATGAAAAGGTATATTCTGGATAATAAAACCGTAGCGCAAATAAATACTGATTTAACAGCACGAAATAAAGCATCGTCTGATACGAAAAAGGATTAACATGGCCACCATTTATGAGGTGTCAAAGCTTGCGGGAGTATCGCTGGCAACTGTCTCAAGAGTTATGAATAACAATGCTAATGTCACTGATGTAACTCGAAAAAAAGTCATGTCTGCGATGGCGGAGCTTGGCTACCGACCAAATTCAATTGCGCAATCACTTGCATCAAACTGTTCGAACAGTGTTGGCTTATTGGTGTCGGAACTATCTGGGCCATTCTACGGGCCTATGATGGGCGGTATTGAGACTGTTTTTCGCGCTCAGGGTAAACACGTTATTATCGCTGCGGGTCACAGTGATCAAGAGCAAGAAGAGCAAGCTATTGAGTTTTTAATTAGCCGTAATTGTGATGGTTTAATACTTCATGTTGAAGCTGTGACAGATGAGTACTTAATTGAACTGAGCAAAGGAAAAACCCCGTTTGTCATACTAAATCGATATATTAATGAGCTGGCTGATCGGTGTATTATTTTAGATAACGTACATGGTGGTTATTTAGCAACTAAATATGTATTAGAACAAGGCCACAAAGAACTAGCCTATATCAGCGGACCTCTGTGGAAAAAAGACGCCCAAGACCGTCTCGCAGGTCATAAACAAGCTTTACGTGAACATAACTTAGATTTTGATGAGCAATTATCGTACGAAGGTAACTTCATGGAAGACAGTGGAGCACATGGCTTCACGCACCTATATCGACGTGATCATAATTTCACTGCACTCGTTTGTGCAAATGATGAAATGGCGACCGGTGCAATGGCCAGTGCCAGAGAACATCATATCAATATGCCAAGTCAACTTTCTATTATCGGTTTTGATAACGTCTTTTTCACCCGCCACATTTCTCCTGCACTCTCTACCATTAATTACCCTATCGATGATATGGGCAAAATGGCAGCAAATTGGATATTAAGTAAAGTTTATAAAAAAACGACACCCAAATTACAAACACTCTTTGAACCTGAACTTGTAATTCGTCAGTCTATTATTAGGCATCAATAAGGCCTGATAATAAAGACAAATTAATTGGTTTTAACAGCACCTGCTCAATTTTTAGTTGCTCTATCTGTATTGGATCGGGCTCAACACCGCTGACAATCACTCGTTTTAGATGTGGATAGTGTTGTTTAACATATTTAGCGAGTTCAAGACCACTGCCATCGGGCAAGTGCATATCTAACAATATTTTATCGTAGTTTGCATCCGATTTAAGCATTATTGTGCATTGCTCAAAACTGTCTGCAATAGCGGTTTCTACCCCTAAACTTTCCAGTAAAAGTTGGGTAATTTGAGCTGCGTCAGCATCGTCTTCAACTAATAAATACCGCGTTATTGAGGTGGGTGTGTTCGGCTCTTTATCTACGCTATTAGATATTTTAGTAGCGATGGACTTATGGGTGCTTGTTAAATAGTTTTGTAAGCATTGATAAAGTAAACTAGCGTCGACGGGCTTACCTATTACGTCATTGAAACCCAAAGCTGTTAGTTCGCTATGGATCCCTTTCATCGTCGCTGCGGTGAGTGCAATAATAGCACCTGAGAAACCCATTTTTCTAAGCTCGATTGTGGCCTCTTTGCCGCCCATTACTGGCATATGGATATCTAAAAATACTATATCGTAGGGTTCGCCTCTTTGCTCTGCCTTTTTCACTTTATCAAGAGCTTGCTTACCATGCTCAGCATAATCCACTTTAGCGCCGGCTGATGAAAGCATATGCCCGACCAATACACGTAAATCTCGCAAATCATCAACTACTAATACACGGCCAGATACTTTACAAGGCGCGGTTTTTTGCTGCATATTAGGCGTTAAATCGAGTTTTAACACGTGTCGTTCAACATTTTCAATATTACCGGGGTAAAGAGAAATAGTGAACTCAGAGCCTTCTCCTATTTCAGACTCTAAAGATATACCACCTTGCATTCGGCTTAATAATTCAGAGCAAATAGCCAGCCCAAGCCCTGCTCCACCAACAGAGCGAGATTCAACATCAGCAATTTGTTCAAATGGTTTAAAAATTAATGCCTGTTTCTCTGGTGCAATACCTAAACCTGAATCTTTAATACTAAAAAAGAGCATTTCTCTGTTATCAACAACCATAGTCCATGCTCGAACGATGATCTCTCCTTGCTCGGTAAACTTAATCGCGTTATTGATAATATTGATAAGTATTTGACGAAAGCGTGTAGCATCAATGCTAACAATCAATGGTAAAGGGTGTAATGATTCAAATCGTAGTGATAAGCCCTTATCAAGCGCTGAGACCCGCATTAATGTAAACACATCTGCCATTAAGCTATCTAAGTTTACATCTGTACAGGTTAATTCAAGTTTGTCAGCAGCTATTTTTGATAAATCGAGCACATCATTTAACAAACTGAGTAAGTGTTTTCCGTTACGATAAATAACACCGAGCTCATTACCAGCGCTATCATTAACTTCACTTTGCATGAGTAATTCAGTATACCCTAAAATGGAGGACAACGGCGTACGTAACTCATGACTTAAATGCGCTAAAAAGCGATCTTTAGAGCGATTTTCAGCCTCAGCTTTAAGCCTTTCTATACGCTCATCTTCAACATCTCGTCGTGCTAATGCATAACGAATTGAACGGGCAAAACGACTGCTGCTCATTTCATTTTTAACAAGGTAATCTACAGCTCCGGCATCAAGAGCCGCTGAATCCAGCTCCTCATCAGATTGCCCTGTAAGCATTATTATTGGCCCGTTAAAGCCATTTTCAACAGCTTGCTTTAATACCGCTAGGCCATCAGATGCACCTAAACGGTAGTCAAGCAGGCAGATATCATGCTGATTTTTACTCAGCACACTAACCGCCTGCTTCGGTTCGCTTATCCACTCTATGTCAAATGTATGAGAACTTAACTGCTCTAAATAGTCACAGGTCAGAATATAATCATCTTCATCATCTTCAACTAGTAACAGTTTAGTAGGCTTATCTAACATAGCGTCTCCACTTTAATCGTTAAAAGTACTTGGTAACTCAACGAATTCAACCCAGTATTTACCTAGTGCTTTCATCAAATCGACTAAGCCATCGAAAGTAACGGGTTTAGTGATATATGAAGCAGCGCCTAAATCATAACCTTTAACCATGTCTTCCTCTTGCTTTGAGGTCGTTAAGATCACAACCGGTATCCCTTTTAAATTTGGATTAGCCTTAATTGCTTGTAGTGCTTCGCGGCCATCCATTCTTGGCATATTCAAATCTAACAGAATTAACCCAGGGCGCGGTGAAGCATCTTTGTTTTCAAATTTGCCTTTGCGTTCTAAGTATTCAAGTAACTCGACACCATCTTCAACAAAGTGTAACTCGTTTAATACACGACTTTCAGCCAATGCGTCTTGCGTTAATAAACGATCATCTTCGTCATCATCAGCCATTAAAATGGTGATAGGTTTTACTTTAGTGAATGGCATTTAAGCCTCTCCTTGCAATGTGAAAAGCTCAGCTTCCACAGGTAGTTTGATGATGAAAGTAGCTCCTTCACCGATTTTACTTTGTGCCGTTATCGTTCCACCGTGACGTTCAACAATACGTCGACACACGGATAAACCAATTCCTGTGCCTTTATATTCTGAGCGTCCATGTAGGCGTTGAAACGGTACAAAAATTTTGTCAGTATATTCTTGTGAAAAACCAATACCATTATCTTTAACAGTTATAACTTGCCATTCTATCTCTGTATTATGGTCATCACTAAATTCGCTGTGATGTTGATAATCTACAGTGATAATGGGTGCCACACCTTCTCGTCTAAATTTAACGGCATTAGATACCAAGTTTAAAAATAACTGCTGCATTTGGCTTGGATCAGCCTGAATAACAGGCATATCAGAGATACTAACTTGCGCTTTTGATTCTTTAATCGCGATTTCTAAATCACTTATAATTTCATTAAGCACTTGTTTTAAGTCAGTATCAACAAAGTCTTTACCTCGCGTTGTCACACGGGAAAACTCTAATAAATCATTTATCAAATTCGACATACGTTGCGCCGCATTTTTCATTCGTGCAATATAGTCAATGCCTTTTTCGCCTAGTTCATCTTTGAACATGGTTTCTAATCGGTCACTAAACGCTTGTATTTTACGTAGCGGTTCTTGTAAATCATGGCTTGCGACAAATGCAAACTCTTCAAGCTCCCGGTTGCTTCGACTAAGTTCATCAGAGTATAGCGTCAATTCTTGAGTACGCTCAGTCACCTTTGAAGCCAAGGTTTCGTTTTGATGTTCTAGCTCTAGCCTGTATTTTGCCGATTCTCGTAAGTTAATTCGAATCAGTATAAACATACCTATTATTAATAAAGCACTCGTCACTGCAGTAATCACAAAAGTAATTTTAGCTTCTTTTTTGATTTGTCCTAATTTTTTAAACTGCACAAGTTTAAACGCAGACTCAGCATCCTGAATTTCATCAGCTAAAACGCGTATTTCACGATACAAATTGCGTCCTTCGTGCGTTTCCAATAAATAATGAGCTCTGCGTTCTTTGTCTGCTAAAGCAAGTTGAGCTGTACGTGTTAGTACGGCAACCTTTTCATCGACTAAATGAAGCAAATGTGCGACTTTATCTGCTTGTCCATCAATTTCAGAGCGTAAACCTTTAACTAATGCGGCCTGAGAGTTTAATTGTTGCAAGGCATCGTAATATGGCGCTAAATAATCATCTTCGCCGGTAAGTAAATAACCACGTTGACCCGACTCAGCTTGAACAATTGATAAATGTAGCTTTTCAATTGCGCTATTGAGCATACCGGTATCATCTAAGCGCTGTTGTGTTTGGCTTAAACTTTGAATCGTGTTGCTAGCTAAAAATGCATTTCCCACAACAATACACAGTACAACGGCGATAAAACTTGCCCAAACGATATTAGTTTTACCTTGTTGCTTTTGCAGCTTCATTTACTTTCCTTTATCATGAAATTTACTCAGTTGAGTTTAAGTCTGAAATATTCTGTAAGCTCTCGCTACACTGCTGACAATTTGCAATAATTTTATCAAGTGCTGCCAATGCTTTATCTTTTGGCATGTCATTTTCAAGTACTAATTTTATCAACTCTGCATTCATTGAAATGCGATTCAAAGGTGCTCGAGCATCATGAACCAATGTTCTTAATGTGTCGTTATTACTCATGAATCTCCTAGATTTTATTAACTATATTCACCAATGCCACCATAGGCATTTAAACGGTTATACAAGGTTTTTGTACTGATCCCGAGCATTTGTGCAGCTAGCGTTTTATTGCCTTGCACTTTATCTAACGTGGCATGGATCAGTTCTTTCTCAACTTCTTCAATCGTTTGACCCGCACTGACTTGGTTAGTTTGAGTTTGCTTATTGACCCGAGAAAAAGGAGACTCTAGATTTTGCGGTAAAGTAATACTTTTTCCTTTCGGGTCGCTCATAATAAATGCTCGATGAATCGCATGACGAAGCTCGCGTACATTTCCTGGCCAATCGTAGCTTTCGAGCTCTTTCAATTGGTTTGCTTGCCATTTAAAGTCTGTATTATTTTCGTCATTAAGCTGCTCTAAAAATGCTTTAGCTAACAACGGAATATCTTCTTTTCGTTCACGTAATGCTGGAATATCAATCGGAAAAACCGCTAAACGAAAATATATATCCTCACGAATAATATTATTTTGTGCTAAGTCAGTCAGCGAACGGTTTGTTGCTGAGATAACTCTGCAGTTGACTGGTAACTCTTTATTACCACCCACGCGGGTTACTTTTTTGCTCTCTAACACACGTAATAAATTAGGTTGCATATCAATGGGCATCTCAGTTACTTCATCTAAAAATAAAGTCCCTGTGGCTGCTTGCTCAAACACACCTTCTTTACGGGCTATAGCGCCTGTAAAAGCACCTTTCTCATGGCCGAATAATTCACTGCCAATTAATTCTTTTGATAACGCACCGCAGTTAGTAGCAACAAGTGGGCCTTCGCACTGACTGGCATTATGAATCGCTTGAGCAACCACTTCTTTACCCGCACCACTTTCACCCATTAACATCACGTTTGCGTTGGTATTCGCGACGCGTTCAATCATGGTATACAACTGCTGCATTACTGGAGATTCACCGATTAGGGTACCAAAGTACTTATTGACACTTGGTTTTGACTTTTTCTTTGCGGTGTTTTTCTTAGGGTTTAAAACACGTTCAATGTCTTCACGTTGCAATGGCTTAACTAAGTGACCGACATTAGGTGCACACATTTCAGCTAATTTGCCTTTTACTGATGGATGCCCTGAAATTAACGTGATTTTAGGCGTTTGCCCAATACTTTCTAAATGCTCAACTAAATGCAAACCACTACCATCAGGCAGCATAAAATCTAAAAACACATGATCAAAAGTATTATTCACAAACCACTCTTGAGCTTCTGCCAGATTAGCTGCAGTGTCTATATTGTGGCCTAAGAATTCGACGATATGACATACAACATCACTAAACTCGCTGTCATCATCGACTAAAAGAATGTTTAACATGATAAATCCCTATGCTTTTTATTATCGACCAGCCTAACATATTAAATACATGCTTATTCTATGAAATCGATTATTAACTTAAGATTTACGCAAGCAAAGTTAATTTAGATCAGTTTTACGGTATAATTTTATAAATTAATTTTGCTTGTAATTATATGCACCTTCTCAAAACCAATATTCATCCTAGTATTAACGCCGATAATCCGAGTCAATTTACACGAATTACAAGTCGCGCTATCGCTTTAAAAGGCAATAGGTTGTTGCTTATGTATACACAGCGCTATGAAGACTATAGCCTTCCTGGTGGCGGGGTTGACGAAGGTGAAAGCATTGAACAAGGTTTGCTTCGTGAACTACAAGAAGAAACTGGTGCGCAAAATATAAAAGTTACGGGTGAGTTTGGCCTTTATGAAGAATACCGCCCTTGGTATAAAGATAACTTTGCTGTTATTCATATTAAATCGTATTGCTATTTTTGCGATATTGACGAACAGCTCGGTCAAGCTCAATTAGAGCATTACGAACAGCAAAATGGTATGCAAGCCAAATGGGTAAACATACATGAAGCCATTGCTCATAATGAACGCACAATGGCCAATAGTGACAAACAAGGGCTATCTATCATTAGAGAAACTTACCTGCTAAAAGAAATAGCTAAGCAGCTTTAGTAAGGAATGGTTTATCACGATAAAATCGATATAAACCAACTATATTACTGGTTAAAAATAAGCATTCCATTACTACGGCTATCGGCGATACGACCATTATATTGTGCGCAATCCACATGCTCGTACCTACGAGCATCATGGAACGTAGTTTAAGATCTTGAGATTGAAACGACGCCACAGTTTGAATAAGTGTAGCGGCTAAAGCAATTCCACTTAACCAACTATGCCACGTTAACAAAACCGCAATTACACTTAATAAAATAAAACACAACATCATCAAACGTTGTCTTGCAAAAACACAATATAAGTACCGTGTGGCTGCAATGAGCATTAGCCAACCAGCACTTTGTTGCCCCAATAAAAAAAAGTGCCAAGCAGTCAATAAAACCGAGCCAAACAAACACAGTAAAATTAATCGCCTAGATTTAAATTGAAATGACGCTAAATCTAGCAGCGTAGCAACACCGACCAAACATTGTGATAGTAAAAACATACTGACTCCTGAAAAACAGCAGTCTAATTTACTGAATCAAGTGTTGCCTTAACTTAAGTTAAGACGTTTACGAATTCGCGATAAAGAAATAGGTGAAACACCGATATACATCGCTACTTCAGTCAGGGTTAGCTGCGCCAGCCAATGTGGCTTTTGTGCCAACAAATAACGATAGCGCTGCTCAGGTGTGTTTAATAGCAAAAATGCTTCTTTCGCTTCTTTAAATAATAATTGCTGTGATACCAATTGCAGCTTTAGCTCATACCAGTCTGGTTGTTCAATTTTAGTTAATGGCACAGCTATAAGCCGCGCAGACTTTATCACTTTAATTTGATATAGCGCAGGCGTTTTAGTGAGCCAGTTACCAAATAACAGTACAAATTCATCTTTAAAATAGAACTCCTTGCACTTTTTTTCGCCGTTATCTGAGTTATGAAATGCAGCTAACACCCCATCTAAGACTAAATAGCCAAACTGCTGTTTTTGACCTTGCTGAAGTAAAACCTCACCTCGTTCAAATATGGTAACCGCAAACTGCTTGTTACACTGTGCAAGGATAGCCTTTGCCAAGGTGGTATAACTATCGCCTAACTGAAGTTCAGATAATTCATGCATCGATTGCCATTAACTCCTTAGTAATGTTTTTTGCGCTAATTCCATCTCTTGCAATGTATTTTTGCCCGCACCATAACGGTGAAAAATCACTTTTCCCTAGCGCTTCAGAGCGTGTTCGTAAGGCTCCTAATGCAATACTCGCAAATGGAAATGCTGGGGCTTGAAGTGGTAAAGTACCCAGTTCACGCATAATACGGTTTTCAATTCCCCTCGCCGCTCGCCCAGAAAAAATAGTTGTGAGCGCAGTACTATTTACACTTTGTTTTAAAATAGCCTGTCGATGTAACGCTGAAGTTGTCGCCTCTTGGCATAATAAATACGCACTTCCTACTTGCACCATTGCAGCGCCAAGAGCAAGCATTTGCTTAACATCTTCTGCCGTGGCAATGCCGCCTGCGGCGATCACTGGTATATTCAGCCCACCAATACATTGCTCAACGAGTACCGCTGTTGATTGTTGCAACTTTAAATCCATTGATAAAAAGTGACCTCTATGGCCGCCCGCCTCAAGGCCTTGGGCAATAACTGCATCAGCACCGTTAGCTTCAAGCCATTTAGCCTCATCCACAGTGGTTGCACTGGAAATAACCTTACCACCCCAGCTTTTAATTTTTTCTACAATGTCAGTCGTTGGTAAGCCAAAATGAAAACTCACCACTGGCGGCTTAAAAGGCGCAATAAGCTCTACTATCTCAGCATTAATTGGCTGACGTGTTGCCGTCATACCCAAGCTAGATTCGTCGACTTTTAGCTCTTTAAAATAAGGGGCGAGTAATGCATGCCATTGGCGTTTTTGTTGTTGCGTATAACGTATTGGTTTATGACAAAAAAAGTTTAGGTTGTAAGGTTTATCTGTGGCCTGGGATAGTTTTGTAATTTCACTTAGCAGCTGCTCTTTTGACAACATAGCGCAAGGTAATGAACCTAAACCACCACTATTACAAACTGCCGCAGCTAAGCGATAGTTTTGTACACCCGCCATTGGGGCTTGAATAAGTGATAACTCAGTATTAAAAAGTGTTTGCATGTGAGAATCCTTGTAAGTTTTTCATCCATTTGCATTAATTACTTGCACCAACCTAAAACCACAACACAATTAAAGCTATTTATTTTATAAAAAAATCAATGCACAGCAATATGTTAAAACCTAATTCATTGTCTGACCAAGAATTGGTGTTAGCCTTGCACACTCCTTATTTAATATTATTTGTAAGGAGATAAAGATGACAAACACAGTAACGACAATCAACCCTGCGACAGAGCAAGCTATAGAAGACTATACCTTGCTTGACTTAAAACAAGCAAAAAATGAGATAGATAAAAGCCATGAGGCTTTTTTGCAATGGCGTCACGTTTCATTGACTGAGCGAGCAAAACATTTGAACCAACTTGCTCATGTTTTTGAACAACAAAAAAAAATCCCTTGCCACTTTAATGACCCTAGAGATGGGTAAACTGTATGAACAAGGCCTGCAAGAAGTCGAACTGTGTGCTGCAATATGCCGTTACAGTGCCGAACATGGGCAAACACAACTCGCTGATGAAGAGCGTCCAATGCAAAATGGTCGAGCACTGATTAGCTATCAGCCTACGGGTGTACTACTGGGTATTCAACCTTGGAACTTTCCGCTTTATCAAGTTATACGTTATGCAGTGACCAATGTAATGGCAGGCAATACAGCTGTACTAAAACATGCCGGCAATGTATTTGGTATGGCTGAAAAAATAGAAGCGATGTTTATTGAAGCAGGCTTCCCAAGCCATGTGTTTAAAAACTTGCTTATTGATGGTAAAACCGCCAGCGAACTTATCAGCCATAAGGCAATTCGCGGTGTAACGTTTACTGGTAGCGATGGCACAGGTAAAAAAGTGGCTGAAGCAGCTGGTAAGCATGTGAAAAAAACAGTACTTGAACTAGGTAGTAATGATGCTTACTTAGTACTCGATGATGCAGATTTAGAGCTTGCGATTAAAACATGTGTGCAAGGTCGTATGATTAATAACGGTCAAACATGTGTATCGGCAAAACGTTATGTTGTGGTTGACTCGCTATATGATGACTTTAAAGCAGGTATTGCCGAGCAATTTAAAGGCTTACAACTTGGCGATCCGATGGATGAAAACTCTGACCTAGGCCCAATGGCTCGAGAAGATTTAAGAGACAAAATTCATCAGCAAGTTCAAGAGTCTGTTGGTGCTGGCGCTAAAATAGTCCTTGGTGGCGAAATCCCAGATCAAACTGGTTTTTATTATCCTGCGACACTGCTTGAAAACTTATCACCTGGCATGCCTGCTTATGATGATGAACTATTTGGCCCTGTAGCTTCACTGATAAAAGCCAAAGACAACGAAGATGCGATGCGCATAGCTAATGACTCTCGCTATGGCTTAGGTGGCGGCATTTTCTCAAAAGATGAAAAGAAAGCCATAGAGCTTGCCAAAAAACACTTTGATACAGGCATGATAAATATCAATGGGTATGGCTTAGCACAACCAAACTTACCTTTTGGTGGTGTAAAAGACAGTGGCTACGGACGTGAGCACGGTGGTTTTGGTATTCGCGAATTTGTGAATATCAAAACAATTATGATCAACAGCTAATTTTATATTTATTTTAGAAACCTTTTAAAAATCGAAGGGCCTTTATTGGCCCTTTTTATTTTTGAAGGTCGGTACTTGTTGTTTATCGACTTCATCCATTTTTAGCTTTTCAGCAACCTCTAAAGTATTTTCATCTTTATCTAATTGCGATTCTTGCTCAGCATTTTGATACACCAACTCAGTTAATAGCGCAAAATGATCTGATCCATATTTAGCTAAGCGCTTAATACGCTTAACGGTAAAGCCAGTACTGTGAAACAAATGATCCAGTGGCCAACGCATAAAGAAGTAATCGGCATGAAAAGTATTAAAAAAGCCCCTTCCTTTGCGTGGATCTAAAAAGCCACTGAGCTTCATAAATAATTGTGTCGTGCGCGACCATGCAACATCATTTAAATCACCTGCAACAATCACTGGTCTTATGGGCTCTTTAACTGCTTTTGCCACCATAATTAGTTCGCTATCTCGCGTGCGAGACGTTTCCTTTTCCGTGGGACTTGGCGGCTCGGGGTGAATAAAGTGACCTTGTATGATCAGGCCATCTGCATTTTCAAATAAGATGTGGATCGACGGAATATCTGCCGACACTAATTCACAGATTTTATGTTGAATGATCTTATATTTACTAAATATATGCATGCCATAACGATTGTCTTTTGGGCATGCAATACGGTAAGGGTAATCATCATGCAGCTCAGTTAATTGTTCTTGCCACCAGCTATCACTTTCTAAGGTAACGAGTAAGTCAGGTTTATGCTGTTTAACCAACGCAATTAAATCGTCACTATTGTGGTTAGACATCAAAACATTTGCACTCATTATTCGCACACTATGAGCTGCATCCTTGTCACTACTTTTAACTTCTTTGTTAGCAAGCCTAGTATATGGAAATATCCACCACCCCTGCATTACTATAACGAGCGAGCTCACCCCGACTACGATAAAAAAAGTAGTTGGCATTTCTTTATAAATTATTGCAGTAATACAAGCGCACACAAGGCTAATCACAGCCCCGTAAAATACCTGTAACCGAATGAAGTCTGCGCCTCTTACAGCAAAGTGTTGACTATATGAAAGCGGTAAAATACTCGCGATAAACAACATAACCGTAATGCCAGCTAATAATATGAACACACATCAATCCTTGTAGTTTTGTAAATTAAAAACAAACGCTTTTAGCATAGCAACTACAAATGAATCAGCAATGAAATCTTTTGACTGAAAGTATTAACGCATTATTATTGCGAGTATTTTACGGCTATCGTGCATTAGGTGATAGATTCGTCTGTCTATTTCAAGTACCACAACACCATTGCGTTTATCGTGCTTTAACACCCTGCCACGGCGGTACATTTCCTTGTTTAACTTATCACCTTTACGATACTTCCTCGGCTTTGCCGCTGGAGTGCGGTGAGAATACGTTACTTTTTTGTATAGCCCTGAAGGTAACTTATAAAAGACATCAGTAGACTTATCATATTTTTTCGCTTTTTTATGCTTTATAAATTGATGCTTCTTGTCGTATTTGTGTTCATACCTATCTCTGTCATGTTTATTACCTGCTTTACTTTCAAGAGGTAGTAATACCAACCCGAATGCCATCACGCAAAGTACAATTGTTTTTTTCATAATTTTAATCTCAGTGTTTTACTTTCTTTTAAGTTTAGTGAGTTAAGCTGAATAAAAAATTAACTCAAATGTAAAGAATGTAAGCACAGTGAGAGTAGTAAACACTCACATATAAATTATTTGGCACTTTTTACTGGTTTTAGGGTCATATGAAATCATCTTATAAGGAACATTTATTGTGGCAAAATGGTGTTGGCCTCTCATAATTTCAGTGATTATCCATGCGGTTATCTTCACAGTATTAATAAACTGTAAAACAGCCACTATGCCTAGTGCCCAAAAGGCAGCAATGAAAGTCTATGTAGTCAGCATGCCCAGTCAGGTAGAACCAACTTCTAAACTGGCTGAAACCACAGTAAAAAAACAAAGCAGTCCGGCTATTGCAGCCTCAATACCAGCAAATAAACAACCTTTAAAAAATAAAGTAAAAGCAAAGGCACCTAAAAAGCCTATAAAAAATAAAGTAAAAGCAAAGGTTACCGCTACCAAACACAAAGCAATAACTCCTGCTAAAGAGTTCAAAAAAATAGACCTCAATAAAGGTTTAAAAAATATAAAAATGCAGTATCAAAGTTCGTATTCATCATCACATTTAACATCGCTAAACCCAGAAAACCCCGATAGAATCAGCGTTCCTGAAGATCACGCTAAGCCTGGGCAACCTATTTTAAAAATTGAGCAACAAAACATGCAATTCATCACGTATCGTATTGGTGATAAGTGCTTTAAAAAAGTATTTATTGGTGGTGGCTCGATGCCTAAAAATGATTTGCCCGATAGTTACATCACGGGTAGCAAAGATTGCCCTAAAACTAAAATAACCCAAGCATATGATATCGCCATGGACAAATGGCTAAATAAAAAGTAAGTGACAAACACTTTAAGGTTTGTTTAAAATAGCAGCACTTACCTAATGGAGTTTGCGCATTAATGAATAACTAACACCTGTTGAAATTCGTTTTTTTATTTGAATTTACAGGGTTAGTGGGCGCAAAATTCGTCATATTTCGACCTATCACAATATAATTATTATTGCTTTGCGCACCATGCCCTGCACACTCCAGAGGCATTATGCATACTTTACACGTTCATAATTTAAGCTATCAACACCCTGATGGTTATGTACAATTTAAACAGCTTAACTTTTCAATTCACAAAAAACTCACCGCGATTATCGGCGCTAATGGCAGCGGAAAATCAATATTGGTGAGTATATTAGCAAACCAACAACAACCTAGTACGGGAAATGTTGAATTTAGTGGTACACGGTTAGTCGTGTCACAACAGCAATTGAGTGATCGTTATTTGCAAGACTCCTCACACACCATTGCCCAACAGTTAGGAATCGATCAAAAGTTGGCGGCCATTGCACGTATAACCTTAGGGAGTAGTGCTGAGGCTGATTTTGCGTTGGTAGGCGACGATTGGTTATGTGAGAAAAATTATCAACAACAGCTATTAAACTTAGCTATTGAAGCACCACTGACAACACCAATAAGCCATTTAAGCCCTGGGCAGCAGCGATGTTTAACACTTTATTGTGCCCTTCAAGCACAGCCAGACTTACTGATTTTAGATGAACCAAGCAATCATTTAGATCAAGCAGCAAAACAATGGTTAATAACACAATTACATGTATTTAAAGGGCCAGTCGTTGTTGTTAGCCATGATCGCCAATTACTTGATCACTGCAGTGCTATCATTGAGTTAAACAGTCATGGCATTCATTACGAAACCGGTAACTATCAGCATTTTTGCCAGCAAAAATTACTGCAACAAACCGCGCTTACGAAACAAATAAATCACTTAGCAAAAGAGCAAAAAAAACATCAACAGCAAACTCAAGTTAACCATGAAAAAGCACAACAACGCGCTGCACAAGGTAATAAGCACCGCCGCAGTGCTAGCCAACCTAAAGTCATGTTAGATTTTAACAAAAACAGTGCGCAAGCAAGTAAAGGCGCAAATGAGCGTTTAGCCTCAGCAAAGCTTGATGCGTTAGCCAAAAAACAACAACAGCTAAAACAGCAACTCCTTGAAAGCATTGAACGAAAGTTAAAGTTCAACCAACCCACCAGCAATAAACGCTTACTGTTTATTGATAAACTTGGCCTACCTTGTGGTTGTAGTAAAAACCCAGTGACCTTACAAATTAACAGTGGCGATAAATTACATATTGCAGGGGCTAATGGCTCGGGTAAATCAACGCTACTAAGAATGATCAGCGAATCTACAAAGTCATCCACAGCAACGGCAATTCAACTTAACAGCAAGGTGCTTTATATTGACCAGCACTGCTCATTTTTAACCGCCACAGACAGCTTAGTTAAGGCACTAGAGGTACATTGCGAACTTGAGCTGCAAACACTCCGCCACCTACTGGCGAATATTGGTTTCAAAGGCGATGATGTATACAGGCCAATAAACCAACTTAGCGGCGGAGAGAAAATGCAATTAGCCATGCTCATTGCCGCACAAAATGCCGCGGATTCTCTATTGTTACTCGATGAACCCGATAACCATTTAGACCTTGATAACAAACAACACCTTGCACAAAATCTGGCTGATTTTACCGGCAGCTTTATATTAGTCAGCCACGATGAGGAATTTATTCAGCAAGCTAGTTTAACAACCCAAATTACCTTAAAGTAACGGCGTGAGAACTTTTTTATTATTTAAAGAAGACAAAATAGCCAATGTTAATCATAAAGACGGTAGTAGTGGTGGTGGTAGCTTATTTAGCTTGCTGATGCTTTTAGTTGGCGCATTAGTTTTAAAACAATATAAGCCAAAATATTAAAGCACACTGAACTAGGCTTTAAGCTAAAGCTTTAGAATTTCTAAAAAAGGTTATATCCTGCCCTTTTGAAATATCTTAGATAAAGGGCATTCATGCTTTCTCGATTCCTCTGTCTGGCGCTGCTCACACCGACAGCCTTTAACGCTTTCGCTGCACAAAACGACATTGAACGCATTACTACCACCGCGTCTCGGGTTGACGTTAGCGCCGATCCGCTACCTCTGGTGATCAGCAGCATAACTAAAGAGCAGTTGGATTTAATTGCCCCAACTCATATCGAGCAAGTTTTGAAACAAATTGCGGGTGCCAATGTTCAACACGGGAATGGTCAAGAATATTTGCCCGCATTGCGCTCTGCGGTGCTTTCTGGGGCGGGTGCCTGTGGCGGTATATTAACAGCTGAAGACGGTATTCCACTGCGCGCCGCAGGCTTTTGTAATATTAACGAGCTATTTGAAGCCCACACAGAGATGGCCGAGCGCGTTGAAGTGTTAAAAGGCCCAGGCTCTGCGCTTTATGGCTCAAATGCTGTACACGGGGTTATTAATGTTATCACCCCAGACACCACCTATGATAAGCACTTACTCGGCCTTGATTTAGGGTCGTACGGCTATAGTCGATTTAAATTGCGCAGCGGGAAAGACTTAGACGAGCAAGGCATTGGAATTAATGCCAGCGTGACGCGTGATACGGGTTATCGTGATGATGAAAGCGTCGACCAAGAGAAATTAAATCTACGTCACCGCTACACCAACGACGAACTATCAATTACAACAGGGCTAAGCTATACCAACCTTGATCAACAAACCGCAGGGTTTATCGAAGGCTTTGAAAGTTATAAAGATGATGAAATAGCCCAACAAAATTTTGACCCTGATGCATTTAGAAAAGCCCGCTCGTTTAGGCTTTGGTCAAAGGTGCAGTGGCAAACAGCAAAAGATACGCTCACCATTACCCCCTATGTACGCAATCAAAGCATGACCTTTTTTAAGCACTTTTTACCGGGTACACCGCTTGAAGAGAATAGCCAAAATGGCTTTGGTATTCAGTCACTTTGGCAACATGCTTACGCGAATGAACTGACTATTAACTTAGGCCTAGACGGCGAATACACCCGTGCTGATTTCTTACAATATCAAGACCAACCAACTCAAGGTTCAGCATTTTTAGTCGCTACAGTACCACAAGGTAAGCATTACGATTACGATGTAACCAGCACACTACTAGCGCCTTTTATTAGCCTTGATTGGCAATGGCAAGCGCTTAGTATTAGCCTTGGCGCTCGATTTGAACAACTCAATTATGACTACAGTAATAATATGCTTGCTGGTCGCACTGACGAGAATGGCAACGCGTGCAGCTTTGGTGGTTGTCGTTACTCTCGCCCACCCAGTAGCGAAAATACCTTTACCAATACTTCTCCTAAATTAGGCCTGAGTTACCAATTAAGTGCTGATAATTATTTATATGCAAACTTATCCAAAGGCTACCGTGCACCGCAAGCAGCGGAGTTATACCAATTACAACGCGAGCAGCAAGTGGCTGACCTTGAATCTGAAACTGCAGACAATGTAGAGCTGGGCTTTAAAGGCCAGCTCCAACAACTGCATTATGTTTTCTCAGCATATGCAATGAATAAACAAAATGTGATTTTTCGAGATAGTGACTTTTTTACCATTAATGACGGGCAAACCAAACACCGCGGTATTGAAGTTGAGCTTGATTATCAACTCACTCAGTCAATAAAGCTTGCCCTTGCTGCAAGCCATGCGGTACACACATACGACTATGACCAAGTTTTATCTGGGGTGAACATTAACGGTAACGATATAGACACGGCGCCGCGTAATATCGCCAATCTACAAGCTAACTGGCAAGTAAGTAATAACACCCTAGTTGCTTTAGAATGGCATCATATTAGTGATTATTTTACCGACCCTGAAAACCTACACAGCTACGCAGGCCATAATTTAATTAACTTACGTGGCGCTTGGCAGCTAACTGAGCAACTAAAGCTCACAGCACGAATTAATAATCTATTTGATACCGCTTATGCCGAACGCGCCGATTACACCAGCTTTACCGGCGACCGTTATTTTCCGGGGCGCCCGCGTAATGTAATGTTCTCAGCAAGTTACGCTTGGTAATGGGTTCTGGCTGTTAATTGGCTTGCTCAAGCAGTCGTTTATATTGCTCAGTTAAGTGCACCTTGAGTTCAGGGTGCGCTGCTAATAATTCACTAAGCTGTGCTTTCGCAGCTGTGGTATTGCCATCAGCAATGAGTGTATCTATGTGCCTAAATGTATTTGCCACCTCTGCGGTGATAACTTCGAGCTCTAATAACAGCTCACTTTTAGCTGCCATGCTTGGTGCGACAAATTGCCTGTCAGCCATTTTTTCAGATTGTTGACGCTGCTGGGTTTGTTTTAATTGCATCATTTGAGCCTGCTCTTGCGCTTGTTGATCTTGGTATTGCGCTTCACTTTGCATCATTTCAAGCACAGCCTCTGGTGCTGTAGCGCTTTGCTCATCGCTTAAAGTTTGCAGCTCATTCATAGCCTCAGGCGACTTAAAATACTGTGCGGTATTTTGCACATATAAAACTGCCACTAATACCAGTGATGCTGCTGTCGATAATTGCCCATACCAGGTTTGATAAAAGCGCTTAGGTTTTGTGATTGGAGTTACTTTATTAGCTGTAACGTCATCTGCTGCGCGTTTTAGTATTTGCTCATCAAGTTGTGAACTTGGCTGCTCCGTTGCACCCCGTTTATAAAGTGAAGCAATATCATGACGGGTTAACTTATCGCTCATTGCTAGTCTCCAATTTATAATTGATACAATGCTTTAGCTTGGCTACAGCGTAACGGATGCGACTTTTGATATTTTCAGTTGTTTCTACCACTAATTCGGCAATTTCTTTGAGAGTAAAGTCAGCTTCGTGTTTGAGTAAAAACGCTTCTTTTTGCTCTCGGGGTAATTGCGCTAAACACTCTTTTAGCTGCTTAGCTTGCTGGGCCTGATCAAGTTTTTCAGTATCTGATTGACTGTTATGATCAGCAAATTCGGCAGTTTCAAGATCTTGATTATCGGCGTCTAACCATTTACTTTGCGTACCAGCGCGGCGGTAATAATCAATCAATTCATTATGCGCAATACGATACAACCAGGTAGTAAATTTGGCGCTCACTTGATACTGCGAGCGCGCTTTTATTAGCTTATTCCATACTTCTTGATAGAGCTCTTCAGCCACTTGCGGGTTAGCGCATTGGCGTAAAAAATAACGATATAAGCTATTTTTATGGCGCAGGTACAGCTGGGTAAAAGCCTGTACATCGCCTTGTCCATAACTCAACATTAATTGCTCATCAATTAGTTCTGTCATAACGTCCTTTACTTAAATCACCGTGCCGCTACTTAAATCACAATGCCGCAGCATTATTAACGAGTTGCACAAACTCACTGCGATAACCAAATGTGTCTATGCCTTTGTTAGCGGTTGCCAATTTAGCGCAATCTTCATACTGCCAGTCCCCCGTATATTTTGCACCTTTTAATAACTGCGCAAACCCAGCGACTGCCGCGGCAAATTTAAAGTCAAAGCTTGCCTGCGATAACGGCTGTATTTTATCGCTGCTAATTGCTTGAGTAAGCAACTCACTTTGCTCTGTGTCTGGCTGTTTGTAGCGCACTTTTACAAAGGCAAGTTCATTGCTGGCAAGCGGTTTTTTATCTTGATTAGATTGGTAGCGCAGTTCATCTATTTGTTTATGCTCGGAGTTTGCTAGCGTAATCTCATACAGCGCTGTGACTGTGTGGCCCGCCCCCAACTCTGCAGCATCGACCTTATCGTTATTAAAATCTTCATTAGCGAGTACGCGATTTTGATAACCAATTAAACGATATTCTGCGACCTGTTGAGGGTTAAACTCCACCTGAATTTTTACATCTTTGGCAATAATTTGCATGGTACTACTAAGCTCATCAACCAGCACTTTGCGTGCTTCGTTAATGTTATCAATATAGGCATGTTGACCGTTGCCAATATTAGCGAGTTGCTCCATTAAGCCATCATTATAATTACCTTGGCCAAAACCAAGCGTAGTCAAAGCAACGCCCGTTTTACGTTTTGCTGCCACCAACTCTTTGAGTTTATCAACCGATTGCATCCCAACATTAAAATCGCCGTCAGTGGCTAAAATCACCCGATTGATACCACCTTTTTTAAAGTTTTGCTGTGCTATTTGATAAGCCAGCTCAATGCCTTGCTCGCCATTTGTTGAACCGCCCGCAGCCAGTTTATCTAACGCAGCACTGATAACATGTTGATCATTGCCTTTAGTTGCTGGTAATACCACGCCTGCGGCACCAGCATACACAACAATAGCAACGGAATCATTTTCATCTAATTGTTTAGTTAACATGGTTAAGCTGGTTTTTAATAAGGGTAGCTTATTTGCGGCATTCATAGAGCCAGATACATCCAGTAAAAATACTAAATTCGCCGCTTTTAAATCTGCTTTTTCAATTTCAAACCCTTTAATGCCAATTTTTACTAATTGCCGATGCTCATTCCAAGGCGCCGTTGCCACCTCAGTATGTACCTTAAAGGGTGAGTTAATAGTCTCGGGCGCACTGTAGTCATAATCAAAATAGTTTATAAAGGCTTCTTCGCGCAGGGCATCAACAGGCGGTAGCTTACCCATATTCAACATCCTACGGGTATTACTGTAACTGCCCGTGTCAACATCAATTGAAAAAGTAGATACCGGCTCAGAGGCTGTTTGCTTAACAGGGTTCTGCTGTGATTTTAAATAGTTTTCACGATCTTGCTCTGTAATGAATACAGCATCATCTGCAGTTGGGCGAGACATCGGCGGCATTAAACTAATGCTGGCGTTTGTGTGTATCATCCCTTGCGGCATTGCTTCGTAACTTACAGCATGTAACCGCTGTGTTTTTTGCATCTGCTCTTGTGCAACTAACACCTGTTCACTGCGGGCTTTACTTTGCGTAATTTCAACTTCATCTGCTTGCTCTTTTACTGAGTTTTGTGGTGCTTGCTTACAGCCAGTTAAAACAACTAAAACGGCAAGACTTAGCACCGTAAGACTCATTTGTTTGTTATTGCCATAATCATGAAAAACGTTATTCATAAGTCACCTTTTTAAATCAAATTTGGATTACTACAGCTATAAACGGATGACTTGAAAAAGTGGGGTTAATTTTTTTTAAAGGCGCTAGCTTTTATTTAAATTGTTAAGAATAAGTTATTCAAAATTAAAGGCTAATGAGTAGTCAATTTAATATCAACGCTATTACCCTTCGGGTATAATTAAATCACTTTCCATCAATTTGGTGATTTAGTTTTGTATTCTACCCCAACTAAGCGGACTGCTTTTTCTTCTATTATTCTCATTCTCGGCGTTTTCTTTATTGCTGTTAATTTACGTGCGCCAGTGACTGGTATCGCTCCTGTACTCGAGGAGATTATTGCCTCTTTTAGCTTGTCTCCTTCTCAGGCTGGAATGTTGACTACCTTACCTTTAATAGCTTTTGCATTAGCCTCACCGCTGGCTAATTTACTTGCTAAAAAGCTCGGACTTGAAGTCGCCCTTTTTATTGCCCTAATACTTATTGGTGCGGGGCTGGCTTCTCGACTCATCACCAGCGTGCCTTTGTTGTATTTAGGCACCGCTGTTATTGGTGTGGGTATCGCTATAGGTAACGTCCTACTTCCGAGCTTAATAAAGCGCGACTTCCCGCATAAAATCGCTGTTATGACCTCTGCCTATGTATTGGCGATGGCTATTTTTGGCGGTGCTTACTCTGCTATCGTACTACCACTCAGTGAGTGGCATAATTTAGGCTGGCAGCTAGCACTTGCAAGTTATGGTTTATTTACTTTACTCAGTATTACTCTTTGGTTGCCACAACTTAAATACCACACAATGCCAGTGAAAGAGTTAACCCCACCTCCCGTACAAGCTAATGTATGGAAACAATCTCTCGCATGGCAAATTACTCTGCTATTGGGGCTTAATTCATTTTTCACTTATATTATGGTCGCATGGCTACCCAGTATTTTAATTGAAGGTGGCATATCGCCCGTTAAAGCAGGCGCTATGCAAGGGGCATTTCAGGCGGCCTCAGCAATCCCTGGCATTGTATTGATCCCGTTATTAGCGAGATTAAAAGATCAACGAGTTTTAACCAGCTCACTCGCCCTAATTGGCGCACTGTGTTCATTTGGTTTGCTATTTATGCCTGGGTTAGCTTTGTTTTGGTCAATTACCTTAGGCTTTTGCTCAGGTGCCTGTTTTATTTTAGGTTTGTCGTTTGTGAGCTTACGCACACATAACAGCCGTCAAGCAGCATCGCTTTCAGCCATGGCACAATGTATTGGTTATTTAATTGCAGCAACAGGGCCGATGCTAGCAGGTGCATTGCATGCTTACTTTAATAGCTGGGCATCTACTTTGTGGTTATGTGCCATAGCAAGTTTAGGCTGTGCGCTATTCGGCTATCTAGGTGGTCGCAATATTACTTTAAAAAAAGATGCTTAAGCCAACTTAGTAAAGTCTGCTTTTTGGGTTGCTGAACATGTTGCTTAGCAGCCCACCTCTTTTTTAGCCTCTTTTCTTTCCTCAAGACGTGCCTGCGCTAAATTTGCTTTAGCAGCAAAACGTAAACGTTGCTCTGCGCTCAACTCATTATCGAATTTAAATTGTGACTTCTTAACAGTCCGGTTTGATTTTACTGAACTACACATTAGCTGTCTCCCAAAATATCTCTTTTAAGTAGACAGCGAAACGACTAGTTTTCTTTCAATTATTTATTTGGCGGGACTGTTTCAAAACCCTTAATTGCATTTAACTCTTTCAACCAAGAGGGGCTCGAACGACACCATATTTGCGCTTTAGGGATTAGTTGCTCGCGCTGCTCGACTGCGCCCATACGTAAGCCATACACTTTATCGCCCTCACCGACTGAAGTTGCATATAACGACGTACCACAATTGCCACAAAAACCCTGTGCACGTTTATTGCCGCTCTGTGCAGTTTTTATATATTCTTTAGGTGCAGCAGCGGTAAAAGTTACTCTATTAGGCTGCGACATCACTACCGTACGAAAAGGCGCACTAGCCATGATTTGGCAATCTGTACAATGACAGTTTATTACTTTAGTTTCATCTACCTCTGCAGTGTAAGTTACTTCCCCACAATGACAACGCCCTGTGATTTGCATAATAATCCTTAAATAATTTATTTTTTAATGTTTAAAACTCTACGTTAAAAATTGCCAAAAACACAGCAATACTGCATTTTAGCAACAAATAAATTAGACCGGATTAACGATTTTTATATTGCGTCTTACAGTGACTTCGCCCAACGGCGGGATCACGTAATTTGAGATGTTTTGTTATTCGTCCTGTATGGCGTTTACGCCAAACTTTAAATGAGCCTACAGATACATTACTTCGCATAAAATTAACTAGCTGGGAGTAATTTAATCCATAAAGATGTTCTATGGCCTCAAATGGCGTGCGGTCCTCCCACGCCATTTCAATTATTCGTGATGTATCACTATCATTAAACTGCATTAATCACCAAAACTTTTTTATACGTGCGTATTGTCAATTTAGCTCACTCTAGTTCAGCGCTTATATCTACTCGCCATGGCGGGTTTAATCTATTTTCACCCGCCCAATACAACTTGATCTTGTTTCCTGATGGGTCTGTCAGTTTAGCCTCATGCCATAAATAGCGCTGTTCAATAATCTCAGTATCAAATTTAATACCTTTGGCTTTTAGAGATTTTACCCACTGGTTTAAATCATCACATTCAAAGTAGATAACGGCACTATTAGTTACAGCATTATCAGCAAGTACTAATGAAAACGTGGCTTTATTAGCGCATTCAAAACGTGAGTAATGATCCGTTTTTACAATTTGTGTAAAGCCCATAGTCAAGTAAAATTGATTTGCTTTTTCGATGTCAGAGACAGGTAAAGTGATTTGATTAAGGTTCATAGTCGTTACCTAAATAGTGAGTTAGATAACGACTTTAAAACCTTAACCAAACTTGAGGTCAATGAATAATTATTACATAGGTATTAAGAAGATTGATAGCGGTTTGCCTGTTTAATACTAGCAAAATCATTAAAGCGAACACCGTGTTTTTGCATTACCTCAAGCACTTTCTTACTAATCATCTGGCGCAAATAAAATGGCTGATTCGGCACAAAGTGATGAATTGTATGGGTATGGCCAAAGTTAAAGCAAAACAAATTAAACGGCGCAAATAAGCGGCTGGTTATTACATGGGTTTGCTCCAGCATATTGTTCACGCCACCGTAGTAATGCATTGATGAAGTCACAAAATTTAGCGAGCTTGAGCGCACAATATTGGGCACAATTAACACCACCATTAAAAACTCAAACACCGTCATCACATCTAATAGTAAAACCGGTGAGTTAGCTTCAAGTGGTACAAATAGATTAACTAAGTGAAAAATAATAACGGAGTATAAAACTGCAAAATACGCAGTAGTTACTGGGAACCCAGCATTAAATACTTTAAAAAAGCTAAAGTCTTTAATTTCTTTGCTAAAACGCTTTGTGTTAATGAGTAAACCAAGCAAGCCATCAACAATTACTAATGCGCGTAAAAAAGGATTTTTAATGCCGTTGCCGACTAAACGCTCTTCAAGATCTTGTTCAGTGCCCGAGGTTTTATGATGATGTAAATGCATCTTGCGGCGATACCATGGACTAATAGTGTTTGGTCGCATCAACCAAACGGTGAGCATCATAAAGTTATGTAAAAAAGGCTGATTACTAAAATATTGTTTATGAATAAGATCGTGTTCTAATTCATGGGAAATTGACGCAGCAATTGCCGCTAAAATAATACACAACCAAGCGGGAATAATAGCGAAGTAATAAAGCGTACCAACGCCAATTAACGCTGCAAGAGAAAGTAAAAGAATCACCATTCCTAAGGTGTTTTGATGGGCTAACAGCGGGTGTTTTTGGCGAAGCCTTGCTTCTTCCGCTTTAATCGTCTTCACAATAGCTTGAATATTTTCTTTGGCACTTAACGTGTTCATAAATAGCAACTGATAATCAAAGTTGCGCAGATCATACCCGAATAAATAAAAAGCTGCTATAGCGAGAGAAACGAGCAAATAAAAGTGTGGTTAGTTTAAGTCAAGATGTTTCTTATGGATATTAGCTTTCAAGTTCGTCCTCATTTATTTCTCATTTGCTTCTCTTTGTGCAAAAAATTAAGTGAATTATTCACAAAGAGGTGGAGAAGCGCTGCGCTTTAGAGGGCAATAAGTAAATGCCGCCCTTGTAACATAAGGATTACTGTTTATCGCTACTTAATTGCATATATCATAAGCTATTTGCTTAACACTACCACAACATACGAAATAAGTTATATGAACCAATGCCTAACAATGCCAAGCCAACGATGCAGCCAATAGGGATTAAAGTTTGCTTGGAATGTTGTATAGCTTTTTCCATTCCATATTTCTGAACCCACGCAATGCCTTTAGGGCTTGTTTCTAAGTAACTCTTTAAACGTGATTCATTCGCTAGTAACAACAAATTCCTAGATAAGAAGAAAAGACCTGCAACCAAGAGGAGTCCGTTAATTATAAGTGCTTGATTCATAAATATCCTTTTGACACATAACGAGCCTGTGGATTAACTCGTTTTTAATTTATTTTTATTGATGCATTAACCATAGCCGAGTTCCTATTTTGATTCAATCGGTTACTTAGACTTTACGTAAAATATAAAAAGAGGATTTGCTGTTGCTTTAATTGGACTTATAGCGTGGATTACAGGTGTTTAAGTGGCTTATTTAAAGTGATAAAGGCTCCCTTATTAATAAATCCATAAAAAAGCGTTTGCGAATTTTGTATATCAGTAACTGTCGCGGTAAAGGCGGAAAGTTAAGCGCACCTATTAACTCGGCTTCTATTTTATAAGAACGCTGAAAAGTGGTGTAAATATGCTTTGCGAGTGCCTTATTTGTATTGTCTAACTTTGCGAGCATTATTTGAAGATCCTTGCTTGTAATACCCTGTAATATGTATTTTTTGGCTACCGCCCTACACTTTCTTCAATTAATGAATGCCCGCACAATGGTGTGCGGCACTTAATAAAAGGAAGAATAAAATGTCTGATGAAAGCTTATATCTAGTAAAATTACAATTCCAATCGGGTGTTGTTGGCGGTGGTTCTATGGAAATTCAATTTTCTGTGGATGCAAAGACAGGGGCACTCAATGGTCGTGCAAATGGCAGTATCCAAGAAGGTACACAACATGCGCCACAATTTACATCGAGTGCAACAGGCCATATGCATGCAACAGGTTATAATGATGTCACGAAAGTCGGTGCTTTGACAGGCCAAGCTATTGTGTCTTTCCCACCGCCTGCAATTGGTAGCTATCAGTCACCTTTTACGGCAAGTTTTGCAGTAGATAATAATTGGAGTGGTAAAGGCAGTTTTTCTGTTGGTGATAACACCTATCAGTGCCATGTAAGTCTAATCGACTAACCAATCCTATTATAGATTAGTATCGGTACTGCCCTCCCCTAGTACCGATAACCTCCATTAACAGCCTCTATATCTAAAACCTTCATGCAGTAAGTTATTTGCGTTAGTTTTCGTTGACGTTTCAAACTAGCAAGTGACAAAAGTGACTTCTAGTCGTTTCTAAGTGTATTATAGTGAAAAATTCATTAACTCGAATTTGCAAATAACCATAATAATTATGAATAGATTGCAAAGGATCCTGCCTACAAAATGAAAACTAGTAAGCTAAGTATCAGATTATTATGGTATATCACTCCTTTAGTGATTTTACCGCTATTATTTTTAGGTGGTTTTACGCTTACCAATGTAACAAGCTCTACACAAAAACAAGCTGAATTAATTGTTAGTCGCTTTGTAGAGCAACAACAACAAAAAGTATTTAATTACATTGACTCATTTCACTCTACTACCAAGCTTTTATCCACCTCGCCGGTATTAAGTGATTTTTTAGCAGACGATCTTCGTGATAGTGGAAATTATACTCGTCGACTTGGTGCTTTAATGGATGTATTTGCCAGTTACTCCGAAGCTTACCCAGATATTATTAGTGTCAACTTAGTCTCTCCAAGCGGCAGAAGCAATGCTTACTACTCGAGTAACTTAAACACAGCGCCTACTCAATACCCTTTCTTTTCTCGTGTATTGCAAAGTAATTTACGTCAGCAACAATTCATGGTGCAAAAGAGTGACGGCACCACCAGCCTTTACTTTATACAACGAATTTATAGCGCTGATTATTATTTAAAACGCCCGCAGCAGTTAGGATTTATTATATTGCATGTTGAGCCATCAATTTTAAACACCAGTATTTTAGAATCACCCTATAACAATACTCTGAACCTCTTGTTAACCGAAGACGGTAAGATCTTATTTAGCTCAGATTACGATAAACGAGGCCAATACATTAGTGAGTATGAGCTCAAACAAATTCACAACTTGGCTGATTTAGGCAAACTTTCAACCATTGAGCTATCCAGCATAGACAAGATTGAGCGGATGATTTATGCCGTGCAAATGAGCGGCGGCTATTATTATGTTTCAACTATTCCTAAAGCCTTGTTATATCAATCAGGTAAAGCAATAAGTTTGATTACTGCCCTGATAGTTATCATTTCTGTTATCACCCTGCCGATGTTGATTTTTATTGTTGTGCGTAACTTATTATTGAACCCGATTGAACTTTTAGGTGCGGCGAGTCATCGCGTTGGTGATGGTGATTTATCAGTGTATTTACCTGCCCATAATAATGACGAAGTGGGTGTTTTATTTAATGACTTTAATCACATGGTGAACCAAATACGGCACTACCAAGATGAATTAGAGGAATATAAGCATCACCTTGAAGATAAAGTAGAAAGTCGGACAAAAGCACTCGAAACCATGAATAGCCAGCTAGAGTCAGCTATTGCACAAGCTGAACAAGCAAATCAGTTAAAAAGCCGCTTTTTAGCGAATATGAGCCATGAAATTCGCACTCCGCTCACTGCTATCATGGGCTTTACCGAGCAGTTAATACACAATAAAAAAGCAGCGAGTGATGAGCTACACTTAACCACTATTTTGCGTAACTCCAAGCACTTATTAGAACTTATTAATAATATTTTAGATTTATCAAAAATTGAAGCCGAAAAGTTAGCCATTGAAAAGGAACCCCTTGATATAGTGCAACTGGTGCATGATATTGATTCGATTATTCGCCCTTTATCACAAGAAAAAATCTCAAATGTGATATAAATTTTCATTTACCATTACCAAAAATAATCAACTCAGATGCGACTAGGCTAAAACAAATCCTCATTAATATTGCCAGTAATGCAGTTAAATTTACTGAGCGAGGTTTACTCTCGTTAGATATAACCTTTGATACTGAATCGCAGCTCATGGAGTTTGCTATCCAAGATAGCGGCATTGGCATGTCTGAGCACGAGATTGAACGAGTCTTCAAACCATTTGAACAAGCCGATACAACAACCACCCGACGTTTTGGCGGTACAGGACTGGGGCTATGTATTTCAAAAAACTTGGCGCAATTACTTGGCGGTGATGTATACGTAAAAAGCGCCCCCGGTGAAGGTAGCTGCTTTAGGGTAAAAATAGCCTCTAACTTAGAGACTGAGAACAATGAACCCACCCTGATGCTTACCGAGTTAAGTCAGTTAACCCCAGTGAAAGACGAGCAACTTTCATTTGCAGCCAATAGTTTTGATGCCAATATCTTAGTTGCTGAAGATAACCCTGATAACCAAGTATTAATTACGTTACTACTACAAACATGGGGCCTTGAACCTGATATTGCTAATAACGGGGCTGAAGCGGTAGAAATGGCTTTAGTGAACGATTATCAGGTCATTATCATGGACATGCAAATGCCGGTTATGGGTGGCTTAGAGGCAACACAAATGCTTCGTCATGCTGCCTACGATGGCCCTATCATTGCACTTACTGCCAATGTTATGAAACATGATGTAGATACATACCTTAATGCAGGGTGTAACGAAGCCTTAGCTAAGCCTATAGATAAAGATGCCCTTGAGAACGTTTTAGTAAGGTATCTACATATAGAAAAAGACAGCCAAAACAAATGGGATACATTACTTAATAGTGAAAAATTCCAGCAAATAAATGAAAACTATCGCTCCAAATTACCTGAGTATTTAGCGCAAGTGAACAAGTTATATCATGCTGGTGAGTGGGAAGAATTAAGAGCACTAGCGCATAATTTAAAAGGTAGCGCAGGATGCTTTGGTTTTACTAACATTCATCTAGCAGCGGCGGCACTTGAAGATAATTTACGTGGTCGCAAAAACGATAAAAACCGTCGAGATTACTTAGCCTTGAGTTTGATTGAAGCAATAAAATACACCCAAAGCCAAGAGCCATTACCCAAATAATAAAGTCATGCCCATCAAAATGGCGTCTTCAAAGCCATTTTTATTAGGGCAGTCACTGGGGTAGTAGTTCTTGCGTACTGACATTTCGCTAAAGCCAGCAAGCTCATACAGTTTAATTGCACGTACGTTGGTTTCACGTACTTCTAAAAAGAGGTTTTCTGCATTATGTTGTTCACCAAAGGCAATAAACTGAGCGAGTAGCTGCTTTGCAATACCTTGCCCCTGAAAATCTGGCGCAACGCAAATATCCATTAATGTAAAGTCAGGGCCTGCTTTTTCACCAATATAAAACCCCACCATGCGATCATCGTTAAATGCAGCCAGATTAAAATACCGTCCTGCCAGACAAGATTGCATCGTGTTAACTGTCCACGGATGACTGTGACAAGCATTTTCAATGCCCATTAATGCGTCAATTGAAGACTCAGTAACACTGTTATAGGTTATCATATGTTTTTACTCATCAGCGCCCACAGCGCGCGTTTATGCTCAGGCTCAAGGTGTGCCGAGGGTAAGCTCAACGTGTCGTTAAGCCAATTTATGCTCTGTGCTTGGAGCACATGATTAATAGTATGTGGCGCAACGGCCCGGTTTAGATCGGCTAACAACACAGCATTAAGTTCAAGTATGTGACTTTGCGACTCTATAGTAGGCTTTTTTTCGGCTGACGGTTCAAGATGAGTATCCACACTATCATATTGAGTAGTATCACTGCGAAAGTGCTGGTTTAGTTCGAGGTTTTCTATACCAAAAATAGCTGCGTAACGTGGATGCATAACAACTCAGTAAATTTAAACTCTGGAACAATATAAGAAGTAATAAAAACGATGTAAAGAAGAAATGGCAGGGGCGGAGAGATTCGAACTCCCAACCGTCGGTTTTGGAGACCGCTGTTCTACCAATTGGAACTACGCCCCTGCAATGACGACGAATTATAGAGACCTTTCGCTAAAGGTAAAGAAAAAAATCACTTTTTTAATTTGTTTGCTTTTTTAATAATCAAAACGGTGAATTATCATGCTAGAACGTGATTTTAAAGTTAATTTGAAAAACCGCATACAGGCTACCCTTCTCTAACATGTAATCAAAAAAGAGGCATATATAACAAAACCTTATGAAAGTATTAATAGTTGATACCAGTTTTCGTTATCAACCGACTTTATATAATATTACTATTGCTCAGTATGGCGTGGTCACCAGTCCTAGTCACCATTTTAGATTCATTTACAATTGAGCTGCCCATTGGGCTTGCAGAAAATAAACCTTTGGAATATAGTTGTCAGTAACAACCTAAATCAGTGTACCCTATAGATGAACTCAAAATCTAAACGCGCAGAAGCGCTTTACGAAGCAGTTAACCAACTGATCCGCGTACATCAGTTCCGAGATCGTGAAAGTATATGCTGTCACAATGTATCGGTCGCTCAGTGCTACGCACTGGAAACACTTGTAAAACTTGGCCCTCTGAGGCTTAAAAGTTTAGCAGATGAGATGTGTCTCGATAAAAGCACGACAAGTCGTGTAGTTGATGCATTAATTCGCAAGGGCTATGCGTTAAAAACATTGGATCCACTTGACCAACGTGCTGTTCAGATTTCACTGAGTTCTGAAGGTCATGAGTTATATACAACCATACGTAAAACCTTGATCGACGAAGAGGCATCAATGATAGCGGATATCTCTCCTGAAGTTGTTGATGCAGCTCTTGTTTTACTAGGAAAACTTACCGCAGCGGCACGAGCCCGACTAGGCTCGTAAGCTATTTTTTAACTAAATTGTTGTTAGTAACAACGAAATCAGAGGCTTATCTATGACATATAATGTTAAAAATTTACCCATTGCCATCATTGGCGCTGGCCCCGTTGGCTTAAGTGCAGCAGTTAACTTAATTGATATGGGGCTCACTCCTATTGTTTTTGAATCAGGCAGTAGTGTTGGCTCTAACTTAGCAAAATGGGGCCATGTGCGTATGTTCTCCCCTTGGTTATACAATATGGATCCTATTGCTATTTCTCTTCTCAAAAAAACGGACTGGATCGAGCCAGTTCTAAGCGAATTCCCAACTGGACAAGAATTACTTAAGCGCTATGTAATCCCTTTAGCGTCCCACGAAGCGATTACTCCACACCTGCATTTAAATACTCGCGTTGAAAACGTCAGCCGTCAATATCACGATATTCTTCGAAATGAAGGCCGGAAAAACGCGCCTTTCGTAGTACGTACCTCCAACTCTGAAGGTCAAAGCGATATTCTTGTTCAAGCTGTAATCGATGCGTCTGGCACCTATCAAACACCCAACTGGCTGGGCGCTCACGGTATTCCCGCTCTTGGTGAACTTGCAGCTTCACAATCTATTATATACGGCGTGCCTGATATTTTAGGTCCTGCCCGTAAACAATACGTCGGCCGGACTGTACTTGTCGTAGGTGGCGGCCATTCAGCATTTAATGCATTGCAGGATTTAGTCAAACTTTCTGAACAATCTGATGGTATGCGTGTTTTATGGGGGATACGTGGTTCCTCCGCCAACAACATCGTTCGTTCACCTGAAAATGATGAGTTACAAGAACGCAGGCGACTTGAAATGCACATTCAAAAGCTACTAGATGAGGGGAAGATCGAAGTATTTACCAATATAGCCATTGAAAGCATGAATTATGAAAACGGTAAATTAATCTTACAAAACCGTTCTGGTCAATTGCCTCCTGTAGATCAGATAATTGCAGCAACAGGATTCAGGCCAGATCTAGATGTAATGTCTGAGTTGCGCACTTCTCTAGATTCTGCGACCCAAAGTCCAGCAGCTCTTGGGCCACTCATTGATCCAAACCTTCATACTTGTGGTTCGGTCCCTGAACATGGTGCTGCTGAGCTTTCACACCCTGAGAGCGGTCTATATATAGTGGGAATTAAAAGCTACGGACGTGCCCCGACGTTTTTGCTAAGAACAGGCTATAAACAGGTTAAATCTGTCGCATCTGCTCTTGCAGGAAAAACAGAAAGTGATGTTCAGACTGCCGATGATGCTACTGCTTGTGACCTTTTATCAGTCAATCGAAATTGCTCACAATAGCCCCCCTTCCCTCTGATCGCGTTATTTTACTAAAAATAGCTTTAATCAGAGGGTTGATCAATTACATTGAACAAAGTGGAGTGAAATGCAAAATTTAATTCAACGTCACCCTCTATTTATTATTGTGCTTGCACAATTATGTGGCACTTCACTTTGGTTCTCCATAAATGGGGCTGGCTTAGCTCTTATCAACGATATTGGATTAAGCGAAACTGACCTTGGCTGGTTGACTCTAACCGTTCAGATGGGTTTTATCTCTGGCACGTTAATTATTGCCACAACAGGTCTAGCAGATAAATTACCTGCCAATCATATTTTTGCAGTTTCCTGTCTAGTTGGCGCGATGGCTAATGCTAGTTTTGTTCTAGTAGCTGCTTATCAGCCATACGCTTTACTCTTAAGGTTTCTCACAGGTTTGTGTCTGGCTGGTATATACCCTTTAGGTATGAAGCTAGTAATTGGCTGGATACCTAACTATGTAGGATCAGCTCTAGCCTGGCTAGTAGGTATGTTAACGATGGGCACTGCTCTGCCTCATTTACTGCGTGGCGCGACGCTAGAATTTCCTTGGGAGTGGACAATCGTGAGCGCTTCTGGGTTAGCATTGCTGGGCGGCACAGCTATATTCATTTTAGGTGATGGACCGCACCTACCGCCTTCAAGCGGCAAAGCAAAGTTACGTGACGGGTTTTTTAGCCATACGTGAACGGCGCCTACGCGCAGTTGCATTCGGCTATTTTGGGCACAGTTGGGAGCTTTATGCGCTATGGACACTTATTCCATTTATGGTGACCCGCGAAATAATGCGCCTAGATGCTCAGAGTTATTCTGTTCCCTTAATGTCATTTTCCATCGTCGCGCTTGGCTTGTTGGGTTGTATCGGTGGAGGAACGCTTAGTCGACGCATAGGCAGTCTACCAGTAGCGCGTTTGGCTATAGCGTCCTCCGGACTGATCTGCCTGATCTATCCGTTGGTTGCCTTTTGGCCGCCCGAAGTTATGCTTTTATTACTTGCAATCTGGGGATTACTGTAATTGCAGATTCCCCTCAGTTATCAGCTCTAATTGCCGAAACAGCCCCAAAAGAGCAAATAGGTTCAATTTTGGCCATAATAAATAGCATAGGCTTTGCTTTGACCATTCCATCAATTGCATTAACAACAACCTTATGGCAATCTCAGGGAGTTTGGGTAACATGGTGGCTACTCCCTGGGCCTGTTATAGGCCTTTGGGCAATGCATAGTCTACGTCGGCAAGGGTAATTTCAAACCTACCCAAGCCCACAAACAAAAGCCCAGCGAGAACGCTGGGCTTTAAGGTTTAGACTGTTATTGATAAATACTACTAGGTATTAGCTATCAGCACCTATCATTCCCACTCTATCGTTGCCGGTGGTTTACCTGAAATATCGTAAACAACACGAGAAATACCGTCGATTTCATTGATGATACGGTTTGAAACCACACCTAAGAACTCATACGGTAAATGTGACCAACGTGCGGTCATAAAGTCGATAGTTTCAACGCAACGTAGACTTACAACCCAGTCGTACTTACGCGCATCGCCCATTACACCAACCGACTTAACCGGTAGGAATACAGTAAACGCTTGGCTCACTTTATGATAAAGCTCTGCTTTGTGTAGTTCTTCAATGAAGATTGCATCAGCACGGCGAAGTAAATCACAGTATTCTTTTTTGATTTCACCCAGTACACGAACACCTAAACCAGGCCCAGGGAACGGGTGGCGATAAAGCATGTCGTACGGTAAACCTAGCTCTAAACCAATTTTACGTACTTCATCTTTAAATAATTCACGTAGAGGTTCAACTAAGCCCATCTTCATGTCATCTGGTAAGCCACCCACGTTGTGGTGAGACTTGATCACATGTGCTTTACCTGTCGCAGACGCTGCCGATTCAATTACGTCTGGGTAGATAGTACCTTGACCTAACCACTTCGCATTTTTAAGTTTTTTAGCTTGCTCATCAAATACATTGATAAAGGTGTGACCAATCGCTTTACGCTTATCTTCAGGATCTGACTTACCAGCAAGATCCGCTAAGAACTGATCTTCTGCATCAACTTTAACAATATTAAGGCCAAACTTGTTGCCAAACATGTCCATAACTTGCTGACCTTCGTTTAAACGAAGTAAACCGTTATCAACAAATACACACGTTAAACGCTCGCCAATCGCGCGGTGAATAAGCATCGCCACAACCGATGAATCTACACCGCCTGACAAGCCTAAGATAACTTCGTCATCACCAACAGTTTCTTTAATACGCTCGATAGCATCATCAATGATTTTTGCTGGAGTCCACAGTTTTTCACAGCCACAAATATCAATTGCAAAACGTTCTAATAAACGCTGACCTTGATGCGTGTGCGTTACTTCTGGGTGGAATTGCACGCCGTAAAAACGCTTTTCTTCGTTAGACATTGCCGCATGCGGACAAGTAGATGTTTTAGCTGTGGTGGTAAACGTATCTGGAATTTCCATTACTTTATCACCATGACTCATCCATACGTCGAGTACGCCATTACCGCCATCAGTAATGTGATCTTCAATCGCATCAAATAATGCACAATCACCTACTTTTTCAACTTGGGCGTAGCCAAACTCTTTTTGTCAGAGCTGTGTACACGACCACCCAGTTGCGTTGCCATTGTTTGCATACCGTAGCAAATACCTAGCACTGGCACACCAGCATTAAATACATACTCAGGAGCACGCGGGCTGTTTTCTAGGGTTGTTGACTCAGGGCCACCAGAAAGAATGATACCTTGTGGGTTGAATTCACGGATTTGCTCTTCCGTTACATCCCATGCCCACAGTTCACAGTAAACACCAATTTCTCGCACACGGCGGGCGATCAATTGCGTGTATTGCGAACCAAAGTCTAAAATAAGAATTCGTGAATCGTGAATGTCTTTGCTCATTGAGGGTCTCGTTAGTCAAGAACTGGCATTCAGGTAACCTGAATGACTATAAATAAGGGCCAGCAAATGCTGGCCCAGTAATTTCAATATTTTATGGCTATTAGCCTAAGCGATAGTTAGGTGCTTCTTTAGTGATTTGCACGTCATGAACGTGTGATTCACCCATACCTGCCGAAGTAACACGTACAAACTGTGGCTTAGTGTTTAGCTCATTAATGGTTGCACAACCCGTTAAGCCCATTGCACTGCGCAGGCCGCCCACTTGTTGGTGGATGATAGTTGCGATTGGCCCTTTATAAGCCACTCGACCTTCAATACCTTCAGGAACTAGCTTGTCAGCTTGGTTTGATTTTTGGAAGTAACGGTCTGATGAACCTTCTTTTTGGTCCATCGCACCTAAGCTACCCATACCACGGTATGATTTATAGTAGCGACCTTGGTAAAGTTCAACTTCACCAGGGGCTTCTTCAGTACCCGCAAGCATAGAGCCAACCATGACACACGATGCACCAGCGACTAATGCTTTTACAATATCGCCAGAGAAACGAATACCGCCATCGGCAATAACTGGAATGTCGCGACCTTTTAGGCCTTCAACAGCATCAGAAATAGCCGTAATTTGTGGTACGCCACAACCAGTTACAATACGTGTAGTACAGATTGAACCAGGGCCGATACCTACTTTAACTGCATCAACACCCGCATCAGCAAGGGCAATAGCACCTTCTGCTGTAGCCACGTTACCAGCAACAATTTGTAAATCAGGGAATGCTTGGCGTGTTGCCGCTACGCGGTCGATAACACCTTGAGAGTGGCCGTGTGAAGTATCAATTAGTAACACATCTACACCGGCTTCAACTAATGCAGCAATACGCTCATCAGTGCCCGCGCCAACACCAACAGCAGCACCTACACGTAGACGGCCTTGCTCGTCTTTACATGCGTGAGGCTTGTCTTGTGCTTTTTGGTAATCTTTTACAGTAATCATACCTTTTAGCTTAAAGGCATCATCAACAACAAGGATTTTTTCGATACGGTGTTCGTGCATTAAGCCTAAGATTTCTTCGCGTGCCGCGCCTTCTTTAACGGTAACAAGCTTGTCTTTTTTAGTCATAACAGTTGAAACTGGTTGCTCAAGTTTCGTCTCGAAACGCATATCACGGCTGGTAACAATACCAACAAGGCCATTATCAGCATCCGTTACCGGAAAACCTGAAAAACCTTTTTCTTCAGAAAGAGCAACTGCGTCCGCAATCGTTAAATCCGCAGTAACAGTAACAGGGTAAGAAACAATGCCAGCTTCGTACGTTTTAACTTTACGTACGTTTTTAGCTTGTTCTTCAATCGTCATGTTTTTGTGGATAAAACCTAAACCGCCCTCTTGCGCTAGCGCAATCGCTAAGCGAGCTTCTGTTACAGTATCCATAGATGCTGAAACTAGCGGCAAGTTAAGATTGATACCACGCGTTAAGCGAGTTGAAATATTTGCCGTGTGTGGCAAAACAGTAGAATGACCTGGTACTAAAAGTACGTCATCAAAGGTAAGAGCTTCTTTAGCAATTCTAAGCATTTTGGCAACTTCTCACATGTGGATCTTGTATAAGGAATTGCGGCCAAATTTTATCAGCGTTATTGGCATGAGTAAATAAGATTTAGCAAATATTTATGATAAAATACCCTCATCAGCGTTTTTGAGAGTCGTTTTATGGCCATAACTTCAAAGCAGCAAACGATTTATACCGTATCTAGGCTAAATCGAGAAATAAGAACTGTGCTTGAGCAAGGGTTTGCATCGTTAATTTTAACCGGTGAAATCTCAAATTTTATAACTCCCGCATCAGGTCACTGGTATTTCACTTTAAAAGATGACCGTGCTCAAGTAAAAGCCGCGATGTGGCGTGGCAATAATCGTGGACAACGCTATCGCCCTGAAAATGGCGCACAAGTTACTGTGCGAGCACGAGTCTCATTATACGAACCCCGTGGCGACTATCAGTTAATTGTAGAGCATATGGAAGCTGCGGGTGAAGGCCAGTTAAAGCAAGAGTTTGACGAATTAAAAATGCGCCTTGCAGCGCAAGGGTTATTTAGCTCTGCACATAAAAAACCTTTACCCAATGTTGTTCATCGAGTGGGGGTGGTAACCTCTGCCACTGGGGCTGCAATCAAAGATATTTTAACGGTACTCAAGCGCCGCGCACCGCAACTTGAAGTCGTTATTTACCCCGCCATGGTGCAAGGGAAAGACGCTCATTTACAGCTAATTGATAAAATTACCCTGGCAAATATTCGTAATGAAGTCGATGTACTTATACTTGGCCGTGGCGGCGGCTCATTAGAAGATTTATGGTGCTTTAATCATGAGCTGCTTGCTCACGCTATTTTTGAAAGTAGATTGCCAATTATCAGTGCTGTCGGTCACGAGATAGACACCACAATCAGTGATTATGTTGCCGATATACGTGCTGCAACCCCCAGTGCCGCAGCCGAGCTAGTCAGCCCAAATAGTGCTGAGTTAACAAACCAAGTTCAGCAAATGCTTAACCGACTAGCTAACGCATTTAAACATCAAGTGGCCAATAAACGAAGGCTTGCTGTGCAGCTTGAGCACAAACTCACACTTTGCCACCCGCGAAACCAGTTAACTCAGCAGGCACAACGCTTAGATGAGCTCAGCCTTGCATTACAAAATGCTATGCATCAACGTCTTTATCAGCAAGAGCGCCGATTAGCTAATTTAAAGCCACGTTTAGTACAGCGCTCCCCCGATAGAAAGCTTTCGCAAGCGGATCATCAATTGCAACAGCTACAAGCGCGATTACAACAAGCTATACAGCAACGCCTTGGTAGCGCTAAAAACAACCTTGCTATGCAAGCAGGCCGATTAGATTCAGTCAGCCCACTGAATGTACTCGCGCGCGGTTATAGCATTACTAAATCAAAACAAGGTAAGGTGATTAAATCAGTCGCGAGTGTTAAATCGGGTGATGTACTAATTACTGAACTGGTTGATGGCAGCATTGAGTCTAAGGTTAACTAAATAAACTATAGTTAACCTTAGTTATAGTTTACTGCTCTGTGCTGAGTAACAATTTAAAATCATCGTCACTCGATGTAGAGGTACTGGTTTTAAATTGTTGCCAAAATTCTTGCTTTACTAACTTATCGTTTAATTCTCGCCATTGAGTATGGTCAAACGCATCGTTATCTTCTGGCGCGACTAATTCAAACTTACACACTGATGTTTTGCACTGTGCACTGACAAGCTCTGGTGCAACGGCTAAATCAGCGGTTACTAAGAAATCTTTTAAGGCTGTTTCTGTTCGATAAGCCCACTCTTCATCTCGTGTTTGCTCGTCAAATCTATCAAGCAGTACTTGTTCAAAATCAGAAGGGGCTCTCAGTTGCTTTTGATAACTTTTCACTGTGGCTTTTTGCACAGCAAGCGCTTGCTTTAGCTCTTTTACTTGTTGCTGTAATTGCTCTTTAGAATGTGATGAATCAAGGTCGCTATCATCAGGCTGCTTTTCTACTTGCACAGTGGGCGAAACGTCTATTTGAGCTACTTCAACAAACTCACTAGATACTTTAGGGTGTGTTTGAATAAACTCTACATCAGTGTGTTGTTGTGAAGACGTAGGCTCAGTAAATAAAAAATAGCCACAGGTCAAGGTTACGCCCGCCATAAAAGCGAGCAATAGGGGCAATGGGCTATTTTTTATCATTCTTTGTAATTCCTTTACTACGTTTTATAACATAGCACTTTTAAAGCATGGCACTAGTGTGCGATTCATTTTCGGGCTCAGCTTCTAAGAAGTTTTGATTCATACTTTGCGCTGGACAGGGACAATTTGGTTTACCTACAATTTTAGCAGGTACGCCGACGGCTGTTGTATGCGGCGGTACCGGGCTTAGCACAACTGAACCGGCGCCAATTCTAGCGCCCTCGCCGACTTCTATATTTCCGAGTACTTTTGCACCAGCGCCAATCAATACCCCTGCACGAATTTTAGGGTGACGATCACCTTTTTCGTTACCAGTACCACCTAGGGTCACAGATTGCAAAATTGATACATTATCTTCGATTACAGCGGTTTCACCAATCACTATGCCAGTTGCATGGTCAAACATAATACCATGACCGACTTTACAAGCAGGATGGATATCAACGCCAAATACTTCTGAGGTACGGCTTTGAATAAATCGAGCGAGCTCTTTACGGTTTTGACGCCAAAGGCAATGGGCAAGTCTATGAGCTTGAATTGCATGAAAACCCTTTAAATTTAAAATAACAGTCAGGTATGTATCGGCAGCAGGGTCTCTATCTTTAACCGCTTTTATATCATGAGCAACATGAGTGAGCATTCTATCGCAGTCAACAAAGGCTTGGTCAAACAATTCGCGAATTGTAAAAGCAGATACAACGGCATCAGACAATTTATTTGCAACAATAAAGCTTAATGCCGAACCTAAACATTCATGGTTTAAAATGCATGAATAAACATGACTTGCCAAGAGAGGTTCGCGAGTTACAACTTCATTTGCTTCAGTACGAAGCTGTTGCCAAATTTCATGACGCATAGGACGACCTTAAATTAATACAAAATATGCTTTGTGCCAGTTTAACGGATTTCATCGCAAATGTGTTAACCCTGTAATTATTTGTTCTGGTTATTAGTTATAACTAATCGTAAACAAAAATGCCCCTACTTTAAGGGGCATTTAGTTAATGTGTATTTAGTTATCTGAATTTCGTTTATTGAAACACTTTATCTACAGCAAGTACTTCAATGTTTTTCGCAGGAATTGCTAGTTTGTAATCAGCAATTACCTTATCTTCAGCCACCAGCTCTGCTGGCTTTTCTGCGTTATACACCATAGGGGATGTTTGCTCAGACGCTAAGCGTTTTTGCATATCTTTGCCATCACCGGTGATAAATACATACTGGATATCATCTGTTTGTAAGTTTTCTTTAATTACACGGTTAACATCAGCAAGGCTTAGCTTTTCAAGCTGGCTCGTTACATACTTCACAAACGTGTCAGTGTTATAAAACTCGCTATCAAGTGCGTAACCTAATTGACGGTTTTGACTGGCGACCATTTGCGGCACAAAGTTGATTAAGAAATTACGCGTTGCATCAAAGTCTTTTTCTGTCATGCCATTTTTGATCAACTTATCAAGTTCGAATAGAGCCGTACGTGTTGCAAAGTGCGCGTCATTATTTGAGCGCAGTGGGCGCAACCATACTTGGAATATTTGCTCAGAACGACCAAGGTTGGCGTCTGGTTTTGTTTGGAACATACCACGTGGGAAGTATTCAATATAAGCATAATCGCCGTAGTTCATACCACGCGTTTGACGAATACGATTATAAAGATAAGCGTTAGAACCACGGTGCTCACCAAAATACGAACGTACTAGCCAAAGTGCAGTCCAGTCCTCACTGCTGCGAATTGTATCAATCGGGAAGCCAAATGAGACTGCGGTAGATTGCGCTGACTTTTCAACAATTGTTGCATGATGACCTTTAAGCTCGGGTGCATCAGGGATTGATAAGCGACTTAGCTCACCTTTTGGTAAATCACTTAAATCGCTCAGCATAGTTGCTTTAAGTGACTCTGGCACCGCACCAATTAAACCAAGAGTAAGCTTAGCTTGAGTAAACTCTTTAGCGTAAAAGGCTTTTACATCATCAAGCGTGAGCGCTTCAAGATCTGATAAGTCACCATAGTTATAGCTTTCATATGGGTGCCCTTGATAGAGCTTATGATAAAGCACCTCTTTACCTAGCTCTTCGTCATTTGATGCTTTAAGGCCCGATTTAATACCGTCAATCAGCTCTTTCTTCAAACGTTTAAAGTCATCTTCTCTAAAGCCCGGATTAAGTAACTGCTCACTAACTAGCGCATACCACTGAGCTGCATTATCTTTATGAACACGCCCTTGTAACGAGATCATTTCTTTATCTAACTGATAACCAAAGCTGCCCGCTAATGGATAAAGGGCTTGTTTAATATCATTGTAGCTCTTGGATTCTGAGCCACCTTGAGCCAGCATTGCAGCTGTAAGTGCTGCTACGCCCTTTTGACCTTTAGGATCAGCGGCTGCACCGGTATGGAATAACCAATTAACATCAATTAGCGGTGAGTTATTAGTTTTATCTAGTACCTTAAAATGACGCTCTTTAACTGTTTGTTTACTAGCTACAAGCGTATTTAAGTCAACTTCTTGCTCAAAGCCAGCGACTTTATCAAGTGCTGACATTGTCACCGTAGTACGACTGCTATCAACAAAATACTTATTGGCAATATCTTGAATATCTTGCGCTGTGATGCTGTCTGCCGTTGCGTATAATTGATTGACAACTTCTGGGTCACGTTCAAAATGCATGTAACTTGCTAGGGTTGAAGCAATTGCTTGAGATGAATCGAGGCCATTTATAAAGCTGTATTTAAGATTAGACTTTAAATCGGCAAGCTTTTGGCTATCTACAAGCTCTGTACGCGCTTTGGCATAAGTACTATTGATTGCATCACGCGCTTTAACTAAATCGGCTTCGTTTTCTACTTTTACAAATACATGGAGTAGACCAGGATCTTTAGTGTCTGGGTTATAGCTAAACATTTGGCTGGCAATTTGTTTATCAACCACTAGCTCTTGATACAGCTCAGAGTTATTTGAAAAATAAAGCTGCGACAGCAAATCAAGCGCCGCACGATCTTTTTCTCTGGCTGCCAAGCCGCGCCCTTATACGACACTAGCAACCAATGGCCTGGTAAACCTTCATTTTGTTCATGCACATATTTTGCGGCTTGTTGCTTTGGCTCAGTTGGAATGTCAGCTACATAGTTGCCTTTTTGCCACTTACCCCAATGCTTTTTCACCATAGCCATGGTTTCTTGTGGGTCAACATCACCGACAATCACTAGCGATACATATTCTGGCTTATAGAATTTGTCAAAGAACTCTTTACCGTACGCCATTTGATCTGGCATGGCTTCAATGTCTTCAAAAAAGCCCATGGTGGTGTGTTTATAGGTGTGCTTTTCAAAAGCTTTATTGCGCACAGCTGAAAGCAACTTGCGAACTGGGCTAGCATTATTTTTAAGGTATTCACCTTTAACGGTAAGAGCTTCAGTACGGAACTGCTCTTCTGAGTAAGTGAGGTTTTGGAAGATATCCGCTTCAATCTCAAGTACTTTATCAAGGTGCTGCTTGGAAAAGTTTAGGTGGTAATTAGTATAGTCGTTAGTGGTATATGCGCGGTTATCTACCCCTGAGTTTTTTAAAATATCTGAATAAACATCTTGCGGGAATTTTTCAGAGCCTTTAAACATCATGTGTTCGAAAAAAATGAGCAAAGCCAGTTTTACCTGCTTCTACTTCATTTCTAGATCCAACAGATACAGGGATTTGCAATGAAACGACATCTGGGTAGTTGGTTTTAACCACCATAACCCGCAAACCGTTATCAAGCTCTTCGAGTACATAATCTTGTGAGAACACACGGCTATCGGCGCTTGCTACAGAGTTTTGCTCTATCTCAACTTCTTTGACCATCGTTGCGGTTTCATTACTTACGCAACCACTCAGTGCCAGCGTTACCGCTAAGCTTGTTGCTAATAATTTAAATTTCATTGTTATCCCTTGTTAGTTGAATAAATTTATTGTTGTTAGATATTCGATTATGCAACAAACCGACCGCATATAAGAGCCCTTGGCCAATGATTTATGTAAACAGTTGTGTATTTTCCGTACCTAAAACCAGATTAAACATGAGATAAATTCATACACATTGAGAAAGTTTCATTAAAAAAATCTATCTAGACGTCTAAATGGCTGCTATATTGTCTGACATAGAAAGTTAATTGGCTGGAATGAGGATTATGGCTTTATCATTACAAGAGAAAATTGAAGACACCAATCAGGGTGTTTACTTAATTGGCACCACACCACCGCGTATTGGTACCGATAAAGCCCAACTAGAAACCATTGCCCAAAAGCTATTAGGTCGCTTGCACGAAATAGAATACGATGGCGTTGTTATTTATGACATTCAAGACGAAAGCAGCCGAACTGAGCAGCCTCGCCCTTTTCCTTTTAAACAAACCGTTGACCCTCGTGAATATAGCCGCTTGTTACGCCAATTATCACAGCAAGATGTGATCACTTATAAAAGTGTAGCGCAGCGTGGTGAAGCCGAATTTAACCAGTGGCTTGACGAAACTAAAAATGACTTTGATCTAAAAAACTTGGTACTCGTTGGTAGTCCCTCATCTAATGGTGACATCAAACTGAGCTTACCAAACGCATACAAAGCACTATCAAAACAAGCTGACAACTTCTTTTTGGGTGGCGTCACAATTGCCGAGCGCCATGCTAGCAAACGTAACGAACACGAACGCTTACTTGAAAAAACAGCACAAGGCTGCCAATTTTTTATCTCACAAGCCGTATATAATGCACAAGATACCATTGATTTGATCACCAGCTATGCGCGCAGCTGTAAGGCACAGGGAATTAAACCAAACCGAATCATCTTAACGTTTACGCCGTGTGGCAGTGAAAAAACACTTGAGTTTATGCAGTGGTTGGGGATTTCAGTGCCTGAAGCAACCAAATGGCGCATGCTTGATTCGCATAACCCATTAAGTGAATCAGTGCGTATTTGCCGTGAAAATTTAGACTTAATTTTGCAAAGCTGCGCTCATTTAGATGTGCCACTGGGTTTAAACATTGAAAGTTTAACCAATCGTAAAGAAGAGATTGATGCATCAATCAACCTTTATCGCTTGTTAAAAGCAACGATGGAGCTGAACCTAGCTGAGAAGCAAATAGCTTAGGTTCTAGGTTCTAGGTTCTAGGTTCTAGGTTCTAGGTTCTAGGTTCTAGGTTCTAGGTTCTAGGTTCTAGGTTCTAGGTTCTAGGTTCTAGGTTCTAGGTTCTAGGTTCTAGCAATAATGATAAGTGGCATAGAATAAGCCAGTTCAAGTAGTTAGCTTTGTTTCCTTCTCTTTGTGCAAAAAACTTAGTAAATTATTCACAAAGAGGTTAAGAGATGCTGCGCTTAAGAGTAATACAGATTCTAGGCCCGACTCGCCATAGCCTGTGGTATCACCAGTACCAAAAGTAGGCGCTCGGAAGCGAAGGCCCCTGTAGAAGCTCAAAAACAAAAGGAATTAACATTGCACTTCCTGCTAATAAAAAGTGCATGATGGGTGATGTGGGCTGGAGGAGACCTCCGGCTACCCGGTTAGCTGCCAGTCTCAGGTGATAAAGTTAGTAATGGTAACGACATGAAATTATCGTGATTGCCTGATTATCAACCGCATAAATCAACCTATTTATGTCATCAATTCGACGTGACCAAAAACCTGATAAGTTTTCTTTTAATGGTTCGGGTTTACCAATACCTTCAAATGGTGAACGCTTTACATCGTTGATGAGCTTGTTGATACGTTTAAGCGTCTTTTTATCTTGGGTTTGCCAATACAAATAATCACCCCAAGCTTCATCAGTCCAGGATAATAAACGCTGACTACTACTCATCTATTAGCTCTCGCGCCGTTGCTTGACCTGCTCGATACTGTGCGATTGAACGATTCAAGTGCTCCGCATTTTCAGGGGAACGAAGTAAGTGAACAGTTTCCATTAGACTATTGTAATAGTCCAAGGACATCACAACTGCATCTTCTGAGTCTCTGCGCGTAATTACCGTTGTATCAGCATCATTTACCACACCGTCTAATACTGCTTTCAAACCATTTCTAGCTTCTGTAAAAGATACGATTCTCATATAACCTCCACATGTACATTTTATGGTACAAGTATAACCATCGCAATCATACTTGTACAGTAAATTGGACATAGTGTGTGGTGATTTTTTACGGCAGCTAACGAGGCTGTAGAATTACTCGTTTTTAATTTATTTTTATTGAAAAGAATAAAAAGGGACAGGCACATACTTTCTTTAGAAAGATTACGTTATTTTTCCGTTGTGGATAACCTTACCATTATTTTTCACTCAGCCGCTATAGAGTGTAGCGGAATAAAAAGGGACAAATAAAAAGCAAATAAAAAGGGACAGGCACATGTTTTCTTTAGAAAGATTACGTTATTTTTCCGTTGTGGGTAACACTTACCATTATTTTTTCACTCAGCTTGCTATAGAGTGTAGAGTTGAGTCGCTTGGGAAGGATTTTAGGTTATAAATATAAGCTAGAAATTGAATTCTTTATTTTGTATCAATCATTTAATAGGGCTGAATTGGTTTAGCCTGTGCCTTTGTACCATTTTACATCATTGCTGGCGGCTTGTTGCTTTAACCGTTGTTTGCTACCAGCAAAATTTGAGTACTGCTGCCTAAATCGTTTTATTGATTCTAGCCATTGTGCTTCTTCTATATTTAAAGTAAGCAGCACTTTTGGCATAGTTTTATTGATATGCCCTTTTTTCTTTGGATCTAGGTGGCGGCCACTCCAGTCAATTAATTCAATATAATCCAATAAGGCAAAGGGGATCGTGTGTGTAATGTGATTACCACCGAATGGTTTTAACTGTGCTGGTTGGCTTTCATGCTGAATATTATCTTTTTGTTTAATAAGCTTGTTCGCTTTAACCGTGTCTGTGGTAAAAGCTTTGAAGTGCACTATACGTTCTTGAATTGAGGTGAAATTACTGTCTTCAAGCGTATCGGCTATGTTTGCTCTGATAGGGTTCAAATCAACGTAGGCCATGCAGCTGAGCACTGCGGTTTCATCTAATAATGCTTGTGATTTATAGCGCCCTTCCCAGTATTTACCTGTGCAGTTATCTTCTTTATTGGCCTCACGGGCAATGTACTCATTGAGGTTTTTCATATACCAGCTGATGTCATACAATCTTTCTCGCCATTTTGCGATGAGTTCATTGAAAAATAGGTCACTTACCTTATCTAACTTCTCTCCATTTAAGTAGCGATCAACCAGAACATGGCCATTGTAAAGCTGATACCAGCGGTTAATTACTTCATCATCAGACCAATCAAGTGCTTGACGCCTATTGACGTTAACAACAAGGTGGTAGTGATTGCTCATAACTGCATAAGCGGCAATTTCGATGGCAAATACACTACTTAATAACTTTATTCGATCGACTAACCACTCCCGTCGATGATCAAAGTTTTTACCTGTATATTTATCATCTCCGCACAAAAACGCTCGCCTAACACATCGTGAGATTAAGTGATAATAAGATGTCGATGCTAAATCAATCAGATTTTTTCTTGCGCGAGTCATAAAATATTAACTTTATTTTAACTGTATATAACAACAGTAGTTGATACTGTGATTTTTGCAAAAATTTCTGTGCCTGTCCTATTTAACCTTCTATTTAACCTTCTCGGAAGCTGCCGTATTACTACTGCGCCACAATCACAACGCCAACAAATACCTTGAAAAACTACAAAAGCGAATGAGCAAAGCCAAAGCACTGTCAGCGCTTGCGCATAAGCTGGGTCGCTGTGTTTATTTTATGCTTAAAAAAGAGACGGTATTCGATGAAGAAAAATTCTTAAAGAGTTAGTCACGGTACTGAGTGAGCTGAACATCTAACTGGATATAAGGCTGAGCATCAATCAATTGGGTGAGTTAATAACCAACAAGGTTTAACCTGATTATATGCCTACAGACCTAAGCCACTTGCCTTGATTAGACGCTCAGTACGCGTGCATTAATACAATAAACAAAGTCGCTTACACCTGACTTGAGCCTGAAACTAACTGGATCACCAAGATGAAACCAGCCGCCTTGAATAGTGCCATGATTAGGTTAACCGATGAATGTCTAGTGCCCCAGCAACCCCAAAAGGATATGGGAAAAATCTGGCTGCGATGAGATCGCAATAAGAGATTACTGCGTAACGCACCCTAGATGTGTTTGCCGTAAGCTACTTGCTTAACAGCCGCATCGACAGACGAAGTAAACGAATTTGTTTATTGATTTTTAATTGACCGTCAATTTATAAAAACGGTCAAAAAAAACACTATTGCCTATTGACAGAGTTAAGGCTCATATGTGTTAGGAGTGCCTACTCCTGATATCTAGAGATAGCGAGTTTTTTAGCTTTCTCAACTGCTACAACACCACTATCTAAAAGGATTTTACCTAATATTTCATCGCTTCTTTGAGAAGCCATGTTTGAATATTTATTCCCAATTTTTTGCGCGACATAACACCATGCATAAGCTTCTTGTAAGTCTAGTATTGGTTTTTCAGTTGATAATGAAACACACAAACCAAACGGAGCGAATTCGTATTTAAATTTCGCTGACTCTAGTAGGAACTCAAGTCCCAAATTAGGATCAAATTCCTTTCTATCTTCTTTAAATAGCTCTGTACCGATCACGAACAATTGCTCTGGCGTATATTTGCTTTTATCTTCTGCAAATACGGTACCTGACATTAGCAACGATAGTAAAAAAATATGCAGCCTCATCAGCACTCCTAACGAGCCTGTAGATTAACTCGTTTTTTATTGGTTTTTATTAATGTATTAACCATAGCCGAGTTCCTATTTTGATTCAATCGGTTACTTCGGTTTTACATAAAATATAAAAAGAGGGTTTGCTGTTGCTTTAATTGACGTTTTGGAAGGGGTTACAGGTGTTTGAGTGGCTTATTTAAGGTGATAAGGACTTACCCTTCTTAATGCAGCCTGTTTTGCAGCTTTTCTATATTATGAACAAGGCAATACAGTTGCCATTGGGCATTCACTTTTGTTTGTCCCCGTAAGGTTAACTTATTCATGCCTTTATTAACCGTTATATTCCCGAACACTGGCTCTATACACCCAAGTCGTCTGCTGTACTGCCGTCGCCCCATTGAGCTATCTATTTTGACCTTCATTTTGTCGATATAGCTCAGTGTTTTACGTGATTCATCATTTTTAAACTGTACTTGTCGCCCTGTTTTTATAGGTGGCTTTCGCATGCATTGCTGTTGCAGGGGGCATACTTTGCAATCTTTTAAGTAACCGCAGAATCGCGTGTATTCTTGATTATGACTCTTTACATTAACCCCGCTTCGCCACATACCATTTCCTGCGGGGCAGCGGCAGGTTTGGGTTGCTTCATCATAATGAAAGTCCTCCGATGTAAATAGCCGTGGCTTGCCTTTACTGCGTTTTAGTCGGCGTTTTTCTTGCTCAGTTTCGTATGTTTCGCTGGCTTTAAACAGCGGATTTCGTTTTCTAAACTGATTATCCGCAATGTAGCTATCAAATCCACTTTTAGCCATAAATTCAAGATTTACTTCGCTGTTAAACCCACTGTCTGCAGTGAATTTAATCGTGTGCTCGTCTTTGGGTTTGTCAGTGTTCAATTTATCGAGTTGCTGTTTTAATTGCGCAACGGCTGGCTGCAGAGTTTGTTGTTCGCCCACTGAGCCCCACGCTTGTGCTTGCAAGATGATTTGGTGTTTATCGTCATTAATCGCGATGCCGTTGTAGCCTTGAATTGTGCCTTTTGAGGTGGTCATTTTCGCGCTGTCTGGGTCGGTGATATTACTTTTAACTGGCTTGCCTTTACTGCCTGTTTTTTCTTTGTGAGTGGCTAAGAACTCGGTGATTTTACCTGCACTTTTGTCCAGCTCTTCTTTTTGTTTTAAGTCCTGAGTTATCAACTCTTCACCCAGTCCATCTTGTGATTGGTGGCGTTCAATAATACGTTTGCTTGCGCGTTCTAGTTTTGCTTTTTTACGCCCTAGCTCATCGAATGTACCGCTCCACTCCTTACTCGCATTGGACTTTAATTTACACCCATCAATGGCAAACATGTTACGACCTATCAAGCCCTCTTCATCACATATCATCAGCACTTGCGTAAAAAGCGGTTCAATCTGTTCATGCATCTTAGCCACAAAACCCGCTATAGAAGTGTAATGCGGCTGGATATCACCCGACACACTCATAAATAAAATATTATGCTCGCAAGCCTTTGCAATCCGACGGCTACTGATAAAACCATGTGCATAGCCCAGTAAAATAATCTTTAGCATTACCGAAGGTGGATACGCCGCCGCGCCCGTTTTGTCATTGTTGTACCACGCGTCAAATCCCGATAAATCGAGTTTATTCTCGACAATATAACAAAGGGCATATTCAAAGGTGCCAGGCAAAATTTGCTCAGCGAAATTGATAGGAATGAATTTATTTTGACAGGATAAGTCAGGCTTATAGTTAGCCATAACGGTTTACCGTGGGTGAATAATATCTATTAGATCACAGTAACCCAGTGGATTCAAGGTTGAAAAACGAACAATTTAAATTAGGAAATTAAGTTCCTAAAAAGAGTAATTCTACAGCCTCAACGCCCGCCTAACACGCAATGTGTTGGCGTGGCTTTTTGCGTTGTTTGCCAAAACCATGACAACTTTACATTGTCGGAGTTAAGGCGCTTGTTATATAGCACTTTTACACTGACTATCGTCGTAGAAAGTAAGCCTAGCACCAAAGGATTTAATTAAACTTAGCTTTAATGATTTTGCAACTTTTAGCGCTTTTTTACCATTATTTTTATCATGGTCATAAACCGCAGCAAAAAAGCATGCATGGTCTAAATAGTTTTGAACGAAAATGTGAACACTGTCATCTAATTCATATTTAGCTGCAACTAAAACAGCCGCTTTCTCTGGGAGCATTTGCTCGCCCCCTTCAGAGACCTTTTTTAAGTTATTAGTGAGAGCGAAAGAATCAAGTTTACTTATTAACTCATCCTTGTCGGCATTATTGATAGAAAATTGAATTCCGCCAATCGCAGAGTGATATTCCCTTGAGCAACTGCATAATAGAATAATGCAAAAAATTAGAAGATATCGCATAACGTCCTTGTGCTATATAACAGCTTATTGAACACCATTCTGGTGGTTTATAACACATCAAAACGGCGTATATTACATACCCTGATAATTTCACCAATAATTACCCTTGTAAACAAGGAATTAAAACAGCTAGAAATTAAGCATGTTATTTTGTCCCAAAACGGTGTTTAATAATGTTATCGGACAAAATTAGGCTCCTACTCAAAAAAGCAGAAGTAAATTTAACTTTTTCAATGACTGGTTTCGCTCTTATCTGCCTATCAGCTAATAACTAAAAGTTGAAAGCTTTTATTTACGTCGTCTATTGGGTGCTCTTTGCCCTGTAATACGTTTTTTATCACGGTCTTTTCGCGATTTATTAGAGTTTTTGCGATTATCTTTAGGCTTTTTATTTGGATCGGGCTCGTAACCTGCCAGCCATTGTGGCGTTAAACGGGTATCAAGCAGCACTTCAATTTCTTCCAGTAGCCATTGCTCATCAAGGCTGACTAATGACATTGCTAAACCTTGTTCACCTGCGCGGCCTGTACGACCTATTCGGTGAACGTAATCTTCAGCTATATAAGGGAGTTCAAAGTTAATCACATATTTTAGTGAGACAATATCTAAACCACGGGCAGCAACATCCGTCGCCACTAACACCCGAGTTGTGCCCTCTTTAAAGTTTTGTAGCGCCCTATCACGCGCACCTTGTGATTTATCACCGTGAATGGATTCTGTTTTAAGGCCATCTTTACACATTTCTTTGGCAAGCTTATCGGCCATTTGTTTAGTACGGGTAAAAATAAGTACTTGGCGCCAGTTTTTCATGCCAATCATATGTGAGACGAGTTCACGTTTACGGTCTTCATCAACCGCGTAAATCACTTGTTCCACTTCAACGGCTGCTGAGTTACGCTTATCAACTTCAACAAGTTTAGGGTCTTTAAGCAACTTTTTACTCAGTTCAAACACACTGTCATCAAAGGTTGCAGAAAATAATAGAGTCTGACGCTCACTTGGCACGTGGCGCAAGATACGCTTAATTTCATCAATAAAGCCCATATCTAACATGCGGTCTGCTTCATCAAATACCAATGAATCAACACTTGAAAGTTTAATACTGCCTTTGATTATATGATCAAGTAATCGCCCTGGCGTTGCTACGACAACTTGCGCGTCTTTCATTGCTTTGACTTGCGGACCAATACTGGCACCACCATAAGCTAATGCGCCTTTAATATCAGTCCCTTGAGCGTATTTTTCAAAACTAGCAAATACTTGCTGAGCAAGCTCTCTGGTCGGGGTTAAAATTAATACCCGAGCCGTACCTTGCTCATCTTTATTGTTAGTGGTTAACAGTTTATGCAGTAATGGAAGCACAAATGCCGCAGTTTTACCTGTGCCAGTTTGTGCACTGCCCATTACATCGTGACCAGCTAAAATTAATGGAATAGTTTGAAGCTGAATAGCCGTTGGCGTTTGATATTCATTTAGCTCAAGCGCTTTAAGTAGTAACGGGTCGAGGTGGAGATCATTAAAGGTTGCAGCAGACATAGCGTAGACTTGAAATAACTAATAGTGGCGCTATTGTACGCACAAAACGAGCAACAAAAAAGGCGCTTACGCGCCTTCATTCAAAACCTAAATCCTTCATTTATTAAGCTACAGGCTTAAGCGTCTCTTTACGTTGATTATAAAACGCTATTAAATCATCGACCGTGTCTTGGCAATACTCACGAATGCCTGACACTAGCATGTGCTTTTCACCCGAACCGACTTTTTTTACCATTTTCAAGTAAATTAAAACGCAGGGTAATTTTTCCTCGCTTACCCGTATATTCAAAATCAGGTTCAGCAAATTCAAGCGTTGGCGCAATAATATCAAGGCTATCTAAATTAATCAGCATTGACTCATAAATAACCATAGGGCGAGCTGGGTTGATCATCACCTCTTGTTTGCCCATCAGTGGAATAATCACATGCGGAAAGGTTGTGCCTGAGAACTCAACGTAGTTTTTAATTAAACTATCAGTCAACGTTTGGCATTTGCTATTTTGGCCTTCGCGTTTGACGCGTAGCATCACTTTCTCACCGCTGGTTATAGCAAACTCTTCTCCACCATCTGGAAAGTTTAGCTTGGTATTCTCATCAACCATGCCAGCAAAGGTAAACTCCATTCTTTCACTAATACCATAACGGCTTAGGACTAATGCAAACAGCAAATCCCCTGGTACGCAAAACTTCTTTGCATCTTTATCATGAAGTGGGTTGTAATCATCGGCTACGCACTTTGCAAAGCGACAACCCTGTTCACGGGAAATTGAAATATGATCAGCATGTTGCTGATAAAAAGGACTTAACATAGTTTGTTCACTGCTTTAACTGCTTATAACCTAGCTATTCTATCAGATAAAATAATAATAGAGGTCGAATCTGTTAAATTTTTGTTTATAAGAATAAGTTAGAACAAGCTTTGATTTTTGTAGAATAGTTACTAGGCACACTTTGAATACTAGATTCAAAAAGATATAACACACCAAAGAAATAAACGGTACATTTTGCATTTTGCTACACAGCCAAAACAATGCTTTTTACTCTCGCGCGTAGCCAAACTCACTCCATACGAAATTAGAGTAGGCTGCACTTTTCTACAGGCATAAAAAAACCCTTGCTAAAAAGCAAGGGCTATCAAAAGTGGTACCAGCGGCCGGGCTCGAACCGGCACGCCTTTCGGCAGGGGATTTTGAATCCCCATGTATACCAATTTCATCACGCTGGCATCATTTTTCTTTAACCTTCTAAACACGAGAAGATAAAGAAAAACCACTTTAGAGCTAGGACTTATCAAGCTGTCTTCGTCTCTATGCAAAGCATTATACAAACAATAAGGTTAGCAGCAAGCTGTTTTTTACAATTTGATGATCAACAGCTTAACAATTGAGCAACCATTAACATTGAAGTCGTTTTACGATCCTAGTATTTGTCATTCTATTTGCTAAACTAGCGCGCATATTAACTTTGTGAGTGTATTTATGTCTGGTGAGTTTCCACGTGCGGGCTTTTGGCGTCGCTTTGCTTCTTTGATTTACGATTCTTTAGTCGTCATATCACTGTCTATGCTAACGGCGATTTTATATTTTGCTGCGATTCAAGCCTTAGTTGCACTTGGCGTTATAGTACAAACGCTAGGCCAAGACCCTGCAGAGTTTATTGATAACTCTCCCTTGCTAGATGGTATACGCAGTATTTTATTTGTAGGCGTAAACATTGTGTTTTTTGCTTACTTTTGGACTAAAAGTGGGCAAACAATTGGCATGCGCGCTTGGCGCTTAAAAGTACAAACACGTGAAGGTCACTTAATCAGTTGGCCGCAAGCGATAATTCGCTGTGTAACTGCTTTGCTTGGCCTGGGTAATTTAGTGGTGCTAGTTGATTTTAAAAATAAGCGCGCTTTACAAGATTATATTTCTAAAACGGATGTTGTTGCACTAACTAAAGAAGAAAATAAGCGTATCTATCGCTCTTTAGATTAGGGTTAAACTTGCTAGGAACAACTTAATTCCTAGCAAGTTTTAAAACAACTATATTCGTTTGTTCAGTAAGTAGGTAGCAAAACCTATAAACAAAATACTCGGCACAGTCGCCCCAATAACAGCTGGAATTTGATACACCATCACCACTGGACCAAATATTTCGTTGGTTAAGTGAAACACAATTCCGGTTACCACCCCCATTACTATGCGAGCTCCCATAGTCACCGTACGCAGCGGACCAAAGATAAACGACAACGCAACCAGTAACATAACGGCTATAGATATAGGCTGCATAATTTTACGCCATAACGCCAGCTCATAAGTGCTGGTGTCTTGCTCATTTTGCTTAAGGTAACCTAAATATGACCACAGCCCTGTGAATGACAATGCTTCGGGCTTAACTGAAACCACACCAAGCTTTTCAGCAGTAAGTTGTGATTCATAAAGCTCTTCGTCTTGCGTTTGTGTAGTAATTTGCTCTTCGCTTAACTGCACCTTACTAACATCGCGAAGTAACCAGCCTTCGTTTCGACTCACCGCTTCACGCGCTTTTGTAATTTGTGTTAATTGTAATGACTTATCAAAATGATACATATTAACGCCATGCAAAACACCATTTTGATCAACGTCTTCAATGTTTATAAAGTTACTACCGTCTTTTGCCCATACACCTTGTTGGGCGTTAAAAACATCACCACCATAAATTGCTTGATTGCGCATTTCTTTGGCTTTTTGTTGCGCTTCAGGTGCGCCCCACTCGCCAAGTGCCATCATACAAACAGCCATGAATATTGCGGTTTTCATTACCGATATAATAATCTGTAAACGCGACATACCTGCCGCCTGCATTACTACTAGCTCACTGTTTGAAGCTAGTGCCCCGAGACCTGTTAAGCCGCCAATTAATGCAGCCATAGGGAAGAAAATAACTAAGTCGCCAGGCATGCTATACAAGGTGTAAAGTAACGCTGTTGTAATATCATAACTACCACGGCCAACCGACTTAAGCTGCTCGATAAATTTTATAAGAGTACTAATCCCCACGAGGACCATTAAGGCAAAACCAGTTGTTTGTAAAATACTACGGCCTAAGTACCAGTCGAGAGTTTTCATCATGCGTTTATCTCCCGCTTAGTTACAATCGCCTTAAGCCACGCACCAACAGGTCGCCCTTTGATAATCAAAAAGCCACCTATAAATAATGCCGTAAAATGAATCCACCATAAGCCAATTGACGGTGGGATTTTGCCATCTTCGACGGCAAACTTAGCCGCATTAAGCAAGATAAAGTAGCCTAAATATAAACTGATAGCGGGCACTAATTTTGCAAATTTACCTTGCCTTGGGTTAACCACGCTCAAAGGCACTGCAAGTAGTGTAAGGAGCGGAATAGATAATGGAATGGCTAAACGCCATTGCCACTGCGCTATGGCTTCAGACGAATTCATTGCCATTAAATCCATGGTTGATACCGCTTCAAGCTTACGTCGTTGATGTTCAATTTCTTGCTCACGAATTTGTACGCTGTAGCCATCAAATTCTGTTAAATTAAGTGCAGGTGTTGAGCCATCAGTCTCATAACGTTTGCCATCACTAAGTACCAACTGTTGCTCTCCGTTGTCTTGCTCAACAACAACACCACGCTCGGCATAAACCAAACGAGCTAAATTATCTTTTTCAGTATCAGGTAGTTGTGCAACAAACACTTTATTTAACTTTTTACCGCCATTTTCTATATTATGAATAAACACGACTGCTTTTTCGTTACCGGTTTGTTGGAACCTTCCGGCCCTTAGTGCAGATAAACCTGCATCGGCTTTAGCTTGCTCTTTAAGTTGATATTCAAGTTCACTAGCCCAAGGGGCAACGTACAATGTTAAAAATCCAGCTAATATTGCTAGACCGACACTGGATATTAAGGTCACTCTAACCACATACCATTCACTGACACCGCAGGCTTTCAGAACGGTCATTTCACTATCAGCATATATTCTGCTATAGGCAAGAATAATCCCTAAGAAAATACTTAGCGGTAAAATTAAAGAGGCCAATTGTGGTAGTTTCAGTGCAATCATAGAGAGCACTAGCTTAGCGGGAATACCACCTTCGGATGCATCACCTAAAATAACCACAAATTTTTGCGACAAAAATATGGTCATCAAGGTTAGGAAAACGGCGACCTGAGATTTTAAAACTTCAGTGGTCAAATAACGGAAAATTAGCAATGCTTGCCCCTGTTGAACATCGTGTTTTACTAAAGTAGCGGGAAAATATAAGTAAACTTAGCGTTTTACTCAGTTTATTATATGCCATCAACATTAAATATCCTACCTAACAGCTCGATATATTGTCGCATTAGTGGTATTAATCGATACAAAAGTATAAAGTTCAAAAACACATAATGAGTTAACATTTTTAGACTAAGATTAAACTTATTAAAGAACTTAGCACTAGAAATTTATTTAATTACCCATATTAAGAGTTCTATGACTCAAAATTAGGAGTGACAATGGAATTTAGCGTAAAAAGTGGTAGTCCTGAAAAGCAACGTAGCGCATGTATTGTAGTTGGCGTTTATGAGCCACGTCGTTTATCCCCCATTGGTGAGCAACTCGATAAAATCAGTGATGGTTATATCTCTAATTTACTGCGTCGTGGTGACCTTGAAGGTAAACCGGGGCAAGTGCTGTTATTACATCATGTACCAAATGTACTCAGTGAACGAATTCTGCTTGTAGGTTGCGGTAAAGAGCGTGAGCTTGATGACAAACAATATAAGCAAATCATTTCAAAAACCATCAATACCCTTAATGAAACAGGGTCAATGGAAGCTGTATGTTTTTTAACTGAGCAACACGTTAAAAGCCGTGATACCTATTGGAAAGTACGCCAAGCAGTTGAAACAACACAAGACTGTTTATACACGTTTAACCAATTAAAAAGTAAAAAGAGCGACCCACGTCGCCCATTACGCAAAATTGTATTTAACGTGCCAACACGTCGCGAATTAACGATTGGTGAAAGCGCCATTGAGCATGGCTTAGCTATAGCAGCTGGTAGCAAACTATGTAAAGACGTCGCCAATATGCCACCTAATATTTGTAACCCTGCGTATTTAGGCGAGCAAGCACAAGAACTTGCCACCAATTTTGAAAACGTGAGTGTTGATATTATTGGTGAAAAGAAAATGGCTGAGCTTGGTATGAATTCATACTTAGCTGTTGGCCGTGGTAGTGACAACGAATCGGTTATGTCAGTTATCAACTACCAAGGTGGCGCGAAAGATCAAGCCCCTATCGTATTAGTTGGTAAAGGCCTAACCTTTGACTCTGGTGGTATTTCTATCAAGCCTGGCGAAGCCATGGATGAAATGAAATACGACATGGGCGGTGCAGCTGGTGTTATTGGTGCAATGCGTGCACTGGCGCAAATGCAGCTACCAATAAACGTTATTGGCGTATTAGCGGGCTGTGAAAACATGCCTAGCTCAAATGCCTACCGCCCTGGTGATATTCTAACTACCATGTCAGGGCAAACTGTTGAAGTACTCAATACTGATGCAGAAGGCCGTCTAGTATTATGTGATGCGCTCACGTATGTTGAACGCTTTGAACCAGAAACCGTGATTGATGTTGCCACTTTAACTGGTGCATGTATCGTCGCATTAGGTGCTCACGCTACTGGTTTGCTATCAAACCATAACCCACTTGCCCATGACTTACTTAAAGCATCTGAGCAAAGTGGTGACCGTGCATGGCAGCTACCACTGTGGGATGATTATCAAGATCAACTTGAAAGCCCATTTGCTGATTTTACTAACTTAGGTGGACGCGCAGCTGGCACAATTACTGCAGCCTGCTTCTTGTCTAAATTTACTAAAAAATATAACTGGGCACATCTAGATGTGGCTGGTACAGCATGGCGTAGCGGCAAAAACAAAGGTGCAACGGGTCGTCCAGTGCCTATGTTGACGCAATACTTGCTAAATCGCGCTGGTGTAAGCGACGCTGCACAAGACTAAGTATTCAAACTTAAAGTCATCTTAAAGGCGCTTTTTAGCGCCTTTTTGTTACCTATTAATTAATGAGTAACGTGGCGTATTCATTGAAGCAAACCCTGTTTTATGGCAAAATCCTTGCTCTAATTTATGTGTGCTAAAAAGTCACATATGCAATGCAATGGGAAACCTCGATACAATGAGCATCAATGCCCAATTTTTTGTTCTAAAGCAACAAGATGAATCGTTAGCGAAAGCGGATGATCATTTTGCCTTAGCTGCACAAATTGCAGCAGAACAGTATCGTCTTGGTCACCGTGTTTTCGTTTTTGTTGATAACACAGATACAGCCCACGCCATTGATGAAACGATTTGGTCATTTGACCCTGACAGCTTTGTGCCTCATAACCTTCAAGGTGAAGGGCCGAAAGGCGGTGCACCTGTTGAAATAGGCATGACACCTCCAGTCAGTAATCGTAAAGTTTTAATAAATTTGGCCGCACAGCTTCCGGATTTTATTCGTCGCTTTAACCAAGTTTTTGATTTTGTCCCCGTAGAAGCCGAAGCCAAACAAGCCGCCCGCGAGCGCTTTAAGAAGCTCCGTCAACTAGGTGCCAACATCACCACGCAAGATATTAATAGCTAGCAGCCCTAGGCAAACTAGCTAACCAACTCATTTAAGTACTTATTTAAGGTTCTGTGTAATGGATAAAACCTACAATCCGCAAGATATTGAACAGTCTCTATACCAAGACTGGGAAGAGAAAGGCTACTTTAAACCATCTGGCCAAGGCGATGCCTATTCAATTATGATCCCGCCGCCAAATGTCACGGGTAGCTTACACATGGGCCACGCCTTCCAAGATACCATTATGGATACCTTAACGCGCTTTAAACGTATGCAAGGCAACAATACATTATGGCAAGTAGGTACTGACCACGCAGGTATTGCAACTCAAATGTTGGTTGAGCGTAAGCTATCTGCCGAAGAAGGTAAAACACGCCACGATTTAGGCCGTGACGCCTTCATTGATAAAATTTGGGATTGGAAAAATCAATCTGGTGGTACTATCACCAAGCAACTTCGTCGTCTTGGCGCTTCTGTTGACTGGGATCGTGAACGCTTTACTATGGATGACGGCTTATCTGAAGCGGTTAAAGAAGTCTTTGTACGTCTGCATAAAGAAGACTTAATTTACCGTGGTAAACGTCTAGTAAACTGGGACCCTAAATTACACACCGCCATTTCAGACCTTGAAGTTGAAAACAAAGACAAACAAGGCCACATGTGGAATTTGCGCTACCCTCTAGCGGATGGTGTTAAAACCCAAGACGGTAAAGACTACATTGTCGTTGCAACTACTCGCCCAGAAACCATGCTAGGTGACTCAGGTGTTGCAGTAAACCCAGATGACGAACGCTACCAAGATTTAATCGGTAAAGATATTTTACTGCCGATTGTTAATCGTCGTATTAAAATTGTTGCCGATGAACATGCCGATAAAGACAAAGGCACGGGTTGTGTAAAAATCACCCCAGCCCATGACTTTAACGATAACGAAGTTGGTAAGCGTCATCAAATGCCAATGATCAACATCTTCGATAAAGATGCAGCGGTATTAAGCCAAGGTGAAACGTACACCTTTGATGGCAAAGAGCTTGAGTTTGATGCGCCAATTCCTGAGCGCTTACACGGCCTTGACCGTTTTGAAGCACGTAAAGCAATTATCGCAGAGTTTGAAGAACTTAGTTTACTTGAAAAAATCGAAGACCATGCGTTAACAGTACCGTACGGCGACCGCTCTGGTGTGGTTATTGAGCCACTACTTACTGACCAATGGTATGTACGTGTTGCCCCTCTTGCTGAGCCTGCAAAAGACGCGGTTAAAAATGGCGACATTCAGTTTGTGCCACAGCAGTATGAAAACATGTACTTCTCGTGGATGAACGACGTACAAGATTGGTGTATTTCACGCCAGCTTTGGTGGGGTCACCGCATTCCTGCTTGGTACGATAATGAAGGTAATGTGTTTGTTGGTCGTGATGAAGCAGAAGTACGCCGTGAAAACAACATCGCAGATGATGTCGCTCTTAACCAAGACGAAGATGTACTTGATACTTGGTTCTCGTCAGCACTTTGGACTTTCTCAACTCAAGGTTGGCCTGCGAACACTGATGATTTAAAAACCTTCCACCCGTCTGACGTGTTGGTAACCGGTTTTGATATTATCTTCTTCTGGGTGGCGCGTATGATCATGATGACCATGCACTTCATTAAAGACGAAAACGGTAAGCCACAAGTGCCATTTAAAACAGTCTATGTTACCGGTCTAATTCGCGATGAAAATGGCGATAAAATGTCTAAGTCAAAAGGTAACGTACTTGATCCAATCGACATGATTGACGGTATAGACCTTGAGAGCCTAGTAACCAAGCGTACTGGCAATATGATGCAGCCGCAGCTTGCGAAAAAGATTGAAAAGAATACCCGTAAAACTTTTGATAACGGTATTGAAGCACATGGTACTGATGCCCTGCGTTTTACTTTGGCAGCAATGGCGTCAACAGGTCGCGATATCAACTGGGATATGAACCGCCTTGAAGGTTACCGTAACTTCTGTAATAAGTTATGGAACGCAAGCCGTTACGTACTAATGAATACCGAAGAGCAAGACTGTGGCTTTGCAAACGATGCTGAAAAAGAATATTCGCTAGCTGATCGCTGGATTTTAGGCCAGTATGAAGCGACTGTTAAAACGTATACTGAGCATTTAGATAACTACCGTTTTGACCTTGCCGCTAATACGCTTTATGAGTTCACATGGAACCAGTTCTGTGATTGGTACTTAGAGCTCACTAAGCCTGTATTATTCAAAGGCAATGAAGCACAACAGCGTGGTACACGTCATACACTTATTACAGTGCTTGAAAGCCTATTGCGCCTAATGCACCCAATGATGCCATACATCACAGAAACTATTTGGCAACGCGTTGCACCATTAGCAGGCCTAAAGACAGAAAACACCAGCATAATGGTTCAAGCCTTCCCTGTTTATAATGCGGCAAGTGTTGATGCTAAAGCGATGGAAGATTTAGAATGGGTTAAGCAATTCATTGTCGCTATTCGTAATATTCGTGGTGAAATGGACATCAGCCCAAGCAAACCTCTTGCAGTGCTTCTTGCTAATGCATCAGATGAAGACAAGCGCCGCATTGAAGAGAACGAAAGCTTCTTAGCGTCACTTGCTAAAATTGAAGCATTCACATTGCTAGAAAACAAAGATGATGCACCAGCTTGTGCAACATCATACGTTGGCAACCTTGAGATAATGATCCCAATGGCAGGCCTAATTGATGTTGATGCCGAGCTTGCTCGAATTGCCAAGCAACTTGAAAAAGCTGAAAAAGGCCTAGCCCAAGTGCAAAATAAACTAGCAAACGAAAAGTTCGTTAATAATGCACCTGAAGCAGTACTTGCTAAAGAGCATGAAAAACTGGCTGAGTACTCAGACGCTAAAGCCAAACTGCTTGAGCAAAAAGCAAAAATTGAAAGCCTGTAAAAGTTAAAGTAGGGGCTCCTCCCCTACTTACACTAAGATAACGAGAAGTGAGGGCCCCTCACTTTTCCACTTTACCTCTAAGCGTTCTAAATATTTGACATACAAACATCTTCCGACCACCTTCTTACATTATGGATTACATCTCGCTCGAAACACCCTAGACAATCAGTTCAGGCGCAAGAAGACTTTAAAAAATTTCCTTCGTAATACGATCATCACAATTCCAGGCCACGTATCACTTGATAGAATCAATGTCTGGTTCCAAGATGAAGCGCGGTTTGGTCAACAAAATACCACATCTAAAATTTGGGCAAAGAAAGGTTCAAGGCCCCGCGTGGTCAAACAGCAACAGTTTCTATCAACTCATATATTTGGTGCAGTTTGCCCTGCGACAGGTCAAACTGAGGCTATCATAGCGCCTTATTTGAGTAAGGATATAATGAGGCAGCACTTAGAACTCATTTCGGATGCGACACCCTGTGGGGAGCACGCTGTGGTAATCGTTGATCGGGCAAGCTGGCATATGGGTAATGTTGCACAAGACATTAAAAATGTGTCGGTGATACCGCTTCCTCCCTACTCACCCGAGCTGAACCCATTGAGCAAGTGTGGGCATGGATGAGAAATAGAGAGTTATCTAATCGTACATTTGCAAGTTATGACGATATTGTGGAGCAAGTAAGTAGGGCGTGGAATACATTTCGCTCAGACATTGATAACGTTAAGCGTATTTGTTCGAGAAAATGGATAAATTTGATCACTTAACAAAAAGTATTGGTATTAAAAGGATACACTGTACTGCGAGGGGGTTGTGGCGTTCTTTTATCCGTGGGTTTCGTGATACTCAACCCACGCTACGGTGTATAAACGTAAAAAAGCCCGATTCTTTCGAATCGGGCTTTCTCAATTTGGAGCCTGGCGATGACCTACTTTCACATAACAAATGCTACACTATCATCGGCGCTGTTTCGTTTCACTACTGAGTTCGGCATGGGATCAGGTGGGTCCAAAACGCTATTGTCACCAAGCAAATTTGGTGTAAGTTCGATTTAATCAAACTTACTAAAATTTGGAATTTCTGATAATAAACGTTTTCAGTAATCTACTTTAGTCTATTAACTTCTGCGCTTAAACTGTCGCATAAAACGCGTTTGGCGTTGTATGGTTAAGCCTCACGGGTAATTAGTACAAGTTAGCTTAACATGTCACCATGCTTCCACATCTTGCCTATCAACGTTGTAGTCTTCAACGGCCCTTCAGAGACTTTAAAAGTCTAGTGAGAACTCATCTCGAGGCCTGCTTCGCGCTTAGATGCTTTCAGCGCTTATCAGTTCCGAACGTAGCTACCGGGCAATGCCATTGGCATGACAACCCGAACACCAGCGGTTCGTTCACTCCGGTCCTCTCGTACTAGGAGCAACCCCTCTCAATTCTCAAACGCCCACGGCAGATAGGGACCGAACTGTCTCACGACGTTCTAAACCCAGCTCGCGTACCACTTTAAATGGCGAACAGCCATACCCTTGGGACCGACTTCAGCCCCAGGATGTGATGAGCCGACATCGAGGTGCCAAACACCGCCGTCGATATGAACTCTTGGGCGGTATCAGCCTGTTATCCCCGGAGTACCTTTTATCCGTTGAGCGATGGCCCTTCCATTCAGAACCACCGGATCACTATGACCTACTTTCGTACCTGCTCGACGTGTCTGTCTCGCAGTTAAGCTGGCTTCTACCATTACACTAACCGTACGATGTCCGACCGTACTTAGCCAACCTTCGTGCTCCTCCGTTACTCTTTGGGAGGAGACCGCCCCAGTCAAACTACCCACCAGGCACTGTCCGTAACCCCGATTCAGGGGCCAACGTTAGAACATCAAAACTACAAGGGTGGTATTTCAAGGACGACTCCAACAAAACTAGCGTCTCATTTTCTAAGTCTCCCACCTATCCTACACATGTAGGTTCAATGTTCAGTGCCAAGCTGTAGTAAAGGTTCACGGGGTCTTTCCGTCTAGCCGCGGGTACACAGCATCTTCACTGCGATTTCAATTTCACTGAGTCTCGGGTGGAGACAGCGTGGCCATGGTTACACCATTCGTGCAGGTCGGAACTTACCCGACAAGGAATTTCGCTACCTTAGGACCGTTATAGTTACGGCCGCCGTTTACCGGGGCTTCGATCAAGAGCTTCGTCCGAAAACTAACCCCATCAATTAACCTTCCGGCACCGGGCAGGTGTCACACCGTATACGTCATCTTGCGATTTTGCACAGTGCTGTGTTTTTAATAAACAGTCCCAGCCACCTGGTCACTGCGGCTCCCGTCCGCTTAGAGAGTAAATCTCATCACAGATAGGAGCGTACCTTCTCCCGAAGTTACGGTACGATTTTGCCTAGTTCCTTCACCCGAGTTCTCTCAAGCGCCTTAGTATTCTCTACCTGACCACCTGTGTCGGTTTGGGGTACGATTCGGTATAATCTGAAGCTTAGAGGCTTTTCCTGGAAGTATGGCATCAGCAACTTCATCACCTTAGTGACTCGTCTCGTGTCTCAGTCTTAGCAACCCGGATTTTCCTAAGTCACCAACCTACTCACTTTCACATGGACAACCATCGCCATGCTTGCTTAGCCTGCTCCGTCCCCCCATCGCAATTATACCAAGTACGGAAATATTAATCCGTTTCCCATCGACTACGCCTTTCGGCCTCGCCTTAGGGGTCGACTTACCCTACCCTGATTAACATGGGATAGGAACCCTTGGTCTTCCGGCGTGCGGGTTTTTCACCCGCATTATCGTTACTCATGTCAGCATTCGCACTTCTGATACGTCCAGCATACCTCCCGGCACACCTTCAACCGCTTACAGAACGCTCCCCTACCACTCAGAATAAATTCTGAATCCGCAGCTTCGGTGCATAGTTTAGCCCCGTTACATCTTCCGCGCAGACCGACTCGACCAGTGAGCTATTACGCTTTCTTTAAAGGATGGCTGCTTCTAAGCCAACCTCCTGGCTGTCTGGGCCTTTCCACATCGTTTCCCACTTAACTATGACTTTGGGACCTTAGCTGGCGGTCTGGGTTGTTTCCCTCTTCACGACGGACGTTAGCACCCGCCGTGTGTCTCCCGGATAGTACTTTACGGTATTCGGAGTTTGCAAAGGGTTGGTAAGTCGGGATGACCCCCTAGCCTTAACAGTGCTCTACCCCCGTAAGTATTCGTCCGAGGCTCTACCTAAATAGATTTCGGGGAGAACCAGCTATCTCCCGGTTTGATTAGCCTTTCACTCCAAGCCACAAGTCATCCCCTAACTTTTCAACGTTAGTGGGTTCGGTCCTCCAGTTGATGTTACTCAACCTTCAACCTGCTCATGGCTAGATCACCGGGTTTCGGGTCTATACCTTGCAACTATTCGCCCAGTTAAGACTCGGTTTCCCTACGGCTACCCTAATCGGTTAACCTCGCTACAAAATATAAGTCGCTGACCCATTATACAAAAGGTACGCAGTCACCCAACAAGTGGGCTCCTACTGCTTGTACGTACACGGTTTCAGGTTCTATTTCACTCCCCTCACAGGGGTTCTTTTCGCCTTTCCCTCACGGTACTGGTTCACTATCGGTCAGTTGGGAGTATTTAGCCTTAGATGATGGTCCACCTATATTCAGTCAAAGTTTCACGTGCTCCGACCTACTCGATTTCACTTAAAATGCATTTTCATGTACGGGACTATCACCCTGTATCGTGGCACTTTCCAGAGCCTTCCATTAACACATAATAAGCTTAAGGGCTGTTCCGGTTTCGCTCGCCGCTACTTCCGGAATCTCGGTTGATTTCTTTTCCTACGGGTACTTAGATGTTTCAGTTCTCCGCGTTCGCCTCGTTAACCTATGTATTCAGTTAACGATACCTGCAAGCAGGTGGGTTTCCCCCATTCGGAAATCTTAGTCTCAAGTGCTTTTTACTAGCTCGACTAAGCTTATCGCAAGTTAATACGTCCTTCATCGCCTCCAACTGCCAAGGCATCCACCGTGTACGCTTAGTCACTTAACCATACAACCCAAACGGGTCTTTGTTTCGTGACAGTTTAACTTCGCCAGAAGTTAATATTGAATACTAAAGTAGATACCAATCAACAAACGTAAACGTTCATTAAATGGCACTGAATGATACTGCTATCATTCTTTTTACTTTTGAAAACTCTGTACAAATAACAATGTTATTCATACGAATTTTATTATCAGCTTTTCCAAATTTTTAAAGAGCAATAAAATCTGCTTCGCATCTTTTATACAGTCACTTCGTGGTATTTCTTAATAAAAAGAAACCGCACGCAGTGCGCTGATAAATATCGCGGAGCGAGATTTATAAACATTCATCTGTGTGGACACTACGAACAAATAAGTTCTAAATCGTATAAGGAGGTGATCCAGCCCCAGGTTCCCCTAGGGCTACCTTGTTACGACTTCACCCCCAGTCATGAATCACTCCGTGGTAAACGTCCTCCCTAAGGTTAGACTATCTACTTCTGGAGCAACCCACTCCCATGGTGTGACGGGCGGTGTGTACAAGGCCCGGGAACGTATTCACCGCGTCATTCTGATACGCGATTACTAGCGATTCCGACTTCATGGAGTCGAGTTGCAGACTCCAATCCGGACTACGACGCACTTTAAGTGATTCGCTTACTCTCGCGAGTTCGCAGCACTCTGTATGCGCCATTGTAGCACGTGTGTAGCCCTACACGTAAGGGCCATGATGACTTGACGTCGTCCCCACCTTCCTCCGGTTTATCACCGGCAGTCTCCTTAGAGTTCTCAGCATTACCTGCTAGCAACTAAGGATAGGGGTTGCGCTCGTTGCGGGACTTAACCCAACATCTCACAACACGAGCTGACGACAGCCATGCAGCACCTGTATCAGAGTTCCCGAAGGCACCAAACCATCTCTGGTAAGTTCTCTGTATGTCAAGTGTAGGTAAGGTTCTTCGCGTTGCATCGAATTAAACCACATGCTCCACCGCTTGTGCGGGCCCCCGTCAATTCATTTGAGTTTTAACCTTGCGGCCGTACTCCCCAGGCGGTCTACTTAATGCGTTAGCTTTGAAAAACAACTCCGAAGAGCCGAGCTTCTAGTAGACATCGTTTACGGCGTGGACTACCAGGGTATCTAATCCTGTTTGCTCCCCACGCTTTCGTACATGAGCGTCAGTGTTGACCCAGGTGGCTGCCTTCGCCATCGGTATTCCTTCAGATCTCTACGCATTTCACCGCTACACCTGAAATTCTACCACCCTCTATCACACTCTAGTTTGCCAGTTCGAAATGCAGTTCCCAGGTTGAGCCCGGGGCTTTCACATCTCGCTTAACAAACCGCCTGCGTACGCTTTACGCCCAGTAATTCCGATTAACGCTCGCACCCTCCGTATTACCGCGGCTGCTGGCACGGAGTTAGCCGGTGCTTCTTCTGTCAGTAACGTCACAGCTAGCAGGTATTAACTACTAACCTTTCCTCCTGACTGAAAGTGCTTTACAACCCGAAGGCCTTCTTCACACACGCGGCATGGCTGCATCAGGCTTGCGCCCATTGTGCAATATTCCCCACTGCTGCCTCCCGTAGGAGTCTGGACCGTGTCTCAGTTCCAGTGTGGCTGATCATCCTCTCAAACCAGCTAGGGATCGTTGCCTTGGTGAGCCATTACCTCACCAACTAGCTAATCCCACTTGGGCCAATCTTTAGGCGAGAGCCGAAGCCCCCTTTGGTCCGTAGACATCATGCGGTATTAGCAGTCGTTTCCAACTGTTGTCCCCCACCTAAAGGCATGTTCCCAAGCATTACTCACCCGTCCGCCGCTCGTCAGCAAAGTAGCAAGCTACTCTCTGTTACCGCTCGACTTGCATGTGTTAGGCCTGCCGCCAGCGTTCAATCTGAGCCATGATCAAACTCTTCAATTAAAAGTTTTTTATGTTCCGAAGAACAGCTCAATGAATTCTGAATTTATTTAATATCTTTCGATATTGAATTGACTGTGCTGAACAATTACTAAAAGTAACTATTCTGTTGGTCACTCAGTTTCAATTGAGACTCTAAATTTTTTGCCTTGCTTAGCGAACTAAGCCAGGCTGTTAGAACTCAATCTGTACGAGTGCCCACACAGATGATTGCTTTATATTGTTAAAGAACGTTGCGATTAAAGCGCTTTGCTTTACGTCGCTAGGGCTGCGCATATTACGCTTTCCTATTTTTTTGTCAACACTTAATTTTAAACTTTATGAAAAATCTAAACTCAAGTTTTACTCGACTCACTAAGTGGTTTGCTTGCCCCGCTAAGCGTTGCCTGCTCTGCCGTCTCAGTGGGGTCGCATTATAGGGAGAACAGATTTTTACGCAAGCGTTTTTTAAAGAAAACTTTAAAAAAGAACCTGTTCGTTCAAAAAACAAACTAAAACACCTAAAAGGCGTCATTAACTGATTGAAATATCAACAAAGATTTATCGAGAGGAATTTAAGTATTATCTAATTTTTATATTTATCAAGTTTTAGATATAAAAAAGCGCCATTAATTAACAGCGCTTGAGTTTATGATGTTTAAAATTGATTAATACAGAATGCTGTAGAGCTTTCTTCTATATTTAGCTGCTAAGCTATCACCATCAGGTAATGATGCTATAACTGCAAGATATGTTGCTTTGGCATCTGCAAAGTTTAAATCTTTCTTTAAAATACTAAACAATGTTTCTAATGCTTCTTCTTTGCGCCCAGCTGTGTCAAGTGCAGTAGCTAGCTCAACTTTAATTTCTAAATCATTCGGATGCTGCTCTGCTTTTAATTGCAATGCTTTTATCTCTGGCGAATCGGTCGCTTCAAGCGCTTGTTCGTACTTAGCACGAATATTTGTGTAATACGCATCACGTTCACTTTCTTCAACTGTATCAAGTAAAGCTTGAGCATCATCTAGTTTATGTATTTGAATACAAATATCTGCTAGCACTAATTTAATACGTGCATTAGTAGTATCTAGTTCGTAAGCCTGCTTTGCAAAATTAAATGCACTATTTAAGTCTTTTGCAACAAGAGCTTGCTTTGCTTGTTCTAATAATAGCTCATGTTGTGCCGGTAAGTGCTTTGATAAAACGTCTCTAACTTGTTGCTCTGTTTGCGCACCAGGCAACATATCTACCGGGGCGGAGTCTTTTAAAAACACAAGTGTTGGTAGTGTTTGCAAACCAATTTGTTGTGCTAGTTGCGCTGCTAATTGCTGCTCAATGTCACAATCTAATGTAGCAACAAGTAAATGTTCACCGTATTCGCTGGCAATTTTTTCTAAAATGGCAGCCTGTGATTGACACTCAGGGCTCTGTGCAGAGTAGAAACTAAGTAATACAAGTTTTTGTTGTGAAGTTTCACCTAATACTTGCTGAAGATTTTGTGGGTTAACATTTACCATATTATTCATTGCGATTGATTGCCATATCAGACTATTTAGGGTTTTATATGGTGTCGATAACAATAATTACAAGCCACCAGCCAAAAGGTCTTTTATGAAATTTCACAAAGTATATGCAGCCTTACTTTTTATTAGCCCGTTAACGGGTGCCACAACGTTAGATCTGAACCTAGATAAAACCATGCCCGCTCTCGAAAAGTTTTATTTAGATTTACACCAATCTCCTGAACTTTCATACCACGAGAAACAAACTGGTCTAAAAATTTCTCACCAACTAAAACAACTTGGTTTTAAGGTTACTGATAATGTAGGTGGTTTTGGTGTTGTCGGAGTTTATAAAAATGGTAATGGCCCAACAGTGATGATCCGCACTGACACTGATGGTTTGCCAATAATTGAGCAAACAGGAAAATCCTATGCATCTAACGTCACAGTTACCAATGATGAAGGGGCAACTGTCGGTGTGATGCATGGCTGCGGTCATGATATTCATATGAGCTCGTTTATTGGCACGGCACAACAGCTCGTTCAGCATAAAGATTCATGGCAGGGAACATTAATGATGGTCGCGCAACCTGCTGAAGAAGTCGGTGGTGGTGCAAAAGCGATGCTAAAAGAAGGCTTATTCTCTAAGTTCTCTACACCTGATCATGTAATTGCCTTACATGTCAGTGCTAGCGTTCCTGCTGGTAAAGTGAGTATGAAAAACGAATACACTATGGCCAGTGTTGACTCTGTTGATATAACAGTAAAAGGGAAAGGCGGTCACGGTGCTTACCCACACACGACTATTGACCCTGTTGTTATTGCCTCACGCATAGTTTTAGCATTACAAACCATTACTAGTCGTGAACTTTCTCCACTAGAACCTTCTGTTATAACCGTTGGCTCTATTCATGGGGGTTCGAAGCACAATGTGATCTCTGACGAAGTAAAACTACAACTCACATTACGCAGCTATAACCCAGAAGTGCGTTTACAACAAATTGCCGCTATTAAACGAATCTCACAAGGTGTTGCGCTAAGCGCTGGACTAGATAAGTCGCTCATGCCTGAAGTATATGTCCATGAAGATGAGTCAATTCCATCAACTTATAATAACCCTGGACAAACAAATATTGTACGTAATGCGATTAGTTCAGCTATTGGCAAAGATAACGTGCTAGAAACAGAAGCTGTTATGGCTGGCGAGGACTTTGGTTTATATGGCCGAACTGAACAAAACATTCCTATCACGTTATTTTGGCTCGGTGGCGTAGAACAATCTCAATATATTGCAGCACAAAAATCAGGGCAAACTCTACCATCATTGCATTCAAGTAAATTTGCGCCTGACTATAAAGTAGCACTACCGACAGGTATTAAAGCAATGAGTAATGCAGCCGTTGCGCTGTTTAATAACTAGCTCGATTTTGCTTTTGGTTTAGCCTTTCTTTTAAAACGTCGCTTTTGCGGCGTTTTTGGTAACTGGGCAAAGGCTTGATTATTACATTGCCCTGCTTGGCCGATAAAATGTGATAAATCGTTTAATAACGGTGTTAAAAACTGTTGGTAGCTCATACGCTGCTCTGCGATATCGCCTAATGAAGCTTCCCACTTTGCGGTTAAATCAGGACTGGCTAAGCCTTCTGGTAATACTCCTATAAGGGCTTTTCCTGTCTCTGTAGCTAAAATATTTTTACCTTGGCGTTGTAAAAAGCGGCGCTTGAATAATAGTTCTAAAATACCTGCACGGGTTGCTTCAGTCCCTAAGCCATCAGTGTCTTTTAAAATCTTTTTAATATCTGGGTTTTTCACATAACGACTTATTCCCGTCATGGCACTTAATAAGGTTGCATCCGTAAAGTGAGCTGGCGGGGTCGTCATTTTATCAACCACTTCGCCATGACTACAGTCAAGCATTTGCCCTTTAACTAACGGCGGTAAAGTTTGCTCATCTTTTAGCGCTGATTTACCCATGAGTACTTTAAAACCTAAGCTGACCTCTTGTTTTGCATTCGCTTTAAATAAACCACCAGCAATAGTTACCTCAACTTTTGTTTCATTAAATATATAGTCAGGGTAGAACTGAATGAGGTAATGCCGACAAACTAAGCTATAAACCTCTGCTTCGTCTGAGCTCAACCTTGCCGACGTTAATTGTTTAGCGGTTGGGATAATGGCGTGGTGTGCAGCTACCTTTGCATCATTAAAACATTTACTACGCTTACCCGTATCAGCCTGACTACAATGCGCTTCACTTTGTCCACCATTATTGGCAATCGCTTTTATAATGCTCGCAGCTTCCCAGTGGTGATCTTTTGGCAGATAACGATTATCTGAACGAGGATAAGTAATGAGCTTATGGCGTTCATATAAAGTTTGGCAAATATCTAATACTTTTTGTGCTGGCATTGTAAACGCTTTTGCCGCATCTATTTGTAGCGCCGATAAATTATACGGCAAAGGGGCTTGTTGTTTTTTCTGCTTTTGCTCAAGTGCCGTCACCTCCCCCTCTTGCCCGGTGATTCTTGATACCACATTTTCAGCAAGGCCGCGGTGTAGTACTCGCCCTTCTTCATCTTGATAAGGTTTACACGCTTTACTTGGTTGCCATTTAGCTGTAAACGAGTGTTGCTCTGATGTTGTTAAGTGAGCCAACACTTCATAAAATGGTTTTGCTACAAAGCTAGCAATTTCATTATCTCGATTTACCACTAAGCCAAGGATTGGAGTTTGCACTCGCCCCACTGAAAGTACATTTCCAAACCCTGCTTTTTGTCCCGCCAACGTATAGGCCCGAGTTAAATTCATGCCAAATAGCCAGTCGGCACGAGAACGTGCTAATGCCGAGACACTTAATGGAACAAAGTCACGGTTAGTGCGCAGATTATTTAACGCCTTTTTTACCGCGCTTGTATTTAAATCACTAATTAGTAAACGTTGAGTTTGCTGCATTTTTGATTGAGGTAGTTTGACTTGATCGATGACCTCATCAACCAACAGCTGTCCTTCCCTATCGGGATCGCCTGCGTGAACCAATTGATCAGCTTGTTTGATTAGCTTTTTTAAGACGGTAAGTTGCTTACGAGTTTTTGTTTTAGCTTTTAATTGCCATTGCTCAGGAATGATGGGTAAATCATCAAAGCGCCACTTTTTATATTTCTCGTTATAGTCATCAGGTTCAGCTTGTTCTAACAAATGGCCAATGCACCAAGAAACACAATCACCATTAGCAACTTCAATATAGCCATCATGCTTTTTATGTGGCTTGGGTAAAGCGTCGGCAATAGCACGACCAAGGGAAGGTTTTTCAGCAATGTATAATTTCACACCCGCACCATAACAACTGTTTATTTAAACAGTAGTTTAGCACAGGAAAATCTACTGGGAAATATTAACCTGAGGTTTACGCAGTAATATATAAATCAGTGGTAAATAGCACACGACCACTGTAGCAATGTTAATGATTGGTAGAAGGGTTTTGTACATCATAGTGCTGTAAGATAAATCCCATAGGTGGCGATCAACTAAACGAAATAGCTGCAAGATAGGCGCCCCCAAGACTATAAGCTGACCAAGAACACTTTGCCAAAGATAGACTTTATCTTTTATTCCTAGGTATGCAATTAAAGCCATCCACGCTAAATCATTAAATGCCCAGACAACATAACGCCAAATGTAAGGTTCATCCAACTCTCTAAGCGTTGAATATATTAATGTGCCATACAAAAAGAAGGCAGCGGTAATCAGCGTAAAACGAAATGCAGGCCAATCTTTACGAAAGTAAAAAATGAGGATCGCCGGGCTAAGAATAAAAACCCAGCTGTTACTTAAAAAAATTCGAATTTCAACAAACCAATCAGGCAAAATCAAATTACCTTAATCTGTTTTATCGTCATCACCACCATCACCATTACCCGGCATATAGCTATATTTATCAATCTTTTTCATAAGTCACTCCATTACACTTGTTAAGAAGTGTTTACTTTATGCTAAAATAGGTACTTTGCCAAGCACCATTACCTAACTTCGATTGGATCGGATTCCTTGGCTTTGCCCTGCATTATGGAAATCTCTACACGGCGGTTTCGTCGCCTGTCAGCATCTGATTCATTTGGCACAAGCGGCCGAGTTTCGGCATGTCCTACAACAACCATTCTGCTTTTATCAAAACCCTGAGCTTTTTGCATTTCGGATGCAACCGCGACCGCTCGTTTTGAAGACAAATCCCAATTATTGGTGTATAGCTCATTAGATACTTGGAAATCATCGGTATGGCCTGACACCGTAATTTCACCGGGTACATCTTTTAATAAAGTCGCTATGTCTTGAATAATAGGCTTAAACCGGGGCTGTAAAAAAGCACTCCCTGATGGAAATGAGCCATTTTCACGAATGCGGATAATGATTTGCTGACCTAGCGATTCAAGTTCAATTGCGCCATCCATGATTTGTTGTTCTAATTGCTGAGCTATCTTTTTAACCAGTTCGTTGACTTGTTCTTGATCTGCAGAAGCTGAGGCTTGATCTAATGCTTGTTGCTGCGCTGTACTTTGTGACTCACCACCACGTTTATTACCACGCTGCTCTTGACGACCACCCGCTGAACTTTCATCCCCGGCTTGAAACTCAAGCATTTGCTGTGTCATTTCAACTGTTTGCTGTTGAATGGTCTCAATTGGTGTAGGCTCTGGTTTACCTGGGGTAAACTCCATTGCTATCACGGAGGTTCCTTTAGGAATATCTTTAACTTCTATTTTGTTTTGCACACCAAAAGCAAACTTCATCGAGCCAGCTATTTGTTTGAACTTAAGCACATCCATTTCTGAAAATGCGAGCAAGAGTACAAAGAAACACATTAATAATGACATCAAATCTGCAAATGTGCCCATCCAAGCAGGTAAACCCGGAGGTGGACATTTACACTCTTGCTCAGACATGTTTACTCCTCGGTATCCACATTGCGTTTAGACTCTGCAAGGTAGTTTTTCAAAATACCTTCTATTACTTTTGGATTTTGACCATCTTGAATTCCCAGTACGGCATCTAGAATAAGGCGCTGGTTCATTGCTTCTTCTTCTTTACGCAGCTCTAATTTAACTTGGATAGGAATGGCGATAACATTAGCTAGAAAGGCGCCGTATAAAGTCGTTAGTAACGCAACAGCCATCGCAGGACCAATCGCTTTAGGATCATCCATGTTTGAAAGCATAGCTACTAAACCGATTAATGTACCAATCATTCCCATAGCGGGCGCTATATCTGCCAGTGCTTTAAATAATCCTGCGCCGGATTCATGACGTGTGGTAGTAAGTGAAATATCCTTTTGTAAAGTCGCCCTTACTACATCTGCATCATGGCCATCAACTAGCATATCAACCCCTTTGCGCATAAATGCATTGGGTATTTCAGCTTCTTCTAGGGCTAAAAAACCGCCTTTGCGCGCTGAATCTGCCAGCTCTACCGCTTTTTCAATCAACTCTTCTGGAGATTCAATTTTAAACATGAACGCTTTAGCGCACACTTTACCAATACCTAAAAATTGACCCATAGTGTAGTTTGACAATACGATAAAAATCGAGCCACCAAATACAATGACAACTGATGGCGTATTATAAAACATAGCAACTTCACCGTTACTACTTTGCACCATCGACATCACGATTAAGCCAATTGCTCCGAGAATACCTATAATGGTTGCTAAATCCACTTACCCCTCCAGAGGAATTGCTATTTTGCTACTTAAGGTAACAAACTTTTATTATTAACTGCTTATCGGCAAAACATTGAATTACTTAAATCATTTAGTTAAATAAATGATTTAAGTTTACTGCCTATTATAGTGTCATTCTAATCAAACTGCCCCAACCCGCAAGGGTTAACCCTAGGTTCAGCTAATTAAAATGTCGCCATAAAACGAAAATACATAAAAAAAATGCATCAGTCTTTGACCTAGTTTAGCATTCCCCCTAAAATTGGCCTCACATTTATCTCATCTAAGTAAAATCCACTATGGCGACTAAAAAACCTGAAAACTTGAGCTTCGAGCAAGCACTTGAAGAATTAACCGTAATCGTCACAGACATGGAGCAAGGTGATTTATCGCTTGAACAATCATTAAAACAGTTTGAACGCGGAATAGCTTTAGCAAATGCATCGTCTAATAAGCTCCAACAAGCAGAACAAAAAGTGGCTATTTTAATGGGTAATGATCCCCAGGCAGCGTTAAGCAATTTTAATAATAATGTGGAATAGTCGGTGCTAATAAAACAACAGATAAAATCTGCTCGACAAGATGTTGAAGCAACACTAAATCGATATTTTTCGCAGCCTCTTGATACCGAAGATAGCATTAAAGAAGCCACTCATTACGGCATTTTAAATGGCGGTAAACGTATCCGTCCTTTTCTTGTTTATGCCACAGGAAAAATGCTTGGTGCAAACAAACAAGATTTAGACATCCTTGCGGCTGCAATTGAGTGCATTCATAGTTACTCATTGGTTCACGATGACTTACCCGCAATGGATGATGATGAACTTCGCCGAGGTAGACCTACTTGCCATATAGTTTATGGTGAAGCACACGCTATTTTAGCTGGTGATGCCTTACAAACATTAGCGTTTGATTTAATCGCGAACCATGAATTCAAAATACCTGCGAACCAACAAGTAAAAATGATTGCCGCATTAAGTAAAGCTTCAGGTATTGAAGGTATGGTAGGCGGACAAGCGTTGGATATAGCTGCCACTGATCAAGTAATCAATTTAGCTGCCCTTGAGAGAATCCACAAACTTAAAACAGGTGCATTATTAAACTGTGCAATAACGTTTGGAGCATTAAGCGCACCGAGTGTTAATGAGCAAACCCTGAAACAATTGACAATATTTGGCAATGCTATTGGCTTGGCTTTTCAGGTACAGGACGATATTCTTGATGTCGAAGGTGACACCTTCACTCTAGGAAAACCACAAGGTTCGGACATTGCAGCAAATAAAGCAACCTACCCGGCATTGCTAGGCCTTGCTGGGGCTAAACAAAAAGCACAACAACTATTAAATCAAGCACTCGAAGCTTTAGCAAAAATAGATGCAGATACTGAGCAACTAGAAAATTTAGCCAAATATATTGTTGAACGCGATTATTAAGCATAGCTCAATACCAAACAGCTAAAGACGTACAAAATAACTAATAAACCAGAGTAACATTGGGTTATAATAACTTCTGGTTAGCGAAGGATGTATTAAAAATCATGACACTTGATAGTAGCAAGTATCCATTATTAGGCTTGGTTGACGAACCAGCCCAGCTGCGTGATTTAGCGCAAGACAAACTACCTGCATTTAGCGATGAGCTACGTGATTATTTACTTAATTCAGTGTCGCAAAGTAGTGGTCATTTAGCATCAGGCCTAGGAACTGTCGAACTCACTGTAGCTTTACATTATGTCTATAATACACCTGAAGATCGATTAGTTTGGGATGTAGGCCATCAAGCCTACCCACATAAAATTCTTACCGGTCGTCGTGACCAAATGCACACAATTCGCCAAAAGGATGGCTTGCACCCTTTTCCATATCGTGATGAGAGTGCATACGACACCTTCAGTGTGGGTCATTCAAGCACTTCTATTTCTGCTGCCCTTGGTATGTCTATTGCAGCACAAAAAGAAGGTAAAGGTCGCAAAACAGTCGCGGTAATTGGTGATGGTGCTATCACTGCCGGTATGGCATTTGAAGCAATGAACCACCTCGGTGATGTAAAATCTGACATGTTGATCATTCTGAATGACAACGAAATGTCTATTTCTGAAAATGTGGGAGCTTTAACTAATCACTTTGCTCGCATTTTATCAGGTAGCTTTTATACCAATATCCGTGAAGGCGGCAAAAAGTTACTCTCAGGGGTCCCGCCAGTAAAAGAATTGGCCAGTCGCATGGAAGAGCACTTAAAAGGTATGGTGATCCCGGGTACTTTTTTTGAAGAGCTTGGGCTAAATTATATCGGCCCTATTGATGGCCACGACGTCACTATGTTGGTTGATACGTTACGTAATATGCGTAATTTAAAAGGACCACAATTACTGCATATTAAAACTCAAAAGGGTAAAGGCTATAAACCAGCTGAAGCCGATCCTATTGGTTACCACGGCGTGCCTAAATTTGACCCTGCTATTTCCAGCTTACCAAAATCAAAGCCAGGGGCAGCAACATTTTCAAAAGTATTTGGTGATTGGCTGTGCGACATGGCAAGCCAAGATAACAAACTAATGGCAATCACTCCTGCGATGCGTGAGGGCTCCGGTATGGTGCGCTTTTCAAAAGAACACCCTGAGCAATATTTTGATGTCGCCATCGCTGAACAACACGCCGTCACATTAGCAGCTGGTTTTGCTTGTGAAGGTTTAAAGCCAGTAGTAGCCATTTACTCTAGCTTTTTACAGCGCGCGTATGATCAACTTATTCACGATGTTGCGCTACAAAACTTACCGGTATTATTTGCCATTGACCGTGCAGGAATAGTCGGTGCTGATGGCGAAACACATCAAGGAGCTTATGACTTAAGCTTTTTGCGTTGTATTCCAAATATGATCATTATGGCACCTAGCGATACTAATGAGTGTCGTCAAATGCTCTATACTGGCTATCAATGCAATCAGCCCGTTGCTGTACGCTACCCTCGTGGCAGTGCTGGTAATAGCGAAATTAATGAGAAAATGACCGCCCTAGAAATCGGTAAAGGCAGAACCATAAAACCTGGCAGCAAAATTGCTATTTTGTCTTTTGGTACGTTACTTGAAAACGCATTTTTAGCCACCGATGAGTTAGGCGCAAGCTTAATTGATATGCGTTTTGTTAAGCCTTTAGATACCGATTTGATTAATTCACTGCTTAGCGACCACGATACCATCGTAACCCTTGAAGACAATGCAATTGTCGGTGGTGCTGGCTCAGCAGTTAACGAATATTTAGCTGCTATTAAAGCCAGTGTTAACATTCTTAATTTGGGTATTCCGGATGAGTTCATTAAGCATGGCACGCAAGAGCAAATGCATGATGAAATGGGGTTAGGCCCACAGGGTATACTCAACAGTATAAAAAACTTTATTGCTTAAACAATCAAAAAGGAGCTTAATAAGCTCCTTTTTACTATCGCATCCACACTTTTATATCTGCCAAGCCATTAGCTTGTAATACACTAAGTTGCTGTTCAACATTATTGGTTTGCTCAAATTCAAACGCATCTAATTGGTCATCAAAGATAATGTTGGCAACACCATCACCACCGCGCTTTTTAACTTGGTGCAGAGCCATATCCGCTAAATTAACAGATGTTTCCCAGCCAATCACTTGCCCACCAAGTAAAGGCAATGGGTAGAACGAAAAGCCAATAGAGGCTGTTAGGTTAATGCTTTCGCCATTAGGCAGCTTAAATGCGTGTTCAGCAATGGCCTTGCAGAGCTCTGAAACATAGCTATCTATCGCACTTCGTTTAAAGTCACGTAGTAACAGTAAAAACTCATCACCACTCCAACGCGCTACATAATCAGACCCTTGCGTACGTGAATTCAATAATGCGGCCATTTGTTGTAAGCAACTATCACCACCTATTGGTCCGTAGGCATCATTAATTCGGCTAAAGTTATCAAAGTTAATTATCAGTAGAACCAATGATTTACCCTGAGCCTGAAGAGACTGAGAGTTACGTTGAAAATGTTCAATATCTTTTGGCAGTTGGTCAAACAAAAATCGTCGGCTTCTAAGCCCTGTAAGCTCATCAGAGTGACTCACAAGCTTAAGCTGTGAATTCACCTGATTCAATTTATCATTTGCCTGACGTAGTTCACCTGTGCGTTCTGTGACTAAGCTCTCAAGTACGGCCTGTTTGCGCCGTTCTTGTTTTTTGAACACCCAAAACACTAAATAAAATAACAAGACAAAGGTACTTGTTATCAATAGTCTAAAATAAACGGTCTCATCAAAGCGTCGAGGTACCATAAAAGAATATTCTGTTCGCTGGGCATTTTGCCACCCTTCCCCTTGGCGTTTTGCTTCAACCTGAAATAAAAATGCGCCTGGGGGTAAATTAGTATAAATAGCTTCTCTGCGAGTATTTGCATAGCGCCAATCATTGTCCAAACCACTAAGGCGATAGCGGAATTCAATACTCGTTGGAGCATAATAATCTATAGCGGTGTACTTTAATGTTACATCGCGTTCATCAGTGTCTAATGCAGGACTACGCCCTAATGCTGCTGTGGCTAACTGACGTAAATTAGTTGTCAAACTTTCGACTTTAGGTTTTAACGGCTTAACTCCAAACAACTCAATATCTTTTGGAATTTCAACCACCCCTTGAAGGCTGGGGTACCATATTGAATTTCCCTGCTCAGCTACAGCATCATGACCCAAACCAGTACAACATTGACTTGCTTTACCATCTAACTGACGATCAAATGATGAAATCACTTGCTCTACTTTTAAGCTTTCAATATCAGCACTGAACTGCTCAACTGGCATTCGGTAAACGCCTTTCATGGTGCTTACCCAAATGCGCTTGAACTTTTCGTCGTAACGTAAACTAAAAAATAGAGCCATAAGGCAAGCCATCGGTGGCATCAAGTTGGCGCCAATGCCCTGCAGTACTTCGATAAAATAAGCCATCGTTTAAAGAGCCTATCAAAATACCTACACCATCAATATGCAAGATACTAGTAACATAGGCACTATCTAAAGAGGTTTGGTCGCCTATTTTTTCAATTCCTCGGTCTGTAAAATAATAGGCCCCTTTACTGGTTCCGATTAAACCAAAGTTAGTTTTATCCAGTACATAAGTAATAAATTTACTGCCTAAAAAAGCATTATAGGCAAATGGAGTTATGCCACCATAACTTAAGCGATACATGCCGCGTCCCGTTCCGACCCATAACCCCCCTTTACTTGAGTCGCTAATAGCAAAGACAGGGTTATCTCTTAAAGCACGGCCGGGGACTGTAAATAAACTATTGTTTTCATAGAAAAATAGTCCTCGCCCTGTGGCTATATAAAGTCGTCCACCATCAAAGTGAAGATCATGTACGACGGCTCTACCGTATTGATTACTCGGGATTTTGTTGATAAAGTTTTTATCTAAATCGAAATAACCTACACCGCTACGGTTAGCGACCCAAAGTCGTCCGTCTGGTGCTTGAGTAATAGCCATAACCGCTTCGGTCATTTGCGATATAGCAGAATGACGCTCTATTCGTCCTTCATGAGCAAGCCAAAGTCCTTCGCTAAAACTTGCAAGCCAAATATTGTTGTCATTATCTCTATATAAATCTGCAAACCAGATACTTTGATCTAACTGGCTCGGCTCAACCCACTGCCACTCACCTGAATTATCCCTAAATAATAGTCTGCCATAAGTCGAAATCCACAGTGCGCCATCTGAGTCACTCATGAATTTGTATACAGCAGTGCTGTTAGCATTCGGTAAAGGAAACGGTCTTAGCTCATCATCTAAATCAAGGAAGTAAGCGCCAAGCTCTGACGCCAAATAAAGGTTACCCTCAAGCCAAGCTAGATCATGGATAATGGTTTGCGCTACACGCTCAGGTAATGACACTTTTGCGGTGAGCTCTAAACGCAGTTTTGCAAAGTCAGATGAAGAGTTAGTTAAACGAAGCAGTTGGCGCTCATTAACGAGCCAGATGCCTTCGGGTGATAAGGCTAATTGGCTGACAGAGCCCGCTATTTGTTTAACCGCAATCGCATTAACACTAGCTTTAAGTTGATTGTTATTGCTGCTTAGGTTGATTTGATTACGGGGAACAAAGTACAAACCATTTGCCGCAATCCAAATCCCACCGCGTGAGTCTTCTAGCACATCACGAACGGGGCCTTTAACAGTAAACTCTTGTGCAGCCATTGTTTGCGGATCTAATACTACAACGCCATTTTTAGTACCGACCCATAAATTACCATCACTATCAATAAGTAGCTTATTGATTCCATTACTAGGTAAGAAAGGACTGTTTAACGTATTGTAATTAGTAAAGGTATTTCCATCAAATCGACTCAAGCCGAACTGCGTACCCAGCCACATATAGCCTTGCTCATCTTGAACAACACTCTTTAAAGACTGCGAGGGTAAGCCGTTTTGAATATTCCATTGTTTTACTACATAGTCGGTAATTGACGCACTGCTTGGCATACTGCAAAACAGTAATACAACAACCAAAAAAATCGCATCATAACGTCAATACCTCGTTGCAAAAACTAGGGTTAAAGGGGTAGGTAGCCTATTTTTAAAAGTGCTTGCACGCAAATTAATGAAAATATACCCGCTAAAACATCATCGGCCATTATACCAACACCACCATGCATTTTTTATCTAGAATGCGAATTGGCCCAGGTTTAGCAATATCAAAAAAGCGGAACAATAAAAAGCCCACCAGTAAAGACTGCCAGCTTAGTGCTGCCCCTATCATAGTAATATAAAACCCGGCGACTTCATCCCAAACAATAGCTGGATGATCATGAACGCCTAAATCGTCAGCCGTTTTGCCACAAGCCCAAATACCGAACACACTGATCACTATAGCAAAAACTACCTGTAACCAAAGTGGATAGTGCATGGTCATAAAAATAAACGGCAGGGCTGCAAAGGTGCCAAATGTACCAGGAGCTTTAGGTGCTAGTCCTAAACCAAAGCCCAAACCAAAAAATTGATGTGGGCGCTTTAAATTAAATTTTGCAGGGTTACTCAAACCGGCTCCTTGGAGAAGTGTTCAAAGCCTGTTTCTTGATATTCAAGCTTTTCACCATCAAGCATCAGCTCGATGTGCCCTTCACCACTTTTAATTTGGCCAATACAGCTTGCTTCAATTCCATATTGGCGCAGTTTTAATTCCAACATACTTTTATTGTTATCAGGAACGGTGAACAAGAGTTCATAGTCGTCACCATAATTTAAGATAAAAGGTAGTTGCTGTGTTTTATTTAGCGTATCACGCATTGCGTCTGAGGTCGGCACTTTATCCACGTTGATATGTGCGCTTACTTGAGACATTGCTAAGATATGACCTAAATCAGCCATAAGGCCATCTGAGATATCAATAGCAGCTGAAGCAGCTCCTCTTAACACTTGCCCTGCTGCAACTCGTGGAGTCGGGTAGTCAAAGCGTTGATTGATATAGCGAAGGTGCTCTGGAGCAACATCAATGCCTTGCTTACGCGCCTCAATGGCTAGCCCCGCATCTCCCAAGGGACCGGTAACATAAATCCAATCACCGACCTTTGCGCCGCCGCGTCTTAATGCGGTACCTTGTGGTATGGTGCCCTTTGCACAAATAGTGATTGATAGTGGACCTTGAGTGGTATCACCACCAATTATTTGTACATTAAAATATTCGGCAATTTCATGCATGCCTTCGGTGAACTCTTCGAGCCATTCAACATCAAGATTAGGTAATGTTAGTGCAACAGATACCCAAGTAGGCTCAGCGCCCATTGCAGCTAAATCACTTAAGTTGACCGCTAAAACGCGATGTCCTAAAGCACGAGGAGAGATATCATCAAAAAAGTGTACGCCACTCACTAAGGTATCAGTGGTTACTGCCAGCTGGCAGTTCTCAGGGACAGTTACTAAAGCGCAGTCATCGCCAATTCCAAGGTTTACATCACGACGTGTAATGCCACGACCTTTAAAGTAGCGGTTAATTAATTCAAATTCCTTCATACACAAAAAAGCCGGCCTATGCCGGCTCTCCTTTTGCAGTAAGATTACTTACGTAATTGCTTAACTGCTTTATCTAATACACCATTGACAAACTTATGGCTGTCTTCTGCGCCAAAGATTTTAGCAAGCTCAATACCTTCATTGATTGCTACTTTGTATGGTACATCTTCGCGGAATTTTAGCTCATAAGCGCTCAGACGTAAGATCGCCTTTTCAACCATATCTAACTCATCAAATGGACGGGTAAGGTGTGGAGAAACAGCTTCGTCAAGTTGCGTTTTATTTACAGCAACGCCACGAGCGAGGTCTTTAAAATATTCAACGTCGATTTTAGTCACGTCGTTTTCGATCAACATTTGTTGCTCGATATCGGCAATTGCATTGCCACTTAGTTGCCAAGAATAAACGGCTTGAAGTGCTAAGATACGTGCTTTACGTCTTGCTGCTGGTTTCACAAAAATTCCTTAAACTTAAATTTTATCTAACACATTAACCATTTCAAGCGCACCTAAAGCAGCTTCGCCACCTTTGTTGCCCATCTTGGTGCCAGCGCGTTCAATCGCTTGCTCAATGCTTTCTGTGGTTAATACGCCAAATGCAACCGGGATATCATACTCAAGCGACACTTGCGCTAAGCCTTTGTTTGATTCGCCAGCAACGAGGTCAAAGTGTGGTGTACCACCTCTGATCACAACGCCTAAAGCGATGATTGCATCATACTCTTTTTTTGCTGCAACGCGTTTCGCTGCTAAAGGTAACTCAACCGCACCTGGTACATAAACTACAGTGATATCATCTTCAGATACACCACCAGTACGCTTTAATTCATCAACAGCGCCTGCTAATAGGCTGCTACCAATAAAGTCATTGAAGCGTGAAATGACAATGGCAAATTTCTTGCCCGGTGCGTATTTATTACCTTCGATAATTTTCATTCGATAACCCTAAAAATAAGTTCAAGCGATTGCGCAAAAATTGCAGCGCATCATAGCATAAAAATAAAAAAATAGCCTAGCTTATTGCGGCTCTACATAGTCAACAACTTCAAGATGGAAACCAGAAAGCGCATGGTACTTTTTCGGTCTACTCATTAAACGCATTTGTTTAATACCCAAGTCAGCCAATATTTGTGATCCCACGCCTACAGTCCGCGATGTACCTTGGAATTTACGATGACTAACACTTTCACCCACATCTTCTGCAGCAAATGCTTTTACTGTCGCTTCTAATTCTTCTGTGCATTCTTGTTTACCAAGTATAACCAATGCACCTTGGTGCTTTGCAATATAAGCCATGGCCTCTGATAAACCCCAGCTTCGGTCGGAACTGCGATCTGATAACAAAATATCATTAAAGGTACTTTGTAAGTGAACACGTACTAGCGTTGGCTCATCGGCTTTTATTTCACCATTTAATAAAGCGTAATGGAGTTGACCATCAATGGTGTCTTTATACGTCACTAGGTCAAACTCACCATGTTGAGTTGGTAACTTGCATTTAGCAACTTGCTCAATTGTGGTTTCGTTGATGTTACGGTATTCAATTAAATCAGCGATAGTACCAATTTTAATGTTATGTTCTTTCGCGAATATCTCTAAATCTGGACGACGCGCCATAGTGCCATCTGCATTGAGTATTTCAACGATTACCGACGACGGTTCAAGGCCCGCTAGGCGCGCTAAATCACAACCCGCTTCTGTATGACCTGCGCGTGTTAGTACACCACCTGGTTGAGCCATAATAGGGAAAATATGCCCAGGTTGTACGATATCTGTTGGTACTGCGCCTTTTGCAATAGCAGCTTGTACTGTACGCGCCCGATCAGCAGCAGAGATACCTGTCGTCACGCCTTTCGATGCTTCAATCGACATAGTGAAATTAGTAGAAAATGCAGCACCATTATTTTTAACCATTAATGGTAAATCAAGCTGCTCACAGCGCTCTTGTGTCATCGTTAGACAGATAAGGCCGCGGCCATGGGTCGCCATAAAGTTAATGGCTTCAGCACTAATATGCTCAGCAGCAATAATTAAATCGCCTTCATTTTCTCTGTCTTCGTCATCCATTAAAATAACCATTTTACCGGCTTTAATGTCATCAATAATTTCTTGTGCGCTGTGTAAATTCATAATCTACTCATAATTAAGTTGTGGAGTCTTTTTACCTAAACCAATTCGTATCTCGAGTTGGTTTGGTTATTACTTCATAAAACCGGCTTGAGCTAATAAGCTCATTGAAATATCTGAACCTGCTGGCTGTTCTGCACCTTTGATCAAACGCTCTAAATAACGGGCTATTTGATCAACTTCTAAGTTTACTTGTGTGCCTACTTTAAAATCAGCAATCGTTGTTTGTTCTGCTGTATGGGGAACGATAGTAAGCTTAAATTTATTCCCCTCAACAGCGTTAACCGTTAAGCTAATACCGTCTACACACACCGAGCCCTTATAAGGTATATACTTCATTAGCTCAGCATCTGTTGTAAGCCAATACTCTGTTGCACGTGCATTCGCGGTGATGCCGGTAATTGTAGCAATACCGTCAACATGCCCTGAAACTAAATGGCCGCCTAAGCGAGATACAGGCTGCATGGCTTTTTCAAGGTTTACTTTTTGCCCTTGTTGATAATGTGCAAATCCCGTTAGGCTGATTGTTTCATTAGATAAATCAGCACTAAAGCCATCTTGGTGTTTTTCAACTACGGTTAAACACACGCCATTGGTGGCAATGCTATCGCCGAGTTTAACATCCGACATATCTAAGTCATTGCTTTGGATTCGAATAGCTAAATCGCCTTGGGTTTTTCGCAAATTGCTAATGACCCCAGTTGCTTCAATAATACCAGTAAACATAATGGTTACTCTCAATAATAAGTTAAGACGATTTCGTTGTCGCAATGTCGGCAATAATACGGATATCTTCGCCCACACATGCACATTCTTTGATAGCGAGGTTAACAGTATCTTGCATACTAGTCAGAGTTGCAAAATTTAGTAAACTTTTCGCGTCATTTCCTAGCAATTTAGGCGCAAGATAGACTACAAACTCATCAATTAAATTTTGTTCAGTCATGGCACCGGCAAGGGTTGCACCTGCTTCTAACCAAATAGAGTTTATTTGTTGTTGTGCTAATAGTTTTAGTGCCGCTAATAAATCTACTTTTTGTTCTTTTTCAGGCACTACAATATGTTTAACGTAATGCGGCCATTGTTTAGATTTATCAAGCTTAGTGGTGAGGATTATTATTTCACCTTCAATGCTAAAAAGCGCTAAGTCAGGGGTTAACCTGTTTTGTGAATCAACAATAACGCGAATAGGCTGACGCAGTGGCAGCGTTGTTGGTAGCTTTTGCGGTAATTCATTTTGACGTACGTTTAATTTCGCATCATCAACTAGCACGGTGTCAGCGCCAGTTAAAATTGCGCAACTTTGTGCACGGAATAACTGCACATCTTGGCGCGCTTTAGTAGAGGTTATCCATTTACTTTGGCCATTTTGCAATGCTGTTTTACCATCAAGGCTCGCCGCCATTTTGCACGTTACAAATGGCAGTCCCCGCTCCATACGCTTTAGAAAACCACGATTTAATAACCGGGCTTGTGGTTCAAGTAAACCTGATGCGACTTCAATGCCTGCATCAGCTAAAATGGCTAATCCCTTCCCTGCTACTTGCGGATTAGGATCGACCATTGCGGCGATTACTTTACGCACTCCAGCGTTTTTTAAACCTTCTGCACACGGTGGCGTTCGGCCAAAATGGCTACATGGTTCAAGCGTAACGTAGGCGATAGCCCCTTTTGCCTGCTCCCCTGCCATAGCTAAAGCATTGACTTCAGCATGGCCTTGCCCTGCTAATTGATGAAAACCTTCACCAACAATCTCGCCATTTTTAACTAATACACAACCAACGTTAGGATTGGGGGTTGTCGTAAAACGGCCACGCTTTGCCAGCTCAATAGCGCGGCTCATATAAAAGTGGTCTTGCTCTGTAAATTGCATACTAATCGCCTAAACGCGCTATTTCTTCGCCAAACTCACGTATATCTTCGAACGAGCGATACACAGAAGCAAAGCGAACATAAGCTACTTTATCGAGTTTTTTTAATGACTCCATAATGCATTCACCAATTAAGTGACTCGAAATTTCACGCTCTCCGGTGGCACGTAGCTGTGATTTAATTATATTGACCACTTCATCTACTTGCTCAGTGCTAACAGGGCGCTTTTCTAGCGCTCGGTGTAAGCCATTGAGCAGTTTGTCTTCGTTAAATGGTTCGCGGCTGCCATCTTGCTTTATTACTCTTGGCATCACCAATTCAGCCCCTTCAAAAGTGGTAAAGCGCTCATGGCATTCATTGCATTCACGGCGGCGGCGAACTTGGTGACCACCGCCAACTAAACGTGAATCTATCACTTTGGTATCTTTTGCGGTGCAAAATGGACAATGCATAGGTGTCTGCTTCCGAATCAAAAACTAAAAAGGCCGCGGTAAGGCGGCCTTTATAATAGCAAAAAACATCGCTATTGTGATCTAAATTACCAATTAAGCGTAAACAGGTAACTTTTTACAGATTGCTTTAACTTGCTCTTTAACTTGTGCTTGTACAGACTCATCATTGATATTGTCTAGTACGTCACAAATCCAACCTGCAAGCTCTTTTGATTCAGCTTCTTTAAAACCACGACGAGTGATTGCAGGTGAACCAATACGAAGACCTGATGTAACAAACGGTGAACGAGGATCGTTTGGTACCGAGTTCTTGTTTACAGTGATGTTAGCATTACCAAGGGCTGCGTCTGCATCTTTACCTGTGATGTCTTTATCGATTAAATCAAGTAAGAACAAGTGGTTTTCAGTTTTGTCTGAAACGATTTTGTAGCCACGTTCTTGCATTACTGCAACCATTGCTTGAGCATTTTTAACAACTTGGGTTTGGTATTCTTTAAACTCAGGTTGAAGTGCTTCTTTAAATGCCACAGCTTTTGCTGCAATGATGTGACATAAAGGACCACCTTGGCCACCTGGGAATACTGCGCTGTTAAGCTTTTTGTAGATAGCTTCATCGCCACATGCAGAAATGATCAAACCACCACGTGGGCCTGCTAATGTTTTATGCGTCGTTGTAGTGACAACGTGGGCATGAGGAACTGGGCTTGGGTAAACACCCGCCGCAATTAAACCTGCAACGTGAGCCATATCTACAAATAAGTATGCACCGACTTTATCAGCGATCTCACGGAATTTAGCCCAATCAACAATACCTGAATATGCAGAGAAACCACCGATGATCATTTTTGGTTTATGCTCAAGCGCTAGCGCTTCAACTTGTGCATAATCAATTTCACCCGTCGCTTCATCAAGACCGTATTGGATGGCATTGTAAAGTTTACCAGAGAAGCTGACATGTGAACCATGCGTTAAGTGACCACCATGCGCTAAGCTCATACCTAGTACTGTATCACCTGCTTCTAAAAGCGCTAAAAACACAGCGGCGTTTGCTTGTGAACCCGCATGTGGTTGTACGTTTGCGTAATCAGAACCAAACAATTCGTTTGCACGGTCAATAGCAAGTTGCTCAACTACATCAACATGTTCACAACCACCGTAGTAACGCTTGCCCGGGTAGCCTTCTGCATATTTATTTGTAAGCTGTGAACCCTGCGCTTCTAATACGCGTGGGCTACAGTAGTTTTCAGAGGCAATTAACTCAATGTGCTCTTCTTGACGTGCAGTTTCTTTATTGATTGCTGCAAATAACTCTGGATCAAAATCCGAAATATTCATGCTACGTTCTAACATGGGGGCTCCTAGGGCAACGTGTATGGTATTTTTTTGAAGGCTGAATTATACGCTGAAAACGTCAATTTGCCTATGCTCTTATGTTGAACATATTTAAACAGGGATTGAAATTAATTCACAGTGTTTTTGTAATGATATTTTTTTATAGAAACATAAAAATTACTAATAAACAAAACGATCAGACATTTATAATTTAAATATGTTAATGAATTGCTTTGGTTTCTATTTAAAGTACAATCAATAATTAAGTTACAGTCAAGGATGATGGTACACACTCTTATGATCGCTAAACCTATATACGAATCAATTCCCTATTTAAATTTTTTCTTTGGTGCAGGTTGTTTACTTATCGGTAATTCTTTTATTACCACCTTGTTAGGCATTATGATGTTTTTTTATGGTGCGAATATCTGGCGTTTACGCTCAAACGCGCGCCGTGTTGACCATAAAGTAAATCGAATCAGAGTTAAAAAACACTATTACTACTATGAATTCAAACCTTTTATATTACTCACATTTGGTTTATTGATAATACGTTGGGTGCCACATCAATTAGTAACTATTACAGGAGTAATCATTTGCTTAATTGCGCTATTAATTTTAGCTCTTCGGGTATTAAACAGGCGTTCCCGCTCTATGGTTTAATTTGCTAGCTTTGTAGACCAAGAAAAAGCGCGGTATAAACCGCGCTCTTGAGAGCTAACAAACTTTCTTAGCTAACTTTGCTGTCAGCAATTCCTCTCTATTTCCAACTTCTCATTTTATGGCCCTTCAAAGCATAGAATAAGATAAATATATAACTTGGAATCATCACAACATAAGCACCTTGCGGGCCGAGGCCAACGACATTCCCTAGACCAATCAATAATGGGCCTAACGCGCCACCAGCAATACCCATAATCAATAAGCCAGAGGCCGTGCCCGTTAAGCGCCCTAGCCCAGCTAACGCTAAAGGCCAAATAGCAGGCCACACCATGGCATTCGCAAAGCCAAGTAATGCGATACATAAAAGTGGGTCTGGTAATTCAGGTCCGCCAAACGGTACTAATAATAAGTTAGCAATAATAAATGATTCATTACTACCTAGTACAACAGCAAGCACAGTGACAATACCTGCAACTCCAGACATAACAAGTGCATTTTGCTGCGACATAAAACGTGGAATAAGGGCTATACCAATGGCGTAACCAATTAACATACACGCCATAGTGTATGAGGTCATTACAGAGTAGTCGGCGACACCTATTTGTAACGCGTAAGAACCAATAGTATCGGCGGCAATTACTTCCACAGCCACGTACAGAGCGATACCAATTACACCAAATACGAGGTGAGGATGTTGTAAGGCTTCTTTTACTTCTCCTTTGCCACTGCCTTCAGACTCTTCGAAGACTAAATCAGGTAATGGTGCAAATTTAGCAAAGAGTGCAAACAATAGAATAAAGCCTGCAATAGCTAAATAAGGTAAAATTAAACTATTTGCCATCGCATCTTTTTGCGCTTGCGATAATTGATCTCCGTCGGCAACGACACCACTTACTACTACGGCAGCAAAAATCACCGGTACAATAACACCTGCAAACTTATTTAATAAGCCCATAATACAAACACGTACTGCAGCTGATTTCTCAGAGCCCATTTTTACCACATAAGGGTTAATCGCTGTTTGCAAGATTGTTTGCCCCACACCAATCATTAATTGAGCAAATAAGAATATTTCAATCATTTGCATTTTAGCTGCAGGAATATACATCAAAGCAGACGTAGCCATAACCGCACAGCCAATCGCCATCCCATTTTTATAACCAACACGCTTAATTAGCATGGCCGATGGAATACCGGCAACCGTTACGGCAATGTAAAATGAAGAGATAATAAACGAAGCTTGTAACGGAGATAACACCAACATTTGTTGTAAAAATGGAGTAATTGCACCATTAAGCCAGGTTATACACCCTAAAATAAAGAACATTGATCCTGCCAATGTCATTGGCAGCCAAATACTGTGCTTAGTATTTGCTTCTAACTCGACGGTTGCTTCCATAGTTTTATCTCAACAGTTTATTTTAATTAATTATTTTAGTATTGCAGCGGAAATGCTTTTAAAAACCAAGGCACGGCAATACTAAAATTATTTTTATTACATAAAATTAATCATACACCAACAAAAATGACAGCGCTATCATTTTACATGAAAGTTACTCATAAACGACTTCCACTGCAGATTAAAGTAGAAAATAAATTTTACTTACAATAAGTTAGATAAATTCTGGAATTATATTTTTGAAAAGTTTATATCGTGCACAAAAGAATTCGCTCAAAGAGTATGTTGATTAGCTCACCCTGAGCGTCGTTAGAATCGTTATTTTTTTGATGCAGCTTTACGCCCTTGGCATGTTGCAAGTATTTGTTTCTGTCGATTGATTGAAGCGCTATGCCATTCAAGTATTTCCTCAAGGCTGCGAAAACAGCCAATACAAATATCTCTACTATCTAAGCAGCAACATCTAATGCAGGGATTTTTTTGGTTCAAGTTCATTATTGTCACGCAAACTAACCCCACTATTCACAATCAAGTTTACCTAACTTTAGTTTGAATTTAGTCGTGTGTCAGTTAAATCGTCTGCATCAATGCATGTAAATTAGTATTAAGGTTAAGTAAAAAGTACATTATACAAAGCGCACTCCGGCATACGCTTTGTATCTATTAAGCGAGTTTAATCTTGGCTATCCTGTTTTTGACTAATCATCGCATCAAGCTTTTCACCCCCTTTAATTCCAAAATCGAGCGTGCGAATTGGGAATGGAATACTAATGTCAGCTTCTGCTAATGCTTGTTTAACGGCAACAACCGCTTTGTGCCTTACGGTCATAAAATCCGCTTCACCGGGGTATTTTATCCAAAACCAAACTAATAAATTAACGCTGCTATCGCCAAACCCTTCGGCATAAACTGCGGTTTCGTCTTGCTTTATAACAAAATCAAACTCATTGATTTTTTTAACTATCACCTCGGCAGCTTGTTCTGGATCATCACCGTATGAAATCCCCACAGGCACTTCAATGCGGCGAACACCTAAGGTACTGTAGTTACGTAATACATTACGAAATAGGATTTTATTTGGCACTAGAATTAATTGACCATAAAAGTTTTCAATCAGGGTATTACGTAAATTAATTGATTTAACCGTACCAAAAGCATCATCGGTTTTAATGACATCGCCAGTTTTAAAGGGTTTTCGAATACCCATGGCGATGCCTGCGATGAGGTTTTCGGTCATATCTTGAAACGCAAAACCAATTGCTAAACCAACAATACCGGCACCTGCAAGCAATGAAGTAACCGTGCCTTTTAACCCCATAAAATCCAGAGCAATAAAGACCCCAACACATAAGACGATCATCTTGAAGATGGACGCCATTAAATCGGCTATTTGCTTGGAGTCTAACGATCTACGTAAAACCTTACGCACCATGGAGCCTAAAAAGCGCGCGAGAATTGAAAATACAATGGCAATCAGTACTGCGACGATAAAGTTAGGTATATGGCTTATAACAATATCAAACCAGCCTCCGAGCTTTTCTTCGATAAGCTTTTCGGCTTCACTAATTGAAGGGATATTTAGCATGATTGATCCTGAAAACTATTATTTAATAATCAGGTTATTGCAAAATAAACGCCAAAAATAAAAAACCACGCATTTGCGTGGTTTATTTAAAGCTTAAATGTCGCTTAGTTTTGCTCGTCGCGTAAAAATACAGGCTCAAGTTCTTTACTTGTGGCTTCTTCACTAAAATAGTAACCATCCACTGTAAACTCTTTGAGCTGACTTAATTGGGTTACTTTATTTTCAATAATATAGCGAGCCATTAAGCCGCGTGCTTTTTTGGCGTAAAAGCTAATAATTTTATATTGACCATTTTTACAGTCTTTGAAATGTGGTGTGATGATTTGCGCAGATAAGGTTTTTTTATCAACCGCTTTAAAGTACTCGTTTGAGGCGAGGTTCACTAAGTATTGGCTGTCTTGCTCAGCAACAACTGTATTGAGCTTATTAGCAATAATACTGCCCCAAAATTCATACAAGTTCTTGCCGCGGCTGTTATCAAGCTTGGTGCCCATTTCAAGGCGGTAAGCTTGCATTAAATCAAGCGGCTTCAGTAACCCATATAAACCAGACAAAATACGCAAATGGCTTTGCGCGTAATCAAGCTGCTCAGCTGTGAGTGTATCGGCGGCTAAACCACCGTATACATCACCGTTAAAAGCGAGCACGGCTTGTTTTGCATTTTCTGTAGTAAACGGCTGTGACCATTCACTAAAACGAGCAGCATTAAGCCCTGCTAGCTTATCGCTGATTTTCATTAAGCTACTAATTTGTGCAGGTGTAAGCTCACGACAAACACTCATCAGCTCTTCACTGTGCTCGAGCAGCTCAGGGTGACTGAATTTATCTGTAGTAGGTTGGCTTTCAAAATCTAAATTTTTTGCAGGTGAAATAACAGTGATCATAGTTAGCTATTGACTTGTAAATTATTTAATGTCAATTTCAACATTAAATGAAACGAAATGCACGTTTTGTTTAGTCCTACCTTACTTTTGCGCGGCAAAATTTGCATTGCGCCTTCGTTCTTTACTGATACGGACATATGACCTATCAAGCGCTGTCACAGTGTTGCAGTATAAGGTAGTTACAGTAGATTTTCTTTTAACTTGCTTGGAATGAGGAAAAGCAAATGACTTCAGCTCTACAAAGGCTCAAACAACATTCTTCTATCGTAGCCGACACCGGCGATATTGAAGCGATTAAAAAACACCAACCTGAAGATGCGACGACAAACCCATCTTTACTTCTTAAAGCCAGCGAGATCGAAGCGTATAAGCCTTATTTAGATAAAGCATTTAGCTATGCTAAAGAAACCGAGCAAGATGCTGCCAAACAACTTGAACTCGCTTGCGATTACTTTGCCGTATTACTAGGTAAAGAAATCAGCGAGATTGTACCGGGTTATATCTCTACCGAGGTCGATGCGCGTTTATCATTTGACACCCAAGCAACTATCGATAAAGCCCATACTTTACTTAGCCTGTATGAAAAAGAAGGCGTAAGCAAAGATAAAATCTTAATTAAAATCGCTTCTACGTGGGAAGGCATTAAAGCCGCAGAGCAACTAGAAAAAGAAGGCACTAAGTGTAACCTTACTTTATTGTTTAGCGACGCCCAAGCACGCGCCTGTGCCGACGCAAACGTATTTTTAATCTCACCGTTTGTCGGCCGTATTTTAGATTGGCACGTTGCAAACGGCATGGAAAAACCAACCGACCCACTACAAGACCCAGGTGTGCAATCGGTTCGTAGTATTTTTGAATTTTACAAACGCCATGATTATAAAACCGTGGTCATGGGCGCAAGCTTCCGTAACACCGGCGAAATTATCGCGCTAACGGGTTGTGACAAGCTAACTATTAGCCCTAACCTGTTAGAAGACTTAGGCAAGCTTGAAGGCGCTCAAGAATACTTACTTGAAAGTGATATTCCTAAAGAGCCAAAACCTGAGCCACTTACAGAGTCTCAGTTCCGTTGGTTACATAACCAAGATGCTATGGCGACAGAAAAACTAGCTGAAGGTATTCGCTCATTTGCTGATGCGCAAGAGCAATTAGAAGCACGCTTTAAGGCAATGTAACCACTAAAATAATAAGTGAATAAACACTTACTTTAAAAAACGCCACATTTGTGGCGTTTTTTATTTTTTAACGTTAAAGATTTAATCCAGCCATCACATTTACGTAACATTAGTGTCACTTTTTTATTCTATTTTAGTTTGGCCTGTGATATAGGTATTTCCGAGGTTCAAAATTCAATAGGAGAAGTTCATGGATAGCCTAGACGATATTTTAGAAATATTAGAAGGTCCTAGTACAACAAAAAAGACCTCTCAGAAGAATAAAAAGAGAAAGTGGCGCGAAATCGAAGCTTTAAAAGATAAGCAGCGTTTACGCAAAGAACTACAGGAGTTAGACTATTTTGCAGACAACATTGCAATTGATGAGTTAGATTTTTAACTTAACAAGTAATAAATTAAATGGCCGCATGCTTAACAGCTAACGGCCTTTTTAATTTTTAACCTCAGGTTACTTACAGCTGCCAATTTATAGCGGCCTTGCCTTGCTGCTCAAGTAGCTTATTCGCTTTAGAAAAGTGCTGACAGCCAAAAAAGCCTCGGTGCGCTGAAAGCGGTGATGGGTGTGGGCCATTCAGCACAAAGTGTTTGGTTACATCAATCCCCTTACCTTTCTTTTGCGCATGAGCGCCCCATAAAATAAACACCACTCCGGTTGTATTATCGTTAATATGGGTGATCACCTTATCGGTAAATTGCTCCCACCCTAAATGTTTATGAGAGTGCGCTTGACCTTGTTCCACAGTCAGTACGGTATTTAATAAAAATACGCCCTGCTCAGCCCAGCTTTGCAAGTAACCATGATGTGGTACTACAAAACCGGGTATATCAGCAACAAGCTCTTTATAAATATTTTTCAGCGATGGTGGTAATTTAATCACCTCAGGTTGTACAGAAAAACATAAGCCATGAGCCTGCCCTTCGCCGTGGTATGGGTCTTGCCCTAAAATAACCACCTTTATATTGCTAAGCTCCGTGGCCTCAAAAGCACTAAACACTTGATGCTCAGGTGGGTAAACCGCAACGCCTTCACTGCGCCTTTGGGCAACATAAGCAAGGGTATCTTGCATATAAGGTTTAGCACATTCGCTTTGTAAAAATGTTTGCCACTGACTCATTTTGCATCCTCTATAACCGCTCTAGATTGATCTATTTTATTACACATATCATCTAGCCCATCAAGCATACGGGTGGTGAATCGGTGTAGTAAGTCGGCGTTGACTTGAATAAACTGATTATGTTTCACCGCAGGGACTTCTGGCCACTGCTGCCAATCAATAATCGGTTGTTTGGTTTTTGATTTTTCCTCAGGAAGAATAATCACCTCTGGTTTTGCAACGATCACGTTTTCAATACTAATAAGTGGGTAATCGGTGCGGTTATTAGCAAATACATTGCTACCATGACAAATTTCAATAAGTTGATTGATCCAGGTGTTTTTACTGACCGTCATCATCGGCTCAGGCCATAGCTGATAAAAAACAGCAACACTGACTTTGCCCTGTTGTTTGGCTTTTATAGTACCTAATTTTTGCTGAAATTCAGTCGCTGCACGCTTTGCCGCATCTTTTCGCCCTGTCAGCTTACCTAAACGAAGCAGCTCTTGTGGCACTTTATCAACTTCATTGGCCTCACTGTATAAGACCTTAACACCCATACGTTCTATCAAAGCTAAATCGTCAATTTTACTGCCTGTTTTCCATGCCAATACCAAGTCAGGCTTAAGCGCTAAAAGCTTTTCTATTTGAATACCTTGATGACCACCTAAACGCGGGATCTTATTCGCTGACTCAGGAAAGTCAGCGTACTCAACTGTTCCCACGATTTGATCGCCGGCGCCAATGGTATAAAGGTTTTCAACTATATGCGGGGCAAGCGCTACAATTCTCAATTGTTGCTTATTAGTGTCAGCCAGTAGATTAACACTGGCCAAGGCAAAACAAATAAATAATGCGAGTCTTAACACCCACATTAGTAATCAAAGCCAATTTGCGCTTTTACACCGGCATCAAAAGCATGTTTAACGTTACGTACTTCGCTTACTGTATCGGCTAACTCCGTTAATTTACGATGCGCGCCGCGCCCAGTTATAATTAGAGACTGCATTGGCGGGCGATTGGCAATCACCTCTAACGCTTCTTCTAAATCAATGTAGCCATAGGTGATCATATACGTAATTTCATCAAGCAATACGAGGTTGATTGATTCATCAGCAAGCATGCGTTTAGCTTCTTGCCAGGTGGCTTGTGCCGCAGCGGTGTCTGACTCTTTATTTTGCGTTTCCCAAGTAAAACCGGTATTCATTATAACAAACTCAACACCTGCCCCCTGTAATATATTGCGTTCACCACAAGGCCATGTACCTTTTATAAATTGGCACACAGCGGCTTTCATTCCATGGCCGACACAGCGTGTTACTGTACCAAACCCTGAGGTAGATTTACCTTTGCCGTTGCCGGTGATCACCTGAAAAACGCCCTTTTCTGTTTGCGCTGCAGCAATGCGCTCATCCACTTTGTCTTTTACTTTTTGTTGCCGTTGTTGGTGTTTGTCGGTATTTGTGTCGCTCATCTGCTTGCTCCTTACCAGTTTTGGTAAATTTTAGTAATTTGTGGAATATCTAAATGTTGTTTGCACATATCAGCTAAGCGCGTTAGTTGCTGTTCGCGATGTGTGTTTATATCTATATGCTGTTCTATACCACTGCTTGGTAACACCCAGTCGAGTATCAGTTGGCTTGCTGCACTGCTATCAAACAGGCCATGTAAGTAAGTACCTGCTATGTTGTTGTCACTTGATATAAAACCATCATATGTCACACTTTGTGGGTGTGTGGTAAATTTTAGTAAAGGCTGTTCAAGTGCAGGGCCACGGCTTTGGCCAGCGTGAATTTCATACCCCGTTACTTGGGCTTCACCGCCATTCAAATACATAACAGCCGATGCTTGCGTCAGTACTTTTTCAACACCTAATTGAGTAGTAAAATCACCAAGTCCTAGCCCTTTACAATGCTGGGTGCTTGACTCAACCCCCGCAGGGTCGTAAATATCGGTGCCTAACATTTGTAAGCCACCGCAAATACCCAGCACTTTACCACCATAGCGAAGGTGGCGCTTAATTTGCTCCTCCCAGCCTTCATTTTTTAAAAAGGCTAAATCACTGATGACATTTTTACTACCAGGGATAATAATCAGATCAACATTAGGAATAGACTGTGTGTGGCGTACGTAGTTTATATCTATTTGTGAGTTTAACCGCAGCGCATCAAAGTCGGTATGATTACTAATGTGTGGCAACAATAACACCGCAATTTTGACTTTCACTTGCGTGACTGTGTTATCAATAGCAACGGCGTCTTCCGCATCTAAGGCCAGATCATGCAAATAAGGTAAAACGCCAAGTACGGGTTTGCCTGTATACTCTTCAAGCCAATCAAGGCCACCTTGTAGCAGTGCAATATCGCCGCGAAAACGGTTGATGACAAATCCTTGTACTCGCGCTTGCTCTGATTCACTCAGCAATGCCAAGGTACCCACTAAGTGAGCAAAAACGCCGCCTTTATCAATATCTGCAATAATAATAACAGGACAATCCACCGCTTCGGCATAACCCATATTGGCAATATCACCGGCGCGCAGGTTGATTTCGGCAGGGCTCCCCGCTCCTTCAACAACCAGCAGCTCAAACTCTTCACTTAATCTGTGTTGTGAGGTAAGCACAGCATCCATCGCGACTTTTTTATAATCGTGATAAGCACCCGCTTCCATGTTACTAATCGCTTTGCCATGAATGATCACTTGGGCGCCAGTATCGCTATTGGGTTTAAGTAGTACCGGATTAAAATCGATTCTTGGCGCAACCTTTGCCGCGATTGCTTGTAACGCTTGAGCACGGCCTATCTCGCCGCCATCTTCGGTTACTGCGCTATTAAGTGCCATGTTTTGTGGCTTAAACGGCGCAACATGAATACCTTGCTCGGCAAATACCCGACACAAAGCGGCAACCAATGTACTTTTTCCGGCATCGGATGTGGTGCCTTGAATCATAATTGTTTTCATCATTAGCTACTTTTTAAGGTGAGCGGCAAGCCTGCCATTATAAATTCAACCCGAGCAACCTGTGCTGCTATTGCCTGATGTAACCAGCCTGATTCATCAACAAATTCGCGGCTTAATTGCCCCAGCGGCACAATGCCGTGCCCCACTTCATTACTAACAAAAATAACCTGGCCTGGTAGTACATGAAGCACATCAAGTAACGCCTGCTTTTGTTGCGCCCAGCAGTTATTATCGCCGCATAGGCAGTTCGTAAGCCACAGGGTAAGGCAATCAACTAAAATGCAGTTACCAGCTTTACTATGCTCAAGTAGCGTGTTTGCAAGCGCTATTGGCTCTTCAATTAACTGCCAGTGTGCTGGCCGCTGCTGCTGATGACGATGAATACGCGCCTGCATTTCATCATCATGTCCTTGTGCAGTAGCTATGTATATGACTGATTGTTGACTGTTTGTTGCTAATTGCTCTGCAAAGCGGCTTTTGCCACTACGGGCACCACCAAGAATTAAAGTATGTTGAGGTTTCATTGTGCAGTACTCGTCATTGAAACGATGAGCGTTATATAAATACTCAATTCGCTTAGCTGTTGCGCCGCCCCTAAGCAATCACCGGTATAACCGCCTAATTGGCGTTTAAACCAATGCATAACCATCAAACGTACGAATACTAAAGCTAGGGTGATTATTCCTAATGCCTGCCAAGTGACAAGCTGTAAAATCAACGTAGCGGCAAATAACAACGCAGCCGTTAATAATAAAGTGACTAAGCTGGTTTTAGATAAGTGCATAGCCAGTGGTTTTACTTTTGCGCTGGCATCTTCGCTGACATAATCCATGCTAAAAATAATACTGGTCGCAACAACACGGCTTAAGCATTGCCCTGCAATGATAGCAAATAACAGCACACCGTTATCATCACTTAATATCACTAAGCTTTGATACTTCAACAGTAATATAATGATAAGTGCCGCCGCGCCGTATGTACCTAAACGGCTGTCTTTCATGATGTTCAACTTTTGTGATACCTGCCATCCACCACCAAAGCCATCCCATACATCAGCCCAGCCATCTTCATGAAAAGCACCAGTCATTAACAGGCTCAGCGCTAACACTAACAACACACACATTGAAACAGGTAATATAAATTGTAGGCAGTAGAACACCAAAGCATGTACTAAACCAAGTCCTAATCCTACCAATGCAAAATAGCGACTAGCTTGATTTAAGTGATCGCCGGTCACCTCAAAGCGAAGTGTAATTGGGATCCGGGTTAAAAAACTAATAGCCAATTGTAGCAACTGCCATTGCGTGATGCTTGCTTTCACTTGGGTCATCACTTACACCACATCATCAACTACAGCGTCGGCAAAACTTGCCATTTGATTATAAAAACCGAGCGCACTTTGCAGCAAAGGTAAACTTAATGCAGCACCGGTTCCTTCTCCCAAGCGCAGAGCTAATTGCAGTAATGGTTTAACCTCTAAATGGGCTAACATTTTACTATGGCCTTGTTCGTTTGAGCTGTGCGCAAAAATAAAATACGCTTTTGCATTTGGATTAATTGTAATCGCGACTAAAGCCGCAGCGGTACAAATAAAACCATCAACGAGCACGGCCATTTGCTGTTCAGCAGCACTGAGCATGGCACCCACAATATGCACAATTTCAAAGCCACCAAGCGCTGCAAGCAAACTGATAGGATCATCTAGTTGAGTTTTATGTAAGATCAGTGCTTGCTCTACAACTTTTACTTTACGCGCAACCACCTCATCACTTACGCCAGTACCTTTGCCCACACATTCACTGGCATGGAGTTTAAGTATTGCCGCCATAATAGCGGCTGCACTGGTGGTATTGCCTATGCCCATCTCACCCAAGGCTAGAGTATTACAGCCACTCTTTTTAAGTTCTAATACAAGTTGTTTTGCATTGCTAAACCCTTGTTGTACCTGCTCGGTACTCATAGCCATGTGTTGATTCAACGGTTCGGTGATACCCCCTAAACGACAATCACGAATGTCCGTGTTGGGTACTTTCGTTAAAGTACCGCAGTCTGCCACTTCTAACTGCCAGCCTAGCTGATTGCAAAACACGTTAATTGCCGCGCCGCCAGCAGCAAAATTAGCCACCATTTGCGCGGTAACGTCGCTGGGGGCAATTGACACACCTTGCGCTGCAACACCATGGTCACCAGCAAACACGATTAATGTAGGCTGTTTTATAGCTGGCTGAAAATCTAAAAATTCACCTTGATTATCAATATCTTGACTAAAAATAGTCACCAATTGCTGTGCTAGTGGTTCAAGGAGACCCAGTGCACCAAGCGGTTTAGTTTTGTGATTAATTTTATCGCTTATCAGCGTATCGAATTGCCTATTTAGCGGTTTAACACAATGCATTATTAATACACCTTTTTACGAAAAAACAGCAAAGATAAAAAGAATACACTTCCAATGGCCGAGGTGATCACCCCGATTGGTAGCTCTTGATTGCTCATCACAATACGCGAAAGCACATCCACCCAGACCATAAATGTACCGCCAGCGAGTGCAGTCATAGCAAGGCCTGTTAAGGTTCCTTGAGATACGAAAAAACGTACTATATGGGGTATCATCAGACCCACAAAGCCAATCCCGCCACATAACGCCACCAAGAGCGCTGTAATTAACGAACTTAGCATCAACATTAGCAAGCGAAAGCGTTGCACAGGAATGCCTAAGGTCGCGGCACTTTCATCACCCAATAACATAGCATTGAGTTGACGCCTAAAACTCATTAATAAAATGATACAACTGAAGATGGCTAAAGCGGGTAACCAAAGTGCTTGCCACTGCGCTCTTGCAAAGCTACCTAAGGTCCAAAATAATATTGCGGTGATTGCTTGAGGATCGCTAAAATAAAGGAGTAAGCTGGTAAATGCGCTGAATAAAAACGACAGTGCAACCCCTGCAAGTAGCATTGTTTCAACCTGAGCAGACGCTCTACGCCCTGCAATAAATACCAATAGGCACATGGTCAGCATACTGCCCACAAATGCAGCCAGCGACATTGACAACCCAGCACTGATGCCAGTAAAGGTCATAAAACACACCACACCAAATGAAGCCCCTGATGAAATACCAAATAAATAGGGGTCAGCCAGTGGATTACGGGTCACGGTTTGCAAAATTAGCCCTGCAATTGCGAGTCCTGAGCCTGCTAAAAATGCCAATAACGTACGCGGCAAACGTAGCTGCCAAATTATCCGCTCAATAAACGAATCACTACCTTGGCCAAACCACTGTCCAATTACGCTGTGGTAAACATCAATAAACTTACTAGGGGCAGCTCCAAAGCTCAATGCTGCAAAAATACTCAGTACACTTAATACCACAGTTAGCGATAGCAATAGGTTATTTTTCAGCTGCATGAAGCTCTCCTGATTGATAACCATAAAAATACGTTATATGCGGAATTATTCGTTCTGGACTTTGCGGATGGCTAGATACTTGAGCGCACACGCCAAATACATCGCTGAGCATGCTCTCTGTTATAACCTGCTCCGGTGTGCCAGATACAACGATTTCACCGTGATCGATAACTAATAGCTCATCACACAGGCTGGCCGCTAAATTTAAATCATGAAACGATGCCAGCACTGTCACACCGAGAGACTTAGCTAATTCCATTAATTGGATTTGATATTTTACGTCAAGGTGGCTGGTAGGCTCATCCATAATCAAAAGCTGTGGTTTTTGTACTATGGCACGGGCAATTAAAGCTCGCTGCTTTTCACCACCAGAGAGCGAGTCAAACGCTTGGCTAGAGTGTTCTGTTAGACCGACTTGCTTAATAGCTTGAAGAATAAGTTGCTTATCTTCATTGGTAGTTGCGCTAAATAGCCGCTTGTGAGGGATGAGCCCAAGACTGACAACATCATACAGAGATAGATTAAATTGCGAGGGGGTTTCTTGCAAGACCACAGCAACCTGCTTGGCAAAATCATCAGCGCTTAATTGCCAAATATCATGTGCACCTAGCAGTACTTGACCACATGTTGGTTTATTAAACCGATAAAGGCAACGCAACAAACTCGACTTACCCGCACCATTAGGTCCAAGTAAGCCAATAAACTGACCTTGCGCAATGCTGATGTTTATTTTTTTTAGAATCGGTGTATTAGCAACAGTCCACGATAAATCGTCGACTGTGAGAAGCGCTGTTGGTGTCTGCAATGTTTATCTCTGCTAGCACGTGAAAACCCAATGCAGTAAACACAAGCTAATGCTTATGAAAAAAGATGAGTTTACCCGCTCAGTTATTTAAGTTGATTGTAACGTATTTAGTATCTGGCTTATCACTAATGTGGCTTACAGTTGCGGGAACAGCTGAGGACTTGCACCTCCTTCCTAAATACCCCTCTATTATGAGCGGGTGAGTTTATATTTCAATTAATATCTTTCTAGATGGCTAAAAACACCTTAGAAAACAATTTTAGGCCAGGCTTCACCTTGCTCATCAATATATACATCAACACAAATAAGAGCAGCATAATTGATTGAAAACACATTTTGGCTAATGAGCGACTCACGAGGGAGCTGACATAAAATAGCTAACAACTGCTTAATAACACCAGCATGCGTGATGACCAGGTGCGTTCCTGTATTTTGTGTACTGATCATCGTTAATAATTGCTGCCACCAAGTTTCAACTCGGCTATAAAACTCGTTCATTGACTCGCCATTTGGGGGAGTAATTTGCCAAGGGTTTTGCCAAAAATCTCCGATTGTCGGTGAGCTACCTTGTTGCCAAAGCATCTCATAGCTTTGCCCATCCCAATCACCAAAATCATACTCTGCAATTGCACTGTCTATATTGAGCGGAAGTTGGCGAGTATTAGCAAGCTTTTTAGCAAAGAGCTTACAACGATTTAAAGGAGAACTTATTACTGTGGTGATATCGCTCAGCCCAGCAACTTTATCGTCTAACTGTTGAACACCTTTTTTGCTCAATTCAAAGTCGCTACGCCCGGCTAACACATTTTGCTGTTCAAGTTCGCCATGGCGTAATAAATACACTTTAGTTGAGAATGGCTGCATAGCTGACCTAAATGGTGAATAGTTAATCTTTTAAAGCCACAAAAAAAGCGCCAAGGTGAAGGGCGCTTTTTAATCTAGTTTATTGAGATTATAAAATTTGGTTTTCTTTCCAAACTTGCTCTTTTTCCATGCGCTTTTTACGCTTGTCACATGGGTCATCACAATCACAAGCTTTATCAATACCTACGGAGCCTAGACCACCACAGCTACTCGCCATAGATTTTTTCTGCATAATCATGCCAATGGCCATTGCTGCGACAATTAAAATAAGTAAACCAAAAGTAAGAAGAAAAAGTGACATTGCTTAGCCCCTATTGTTCAGCAATTAAAAGGTGCTTGGCTAACGTAGCCAAGCTGAGTGTATTATAAACCGCTTTGTGCTCTGCTACAAATAGGGTTTAAATGCTGGGCTCGAATAAGTCACTAAACCATCCTTCGATTTAGCTATTAGATAGACCGCTAAGTCATTTTTTTCTGCATAGGCTTGAGCTTTATCCATGCCCATAATAGTCAATGCAGTAGCAAGACCATCGGCAGTCATTGCTGACGGATGTAATACGGTTACTGATACTAGATCATGACGACTTGGCATACCGGTAACGGGATCAATCAAATGACTGTAAGTCACACCATCCATTTCATAAAATATACGGTAATCACCCGATGTTGCCATGCCATTATTACCTGGCGCTAAAATATGATGTACTTTGCGTGTGCCTGGCTCTGCATCAGGTTGCTCAATCGCTATCCGCCAATCCTGATCGTTAGGCTTTTTACCTGCAATGCGCAGCTCACCACCAATTTCGACCATATAATTAGTTAGACCGTGACTTTCTAGCAGCTCTGCAACTTTATCTATACCATAGCCTTTTGCAGTGGCAGAAAACGAAAGCTCTAAGCCGTCAACCGTTTTTGCTAAGCCTTGCTCAGTCAGTTTTAATTTATCAACCCCAATTTTAGCAATCATGTTAGCTAATGCTTTGTCTGTTGGGCGCTTAGTTGGTTTTTTATCTGGACCAAAGCCCCATAAATCAATCAAAGGCCCCATTGTCACATCAAGCGTTTTAGTTGACTCGCCTAAACGAATCGATTCGCTCACCACAGCTCTAAAGTCACTGCTAATTGGCATGACTTCACCGGCATCTAAACGATTAAATTGGTTGATTTCTGACTCTTTAATATAAGTCGACATTGATAAGTTAATATCTTTTAGTAACTCGGTAATTTCAGGCAGTAAATTCAATGTATCGAGTTTTTCTTGCTTGGCAAATACTTTGATGTGATAGGTAGTGCCCATGGTTTTACCTTCAAGGTAAAGCTCTTTAGGCTCATCACTTTGGCCACAACCAGATATGAGTAAAGTGAGAGTAAGAAAAAATAAGGCAATTAATGCCTGCGGGTGAAAAACTCTATTCATGGCAGCCTACTTTAAATTTGAAATAAAAAAGCCTCGTAACAAGCATTGCTACGAGGCTGATATTCTAACCAAAACTAAACTGTTTTGGTATCAGTGTTAGCCACCAAAATCATCTAGTAAGATATTTTCGTCTTCAACACCTAAGTCTTTCAACATTGTGATAACAGCTGCGTTCATCATTGGAGGACCACACATGTAGAACTCACAATCTTCCGGCGCTTCGTGATCTTTAAGGTAATTCTCAAATAACACGTTATGGATAAAGCCTGTGTAGCCTTCCCAGTTATCCTCAGGTTGTGGATCTGAAAGTGCTGTATGCCATACGAAATTGTCATTTTCAGCCGCTAGGCCGTCAAAATCTTCTACGTAGAACATTTCACGTTTCGAACGTGCACCATACCAGAAGCTCATCTTACGCTTAGAGTTCAAACGTTTTAGTTGATCAAAGATATGTGAACGCATTGGCGCCATACCAGCACCACCACCTACGAATACCATTTCAGCATCAGTGTCTTTTGCAAAGAACTCACCAAATGGACCAGAGATAGTCACTTTATCACCTTCTTTAAGTGACCAAATGTACGATGACATTTTACCACAAGGTAAGCTTAAATCTCTTGGCGGCGGCGTAGCGATACGCACGTTAAGCATGATGATGCCTTCTTCTTCTGGGTAGTTAGCCATTGAGTAAGCACGAATTGTTTCTTCGTCTACTTTTGACTCCAGCTTGAAGAAACCAAAATGGTTCCAATCGCCACGATACTCTTCTGGTACATCAAAGTCAGCGTATTTAACGTGGTGCGCAGGGGCTTCAATTTGAATATAACCACCCGCACGGAACGGTACTGATTCGCCATCAGGAATTTGTAGCTTAAGCTCTTTGATGAAGGTTGCTTTATTATCGTTAGAGATAACTTCACAATCCCACTTCTTAACACCGAAAATTGACTCTTCAAGTTCAATTTCCATGTCGTTTTTAACATTTACCTGACACGCTAAACGACAGCCTTCACGGGCTTCACCTTTAGAGATGTGATCAAGTTCTGTTGGTAAGATATCGCCGCCACCTTCTTTGATGTGTACACGGCACTGACCACAAGAGCCACCGCCACCACATGCAGATGATACGAAAATACCTGACTCAGATAGTGCACCTAATAGCTTACTACCTGCTGATGTTTTAATGGCTTTATCTGGATCGCCATTTACGCCGATGATGATGTCACCGCTTGCAACTAACTTAGATTTAGCACCAATGATGACTAAAACTAGTAGTACAACGATAGCGATGAAAACACCAACGCCTAAGAAAATCTCATAACTCATGATTTATCCTCGCTACCTATTAAAGTGAAATACCAGAGAATGACATAAAGCCAAGACCCATTAAACCAACAGTGATGAAGGTAATACCTAAACCACGCAGGCCGTCTGGCACGTCTGAATATTTCATTTTTTCACGAATACCAGCAAGTAATGTAATTGCTAGCGCCCAACCTACACCAGAACCGATACCATAAACCACAGACTCGCCGAAGTTATAGTTACGCTCTACCATGAAAGATACCGCACCAAAGATTGCACAGTTAACTGTGATCAATGGTAGGAAGATACCTAACGCGTTATATAGTGCAGGGAAGAACTTATCTAATGCCATTTCAAGAATTTGTACCAGTGCTGCAATAACACCAATGAAAGTCAAGAAACGTAAGAAGCTAAGATCCGCTTCAGGGTAACCAAGCCACTCAAGTGCACCCGGTGCAAGAACCGCATGATAAACCAAGTTGTTAACTGGTACTGAGATACCCAACACCACGATAACTGCCACACCTAGGCCGATAGATGTTGTTACTTTCTTTGATACAGCAAGGAAAGTACACATACCTAGGAAGAAGGCTAGCGCTAAGTTTTCAATGAAAACCGCTTTTACGAATAAACTAATATAATGTTCCATTGTCTGCCCCTTACCCTTTCGCTTCTACTTGGTCTTTCTTATAAGTACGAAGTACCCATATGAATAAACCAATGATGAAGAATGCACTAGGTGGTAAAATCAATAGACCCATAGGTTGATACCAACCACCGTCTTGTACAAGAGGGATGATTTCAGCACCAAATAATGTACCCTTACCAAATAGTTCACGAATAAAGCCAACAGTTAGTAACACTACTGAGTAACCTAAGCCATTACCGATACCGTCAAGGAATGACATAAGCGGTGGCGACTTCATCGCATACGCTTCTGCACGACCCATTACGATACAGTTTGTAATGATCAGACCAACGAATACAGACAACTCTTTCGCCGTAGCATAAGAGAAGGCTTGTAATACTTGGTCAACAACGATTACCAATGACGCAATGATAGTCATTTGCACGATAATACGCACAGATGACGGGATCTGGTTACGAATAATTGAGATAAAGAAGCTTGAAAAAGCAGTAACCAACGTCAATGCGATTGACATGATTAGAGCATTTTTTAAGCTCGACGTTACCGCAAGCGCAGAACAAATACCAAGTACTTGTAGTGCGATTGGGTTATTTGCCAGTACCGGACCAAATAGGACCGACTTCATTTCTTTAGTATCAGCCATTATTTCAACGCTCCTTCACGTACTCTCGCAAGGAAAGGACCAAAGCCGTTATCGCCAGTCCAAAAGTCAACTGCGTGATCAACACCATTAGACGTTAAAGTTGCGCCTGACAAACCATCAATTTGATGATCGTTTTTAGCACCGCTTTTCACAACATCAACTGGTAGCTCTTTGCCACCCCATGTTGCAGTCCATTGTGGGTTTTGGATTTCGCCACCCAAGCCTGGTGTTTCATTGTGCTTGTAGAAGTTAATATCTTTAACCGTTTCGCCATCGCTTTCAAGCGCTAAGAAACCATACATTACACCCCAAAGGCCATAACCTTGGATTGGTAAAATAATAGCGTCTGTAGAACCGTCTGCTTTTTTAGAGATGTAAACAGGTGACTCTTTAGTCATACGCTGAATACCAGCGATGTCTTTAATGCCTTCTGCTTTTAACGCAAAACTAATTTTTTGGTCAAATTTACTTTTCTCAAAGTCAAAACTGTTAGGGTCAGTTTCGACAAACTCACCTGTACTCATATCTACTACACGTGCTTCGATTTTAGAGTTGAACGTATCAGAGATATTTTCAACTGCATCGATACCCGCTGCTGCTAAGATATTTTTCTGAATATCTTGCGTTTTGTTAGCTTGCTGTAATGGGCGAAGCTGAACTGAAGCAAACGATACGATGATTGCACACACTAAACATAGTGCAACAACAACGGTTAGCGTTTTGCCGATTGATTCGTTATTACTAGACATTACGTGCCAACCTCCGCTTGATATTAGCCTGCACTACAAAGTGATCGAATAATGGTGCAAATAAGTTAGCAAATAAGATTGCTAGCATCATACCCTCAGGGAATGCAGGATTGATTACACGGATCATTACTACCATCACACCAATTAGTGCGCCGTATGCGAATTTTGCTTTATCTGTAAATGCCGCAGACACAGGATCTGTCGCCATAAAGAACATACCAAAAGCAAAACCACCTAATACTAAGTGCCAATGCCAAGGCATTGCAAATACTGGGTTAGTATCAGAACCAATTGCATTTAATAAGAATGCAGTTGCAACCATACCCAAGAACACACCTAGCACGATACGCCAAGAAGCGATACGAACATAGATAAGGAATAAGCCACCCACTAACAACGCAAGTGTAGATGTTTCACCTACTGAACCTTGAATGAAACCGTAAAACGCATTCCACCATAGCTCCATGTTGCTAAAGTCTAGTGAACCAACAAACGCTTGACCTAGCATAGTTGCACCAGAGAATGAATCTACTGCGGTCCATACTGTGTCACCTGAAATTTGCGCAGGGTATGCAAAGAATAAAAATGCACGGCCCGCTAATGCAGGGTTTAAGAAGTTACGGCCAGTACCACCAAAGATTTCTTTCGCGATTACTACACCAAACGTGATACCTAACGCTACTTGCCATAAAGGAATCGTTGCAGGAAGGATCAAAGCGAATAACACTGACGTTACGAAGAAGCCTTCGTTAACTTCATGCTTACGCACTGAAGCAAATAAAACTTCCCAAAAACCACCCACAGCAAAGGTTACTGCGTAGATTGGTAAGAAGAAGCATGCCCCGTAAAACATTTTAGCGCCCCAGCCAGCCTCAGCGGTTAATTCACCACCAAATAACTGGAACAAACCAACTTGCCAAGAGTTTGCTAGTTCAAAACCTTGTGCTAATGCACCGGCGGCCTGATGACCAATATTGAACATACCAAAAAACATAGCAGGGAACGTCGCCATCCACACTAAAATCATCATACGTTTTAGGTCGATGTTGTCACGAACGTGTGTCGCGCCTTTATTTACATAGCCTGGGGTATAAAAAATAGTTGCAGCTGCTTCATACAGGGCATACCACTTTTCATGTTTACCACCGGCTTCAAAATGCGGCTCGATATCTTCTAGAAATTTCTTTAAACCCATCTCTCTAGCCTTCCTTCTCGATCGTAGTCAAGCAATCGCGTAGGATTGAACCATACTCGTATTTACCTGGACAAACGAAGGTACATAACGCTAAATCTTCTTCATCAAGTTCAAGTGCGCCTAATGAGATAGCACCATCTAAATCACGTGAGATTAAGTCACGTAATAAAAGCGTTGGTAAAATATCTAACGGCATAACACGCTCATAGTTACCAATTGGCACCATGGCACGTTTTGAACCACCTGTTGACGTTGTCATTTTGAATAAACGACTTGGCGCAAGGTGAGATAAGAAAGTACGTGTCACTGAGAATTTATCGCTACCTGGACGGATCCAGCCAAACAATTCTTTTTCGCGACCTTCAAGTAATACTGATACTTGAACATGGTAACGACCTAAGAATGCTTGAGGACCTGCAGAAATAGCACCTGATAAAACAGAACCAGAAATCACACGGTTATCGCCGTCTTCTAATTCGCCTGCAACTAAATCATCCAGTGCAGCACCTAGTTGAGTTTTCACTAAACGAGGGTTTTTAACACGTGGACCGGCAAGAGAAATAACACGATCTGTGTTGATTTCACCAGTAAGGAATAAGTGACCAAACGCAATAACGTCTTGGTAACCAATATGCCAAACTTGCTTACTTGCAGATACTGGGTCTAAGTGATGGATATGTGTGCCAACAAGGCCAGCCGGATGTACGCCACCAAACTCATGTACTTCTACTTGAGGGATTGATGAGCTAGGTACTTGGCTACCAGCTTGTTTACAAACAAATACTTTACCGTCAGTTAAACGAGATACCACAGCTAAACCCGCTTCGAATGCTTGCGCATTTTCGGCAATAATAACCGCAGGATCTGCAGCTAATGGATTAGTGTCGATAGCCGTCACAAAAATAGAGCTAGGATTTGCATCCACTGCCGCTACCTTGCTGAATGGGCGAACACGAAGTGCTGTCCATTGGCCTGACTGAATTAGTACTTCTTTGGCTTTTTCACGGTCTAAGCTTGAAAGCTCATCGGCCTTGAAAGAGTCAAAGGTGATTTGCTCACTGCCATTTACTTCAATAACGACAGATTGCAGCACACGTTTTGCACCACGATTAATTTCTTTTACTGTACCAGCAGCTGGGGCAGTAAATAATACACCTGGGTTCTTTTTGTCTTCAAAAAGTACCTGGCCTTTTTAACTTGGTCATCCACACGAACATGCATGGTTGGACGCATACCAATAAACTCTTCACCTAGCACAGCTACACGTTTGACGGCTGAGCCATCATGAATAACTTGCTGAGGTGCGCCCTCTATGGGTAAGTCCAGACCTTTTTTTATGTTGATCATACGCACTTGCACTACATTAACGGAAAGAAACTGAAAAATCGTACCAACCACGTCGCTTTTTGACTATTCAAGCAAATTCAAGATATCAAAGAACTGCCTGTTTAAGATACAAAGCAAGCAACGCAGTAAAACTCCTCACATATATTGCCCGAATTTTAACACCAATCAGGGTCACTATGCGAGTGTAAATATGAAATTTATACGACAGGAGCAGTAATTTAGCTCAATAGCTACATTTGAATAAAATTCAATATAGACCAAAGTGTAATTGCCCGCGAGTAAGGATGAAAATTAAACAGAAAATAACCGTAAATAAACTTAACAATAAATGACAGGCAATAAAAAAGTCGCCGTAGCGACTTTTTTAATTAACGAACAGAATTAGTCAATCATGTTTACAATGTGTGCAACAGGCTCTACGTCTTGCTCGTAATCAACGCTGTCGATACCAAAACCAAACAAGCGTAAAAACTCATTGTGATAACCCACATAATCAGTTAGTTCATCAATTGTTTCTGTTGTAACGCTATCCCACACAGTTTGAATACGCGCTTGCACATCATCTTCCAACTCTTTGTAGTTTTGGAATAAATGGCCGCCCTCATCAAAGCGTGGTGAATCACCATATAGGTTCTCGGTAAATAAACTATGAATTTGCTCAATCGTACCTTCATAGGTGCCATCTGCTTTCATCACTTTAAATAGTGCAGAAATGTAAAGTGGCATGATAGGAATGGCAGAACTTGCCTGTGTGACTACCGCGTTGAGTGACGATACATACGCTTCACCGTTAAGCGCTTTAGTAGATTCTTTTATCGCTACAGTGGCACGGTCTAAGTCTTCTTTTGCTTTACCAATTGTAGCATGACCATAAATTGGCCATGTTAGCTCTTTACCAATATAGGTATAAGCCGTGGTTTTGAAGTTATCAGCCAATACGTCGGCTTCTTTAAGTGCCTCAATCCACATTTCCCAATCTTCACCGCCCATTACTTTAATGGTGTTGTCGATATCGTCTTGGCTAGCTGCTTCTACTGTTATTTCATCAATTTCACGCTTTGACGTATTTAGGTTTTTAGTCGTCACCGCATCGCCAATTGGCTTAAGTGTAGAAGAATACGTTTCACCCGTATTTGGATCTGTACGACGAGGAGATGCAAGGCTATAAATAATTAAATCAACTTTACCTAAGTCAGCTTTAATTGTATCAATAGCTTTTTGTTTAATTTCGTTTGAGAACGCATCGCCATTAATATTTTTAGACCAAAGGCCAGCTTCATCAGCTGCATTTTGAAATGCCGCAGTGTTATACCAACCTGCAGAACCTGTTTTACGTTCAGTGCCTTCTTTTTCAAAGAAAATACCTAAGGTTTTTGCACCACCACCAAATGCAGCAGTAATACGCGATGCAAGGCCATAGCCTGTAGACGCACCAATAACTAGTACATTTTTAGGCGCATTTTTTAGTTCACCTTGCTGTTTTACATAGTTAATTTGTTCTTGTACGTGCTCTGCACAGCCTACTGGGTGGGCGTTAGTACAGATGAATCCGCGAATTTTAGGCTTAATGACCATTGATCATCCTATATCTATCTCAATAAAAATTAGCGCTAGTTTAAAGGCTAATTGTAAAAATACAGGTCTGATCAGTATTCAATACTCTCAGACCTGGCCGTTAATCTAATTTAGAGCCACCCAAACACGTTGGCGAATCAGCAACATTGCCTTCTTGCTCGCAAAACTCATCGGGGGTAAAGGTATGAATGGCCAACGCATGAATATGATTAGCTAATTCATCTTTTAAAACTTCGTTAATTTGACGATGACGTTGCAATAAACGTTTGCCGCTAAACTCCTCGCTGACGACAATAACTTTAAAGTGAGAATCCTCACCACGGCTGTGCATATGGCTTTCGTTAACTACATTAAGGTGTTTACAAGCAATTGCATCGGCAATTTTACTTTGTATTTGTTGCTGCATAGACATAAAACGATCACTTTAAAACAGATTTATTGCTCTACTATAACAACTAAGCTTGTAAATTGGCTAGTTGGGTTTTGGTAAAATATACCTAAACGTCAAACTGATACGAGGATGACCCAAGGTGGTTTGCTTTGCTATAGCATGTTGAAAATCTCGTTGGCTATGACCATGCATCACTAAACAACTACCACTTTGTAACTTTATTTCACTGATCTTATTACTGGCTTTATGTTTTAACTTAAGTGCTCGCTCTGCACCGAGTGATACACATACTATAGTAGGCTCAGAGCCAAGCTCTATTTCATCATCGCTGTGCCAACCCATGGTGTCATTACCATCGCGGTAATAATTAACCAATAGAGAATTAAAAGGCTGCTGTAAATGCTGCTCTAGCCGTTTTCGCATAGCCAACAATGCTGTAGGCCAAGGTTCAACAATTAATTTACTCTGCGAATAACCATATTCAATGTCATTATCACTGATAAAACATTGCAGCCGCGGAATAGGCCCTGTTCGGCCATATACTGTAGTGATGGGTTGTTGCCAAGGCAAGTTTTGCTGTAGATGATAAAATAAATCGAGGCTTTTTGCGCACTAAGCGCCCTTCTTTGATAAGAAAAGCCATTTGGTAACTGTTGGGGGTTGGCGTTTGGCCGTTGCATGTTAGAATTTACCTATCATTTGATTACTGATCACTAAACTATTATGACCACGCAAGCACAGCTCGGCGATACAACCTTTACTCTTGAACGTTTTCCGCTAGATCAAAAAAACCGTAGCTTACAAGCTTGGGACTCTGCTGATCAGTACCTTGTTGACTATGTTACTGAACATTACCCCGATTGTCGCTCATTGCTGATTTTTAATGACAGCTTCGGTGCTTTATCTTGTTACTTTAGTAAACAAGGATTAACAGTTTGTTCAGTCAATGATTCTTATATTAGCCATCAAGCTGCTGCGTATAACTTAGCTGAAAACAAAATTGCCACAGCGAATTTTAGTCAACTGGACAGTTTATCAGCGCTACCTGAAAACGTTGATTTAGTGCTTATAAAGGTGCCGCGCACGCTCGGGTTTATGCAATATCAGTTATCAGAACTCAGCGAAGTGCTTGCACCGGGCACTCCCGTTATTGGTGCAGGTAAAACAAAAGATATTCACAATTCGACCATTAAAGCGTTTGAGCATTATATTGGTGAGACCAAAACAAGTTTAGCGGTTAAAAAATCACGCTTAATTATAAGCCAAGCTACCGGAGGCTATAAAGCAGCTGACTTCCCAGTAAACTGGCCACTTGAAGGAACTGACTTTAGTATAAGCAATCATGCGAATGTGTTTTCACGTGACTCGTTAGACATAGGTGCACGGTTCTTTTTTAATTACTTGCCGCAATCGAGCAAAGCAAAGCGAATTATTGATTTAGGCTGTGGTAATGGTGTAGTAGGATTAATGACATTATCACGCTGCCCTAATGCTGAAATCACCTTTGTTGATGAATCTTATATGGCAGTCGAATCTGCACGACTAAACGTTGAACTCAATATGGAAGATAAGTTTGAACAGTGCTCATTTATCGAAAACGACTGTTTAACCGGGTTTGAACGTGAAAGTGTTGATATTGTTTTATGTAATCCGCCTTTTCATCAGGCACAAGCTGTGACCGACCATATTGCATGGCAAATGTTTAAACAAGCAAAAGATACCTTAAAAAATGGCGGAGAATTACGTATTATTGGCAACCGTCATCTGGATTATCATGACAAGCTAAAGCGCATGTTTGGCAATTGCCAATTACTTGGCTCAAATAAGAAATTCGTCGTTTTAAGTGCAACGAAAAATAATGGAATGCTATAGAAATGAAAAACTACATTTTACCTTGTTGTATTTTAATAGCCTTAGGAGGTTGCAGTAGTAGCCAACCGAATCAACTAATCTTAAACCCGGTATACCAAGGCGGGAAAATAAGCACTATTAGCCAAAGCCTTAGTACCAGTGTTATTGATTTACGTGGCGATCCAGCAACTCTAAAATTAATTACTTCAGATAAAACACAAACCATTGCCAGCCAGGGCATAACAGAATCAATTAAAAGTATTTTAGATAGCGCTTTAAGTCGTAATGGTGCCAGTATTTCTAATCTAGCGACCACACGCTTTGAGGTAGACATACATACGCTGCAAGCCGTTGTTACCGAACAAATGGTGACTCATACCAGTGATGCCAAAATAGAGTTAGGCGTTCGAGTCATCCGAAGCTCAAGCAACTTTAGTAAAATTTACCGCGGTAATGCTAATCTTGAAGGCCCGCTTGGTCACGATAGAGCTAAAATAGAAGGTCAGTTGAATAAATTGACTGAACAATTAATTACCCGCATGGTATCAGATCCTGAATTACTAGCATTTTTAGAAGGTTAAACATGAAACGTCTTTTTATATTCTGCGCATTTTTATTAATTAGCCAAAATCTACTGGCCGCCACAGAAGGCCGCTTTGTACAAAAGAACAATATGTTCCCACGTGTTGAAATAACAACGACGATGGGGAAAATCGTCATTGAAATGGACCGCTCTAAAGCCCCTATCACGGTTAATAACTTTCTGACTTATGTAATGGATGGCAGCTATAAAGGCACTGTATTTCATCGCGTTGAACGTGATATGGAAAACGATCGTGACTTTGTAATTCAAGGCGGTGGCTACGATAAAGACTATGAAGGTGTTTACGAAGGCGACCCTATTTTTAACGAAAGTGGTAATGGCTCTAAAAACGATATGTATAGTATTGCAATGGCTTACCAAGATAGACAACCTCATTCAGGCACGCGCCAGTTCTTTTTTAATATGGATGATAACGACCACTTAAACCCTGGACGTGAATGGGGCTTTGCGGTCTTTGGTACTGTAATGGATGGTTATGAAACGCTTGATAAAATCATGCAAGTAGAAACCGGTTTCAACGATAAAATTGGTTATGACTTTGTACCTAAAACCCCTGTGGTGATTTTAAATATGACTGTGTTAGAGCCAACGCCTTTATAAAATTAATGGGGCTGACAAATTAAAGCCCCTTGTATCCCTCTTTGCCAATGAAGGCGCTATGAAAAACAACTTATCTATTACTGAATATTTTTCTTACTTTAAAGACAAGCGATTAATTAACGTTTTCATATTTGGTATGAGCAGCGGTTTTCCATGGGTATTAATTGGCTCTGTGATGTCTGCATGGTTAAAAGATGAAGGTTTGAGCCGCAGTATGATTGGCTTATTCGGCATTGTTTTTGGTGCTTATAGTATTAATTTTTTATGGTCTCCCTTAGTTGATCGAATCAAACTCCCTCTATTATATAATTGGCTCGGTCAACGCCGTAGCTGGATCCTTTTTTGCCAAAGCTTTATTTTAATTGGCGTACTTTTATTAGCAGGGCTAAATATAACCGACCACTTAGCAATCGCAGCTGCTTTATGCTTACTCATAGCAATCGCATCTGCCACCCAAGATATCGCTATTGATGCCTTCAGGATTGATACACTCGAGGAAAATGAAAGTCACAAAGCCACAGCTGCTGCTGCAATGGCAACTTCAGGTTGGTGGAGTGGTTATGCATTACTCGGCGCGATCCCTTTTTATATGGCGGATATTCCGAGTATTGGTTGGCCGCAAGTCTATTATTTTTTAGCTGCTTTAATGCTCTTACTGATGAGCTGTGTATTTTGGGCAAAAGAGCCTAAATCAAATCGTGAAGCAGTCCATGCAGAACTTGAGCGCATCTATCAAGCAAAGCTTGCTGCTAATCATCAAGACTCACATTCAGCTAAAGTCGTAGCCTGGCTAGCGGTCACGGTAATAGACCCATTTAGAACCTTCTTTGCTCGTAACGGAGTTAAAACAGCTTTAGCACTGCTTGCCTTTATATTCTTATTTAAAATTGGCGAAGCATTTTTAGCCCGTATGTCGATTGTATTTTATAAAGAGGTCGGTTTTAGCAATACCCAAATAGCAAATTACTCCAAGCTTGGTACAGGATTAATTACCATTGTGTTTGCCTTTTTAGGCAGTATTTTTAACCATAAATACGGCATAGTTAAAGGCCTCTTTATAAGTGGTGTCGCGATGGCGGCTTCTAACTTAATGTTTTCTTGGATTGCAGTGGCAGGCCCACAAGAGCATTTATATGCTATGGCTATTGTTGTTGATGGTTTCACTCAAGCATGGTCTTTAGTGGCTATGGTGGCATTTATATCAATGCTCTGCGACCGTGCTTTTAGCGCAACACACTATGCGCTGTTAGCGTCTTTAGGAAATTTAGGTAGAACTTTGCTTTCGAGTTACAGTGGCGTAGTAATTGATGATTGGCTAGGTGGAAACTGGTCATTATTCTTTATTTTAACAGCATTAATGGTGTTGCCGTCGTTAGTGTTTTTATATCTTATTAGGCATAAATTGTATGAGCTTGAAAATAGCTATCACAACAATAATAAATAAAGTGTGAAAGCGCTTCCTTGCACTTACCTAAAAATTAATAAAGGAGACTAATAATTAATCTTCTTTTAGTAATCCTAACCCTTCATATGGGTCAACTTCTAACGCGTCACAATAGCGTAAAAATTCAATCACATCTAAACGACGCTCTTGGTTTTCAATTTTACCGATAAAAGAGTGCGGCGTACCAAGAACTTGTGCAAGGCTGCGCATTGTGTGACCCTTTTCATGGCGCTTAACTTTAAGCCATTTGGTCAACTTTGAGTTTTCTTCTGAAGAAACTGTTTTACCCATCATAAAAAACATCTCCTACTTAGATGATTTAAAATTAAATTAAGAATGAAATTTGCCCGTCTCACTCTTGGATACATTATATACTATAACTACTACTGTTGAATAAAAAATTACGAGCCGACTCCATTTCAAGCTTCGTATTTTTATCCCCATTCAATTATTGTAAAACAAACAATAAAGTAAATACTCGATTATTCGTTCCTCTTTAATGTATCAAATAATTTATGTAAATGAACCTATTTTACGACAAATTATTTTTACTTTTAAAATTAGTGATTTATGATGTAAACATGTAAAAATAAAGCGAGGAGAAAGAAATATGTTCCGGTTACTTTTTTTATTACCCATTACACTTTGCTTAGTTTGGTACTTTTTTCTTAAGAAAAATGGAGTTCCAATTAAACAAGGTAAAAAAGGCTTTATATACATTTTAAGCTTTTCAGCCTTAATTTTAGGTTTTTTTGTCCTAATGATTCAAGTCACTCATCAATAGTGAGTGACTTAATTTGAGCTAATTAGTACTTTTTCGCTCACGTAGCATTAATAAACACGGGGTTAAAACAAGCGTCAGTACCGTTGCAAATGAGAGCCCTCCTGCAACAGCTGTAGCAAGTTGTACCCACCACTGGGTCGATGGCGCACCAAAATCGATCGTGCGATTAAATAAATCGATATTGACTTGTAGCACCATCGGCATTAGCCCTAAAATGGTTGTAACAGTCGTCAGTAATACAGGTCTTAAACGTTGTGCTCCAGTTCTTAAAATTGCATCTTCTACTGCCAGCCCCTGCTTACGTAAAACATTATAAGTATCTATTAATACAATATTATTATTAACAACAATACCCGCTAATGAAATCACCCCAATGCCTGACATTACAATACCAAATGGCTGCTGCAATACAAATAAGCCAAGAAAGACCCCAACTGTTGAAAATAACACAGCACTGAGAATTAAAAATGCTTGATAAAAACTATTAAATTGAGTGACCAGGATGATCCCCATAACAAACAACGCGACTAAAAATGCATTTTTTAAGAAAGCTTCAGACTCATCTTGATCTTCAGTTTCACCGCGTACCTTTATTTTAACTCTTGGATCTAATCCCTGCTCTTCTAACTGTATTTGTAATCTAGGCAGTGCCTTTGCTAGCTGTTCACCAACCTTCATATCAGCGTTAATAGTGACGACACGATGGGCATCTACCCGACGAATGGTATCTACTTTTGGCGCAGCGTTGCGCTCAACAAAATGAGTTATGGGTACTTGCCCGTGCATTGTTTTAACACGTAATGTTTCTAAACGCCCTAAATCACGTTTATCATGAGGAAAACGCACTCGAATATCAATTTCATCATCTACATCATCTGGGCGGTACTCACCAAGTTTTAAACCATTTGTGATCAATTGTACATTTGCCCCGAGCATCGCCGCATCGGCACCAAAGCGTGCAGCATCAGCACGATTAAGCTTTAGTTGCCATTCAATGCCTGGCTTTGATGCGGTGTCGTCAACATTTCTAAAAGCCCCATCATTTTCAATTACTTGGCGGATAACTTTAGCTTGTTGATTTAACACCTCAGGAAATTTCGAACTTAACTCAATACTCAGCGCCTTACCACCACCGGGGCCATTTTCATCTTTGCGCAGTTCAATCTCAACGCCAGCAAAGCTTGCAGTGATCTCATTTACCTGACTAATAATGTCTTCGGCAGGAGCACGCTCATCCCAATCTTTTAGGTTCATTCTGAATGTACCAATCTGGTCTTTACCACCAGTACGGGCATAGAGCGTTTTAATTCCTTGCACATCCAAAATACGCGTTTCGATCTCTTTCATAATCACGTCTTTTTCATAAATAGACAAATCACTGTAAGAGCGCACTTTTATGTTCACGCCATTTGGTTCAACATCAGGGAAAAACTCAACACCTAACTTAGAAGCACCAAAGGCAAAAAACACTACAATAGAGAACGCAATAGCCGCCAACAATGTCCACCAAGGGCTATTTATCGCTCGGTTAAGTAACCGAACATAGCGCCCCGAAAACCCAGACAATTGAGTTAAGTCACCTGATTCAGCTAATGCTAAATCCCTTTTTTGCTGCGCCGTTAATGGGCGTGTTTTACCAATTAAGCCACCAATTGTAGGCACAAAAACTAAAGCCATTAATAATGAGCCGGTTAATGTCGCAATTAATGTAATTGGCAAGTACTTCATAAACTCACCCATCATGCCAGGCCAAAATATCAGCGGCGCAAAGGCGGCTAAGGTGGTTGCCGTAGACGCGATAATAGGCCATGCCATACGCTCTGCGGCTATTTTATAAGCTTGCTTGCGAGACTTTCCTTCACTCATAGCCCGATCAGCAAATTCAGTAACAACTATGGCACCATCCACCAACATACCAACCGCCATAATTAATGCGAATAACACGACGATGTTCACTGTTAGACCAAATAGAGATATGACTAAAATGCCCGTTAAAAAAAGAGCCTGGTATCGCAATTCCAACTAAAAAATGCAGTGCGCGCCCCCAGTACAGCAACAATCACAATGACCACCAGCAATACAGCTGATAACACATTATTTTGTAAGTCAGAAAGCATCATTTCTACATCTTTTGACATATCCCCGGTGTAATCAACGCGGATATGATCTGGCCATATTTTTTGAGCTTGAGTAACGACCTGTTTGACCTGTGCCACTGTGTCGATAATGTTTTCACCCGCACGCTTTTTCACTTCTAACGACACAGCTTGGCGGCCATTGATACGCGCGATAGAACTTGGATCTTTATATGCACGACGAATTTTTGCCACATCCATAAAGCGCACAACTCTATCGCCAACGACTTTAACTGGTTGCTCCATTACATCTTGAATAGTCTCAAATACTGACGGTATTTTTACTGCAAAACGCCCTTTACCGGTATCCAAAGTGCCCGCAGCAACCAAGCGATTATTATTAGATAACAACTGAATAATATCGTTTGGTTCTAGTCCATAAGAGATCATCGCAAGTGGATCAACTTCAATTTCGACCATATCTTCACGGTCGCCTCCCACATCAACCTCTAATACACTCGAGATACTTTCAAGTTCATCTTTTAAGTTTCGCGCAAGCGTCAATAAACCTCGTTCAGGTGAATCGCCAGAGAGTGTCAGAGTAATTGTCGGCTGCTCATCTTCCATCAGAATTTCATGAACTTCGGGCTCTTCTGATTCAGAAGGTAACTTGGCTTTGGCAAGGCTCACTCGGTCACGTACATCAGCGAGCGCCTCTTTAGGGTCCATTCCAGCCAGAAACTCAAGGGTAACCGAGGCATGCCCTTCACTAGCCACGGCCGTCATTTCTTTTACTCCTTCAATTGAGCGTAATTCAATTTCCATTGGCCTAACAAGTAAACGCTCAGCATCTTCGGGGAGATACCATCATGAATTATAGAGACATAGATAAACGGAATGGTTACATCTGGGTTAGCTTCTTTTGGAATATTTTGATACGTTACCCAACCTGAAATTAACAACAATATGAATATAGACAGTACTGTACGAGTATGATTGAGCGATGCTTCGATTAAGTTTTTCATCGCTTACTCGCTAGCTTCATCATCTACGTTCATATATACAGGCTCAACAATATCGCCCTCTCGAACAAAGCCTTGGCCAAGGGTTATCACATTCGCTGTTTCACCTAAACCCCAAAGCCAAACCCCTTCGGCGGTCGATTTGGCAAGTTCAACACTTTTAAATACCACTTTATTTTTATCATCAATGATTTTTACGCCAATGTTTCCCTCATCATCGAGCGCCATATAAGCAGGGCTAAGCAACATGGCCGGAGCTGAGTGCAATTCAATATCAAGCTGCGTTGAAAAGCCCGCTTTAAAGCTCATATTTGGGTTTGAAAATGCAGCTTCAACTCTAAACGTATTGGTACTTTCATCAGCGACTGAGGCGATATAGCGAATTTTACCAGGGTAAGTTTTATCATTTAACACATGGGCATGCACAACTTGGCCAACTTCTAAGCCGAGTATTTCTTTTTGTGTTGCATTCGCTCTTACCACTAATGGGTCGAGATCCGCTAATTCTAAAATTGGGTCACCAATGCCAACATAGTCACCTATTTGCACAACGCGTTTGTTAATAATGCCACTAAATGGGGCACGAACTTCTGTCCGCTGAAGTTGTAATTCGAGCCCAGCTAACCGCGCCTTTCCTTGTGCAAGTACCGCTTCGCTGCGCATAGTTTGCACTCTATCTTGTAACCCTTGATCACGTAGCGACAGCGCCCCTTCGTACTCTGCGGTATATTGCTTTAAAAGTGCTGTTGCAGAGCCTATTTGAGCTGCTAAATCAGATTTATCCAATTCTAAAATGAGCGCTCCCTGTTCTACAAACTGACCTTCTTCAACATAAATTTTTTCAACTTCCCCTGCTTGGCGAGCACTTACTTTTGCCAACTTATCCGGTTGCGATTTACCATAGAACGATAATGTTTTTTTTATATCTTGCGCAACAAGTTTAACAACTTGTACTTTTGCAACCTTTTCCACTGTTTTAGTTGTTTCTTCACTACTTGTCTGAGAGCTACCAGAGCTCATCCAAATAACAATAAAAACGATAATAAATAAAGCTAAAATGTAGGGTTTTCGTTCGAGTTGCTTGGCAAGCTTTTTCAACGCAGTGTTTCCTTATTAGATATTAATTATCGATGCGCAATATGAGTGTAATAATAGGTTAAGGAGGAGTCTTAGGGCAATATAAAAGAATGCAGGTACAAAAAAACCGCTTTGAAGCGGTTTTTATAATTTGTTAAACGCTAAAACTAGCGCCACACCCGCAGGTCGTGGTTGCGTTAGGATTTGAGACAAAGAACCGAGCACCTTCTAAGCCTTCAGTATAGTCAACAACACCATCGACTAAATATTGAATACTCATAGGATCAACTACAAGAGTTACGCCATTTTTTACGATTTCTAAATCGCCTGGGTTAGCTTTTTCGTCAAAAGTAAAACCATATTGAAATCCAGAACACCCACCACCTGTAACGTATACACGCAGCTTAAGCTCAGGATTTTCTTCTTCATCAATTAATTGTTTTACACGAACAGCCGCAGCATCGCTAAATTTAATCGGTAATTCTTCTGACATACCCAACCCCTCAATTACTCTAATGGCGCGATTATCTAATACCCTAGTGTTTTAATCAAGTATAGTAAACAACTGCGGATTACTTTTCTAAATAGGTTATCTTCAGTTGCATCGGCTCACCTTTGCTAAGATTAGTTAAAAGTCAGTTTTTGCAGCGACAATTTCGCCACGCATATAGTAGTAGTTTTTATCACCCGCGTCTGAATGTGTTGTTTCATCATAATCCGTTACTGCAAAACTTGTGACGTCAGCTTCATTAATACGTTGTACACCATCACTATAGCTATGGTAATAGACTGCACTTTTATCCTTAATGTAACTGCGTTTCAACTCTTCGAAAGTGTTAGGGTCTAGCCCTTCAACAGCATGGGTTTCACTGCCAGATAAATAGTAAATATTATTTATATCATGTGCGAACTCATAGTGTGTAGTGAGTATTTCGAACGTTTTTAAGTCAGCTTCGGGGGCAATAATATCCGCCCCATAATAAAGGTGACTTTTATCTGTAGCGTATGCGCCAAAAAGCACTCTAAAAGAGTCAAAATCAGCAGACTTCAATCTTTCAGCATTATAATAAATAGTATACTCACCATCTGTTTCTGAATAGCTCCAATTTTCATCAAGGCTTGCAAAAGTGTGAGGATTTGCCGCTTCGATTATTTGATTTCTTAAAACTACTTGCGTGTCATTAAACCAATATAATGTATGACCGATTAATCGTCCTGTTATATTGCAAGGATCAACATTTTCTACCCGCTTACCAAAGTAATAAAAGCTATGTTTGTCGCTGGCATACAGTGATGCTGAATGCTCATTTTCATAATCTTGCCCATCATAAGCAGTAAAACTATTAGGGTCTGCTCCGGTGAGCTCTTTACCACTAAAATATACAGTGTCATTCACAACTGCATAGCCACTATTAGGCACCCCTTTAATCATATTAATAAACAAACTGGAATAACCAAAAAACACGAAAATCACAGATACAACAATCGCGCTAATTTTTGCTAACAAAAAGCTATTTAAGCCTAAATAATTAATGCCAAACAGGCCCAGAAAAATGAATATAGCGACGGGGTAGAGCAAAAATAACATAACACTTAACACAGTCGTTTTATTATCTTGTGAGCCTGGAGCTGCTAGCATCATTGGCGACATCATTACTATTAGAGGCCACGCCATTAACGCGAAGGTAGTTATAATACTCATTACGATGTGCATAGAGCCCCTCCTAATTTGAATATCCGTTTCGGTGATTTTGCAAACTACCTTAAGCCATACCCAAAATCAATTTGCTTTAAGTGAAAAACCTGTAAAAATCTCAAGGACTTCGCCTGACTATTTTGATAAACTCTCGTTAAATAAATGGCGAGGAAGAATGCATGTGGCTTGAAACGCTTAGGCGTCGCTTGGCAAAGCCAAAAACATCGGTGCAATTGTGCTTACTTGGCGTAAGTGCTGGATTAATTGCAGCGTTTTTAATCATTCTATTTCGTTTAACTATTTTATTTTTTCAGGGGTTATTTCTCGAAACGCCTGATGATTTTAGCACTCTCCCCCCCTAGAACGTTTATTTATGCCGGTTGGCGCCGCTTTCTTGATAGCCTTATTTGCCGCATTCACAGGTTTTAAACACTACCGCCTAGGTATTCCCTTTGTAATTCATAGAATCAAACACAACTACGGCCAAATGCCGCTTTATAATACGGTAAACCAATTTGTGGGTGGTGCACTGGCTTTAATAAGCGGCTTTTCAGTGGGGCGTGAAGGCCCATCAGTGCACATGGGGGCAACAGGCGCGAGTTTGCTAGCAGATAAGCTCCATCTTCCGCATAATGCCATGCGCACTCTAAGTGGGTGTGGTGTTGCAGCAGGTATCGCTGCATCATTCAATACCCCCTTAGCCGCAGTAATATTTGTTATGGAAGTGGTATTACGTGAATATAAAGTTCACATATTCGTACCTATAATGCTTGCAGCTACAACTGGCGCCCTAGCGACTCAATTCGTTTTTGGTGATGCATCAGAACTTGAGCTTATTACTGTTACCGCCTTAAGTGGATGGCATTACCCATTCTTAATTTTGTTTGGGATGGCGTTAGGCGCAGTCGCGTTTGCATTTAACCAAAATTTAATGCTAATTATTCGCACATTTAAGCCATTGAGTATGTTTCCTCGCTTACTTTTAGCGGGATTAATCGCGGGTCTAATTGCTTATATGGTTCCTCACTCCATGGGTTCAGGGATGAGCGCAATCGCCATAGCCGTTGAATCACCAGATGACGTACAACTGCTCACAACGATTTTAATTGCTAAGTTGTTTGCAACGCTGTTTGCAATTGGTTTAGGTATTCCTGGTGGGATCATCGGGCCGGTTATTGGACTTGGCGTATTGATGGGCACACTGATGGCATTTTTCGCCCAATTTATTAGTCCGGGGATAGATATATCGGGTACTTACAGTGTTCTGGGCATGGCTGGATTACTTGCTGCAACATTACACGCTCCACTTGCAGCCCTTACAACCGTTATGGAGCTAACCTCAAGCCCTGAGATAATAGTGCCTGCAATGTTAGTGATATCAACAGCTTATGTAACCGCTCTGCAGTTTTTTGGTAATCGTTCAATATTTTTACAACAGCTAGATTTTCAAGGGCTTAACTACCATGTATCCCCTGCCACTGAAGCCTTGCAAAAAGTAGGGGTGATGGATGAAATGGATGAGAACTTTAAGTTACTCTACTCTGACGACAAAGAACAAATTAAATCAAGCCTTGATGCAGTTAACAGTCAAACCCCGTTAATTGTTTATGATGAAGAAAATGGTTATCGCTTAGCTGAATATGACTTGAGTTTAATGTCAGATCAAAATATCTCGATAAATTATATCAATTTACAAGGTGTAAGCAGCCAAGCCACACTCGCTGATGCATTTGATATATTAAAAGATAAGCGCACAGGCGCTGTATATATATATAATTTACTCGACAACCAACAGATTATGGGAATTATGCGTTGGGATCAGATCCGCCATATCCTCACCATACGTAATAGCTTACTGTAACAAACTAAAGAGAACATTATGAGCGCCTTACTCGTTTACAAAGCCTTACATGTATTTTTTATGATAGCCTGGTTTGCTGGCATTTTTTACTTACCTCGACTTTTTGTCTATCACGCAATGAACGAAGAGAAATCATGTAGTTCGATGCTGAAGATAATGGAGCGTCGATTACTATTTTTTATCACCCCCTTTGCCGTATTAACAGCTGTTTTTGGTGTATTGATGATTGTTGAATACGGCCGTGAGTGGTTTAAATACAGTATGTGGTTACATTATAAGTTAGTTCTGGTCATTGTTTTGTACCTTTATCATGCATATTGCTTTAAGTTATTGGCTGACTTTAAACACGACCGCAATAAACGCAGTGATCGTTTTTATCGTATTTTCAATGAACTTCCTGTTTTAGTACTGCTTGCTATCGTATTTTTAGCCATAACTAAACCCAGCTTGTAAAATTTGCTATAATATCGCGCGATTGTGCGTCCATCATTAATGGTTGATCGCGCCCCTTTTCAATGTAATAGGATAACCCCAATGTTAAGTTTCGAAGGTGAAAATATTCTTTCTGTTAATCAGCTCAACCGAGACTGTATTGAACGTATTTTTTCAGTAGCCAAAAAAATGGAACCATACGCTAAAAAGCAAAAGCGTACCAATGTGTTAGAAGGCGCAATCTTAGCAAACCTATTCTTTGAACCAAGTACCCGTACCCGCGTAAGCTTCGGTACTGCCTTTAATTTATTAGGCGGCCTAGTACGTGAAACCACGGGAATGCAAAGCTCTGCTTTGGCAAAAGGTGAATCACTTTACGATACTGCTCGTGTAATTTCAGCTTATGCCGATGCTGTAGCAATGCGTCACCCAGATGCCGGCTCAGTGGCAGAGTTTGCGACAGGTTGCTCAGTGCCTGTTATTAACGGCGGTGATGGTCCGAACGAGCACCCTACTCAAGCACTACTTGATCTATTAACTATCGAGCGTGAGCTTAATCGATTTGAGCAAGGCATTGATGGGATGCATATTGCATTAGTCGGTGATTTAAAATATGGCCGTACTGTTCATTCATTGTCTAAATTATTGTGCCATTATAAAGACGTAAAATTCTCAATGGTCGCACCTGATGGCTTGCAAATGCCGAGCTATATTTTAGACGCTGTCGATAATGCCGGTCATAAAATCGAAATTGTCGATAAAATGGAAGGCAATTTAGCTGCCGATATTGTTTACCAAACTCGCATTCAAGAAGAGCGCTTCCCATCACAAGAAGAAGCCAATAAATACCGCGGAGGTTTCCGCATCAGTCAGTCAATTTATAACGCTCACTGCAAGCCTAACTCTGTGCTTATGCACCCGTTACCTCGTGATAGCCGCTTAGAAGCCAATGAGCTTGATAACGATTTAAACAGTAATGACAATTTAGCGATTTTCCGTCAAGTACAAAACGGAGTATTGATCCGCATGGCATTATTTGCATTAACGTTAGATGTTGCTGACAAAGTAGAAAACTATGAAGTTGAAGTACCATGGTTTAGCCGTAAACGTAACGACTAAAACCACTATTTCAATGTAACCATGAAAACTCAATAGGAATATTCATGACAATTAGCCAAGATTTATTTGCCCGCGCCCAAGATTCAATCCCTGGTGGCGTGAACTCACCGGTACGTGCTTTTAACGGTGTAGGTGGTACGCCACTATTTATTACCAAAGCCCAAGGACCATTTACTTTTGATGCTGATGGCAATCGCTATATCGATTATGTAGGTTCATGGGGACCTATGATCATGGGTCACAATCACCCAGCAATTAAAAAGGCTGTACTTGAAGCCGTTGAAAATGGCTTAAGCTATGGCGCGCCTACCGAAACCGAAATTTTCATGGCGGAGAAAGTAAAACAGCTGGTGCCATCAATTGAAAAAGTACGCATGGTAAGCTCTGGTACAGAAGCGACCATGAGCGCCATTCGCTTAGCACGTGGTTACACTGGCCGTGATAAAATTCTTAAGTTCGAAGGTTGCTACCATGGTCACGCCGACTCTTTATTAGTTAAAGCGGGATCTGGCGCACTGACTATGGGTGTACCTAACTCCCCAGGTATCCCTGAAGACTTTGCCAAACATACATTAACGGTTTCGTTTAATAACTTGGATGAAGTAAAAGCTATTTTTTGCAAAATACGCCGATGAAATCGCGTGTATCATCGTAGAACCAGTTGCTGGTAACATGAACTGTATTCCACCAGTACCAGGTTTTTTAAAAGGCCTGCGTGCAGTCTGTGATGAATATAAATCAGTGCTTATTTTTGATGAAGTTATGACTGGATTTCGTGTCGCACTTGGTGGCGCACAGGCGTATTACAACATCAAGCCAGACTTAACCTGTTTAGGCAAAGTCATTGGCGGCGGCATGCCTGTAGGCGCGTTTGGTGGTAAGAATGAAATCATGGATTACATCGCCCCTGTAGGCCCTGTGTATCAAGCTGGCACACTTTCTGGTAACCCTATTGCTATGGCTGCTGGCTTAAAAGCGCTTGAGCTACTTGAGGTTGCCGGTCTTCATGATGAGCTTGAAGCAAAAAGCAAAGCGATTTGTGAAGGCTTTGAAGCGGCAGCGAAAAAAGCGGGCATTCCACTGACCACTAACTACGCCGGTGGTATGTATGGATTTTTCTTCACAGAGCAAGAAAAAGTAACCACTTACCAACAAGCGACACAATGTGACTTAGAACGCTTTAAAAAGTTCTTCCACTTAATGCTAGAAGAAGGTGTCTACTTAGCACCATCAGCATTTGAAGCAGGCTTTGTTTGCTCTGAACACTCAGAGCAAGAAATAGCCGATACCATTGCAGCCGCTGATCGAGTATTCGCCAAGCTTTAACACATTGTTTAACGCTCTTTATAAAAAAGCCCGTAAGGGCTTTTTTTTGTTTTTAGGCTAATATTAGTGAATGAAAGTAGTAAGCTCTTCGGTCTTATATTACTTACCCAGCCCATTTGCCCATAACAAGAGAGCATTATGCCAGGATTACGACACTTTACGGCCCCTGCCATCAACTTGATGGAACACTTAAAATATAAAACTAAAATCGGTTTAGTGTTTGGTATTTTACTCGCTCCGCTGGCATTAAGTTTATTTTTCTTGCTCAGCTTACTAACTGAAAGCATACATATTTCCACGATGAAGCGTCAAGGCCTACAAACCTATGAAACTTTACTTAATAACCAAATGGCTGGAAAAGTTAATAAAAGCGCTGTAATTGCTCGCGAATATGGTTTTAATGTAAGGGATGAGCAATATACTGATGCGCTAGAGTTAATCTCCATTCAATCTCAACTCGCTGTTGATGAACACTTATCAAGTGCTTACTTAAACCGCGTATTGGTTACTAGAATCCCCGCGCTCATCAAGCAAATAAATTTAGCTAATGATAGTGCTAATACTGTTCTAAATAACCAAGCGTTTACTCCGACGACCTTTATAGCGTTATCAAATTTAACGAAGTCATTACCTCAGTACCAAGCACAAGTGCAAAAAACACTTACTATAGCGACAGATGCAAACCCCTTGGTTGATGAAAAGCTATCCCCTTTACTATCAAAACTTCAAAAAAGTGTTACTCAATTTAAAAACATTATCGATAATAAAATGCTGGAGCCAGACAATTTATCGATATCTAAAATTGAATTTTCCCGTTACTACAGCACCGTCCAAAATGACTTACAACAACTTATAAACCAAAGCATCCCAACCCTTACAAAGCTAATAACTGATAAACTGCAGCAGCAGCGCATGATAAGAAATATCGTATTAATTGCTTCATTCATATGCTTACTTAGCGCAGCTTACCTATTGATTGGCTTTTATTTGGCTGTTGTTGGTGGAATCACTCGCTTCGCTAATGCGGCTGAACAAGCTGCTGATGGTGATTTAAGTGCGACCTTAGCATCCCTCGGTAATGATGAAATGAGTATAATTACGGCTCGTTACAATGCACTACTTAAAGCATTTACTCAATTATTAGCGGACGTAAAAACCACAACTGTCGATTTAAGTGAAGCTACACACTCTTTAGAACAAACAAGCTATAAAACAAGTGAAGATGTGACTGAACAACAAAGTCGCGTGAGTGCGATACACAGTGCCCTTAGTGATATGTCAAACAGTGCTCACGCTGTCGAGGAGTCGGCAGTTCAAGCAATGCATATTGCACAAGGCGCTGCCGGACATGTTAAAGAAAGTTCAACTAATACCATGGAACTTGCTAAGTACATGGAAGACTTACAAATTGAATTTAAAGAAAATCAAAAAGCATTAGACCGATTAGCAACGGATAGCCAAAACATCGGTAATGTAAGTAAGGGAATTAGTGAAATAGCAGATCAAACCAACTTACTCGCTCTCAACGCTGCCATTGAAGCTGCTCGAGCTGGCGAGCAAGGTCGTGGATTTGCTGTGGTCGCTGATGAAGTACGTACTTTGGCATCACGCACCCAACTACAAACTCAAGAAATCCATCAAATTATCAGCTCATTACAAAAAGCTTCCGATGATACTCAACAAAAAATGCAAACTAGCGTAACTAAAATGGCTGAATGCGTTAACTCAGCTAACAGTACCAATTCTGTACTACAAAATGCGCAAACCAGTATGTTAGAAATAGAGCAACAAGGTGAGCTTATTGCCCAAAGAGTTCAGGAGCAATCAAAGGCAACAGCTCAAGCACTCAATGACGCAGAGCAAATAAGTACTCTTGCGATACAGACACAAGCATCTGCTCAATCAGGCCTTGGTGATGCTCAGAAGTTAAGCCTGTTATCAGAGCGGCTATCAAATGCAATGAGTAAGTTTAAAGCTTAACAGCTTTAAACTACTTCTTAGCGCTGACAACTTGGCCTAGGTTCAAACTCTGCAGCGCGCAGTGGTAATTGGATTACCTTGCCACACCCTGGTGGGGCTTGCATTCCTGTTTGTTCATTAACAAATGCCCAACGAATTGTTGGGGGCCGAGTGTCTGCAATCGATTCCGGGTTCAATGGTTTTAGGTACCGAATATAGCTTTCAAGCGCCCCAACACTGCCTGTTAATCCGGTACTTTTATTATCATCACGACCAATCCAAGCTACTGTTACTGTGCTTTGATCAAATCCGGCAAACCAACTATCACGTAAATCATTACTGGTGCCTGTTTTGCCTGCTAATTGAATTGAAGGAAAATGTGCATTTAATCGCTTGGCGGTACCGTCTTTAGTCACTCGTTTCATGGCATACTTAGTCATATAAGCAGCCGCTTTATCAAACCGCGGCTCAGAGCGAACTTGGTGCTGATACAAAACCTTACCAACGGAATCAGTCAATGCTGAAATAGAGGTTAACTCTCGGTATTCACCATCCGCAGCAAGCGTTGTATAAAGTTGAGCAACCTCTAAGCTCGACATCTCAATCGCCCCTAATAGCAATGATGGGTATTGCTCAATATCCTGCTTAGCGCCAAGTTTTGATAATGTAGTTGCCACTTTATCAACCCCTACATCTAAGCCCAAATTAACCGCTGGGATATTAATACTTTTACTAAATGCTTTATAAAGAGGCATCATGCCACGGTATTGGTGATCAAAATTTTCAGGCTGCCAAACTTTGCCTTGCTGATTTGTTACTTGAACTGGAGAATCATCCAATAATGTAGCTAAATTATAATTAGGTGACTCAAGTGCTGTTAAATAAACTGCTGGCTTAACTAATGAGCCAATATTACGTTTAGTGTCAAGTACCCGGTTAAAACCTAAAAAGCGTGGATCTCGCCCTGCGACTAAAGCAGAAACACCGCCTTTTTCAACATTAACAGACACCATAGCTGCTTCTAATTGCTCTGTTGTCGCTCGCCTTTCAAGATACGGTAGGCTTTTCATGATGGCTTCTTCCATCGCGGCTTGCTTTTGTAAATCAAAATAAGTGAATACTCTCACCCCCGCATCAAGTATCTCTTGATCCGGTAATAATCGTTTAAGTTCACGATCCACCAACTCTAGATATCCAGGGTATGATTTAGGAAGACTATCTTTCATTGGTGCAACATCAATAGGTCGCTGCAATGCAGCACGATACTCGCGGGTATCAATAAGTTTATTATCAACCATAAGCCGCAGTACGAGATCACGACGTTCCATCGTGCGTTCGCTGTATCTTCGAGGGTTGTAATATGATGGTCCTTTCACCATAGCAACAAGCAGGGCTATTTGGTCATACTCCAGCTCATCTACTGGTTTAGAAAAATAAAACTCAGACGCTAAGCCCATGCCATGCACACCTTGGTTATAAGACTGACCAAGATACACTTCATTTAAATAAGCCTCTAAGATTTGGTCTTTAGAATAGCGATAATCCAAGATCAATGCGATAAGTGCTTCGTTGAATTTACGAATAAGGGTACGATCACGGGTTAAATAGATATTTTTAGCTAATTGCTGAGTTAACGTGCTGCCCCCTTGAACGGTGCGGCCAGCTTTAATATTACTATATAAAGCGCGCATAATAGATAAAACAGACACCCCATGGTGCTCATAAAACTTTTGATCTTCGACCACTAACAAGGTGTCTTTAAGCATTGATGGAAATTTATCAAGAGGCACAAACTCACGATCCTGTTTTGAATCATTACCAATACGGGCTATTTGCACTGGTTCTAAACGCGCGCTGTTTAGCCGTCTGCCAAATTTATCTTTGATCGTTGCTAATTTTTTCCCTGCAAAGCGCAGCTCAATTACTTGTGCACTCTCTAAGCCATCAAAAAACTCAAACTCACGGCGAAAAATTTTAATGCTATCGCCACTTTTTATATACTGACCAGTACGACTTAGCTTATTAACTGACGAGTAATTTAACCTATCAAGCTCCCAAAGCACTTCTTGGCTTGATAAAAACTGCCCTGGATAAAAGCTCATTGCACGAGCATATACTTGCGCAGGTAACTGCCACTTATTACCTTCAAACTGACGAGTTATTTTGGCGTCAAGGTAGATTAAATAAAGAGCCATAGCGACAACACCAGCAAGACTCAATTTCCAAAAAATAGAGAATAGTTTACGGCCAAAGCTTCGCGTATTAGTGTTTTTTGCCGTTTTTTTCTTGGAGGCTTTTTTTGCAGTTTTAGCTCTGTTGCTAGCTGCCTTTTTTACAGGGCGCTTTGTTGGGGTGTTTGATGAGCGAGGTTCTTTTTTATCAGCCATTGATGTTGTTATTAATTTCCAGAGGTTAATTTACAGGTGCGAGCTTAGCATATAGCTATATACCCAAGCCACTGTATATAGCATCTTGAGGTGGTTTGAGTATATTAACAGCTGTAAAGTTAACAGTAACTGAAACTTAATCGAAGCTACTTAATTTATTTCCAGCGATACCTTAACGTGTGCACAGCCAAAGTGCATGAATCACCGCAGGTATAAAAAAGATAAAACACAGAACGATATTAATAATTAAATCTTTACCTACACCAGCCTTTAAAAAAACCGCAACCGGAGGTAAAAACAACGACAAAATAATGAGTAGTAATTTATTATCCATGGTAACCCTTGTAATTGATATTTAACTACTTTAAAGCATAGCCTGTAATTAAAAATTAGCTACATGTATTTGTTTTAATAGTTTTTAACTGGGCATAAAAAAGCCAGAAACTCACAGAGACTCTGGCTTTTTGATTCAATTACTTAAATTATTTAATTTGCGGATCTAGTTCGCCTGTTAAATATTTAAGGTGCATTTCATCAAGTGAAATTGGCTTAATCTTGCTTGCTTGGCCTGCTGTACCAAATGACTCATAACGCGCAACACATATTTCTGTCATTGCTTTAGTTGCTTCAGCTAGGTATTTACGTGGGTCAAAGTTAGCTGGGTTTTGTGCTAAATGACGACGAATAGCCCCTGTTGATGCTAAACGTAAGTCTGTATCAATATTGACTTTACGCACACCAAACTTGATACCTTCAACAATCTGCTCAACTGGCACGCCATAGGTTTCAGGGATTTCACCACCGTATTGGTTAATGATTTCAAGCCACTCTTGTGGTACTGACGAAGAACCATGCATAACTAAGTGCGTATTAGGGATACGTGCATGAATCGCTTTAATACGATCAATTGCTAAAATATCATCTGTTGGTGGGCGAGTAAATTTATAAGCGCCATGTGAAGTACCACACGCAATTGCTAGTGCATCAACATGTGTTTTACTTACAAAGTCAGCAGCTTCTTCAGGATCTGTTAGCATTTGGTCTGTAGTTAATTTACCTTCAGCACCAACGCCATCTTCTTCGCCAGCTTCACCCGTTTCAAGTGAACCTAATACACCTAACTCGCCTTCTACTGATACACCACATGAATGTGCAAGTTCAACGGTTTTACGTGTAACATCAACGTTATAATCATAACTTGAAGGTGTTTTACCATCGGTCATTAATGAGCCATCCATCATTACTGATGAAAAGCCTAATTGAATAGAACGTTGGCAAACGCCTGGTGAAGTGCCGTGATCTTGGTGCATTACCACAGGAATATGTGGCCATTCTTCAATGGCTGCTAAAATCATATGACGAATAAATGGGGCACCAGCGTAGGCACGAGCACCTGCCGAGCCTTGCACAATTACAGGGCTGTTTGTTTTATCAGCCGCCATCATAATAGCGCGGATTTGCTCTTGGTTATTAACGTTAAATGCTGGTACGCCGTAACCATTTTCAGCTGCATGATCAAGAAGTTGTCGCATACTGATTAAAGCCATTGGGTATTCTCCAAATTGTCGATAGCTGCGCGCACGCACAAACTACCTAGTTCGAACGGAATAGTTTAATTCGATGCAATCACTGCATCACGATAGAATCGGCACTCGCCAAAGCTACCGGTTAACCAAAACCAACAATTAAATAAGGGTGAGAGGTATTTAATTAATGGTCTTTGCTGGTGCAAGTAATACTACTCACACCAGCGAGCAACTAACTTTACTTAGCGCGCTCTTCTAGCATAGCAACAGCTGGCAACTTTTTCCCTTCTAAAAATTCAAGGAAAGCACCACCGCCTGTTGAAATATACGAAACTTTATCTGCAATACCATATTTATCAATGGCTGCTAGCGTGTCACCGCCTCCTGCTATCGAAAACGCATTAGAGTCTGCAATCGCTTGTGCAATAGCACGTGTACCATTACCAAATTGATCAAATTCAAACACGCCAACCGGACCATTCCAAACCACAGTACCTGCATTAGCAATGATTTTTGCCAGTTGGTTTGCCGTATCAGGGCCGATATCAAAAATCATGTCTTCGCTGGTTACTTCGCTCACATCTTTCAATGTTGCAACCGCTGACTCTGAAAACTCATTTCCTACAACCACATCAGTTGGGACAGGAATTTCACCATTATTGCTTTTAGCAGCAGCACTTAATTTATTTGCTTCATCAATTAAATCAGCTTCATAAAGTGACTTACCTACAGGGTAGCCAGCAGCTGCAATGAAGGTATTCGCGATACCGCCACCTGTTACTAATTGATCAACAATGGTAGAAAGTGAATCAAGTACAGTTAACTTAGTAGACACTTTAGAACCACCTACAATAGCCACTAAAGGACGTGCAGGGTTATCAAGAGCTTTACCTAATGCATCTAGTTCAGCTGCCAGTAATGGGCCTGCACAAGCAACATCAGCATATACGCCAACACCATGAGTAGACGCTTGTGCACGGTGAGCCGTACCAAATGCATCCATAACATACACGTCACATAATGCAGCCAGTTTCTTAGCTAGCGTTTCATCATTTTTCTTTTCACCAACATTAAAGCGCACGTTTTCAAAAACAACCACTTCATTATCAGCAACTTCAACGCCATCTAAATAATCTTTTTCAAGACGTACTGTTTGCTCTAGTGCTTCATTTAGATAATCAACAACAGGAGCAAGTGAAAACTCTTCGTTGTATTCCCCTTCCGTAGGGCGGCCAAGATGTGACATCACCATTACTCTTGCGCCTTTTTCAAGGGCTAATTTAATACTAGGTAATGCTGCACGAATACGTGCATCAGAGGTCACTTTACCTGCTTTTACGGGTACATTTAAATCTTCACGAATTAACACGCGTTTGCCGTTTAAATCTAAATCTGCCATATTTATGACCGACATGGACTTCTCCTTAGTTAACGATACTGACTTGAGTAAAAACTTTTAATTATAATATTTAGCTATTTAACTTAGCTCTTTAATTTAGTTAGTTGCAACCATCATGCACTTTGCTGTGTCGAGCATTCGGTTAGCAAATCCCCATTCATTGTCACACCAGACTAATAACTTTATCAGTCGTTTATGACTAACACGTGTCTGTGTGCCATCAATAATACAAGAGTGTGCATCATGGTTAAAATCGACAGACACTAATGGTTCTTCGGTGTAACTTAAAATCCCTTCGAGGCGATCTTTCGCTGCGGCCTTTAATGCTTTATTGACCGCAAGTAAATCTACATCGGTATTAACTGTTACGCTTAAATCCATCGCAGTTACATTGATAGTCGGTACGCGTACAGCAATCGCTTCAAAACGACCATGGAATTTAGGCAAAATACGCTCAATACCACGGGCGAGTTTGGTATCAACTGGAATAATAGATTGACTCGCAGCACGGGTACGACGTAAGTCATGATGATACGCATCAATCACTTGTTGATCGTTCATTGACGCATGGATTGTGGTAATCGCCCCAGACTCAATCTCAAAGGCATCATCAAGTACTTTTATGACTGGCACTATGCAGTTAGTCGTGCATGAACCATTTGAAACAATTGTTTGCGCTGCGGTTAATTCATCATCATTGATACCATACACGATTGTGGCATCAACATCAGCATCTGCAGGTTGAGAAAATAGCACTTTCTTCGCACCAGCATTTAGATGTAACTGAGCATGTTCGCGAGAGTGAAACACACCGGTACACTCTAAAACAACATCCACATCCAATATTTGCCAAGGCAGTTCAGCGGGATTTTCCTCGCAGAATAAGGCGATAGAATCATCAGCAACGGTAATGCTATCTTCGCCAAGTGTTACGGGAAACTTAAAGCGTCCGTGCGAAGTATCGTATTTAAGGAGATGCGCGATCCCTTGAGGATCCGCCAGTTCATTTATTGCAACAATTTTGATCTCATCGTTTAAGCCTGATTCATACAGGGCACGAACGATATTACGACCAATTCGACCAAAACCATTGATTGCAAGTTTGATTGCCATTCGTTAGAAAATCCACTCTATTTGCTTGCAGATAAAGGCAACCTGCCTTTTTGATGCGCGTATTGTAATCGACCTTGGAGTTGAATATAAGAGGTAACGTTAAATAAATGTGTAGCACAAGTTTTATATCGCCCCAAATTTCCTAGGGCTTAGGCTCTACAGTTAGAAAAGATAAATTGTTTAACGCTTAAGTAGCTTGCGTATTAAACTTCCGGATACTAATGAAACTATCATAATCACAATACAATAAATGGCTAATATGCCTGATGACGTTGCCAGTTCTATTATTTGACCGTTTTCACCCATGCATAAGTTAGTTTTATGATTAATCGAGCCACCACTATCTAAACAACGATCCACTAATAAAAACCCATGTAACCACCATACTGTAATTAAACTGACTATCACACCAACTAAAGATGGCAGTAAATTATTTTTCATTGAAAGAACCTATAAATCAACTAGCTTTAAATCTTTACCTTGGCCTATTTGATAGCACTGCGCAAGTAATAACTCAGCCGTTGCAGTCGCATCGGTTAAAGCGTGATGATTATGATAGTCAGGTAACTGATAACGTGCTCTGCAAGCGGCTAATGTTAAATCATCTAAAGCTATTTCTTGCCCTTGATGGTGTAATCGCTTTTTTTCTATTAAAAAAGTATCTAGGATCAACCTTGGTTTAGCCACTATTCCCTTTGCTTTAAAAGCGTGTTTTAAAAACCCCCAATCTAAACTGGCATTATGAAACACTAAAATTGCATCATCAAAGTAATCACTTAACTTAGTTAGAATAACGTCTAAGCTTTGCCCTGTAATAATATCTTGTTGCGCGATACCATGAAAAACAGGGCTTTGCTCTAATTGTTGTACGTCTTTATTAATATAATGTGCAGCTTGGCTGAGCTTAATACACTGCTGTTCAATTAAAACCCATGCAACAGAGACTATCTCATGCTGTTTTACATCAAGTCCTGTTAGCTCTAAGTCGATAACAATAAAACGCTGACTAGCTGCACTTGTAGCTAACAGTCTCTTTTTTGATAAATAACGACTCAGCCAACGCTTAACCACTTTGACCCCTTAAAACGCGATACATTACAAACTCCCCCTAGCAAATTTAAATGCGGCCGCTTGCTGTGCTTGTTTTATTAAATAAAACGCTTCTTTGAGCTGATGGCGCTCCAACGAATTTAATTTATCAGGATTAATACAGTTACTCGGCAAGCCCTCTTCGTTAATTTGGGTGCGTAAACGCAATTGGGTTAAGAAACGCCAGCAATCTTTTAGGTTATATACATCCTGATTATTTAACAGTGGATACTTTAATAGTGCATCAAGACGCTCTTGTGTATTTGCTCGCCTTACTCCTGCTTTTAACGCATATAACCGGACTATGTCGTTAATGATCACCACTCCGCGTTTCTTTAAATCAATAAACTTGTGCTGCTTAGCATCTTTCTCTAACTTAAATTGATTAAACAAACCAATGGGTACTGCATTACTTTTTATATCATTGGCCATCGCAGCATAAAATAAGTCATTGCGAGATATACGGGTTAACTGCTCACAAAAACTGGTATAGAGCGAGTTTGAGCCTTCAATAAACCGTAAATCAAAAAATATTTTACAGTTTAGCATCGCCTCAGGTGTCGGACTTTTTATCCACTTAAAGAAACGTTCGCACCAATCTGAAATACCCATTCTACACAATTCACTGCTGGCCATGATATTACCGGGGCAGCGCCTAATTCCGCATTCTACAAGTTGCTCACACACAAATTCTCCCATACGGCGAAAGTAATCTTGATGCTGCGGTGTTAAGTCATCTGGTAATAACAAGCCATTATCTTGATCTGAGTGCAGAGTTTGCTCTTCTCGTGCTTGTGAGCCAAAACAAATAAAACTAAAACTGGTCGGCGCTGCCCCATTGTCTTCTTGAAATAAGTGAATAAGCCGTGACGTTAATGCATCGGTTAGCCCACTAAGTAATTTACCAATCAAAGAAATATCATCAATATTATGCGAAAAGCCACGAAGTAAGTCAGGTATTTCACCAGCATAACGCTTTAAATCACTAATATTATGCGCTTTATAAATGCGGCCAATTAATTGTACTGGGTCACTTTTTTGTTGGCGTAACAAGTCTGTACTGGTGATCATACCCAGTGCTTTATGGTGTTCATCTAATACTGGTAAATGATGAATATTATGTTTAAGCATTAAATGCAAAGCTGAAAAAACCCGATTATTCTCAAATATATACTTGGGCTTTTTACTCATTATTGTGCTCACAGCTTCTTTTGGCTCAACCTCATCTGCAAGCACGCGATTACGTAAATCACGATCAGTCACAACCCCAACCAGCTGTTCAAACTCTGTGATCATTATTGACGAAACACCGTGCATTTTCATTTTTTTGGCTGTTTGACGAATGCTCGCGTCAGGAGGTAATGTAACCGCTTTACGTGACATCAACTCGGATATTTTTTTCTCAGACCAACTTTCGTTTTGACTTTTATAATGGGAGGAAAGTAACCTATTAGCATGGGCACGAACAAAATATTGTTCAAATGACTTATATTCTCGACGCAAGAAATCAAAACTTTCTTGATTGAGCATATACACTATACCCTCTTTTTGCGTTTCTAAACGGTTTTGTATTGCCTCACCTGTTAACAAAGATGGAAAGCCAAAATAATCGCCTTGGGCTAAACGCATGATCACATCGCCTTTAGCATCGACTAAGTCATATAATCCAGAGCGAATTAAAAACAACCTCGGCGAGTCAGACTGCAGCCATTGCGATTGATTTTCTCGGGTCAAATAAATGCTATCTACATGGGTTACAAAATAATTGGTTGCGCTACTATCAATTTGACTAAATGGTGTTTGTGTTTTAACAAACTGGGCGACTTCCTGCTGCTCGTTATTCATAACTGTACTCGCAAATAATAAGGCCAGAGTAACTACATTACGCATATTAATAAAAAATAAAAAGCCCGACTTAAGTCGGGCTTTGGCTTAAATAACAATCAAGTCATTGTTAGTGGGCGTGTGCCTCACTAGAGCCTTTAGGATTACGAATACCTTCAACCATTTGTTGGATTTCAACTGGGGTTTCAGCAGTGAATTTTAATACTATAGCTGCAACAGCAAAGTTAATAACCATACCAACTAAGCCTATACCTTCTGGTGAAATGCCTAAGAACCAATGTTCAGGGCTGTTAAGTTCAGGGCTAACAAATTTGAAGAAAATGATATATGCCGCAGTAAAGGTAATACCTGTCACCATACCTGCTATCGCACCTTCTTTATTCATCGTTTTAGAGAAAATACCCATAATAATCGCCGGGAAGAAACTTGCAGCAGCTAAGCCAAATGCAAATGCCACCACCGACGCCACAAATCCAGGCGGATTAATACCAAAGTAAGCGGAAATAACAATAGCAATCATGGCAGCCAACCTCGCTGCGAGTAACTCTTGTTTATCGCTAATATCTGGCTTGAGAGTTCGCTTAAGTAAATCATGCGAGACCGATGTTGAAATAACTAATAATAAACCAGCCGTTGTTGATAGCGCTGCTGCAATACCACCGGCAGCCACTAACGCAACAACCCACGCTGGTAAGTTAGCTATTTCAGGGTTTGCTAATACCATGATATCGCGGTCTACGTTGACTTCATTTGCACTGTTAGGGTCATCAATTTTACCAGCGGTGTAGAACATTTTGCCATCACCGTTTTTATCATTAAAGGTAATAAGACCTGTTCTTTCCCAGTTTTTAACCCAGGTTGGCGCTTGTGCATACTCAGTACCACTGCCATCTTTACCGTTAATCGTATCAATCATGTTAACACGTGCAAACGATGCAACTGCTGGCGCTGTGGTGTAAACAATCGCGATGAATACTAACGTCCATGCTGCTGAAATACGCGTATCTTTAACACGAGGTACAGTGAAGAAACGTACAATAACGTGTGGCAAACCGGCAGTACCCACCATCAATGCACCTGTGATTGCAAATACGTCAATCATGCTCTTAGAGCCTTCAGTGTATTGAGCAAAACCCAGTTCAGCACTTAAGCCGTCAAGCTTATCCAGTACATACATGCCAGAGCCATCACTTAGTGTGGCACCAAAGCCTGTTTGCGGGAAAAAGTGCCCAGTCATCATCATTGAGATAAAAATTGCGGGTACTAGGTAAGCAAATACAAGTACACAGTATTGCGCTACTTGGGTGTAAGTAATCCCTTTCATACCGCCAAGCACAGCGTAGAAGAATACAATCACCATACCAATGTATACACCGGTCTCGATTTCAACTTCTAAAAAGCGTGAAAAAACCACACCTACACCGCGCATTTGCCCAGCAATATAAGTAAAGCAGATAAAAATGGCACATAAAATTGCCACTAAACGAGCGGTACGTGAATAGTAACGATCGCCGATAAAGTCAGGCACTGTAAACTTACCAAATTTACGTAAGTAAGGCGCTAAACACATGGCGAGTAATACATAGCCACCTGTCCACCCCATTAAGTAAACACCGCCATCATAACCTGCAAAAGAAATGATACCCGCCATGGAGATAAATGACGCGGCACTCATCCAATCTGCGGCCGTTGCCATACCATTGGCTAAAGGCGGAACACCGCCTCCCGCTACATAAAATTCTTTTGTTGACCCTGCACGGGCCCATATTGCAATGCCGATATACAGCGCGAAGCTTAAACCAACAATTAAAAACGTGAGTGTTTGAACATCCATTACTTAAGCTCCTATTCGTCTACGCCGTATTTTTTATCTAACGTATTCATTTTGAAAACGTAAACAAAAATCAAAGCCACAAAGGTGTAAATCGCGCCTTGCTGGGAAAACCAGAAGCCAAGTTTAAACCCAAAAAAGCGTACTTCATTAAGTACATCTACCAGTAAAATACCAAAACCGAAGGATACGACAAACCAGACTGCTAATAATTTAAACAGCAGTGAAATGTTTTCCGCCCAATAAGCTTTTGCTTGTTCTTCATCTTTAAAAGCCATTTTATATTCCTCATTAACACCGTAAAATGATGTGTGTGTTTTATGTTCGTATATAAAGTTAGCAATGCCTGAGCAAGATTGAATTGAGACCATGGTCGTAACAAGAGGTTAACGTTTACGTAAACTGCAGGTTGGAAATTGTTAATTAAAAGTAAAAAACATTAAATATCATCATGTTAAACATTTTCACCAAGTGATTATCACTATTCAGCAAGGCTATATTGTTGATCTGCGACATTAGTCGAATATATTTGCATGATATTGAAAACACAAAAAATATCATACACTTAAAATTATTGATGAATAAGTATAATAATTGACAGCTCAAATTATTTTTAATTTCTGGTATGGTATTAACTATCATAATAAAAACTGAATTATTCCATGACTGCTGCTCTAATTTTTGTTGCATTAGCCTATATTGGCGTGCTGTTCTGGCTTGCAAACTGGGGAGATAAAACCACTCCATTAGCAAAGCGCATTAGCCATCACCCATTTGTTTATTCATTTTCTTTAGGTATTTATTGCACTTCTTGGACTTACTATGGATCCGTGGGTACAGCAGCAACAAGTAGTTGGAGTTACTTACCTATTTTACTTGGTCCTGCGCTGTTATTTTTCTTCGGCCAAGGTTTTTTACGTAAGCTTGTACTGGTAAGTAAGAAACAAAATATCACCACCATTGCTGATTTTATTTCAGCTCGGTATGGCAAACGGCAAACAACGGCGATTATGGTTACTGTTATCGCTTTACTTGCCACCATCCCCTATATCGCTTTGCAGTTGAAAGCTCTTAGCAGCAGCTTTTTACTGTTACAAAGCGATAATAAAATATCAGGGTCTATGGTTGCGCTGTCAGCTACATTGATTATGACGATGTTTGCAATTTTCTTTGGCACACGCAAAGTCGACGTAACAGAATACCGCTCGGGTTTAATGCTAGCGGTAGCATTTGAATCTTTAATAAAACTACTAGCACTGGTTGCTGTGGCTGGTTTAGCTGTTTATACCTTATTTAACTTACCCACAGAGCGAGAGGTAATAAACACTGAATCTTTATGGCTGCATTGGAGTAGTTTTAACTTTTTTAGTTTTAACTTTATTGGCCAATCATTAATGGCAGCAGCAGCAATTATTTGTTTACCACGACAGTTTCATGTCACCGTAGTTGATAACCAAGATAAACGCCATTTATTTACCGCACGTTGGGCGTTCCACTGTATTTATTACTCACAGCTGCGATGATCTTGCCTATCGCCACAGCCGCTATTCACCCAAATATTGGCAGTAGCTTTTCACCTGACAGTTTTGTACTGGCACTCCCTTTAATGCACGACAATGTTTTACTCACCACCTTTGTATTTATTGGTGGGATCTCGGCAGCGACGGCCATGATAGTGGTCGCTACACTCACACTCAGCACCATGATTTCTAACGATGTTGTATTACCATTAATGCTACGCCGCAAGTTTAAACGCAACTTGATCACTAGCAGTTATCGTTCGCGCATTTTATTAGTAAGGCGTTTTACCATCGCTGGTATTTTAATTCTCTCGTATTTTTATCAGCAATGGTTTGGCCACGGCAAAGCTCTCGCAAGTATGGGGTTAGTTGCATTCTCATTGGTAACCCAATTATTACCCGCTATTATTGGTGGATTATACTGGCGAAAAGGTCATGCTTACGGTGTTTATGCAGGTCTTTTGGCAGGTTTTATTTGCTGGATTTTGTTTTTAATGTTACCAATTCTAGATGCTGGTAATACCCTGGATACCGAGCTACAACAAACCTTAATAACCCGAGGTACACTCATTGCCCTATTTGCTAATATTGGCTGCTATATCAGTTTTTCACTCGGAGCCGATGAACGGTTAATAGATAAAATTCAAGCGGCTGCTTTTGTTAACCCTAAAGAGCAAGCAGTGCTGGCAAGGCGTTTAAATAAAAACGTAAAAGCCACTGTGTATGACTTTAAAATTTTGCTACAAACATTTTTAGGCGTTCAGCGTAGTCAGCAGGTATTAGCACATTTCTCGCTCAGCCATCAATTGGGTGATAATAACAACCACCCTGATCCTGAGTTTATTGCCTATTGTGAACGCGCATTAACGGGGGTTTTAGGTGCCTCTTCTGCACAAGCTCTTATTCATACTGTGGCTTCGGGTAAACGCATGGCCTTTGAAGAAGTGGTTAACTTTTTTGATGAAACCACCCAAGCGTTGCAGTTTAACCAAAACCTTTTATTCACGTCACTTGAGAACTTAAGCCACGGTATTTCGGTAGTCGATAAAGACCTCAAACTAGTTGCATGGAATAAGCGTTACGCTGAAATGTTTAATTACCCAGCAGACTTTTTAGAAGTAGGCCAACCCATCGAAGATATTATTCGCTACAACGCAGAGCGCGGTGAGTGTGGGCCGGGCGAAATAGAGCGCCAAGTTGAAAAGCGTGTACAGCATTTAAAAAATGGCACATCTCATCACTTTATTCGTCACCGTAGAAATGGACTGGTATATGAAATGACAGGTAACCCACTGCCTGATGGCGGCTTTGTGACCAGCTTTTCAGACATTACCACGCACATTGCCACACAAAATGCGCTGGAAGAAGTAAATATGGATCTTGAAAACCGCATTGAAGCACGTACCCAAGAAATTCGTACAATCAATAAAGATCTCGAAGCACAAATTGAAAGCCGCGTACAAACAGAGCAAGCACTTACTTTAGCCAAACGTGAAGCAGAGCAAGCAAATGACAGTAAAACACGATTTTTAGCGCTTGCGAGTCATGATATTTTACAACCACTAAATGCGGCCCGCTTATATTTAGCAGCCATTGATGAAAGCTCCTTGGCAGATAGCAATATCAATAACTTTGAAAAGCTTGGTGCGAGTCTCGATTCAACTGTACATTTAATGTCAGCCTTACTTGAAATTGCAAAACTTGAACAAGGCGCTATGACCCCTTCTCCACGTCATTTCAGTATTGATGATATTTTAGCGCCACTGCGTAACGAATACGCTATTTTATCGAGCGAAAAAGGCTTGCAGCTGCATGTGCGCTCTGGACAACAAATAGTCCATAGTGACATCACTTACTTACGCAGGATTATCCAAAACTTAGTGTCTAACGCGGTTAAATACACTGAAAAAGGCCGCGTTTTAGTCGCATGTCGTAAACGTAAACACCACCTTCGCATCGAAGTATGGGACACAGGGCCTGGTATTAGCGAAGTAGAACAAGCAAAGATATTTAACGATTTTTACCGTATTGAAGCCGGCGACAATAAAGGTGTAGGCCTAGGTTTAGGCGTAGTTAAACGTATGGTTGATTTACTTAGTTTACGTTTAGAAGTGCACTCAACAGTCAATAAAGGCAGTCGTTTTAGTATTGAGGTTCCTTACGGCGACAGCCAATTTGTGCAGCAAAAGGCTGCCACTAACAGCTTGTTTGAAAACCGCGCGGCTATGAATGTAATAGCCGTGGATGATGACCCTGAAAATTTAAATGCCATGGCGAGCTTATTACAGAAGTGGCAAGCTGATCACCAGTTGTTTGACCAAGTTGAAACGGTTATGGAGTACGCAAAAGAACATAAAGCGCCAGATGTTATTTTAATGGACTATCAGCTTGGTCATGACTGCGACGGTATAACACTTATTAAAACATTACGTGAAATTTGGCAAAGCCCAGTGCCCGCTATTTTAATTACCGCGGTGCGTGATGATGAACTAAAACAAGCAACTAAAGCCGCTAATATTCATTATTTATCAAAACCGATAAAGCCTGGCAAATTAAAAGCACTGCTTAATCACAGTACGTGACGTGCTAGGCGCTAGGCAAAAAAATTAAACTGGTTCGCGCTAAAAACATAAGTACACCTAGCAATTTTTCTAGGTGTACTGTTTTATTAAAATCAGCTAACTCGCGCTTTACTTCTGAGCTTTTGAAACAACCAGCTCAAACCGACGAGCGAAAGCCCCAGCCCAATAAATGATACCGCTTTGAGTAAACCCGTCAGGTTTGCCATATCAATTAAAAACACTTTAACTATTACTGCGCCAAGAATGCCTAATCCAACTTTTTGTAACATCAGTTGTTGTTTTAAATGCCCTGAAATGACCACCAGCGCGCCGAGTAATAGCCAAATAATCGAATAACTATAAAGCTCTGCGTCACTGGTTGTTTTAGCTAAGTAAATATACGCCCCCTGCCAATACTGGCGTATAAGTGCGGTAATTGCTAATGCAGCTAAAACGCCCGCTATTGCCAATATTATTTGGCTAAGTTGAGTATTTACAGGTTTTACTAGTGTGGCTAACCACAATGCTAAAGCACTTGGCACCAGCCACATCATCAGCACCCAGTTAAACATTGGAGTTTCACCCACATACAAGGATGTTAATAATGGGTTTTCATTAAGTGCAGTGCTCACTAACAGCAGCCCAGCTAAAGCCGATAATATTAAACCCGCTATTGTGTATAACTTACCCAACTGCCCTGCACTTTGTGCGCGATATAAATAAACACAACCTAACGCTAGCCAATTACAGCTAAGTAATACTTGCTCATAAAAACTTAAAGAGCCAAGTTGTGGATAATGCCCAACTAATTGATAGCTAGTTTCGGTAGTGATAAATAATGCTAAACAATGCAGTGCAGCCCCTTCGAGCCAAATTTTCATATCGGTTTGTTGCCATTGTTTTGCGGCAAACCAAAATAATCCAACAGCAATGGGATAAACCACTATGCTCCAGTGCATTGAAAGAAGCGTTAAATTTGTATAACCCTCCATCCACGGTGCAAATGTTAAACGAGCAAGTACTGCTGCCACGAGCGCTTTAATAGGCCAGTGCGGCATAGGCACTGTGTGACGTTTAACGAGCAAACTAATAACCAATACCTGAATAGCCAGCGCAAGCGTGAGGCCGCTATCAGCTAATAACATAGTTAAACACAAGGTGACATTAGCATTAGCACCAATCCAATAACTAAACTGCTGCCATTGCGTGTGGGCATTTTGTGCACGTCTGATTAATACGCCACTGCCAAGCAGTAATAGTACTGTCCATAATGAATACGCTACTGCTAAGTCTTGCTCTGGAGTTAAGGAGTAAAGCGTCGCGACTAAAGTAAACATGCTAAATGCAGCCACTAAGTGAAAGCTTAACCGTTTATAATAACGCGCACCAAAATACAGCCCGTATAAACAAAAACCTATACCGAGCAATAAACCAAGCCCATAGATATTTTTAAATATAAATAAATGCTCGTTACTATCAATAGTATAATTATGCTGAGTTACAACCAGTAAAACAGCAATTAACAGCGCTAAACCTTGCCATAGATCCCAACGGCTATTTTGTAGCACCAAAAATAGCAACATGACAATTAAACACACCATCACAATTTGCCATTGCATACTCGCCATAGAGATTGCTATCGCTATCAATAATGGGACCACAATCGCTAACAATAATAGGTGATCCGGCTGTAATTTTAATAAACGTTTTAAACTATGTGGGCGGTACTCCAATAAACGTAAAGTGATACCCAAGCGCATCATTGCAATCAAACCTATAATAGTTAACAGCGCAAAACTACCCACCAACCAATACTGAGTTGGTTTTATCACACTCAGTGCCACCCAATACCAGCCAATGTGCCCAGCCCAAAGTAAATACCATAGCCAATTACGGTTTACCCTTTTCGCCACAAGTACAGCTGATAAAGTAACAAACCCAATATAGGTTAGCAGCGCTGCCAAATTGCCACTTCCCGTATTAACCCATATAGGCACGCTATAGGCGCCAACGATACCTAACACCGCTAATAAAGGCCCTAAGCGCAGTGCCATTGAGCTTGCCGCTAATGCAATAATGGCTAACATAATAAAAGCAACGGTTGAACTTAACATCCCATAACTTGAATAGGCGAGCAGCGTTAATGCAAAGCAACTAATAAATCCGCCACCAGCTAAAGCCGCGGGCACATAATTAGTAAAGCCTTCAAAAACAATGCCTTTACGGTGTAAAAATTCAGCAACTGCAATTAGCATTAAACCAAATAGTCCACCGACGATAAGACGTAAACTAGGTGATAATATACCTGCATCTAAGCTGTATTTTGCTAAAAAGATGCCACCGAAGGCCAGTGCGACACCACCTATCCAAGTCATCCAATTTTGTTGCAGTTGATTTTTCAATTCAGCCAAGAATGTATTGAATGCAGAGTGAGAGCGCTTATTAGTTGCTGGGGGACTATTAACTGTATGCCTATGCGTGGATGTAGTTGTAGTTTGATTTAAGGTAACAGGTTGCTGATTAGTGACATCAGACGCTAATTTAGGTTCAGTTGGGTGCGAATGTGATTGCTCAGATGCAAATCTTGCCACAGCAGTTGCTGGCTGACTCGAAGTTTTAGAAATCACTGAGTGCAGTTGTTTTTTTTAAAAGCGCAACTTCTTGTTGTAGCGCACTTACCTTTGTTAAAGCGATTAAACCGGCGATAGATCCGATTACAACCACTAACGATAGAATGACAATTAAACCAAGCACGTCGTCCATGTTTTAATCCCTGACTACTTTCATTCCCCCTTATAACGTAAACTGTAGTGAAAATACAGCCATAAACCTCAGCTGCTTACAACGCAGCTGAGATTTAATAGATTTATTACTCTACTGAGATTACTCTACAGAATCAGTCACAGTGCGCTCTAAGGTCATTTTAAAACCTGTGCTACTCGTTTCATCATGTTCTAGGATTAAAATGTAATTACCTTCTTGAGTAAAATCCATATCCCCTTGCTGCATTAAGACTATTTGCTGCCCATTATCTTCATACAGCACGTAAGTGGTATAGACTTCATTATCAACAACTTCATCTTCTTGGTCATATTTATCAAGGCTATCAATATAGTTACTGGCATCATCGACTGTCTCACCGTCTAAAGTAAATGCAATATCAACATTCGTAATATCTTGTCCGGCATAGGTATCAAGTAAGTTAACCACTGTTACATTATGGTTATAACTACTAGGCGTCAGTGACTCTACAACGGTAAGCATACGCGGGCCGTAGTCTTTATCATTGTAAAAAATCCCCACGTTACTTTGCTCTCGCTCTAATGTTAGTAGGTAATTATCAACAATTGACGTGCCCTCATCATCCATCATCGCAATGCTGAAGCTATTTGGATTAAGCTCAATATAATCAGAAAAAGTATCATTTTGCGTTAGTTCTGTAACATGACTTTCGTCACCACGGGTTACAGTAAAACTGGCTTGTTGGTAGTCATCTATCGTATTAATAAAGCGCAGCTGCCCCTGCGCAGATTGATGCTTAAGTGATATCACTGAATTACTTGAAGTAACAACATCCAATGTTATACCTTCATCTTCAGTTGCATAACTTGGACGGATCATCGCTACGTAGCTTGATTCATCATTAAAATATACTGTGGCTGATTCAAAAATAACATCTGTGCTACCACTTTGAGTAATGTAAATAGTGTAGTAGCCTTCTTCAAAGGCTTGTAGCGATAGCTCGTTCAAATAAGTGGGTGATGCAATGGGTTCTGCGGTATCGAATAAACCATCCTCAGTCGCAATATAGACATCATAATTACTACCCTCACCTGAAATATTAAACCAACCTAAATTAAACTCATCTTCATCACTACTTGTTGGTACATCTAACTCAGTAAAATTAGGTTCTGAAAAATCACCGCTCATAACCCATAACTGAGTTTGATCATCTTTTATAGAAACTGATTCTTCTTGAATTGTAATATAGCTATCGTTGGCATCAACATATTCAAAAGAAACGTCGTAGCTTGTAGAGCTATAATTGTGGCGTGTTGTTACATCACCAAAGTAAGTACCAGAGCGTTCAGTTTCATCTACAAACAAACGTGTATAGGGACTATTGTAAGAACCATTATAAAGTTGAATGTAGCCACTGTTGCTACTTGATGAGTCATCCCCAGAACATGCAGCTAATGTTACAGCCAAAGTAGTTATTAAAACAGTTTTAAATAAAGGGCGGTGCATGGAATCATTCCTTATTGTTAATAGTGCTAATGAGACCATAAAACTGACTAAAAATTTCAACTTTTACAAAGCATTACCCATACTTACAGTTCCTTACATATTCGTAATAAAGTGTACAAATGTGCAAATAAAGCGCACATATTTTTACACATAATCTCACTTACATATTCAAAACAACTAAATTTTGAATATAGTTGTGAAAAACCACTACAAAAACACAATGTTAACAGTTGTAATCAAAGGCATACAATTGTACCGTTATAGCCTATGATCTTAAGGACTTTGAAATGCAAACACCGTTAGAAGAGTTAATACATGGATGGCAGAACGGCTGCACCAAAAGCGCTGACGAATTAAAGTCACGTCTTTATTACCATTTAAAACAAATTTGCCATGTACATCTAAAAAGCTACCGCGATGATATTGACTCTACTTATGTAATACAGCATTTACCCCATACAGGATCCTTGTTACATCAATCACTCATTGAGTTAATCCCACCACAAAAAACACTCGCGCACGAAACTCAATTTAATGCTTACCTTAGCTTATTTATTCGCAATGTTTTACGTGATGAAATTCGTAAATTTCAATCAAAAAAGCGAACACCAAATGATGTTGACGTAGCTCAAGAGGATAGCCAATTAAAGCATCAGGAAAATTTTTTAGCTCTGGATAGCGCATTAAATCATCTAGAAAAAAACCACCCGCAAAAGGCGCAAATATTTTCAATGCACTATTTTTTAGGTATTGAAAGCAAGACCCTCGCTGAACAATTTAAAGTATCCCTTGCTACCATCTACCGCGAATTAGACGCAGCAAAAGCGTTTTTAAGAGTACGTATAGAACAATAATTAAAAAAGAAGAAAACATGAAATTTAATGATTCACTCAGTGTATTTGAATACTTACTTAAAGAGCACCCTAACAACCTTATTGATGGGTTAGAAAGCCTCGAAAATATAAACAGCACTCTCTTTAGCGAAGTGGAACAGCTAATTCTTGCTCATAATCAAAATCAACAACAAACACAGTTCCATCAATCTATTAGCCATTCAACCGAACTATTAAATGAAAATAGCAAAATAGAGGACTTGATAGGTAAGAATATCAGCCACTTCACATTACAGAGACCATTAGGCTCAGGGGGGATGGGTGTTGTTTATTTAGCGCACAGAAATGATGGTAAATTTGAGCAAACCGTTGCTATAAAAATTATATACCCAACTATTACTGCATTACATGGTCCGCAAAACCTAACCCGCGAAGCACAATATTTGGCATTATTGAACCACCCAAATATAGCTGGCGTGCTAGACGCTGGCGAATGCGAATTTGGCATGTACATGGTGATGGAATATATTGAAGGGACAACGCTTTTAAGTTACTGCAATGAACAAAACTTAAATACTAAACAGCGACTCTCTTTATTTTGTAAAGTCTGTGATGCTGTTAGCTATGCTCACCAAAACCGGGTGATACATGCAGATTTAAAACCATCAAACATCCTCGTTAACAAGCAAGGTGAGCCAAAACTCGTTGATTTTGGTGTTGCTCGTACAATAAATAATGAACAAACTGACTTTGTTGTTAACGAGTATATCAAGGCTTTAAGCCAAGAGTACGCCAGCCCTGAGCAGCTTGCAGGGCAAACGCTTACAACTCAAAGTGACGTATATAGTTTAGGAAAAGTACTCGCTAGTACAATTAAAGAGAGCTCTCATGAGCTACAAGGAATTATTAAACACGCATCATCTGCGCAGGCAACTCGTTACGCAACTGCACTTGAACTTAACACCGATATTAAACGATATTTAAGTTCGGAGCCGATAAGCTTGAACACTCATTATCGATATCGATGTAAAAAGTTTATTCAACGTAATCCACTTACAACATTACTTGGTATAAGTCTTATTGTTGCATGTGTTTTATTTACAAATACATTATGGCAAAAAAACATACATTTAAAGCAAGAAAGAGAAACCACTGAATACGTGGCAGATTTTTTGATTAATGTATTCGAATCTGCAGATCCAGCCGCATACGATGGACATGAAATAAGTGCACAAGACTTACTACTCGGCGCAAAACAGCGCCTTAGTAATGAAAATGATTTACTGCAATCACAACCTAAAGTCGCATTATATTTAGCTAAAGCGCTAAGCGGCGTTGGTGAGTATGCGAGCGCGCTTGAGCTACTCGCGTTAAGTAACAATAACAGTCTTGATATTGAAAAAGCGCTAATCAAAGCACAAATTTATATTCAAAAATCAGAAATAGAGTCAGCCCAGCAGGTTTTATATTCAATACAAAAAGAGCCTCTCTCCCCTAAAAGGCGTGTTCAATACTTTAATAGTCTGGCTGATATTCTTTTTTATAGCGACCAATATGAGCAGGCACTTGCTAAATTACAAACAGCCGAGCAATTAGCTATTAAGCATAAGCTTTACAACGCAGTCATTGCCATAAAAAACAAACGTACTGCCATATTTCAAGAGCAAGGAAAGCTAGTAGAGCAATTAGCAGAAGCAAAACTAGCTGTAAAGTTTAGCGAACAACACTTCGTAAAAAATTCAGCTGAATACTTAAATGCTTTATTTACATTACAAAGTGCCTATTCTGCCAATGAAAATTTTGATGCGGCAAAAGTTTTACTTGAAGATATATATAAAGTTCAAGTCAAAGTATACCCAAAAGATCACCCAACCTTAGCACTAACTCTGAACGAAATGGGAAATAACTTTTCACGCTTAGGTGAGTACAACGATGCTATACCACTACATAAACAGGCCATTGCCATGGTAGAAGAGCGCTATGGTAAAAAACACATAGATTATGCTTACGGCTATGGCTACTTAGGCAATGCCTATGGTTATCAAAAACGTTTTGAAGAAGCTATTAATGCTTATAACGAATCACTTGAATCAAATACGTTAATGTACGGCAAAGTGCATACAAATACTCTGACCTCAGCAAGAAATTTAGGATTAGCTTACTCTGAAATGGGCAATCAAGTAAAAGCCAAAGAAATCTTAAGTGAGACGCTAAAACAAACTCTTACTCTGTATCCTGAAATTTCATACCGTAGTGCATTAGTTCAAACAGCTTTAGCGCGAGCTTTACTAGAGTTAGAAGAGTGGCAACCAGCTAAGGTTCACCTTGAGCATGCCGCCGAAGGCTTTCGCCAAAGCCTAGGTGAAGACAGCATTCGTTATACTCGAACCATAGAAAGACTAAACCTCGCAAATGAAAAGCTAACAGCGGGGTTAATGTAAATCCAAAGAGCTTTGATTGGAGCTACTTGCTCAACACCAATCAAAGCTCCTATGCCTATTTATGTATGGAATAACTACTTAACCACACCGCTATTTTGATTATCTCGGTGAATTTTAGACCAAGTATTAGGCATTAAACCCATGCTATCAGTTTGAATAGCTACAAGTTTACCGGTTGCATTTGCATCATTACGCTCACCCTCTGAAAGTGTACCAATATACAAGATGCCTTGACTATCAATTGCAGGGGATGACCAAGTAGCACTGGCTTTCAGATCATACTGCCATACAAGCTCACCATTAGGTGAATACACATGCATTAAATCATTTTCTGTCGCGAAATAAATATTACCATTGTCACCAATTGCTGGTGATACTTTCACATTACCTGTAATTTTGGTTTGCCATATAATTGCTTTTGAATTGAGTTCAAGCGCATAAATCTCACTATCGTCATTATTATTTGTGCCAAAATAAATACTCCCGCGTGATTCATCAATCGCAACTGATGAACGAATATGCGGCGTTTCAAACACATGAGGATTTGGTAATTCAAACTTCCAACGCAGATCCAAATTATCATCAAAGCTGTATAAAATTCCGGCTTCAGAGCCAAAATAAATATTATTATTAGAATCAATAGCTGGAGTTGAGTAAACCAAGTCGCCTGCAAAGGTTTCTACATCTTTGAACTCACCCACTAATTCATAGCTATTTAAATCAAGCTTAAGTACGCGGCCCTCATCATAAAATACCAATTCACCATTGTAATTTACCGCCCCATTTACAAACCGGTCTTGCCGTTCTTCACAATTACATAAACGCTCAAACAAGCTCTCACCCGTTTGCGCGTTAAAAGCGCGGATATCTAATCCTGTATATATAACTTGCTCTTTATAAGCCGCAACCTTAGTTAATCCAGAACTTGTTTGCAAACCATAATCAGATACACGTTGGCGCCATATTTGCTCACCATTATCATTTAGTGCAACAAGTTCACGGTACACTTTTTCAAACTCACCAGTGCGCTTATCGACTGTAAAATAAATATTGTCCTTGTGTACAACTGGGCTTGAGCGCACCTCTTCACCATTAGGTAAACTGTAACGCCACTTTTCGCTGCCATCGCGGTTATACGCCACCATTAAATCACTGCCTGCGGGGTCATTACGCACATTTTTAGCTGTGCCTATATAAATAGTTTGCTCATCAGCACTAAGTGCCGGTGACGAGTAATAAGCAAAGCTAGTGGTTGGTAATAATTTTTCCCACACTAATCGTGACTCTTCGACTTTATCAGGTTCTTTATCAGCGTCAGACTTCGTAGTTTGTGGGTCATCGCTGCCGCCTCCCCCCTCCACATGCCGATAGAAAAAGACTTAACGCGAATATAATTGGTGCTTTAGTTTTAGGGTATTCAAACAGTAAATTCATGTAATTCCTTGATAGTTTTTATTTATTATTAAATAATTTTTACCAAGAGAATTACAACAAATACAGACACGAAAAACGTTTCGATTTTTCTCGCACATTTAAAATATTTTTATCTGTCTTTATGGCGTTACTAAATCATTGAGACGAATTACTTATTCTCAGCCTCGGGGATTGTATCTACAGGCACGCAACTACCGGGGTCAAGCTCAAAGCCTTCGTGTAACCCATTTTGCATTTTAGCTAAAAACGCCTCACTTAAAGGCTCACGAGCTGTAATTGAATGATATTCAACTTCACCTTTATACGTGCATTTATAAGGATACACATAGCGATTTTCATCGCCCTCTACAGATGAGTCACTCACCGCACACCCCGATAAAGCACCAACCATCAAACCACAAAAAATAAAACGAACCATACCCACCTCCATACGTAGCAGCGACTTTACGTCGCGTTCTTTTACGGATTTACCCCGCGTCCTTTTAAAGAGTTTACCTCTCGCTTTAAGGTAAATGACGCGGGGTGCATTTACGCGGGGTAAACCCGCTGCTACTAAATTCATTTACGCAATATAAAATCGACGCGGGGTAAACCCGCTGCTACTAAATTCATTTACGCAATATAAAATCGACGCGGGGTAAACCCGCTGCTACGATTAATGTTTAACCTACAAGGAAGGTAGATGAACAACGCATACCGGCTCAGAAAAGGCAGAGTGTCTTTAACCAACCATTTTTACAGCATCACCATCGTTACCCATCAACGCCAACCGTTTTTTACCGACTTTGCTTTAAACCGACAAATCATCAAACACATGCAACAACTCGAGCAGCAACAGCTTATAAAATCAATTGTCCTTGTGATCATGCCAGACCACCTTCACTGGCAATTCCAATTACTTGAAAATACCACGCTTGCAAGCGTTATTCGAACATTTAAAGGGCAAACAGCAACCACCTGTCGAAAATATGGCATCCATAAACTCTGGCAAAAAGGCTACTACGACCACTTGATTCGTGATGAAAACGATTTAATAAACCAAGCCCGTTATATAATTGCAAACCCATTAAGAGCAAAATTAGTAACAACCGTCGCCAATTACCCCTATTGGGATTGCATTTACCTCCCGTAGCAGCGGGTTTACCCCGCGTTATCTCTTAAGGGTTTACCCCGCGTCCTCTTAAGGGTTTACCTCGCGTCGTATATCGCGTAAATATGCGCGACATATCCGACGCGACGTAAAGTCGCTGCTACGACTCATGAGTAATTATCAATTATCTAATAAAGCGCTTGCAATAGTGGTCGATTCGCAAATAATGAGACTCACTGTTCACGGGATTAGAATGAGGAAAAATGAACACGATACTTACTACGCAATGTGCAGATGATGTGGGCTTAATAGCTAAAATTACCGGACTTTGTCATGAGCATAATTTAAATATTACCCGCAATAATGAATTTGTAGATAAAGACGCAAAACGTTTCTTTATGCGTACTGAATTAAGCGACCAACCTAATACAGATTTTATCACTGAGCTTGAAGGTCTCTTACCTGAGGGCGCGAAGGTTACTTTACACAGCAACGAGAAAACCAAAATCGTACTACTTGCTACCAAAGAAGCGCACTGTTTAGGCGGTGTGTTACTTAAACAGTTTGAGCAAGCTCTTAACATTGAAGTGCTTGCTGTAATTGCTAACTACCCAGATTTAGCGCCTTTAGCAAAAGGCTTTGATGTTCCGTTTCATGTTGTTAGCCATGAGGGGCTGAGCCGTTTAGAGCATGACCAACAAGTCGGTGACTTAATTGCGAACTATAAGCCAGACATTATAGGCCTCGCTAAATATATGCGTATTTTAAGCCCAGAATTTGTCGCCCGTTTTGACGGTAAAATTATTAATATTCACCACTCCTTTTTACCGGCGTTTATTGGCGCAAAGCCATACCATCAAGCATTTGAACGTGGTGTAAAAATTATTGGTGCAACGGCACATTTTGTTAATAATGAACTCGATGAAGGGCCTATTATCATGCAAGACGTGACGCATGTTAATCATGCCAATACCGCGGAAATGATGGCTAAAATGGGGAAAGATGTTGAAAAAACAGTGTTTTGTAAAGCACTGCAATTAGCGTCTGAACATAAGTTATTTATCAACGGTAATAAGACTGTAGTGTTTAGCTAGGTGATAGATTTAATCTAGAAATGAAGAGGCTACTTGCCTCTTTATTTTTATAACTTAAGACGCCGACTCAATAGGTTCTAGTTGTAGTTTTGCAGCTATAAGTACTGCTTGAGTACGATTATAAACGCCTAGCTTTCTAAATATTGCGGTAATGTGTGCTTTGACTGTTGCTTCTGAAATATGTAGCTCGTAAGCAATTTGCTTATTGAGTAAACCTTCATGTAAGTATTGTAAAACTTTATATTGCTGTGGAGTCAAGGAAGCCACTTGTGCAGCGATTTCTTTGTCTTCACCTTCTATAGTCGCGACTTTATCTTTAAGCTCTACAGGGAGCCATACATCGCCATCGAGTATTTGATTTATTGCCCGGGCAATGTCTTCTGACGACGATGACTTAGGAATAAATCCCATTGCACCGTAGCTCATCACTTTGGAAACGATATTAATATCTTCACTACCTGAAACCACCGCAATGGGTAAACTTGGGTAGTCTTCACGGATACGAATAAGGCCGTATAAATCGCCATTACCTGGCATGTGTAGGTCTAGTAGTAAGATGTCTAGATCTTCTTGTTCGCTAAGCACTTGTAGTGTGGTATCAAAATCTTCTGACTCAAAAACTTCTAAATCAGCAAATTTACTACTTAACGCCCCTTTTAGTGCTTCACGAAATAACGGGTGGTCATCCGCTATTAAAAACTGACTCATGGTTCACTCCTAATAAATTCGGCTGCTGTTTAATCATAAACAACAGCCGATATACTACGTTTAGAATCAACTTCTAATCAAGTTTTTAACGCATATTTAACGATTTAATCGGTTCTCGATTAACTCATCAACCACGCTAGGATCTGCAAGTGTTGAGGTATCACCTAGTTGTTGGTGCTCATTTGCTGCTATTTTACGTAAAATACGACGCATAATCTTACCAGAGCGAGTTTTTGGTAAGCCTGGTGACCATTGGATCATATCAGGTGAAGCAATTGGACTTAGCTCTTTACGAACCCAGTTACGTACCTCTTTAGTGAGCTCATCACTCACTGTTACCCCTTCATTTGGCGTAATGTAAACATAAATACCTTGGCCTTTAATGTCATGAGGGAAGCCAACAACGGCGGCTTCTGCTACAGCCTCATGAGCAACAAGGGCACTTTCTATTTCAGCGGTACCTAAACGGTGCCCTGATACATTGAGTACATCATCGACACGCCCGGTGATCCAATAGTAGCCATCTTCATCACGACGACAGCCATCACCAGTAAAGTAAACACCAGGATATGCTGAAAAATAAGTTTGTTCAAAACGCTCGTGATCACCATACACTGTTCGTGCTTGTGATGGCCAGCTGTCTAAAATGACTAAGTTACCATCGACAGCGCCCTCTAATGTATTACCTTCAGCATCAAATAGTGCTGGTGCAATACCAAAAAACGGACGAGTTGCAGAGCCTGGTTTCATATCAGTAGCACCTGGAAGTGGCGTGATCATTATACCGCCAGTTTCTGTTTGCCACCAAGTATCCACAATAGGACAATTACTCTTACCTATATTTTCGTAGTACCACGACCATGCTTCTGGATTTATTGGTTCACCCACCGAGCCTAAAATACGAAGGCTATCACGGTTAGATGTAGACGTTGGCTCATCACCTTTAGCCATAAGTGCACGAATCGCCGTAGGTGCAGTATAAAGAATAGTTACACCATGCTTATCAACTACTTCACCCATACGCCCTGCTGTAGGATATGTTGGCACGCCTTCAAACAATACTTGTGTACAACCGTTCACTAACGGCCCATAAGCAATGTAACTGTGACCTGTGATCCAACCTACATCAGCACTACACCAAAATACATCATCTTCTTTAAGGTCAAATACATATTCATGCGTCATTGATGCATATACTAGGTAGCCACCAGTTGTGTGTACAACACCTTTAGGTTGACCCGTTGAGCCAGATGTATACAGAATAAATAGCGGGTCTTCTGCATTCATTGGCTCTGGGTCACACTGAGCTGGCACATCAGCAACTAAATCATGCCACCAAACATCGTGCTCATTCCAATCAACTTCACCACCTGTAAGCTGATGAACAACAACATGCTCAATTGTCGTTACCGATTCTTGCGCAACCGCTTCATCAACATTCGCTTTTAACGGTACTGTGTTACCAGCGCGTCGGCCTTCATCTGACGTAATAACAATTTTAGCGCCAGAGTCCTTAATACGATCAGCAATTGCTGATGGTGAAAAACCACCAAATACCACAGAGTGAATCGCCCCTAAGCGAGCACATGCTTGCATAGCATAAACAGCTTGTGGTGACATAGGCATATAAATCGCAATACGATCACCTTTTTGCACACCTAAATTTTTAAGGCCATTTGCAAATTTAGCTACTTCATCATGTAATTTTTGATAGCTAATATGTTCACTTTGTTCTGGATTATCACCTTCCCAAATCAATGCTGTTTTATCTGCTTTGGTTGCAAGGTGACGGTCAATACAGTTATAAGAGGCGTTCAGTTTCGCCATCTTCATACCATTTAATATTGATATGCCCTTTATCAAATGAGGTGTTTTTTACCTTAGTATAAGGAGTAGACCAATCAAGCCGTTTACCATGCTCTGACCAAAAATTTTCTGGATCATCAATAGATTGCTTGTACAGTGTATTATAATTATCGTTATCAACTAAGGCTGCATTCTTGATTTGTGCAGGAACTGGATAGATACTTTGTGACATAGTCGTCTCCATTTGTAATTACTTGCCAAAGGCCTACCTCAAGGATCACTCAGCATGGCTGATGAAAGTATTAGACCTTAGTTGTAATACTATTTTATAAACTATCGGTTAAGGCTAAATTAGCGCTTGCTACTTCAAAACTTTTAATAACATAAGGTTAACAACCTTGTTTTTTCAAGTCTACTTTTGTCAAACATTAGTCTAATAGACCAATAGGTAATTGAGTAAAAAGCGTACATCATCAAAAGTGACATTATTAGAAGTATAACAACTGCACCGAATAGGAAATCAATCATGACAACACAAACAACACTAATAAGATCCCTCACCGCAACCGCTGTTTTGTGCGCGCTGAGCACGACAACACAAGCTGCCACAATTGGTGACACAGATGTTAATTATGGCGGTTACGTAAAAATTGATGCAATGTGGAGTGATTATTCAGCTGGTGCTCCTGCTGGAACAAATGTAGGGCGTGACTTTTATGTACCAAGTACATTAACAGTTGGCACCGACGACGACTCTGATGCTGTATTTGATATGCACGCACGCCAGTCTCGTTTTAATTTTGGCACATCAACACTCTTAGACAACGGCAAAACCATAAACAGTAAAATCGAAATAGATTTTTTAGCGTCTGCTGCTGGTGGTAATGAACGCGTTTCTAACTCATACGCGCCACGTATTCGCCACGCTTTTATTTCTTATGATGGATGGTTATTTGGTCAAACATGGTCAAACTTCCAAAATGTTGGTGCACTGCCTGAAACACTTGATTTTGTAGGTCCAGCTGAAGGTACTGTGTTTGTGCGCCAAGCTCAAGTTAAATACACAACCGGTGCATGGTCTTTCTCGTTAGAAAACCCTGAAAGCACAGTTACAACACAAGGCGGTGCTCGCGTTGCAACCGATGACGCTTCATTGCCTGATTTTACCGCACGCTACGCCATGAATGCTGACTGGGGGCAGTTTGTTGTTACAGGTCTAGCACGTCAATTAACATATAAACAAAATGGTATAGATGCTGATGAGACCTCACTTGGTCTTAGTGCATCAGGTATGGTTAAACTTGGCCAAGACAACCTTAAATTTATGCTTACCCAAGGCAAAGGCTTAGGTCGTTACATAGGTTTAAATGTTGCCCATGGTGCCGTATTGAATGGCGGTGAACTCGATGCCATTGACTCAACCTCAGGTTTTGTTGCTTATCAGCATAATTGGAATAACCAATGGCGCTCAACATTCCTCTACTCGTTCTTCTCAGCTGACAATAACACTGATTTACTTACAATTACAGGTGACCCAACTGAATCTAGCCAAAGCTACAGCGCTAATATTCTCTACTCACCCGTTAAAAAACTAACCTTTGGTGCTGAATTTAAACACGCTGAACGTGAACTCGAAAGTGGCAATGATGGTGATATGGATCGCTTGCAGTTCTCTGTTAAGTATGCATTTTAGCCCTAACTTGCTAACTTGCTAACTTGCTAACTTGCTAACTTGCTAACTTGCTAACTTGCTAACTTGCTAACTTGCTAACTTGCTAACTTGCTAACTTGCTAACAAAGCATAAATACAAAAAAGCCGCTAAATTTAATTATTTAGCGGCTTTTTTAATTGTTAAGTGCGGGTAAAAATCGCGCTTACTTTTTAATGCTTATAACTCATCTTCTGCAATTAAGCCCGAATCTTCACCATCTTCTGGTTTAATTTCAGCTTTAAGCAAAAGCATATCACGCAATTTACCTTCAATTTCGTCTGAAATCTCTGGGTTCTCTTTTAAGAACTTAATTGAATTAGATTTACCTTGGCCAACTTTACTACCATTGTAGCTGTACCATGCACCGGCTTTTTCAACAATTTTATGCTTAACACCCAAATCAATAAGCTCGCCATGCTTAGAAATACCTTCACCATACATAATGATGAATTCAGCTTGTTTAAATGGTGGTGCAACCTTGTTTTTAACCACTTTTACACGAGTTTCGTTACCAACGACTTCATCGCCTTCTTTCACAGAACCAATACGACGAATATCTAAACGAACTGAAGCGTAAAACTTAAGTGCATTACCACCTGTTGTTGTTTCAGGGTTACCAAACATAACACCAATTTTCATACGTATTTGGTTGATGAAAATACATAATGTGTTTGAGCGTTTAATATTACCCGTTAGCTTACGTAATGCTTGTGACATTAAGCGAGCTTGTAAGCCCATGTGTGAATCACCCATGTCGCCTTCAATCTCAGCTTTTGGTGTTAGGGCTGCCACTGAATCGACAATCACAACATCAACTGCACTTGAGCGTACTAACATGTCACAAATTTCTAGCGCTTGCTCACCTGTATCTGGTTGAGACACTAATAAATCATCAATATTTACGCCTAACTTTTGCGCGTAAACTGGATCAAGTGCGTGCTCCGCATCAACGAATGCACAAGTTTTGCCTTCTTTTTGTGCTTGAGCGATAACTTGTAGCGTTAAAGTTGTTTTACCTGATGATTCAGGACCATATACTTCAACAATACGACCCATAGGTAAGCCACCTATGCCTAAAGCAATATCGATACCTAGTGAACCTGTCGATACAGCCTCAATGTCTAGTGCTTTATTGTCACCCAATTTCATGATTGAGCCTTTACCAAATTGACGCTCAATTTGAGATAAAGCTGCATCTAATGCTTTTTGTTTGTTATCGTTCATTTTGTTCTCCAAATCCGGCTAATGCAGACAAGTATACTGTATGAAATTACAGTATCAAGCTTATTTTATAAATTTATCTTCTCTATAACTTCTTTTAAAGCATAAACAATAGCTTGGCATCGAACACTGGCTCTATGACCAAAAAATAATTGCTGACTTGGGTACTGTTTATTACCTATTTGAATGCAAAACCAGACAAGCCCAACAGGTTTTTCTTTTGTACCGCCACCAGGACCAGCAACGCCAGAAACTGCAATACTAATATCTGCATTCGTGACTTTACATGCGCCCGCAGCCATCTCTAGCACTGTTTCCTCACTCACAGCGCCATATTCTGCCAACGTTGCAGCCGTTACTTTAAGTAAATCTTGTTTTGCTTGATTGCTATAAGTAACGAACGCACGGTCAATATAGGCAGAGCTTCCGGGGGTGTCGGTAAGGGCATAACTCACTCCCCCTCCAGTACATGACTCAGCGGTAGTGATCCATAAGCGTTTATCCGTTAAAATAGCACCTAATTGCGCAGCAAGTGTTTTAATCTCTTGATGTAACTCCATATTCAGCCTTTGGGTAAATACATGTCGTTTGATCTTTATGCACCACAGACAATAAGTCAACAAACTCCGATGATGCAACAGTATCTAAAAATAAAATCTGAGCATCGTGATATTTTATTGTTCTATCGAATGGGTGATTTCTACGAACTCTTTTTTGATGATGCAAAACGTGCCGCGCAGCTTTTAGATATCTCACAAACTCATCGTGGTAAAGCCGGTGGCGATCCTATTCCTATGGCTGGGGTACCGTATCATGCAGTTGAAAATTATTTGGCGCGTTTGGTGCAAATGGGTGAATCTGTAGCGATTTGTGAACAAATTGGAGACCCAGCTACAAGTAAAGGGCCTGTAGAGCGTAAAGTTGTGCGTATTGTCACACCAGGAACTATTTCTGATGAAGCCCTGCTACAAGAGCGTCAAGATAATTTACTTACCAGTGTATGGCAAAGTAAAAAAGGTTTATACGGAATTGCCTATTTAGATATCAATTCTGGGCGTTTTAATATTGTTGAAGTAAATACCGATGAAGCTTTTAGCTCAACACTGCAACGTTTAGCGCCAGCCGAATTACTCTACAGTGAAGATTTTACTAACGTACATTTAATAGAGCAAATTAAAGGCATTCGCCGTCGTCCTGAGTGGGAGTTTGATCTCGATACAGCGCAACACCTTTTATGCGATCAATTTGGCACTAAAGATTTAGTCGGCTTTGGGGTTGATAAAGCCAAAGCGGCGTTAGTAGCTGCCGGTTGCCTAATGCAATACGTTAAAGACACGCAACGGATTGCCCTGCCTCATATTCGTGCGATCACCCTTGAACATAACGAACATGCGGTAATTTTAGATGCTGCCACCCGGAAAAACTTAGAACTAACCGTTAATTTATCAGGCGGGTACGAAAATACCCTTGCACAAGTACTAGATAAAACCGCAACAGCGATGGGATCACGGTTACTAAAGCGTCGCATTCACACTCCTATTCGCTCAAAACCCGAACTTAATGCACGCCTTAATGCTATTAGTGCCATAATCGATGCGCAATTATGTGGTGAACTCCATGAATCACTTAAGCAAATAGGCGATATAGAGCGTGTTATAGCACGCTTAGCATTATGGACTGCAAGACCTCGCGATCTAACTCGCCTGCGCTGTGCATTACAAGCTTTAGTCCCATTACATGCGCTTCTTAATGATGCCAATGATTCTCGAATTGCACAAATTATTGCCGACTCTGCAGCTTTACCTGAACTGCAAGATTTATTAGAACGTGCGGTTATTGATAATCCACCAGTACTGATTCGTGACGGGGGAGTTATTGCTCCAGGCTACAATAGCGAATTAGACGAATGGCGCGCACTTAGCCAAGGTGCCACTGATGTGCTTGATCAATTAGAACAACGTGAACGTGAACGAACAGGCATTAGTACCCTTAAAATAGGCTACAACAAAGTGCATGGCTTTTTTATCGAAGTAAGCCGTGCCAACTCGCATTTAGTGCCAGCAGATTATATTCGTCGTCAAACGCTTAAAAACAACGAACGCTACATTATTCCTGAGCTAAAAGAGCACGAAGATAAAGTACTTGGTAGTCAGTCAAAAGCTCTAGCGCTTGAAAAACAATTGTATGAACAGCTTTTTGAGTATATTGCGCCACACATAGAGCAACTGCAAACAATGGCTGCAGCCCTTGCTGATTTAGACGTACTTAATAATTTAGCTGAGCGTGCAATAGCTCTTAATTATGCCAAACCGCAGCTATGTGATAACGACGATATAAGTATCAAACAAGGGCGTCATCCTGTGGTTGAGCAAGTCATGAAAGACCCATTCATCGCCAACCCGGTAGAACTTAATGCTCAGCGTAAAATGCTGATCATCACAGGGCCAAATATGGGTGGTAAATCAACCTATATGCGCCAAACTGCACTGATTGTGTTAATGGCGCATATTGGCAGCTATGTACCAGCTGATAGTGCAAAGATTGGTAATATTGACCGAATATTCACTCGCATCGGTGCCAGCGATGATTTAGCCTCTGGCCGCTCAACTTTTATGGTTGAGATGACCGAAACCGCAACAATTCTAAACAATGCAACCACGCAATCACTGGTATTAATGGATGAAATAGGCCGCGGTACAAGTACCTATGATGGCCTATCACTCGCCTATGCAACCGCTGATCACTTAGCATCAAAAATCGCAGCAAAAACACTGTTTGCCACTCATTACTTTGAACTGACCGAGCTGGCCGAGCAACAAACGGGGCTGGTAAATGTGCATTTAGATGCGATTGAGCACAATGACACTATCGCGTTTATGCACACAGTACTTGATGGCGCGGCGAGTAAAAGCTTTGGTTTACAAGTTGCAGCATTAGCTGGTGTGCCAAAAGCAGTTATAAAACAGGCTAAGCAAAAGCTAAAGATGCTCGAAAACCATCAACCTGTTACCGCAGATATAAACACGCAACAAGCATCATTATTTGAAAGCGAACCGAGTGAGGTAGAAACTCAGCTGGCTGAAATCGATTTGGATAATTTAAGCCCGCGCCAAGCGCAAGATTTACTGTATAAATTAAAAGCACTGTTGTAGTAATTGCAGATATTAAAAAGCCGAAGCGATAATCGCTTCGGCTTTTTAATTCATGTCTTAATATTTAGATATTTACGAAAACTGATCAAATAAACTATCTGTACTTAACCCTTCGTGTTGCAAAATGTCTTTAAGTCGGCGTAATGCTTCAACTTGAATTTGGCGAACTCGCTCACGCGTTAAGCCAATCTCACGACCTACATCTTCCAGCGTTGATGGCTCATAACCAAGTAAACCAAAGCGACGAGCTAATACTTCACGTTGTTTAGGATTAAGTTCACCTAACCAATCTACAATATGCTTATTAATATCATTGTTTTGTACTTCGCCTTCAGGGCTAAAACCTTTTTCATCTGCGATAATATCAAGTAATGCTTTATCGTTTTCGCCACCAATTGGTGTATCGACTGAGGTGATTTTTTCGTTTAGACGCAGCATTTTTGTGACGTCTTCAACCGGTCTATCTAAACACTCTGCAATTTCTTCAGCGGTTGGCTCATGGTCAAGTTTTTGTGTCAGTTCTCTCGCTGTACGTAGGTATACATTTAATTCTTTGACTACATGGATAGGTAAGCGAATGGTACGCGTTTGATTCATAATCGCACGCTCAATAGTCTGACGGATCCACCAAGTAGCATAGGTTGAGAATCTAAAGCCACGTTCGGGATCAAACTTTTCAACAGCGCGAATAAGTCCTAAGTTACCTTCTTCAATTAAATCAAGTAATGCAAGACCACGGTTATTATAGCGACGGGCTATTTTTACAACTAAACGTAGGTTACTTTCAATCATGCGTTTGCGGGATGCTTCACAGCCTTTTAACGCTTTGCGGGCAAAAAACACTTCTTCTTCAGCACTCAATAAAGGAGAGAATCCAATTTCACCTAAATACAATTGAGTGGCGTCTAAATTTTTGGTTACCTCCTCTTTAGCGAATATATCATCTTCTTTATCGACTTCCTCTAATAATGCTGCAGCCTCTTCGACTACTACATCATCAAATTTTTCATCAGCCGCGGACTTCGTTTTTTCTACTTTTGCTGTGTTACCCATTAGCGTACCCTCAAGCAAATAAGTGATTATTCAATCACTGGTGTCAATACCCGATAGCTAAGGCAAGTATTTTTGGGGATTAACAGCTTTTCCTCTATAACGGATCTCAAAACGCAATGCCGTAACATCAGAATCTGAACTGCCAACCTCTGCTATTTTTTGCCCTGCTTTCACATTCTGTTTCTCTTTAACTAACAGCTTCGAATTGTGTGCATAGGCACTAAGGTAATCATCATTATGTTTCAAAATGATTAAATTACCATATCCTCGAAGTGCGTTACCCGCATATACCACGGTCCCTTGTGCTGCTGCTAAAACAGACGACCCTTTTTTGTTAGTAATTTGTAGCCCTTTATACCCATTTTCCCTAGTCGAAAAACGTTGTGTTACTTTACCTTTAGCGGGCCAAAACCAACGTACCTTTCTTGGGTTTAACTGACTAGTATTACTAACTTTTTTACTGGCTTGTTTTTGAACATACTCTCGTTGTTTTGGCTGATCAAGCTCTTTTTTTAATTTTTTGTTATTTTTTTGTTTCGATTCTGTAGACTTTTTGCTCGAATTCGTATATTTTGCCTGCTTTTTATTTTTTTCTGTAACACGCGTAAAAGAGATAACTTGACCAGGATGAATAATGTAAGGGGCTGGTATAGCATTATTTTTTGCTAAGGTTCGAAAATCTTGGCGGGCACTAAATGCAATAGAGTAAAGCGTATCTCCCTTTTTAACGGTGTACTTATCTCCATTTATATTTATTCTGCTGGTGTATGGTTTAACACTTGTATCCAAACTACTAACTGGTGCAGGGGCTTGACGAGAAGAACAGGCGCTGAGCAAAACACTCATAAATAAAGTAACATAGAACACATATTGTTTATTCATGGTGCTTTACCCTTAATTTCAAAAGTTGTAACTTTTAGCGGTTAACGTAAGAAAAAGTAAGCAACGACGATTAAAATGACTAAGCCCCAGCCAAGTGCTTCAACGTATTGACGTAATTTTTGCTCCATTTTCACACCACCCCACTTCATTAGCGCTGCCACTAAAAAGAACCGGGCACCGCGACCAATAGCAGACGCTAATAAAAATGGTAAAAAGGCCATATGTAAAAGCCCCGCACCTATGGTGAACACTTTATAGGGAATGGGTGAGAAACCAGCCAAAAATACCACCCAAACACCGTAGTTTTTAAACCACTCAAGGGCGATATCAAACTTATCTTGCCAACCCATTTGGCTGATAAGCGGTTCGACAACGGGCTCAAATAACCAAAACCCCAACAAATAACCTAAAACACCACCAATCACAGATGCAATCGTAGTAAAGCTGGCAAAACGCCAAGCTTTGCTAGGTTGCGCAAGTGCCATAGGTGCTAACATTACATCAGGCGGGACCGGAAAAAAAACAGATTCAGCAAAACTCATTCCGGCTAAATAACGCTCTGCATGGCGATGTTTAGCCCACACTAATGCCATATCGTATAACTTAGTAAACAATTTCAAAGTGACTTCCTATTCAATATCACCAGGGACGAGTGGAACAAATCTCACTGGTGCAATTACATGTTGGGTAAATTTATTATCTTCTCTAACAACCATAACTAGTTGCTGTTGGTCATTACCAATTGGCGCAATCATTACTCCCCCATCGGCAAGTTGATCAAGTAATGCTTGTGGCACGTGTGATGCAGCTGCGGTTACAATAATCCCTTGAAACGGAGCTTGTGATTGCCAGCCTTGCCAGCCATCTCCGTGTTTCATTGTTACATTGTATAAATCAAGGTTATGTAATCGCCTTTTGGCTTGCCACTGCAGCGCCTTTATACGTTCAACGGAACATACTTTGGTAAAGGTTTTTTGCCAGTATTGCAGTCTGATAACCCGAACCTGTACCAATTTCAAGAACTTTATCACGAACCCCTGCCAAGCGCAGTAATTCTGTCATGCGGGCAACTATATAAGGCTGTGAAATAGTTTGTCCTTGCCCTATTGGCAATGCTGTATTTTGATAAGCTTTATGCTTTAGTACATCGTCGATAAATATATGCCTAGGAATAGCAGCAATCGCATCGAGAACCTGCCTATCCTCAACTCCTTCTCGCGCTAATAAATCAGCCAGAGCCTGCGCACTGCGAGTATAATTAGACAGCACCATTGATCTCCATTGTTTTAAGCCAATCACCAACCGCTTGTATGCTTTCTTTAGCGGTCATATCAACACTTAAAGGTGTAACTGATGCATACCCATTATTGATGGCATAAAAATCGGTGCCATTGCCGGCATCACTTTCAGCACCCAGCGTGCCATACCAGTATATATCTCTGCCCCAAGGATCTTGTTGCTTGGTCATGGTTTCAGCCTTGTGCCGAGCACCTAAGCGGGTTACCTGAACACCTTTTAGCTCACTCAATGGAATATCTGGTACATTAATATTTATGATTTGATCTTTTGGTAATGGATGCGAAGTAAGCTCTTTGATAATACTAACAGCCACCGCAGCCGCGGTTTCAAAGTAGTTACCTTCTTTTGAGCATAACGACACAGCCACTGCAGGCAAGCCTAAATGGCGACCTTCGGTTGCAGCCGCAACCGTACCAGAATAAAGTGTATCATCCCCTAAATTAGCACCGTGGTTAATACCTGCAACAACTAAGTCTGGCTTTTCATCTAGCAACTCATTAACACCTAAATGCACGCAATCTGTTGGTGTGCCGTTTACTGATATAAAACCATTTTCAAGCTTGGTCGCACGCAGAGGGTTCATCAGCGTTAAAGAATTACTTGCACCACTGCAATTACGATCAGGTGCCACTAAAGTGACATCAGCAATTTGTGTTAAAGCTTGATAAAGTACGGCAATTCCTTTCGCGTTTACACCATCATCATTACTCAATAAAATTTTCATTTACGCGTCCTTTTCTTTGTGTAATTTGGGGCTCGCATCGGTGTAATCCACCAGCTCACGTAACAGCGCGGTTGCAAAGGTGCCTTTAGGTAAACCAAAGCTTAATTTTATCGTGGTTTCATCTATAGTTTCTACCGCTAAATCTTGTGGTATTAAACGTAACATTCTGCGTTCATTTTTAAGACCAAGCTCACCAAGCCCTTCACACCATTGTTGGTACGGTTCTAGCCATATTCTCTCTTGCTCTGTTAAGCCTTTTTCGCTTTTACCTACCATAGGTGCCGACATCATAATGTCGCCAGAGGCAAGCCGAGCAATGTTTTCATCGCTAATGGCGTCTTCAAAAAAGGCGTTACTGCCACTGAGCATAAACACTTCACGGTGCATGGTTTTAGCTAGGCCATGCTCGGCAACACGTAAATTAACGATTTGATTAAACACATAGGAGCGAGCCGCTGAAATAACCAAGCCACGTAATTTTTTATCACGAATACGCTCGCCAGCAAACATGCGCTTTGCCATATCAAGGTTATGCCCGCCATGACCAAAGCGTTGCTCACCAAAATAGTTAGGTACGCCGGCACGAACGGCATTAATTCTACAAAGAATATCTAACGGCTGTGTGACATTGCGCAGAGTAATTGTAAATTTATTACCCCTATGGCATCCCGTACGTAGTTTACGATTGTGTCGTTGCTGAGAAACTATAAATACCGAGTCACTATTAAGCTCGGTAAAATCAATCTCTTTTTTTATTGGCACTGGCACGCTAAACCATTGGCTGCACACGCCGTGGCGATCTTTCATGCCCGCATAACTGACATCACGAGGAGAAATCCCCGCTTTTTGCGCCAGTAACTTAGCAACGTATTGGGTGTTTTCGCCTTTTTTTACGACTTGCAAACATACATGTTCACCACTGCCAGTAAATTCAATGCCAAGGTCTTCATCAACCATGAAGTCTTCAGCCGTGGTTTTAAAGTCCGCTTGAGATAATGGCTTACCATACAAATAATTTAATTCACTCATACTGAGAGCTTACTCATGATCACAACCGCATGGCTTGAAATGCCTTCTTTACGTCCTTCAAATCCTAACTTCTCAGTCGTAGTGGCTTTAACATTAACCTGACTCAGCTCGGCCTTTAAATCGGCGGCTAAGTTTTCACGCATAGCTTGTATATGAGGCAACATTTTTGGCGCTTGTGCCACAATCGTTACATCAGCATTACCGAGTACATAGCCTTGCTGCTTAGCTAAATCAACTACATGGCGTAATAAAATACGGCTGTCGATATTTTTATATTCACTGGCAGTATCAGGAAAGTGTTTACCAATATCCCCCATCGCAAGCGAACCTAAAATCGCATCACACAATGCATGAATTGCCACATCACCATCGGAATGGGCTAAAAACCCTTGTGGGTAAGCTATTTTTTCACCACAAATAGTTAACGGGCCTTCGCCGCCAAATTTATGAACATCAAAGCCATGGCCAATTCTAATCATGATGCGTTCTCGCTGTGTTGTTTTTGGAGTAAAAAGTGGGCTAAATCTAAATCTTCTGGTGTGGTTATTTTTATATTATCGCTGCGCCCAGGCACTAACTTGACTGGTTTTTTCGCCCACTCAATAGCTGATGCTTCATCGGTGATTGCTACTTGCTGTGCCAATGCACCTTGTAGTGCGTTCGTTAAATCTGTGTATTTAAAAAATTGTGGCGTCAATGCCTGCCATAAGTCATCTCGTGGCACCGTTTGTTCACTGTGGGTATCACCACGCTTTATTGTGTCTTTGACCTTAGTCGCTAAAATGCCACCTTCATCAGCGCTTAGGCATTGCTGTATCAAGTGTTCGATATCAGTTGTATTAACTAACGGTCTAGCAGCATCATGCACTAACACCCAATCAGGTGGATCAGCATGCAAGGTTAATAACCCATTTAGTACTGAATCAGCACGCTCTTTACCACCACAGGCTCGAACGATTCGCTTGTCCATCTGGGGTATCTGTTCGTAAAAGGGGTCATCATCACTAACCACCACAATTATTTTATCGAGCTGTGAAAGCTTAGCCAACTTAGCTAATGTATGCTCTAAAATAGTTTTCCCGGCCAGAGTTATGTATTGTTTTGGCGCGCTATGTTTCATCCGACTACCTACACCAGCGGCAGGGACAATAGCAGCGATTGTATGTTTATTTTTCATTGAGTTGTTGTCCAGGTAACACACGTATAAATGTCTCACCTGGCTTGATCATTCCTAATTCGTTACGAGCGCGCTCTTCAACGCCTTCTTGACCTAATTTTAAGTCTTCAATATCAGCTTTAAGTACTTTATTGCGCTTTATTAAGTTGGCATTAGTGTCTTGGTGGGAAGTAACCGCTGATTTTAATCGACTATAATCTTGCACACCATTGTGACCAAACCACAATCGGTATTGTACAAACAACGCTAAACAAAGTAGCGCAAATTGAAACAGCCGCATTAAACACTCCTTGGTTGTTGCTTTATCAGTTTAAGTTAAAAATACACATTAGAAGACAACTGATGTTAAGTTTTACTGAACATGAGTGCGCTTTAAATTACGCCAGTTAATATTACTAGCTAGCAGCATTTCTCTCAACGACAACACACGCGGAGCTGCATCGCTTATTAAAACGCCACTGGTGGCCACAACAAGCAGCGCTCATCGTTGCTTTTGTTGGTTTTAATAGTAACGCAGTTTGCCCTTCAAGCGACCTACCTTGGCAATCAAACCAACCATGTTCATTACAATGAAGTTTATTGTCGCTTACTTGGTCGATACTGTCTATTGCTACCCGAGTTTGATTGGCGTTATCGAGTAATAACGGCACAATTAAGCCTAATTTTTTATAGCGGGAATAAAAATCGGCAAGATCATCTTGGCTAGGTGGTTTGGCCTTTTGTTTATCTAACCAACTACCATTTTGTGGATCAAGCACAAAAGGGACCTGACCATTCACCACACGAGTGGCTGCACGTTCAATATAGTAAGGTAAACTTTTTAATATCGCGCGTAGGCGCTGTTCACTAGGTTCGCTAACTAATCGAGTTATTTCACGAGCATAAAACGCATTGCATAGTTGAGCATACAACACACGTTGTGCATCAGATTGCCAAATATCAACTTGTTGATCAGGGTTACTCGCAGTCAACGCTTCTACTCAATACACCTAGGTGTTTATTTTATAGCATAGTATTGACCGCTTTTTAAGCGTCTAAGCAGGCTTATTACCCAGCTTTGCATCACCGTTTTCTAAAAACTGCACAACAGCATCACGTTTTTTACCAAGTAATAAACTGCCGTCTGCTAAAAACATAAAGTTCTGCCAGTTACGTTTAAATACCGCAAAACTGGTTTCAATAATGTTATCTCGCGCCATACAAAAATACACAGTCGTATTTGCCTGCCAATCTAAGTGCGCTAAAATTTCTTCAGGTGGTAGCTCTGCCCCTTCTTCCCAGGCTGCTTCCCAGTGCACAGTTTGTGTAAAGCTTTCGTCTTTACCACACCAATCTGTTTTATCAAAAAAGTCTGGGTGGTCGTGCTCTCGGCTCACCATAGTGCTCCAAAGTACAGCGGCACGTTCATGACTCATAGGCTTAATTAAAGCAAGATCTTGCTCTGAAACAGGCGCATCTTGGTGGCGAAAAACCCACGCTTTTTTGTAATCATCTAACGGTATATAGTTCATAATAGTGGCAAATTAGTTAGCATTAAAAGTGCAAGCGCAAATTATACAAGAGATCAAAACATGACTACAGCAATAAAACCACTTTCCCTCAAATCAGGCTTATACCAACACTACAAAGGTCCGCAATATAAAGTGCTCCATGTTGCCACCCACAGCGAGACGCAAGAACAACTGGTTATTTACCAAGCCCTCTATGGCGAATTTGGCATTTGGGCGCGTCCATTGAGTATGTTTTTAGAAACCGTGGAAAAAGACGGTCAAACTATCCCCCGCTTTGCTTACCTTGGCGATGCCGAATAGTTATGGCATCATGATTAAAATCATTACTGCTCAGACCAGATAAGGTATTACCGTGCAATTTAATTCTACAGATAACTACATCGCAAGTAATTCGTTAAAACAAGCGGTTAATGCGGCAATTTTGCTTGAAAAGCCATTGCTAATAAAAGGCGAACCTGGCACAGGTAAAACCATGTTGGCCGAAGAGCTGGCGAAAAGTTTAGACACCACACTGATACAGTGGCATATCAAATCGACCACCAAAGCACAGCAAGGCTTATACGAGTACGATGCGGTGTCACGTCTACGTGATAGCCAACTCGGTGATGAGCGTGTGCACGACATCGGCAATTACATTGTTAAAGGTAAGCTTTGGCAAGCCTTTACCTACGGCGAGCAGAATAACAAACGCCCGGTATTGTTGATTGATGAAATCGACAAAGCCGACATCGAATTCCCGAACGATTTATTGCTTGAACTTGATAAAATGGAGTTTCATGTTTATGAAACCGGCGAGCGCGTAGTTGCTAAACAGCGCCCTATTGTGATCATCACCTCAAACAACGAAAAAGAACTGCCAGATGCATTTTTACGCCGCTGCTTTTTCCATTACATTGACTTTCCATCAAGTGACGAAATGCAGCAAATTGTCGACGTACATCACCCTCACGTTAAGCAAGATTTAGTACGCCAAGCACTGGAAGTATTTTTTGGCCTACGCGAAGTTAACGGCATTAAGAAAAAACCTTCCACCAGCGAACTACTCGATTGGCTTAAACTATTAATGGCCGAAGATATCGATGCTAAGACCTTGCATGACAAAAGCCAAAAAGGCGGTTTGATGCCGATGTTTGGTGCGCTATTAAAAAATGAGCAAGATATCAGCCTAATCGAAAAACTTGCCTTTATGAGCCGCCGTTAAGATGTTGATTGCGTTTTTCTTCAAATTACGTGAATATCGCTTGCCTGTGAGCATGCGTGAGCTCCTTGATTTAATCAACGCACTCAAAAAAGGCGCGGTATTTGCCGATGTTGACGGGTTTTACTATTTAGCCCGTACCATTATGGTTAAAGACGAAACCCACTTTGACCGTTTTGATAAAGCCTTTGCTGATTACTTTAGCGGCATTGCCGACCTCGACTTACTCGAAAGCTTAAAACAGCAACATGACTTACCCAATGAGTGGCTACGCAAAGAGTTTGAAAAACACCTAAGCGATGAAGAAAAAGCACAACTCAAAGCCATGGGTGGCCTTGATGAACTAATGAAAACCCTAAAAGAGCGCCTAGAAGAACAACAAAAACGCCACGCTGGCGGTAATAAATGGGTAGGCACCGGTGGTACATCACCTTTTGGTGCTTATGGCTACAACCCTGAGGGCGTGCGCATCGGTCAAGACGGTAACCGCAACCGCCGTGCGGTAAAAGTATGGGATAAACGTGAATACCGTAATTTAGATTCAGATCGTGAAATAGGCTCGCGTACCATAAAGCTTGCGCTTAAAAAGCTACGTAAATTTGCCCGCACTGGCGCAAGTGATACGTTAGATTTAGACGAGACCATTCGCGCGACCGCTAAACAAGGCGGCATGCTGGATGTAAAAATGGCCCCTGAGCGTCACAACGCGGTAAAAGTGTTAATGCTGTTTGATATTGGCGGCTCAATGGATGACTACATTCACACCTGTGAAGAACTATTTAGCGCTGCCCATAGCGAGTTTAAACACCTAGAGTTTTACTACTTTCATAACTGCTTATACGAGCATGTTTGGCAAGACAACCAACGCCGCCATTCAAACGTCATCGACACCATGACGCTGATCAACAAATTCACCAGTGACTATAAAGTGATCTTTGTTGGCGACGCCACCATGGGCCCCTATGAAATCGCCTACCCCGGCGGCTCAGTAGAGCACTACAACGAAGAGCCCGGCAGTGCCTGGTTAAACCGCATCACCAATCACTTTGATAAAGTCGCGTGGCTTAACCCACAACCGGTTGAACACTGGCGTTACTATCAATCAATTGATTTTATCAAACAGCTGATGGATAACCGCATGTACCCATTGAGCTTGGATGGAATTAGTAATGCGATTAGAGAATTAACATAGATACGAGGTTATAGGGGCTAGGTACTAGAAATACCAACTCACAGCTCAGCTATATGATTTAAAGTTTCAGGATGGCGCTGCACCAGTTTTAATAAAGTAATAGCTTGACCATTGGGCGCGCTGCGGCCTTGTTCCCAGTTTTCGAGCGTTCTTGCTGATGTATGTAGCAAGTTTGCAAATACCCCGCGCGACATATTAAACGTTTCGCGAATTTTGATGATTTCATCGGGTGAAATGGCGAGTTCATCTATATCACTCACAGCATGTGTACGTAACGTAAGTTTACCTTGTGAATGTGCTTTAGCATCAACAAGAGCTGTAGTTAGCTCTGAAAATAAATCACGATTGCTCATTGCGCCATACCTCTAAGAACTCTTTTAACTGCTTTTTTTGAACTGCTGTTAAATCTGTCATTTCGCTTTTACCGTAAATAGTGAGTAGGTAAAAACGTCTTTTTTCGTCTAAATAGTAATATATAATTCTTGAACCGCCACGCTTGCCCTTACCTTTGCTCGCAACTCGAACTTTACGTAACCCTCCAGTACCTTGAATTACATCACCTTGTTTGGGGTTAATCATTAGTTCTGCTTGAAATAAACGATACTCGTCATCACTCAAGTACAGCTCACGGTACTTTTCGAATATACTTGATTCAACAAATAGACTTTTCATATGTAAAAGTATACGCAGATAGCGTACACTTTTCAAGTTAGCGATTATTGCTCTACTCTACTCTCGCTAACTTTACTCTCTCAAGCTCGCTAACTTAATTAAACCAACTTCCAACCCAAAAACACCAATGCAAAACCAACCAAATAAACCAAACCAACCCAACTCAGTGTTCGCACCAATTTAGAATGCTGAATACTGGGCTCTGAGCGCACTAGGCTAAAGTTTAGCCATGCAAAAACGGGGGTGGTGACAAAGGCAAGTGTCATGGCAAAAGTAAGCATGGGGCCGAGGGCTGATTTAAAAAACAAGATCACCGCCATGCCTGCGAGTGATTGCAGTATTAGCCAGATATTTAGGCTGTGTTTACTTTGCTTAAAGCCTAATAACTTGTGTGATTCGTTAAGTGTTCGGGCATAACCGTCTAGCACAGTTAAAGTAGTACCAAACATACATAAAAAGGCGATAATCGATACTAGTGGCCTTGCCCACTCGCCGATTGTGAAGGCGTACATATCAATCAGCTGCTTTGCAAACGCCACGCCGCCTAGCTCTATATTTGCGCTTTGTCCGTATTGCACTAACACACCGAGTGAAAAGAATACTAATGCCAGCCCTGCGGTTAACCAGTAACCCAAATTAAAATCAAATAACCCCTGCGTTCTCGTTACCGTTTGTTGGCTTTGTTTTTCTTTAAGCCACAATGAGCTTAATGCTGAAATTTCAATCGGTGCTGGCATCCAGCCCATTAACGCCACTATAAAACCCAGCATAGCAAGCTCGTACGGTGACGGGCCAATATAATCAGCAGGTGCCATTGGGCCGTTACTAAATGCAATCGCGAGGGCAATTACGGTTGCTAGTGTAAGTAGCCCCATAATAGCCTTTGCGACGTTATCGAGCGCTTTAAAATGGCCAAGTAATAAAATAACTAAACACACGGTTAGTATTGACCAACATAATAAGGTCACTGAAATACTAACAGGCAGCGCATAATGCAGTAAGCTTGCCGTTAACAATAAAACCCCCGCGGTATTCACCACCGCAGCAATTATATTCAAACCAATAAAACTGTAAAAAAACCACGGTCCTTTACTTTGATAGCCTTCCACCAGGCTTTTTTAGTAGCTAGCGTGTACTCTATACCAAAGCGAAAAAACGGATATTTAAGAATGTTTACCACCACAATTAGCCAAAATAACTGCCAGCCAAAGATTGCCCCTGCTTGCGTTGATGCTACTAAATGAGAACCACCAATTGCCGCTGTAGCCATTAAAATACCGGGGCCAAGTGCGTTTAAACGGGTTTGCCAAGTTGATACTACTGATTGCATGTGTGTGCTTACTATATTGCTTTTATTAATAAGCAAGTTACAGCGTTTTACTGAGGATTGAAAGTGAGAAAATTAGTGGAAGATTAAACGGTTCGCTAGATCCTAGTTACCTAGAACCTAGCGCCTTTATTTTTTAACGCAAGTCCATTTCTTGAACTTTTTCGTGAGCAATTTCAGGTGTGGTACTCACTGGTTTTTCGTGTAGGTTCGCTTTAATTTGTCCTTTACGATGTTTTAGTGCCGCATCGAGTTTTTTAGCCGCGTTTTTAATTGCAGGATAAAGAACTTCATCTTCACCTTTTACTGATAAACGCGCGCCTTCATAAATAGTGCTAATTTCTGCTTGGAGCTTATGATGCTCTTTTGAAAGAATAATATCGAGTGCGATCAGAGATGGAAAATGGCTCGCAATTTTTGAAAACTTTTCGTTGATGTGTTCTCTAATAGAGTCAGTAACGTCAACATGGTGACCAGAAAGATTAATTTTCATAGGGTATCCTTTTTTTTTGTTACCTCAACTCTAGTATTGGGGGCTATTTGAATTAACACAAGCAGAAAACTCAGAAATATGATATTTATTTGTTATTAAAGGTGATTAAGATCAATTTGAGGACATTAAATATGCAAAACCCCGCATGATGCGGGGCTTTCAGCGCGATTGTTGATTTTGTATATTAAGTGTACGAACAACAGTAATCGGCAAAATCAGCCACTTTTACTTGGAAAGTAACGTTCGCATCAACGTTAAATGACTCACCTGCTGACATTGTTTTCCATTCGCTCTCGCCTGGTAGTAAAACTTGCCACTGACCGCCATTGAGTTCCATTAATTCTTTTTTGCTAGTGGCGAATTCAAACTCACCCGCTTGCATAAAGCCTAATGTTTTGGTGCTGCCATCTGCAAAAATTACCGTACGGCTTGAAACTTTACCGTCAAAGTACACGTTTGCTGTTTTAACAACACTTACATTATCAAACTGAGACATCCTCACTCCTGTTTATTTAAGTTTATAATTTTAATTATGTTCACAGTGCCTGATACATCTAAGGCTTGCAAGTGTAGTGATGTGAAAAAAGTTCATTTGGCTTCGGGCTTCGGGCTTCGGGCTTCGGGCTTCGGGCTTCGGGCTTCGGGCTTCGGGCTTCGGGCTACCAGTGTAGGTCGTGCTTTAGCGCGTCAAGTGGTTTTCGTTTAAATAAATGATTAAACAGAGATAGAGAAGGCAAGGCACAGCCTTTTTATAGTTCAGGTTTTAAGAAGATTTTCGATACTTTTGTGTGATACTTTAATTTGTAATATTTAACAGGCCTACTTTTTAAGGATTAAAGCTTAATGGTAATAAATAACAAAGAAAACTCAAAATTTTTTAAGACATTAATATACCTAAGTTTTTTAACTTTTTTTCTTCCAACTCTTTTAGTAATTTCCCAAATTATTTTCACTTACCCTCAATTATCTTTTTCTCATTCAAAGCCAGAAAATTGGTCAAATATCACAAATACCTTCTCACTAGCTATAGAACTTTTTAAAGTATTAATTTCAGTAACAGGTGTTTTTGGTTTGTGGTATAAAATTACTCAAACGGAGAGACAAATAAAACAAGTTGAAAGTAAAGACAATTTTTCAATTTTCATTCAGCATAGAGAATACATTATTGATACATTGAAAGAACAATTAATTACAATTGAAAGTCAAAATAATTACTCAAGCCACCCATCAATATTTTACATAGCTTTATTTCCTGAAAACACCCCAAAGAAAGTAATAAATTTTGACGTTACCTCCAAAGTTCCACCTATTGAATTTCCAAACTTTTTATTTGCGATTAAGTCCATTAATCATTCCATTGAAGTCAAGAAAGAAGAAATAACTGAACGATATGTAGAAGGAATGATTAATGAAATCCAAAAAGACTTCGAGCCTTTTGGGTTTAGGTTCATAATAGGAAGCTATAACATAAGTGAGCTAGCTAGCGTAATAAAAACAGCTTCAGATTTACTAAGGGTAATTAATTATTTTGTCCCCATGAACTCTCGCGAGCTAGAAGCAGCTATCTACTATTTCAATCAAATATTGCTAAATGAGCTAATTAATCCTTATAAAAAAGAAGTGTATTAATTCATTATTTTATAAAATAAGCATAAGGCTTTTGATAAAAATAACGCACGAAACAAGTTTCAAGCCTACAAGGTCTTACAAACAATTGAAAAAAGCGGCAAGAATAATCAGGCGCAAGCGCCATAAAATCGGTGATAAAGCTCCCAAAACAATCGGGGCTGAAGCACCCTCCTACGATTTCTCCTTGGCACTGTGCTTCAAATAATTTTGATCTGAAAGCTTATGGCTGACGGCTTTGGTTCTGGTTGACGGCTCAGGCTGTTGGGTTTCGCTGCGCTCTACCCAACCTACCAACAAAAAGCCCGCACTGCGTTTAGCACAGTGCGGGCTTTTAAATTTTAACCGTTAAAGATTAAAACAATTCGTTTGCTTTGCTAACGATGTTTTCTACCGTGAAGCCAAAGTGTTCAAACAGCTCGTTAGCAGGTGCAGACTCACCAAAGGTGGTCATACCTACTACTGCGCCGTTTAGGCCTACGTATTTATACCAGTAGTCTGCAATGCCAGCCTCTACTGCTACGCGGCGTGAAACTGCAGCTGGTAATACGCTTTCTTTGTATGCAGCGTCTTGTGCATCAAACACATCGGTTGATGGCATTGATACAACGCGTACTTTTTTACCTTGCTTACGTAGCTCAGCCGCTGAGTCTTGCGCTAATTGCACCTCTGAGCCTGTGGCAATTAAGATAAGCTCTGGCTCGCCATCACAGCTCAGTACATAACCACCTTTTTTCACGTCGCTTAATTGCTGCGCTGAACGAGTTTGTTGAGCAAGACCTTGACGCGTAAAGATAAGTGACGTTGGGCCGTCTTTACGTTCAATGGCTTGTTGCCAAGCAATCGCAGACTCAACTTGATCACACGGGCGCCAGTTAACTAGGTTCGGCGTTAAACGCATGCTAGCAATTTGCTCTACTGGTTGGTGAGTTGGGCCATCTTCACCTAAACCAATTGAATCATGGGTATAGACAAAAATGCTTGGCACTTTCATTAATGCAGCCATACGTACAGCGTTGCGTGCGTATTCCATAAACATTAAGAAAGTCGCACCGTAAGGAATAAAGCCCTTGTGTAGCGCAATACCATTCATAATCGCAGACATACCAAATTCACGCACACCATAATAGATGTAGTTACCGCTGGCGTCATTTGCTTCGATACCTTTAGAGCCTTTCCAGATTGTTAGGTTTGAACCGGCTAAATCCGCAGAGCCACCCATAAATTCAGGTAACAATGGGCCAAATGCATTTAATGCATCTTGCGATGCTTTACGTGATGCTGGATTTGCTGGGTTTGCGTCAAGCTGCTCAATATACGCTTGTGATTTCTCGCTCCAATCAGCTGGTAACTCACCACTGGTACGGCGTTTGAACTCTGCTGCTAATTCTGGATGTGCTGCTGCGTATGCGGCAAACTTTTCATCCCAGCTCGCTTCAAGTTGCTTACCTTTTTCTTTGCCATCCCATTGTGCATAAATATCAGCTGGGATTTCAAATGCTTCACCGGTCCAACCAAGGAACTCACGTGCAGCTTTAATTTCGTCTTCACCTAATGGTGCGCCGTGACAATCGTGGCTACCTGATTTGTTCGGTGAACCGTAACCAATCACAGTTTTACAACAAATTAGTGTTGGTTTGTCGGTGATGCTGCGTGCTTCTTCAATGGCTGCACGGATAGCGTCTGAATCATGGCCATCAACGCCACTAACTACATGCCAGCCGTAGGCTTTAAAACGTGCTGGTGTATCATCGCTAAACCAACCTTCCACTTCACCGTCGATTGAAATACCGTTGTCATCCCAAAATGCAACTAACTTACCAAGGCCTAATGTACCTGCAAGTGAACATGCTTCGTGAGAAATACCTTCCATTAGGCAACCATCACCTAAGAATGTATAAGTATAGTGATCAACGATATCGTGACCTTTACGGTTAAACTGTGCCGCTAATGCTTTTTCAGCAATCGCCATACCTACCGCATTTGTGATCCCTTGACCTAATGGGCCCGTAGTAGTCTCAATACCTGGTGCATAACCATACTCTGGGTGACCCGGTGTTTTTGAATGCATTTGACGGAAGTTTTTAATTTCCTCAATTGGCAAATCATAACCACTTAAGTGCAAGAGAGAATAAATAAGCATTGAACCGTGGCCGTTTGAGAGTATAAATCGATCTCTGTCTACCCACTCTGGATTCGTTGGATTGTGATTTAGATAATCGCGCCATAGTACTTCTGCGATATCAGCCATGCCCATAGGGGCTCCAGGGTGACCAGATTTGGCCTGTTGTACTGCGTCCATTGATAAGACGCGAATAGCATTTGCAAGTTCTTTGCGAGACGGCATGAATTCTCCTACCTTTAACTGTATTTGCGCTGGTTATTGTGTGTTTAACAAGAACACCCATTCTTACTTATTGTGGGGGCTGTGTGCAATTAAAAACCTGATTAAATTGGGCATTATGAATTTTTTTTAAGAACAAAATGTTATTAGTAATTTTATTTAGACGTCTAGGCGTAAAAAAACTATGCAAGTAACCTTGTTTTAGATAAAATACGCCCCTTAATTTTTTAGCGCTAATACCGACGTTTGTGAAGCGCAATATTTGTGAGCAGAAATACAATGGCAAAACATTTATTTACTTCTGAATCTGTTTCTGAAGGTCATCCGGATAAAATCGCCGATCAAATCTCTGATGCGGTACTTGATGCTATCCTAGAGCAAGACTCTCATGCCCGTGTTGCGTGCGAAACTTACGTAAAAACCGGTATGGTGATGGTTGGTGGTGAAATCACTACTAGCGCATGGGTTGATATTGAAGAGATCACCCGTAAAACAGTGCGTGAAATTGGCTACACGCATTCAGACATGGGGTTTGATGCAGACTCATGTGCAATTTTAAACACGATTGGTAAGCAATCACCTGACATCAACCAAGGTGTTGACCGTACTAGCCCAGAAGAGCAAGGCGCTGGCGACCAAGGCCTAATGTTTGGTTACGCATGTAACGAAACTGAAGTGCTAATGCCTGCACCAATCACTTATTCTCACCGTTTAGTACAGCGCCAAGCGCAAGTACGTAAAAGCGGCGAGCTAAACTGGTTACGTCCAGATGCAAAATCACAGGTTACGTTTGCATACGAAAACGGCAAGCCAGTAGGCATTGATGCTGTGGTACTCTCTACTCAGCACAGTGAAGACATTTCACAAAAAGATTTAGTAGAAGCGGTGATGGAAACTATTATCAAGCCGGTACTTCCTGCTGAGTTAATTACTAGCGCAACTAAGTTCTTTATCAACCCAACGGGCCGTTTTGTAATTGGTGGACCTATGGGTGACTGTGGTTTAACTGGCCGTAAAATCATCGTTGATACTTATGGCGGCATGGCACGCCATGGTGGTGGTGCATTCTCTGGTAAAGATCCATCAAAAGTTGACCGTTCAGCTGCATACGCTGCACGTTACGTTGCTAAGAACGTAGTAGCGGCTGGTCTTGCTGATAAGTGTGAGCTACAAGTGTCTTACGCTATTGGTGTTGCAGAGCCTACGTCAATCAGTGTTGAAACGTTTGGTACAAGTAAGCTTGAAGAATCACGTTTAATCGAACTTATTCGTGAACATTTTGACTTACGTCCTTACGGCTTAATTCAAATGCTTGATCTTGAGCGTCCTATTTATCAACCAACTGCGGCTTATGGTCACTTTGGTCGCGATGAATTCCCATGGGAACGCACAGATAAAGCTGACGCACTTCGCGCCGCTGCTGGCCTTTAATTCCAGCCTTTGTGTGAATGTAAAAAAAGCGCCGTTTGGCGCTTTTTTTATGTCTGCTGATTATGTGCTTTAAGTAATTTATTCACAAAGAGCTTGAGAGGCGCTGCGCTTTAGAGAAGTCATTATAAAATAATAGCTAGAAGTGACTCGGTGCTAAGATCTATTCGAAGCCCGTAGCCGTTTTACCTAACTTCCTAACCTATCAATGTAAGTACTTTTTCATACCCAGCGACCCCCCAAACGATCATCAATATCAGTAACGCTAAACTAACCGCCGCAGAAGCAATGTCTTTCGCTCGACCAGATAGTACGTGGTACTCAACCCCAACTCTATCGGTTAACGCTTCAATGGCTGAGTTAAGTAGCTCAACAACTAATAAAAATAAAAAGCTAACAATCAGTATTACCCAATGTTGTGGTGATTGCGCGAACCAAAATGATAATGGCAATAACACAATCCCTAACGCCAATTCGGTTCGAAAAGCTGACTCTTCTTTAAACGCTGCTTTAAAGCCTTTAATAGAGCATTTAGTTGCTTTAATAATACGCCCAAGACCAATGCCGTTGGGCTTATTAATTAAGTTTATTTCTGGTTTATTCATTTTTTTATATCTTAAATTTGCGTAATCTAAACTTAACTTTCAAAAGTTGTTCAGAATCGAATAACAACGATAAAGGTCGATTTTACCGGTTTATTAATCATCAACAATAAAAAGCTTATTATTAATTCAATATAACCCGAACTCAATGCAAAATACCTTAAGCACAATCTCCTGCTTGACTTATCTGTAGCGCAGGAGTGTATTCTTTCGTATTGAGCTTTTGACGTAACCTAAGTAAGGTTTTTAAAGCGCTTTTTAAACCAACTTTATTGCTTATCCAATGCGGGATTGCCCCACCCGGATCTGCATAAACGTCATGGGTAAGGGTTAAACTGCGACCTTGTTCGGTATTTTTTTCATCTAATAACCAACGGGCTTTTAAATCCTTTATTCTAATTACTGAGTTAACCTCTGCTTTATAATCAGGATAAGCTGTAATTATTAACTGTGTTTGAGAGGGGCTCAATCGTTGATAGCAAGAATAACTTACCATATCTCGATCTGTAACCGGCCACGGCGAATCAAGCTGCGTATATACTATTGTTTCTGAACTACTGAGCCGAGACAGCACTTCAACAAAGGTGACATTTTCTATCCATAACGGAGCTTGCTGCGTGTCACTCAATAGCGCCATAAAATCATCAGCACTACTGCCATGTACTGTGATGCTTCCACGCACTTCTAATATGCCGTTTTCATGCTTTTTATAGGAAATACTAGCGCCATCTTGCTGCTTCCATAGCTGCCATTGTTTTTCCTGAGCTGGCGCAGTTAAACAATAAAAAGCAGTAATAAATAACAGTAATTTAGTTAGCATTCACATTCCTTTGCGTTGCTTATTACAAACGCTTATTGCCAATAAGGCTGAATTTTAAAGGACGCTTGACGGCTTTGCTCCATCGCTGCGACTAAAAACTCTGACTTTTTCTCAAGCCAGCGCTGAATTTTTGCAAGCTCTTCGTCGTCTTGTCCCGCACATAACTGCTTTAAGTATTCCAGCGTACTTAACTCATAAATCCCATGAGAAATGTCTAACCAAGGAATACGAAATTCGCTGCGCTCTTCTTTATCGTACAACGCACCTAAACAATTACCACTCAGCAGGCTGTTTTCTAAACGTGCCCTAAGATTTAAGTACTCTTTAGAGCTAATAGCTTGTTGCTCTGGTAGTAATTGATGTAAGTCTTGCCAATCTTTATTAAATAATCGGCTTGCAATATCAGCCACAGGTTGCTCAGCAGCTTGATATTCTGCTTGGCTCCAGCTCTTACGCCATTGCTTATTAACAAGCCAAGTGGTTAAAGCTAATAATAGTCGGTTATAGCGTGCGGTATGAAACAGTTTATTAATATCATCAATACTCGGCTGTAACTCTTTTAAGTCATTTATGACTTGAGTTAGCTCAGGTGCACTGTTTATTTTTTTATAGTAAGCGTGGCGTTTTGAAGTATACGTTTTTAACTGAATAGCGTTTTCTACCCAAGCAAGCTCGCTTAACAACCATTTTAACTCCACCCGCAAAGATTCAGTGGTGCTTTTATCAACGATGTCATCAAACAACCAAAATGTATGGCGAATTAAGCTAATACCATCTGTTACACGCTTAAGTGTTTTTAAACTTGGTTTATTGAAATAACATTGTTCATGCTTTTGCACAAAACGAATGCCAAAGCCAATCGCTGCTATTAATGCTTGTTCTTGCGTTGGCTTTTTAGGCAATGATACAAAGCCTATAGATTTACTCGGCTTTAGCGGTTTTTCATCCGCTAAACGGTAGCCCCTTGCGGCCTTTGAATATAAACCTAAGCGGATATTATTTTGTGCCACTAATTTGTCAGCTAAGGCAAAGAGTTCATCGCGGCTGCCTTCCACCAACTCAATTTCAAGTTCACAGATTGGTTCCATTTGCCCAGATGCTGAAATTTCTCCTTTGTCTAAAACCACTTCAATTTTTGCACCGCTGTCGGTTTCGATTAACCAAGTACGGCGAATAAAGTTAGTACTGAAAATAGGATATAAGTTTGCTGCAATTGCGCTCACTTGCATACCATGAGGCCAGATACTGCTATCAAAAGCGCTAATGTCTGGACGATTGCTCTCAAGTGGTAAGTTATATTCAGGGCGTTGATGTAGCCCCCCATCACTTCACCTGCAAGCTTAATTGTTTGCTCACATTGGCTATCAGAACAACGCGTTCTAAAACCAATATCAAGCGCTCTAAGCTCACGACTTGGCGTATCGTAGTATGCATTTTGCAAACTTCGAGAAGGCTTATTTGTAACGGTTTTTGCAAATTGAGTAATTAACGCGGGGATCAGTGGAACAACGGCATCTGACACCAAAAACTTCAGTTCTATCTCAGTATCCATTAGGCTTGAGGATTACCTTTAAAATAAATAAGAGCTCAAAATAAACAAAGCACAGCTGTAATGCAAATTTTTTAGTGAGATTTCCCCTTCTCCAATGTAAAGCGATTACAATATCAGCCTTGCTATTGGCGTGCTAAATCCATACTATCTCTATACTTATACGAATAAATTGCCGTAACAATCACGGTTACATTAACAGGGTAGATTGATGTTAAAACATTATTTATTAGCTTTATTACTAAGTGCGGTTGCTTTTGTAAGCCACGCTGAAGAAGCCAATGCAGCAAGCGACGACAATACGGCTTATATTGTTGATAACCTATATACGTTTATGCATTCGGGTTCGAGTAAAAACTACCGAATTATTGGCTCAGTTGATGCAGGTACAAAGTTGACGCAATTATCAGCAGAAGAAAATGGCTTTATCAAAGTTATTGATGATAAAGAGCGTGAAGGCTGGGTTGAAGCTAAGTTTGTGTCAAAAGCAGCAGGAATTCATCAACAGTACCGTACTTTGAGTGAAGAAATGGCATCAATGCAAGAACAACTTCGCCAAGCACAAATTGAATTGCCACAACTACAAGAGCAAAATCAAACACTGACAGACCAAAATACCGTGCTGTCTGAGCAAATAACTAAACTTAAAAGCACCTTAAATGCTGAACGTACGCAAAAACAACAAGCGGGTGCAAAAGAGAAGCGTCAATTACTTACCTATGGTGGCGCAATTGCATTTATTGGTTTGTTCTTAGGGATTATCTTAACTATTGTATTATCTCGTCGTAAACGTTACGACGGTTGGGCATAAGCGATAGCTACATATATTTGATACTAAAAAAGCACCCTCGGGTGCTTTTTTATTTATAAACTCATTACAAAAGGTTAATCCAACCTCAAGCCTTTATCTTGTTTTATCTTTTCAATCACCATATAGGTATGGTGGGTTCCTACTCCAGGAATATCGACTAAATCACCCAATACCTGACGGTATTCGTCCATATCAGACACCCGTATTTTTAAAAGATAATCATAGCCACCAGCGACCATGTCGCATTCAACAACCTGATCTATTTTTAAGATATGTTCACGGAACACTTTAAATACAGCCGTATTCGATGTTACTAATGACACCTGTACGTGCGCTAATAAGCTCTGATTAAGTTTTGCTTCGCTAAGCTTTGCAAAATAACCTTCTATATAGCCTTCTTGCTCAAGTCGTTTGACACGGTCTAAGCACGGGCTAGGGCTTAAGTTAACCTGCTTTGCGAGGTTAACATTAGAAATTCTGCCGTTTTTTTGCAGAACGTCTAAAATTGCTAAATCGATACGATCAAGCAGGCGTAATCTATTGGGACTTGTCATAACAGAATTTTATGCGGATAAGTTTAAGGTATGCCCTGTAAATTATCGTAAATCGGGAAATTTAACCAGCATATTCTGCTGGAATTTAATTAGAATGCACGCATTAAACAACATGATAATCGAGCAGCAAACTTTTTTAGCTGCAAGACTCCACACTTTTGAGGTTACTTATGTTATTCAACGGCGATTTGACTACAACGTGTCCAATTCGACAAAAAAATCCGTGACTTTTACCGCATTGACGAAAATGCAGTAATTGATCATATTTTACCCCTTGCCGAAGTAGGCGTTAAAGCCCGTAGTCGTGCATGGGAACGTGCGCGTCAAATAGTTCACAATATTCGTAAAGATCAAGATGGTCAAAGCGGTGTTGATGCACTTTTAAATGAATTTTCACTTTCGAGTGAAGAAGGTGTGGTACTAATGTGTTTGGCAGAAGCCTTGCTTCGTGTGCCAGATAAAGCAACTCAAGATACCCTTATCCGCGACAAGTTAGCAAAAGGCGACTGGAGCTCACATTTAGGCAGCAGCGACTCTTTATTTGTTAATGCATCGTCTTGGGGTCTTCTGGTTACCGGTAAAATGGTTAACTACACAGACAAAACCAAAGAACAGCAATTTGGCGTGTTGAAAAAAACCATTGGCCGTTTAGGTGAGCCAGTAATTCGTAAGTCTGTGAACTTTGCGATGAAGATCATGGGTAAGCAATTCGTTATGGGCCGTACCATTGACGAAGCGATTGAACGTGCAGCAGAAACCGAGCGTAAAGGCTATGTGTATTCATACGATATGCTAGGTGAAGGCGCACGCACTATGAAAGATGCTGAGCGTTATTATCAAAGTTATTTAAATGCGATTCACTCGATTGGTAAAGCAGCAAATGGCCGTGGCCCAATTAAGAGTCCAGGTATTTCTGTAAAACTCTCTGCAATTCACCCTCGCTATGAGTTCACTCATAAAGAACGTGTAATGGAAGAGATTGTGCCTAAGCTTAAAGAGCTGGCGCTTGTTGCTAAAAGTTATGATATCGGCTTTACCGTTGATGCTGAAGAAGCTGATCGTTTAGATATTTCACTCGATGTTATTGAAGCGGTATTTAGCGATGAAGACCTAGCAGGTTGGAATGGCTTTGGCTTAGCAGTACAGGCTTATCAAAAGCGTGCGATTTTTGTTATTGAATGGCTAACTGATCTTGCTACCCGTGTTGGTCGCAAGTTAATGGTACGTTTAGTAAAAGGTGCATATTGGGACACAGAAATCAAAACCACTCAACAAGATGGTTTAGACCACTACCCAGTATTTACCCGTAAAGCAACGACTGACGTTTCCTATAAAGCATGTGCAATTAAAATGCTTGAAGCCCGTGACGTGCTTTACCCACAATTTGCCACACATAACGCCTATACAGCAGCGACTATTTTAGAAGTTGCTAAAGGCGATCACGATGGATTTGAATTCCAACGTTTACACGGTATGGGTGAATCTTTATTTGACCAAATCGTAACGCAAGAAAAAATTCAATGCCGTGTTTATGCACCTGTTGGTCAACACGAAGACTTACTTGCCTACTTAGTACGTCGTTTACTTGAAAATGGCGCTAACTCATCATTTGTAAACGCTATTGTTGATACAACTCAGCCAGTAGAAGCATTACTGCCAGATCCCGTTGAAACACTGCAAGGTTTACGTAATAAGTACAATACTCAAATCAAAATGCCAATTGATTTATATGGCGCAGAACGTGCTAACTCAAAAGGCATGGATTTAACAGACATTAACGTTATTACGCCATTTAAAGAAAACCTAGATTCGTGGTTTGAAGAACACCGTATAAACGAAAGTGATGTACCTGAAGGTGCACTTGCGGTTAAAAATCCAGCCAATCACAAAGAAGTCATTGGTCATGTAAAACTGCAAAACAGCGATGAAATGCTCACTTTACTTGAAAACGCCGAAACTGCGTTTGAATCTTGGTCGCAAACACCAGTTAAAGAGCGTGCTAACTTATTACGTCGTATTGCGGATATTTTAGAACGTCACCACGATGAGCTAGTAGCTATTTGTATTAAAGAAGCGGGTAAAATTGCTCAAGACGGTATTGACGAAGTGCGTGAAGCCGTTGATTTTTGCCGTTACTACGCAGCCCGTGCAGAGGAGCTTAGCGAAGATGAACGCTTTGAAGCGCGTGGTGTGATCTTATGTATCAGCCCATGGAACTTCCCGCTTGCGATTTTCTTAGGTCAAGTCGCTGCGGCCATCGTGACCGGTAACACAGTAATCGCAAAACCTGCTGAACAAACAAGCTATATTGCGCTTCGCACCATTGAGCTAATGCTCTCTGTTGGTCTTCCTGAATATGTTGTGCAACCAGTTATTGCCCGCGGTAGTGAAGTCGGTAAAACAATCGTACCTGATGAGCGTATTCAAGCAGTTATGTTCACAGGTTCGACAGAAACAGGCACTATCATTTCACAAACATTAGCTGCACGTAACGATATTCAAGTACCGCTAATCGCAGAAACCGGTGGCCAAAACTGTATGATCGTTGATTCAACTGCACTTCCAGAGCAAGTGGTTGATGATGTCATTAGTTCAGGCTTTCAAAGTGCCGGTCAACGTTGTTCAGCACTTCGAGTATTATTTTTACAAGAAGACATTGCTGATGGCGTGATAGAGATGATCAAAGGTGCACTTAAAGAGTTGCACGTAGGCGATCCTTCTTTGCTTTCGACTGATATTGGTCCGGTAATAGACGAAAAAGCACTGAAAAGCTTAAACGACCATGTTGAATACTTAAAAGGTAACGCGACACTGCATTATCAATGTGACATTCCTGATAACAGTGAAAATGGCGCTTATTTCTTTGCACCTCGTTTATACGAAATCAAAGACTTATCAGTACTTAAACGTGAAGTATTTGGCCCATGTGTGCATATTATTCGCTTTAAAGGGACTGAGCTTGACAGTGTTATTGATCAAATTAATGGGACTGGCTTTGGCTTAACCATGGGCATTCACTCTCGCATTGAAGAGCGTTGTGAGTACCTAGCTAAGATGTCGCGTGCAGGTAACGTCTACGTTAACCGTAACATGATTGGTGCAATTGTTGGTGTGCAACCGTTCGGTGGTCGTGGGTTATCAGGTACTGGTCCAAAAGCCGGTGGGCCTAACTACTTACAACGTTTAGTGAAAGAAAAAGCATCACCAGATAACGTGCAAATGACAAACCTAACTCCAGACGAGCTTGATTTACACCACTACTCAGGTGCAAACGAACAAGTTGATAAGTTAATGGCAAACTCACTACGCGATGAAAAAATTTGGCGCGCAACCCCACTAAATGACCGTGTTTCGGCTGTACGTCAGTTACTCGCAAAAGTTGCTACCGTTGATATTATCGACGAGCTTGCCGACGATTTAGCGTTAACACTTGCCGATGCGCGAGCTCAGCTTAACCGTCTAGAAAAGCACATGCGTAAATTTACGACACTGCCAGGGCCAACGGGTGAATCAAATACCTTGCACCTCGAAGCACGTGGTTGCGTGGTATGTTATGCCGATAAGAGCACATCATTTAACTTTTGGGCTATCTCAATCATTACGGCTCTTGCAGCGGGTAATACCGTGATCACTGTAGCGTCAGAATTATTTTATGACGAAGCAGTGGCGTTTAAAGATAAATTTATCTCTACAGGCGTTGCAGAAGGTGTATTCCAAGTAGCTAAACCGAACCAGTTACAAGCTCTTTTAGCCCACCCTCATTTAGCCGGCGCTTTAGTTGCTGCGCGTTCGTCGCGTCTAGGTTACTTTAGCCAACAGCTAGCACAGCGCAAAGGCGCAATCTTGCCAGTAATAAGCTCTGAGTACTACGATACGCTTATTAAGCGCTTAGTAACTGAGAAGACTATAAGTATTGATACTACGGCCTCAGGTGGTAATACATCACTGATGACCTTGGTTGAAGACGACGAGTAAAGTTAACGACTAACTATTTAAGGGCGCTTTTAAGCGCCCTTTTTTATAAAATTAATAACTGTAATTATTATAATTATTTACTATTAAGCATAAAATAATAAAACCACACCTAATAATTATTACTCAGGCCAATCTTGCAGGGCTTTTAAACTAAATTCATAACCATCAAAACTAAGCACACTTTGTTCTGGCGTAATTTCTAACACTTCAAAGTCGCCAAAACTATCGCCTTCATACAACTCACGATTATTTAGCTTTATCCAGCGTTTTTCTACCGAAGAAGAGTAAATATGTGCTTGGTATTTGATGTTAGGCAAAATAGCCAACAACCCGTCTGGTAACAGCTCTATCGGCTGAGCATAAGATGAATTTTTAGTACCTTGAGTCACTTGATGTGTCTGTGTTTGCTCAGTGTCTTGTATAGCTCGAGCAAAGGCATTTTTAAGTTCACTTGGTACTGCATTTAACTCATCATCTGTTACTGTTGTAGGTTTAGTTACTGTATTAGGCTCACTAATAGGCTTACCTAACACCTTGTACTTACTTAAATCGACATTACTTGAATTGGTATTAATTCCAGTTGGCTGAGCAAATTGTGGTTGTTGACTCGCCATCACTTGGTACTGCGACACAGGGGGGACATTGTATACTTGTTGGTAACCATTTGGCGTTTGTATTAGCATCGGCTGGCTTTGTGGATAGGCTGGAACGGAATTCACAGGCACTTGTACCCATTGATATTGTTGAGTTTGGTTAGGGTTGCTCGAGGGCACCATCATTTGTTGAGCTGGCTGATTAACTTGCAGCCCTTGCGCACTGGATGCAGCCTGTTCAACGGTGCTATTATCTGTTGGCTCATCAATAACATCTACACTTGGCTCTTTTATAACTGAAGTGTCACCTTGAGCTTCAACACTGACTTGTGCTTTAATGTTATCAACTGAGTTCTTTTCAGATTGTAACCACTTCCCAAGCGCAAACCCTCCTATTAGCGTCAGTGCTAAAGCGAGAACTATACCTAATGACATAGCAATAAAACGATATCGTTTTAATTCTTGTTGTTGTTTAAGTTGCTGAGCACTTTGATCGTAAGCTGATGCTTCATCATGGTGTTCAGATTGTTTTAATGCATCTAATAAATACGACATAATTTACCATTTCTAAAAAATAAACGACAAGCCAATACCCAAACCAAGCACAGCAAGAAAACCTAAAGGTAATAACCAATTAATAGAGCTTTGTTCGCTCTTTAACTCACTTTTAATTGCACTGGGTGGTAACGCCTCCTCGGCGGAACGCATGACAATATCACTGTCTATAACCATGAGCTGCTTTGAAAACGCGCCCATCAAACAACGCTCACATAATAAATTAACCAACCTAGGAATACCTTGGGTCGCAACATACACTGTTTTAATTGCATCAGCTGAAAACAAAGCCCGTTCACAACCAGCTACATATAAACGGTGTTTAATATAGGCAATAGTTTGTCCCTCAGTTAGCGGTAACAAGTGATAACGCGCAGTGATCCGCTGTGCCAACTGACGCAATTCATTGCGCTTGAGCAACGCTTGCAATTCAGGCTGGCCTACTAACACTATTTGTAGTAGCTTTTTATGATCTGTTTCTATATTGGTAAGGAGTCTGAGCTGCTCCAGTACATCAGGTGATAACAACTGCGCTTCATCAATCAACAAAATTGTATGACCGCCCGCTTGGTGATTTGCTTCTAAGTGTTTTTTGATCGCATCCGTTAAGGTTTTTAAAGTGGCATTTTGATCATCGTAGTCAATGGCAAATTCATCACAAATACTGGCCAATAACTCTAACTGAGACAAAGCTGGGTTATGGATCAAAGCCACTTGAGTATTTTCTGGCAGTTGTTCTTGCAAGCTACGGGTAAGGGTAGTTTTTCCTGTGCCCACTTCACCAGTTAACAACACAAATCCACCCGCCTCACCTAAACCATAGGTTAAATGAGCCAAAGCCTCTTTGTGGCGTTCGCTTAAAAATAAATACTGTGGGTTTGGCGCGATTGAAAATGGTTTTTCCGACAAGCCAAAATAGCTTAAATACACCCTGAATTTCCTTGCTGAGTAAATCAGCGCCTATAATGGCAAAAAAATGCACTAAGTGAAAACCTTGTTAGCGTTTTATTAGTGAAATAACGTAAAATAGTTTGCACAGTTAATATTCAGAGTAAGTTATGCAAATTTATTTGGTCGGTGGCGCGGTTCGAGATGAACTTCTTGGGCGAATTGTTAAAGAGCGTGACTACGTGGTGGTAGGGGCAACGCCAGAGCAGTTACTTAAACAAGGCTATCAACAAGTTGGAAAAGACTTTCCAGTATTTCTGCACCCAAAAAGCAAAGAGGAATATGCCCTTGCCCGCACGGAACGTAAACAGGGCCAAGGGTATACAGGATTTGTCTGTGAATTTTCTGCCGATGTAACCCTAGAAGATGACTTGCGCCGTCGCGACTTAACTGTTAATGCCATAGCTAAAGCCGATGACGGCAGCTTAGTTGACCCTTACGGTGGCAAGCAAGATTTAGATAATCGTATTTTGCGTCATGTCTCCGAAGCTTTTAGTGAAGACCCGCTACGTATCTTACGTGTTGCGCGATTTGCAGCACGCTACCACTATTTAGGCTTTACCATTGCCGATGAAACTCAGTTATTATTAACTCAAATGGTTAACCGTGGCGAACTAAATACGTTGACCGCTGAGCGTATTTGGCTTGAATGTGAAAAATCACTCGATGATGGTGCGTTTGCTGAGTTTTTAAATGTTCTCGCACAACTGGGGGCCCTCAACGCAATTAGCCCTGCCCTAGCAAATAACTGGAACAATGAACTATACCAACAATTAAAAAAACCGATATGCATATGCACAAAGCCAAGAAATAACGGATAAGTCACTCTTGTTTGCACAAGCCACCAGCTCGTTAACTGCCGATGACATAAAAGCCACTAGCGAAACGATTCGCTTACCCAATGATGTACGCGATCTCTCATTACAACTCAATGCCCATCAAGCAACTTTAACGAGTAAAAGAATCAGCGCAGAGCAATTACTTACTTGTTGTAATCAACTTGATTTGTGGCGCCGCCCAGAGCGATTCACAGGATTGCTTTTAGCCTTAGAGGTTGCCAATTGTGGCGTTTTTTAATAATAAGAAAAAGTTAATAAAAGCGACCGATGCAGCCAAAACGATCAACCCACAGCAATTTATTGCCCAAGGTATCAAAGGCGCACAGATAAAAACCGCGCTAGAAAATGCGCGGTTAGAAATTTTCAAAGACTATTTTAGCTAACTTAAATGCTAGCTAACTATTCTTCATAACGGACAAAACGCAAGTAAACATTTGAGGCTTTAGCATGCAAACTGTTAAGGCCTCTATCGAAAGTATATACCCAAGCAAAACTTGGATCCGTTACGTCTGATGTATTCGTCCAATAGTTGTCGTTTTTACTACCAATAAAAACGTCTTCATTAATACTTGGCGTTACACATTTATGCTCTAAAATACTCGCCAGCTCTTTAATATTTGGCACTTGCCAATCATCATAATTACCTGTGCGGTCATTAACTGATGCTCTAAGCGCTTCTTGCCAAGTCGTTTTAATTGCGCTGTTTGTGCAGCTAGTGGTATCAGCATCAAAGCTTTGTCCGTAACTACAAGTTTGCCACATCAATCCCGTAACACTATCGCTGACTGTACCATCAGTATTTAGCGTAAAACGGGTACTTGGTGTAGTTTCGCTAATCGAATCATAACAGGTCTTAGCTGCCAAGATTGAAGGTGTAAATAATAGCGTTAGTACTAATAAAGCTTTCATTGCGTGCCCCCGCTGTTCTCACTAATCGTACAAATGCAGTTTTACTTTTTGGATAAGCTAAATCGTTACCATTACTCATGTCTATAATATAAGCCTGCGACAAACTCGTACCATCAGCTGCGGTTTGCGATGTCCAATAAGGTAGGTAAGGCGCCTGAGTAAAGGTATTTTGGCTGGGTGTATTAGGGAAATAGTCATCATCTAACAGTAATGATTGCCCTTGTTTACCATAATCTAATAATGTCATTAATTCTGTATAAGTTGGCACTCGCCAATTAGTACCACCGCAATAATCAAGTCCATTTACGGCATCAACATAAGCTTGCAAACCGCAATTAGATGTACTTGGACAAGTGCTATTAGCAGCCCCTAAGCTACTCCCTGTTTGTACGCCGTTATTATCGTTTAAATACCAAGTATAATGATTTTGCCCTTCTCTTAACTGAGTATTTGGCACCGTCCCTGTATTTTTGCGCTTTCACTTCCCAAATTAAGCCTGTGACATTATCGCGTACACAGCTAAAGTCAGATTCAGTGTCAGGCAACTCATCAGCAAATTCATTAAGTTTAGTAAAATCGAAGGCATGTTCACCTGCCCCTACTTTATCTATATGTGTAGTAACCACACTATCACGGCCAACCGCCGCATCTTGACGTGGGAAATCAGGGCTAGTACAAGCAACTTCTTGCGTATGGTTGTAACACTTACCCATACCCGAGTCATTAATCAACCCAAGCGGTTTAGACTCGACAGTAACATTCACAGAGTCAGTATCAGTACGTCCTTTGCTATCAGTCACAGTAACTTCAAAAGTTAACGTATTAATTGCGTCAGTATTTGGTGCAGTGAAAGAAACAATGCATTGCCGTTGATTAGCTAAGGTTGCATTACCAGTCAATTGTTGCCAATAACATGAGAAGGTATCAGTGACTGTTTCACTTGAGGTCGCATCAAGGGTAACCTGTTCCACTTCAATAACGGTTTGATCAGCGCCAGCATTTGCAATGACAACTTCATCCGTTTTATTAAGAATATGTGTATATTGTGTGCTGTCTTCACCACCTTCATCATCGACAACGGTTAGCTGCCAAACTAAAGTGGTGTTTACATCGAGTAAGGGGTGAGTAAAGCTAATAGTATCATTACTATCGCTATCTATGACCATTGATGGCCCAGAGATCTGTAACCAGTTGTAGCTATTGATTGCCCCGTTTTCATCAGGGTCTATGGATGTTTGGCCACTGAGCGTGATGGTATCGTTATAATCTGATGGTAACTCCGTGGGTGCTGTCTGTGTTACTATCGCTTCAGGTAGTTGATTATTTGACGCTATTGAGATTATCACATCATCACTAACTAAAGTGCCGTCAATGGTCTGGTAGTCAACACGTAATACAAGTTCAGTATCAGCTTTAATATCTGGAGCAGTCAGTGTTTGTTCAGCGCCGTCAGCGGGTAGACCATCAATACTCGGACCACTAACTCGCTGCCAGGTAAATGTACCATCGGCTGGCGAGCCTAATGCCGTAACTGTAAATTCAATTTTTTCAATAACTTGTTGATCAACTCCAGCATTTACTGAAGTGGCAACTTCAGGGTTATCATTACCGCCCCCTGAACCACCACACGCACTTAGCAAAGAAATAATCGGTAATATAACGAAAAGCACTCTCATGCACTGCTTCCTCATCTACATTAAAAAATTTTGCAGCACAAATACTTAACGCTACATTCTTAAGCTAGATAGTAAGCAACAACAGTGCCAATTGTTTAAGTCGTGTTAAAGGTAACTATCTTGATGGATACGTACAAAAGTTTAGTGCCTACTTTACTGTAGTCTATTTTATATTCGCGGCCATCTAAGGCCTGGATAAACAGCAAACGTTTTTCTTCACCAAATACATCTACTGAACCTATATAAACCATTTCTAGGTATCGTTCTTTTGCCTCTCGACGGTTTTTTGGCAAGTCTTCTTTAAATGGCTCTAAACCATGTTGTGTTACTTTAATCTTAGGGTGAGTTTCAGAGTTTACGATCACTAAATCGAGCTTTTTTTCTTTGTGGATAATCGTATTTCTCCCACTTTTTATAAATGATCTTTCTTGACTCATCGCTTTATCCTACTAACGTCTACTTAGGCGTTTTTAGCCCTTTAATTGAGATTGAATAAACTGCTTGGGATTTTGTCGCCACCTATTAAGGTTATGACTAAAGTCCCAAATACTTCGATCTAATACACTCGCAGGTAACAGCAAGTCATACCCTGTTAATTGCTGCAAATGCCGCATTCTATTTGCGAACATTGCAATTAGTCCATTAAAGTTGTGACCATTCAAAGAGGTATAAAAACTATCTTCTACCAACCATTCTGATGGGCAATTACCATTTTTGCAATGTTTTTGAACAACCTGCATAAATAAGTGTCGCTGTTCTATCAATAATTTACCCGCAAGCCTTGGTGAAATATGCATTAAAAACTCATCACGGTCATTAAGTGTAATACCGACGGCATTTAACTCAAGGTACTCAACTCCGTGCTCAACTTTAGGAATGCCACTATGGTGCACATTTTCTCTATTGAGAGACCAAAAACCATACTTGTGATGGTAAGTAAGTAGTTGTTCAGAAATAATTAAACTATAAAATGGTTCTTGCGTCTTTAAAAAGCCGACAAATACAGCGGCTAAACATAAACTAACTAAAAATATCTCGATAATACTAATTGCTCCAGGCCGCAACTGGTTAAATAACATAATAAAGACAACACCAAACGCCCCTACAAGTAGAGTTTCAATGCCGTGTGAAGCACCTTGCGCTCTGAGTTTTAAAAGTAAGTTTGACTGTTCAACCATGACGATAAAATACCATATACAAAACAAACATAATTATAGCCCATATTATTAATTTGCGAATTTTCATGCAATGCGGACAGCCAGTTTTAAATTTCATAGCATACATTTCTCTTTACAAAACAGGGACAAGTAACAAATTAACCTATATTTACGCCAAACTGACATATTTATGAGATACGCGACAACTTTTTCACGAGGTTATTTTGTACACTATAGCTAATTAATCTTCCGGTATAACTCAGATGTATTCAAAGCAATCAGGCAAGGCGCTATTTCCGTTTATTATTACCCTACTCTTAGGGTTATGTGTTTATCTTTATTTACCTAATAGCCAAGGCGAGCAATTAGGCTACACTCCTACTGCTACACAGGTAACAGCACATACTGTTGCAAGTGAAGAAAATGCTGTTTTGATTGAGGCTATCGGGAGTGCTCGAGCTAATCAAGCTATATATATCAAAAGCGCGCAAAGTGACTATGTGACTGACATTTTCTTTAATGATGGCGACTTAGTGAGTAAGGGTCAAAAGCTAGTACAACTACAATCTCAACAAGAACAACTAACCGTTGAAGAGCTGGCAATTAATTTACGTGAAGAAAAACGTCAACTAGAACGTTTAACTGAGTTATCACGCTCTCAAGCAACCGCAAAATCATTATTAGAAGAACAACTTTCTCGTGTTGATGCAACACAAGCGCAGCTAGAAAATGCTAAAACCAAATTAGCTGAAATGACTATCAAAGCACCTTTTTCAGGTATTTTAGGTAAACGTCAAATATCCATCGGTGCTTATGTTAGTAATAGCACAATCATTACCAGTTTAGATGATATAAGTATTATCAAAGTTGACTTTAAAGTCCCTGAGAAATACCTAGCGCAGTTAAATGTAGGTATGAAGGTCATGACACAAAACGATGCCTACCCAGAGAAGACATTTACCGGCAAAGTAACTCATGTTAGCGCACGAATAGATGCGGTTACTCGCAGTGTTGAGGTAACGGCTAGCTTTTCTAACAAATCAGGCCTTTTACGCCCAGGTATGTTATTAAACACCGCGCTACAACTTAGCTCTAATCAAGCGATGATGGTGCCTGAAAAAGCAGTTATTCCGCAACAAGATAAACACTATGTTTTCCAAATTGAAGATGGTGTAGCAACAAAGGTTGAAGTGCATGTTGCAGGTCGTCATAACGGCTGGGTAGCAATAGATCAAGGGATCAGCAATGGTCAACAAGTTGTGACTGAAGGAATTATTAAAATTCGTTCAGGCAGTAAAGTAACAGTGAAGGGGTAACCTGTGAAAATTACTGATACTAGTGTTAAACGTCCCGTTTTTGCAATTGTAATAAACTTACTGCTACTAACGTTTGGTTTAGTGGCTTTTTCGATGTTACCTCTGCGCGAATACCCTGATATTGAATCCCCTATAGTGAGTGTAAGCACTGACTACACAGGTGCTTCAGCTGAGATTATCGAAACCAAAATAACCCAAGTATTAGAAAATCGAATTTCGGGGATTGAAGGCATAAAGAGTATAAACTCATCAAGTAGGAATGGCCGCTCTAATATTACCATTGAGTTTAATATTAGCCGTGATATTGATGCTGCCTCAAACGATGTACGTGAACGTGTTGCTCGTGCACTGGATAGCTTGCCCGAACAAGTTCGACCACCGGAAGTATCTAAATCAAACAGCGATGAAAGCCCAATAGCCTGGTTTTTACTCAACAGCGATACCATGGACTCACTGCAACTATCTGATTACGCACAACGTTTCATTGTCGACCGCTTAGCGGTAGTTGATGGTGTCTCCAATGTGCGGGTAGGTGGTGAACGTAAATATGCAATGAAAATTTGGCTTAACCGCCAAGCAATGGCTGCGCGCGGTATTACCTCAAGCGATATTGAAAATACCCTACGTACAGAAAATGTTGAGCTACCAGCTGGTGAAATTGAATCTATTGACCGTGACTTTACGGTACGTACTGCTCGTAGTTATAAAGAACAACGTGATTTTCAAAATCTGGTAATCAAACGCGGCGACGATGGCTATTTAGTTCGCCTTGGGGAAGTCGCTGATGTCCGCCTTGAAGCAGCTGACGATGAAAGCTTGTTCCGTGGTAACGGTCGCAACATGGTAGGGCTTGGTATTGTAAAACAAGCAAAAGCGAATACACTGACGGTTGTTGATAATGCTCGTGCAGAGCTTGAAAAAATCAAACGTAACTTGCCTGAAGGCACCACTATTCAAGATAGTTATGACTCATCGATATTTATTAAAGAATCCATAAACGAAGTTTACAGTACCTTAGCTATTTCAATGGCCTTAGTGGTATTAATTATCTTTTTATTCTTAGGAAATATTCGTGCTACCTTGATCCCGGCAGTAACCGTACCGGTCGCATTAGTAGGTAGCTTTATGTTCTTACTCGCAATGGGTTATTCAATTAACTTATTAACGCTGTTGGCGCTCGTTTTAGCTATTGGTTTAGTGGTCGATGATGCCATTGTAATGTTAGAAAACATTCACCGTCGTATCGAATTAGGTGAACCTGCCTTACTTGCCGCTTATCGCGGAGCCCGTGAAGTTGGTTTTGCAATTATTGCGACCACCTTGGTATTAATTTCGGTATTTGTACCTTTAGTCTTTATGGATGGTCGTATTGGTGCATTATTTACTGAGTTTGCGATGGCAGTTAGCGCTGCGGTATTTTTCTCAAGTATTACGGCTTTAACTCTCTCCCCAGCCTTGTGCTCAAAAGTACTAAAACACTCAGATAAACCAAGTAAGTTTAACCAAGGGATGGACCGTTTATTCAGTAAAATTGAGCAAGGTTATCAAAACTCGCTGCGCTCAAATATGACCCGTTCAGGCGGCCTGACTTTAACTTTATTACTTGCTGGTTTTGCCAGTTACTTATTGTTCCAGCAAATACCATCAGAGCTAACCCCTAAAGAAGACCGTGGTACATTCTTTATAATGATGAGCCCTCCTGAAGGCGCAAGCTATGAAAATAACGCCGAAAACATGGCGAAGATCGAAGAGCGCTTAATGCCCTACTCTGAATCGGGAGAGCTTAGCCGGGTATTAATTCGTGTTCCGGGTTGGGGCGGCAGCGGCGGTGTTGCAATTGTTGGCATGGCTGATTGGGATGAGCGTAAACGTTCAACCTGGGAAGTAATGGATGAAATCAGCGGTAAAATGACCGAAGTAACCGATGTACGTGCCTTTGCTATTATGCGACGCGGTATTGGCGGTGGAGGCTCTTCTCGGCCCATTGAATTTGTTCTACAAGGCAACGACTACGATCAACTAGCTGATTGGCGCGATCGTATTATTGAACGCGCTGAGAAAAATCCAGGGCTGGTACGCATTGATCATGATTACAAAGAAACGTTTCCACAATTCTTAATTAGTATTGATAAGAATAAAGCTGCCGATTTAGGTGTATCTGTATCGGATGTTGGCCGCACTCTTGAAACAATGCTTGGACAACGTCGTGTTACCACCTTTATCGACCGTGGTGAAGAGTACGACGTAATATTAAAAGGAACTAAATCTGACTTTACAGATCCAACCGATATTTCAAACATTTACCTAAAGTCACGTAGTGGCGAATTAGTCCCTTTAGATAGCTTAATTAGCCTAAAAGAAGAAGCCACAGCATCACGTTTGAATCGCTATAACCGTATGCGCGCCATTACACTGAGTGCAAACCTTGCCGATGGTTATACACTAGAACAAGCGCTTAACTTTTAAATAAAGTCGCAGCCGAAGAAAATGATATTGATGGCGCAGTAGATTATAAAGGTGAATCACAGTTGTTTTACGAAGGCGCATCAGCCATGACCTATGTGTTTATTTTAGCACTGACGGTGACCTTTTTAGTGTTAGCAGCTCAATTTGAAAGCTTTGTACATCCTTTTGTTATTATGCTTACTGTACCGCTAGGACTCATGGGTGCCATGTTTGGCTTATGGGCGGCAGGCCTTACGCTTAATATTTACAGTCAAATTGGCATTGTAATGCTTATTGGTTTAAGTGCTAAAAATGGTATTTTAATTGTTGAATTTACTAATCAACTTCGTGATAAAGGTGTCGAATTTAGTGAAGCAATTATACAAGCTGCAAGCCAGCGCCTGCGGCCTATTATCATGACATCACTCACCACTGTAATGAGCGCTGTGCCATTGGTACTTGCATCAGGCCCCGGCGCTGAGAGCCGTATGGTAATTGGTGTGGTTGTATTTACTGGGGTTATCGTCGCTACAATACTGACATTATTTGTTGTGCCAGCAGCATATTATGCATTAGCTCGTAATACGCAATCACCTGAGTTTTTACAGCAAAAACTTAACCAACAAGAAGCAGACAAACCACTCAAAGAAGAGCTTTAAGCGATATTCAGCGCTGATATAATCATATATCAGCGCTTCTCTTTGTTTTCATGCAATAAAAAAACCACCTTACTCGTTCTTCTGATAGGCTAGAGCATATTCGCAATTTAACGTTTTATGGAGTAAAGAATGAGCAAAACAATTGAAACAGCGACATTTGGCGGCGGTTGTTTTTGGTGTATTGATGCTGCATTTAGGCGTGTAAAAGGTGTTACCAATGTAAGCTCCGGCTACACAGGGGGCGAAACTGATGCTCCAACCTACCAACAGATATGTACAGGCCTGACAGGTCACGCTGAAGTGGTAAATATTGAATTTGATAGCTCTGAAATAAGCTATGAGAGCTTATTAGCTATGTTTTTCACCCTGCATGACGCAACGCAATTAAACCGCCAAGGTAACGATATTGGCACGCAATACCGCAGCGTAGTGTATTTCCACAATGATGAGCAGCATACCCAAACAGCTGATTACATTGCTCAACTACAAAACCAAATACGCGAAAAAATAGTCACTGAGGTAAGCCCTGCAACCACTTTCTACCCAGCTGAGCAATATCATCAAGACTACTATGAGCAAAACCCAGAACAAGGTTATTGCAGCATTTTAATTGCCCCCAAGTTACAACGTTTTGAAAAAGACTATAAACAGTTTTTAAAAGACTAAATTATTAAATAAAAAAGCCCGTTATGGATTAATCCATAACGGGCTTTTTTATTTAGGGGCTGCAATTAACCAAAGCTCAATTCAGTAAATGTACTTAGAACTGATAACTTGCACCTGCAAAGAAGCGTCGATCAGCCGTATTATAGTAGAACACTTCGCCTGTCGTATAATCCATACTTGAATCAACAGCGTCATACTGCTTATCAAATAGATTTTCAACTCGTAGAGAAAACGACAATGATTGGTTGAATTGGTAGTTTGCAGTTAAGTTCCATAAAGTATAAGAGCTAAGCTTTGTTACCTTACCTTGACGATCACTACGGTATTGCATATTAAAACCCGCGTCGAAATCACCCCACTGTTTCGCAACAAACCAATTTACTGTACGTGGCGAAACATACGTTTGAGCAGCACCTGTTTCTTTATTCTCAGCATCTAAATAAGTAAAATTAAATTGATTATCAAAACCAAGAACTGTATTAGCAAAACTAAACTCCACCCCTTCATGACGAGCTTCATTAATATTTGCAGGTTGCCAATCTCCCGCAGCATTTGGAGCCCATGCTATAAGATTTTCAACATCATTTCTAAAGATAGATATATCAACTTTGGCTTGTGTAAAATCAAGTTTCAAACCTAACTCCTGATTAACTGAAGTTTCCGGAACTAAATCAGGGTTACCCGAGTTGGGGTAATATAAGTCATTGAAAGTTGGTGCTTTAAAACCAGTGCTTTGACTCATTCTAAAGGTAGCATTTTCATGTAAACGATAACCTGCAGCCGCAGTATAAGTTGTTTCATTTCCAAAATACTGATCATCATCATAACGTAAGGCAAAATTAGCGAGTACTCTCTCATTATCGTAGTAGGCACCCACAAAGCCTGCAAATACTTCACGATTATCTTTACTGTAATCACCAGAAGTTTCTGATATATCATCTTCGTACCAGTTAAGACCACCTGAAACATCAAACTCATCATTAATAGCATACAAGCCATTATAATCTATTTGTTCACGTTTAGTTTCAAACGCATCTATCACCGTTGCACCGGTATAGTCTACACGAGAGTTATCAGAGCCATCATTCGCTATTGCGATATCAATTGAGTGAGTTTGTTGCCCAAAGGATTTTTTCCAGCCAAGGCCTAACTGGTAATTTTCAAACTCATTATTTTCAACGGTGCTATCAACTGGCGAAAACGCACTATCATATTGAGCATAGCCCTCACTATATTGCCCCTTCGTTGTTAGCTCCCCCAACAATTCATCGGCATATTGAATGTTAAAGCCTATATTTTTATTTTCATAGCCATCGTCATCCGGTGCTACGCCTTGTAATACATCAAAGCCATCTGTTTTTTCAAAACCAGCATTGAAGGAAGCTGTAACTTTATCTACAACAGTTGTTCCTGCAACCTGATAACTTTGATACGCATCAGAACCAAATGTTGCATCTAGCGTTAAGTCCTGAGCTTGTCGGGTAATAATATTGATTACACCTGCAAGTGCATCGGAGCCATACACCGCTGCTCTAGAGCCTTTAACTATTTCTATTCTTTCAATTGAATTTAGAGGAATATTACTAATTGATTTGTAGCCTAGAGTGGCAGATCCAGTACGAATACCATCAACTAATATAAGTGTATGACGCGAGCTTGAACCGCGAAGAGAGACACCTGAACTTTGGCCAAACCCGCCATTAGAGTTAATTTGAAAGCCCACTTGTGTTTCAAGTAGGCTAGGTAAGTCTCGTACATTACTTATTTCAATATCACTGCGTTCGATAACAGCTACGCTGGCAAGTACATCGTCAATTGATTGCTCAAATTTATTTGCGGTAACTGTAATGCGTTCAATTGGTTGCTCTGCAGACACAGAAAAAGATAACGCAGCAGCGATTGCTACGCCTAGAGTAGATTTTTTTAGCATGATATCCCCTGACTCGTGCCCACCGCACAAGCAATAGTAAATTTGTATCAAGGCCGGTCTCCGGACTCTGTGCTTATAAACACATTACCGTTGCGGGGGCAGTGTTGGGGTTGTAGTCTTCATGTCTACGCACCAACTTCCCGATTATCTCACTAAAAATTTCAATACCTTGAAACCTATACCTTAGTATTTAGTAAGCACCTTGAAAATAGGTCGCTATTGTGATTATTTTAAGGGCGAATGTCAATGGACGGCTATACATCTAAAGTTAAATTAGCGAGTTTGCCTATTTTTGATCAAAGGCACGAGTTGGCGAGTTGGCGAGTTGGCGAGTTGGCGAGTTGGCGAGTTGGCGAAAAATATTAGCGTGACTTTACTTCAAAGAAACTAAATTGAAGATAGTTATTATCTTTTAATACTAAAAACAAAAACCGCAACAAGTGCGGTTTTTTATGATTTATTTTAGCTTTTTAACTTATAAACCAGCGCGATCTTTAATTACTGGAATAAGTGCAGAACCGCCATGGCCATTTGATTCAGCCCAAGCTATATCAGCACCATCTGATAATGAGCTTTTAGATAGATTTTTAACTACATACTCACCCGCATCAACTGCATTACTAGCAATTGCATGGCGTAATAAGTTATTACCATTGCATAAAACCGCATCGTAAATATTACGAATCTTTACTCGTGAGCTTTTCAACTTACTGCGAAGACGGTTTTTATCGTCTGCCGCGATATACTCACAAATTGACACAGCTAATTGATCATCAGCTTTAACCGGAGCGCTAAAAGCCACCGAACCAGAAATAACAGCAGTAACAACTAGTAATGTTGATAATTTAACCATTGGACACCCTTGCGTAATACTTTTTACCTATGCTTATTGGTTATTATTATACCAATCTATAAGTTTAAGCGCAATAATGTTACTCAACTTTATCCAAGGTTACGAATTTATACTGATGTAAATTTTTATCATCGGGGTTATTAATTTGTTCTTCAACCACCTGCCAATTAGCAACTTTTTCATAGTCAGGAAACTGAGTATCTCCTGTAACATCAAGATTTATAAAAGTTAAATACAGTGTGCTTGCTTGTAATAAAAACTGCTGATAGATATTTCCACCACCAATAATCATCACTTCTTCGCAGTCTTTAACCAGCAACAGCGCCTCTTCAGGTGATGTTACTACCTCAACCCCTTGCGCACTGTATTGAGCATTACGACTAATAATAATATTTTTTCTACCTGGCAATGGACGACCGATCGACTCAAATGTTTTACGACCCATGATCACTGGCTTACTCATAGTTACACGTTTAAAATGCTGTAAATCAGCAGGTAAATGCCAAGGCATTTTATTATCTTGGCCAATAATACGATTGTTCGCCATGGCTGCAATCATTGAAATCTTCACAGTAATCACCTAATACTTTATAACTAAACAAGAAAAAAGGAGCATCAGCTCCTTTTTAAAATCTATACGCTACTAACGCTCGTAGACAACTTCAACATCATAGTCATCTTCGTCCCAGTCTTCCCAATCATCATCATCGCTATTTTTAGTTGCATCTTTATGGTAGGTATCCCACTTAAATTCAACTTCTTCATCTTCGATTGGTACAAACTTCTCTTTAGGCATACTATCAAGTAACGCCATGATATCGTGACAAAGTGCTTGTGTATTTTGCTTATTAACAGCTGAGATACGGTAAATATTTGTTTCTTCACCTAGCTCTTCTGCAATTTGTTCACACAATGCTTGTGCTTCATCTTCTGGAAGTAAGTCAATCTTATTAAACACCAACCATCGCGGCTTCTCTGCAAGTTTAGGACTATATTGATGTAACTCATTAATAATGGCAAACGCATTATCAACAGGACTAGAACCATCAACAGGCATGATGTCGATAATGTGCAATAATACACGGCAACGCTCTAGATGTTTTAAGAATCGAATACCTAAGCCTGCGCCATCTGAGGCACCTTCAATTAGACCTGGAATATCTGCAATAACAAATGACTTATTCGCATCTGGACGTACTACACCTAAGTTTGGTATTAGCGTCGTAAACGGGTAATCAGCTACTTTTGGTTTTGCAGCAGATACACTGCGAATAAAGGTTGATTTACCTGCATTTGGCAAGCCAAGTAAGCCTACATCAGCAAGTAGCATTAGCTCAAGCTTAAGCATACGCACTTCACCTGGTGTGCCTAATGTCTTTTGACGTGGCGCACGGTTAGTACTTGATTTAAAACGTGCGTTTCCTAAGCCATGAAAACCACCTTTAGCCACGACTAAACGTTGACCATCTTGTGTTAAATCACCTAAAGATTCCTGAGTATCAACGTCTGTTACACGTGTTCCTACAGGTACTTTAATGTATAGGTCTTCACCTTTTTTACCGGTACAATTACGGCTTTGCCCATTAGTACCACGTTCAGCACGATGAAAGCGCTCAAACTGATAATCGATTAAGGTATTTAAGTTTTCATCTGCTTGTAGATAAACACTGCCACCATCGCCGCCATCGCCGCCATCTGGGCCACCGTCAGGGACATACTTTTCACGACGGAAAGACACGATACCACTGCCACCGTCACCAGCTTCTGCGCGAATTTCTACTTCATCTACAAACTTCATGATTACTCACTTTAGGATTGGCTTGTTAATTACTCTATTATATACCCAAGTGGCCTATAGAGCACACTATGTGTAAGAACACTTGGGTATATATTCTCAAGGCTTAAAACAAAAAACCCCGCAAAGGCGGGGTTTTTTAAGAACCGGCTCTGATTACTCAGATACGATGCTTACGTATTTACGGTTTAAAGGACCTTTTTGTTCAAACTGAACTTTACCATCCGCTTTCGCGAAGATAGTGTGGTCTTTACCGATACCTACGTTTGAGCCAGCGTGAAAACGAGTTCCACGTTGACGTACGATGATGCTACCCGCTAGAACTGATTCGCCACCAAAACGCTTAACACCTAGGCGTTTGCTTTCTGAATCGCGACCGTTACGAGTACTACCAGCTGCTTTTTTATGTGCCATTTCTAAGTACCTCTAATTAAGCGCTAATGCCAGTGATTTTAACTTCTGTGAACCATTGACGATGGCCCATTTGCTTACGAGAATGCTTACGGCGTCTAAATTTAACAACCTTAATTTTCTCACCGCGACCATGTGAAACAACCTCAGCTGTTACTTTACCACCGTTTACGAACGGTACACCGATCTCGATTTTCTCACCATCAGCAACTAAAAGTACTGAATCAAATTCAACTGCTGCACCAGTTTCAACGTCTAATTTCTCAAGACGAATTGTTTGACCTTCAGTCACACGGTGCTGTTTACCACCACTTTGGAAAACCGCGTACATAATTAACTCCGTCTGTGCGCCCTCAAATCGACGCAACTAAAATATTCTTCAATAGGGCGCGAAGTTTACGCTAATGCGTAAAAACTAGCAAGCCTGTTTTTTAATTAAATGAATAAAAAATAGCTGCATTGAGAGCAATTCAATATTTTCACCTATTTTATATTAAATCACAGGTATGCCAAGCGCTTTTTAACACAAGGTGACAAATAAATTACAGCCTTTGCAAAGTCATCATCAGAATAAAAAGTAAACATGTGAATTATCGCTATTTTTAACTTAACCCTTGCAAAACGAGTTAAAAAAGCACTTTAAACCTATTTTTTCAGTGAATTGTCACAAAATATCGAGCGGGCGCGTTTTTTGTTGTACAATCGGCTGCGTATACCCATTAAAATTGGCTCGGAGATCAATGGATATAAAAGCTATCCAGGCGTTAATCGAAAACGATATGAATGACGTCAATCAACTTATACATGCACAAATGCGCTCAGATGTAGCATTAGTAAATCAACTTGGCTTATATATAGTTAATAGCGGCGGTAAACGTGTTCGCCCTATGTTAGCTATTTTAGCGGCAAAAGCGCTTGGTTATAAAGGGAATGATCACATTACCTTAGCAACTATCGTTGAGTTTATTCATACAGCAACTTTATTACATGATGACGTTGTCGATGAGTCTAACTTGCGCCGTGGTACGCCAACTGCAAATGCAGAGTTTGGTAATGCCGCAAGCGTACTTGTGGGTGACTTTATCTATACCCGCTCTTTTCAGCTGATGGTAGGTATTGGCAAAATGCAAGTTATGCAAATACTGGCTGATGCAACCAATGTCATCGCTGAAGGTGAAGTCTTACAATTAATGAATTGTAATGATCCTGACACCACCGAAGACAGCTATATGCAGGTCATCTACTCTAAGACAGCAAAATTATTTGAAGCCGCCACAGGGCTTGCTGCCGTTATTACGGAGCAAGACGAGAGAATTCTTAAGGCACTCAACCTTTATGGTATGCATCTGGGCACTGCGTTTCAATTAGTTGATGATGTACTTGATTACAATGCTGACGCTGAACAGTTAGGCAAAAATATTGGTGATGATTTAGCAGAAGGCAAACCTACGCTACCGCTTATTTATGCAATGCAGCAAGGCAATACAGAGCAGGTTCAGTTAATTCGTGATGCTATAGAGCACAGCAACGGAATGGATCATTTAGAATCTATACTAACGACGTTACGAGAAACAAACGCATTAGAATTTACCATGAAAAAAAGCTGATGAAGAAGCCGATAAAGCCATAGCCTGTTTATCAGTGCTAGATGACTCACCTTATAAAGAAGCACTGATCAGTTTAGCCCGTATTGCTGTTGATCGGAGTCACTAAAAGCACGTATTAAAATACATAACTTCGAGCAAAAAAAAAGCCTGCAATCGCAGGCTTTTTTATTACCACCAATTACTTGGCAGTAATAACAAGATTATGCGTTGATGAAATCAACACCTTCTTGAATATCTTTTTTCAGTGTATCTAACATGTCGTTTTTAGCTTGTTGCTCAAACGCACTTAGCTCACCATAAGAAAGAATTTCTTCTACGCCGTTTTTACCTAAACGTACAGGGTGTGCAAAGTATTCTGCATCACCATCTTCAATAGCTACGTAAGCGTAATCTACAACGTCTTCACCTTGTAATCCCTTAACTAGAGACATACAAAAACGAGCTGCTGCAGCACCCATTGATAATGTAGCTGAACCGCCACCTGCTTTAGCATTTACTACTTCAGTACCTGCATTTTGGATACGTGGAGTAAGAGCTGCAACTTCTTCATCAGTGAAAGTAACACCTTCAACTTGAGAAAGTAGAGGTAGAATAGTTGTGCCTGAGTGACCACCAATTACTGGTACTTTTACAGTTGCAACATCAACACCTTTAAGCTCGGCAATAAATGCTTCCGAACGAATTACGTCAAGCGTTGTAATACCGAAAACACGGTTTGCATCATAAGTACCCGCTTTTTTGAATACTTCAGCAACGATTGGCACTGTGCCGTTTACAGGGTTTGTGATGATACCCACTAATGCTTTAGGACAGTTAGCTACAATACCTTCAGCTAATGTTTTGATGATTCCGGCATTTACGTTGAATAAATCAGCACGATCCATACCTGGCTTACGTGGCATACCAGCAGGGATAAGTACAATATCACAACCTGTTAGCGCTTGATCTAATGCGTCAGCACCAAAACCAGCTACTTTAACATCTGTTGGGATGTGAGAAAGGTCAACAGCAACACCAGGAACCAACTGGCGCAACGTCATATAGTGATAATTCAGAACCAGCTGGTAAACCTGTTTTTAATAATAAAGACAACGCTTGACCGATACCGCCTGCAGCACCTAATACAGCAACTTTCATGGGAATTCTCCGTAATTTAAGGTAGAAAATATTTGTGGCACTAAGATAAAGAAATTAGCGCCTAAAAACAAATTTATCCTGCTTATTTTGCATATAATTTCGACCATAGTTGTAAATAAACTGTTCTATGGACAAAAGCATACCTCAAACGGCGACTTAATAGCTCTATTCACTAATAAAAACAACTACTGCATAAATATTCATTTTTGTGTAGAATTTAGGACATCAAATAACAAAGCAGATAAATGACATGCAACCACAAGATAAGCAAGAAGCGTTAGTTAAAGCCTTTAAATCACTTTTAAAAGAAGAAAACTTTGGTTCTCAAGGCGAAATTGTTGACGCCTTAAAAGAGCAAGGCTTTGATAATATAAGCCAAAGTAAAGTCTCACGCATGTTAAGTAAATTTGGTGCTGTACGAACCCGTAACGCAAAACAAGAAATGGTTTACTGTTTACCTGCAGAAATGGGTGTACCAACAGCAAAAGCCCGCTACGCCAGCTGGTTATTGATATTATGCATAACGAAATGATGATCATCATTCGTACCAGCCCTGGTGCTGCACAATTAATTGCTCGCTTGCTCGACTCTTTAGGTAAAGCCGATGGCGTGTTAGGCACCATTGCTGGCGACGATACAATATTTATTGCCCCAGCTAAGATCTCAGAAATCGATATCACATTAGAGCGCGTGCGCATCTTATTCGATACAGTTTAAAGCTGCTTTAAAAAGTTAATTGATGGGGCGAAAAATGCCGAGCCCATATCGGCTTGCGTAAAGTCGAGCCAATGGTCGTAGCAATCGCCCTGCCCTAACCTACTTTTTAATACTATTTCAAATGCACTACCTTGTGCTGCACAGCTAATCGATAAGACACCTTGTTCATAAACATCACCATAAGGCATGCTTTGGCTTAACAATAAAGCTTGACCGTGCTCATCTTTGAGCTCAGAACCGTACCGCATGGCTCGTTTCAACACTTGGCTCTAATAAGTTATTATCTAATCGAGTGCGACCCATTATTTGTTCTTGCTCATAGAGCGATAAATGCTGCCAAACACTTAAATCATGCTTATAACGTTGAACATGAATATAACTGCCTTGATCTTCAAAATGCCCAGGATTATTTACTAACGCTGTTACACGCTTTTGCCGGCCATGGGGAGTGTTTCCACCTAAAATAAAACCATTAAAATCGCGACCGTCTAAAAATCGAAAATTACGCACTTGTTCAACTAATTCAACATCAGGAGCGAACAATTGCAGTATTTGTAGCGCAAAAAGGTGGTTAACATCTTCTCGATCTGAGCGTATTTGCACAAACAAATCAAATGGTTGAGCCCCCATCACATGATCGTTATGAGTAATATTAGGAAAACTTTGAAGTTGACTCGGGATAAATTCTGGCAATATATGCGGCCAGTATTGTGCGCCTACAGCAACAAAGCTAGATAGCATAGATTCTGAAAATTGATCGGCAAACTCATCCTGAATCGCACTAACTCGCTTTAATTTTTTGCGTAGTGACTCATCATGACCATCAAATACATTAAAAAATAAATGCAAACCGTGTAAGTTTGCTTCAGCACAAATCCCTGATTGCGCTTGCGCCATGGAACATCCTTAACTTAAATTGGACACAGCTTTAATTATTTATCAGTAAAAAAATTTACCGTGTGTGGTTTTATTTTTATTGTAACTAGTTCATTTATATCAAATGACTGCGCTAGTTCAGCGGCAACTTCAATTTCTTGCTCATTAACTACTACTTTATAAACATAACTTGAACCAATAAAACGACGGCTTAGCACCTTAACTGTTTGCTCACATTGCACCGAGAAAGGCGTTAGAGTTAAATGATGCGGGCGAATATATAACTGCCCACTATCTGAGCTATGGTGATGCGCAATAAGCGATTCGACCACTCCGTAGCATGTCGAATATTCAGTCGCCGTTAATACATCTGCATTTAAGTATATGCCCTGACCTAGAAACTCTGCAACCACCTTTGAGTTTGGAGCGCTAAAAAGCTGCTCTGGCGTGCCTTGCTGTGCAATTTTACCTCGATGCATAACAGCCAACGTATCAGAAAACGCAAATGCCTCTTCTTTTGAGTGAGTAACAAACACGGCTGAAACCTGCTGATTTTTAATAATGCGGCGAATATCAGCAATTAATTCAAAACGAACTTGAGTGTCTATATTTGAAAAAGGTTCATCAAGCAATAATAAGCTTGGCTTATAAGCCAACGCCCTAGCAATAGCAACTCTTTGCTGCTGCCCTCCTGATAACTGATGTGGAAAACGCATGGCACAACCTTGCAACTGCACTAACTCAAGCATTTCGTCAACACGTTGCTGCTTTTGGCTTTTACTCATTTTAGTTAAGCCAAATCCAATGTTATCTGCAACTGTTAAATGCGGGAACCAACGCATAATCTTGAAACATCATGCCAATATTACGATGCTCAGGTGCTAAAAAAGTATCCTCATCAGAAACCAACTTAGTATCAATGAACACCTTACCTTGGTTAGCAGTAACAATACCCGCAATCGCTTTTAAAGTGGTTGTTTTACCACAACCGCTTGGTCCAAGCAGACAAACAATTTCATCTTTTTCAACAGTTAAATTTAAATGTTCGATCACTGCAGTATCATTATATTGATACGATAAATTTTCTAAAATTAAACTACTCATTTAACTGTGTTGCTCCATTGAGCGATTAACAAAATACAAAGGCACTAAGCCTACCACTACAATAGCAAGCGCAGAGATAGACGCCAGCTCCAATTGCTCATCACTGACATATTGGAACACATGTGTCGCCAGAGTTTCAAAATTGAATGGCCTGAGCAGTAAAGCAGCCGGTAGCTCTTTCATACATTCAATAAACACTAATAAGCCTGCGGTTAAAATTCCACGTCGTAATAAAGGAATATGCACTTTGCGTAACGTTTGCCCATAGCTTTTCCCCATAGATTGGCTTGCCATATCAAGCGATGGACTAATTCGCATAAAACTCGCTTCAACAGCACCGTGCGCGATTGCGTAAAAGCGCACTACATAGGCAAAGATTATGGCAAATAACGTTCCACTAAGCAGCAGCCCTGGTGCAGCTCCAAAAGGCTCTAACCAAGTATTAAGGCGGTCATCAAGTAAGGTTAAAGGTAGTAGTACAGCAATTGCTAAAACAGTGCCCGGTAATGCATAACCCGTACTGGCTAAGCGCCCTGGTACAAGTGAATATTGTTGTGTGCTAATTCGCTGATAAAACACCACCAGCAAGCTTAAAATAATAGTGATCACACACACAATGCCGGCAACTTTAAAACTTTGCCACGCGTACAAAAAAACGCGTCATTCCACGCTTGCTCGGCATACGCAAATGCATAATTGAGTAACACCGCAACAGGTAATACAAACGCAAAAAATAACACCGCACAACAAAACAAGGTTGCCGACCAAGCAGTCTTCCCCTTTAAGCTGTAAAGGGTTTCACTGTTAAACCCAGACTGGCGCTCAAATACAGCTTGTTTTCGACGGCTAAAACGCTCTATCATCAATGCTAAAAATAGTATTAACAGCATAATACCTGAAATTTTTGCCGCTGCAGTTAATGAGTAATAACCAAGCCAAGTATCGTACACAGCCGTTGTTAGTGTGCTTATTGCAAAGTAGTTAACTGTGGCAAAATCTGCCATCGTTTCCATGCTTATTAAGGTAAGCCCAGCCACTATTGCACCACGAGCAAGGGGTAAGCTCACACGATAAAAACTTTGCAAAGGAGACAAACCCATACTCTGGCTTGCCTGTACTAATTTAAATGATTGTTCGCGTAATGCGGTTTTAAAAATTAAATAAAGATAAGGGTATAGTACCAGTGCAATCATCATGATCGCACCAGGCAAAGTACGAATATCAAAAAACCAGTAATCATCGGGTGATTGCCAACCAAACCAATTCCGCAGTACTATTTGTATAGGGCCTGCGTAATCAAATAGGTCAGTGTACACATAGGCAATAATGTAAGTTGGCATAGCCAGGGGGTAACATTAACGCCCATTCAAACTGCTTTCTACCAGGAAAGCTACAATAGGCTGTAAGCCAAGCTAATGGTAATGCAAGTGCACAACTCACTACGCACACACCCACAATAAGCACTAATGTATTGCGAGTGTAATCCCATAATACGGTATTCCAAAGGTGGCTAAAAACATCAGAGTCGCCTTGCAGCGACTCGAAAAGTAAAAAGCATAATGGGGTTACTAATACAAGGCCAGTAACCCATGCAAAAAGTTGCCATCGTGACCGCGAAAAATTAAGACTCATTAAAGATCGAACTTCACCTCATCAATCAACTTAAGCGCTAACGGACGATATTTGCTAATCTCATCAAGGGGTAAACTGTCTTCCTTAAAGCTACCCCATGACGCTACTAAACTTGATAATTCCACACCTAGCTTAACCGGGTACTCCATATTAACCGAGGCATACATATTTTGTGCCTTATTGTCGGTCATAAACTCTATTAGTTTCAAGGCATTTTCTGGGTTTTTAGCGTACTTAGTAATAACCACACCCGATACATTAATATGTGAGCCTCTATTATCTTGATTTGGGAAGTTGATATTCACCGCATCGGCCCATGGTTTTTGCGCCGCATCTTGGAGCATTTTGCCAAAATAATAGCTGTTGCCTAATGCTAAATCACACAAGCCTTCTTTAACAGCCTTAACCTGAGCGCGATCATTACCTTGTGGTTTACGTGCAAGGTTAGTTTTTACTCCCTCAAGCCACTGTTTAGTTTTAGCTTCACCATGATGTGCTATCATAGATGCCACTAACCCTAAGTTGTAAGGATGTTTACCTGAGCGCGTACACAACTTGCCTTTATATTTAGGATCAGCTAACTCCTCATAGTTTAAATGCGCCAATGCACCAACTCGCTCTTTTGATGAATATACATTACGCACACGCTTAGTCAGTGCAATCCACTGACCTTCATCATCACGAAACTTAGCTGGCACATTATTATTAACCGTTTCACTGCTAATAGTTTGGGTTAAATCAAGTTCATCTAGCTGGACTAAATCACTAAAATTAGATGTCAGTACTAAATCCGCTTGGCTATACTTACCTTCACGTTTCACTCGCTCGATCAGTCCTTTTTTAGCAAATACCACATTAGTTTTAATACCTGTCTGTTGAGTAAAGTCATCCAATATAGGTTGAATTAAAAACGATTGACGAAAAGAATATATATTTACTGCATCATCAGCCAAAACAGGGGCTGAGATTGTCAATCCAAGCAAAATAGCGAGTGTTTTTTTCATAAATATTTTTCATCTAAATAGTAATTATTATCAGCAAATAATACCTTTTCCCTATAAAAAGTGCACCCATTATCTAAGCAAAAGAGATAAAAGGAAATTGCTTGTGAGATATATCTTACGGTACTGACAGCTAATGAGTATAAATAACAGGACAAACGTCATAATCACTCACTAAGCAATTGTTAATAAAGAACTTGTTAAAATATGATAAGAGACAGCCTAATTTTGAGTGTAATTAAATGCCTATTTTGTTTGCTTAAACGCTCTATACTTACTTCATCGGTTAAGCAAACAGGCTTAAATGAGTAAACGGACAAGGAATGATTACTCAGCAACCTCGGATTAAGGTTACGTTAGGAAAATAAGGACTCACGGACAGGCTCAGGATGAGTAACACAAAGGATAGTACACACACGGACAGCGTCAAGATGATGCGAAATGGATGACAACAGGGCTCGAAGGAGAGTTGTTATACAGGAAGTTACAAAGCGGACGAATGGACAGGCCTGAAAGGCAACGCAATGGAACTGTTTAATAAAAGGATAGCATCAGGAAGGTGCGTAACGGATAGGTAATAGATTTTACCAATATGGAAGAATGGATACTACTTGGATACAGGCCCGGATAGCCTAAATTGCGCAGAACGAATAAGTAACAGCGTAATCACATGGATTAGTAAAAATTAGGAGTTGATTAAGTTCAATTGCAGGATGCAGAAAATTAGAAGATTCCGCAAGCGCGACTAGAGATAGTACGCGCTTTTCTTTTGCCTGAAATTCAACTATCAAAAAAACCTATATTTTATTGTGCAAAACATTTTAATAAATATTTATATCTTATTGTAACGCATGCAACGTATAACTTTACTCGCTATAGTGGCCGACCTTTATTTCGTTTACCTAATAAATACGCATCGCGAAACTTCATAAAATGTTGTTCAAGTTTATTGGATGCATCAAACTCACCAGCTAATGCCAACACCATGATTGCGACTTCAGCAGTGCCAAGTTGATGTGCATGAGGTGCAACCCGTAAACGGTAATCCGACAGTTTTTCAGCTGTAATCGATAATACCGGTAAGTTATCAAGATACGGGCTCTTACGAATCATTTTTTTAGCCTCACGCCATGTGCCATCCAAAAAGATGAATAATGGGCGCTTGCCCGGTTGCGGTTTAACCTTCGTTATCACTCGACTAGCATCTTCAACATCTGTGGCAGGAAAAATCACCATTGGCTGATATTGAGGATCGTTTAACAAAGCTAAAAGTTCACGGTCAGGGTCTGTTCTGTCCCAACGAAAGGCGTAATTATCAGGCACTATTTCAGCGATTAAACGCCCAGTATTAGAAGGTTTAAAGCTTTCATTATGATACATCAGCATACAAACAGCTGCATTACACTGAGCCTGCTCAACGCCTTCACAAATACAATAATGCTTTGCGATCAAACACTGTTCACAACGGTCCATTTTACCGCCACGAGCATTAAACTCACGTCGAGATTCGCTAATTTGCTGCGCGCGTAAGGCCAGAACAGCATTGTTTGAAGGGGTTGTCACTGTAGTTAAGTACCTAAAGGTTAATCGGCGTTGTACGCTAAAGTAAAGAGGAGCTGCTATCAGCTAAAAAATAAAAGCCATGCTTGTTAAGTCAAGCATGGTTTTATATTTATCTTTAAACTGACGGCTACAAGCTTACAGCTTTTTAGGCTTGCGTTGCGTTTCTCTGGCGCAGTACTTCAAACAAACAGATACCAGTTGCAACAGATACATTAAGACTTGATACACTCCCCGCCATAGGGATTTTAACCAATACATCACAATGCTCGCGGGTTAAACGACGCATGCCTTCACCCTCAGCGCCCATTACAATGGCCATCGGACCTGTTAAGTTTGCATCAAATACATGGGTGTCTGTTTCGCCTGCCGTTCCAACAACCCATACACCTGCATCTTTAATTTCACGTAAAGTACGGGCAAGGTTTGTCACTTGAATAAGCGGAACTGTTTCGGCTGCGCCACACGCCACTTTTCGTGCTGTGCCATTAAGCTTTGCTGACTTATCTTTTGGCACAATAATCGCATGAACACCCGCAGCATCGGCGCTACGTAGGCAAGCACCTAAGTTATGCGGATCTGTAATACCGTCAAGTACTAATAAGAACGGAGTGTCTTCACGAGCAATGATCACATCAAGATCTTTTTCATTGTATGTCGGCGCCGCTTTTACATTGGCAATGATGCCTTGGTGCTGCTCATCTTTTGCTTTGTTATCAAGCGCTTTACGTTGCATAAACTGTACTGAAATACCAAATTTACGTGCTTCATTAATTATCGGAGTTAAGCGCTTATCATCACGTCCTTTGAGGGCGTAAATTTCTAAAAAACGCTCAGGCTCTTTTGCTAAAATCGCTTCAACAGAGTGAAAGCCAAAAATTAATTCATTACTCACGTATTATTTGCTCCTGGGCTGGTACGTTTACGGGCATTTTTGCCGGGTCTTTTTGGCTTTTTAACAGCCTTTTTCTTGGTTTTCTTTTTAGTTACGCCATCGGTTGTCGCTTTTGCTTTGGTACGACTGGCAGGTTTCTTTTTACCTTTACTACTGCTTTGTGAGTCTGATTTACCCTTAGTACCCGCTGATGACTTACCTTTGCGAGGCTCTTTTTCATCACCTTTTTTACCAGGGATTTTACCCGCTTTTAATTGTGAACGAACACTCGCTGGGGCATGACCCCCTTTTGCAGAACCACGGCGGCGTGAATAACGGTCTTGAGCAACATCACCACTTAGGGTTAAATTGATACGGCGCTCATCCAAGCTAACAGATGCTACCTGAACAGTTACCTTATCACCAAGACGATATACCTTGTGGGTTTGCTCTCCAATCAAGCAATGTTTAGCTGCATCATGCTGAAAATATTCATTACCTAAGTTGGTTACATGAATTAAACCATCAATTTGTAAATCATCTAAACGAATAAACAAACCAAAGTTTGTTACCGATGAAATAACGCCTTCAAACTCATCTCCTACATGATCTTGCATGTATTCGCACTTAAGCCAATCAGCAACTTCACGGGTCGCATCATCTGCGCGGCGCTCAGTGGTCGAACATTGCTCGCCTAATTGATCAACTTCGTCATCACTATATACATAGTCACCGGATGTTTGCATGCCCTGTGCTTTTAAAATACCTTTAATTGCACGATGCACCACTAAATCAGGATAACGGCGAATTGGTGAGGTAAAGTGTGCGTATTCACCCAGCGCCAAACCAAAGTGACCGATGTTATCAGCTTGATACACAGCCTGCTTCATCGAGCGCAGCAACATGGTTTGAATAAGCTCAGCTTCAGGGCGATCCCCTAACCTAGCGAGTACATGGGTGATTTCTTTTGGCGTTGGCTCATCACTAAGTGTTGATTCAATACCAAGCTCAGACAAGAACTGCCTAAAATTACCAAGCTTTTCGCCATCGGGCTCATCATGCACTCGATAAAGCGCGCTGGCTTCGTGTTTTTCAAGCATTTTAGCCGCAGATACATTGGCTAAAATCATACATTCTTCAATTAACTTATGCGCATCGTTACGTACCACTGGCACGATTGATTCTATCTTACGTTGGGCATTAAATACAAAGCGGGTTTCTAATGTTTCAAACTCAATCGCACCACGCTGTTGGCGTGCGGACTTAAGTGCCATGTACATTTGCTGTAAATCAGTTAAATGCGGAACCACAGCTGCATATTCTTTACGTAGCTTTTCATCGCCTTGCAAAATGGCATTGGTTTTAGTGTAGGTTAAACGCGCATGCGAGTTCATAACCGCTTCATAGAAGCGATAACCAGACAGTTTACCTGCTTCTGATACCATCATTTCCGCAACCATACATAAGCGATCAACTTCTGGGTTTAATGAACATAACCCATTAGAGAGTACTTTTGGCAGCATCGGAATAACTTGCTCAGGAAAATACACTGAGTTACCGCGTTCAATCGCTTCTTTGTTAAGTGGCGTATTCATGCCAACATAATGCGATACGTCAGCGATGGCTACCCATAAGCGCCAGCCTCCGGACTTTTGCGCTCACAATAAACTGCATCATCAAAATCGCGGGCGTCTTCACCATCAATCGTTACTAATGGTAAATCACGTAAATCTACGCGGTTTTGTTTATCGGCTTCTTCTACAAATTCACCTAAATGGGCAACTTGTTTTTCAACCGCTTCAGGCCATATATGGGGAATATCATGGTTACGTAGCGCAACTTCAATTTCCATTCCTGGCGCTAAATGCTCTCCAAGTACATCAACAACCTTACCTACCGCATTCATATTACGGCTTGGATTTTGAGTTATTTGTACTTGCACCATTTGATTATGGCGAGCACCTTTTTCTGTACCAGGTAAAATAATAATGTCTTGGGTGATACGTGGATCTTCGGCCACAACAACCGCAATACCATGCTCAACAAAATAGCGACCAACAATCGGCGCACGTTCATTGGTCAGCACTTTGATAATTCGCGCATCACACTTGCCGCCAGAGCCACGTTTAGTGCCTTTAGCTAATACAATGTCACCGTGCAGCACCATGTTCATTTGATGCTTGGCAATAAACCAGTCTTTACTTTCGCCTTCAACTTCTAAAAAGCCAAACCCATCTCTATGACCGATGACCTTACCTTTAGTCAGGCCTGCTTCGTCAATTAAAGCGTAACATTTAAACTTATTAAAATATAACTGACCATCGCGCTCCATAGCTCTCAAACGGCGTTTAAACGCAATTTGGCGCTCGTCGTCGTTCACCGCCATTTCATCACATAACTGCTGAAAGTTGGCTGGTTTTGCACGGTCTTTTATATGAGTAAGTATAAACTCACGGCTTGGGACAGGGTTTTCGTACTTTTCTTGTTCTCGACTGAGATTAGGATCTTGGTTTGACATTCACTATCTTGTTAATTGGTTATGTTGTTATTTTAACCCATAACCGAACAATGAGACAGGCAAAAGCTATGAAACTTTTAAGAAAGCCAATTTAGTAACGTTAAAATGGCTAAAAAAGGCTATAACCAACCTTTTTGCTTGGCTATTCGTGCTGCATCGACTCGGTTACTGGCATTTAATTTGGCAATGGCTGCTGATAAATAATGACGCACAGTGCCCCCTCTTAAGAATAACCTTGCGGCAACCTCTGCGGTTTTCAACCCTTCACTGGCTAACGGCAATGCTTTTCGTTATTTTTCTGATTGTTGAAAATAAAACCCTGCGCCAAACACTATCACTTAAATCAGGCTGTAATGTTCTGAGGTTGTAAGTAACATATGAGGTTTAGCATCTGAGTATTATTCATAGCTCACCCACCTAACAGAAGTTAATCATCTCAATACGTTAACTATCTCTTTTAAAGCAGGCTTAGTGTAGTGTAAATTGTCATTAATCAAACTAACTTTTGTCATAACCAACATATAAAAAGCAACAAAACTACGCCACTAACTTTACAGTAAAATGCTAATTTTTAATGATTCAAAAGAGGTAAAATGCAGCCACAACAACAAAGCCTTATCTATTTACACATAGCAGTACTGTTGTTTGGCGGCACAGCTTTGTTTGCTAAATTAATTAACCTTAATGCATTAGATATTACTGTTTACCGCACTGCAATCGCAGCGGTTGCGCTTTTAATATTGTTAGTGTTACAAAAAAAAAGCAATTAGGCTACACTCACTCAAAGATTACGCTATAGCGCTTTTTTTAGGGGTAACAGTGGGACTCCATTGGGTAACTTATTTTTCCGGAATGCAACTAGCTGGTATTGCCGTGGGTATGATTGCATTTTTCACTTACCCTGTTATCACCGTATTTATAGAGCCTTTTTTTCATGGCAATAAACCGAAACTAAAAGATTTAATAAGCGCTGCTGTTGTCATGGTAGGAATCTATTTACTAACTCCTGATGCAGACATTGGTAACGATGTGACTCTAGGTATCATAATAGGCATCATATCGGCTTTTTTCTTTGCTTTTCGAAACATCATCCATAAACGCTACTTTAGTCAATACGGTGGCCCACAGACTATGCTTTACCAAACAGTGATTGCGTGTCTTATGTTATGTGCATTCATTGAAGTACCTATTATGCAAGTAGCTCATTATGATTTGAGCTTATTAATTGTTGCAGGCGTTATTTTTACGGCAACACCACACTCGTTATTTGCAGCAAGTTTACAGTATTTATCTGCATCAACGGCAGGGCTTATATCTTGTTTACAACCATTATATGGTACATTTTTAGCCTTTTTATTATTACATGAACAACCTTCATTACTGACTTTAGTCGGTGGAACTTTAGTGATCAGCGCAGCGTTTTATGAAACCTGGTCAGTGACACGGAAACACAGATGATGAAAATATTTGCTCACCGCGGTGCAAGCGGTACTTATCCTGAAAATACGCAAAGTGCAATCAAAGCAGCCGTTGAAATAGAAGTAGATGGTATTGAAGTTGATGTACAAAGTTGCTCAGACGACTACATGATAATCCATGATACTTGGCTTGACCGAACCACCAGCGGACGAGGTAAAGTAAATAAGCTAAGCCGTGAACAAATTCAACGCTTTGATGCTGGCAATGGGGAATTTGTGCCGACTCTTAGCCAACTTATTGATTGGGTAGCCAATAAAACACTGATTAATTTAGAGCTCAAGCATACTTTTTCTCTGGATAAGTTTGTTGCACAAATTGAAGCGAGTGTAGCAAATAATAAGCTCTCTCGTGATAACCTTTTAGTGTCTTCCTTTGATCACCATCAACTCATGTGGCTTAAACAACAGTTACCATGGGTAAAAATAGGCGCTTTAACGGCCTCTATCCCAATTCATTACGCAGAGTTTGCTCAGCGACTTCATGCATACAGCATTCACATTGACAAAAACTTTATTAATCATGAGTTTGTTGTTGACGCAAAAAGCAGGGGCTTAGAAATTTATGCCTATACTGTTGATAAACAAGAAGACATTGAACAAATGCTAGAATATGGTGTCGACGGCATTTTTACTAACTATCCGTGCAATACTAAAATGATTTTAAACTCAATCTAATGAACATTTTCAATGGCTGTGATTTAACCTATATTCTTGAATTAATTTAAATTTGAGCGATACTGAGTTAAACACGATGCAACAATCAAGTGGACCATTAATGAGTGGGTATATGCGTATTTATAATTTTATCGAACAGAGTTTATTCTTCACTTTAACACGAAAAATAGTGGGCAATCTAATTTTTGTTTTTACTTTTCAATTGATTACTCTAATTTGGTTGTATCAATCTCTAAATGAGAAAAATGCGAGTACAGGCTTATTTTGGTTGCTGAGCGGTCTCATTGTCATAGGTTTTGCTTTTACTCTTTTCTACATGCGTTTTTTAATTGTGCGCCCAGTAACAGCTATGCGCGACACCCTCGCTCAAATAAATCAGCAAGATGCCAATCTCGGGGCTAAACTCCCCCAATTTACTTATGACGAATTTCGTGAAATAAGCGAACAATATAACCAGTTTACCACTCATTTAACTGAGTTACTTGCAACTACCTACCAAAGTGCACAAGCAAGTGCGCAAAGTAACAATGACGTTACTCACTCAATGCAGCAAACAGCAGCATTAAGTGAACAGCAAATTAACTTTAGCCAAACAATTACATCAGCGAGTAATCAAATAACCGACAATTTACAAGGTATTGTCACCAATACTGATAATGTTCATGAAGTGAACGCTGAACATTTACACTTTGTAACTAACTCTGCAAAAGAACTCACAGAGTTAGTTTCTCAAGTAAAATCTATTGGGCATGTCCTTGGTAAGTTTTCAGAAACGATTACAGGGTTAAAGCAAAATAGTGAAAACATTCGCAGCATTTTAAAAATGGTCGAGGAGTTTTCAGACCAAACAAACTTATTAGCTTTGAATGCTGCGATTGAAGCAGCTCGTGCGGGCGAAGCAGGAAGAGGGTTTGCGGTTGTCGCTGACGAAGTTAGAACCTTATCTGTAAAAGTAAGCGACGCGACGCGACAAATTAGCGACTTTATTAATCAAATGGACTCACTTGTTGGCCAAACAAACAAAGAGTCTGAACAATTAATGGGCTACTCTCGCAATGCTGAAGACACAATAAGTAAAACCTCTCATGGCTTTACTCAGCGACTCATTGAATTTGAACAAAACCAACAACAACTTCAACAAATAGTCAGCGCTGTACACCAGTTAGAACAAACCCAAAACCAGACGCATAAGACCGTTGAGGAAATTGTAGCACTAGGTTCACAAGCTAAATCTCAAATAGATGTAGCACTAACTGATTGCCAACAATCACAAAGACTTAGTGAACATACTCAACAACAGTTAAAGCGCTTTGTTGAGGAACAGTGATTTTGCTCAACGATTATGATAAATTGCGCCGCTATTTTTCATGATTAGTGTACCCACGTGACGAACCCAACGCCTAATTACCAACAACTTGCTTTAGATATAAAACAATGGGGTCTAGAGCTCGGCTTCAGCGAAGTCGGTATTACCGATATTGATTTAACTAAGCATGAAGCTCAACTTCAGCGTTGGCTTGATTTAGGTTATCACGGCGATATGGAATATATGGCAGCACATGGCATGAAACGCGCCCGCCCCGCAGAGCTTGTCCCTGGCACACAACGGGTTATTTCTGTCAAAATGAACTACTTGCCTCCAGATGCAAGCTTTGCTAAAAACCTTAAAAATACCGACAAAGCTTATATTAGCCGCTACGCGCTTGGTCGCGATTATCATAAATTGATGCGCAACCGTATAAAAAAGTTAGGTCAAAAAATAGAACAACATGTTGAACACCTTGGTTTTCGTCCATTTGTTGATTCAGCGCCCGTCATGGAGCGTCAACTTGCAGAAAAAGCGGGCCTTGGTTGGCGTGGCAAGCATAGTTTATTAATAAACAAAGAAGCTGGCTCGTGGTTTTTTCTTGGAGAGTTATTTGTTGATATACCGCTGCCGATAGATAAACCTAATGAATTTGAAGGCTGCGGAAAATGTGTTGCATGTATAACCCTTTGCCCTACAGGGGCGATTGTTGAACCGTATGTAGTTGATGCACGCAAATGTATTTCATACTTAACCATTGAATTGCAAGGTCCAATCCCTGAACAATACCGTGCCTTATTAGGCAATCGTGTTTATGGCTGTGACGATTGCCAATTAGTATGCCCATGGAACCGCTATGGCCAAATTACCGATGAAGCTGATTTTCATCCACGTAAACAACTAAAAGATAAGGATTTACTCGAGCTTTTCACCTGGAATGAAGCAACATTTTTAAAAAATACCGAAGGCAGCCCTATAAGGCGTATTGGCCACCAACGTTGGCTGCGCAACTTAGCCGTTGGACTAGGTAATGCAAAGTTTAATCAAACAATCATTAATGCCCTCAACAGCAGTCGAGAACATGCATCTGAATTAGTAAAAGAACATATTGATTGGGCCATCGAACAACAACTAAAAAAACAAAAGCAGCTCCGTAAAACTGCTCGTTTAATCAGAATTGTTGAAAAAGGCCTACCTCGAGACGCATAACCTAGTTATTTATTAAAAGAGTTAAGTCTTGCTCAATCTCGTTAAATGCAGCTTTAACGCCTTTTACAGACGCCTCACGAGCCACTGAGTTTTGGATCGTTTGATCTACCTTCTGATAAATAAACATTTCTTGGTCATCATCCAACCCCATACTCGGGATCCGCTCTTCGAGCTCTTCTTGCAAGCGCTTAAACACCGCTTCATTAGCGACTCTATTTTTATCGAGTAATTCAATCAAATCTTGGAAACTTTTTATGTAGCATAGTAACCACATTATTAAAATTATCTTGCTGAGATTCTAATTTTTTACTAGTTAGAATTGCACGTAATTGCTGCTCAGTTACACTCACTATAAAACAAACATGATCACGAATTCGACCATGCTTATCTGGATCGTGATCTGGCATATTTAAAATCAGCATACTAATCAACTCATAGTTAACTAAAATACGATGGGAAAACTCATGTAAACGCCCTTTGTTCTTTAACATATCAAATAGCTCTATTACGATAGGTGAACAACTACCATTTAAAGCAAAATGCTGTGCAGGCTCAGGGTCTAATCTAAACTCAATATTACTTTGCAGATCAAAACTATTCAGACAATTAACCAAGGCTTGGCCTAGGTCTTTAACGTTATCTATTAATGCAATACTTTCAATGTAGTTAACTATTTGCCCCATTTCACTGCAATTGGCCATTGCATTAAAAGCCGTCGATGTTGCGTCTTCTACCTGTTGCTCTAAACTTGCTTTTTCAAGTAACACTTCGTTTAAATGGACAAGTTTTGCTTTAAGTTCATCTTGGCTAAATGGCTTAACAATATAATCTTCCGCCCCTACAGCATAGCCTTCCATACGCTCCTCCACCGTACCTCTAGCAGATACGAACATGACGATCATATTTTCCGTCTTTGGGTTTGCCTTTAATTGCTTACACACTTCATAACCATTCATTTTTGGCATACTAACATCAAGCAAAATAACTTGTGGTGAGAACTCTTCGACCATACTTAAGCATTCAGGGCCGCCACTTGCTACTTTTAGCTCAAAGGGAAGGTCTGCTAAAATTTCTTCAATTATTTCGAGGTTAAAAGGTTCGTCATCCACAGCTAAAATTCGAGTTAAAGGCATAAATATATGTCATCCATTCTTATATTGTCTTTTAATAGTTTAGTCTCAAAAAAAACACTTACCAGTCAGTCTAAGTAATTTATTTCTCCTGTGTACAAGATGTCATTGTTTTCAGCGGTAATTTAACCTTGATTGTTGTGCCGCCTAAATCATTATTATGCGCAGTAATATCACCTTGATGTAAAAGCACAAATTCCCTACATAAAGCTAAACCTAAGCCAGTTCCTCCTGAACCATTATTCGTTTTACTACTTTGAATAAATTTTGAGAAAACATGTTCTAATTCATCTTCAGGAATACCCACGCCACTATCAATCACCTCTATCATTGCATGCTGTTCTATTTGCATTAGTGTTAAGGTTATATAGCTATGAGGACCACTAAACTTCAGCGCATTGCCTAAGATATTGCGTAAAAGTTGATTTACTTGTTCTTCGTCACAATCAGCTACGACAGATGTTTCGGGGGGCTGGTATGCGATTTCTATTTCTTTTTCCATCGCAGTCCCCGCAACATCCTCTATCGCTGTTTTAATTATATGGCTCAAGTCATGTGCCTGTGGATTAAAGGGAAATTTACCTACATCTAGTTTAGATAAATCTAATAAATTATTTAATAATGAAAGTAAACGTTCACCGCTGGATTCAATTCTAGTTAAGTACTTGAGTATTTTATCCGCGGAGAAATCCCCTTTACGAAGCTTCTCTAACCCAAACCGAGCAAAACTTAAAATTGAGTGCATGGGGGTTCTTAACTCATGAGACATATTCGCCAAAAATTCTGATTTACTATGATTAGCAGCTTCGGCTAAATCTTTTGCTTGTTCCAATTGACACGTTCTTGCACGAACTTGCTCCTCGAGCATATCTTTAGCTTCTAATAAAAGCTCCTCTTTTTGTTTCAAGTGCGTTACATTCTTAAAGATAACAGCCAGTGCTATTTCCCCATGATGGTCAATCTCATTAAATGAGCCGACTAAAGGAATTCCAGCTCCCTCTTTTTGAGGCAGATATAAATCACAGCTAAACTGTCGGTTTAAATTAAGTGTGGTTATTTTTTCTTTAATCTGTGAAATCGAGGGACTATCTAATAGCTCGAACACCGAACGCCCTTGAAAATCTTTAGCGGCTAAAGAAAATAAGCGTGAACAAGCATCATTCGCTTCAATAATTTTGCCGTTACGCTCAAATAACATAATCGCATCTGGGGTATGCTTATAAATAACACGCAATAAACTGTCTTTTTCAATTAGCGCATCAACAGTATCTTGAAGTCGCTCAACTAGTTCAGTGTTATGACGCTTTAATAATTCAGTTTGCCAAAGTTTATGTAGAGATTGTAGCAATACATTTTCATCAAGTGGCTTTATTAGTACATCTTCAACACCTTGGCGAATTGCTTCAATCATAGAGACTTGATCGGGTTTAGAAGTAAACAACAGGCAACGACATTGTGGCTGTAACCGCTTTAACTTGGCAAATACTTCAAGGCCTGAACCATCAGGTAAACTAAAGTCGCTAAGCAACAAGTCAAACTTTTGCTTGTTTGCATGAGCTACAGCTTCATTTAAAGTACTTGCGGATTTTGTTGGAATATGTGCGCCGAGCAAACTTCTCTCTATTTTTCTAGCCGCTGGGGAATATGGTCGACGAGCAATACGGTGGGTAGTTGTAAAATAAAATCAGAGCCAAGTTCTAAGATGCTTTCAAGTAAAGAGCTGATCTCTTTATTGACAAAAAACGGATAGATAACCACCGCATTAGGCATCAACCTGTTAAGTTCACTGAACGCATTTAGCTGCTCGCCATTTTCAGCTTTGGGGGCTAATAATAAAAAATTATCTTTACTTACTTGGGCCACTAACAATTGTGCTATATCTAATGGCGTGCCATGTGCAATAGCAATTAAGTCATAGTCGTTTAATAACTCTTCCTCATGCAACATTGAAAAATGAGTCAATTCAACCTCACAGCCTATGAGTTCAAGTAACACTTTGACTCGCATTGCTAATACACTACTGCTATCAACGATTAAAATTTTTCGCACAAGTTAACCACACTCTAAAAAATGACCTTAGCAAAGCGTAGTATAAATTTTCTTAATTAGCACAAGTAAGGTATGTTTAATCTAAGTGTTTACCCAGTATAGTTAAGCTATAAGGGTTACCGTCCATAACAGCCACATTAGGAAGTTCGCCCCAGTGCGAAAAGGCAAACTTTTCAAATAACTTTATACTTGGTGTATTGTGGCTAAATATAAATGCTAGTAGCACCTTAATATCCAAACGTTTTGCTTGTTGCTCGGCAAACTTTAGTAGCTTTTTACCTAAACCTTGGCCTTGTGCAGTTGAGGTAATGTAAATGCTAATTTCAACTGTACCGTCGTATGCTGGGCGCCCATAAAAAGACTTATAACTTAGCCATGCAACAATCTTCTCATTTTGCTGATAAACATAGATCGGCCGTTTTTCTGTGTGACTATCAAACCAAGCTTGTTTATCAGCAACACTCACAGGCTGAGTATCAGCAGTGACCATACGCCCAGCAATAGTTTCGTTATAAATAGCAACAATGGCAGGTAAGTCGTTTTTATCGGCTAATCGAGTAATCATAAAGTTTTAGTAGTTGTTGATCAGTAAATTGCATAGTAACGTATCAATGAAAATGACACTACTGCAAATGGCACTAACTAGCCATACCATATAAAGGAATAGTCAGATGTTGAAAAAATTAATTCTGTGTGGCGCTATTTTAAGTAGCGGCTTTTCAGCCCATGCAGAACAGATAAATGAATCAAACAGCACAAGCGCACAAAGTTGTGATGACTTTACTAACGTTGCTATACGTAAGTTACGTTCAAAAGAGTCAATAAACCTATGTCAATTCAAAGGCAAACCTTTGCTTATCGTCAATACTGCCAGCAACTGCGGTTTCACTTCTCAGTTTGAAGGTTTAGAAGCGCTTTATCAAAAATACCAAGATCAAGGGTTAGTGATATTAGGTTTTCCCTCTGACGACTTTTTCCAAGAAGAAGACGATGAAAAAGAAACAGCAAAAGTTTGCTATGTAAATTATGGCGTGACTTTTCCCATGTTCGCAACCAGCGAGGTACGTGGCAGTGATGCAAACCCTATTTTTAAACACTTAAACGAGCAAACCAGCTCACCAAATTGGAATTTTTATAAGTATATCGTCTCAGCAGATCGCAGCACTGTACAACGCTTTAATAGTAAAACTAAGCCTAACTCTGAAAAGCTAACTAAAGCGATAGAGCAAGCAATTTCAAAGATTTAAATTTATACTGGTACTATCGGTCTTAATTAGACTAGAATAGAAATAAATTTGATTAAAAAAACACCACAATGTAAACGGGAGATTTTATGACAGTGGCAAGCGCACGACACATCTTAGTAGACAGCGAAGCTGAATGTTTAGATTTAAAAGCAAAAATAGAACAAGGAGAGGAATTTGCTGAACTCGCTAAAGCACATTCAAATTGTCCATCAGGCCAAGACGGCGGCGCACTTGGCGAGTTTGGTCCTGGTATGATGGTTCCTGAGTTTGATAAGGTTGTTTTCTCTGCGCCTATCAACCAAGTACAAGGCCCTGTGCAAACCCAGTTTGGTTACCATTTATTAGAAGTAACCAGCCGTACAGAATAACGTTTGCTTTATAGCTAAACAAAAGAAAGCCGCCTCTGCGGCTTTCTTTTTACCCTAAGGAAAGCACATGAAACTATTAGGCTCAACAACCTCGCCCTTTGTTCGTCGCATTCGTATTTGGGCACTGTTAAATCAATGCAGTCTTGAGTTTATCAACTTAGATATTTTTTCAGACACTGATCGTCAGCTAATGATACAAAATAATCCAGCCCGAAAAATTCCAGTGTTAATCACTAAGCAGCAAACGTTGGCGGATTCAAATAACATCATCCGCTTTTTACTCGAACAACACAGTCAAACTCGTCTGAATTGGCAACAAGAGCACCTATTAACAATCATTAATGCATGCAATGATTCACTGGTTGAGCTATTACTTTGTCAGCGTTCAGGATTCGATACGCAGGATGATAAATTATTTTTTAATCTACAAAATGAACGCATTGCTGAAACATTAAGCTATTTAAATAACCATTTTGCCGATGCAGAATTTAAAAGCTGTGAATACCTGTGCATCAGTTTATACTGCTTACTTGATTGGATTTGCTTCCGCGAGTTAACAGATCTCACAGGACATACTGAGTTAATGAAGTTTTATCATTCATTTGCTCAGCAACAAGCAGTACAACAAACCGATCCTCGAATTTAATATTAAGGGTACACACATGAGCGAAATAGAAATTGAATCGGAACTAGTTAGTTTTGTAGAAAAAGTACGTCAAAGTGAGCAAGTTTGGGCGCTTGGTGCGCAAGACGGTGGCTTTGTTGTTTGCGAATCGAACCAGTTTGAAAGCACGGATGTATTACTTCTGTGGGAAAGTGAAGCTGCTGCAAAAGCCCAGTGTAAAGAAGAGTGGGCTGATTATGCTCCTGCAGAAATAAACCTTGATGAGTTTTTAGATGAATGGATTGAAGATCTAAAAGAAGACGATGCCTTGATTGGACTAAACTGGAATGACGATCAAGTGTGTGTTGAAATCGAACCTGTAGGCCTTGCTCGCGCTTTAAGTGAGTAAATTTAAGTACATACTGAAAACGCTAGTTTATTTGCTTTGTAAAATTTGCTATAAACTAGCGTAAATCTATAGTCTCAAGGTATTACGTTGAAATCCCATCTAGGTCGACGCCCATTTTCAGCGATGGAATTACATACACTCTCCCATGGCTATATTTATGGCGATCAACGCTTACCCCGAGAACAAGCCAAACACTGGCACTTTTGGTTACCATTAATTGCATATTATTCTGGTGCTTATAGCGACGAAATTGGTCATTTAGAGCTAAATAACATTGTTACTTACAATGGTATTGCCTGCTTTGACTTTCATACTCATGGAAAAATAAAACCCCGCTTAGTCCCTATTCATCAGGCATTATTTGATGCTGGCTTGAATGAATACATTGCTTTACTTAAACAGCAAAAACACACCCGTCTACTGTTTGACTTACCTTCAAAGTCAGGCCGCTACAGTGAAAAAGTACGCATTTGGTTTTCAGGCGAAGGTGAACGCGCTGGGTATTTACAAAAGTGCGATATTCCTAATGTTGATCAATTAGGAATGAAAACCGCAATCAGCAGTTTACGACTCAACTTTGAGCAACAAATCCGTATTTTTGCAATTCAAGCAAACTCTAAAGATGCCTTTAATTATTTAATGGGCTTTATTGAGTACCCTGAACAAGCATTTACAGATATCGCACTACTTAACCAAGTTATTCAACAGATACGTAATATCAACCCGCACATACATTGGCAGCGATTTACAGCTCGCCACAGCGCCTGACAAACTTTGTTACCAACCGGCTCATTACTCAGCCCTTAAAAACTGCTAGGATGTAAATTCTAACAAGAACAGTTCAGGGACTCTTATGTTTATAAAAAGCTTACTCACTCTTAGTGTGGCTATCGCTGTAAATTCAGCTCATGCCAATGAATACGTCATCGAAAAACTCGCCAAACCAAGTTCTCAGCAGGTTTCATTGACCCTAGATCCTGCCCAAGATTCCTTCAGTGGTGAAACAGAAATAGCACTAGAAGTACTTAAACCAACTAAATACATTGAACTCAATGGCGTTGATTATGCAGCGCAAATGGCACAACTTTTAGGCGCAGAGAATTGTGACTTAAGTACACAAATGCTAAAGACAGGCAAGGTGAAGTTCGTATGTGCAGAGCAAATTCAACCGGGTAAATACACCCTAAAAATTGATTTTACCGCACCATATAACCGAAACAGCGTAGGCTTATACAAAACCATAGATCAAGGCACTCCCTATTTATTTACTCAATTTGAAATGAGTGATGCACGTCGCGCATTTCCGGTATTTGATGAGCCTAGTTATAAAATTCCATTTCAGCTGACCATTACAGCACCGAGTTCACAAAAAGTGTATGCCAATACGCCTGAACTAAAAACCACTATAAATGGCGATATGACGACGCATTTTTTTGATAAAACACCGCCAATTCCATCATACCTTGTTGCTATGGCTGTAGGACCATTTGAAGAGCGTGAAGTCAAAGGCATGCCAATTCCTGGGCGCATTATTACCCCGCAAGGTAAAATTCATTTAGGCGAGTATGCCGAGCAAAATATGCCACGCGTCTTAGCTGCACTTGAAGAGTATTTTGGTAGTCCGTACGTTTATAAGAAATTGGATTCAGTTGCAGTCCCTGAATTCCCGTTTGGAGCAATGGAAAACTCAGGTCTTGTTACTTACCGTGAAGACATTTTATTAGTAGATCTCGCAACTGCAACGCGCAGTAAAAAGCAGCGCAACATATCTATTATAGCTCACGAGCTTGCGCACCAATGGTATGGTAACCTAGTGACCATGAAATGGTGGAATGACTTATGGTTAAATGAAGCATTTGCAAGTTGGATGGCCGCCAAAATCACTGCACAGTTAAACCCTGAATTTGAATCTCATCTAGATTTACCACAAAACCAAGTAATGGCCCTAGATGCCCGGTTAAGCACTAAACCAATTCGTAAACCAATCAAAACTGAAGCCGATATTATGGACGGCTTAGGCCTTGCATACAGTAAAGGCAGCTCCGTACTTGCGATGGTTGAAAACTGGATTGGCGAAAAAGCTTTTCAACAAGGCATTCAGGCTTACTTAAAAAAAGTTCTCTTATAAAAATGCTGAAGCAGCCGATTTATGGCAAGCCTTAGGTGAAGCGTCTAACAAAGATGTTGCAAGTGTATTAAAGTCATTCATTGAGCAATCATCGTTTCCACTTATTAAAGTAAGTCAGCAAGGTAAAACGGTTACTATCAAGCAAAGCCGATTTACTAATGCAGGTGTTGATGCACCAGCACAATTATGGAATGTACCTGTTGCAATCAAATATGGCGCAGGTGATAAAGTAAAAACAGCCAATGTATTGCTCAGCAAAGATACCCAAAAGGTTGAACTAGACTTTACCCCTGAATGGATTTACCCAGATCAAGGTGCACTGGGTTATTACCGATGGGTGATGGATGACAAACAATTTGCATCATTAATGGAAAATGCGGCCGAGCAACTCACCGTGCGTGAGCGCTTAGCGCTATTATCAGCTGCTGATGCACTATTAGATGCTGGTGTGATTTCTGCTGGGCATTTAATGCAAACACTGGAAACATTTGTCAGTGACAAGCACCCTCGCGTTGCAAGTACCGCTCTGGGTTATTTAGCCGCTCAAAAACATACTTTCGAAGATGAAAGCAACCACGATTTATGGCCTGCGTTTATTCGTAAAAGTATCACCCCTGCTGCTAAGCAATATGGCCTAACAGCACAAATAAATGAAGATGCTGCAATTGCTCAACTGCGTTCTCCAAGTTGTTTCACGCCTCGGTTTTGATGGCGAGGATCAAAATGTTATAAACACAGCAAAAGCACAGGCACAATTATATTTAAATAACCCTGAAAAAGTAGATCCTTACTTAGCTTCAACCTATTTAAACTTGGCGGCATTTCATGGTGATAAAAACCTTTTAGATGCGTACATCAACACTTTTAAAACGACAAAAGACCCACAAGTACGCACTAAAATGCTCGCAGGGATGAGCTATTTTGGCAAATCAGCGTTGCAAACTAAAGTGCTTAATTACAGTTTAACGGATGATGTAACAGCATCAGACATGCGCACTATTATGTCGGGCCAAATGTATACAAAAGCACGGGAAGCTTTGTTTATTAATTGGGTTTATGAAAATTACGACAAAGTGGCTGCTAATTTGCCACCATTCTTAGTACCAAACCTACCTTACTTCACCACCTCAGGCTGTAGTGCTAATAGCTTAGCAAAGACCCAAGCTTTCTTTAACGATAAGGTTGCGGATGTCCCAGGTTATGCACGAACATTAAGTAAGCTAGAAGAAAGTGTTAATAACTGTATTTCACTTAAAGAACGAGAACTTGAATCAGTTAATAGCTTTTTAAAGCGTTAATTCATATAGATTTAAGTTAACTAAAACGGCAAGCCAATGGCTTGCCGTTTTTATATTGTTCTGAGTAAAAAATTATTTAATACAGATTTTAAATTAGCCATTTATAATTTTTATTAGTAAAGTAATAAACTCTTTTGCTGCTTTTTCTGTCGTTATTTTAAAACCAATACCGTAGTGAATAGGGTTTGCACTTTTATAAATACGCGTCGGAAAACGAGTCATTTCACTGCTGTGGAAAAAGCCTGAAATTCGACTAACGCCATCAATAGCATGAAAGTCATCACTAAACACTTCAAGCGCCGGACGTAATACCAACTTTGCTTGCCCACCTTCAATATGCAAATAAATCGCTTCTTTTGATTTTGGCAGCATATATTCAGAAATATTCTTAATTTTAAAGTTACTGCGACAATCTAGTGCGACGAGTTGTTCGTTGATTTGCTCTGGTGTTGCTACCATAAGGTTACTTGCTCTTATTAGGTTGTTAGCTGTAATTCAATTACAGCAAATAAATTTGCTATTTCCGACAAACAAATGCCAATTGTTCATTGTTGTAACTTAGTCTTGTAATTTGTGCACTGCAATAAGGTGTTAAATCAAGCCACTGAGATACATTCTCAGGTGCACTTAAACTGCGTTGGTAAATACGATTGTTTAGTGCGTAAACAACCGTATTGTCGTTTTTAAAGGTGTAATCTTGGACACCATCCGGTAAGCGAAACAAATCCGTTACCATTTGCGAATTAGGCGCATAACTTGCCAACCAATTTTCTGCATTTTTAGTATAGGTGAACGTAAACGCGGCTAGTGAAGCATTAAACATTAATGTTCGACCTATGTTTTGTGCAACAACTTGCCCTTTAGCAGCTGCAACTTTGGTGTATTGTAATGTATGCGGCTCGCCTAAAATAAACATCACAAGATCATTATCAATCCCCCAAGCATGGTAGCCAACAGGTTCAATCCACTCAAATATACGACTCGGTGGCAACTCAGTGTTTAATGGGTATTGCCATAACTTTTGTTTACCATCGGCCTCAACCACAATCGCAGAAAGTGCATCGCCTTTAGGCGTTAAAGTCGCGGAGTATTCACTAACAGGGCTGTTTGTGAGATTGTATGTTTGCTGATCATCAAAACTATAAAAGGCTAAATCTGTTTGGCTTTGCCCTAACTCATTCACTTCTTGAGTAAAATAAATACCATTATCAGTCAATAAAGGCTGGTTATTATAACTATTTCCTTCTGTAATTCGGCTCACTTGTAAACCGTATTCAGTATTTGGTTTCGCTAATAGTATTTCACTCTTTGGCATAGCACTATGCGCTATAAACGGCATTAATAATGCTGTGCAGGCAATTCCGTGTCGTAATAAAGTCAATTTCAACAATCTCTTTAATTATTTTTATCGTTACATAATAGCGCTATTTGAAGAAGATTCACAAACTTGTTAATGATCTGCCCCTTGACCTACCCCCATGCTTGCCCTTATAACTAGTGTGCTACTTAAAACGAGAGTAACTATGTCAGCTAAACATCCTATTATTGCAATTACTGGCTCATCTGGTGCAGGTACAACCACCACGACGAACGCTGTAAAACATATTTTCCGCAGTTTAAATATTGAAGCGGCCTTTATTGAAGGCGATAGCTTTCATCGCTATACCCGCCCTGAAATGGATAAAAAAGTGCGTGAAGCGCAGCAAGAAGGTAAACATATTAGCTACTTTGGTCGTGAAGCAAATGACTTTGGCGCATTAGAAGAGCTGTTTAGTACCTATGGCGAAACCGGCACAGGAAAGCTACGCCGCTATTTACATACCTTTGATGAAGCCGTGCCTTATAATCAATTACCAGGCACATTCACTCCTTGGCAAGAGCTAAAAAGCAGCACTGATATTCTGTTTTATGAAGGTCTCCACGGTGGCGCTGTCGATCAAGATCACGATGTTGCAAAACATGTCGATTTACTGATTGGCATGGTGCCCATTATTAATCTTGAGTGGATCCAAAAGTTGATCAGAGATACCTCTGAGCGCGGACACTCTCGTGAAGCGGTTATGGGCTCTATTGTACGCAGTATGGATGACTATATAAATCACATTACGCCACAGTTCTCTCGTACGCATATTAATTTTCAGCGCGTACCAACCGTTGATACTTCAAACCCATTCAGCGCTAAAGACATTCCATCACTTGATGAAAGCTTTGTGGTTATTCGCTTTAGGGGAATTGATGACGTGGACTTCCCTTACTATTTGCAAATGATTGAAGGCAGCTTTATGTCGCGGATCAACACCCTCGTGGTACCTGGTGGCAAGATGGGCTTAGCTATGGAATTGGTATTAACACCACTTATCAAAGACATCATTTTAAAGAAACGCGCCCTTGCTGATCTGTCTCCTGTAGATATCCCTATTTAAAATATACTTTTAATACAAATAACGTACACTACCTCTTTGCGACGTAAAGGAGTAGTGTATGAAGTCTCATACTCAAATACTAAACATTCTTGTTGGCTCAAAGAACCCAGTTAAGATCAATGCCGCAGCGCATGTTTTCACTGCATTTTTCCCGCAACACGAAATTAAGTGTGTAGGTATACATGCCCCTTCAGAGGTACCCGACCAACCGATTGGTGAAGAACAAACCCGAGTTGGTGCAGAAAATCGCGTAGCGTATGCAAAACAACATCACCACGCAGATTTTTATGTTGCGATGGAAGGTGGAGCTGCGCAGTTTAGCTATGGGCCAGCTACTTTTGCTTATGTTGTGATTGCCAATACAGTACAACAAAGTATAGGGCGCAGTAGCAACTTGCCTTTGCCGCACGTTTTATTCAATGCCCTCTTAAATGGTGAAGAACTTGGCGATGTGATGGACAATGCATTTAACACTCACAATATTAAGCAGCAAGGGGGCGCTATTGGCTTGTTAACCAATAACCAAGCCACACGTCAAAGTACATACACTCAAGCACTCACACTCGCTATGGCGCCTTTTTTACATCCCGAACTTTACGCTAAGGAAGTTTAAATGAAGTATACCCATATTCTATTTGATGCTGACGAAACATTGTTTAGCTTTAATGCCTACGCTGGCTTAAAGCGCATGTTCGCCACTTACGATATAGATTTCACTCAAGCTGATTACGAACAGTACCAACTAACAAATAAATCATTATGGCTCGCCTATCAAAATAATAAAATATCGGCAACTCATCTTCAGGTAACACGCTTTAGTGAATGGGCCACTAAACTCAAGGTGCCAGCACAACAACTCAATGATGATTTTTTAACTGCAATGGCAGAAATTTGTCAGCCTCTACCCGGTGCAGTAGAGCTTTTAACTAAACTTAAGCCCCATGCAAAACTGGGTATTATCACTAATGGCTTTACCCAATTACAAGCACGCCGATTAGCGCACACAGGTTTACAAGATATGTTTGATTGGCTGGTTATCTCTGAGCAAGTGGGTATCGCGAAGCCCGCTGTAGAAATATTTAATCATACATTTGAGCTTATGGGCAACCCTGCAAAAGAGCAGATTTTAATGGTGGGTGATACTGCTAGCAGCGATATTCTTGGTGGTATGAATGCAGGAATAGACACATGTTGGTTACAGCATCCAGGCTTTGAACTACCACCAGGAGTTACGCCAACTTATAAGATTACTGAACTGGTGCAATTACAACAACTTTTGGGATTGTAGCAAGGTTCAAGGTTCACAATTAAACCGTAATATTTAAGCAAAAAAAATGACGCTAAAAGCGTCATTTTTTATAACTGTTTAATGTAATCTATTAAGCTGTAGCCACTTCAAGTCCTGGTGCTGGCATAGTAACAGGGGTATCAAACGTAGCCCATTCCCATGCTGACTCTGTTGCCATAATTTTACGAAGTAGTTTATTGTTTAAGTCATGGCCTGATTTGTAGGCAGTAATTTTACCTAAAATATTGTGACCAGTCATAAACATATCACCAACACAGTCTAAAATTTTATGCTTTACAAATTCATCGCTGTAGCGCAGACCATTTGGATTAAGTACTTTAAACTCGTCCAATACAACTGCGTTATCCATGCTACCACCGAGAGCTAGATTATTAGCATGCATGTATTCAATGTCTTTCATAAAACCAAACGTACGTGCGCGGCTGATTTCTTCTGTAAAGCTTTGTGCCGTAATATCTAAACCGATACGTTGGCGGCTTTCATTGATTGCTGGGTGATCAAAAGCAATTTCAAAGTCGATATGAAAACCATCATATGGTTCAATCTCAGCCCATTTATCGCCTTCTTCAATACGTACTTTTTCTTTAATACGAATAAAGCGTTTAGCAACTTTTTGCTCTTCAATTCCGCCTTTTTGTAACAAGTATATGAATGGTAATGCACTACCATCCATAATAGGCACTTCTGAGCTGTCTAATTCAACGATTAGATTATCGATGCCCATTGCTGCAACAGCCGCAATAAGGTGCTCAGTAGTAGATAAGCGAACGCCATCTTTATTGGTTAAACAGGTACACAATTGCGTATCACCAACGGCTTCAGGTGTTGTTTCAAAATCAACAACCGGATCAAGGTCGACACGACGAAATACAATCCCAGTATTTGCGCTCGCAGGTCGGAGAGTTATTGTGACCTTCTCACCTTTATGAAGTCCAATTCCTATGGCTTTGACTACTTTTGCAATCGTACGCTGTTTAATCATAGGTTCGCTCACTTATAGTTACAGTTAGACGGCGGATTGTATCATAAATACTATCAGCTGCCAAATTTGTTTGATTTTCACACAAAAATCATTGTTTTTGTGCTTAATCAGCCTGTTTTCTCAAAAACGCTGGGATGTCGAAATAATCGCCACCTTCTGATTTATCAGATTTACCACTGTTTTGTTCTGTTTTCGAATTGCTGCTCTGCGTAGTCATGCTTGACTCTTGCTTTTCAGTTTTAGGCGCTGCATCCGTTTCTTGGCTGCTATTGCCTTGGCTTGCAAAGCTTGGTACATACATGCTGCTTGTTTGATTAGTAGAGCTTGTCACATCAGAGCCTGATGCTTTTTTAAAGCCATTATCTACAATACCAAACTGTGGACGACGATCGCCACCAAGACCAGTTGCAACAACCGTAACACGTAACTCGTCACTCATTTCTGGGTCAATTACGGCACCCACAACAACCGTTGCGTTTTCTGATGCAAGCGCTTTGACGTGGTTACCAACAATTTCAAATTCTTCAATTGCGATATCCATACCCGCGGTAATATTAACCAAGATACCTTTTGCACCGGTTAAATCTACATCTTCTAATAACGGGCTAGAAATAGCTGCTTCAGCTGCTTCTTGTGCACGATCAGGTCCTGACGCAGACGCTGTGCCCATCATCGCAGTGCCCATCGCTGACATTACAGTACGAACGTCGGCGAAATCCACGTTGATTAGACCTGAACGGGTAATCAATTCTGCAATACCTTGCACCGCACCAAACAATACGTCATTTGCTTTAGCGAAGGCATCTAGAAGTGTAGTCCCTTTCCCTAAAACTTTAAGCAATTTATTGTTAGGAATTGTAATAAGTGAATCTACAATTTCTGACAATTCATTAATACCTTGTTCAGCAGCAGCTGCACGCTTTTTGCCTTCAAAATCAAACGGGCGCGTTACCACCGCAACGGTTAAGATACCTAAATCTTTAGCAATCTTAGCAACAACAGGAGCTGCACCAGTGCCTGTACCACCGCCCATACCAGCAGCGATAAATACCATATCTGCGCCTTCTAAGCTGTTGCGAATCGTCTCAGCGTCTTCTTCAGCTGAATTACGCCCTACTTCAGGGTTTGCACCCGCACCTAGCCCAGATGTGATCTGAGTACCTAGTTGCACAGTAATATCTGCAGATGAATTACGTAATGCCTGAGCATCTGTATTCGCTGCGATAAAACGCACACCTTCGATTTGTTGCTTCACCATGTGCTCAACAGCGTTACCGCCGCCACCGCCCACGCCGATTACTTTTATGACAGCTTCTTCGCTGTGTTGTTCCATCATATCAAACATGTTTACTCTCCGACTTGAGTATTAAAACTCGCCTTGAAACCACTTCGTTATACGGTTCCACCAATTGTTATCACCTTCAGGTTTCGACTTTTGTGCATTCATCGATTGCATTGTACGGCCGTACTTTAATAAGCCCACCGCCGTTGCATATGAAGGGTCATCTACATAATCTGTCAAACCAACCATCCCGATTGGTTTGCCTACTCTTACTGGCATTTGAAAGATATCTTCTGCTACTTCCATCGCACCAGCCATTTTAGCACTGCCGCCTGTTATGACGAGCCCTGCTGCAATTTGGTCTTCTAAACCTGAACGGCGAATTTCTTCCATCGCCAGTTCAAATAACTCTCTAAAACGTGGCTCAACAACTTCTGATAAAGTATGTCGCGACATTAACCGTGCCGGGCGTCCACCAACGCTTGGCACTTCAATCGTGTCTTCGCTACTAGCCATCTGACTACTCGCACAGGCGTATTGTACCTTGAGTGATTCAGCATGTGATATCGGCGTGCGAAATATTTTTTGCAATATCACCCGTTACTTGGTTGCCCGCAACCGGGATCACCGCCGAATGACGTAGCGCACCATTAATATAAATAGTGATGTCCATTGTACCACCACCAATATCGAGCACGGCAACACCGGGTTCTTTTTCATCATCAGTTAATACTGAATAGCATGACGCTAAAGCGGTAAATATAAGTTGGTCAACTTCTAAGCCACAACGCTCAACACACTTTTCAATATTTTTTGCCATATCGTTTGAGCAAGTAATGATATGGGCGCGAGCTTCCATTCGTACGCCACTCATACCTAATGGGTTTTTAATCCCCTCTTGCATATCTATGCTGTACTCTTGTGGTAAAGCATGCAACATTTTGCGTTCAGCAGAAATCGGTACCGAGCGCGCAATGTGAATTACATTCTCAATATCTTCATCAGTGACTTCTGTATTATTAATTGCCACCACACCGTTTTCATTTTGACATTGGATGTGCTTACCCGAAATACCCAAGTAAACTGAGCTAATACGACAATCAGCCATTAGCTCTGCTTCATCAATTGCACGACGAATAGACTCAGATACCAAATTCAGGTCGTTCACACCACCTTTATCCATACCATGGGATACTTGGCTACCAACTCCAACAATGCTGAGTTTATTATCTGCGGTGATTTCACCAACCGTGGCCACCACTTTTGAGGTACCAACGTCCAATCCAATCACTAGGTTTCTTTCTGCTGACTTAGTCATGCCTTACTCTTATTTTGTAATTGCGCTTCTTCCAGGAGCTTCCAGCTCACCGCAAGGCCGGTATCATACCGTAAATCCACTACATCTACTTGTGCATCTGCACGTTTTTCCATTCTCGGGTACACATCTATAAACCGCTGCACCCGCTTTGCTTTTTCTTTTCGGCCCAAATTAAGCTTAATACCATTTGCAAGCCACAACTGCCATGAAAAGCGCTCCGACAATGCCAAGCTAGTGAGTTGTAAGTTGTTCAAACTAAGCATGTCATTAAACTGTTTAAATGCAGTCCAAGCCTCTATTTCACTGCCTTCAGGGCCATATAACTGAGGTAGCTTATCAATTAGTTGCTCACTACTGGCCTGAAACACCTCGCCGCTTTGGTTGAGCAATAAATCACTATTCCAAATAGCAACAGCTTGATGTTCAACAACATAAACCTGTAGTGTGTCTGGCCACTGTTTACGTACTGATGCTGTGGCTACCCAAGGTAAATCCTGCACTAAATTTTGTACATGGATAACATCTAAATCAAAAAAGCTCGATAGATCAGCTTGTTTAATTGCCTTAATAATGGCTGTTTCATCAGTGTGTTTTGGCTCACCTAGCACTGCTAAATGTTTTATTTGAGCATCTTTATTCTCTACTAGCCATTGTCTAACACCGCTGGTGACTTGCACTAAACTAAATATCACCACCAAAAAAAAGCTAACACCAAAAATCAGCGACCAATTTAATCGCTGTTTTAACTGCTGCGCTTTTTTCCAAAAGGGGATGCATATTAAAGTGTTTGCTCCAAAATGCGAACAACTAATTGCTCAAAGCTTGCACCATTTGCTTTTGCAGCCATTGGCACTAAAGATTTTTCAGTCATTCCGGGTACAGTATTAACTTCTAATAAATAGAAGTTACCATGTTCATCCTGCATAGCGTCTACTCGTCCCCACCCACTGGCACCCACTAAGTCAAATGCTTGTAGTGCCATATCTTGCAGTAGTTGCGTATCTTGTGCAGATAAATCTGCAGGGCAATGGTACTGCGTTGTGGTTGATTGATATTTAGCTTGATAGTCATAAAAACCATTTGGTGTGGTCATTTCAATCACAGGTTGTACATCATCACCAAGTACCGTGATAGTAAATTCACGGCCAGATATCCATTGTTCAACCAATACTTGGCTGTCAAATTCGAATGCATCATTAAGCGCAGCCGTTAATTCGTCAGCATTGTTTGCCTGTGCCATACCAATGCTTGACCCTTCATGAGAAGGCTTAACCATTACTTTTTTCAGCTCACTCATTATTACTTGAGCATCAAAGCCACGCTTGCTATCAACAACCGCGTAAGGTGCTGTACTTAAACCTGCCGATTTAAATAAGTGCTTACAACGGATTTTATCCATTGCCAGTGCCGACCCCAATACATTACTACCGGTATAAGGTATGCCCATAAATTCAAGTGCACCTTGAATAGTACCATCTTCACCACCGCGACCATGCAGGGCGATAAATACACGCTCTACAGCAAGCTCTTTTAGCTGCCACAAAGGCTGCTCTTTCGGGTCAAAAGCAATAGCATTAATACCCGCATTTTGTAATGCATTAAGCACTGCTTGACCTGATTTTAGCGATACTTCACGTTCAGCTGAATGGCCGCCTAATAATACTGCAACCTTGCCAAATTGTGTGCTTAAATGAGTCATACTTCTACCTGCTTAAGTTGTTCTATTGACAACTCAGTTGCTGCTAACTTTTTAACTAATTGACCTATATTACCAGCCCCTTGCGTTAAAACTAAGTCATTGCCCTGTAATATATTTGCCAGCACCCCAGCTAATTCTGAATTACTTGCTATATGCAGCGGCTCTTTACCGCGTTGACGGAGGCTACGGCAAAGGCTTTTGCTATCAGCACCTATAATTGGCTCCTCGCCTGCACTGTATACATCAAGCAATAAAAGTTGATCAACATCAGCAAGTACTTTGACAAAGTCTTCGTACAAATCGCGGGTTCGGGTAAACCTGTGTGGCTGATAAATCATAACTAAACGCTTATCAGGCCAACCTTCTCGCACAGCTGCAATTGTAGCCGCCACTTCTGATGGGTGATGACCATAATCATCCACCAACATTACATCACCGCGTTCAGTGGCAAAATTACCGTAATGCTGAAAACGACGGCCTACGCCTTCAAACTTTTGTAGAGCCTGTAAAATTGCCTGATCAGAAATATTCTGATCTTTGGCAACAGCAATCGCAGCCGTTGCGTTAAGCGCATTATGTATTCCAGGCATATTTAGCTGAATACTTAACTCGGAGCCTTGCTTAGTGCGTACTGTAAAGTCACACGTATTACCTTTCTGGCTAAAGTTCAGCATGCGGTAATCGGCATCAGCAGATTCACCATAAGTGATCACTGGACGACCAAAACGCGGGATAAGTTCAGCGGCCACCTCTGAATCGATACACACCACGGCTAAGCCATAAAACGGTAAGTTATGAATGAAGTCAACATAGGTGTCTTTCATTTTTTCTAAGCTACCACCGTAGGTTTCCATGTGATCTTCTTCGATATTAGTGATCACTGACACCATGGGTTGTAAATGCAAAAACGATGCATCACTTTCATCTGCTTCTGCAATTAAAAAATCACTTTTACCCACCTTTGCATTACTGCCGGCACTATTAAGCAAACCACCAATAATAAAGGTCGGATCAAGCCCAGCTTGAGCATAAATACTGGCAATTAAGCTTGTTGTTGTGGTTTTACCATGAGTGCCAGCAATTGCAATGCCGTGGCGAAAACGCATTAACTCAGCTAACATTTCAGCACGGCGAACAACTGGAATACGCGCCGCCTTTGCGGCAATAATTTCTGGGTTTGTTTCATCAATCGCACTTGAAACCACCACTACATTGGCATCTTTTATGTTACTTTGATGATGACCAATAAATACTTCTGCGCCTGCTTGAATTAAACGCTCTGTCATAGCACTATGAGCAATATCAGAACCAGTGATTCGATACCCCTCAAAGGCTAGTACTTCTGCGATACCGCCCATACCTGCCCCACCAATACCTATAAAGTGAATGGTGTCGATTCGTCTCATTGCTGGGCGTGTTGATCTTTGTTGACCAGCATTTACTTGTTTATTTAATTCGTTCACACGGCTCTCTTTTTATCTATTACTTGCTCACAGTGCTGTGCAACATGCGCTGTAGCATCCAGTATAGCGAGTGCTTTAGCACGCTTCGCCATCTGATCAATTAATTCAGGTTTTGCTAAAAATGGCCGTAACAAATCAACAATCGCGTCTTGTTGAAATTGCCCCTGAGGCATTAATAAAGCAGCTTCAGCGCTTACCAAAAATTGAGCATTGGCAGTTTGATGATCGTCAACAGCATGAGGAAACGGCACAAATAACGCCATTTTTCCTGCTGCTGCTATTTCACTAACAGTTAACGCCCCTGCACGGCAAATAACAATATCTGCCCAGCCATAAGCGGTGTCCATGTCATCAATAAATTCAGCCGCTCTTATTTGCTCAGTATTAAAGTTTTGCTCTGTGTAAGCCTCTGTAACCGCCCCTAAATGCCCTTTACCCGTTTGATGCCAAATATTTAGTTCGCATATTTTAGATAATTGCTTAAAGGTTGTAGGTAGTGTGCTATTTAGTACCTGAGCACCTAGTGAACCACCTACAACTAAAATGTTGATAGGGCTGGTAGCATTACGAACAGCTACCTGCGTTACGCTTTGGCGAACAGGGTTACCGACAACCTCACTCTGACCAATCGCAAATGCACTGGGAAATGCAGCCAGTACTTTATTGGCAAACTTTGCCAGCCACTTATTACTCATCCCAGCGACCGCATTTTGCTCATGGATAACCAAAGGTATACCTAAGCTTTTTGCTGCAATTCCAGTTGGCCCTGTAACATACCCCCCATCGCAAGTACCACATCTGGGCGCTGTTGTTTTAATACTTTACGTGCTTGTAAAATGGCATTAATCACCATAAAAGGTGCTTTAACTAAACGCTTCAAACCATTCCCACGCACGCCTTTAACATTGATAAAGTTAATGTCAATATTATGCTTAGGTACAACCTGCGCTTCCATTCGATCAGCGGTACCAATCCAGCTTACTTGCCAACCTTGTTGTATTAAATGTTGTGCTACAGCTATACCAGGAAAAATATGCCCGCCCGTACCACCGGCAACGACGACTAATTTTTTGCTCATCGCTTACCTCCTCGGGATGTTGCTTGTTTGGTTGCCATTTTTGTTTCAAAATCAACGCGAAATAATATTCCTGCGGCAATGGTCATAATCAATAAACTGGAACCACCATAAGAGACAAATGGCAAGGTAAGCCCTTTGGTTGGTAAAATACCGGCACTGGCACCTACATTAACCATAGTTTGAAAGGCAAACCAAATACCTATCGCTAATGAAAAGTACCCTTCATATTCTTTGCCACATTTAAGCGCTTGTTGCCCAATTAAAAGAGCACGAAAAACTAAAATGCAGAACACCATTAAAATACTTAATACACCAATAAAGCCAAGCTCTTCGCCTATTACAGCAAAAATGAAATCGTTATGTGCTTCTGGCAAGTATTGTAATTTTTGTACGCTATTGCCAAGCCCTTGACCAAACCAACCACCTTGACCATAAGCCATTAAAGACTGGACTAATTGGTAGCCCTTACCAAACGGATCATCCCACGGCTCTAAAAAACCAACCACACGGGCCATACGATATGGCTCAACAATAATGAGTAATACCACTAAACCTATACCCGTTAAGATCAATGCAAAAAACTGCCAAAGTTTAGCGCCCGCTAAAAATAACAGGCCAACGGTGGTCACAAACATAACCACCACAGTCCCTAAGTCCGGCTGTAGTAAAATTAACAGTGCGTATACTGCAAATACTGCAATAGGCTTAGCAAAACCTTTGATGTTCTCTTGCACTTCAGTCCGCTTACGTACCAGGTAGCCTGCAATATAACTAAAGAAGAACAGTTTTGCGGCTTCTGCTACCTGAAAGCCAATAGGGCCTATGGGGATCCAACGTTTTGCACCATTAACTTCGCGGCCAACAATTAATACAATAATTAACAGCACCATTCCCAATAATAATAAATATGGGTTGGAGCGCTTCCACCAATCCATTGGCATACTGCAAGCTATCCAAAATAGCGCAAAGCTCATGGCTAAAAACATACTATGACGAATAGTGATATGATAAGGGTTATCAAATAAACGCTCAGCGGTAGGCATTGAGGCGCTGGTTACCATGACAAAACCAACACCAATAAGCATGATCACACAATACAGCAAAGGCACATCATAAAGCTGAGCCGACTGCTTAGGTGTAAGCGCTTCTCGAATATCAGTCAGTGCTATCATTGCTCAACCGCCCTAACACACTCGCTAAAATGATCGCCACGTTGCATGTAGTTGTTATACATGTCGATACTGGCACACGCTGGTGCTAGCAGCACATAATCACCGGTTTCAGCCAATGTTTTAGCAAGACTTACCGCCTGTGGCATGTTTTCAGTTAAACGGCCTTTATCTGTCAGTGCCACAAGTGCATTCGCATCTTTACCAAAACAAATCAGTGCTTTGACTTTATCTTGCAAATAAGGTTTTAGTGCCTCTAAATCCGCACCTTTGGCATCTCCGCCAGCAATCACAATAAGTTGCTTAGCTTGCTCCGCAAGACTATCTATTGCGGCTATTGTTGCCCCTACATTCGTTGCTTTTGAGTCATTAAAATATTTAACTCCATCTTGCTCAGCAACAAACTGACAACGATGAGCAAGCCCTTTAAATGCAGAAAATGCCTTAGCAAATTGCTCAACTGGCACCTCAAAAGGCTGCAATAACGCCATAACTGATAACGCATTGAGTTGATTATGACTCCCCACAACTCCGAGGCTGCTAACAGGTAAGACGGCTTTACCGTGAGCAGTAAAGTAAGGCTCACCATTGTATGTTGATAAACAATAATCTGCGTTAGATAAAGCAAAGCTCACTTGCGGATTAATATCGCAATGAGTCGCCACATCACTTTTGTTAACTACAGCTAAAGCAGCATGGCTATAAATTGTTTGTTTAGAGTCTATGTAAGCTTGGTAATTAACATAACGATCAAGGTGATCTTCTGATACATTTAATACTGTGGCGCTGATAGGTTTTAAGCTTTTTGTGGTGTCTAATTGGAAACTCGAAAGCTCCAGCACAAACACATCAAAATCGCCGGCAAGTAAATCAAGTACCGCTGTGCCAATATTGCCACCTAAACCAACTTTAAACCCAGCCATTTTGAGAACATCAAAGGCAAGTGTCACCACGGTTGATTTACCATTTGAGCCTGTAACCGCAATCACTGGTTTATCATTAAGTCGGGCAAATAATTCAATATCACCTATTACTTCAACACCCGCAGCAATTGCCTCAACCACAGCTGGTGTCGATAAGCTAAGCCCAGGGCTGATAATAATAATATCTTGAGTGTTTAGTTCAGCACTATTTAAATCACCAAACTTAGTAGTAAGCTGTGGGGCATGCTGGTTTAACCAATCTATACCCGGTGGAGACTGACGACTATCAGCAATGGTTGGCGTAATATTATGAGACAATAGAAAACGCACAATGCCCAGACCGGTTACACCGAGTCCAAGCACTGTTATGCGTTTGTTTTGTATCTCGTTTAAATAGCTCATTTACCTGATCTTTAATGTTACTAAGCCTGCCAAAACAAGTACGATTGATATAATCCAAAAACGTACAATAACTCGCGGTTCTGGCCAACCTTTTAATTCGTAATGATGGTGAATAGGCGCCATTCTAAAGATTCGCTGACCGCGAAGTTTGTATGACCCTACCTGTAAGATTACTGACAAAGCTTCCATCACGAATACGCCGCCCATAATCACTAATACCAACTCTTGACGAACCAGTACGGCAATAATACCTAGTGCGCCACCAAGCGCGAGGGAGCCAACATCACCCATAAATACTTGCGCTGGATAAGTGTTAAACCATAGAAATCCAAGCCCTGCGCCTACAATCGCAGTACAAACGACAACTAACTCACTGGCCAGTGGTAAATGCGGAATATGTAAATAAGCTGAGAAATTAACGTTACCGGTTAAATAAGCAATAATTGCCAAGGCCGCCGCAACTAAAATAGTTGGTACGATTGCCAAGCCATCAAGGCCGTCGGTTAAATTCACCGCGTTCGATGTGCCTACAACCACAAAGTAAGTCATTACAATATAAAACAAACCTAATTGCGGTAATACATCTTTAAAAAATGGCACTACAAGCGAGGTTTCATCGGCGTGATTTGCAGTAAAAAACAACGCACAAGCAACAACCAACGCGATAACTGATTGCCAAAAGTACTTCCATTTGGCTATTAAGCCTTTAGGGTCTTTACGAATAACTTTACGATAATCATCCACAAACCCAACAATGCCCAATGAACCAATTACAAATAAAGTTGCCCATACATATTTATTTGCCAAATCTGCCCACAACAATGTACTGGTAAATATTGACGCTAAAATAAGTAAGCCACCCATCGTTGGGGTGCCTTTTTTCGATAGATGGGATTCTGGCCCGTCATCACGTACTACTTGGCCAATTTGCATTTTTTGCAGGCCGCGTATCAACTTAGGGCCGAAATACAACGAAATTAATAACGCTGTTAAAATACCAAATACAGCACGTACCGTTAGGTATGAAAATACATTAAATGCACTGTAATATTGGGTTAAATATTCTGCCAGCCAAACTAACATTTAGGTACTCCATTGCTGCCAACTTGCTGGCTGTTAACTAAATCTTGTACGAGTAATTCCATTCGAGAACTGCGCGATCCTTTCACGACTATGGTGGTTTTTTGTGATTTGTCAGTTAACCCAGTTTCTAATTGCTGCAGCAATTGGTCACGACTAGAGAAATGTCTATTTGGTTTTTCAAATTCATCACTGGCATACTTACTAAGCACACCTAAGGTATAAAGTTCATCGATCCCTTTATGTTTTGCGTATTCACCTACTTGCTGATGATACATGCGAGCTTCTTCACCAAGCTCCCCCATATCACCAAATGCTAAGATGCGTTGTCCTTCAATATCACTCAGTAGATCAATGGCTGCTTTTACAGATTCAACGTTTGCATTATAGGTGTCATCAATTACAGTCAGTGTGTCGCTCACGTTGATCATATTAACCCGCCCTTGCACTTCATCCATAGTAGCAAGTGCAGTAGCTGCGTTTTCAACACTAACACCAAACTCGCTGGTTAATGCAACGGCAATTAAGGCGTTCATCACATTATGACGTCCAGGTAACGCCAACTTAACGGGTACTCGGTGTGTTTTATTACAAATATAAAATGATGCGTGAGCGTGTGCATCAAGGGAAATGTCTTCAGCCCATACATCTAGCTGCTGCGAGCTGGATACACGTTTAATATTATTTTGCGCTAGTTTATCTAACCATTGTTGGCTAAATTCACTATCACAATTAACAATAGCGACACCATTTGGCTTTAAACCATCATATATTTCGCCTTTAGCAGTGGCTACGCCTTCAAGTGAACCAAACCCTTCAATATGTGCGGCTGCAACATTGCATACCACAGCAACATCAGGTTTTGTCATCGCCGCCGTGTAGGCAATTTCACCAATGTGGTTTGCACCTAACTCGATAACTGCATATTGGTGTTGTGGTTCTAACCTAAGTAAAGTTAATGGCACACCTATATCATTATTAAAATTACCTTTAGTGGCAAGTACTTCACCGTGCGACGAAAGAATGGCCGCGCACATTTCTTTAACCGTGGTTTTACCGACACTACCGGTAATTGCAATGGTCTTAGGGGCTACTGTTGCCATCACTGCCGCACCAACTTTACCCAAGGCCAAACGAGTGTCAGTCACTAAAAACTGAGGAATATCTACATCAACTTTACGATGTACAATCGCCGCAATTGCACCTTTACTTTTTGCTTGCTCGACAAATTTATGGCCATCAAAGTTAGGCCCTTGTAGCGCTAAAAATACCTCACCATCACACAAAGTACGGGTGTCAGTGTTTATATTTTTTATTATTTGATTGCCTCGCGGGCTATCAGTTGCTAACACATTCGCTAGCCAATCGAAATCCATAGGGATCATAACTGCGATCCTCTTATTTGTTCTTTTAAGTATTGTTGTACAAATTTGCGGTCACAAAAATCAATTCTTTGCGACCCAATAATTTGATAATCTTCATGGCCTTTGCCAGCGATTAAAACTACTTCATTATCTTGAGCATTATCAATAGCAAATGCGATTGCTGCGCCACGATCCGCTTCTAAGTGCGCTTCTTGTGGTTTATCTAAGCCTGCAGCGACATCTGCAATGATCTGTTCAGGGTCTTCGCTACGCGGGTTATCGCTAGTTACAATCACTGTATTCGCATACTGCTCAGCAGCCTTAGCCATCATCGGGCGCTTACCCTTATCACGATCACCACCACAACCAAATACACAACTTACACCGCCTGGGACATGCTGTTGTAATGCTTGTAATGCCAGAGCTAATGCATCTGGTGTGTGGGCGTAGTCAACGATACACGTTGGTTTACCTGGTGCACTAAAAGCCTGCATACGCCCTGCGACAGGTTGCAAGCTTGCACAGCCAGCAGCTAAATCTTGCAGTGGAAAGCCAAGCCCCAATAACGTGGCAATCGCAGCGGTTAAATTATATAAATTAAACTCACCAAACAACGGGCATTCTATAGCAATATTGCCCCAACTTGTGGTTAATTGCGCCGAAATACCTGATTTGTGGTAGTTTACATCGGTAAAGTGCACAAACCTAGCGCCTTTGGGCACTAAATCTTTGCGGCCATAGCATATTAAGTTAGTGAAACCATATTGCTCTAACCATTGCTGCACTTGATTGTCATCTTGATTTAAGATGACTAATTGAGCATCAAAGTCTCGCATTAACATCAACTTAGCATCAGCATAACTTGCCATATCACCGTGATAATCTAAATGATCACGAGATAAGTTGGTAAATACGGCTGCTTTGAATTGGCTACCAGTAACACGGTGCTGCACCAAACCATGTGACGACACTTCCATAGCCACGAGCTGTTTTTGCTCTGTCACCAACTCCGATAAAATACGCTGTAAATCAACACTCGAAGGCGTGGTATTGATAAGTGGTGTTAGCTGCTCAGGTGCGCCGTACCCTAACGTGCCAATAATCGCTGAGGGCTTTGCACAGTAATTTGCTAAATGAGCAATCATCGCTGTGGTTGTAGATTTACCATTGGTGCCGGTAACACCAATTAAATCGAGCTGTTTACTAGGCTTTTGATAAAAGTGATTAGCAAGTACAGGAAGTTTTTTATCTAAATCCGAAGATAGATATAATTGCTCAAAGTCGCTATCAAACTCACATAATCGATCTGCAATAACCGCCACTGCACCATTTTTAATGGCTTGATCTATAAATCGCCCGCCATCCAACTGATGACCCTTAATGGCAACAAATACATCGCCGGGTTTAACTTCACGGCTATCAAGTCGCAACTCATTAACCATTAAGCTAGTTGCATCTATTTCAATGTGTTTTAAAATTGTGTGTAAATCACGCACCATCATCTTTGCCCTTAACGTACGCCACTGAATTCTTATCTGGCGCTACGTTTAAAATTCTTAGTGAATTAGAGATTATTTCAGCAAACGCCGGTCCAGCCGTTGCGCCACCATAGTAAACATCTCCACCGGGCTCATTGATCATCACTACCACAGCTAAACGCGGATTACTTGCTGGCGCGAGTCCTGCAAAATAGCCAACGTATTCATCACCATAACCACCAACGGCGGCTTTTTTAGAGGTACCTGTTTTACCCGCGGCACGATATCCGTCAACTTTTATACGGTTCGCTGTGCCACCTTCCTCAAATACGCTTTCCATCATATGCACAACAGCTTCAACGTCTTGCTGCTGAAAGATTCGTTCGCCTTCAGGAATGCCATCTTGTTTTAATATAGTAAGCGGACGGTTTACGCCACCAGCCCCCAACATGGCATAAAAACGGGCCATTTGAGCAGTACTTACAGCAAGGTTGTAACCAAACGATAACGCCGCGATTTCATGATCAGACCAACGACGATCTGGGTAAAATAAACCGCTACTCTCGCCAACCATACCTGTACCACTGTCACTACCAAAACCTACTTTTTGATATAAACCAACAAAATAGTCTTTTGGCACTGTTTGGCTTATTTTGGTCACGCCCATATTGCTTGAATATTTTAAAATCTCACGTAAGGTCATTTCGCCATGGTTACGCGTATCTTGTACTAAGCTGCCGCCTAGGCGCATCCAGCCTGGGTAAGTATCGACCTTGTCATCCGGTTGGATTGTGCCGTAGTCTAATCCAGCTAAAATGGCTAGAGGCTTAACGGTTGAGCCCGGTTCAAACAAATCAGTTATCGCACGGTTGCGACGTTTGTGTGGCGCGGCATCATTTAAGTTATTTGGATTGAATGAAGGGCTATTGACCATTGCTAGTACTTCACCGGTTTTAACATCAACCACCATGGCCGAACCTGAAGTGGCTTTATACGTTAATACAGCTGATTTAACGGCTTTGTAAGCAATCGCTTGAATGCGTTGATCGATACTTAATTGAATATTTTCAGGCTCTACGCGTTCACGTTCATCAAGTACTTCTACTTCACGCCCTCTAGCATCTTTACGAATCGTACGACGACCTTCTTCACCAGTAAGCGCATTTTCGTACAGTTTTTCGATACCTTCGATTCCTTTACCATCAATATTGGTAAAGCCAAGAACATGCGCTGTTACTTCGCCAGCTGGGTAGTAACGTTTTGATTCATCCAGTAAGTGAATACCAGGAAGACGTAAGTCCCCTATATAATTGGCTACAGCAGGCGTAACTTGGCGCTTTAGATAGACAAAGCGACGGCTTGCGTCATCACGTAAACGGCTATTAATTTTTTTCGGTTCAATCCGCAATACATCAGCAAGTTCCGCCAACGAAGATCGTTTTGATAGTACTGTGCTACTCGTTGTTCAAGTAAAGGGGTGTTCTGTGCTAATGATTTATGATCTTCGCCATTTTTACGGGCTTGTTTTAATACTTTAGCAACTAACGATTTATGTAGTGCTTTTGGATCGGCATACACGCTTACTACCGGCACACTCACTGCAAGCTCTTTACCGTGGCGGTCAAATATCATCCCACGCTGAACATGGAGCTTTTCAACTCGTACTGTTCGTTTATTACTTTCTGAGCGTGCTTTATCGGGTTCTATAACTTGTAAGTAGGCAGCACGAGACACTAAAGTAACAAAGACAAGCAGCACAACAGAGCACACCAGCATAAAACGCCACGTGATCAAACTATTGACTGGTTTCTTCCCTTTATTTCTCATGGCAGTATTATCACCTGTTCATCTTGGCTAGTAGGCCGTTTCATTTGAAGCTGCATGGTGGCTATTTCTTCAATGCGCGCATGTTGCGAATAAAATTCTTCTTCTACGAGCAAATAACGCCATTCAAGATCAAGCTCATCCCGCTCTTGTAGCAATTGATCTTGCTCAATTAACTCTTGGCGAGCTAAATGGGTAATTTGCACCACGCTCAAACTTGATGCGAATATCACAACCAACAAGGCCGAGGTTAGCTTATTTGCTCCTAGGCCTTTGATAATCTCTAAAAATAAATTGGGCTGACGATGATTCGCTTTTGCCTTCATCCCAACCTCTGTGCAACCCTAAGCACTGAACTACGCGAACGTGGATTACGTTCAATTTCATCTTTGCTTGGCTTAATAGCTTTACCCACTGCTTTTAACGTCAGGTCTTTATTTATTTGTGCGTCAGTTAAAGGCAGACCTCTGGGTAATGCTGCTCCCTTACTCTGTTTTTTAATAAACTGTTTAACAATACGATCTTCAAGCGAGTGGAATGAAATCACCACTAAGCGCCCGCCTGGCTTCAATACGTCAATTGCTGCTTGCAGTGCGGTTTGGATTTCTTCAAGTTCGCTGTTGATATAAATACGAATAGCTTGGAATGTACGAGTCGCAGGATGCTTGAACTTATCTTTTACTGGCACGGCTTCATCAACTAAATCAGCTAACTGCTTAGTCGTGGTGATTGGTGTGTGCTCACGAACCTCTAATACCTTGTGCGCTATACGACGGCCAAACTTCTCTTCGCCGTAGGTTTTTATCACGTGAGTTATATCTTCAAGCTCAGCTTCTGCGAGCCACTGCGCTGCACTTCGACCACTAGTCGGGTCCATACGCATATCAAGAGGTCCGTCTTTCATAAAACTAAAACCACGCTCAGCGTCATCTAACTGTGGTGAAGACACCCCAATATCTAGCAAGATACCATCGACTTTACCTAACAGATCGTTTTGCTGTGCGACATCGTATATATTTGAAAAACGCGTATGAGCAATGGCAAAACGGTGGTCGTTCGCAAATTTTTCAGCAGCTTTAATTGCTTGAGGATCCTGATCAATTGCCTGTAAACGGCCTGCATCTCCTAAGCGCGCTAAAATTTGCCCAGAGTGTCCGCCACGACCAAACGTACCATCCATGTAAATACCGTCAGGCTTAATAGCAAGGGCATCGATGGTTTCGTCCATTAGCACGGATATGTGTTCAAATTGCGCTGTCATTAGTTAGTTTTTGCCTTTTTTTGATTTAGTCGATCAGAGTGAGAAGTTATCTAAGTCAGGGCTAGATTCAAAGTCACCAAGTCGTTCTATTTCGGTGTCTTGGCGCATTTGCTCATGCCAGCGCTCTTCATCCCAGATCTCAAATTTATTCATTAAACCGACCAACATTATTTTTTTACCTAAATCTGCGTGCGCACGAAGTGACGGTGCTAATAAGATTCGGCCATTTTTGTCTAGTTGGTATTCTGTTGCGTTACCTAACAACATACGCTGCATGCGTCGGGCGCGTGGATTCATATTAGAAACTTTAGCTAAGCGCTCTTCAATATCTTGCCATTGCGCAAGTGGATACAACCACAAGCAAGGCTCATTAAGAGCAATAGTACAAATCACCGTGCCTAAGTCTTCAGACAATAGAGTATCTCGGTACTTAGTCGGTACCGCAAAACGTCCTTTGTCATCCATACTAAGTGAACTCGCACCGCGAAACATAAAAGCCTATTTAAAATTAGTTGTTAATCCATTTAGATTAAGTTTGATCCAATTTGATCCACTAAAAACCACTTTTTACCACAGTGCTCCAGTTTAGGGCTTGACAAGCTATTTTGTCAAGTCGGCAAAATCTTATAATCCCCTGTTCAAGCCAGAAAATATAAGGGCTCACGCAAAGCTACTGAATTACGTGGGAAAAAGGAGAGAAACATAAAAAAATATTTTTTTATGGTTTTTTAGCATGCTAGGTGGTTTAAACCGCTTAATGAATAAGCAATGAATAGTAACAAAATAGAAGATATGTAAAACGGCTGGATTTGCTCGTTGTAAAATTTACTCAATCAGCCTGAAATTGTTACGCCAGAATTTTAAATGAGAAAGTGTTTCTTTTAAATTAAAATCCAAGACATTGATTATTATTAATTTTTAAGGGTGGTATAAAGGCTGCATAGTTAAATACACATCGAGTTTAATTATTTAAGGAAGGAATACTATGGCTACTACAACTACCAATACGACCACATCAGCAAATAGCAAGACTGATCCAAAAACGCCACACGCTGAAGCTCCGTTAACTGATAAAGCAACTTCTGCTGCTCACAGCGCGGTTGACGCCTTATCTACTCGCGCTGCAACAGCAGAACAAAACATCCGTGAAGGTGCTAATAACTCAGCTGAAACATTGTCAGAAAAACAGCAAATTGCGCGTGAAAAACTAAACCAATACAGTGGTAAAACCCGAAAATTTGCCGCCGAAAACCCATTGGCAACAGCGGGAATAGCCTTTGCTGCGGGCATGTTAGTTTCAGCACTAGTTCGTAATAAGTAATCTGACTATGAAACAGCCTACCAACTCAGGCAATAATGATCATTCAGCCACTGAGACTGCATCGCAAGGTGCAGATCAGTGGCAAGATCATATAGCTAAACTAGCTCAATATGGCGAACAGATATATCAAGATTATCGCCAACAAGCAGGTATCTGTAAGCAGGTTGCCGCTGCCGAATGGCGCTTATCTACCCGTTCACTTGCTCTTACGATCATATTACTGGTTAGTTTTGCAGGCGGACTCGTTTTACTATGGGCCGGCCTTTTAGCAACTATTGGCTTAGCTATTTTTTCTGCAAGTCATTCCATTTGGTTAACCGCGTTGTCATTGATAGTGATGCAACTGCTGTGTTTAGCTTGGTTATGGAAAAATATTGGTCATATAAGTCGTAAAATCGGCTTTGATAAAACTTCTCGCAGTGTCAAACAATTATTCAATATTAACGAAGAGTAAATCTCTGTATTAAGGATAGCCATGTTCATTGATTATTTTATTCATAAGCCCCAAAGCAAGGTTGACCAACTCAGTACTGAAATGGATACTTTAGATGAATTAAAACGCCAACATCAACAAGCATTTAAATACAGGTTAAAACGCTTTGCCGTTTCTAAGGCCGGTTTAGCCAGTGCCTTCACGGCAGGCGCAGGTTACCAAGCTTTAAAATCGAATAAGAACTCAACTGGTGTTATCAGTACTGTGGGTAAATTCACTTGGCTTTTGCGCCTACTGTAATAATAAAGCTCCGATAGAGCAAAGCTGATTACGACATGGTAAATCAAAGAAGTCCTCAATCCATAACTCCGAGTGCGCGCTCAATTTATGCTTATCTATAATTCATAGATTTCCAACGGATATATTTTTACTAATATTCTCTTATAGTTAGATAGAAATGCCTCATACTTTAATGACACCGTTTGAAAAACCCAGTAGATAAAACAGTTTATTACATTCGGTTACACCAAAAGTGCTATAACCTTATTAAAAACATGGTTTTTTAATGATTTATTGACTACAATTTGGTTCAAATATTAAGAATAAAGAGTGTCGTTATTTTATCTTCATCATTACAAAAGCGTCTTTATCGTTTATTCGTCTTATTAAGCTTACCCGGCGTTGTAGTAATTCTATTTAGTCTTTGGCATGCAAAAGAAAATGTGCTCAAAGAAAGCCGTTTACAAGCATTAGCTATTGCAGAACAGTTAGCGGCGCAACAAACAAGCTTACTCAATGAGATTGAACATTTTACTGTCGAGCTTGCACAACTAGACGCTTTTGCGGCTCCGTTAAAGTCTGGTTGTCCGCCTTACCTCGAAAAAATACAGTCTCTTAATCCTGAAATTGCAAATATCGGTATTATTGACCTTAAGGGTCAGCCGCAATGTCTACTAAGCGGAATGAATAAAGACATAAATATTTCAGATCGCCAGTACTACATCAACGCACTCGAAACTCAAAGTTTTGCTATAGGTTTTTTTCAAAAAGATCGAAGTTTAGGTACACATACTGTCAATTTCGCATACCCACTGCTCGACACTCAACAAACCCCATATGGCGCAGTCGTTACTGTAATCACTTTAGATTGGTGGAGTAAAAAGCTAGCCAACTTTCGCTTACCTGATGGAGCTATAGCTGTTATAACCGATAACCATAACCGTATTGTTGCTAATTCAAATCATGATAGTGACATGTTTGGTCAAAGCATAAGCCAGTATGGATTTACCGATAGCACTTCAGGTGTGAGTAACATTGTTGATTTTAAAAACAAAAGCTATGTAATTCATAGTCAGCAAATGTATAGGGATAATGTTAGTAATTCACTTAATGTTTATGTTGCTATTCCTTTTAACGCGCCGATAGGTAAAGCGAATCAATTATTTTTTAATACTCTGCTCGCTTTTACCCTCATGATAGTTCTACTTTGCATTTTTGCCCGTATACAATTAAAACAAGTCGTATTAACCCCCTTGACACGCTTAACTACAGCAATACAAGACCTTGCAAAAGGTGATTTACCCAAACAATTTAGCCTTAAAAGTGAAGAGCTTAATAATTTATATAAACATTTTGAATATATGGCTCAAACTCGTTTAGCTTCTGAAGCACACATAAAACGGCAGCACGATGAGCTTAACGGCTTATTAAGTGCTCTACCCGATATTTATATTCGTATCAATATCCACGGTGATGTGCTTAATTTAGGAGGCCAATCCTCTAAGCTAAATAGCCCTTTGAAAGTGCGAGACAAATTACATTTACGAGATCTGCTTGATGAAGAAGCAAGTAAGCAAATACTAAAAAAATTACCTACAAAAAATGATACTGCACAATTTGAGATCGTTCAAAGTTCCCCTAGTTCTAAGCATATATACGAAGTCAGGATCAGTGCTAAACAAACCAGTAATGAATACACTATTGTATTGCAAGATATCAGCCAGAGAAAAAAAGCCGAGCATGCCTCAAATTTAGCCTCTTTAGTTTACGCTAATAGTAGTGAGGGCATGGTGATAACTGACCCAAGTGCAATTATATTAGATGTTAATCCTGCATTTTGTGATTTAACTCAGTATCGTAAAGATGAAGTATTAGGGAAGCCAATATCAATTCTTAGTTCAGGCAATCACAAAAAATCATTTTATAAACAAATGTGGCAAGCAATAGAAGAAACTGGCCGCTGGCAAGGTGAAGTCATCAACCGACGTAAAAATGGTGAGCTATTTACCGAATGGCTAACCATAGACACTGTTTATGATGAACATTACCAACCTCATCGTAGGGTTGCTATTTTTACTGATATTACAGAGAAAAAAGCAGCCGATGAACTTATTTGGCATCAAACCCACTTTGATCATTTAACAAACTTGCCCAACAGAATTGAATTAAAAGAGCGTTTGAATCAACGTTTAGCGAGTAAAGTTAGCCTAAACAAACCACTGGTGGTCATGCTACTTGACCTTGATCACTTTAAAGATATCAATGACACTCTGGGGCATTTTTATGGTGATAAGCTCTTAAAGCTCATCTCTAAAAGGTTGCTGGAGAACATTACAGACATTGAATTTATTGCCCGGATTGGTGGTGATGAATTTGTGATTGTTCATTCAAAACTAATCAGCGAAGAACATATTAAAAAAGTCGCTCAAGATGTGCTAGATGCCATGGCAACCTCTTTTAAATTAGAAGGTGAAGAAGTCTATATTGCTGCAAGTATCGGCATTGCCATCGCGCCAAATGATGGGGATAATTGTGAGCAATTACTTAAAGCTGCCGATCAAGCAATGTTTCAAGCAAAACAAAACGGCCGTAACTGCTATAAGTTCTTTAATGTAAACCTTCGAAAACAAGCCCAAGCAAGGATGGAGCTGTTAAAAGATATGCGCCACGGTATTGAGCAACAAGAATTTGACTTGCACTATCAACCAATTGTAAATCTTGATACAGGTAAAATACATAAAGCTGAAGCTTTAATACGTTGGCAACACCCAAGCAAAGGCCTAATTAGCCCTGCACATTTTATTCCCTTAGCTGAAGAGTCTCGGTATATTAATCCATTAGGTCAATTTGTATTTACTACTGCAATAGACACGCTAAACACTTTAAGATCACAAGTGGATGAAGGTTTTCAATTAAGTATCAATGTGTCACCGGTACAATTTAGCTGCTTAGACAGTGGCATTGATCAATGGCCTGAGCTACTAAAGGCTGCTAATTTACCGCTCAGTTCAATCGTCGCAGAAATTACGGAAGGGTTAATGATAACCCCTGAACCATTAACTCAAAGACGTCTTAAAACATTAGAGCATTCAGGTATGGAGTTAGCTCTTGATGACTTTGGCACGGGCTATTCTTCTCTTGCTTACTTACAGCAAATGGATGCTGATTACTTAAAAATAGATAAATGCTTTGTCGATAACATAAAGGCAGGAAACCAAGAACTCGCTCTTTGTAGAGCAATCATTACTATGGCTCACCAATTTAATCTCAAAGTTATTGCCGAGGGGATCGAAACCCAAGAACAACATCTGTTACTCCTTGGACTCGGGTGCGACTACGGGCAAGGTTATTTATTTTCAAAACCATTACCAAAAGCTGATTTTTTAACATTCTTAAAAAAGTAACGTGCTAACATTAGTTATCTTTACGGTGCATTTGTTGTTGCTTACTCGTTAGTTCGTCAGCAACAAAAGCACCGCGTTCACCGCGCTTTTTTGCTTTACCTTTGGTACTATCTTGCATAGTTTGTTGCTCGATACTGGCATTTAGTGCTGCACCAAAAATGATGATGTATGCACTTAAATACAACCACATAAGCATAATCACCACCCCGCCTAATGAGCCATACGTTTCGTTGTATGAAGCGAATGTAGAAACGTAAAATGAAAAACCGAGTGACGCAACAATCCATAATATAGTTGCCAATAATGAACCCGGTGTCACCCATCGCCACTTAGCAGCTCGCCGATGAGGAGCGTAACGATATAGACAAGCCAACGCAAAATTAAAAATAACCGCAAGTAAAGGCCAAGATATTAATTGAATAATGAGATCAATACGTTGCGTAAAACCGACTAAATTCAAAACAATTGGCAAGATGCCAATAATAAGTAACGCTACAACAGCAACCGTAATTGCACCGACTGAAAAAAGAAATCTAAACAGCAATGCGATAAAGAATTGCCGCGTATGACTTTCATGATAAGTAATATTACATGCAGTGATCAGCGCTTGACTGCCCTTACTGCTACTCCAAATAGCCAGCAATAATGTACTCAAAGCACTTAAACTCAATGACGCTTGTGATCTTTGACTCACCGCTGTCACTTGCTCTAGCACTATTTCGCTGGTACTTGGTGGTAACAGGGTAATAAATTTACTCAACAGAGCCGATATATCGGCTGGTGATGCAAAATAAGCATAAACAGAAACTAAAGCTGCAATTGCCGGAAAAATAGCAAGTAATGCATAAAACGCCACGCCCGCGGCAACAAAAGATAAATTATCTTGCGCAAGGCTGGTATAAACGCGCTTACAAATACTCCACCAACCCCGCAATGGGATTTCATTTGGCTTGTTAGCTTGATAACCATATTGACTTTGTGGCATTTGAGAACTCTAAATTATCGTTATGTAATCTTTTAGATATAGCAATCAGCTTGCCAATACAGCATGGCCTTCAACTTGCTTTGAGAAACCGAGGTAGAGAGTTTAAAACACATCAGGAAGAAGCCATGCATAACTTATTTGACAATATAAATCAATATCTTATAACTTTATCTAGCAACGAAAAAATACTACCAAACGAGCAAACATGGCAGTTAACTCTTGCAAGTGTTAACTCTCAAACAATGCAGTTTTTACATGCTGCTGGGCAAATGCTACCCGCATTGATATTAGGTGTACTCGCGATTATCGGTTGCTATTTTCTTGCCCGACCACTCTCTTACTTACTCATAAAACCATTGGGGTATGTTAGTGAAAGTCGCTTATTACATGTGGTAACGAGACGCTTTATAAGCATATTAATCATATTATTTGGCGTATATTTATTTCTTCGCTTAGCGGAGCTGACTCAGTTTGCCGTGGCCGTAATGAGTGGTACAGGTTTACTAGGCTTAATACTCGGCTTTGCATTTAGAGATATCGCCGAAAATTTTATTTCAAGCATGCTTTTGAGCGTGCAAAGACCTTTCAAAATAGATGATGTTATTGAAGTAAACGGGCACCTAGGTGTAGTTAAAAAAGTCACGGCTCGTGCAACCACCCTCGTTGATTTTGATGGTAACCATATTCAAATACCGAATGCGAATGTATATAAAAATGTTATTAAAAACTTAACCGCGAATCCGAAAATGCGTGGTCATTTTACCTTAGGTATTGGTTATGATAATGATATTAAAGCGGCTCAACGCCTTGGATTAAATATTCTGAACAAACAAGCGCCGGTTTTGAGAGAACCAGCTCCACAAGTACTTATTAACGACTTGGGCTCAGCCACGGTCAACTTCACTATTTATTTTTGGGTTAACAGTGAACAGCACAGCGTATTAAAAGTTGCATCACAACTAATGCGTGAGCTGGTCAATAACTTTACTGAACAAGGTGTCAGCATGCCCGACGATGCACGTGAACGTGTACTCGTAAATAGCCAAGGCGACGATATTTACCCTACGCTCAATAATAATGAAAAGTCAGCTATTAAAGCCAAAAAAGCTAACAGAGTCGATACACCAATTCACCAAGATAACGACACTAATATTGATGATGTCAGTAGTGATACCGATGAAATTAGAGAGCAAGCAGAAGAGTCTCGTGACCCAGAACAAGGCAATAATATAATTTAGTGTAAATCTAAGGGAGCATTTATTCGCTCCCTTAAAAAATGAGTGTAATAACCCACTTTAAATAGGCGAACCCGGTGGTATTGGCAACGCTTTAAAGTTATCTGGCCACTGTCCAGATGATAAGAACAGCTTAACCTGCTCCGCTAAGTATTGCTTAAAGGCACTTTCACCAATGTTGACACTGCTAAGCAACGAGCCTTGTTGGAAATCTTTACTGAGCTTAACTAAATAATAACGAAGCTGAGCTTGAACCTCCGGAGCAACATTATCACTGGCTACCAAGTCAGCAAACTGTTTAGCCGTTAATAACTGTACGCGTTGGTTAATTTTAGCGGCCATTGGCGTTTCATTACTCGTTGTAAACACTTGCTCATATACTTGTGCAAGCATTTCATCAAGACTGAAAAACGCATTACTGCGCGCTTGCTGTTGAGCTAACCGATTTAACCGTTGGCTATTTAGCATAAGCGATAAACTATGCTGTGCAGCAACTTCAGGTAATGCCATGGCATCCAATGTTAAACCAGTGCGACCAACAATGCTCTCACGATTTTTAGACTCACCGTAAGCCTTTGGTGGGATCAAGGCTAGAATGCTTTCAGGTAAAGCTAAGTTGTCTGCCTTTAATGTGTTCAGCATTGCAGTGAGCGCATGTTGTTGCACTTCTTTACTTACAACTTGCGCGCCTTTAACGGTGGCTTCACTGCGTATTTCATAGTCATAATCAACACCTGCAATCAGCTTAACCGCAGACTCTACTTGGTAACGATGAAATAAATACAGCGGTACCAGCATTTCTTCAAGCTGCGACAGTGCGGTTCCCATTTTAATATTGTTAATACCAAAATTAGCCAATGCGTGTTTACGCACCTCAAGTACTCGGGTTAGTTCATCACTCGGTGAAGTGCCGTTATCCCAAAGGTGCGCTGTTGGGTGTGCTCCGCCTTTTGCTCTTGCATCGCTGTCAGAAATAAACTCCAGCCCTTTGCTTTTATTCTCAGCTAAAATAGCAGCCAGCTTTGTGTCCTCATCAAAGCCAGTAAAGTCACTGTAACCATATTTAATAACCTGAGTATCCCACTGCCCCATACCGTGCGCATAACCACGGCTAACATCAAGCTCACCTTTATCGTTAAAGCTTAATAACGGATGAGGGTAATCCATTACAGAAGCTCTATCAGCGACTGATGCAGCAAAATTATGTGCAATCCCTAATGTATGACCAATCTCATGCGCACTCAATTGACGGATACGGTCTAGCGCCATCGCTTGCAAGGTTTTAGCAACCTCGTTCCCTTCAACATAAGGCGCAGCAAGAGCTTCAGCAATTAAAATATCTTGGCGTACACGTAGTGATCCCAAGGTAACGTGACCTTTTAAAATTTCACCTGTACGAGGGTCAATCACTGAACTGCCATAAGACCAACCACGCGTAGCACGATGCACCCATTGAATAACGTTATAACGGATATCCATAGGATCTGCGTTATCAGGTAATACTTTGACGATAAATGCATTTTTATAACCTGCCGCTGAAAATGCATCACTCCACCATTTCCCGCCTTCTAATAACGCTGTTTTTACTGGCTCTGGTACGCCCGGATCTAAATAATATACAATTGGCTCGATAGGTTCACTAATTGGCAATGATGGATCTTTTTTAGCAAGACGATGGCGCGGAATATAACGCACTAACATAGAGTCACTTAATGAAGCTGCGTAATCTTTATGTTCAACACTCCAGTAACCGGATTGCGGATGAAACGCACGTGGTGTGTAGTTATCGTCAGGCAGTTTAATTAAAGAGTGATGCATATGTACCGTTAGCGCATATGGGTCAGCACTGACTTGGCGAATATATTGCCCCGGCTTGCTACCTTTAAAGGTAAGCACCGCTTCAAGCTCAGTATTCTTCATAAACGCTTTAGAGCGTGGCATAAATACCGCACTACGATTTTCATCTAAACTAAAGCTACCTTGTTTACGAGCTGCAAGCGTGCGACTAACACCGTGAACGTCACTTAATAAATAAGGCGTGTAATCAATTAATACCGCTTTGGGGCTTTTAGCGACCACTTTAAAGCCAGCCAATATACTCGACGCAAAGGCTTCTTTAATACTTTTTTGTTCTGCTTTATTACTGGTATTTGCACGGTAATATGTATTAATAGCTCTGAGCATTACTTTGTCGCCAAAGCGCTCAAACTGCACCAAGTGCGTATTGCCTAATTGGCCACGATCAAGACCTATATCATTAGAGCCAACACCATAAGGTAAGCTTTGCTGTAATAAAAACTGTTGCTCTAATTTATCTACCTTCAAATAGACTTTGCCATTTTCGGTATCGTAAAAGAATGAAAAATAGCCAGGAAAATGATTCATTTGTGAAGTAAAATCATTAATAGACTTAATTGCTGCGTGCGCTTGGGGTATCATAGTTAGCAACACAGTAAAGAGTATGTAACGTATCAGTGGTATTTTTTGCATAATCTTATCTTTGTTATTCGCGTTTTAAATAAGTTTAAAGGTGATGCCAGTATAATGTATCCACTTTAAAATACATCTATTTAAGACGAAATTCAGCGCTAGCTTTGATAATCCCTCTCACCCTATGATTATCATGGCCTTTAACGTTATCAGGAAAATAGAATGCGTAGACTACCCCCAGTATTACTTGAAGACGGTTGCCCTAGAGATTTAATTTCGTTGATCAGGACTGTTTTAGCGGCATGTAAAGAGATTTCATTCCGTGTCGGTCAAGGTGCATTATCTGGCGTACTTGGTTCAACCCTCGACGAAAACATTCAAGGCGAAACACAAAAGAAACTTGATGTATTAACCAACCAGCTGCTAAAAGACATATTACTGGAATCAGGTTACGTTAAAGCTATCGCATCAGAAGAAGAAGACTATACCGTTGCCGGCAACCCCGATGCAGATTACATCGTAGCGTTTGATCCACTCGATGGCTCGTCAAATACTGATATCAACTCATTAGTAGGCACTATTTTTTCAATAATGAAAGCACCTGAAGGCTCTGATCCTGCCGATCAAAGCATTTTTATGCAACCGGGTAAAAATCAAGTTGCAGCGGGCTACGTACTTTACGGCCCATCAACGGTTTTAGCTCTAACTACAGGTAAAGGTACTCGCTTTTTCACTTTAGATAAGACTCACGGCACATTCTTATTAACTGAAGATTTCGCCAAAGTGCCTGAAGATACCAATGAATACGCTATTAACGCATCAAACCAGCGTCATTGGCAGCCTGCAATGCAAAACTATATTAATGATTTAATTGCAGGTGACACCGGCCCTCGCGCACGTAACTTCAACATGCGCTGGATTGCCGCCATGGTAGGTGATGTGCATCGTGTGTTATGCCGCGGTGGTATATTTACCTACCCTACCGATACTAAAGATCCCAACAAACCAAATAAACTACGCCTACTTTACGAAGCAAACCCAATGGCGATGTTAATCGAACAAGCCGGCGGTATCGCATCAACCGGCACTGAGCGCATCATGGACATTCAACCAGATGCTATCCACCAACGTGTAGCAGTGATTTTAGGCTCTAAAAACGAAGTCGAAACCTGTTTGGGATATCATAAGTAATAGACTTTAGGAAAGAGGAGCTAGGTAAAAGGCTCTAGGAAATTGATTTTCTCAAATAACAATCACATCGTAGGCGCGGCTTTATGCCGCGTTTTTTATTTTCAGCTATATCAAGGCGAAGTTAGCCGCAATATCCCTAGAACCTAACCCCTACTAACTTGCTAATAATTCAATCAACTTCGCAACTTTACTCTTATCAAGCTCGCCCATTTGTTCACTGTTGCTTAGGGCATAAATTGCACCTTCCACGGCGCTGTGATCGATGTCGGTTCTTGATTCTATAACATTGGCCCACAGCTCTAGTTCGTCTAAATCTATTTCGCCTGCCAAGCAGCGAGTGAGTACATCGAGTACGGTTGCGAGCGTTAATGTGTAAGCAGGGCTTTGCTCATCACTTGTTGTTGAAACAATAATACTGATGGCCTCGTCTTTTTGTTTACCAAAACGGGCAAACTCTGCTATCGCTTGTGCTCTGTTCATAGTTAGTTATCTGTTATTCTATAGTGGATTATTATTAAAAAATTAAACGAATCTCGAATGACTATTTTAGCTTGCTCACAATGCCAAACCACGCTTACCTGTAATGTTGATAATATCAACGCCTGTTGGTGCAATGAGCTGCCAGCTATTTTACCGCTTGATAGCACAACCACCAGCTGTTTATGTCGAGAGTGTACCTTAGCGAAAATTAATCTATTTCTAACTACCCTCTATCTACGCCCTCTCAAAGAGCAGCTTGCTTTTGCAAAGCCCTTTCACACTAACACCAATTTAATCGAAAACCTCGATTATGAAATGCAAAACGGCTATATGGTATTCAGTCGTTGGTTTTTCTTAAAACGTGGAAAATGCTGTAAAAACAACTGTAAAAACTGCCCTTATAGAAACAGCTAGAGTACTTATTCAAATAAATAGCATAAAGCTGCAAATAACGCATGACTACAAGAATAAAAATACACTATAATTGGATATAAATTCACAAAACATCCAGAAAATCTGCTTAACATATCGACACTGGTTGATTTTTAAGCATAAATATACTGTAACTTATTCGGAATATGAACATGATCACCTTTAGGCCAGCACTTCTTGCATCAGCTGTTTCTGCTATTTTATTTAATAGTCACCACCTTGCTGCTGAAGAATCAACAACTCAAGCAGACAAAGTGATTGAAACGATTCAAATTACCGCTACTCGTCGTGCGGGCTCAGTGCAGGAAGCACCACTTAACATTACCGCACTTGATGGTGATGTGATCAAAGATCAAAACATTGGTGATCTTGAAGATGTAGCTCGCTGGGTGCCTGGCTTAACTATTTCTGATCAAGGTGGTCGTGAAGGCTCCCCTATAATCGTGCGTGGTTTGAATACCAATACTTCTGATCGTATTTCTGATGGCGGTACTGTTGCCACTTACGTCGGTGAAATTCCTCTTAATATTGATTTACGTTTAACTGACGTTGACCGCGTTGAAGTACTTATTGGCCCGCAAGGTACTTTATATGGCGCTGGCACATTAGGTGGTGCGATTCGCTATCTATTAAAGCAACCTGAACTTGATATTACCGAAGGCCAAGTAACTGGTGATGTATTTAGCTTAAATGAAAGCGACGGCACCGGTGGTGAATTGGGTTTAGTATTTAACACGCCATTAATTGACGATGTATTGGCAATTCGTGCCAGTGTTAATTATTACACCAACCCAGGATATATCGATTACAACTACGTGGTGCAAAACCCTGGTGTATCAAACCCAAATCCTGATTTTACCAACCCACAAGATGTCAGTGCTAACTTACATCGTGTTAGTGACGTAAACGATGAACAAATAACTACAGGCCGTGTGTCACTGCGTTGGCAAGCTAACGAAGCTGTTGAAGCAACGCTTAACTATTTTTATCAAAAGCAAGAAAATGGCGGCAACTCAACATCACAATATAACTCATTAAGTGACAGCAGTGGCCTACAAGGTATGGTTGGTCAATATGAAAATGCAGCCCGAGTACTTGAGCCAGGTGAAGAAGAGAACGACTTATTAAGCTTAGAAATTAAGGCTGACTTAGGCTTTGCGGAATTAGTATCTGCCTCTGGCTGGTCAAGCTACGAACAATCAGGCCAGCGTGACCAAACTGATTTACTTTACGATATCTGGAGTGGCTATGCTGAGTTCCCAGCGTTTGTAGCGCAAACTTTGGATACCTCAAAACGTGATAGTTTCACCCAAGAAATTCGTTTAGTATCTAACTCTGATAGCGCTTTTAACTGGATTGTGGGTGGTTACTACAACAAACTTGAAAGCCACTCAGATGATAGAGAATACACACCTGGTTTAACTGAATTTTGGGGCGGTGGTATTCCAAATCTGCAACAAGACCTCGAGTATATTTTGATCAGTGACTCTGAAACCACAGAAAAAGCGCTATTTGGTGAAGTAGGCTATGCCTTTACCGATCAATTTAACGTAACACTTGGTGCGCGTTTTTATGAGTATGATGTATCAACCACATCAGGATCTGCTACTCCGTTATACTCCGGTGATTTTTCATCATTGGATCAACTTACAATGGTTAATACAAGTGCCAGCGACAGCGGTAACTTATTTAAATTTAATGCTAATTACACTTTTGAAACTGGTGTACTAGCCTATTTTACCGTTAGTGAAGGCTTTAGGATTGGTGGTGGCAACGGTCTAGCTCCTTGCCCTGATGTATTACCCGAGCAACAAATTGTCTGTGCTCTACCAAATGAAATTGGTTATGAGCCTGATACCACTGTAAATTATGAACTTGGTTTTAAATCTAGTTGGTTTAAAAATCGCTTACATTTCAATGCTGCGCTATTTAATGTTGATTGGAAAGACGCGCAAATCGGTAGCACAACCGTAAATGGTCAGGAGTTGATTACCTCAAATGCAGCTACTGCTAACTCTAAAGGGGTTGAAGTTTCAAGCCGAGCAATCATCGCGGATAACTGGACTGCTTATGCCACATACGCTTATGCAAAAGCGCAATTAACTGAAGATGCTCCTGATGTATTTGGTGCAGGAGTACAAGGCGGTGAAGATGGCGACCGTTTACCAGGTGCTCCAGAGCATCAGTTTTCATTTGGCCTACGTTACGAGCAAGATGTACTCGATGATAAATTGCTAAGCATTAACTACGGTATGACCGCGCAAAGTGATGTGATCACTAAAGTCGGCTTAAAAGCCGATGGCGAGACACTTGCAGGTTATGCACTGAGTAATTTATCAGCCAAGTTAACCGGTGATATGTGGTCAGCGACTCTCTATGTTGATAATTTATTCGATAAGTACGCGTTTACCTCGGTACGCCGTGATAAATCATGGGCTGGCATGGCTAAGTATGCAGAGCTAAACAAAGAGCTGCCTGAACTACAACGCGTGTATGGTCACTACACTACAGCACCGCGTACTATCGGCATGAAGTTTACGTATAACTTTGAGCTGTAAGTAAATTAACTTTATAAACAAAAGCCTTGGTGTTTTACATCAAGGCTTTTATGCTTATGACTATGCAACTAACATCAGCTCAAACTCAGCTTCAACGCCATATTGACCAAGCAATTGCGCAAGGTAAACTTAATGACGCCCACCATTTATTAGTAAGTAATATAAAAAAGACCCCAAACGATCATTTTAGTTATTTTTTATTGGCACAAGTAAATTTAGCCGCGGGCGATACCAGTAAAGCACAAAAGCTACTCGAAAAAGCACTGAGTATTACCAAGCATCCTTTATATATTGCTCACTTAGCAAAGCTTGCTACATTATCAGGCCAATTAATGAGTGCTCAGCATTATATTGATCAAACAATAAAGAGTGAACTTGAAGATGCTACGTATTATGACCTTGTGGCCAACGTACTGACTCGGCTGGGGCAATACGAAATAGCTCTCGTTTGGCAGAAAAAAGCTTTTACATGTCAGCCATCAAATCCACAAGTAACTTATAATTTGGCTGTCGGTTACAAAGTGATGGGGGAGTTTGATAAATCTCGTGATTTACTACAGCAATTAATTACTCAGCAACCTGCGTATTTTCAAGCTCATTATTCTCTAGCAGAGTTAAATAACTCACACTCAGCAAACGTACATCTAGCGCAGCTTAAAGCCTTAGTTAAAAGTAAACTATCAGCGCAAGACAGTCACTATGCACAACATGCTATGGCACTTAATTATGAGCACTTAGGTGAATTTAAAAACGCTTACAATGCGTTTATCGCCAGCAAAAAGAACATTAACCAACTCGTAAAATATAACGCAGATCAACATAGTCAGTTTTGCCAGCAGATTACAAAGCTTAGTCAGCAATTCCCCAACACTCAAACTGACACCGACTTTGCGCCAATATTTATTGTCGGCATGCCACGTTCAGGCACCACATTAATGGAAAAAATTATAAATCAGTCTGATCAAGTTCAAGGTGTTGGCGAGCTTAATGACATTGCTCAACTTTGCCAAGGGGATAATAAGCAAGTTTTAAATAGCAATGTTTTAGCAAACGCCTATAAAAATAAACACACTATTGAGCAACTTAATAGTTATCAACAGCGGGTTAGACAATTAGTCGCACCATCACTACGTAGCTGTGATAAGCAGCCCTTCAATTTTTATTATATTGATTTAATTTTAGCTGCATTTCCACAAGCTAAAATAATTTGTATGCAGCGGGGGCAACAAGATACCTGTATTGCAAATTTCCGTCAGCTTTATAACCCTGCGAGTGCTTTTCATCATTACAGTTATGATTTAAAAAATATAAATCGGTATTACTATGACTACTGTGACTTAATAAATCACTTCGCGAGCACATATAAAGGCAATGTCTTGATCATCCAATATGAAGAGTTGGTAACTGAACCTACCAGTAATACGCAAAAGGTATACGCTTTTTGTAATTTAGAGTGGCAACCCGACTGCTTAGACTTTTATAAACAACAAAGCCCCTCGGCTACAGCCAGTAAAGTGCAAGTGCGCCAACCACTTAATCGTAAAGCAATTAACTATTGGCGCCACTATGACTTTGCAGTAAATACTTTGTAACTATACCCGCCTAGGGCAAGGCCCTGTTTCGATAGGGAGTTCGTCTCGTGCTCCCCACTCACTCCAAGAACCATCGTATACATGCAGGTTTTGATAGCCGCACTCGCTAGCAAATAACGCTAAGATGCACGCAGTAACCCCCGAACCACAACTAAATTGCAATATTGCCTCGTTATCAATGACTTTCTCAAAAGCAGCTTGAATCTGTTCAAGGGATTTAGCTTCTCCGTCATTCAGTAGTTCACTGTATGGCATAGCACAGCTATTTGGTATATGACCACTGCGCATGCCTTTTCGCGGCTCAGCCATTTCGCCTGTGTAACGCTTGTAATTGCGTGCATCCAATAGCAAAACGTCGTCGTTATCAATGCCATTAAACACCGCTGCGGCATCAATGAAGTAGTCGGCTCTAGGTTTGGCAATAAAGTTACCTGTATGGTGACTATGGCTGTATTCAACTTGAGTAAGGTAACCTAAAGACTGCCATTTGGCTAAGCCACCGCTGAGTACTTTAACGTTATCAAAACCCATAGCTTTAAACATCCACCAGCCGCGCGCAGAGCTAAACAGGCCTTCATCTTCATAGATAACCACCAACGAATCTTGGTCGACGCCCATAAGCTGCATTTGCTGCGTAAATTGCGCAGGATTACACATAGTATGAGATAAACCGCTGGATAAATCCGCGAGTTGCTTTTTAAAATCAAAACGTTGTGCATTGGGTAACTTAGCGTCTGGCTGATACCTCCCAGGTAAGCCTGGGCGCACTATACCCGCATCAAAAATAACAAGTTTTGTATCGTTTATGCGCTCTTTTAACCACTGACAAGTTACTACATTCTTCATTGTTATCCTTTACGTTATTCAGTTGCTGCGAAAAAACATCTAACCCTATAAGACGTTCTTCGACAGCCTCAGCATGCTCTTTTGAGCAATCTTGCCACCTTCCTTCAATAGTGTAAACACGCTTTAAATAACAAAAAAACTTATCTCGTAACGCCAAGTTTAGTTGCCAACCTTGATCCAGTTGCAATAAGCGCTCAAATAGCTTTTGTCTATTATTTGCATGTAAAACTAAATCATCAATGTTGTAACATGCCTGACCAAGTGTAATTACCTGCTTTGCTAATAACAGCGCATCTAATCCTACGGTTGAATTGATAGTGATTACAGCCTGTGCATTTTCGATTAAATCAGTAGTTGCATTGCCGTTTGCAAATATACCTTGAGGGTGCTTTTTGTATAAGTGTGTATAATGCTTATGCCACGATGGATGCTCTTTAAAAACCACTTTTAAATCAGGGTCATTTAACTTTTCTATAGCGTTCATTACCTCACTGTAAAGCATTTCCATTGAATTCAACCAAGGCGAGTAACACACAACTTGCGTATCATGAGGAACCTGAAACGGCACAAAAATATAACGCTTTGGCAATTTACTTTTAATAAATTCTTTGCGCTTTTTATGATTTGCTCTAGGGATTAAATTTACATCTTCAAGGTTAAAGTGACTTGGCAGCTTAAAATTTAAGTAAAAGTCACGCTGGTAACTCATAGACGAAGCAAAGTTAACACCTTTAGGATCTAAACAACTCGTATTGGGCAACAAGCCATTCTCGAAATAAAACACCTTAATACCTAGCCTTTTTGCAGCTTTAACCACGGTTATATTAGGTAGCTTATTACCATTCCAGATAACTAAGTGAGTAGGCTTACGCTCTTCAAATAATGATAAATACTTCGCGTAACGACAACACTCGATCATATTTAAGAGAACCGAGTAAACCTTCGTTAATAACGGGTTCTGCCAAATACTATTTTTTGCTCGCTTTCGTTTGACCTGAGTAGCAACAATATCATCAAATGATGTATTAAATGCCTCAGGTAAGTTCTTCAATGCACTTAGTATAGGCTTTCCATAAATATACAAACTTGCATTCAAGTTGAGCTGAGCAATTAATTTTTTATAGTAACGAGCATGGACATTGCGGCGGGATACGAATAGAAAATGCATAGCGGCGATTATACCCAATTATTCAATATTGGATATAAATACTAAGCCGTTTTTATGACTACTAGATTACTAAATCATGACAACTGAGTGACTGGTTTTCTAACGACTTCTATTATTTCAGTTGTAGAAATTGATGGAGTTCGAGGTAAATACTCCACTTCGCACAAATTACTGAACTCATCAAAACGCCCAGCCCAATCATCCCCCATAACCAATAAATTTGCTTTATTTTCAGTTATATAAAGACCTTTAAGGTCCAGAGAATGCTCAATAAACACTTCGTCAACACAGCGTAATGAACTAATAATTTTTAATCGCTCTTCTTCACTGTAAACTGGGTTGCGACCTTTTTTAGACATGTTAAGTGCATCGGATGAAACACCTACAATCAAATAATCACCAAGTGCTTTAGCTCGCTCTAAAATATTGATATGGCCCACATGGAAAATATCAAACGTCCCAAAAGTAATAACTCGTTTCATGAATTGCCCTCTAAGTAATTAACTATACGCAGAGCTGCAAAACCATCCATTTTACCTGCAAGCTGTGTTATTAAGCGCGCTTTATTTTCTTTAAAAACTTGGCTCTCTTTGTAAGAGTTGTCAATCATCGAAGTTAGCTCTGTATACTTTCTCGCTGTATGACAAATCTGATTAAAGTAATGAATATCGTCATCTAATCGCTCTTTTAAACGAAACGAGAATATACCGCGATAACTCCAACGTAACTTGTAAAAGTCACACCACACCACAGGCTTATCTAACGCTGCAAACTCAAATATTGCGGAGGATGCATCCGAAAGCATTATATCTGCTATAGCTAAAAATGGTGTTAAATCAAATTGATTTTCATCAGCAACATACACATTCTCGCTCTGTGCCCAACACGCTAATTTAGCTTGCTGCTTTTTATAACGTGATTTTGTTAATGTAAAAAAATGTGGCTTAATTATTATATTGTAATTTGCAAAATCATCTGCAAACTTATCGCTCATACATTCTATTGAGCTAGGGTAAAAAGTTGGAGCATAAAGAAGTGTAGGTTTTTGCGGATCAAGGCCTAAATCTATAAGTAGTAATTTTTCAACACTATTATTAAAAATAGGATCCAGTTTAGCATAACCCGTGTCAATGAAATTACCGTTAGGGTAAAGCTGTTGTAAACGTTTTAGCCGGTGTTCACCTTCAACAAATCGAACCGTCATCCCGCTATTAGATACATCATAATAACACTGCTTTGGCCCAATACCATGCTGCATTAATGCTGTTTTATTAGTTAAATTATCACTGTGTTCAAATGAGTTACCAAAAATAATCCAATCAGCATTGAGTTGTTGATAATAAGCAAAAGCTTCACTAGTCTCATCTAACCACACAGCCGAAATATCGTTTTTTGCAATAAACTCATTACAAATAGAAATTAGCTTCGCGTCCTGCGATTTATAAAAAACCAATTCACATTTATGCCCTTTGCCAGTCAGTTTTTTAATAACAGGTAGGTATTGAGGGATATAATAAATATGTTGAACATCAAAACACACGAACATAATTTACATTAAATTAACTAAAAGCGGGCTCTATTGTACATAAAACACCATTTGATTTCAGCCATAACTAACAATAAAGCGCTATTTATAGCTAAATCTTAATAATTTCAGCTCTTAATGGCGCCATCTTCGCTAAAATTTGATTTTGTACCGAATGGCTAATGTGCTGCTCATCCATTGCATTAATTAATAAATCTACCACGCGATTAAAGTCTCGTTCACTAATATGCATCCCAGTGTGAATATCGACCATATTATCGCCTTTATATTCACAGGGGCCATTTGTGATAGAGCACAAGTGAGTAATAAAGCCCGCTCTAAAGTGTGCAACATTGGCGTGCGTAAAATAAGGTAATATAGTATCGTCATTACCTATTTGATTAATAAAGCTATCAACCAAACGTTCAATGCCTTTTTGACCATCCAACTGCTGATATAAACTCAGCTTTGATGCTGATGTACATGCTGTAAGTGTGAATAAAAAAAGTAAAAATAAAGCGTTTTTCATTACCAATAACCCGTTACAGATAAATACCAACCAGTTTGATCTTCTGCGCCTGCAATACGGCCTAAATCAAGCCATGCAGCAGTCACACTTACATTCTTATTAGGCATCCAAGCAACAAACACATCTTGCCAATCTTGTTCACCTAAGCCGAGGTTATTTGATTTTTGTCTATATTCAACACCAACCGCAATTTCACGGCTTAAAAATACCGCAGTGCTGCCTTCAAATAAGATTTCTTTATTTTTATCTACTCCACCAAAACCTAACAAACCAAGTTGGTTGGCATCACTGTAGCGCGTGGTGATATTCCAGAACCAGTTATAACCTGCTATGGCGCCTAAATGTAACTTGCTTGCCGCTAAATAAATATCAGTCCCGCTGGTGTTTTGTGCACCAAGCAAGGTCGCAACAGTGCCATCCTCTAGTGACTTATGCTGTACGCCAACACTTAATTGTGGCCATTGACTATAAACAATATCACCATACACTCTCACCTTAGCTGATGTGATTGACTGCTCGATTTGTGTATCGAGTGCTGGTACATCAAATTGTTGCTGTGCATAACTAAATTCAACTCGGTTAAACAAGTTAACTTGAGCACCACATACATCTAAACTGTAATCTGTGACATCTGCTCGGCTGCAAAAGCCGCTTACAGCAAATTCGTCATCACTGGCATAACCAGCTAACTGCGCCCAAGGTATAATACCGCCGCCCGCACTACCTTCCACTTGTGAAACACCCGGCGTAGCTAACAATTTACCTTGCGCAGCAAGAGTGTGACATGAATAAACACATGTTATTAAAACTATGATTACTTTAAGCGGGTTCATTATATTGCTCCAACCAATGCTCAAATACATCAGCTTTTAAGGGCTTACTTAAGTAATAACCTTGTACATGATCACATTGCATCGCTTTGAGTAACTCTAAGGAGCCCTCGGTTTCAACTCCTTCAGCCACTACCGAAAAGCCTAATTGATGACCAAGTGTAATAGTTGACTCGACAATAAATTGATCTTTTTTCGATTCGTCTAGCTTTAGAATAAAACACTTATCCAACTTAAGCTCATCTATGGGCAGCATTTTCAAGCGCCCGAGTGATGTTTGCCCTACCCCATAGTCATCCAGCGAGATTTTAACGCCAATGGCTTTCAAGCTCTCTAATGCTTGAATGCCTTTTTCTTCATTTTCAATCATATCGCGTTCAGTCAATTCAATAGTGATCAACGCAGGTGCTACCGAGTGATTCTTTAATGTTTTTACTAAGTTTGCGTGAAAGCCTGGGTAAGCAATATCTTGAGCCGATACATTAATAGCCGCCTGCATATTAATACCATCTTGCTTCCATAAGCCGACTTGCTTCACAACTGTGCTAATAACCCACTCAGTTAACTCGACGATGAGTCCTGACTGTTCAGCAAGATCAATAAATAACTCCGGTGATACCCAACTGCCGTCTTTTCGTTGCCAACGGATCAAAGACTCAACTTTATCAATTTGTTCCGTGGCAATATTTAATTTGGGCTGATAGGTCATAAATAACTGTCCGTCATCATCACTGATCGCTTGTTTAAGTTCATCGATCATGCGTAGGCTTTCAAGATGTTCTTCATCTTCACCATCTTGATAGTAATGAATATTTTCATGTTCAGTTGACGCACTATCAACAGCAATTAACACTCGACGGATCAAATCATCAGCTTGCTGCCCTTGCTCTGGATAATTCACAACCCCAGCACTAAAGCGTAAACTAATATTTAATTTTTGAATTGTGTAACAAGCCTGTAGCTGGTCCATTAGACCTGGTATGCCACACTTTATATTTTGGCTGGTTAATGTAGGAAATACTGTTAAAAACTCATCCCCCCCCAATACGTGCATGAAAGCCTCCTAATTCGTCAGAAAACTCGGCAATACGACACGCAACCGCTTTTAAACAGTCATCTCCTACTCTTGGGCCAAGTTTATCGTTTATATGGCGTAGACCGCGAATATCAATTGCGACTAAGGTGTACTGTTGAGCTTCCTCCAGAGACTCATTTAACACTTCAAGCATTGCAGAACGATTATAAAAACCTGTTAATGAATCATGTTTTGCCGCAAAACTAATTTGCTGTTCGCGTTCGTTGATATCGTTACCCATGTTTTTGAACGCATCAATAAGCGTTTTTATTTCATTACTTTGCTTATTGCTCATAGCATCAACACTGTAATTACCACGGGCGAACTGACGGGCTAAGCTAGCCAGTTGCGATAAAGGCATGGTTAAATTTTTTGCTAATAAGCTACTGGTGATAATACCGATTACAATAGTTAAGAAAGCTAAAAATATTAACGTAAAAAACAACCGCTCAAACTCGCTATAGCTTTGTGATAAATCAGCGCTTAGCAATACATTAACAGGATGTTTTTTTAGTGAAGCTAAGTGTAAATCTCGATTACGATAGATGGGTTGCTCACCAAACAAACGTGATGTAGTTGCTTGATGAAAATAACTATTTGGTACAAAGGGAGTGGGTCTAGACACTAACGAGCTGCGAATAACCCCGTCGCTTTGAGCAATAAAACTCACATCCATGCCCGTTAGATTTTTTAACTCTATTGCTACGTTGTCACTAATTTGAAAGCCAACCAAACTATAAGCAACCGTTCTAGGCGCTCTCACTGGCAGTAATATAACTTGGTATAATTCACCGTCAAAGACCACAAAACTTGATTGCTCAGAGTTATTAAGTAGCTCAGTCATTAGCTGCTTAAAGTCATTGCTAAAAGTCTGGTTTGGCTGATTTGATGAAATTAGTTCACCCGATAAATCTAATAGCAACATTACATCGGCATTTATGCGTTGGCTATGATTATACAAGGCACTGCTGATAGTATCTGCATCACGTGTCGCTACAGCTTGTTTGAAGCCAAAATCTGATGTTAAAACTTTTGCCGCTGTTAATAGTAGGCTTTCTTTTGCCGTTAAATATTGCTTGTACACATTCTCAGCAACGTTTATATCCTGAGTCACTTTATTTTCATTAAATTGACTCGTTGACCACCAAAAGCTAGCCAAGCTCACTACCGTGGTTAATAACACCAAGCCGACACACAGTATAATAATGCGATTTTTTAAACTATTGGTCATTCTCAGCCTTAAATTTATTACCAAATGTATTACGTGGCGCAGGGGTATCCGTTTTAATCACAATAGCTAAACTGCTAACAGCATTTTCAGTAATGCTTAATAGCGCTTTTTCTTCAAGGGGCAGCGATTGCAGAGGATGCCAAAGGCTAATTTTCATAGGTAATCGGCTCTGCTCTATACGCACGATACCATTTGCATCACTTTGGTAAGTATTAGGACTACTTGCTATATAAATATAGCCCACCATAGAATCATGAATATTACAGCCAAGCACCACAATGCCATCATTTTCAAACTCAACAGGCTGTTCTGGTTGCCCTGAGTACAATTTTAATTGAAATGGTTTAGCCTTGGAAAACGAATAAACGTGGTGGCGAATGTTATCACTATTAGGAAAGTTAACTTTCTGCCCCTGCTGGGCAACAAGTAAAATAGGTGAAAAATGTTTATCTATTTGATCCATAATCAACACAGGTAAATCACCTGCAACAACTTGATTATTCTGCCCGAGTAGCTCTACTACAGAGTTAGCTAATGGCTGGCCATGTTGATCAGTTATCTTAAGGGTAATATCTGCAGCAGAGATAAAGCAAGAGAATAGCAAAAGACCCAATGCCGCTATGTATTTAGTTACAATTCCCTGCATAGCCATTTTATACCCTTGGATACACGAAGTACCACGTTTAAAGTTTTTATTAGGTTTTACTTAAGCTAATTGAACTGTGCTCTGTAATGCAACTATAAATGCCCAATTACACTAAATAATAGTAAAATATTGGGCTTTTTAAAGTCACTTAACTACCAACTCATTATTAAGACTTAGTAATTAACCCATATTGGTCGTCTAATATGGTAATCACTTCTCCACGTGGATCCGCAGGGATAGTGATATCAGTACCGACAATTTTACTTGCAATACCAACATAAGTATCAGAAACAGCAAGCATAACAGACTCCGGTAAGACATATTCTTGCGCTAGAGCTTCACGCTCACCCATACGGTCTTTATTTAGTAATACATCGCTATCTGGCACATTGTTGATCAATAACTGGCGGAAACCTTCTTTTGAGTTTTCAACAATTTTACCATCTCGGTAAGCGGCTCCATCCCAAATACGTGATGAATCAGGTGTGCCCACTTCATCAATGTAAATCAGTTTGTCTGTGCCATCTACATCTTCTACATAACCAAACTCAAATTTGGTATCGACAAAAATTTGATCAAGCTTCGCAAGCTCCGCACTTATTAAGCCAAAGCCTTGTGTTAATAATTTTTCGTACTTAGCAACATCATCTTCAGACTTAAAGTTAAACACACCCAAGTTATTAGTGATATTGTCACGCGTGATATTTACATCATCCACTTCAGGGATTTCTGCAACGCCCGTGATAATACCTTTTGTAGAAGGTGTGATTAACACCTTATCTAACTTTTGATTAGCAGTTAAACCTTCTGGTAGTTCTAAGCCACAAAAACTACGTATGCCTTTACTATAGTCACGCCACATGCTGCCTGTAATGTATTGACGCGCTATCGCTTCAACTTTAACAGTGCTCGCTTTGCGCACAATCCATACATAAGGGTGAGGAATATCAACAATGTGGTTACCTGCAAGGCCAGCCTGATCAAATAACTTAAACCAATGTGACGCCACTGTATTTAAGGCAATCCCTTTACCTGGTACACCATTTAACCCGTTCTCACCTTGCCAAATACAATCAAACGCAGAGATACGATCAGAAATCACCATAATGGCAAGTTCAGTTCCTTTTGGAACTTTATAGCCTTTTTCACTAATTAAACGAGCGCTATCTTCATCAGTTAACCAATAAACTGAACGCACTTTACCACTGTGAACAGGGCCTTTTGTACGAATAGGTAAGTCATCGTTTACGTCTAAAACTTTATAGCTAGTCATGCTATCTCCGGATGTATGGCATGCCCATAATGAGCATATGTATGGTATTGGGGTTATGAGTTGCTAATAATAATCGAGTCGCTGATAAATCACAATTAAAGCGCTTGGTGATTTAACCTGTTTAGTTTGAATTTAAGCGCTGTCGTTATATTATAACAACAAATAACTTCTAACTAGCTACATATGATTGATATAGAAAAACTCAGTTTCAAATGGCACAAGCAACAAGCAAAGCCCACGCTTAGTATACCGACATTAAACATTGCTGATGGCGAACATGTTTTTTACATGGGCCGAGCGGCTCTGGTAAATCAACCTTTCTGTCATTGCTTGCTGGGATCAATACTGCCAACTCAGGTACTGTAAAACTATTAAATACTGATTTAACAGCCTTGAGCAACCGCAAACGTGATGTTTTTCGCTCTGATCATATAGGTTATATTTTTCAGAACTTTAATTTACTGCCTTACCTCTCCCCGCTTGAAAACGTAATGCTAGGCTGCCAATTTTCAAAACCACGCCAACAAAAAGCACTGCAACAAAGTGCCTCATTAGAGCAAGAAGCCGCACGGTTATTAACTGCGCTTGGCCTCACAATGGAACACCACCAGCAAAACGTAGCAAATTTAAGTATTGGCCAACAGCAGCGGGTTGCTGCCGCACGCGCTTTTATTGGCAGTCCAGAGCTCATTATTGCCGATGAGCCGACCTCTGCACTAGATGCTAATAACCGCACTGCATTTATTGAGCTATTATTTGCTCAGGCCAGTATCGCCGGTAGCACCTTAGTATTTGTTAGCCATGATGAAAGCCTACAATCACTGTTTAATCGCTCAATCAGCCTAAGTGATATTACGGAGCAAGCACAATGATATTGATAAAGCTTGCTTATAAAAGCCTGCTGAACCGCCGTGGCAGTGCATTTTTAACTCTGTTTACAATTGCTATTAGCGTTATGCTCCTGTTGAGTATTGAACGTGTACGCGTTGATGCCAAAAGTAGTTTTAGCAATACAATATCAGGCACAGATTTGATTGTTGGCGCCCGCACTGGCGATATTCAATTATTGCTGTCGTCTGTATTTCGCATTGGCCACACAAACAATGGTGTAAGCTGGCAAAGCTACCAATATATCAAGCAACAACGGGGCGTTGCGTGGACAATTCCATTATCCCTTGGCGACAGCCATAAAGGCCAAGCCGTGCTTGGTACCAGCTTAGATTACTTTACACATTACAAATACGGGAAAAAACAACCGCTAACTTTTACCCAAGGCGCTGCATTTAGCCATTTAAACGAAGTGGTAATAGGCAGTGAAATCGCCAACAAACTAAATTATCAGCTTGGCGATAAAGTAGTTATTTCACATGGCATGGGCAATACCAGCTTTCACCATCACGATGAAGATCCATTTACCGTGGTCGGTATTTTAAAAGCCACAGGCACACCGGTTGATAAAACCTTGCACATTCCCCTTGCTGCCATCGAGTTAATTCACGGTGGGGGTCACTCTGAGCATGAGCATGAGCATGAGCATGAGCATGAGCATGAGCAGCATAATGACAACCTAACCGGAGAGCCAAAACAAATTACGGCCTTTTTAATGGGCTTTGACTCGCCTTTATACACCTTGCAAGTGCGCCGTAATATTAATCAATATAAACCAGAAGCACTACTAGCTATTATGCCTGGTGTAACATTGCGCGAGCTGTGGGAAATGCTCTCAATAGTCGAAAAAATCCTACTGTTATTTTCATCAATTGTAGTATTAGTAAGCCTGCTTGGCATGTTAACAACGCTTCTAGCCAGCTTAAACCAACGCCGTCGTGAACTGGCGATTTTACGCTCTGTAGGTGCCAGACCTTGGCACTTGTTCTCGCTTATTAGTATAGAGTCGCTCCTTATCACATTGTTTGGCTCCTTATTAGGCTGTGGTTTATTTTATGGCTTGATGAGCGTTGCCGCAGGCTTTTTACAAAGCCATGGGGGTATCTCTGTCACAATCAGTATGCTCTCCCACTATGAACTGATGTTGATCGGCGCTATTATGGCGGCAGGTTTTATCGTTGGCCTTATTCCCGCAACGCGTGCTTATTTCTACTCACTGACCGATGGCATGAGCATTAAAATTTAAGAGGAACACCATGCAGTACATTCAAAAACTTAGCTTTATGAGCTTAGCTATTATTAGCTTAGCAGTAAGCTTTTTAGCTCATGCTAATGCGCCAAAAGAAATATTTTGGGAAGACCTGATCCCCCAAGGGCATGTGCAAATTGATACTCAAGACCAAGCAAGCCATGAAGGCAGTGAGCAAAACTGGGTGCAACCCGATCTTGATGCACCGGTCGTAAAAGAGCTCGACGGACAATCAGTGAGTTTACCGGGTTTTGTGGTACCACTTGAAGGTGACAGCGAAGTCATCACCGAGTTTTTACTGGTGCCATATTTTGGTGCTTGTATTCACGTACCACCACCGCCACCCAATCAGATTGTCCACGTCACTATTAAAGGCGGCGTACCAATCGAAAGTTTATATGATGCGATTGTTGTCACCGGCATCATCAGCACCGAAACATGGAGCGGCGACATCGCTCAAGTCGGCTATAAAATAAAAGCCGTTGGCGTCGCCCCGTTTGAACTTTAAAAAACTTAAAACACAAAAAAGCCCGCAGCGTTAACTGCGGGCTTTTTTGTTGAATGAGTGAGTCAGCCTATAAGCTGACAAGCAAACTATTCCACCTAAATAAAAACAACAACTTAAGTAATTTCACGGTTTTGAGTGTCACACTCGGTGGCACACTTTATAACCTCTTATTATAAAATTTATCGAAAAATATCAGTGTGAACTTCTAATTAACATTAGAGCCCTTGCTCTTCGCCTGAGTATTATCAACATTACCATTAACTCTTTCATATACTTCAGCGTTGAACCATGATGTAGTTTCTATTTCACATACTTTGATAATTGTACTAATATCATTCTCGTTAGAATCTAACTCATCATAGTCATTAGTAAATATCACCTTAAGTTTATCTGAAGAACGGTAGCCAGATAACGCTGGAACTATCGAGATTTCTTGGTTTGGCAAAGATGATTCATTAGGTTCACCAAGCTGATTTACAATACCTACATAAACTTTTTTACTTTTTAAAGTAATTAAAATTGGTTTTAAGTTACTAAAACTATTATAAAACAAGCTGTCAATCGGACTATCTTTCAGAATATCGCCAAGATAAGATATACTCTGTACTTTGTTTCCGTAATATTTTTCTGAGAGTGTATCCAACGAAAAAGTATAAAGCTGAGCTAAGTATGTACAGAAATATGAAAATATTATAGTCAGGAAGGATATCACCAACAACCAAGCAAATTGAACTTCTGAAGTTGATATTTTCTCTTTGTTTAAATCTCTACTCTTAATAATATCGACCAACCAAGTTACTGGTTGGAACGAATGACTTGCTATAGCAAGATCTTTCAATAAAAAACAAAGAAGCGAAGTAATAAGAAGATATACAACACCGTGTTTAGCTGACTTTAGGTAAAGTAGTTGACCATCATAACGGTGAAGTTTTAGTTTTTCTTTTGGATATTGTGATAAATGAATAAAACCGCTTATCAAAATTGGTAAAATTAGTAAGGCAAACAAAACTTAACCTTGTCTTTGAGCACCACGCAGATTTTCTGCTTTAACAATACGAGAAGCTGCTGCTTTTAAAGCAGTAAACTCTTGAGAGGAGGCTATTTCTTTACCATCAACGACTACCGTACCACGTCCAACAACTTGGGCACCTTTAATTGATGATTTATCGAAGTTATCAGCAATTTCTTTAGCATTGTCAGATAATAGAAAGTCTAGGATATTTTTCATATTCATGCGAATCCCCTTCATTAATGTTAATAAGTAGAGCGTATAATCCCTGCTCTTAATTTAACTATATAGCCCATTTAAAAAAAAAGCCACTAAATAATACCCGACCATTTACGCAGGCAAGCCCCGTGAAAATTGTGGTGCGATTTTATAGATTAGGCTATGACAAAGCAAACATAAAATTCGCATACATTATATTCACATGCTATATTCTGATTCGATTTATTTTGCATGGAGTACCAATAAAACAATGGAACACGTTGAACTGATTGAAAAAAATCCCCACTTAGAATTAGTAGATGAACTTGAAACGACTGACATTTTTTTATATGCAGGCACGATCTCCTATGAAGGGTTTACAAAGCTATCCTCAGAATTAGAAAAAGAAATATTGATGGTACTAAAAGTGATAATGTTGTTTTAATTATTAATACTTTCGGTGGTGATCCTCATGCAGGTTATAAGATGGCAAGGTTACTCCAGTATGAATATAAACACCTAACAGTAGCAATTCCTGAAATGTGTAAAAGCGCAGGAACATTAATAGCTATAGCAGCAAACGAAATAATTTATGGGCCTTTAGGAGAGTTGGGCCCATTAGATATTCAAACTAGAAAAAAAAGATGAGATGGGCGAACAAAGCTCTACTTTAGATATATTTAAAGCGCTCGATAACTTACAGGCTAGAGTAATTGAATCTTTTCGCCACTATGTCACAGACATAAAATATGGTAGTGGCTTAAATACTAAACTAGCATCGGATATTGCCTCAACTCTAAGTGAAAGCCTTATAAAGCCTATTTCAGCGCAGATTGACCCTGTAAAATTAGGCGAGCAAAAAAGAGCCTTAAGTATAGCGCTAGAGTATGCTGAACGACTAAATCAAAAATCAAATAACCTTAAAGAAAACTCCTTAAATAAATTGATTGAAGGGTATCCGAGCCATAGCTTTGTAATTGATTACTACGAAGCCAATCACCTATTCAATAAGGTAAGAAAAGTTAAAACAGAAGTTGAATATATATTAAACGAGTTAGCGCTCAGTACAGTTCGAAAATTACACAAGGAAATTCATGAACAGTCATTCATTGCATGCGATTTCACCGAGCTATCGAAACAAGTAATTCAACAACAAACTAATATTGAGCCCGAAGAAAACCCTAATAGCGACGAGGCTACTGGCAATCAAGACGTGAAAAATATTTTAGACGCCGTTGGCACAGACTAACGTTCAACTACAACAGTATTAGTTAATGTATATAAGCCAATTGCTCTAGTAAAGCATAAAAGTACCTTGTATCTCATGTTAAAAGCCTATTCTCCTACTAGGCTTTTTTTATCTCACTCTCAATTCTTAATATTTCAAAGGCTCTCACTGAATCTACATTTTTGCCTTTAAAACGGAGCCTTCTCGCTAATACTGCAAAATCGCCAGCAGTTAAGTTTGTCATCTGAATCAACTGGCTCATACTATCCGTATCAAGCCCTACTCCGACTACTTCCTCGAACAAACTAATAGCCTGCTGGCACTTTAGTGCCTGCAATTTGTAGTGTCCGAAGTAATTTGGACGCGACTTAAAGCGTTAGTAATATTGAGGTTATCTTTAAAAAGCACCTCTTCAGAAGCTAAAATTTGATCTATATGATGTTGCTCAAGTCGTTTCTTCATATCCAGCTTAATCGCATTAATCACTTGTTCTTTTTGTAGTTTATCAGACATTTTGTGATATAGGGGTAAAGAGATTAAGTTGTTGACGATAGGGGTTAAATACTTAACAATAACAAGAGCTTGTTTTAAATCCTGGGTGTTTAAAGAGATTCGAATATCTTTTTTTAAGAAGGATTTTGGAAGTTTATATCGAAAGTAAAATGTACCTTTACGAATATATAAATATTCGGCACCTGCAACTGATTTCATAATGGCCTCTTGGTGAGGTCGTTGCTTTTAGGTGGCACAACTCGGTGGCACACTAGGTGTCACAATTGCTTTTGCTTATAATAAATATCCATAACCGCCTAAAAAATCAGGCGGTTATGGAAATTTATGAGTCAGCCTATAAGCCGGGTTCTGTTCTTTCCGAAGAAAGCGATAATCATTCGTCTAGGCCATAAATCGCTCTATGGCTCAAGCAACCTACCCGGTTCCAACGTGGGCCACGCCATAAGGAACCCTATTTGGTCTTGCTCCGAGTGGAGTTTACCTTGCAACCGACTATTACTAGCGGCCCGGTGCGCTCTTACCGCACCCTTTCACCCTTACCAACCGAAGTTGGCGGTCTCCTCTCTGCTGCACTTGTCGTGGGCTCACGCCCCCCAGCCGTTAGCTGGCACTCTGCCCTGTGGAGCCCGGACTTTCCTCCCCCTGCGCATTTTCGTTGCAGGCAGCGATTATCTTGGCTGACTCGGCGCGCAGTATACCTGAGCTTGATGCTGTGTACAGTAAAGAATTAGCCTTTTTCGTCAATAATTGTTTTATAAAGGGCATTTTTCTTCATGCCAAAGTAATCGGCTACCACACCGCAGGCTTTTTTCATTGGCATTTCACTCTCAAGTAAGGCTAACATTTTACGCGCTTCTGGCGGAATATCATCTACCACCTTAGGTTTGCCCGGTAGCATTAAAACAATTTCACCACGTTGTTTAGTTGGATCATCCGTTAAAAACTGTTTTAACTCAGTTACCGTGCCATTAAAAAAGGTTTCAAACGTTTTGGTTAGTTCTTTAGCAAAACCACCTGTTGTTCGCTACCAAGGGCGCTTTCTAAATCATCAAGACTAGCCATAATACGGTGCGTACTTTCGTACATTATACTGGTAATGCCTGAATTGACGGCTTCAATGAAGAAGTCTTGGCGAGCTTTACTTTTCGCTGGAGTAAAACCAATAAATTGAAAGCGATCGGTCGGTAAGCCTGAACAGCATACCGCAGTAATTGCTGCACACGCACCCGGTACAGGTGTTACATGAGCTCCTTGCTCACGACATAAATTAACTACCGCATAACCAGGGTCACTAATTAACGGAGTGCCTGCATCTGAAACAAGTGCGATATTTAATCCTTGGTTCAACTGGTCAATTATTTGCTGCGCTTTTTGCTTTTCATTATGGTCATGTAAAGCAAAGGTTTTTGCTTTAATACCAAAGTGACTGAGCAACTTACCTGTATGGCGAGTGTCTTCAGCAGCGATTAAGTCAACCTGCGATAATGTCGCGATTGCACGCTGACTTAAGTCGTCAAAATTGCCAATTGGGGTGGCAACGATGTAAAGAGTGCCGATTTTATCTGAATTCTCCTCATTTAACATTGAGGTCTCCTGCGTCAGTCAGTAATATAAGCAAATCGCGTTAACGTATTGGGAAATCATTGTGCGACTTAAACTTGTTAGTCTATTAATCATATTGTCAGGGTTATCGGCTTGTAGTACAACCGAAAAACAGACTAAAACCACTGAAAACCTCAGTTCAGCTAATAGTACGTCACAAATTCAAGCGACTGATGCACAATCTATGTACCAACTTGCGTTAAATCGCCAAGGTGCAGATAAGATTCAGCTGCTTTATAGCGCGCGTGACGCTGCTATCGAAGAGCAACGTTGGCCACTGCTAGAGCAAATATGCACTGAACTTGAGCAAACCCCAACGGTTGATCAGGTGCAAAATAAACTCTACACTGCATTTGCACAAAAGCAGCAGGGTAAAAACACCTTAGCGCTGGAAATGCTAGCCACTTTAAATAACCAGTTAACACAACCTGAGCATTTTGCTTGGCACCAATATTTAACGGCCAGCATCTACGCATCACAAAACTTACCCAAACAAGCTGCACCGTATTTTTTTAGAGCATCAGAGGCAGCCAGTAAAAATAATTTAACTATCCCTGAGCTTAATAAAGCACTTTGGCAAAATCTACAGCAACTTTCATCTTACGCATTAGAGCGTTTTAATCGTGGCTCTGTGGTACAGCAAGGTTGGGTAAACCTGGCTTTATATCACCAAGTTTATTTAGGCGCACCGGTTGAATTAGATCAGGCAATCAATAATTGGCAACGCCGCTACCCGACTCATCCAGCAATGGCAGTGCTACCTAAGAGAGCTTCTGAGTTAGTCGCGATAGAGTCAATTAATATTGAGCGTTTAGTTGTATTACTACCTCAATCTGGGGCTAATGAACGCTTAGGCGATGCATTGAAAGCAGGGGTGCTTGGGGCACTCGATAACAGTAATATCACAGAAACAGTTTTTCTTGATGAAATGCTGACGACCACTGAGCTAGAAACCAAGCTCGCAGAATTAAAACCTAACTTTGTTATTGGCCCACTACTCAAAGCAAACATTGATAAACTAGCGAATAATCGAACCTTAGTGAACTACCCTGTTTTACATTTAAACTCTTTTGAAGGACAGCGCGTATCAGGCCAACATTTCTTTTTTGCTTTAAATCCTGAGCACGAAGTACAACAAGCCCTTGAGCACTTTTTAGCTCAAGGCTACCAAAAGCCTATGATTCTTGCGCCAAATAGCAGTGCCGGACAACGCTTAGTTGATTTTTTTAATATGCAGTGGCAACGCTATAGTGAAACAAAGCCACAAGTAGGGCTATATAGCAGTAAAAAGGATATGCCAAAAACAATCGCAGGGTTACTCGAAGTTGATAAATCAAAAGAACGCATTACAACGGTTAAATCGTTATTTAAGCAAGAAGTTGAGAGTGAAACCCGCTCACGTAGGGATATTGACGTTATTTACATTTTGGGTGATGCCATAGAAACCCGTTTAATTAAGCCTTACTTAGATGTTAACGTAAGTACCTTTGTAGAGCGCATTCCTCTTTACGCGAGCTCTAAGAGCCATAGTAAACAAATCGATAGAACCGACAAAGGTGATTTAGACGGCTTATATTTTACTGAGCTACCTTGGATGCTTAACGGTCAAGTATCTAACCAAGCCTTGCGCCAACAATATAATTCTCTATGGCCAGAGCAAGTCGATATCAGCCAACGCTTATTTGCCATGGCCTATGACTCTGTGGCTATGCTAAGCGAAATTACGCAACTGAGCATGATCCCAGGTAAACAATATACCGGATTAACGGGTCAATTAAGCATCGCTAGTGATGGCCAAATTAATCGTCAGCTTAAATGGGCACAATATAAAAATAAACAAATTAAGCCTGTGCAATTAAAAACCCAAGCGCCAGTACCTTTATTTATGCAAACAGCTACAAGTGAATAATTACCAACAAGACAAGGACGTGTCATGTCGTGGTTCAAACAATTATGGCAAAATAGCCGAGAAAAAGGTCAATACTATGAGCTTCAAGCGCAAAAGTATTTACAGCAACAAGGACTAACCCCCATAGAGCGCAACTATAACTGCCCTTATGGTGAGCTTGATGTGATAATGCGTGACGGTGATACACTTGTATTTGTAGAAGTAAAGTTTCGTGCAAGTAGTATCAAAGGCGGTGCAATGCATGCGCTAGGTAAACAAAAGCAGCAACGTTTAAAACGCACAATTTATCATTATTTAGCAGCTAAAAAGCTAAAGGATCAAGCACTAAGAATCGACTTTGTGGCTATTACTGGCGACAAAGCACAACAACTTAATTGGATAAAAAACGTATTTTAATATGCAAGATACTATAAAAGAGATTTTTACAGAAAGCATTCAGGTGCAAATCGCTGCCGGTGAAGTGCTACCAAGCGCGTTAGAAGCCGCCGCTTTTACCATTGCACAGAGTCTTATTAATGGTAATAAGTTGATTTGTTGTGGTACCGCAAGCTGCCACATGCTAGCTCAACATATGGCTGGTGTACTAATCAACTTTTATGAAACCGAGCGCCCCTGCCTACCTGCAATTGCCCTATCGCAAGAAAACATTAATTTAGGGCAAAGTAACCACACTGATGATCACGAAACATTTGCACGTCAAATTCGTGCGTTTGCTCAACAAGGTGATTTATTACTGGTGATGGCAAGCAACGGCAACGAAAAAAATATCATTTCAGCAGTGGAAGCAGCACTGACAAAAGACATGAAAGTCATAGTAATGGTTGGCGATGATGGTGGAGAATTAGTAGGCCTACTTGGCGCTAATGATGTAGAAATCCGCGTACCTTCTAAACGACCTAGCCGTATCATCGAGTCTCACTTGGTCAACCTCCATTGTTTAAGTGGGCTAATCGATTTAACCCTATTTCCACAGGAAGAAAGTTAATGTTCAAGCAATCACTTATTGTTATGGGAACCGTTTTATTATTACAAGGCTGCGCAGCAGCTGTTGTTGCTGGTACTGCAGGTGCAGTGACAGCCGCAAACGATCGCCGCACGCTTGGCTCACAAATTGACGATAACAACATTGAAATTAAAAGCGGTATTGCTATTAACGACGTAGAGCGCTTAAAAGACCATGCCAATCTAAACGCGATTAGCGTCAATGGTATTGTGTTGTTAATTGGTCAAGTTGCCAATCAAGAAATGAAAAATGAAGCGCAAAATGCCGTTGAGGGCATAGATGGCATTCGCAAAATTCATAACCAAATTCGTATTGGCTCAAATATCAGCATGAGCACTAAAACCCATGACTCATGGCTAACCTCTAAAGTGAAAACTCAATTACTCACCACCGATAACATCAGCAGTAATAATATTAAAGTCATAACCGAAAACGGCGAAGTATTCTTAATGGGCTTAGTAACAGATGCAGAAGCCAATACTGCAGTGGATGTTGCCCGTAATGTATCTGGTGTTGAACGAGTTATAAAAGTGTTCGAGTATTTATAACGCGAGTAATCTATTAAAGTTTTAAAATTAAAAAAGGCGGGAGTAAATCCCGCCTTTTGTTTTTCAGATAAGCTTAGAATTTAAATGATACACCGGCAAATAAGCGTGGGCCGTAGCTATTCACTTCACCTAAGTTCCCTTCAGTATAGTAATCTTGTGATTTAGGCTCACTAAATAAGTTAATTGCTTCAACTTTAACTTTAACGTGGCTATTAACTTTGTATGACGCCCTCATTTCCCATACACCTACCGCATCTACATAACGTAAACGGGTACCATTACTTGTATATGGTTGAAAATATTCGCTGCGATACTTATAAATAACCGCCGTATCGAAGTCGCCGATTTGATAATAAAGTTGGCCACTGAATACATGCTCTGAGAAGCCTGGAACCAGAGCCCGGCTCAACAATTCCCTCTGTTAACTGGGTTGTGTTGCCATCTACATCAGTAATGAAAGTATCGCCATAATTACTATCTTCAAATTCATAATCTGTATCAGCGTAGTTATAGCCAAATTTCACACCAATACCAGTATCCCAACGATAAGCAATTGAGGTTTCTAGACCAAAGATATCGCTTTTTTCATCCGTTGTTACAGAATTAGTAATTGGTAAAAGATAGCTATCCCCGTCAATTACAAACTCTTCTAATACCGTTTGCTGTTGGAAACCACCTTGGAATTGCTTGTAGTAAAAACCAAGCGATACAATAGCATCTTCATTTGGGTACCATTCAGCCGCAATATCGTAGTTCCACGACATTAATGGTTTAGTATCAGGGTTACCTGAGCCGTTAACACCAACAAACAAATCTTCTACAGTCGTTGGTGCAGCATTATCATCGGTTTGGAATGTACGGCTATAGCTCATATCACTTGGATCAGCACGCGACATACCACGGAAAATCCCTCCTCGGAATAAGATGTCTTCGCTGTAATCTACTACTAAGTTAAAGCTTGGTAACACTTCAGTGTAACCACCACCACCTTCGATTTGCTCTAGTGATTCACCGGGCACAACACTCAATATACCTAACTCATCAGCAACTACTTCAAAAGTGTTTCTAAAGCCTATTGACGTTACATCAGTATCAACGACACGCACACCAAAATTACCGCGAATAAACTTACCGAACATTTCTGTATCGTAATTCGCCATTAAGTAAACTGAGGTTGTTTCTTCGGTAACATCTTTCGTGCCTGCATTCGCGTACTCCAGTTCAGGGTAGGCAAATTCACCACCATTAGAAGCTGCAAGCGCTTGTGAGAAGCATACATTGTCGTATGTTGCCCAAGATGAACCGGTGCCACTGTCCACAACATTTCCGCTACTATCTATTTGTGTAATAATATTGCCGTCAGAAACACTCGATAAAAACCCTGATTCAGGGAAATCAATTTGACAGCCTTGCAACACATCAAGCGCTGCAGTGTTCGTTTCGTCCAGCGTAAATTCTGTACGTGAACCATTCCCTTGTGAACCACCGTACTGAATAAATGAAAGCTCAGACATTCTCACACCACCTTGAATACTGGTGAATACATCGCCTTCTAATTTATAATCAAAGTCTACACGTGCGCCAATAACTTCGTTATCACGCGTGTTTTCACGGTCTATACGCGTGCGTAAACTATCGGTGTAATTCGAAATATCAGTCACATCAAAATCTGTGAGAGTGAAATGAGGAATGCTTTCCCCCATATCCCAACTAAAGAAAGGACGATCAGCGGTTCTACCCCGGTTAGAAATTTGAATTTCTTCACGCTTAGTTTGTGAGTAAGAAACATCAAAATCTAATGTTAGTCTGTCTGTTGCATGATACTCAACGTTTAAACCGTAACCTTTGTAGTTTTCTTCTCGAGAGAATTGCTCGCCAGCAGACTCAATGCGCTCTTCACCTTCCCAGTGTAAAATTCCACCTGCTTGATTGGTCACGAGTGAAGGACCCGTTATGCCTCGAGTCACTCCTTTTTGTAAGAAAATTAAGTCGTGTCGTGCTTCTTGCTGTACACGATCTGATAGTTGAATATCTAGATTAATATCCCATGCATCTGATGGCTGATATTGAAAAGCTACAAACAATGCATCACGTTCATCTGAAGTTTCATTTTGACGGAAACTTCTACTACTGCCAGTCCACGCGTAAGGTGTGCCATCACTAATTGCTTTACCTGTATCTGAGTCAATTTCGGTATCGTAACCTTGGTTAGTGCTACCACTTACTTGATCTTCACAATCCTTAATCGCCCCAGTAGGTTCATAGCGATAAAAGCCTTCATTAGTGTTGCTTGGATCATTTAAGCATGCCCACAATGAAGAACCGCAGGGCTAGAGCTACGGTATTCCGCTTCTGGCTGGCTAATATCTTGACGTTGCACACCAAAAGACACACCTAGAGCTTGGCCATTATCAAATTCAAATTGATCTAAATAACTAAAGGTACCACGAAAACCAACATCACTTTGTAATGAGTTATCAACATTACTTTCGTCAGGGTTATAGTTTACTTTAACTTCACCTTGAATACGCTGCTTACCATAATCAAGTGGCTGTACCGTTTCAAGAGCGATAACACCCGCTACACCACCTTCTATCATTGATGCATCTTGGGTTTTATAAATCGCGATCTTTTTAACTAGTTCTGAAGGAAACTGAGAGAAGTTAACCGAGCGGTCACCACTGCCGTTAGTTGCTTCACGGCCGTTAATATGAGTAGCACTTAGAAATGGGCCTAAACCACGAATAGTAATTTCAGTTGCACCACCATTTTCACGGTGCGAAGCAGCCCCCGTGATAGATTCAAGCGCTTCACCAATAGACAATGCAGGTAAATCACCAATATCTTCCGCAGATAAGCCATCTACAACCGTGGTTGCTTCACGCTTGATTGCGATTTGATCTTGAATGGTTCTACGCGAGCCTGTCACGCTGATAATTTCAATATTATCATCTTCTATTTCAGTATTTTGAGGTGCTTCTTGAGCATTAACAGTAAATGCCAATGAACCAGCCATACCTGCAAAAATAGTTGCTTTAACAAGCTTAGCAACTGGACGAAGAGCAAATTGATTTCGCGCTTCTTTTTGCGCTCCATTTGCTATTGTGTGTTCTGTTGTCAACGACATGTCGAGATCTCCGTTGTTATTATAAAGGTAGCGTTCGCTACCTATTTAGCAATACAAAATTATTTATAAGGTTACTCTTGCTCTACTGTCCAAGTAGAACCGGCTCCAACTTCAGAAGCTTGGATATAGTGCAGGCCTTTTGCGCCAGCAATCGCTTGAGCGCCATTAGGGTCTGTCACTGTCAACGTATTTGCCTCTGTAGCAATGATTAATTCAGGTACTTCTTTACCATTCTCAGCTGGAGATTGATCAAGCGCACCTTGAGAATCAAATTCGCCGTTGCCATTTAATTTTCTGATATCGACCCAGTCTTCATCTTCAACATCACCTGAAGCGTAGCTCACAGTAAAGCCATAGTTATTTGAAAATAAAGATTCTTCATGGTTAATTAAGTCACAATCGTATTCAAAAGCATGAGCTGAAGTACTGTCACCATTTGCTAAGAAGTAGCCATTAATTAATGCATCAGAAATATCATCATCCGACTCATCTGTATCATCAACACCCACACCATTTGCAATTAGGTTCGCGTCAAATTTAATCTTGAAGAAGTTTTTGGTTAATCCATATAAAATTGGATCATCTGCTGCGGTCAGTTCATCACAATCACCAACACGTGCTTTTGAGCCAATTTCAGTACTAAATACGATAGGTTGAATAGAGTTTAAAACAGTGTTGTTACTAACATTTAAAGTAAAATCACCCGCAGCATCTAGGACCGCTTGGTTACCACTATTAGGCAAGCCACCCGTTGCTTGTGAGAAAGGGTTTGCAGAGAAAACAATACCACCAGCCTCTTTATTACTTGCACGAGTCCCTGCGATGTAGTTATTGGTTACTGTATGGCCCAGTGGAGTCATGATGACACCACTTGGTCGATCGCTCGTATCGTTGATATTGGTAGTGCGAATTATGATGTTATCACTAACGGTATTAAAGCCTCCGTCTTCTAACGAGATACCACCATTGGCATTTATAATCGTATTACCTTGAATCGTCGCACTTGAAGTTTGTACACGCATCAAACGACGACCTGTGGCAAAGTTATCAATACGATTATATTGAACTTTGAAATTAGAGTTATCTGCGGCATCAGAACCTGTAGTACTACCTACATTTAATAATAATAAACTTGATTCGCCATAGTTAGGATTTTCACTGTTGCTGAATAAATTGTATTGCACTGTATGATCAGTGCTTGAAGAGGCCATTTTAATTACAGACCCTTTAACCGCATTATTGCGATTAGAAAAAGTATTACGCTCAACTAATGCGCCTTTACCTTTTAATACAATCCAATGATGTGTTTCTTCACGTATTTCACTGGCGGCAACATCACCGTCCATTGTATTGTGAGAGAAAACGAAGTTATCACCTTCAGAATATACAATGGCTTCCTCTTCGTTTTCGCAAAAGAATCTGATTTGGTATTTAAGTTTTTAAATGTAATACCTGAAATAGCGGCACCATCAACTCCGTTTGCCACATGAATACATGATTCACCCGAGAAAATAGGAGTCTCACCTTCAACGGCACGGATTATTACCGCACTAGTAAGTAAGATTTCTGGTAGGTCGCTGTATACCGCAGAGTTCAAGCCTAATACTGAACCTTCAACTAAACCACTTGTAAGCGCATCAGAAAGCTCTGTAGAATCGCTAATAATTTGTGAGTAAACCACACTATCAAGTTCACCAATAACTGTTTCTAGATAGCCATCGTTATCTGTGTAGACAGCTTTTACAGAAATGGCAGCTCCCGCATAATCAGTTGGCGTAAAAGTGTTACTATTCGTATCGGCGATTTCAACGCCATCTGCTAACCAAGTGTAAGTAATGCTGGTTTCATCAACACCATTTTGTTCATCAAGCTGAGCTGTTAACAAGGTGCTTTCAAGACGAGGTATGTCACCTGTAATAATGATACTACCATCAATATTAATAGCCTCATCTGTCACGGCTTGAGTAGGTTCTGAAAGGTTATCTTCTACAAAGCCATTATCGTCGGTATAAATAACTTGTACTGTGATTACTTGACCTAGCTGTGCTTGCTTAACTACAAATTCACTCGCCGTTTCACCAGTAAGAGCAACTGAGTCAGCAAACCATTGATAAGTAATAGTACCCGTTGCGCCATCAACATCAGTAATCTCCGCACTCAACGTTTTGCCTACAGTAGGAACCCCACTAATACTAACCATGCCTTCAGTGTTAACACGTTCTACAGCTGAAGTAGCCGCGGAGATAGGGGATTCATCAAAACCTCTCGCATCTTCGAATAGAGCTTTAACCGTAATCGTCGTGCCATACTGCGCTTCAGTAAGTTCTAATTCTGACTGAATCTCACCCTCTATAAGTAGGCTATCGGCATACCATTCATAGACAACTATTTCTTTATCAAAACCGTTTTCATCACTTACATTCGCTGTAAGCGTAGAGCCAACTAAGGTGTCACCTGAAATGGACACCGTTGCATCAAAAGGTACAGCTGCAACATCATCAGTTGGATCACTTATATGTGACTCATTAATACCGCCGTCATCAGTGTAGCTCGCTTGTGCAGTAATGCTCATACCAACTTGTGCATCTGTTAAGGTAAATGTTGTACTATTTGCGCCTACAATGAGTTCATTATCAGCATACCAATAATATTTAACATCACCTGAAATACCATCAGGATCACTCACACTCGCACTGAGTGTCTCACCCATTAATGCTGTGCCAGATAGAGCGATAGTGCCCAATGAGTTCCCTTCGTCTTTTGAGTCACTATTACAACCCATTATCGCAGCAGCAACGGCGCAAAGTGCAAAATGTTTTAAATTCATAACGGCTTTATTCTCCACAGTCATGGTCTTGGTTCTTTTCATTATAATGTGTGTGATTATTACCAAAACTCGTTAATTTGTTATTACCAAAATAATTACTTAAAAAGATAAATTGTTAACCAGAGTGGTAATATAATCACAATGTAAATACCATTACCAGTATAATCGCTCAATAAACATAACATTTAATTCACATACTGATGCATTACCTGTAATTTAGTGCTCTGCAGCTATGTCACTATTTTCAATACTTAAATTTAAATACGCAGAAAAACCAATCTCATTTTTGGATTGAATTGGTAAAACAACATACAAATATAATTGATAGCCTGTATTGGATCTTTTGGTTTACTTCAAAACGTCCATATACACGTGCTTAGAGATCACTCATTACCGTAGCTAAAAGACTAAATGAAGACTTAGAAGAATGAGGGGGTAACATATGAGAATTTATTTTAGTTATAACTATTAAGCTAAATTAATACGCTGAGGATAAAGAGGAAAATATACAAGGTAGGCAGAGCAAGAGCTCCCCTACCTAAAGTCTAACTAATTACAAGCCAGCAATTGCCATGGCTTGCTGAAAAACATCTTTAGGCGCAATAGCACCCGGTTGTTGAATAACCGTGCCAGCAGCTTTAGCTGCTAAATTAACTGCATCAACTATTTCGCGGCCTGATAAACGCGCACCTAAGTAAACACCATTAAACGCATCACCAGCAGAAGTTGTATCAACAACATAGGTAACTGGAGTAATAGTATGGCTTAATTGTTCGTTGTTAATCACAGTTACAACAGATTTCGGACCGTTTTTTACAACGATCTCTTCAATGTCATATGGCTTACAAAAGTCTATCACACCTTGAATAGTGTCAATTTCGTATAACATTTCAAAGTCTTCGACTCCAGGTAACACAACATCTGCAGCAGCAAAGGCACTATCATATTGTTGCTTAGTTTCATCAATGCTATGCCATAAACGAGCTCTGTAATTAGGATCAAATACAATTTTTACCCCAGCTTGTTTGAGCTGTGTTACTTTTTGCCAAAATAGTTCACGTGCATCTTGTTCAAGCACAGCAAGTGAAATACCTGAAAAGAAAAACATATCTCCAGAAGACAATTGTTCAACAACATTAGTCGTTAAAAAATCAACGATCTTTCTAGCTGCAGAATCATTACGCCAATACGAAAAGCTACGCTCACCGAATTCATCAGTTTCAATGTAATACATGCCAGGTACTTTTTCATCATGAGCAAATACAAAGCGCGTATCTAGCTGCTCGCTGTTAAAGCGATCTAACATTTGTGCACTTAACTTGTCTTGCCCGATCGCAGTAACTACAGCAGCGTTTAACTCAGGAAAACATCTTTTTAAATACACAGCAGAATTATACACGTCACCTGCAAAAGATTGATGTAAAGCAGATTCGTTCATCGCTCTAAGCTCAACCATGCATTCACCTAGGAAGTAAATATTTTTCATTAATCACACTTACCATATGTAACTAACTGTTAAGCTTCACCACCTTGGTGGTAAAACTTAACAGTTACAGTTTAATTATTGTGGCTTTTTAAGAGGCTCTATTTTTGGAATTAATATCCAAACTGCTGCCATCGCAATAATAGCTAACGAAGCACCGATAATAAATGCAGGAGTATAGTTACCGCCCGCAGTTAAGATTGGCACTAACGATGTAAGGCCAACCGCACCCAATTTAGCAGCCATACCTGAGAAACCAGATAAAGTACCCACCGCTTTTTTGCCCAACAAATCACTTGGTAAAGTTTGTACATTACCGATTGCGGTTTGAAAACCAAATAAGATCACAGCCATAATCATAACAGCGATTGCTGGTGCACCAGGGTTTGCCATAGCTAGTAACGCCGGTAACATGATTAAGCAGCCTAGAGTAATTGTTAACTTACGAGTTTTATTAGTACTCCAACCTGCTTTAAGCCTATTTTGCGCAAGTAATCCGCCAAACCAAGCACCAAACATAGCACCCACATAAGGCACCCAGCCGTAAATACCAATGGCTTTGACGTCCATACCATATACTTCGTTTAAGTAAATTGGGATCCAGAAAACAAACAACCACCAAATAGGGTCAATAGCAGCAGAGGCAATAATTACACCCCAGCTTTCTTTGCGAGAAAGTAACTCACCTGTAGCAGGGTTATACTCTTCTTCTTCTGCAGAAGATGCATCATTAGGATCTACAGTGCGACGTTGGCCTGTTAATATATATTCACGTTCTTCTTCAGTGATCCAAGGGTGAGAGCCTGGTGGTGCTTTTACCAATACTAACCAAGGTACCAACCATAAAAAGCCCATTGCCCCCACAAGTACAAACACCATCTGCCAGCTAAAATAGATTGTTAAATAAGCGATAAGTGGAATCGCAATAATGCCACCAATTGCAGCACCAGAGTTAAATATACCTTGCGCTAAAGCACGTTCTTTAGTCGGAAACCATTCAGCATTACCTTTCGCTGCACCTGGCCAGTTACCGGCCTCGGCAACACCTAAGATAGCGCGGAATATACTAAAACTTAAAACCCCTTGTGCGAATGCATGAGCAACAGTTGCCAATGACCAAACACCAATTGAAAGCACAAAGCCAAACCGTGTACCAACCCAGTCAAAAATCTTACCAAAAATGGCTTGACCAAATGCATAGGCAAATACAAACACAATAGAAATATTAGCGTAAATTTGCTTTCGCTCTAACGCTGATTTATCAGGAAATAAGTCTTCAACAATATCAGGCCAAAGTACACTTAGCGCCTGACGGTCGATGTAGTTAATTATGGTAGCAAGCGCAATCAGCGCAATAACCCACCAGCGTAAACCTTTAAGTTTCATAGTTAATCCTTAAGAAAAGTCTTCACGTAAAATGAATTAATTCTGCTTTTAGCTATCACTCTACGAACAAAGCCTCATTAAGTTAACATTAATTAAATGTTTGGTTAACCACTTCATATTATGACAAAAGTTGTTCTACACAATTTTTAGTACAGTCATAAATAAAAGTAGGTTAAATTTAGCTAACTAATATCAAATGTGTGTTTAGCGCTTAAACCACCTATTCATTAATCATAATAAGCAGGTGGTTAACTAAAGCGCCGAGTTATCTTACCTATGCAATTACTTTTCTAACTTTTTAAAGTAATCAAAGATCTCAGGTACGTTACCTTGGCCCATACCTGCATCAAATGCCGCTTGTAAATTTGCAGAAGAACCTTCAGCAATCTTAGATTCAGTACCTAAGTCAGCAACCATTTGTAAGAAATAGCCTAAATCTTTATTTGCATTAGCAATTGAAAAGCCAAGATCACTAACGTTATCTACAGCGTAGTTCTTACAAAACTGCATAAATGGTGAGTTAGATGGACCTGTCGACATGATGTCGAATAATTGTTGTCTATCAACACCTGCACGATCCGCCACAGCAAAAGCTTGCGACATTGCACACACAGTAGTCATACCCATAAAGTTATTGATTAACTTAGTTGTATGGCCTGCACCAAGCTCACCTAAATGGAAAACATTTTCGCCTTGCTCATCAAGCACTGGCTTAACTTTATTAAAGGTATCAATATCACCTGATGCCATAATATTTAAAAGACCATCTTTAGCGTGCGCTGGAGTTCTACCTAAAGGCGCATCAATCATGCCTACACCTTTATTTGCTAAATCTGCACCAATTTTCTTAGTCGAAGACGGAATTGAAGTACCAAAATCAACCAGTACCGCGCCTTCTTTAATTCCCGCTAAAATTCCGTCCTCAGAGTAAACTACTTTTTCTACAATTGCAGACGTTGTTAGACAAAGCATGACGATATCTGCTGCTGCGGCAAGTTCTTTCGCACTGTCTGTGGTTTTGGCACCTCTGGCAACACACGCTGCCACAGCATCTTTATTAAGGTCCATTACAATCAGCTCATAGCCTTTATTTTGTAAATTTTCGACCATATTGCCGCCCATTAATCCTAGGCCGATAAAACCGATGACTGGTTTAGACATGAATAACTCCTAATCTGTTGGCGTATATTTATTGGTAAGTACAATGCTATACATACTCTATAAAACTAACGCGGTGTCGCTGTTTGAATTCTGTAAAGTTACACTGCTCTCACGCTTTACAATTTTGCCACTACACATAAATAGCTAATAAATTAACACTGACAAAATACACGTTAAGTGAAACTTTGGTTATATACTGATACAGCTCTGATATGAAAAATAAGAGCTTACCAATCGGTATGTAAAAACATTATTACTATATATCCAATTTGTCAACCAATAAGCAATATTTGTAAAACAAGAAACTTCAATTTAACTACATTTATTTGACCAATAGGATCGGTGACATTGGCCAATAAAGTGCTCCATAGCATTTTAAACATCTATTAAATATAAGAATTTATAAAATTTAAAAAAGGGAAATTGGTAAAATGGAAGAGGGGAAAGTATTTAACATAGCGTTAAGTTATTAACCAGTTCAATTGACTGAACTGGTTAATAAGCACTTAGTATAATTTAGCGGTTAGCACGTGTTGTAAAGAAACAACTTATCGTAAAATATGTTTGATATTACCTTTACTTTTAACGTTGGCACTTGCTGCAAAATATCGTGCTGCGTTGCCCTAAACGGATTTCGGTTAACTCCTTATGACACACAAAACAAGGCTCACCTTTACGGCCATAAACAAGTAACTGCTGAGCAAAGTAACCTGGTTTACCATCACTTTGGGCAAAATCTTTTAATGTGGTGCCGCCTTGGGTAATTGCTGAAGCTAAGGTTTCTTTAATAATTGGTATTAATTTTTGATAACGCGCTAAAGATACTTTACCCGCTTCACGTTTTGGGTCAATTCCCGCTTTAAATAGTGATTCATTAGCGTAAATATTTCCCACTCCAACCACAACTGTATTGTCCATTATAAATTGCTTAACCGCCGTTTTTTTGTTGCGTGATTGCTCATACACACGTTTAGCTGTAAATTCATCTGTTAGTGGCTCAGGACCAAGTTTACTCAATAATGTATGACATTCATTTGGAGCTTGCCATAAGCAACAACCAAATCGTCTTGGATCGTTTAACCTAAGTGCTTTTCCATTTTCAAAAATAAACTCAATATGGTCATGCTTTTTAAGTGGTTCTGTTTTATCAACAACCCGTAAATTGCCTGACATACCTAAATGTAAAATCACGCTACCAAGCTCACAGGTAAGCAGTAAATATTTCGCCCTGCGCTCAACAGCAACAACAGGACGGTTAGCTATTTGGTATACTTCGTCAGGCACTGGCCAGCGCATGTTCGGATTGTGAATATTCACCTTAACCACGGTTTGTTGCAAAATATGGGGGGTTATCCCCATTCGGCTCACTTCAACTTCAGGTAACTCTGGCATACTAGTTAGACTCACTCGGTAAAAATTCAAAACTTACAAATAACTGTTGGGCTTTATTTGCATCAATCAAAAATACCCGTTGCGTACTTTTATCTAACAAATAATAACCTTGTGGTGCGCTGTACAACTGATAAAGCCAGGGTAATTGCTCGCCTGCTAACCAAAGCGTTGCCACTGTTATTGGCTGAGTTAATTTTGCAGGAGATACCTCGCTCACACTTAACTCTGCGCCTTGCCAATCATTTATAAGTTTAACGATGTTTTCTTGATTTGCAGACCATTCGCTGCTGGTTGGATTTTCGAGCAGAGGTAGACTTCGCCACGCCGTACCTATTCTTTCAACTTTTTGCTCAGGAAAGCTCAGAGCAAGAATAAAACTTTGCGCAGGCAAAAGAGTTTGTATGCTGGGCTGCTCAGGCACACTGTTAAGCTTTTTATGAAGACCATTAAAAAAGAAGATCATCAATAACATAGAGAAGATTAAAACATTATTCCATGCTTTGCGGCTAAGCTGCATCTTATACTCTTTTAAAAAGATTCAAGTAGTGAAAGTGTAACTAAAAATAGTAAATAATGGCACCGGTAAATTTGTTATAAAAATTCACCTATGTTGAATGTGCCAAAGTACGATTACTTTGTTAGAATATCTGCAAATTTTAAGGAGCTCCGTCAATGTCAATGTATGTAGTGGGTCACAAAATCCCAGATTCTGATTCTATTTGTGGTGCAATTGCACTAGCCTATTTCAAAAACCAAATCGATGAGCCAGCAATACCAACTCGTCTTGGTGATGTTTCACCAGAAACACAGTTTATTCTTGACCGCTTTGGCTTTGAAGCACCTGAACTTAAATTAAGCTATGCCGGTGAAGATGTTTACATAGTTGACCATACAGAAAAAACACAAGCCCCTGATGATATTGATCAAGCCCGTGTTGTTGGTGTGGTAGATCATCACAAACTAGGTGACTTAACATCATCAACTCCCCTTGAGTGTTGGATCCGCCCTGTTGGTTGCTCAAACACTATCATCAAAATGATGTATGACTTCTACAATGTTGAAATACCGAAAGACATTGCAGGCATCATGATGTGTGCAATTTTAAGCGACACTGTTATATTTAAATCACCAACGTGTACGACCGCTGATATCAAGTGCGTAGAAGCACTGGCTGAAATTGCTGGTGTTGAAGACTTTAAAGAATTAGGCATGGACATGTTCCGTGTTAAATCTGCGGTTGAAGACACTCCCGCTCGCGATTTAGTAATGCGTGACTTTAAAGACTTTAACATGAACGGTAAATTAGTTGGTATTGGTCAATTAGAAGTTATTGACCTTGCTGTATTTGATGAAATTAAAGCAGACCTTGAAGCTGACATTGCGCTTCTTAAAGAAGAAGGTGGTCGTCACTCAGTATTTTTACTGCTAACCGACATCATGAAAGAAGGCTCACAAATGCTAATTGCATCTGATGATGCAACACTTGTCGAAACAGCTTATGGCGAAATCCCTAAAGACGGTAAAGTATGGCTTGATGGCGTTTTAAGCCGTAAAAAGCAAGTAGTACCACCACTGCAAGATGCTTTTGCAAAGCTTTAAGAACTAGCTACTAGAATGATATGACTCTGTGCGATTATAGAGTCATATCACGTCCACTCTGTCGCCAGACTATTTTTTCTATCATAAATAATCACTTAAAACTTAGTGAGGGTATATTTAACCCCCCACATACTTAAAGGTTTTCTAACTTGATACTTACCCTTAAAAAAACATGCTGTTTTACAGGATGAAAGTGGCGACTTTTTCATTCAGGTTGGCGGCACGATCTTTAAGTATTTTAGCTTGGCTTAAATGATCCGTTGCTGATGAGGTGATTTCATCCGTCACATCTTTTATCGCGACTGTATTTCTAGTTATTTCATTAGTTACCTGAGTTTGCTCTTCTGCAGCAACGGCAATTTGCCCTGCCATATCTGAAATCTCATTCACTGCTTGAGTTATTTCATCAAGTGCCTTTGCCGCTGCATTAACATCATCAACACTATTGCTTGCTAACCCCTTGCTACTCCCCATTAAGCTTACCGCTTGTTTTGTGGTATTTTGCAAAGTTTCAATTGTTGTATAAATCTCAGCGGTTGAATTTTGAGTGCGATGTGATAGTACCCGCACTTCATCTGCGACAACAGCAAAACCACGCCCTTGTTCTCCAGCACGTGCCGCTTCTATAGCTGCATTCAACGCTAATAAATTAGTTTGTTCAGCAATTTCCTGAATCGTGGTAAGAATACTTGAGATTGCTTGTGCATGCTGACTTAGCTCACCAATAACCACTGTGGTTTCATCTATTTCAGATGCTAATGAGTTAATTGTAGTTCTGGTTTTATCAACCAAGCTTTTACCCTCAATACTGCTTTGCGCAGACTGCTGTGACGCTGTAGCGGTATTTTCAGCATTTGCTGCTATTTCATGTGTGGCACTGGACATTTCGGTAACAGCTGTAGCGACCATAGTGACTTCTTGCTGCTGACGCTCTAATTCCTCTACGCTAGAATGATTTGTTAGCAGGCTTTTCTCTGCATCTAAATCCAAATCAATGGCTAGCTGACGAATATGGCTAATTAATTGATGCTGGCTACTGACAAATGAATTAAAACTATCCGCTAATACTCCGACTTCATCTTGACTATCAACACGGATACGTTGAGTTAAGTCTCCATTCCCCTCTGCAATACGTGATAATGCTTGCGATACACGGCTTAGAGGCCCTAATAATAACGTTAGTAACCAGGATATAGATAATACACTAACTATTAATGCGATAGTCGCGAGTCCTAATTGAGTGACCATTAAGCGCACCAGCGGTGCTTCTAATGTTTGTTTATCAAGAACAAAAATAAGTTGCCAATCAGTATTAGAAATTTTTTCACTCCATAATAGCTTTTCGCGATTTTCAGTTTCAAAATATACTGGCGTTAATTGACCCGCTTGGTTACTCGATTCAATTAGCCTATTGTTTAACTTACTCTCAATATTGGTTATCTTTCCCATCAGTTTACTCGCATCTTTATAAGCAATGACAGTTCCATCATCATGTATCATGATGGCATGGCCATTAGCTGGTAAAGACATATTGCTAACACTATCGACAATACTAGCAATTGATACGTCACCGCCAACGACCCCATTGCGAGCTGGTTGAGCAATACTCACCACGAGTAAATTAAAAGCTACATCTAAATAAGGCTTAGTAATAATACCTTGTCGAGCTTGTTGTGCTTGTTGATACCAAGGACGAGCCCTCGGATCGTAGCCGGTACGATCAATGCGCGGATCTGAATCCACCATCACCCCGTCACGATCACCATAATAAGTTAACTGAAAATCGCCTGATGCTTGTGCTTGTTGTAAAGCATTAAGCGTATCACCGTCAACTTTATTGGCTACCGAAGCGATAACTCGTTGGCGATCCGCCAGCCATGCTTCGATACGCTCTGCTTGCTGTTTACCTGTTTGCCTTACACTATCAACGCTACTTTGTAGCAACAACGCTTTTTGGGTGGAATAGCTATACCATGATAAAAGTCCAACAACAATTACAAGGGCAAGGACAACGGATAATAATATTTTTTTCTTTAGTGAATATGAGTTCATATTGAGTGCTAATACTGATTTTAATTAAATAGAAACGGAGATAAATACAGCTTGGGGTTAGCTTAATTTAGAGTATGAATTGAGGACAATCTCAACCTTGTTTTATTTTCGCATACAAGCTTAAAAAAACAAATTAAAATCAAAACATTAGGAGCGATTTAAAAACAAGTAATATGGATAAAATGTAAAACTTAAATTAAAAATCTACCGACTGTAAATAAATAACTTAGTATAAAAACGGTATGTATATTTTTATTTAAAATGCTGTTTTGCTCACCTTCTGTAAAAGGGCTTGATGGGATTTTTCTCGTGCTTATGACTTATCGATTAAAACTTGTAGCTTCCCTTAAACAAAAAGCCCCGCATTTTCATGCGGGGCTTTCAAATTATATACGGTGACTAAGCGTTAGCTCATTGCTGCTTGTAGCTTTTTCATCGCTGTTTTTTCAAGCTGACGAACACGCTCTGCTGAAACGCTGTACTTTGCAGCTAGCTCTTGTAGCGTGGCTTTTTCATCAGATAACCAACGTGCGCTTACAATATCTTGCGAACGTTCGTCGAGTGTTTTTAATGCGCTAAACAAACGTGTGTGAGATTGCTCTTGCCACTGCTGTTGTTCAACTTCTTCAGCTAAATCGTTACTACCGTCAGTTAAGTACTGTACTGGTGAGTAAGTGCTGCTTGGTGCGTCGTCATTATCGTCGCCCGTTAAGTCAAAGCCCATGTCTTGGCCGCTCATGCGCGATTCCATTTCACGTACTTCTTTTTCACTTACACCTAGCTCGCTTGCTACAGTTGCAACCTCAGCTTGGTTAAACCAGCCTAAACGCTTTTTATTTTTACGTAAGTTAAAAAACAACTTACGCTGTGCTTTAGTGGTCGCAACTTTAACGATACGCCAGTTCTTAAGCACGAATTCGTGAATTTCTGCTTTTATCCAGTGTACTGCAAATGAAACCAAACGTACGCCCACTGATGGGTCAAAACGTTTTACAGCTTTCATCAGACCGATGTTACCTTCTTGGATCAAATCAGCTTGTGGTAGGCCATAACCTGAATAACCTTTAGCGATATGCGCCACGAAGCGTAAATGAGACATGATGAGTTGCTTTGCAGCATTAAGATCGCCGTCTTCCTGTAAGCGGGTCGCTAACTCTTTTTCTTGCTCAGCCTCTAGCATAGGTATTGTACTTACCGCTTGTAGGTAACCATCAATACTTGCGCTTTGCTGTCCAACTGTGAGTGCCATTGCGTATATATCTTTACTCATTTTTCACCTCGGTGATAAACATTTGAAACCATCTTAGCACTCTTTAACCGAGAGTGCTAACTTCAATTTAAATCTTTTTTTCGATTGAAGCAAGTGGTTTTTTTGATGTTTTTTATTGTACTTTAAACGTCTGAATATGCGATGAATTCTAGCTTTATGACGAGTTGATAAAAACAATAGGGGTTACTATTACCAACTCGCTAATTGATGATACACACCAATTGTTACACTTTATCGGGTTCGATTTCTTTAATATAACGATTAACGGATAGGTAGGAACCAACAAACCCTAAAGTGGTTGCTAATAACACTAAAGAGCCAAATTCAGCCAAGCTTAAACCTATTAAATCAAAGCTAGTTTGGTACACCCCAGCAACCTCAGTGACCGCGGAGCCTAACCACCACATCATTAGTGCAACGCAAATAAACGCAAACAAACCACCGATAATACCATACCAAATACCCGTCCATAAAAATGGCGCATGTATAAAGGTATTGGTCGCCCCCACCAGTTTCATTACTTGTATCTCTTCTTTTTTATCCATAATAGATAAACGAATAGTATTACCGATAATTAAAGTAACAGAAGTCAGTAGCAATAAAGCAATAGTGATCACACTTTCTTTGAGTAAGCTCAATAATGCATTTAGTCTTTCTAGCCAAGCTATATCTAGTTTACCAAAGTCGACTTCTCGCTCTTTTTCAAGTTTAACAAGTAAGGCTTGAGCTGTTTCTGGTTGGCGGTAACGCGAAGTAGGCGTAACTATCACAACATCAGGCAAAGGGTTGGCGTCTAAATATTCCAGCGCCTGACCAAAACCCGAGACCTCTTTAAACTCAACTAAGGCATCTTGCTTGGAAATAAACGCCACATTATCAACTTCGGGGTATAAAGCCAGCCGCTTCACTAGGGTTTGCGTTTCTTGTTCATTCATTGATTCTTTAACGAATAACGAGATCTCTGCCGCCTCCTCAAAACCACTGCTCACTTGTTGCACGTTTTTAACCACTAAATAAAGTGTTGCGGGTAACGTTAAGCTCAATCCCAAAACGGCAATAGTCATTAAAGATGCGATTGGTGTCCGCCACATTTCACCTAAGCTATGAACACCCTGACGAAAGATATTCAATACAAAAAAGTAGCCAGTAGCTATGAAAGATTTTTTTGCGCGCTCATTTTGGCTTTGTCGCCCTTTAAATAACAAGCTCATAGTGTTGCCTCTGCCAATGGGTCTTGACTCATGCGGCCATCTTTTAAGGTAAGGCTACGATAACGCATCCGTGAGATAAGCCCTAAATCATGAGTAGCAATTAAGACTGTGGTCCCGTGTTTATTAAAGTCTTCAAATAAACGCAGTATATCCATAGATAATTCAGGGTCTAAGTTACCGGTAGGCTCATCGGCAAGTAATAACGGCGGTGAATTCACAATGGCGCGGGCAATACCTACACGCTGCTGCTCACCACCAGAAAGAGTGGATGGGTGACATTTAACTTTATCTAGTAAGCCAACTTTATCCAGCGCGCCGTGTACTCGCTTTTCGATTTGTTTATGGTGCGTGCCTTCAATAACCAGCGGCAAAGCAACGTTATCAAAAATAGTATGACGTTCTAACAAACGGTGATTTTGAAAAATAATGCCAATATCACGACGAACATAAGGGATCTGCCTTGATTTTACAGCACTTAAGTCAACGCCATTGATCAACACCTGTCCAGCGGATGGGCGTTCCATTAAGCTAATTAATTTAAGTAAGGTACTTTTACCAGCACCACTGTGACCGGTTAAAAAAGCCAGTTCACCTGGTTTTACATGAAAGCTCACTTTTTCCAGTGCTCGGTGGCCACCGGGGTATGTTTTACTGACTTGCTGAAAATTTATCATTCTTATCCCTCAGCTAAAAAAGGCTTAAACCAGTTTAGTTTAAGCCCCTTTTTTAAATTTATGCTTCGTCCTCGTCTTGGCTAAACAGCGCATCGATAAAGTCGTTACTATTGAATGCTCTTAAATCATCAATGCTTTCACCCACACCAATATAACGGATTGGAATATTAAACTTATCAGCGACGGCGAAGATCACGCCACCTTTAGCTGTGCCATCTAACTTAGAAAGTGTAATCCCCGTTAAACCAACACACTGATTAAATAGATTTACTTGGCTAATTGCATTTTGACCCGTGCCTGCATCAATAGTTAACATTACTTCGTGAGGGGCATCTGGGTCTATTTTTTTCATTACACGGGCTATTTTTTCAAGCTCCTGCATTAAATTATCTTTATTTTGCAAGCGCCCTGCTGTATCAGCGATTAACACATCAACATTACGTGCTTTCGCCGCTTGAAAAGCGTCAAATACCACAGATGCACTATCCGCACCCGTATGCTGCGCAATCACGGGGATTTCATTACGCTCACCCCATACTTGCAACTGCTCAACTGCCGCAGCACGGAAGGTATCACCTGCTGCAAGCATCACTGATTTACCTTCATTTTGAAATTGCTTAGCAAGCTTACCGATTGTAGTGGTTTTACCGACGCCATTAACGCCCACCATTAAAATAACAAATGGCTTTTTGTCACTCGGGATTTCTAATGGCTGCTCTGCTGTTTTAAGCATAGTTGCCATTTCTTGCTTCATCAGCTCGTAAAGTGCATCACCGTCTTTTAGCTGCTTTCGATCTGCTGCATCCGTTAAACTGTCGATTAACTTCATAGTTGTATCGACACCTAAATCAGCGGTTAGCAATTGTGTTTCTAACTCTTCAAACAGATCATCGTCAATCTTTTTGCCACTAAAAATTGACGCAAAACCAGATCCTATATTTAGCTTTGTTTTGAGTAAGCCTTTTTTAAGTCGAGAGAAAAAGCCTTCTTTCTTAGGCTTTTCAGCTTTTTTGGTTTCATCGTTGGCAAGCTCTGCAGTCAAGCGCTCTTGTTCTAGGCGTTCTGCCTCAGCTTCTGCGGCAATACGTTCTTGCTCTAGGCGCTCTGTCTCAGCTTCTGCTGCAATGCGTTCTTGTTCTGCACGCTCAGCCTCAGCTTGCTCTGCTGCAATGCGTTCTTGCTCTACACGTTCAGCCTCTGCTTGCTCTGCAGCAATACGTTCTTGCTCTAGGCGCTCTGTCTCAGCTTCTGCTGCAATGCGTTCTTGCTCTAAACGCTCAGCCTCTGCTTTCTCTGCAGCGATGCGTTCTTGCTCTACACGTTCAGCCTCTACCTTCTCTGCAGCAATACGTTCTTGCACTAAACGCTCAGCCTCTGCTTTCTCTGCAGCAATACGTTCTTGCTCTAAACGCTCAGCCTCTGCTTTCTCTGCAGCGATGCGTTCTTGCTCTACACGCTCGGCCTTTTCAGTCGCAATGCGTTGTTGCTCTAATTCAGCATCATGTTGCGCTTGCTCTGCTGCTTTGCGTTCAAGTTCCAAACGCATTGCTTCTTCTTGCTGTGCTAAACGATCTGCTTGCTCACGACGCAGTTGTTCAGCCTGCTCTGCTGCAAGTAGCTGTTCATGCGCTTTTTCTGCTGCAATGCGCTCTTGTTCTGCACGTTCAGCTTCTGCTTTTTCTGCAGCAATGCGCTCTTGCTCTACACGTTCAGCTTCTGCTTTTTCTGCAGCAATACGCTCTTGCTCTACACGTTCTGCTTCTGCTCTTTCTGCAGCAATACGCTCTTGTTCTATGCGTTCAGCTTCTGCTCTTTCTGCAGCAATACGCTCTTGTTCTATGCGTTCAGCTTCTGCTCTTTCTGCAGCAATAAGCTCTTGCTCTATACGTTCAGCTTCTACTTTTTCTGCAGCAATACGCTCTTGCTCTACACGTTCTGCTTCTGCTTTTTCTGCAGCAATGCGCTCTTGCTCTGCTAATTGCTTTTGGTTATCAGCCTCTGCTGCCTGCTCTGTTTGTTGTTTATTTTCTGATTTGCCAAAACCTAGCCAAGACAGGAATTTACTTTTTTTTGCCATAGTTGCTAAAAACCACTTATAAAAATCTGATAAACTAATGCAAATAGTTTTATCTGAACCCGCTTTTAAAGCCATTGATAAAACTATTGTCCAAGATGCTTATGGTAACACTTTTAGCGCAGTTGAAAAATGACGCGCTACGATATCAGTACAATATTATCTGAGCCGCGTAACAGATACCATTTATTAGTGAGTTAAATGAGAAAAAAATCACCACAAAAACAGCCAAATAACAAATCAAATGATGGTTTTATTCGAATCATCAGCGGGCAGTTTCGCAATCGTAAGTTACCTGTTAAAGATGTACAAGGATTGCGTCCAACGACCGATCGTATAAAAGAAACTGTTTTTAATTGGTTAATGCAAGATACCCGAGATGCTAAAGTACTCGATTGCTTTGCAGGTTCCGGCGGGCTGGGCTTTGAAGCGCTCTCTCGGTTTGCTCACAGCGCCACGTTTTTAGAAATGGACAATTCAGCCAGTGCGCAATTAAAAACAAACGCGCAAACGCTTAATTTGAATAATGCCGACATTTATTGCACCGATAGTTTGCGTTATTTAGCTCAAAACACCAACGAACAACAATTTGATTTAGTTTTTGTTGACCCGCCTTTTCGCCAAAACTTAGCTAAACCATGCTGTGATTTACTGATAAAAAATAACTGGTTAAGTGAAAATGCGTTGATTTATGTCGAAGTTGAAAGTGAACTTAACAATTTAGATCTTCCTAGCAATTGGCTGTTATTAAAAGAAAAAGTCGCAGGGCAAGTACTTTGTCGTCTGTATCAATTTCAGTAAAATTAGCAACATAGCGATATTTTTCGTTTACTATTAGAACAGACAATATTTATCCTTTACATGTGGTGTGGCTTCGGATTACAATACCGCACCATTTTTGAACCACTTGATCATTGTTTGATCAACTTGAGCAACGCTCATTATTTAGGTAGGTGAATTTTTAATGCCAGTAATTAAAGTAAGAGAGAACGAACCGTTTGACGTAGCACTTCGTCGCTTCAAGCGTTCATGTGAAAAAGCAGGTATCCTTTCAGAAGTTCGTCGTCGCGAGCACTATGAAAAGCCAACAGCTGAGCGTAAGCGTAAAAAAGCTGCAGCGGTTAAGCGTCACATGAAGAAGCTTTCTCGCGATAACGCACGTCGCGTTAAATTATACTAATAGTATTAGGTCTTGTATAAATGAGCCTTTTAATAAAGCTAAAAGATGCACAAAAAGATGCGATGCGAGCGAAAGACAAAACACGTCTTAACCCTATTCGTATGGTACTTGCTGCAATCAAGCAGCGTGAGATTGACGAGCAAATAACACTTGATGATGACGGTATTACCGCGGTCTTAGTGAAGCTTGTTAAACAACGCCGCGATTCTTACACTCAGTATAAAGATGCTGGGCGTGATGATTTAGCTGAAGTTGAAGCCAGTGAAATTAAAGCGCTTGAAGAGTTTTTACCTCAACAATTGAGTGAAGACGAAATCATTGCTCTCATTGATGCGGCTATTGCTGACACTAACGCAGCTGGTATGCAAGACATGGGTAAAGTAATGGGTATAATCAAAAGCAAAGCTGAAGGTCGCGCCGATTTAGGTAAGATCTCCGGTTTAATTAAGCAACGATTAACAGCCTAATACGCCCACATACATAAAGTATGATTGAAGCAAACCGAGCCACGTGCTCGGTTTCTTCGTTTTTAGCTTTAATAAAAATAACGTTTGTGTTCAAATCTAAATTTGTAGAACGAAAGCTAATTCGTTCACCTTTTTCTATTCATTTCAGGACTACACTTTAATAATGGCCGGAAAGATACCACGAAATTTTATTGACGATTTACTCGCCAGAACAGATATTGTCGAGCTCATTGACTCTAAAGTTGGTCTTAAAAAAGCCGGTAAAGATTACCAAGCGTGTTGCCCTTTCCATAACGAAAAGTCTCCTTCGTTTACTGTTTCACAAGATAAACAGTTTTATCATTGCTTTGGTTGTGGCGCTAACGGTAACGCAATCTCCTTTGTAATGGAATACGATAAACTTGAGTTTGTTGATGCAATTGAAGAACTTGCCAGCTTATTAAACCTCGACGTACCACGCGAACAAGGTAACACCAGCTCTGGCCCACAAAGAACTGCTGAACAAAAACGTTCTGATTACGATTTAATGTTGCATGCCGCCCGCTTTTATCAGCATCAATTAAAGCACCATGCAAATTCTGCTGATGTCATTGAATATGTCAAAGGCCGTGGCTTAAGTGGCGAAACCGTTAAAAAGTTTATGATTGGCTATGCCCCAAGTGAATGGGAGGCCTTGTGCCAACAACTAGGACGTAATAAAGAACAAAAAGAGCAGCTAGTAGAACTAAAACTCGCTTCAGAGAAAACTCCTGGCAGACAGTTTGATTTTTTCCGCGACCGCTTAATGTTTCCTATTCGTGATAAACGAGGCCGTGTAATCGCCTTTGGTGGTCGTGTAATGCAAGCTGACCAAGGACCCAAATATTTAAACTCCCCTGAAACCCGTATTTTCCACAAAGGGTTTGAACTTTATGGACTTTACGAGGCAAAGCAAGCACATAAAAAGCTTGAGCATATTCTTATTGTTGAAGGCTATATGGATGTGGTCGCGCTCAGTGAGCAAGATATAGAGTACGCAGTAGCGGCTCTAGGCACGGCGACGACAGCTGAACACATGCATACTTTATTTAGAACCACAGACAAAGTAATATGTTGTTACGATGGTGACCGCGCAGGTCGCGATGCAGCTTGGCGTGCACTTGAAAATGCACTGCCCTATTTGAGTGATGGTAAAGCACTGCAATTTGTATTTTTGCCTGATGGCGAAGACCCTGATTCGCTCGTGCAACAAGAAGGCAAAGACGCGTTTGAGCAACGCTTAGTTCAAGCGGATAACTTTACTCAAGTATTGTTTAATAAGCTAAGCCAAGAAATTGATTTAACAACTGATGCAGGTAAAGCAAAGTTACTTAGTGCGGTACTACCTCTGATTGAAAAAATCCCTAGTGAGTTTTATCAAGAAAACTTACTAGAGCAACTTGGTCGCCTTATTGGGCGTACAAAAGAGCAGCTAAATAGCCGTTTAAAAACACCGAAACAACAGCATGCTATTGAGCGTAAGTTTAAAATAACGCCGATGCGTCGTGCTATTGGTTTATTGGTACAACACCCTAATTTAGCGAACGCAGTACCTTATTTGCCTGACTTAGCACAAATGAATATTGCAGGTATCGCTCTGTTGATTAAATTACAGCACTACGCGTTACAAAAAGGCACAACTACTACCGCCCAACTACTTGAGGCGTTTAGAGAAAGCCCAGAATATGAAGCACTTATAAAACTTGCAACTTGGCGCCATGAAATAAATGACGACCGGTTAGAGGATGAATTTAAAAATACTTTTAAATTTATTGAAGATCAGTGTTTAAATTATCGACTCGAGACCCTATTAATAAAGGACAAGACCCAAGGGTTAAATAGCGATGAAAGACTTGAGTGTCATTTATTAACTCAAGCGCTAAAAGGCACTAACAGCTAGCCAAAATTGATTTTTGTTGCTATACTGTGCTATTCACTGCGTCAAATTATACTTAGCTTGGCTTATATGAATTAAGCGAGCTGGCGCCTGTTGTATCAACTTATCAGAGTGGAAGAAACAATCTCTATGGATCCAACTCCTCAGTCACAATTAAAACTTCTGATTCAAAAAGGTAAAGAGCAAGGTTATTTAACTTTTGCAGAAGTTAATGATCACCTTCCACAAGATATTATCGATTCAGATCAAGTAGAAGATATCATTAGCATGATCAATGATATGGGTATAAAGGTTAGCGAAAACGCACCTGATGCCGATGAATTGATGATGCAAGAAACCACGACAGATGAAGACGCAGCAGAAGCCGCAGCCGCTGCGCTTGCTACTGTAGACAAAGAAATCGGCCGTACTACGGATCCGGTTCGTATGTATATGCGAGAAATGGGCACAGTTGAACTACTGACCCGTGAAGGCGAAATTGTCATCGCTAAGCGTATTGAAGAAGGCATCAACCAAGTACAGATCTCGGTTGCTGAGTACCCTGAAGCAATTACTTATCTTCTTGAACAGTGGGATAAATTTGAAGCAGAAGAAATGCGCTTAAGCGACATTATCTCTGGTTTCTTTGATCCTAACGAAGATGAAGCTCAAATTTCTGCAACGCACATTGGTTCTGAATTAAGTGAAAAAGAACTTGATGAAGAAGATGAAGATGAAGATGATGCAGATAGTGACGATGATGATGAAGAAGAAGTAGATACCGGCCCAGATCCTGAAGAAGCCCGTATACACTTTGAAAACCTTCGTGATCTTTATAACAAAGCGCGCGACACTTTTGATAAAAAAGGTCGTTCACACCCAGATTCTCAAGCCGCTATTTTTGAGATCGGTGAGTTATTCAGAACATTTAAATTAGTACCAAAACAGTTTGATCGCATGGTTAATAACATGCGTGAAATGATGGACAGAGTACGTGTACAAGAACGTCTCATCATGAAACAAGCGGTACAATTTGCAAAATTACCAAAGAAAACCTTTGTTAAGCATTTTGCAAATAACGAAACAGATGCATCGTGGCTCGATTTAGAAATTGCCGCTAACGAAAAGCATTCAGCTAAACTTGAAGAAGTTAAGCCAGAAATAATTCGTTGCATTAATAAACTATGTGTTATTGAAGAGAGCACAGGTTTAAGCATTGAGCGTATTAAAGACATCAACCGTCGTATGAGTATCGGTGAGGCAAAAGCCCGTCGCGCGAAAAAAGAAATGGTTGAAGCTAACTTACGTCTTGTTATCTCAATTGCGAAAAAATACACCAACCGTGGTTTACAATTCTTGGACTTAATCCAAGAAGGTAACATTGGTCTAATGAAAGCAGTTGATAAGTTTGAATATCGCCGTGGTTATAAGTTTTCAACTTATGCTACGTGGTGGATCCGTCAGGCAATCACTCGCTCTATCGCTGACCAAGCACGTACAATCCGTATTCCGGTACATATGATTGAAACGATTAATAAATTGAATCGTATTTCACGTCAAATGCTACAAGAAATGGGTCGTGAGCCAAACCCTGAAGAATTAGCAGAACGCATGATGATGCCTGAGGATAAAATCCGTAAGGTACTTAAGATTGCAAAAGAGCCAATTTCGATGGAAACACCAATCGGTGATGATGAAGATTCGCACTTAGGTGACTTTATCGAAGATACCACCATTGATTCGCCAATTGACTCGGCAACAATGGAATCTCTTCGTGGTGCTACCAACGATGTACTTGCAGGCCTAACAGCCCGTGAAGCTAAAGTATTACGTATGCGTTTTGGTATCGATATGAATACCGACCATACTTTAGAAGAAGTAGGTAAGCAGTTTGACGTAACACGTGAGCGTATTCGTCAAATCGAAGCGAAGGCACTGCGTAAACTACGCCACCCTTCTCGCTCTGATTTACTTAAGAGCTTCTTAGACGCTAAATAATTAGCAGCTAACAAACATAATCAAAAGGCCGCCGTAGCGGCCTTTTTCTATTTCAAGGAAACTATCATGGCTTGGATCCAAATCCGTATCAATGCTAACGCAGCAACCGCTGATGCAGTCAGTGACTTATTAATGGAAGCTGGTAGCGCATCAGTTACCTTTATTGATGCTAAAGATACGCCTATCTATGAGCCTAAAATTGGCACCGTCGAGTTTTGGGCTGATACAACGGTTATTGGCCTGTTCGAAGCGAATCACGATATGAACGCGGTAATTGAGCTTTTAAAGCGCCATGACGAGATAAAAGACTCGTTAGTTTATAAAGTAGAACAACTAGAAGATAAAGATTGGGAGCGTGAATGGATGGATAACTTCCATCCGATTCAATTTGGCAAAAAACTATGGATTTGTCCGAGCTGGCGCGATATTCCAGACCCTGATGCTGTTAATGTGCTCCTTGATCCGGGCCTTGCGTTTGGTACTGGCACTCATGCTACTACCGCATTGTGTTTAAAATGGCTTGAAAGCCAAGACTTAACAGGCAAAACCGTAGTCGACTTTGGTTGTGGCTCAGGTATTTTAGGCATTGCAGCCATCAAATTAGGTGCCGAGCGTATGATAGGCATCGATATCGATCCACAAGCACTTGAGGCAAGTTTAGATAACGCACAGCGCAATGGTGTAGCCGACAAATTGGAAGTTTACCTACCTGAAAATCAGCCTGAATTTACAGCTGATATAGTAGTAGCAAACATTTTAGCCGCACCACTTCGTGAATTACACAGCGTGATTTTAGGCTTGTTAAAACCAGGCGGTAAAATTGCTATGTCAGGTATTTTACAGGAACAAGCGCAGTCAGTTGCTGATGTTTATGCGCCGTTTATTGCCCTTGATGAAATTGCTGTTGAAGGTGAATGGACACGAGTAAGCGGTGAAAAAAACGCCAACTAATCGTATTACCTTAGTTTAAGCATTAACTCTAAATACGTTTGTAAAGCCTGTAGTTAACAGGCTTTACCTATTATTCACACATTCATTTACCGTGTAAATTATTACCAGTAAATTTGTTTTGTATAAATATCAAACAAATCAACCCGCCCGTCAAACTGTTATCAAAAGTCAATACGAAAAAGGCAAAAAAAAAGTCACTTTTGTTCAATTTATAGCCTTTGATTTTTAGTGAAAACACCGTAAACTTAGCGCCCCTTGAAAAGAGGCCTATTGAATACAGTGCGTATCGGTTCATACCAACTTGAGAACAATGTAATTGTCGCGCCAATGGCAGGCATTACAGACAGACCATTTAGACAGCTTTGCCGACGCTTAGGTGCGGGGCTGGCCGTGTCTGAAATGCTATCGTCGAATCCTAAAGTATGGAAAACCGAAAAATCGATGAACCGTATGGATCACAGCGGTGAATCAGGAATACGCGCGGTGCAGATCGCAGGAGCTGATCCTGAGCTGATGGCTCAGGCCGCACAATTCAATGTCAGCAATGGTGCACAAATCATAGATATAAATATGGGGTGCCCAGCTAAGAAAGTGAACAAGAAACTTGCAGGCTCAGCGTTATTGCAGTTTCCTGAGTTAGTCGAAGAGATTATTGATGCAGTAGTTAATGCTGTTGATGTACCTGTGACACTAAAAATCCGAACTGGATGGGATCAGGACAACCGCAACGGTGTAGAGATTGCGAGAATAGCTGAACGTTATGGTATTGCTTCATTAGCCGTACATGGGCGTACTCGCGCATGTATGTATAAAGGTGAAGCAGAATACGCCACAATTAAGGATATTAAACGTTCAGTGTCGATACCTGTGGTTGCTAATGGTGATATTACCTCACCTGAAAAAGCAAAACAGGTTTTAGACTATACGGGTGCAGATGCCATTATGATTGGTCGAGCCGCCCAAGGTCGCCCTTGGATATTTAGGGAGATAGACCACTATTTGCGAACCGGAGAACATTTACCTACACCTCCAATTGAGGAAGTACGTGGTATTTTGATGGAACACTTAGTGAACCTTCATGCGTTTTACGGGGAACCAATGGGAGCGCGCATTGCTCGCAAACATGTATCTTGGTATTTGCAAACCCATGACAGTGACGGTCAGTTTAGGCGAGTATTTAATGCTCTCGATAATCCACAGGCACAAATCGAGACATTAGAGCAATACTTTAAAACACTAGCAGCTAACTAAGAAAGAAAGAGATATAAACAATGTTCGAACAAAACGTGACTTCTCCATTTATCACTAACCCTCATGTTCAGTCGCACGAGAAACCGCAGCCATTACGCGATGCAGTGAAAAAAGCTGTTCATCACTATTTAAAACAGCTTAACGGTCAAGATGTGCAAGACGTTTACGACCTTGTTCTTTCAGAGCTAGAAGCACCATTACTTGAAGAAGTAATGACTTATACACGTGGTAACCAAACACGTGCTGCAATCTTACTAGGTATCAACCGTGGTACTTTACGTAAGAAGCTTAAGAAATACGGCATGAACTAATACCAGCTATATTGAAACCGTAATCATTCTAACGAGTTAAATAAGCCCTTAACTGCGTTAAAAATTTTTTATGTAGAATAACTACACAGCAAAATTTTTGCCTTGTTATTGACTTATTTCTCTGTCGTTATAATTGCTTACTAATCCAATACAGCTGGTATAAAGTATTTTGAGTAAAAAGCACCTTCGGGTGCTTTTTTTATATCTTTAAAAATCCTCACTCTTTAAATATCGTTTTTTAAGCGATATTCAGTTAAAATAGCGCCTTTCTAAGCTAGCTCAAACACTGAGGTAATCAAACTACAATGGATACACATCGTCCAATTCGTCGCGCACTACTAAGTGTGTCAGATAAAACCGGTATCGTTGAATTTGCTCGTTCACTTGAAACACAAGGTGTCGAACTTTTATCAACTGGCGGTACTTGTAAATTACTTGCTGATAACGGCATTAAAGTCACTGAAGTATCTGACCACACAGGTCACCCTGAGATCATGGATGGTCGCGTAAAAACTCTTCATCCAAAAATTCATGGCGGCATTTTAGCGCGTCGTGGCCAAGATGAAGACGTAATGGCTGAGAATAATATCTCTGCTATCGATATTGTTGTAGTTAACTTATACCCCTTTGCGAATACAGTCGCTCAAGAAAACTGCAGCCTTGAAGATGCCATTGAAAATATTGATATCGGTGGCCCAACTATGGTGCGTGCCGCAGCTAAGAACCACAAAGACGTGACCATCGTAGTAAATGCAAAAGATTACGATCGCGTGATCAGCGAAATGCAAAGCAACAATGGCTCAACAACGTACAAGACACGTTTTGATTTAGCTATTGCCGCTTACGAGCATACTGCACAGTACGATGGCATGATTGCTAACTACTTCGGTAAAATGGTTGCTGACTACACTGATGAAGCGGCTGAGGAAACAAAGTTCCCACGTACAATCAATATGCAGTTCACTAAAAAGCAAGATATGCGCTACGGTGAAAACTCACACCAAGACGCGGCTTTTTATGTTGAGAACGACGTACAAGAAGCGTCTGTTGCAACCGCCGTACAACTTCAAGGTAAAGCCTTATCGTTCAACAACATTGCAGACACTGACGCGGCTCTTGAATGTGTTAAAGAGTTTGACGTGCCAGCCTGTGTTATTGTTAAACATGCTAACCCTTGTGGCGTATCAATTGGTGAAAACATTCTTGAAGCCTATGACCGCGCGTTCAAAACAGATCCTACATCAGCATTTGGTGGCATCATTGCCTTTAACCAAGAACTTGATGCTGACACTGCGGAAGCGATTGTTGCACGTCAATTTGTTGAAGTAATCATCGCACCTAAAGTATCTGATGCAGCCGCTCAAATTGTTTCGGCTAAGCAAAATGTACGCTTGCTTGAGTGTGGTGAGTTCTCTGCTAAAGGCACAGGCCACGACATCAAACGCGTTAATGGCGGTGTGTTAATTCAAGACCGTGATTTAGGTATGGTAACGCAAGGCGACTTAAAAGTTGTCTCTAAGCGCCAGCCTACTGAGCAAGAACTTAAAGACTTATTATTCTGCTGGAAAGTCGCTAAATTTGTTAAATCAAACGCTATTGTATATGCCCGTGACGGCATGACAATCGGTGTAGGTGCAGGCCAAATGAGCCGCGTTTACTCAGCTAAAATTGCTGGTATTAAAGCTGCTGATGAAAACCTTGAAGTTAAGGGATCAGTAATGGCATCTGATGCATTCTTCCCATTCCGTGATGGTATTGATGCTGCTGCAGAGGCAGGTATTACTGCTGTAATTCAACCAGGTGGTTCAATGCGCGATGAAGAAGTTATCGCTGCTGCTGACGAAGCTGGCATGGCAATGGTGTTTACTGGTATGCGTCACTTCCGCCACTAATCACACAAAGAGCTAACTGCATCAGTTAGCTCTTTTTGTTTGCATCAAATTCACGTATTCTGCTTATTCTATAACCTCTCGTAAAATTATAATGTGAAGGAACAGACGATGAAATTTGCACTAAAAACGTTACTGGTTGCCACTTTAGCAGTCAGTGCTACTACCGCCGTTGCTCATAATCACGGCCATGATTCAGCATTAACACATGCAGTTAAAGCAACCGAACGTAACACTGAACGCGATCAATACCGCCACCCAGTACAAACACTGGAATTTTTTGGTTTTAAACCAAGCATGACAGTGGTTGAAATTGCCCCTGGCGGTGGCTGGTACAGTGACATTTTAGCACCAGCATTGAAAGATCACGGCACCTATTATGCTGCGCACTTCCCTGCAGATTCATCGGTTGGCTACTATCAACGTTCATTAGCAGGCTTTAAAAAGAAAGTCGCTGAGGATGAACGATTCAGTAAAGTAAAAATTACTGAGTTTGCCCCTTCAACACATTTAGATATTGCACCAGCTGGCAGTGCGGATATGGTTTTAACCTTTCGTAACGTTCATAACTGGTATATGAGCAAAGATAAAGAGGCGGCAGCTAACGCTTTCAAATCGTTTTACACTGCGCTCAAACCAGGCGGTACCTTAGGTGTAGTTGAACACCGCTTGCCAGAAGAGCGCGATGATGAAATGCAAAAATCATCAGGTTATATGAAGCAAAGTGTTGTAGTCGAACTTGCTAAAAAAGCAGGTTTTGAACTTGAAGCAAGCAGTGACATAAATGCAAATTCACTTGATACAGCCGATCACCCTAAAGGGGTATGGACACTGCCACCTAGCCTAAGACTTGGCGAGCAAGATGCTGCTAAGTATAAAGCCATTGGTGAAAGTGACCGCATGACGCTGAAATTTAAAAAACCGCTTTAAATAGGATATTCGCCATGAATGTATTAGTCATTGGCAGCGGCGGCCGCGAACACGCACTTGCGTTTAAAGCCGCTCAAAATACCAAAGTTACTACCGTTTTTGTTGCTCCGGGTAATGCAGGTACTGCACTTGAGCCAAAACTTGAAAACGTTACAATTAATGTTGAAGACTTAGATGGTCTACTTAATTTTGCAAAGCAAAACAATGTTGGCCTTACTATCGTAGGTCCTGAAGTGCCACTGGTACTAGGTGTGGTAGATAAGTTCCGTGAACACGGCTTAGCTATCTTTGGCCCAACAGCAGGTGCAGCACAACTAGAAGGCTCTAAGTCATTTACTAAAGACTTTTTAGCACGCCATAATATTCCAACTGCAGATTACCAAACCTTTGAACAAATTGAACCTGCCCTTGCCTATTTAAAAGAAAAAGGTGCACCGATTGTCATCAAAGCTGACGGTTTAGCTGCCGGTAAAGGCGTTATTGTTGCCATGGACGAGCGCGAAGCTGAAGCTGCTATCCGCGATATGCTAGCTGGTAACGCCTTTGGTGAAGCGGGAAGCCGCGTAGTAATCGAAGAATTTTTAGAAGGCGAAGAAGCGTCATTCATCGTGATGGTTGATGGTAAAAACGTACTCCCGTTTGCTACTAGCCAAGATCATAAACGTGCTTACAATGGCGATAAAGGTCCTAACACAGGCGGCATGGGGGCATACTCACCTGCGCCTGTTGTGACTGACGAAATCCACCAGCGTATTATGAATGAAGTGATCTATCCAACGGTAGAAGGTATGGCAAGTGAAGGTCATCCATACACAGGCTTTTTGTATGCAGGCCTGATGATCGACGCCGACGGTACACCTAAGGTTATTGAGTATAACTGTCGTTTTGGCGACCCAGAAACACAACCTATGATGCTACGCTTACAATCAGACTTAGTAGAATTGATTGAAGCTGCTAACCGTGTAGAACTTGATAAAACCACTATTGAATTCGACTCACGCGCTGCTGTAGGTGTGGTTTTAGCTGCTAAAGGCTACCCTGATAGCTACCCGAAAGGCGATACAATTAACGGCCTTAAAGTTAGCTACGCCGAAGGTGAAAAAGTATTTCACGCAGGTACTAAGCAAGACGGCGATAACGTAGTAACCGCAGGTGGTCGTGTGTTATGTGCCACGGCTCTTGGTAATACAGTGACGCAAGCACAGCAACGTGCTTATGAGCTTGTAGACGAAATCAGCTGGGAAGGTATGGAATATCGTACTGATATAGCTTATCGTGCTATCGCTCGTGAAAAATAATTAATTGGTATAACCAGTTAAAATTTAATAAAAAGCGCAGTTTATCTGCGCTTTTTAATGCTACACTCATTTCTAGGGACTGAAAAAGAACGTTAAAAATTGAAAAATAATTACTTACGCTATCATTTTATTGCCGTATTAATATTACTTGTGTTGTTTTATGTAATAGCAACGCTTGCAGGCCATTTAGCGACCCCTACAAAATACACCATTGACAAAACCACTCCAATTTACCTATCCCATAGTTACTTTATTGATGAAACAAAAAAACTACCAACTCATCAAATTATTGATAACCTAGATGATTTCACTGTGGGGTCATTTGCAGATATAAACTGGAACTTTACACCCCGTAATTATTGGTTGTTAGTAGAGCTGGAGAATCGAAGCCAACAGAATGAAAAAATTGTCGCTCATTTTGATAACCCCATGGTCGATCATTTAACGATTTATCACTTGGATAAAAGCAATCATATTATAACGACTACGCAACTTGGCGACTTAACCCCAGAGCTCACCCGTTTTGAGTACAGTGTACCGCATATACGCTTAACAGTTACCCCGCAAAGTAAACAGAAACTATTACTAAAAATTGATACAACCGGAATTAGTAAAACTCCCATTAATCTCTATGGCGAAACTGAGTTTCAAGATTTAACCCGTTCACAAACTGCAATTTGGGGGATTTTTGTCGGCGTATTGATCATGGCTGCACTGTATAACTTAGTGCTATTTTTTGGTATTAAGGATCGCGTTTACTTAATTTATATTGGTTACATTTTTAGCGCGATTATTTTAATGGGCTGCGTGCTTGGTTTTGGTTTTTACTTGTGGCCGATTAGTTGGCAACTGTTTTTTCAAAAATACATTATTGTTAGTAACTATGCGATCGCGATATTTACCCTCGCATTTTGTACCATGTTTTTACGCTACCATAAAGAGCAATGCTGGCGTTATAAACTCAGTGTTTACTTTATGGGGCTCATGTTTGTTTTAGGCTTAAGCTGTTTTATCATTCCTGAAAACATCGCTGCGCCGATATTTTTTACTATTTTAGCACTGCTTTATGTAATTTGTATCATCATGATTTATAACAAACTGCGCAGTGGATTTCGTTGGGCAAAGTTTTATGTTATTTCATGGATACCCTTGATTATAGGTGCAGCTATACAGCCACTTGAGTTAACGGGAGTATTACCGTATAGCTTTGCAATTCGCCATACTTTTTTAGCTGCTATATTGTGCGAAGTGGTGCTCATGGCCATGGCCTTGGCTGATAGAGTTCGCTATCAAAGAGAGCGAGCGCTTTATCATGCTACTCACACTCAGCAAACCAAACTTCTTAATAGTGCAATGTTAAAGCAAGCTTATATGGCACTTGAGCAGCAGCAAAGACAAAACACCCTGTGCCTAATTAAAATTCGTTATTTTCACTCACTAGATACCATTTTGACACCGACAAAAAGCAATGAATTAATCATCAAGGTAGCAAAATCATTAGAGCTACAGCTAGTTGGCGAACGTCAGTTTTACTTTTTAGATTCAACCTTAGATAGCAACTCTAAACTTGCCGACTTAGGCACGGGGGTATTTGCCTGTATTTCAACTAAAGCGCAATCCGCTGAAGAGCTATCTCTAAATTTAACAAAGATCATTAAAGGCTTACCAAAGAACTACCAAATACAAGGGTTAAACTTACAGCTAGAATACAGTGTCGGGATCAGTTTTCCCAATACTGCCAATAACTTTGAAGCAAGCCTACAACGTGGTTATGTGGCATTAAAACAAGCAAGAACCACGGTGAGTCGCATTAGTAACTCACAACAACAACCTAACCAAGCCATGGACATTGAGCTGGCAGCAAAACTACAAGAGGCGATAAGAGCCAATGAACTGGCATTATATCACCAACCTCAGACTGACCTAACCAACAACCAAGTAGTAGGTAGTGAAGTCCTGTTACGTTGGCCTTGTGCTGAGTATCAGCACATAAATATAGAGCAGCTTATTCAATTAGCCGAACGCACAGGACTTATTAACGAGCTCACCTTATGGGTATTGGACAAAGCCTGCCAAGACATTGCCCAGCTTAATAAGCAGGGTTACAGCGGGCACTGCGTTAGTGCTAATTTAAGCGCTAAAAACATAAGCATAGTGCAATTAGCTGAAAAAATTGAAAACACCTTATTGAAATATAATGCACCTGCAAAGCAACTCAAATTAGAACTCACGGAAACCGCATTAATTGGCGATCAACAACAAATGCAGACGCTCATAAAGCAATTAAATGAAATTGGCGTTACTGTGGTACTTGACGACTTTGGTACTGGTTATGCTTCTTTGACTTATTTACTGCATTATACCTTTGCTAATTTAAAAATTGATAAGTCATTTGTTATTGATCTAGAAGCAAATCCTACTAATAAGGTGGTCGTGAAAACAGCCATTGATATGGCCCATAACCTAGGCTTAAGTGTAACCGCTGAAGGGGTTGAAGATGAGCAAACTCACCGCTTATTAAAATCAATGGGCGCAGACTTTAGTCAAGGCTATTACTATTCTAAAGCGCTTTCTTTTGATAGTTACCTAGACTGGTTAAGTAAAAATAAATAAGGCAATTACAGTTAAAGTGCCACAACTTTACAGATTACTGATAAAATCCCCTTTTTAAACATCTTTAGGGGCGTAAAGATGCAAGGTACTATTAAGAAGTTAAAATCTTCTCTTACTCAACCAATCCAATATCACCTACCTGTAGGTGAAGAGCTGGTTGATTTGAATGCTTATATTGGTAAACAACTAACACTCACTTTTAGCGGCACAATTTTATGCTCAAATTGCGGTAAAAAAACCAAAAAAAGTTATTCTCAAGGACACTGCTTTGTCTGCATGCGTAAGCTAGCAAGCTGTGATATGTGCATAATGAAGCCTGAGACCTGTCACTACGACCAAGGCACATGCCGAGAGCCACAATGGGGTGAAGAAAACTGCATGATCCCACATTACGTATATTTGGCTAACACCTCAGGTCTAAAAGTAGGGATTACACGCCACACGCAAATTCCGACTCGCTGGATTGATCAAGGTGCAACTCAGGCATTACCAATATTTAAGGTACAAACTCGGTTACAATCTGGCTTAGTTGAAGTTGCATTAGCGCAGTTTATTGCCGATAAAACTAATTGGCGCAATATGCTCAAAGGGCAAAATGATGTGCTTGATCTAAAAGCCGCTGCTGCAGAATTAATACCGCAAATTGCAGACAAACTTAATGAGCTCGCTGAATTATTCGGTGCAACAGCAATTGAGCAACTTGATGAAGAAGTTGTGGATTTAGAGTTCCCAGTGAGTGCTTATCCGAGCAAAATAAGCTCATTCAATTTTGATAAAGACCCTGTAGTAAGTGGCATATTGCAAGGTATAAAAGGCCAGTATTTAATTTTTGATAATGGCGTAATCAATATCCGTAAGTTTACTTCTTATGAAGTGACTGTTGAGTAAACTGCGTATAAAAATCAACCCATTGCCGCTGCGCTAAAGGGCGGCAATAATGATATCCTTGTATTACATCACAGCCTAAACTCAACAAATATGCTTGTTGTGAAGCTTTCTCCACCCCTTCAGCAACAACTAATAAGTTTAAATTACTTGCTAGCGCAATAATGGCCGCCACAATCTCACTATTACCGTATTCATCGGGGACTTTCGCAATAAAGCTAGCATCTATCTTTAATGTATCAAAAGGTAACTTAGTTAAGTAACTTAAGGCCGAGTAACCAGTACCAAAATCATCTAAGGCAACATAGACCCCCAAAGACTTTATTTGCTGTAATTGCTTTTTAGCTTGAGGAAAGGAACCGATAAAACTGCTTTCTGTTAATTCTATCTCTAATAAACTACCTGGAAGTTGATAACGTTTGAGCATCTGATCAATATGCTGTACCAATTTCCCTTGACTTAAATGACACGCTGAAATATTAATTGCTAAACGCCCTGCATTAATACCTAGTGCTTGCCACGTTGCCAACTGTTTGCCTGCTTGTTCGATAACCCATAAATCTAACCGCACAATGAGACCTAACTCCTCGGCCAAAGGAATAAAATGCGCAGGTGAAATCATACCCAAGGTAGGGTCGTCCCAACGTAATAAAGCCTCAACGCCCTGAATGCAATTTGTTTTTAGGTTTAGCTTAGGCTGAAAGTACAACTCAAACTCATCATTATCAAGTGCATATTGAAAGCGGCTCATCATAGCTAAGCGCTCTAAAGATCGTGCATTCATTGATGGTTTAAATAGTTGGAACGAATTGCGTCCTTGCTCTTTAGAGCGATACATTGCAATATCAGCATGCTTTAGTAACGTTTCACTATCTTGGCCATCTTCAGGATAAATAGCGGCGCCAATTGAAGCTGTTACACCTACTTGTGCGCTATCGAGCAAAAATGGCGTATTGAGTTTATTCAGAATTATTTCTGCGACTTCACTAACATACTCAAAGCTATCCACATCAAACAATAGTACAAATTCATCACCACCTAAGCGTGCAAGCGTATCTCCTTCATTTAAAACACATTGAATACGTTTTGCAACGAGTTGTAATAAGCAATCACCAGCGCTATGGCCCAATGTGTCGTTTATTTCTTTGAAGCGGTCTAAGTCGATAAACATCACTGCTAACAGAGTACTATCACGGTGTGCTGTGGCGAGTGCCATTTGTAATCGATCGTTAAACAAGCGCCGATTGGGTAAGCCTGTAAGCTCGTCAAAATAAGCTAACTGAACTATTTTTTCTTCTGCATTTTTGCGCTCGGTGATATCGCTAAAAATGGCAGCATAAAGTACATCTGCATTATTTAGCTCTTTTATTTCAATAATAGTTAACCATTCAACATAAAGATCACCGCTTTTTTACGGTTACATATCTCCCCCTGCCAAACTCCCTTAGTAGTAATTTCATGCCACATATCAATATAAAATGGCTTATCATGACGCCCTGAGCTAAGAATATTAGGCCGCTTGCCAATGACATCAAACTCTTTATAGCCCGTTAACTGAGTAAAAGCAGGGTTAACTTGAATAATGATCCCTTCTTGCGAAGTGATCATGATGCCATCTAGAGAAGAATTTATAATTTTATTTGCTAGGTAAAGGTTACTCTGCGAATGTTGTAGTGCGGCATCTCGTTGCTCAAGCACTTTTTCAAGCTCGCAACAGTATGCACTTTCAATCTCATTGATTAAATGCTCTAAAGACAGCACCCCCAAAACGTTATTATTATCAACAACAACTAGGTGGCGTACATTATTACTAGACATCAACCGATAAGCATCAAATAAGCTCCCAGTAGAACTGATTTGATAGGTAGGTCTACAGGCAAAGTCCCAGCATATGCCACCATTTTGATGCTCAAGTATAAGGCTTAAAAGGTCACGCTGGGTAATAATACCGTGCTTTTGTAGCTGTTCATTAAAAACTAAAATCGCTTTATCATTACGTTCCCGCATTAGTTTAATAGCATCAGTAACCATCATCTGGCTCGAGACAATTAACACATCTTTATTATATTGATCGTTGATCGCTCTAAATTGTAAATAATGATCCAACCCTTGATTACGCACAATATCGCTTACGCTAATTACACCACATACAAGACCACTTTTGTCTGTCACCAGTAAGTGGCGTACACCATTTTGATGAAATACTAACGCTGCATCACTCAATAACCGTTGACTTGAAATACTCAATACAGGGCTCGACATCACACAACCAATTGTTAGCCCTTTAATCTGTTGATAAGTAAAATCAAGTTTCATGCAATCAGATTCAGTCCAGACACCTATAACCTCTTGCTGCTTTTCAATAAAAATAGCGCTAACATTATGTGCTCGCATTAGCTTTACAGCTTCTATAAGATGGGTTTCCTTAGAGCAGGCAATAACTTTGTTAGTAAATACATCACAGACTTTTTGATAGCGACTACTTTTAGGCATCTTCAAATTCTTTTGCACAATAGAACCTATGAGTATAAATTAAGCAACAGACTACTATTTGATTTAGGACAAATAATGAGTGACTTTCAGCCACTATTACTAATTTATGATGATGAAATAGATATCATTAAACATGCGAATGATATTAATGAGCTGCTCTATGGTATGGGTGAAAAACAAAAAGAAACCGTGGTTTTATTAGGTAAAAATACAGGCTATACAAACCTTTCAGGCCATCAAACTAAAGCGTTATCAAACGAGGAACTCGCTGAGCTTATAAAACACTACTTAGCGAAAGAAGGACAATGTTGCCTTGGTAAAATAGCAACACTGACCCCTGCTCAAGCATTTACATTACTAGCTATCGACTAACGCTTTTACATGAGCGATTGCGCTTCTACCAAGAGCTGAAAGCGCATAACCTCCCTCAAGGTAAGAGATAATCCCCCTACAACCTAACTCCTTGCAAAGGATGGCAAGTCGCTCTGTCAACCAAGCGTAATCATCTTCAACAAATTTTAAGCTTGCCATATCATCTTCTAGGTGAGCATCAAAACCTGCACTAATAAAAAGAAGCTCAGGCTGAAACGCACTGAGTTTAGGTAACCACTGTTGCTCATATAATGCTTTTAAATCTGAACCATCACTGGCAATCGGCAGCGGTGAATTAACCAGCGTTGCGTTATTCTCAACTGCGGTATTGGGATAGAATGGATATTGAAATAACGAACAAAACAACACAGAATCATCATCAATGAAAATATCTTGGGTGCCATTCCCGTGGTGAACATCAAAGTCAACAATGGCAATACGCTTCACCCCTTTGCTTTGTGCATACTTTACCGCAATGGCCAAATTGTTATAAACACAAAAACCGGCAGATGTCGCGCGAGTAGCATGGTGACCTGGCGGTCTAACCGAGCAAAAAGCGGCATCGAGGTTACCAGCTAAAATTTCATCAACAGCAAGTAACCCTGCACCTACAGCACGTTCAACCGCTTTTTGAGAGTCAGGGCATAACCATGTGTCACCATCAAGTGATACAAGGCCTTCATCGGGTAAGGTATTTTCTACGTGTTTTACCAGCGATTCTTCATGGGCCAATAAGTAATGTTCACGCTGTGCTTTTGGAGCCTGCTTTTGTTGTATTGCGATATCGAGTCCACTTGCCAATAAACGATCTGCTATAGCATCTAAACGTTCTGGGCACTCAGGGTGATCGTCAATCATTTTATGTTTACGACAATGTGGATGAGAAATAATCGCGGTGCGCATACTAAGCTCCAAATAAGTTAATCGAGCCATAATAACAAAGCCACCTAATGGTGGCTCTGCGACTTTGGTTTACTTTGCTTGTAAATTTAGGTTTCTAAAATCAAAGCTAAAGTCTGTAACCGACGTTGATACTGCGCGCATATCTGCACTTTGTACACGATTCTTAGGACTCATTTGAAACTGAATAAATGCATCAGCTTCTAATAACTTCTCATCCCATTTCACAATAAAGGTATTACCTGTGTAATGCTCAAGCTGCCCTTTTAAACGTTTAGTATGGGTAAAGTCTATTCGTAACTTGCCATCTAATTCCTCTATGATCACATCACCATACCAATCATCATGTAACGTGCCTGTATAACTGATATTTGGTAGTTGTGGCTGATAATCTGCCGGGGCTTCAGGCTTTGCATTTGCGTACGCTTTTTGTTTACCTTCAAAGTGTTTTTTTGCTAAATCTTCAACCCAATCTTTATCTTCAAGGTCAAAGGCATCCTCTAGCACTTCGTAAGTAATCGCAGATAGTGCGCTAAAAGCTTGCTGATTACTGAGAATGACAATCCCTAGATTTTTCTCGGGCACCAAGGTTACCTGCGATACCATGCCTAAAATCCCACCGCCGTGTGCAAGCTTTTTAACCCCGTGGAAGTCTTCAATACTCCAACCTAAACCATATCCCCTAAACTGTTGGTGATACGCTTCATACGCTTTTTCTGACGCCATAGAAGTAATATGTGGGTGCCACATTTGCGCTTGCTGTTTTTCACTAAAGAGTTGCTCACCATTTGGCATCTTGCCACCAGCAAGTTGCGTACGAAGCCACTGGCTCATATCACTAACACTTGATGCAATTGCTCCAGCACCACGAAAGTCTTCTAAGTAATTAACAAAAAATGGATTTAATTTCCCATCCATAGGAATATGACCCGTCGCCCAGTTTTTATTGCTACTTGGGATACGTGAAAACCCAGCGCGTGAGCTTTCCATTTTTAGTGGCTGCAAAATATTCTTCTCGATATAATCGTTCCAGCTCATACCCGATACTCGGGCAACCACTTCGCCTGCAGTGACAAACATTAAGTTGTTATAAGCATATTTACTACGAAAACTGCTCGCAGGTTTTAAGTACTTTAAACCTGCTAAGATTTCTTCTACTGATTTATCAGTATCAGGCCAGATCATTAAATCGCCTTGACCTAAGCCTAAACCACTACGGTGACTCAATAAATCACGGATGGTCAGCTCTCGGGTGACATAAGGGTCGTATAAACGAAACTCTGGTAAGTGATCAATCACTTTGTCATCCCAGCTAATTTTTTCTTCGTCAACTAATTTAGCTAACGCAGCGGCGGTAAATGCCTTTGTATTAGAAGCTATGCCAAATAAGGTATTTTTATTTACTTTATTGCCTGTATCTAAGTGACTAACACCAAAGCCTTTAGCAAATACCACTTTATCATTTTCAACAACAGCGACAGCCATCCCTGGGACATCAAAGCGTGCCATTGAATTTTCAATCACTTGATTGAGCTGTTTAGTGTCTATCTCAGCATGGCTATTAAATGCAAAGCCAGTTAACAATGAGGCTGCAATGGCGAGTTTTGTTAATTTCATAACATTCCTTGGCGTGTTTTTTTATTGTTGATGTACGGCAAACTCAACAGCTGCACGTACTTTATCGCTATCTTGGCGGGTGGGCCGAGATTTTATTTTTTCACTGTACTCATTTGGCAAGCCCGCTTCAAGCGCTCCGCGATGAACGTGTTCTATGTACCAGTCATAGGGTAGGATTGTTGCATCTGTGGTATTTGCAATATAGCAATGTGCTGGTATTTTTTCGCCATCAAGCAAAATAACTTCAACATCAACACAATCGTAACGCGGCCCTTCAATGCCATCGAGAATTTCTTTTTCTGCGGGAGTTAATTGATAAACAACACCATACACTTGCGCCCCAGGCTCAACACTTTCTTTAATACTGCACTTACCAGACCCATCAAGACTGACCATATCAAATGTTAACTCATACCCCATTAAGCGTGCGGTCCCCATGCGTTTAACTTCAGGAAGACGTGCTAATAAGCGATTTGAGGACATATTTGAGCCAAACGAAAAATTATAAAGTGCCATGCTTGTATACTCCTATAAAACTACGCGTATTGCTAATGCGATTAGAATCACACCTATACCCCGATCGAACCAATAACCACTTTTTTGAAAAAATCCACGTACATTAGATTTAGATAACACCAATGATAAAAATGAAAACCAAAGCCAGGTTGCTACTGCCATGTACAGACCATAACCTGCTTGCACCAAAAGCGGTGTTGTTTGACTGATCACCAAGGTAAATAACGACATAAAGAATAATGTCGCTTTGGGGTTTAGCGCATTCGTTAAAAAGCCTCGACGAAACGCAATCCAGACTGATTCTTCACTTTGCGTTTGTGATACTTCTTCGCGAGTATTTTCTTCAGGTTTAGCACTTCGTAACGCTTGAAATCCTATATACGCTAAATAAGCGCCTGCTAAGTATTTTAATGCCATAAATACAGAGGGTGATTGAGCTAATAATACCGCTACTCCCAATAAGCAATAACCCACATGCAGCAAAATCGCCAAGCCTACGCCAAAGCTAGTCCATAGCGCATTACGCCGTCCGTGTTGAATGCTTTGTTTGAGCACAATTGCAAAATCTGGCCCTGGGCTTGCTACAGCAAAAAAATGAGCTAATGCGATCAGTAGAAATTCATCTAAGTAATTCAAAAGTTCACCCCGCTTTTTTATCATCAAGAGCTAAAAGCAAAGGGTTTGCTGTGTCATTGATTACAGCTTTAATTTCTTTTTGCGCCTTTTTAAATTGACTGCGTAAATGAGGCTTTAAATACTTTTTAGAATCATTATGCCCTTTAAAGTGACACACAAGAGCATGCATAAATAACGTTTGTGACTCGTTTAATGCCGCCTGCCTATTAGCATACGGGTTATAACAAGAGCCACACCCACCTTTAAATTGGTAAACGGTATTACTCATCATTACACCAAAGCCTAAAAAGCACGCTAATGCATCGCTAGCTTGTGGTAAAAACTCTTTACCGCCAGGAGGAAAAACACCAACATGGTGAATCATAATGGTGCCTAGGGTCCCTGCAAAACTCGCCACTAAATCTTGTGGTTGGTTTATCTGATTTGGGTTAAAAGACACATTAACTTTATGGGGAGGGGGTACAATTAATTGGCTCGCTTCGCCACGTAAGTGTTCATTAAATGCAAAATGCGGAAATACTTGTGGTTTTAATTGTGCAGGTCCTACAAGTTGAATAGGCCATGTCTGCATACCAGCATAACCCACCACACGTTCAAATACCTTACTAGCCATTTCTTCAATACTTGATACAGGGTCTGGAAAGCATTGATAGTTAGGCAGCACTAACTGGGTATTATTAATAAAGTAATCACTGCCAAAGTTTTCAATAGCCCACATAAAAGTGTCTATTAACCATTGTTGTTCTTGTGTGTCCAGCAAGGGCTTAGATTTAAATAACGCTAACATAAAGTGCTCTTATTCCTGCTCTTGTGCCCATTGCCAAGCTTGCGTGTTATACAAAGGTACCGTCGATAATGCATGATGATGACTACCTGTAGACTCTTTAGTTGAATACGATAAATACAATAGACTACGTGTTTGTGCATCATAGATTCGACGTACTTTTAGCGATTTAAATAAAATACTTTTTGACGATTTAAAAACCACTTCCCCCGATTTACTGCGATCGATACCTTGAAGTTGTTCAGCAGTAATAGGACCCGTTTGGCGACACGCAATTGACATATCCGAAGGGTCTGAAAAATCTAAATTAGCTTCAATATGACTAATGTGGCAAGTCACCCCTGTAACCAACGGATCTTGCTGAGACACGACCTTAATATCTTTAGTGGTAAATAACCCTAAACTTACTGATGCAGCATCGTCTGAGCACCCTGCTTGTAAAGCTAATAAACCTAATAGACTAATGACTTTTAATGATTTCATACCATTCCTTTAATTCAATGTGTCAACAAATCCACTACAATAGTGCGCTGCGTGGTTACATTTTAATAATAGCTATGCTTCAATAGTAACTGAAAAATTCTTCAACAACGAGCTGCAATATAATGAAAAAAATACTCATCCTGCTGTGTTTTTTATCTGCCACGGCTTTCGCCCAAGATGATTACTCTGTAAGCCTCTATGCGGGTAAAAACTTTAGCCAAACATTAGAAACCAAAGAAGCACTCAAGGTTGAAGTGAATGACGGCAACCACTTCGCTTTTAGTATTGATCGTAATATTGACCGTGCCCGCTATGGCTTTTACTTTGCACAAAGTAACAACGAACCTGAAAACACAGAGGATAAAGAAGTAACCATGAAATACTTTTTATTCCAAAGTGCGGTTGAAGTCGCGTTAAGTAATCATATAAATAGCTATGTAGGTGCTCAAGTGGGCGCCAATTATGTACAAACTAATTTTACAAGTAATGACGTATTCTTTGCTAGCGGCTTATATGGCGGCATTGAATATTTGTTTAGTGATACAGCCCGAGTTTTATTTGAAACCCGCTGGTTGGCAACTATAGTTAACAACGAAAGCACGGTTAACTGCACTTTGCCCACCGACGAAGATGATCAATGTTTATGGCATTTCGATGGCGACGTACTAAACCAATTTCAAACAAGTTTAGGTTTTACTTACCGATTTTAGGAGCCCTCATGCCCCATGTTGTGATCGAACACTCTGAAGACTTACCACTTTTACCACAAGTTTTAGTTGATAAAGTGCATCAAACGACCTTTGAGAGTGGTTTATTTGAACTATCGACCATTAAAACCCGCGCCATCGCCTACCAACATTATCAATTGGGTGAAGGTAAAGACGGCTTTATCTATATCGCGGCTTATATAATGGCAGGTCGAACAACAACAGAAAAACAAGATCTCAGTGAGCGATTACTTAACTGCCTGCGCACCTATTGCAGAGAATCCTACAGCTTAAGTGTTAATATTTATGAGAATAACAGCGACACTTACCGAAAGTGTTGAGCTCTTTGTATGTTTTAAGTTTAGATATATTTATAGTTAATGATTATTCTCTGTCACCAGCTTTGCATTTCGACTAATCTGGATTCTGTTCGTGCATATTCAAAGGCTAACTTTTTACCGCAATATAAGTTAGCCATATCAACTTGGGTGCTTATAACTAATAATTTACCTCGGTCATAAAACTCATCAACTAAGGCTATAAAGCGTCGCGCTTCATCATCTAAAGTATGCTCTTGTAAGTCTTGCTTCTCGCGTTGATAGCTGTCTTCAATGCCATGCACTATCTGCTTGCCTGTTGCCCTACTTCCCATGACGGGAACATTCGCAATATATACTCGTTCAAAATGCTCTGCTAAAAAAATATAATCAGCAGTGCTTCTCGGTCCTGAACACAAAGCCATGAAATCAAACAGAATAGCCTCTTTTGCTAGATGTATAAAGTGAATAGGCCGATGACATACATTTAAATTAGAGTGCGAATTGAGTTTAATTTCACGTTGTTCAAAGAGCATCGTAAGTGCTACATCATCATTAATAAAATAATACTTAAATTGATGACCATACCGAAAACGATGATCGCATTTCCCTTCTACACTAATCACTTTACAGTGCTCTTTGAGTAAATTTATAGTTGGTAAAAAGCGCGCTCGTTGTAGGCCGTTCCTATACAATTCGTCAGGATGACAGTTTGAGGTTGCAACAAGAATAAGTCCCTGCTTGAAGAGTGCTTTGAATAACCCAGCCATCAGCATAGCATCACCAATATCACTAACAAAAAACTCATCAAAGCACAAAACGTTAACACTATGGCGCCATTCTTTAGCAATGATTTCTAATGGATTTTTACTGCCTTGTAACTGCCCTAGCCGTTGATGAATTTGTGCCATAAAATGATGAAAATGCAGTCGTATTTTTTTATCATCACTTAACTGATGATAAAATAAGTCCATCAACATCGACTTTCCACGGCCTACCGGACCATGTAAATACACGCCCCGAACCTTTGGTTGTGTTTGCCACCAAACACGTTTTTTAACTAAACTTTCAGCAAGACTTTGCAAGGCATTGACCGCTGTTAGTTGAGCTTGATCATACTGTAACTCTTTTTGCTCTACACGCTGCTGGTAGGTGGCTAAAATTTGTATTTGTGACACTGTTCTGGCTGCTTACTATCGGCTATACTCGCGCCATTGTAGCCGACTAAAAATGTGAACCCAATGAAATTTCCATGTCGTTTAGATAAATTTATTAGCCACCTAGCTCAAATACCGCGCAGTAAAGCAAAAGCAGGAATAAAGCAAAAGAACGCAACGATAAATGGTGTAACTGTAACCGCATTTGATCACCCAGTTAGTCAAACTGATGAAGTGTTATGGTTTGATGAAGCCTTGATATTTTTAGGAAAACGCTATTTTATGCTCAATAAACCGGCGGGTTATGTGTGTGCCAACACTGATGAGTTACACCCAACCGTTTTTGACTTGCTCGACGAGCCCAACATGAATGATTTTCATGTTGCAGGCCGCCTTGATATCGATACCACAGGGCTAGTTTTAATTACCAATGACGGCGATTGGTCACACAAAATCACTTCACCTAAACACAATAAATTCAAGACTTACTTAGTTGAAACCCAAGAGCCACTGACTGATGATGCACTTGCGCAGCTTCGCCAAGGGGTACAATTACACAATGAAAAAGATCTTACTCGGCCAGCTAAAGCAGAAGCCTTGGCCAGCTACAGTTTACGCTTGTCGATCAGTGAAGGTAAATACCATCAAGTTAAACGAATGCTTGCCGCTGTAAATAATAAAGTAGTTGAATTGCATAGAGAAAAAATAGCAAACATTGAGCTTGACCATTATCTTGCTCAAGGAGAATATCGCCCCCTTACAGAACAAGAGCAACAACTTTAATATAATCTTGATAATATTTCATGATAGCGTTGTCATTTTTTATTAATAAAAACTAACAAATTGACGAAAAACGTGGTAGAAATTACTAAGGCATACATGATAAGGGGTTACATTGTGCACTCAGGTCTACCACTAAAAACAAAAATAGCGATCTTTGCAATTGCAATTTTTATTGCATTAATCGCAATTGCAATATTAGGATTACAATCATTAAGTCATGCAAGCCAAAGCGATAACATTGCGCGAATAAACCAACTTATGAAAAGCACCAGTAACATCGTGTTGCAATTTGAAGAGATGGTAAAAAAAGGTCAATTAAGTAATCAAGAGGCCCAACAATTAGCAACACAAGTGTTACAAGAGAACAAATATCATGACTCTGAGTATGTTTATGTTGTTGATGATAAATTAAACTTTATAGCCGCCCCTCATGATCCGCAGCTTCACAATACCAGCTTTAATGACTTTAAAGATGCCAAAGGCAACAGTATTGGACGAATAGTTGAACGATTAGTTGGTAATAAAACAAACACAATTATTACGTATCACTGGGATTCTATCAGAGACGGAGACACTGTTAATTTAACCTCAGTTGTACAGAAGACCCCATTATTTGGCTGGTATATTGGCACTGGTATCAGTGAAAAAGAAGTTAATGAACGTTATTGGAATACCGCCAAGTGGTTACTTGGTCTGTCCTTAATTATTGCAGTTGCACTAACTATTGCAATAGCTCGCTTTGGTATTTCATTGAGCAATGCACTCGGTGGTGAAGTTGATGAAGTTATTGATATTGTAAAACAGGTATCTCGAGGCAAATTAAACTCACATATTCGAACCGATGCGCCGCCAGAAAGTATTATAGCTGCGATGCATTATATGCAACAGGGCTTACGAGGTGTCGTTGGTAGTATTAAAGATGTAACTGACAGCCTTAAAAGTCAAAGCGTAGATAACGAATCACGCTCTACTGAGCTTGATAAGCTAACCCGTAGTCTAAATGAAGAAACCCACATGGTTGCCTCAGCAATCACCGAGCTTACAGCATCAGCGCAAACAGTGGTTGAACATGCCGAGCAAGCAGCCCACTCGGTGCAAGAAGCTGAAAGCCAAGGTCAAAACGCAAATCACTTAACCACAGAGGCTGCGGATACCATAGTTCTTTTAGAGCAACAAATTGATAGCGCTGGCAATAACATCCAACTTCTTGATGATGAAGTAAATAATATCGCAAATGTGCTAAGCGTTATTCAAAGTATAGCTGAGCAAACCAACTTACTTGCGCTTAATGCAGCGATAGAAGCCGCACGAGCGGGTGAACAAGGCAGAGGCTTTGCGGTGGTGGCCGATGAAGTTAGAGGGCTTGCACAGCGCACTCAAACCAGTACAGAAGAAATACGTAACATGATTGGCAAACTTCAAACCGCCACCCAAGATGCTAAGACCTCTGTTAACCTAAGCATTACTACTAGCGAACAAACCGTTGCTAAATCAAAACATGCTAGTGAGGAGCTGCAACGGGTTGCTTCGTCATTAAGTGCCATAGCACAAATGAGTCATCAAATAGCGATTGCAGCAAAAGAACAACTTGACGCTGGTGAAGATACAGCAAAACGAATCGTGACTATTTCAGATACAGCCTCACAAACTGCTGATGTATCACATCAAGCGCATGCAGCAACAGATTTAATTAAAGGGCTAACCAATAATTTGGAGGCTGAGACTGATAAGTTTAGGTCTTAGTTAGCTTTTAGGTAAATACCTTCCCTAACAAAACCCGCTAAATAAACGCGGGTTTTTTATTGTTTTACGATTTTATTTGTACTAGGTCGTAGTCAGCAAGGTCTGGCACGATCATTTGTAAACGTGACTCTGTTACATCTAATGAGTTTAAACACTCACAATACTCAGAGGCTTTAAGCTCAAGCTGATGCGCTTTTTTTTGCAACGACTTATCAATTTCTTTCGAGATAATATCCATCCGCTGGCCCATGTCATTAATACGATCCTCGATGTTACCTTCGCGAGATTTAAATGCGTCACCCAGCGATACTAAAATAGCACCTAATGAGCCATGAACTGCAGAGTGAATTTTTTTACTTATCTCTTCGGTAAAAAAATCATCAATTTTAGATAGTGATTGTGGCGCAATAAAAAGAAATCATCGCCACGTTTAAACTTATCCATTAATGCACGCTCAACGTATTGTAATTGTGTTTTCAGCACTTCAGGCTCTTTATCTGACATACCTTCAACAACTTGCTCAATGGCGCTTAAACCGAGGTTAACACCATCTGTAGCGAGCTCTACCAGCTCAGGAACAGTATCTCGTATTCCTTTACTGAACTGCTCCAATACTTGGCTTTCTTCATTACTTAAATCTATCCAATAACCGCGAATAAAAAGTTGGTTATTATTATTTATTTGAACTCGTGTTTGCCCTTTATCGACAATACGAATGACGTCATCGGTGATGATAAGACCGTGGCTAAGTTCAACTTCACATTGAGCTTGAGAAAAAGCGAAAGGGCTTGAAAGTGCTATAAACAACGCCAATATCGACCGAGATAAAAACGCCATAAACACCTCAAAAAGACAAAGAATGGAAGGCGGCTAGGTTAACAAAAAACCAATTTTATGCAAGAAAAACTAGCTAGAACACATTTGCTCTAGCTAGTTTCAAAAGAGTGTTAACTCACAATCCCAAGTGGTTGTGCTGTTTGCCATGCTCCACGGGTAAAATCAGGAATATCAATCGATGCACTACGATTACCTACAGATTGGGCTGATAGTGGAGATATAACTGACCAAGCGGCACCATCGTATACATCTTGATCTAAAGGTTCGCCATTGCGTAAACAATAAATCATGCGCCAAAACATTAAGAAATCCATGCCCCCATGGCCACCATTGCGTTGTGCTTCCTCGCCCATTTTAGTCCATAATGGATGGTCGTATTGTTTATACCAATCAGCCATTTCATAATCCCACTCATGAAAGCTTTTATAGCCGCCCTCCTCAAGTGCAATTCGGTTAGGGAAGCCGGCGAATACACCATTGGTGCCTTGAATTAAGTTATGACGAGAATAAGGCCTTGGCGTAGTTGTATCATGCTGTACCATGATACTGCGTCCTTTCACTGTTTTAATCAGTGTTGTGTTCATATCACCAGCTATATAGTTAAGCTGATTGCGCTGATGTCCCTCGGGAAACTCTCGTTTGGCATAAGCTTGACGACCCAGTGCCGGTGAGCTCATTGAAGTTAAAAAGTCAAAACGGTCACCACGGTTAATATTCATATATTGAGATACTGGCCCTAAGCCGTGAGTTGGGTATAGGTTCCCATCACGCTTAGCATGCCAAGGGGTTCGCCACGACCCTGTTTTATGATCAAGTTCTTTCATTTGCCAACGCAGCTCATGAATGTAAGCCGCTTCACCATGAAGCAACTCACCAAATACGCCTTGGCGAACCATGTTAAGTACCATCAACTCATCACGACCATAGTTGACGTTTTCCATCATCATGCAGTTCTTTTGCGTGCGTTCAGCTGTATCAACAATTTGCCACATTTCATCGACCGTTAACGCCAGTGGCACCTCGACAAATGCATGTTTACCACTGTTCATAGTATCAATGGCCATTGGCGCATGCCACGCCCACGGGGTTGAAATAATGACAATATCGATATCATCACGGTTTAGCATTTGTTGATAAGCTTGATCAGTGCCAGAGTACAGGGCTGGTTTTGCTAGCCCATTCTGGGTTAAATAATTGGCTGAACGTTGTAATACTTCATCATGGGTGTCACAAATTGCCACAATTTGTGTACCATCAATATGGCTCATTCGCTTCACGTGACCAAAGCCGCGTTGACCCACACCAATAAAAGCGACCCTAACCACATCCATCTTCGGGACTACTAAGCCGATAACAGACTGGCCTTGCTGAGCGGGTGTGATAATACCATTATGTGTGTTGCTAGCACAGCCTGTAACCACGCTGGCGGCAGCGGCTGCACTGGCAGCTTTAAGAAAGTCTCTACGATTAAACTGCTTCATTATTTTATCCTTGATTAAGCTCAATGCAACTTACCTAAAATAGGTGATTAGGTAAAGTAGACCAAGGTAGTTCACAAGAAAATGAGATGAATAGGGAAAGTTAAGCCTAGCGTAAAAATACCCTAGACTTAGTAATTAAACATCACTCAAAATTGCTTTAAGCGTTTGCTTTTTTGCTAAAATATCACGGTAAAGGGCAAACTGGTTTTGTGCTCGCTCAAGGTTGTGGCTTTCATGCTTAATAGCAAAGTAATTATCACCATCAATATAATCGGTTAAAAAACGTAGTCCAATCATAAAGGTCATTACTTTAGTGCCAAGCCAAAAGCTTTGCTTTTCTTGCTCGGTGATCAAACCCTTTAGTGGTTCAACATAGCCTTTAACAACAGCAGCGAAAATCTCTTCTCGCACACGTACGTTATCAAGGTTGGTTGAATCTTCTTCTTCTGGAGAGCAAAAAGTGCGTACCATGTCGCCAAAATCATACAACCAATAACCCGGCATGCAGGTATCTAAATCAATCACCGCTTTTGCAACGTGAGACTTATTACAAAAAAGCATGTTATTGATTTTAGTGTCGTTATGGCAAGGCCTTACAGGAACTACACCACGCAATTTTTTTAGCTCATCAACTAAACCAAATTGTGATAAACAAAAATCGACCTCAGCTTGGCAACTCGCCAAACGATTAATAGGGTCTCGCGCAATCACAGATTTTAACTTCTCAGCCCGCATTGCTAGATTATGAAAATCAGGGATAACATGGTGCAACTGCTCGGCATCAAAATCTTCTAATGCCACGGCAAATTGGCCAAATGCATTGGCGGCAATTTCTGCTTGCGAAGTATTCGCTACTACATCTTCACTATAACTGCCGCCAATAAATTCGAGTGCGCGCCACACACCATTATCACAATTTACTAAGAAATCGCTCGCCTGAGTCGGTACATGACGAATAATGTCTAAGGCATAGTCACCTAGTTGATGTTTTTGCGATAAATGACCTTCAATTAAACGTGCGTTCTTAACCAACATTTCAGGCTCAGGAAACACCTCAGTATTTAGCTTTTGCACAACCAAGGATTTATTTTCAGCAGTTAACAGCATGGTACTATTAATATGGCCATTGCCGATTGGCTTCATACTAACGAGTTCATTGCCCAAGCCAAAACTCTCAGACAAGTAAACCGCAACGGGGTTAGACTTCATACTTATTTCACTATTATTCCGCCCAGAACAGGGCAATATCGGGGATAACTCATCCATGGCGTAGCTCATATAACTTTTCTGCAACTTCCTGTAATTCTGATTTATATGTCACGCCATACCAAGGCTCTTGTGCAATATATACAGACACTTTTTGTTTTTTTGTTAAAATTAACTTTTGTATTTGATCAGGTAAATAATACTCTTTTCTGACACCGCTGTCATGTTTTTGCAAGAACTCAGCAAATCCATGCTCTAAACTATCAAATAAAGTCGGTGTAATCCCCCAAAAGCTCATCGAGCCCAAAGCATTATCAGCTATTTTCTCTCGAATGCCAGTGGGTGTATCCCCCATCAAATCTCCATTTTCATCTTTTATATTTAAATACTCAACCACTCCCTGAAGGCACTCACTTTGAATTTGGCAAACACCGCGGTTCACCCCCCTTCAGCGGATAAAGTATCAGCAATAGGATAGCCGACCATGGCCCAATTTGATTGATTTTTAAAATGCTCACTGATTAGTTTGAATGACGTTGCGCCATAATAATCATCAGCGGTGATCACAATCGCAGGGTTATGAATATAGTCTTTAGCACACAATAACGCATGTCCAGTGCCCCATGGTTTCGTGCGCTGCTTAGCTATTTCAGCAAATTTTTTTGGCATTAAATCAATACGCTGCTCTACTAATATTACTTCTAGTTGCGCTGGTAATCGAGGTAGGATTGTGTTCTCAATTTCAGCTCTTACGGCTTGATTAATAACAAGCACAACTTGTGTAATGCCTGCAGCGTAAGCATCTTGAATACTCAGCTCCATAATCGTGCAGCCTAAGCCTGCGATTTCTGCTATTTGCTTATTACCACCAAAGCGACTACCTAGACCACCTGCTAGAACCACTAAACTTAATGCATGTTTTGTACTTTCCATGTCTTACCTAATATTGCTCTATTGTAAATAATTGTACCAGCTTTACTTATCAAATCTAGCCTGTGAGGGAGTTATACCCAAGCCACCTCAAGATGCGAGTTTCAGTTGGAATTAAAAACGATTTAGACAAGGCATTGATTGCAAATAATAGTGGTTCTATTGTTAAAATCAATAACGCAGTATAAATCGCTTTTAAACCAACCCGTTGGGCGTTTCACAGGAACTTACTCTCATCGTTGTTACTTATTAAAAGGGACTGCCATTCTTGCAAAGTAACGCCTTGATATTAAGCCCCTGTGAAGCGCTGAATTCTGCATCTTGAGGTGGTTTGGGTATGTATTACTCCAACAAAAACGGTGACTTAGTAGTAAGTCACCGTTTTAAAGCTAATCTAAAATAGGCATGAATTAAGAATTCACGTACATTAATTTATGCTTGATATAGATTTATGATCACCAGATCTTTACCCGATCCTCTGGTTTAATGTACATTTTATCACCTTCTTTTACATCAAACGCTTGATAAAACTCAGGCATATTAGACAAGATACCAATTACACGATAATGGCTCGGTGAATGTGAATCCGTCATTAAGCGGTTACGTAGCTCTTCATCGCGATATTTACGGCGCCAAATTTGTGACCAGCCCATAAAGAAGCGTTGATCGCCAGTATAGCCATCAATCACAGGCGCTTTGGTTTGCCCTAGTGATAGCTGGTAAGCTGTATAAGCTACTGTTAAGCCACCCAGATCACCGATATTCTCACCCAAAGTGAGTTCACCATTAACACTAGCATCTTCAAATGGTTTATATTCGTTATATTGAGCAACTAACTGACCTGTACGCTCTTCAAACTGCTTAAGATCTGACTCACTCCACCAATTGCGAAGATTGCCGTCACCATCGTATTTAGCTCCCTGGTCGTCAAAACCATGACCAAGTTCGTGCCCAATTACAGCACCTATCGCACCATAATTGACCGCATCATCCGCTTCTAAGTTAAAAAATGGTGGCTGTAGAATCGCTGCTGGAAATACAATTTCGTTATTAACGGGATTATAATAAGCATTTACAGTTTGTGGTGTCATATGCCATTCAGAGCGATCAACAGGCTTACCTAATTTTGCAGTCATATCTGCATAAGACCACTGGCTATGGCGTATATAGTTGCCTACGAGATCATCCGCTTTAATTTCAAGCTCCGAATAATCTTTCCACTTATCAGGGTAGCCAATTTTCGGTGTAAATTTATCCAGTTTTTCTTTTGCTGCAAGTTTAGTTTCTGGGCTCATCCATTCTAGATTTTCAATGGCTACAGCATATCCGCGAATAACGTTATCAACGAGCTCTTCCATGCGCGCTTTTGCTTCTGGCGGGAAGTTTTCTTTAACGTAGACTTTACCTAAGATCTCACCTAATACACTATTGGATGCATCAACTGTTTTCTTCCACAGCGGCGCTTGCTCTTTTACACCTCGTAAAGTAGTACTGTAAAAGTCGAAGTTAAGATCAACTAAGTCTTTATTTAATAAATTCGCATAGTTACTTACAAAATGAAATTTAAGGTAATGCTGCCAAGTTGCTAAGTCGGTATCTTTATAAATATCTGCAAACTTTTCAAAATAGCTTGGTTGACCCACGATTATATCTGCGGTATCAACACCTGACGCTTTAAAGTACTCGACTAAGTCAAATTCCCCGGTTAGTTTACTTGCATCAACAACCGACATTTTATTATAAGTTTTGGTTGCATCACGTCTTTGTACACGACTCCATTGCGCCTCAGCAATTCTCTTTTCTAGAGCAAGAATGTTACTTGCAGCTTGCTGGGCATTTTTAACATTTGCATGCTCTAATACTTGTGTAACATAAGTGAGATACTGCTCGCGGATTTTGCTAAACTTTTCATCATCTTTGATATAGTAATCACGATCAGGTAAGCCCAATCCTGATTGATATGCATATAAAGCATTTTCACTTGAGTTTTTTGCATCGTTATTTACATACCAACCAAACGGTACACTGCCACCCTGGATACGCAATTGCGCCATTAAAGATACTAAATCAGATTTAGCGTTAACGGCATCAATATTTGTCAAAATTGGTGATAACGGCTTAATGCCTAACTCTTCACGCTGAGCTTCGTTCATGTAACTATTATAAAAAGCGGCCAATTTAGATTCGTCACTGCCTGGCTTAACATTTTTATTCGCAGCAGCTTTTTCAAGCACCGCTTTCATGGCTTTTTGCGAGTCATCATAAAGTTGAGTAAATGAACCATAGTTAGATTTATCACCTGGAATTTCAGTTGTTTCTAACCACTGACCATTTACATGGTAGTAAAAATCATCTTGGGCACGAACTGATTTATCCATGTTTCGTCAGTTCTATACCTGAATTAAATTGCTCAACAGGTGCTGTTTGTACTGTGGCCTCAGGTGCATTTGTTTGTTCTTGTTTATCACCACAGCCAACCAGCCCTAAAGCCAGCGCAATACTTGCAGCGCTAAGAGTTACTTTTTTCATAAGAGTCTCGATTGTTAGATATTATTAAAATATTCAGAAGTAAAATACTTCAAAAAGGATTCGCTCACCTATCTTAAACCTGTTAGTGATAACAATAAACCAGCAAGTTAAAACGACTGTCTTTAATATGTAACAAAATCTATCAAGTCGTGTCAGCTAACTTTATTGACCCAAATTTTAGATACAAAAAAACCGCTAAAAAGCGGTTTTTATTATCAATTACAAGTTATTTTATAACGCGTAAATGTGAGCCTTTTTTCTTGTCTGGTTTAGGCGGTGTAGGTTCATCATCAGCGATAAACTCTTCGTCTAAATCAACACTTTCAAGCTCAGTAGCAAAATCGTCTTCGTCCTCTAAAAACTCATCTGCAGTAAATACGGTACCTTCTCCATTCTCGCGAGCATAGATTGCAAGTACAGCACCTAATGGTACGTATACCTGCATCGGCTGTCCGCCAAAACGGGCATTAAAACTTAATTGTTGTTTATCCATCGAAAACTGCGTGACGGCTGAAGGACTAATATTCAATACAATTTGACCATCTTGGACAAATTGCGTTGGTATTTGCACAGCAGGAAAATCAGCATTCACCACCAAATGGGGTGTACATTGATTATCGACAATCCAATCAAAAAATGCGCGAAGTAAATAAGGACGATTAGGCGTCATTACAAACGGATCTCACGTTCTGCTTCAGTCAGAGATGCTTGGAAAGATTCACGCTCAAATAAACGGATCATGTACTCTTTCATCTCTTTAGAACCTGCACCATTTAGTTCAATACCAAGTTCTGGTAAGCGCCATAATAGTGGTGCTAAGTAACAATCGACTAAACTAAACTCTTCACTCATGAAATATGGCGCTTCAGTGAAGATTGCAGATACAGCAAGTAACGCTTCTGTTAGTTCTTTACGTGCTTGTGCTGATTCAGCACCGTTTGCGTAAATCTTTGCAGCTAAACTATACCAGTCTGTATCGATACGATGCATCATCAAACGGCTACGACCACGCATTACCGGATAAACAGGCATTAGTGGAGGATGAGGAAAACGCTCATCAAGGTATTCCATGATGATGTTTGCCTGATATAAACCAAGCTCACGGTCGATCAGTGTTGGCACTGTACCGTAAGGATTAATTTCATGAAGTGCTTCTGGTAAGTTATCCTTTTCAGCCAGATGAATGTCTACACTTACGCCTTTTTCAGCAAGTACAATACGTACTTGGTGGCTATACATACAGTTAGCACCAGAAAAAAGGGTCATTACAGGGCGCTTATTGGCAGCTACGGCCATGCCTACCTCCATTAAATAACAAAAACAGCAATAGGGGCTTAAGCCCCTATTGCAAAATTACCTTTAAATATGTTCAAAATTAATGAACATCTCTCCAGTATTCTTTCTTCAGCATAAATGACAAGATAAACAGAATAATTAAAAATCCGATTACCTTAAGGCCAAGCGCTTCCGATTCAAGACGCGTAGGTTCACCTACATACTCGAGGAAATTCGTTAAATCACGAACAGCTTGGTCATACTCATCTACACTTAATTCGCCAGTACCATCAGTCTTAGTGCCAACAACTTTAGTCACAGTGTGACCATGTTCTTGTACTTCTTCAATGATAGGTGTCGGTAAACCTTGCAGCTCTTGCAGAACATGAGGCATACCTACCGATGGAAATAACGTATTATTTACACCGAACGGGCGAGATTCATCTTTATAAAACGATTTTAAATAGGTGTAAATCCAATCACTGCCACGCACTCGCGCAACATTTGTTAGATCCGGCGGAGCCGCACCAAACCATTTTTCAGCATCATCTTTTTCAATCGAATTAGTGATGTGACTACCAACTTTTGAACCGTCAAAAATAAGTTGCTCTTGACCTACTTCAGTCGGAATACCTATATCGCGGAAAGTACGCTCATAACGTTGATACTGCATTTGGTGACAACCAAGACAGTAGTTCATGAACAACTTAGCACCACGTTGCAACGAAGGCTGATCAGTTAAGTCATTACCCGCTTCCAATAATGGAACTGACGGGCCAGCCGCCATTGCCGGTAATACGTTTATTGATAAAGCAAATAAACCGATAATTAGCTTTTTCATCATTTCGTTAACCTCTCTGGCAATGGCTTAGTTTTTTCATTCTTACTGTATACAAATAACAGTACGAAGAACATAAAGTAAGTCACAGTACACACTTGTGAGATAATCGTTTTCAAATCAGTTTGTGGAGTTGCACCCACCCAACCAAGTAAAACGAAAGTAACCACAAAGCCTGCGATGTTCCATTTATGGAAGCCACAACGGTAACGAACCGATTTCACTGTACCACGGTCAATCCAAGGTAATAGTGCCAGTACCACAATCGATGCACCCATCGCCGCAACACCAATTAACTTATCAGGGATTGCACGTAAGATTGCATAGAATGGCGTAAAGTACCAAACTGGGAAAATATGTTCAGGCGTCTTAAGTGGGTTTGCTGGCTCAAAGTTCGGCGCTTCTAAAAAGAACCCACCCATCGCTGGCATAAAGAACACAACCCAACAGAATAAGATTAAGAATCCAACCACGCCCATAATATCTTTTACAGTGTAATATGGGTGGAACGGTATCGCATCAACAATGTCTTTTTTGTCAGTGTAATACTCATGGAATTTAAACTTAGGCTTATCTTCTTCAGCTACAGAACCTTTCTTACGTTTAATTTCAACACCATCTGGGTTATTTGAGCCCACTTCGTGAAGTGCAACAATGTGTAAGAATACTAAGATAACAATAACTAATGGTAAGGCAATAACATGTAATGCAAAGAAGCGGTTAAGCGTTGCACCAGATATTACGTAGTCACCACGGATCCACAGTGTTAAGTCATCACCAATTACCGGAATCGCACCGAATAATGAAATGATTACCTGCGCACCCCAGAATGACATTTGACCCCATGGTAATAAGTAACCCATAAAGGCTTCAGCCATTAATGCTAGGAAGATAAACATACCAAACAACCACAGTAATTCACGTGGCTTTTGATAAGAACCGTAGATCATGCCACGGAACATATGTAGGTATACAACGATGAAAAACGCAGACGCACCCGTTGAGTGCAAATAACGTAACAACCAGCCGTATTCAACATCACGCATGATGTATTCAACAGATGCAAACGCACCTTCAGCTGAAGGTACAAAGTTCATCGTTAACCAAATACCGGTTAGGATTTGGTTTACTAGCACTAACATGGCTAACGAGCCAAAAAAGTACCAGAAGTTAAAGTTTTTAGGTGCTGGATACTGTGCAATATGCATGTTCCAAACACGAGTCATTGGGATACGGTCGTCGATCCAACCAATAATCTTACCAAACATTAGGCTACCCCTTTTTCTTCGCCCACTAAAATAGTGGTCTCATCAAGAAAAGTATAAGGTGGTATCTCTAAATTTAATGGTGCAGGTACCGCTTGGAATACACGGCCAGCCATATCAAATTTAGAACCATGACATGGACAGTAGAAACCATCATCCGTGCCTTCGACTTTTTCACCAAAGCCACCGTTTAGGAAACCAGGCGAACACCCTAAATGAGTACAAATACCTACAGCGACAAAAATCTCTGGACGTATTGAACGGTAGTCATTAGTTGACGATTCTAATTGTTGTGGCTCTTGCGATTGCGGATCACGAAGTTGACCTTCGTGAGCTTTCATCTGCTCAAGCATTTTTGGGGTCCGTGATACAACCCATACAGGTTTACCACGCCACTCGACACGTATTAATTGCCCTGGCTCAAGTTTGCTTATATCTACTTCTACAGGCGCACCCGCAGATTTAGCTCGCTCACTTGGATTCCAAGACGCAATAAAAGGAACAGCAGCCCCAGCCGCACCAACACCACCAACAACAGAGGTAGCTATGGTTAAAAAGCGACGTCGGCCATTGTCTACAGGCGCATTGCTCATCCACTTATCTCCACTATGATTCCCAACACTTGCTATATTGAGAACATCAGTTACAGCAATTTAATTTTTAGAAATTTTAAAATAGAAGCGATCATAATTAAAACCCCTGATTAAAACAAGGTTATTAACAGCTTCATGCTCGAATATTCCCGACTTTATCAACCCGTTGACTAAGTCAGCTCGAGCATACAGCCGTTTTTATGATATTACTTTTACAAAAACAATATACTGACCGAGATCAACCCCACTAAGCGGAAGCAGATAAACTGCAGATGGTGCTGTTGAACTCACTCACATTACTTGCCAAACAATTGTAGCAAAAAAATCCACCAATTAACTGATGGATTTACACTTATTATGATTATTATTGAACTTTTTTTTAAAGTTATACGCAGTAAAGGCCTAAGCCGGTTAATTATTAGGCGCATATTTGATACGAGTTTGCTGGTTACAGATAAAAAGTGCGAGTTTGCCTATCTCTGATAAAAAGTGCGAGTTTGCCTATCTCTGATAAAAAGTGCGAGTTTGCTTATCTTTGATAAAAGGTGTGAGTTTGCCCATTCTTGATAAAAATGCGAGCTTACTTATTTCTGAGAAAAGGTGTGAGTTTTTCAGGGTTCAAATACAGCAAAATTAAAAGGGCAGCTGTTTTAAAAGTGTATGTTACACCCTGAAGTGGTCGTCGCGTTCTTGTATCCGTGGGTTTCGTGTTACTCAACCCACGCTACGGTGCATTGGTTGATGCTGTGCAACTCGCTAACTTTTATAGCACCAAAAACAAAAAACCCAGCCGAGGCTGGGTTTTTGGAATTCTGTAAAACGTAATATTAACGTTTTGAGAACTGTGGACGCTTACGTGCTTTCTTAAGACCCACTTTCTTACGCTCAACTTTACGCGCATCACGAGTAACGAAACCGGCTTTACGAAGTTGTGGACGTAGTGACTCGTCAAACTCCATAAGTGCACGAGTGATACCGTGACGGATTGCGCCAGCTTGACCTGTAGTACCACCACCAGCAACGGTGATGTGTAAGTCAAACTTTTCAGTCATATCAACAAGCTCAAGAGCTTGACGAACAACCATACGTGCTGTTTCGCGACCAAAGTACTCTTCTAAAGAGCGCTTGTTGATTACGATGTTACCAGTGCCTGGGCGTAAGAATACGCGAGCACTTGAACTTTTACGACGACCTGTACCGTAGTATTGATTTGCCATGATAGTGCTCCTTAAATGTCTAGAACCTGAGGCTGTTGTGCAGCATGATTGTGCTCAGTACCCGCGTAAACTTTAAGTTTACGGTACATAGCGCGGCCTAAAGGACCACGTGGCAACATGCCTTTAACAGCTTTTTCGATGATCATTTCAGGCTTTGCAGCTTGAAGTTTATCAAAAGTAGTAGACTTAAGACCACCTGGGAAACCAGAGTGAGCGTAGTAAACTTTATCTTTGAATTTGTTACCAGTTACAGTAACTTTCTCCGCGTTGATAACGATGATGTAATCACCAGTATCTACGTGTGGAGTATATTCAGCTTTGTGCTTACCGCGTAGGCGATGAGCGATTTCAGTAGCGATGCGACCTAAAGTTTTACCTTCAGCGTCAACTACGTACCAGTCACGTTTTACTGTTTCTGGCTTAGCAACAAACGTTTTCATTTATAAAAATCCAATGTTTTTCAATTAAAACCACAGGTAATTATTATTAATTACCGCTCTAAATGTTTGCTCCAACCCCTTCGAGTTTAAGACTTTTGCGCCATTCAATAGAGGCTAAGCTAATGAAGGCAATAGAACGCAACGTGGCAGACGCGGGAGTATACCAGCACTTAATCGACATTGCTACCTGACGGTTGTTTTTTCCGCAAGAATTTTAAAAATTAGTGGTTACTTCGTTTTTTTTCCGTGCTTCGCTAAACGCTCTAATTTTTCACGTAATGATGGTGGTGCGTTTTGCGCAATGGCGTTTAGGTAATCTGAGGTTTGTTCGCTCATGGGGAGCTTTTTAGCTACAGTAGCATTAGCCTTTTTGGCTGGATTATTTTTACTTAATCGTTGGCTTGATTGCGGGTTGGCGATGATCTTTATTTGCCCTAACTCCGCGAGTCCATTACCGCGAAAGTGAGACTGCATATCCATTTTAAGGTAGTTCAAGCGCAGAGCAATAGGTGCTGACACCGCTTCAATCGTCAATGTGCCATCTTTATAATTACTCACTCGGCATTTTTCAGCTAGGTTAGGACTTAAAAATTCCGTTAATAATGTTTGTTGCTTATCAAGCGCTTGGCTTTTACCTGCATAGCTTGATAAACGACCACTCAAGCCTGCTATAATATCGTTTAACGGTTTTGGCGCAAATTTATCTTTAGCCATTACACACACCAAAAGTACAGTTAGAAATCAATTTTAATCCAATATAAAGCGAAAGCAATAGCTATTAATCATAAGTGTTCATTTGTGTTTATTGTTTTAATTTTTTCTATAATCTCTACATTAGCTGCAGGGAAGTTATAGTCATCTAACTTATTAAGTGCTACCCATTCACTTTGTTGCCCTTCAGCACCATGCGCATCACCACTAAAATCAGTTACCAAATGCACATCTAGTTTCACGTATTTATCGCCGTAATCATGCTCAATAACCATTAGCTCTGTTGAACTATGAATAGTGAGTGCGACTTCTTCTTGTAGTTCGCGTTTCAGTGCCTCAAATACGCTTTCACCGCATTCTACTTTACCACCTGGAAACTCCCATAAACCACCTTGGTGCTTTTCATCTGGACGCTTACAGATAAACAATGTGTTACCAGCTTTAATTACACCCACAGCAACATGGACTATTTTTTTTGTCATTATCATCTTACCTTTATTATTAATCTACACAGCTTCGGGTTACGAGCTGCGAGTAAGAATACAGCTAGAAACTTGCACCTTCAATAACCGTAGGAGAGCGCTTTAGCGCCGATTGATTCGACATAACTCCCAAACAATCACGGCTGAAGCCTGTTCCCACAAAAGCCAAATATACCTAGTCACTTCCCTAACACCTTTAGCCTTTTACCTCTTAAGCGCAGCGCCTCTTAGCCTCTTTGTGAACAAATCACTTACACTTTTCGCGGCTAAAGCCTGCTCCTACGAAAACCATATTTGCACAGCGAAGAAAAGCCACGGGCTGCGAGTAAGAATACAGCTAGAACCTTGCTCCTTCAATAATCGTAGGAGAGCGCTTTAGCGCCGATTGATTCGACATAACTCCCAAACTATCACGGCTGAAGCCTGTTCCCACAAAAGCCAAATATACCTAGTCACTTCCCTAGCACCTTTAACCTTTAACCTTTAACCTTAATTTACAAACAAAAAAAGCGACGCACATGCGTCGCTTTTATTAAACTAAAGCAATAGTTATTTTAACTTACCACAACATTGCTTAAATTTTTGACCTGAGCCACATGGGCATGGCTCATTACGACCCACTTTAGGCTCAGCGCGTGCAGTTACTGTTGCACTTGCAGGTGCTTCTCCGCCAACATGCTCTGCTTCTTCATGTTGATATTCGCGAGGAGCATTTTCACTCTTACGGTGCTGCTCTTCAACTTTTTCAACATCATCTTCTGCACGGACTTGAACTTTACTTAAAATGCCAACAACGTCGATTTTCAAATTTTCAAGCATTTCAGAGAACAGCTCAAACGATTCACGCTTGTACTCTTGCTTCGGGTTCTTTTGCGCATAACCACGTAAATGAATACCTTGACGCAAATGATCCATTGCCGCTAAGTGATCTTTCCAGTGTTGATCTAAGCTTTGTAGCATAATTGCTTTTTCAAACTGACGAAGAACCGACTCGCCTACTTGCTGTTCTTTCTCTTTGTACGCATTATTCACTTCTTCTTCGATACGCTCACGAAGCTTCTCTTCATACAACTTGTTATCGTCTGCTAACCATTGTGAAATTGGCAACTCTAATAAGAAGTCTTGCTTCAAGCGCTCTTCAAGGCCCGGGATATCCCACATTTCTGCAAGGCTTTGCGGTGCAATATATTGGTCAATGATATTACCAAGTACATCACCACGAATAACCGTAATTGTCTCAGAGATATCGCCTTCAACCAGTAATTCATTGCGCTGTGCATACACCACACGACGTTGATCATTAGCCACATCATCGTATTCAAGTAATTGCTTACGAACATCAAAGTTACGTGCTTCTACTTTACGTTGCGCGTTTTCAATTGCACGGTTTACCCATGGATGTTCAATTGCTTCACCACGTTGCATCCCTAGTTTACGCATCATGTTAGTCATGCGCTCACCAGCGAAGATACGCATTAATGCGTCATCCATTGATAAGTAGAAACGGCTTGAACCAGCATCACCTTGGCGACCTGAACGACCACGTAGTTGGTTATCGATACGACGTGATTCATGACGTTCAGTACCAATAATATGCAAACCACCCGCAGCAATTACAGCATCATGGCGAACCTGCCATGCGGCTTTAATGTCAGCTATTTGCTCATCGGTTGGGTTTTCAAGTTTTTCAACTTCGCTATGCCAGTTACCGCCAAGTACAATATCAGTACCACGTCCAGCCATGTTTGTTGCAATCGTTACCGTGCCCGGTAAGCCTGCATCAGATACGATATCAGCTTCTTGAGCATGAAACTTAGCATTAAGTACATTATGCTTTATCTTTTCTTTACGTAAGAATTGCGACAAGTACTCTGAGCTTTCAATTGAAATAGTACCCACAAGCACTGGCTGTCCACGCTCTTGGCAATCTTTAATATCGACTAAAATTGCTTCGTATTTTTCTTCTTGCGTTAAATAAACTAAATCTGCGCGATCATCACGGATCATTGGCTTATTCGTTGGCATAACAACCGTATCAAGGCCATAGATTGACTGGAACTCAAACGCTTCAGTATCTGCAGTACCTGTCATACCTGCTAGTGTTTCATAGATACGGAAGTAATTTTGGAATGTAATTGATGCCAACGTTTGGTTTTCGTTTTGAATTTTTACACTTTCTTTTGCTTCAACAGCTTGGTGTAAACCTTCAGACCAACGACGACCTTCCATAGTACGGCCTGTGTGCTCATCAACAATGATTACTTCGTTTTCTTTTACTACGTAATCAATGTCTTTTTGATAAAGTTTGTGCGCACGTAAAGCTGCATAAACATGGCTAAGTAGCGTAATGCTACCTGCAGAATAAAGCGAGTCGCCTTCTTCAATTAAACCACGTTCAGTTAAAAGCTCTTCAACTTTAATTTGACCACGCTCAGTAAGATGAACTTGTTTAGACTTCTCATCGATAGTGAAATCGCCGTCACCTTCAACACCTTCTTCGTCTTCTTTTTCTTGTAGTTCAAGTAAAGGGACGATGGTGTTAATTTCAGTGTATAGCTGCGAGCTATCTTCAGCTGGGCCAGAAATGATAAGCGGTGTACGTGCTTCATCAATAAGGATTGAATCCACTTCATCCACTACTGCGTAATAAAGTGGGCGCTGCACACGTTCATTAATACTAAACGCCATGTTGTCACGTAGGTAGTCAAAACCGAATTCGTTATTGGTACCGTAAGTAATATCTGCGCTATAGGCTTCTTTTTTCTGTTGCGGCATCATACCTGGTACGTTACAGCCAACCGTTAAGCCTAAAAATTCAAATAATGGGCGGTTAGTTTCAGCATCACGCTTTGCCAGATAATCATTCACAGTTATAACGTGAACGCCCTTGCCTGTTAAGCCTCGTAGATAAGCAGGTAAACTTGCAGTAAGAGTTTTACCCTCACCGGTACGCATTTCTGCGATGCGGCCTTGGTGTAACACCATACCACCAAGTAACTGCACGTCGAAGTGACGCATGCCATTAACACGCTTTGATGCTTCACGTACCACAGCAAACGCTTCAGGCAAAATATCGTCAAGGCTTTGCCCGTTATCGTAACGCTCTCTAAATTCTGCTGTTTTGGCTTTTAAATCTTCGTCTGAAAGCGCTTCAAGTTGCGTTTCAAGTGCGTTAATTAGCGCGACCGTCTTTCTTAAATTTTTAATAGTGCGGTCATTGCGACTACCAAAAATCTTGGTAAATAAATTAGATATCATGATAAAACCGTTACAATATATTCTCTGCTAACCAGTCATTGGCTAACCCATTTAATGCACCCAAGATATACATGGGGATTATTACTAATTAATATATTGCTCAATAAAAGCACATATTAATTAGTAATTTTGCGAAATGCTGTTAATTTCAGCATTAATTACGTGCGCTACTATACCAGACTCTGCGAAACATCAAACCATCGCGTAGTTAAGATACCCGTTTTATGCAAGAAAAATTTAGCTATTGCTGTAAATTACAATTTAAATTTCCCTGACAATAAATGAATTAACGAGGTAACAAGCTTTAGATATGGCGACAATAAACTTTAAATCAAGAGCGCAAAGTAAACTTGTCATCACGTTTAAGCCAAGTGTTCTCGCGCTAAATACTCAAGTGATTGCATTTCCTGCAAACGGCTAATACAGCGTTTAAATTCAAAGTTGAGATTACCTTGGGTATACAATTCGGTGATACCCTTTTCAGCAGATATAATTAGGGTGACGTTACGCTCATAAAACTCATCCACTAAGGCAATAAAGCGCCGTGCAGCATCGTCATTGGCTTGGCCAAGTTGCTTCACGTTAGACAAGATCACTGTATTATATAAGCGACTTATTTCCATGTAATCCACTTGACTGCGAGCAGTCTCACATAGCTCGCTGAATTCAAACATGACAATACAATCTGCTACTTTACGGGTTTTAATCATCCGCCCTTCGATTTCAATAGCTATATCGAGCTTGCCGGGCTCTGGCGATAACTTATCAAAATATTCAAATAAGTTTGCATCAGCTTGTTGATCAAGCGGGCTATGAAAAATTTCTGCTTGTTCAAGTGTTCGTAATCGATAGTCTATGCCTGAGTCCACATTGACAATTTCAGTATTGGCATTCACTAATTCAATCGCTGGTAAGAAACGCGCACGCTGCAGTCCGTTACGGTATAATTCGTCAGGCACGATGTTAGATGTAGCAACAAGCACGATACCTCGTGCAAAAAGTGCCTCCATTAAACCACCTAACAACATTGCATCGGTAATATCTTGCACGAAAAATTCATCAAAACAGATAATGTCTGTTTCTGCTTTAAATATATCCGCAACAATCTCCAGTGGGTTCGATTTGTTATTTAACTTTTTAAGTTCGTCATGCACTCGGTGCATAAAGCGATGAAAATGCACTCGCATCTTACGATCACCAGGTAACGCTTCATAAAAAGTGTCAACCAAGTAGGTTTTACCGCGCCCTACGCCTCCCCAAAAGTACAAGCCTTTTATAGCCGGCGTGCTATCTTTATTAAATAACTTTGCAAACCAGCCTTTTTTAGCTGGCTTTGCAGCGGTTAAGTCATCGTATAGTCGCTGTAAGTGACGCACTGCATTTTCTTGAGCGGCATCGTGTACAAAGTCATCACGCTGTAAATCTTGCTGGTATTTTTGCCAAGGAGTCATAGATAGTTACAATAAAACACGGTTTAATTTGCGCAATATATTAACACGCATCGTAACTCGGGGTATATTAGAGACAGTAAGATTTATTTAACCTGGGCTTAGGTTATTTAACGACAGACTAAATTTATTAATTACACACGCAATTTTTTCGTTATTTTTTATTTCCCAAAGGGGTAGAATTTATGGGCACCGTTACTTGGATTGGTATTATTGTTATTGTTGCCGTAGCAGCGTTTTTCTTGGGCGCTTTTGTGACTAAAAAACAATTTAAGCAAGATGAACTAGAAGAACAAGCAGAGCAAGCTAAGCATGCGCTAGAGCAATATCGCCAGGATGTTGCCGACCACTTAGCAAGTACCGGTAAGCTAGTAAATCGTATGAAAGACAACTATGACCAGCTTTTGAATCACGTTGATGAGACTAACAAGCTATTATTAAGTGATAAAAAAGAGCACCCAGCTGAACCTTTCTTTTCAAAAGAAACCACAGAGCAATTACAACGTTCATTAAAAGAGCGTCAAAGCGATCGTTCTTCAGCCGAGGCGCAACCTGCCGATTACGTGTCAGGCGAGTCAGGCTTATTTGCTGGAGACGACAAAGTTTCAGAACATTCTAAAGCCTCTTGATGAACTTTTTTTTGACCCCATAGTCTGTAGATATAACAGCTTTATATCTAAACCTAGAAAAGGGCTGCTTATGCAGCCCTTTTCTATGTCTATGTTTTTGCTTTTTTGTGATGTGGAGTAAACCCTGACTATGAAAATGAAATTATCGTTAATCAGCGCAGCTGTTCTATCTGCGAGCCTATTATTAACCCCTGGTGTATCAATGGCTAAAATGCCAGTGGCTGTCGATGGTCAACAATTACCTACCCTAGCTCCTATGCTTGAGCAAATCACCCCAGGCGTGGTGAGCATACAAGTATCAGGCTCTAAAGAAGTTCGTAGACGCGCTGATCCTCTCGATTTCTTTTTTGGCAATCCGCAACCTCGCAGCCAAAAACGAGAGTTTAGCGGTTTAGGTTCAGGCGTGATTATTGATGCCGACGAAGGCTATGTTGTTACCAATAATCACGTAGTGCAAGATGCCGAAAAAATGCTGGTTACCCTTGAAGATGGTCGTGAATATGAAGCCACTCGCATAGGGAGTGATAAAGAATCTGACATCGCTTTATTACAAATTGATGCCGATGATCTAGTTGAAATAAAATTAGCCAATTCAGATAAGCTACGAGTTGGTGATTTTGCTGTCGCAATTGGTAACCCTTTTGGACTGAGCCACACTGTAACCTCTGGGATTGTCAGTGCGCTTGGCCGAAGTGGTTTAAATATCGAAGGCTACGAAGACTTCATTCAAACTGATGCAGCTATAAACCAAGGTAACTCAGGTGGTGCACTGGTGAATTTAAACGGCGAGCTAATTGGTATTAATACCGCTATTTTAGGATCTTCAGGTGGTAATGTTGGTATTGGCTTTGCTATTCCATCAAATATGATGAAAAACTTGGTTGATCAAATTATTGAGCACGGTGAAACTCGTCGCGGTTCGTTAGGTATCTCAGGCCGCCCATTGGATGCAGGACTTGCAAAAGCACAGCAGCTTGACGTCAAACAAGGCGCGTATGTTATGCAAGTAATGGACGACTCAGCTGCAAGCAAAGCAGGTATTAAAGCCGGTGATGTTATTATCAGTATTGATGGCAGTGATATCAGTGGCTTCCATGAATTACGCAGTAAGATAGCCACCTTAGGCGAAGGTAAAAAGGTTAAACTAGGCATTTACCGCGATGGAAAAGTAAAAACCGTTAAAGTCACTTTAGATGGCGCATCTGGCTTGAGTGCTTCAGGCGATGAGCTACACCCAGCATTCCAAGGTGCAACGCTTGAAAGCATTCAAAAAAATGGTGCTAAAGGCATTGAGCTGACTTCTGTTGATCCGCGCTCACCAGCTGCACGCGTTGGCTTGGAAGAAGGCGATATCATTATGCAAGTCAATCGCCAACGAGTTGAGAATATTCGTGATATGAATAAGATCATCGAAAATACCAAAGGTAATATTGTGCTTGGTGTAAAAAGAGGGCGAGAATCTGTATTTGTTTTAATTCAATAACGCAAATATTGTACAAATGACATAAATAATAACAGCGGCACTTGCCGCTGTTATTTTTTTTGTGCCATCATAAAGGGATTGCCCATTAACAATAAGAATACCGTGCTAAAATTTTTAAAATTTGTCCTCCCCCCGTTGTTTGCCGGACTAGGCATTGCTTTTTTAGTGGTGTTCTTTAGTCCCAATATGCGTGCAGCGTTATTACCCAATGTTACCTTGCCAAGTGCAATTACCGCACAGCACCTGAGCTTTGCCGACGCAGTTAAACGTGCTGGTCCTTCTGTAGTGACTATTTTCTCTGAGAGTATTTCTAGTCAACCTAGGTATAAACGCCAAAACACAGTACAAGAGCTTGGTTCTGGCGTTATCATGTCCAGCGATGGCTATATTTTAACAAACTATCACGTTATTAATAACGCTGACCAAATCATGGTGATCCTCACCGATGGCCGCCGCTTTTTTGATGTCCAACTTATTGGCTTTGACACCATTACTGATCTCGCATTATTAAAAATAAACGCCGAGCATTTACCCGTGATCCCAATAAATAATGATTTTAACCCGCGTGTTGGCGACGTAGTACTTGCCATAGGCAACCCGCTTAACTTAGGCCAAACAATTACCCAAGGCATAGTAAGTGCAACAGGTAAACAAAAGATCACCGACAGCCCGTACAACAGTCTATTACAGATGGATGCAGCAATTAACGTAGGTAATTCTGGCGGTGCACTGGTTAATTCCAATGGTGATTTAGTCGGTATTACCTCAGCACAGTTTAAAACCCGCGAGAACTTAGATATACAAGGGATTTTCTTTGCGGTGCCATATTCATTGGCCAAAGAAGTAATGGATAAACTTATTCGTCATGGTCGCGTAGTACGCGGCTATTTAGGCTTCACAGGCACCGCGGTTGATAGCACGGGTAAAGAGGTCAGTGATAACTTTACGCCTGTTGCAGGCCTTCGTATTACCAATTTAGACCCATTAGGCCCGGCATGGCAAGCAGGTATTAAAGAGCAAGATATTATCGTTAAAATTGCCGGTGAAGATGTCAGTAACCCACAAAAAACACTCACTACAATCGGTAATTCAGAGCCTGGCCATGAAATTGAGTTTCAGCTATATAGAAATGGGGAAATACTTAAGGTAATGGTTAATGTAGCAGAGCTTGAGACGAAATTATAAAACCTAGGGCCTAGAAGCTAGGACCTAGGTTCTAGGCTATTAACTACTTCTACGTTTGATATTAGCACCCAGTGCACTGAGCTTATCTTCAATACGCTGATAACCACGGTCAACGTGATAGATACGATCGACAACCGTTTCACCTTTTGCCACTATACCGGTCAAAATCAAGCTTGCTGATGCACGTAAGTCAGTTGCCATCACTTGGGCACCACTTAAGCTTTTAGTGTCGCCACAAATTGCTGTGTTACCTTCTAAGCGAATGTTGGCTCCCATACGTTGTAGTTCAGGTACGTGCATAAAACGATTTTCAAAAATTGTTTCTGTAATAGTCGCACTGCCATTTGCAATCACATTCAATGCGGTAAATTGCGCTTGCATATCTGTCGGGAATCCCGGGTGAGGCATCGTTTTAATATTCACCGCTTGCAGCTCACGATTGCGCATATCTAAGTATATGCTGTCATCAGTTACTTCTACCAGTGCATTGGTTGCACGAAGCTTTTCAATAACAGGCTCAAGGCTATGAAAATCTGTAAGCTTACATAATACTTCGCCGCCAGCCATCGCTGCTGCAACTAAAAAAGTACCGGTCTCAATACGGTCAGGTAAAATACGGTGCTCACAACCATGAAGTTTCTCAACACCTTCAATTTCTATACGGCTGGTACCGGCACCTGTAATTTTAGCCCCCATAGCAACCAAGCAAGCCGCCAAGTCGGTTATTTCTGGTTCGCGTGCCGCGTTTTCAAGTACCGTTTTGCCATCAGCTAAAGTTGCTGCCATAAGCAGGTTTTCAGTTGCACCAACGCTGACCATTTCCATGTATATCTCAGCCCCTTTTAAGCGGCCGTCAACACTGGCATTAATGTAGCCATTTTCAACCTGAATGCTCGCGCCCATGCGCTCAAGGCCTTGAATATGAATATCAACTGGGCGAGCACCAATCGCACACCCGCCAGGTAATGACACTTGCGCTTGGCCAAAACGAGCAACCAATGGCCCTAACGCTAAAACAGATGCACGCATTTGTTTTACTAAGTCATAAGGAGCAAGCGTTTTATCAACGGTAGCACCATCGATAACTAACTGCTCACCTTGCCACTGCACATCAGCCCCTAGGGTTTTCAACAATGCTTCAGTGGTACCGATATCACGCAAACGTGGTACATTATTAAACGTACTTTTACCATCAGCCAAAAGAGCGGCAAAAAGAATCGGTAGCGCGGCATTTTTAGCGCCTGAAATAGTTACTTCACCCGCAAGCCCAGTGCCACCTTGAATTACAAATTGATCCATGAGGAGGCCTTAGTTATTGCGGTAAAATAAATTTTTGTTCACGCTTCCACTCTGTAGGTGTAAAAGCACGAATAGACACGGCATGAATCGTACCGTCAGAAATGGTATTCATTAATGGTGCATACACTAGCTGCTGTTTTTTCACTCGACTTAGACCGTCAAAACACTCGCCCACTGCAATCACTTCATAATGACTACCATTTGCTTTAACATGAACTTCAGCTAATTGTAATTCGTCGCGTAATAACGTCTCGACTTCGCTTGTTTGCATAACTCTCACTCAAATAGGGTTGTAACCTGCCCCAACTGCATTAATTTTTGCAATTGCTCAGGTATATTTTGCAATTCAAGGCGAATGCCTTGCTGCTTTAATTCTGCGAAAGAGTGAATTAACCAAGCTAAGCCCGCCGTGTCAACCCTTGATACATCAGAAAGGTCAAAATACCAAGTTTTATGGTTAGTTTGTGAGTTTTTATTAATAAGGCGTTCAGCCGCAATTGAGTTTCGGGTTAATTCGCCGCTTACTTTAAATTGCTGCTCATCGATTTGAGTAACGCTTACTTTACTCATTACCACCTTCACCTCTAAATTGTACTGGTAACTGACTTTTCTGTCTAAGCAGGTTACTGACATGCTCAATACCTTGCTGACGAAGAATTCCTTGCAGCTCGCTTTGTTTCGCATCTAATAGACTGATACCTTCAGCTACCATGTCATAAGCTCGCCAATCACCGCTTCTGTCTTCGCGCACTTTAAAGTCAATTTTAATATCCGGTTTACCAGGCTCTACAATTTTAGTTTTTACTAATACAACATCCTGCCCAGCAAACGCTCTAGCAGGTGCGAATTCAACCTGTTGATTTGTATATTGAGTAAAAACACCGGCATAAGTCGCAACTAAATATTCTTGGAAGGCATCAATAAACTCTTTAATATCTTCAACCGCTTGCTTTTGCTCTGCGGGATCTTTAATTGCACGAACTTTTGAAACATGGCTACCTAACACGCGAAGTGCGGCATATTTATAATCAATGTAAGGCATTAATTCTTCAGTAACGATTACACGTAAGTGCTCTTTATCTTTTTCTATTAATGGTTGATCGCGGGTAATACGCTGAAAAGTGTTATCAGATACCTGACGAACCATTTTATATGGGTCTTTTAAGTCCACAGATTGAGCATTTACATTGGTTGCGATAAAAGTAAAAGCAACAAAGACTAAAAATTTCTTAAACATAATAATTACTCGCCACCTTGATTGAATAAAAACTGCCCGATCAATTCTTCAAGTACTAAAGCAGATTTGGTATCGGTAATAAAATCACCATCATTTAACGCTTTGCTTTCAACACCAAATAACTCGTCCAAGCCTAAGTCTTGATCATTACTGGTTACTTCAAGGCCTAAGCAGGCTTGCTCTGCCGATTTAGGTGCGATAACGGGGTTAATTCCTAAATACTGCTCACCTAAAATACCTGAGGTTAAAATCGAGACAGAGCTAGTATCTGAAAAGCGACATTGATATTGCGCATCAATGGTCATATCAACTACTGGTAAAAACTCTTGCGGATGAATCGAAATAGCCTCAACACGCCCGACGACAACACCACCCACCTTAATTGGAGCACGTGCTTTTAATGAGCCAATATTTTCGAATTTGGCTTTTAGCAAGTATGTTTCGCCACTACCACTAATGCCTGCGTTAGCCACTTTCAATGCCAGCATAGCAAAAGCGGCAATGCCGAGAGCTACAAAAAAGCCAACTAAAATCTCTAATTTCCGTGAATTCATTATCTATACCTTTCTTAGCTGGTAAACATTACCGCTGTCAAAATAAAATCAAACCCTAAAACAGCCAAAGATGAGTGCACAACGGTCTCTGTTGTTGCTTTACTGATCCCTTCTGAAGTTGGTACACAATCGTAGCCTTTGTAAAGTGCGATCCAAGTTACAACAATGGCGAATACAAAGCTTTTGATCATGCCATTTAAAATATCTTGTTGGAATGACACTTGTGACTGCATGATTGACCAAAAACTACCGGTATCAACACCTAACCAGTCAACACCCACTAAATGAGCGCCAATTATTGCAACCGCTGAGAAAATAAGAGCCAACAACGGCATACTAATAAAACCGGCCCAAAAACGAGGAGCAATAATACGTTTAAGCGGATCAATCGCCATCATTTCAAGGCTTGATAACTGCTCGGTCGCTTTCATCAAACCAATTTCTGCGGTAAGTGCACTTCCTGCTCGCCCGGCAAATAGCAAAGCCGTAACAACAGGGCCAAGCTCTCTGAGTAAACTCAATGCAACAAGTGGCCCTAAGCTGTCTTCTGCACCATAACCCACTAATACGGTGTAACCTTGCAGCGCGAGCACCATACCAATAAATAAACCAGAGACCATAATGATAAGCAACGACTGAGAACCCACCATATAGAGTTGGCGAATAAGCAGTGGTGTGCCTTTCCTGAAATTAGGTAGATTCCACAGAGCGCCAATCAACATTTGTGTTGAACGGCCAAGTGCGGCAAATCGACCCAATGTTTTATGACCTAGCTTTTGAAACAAATCAAACATCAGCTACGCCCTCCAAGCAACTCTTCATTATAAGGCTGAGCCGGAAAATGAAACGGCACAGGTCCATCAGATAGGCCTTTCAAAAACTGCTGTACCAATGGCGACTCATGATTTCGCATTTGATCTGGCGAACCACTACCAATAACTCCTTGATCTGCAATAATGATTACATGATCAGCAATACTCATTACTTCTGTTACATCATGAGTAACAATAAGTGACGATAGCCCAAGTACTTGGTTCAGTGATTTAATTAGTTTAACCAGTACACCCATTGAGATTGGATCTTGCCCAGCAAACGGCTCATCATACATGATAAGTTCAGGATCCAACGCAATAGAGCGAGCAAGTGCCGCACGACGAGCCATACCACCAGATAGCTCTGACGGCATTAAATCTTGGGCACCACGTAAACCAACGGCTTGTAATTTCATTAACACAACAAGACGAATTAAATCTTCACTGAGGCGGGTATGCTCTCTAAGCGGAAACGCGATATTGTCAAAAACAGACATATCGGTAAATAAGGCGCCGCTTTGAAACAACATGCTCATTTTGGTACGCGCGGCATAAAGCTCTTTGCGCGTCATCGTTGGGATATTATCACCTTCAAACAAAATCGTACCGTTATCGGGTTTTAATTGACCACCAATTAAACGCAGCATGGTAGTTTTACCAATACCGCTGGGCCCCATAATGGCAGTGATCTTGCCTTTCGGAACGCTAAAACTCATATTTTTATATATGCTTCTATCGCCCCGTGAAAAGCTTACATCCTTGATTTCTACTATTGGTTGCGACAAGTCGCTCTCCATTTCTATTTTCACTACTTCCCCTATTTTAAGGCTTTTTACGCAAAGATGGAAAAAACAAATCGTAAAATTTTGTAATATTCTATGTAATAACAGCCTAAGCCTTACTAAAGCTGACTTAACCTAACCTTAAATAAATTTTTCTAAGGTAAAAATAACGACTTATTAAACATTAGACCCGATTCTTTTATTTATACTTTCAGGTTGGCTTTTGTTACTATTTACCGCAATCTGATATTGAATAATTGGCGTAATGTAATGGTGACTTCTTTTGTCATTTTAATTCTTGGATTTGCTGGACTTGTTTGGAGCGCAGATCGTTTTGTTTATGGTGCTGCAGCACTGGCAAAAAATTTCGGTGTCCCCACTTTAATAGTCGGTTTAACCGTTGTTGCTATGGGCTCATCAGCGCCTGAAATGATGGTTTCGGCCTCCGCCGCCCTTGCCGGTAAAACGGATACTGCAGTTGGCAATGCAGTCGGTTCAAATATCACTAATATTTTGTTGGTATTAGGCATTACCGCATTGTTACGCCCGCTTTCGGTATCTTCAACAACACTCAAGCGAGAAATGCCGCTAGTGTTACTTATTTCGATTGCTGCTTGGTATGTGTTTTCAGATAACTACTTCTCGTTTGCCGAAGGCATTGCGCTACTAATTGCATTTATTGTTTTTATTGCTGGGCTTATCATAATTTCGATTCGCGCTAAGAACCAAGCCGATGACCCATTTGTTAGTGAAGCCTGTGATGATGTGCCAGATAATGTTCCAACCAAGTCAGCACTATTTTGGCTAGTTGTCGGCATGGTCGTACTTCCTTTAAGCTCTCACTTTTTAGTTGGTTCAGCTGTTGATATTGCAAAGTATTTTGGCTTAAGCGATTTAGTCATCGGCTTGACTATTATTGCTATCGGTACCAGCTTGCCTGAACTTGCAGCTTGTATTGCAGGGGTGCTAAAAAACGAAGACGACTTAGCATTGGGTAATATTGTTGGCTCTAATATTTTTAACTTACTAGCCGTTTTACCATTAGCGGGGATTATAAATCCTTCGATTATTGACCCCTCAGCGGCAAACCGTGACGCGCTAATTATGATAGGTGCCACCATCGCATTAATCGCTATGTCCTTGAGTTTTCGTGGGGCACGCCGTATTAATAGAGTTGAAGGTGGCTTATTATTAGCCGCATTTGTTGCTTATCAAGGTTATATTTTTAGCCAAGTAGCTTAATACCGAATAAATTGGACAACACAATGACGCAGTTAAATTTTATTGAACAAGGAAAACGAGTACTTGATATTGAACGTCAAGCCCTTGTTGATATAGCTCAATACCTAGACGAAAACTTTAACCAGGCCTGTCAGTTGATGTATCAATGCCAAGGCCGAATTATCGTTGTCGGCATGGGCAAATCGGGCCATATTGGCAATAAAATTGCTGCCACATTAGCAAGCACCGGCACACCAGCTTTTTTTGTTCACCCTGGTGAAGCGAGCCACGGTGATTTAGGCATGATCACCCGTGATGATGTAGTCATGCTGATATCTAATTCTGGCGAAACCAGTGAAGTGCTCAATATAATCCCAGTGATTAAACGCATTGGCGCTAAAATGATCGCAATGACCAGCAACCCAACATCGTCAATGGCAAATTGGGCTGATGCTCATGTATGCATTAAAGTATCTAAAGAAGCTTGCCCTCTTGGCCTTGCACCAACAGCCAGCACCACAGCAACACTTGCAATGGGAGATGCAATAGCCGTCGCCCTACTTGAAACACGAGGTTTCACAGCCGACGATTTCGCACTATCACACCCAGGCGGCAGTTTAGGCAAACGCTTGTTACTGTGCTTAAAAGATTTAATGCATGATGGTGCCTCAACGCCTATTATTAAAGACACGCAATGCATTAAAGACGCTTTAATAGAAATGTCAGCCAAAGGCCTAGGCATGACAGCAATTGTAAACAACCTTGGCCAACTCAATGGTTTGTTCACTGACGGTGATTTACGCCGTATTTTAGAGCAACGTATCGATATACATAGCACGCTTATTAGTGAAGTCATGACACGTTCGTGCACCACGGCAACTGCGGATATGCTTGCCGCCGAAGCGCTTAATATTATGGAACGTAAACGTATTAACGGTCTTATTGTAATTGACGAAAACCAGCACCCTATTGGTGCATTAAATATGCAAGACTTGCTCAAAGCAGGAGTGTTATAAAATGCAATTTGCTGACTTATACCAACCATTGAGCTTAGATGCTCAAACTCGCGCTAAAAGAATAAAATTACTGATCTGCGATATTGACGGGGTATTTTCTGATGGTCGAATTTACTTAGGTAATCAAGGCGAAGAATTAAAAGCATTTAATACCAAAGATGGTTTTGGCATCAAAGCACTTATCAACAGTGGTTTTGAAGTTGCTGTGATCACAGGTCGTCATTCACAGATAGTTCAGCAGCGCATGACTAGCCTAACAGTACAACATATATATCAAGGTCAAGAAAATAAGCTGCAAGCCTATCAAGAACTTAAAGATAAACTGAGCTTAACCGATGAGCAAATCGCCTATATTGGCGATGACGGCCCAGATCTCCCAGTCATGGAGCAAGTTGGCTTTGCAGTAGCGGTGAACGACGCCCACCCGTTAATCAAACGCGTATCGCATTATACCACTATGCTACCGGGTGGATTTGGCGCAGTGCGAGAACTCACTGATTTATTAATGCTAGAAAATGGCAAATCGCTGACTAGCGAAGGCACCAGCTCATGAATAGTGCGCGTTTAATATTAAGCGTATTATTTATTGGCTGTATGGTTTGGCTTTGGTATCCATACTTTAACCAAGCAAACACACAACAGCTCGTTGAAGAAGATGTTATTGCCAAGCCCGACTACACAGCAGTGGCATTAAAACAAACAGCCTTTGATGAGCAAGGTAAAATAAGCCACAAAGTGACCGCTGCTAAAATGGAACTATATCAGCAGTTAGGATTCACGTACTTTGAAGAACCTATTTTCACCTTATATAATCAAGAACAAATGTGGCAAATTAATGCAGCTGAAGCCACATTATATGAAAATAACCAGCTGGTTTTAGAAGGCAATGTGACGGCGAAAAATCTCACAGATAATGCCATGATAGATCACATTAATGCCGATAACATCCAAGTTGATATTGAACTTCAAACAATGAGTTCAGAACAACCTGTAGAGTTGGTCGGCCCTAATTTAAAAATTACTGGGCGCGGATTACAAGCCGACTTAAAAGCCGAAGTAATAGAACTAATTAACCATACGCGAACCATATATTATGACCAATAAACTAGCCAACATATTTATCATTCCAAGCTTACTCATTGCATTTTCGAGCCTTGCCCAAGATACAACACCACCGGCCGATCAGGTATCAATCAGCGCTGATAAACAACAAGCTCAGCTTAAATCTAATGTCGGTATTTTTGAAAAAAACGTTGAAATTATCCATGGTAACCGCCGAATTAAAGCAGATCGCCTCGAAGTACATAAACGTGAAGACTTAGGCGATAATAAACAGTTACTCGTGGCCACAGGCAAACCTGCATACTTTGAAGAAAAACAAACCGATGGCACTCTAATGAGCGCCAGTGCTGATGAAGTTCGTTACGATGTAGCAAAGCGCCTGTTAACTTTAATAGGTAATGCGAAAGTAACCCAAGCAGGGCAAAAAATTAACGCTAAAAGCATCACCTACGATATGGAACAGCAGCTAATAAGTGCTGAAAGAGGCGAAGACTCAAATGACCGCGTGCATACAATTTTAGTACCTGTCGATAGCAAAAAATCAAAAGGCCAGCCATGAGTACATTAAAAGCCGAGTTTTTAGCAAAAAGCTACAAGGGCCGCCAAGTTGTAAAAAGTGTTGGCTTAGAAGTTAGCGCTGGGAGTATTGTTGGTCTGCTAGGTCCTAATGGCGCAGGCAAAACCACCACTTTTTATATGATTGTTGGCTTAGTGCCCAGCGATAAAGGTAAAATTAGTATTGATGATAACGATATTACATTATTACCCATGCACAGCCGTGCTCGCTTGGGTATTGGCTACTTACCACAAGAGTCATCTATTTTTCGTAAATTGACCGTTTACCAAAACCTGATGGCGATTTTAGAAACCCGTAAAGAGCTAAATAAAACAGCCCGTGAAGAAGCCTTAGATAGCCTACTTGATGAATTTAGCATTCAACACATTCGTGATAGTCAAGGCATGGCATTGTCAGGTGGTGAACGCCGCCGTGTTGAAATTGCGCGTGCTTTAGCCGCAAATCCTAAATTTATCCTATTAGATGAGCCTTTTGCTGGTGTTGATCCCATTTCAGTGTTAGATATAAAGAAGATTATCGAGCACCTTAAAAACCGTGGCATCGGTGTACTAATAACCGACCATAATGTAAGAGAAACCCTTGATGTTTGTGAAAAAGCCTACATAGTTTCTCATGGGGAGTTAATTGCATCAGGAACTCCTGAGCATGTACTTGCCAACCAAACAGTTCGCGATGTATATCTGGGTGAGCAATTTAGGCTATAAAGCAACACTCAGCTAACTATCTGCTAAACTAAATTATGACAACACAATAAAAGGATTGTTAGAGATAAATGAGGCAATCACTCCAGCTGCGCATGGGCCAGCAACTTACAATGACACCACAACTGCAACAAGCAATTCGCTTATTGCAGTTAAGTACATTGGATCTCCAGCAAGAAATTCAAGAAGCACTCGACAGCAATCCATTACTTGAGGTCGAAGAGCAAGAGTTTGGTGATGAAACGGCTGGCAAAAATGAACAAAAACAAGACACTGACGATGTCACAGTAAGTGCCTCAGCCGATGAAACACCCAGCGAATACGAACAAGAAAGCAGCGAAGCACTTAATAAAGACACAGTAAGTGATGACATGGCTATGGATGTGACCTGGGATGAGTACATGAGTGCTGCTCCTGCCAGCTCATCAGGCCCGATGCCTGAAGATGAATCTATTTATCAAGGTGCTTCAACCGAAACCTTGCATGAATATATTATGTGGCAGTTACAGCTCACCCCATTTAGTCCGACCGACGAGGCGATCGCTATTGCCATTGTCGAAGCTATCGACGAGTCAGGTATTTTAACTCTAAGTTGTGAAGACATTGCAGAGAGCCTAAATAAAGATAATAACGAAGAAGAAATTGAGCTTGATGAAGTGCAAGCCGTTTTAAAACGTATTCAACTGTTTGACCCAATTGGTATTGGTGCACGCAGCTTGCAAGAATGTTTATGTATTCAACTAAATCAATTTGACCCCGCAACTCCTTGGATTAGCGAGACAAAAATGATTTTAACTGAACACATCGATTTATTGGCCAGTCGTGACTATCGCACTTTGATGAAAAAGACTAAGCTTAAGGAAGATGAACTTAAAGAAGTGATGACACTCATCCACAGTCTAAACCCAAAGCCTGCGGATAGCATCGTACGTGAAGAGTCTGAATACGTTATTCCAGATGTCTCAGTAAAGAAAATTAAAGGCCGTTGGGTTGTTGAGTTAAACCCCGATAGCATGCCTAAAATTAGAGTAAACAGCCAATATGCAGCTATGTCTCGCTCGGTTAAATCGAGTAGCGACAGCCAATTTATTCGCTCCCACTTGCAAGAAGCAAAGTGGTTTATAAAAAGTTTAGAAAGCCGTAATGACACATTACTTAAAGTAACCAACTGTATCGTTCAACAGCAACAAGGGTTCTTTGAGCATGGCCCTGAAGCAATGCGCCCTATGGTATTAAACGATGTTGCTGAAATGGTAGAGATGCATGAATCAACCATCTCACGTGTTACCACGCAAAAGTACATGCACACCCCAAGAGGGATTTTTGAGTTAAAGTATTTTTTCTCAAGCCATGTGAGCACTGAAAACGGTGGTGAATGTTCATCTACAGCGATCCGCGCATTAATTAGAAAATTAATTAGCGCAGAAAACTCAGCGAAACCATTGAGTGATAGCAAAATTGCAGATATATTGGCAGAGCAAGGTATCAAAGTAGCTAGACGTACAATTGCAAAATATCGCGAGTCACTGGCTATTCCACCGTCGAATCAAAGAAAGAGTTTGATTTAAGGCGTAAAAAAACAAAGAAGGAAAATGCTTATGCAACTGAATTTAACTGGTCGTCACGTAGAAATTACCGATTCACTTAGAGACTATGTACACAATAAGTTTGCAAAGCTTGAAAGGCACTTTGATCATATAAACAACGTGCACGTCATTTTAGACGTAGAAAAGCTAAGCCAAAAAGCAGAAGCCACAATACACCTCAGTGGTGCTGATTTATTTGCTTCAACCGAACATCAAGACATGTACGCTGCGATTGACGCCCTAATAGATAAACTAGACCGTCAAGTTATCAAACACAAAGAGAAGCACGCTCGACACTAATATTATGAAACTAAGTTCACTTACTTGTAAGGACTGCAGTAAAGCTGCGGTCCTTTTTAATAGCAAAAAACGAATTTTAGAATTTATTAGCCAGTTGGCTCATGAACAACTCCCTCACCTTTCAGAACAAGAAATTCTTAACTCGTTACTTAATCGAGAAAAATTAGGTAGCACAGGTATTGGCCGTGGAATTGCTATTCCTCACGGTAGAATAACGGGTGTTGATACTCCATTAGCACTGATACTAGTGAGCGAAACGCCCATTAACTTTGATGCGATTGATAACCGTCCTGTAGATATATTTGTGGCACTCATCGTACCTGATGGTGACAGCCAACTTCATTTAAAGACCTTGGCCACAATTGCTGATAAACTTAACGATAAAGATTTTTTGTAAACAATTACGTAGCGCTAAATCTGACCACGACTTATACCAAGTTATTGTCGAGCTGTCTTAGGAAAGTGAAGGAGTCATTACATGGAGTTAATTATCATCAGTGGGCGTTCAGGTTCTGGTAAATCTGTTGCCCTTCGCGTATTAGAAGATCTAGGTTATTATTGTGTTGATAATATTCCTGTGAACTTGCTGCCTTCACTCGTACGAAGCGTTTCTGATAACTATGATAAAACAGCAGTTAGTATTGATGTGCGCAATCTGCCAAAAGAACAAGAAGAGTTTAATGACATTCTTGAGTATTTACCTGGCTTTGCAAACCCAACTTTATTTTATTTAGACAGTGACGACCAAACGCTGATCAAACGCTTTTCTGAAACTCGCCGTTTGCACCCTTTATCGTTAGATTCTCTGCCCCTTGATTTAGCCATCAAACAAGAAAAAGTATTGCTTGATGTATTGATCACTCGTGCTGATTTTATTCTTGATACAACAGAGTTGAGCGTTCACCAATTAGCAGAATCAATTCGTGAGAAGATTTTAGGTAAAAAAGATAAAAAGTTAATTATCACTTTTGAATCTTTTGGTTTTAAGCACGGTATCCCTAAAGAAGCTGATTACGTATTTGATGCCCGATTTTTACCAAACCCACACTGGGAGCCTGAGCTAAAGCCACTTACAGGCCTAGATCAACCAGTAAAAGACTATTTAGCTAGCCACAGCATAGTACAAAAGTTTACTTGGCAGATTCAGACCTTTGTACAAACTTGGCTGCCTCACTTAGAGCGTAATAACCGCAGCTATCTAACTATTGCTATTGGTTGTACCGGCGGGCAACACCGCTCTGTCTACTTGGCGCAAACTATAGGTGAAAGTTTTGCAATGAGTCATAGCAATGTAAAAATCCGTCATCGTGAACAAGAATAATATCTGCTATAGGCTTTGATATGCATTTAGAAGACACTTTTTTAATCAAAAATAAATTAGGATTACATGCACGAGCTGCCAGCGTTTTAGCTCAGCTCGCGCTGAAGTTTGACGCGACTATTACCTTATATCAAGACGATAAACAAGCTGCTGGTGACAGCGTTTTAGCTTTAATGCTACTTGAAAGCAGCCAAGGTAAAGAAGTTAAAGTAGTCTGTGAAGGGCCAGACGCCAAGCCGGCATTAGCGGCAATAGGTGAGCTAATCGAACAGCGCTTTCATGAGCATGAATAGCGCACTTTTTTTAAAATTGCGTTAAACTAAATAACGATAGGAAAGCAAAAAATTCTAGCTTACTATCACCCTACCCAATAAAATTTGTAACCTAAGGACGCCAATGCCTGAAGCTTTTGAACAAGATTACCCACTACAACAACTAAAACAAGTGACCAAGTCACTCAATAGTGGTCAATTTGTTCAAGTTAGGCGAATGTTGGCAAAAACAGCTCCTTGTGACACAGCATTATTACTCGAATCTTCCCCGCACAAGATCCGTAAACTACTCTGGCAATTAGTTGATCCTGATGTACAAGGTGATGTCTTAGAGGAGCTTTCTGAAGACGTACGATTAGGTATCATCGCGCAAATGGAGCCAGAGCATATAGCTGCGGCGACAGAAGACATGAGTCATGATGACTTAGGGGAGGTTTTAAGAAGTCTACCTGATACCGTCTACCAAGACGTAGTTGGGGCCATGGATAGCCAAGATAGAGAGCGTGCAACACAAGCTCTCTCTTATCAAGAGCGCTCTGCTGGTGCTCTTATGAATACGGATACGGTGACTATTCGTCCTGACGTTACAATTGATGTGGTGCTTCGATATTTACGCCTACGCGGAGAGTTACCTGAAGGTACCGATGACTTATACGTTGTAGATAAACACAATTGTTTTCTCGGTGCTATGTCACTCACAACGCTTTTAACTAACCCGCCAGACAAAATCATTCGCAACTTAATGGATGAAGACTGCGAATCAATTTCAATCGCCATGGATGAAAGCGAAGTTGCCCAACTATTCGAGCGACACAATTGGATATCGGCACCCGTCGTTGATGATAATGACCATTTGCTTGGCCGTATCACAATCGATGACATTGTAGATGTAATCCGTGAAGATGCTGAACACAGCTTGTTAAGCTTAGCCGGTCTTGATGATGAAGAAGATACCTTCGCTCCCATATTAAAAAGTTCGAAGAAGCGTTCTGTGTGGTTAGGTGTAAACTTATTAACAGCTCTTCTGGCCGCTATCGTAGCGAGTTTTTTCGAAAATACCTTGGCCATATTGCCAATCCTTGCGGTACTTAACGGCATAGTGCCTTCAATGGGTGGCGTTGCAGGTAGCCAAACTTTAACTTTAGTGATCCGCGGTATTGCTGTGGGTCACATCAATCAAACAAACCAACGCTTTTTAATGTTAAAAGAGCTCGCAATTGGTGCAATAAACGGTATGGTTTGGTCTATCTTAATAGCCGGTGTTGTTGCTATTTGGCAATGGGATTTTTAAACTGGGTGGCGTTTTAGCGTTTGCTATGTTTATGAATTTGGTTGCTGCAGGTATTGCGGGTGCTAGTATTCCATTACTACTTAAAAAAATGAAAATTGATCCTGCACTCGCAGGCAGTGTTGTATTAACAACAATCACAGATATTGTTGGTATATTCGCCTTTTTAGGTACTGCGACTTGGTTACTTATTTAGGTTCAAGGTTCTTTTTAATTAAATCGTTTTAAGAAGTATTCATAAGTGCATGCTCTCATTAGATAAGCATGCACTTATGATTTGATAGTTACCATCCTAGTAATCTCCTTATTTATCCATGTGAAACCACAATATTATCCGCTAATTTATCCTAAAACTACTGATACAACAGCTAACCATATAGTTTGTTCTTCCTTGCACTAATCCATAGTGATACATTCAATCCTTGTCACTTATCCATCGTGCTACATTCAATCCTTGTCACATCCATCGTGCTACATTCAATCCTTGCTCATGAATCCATAAATTGCTTCCACTGCTTAGCTGTCCATAAAGCCGTTGCACATTCAGCTTTTCTTTGCTGAGAGTCCTTTTGTACATGTTCCATAGTTCCTCCTTGTAAGACTTGCATTGCAAAGACTTAATTAACGTCTGGCGATTATGTAAATCGCATGAATTAAACCAGGAATATACCCTAGTAATGTTAACAAAATATTAATCCAAAACTGTGCCCCTAAACCAACTTGTAAAAAAACACCAAGTGGTGGGATCAACACTGATAAGATAATTCGTATTAAATCCATTGTTATCGCTCCTTGCCAATTTGTTAAAATGCATAAGAAAGCCCAGCCTAGCTGGGCATTTCATAATAAGTAATTATTCAGCAACAACAGTTAGCTCATCAACTACATTGCGAACATCTTCAGCATTTTTAGCAATTTTCATCGCTAGTTGTTTTTCAGCTTCTGACTCAACAGTACCTTTAAGTGTAACTACACCTTTATCAGTATCTACGTCGATATCTGTACCGCCAACTTCTGAATTAAATAAGAAGCGTGTCGTGATCACAGTACTAATTTTTGCGTCTGTCAAATCGCTTTCAGTGTCATCAACATCAGATTTCATACGTTTGTGATCGGTATCAACATTTTTAACGACAGTCAGTTCGTTATCAACATCATTTACACCATCAAGGCTTAATACAAGCTCTTCAGCAAGCTCTTTATCTAAGTCGCTTTCGACTTTACCGGTTAGCACAACCTTGCCATTTTTTACGTCAGTGTTAATGTCAAAGTTGTTAAGATTAGTGTTCATTAAAAGAACTGTTTCCGCCTTACCATCAATCCAAGCATCTTTACTTTCATTTTCCCAGCTGCTTGCTTGTGCACCCATAGCTGTTGTACCAAGAACTAAAGCCGCAATCATAGATTTGTTAAATGTTTTCATAATCTTTCTCCTTTTGATTAAAGACACTTAGGTTAATGCGAACATCAAGCCAACTTTTAATTTTATTTAAATCAAAGACTTATGGTGAGGTGGTATTTTATAGCGATATTCACTTGGTAATAATTTACAAACAATTCGGTAATTTGTTCTGCTTGTGTCAGATTTACCATTTAGTCGTTGTTTTTATTAATCTGTCGTTAATATTACTATTAAAAAATTGAGAGTGGGAAATAAGCAACTGAATTTTAATAAGTTAATTATTGGCCTGAGCTTTGCTTTAGTTATCGAAGTAGAAAAATAATACAGCCATTATATAGGGATACCATCATGACAGTTAAAATAGAAGATCGCCCAATCGAACAAGTACGCGAACAAGTTATTGATCAATTAATCTATAACTACAGTCATGGGATTATATCTGCAGAAGCATTCGAACGTCGCTTAGACCAAGCAATGGCCGCAACAGATAACTTAGTATTAATGGAGCTAGTAAGTGATTTAGATTTAAAAGCTGATACTAGTTACCAAAATGAAAAGCGTGCACAGTTTAGTCCTCACTATAGTAACCAAAGCCAAGACGAAGCATTACACTTAAGGAGTATATTAGGTTCCAATGAACGTAGTGGCCAATGGGTCGTACCCAAAGAAATTCATATAACGAATCTATTGGGTTCGATTGAATTAGATTTTACCGATGCAATATTTCAACACCAGCACATTACTTTACACGTTAACTGTTTATTAGGTAGCGATGAGATATACGTGCCAGAACATGTGAATGTGGTGTCTAAAATATTTAGTGTTGTTGGCAGTGTTGAAAACAAATCTGTATCGCTTAACAAACTTCATGGCCCTACTATAACTATAGAAGGTAAAGTGATTCTCGGTTCAGTAGAGATCAAAGTAAAACGTACCATTAAAGAAAAGTTTATCTCCTTTGCCAATAGCCTAAAAACCAGCTGGAAAGATATGAATAAATCTTAAAGCATGCTGCTAGGTTGGGTTTATGGTTTAAACCCCGTGCCCAACGTTTCGGCGCTAAAGCGCTCTCCTACATGGCAATATAACGTAGGAACTCGCTTCAGCCTTGATTAATAGTGTTGAATCAAAAATCATTATTACGCTCTTTGGGTATGTCACTGAGGTACTCAACAAACTCAACTTCAAAACCGGCAGGGTCAATAAAATACACATTTTTACGAAAAGGGTTTTCTGCGCCTGCTTTATCAATACTGTAGCCCGCAAGCTCTAAACGATTAATAACAGCTGCGATGTCATTTGTAACATATGCAAAGTGTGCCAAGCCGACCTGGTGGCCAGTTAAGTCTCGATTTCTTTGCTCTCCATTATCACTTAATGCTAAGTAGTGATAATCGTCGCCAAAATGCAGCCATTGTCGTGGTTTCCCATGCCAAGCACTTTTACCCTGACTTCTGATATACCAATGTGGAAATGCTGCTTTATAAAAGTGCAGCATTGCGTCAACGTCATCAACAACTAAATTTACGTGCTCTAAATACATAATAAAATTCCTTTATTTAAGTAGTTAAAGCTAGCTTAAAACCTAAAGTTAAGTTGAGGTAAAGTGTTTTTATAAATGAAAGGTATTAGGCTCTAGGAACTAGGTTTTAGGCCCTAGAACCTAGTCATGTAGTTTATAGCCTTTAACTTACGGCTAGCTTCCCGCTACTTGCATTTCTTCAATCAGCACTGAGCCTGTTTGAATCCCGCCACGGCGTTCTATATCGCCACCTAAGCCAACAATTGCTTTAAACATATCTTGCAGCTTGCCTGCTATGGTAATTTCACTCACAGGGTATTGTACTTCACCATTTTCAACCCAAAAACCTGCCGCGCCACGTGAGTAATCGCCAGTTACAGTATTTACGCCTTGCCCCATTAATTCTGTCACTAATAAACCTGTGCCCATGGTTTTTAGTAACTGTGCTAAGTCTTGGTGAGTTTGCTCAACAAGCCAATTATGAATACCACCGGCATGACCTGTCGGCGTCATATTCATTTTTCGAGCTGCGTAGCTGGCTAATAGATAAGTTTGTAATTCACCGCCTTGAATAATTTCACGGTCAATGGTCTTCACCCCTTCACTATCAAAAGGTGTCGATGCGAGCCCCTTTAAAAGGTGAGGACGCTCAGAAATATTAACAACATCACTAAATACTTGCGTACCTAGGCTGTCCATTAAAAAGCTCGATTTACGATACAAAGCACCGCCACCAATTGCAGATACTAAATGGCCAAATAATGAATTAGCAATATCAGCACGAAAGATAACTGGCACTTTCATCGTGCCCAATTTTTGGCTATTTAATTTAGCTAACGTTTCACTTGCGGCCTCAAGCCCTACTGCTGCAGCATCTTTCAAACCACTTTGTTCACGAGACAGGGTATACGCTGAATCACGCTGCATTTGCTCGCCATCTTTACCAATAACCATAGTACTGATGCTATGTCGCGTACGCGGGTAACCAGCAATTAAACCGTGGCTGTTACCATACACGCGCAGGCCTTGGTGAGATGAAAAACTCGCTCCGTCTGAATTAACAATGCGCTCATCGGCATTAAGCGCAGCTTGCTCTGCACTATGACAAAGCTCAATACCCTGCTCTGGACTAACATCCCAAGGATGATATAAATCGAGATCGAGCGGTGCAAACTCTAATAGTTCCTTATCTGCCACCCCGTTATGCGGATCATCAGAAGTAAACTTGGCAATATCGATGGCTTTTTCAACTACAGTGCGCAAAGTTTTCGGGTTTAGGTCTGCTGTAGAAGCAGAGCCTTTATGGTTGCCGACATAAACACTGATGCCTAAGCCGCCATCTTGATTAAATTCAATGGTTTCAACTTCGCCCATGCGAGTGCTGACAGATAAACCTGAGGTGCTCGACATGGCCGCTTCAGCACCTGTTGCACCCAGTTTTTTTTGCGTGTTCTAACACTTCTGCTACGGCGTCTTTTACTTGAGAAATTTGTGTATAAATAGGATCTTGCTGTTGGCTTTTCATGTTCGTAGGTCCTGCGCGGCTATCACTTTTAATATAGTTTAAATGCTAACACACCCAGTGCATTGCATCAGCTAATATTAATCATTAAAAGAATCAAGTATAATGGTTCCAGTTAACGATCTTATATGAGCACCCCATGGCGAAGAAAAAAGGCAACCCTGCTGAAATTGAAGAAGAAATTATTTACGTATCGAAAAGTGAGCTTAAGCGTGATGCGCAAGAGTTTCATCAGTTAGGTTCTGATATTGCAAAAATGGGCAAAAAGCAACGCGAGCGCTTACCTCTCAATGATGATTTAAAAGCCGCGATGGTCGTTGCCGATAAGATCAGTAATAAAAGTGATGCTTATCGCCGTCACCTAAATTACATCGCTAAAACGCTACGTACCGTTGAAAATATCGATGAGATCAAAGCCATCATCGATATTATGCTTAATAAAAACAATCAAGCCGAAGTAATGATCAAAAAGATTGAGCAGTTACGCAGCGACTTAATTGTACAAGGCGATGATCTAATCAATGAAACGATTGAGCAATATCCGGCCCTTGAGCGCCAAAAAATGCGTCAACTAGTAAGAAACGCAGCGAAAGAAGTAAAAGCTGAAAAGCCAGCTCGAAGCTATAAAGAGCTATTTCAATACTTAAAAGACACCATGATGTAATTTCTGTTAGCAGATTAAAGGCATTAAACTTTAATCTGCTTATAAATTTTATAACCCTAAGCTACCACGAATGGTTTGCATCTGTTGCTGTAAGCGTTGATGAATATCTTCGACTAAATGACTTGATTCACTGACTTGCCCTTTCATGTTCTGCATCGACTCACTAAAATTCTCTAATAATGCATTTTGCTGTTTAGCCAACTCCATTGCATCAAACGCCACTTTATTAGCATCTTGAGCATTGCTGGCCACTCCTTCAGAGTTACGTTTAAGATCCTGCGCATTATCCGTTTGTAACTGAGCATCATCAGCAAGTGCTGATATTTGAGTCGATACCATAGTCGAGTTTTCGCTTAACAAATTTAATTGATCGTTTATATCACTCAACGAGCCCTGTGTTTGACGAGCAAGCTTACGTACTTCGTCTGCCACTACCGCAAAACCTCGGCCATGCTCACCTGCACGTGCAGATTCAATCGCCGCATTCAAAGCTAATAAATTTGTTTGCTCTGCAATGGTGCGAATAACCTCAATAACCTGTCCTACATCTTGTACACCACTTAGTAGCTCTTGCAGGCTTTTGAGACCACCATCAACACGCTGTTGAGTATGAGAGCTGGCACTGAGCATGTTTTCTGCAAAACCTAAACTCTGTTCCATAGCCGCATATGTTTGCTTTGCATTATCCGCTACTTGGCTATTAATATTATTTACCTGGTCGCCTATATGCTGAATATTACTCAATAGAGCTTGGTTTTGCTCAACTTGCTGGTGACTATCATTGGTTTGCTGACTAATAGTATGTAAATGCTCACTCATCTCCTGCATAAAGTCATTTATTACCTTAAGCATTTGTGCGCGCTCATCCGCCTCGCCGCGTTGCCGCTCAATTAACAAGTTAAAATAAGCGGCAATTTCCCCTACTTCTGTTTTAGGGTTATTACTTTCTATATTTTTAAGTTCATTACTTTCGATTAAAAAAGCAAAACCATCACGAAGTTGCCTTAAGGGGTTAAGTACCTGATTTCGTTGAACGATATAAACACCAATAGCCAAAATAACTAACAAACTAATCGCTATCGCAAACACAACCAGCACCTGCCTTTTTAACGTTGCTTGCTCTGCACTTAATTGCTGCTCGGCATTGATCACTGTATCAGACAACAAGGTAATTTGTTTACGCAGCTCCTCTATTCCTATTTGCCGTTGCTGAGCTTGCTCAATGGTGCTGGCTAAGTCTCTCGGGTAGCGATTCGGCCAACTGCTTAACTCTGCTTTAATTTCATCGGCTAAATCTTCTGCTTGCGCACCAAAAAAGAGGGCATCTTCATCGACTTCGCTCATAACGCCGAGATTCTCCAAAGTATCAATCTGCTTTGCTAGACTATTTAGATTAGCCACGCTTTGCATTAAGCTATCTTGAGTGTCTTGATCAAAACCAATAATTAGCTGATAAGTAAATAAAGACAGCGAGGTCACTTCACTATAATAGTCGCTCGCTAAAGAGTAATATCGCTGCTCAAATCGGCCCTGCTGCTGCGCTTTGTTCGCATAATTAATCAAAGAAGAGGCGGAGCCTGCCATTTGCCGTAATGCATTATCAAGCAATGCAGTCTCATTACCAGAGAGCTTACCTAGCGCTCGGTATTTACCATTAATATCAGTGTCTAACTGGGTAAGTAAAACATCTAGTCGCTGCTTTAAATTGCTGGGTAATACATTAAGATCCGTTCGCTTTACTTCACTAATAAGTTCAGATGCTTGACCTAAGTACAAGCTATCTCCCTTAGCTAAGTAATCTTCCAGCAAACCTTCAAGGTCGACCAAAATCTTATTTTTTAATTGGTTATATGATTGGTCTTGTTGTTCAAGTTTGACTAAGGTTTGGCTGGCCCAGAACAGGGTAGCTCCTAAGAGTATACTGGCTAAGGCTAGTAAAATTGCCAATAACCGGGTAAATGATGACACGCGCATAAAAGAACTCCCTCGTTTAACTGCGCGCGTAGAATATTAACTATTTATGACGGTTTAATGAAAACCAGCATGAAGTTACTACATGTTGGTCATTTAGCATTTATTTTAAATACTAAACGATTAGATCATGGCCGCTTTCACATAGACATCAAAACGGTTCTTCTTTGTTTTTATTTGCATGCTAGGAGTTTTATCATTTAAAAATGGTGCATAATCAGGGCGCTTTACCACAACTCTTTTACTGGCAAGGGGATAGGCAAATTCGAGTAAATCATCAGCATCTGTATCAGCGCCGACTAACTCTTGGAATACACGCATTTCTTTTTTAACTAATGCTGATTTTTCACGATGAGGAAACATAGGATCAAGATAAACAACATCAGGCATACTTTCGCATTGAGCAAGTAATGTATGGCTTGAACCAAACACTAGGCTCATGTTTTCACTCATCCAGGCGCCAATTTCAAGATCATCATATGCACGCTGTAAGCCATCATATAAAAGGGCAGCTACAACTGGGTGACGCTCATGTAAAATAACTTTACAGCCAAGAGAAGCTAATACAAAACCATCTCGACCAAGCCCTGCAGTTGCATCTAACACCACCGGTGTTGCGCCTTTATTTAAACCTACCGCCTTTGCTATGGACTGTCCTTTACCACCACCAAATTTGCGTCTATGTGCCGCAGCCCCAGTAACAAAGTCAACACTAATAGCCCCCAATTTTGGCTCATCAGTTTTACGTAAGCTAAGCCCCTGATCATCATAATGCAAAGAAAAACCGTGTTGTTGTGCAGCCCACTGCTCTAAACCAAATCGCTGCTCTACTTCAGTAAGATAAGAACGCATTTCTTTAAAAGGACACTGTATAACCAAAACTAACTCCGACCAAAAATAGCCTGCAGAGTATATCAAGAGCTGCCCGCTATAGCACTAAAATAGCTCAATATCAGTTTGTGAAGTTACCTCTTGTGTATGCTCTGGATTTGCGATCTTACTTAAGCTTATCACCAGCTCATTTCGTGATTCAATAATGTGATTAAGCTGATACTTTATAAATGCTAGCTCTTCATTTAAAGATGAAAATTCAGATTGTGTTTGTTCTAACTGCTCTAAATGAAAAACCAACTCTTGATTATATTTAAGCTCAGGCTTTTGCTCGATGGTTTTACGGATTTCAGCTAATTGAACCGCCAGTTTGGTTACGGCCAATTCTCTAGCGTCACTATTGTCGTACATTTTTGTTGAAAGTTCAGCAAACGCATTACTGACACTATGTGCTTGAGATAAAGCCCTTTCGTTAACTTCCATATCTTGAACTTTAGCATTCGTGACTTCTAAAATATGCGGAAATAGGTCTTTATAGCGACCATACAATGCAGCATCATCTAGCGGCATATTTTTTTATTAAAATCGACACTTTAGGATAGTTAATTATAGTGCGACTGCTAAAATCAACGAATCGATTAGCGTGACGGTGCTTTTCTAGTAGCTCTTGTTCAAGAGGGCAAACCCCGCCTTCATCACTACAAAATATACCAACCTCCTGATGCCAATAAGCAATGACTACCTCTAAATTAAAAGGCCTGAAAAATTCAAAAAAGTACGTTGATAGGGATTTCACATCATGAGCATGATAACTCTGCCCAACATAACGCATTATTCGCCCCATATCACCCGAATCAGTCATTGCTAATTCCGCGGTTATTTGCGCGCGCTCTACATCACTTTTAAGCTTAATTGAGTGCTGTCGATACTGATATAAAACACGGATCCGCGCCATTAATTCTTCGCCGTTAAATGGCTTAACGATATAATCAGCAGCTCCAGAGTTATAGCCTTTAACTCGCTCCGGTAGCTCACTTTTACCAGATAAAAACATCACCGGCGTTTCTTTTGTTTGCTCAAGTGATTTGAGCTCTGTGCATACCTCGTAACCTGACTTTCCCGGCATTTCAACATCAAGTAAAATAATATCAGGGTTATATTTTATCGCTTTTCTGAGCCCTTCTTCACCATTTTTAGCATGTATGAGTTTACAAAACCCTGCTAGTGACTCTTCTATAATATGGTGAACATATTTATCATCGTCAATTGCCAGTACTAGCTTAGTCATGCTTATTCCCTTTTTATTTATTACTTAAAAAAGCATAGTACGGAGCACTGATTTTGCGAAAAATTATTAGTTTAATAATAAAAAAGCGCCAAAAGGCGCTTTTTACTCAAATTAAATATCAGTATTAAACTTATGCGGCAATACCGCTATGACGCAGTAATGCGTCGACACTTGGCTCACGACCACGGAAGTTTTTAAACAATGCCATTGGCTCCTCGCTGCCACCTTTTTCTAGAATGTGCTGCATAAAGGATCGACCCGTTTCAGGGTTAAAAATCCCTTCTTCTTCAAAACGTGAAAATGCATCTGCCGATAGCACTTCAGCCCATTTATATGAGTAATAGCCTGCACTATAACCGCCGGCAAAAATATGACTAAAGCCATGTTGGAAACGGTTAAATTCTGGCGGTTTAACAACTGATGTGTGGCTACGCACTTCATCTAAACGCGCTTGAATTTGACATTCTTCTCCCGCTTTATAATCATTATGAATTCTAAAGTCGAACAATGAGAACTCAATTTGGCGTAGCATCTGCATGCCTGAATTATAATTTTTAGCTGCTAACAGTTTATCTAGCAACTCTTTAGGCAGTGGTTCGCCGGTTTCATAATGGCCTGAAATAAAGTTAAGTGCTTCTTCTTCATAACACCAGTTTTCTAAGAATTGACTCGGTAGCTCCACAGCATCCCATGCAACACCGTTAATACCCGCAACTGGTGCCGCTTCAACTTGGGTCAACATATGGTGGATACCGTGGCCAAACTCATGAAATAAAGTAGTCACTTCGTTGTGAGTAAACAATGCAGGTTTGTCGCCAACCGCTTTATTAAAGTTACACACTAGATAAGCAACGGGCGTTTGCAGCTGGCCACTGGCACGAATTTTTCGGCCCATACAATCATCCATCCAGGCACCACCACGTTTGTGATCACGTGCGTATAAATCTAAATAAAAGCGTCCTCGTAAGGTGTTGCTGTTATCGTAAATCTCAAAAAAGCGTACATCTTTATGATAGCTGTCAAAATCCTTAACTTCTTTTACGATAATTCCAAATAAACGATTTACTGTTTCAAATAAGCCACTGAGCACTTTATTGGCAGGAAAGTAAGGACGCAGAACTTCATCTGAAATAGCGTACTTTTCTTGCTTTAACTTTTCGCCATAATAGCCATAGTCCCACGCAGCTAACTCATCAATACCGTGTTTTTCTTTAGCATAAGCTTGAAGCTCTGCTAACTCTTGCTCTGCTTGAGGTTTTGATTTAGCTGCTAAGTCTTCTAAGAATGAAAACACTTGTTCTGGTGTTTCAGCCATTTTGGTTGCAAGTGACTTTTCAGCGTAGCTTTCAAAGCCCAGCAATTGAGCAAGTTCATGGCGCAGCGCAAGTTCTTCACTCATAATCGCTGAATTATCAAATTCACCCGCATTTGGGCCTTTGTCTGATGCACGAGTAACAAATGCCGTATAGGTTTCTTCACGCAGCTGGCGGTTATCAGCGTAAGTCATTACCGGTAAATACGACGGAAAATCTAACGTGAATAACCAACCATCTAACTCTTTGCTTTTTGCGGTATCGGCTGCCAGTGCTAATGCTGATTCGGGTAAACCTGCAAGTTCACTTTCATCAGTAATATGTTTTTGCCATGCAAGCGTAGCATCCATCACATTGTTACCAAATTTAGCAGCAAGCTCAGACAAACGTGCGCTGATCTCGCCGTAACGTTTTTGTTGTTCGGGTGCCAATGCAATACCTGAAAGCTCAAAGTCACGTAATGCATTGGTAATTGATTTTTGCTGTGCGGTACTCAAAGTTTTAAATTCATCGCTGTTGTACAGTGCATTATAAGCGTCGTAAAGCCCCTGATGCTGACCAACAAACGTTGAGTACTCTGAAATAAGCGGTAAACATTGTTCATATTCTTTACGTAGTTCATCTGAGTTAACTACAGAGTTCATATGCGAAACAGGAGAAAACATGCGTGAAAGTTTATCGTCGACTTCTTCAAGCGGTAACACTAAGTCTTGCCAAGTAAATGACTTTTTAGCCAAAACCTCATCAATTTTTGCTCGGCATTCATCAATACCTGCTTTAAGTGCTGGCACAACATGCTCGGGCTTAATTTTTGAAAATGGTGGCAAGCCCTCAAGGCCTACTAGTGGGTTATTTTGTAAATCGCTCATGTTCGCTCTCAAATCGTTTCGAAGATGATTTTTAAATTGGGGCGCAGAGCTTGAAATACAAGGGGCTTTTCACGGGTCAACCTTGTGTTATCATCAAACTATTACGTTTTATATAAACTTGAGGACTAAAAATGGCTCAGCATTTTGATTACATTGCAATTGGTGGCGGTAGTGGCGGTATCGGCTCAGCTAACCGTGCAGCAATGCGCGGTGCTAAGGTAGCACTGATTGAAGCACAACACATGGGTGGCACCTGTGTAAACGTAGGTTGCGTACCAAAAAAAGTAATGTGGCACGGCGCACAAATTGCCGAAGCAATTAATGCTTACGCACCAGATTATGGCTTCGATGTAGAACTAAAAAGCTTCAGCTGGGCTAAATTAGTCGAAAGTCGCGAAGCTTATATTGGGCGTATCCACCAAGGTTATGACAAATACTTAGCCAGTAATGGCGTGACTGTGATCAATGGCTTTGCTAAGTTTGTTGATAATAAAACCGTTGAAGTAAACGGCGAGCTATACACGGCTGATCATATCTTAGTTGCTGTAGGTGGCCGCCCAACTATTCCAAATATCCCAGGTGCTGAGCACGGAATTGATTCAAATGGTTTTTTTGAATTAAGCGAACAACCAAAACGTGTGGCCGTAATTGGCGCAGGCTATATTGCCGTTGAAATTGCAGGCGTATTACACAGCTTAGGCACTGAAACACACTTATTTGTTCGTAAAAACAAGCCTCTTCGCTCATTTGACCCATACATCATCGACACACTTGTTGATATTATGGCGAAGGAAGGTCCAACGCTACATACCGAATGTTCACCAAAAGAAGTAGTCAAACAAAGCGATGGCAGCTTAACCATTCACTTTGAAAACGGTTACAGCCAAAACGTTGATCAAGTAATTTGGGCAATTGGCCGTACACCAACAACAGATAAAATTAACCTTGCAGCTGCCGGCGTTGAAGTTAATGAAAGCGGCTATGTAAAAGTTGATGAATATCAAAATACCACAGCTGAAAACGTCTACGCTGTGGGTGATATTATCGAAAATGGCATAGAGCTGACACCGGTTGCCGTTAAAGCGGGCCGTACTTTATCAGAACGTTTGTTTAATAAAGAACTGCCAGATGATTTAAAAATGGATTACAGCTTAGTGCCAACAGTGGTATTTAGCCATCCGCCAATTGGTACGATAGGTTTAACAGAGCAAGAAGCTATTTCGCAATTCGGCAGCGAAAACGTAAAAGTGTATAAATCTAGCTTTGCTGCTATGTACACCGCCGTTACTCAGCACCGCCAAGCATGTAACATGATGCTGGTTTGCGCAGGTGATGATGAAAAAGTTGTTGGCCTACATGGTATCGGTTTTACTGTAGATGAAATGATCCAAGGCTTCGCTGTTGCCATGAAAATGGGTGCAACGAAAGCTGATTTTGATTCAGTGGTAGCTATTCACCCTACAGGCTCGGAAGAGTTTGTTACCATGAGATAGTTCGGGCTTTGGCAGAGTCTAAAAACCTTGTAGTTTCACTACAAGGTTTTTTATTACCCTTTTTTGGCACATCATCTTAGCCTCTTTATTAGTACTCCATCATGGTTAAACCTGCAAAATTTAGCTAATATACTCAAGTGTTTTTTATTAACATTCCACCCATTAGGAATTTATGGATACTGATATACTGCTCCATCCGGTACTTATTTCATTAGCAATGATCACTATTGCGTTTACGCTTAAAGTGTTGGTTGACAGATTTACGCGCCATAAAGCACAGAAAAAAGAAAAAGATATTCGTTACATTTCGCACAATATTAAGCACTCTATAAACTTAGTAACTGTACTGTTACTGCTGTTTGTTTGGTCTACTGAAATTCAAAATTTTGCCCTATCAATAGCTGCATTTGCTGTTGCGATTGTGCTTGCTACACGAGAGTTTATTCAATGTGTGATTGGCTTTTTCTATTTAGTCACCACACGCCCGTTTCGGGTTGGTGACTGGGTGCAGGTTGGAGAATACTACGGAGAGATAGCAGAAACTGACTGGATAAAAACAACAATGCATGAGATCGACATGCACACATACCAGTTTTCACGTAAGACTATTTATATACCTAATAATAAACTAATCACCAAGCCAATAAAAAATTTAAATTTCGTCAAGCGATTTACAACACATCATTTCACTATTGTTCGTAAAGAGAGCTTCAATCCATACCCGATTTACACCGTTTTAAGTGAAAAAGCAAAACAATGCTGTGAGGAATTTCACGATCTTGCTAGTCGTTATAATTCTATTATTGAAAGAAAATTGGACGCAAAAATTTCAGGGCCAGAACCAGAAATTCATTTTAGCACCACAGACTTAGGTGAGTTTAAGGCTAGTTTTACATTATTTTGTCCAACCGAAAGAGCGCTAGAAATAGAACACCAGCTAACTGCATTTTTTATGGAGCTTTGGTACCGCGAAGCATCCACAAGCATTATTTGCGATCACAGATAAACTGATGTATTCAACGGACTGAAGAGCAACAAAAATAAATTTAAACCTCTTTTCAAACAAGGGTGTATAAAAAACACTCAAAACTATTTCGGGTTTATTGTTTACTTTGTGGCAAAAGTCGTTAAAATACGCCGGCTTAAAATATATAAACGTTCTTTTACAACCCAAAGGTAAAACCATGCATCCAATGTTAAACATTGCGGTTCGCGCTGCGCGTAACGCAGGCAAACTTTTACTTCGCGCGAGTGAAGATTTATCAAAAGTTGAAGTGCAACAAAAAGGCACTAACGATTTAGTAACGAATATTGATAAAGAAGCTGAAGCCGTAATTCGTGACACTATTTTACAGTCTTACCCTACTCACTCTATCGTGGGTGAAGAATTAGGTGAGCACAAAGGCAAGGATGCAGATTACCAATGGATTGTAGATCCTATTGATGGCACAACAAACTTCATCAAAGGTCTTCCTCATTTCGCGATTTCTATCGCATTAAAAGTTAAAGGTCGTTTAGACCAATCTGTTATTTATGATCCTATCCGTGGTGAGCTTTTTACTGCTTCACGTGGTCAAGGCGCACAACTTAACAGCAAACGTCTTCGTGTTAGCAAAACAACTGTTCTTGCAGGTACTGTACTTGCTACTGGCTTTCCGTATAAAAACAAACACCACATGGATGCATACACTGAAGCATTCAAAGCATTGTTTGTGCATACTGCTGATATTCGTCGTGCAGGTTGCACAGCGTTAGATATGGCTTATGTTGCGGCTGGTCGTGTTGATGGTTTCTTTGAGATTGGCTTAAAACCTTGGCACAGTGCTGCTGGTGAGTTAATGGTAAAAGAAGCGGGTGGTATGATTGTAGATTTCGCTGGCGGTAATAACTACAACCAAAGCGGTAACCTTATTTGTGGTGCACCAAAGCTAACACAAGCAATTGTACGTGAGATGCGCCCTGTATTAACTGAGTCACTGCTTCGTTAATCAGTACGCCAGGGAAATTACTTCTTATTCCCAGCAGCTGCTTTCAATGCACACCGCGTTGAAAGCAGCCAGTTATAACTACTATAAAAATTTACCTTTCGCAGCTGAACCCATCAGCGATTTAGTCTTTTATTTCAATCCACTTATTGCCATGTGACCTGCATGATTTGTGTGCTTTTGTACTGGCGTTTGCTAAATAATAGTTCATTTTCTGCATTAACCGAAAAAACTATTGGGTGAAAATCAACAAGTGTTTTTTCTACTTCATTAGTGTGTAAATTTAGTCTAGATACCTGTGAAATAGCGTCATTAAAATATAAGTAATCATGATTAACTGTATGGAATAGCGCTGATTGTAACTCTTTTGGAATAGCCCAACGTTTATTATCACGTAAACGTATTAATTCATCATCAGTAACAGCAAACCCCGCACCATCAGGTGCTGATAATAATGCATGGGGTTGAATATCTTCTCGTTTAGTGAGGTCTCTGGTAAGTAAGCTAAACTGCCAAAGGTGATAGTTTTGATCTTGCTGATCAATAAAGTACAAACTTTCACTGCCATCGGCCCAGGCATACGTAGTAATATTAAAGTCAGCTAGCTCAGGTAAAGAATGCATCCGTTTACTAGCAATATCAAAAAAGGCCAATTTTTTATTATAATTAAGCAATACAAATTTACCGTTACTGGCTAAGCGCAATAGTGCAATTTTAGACGTGTCAGCTTGTTCATATTCAAGAGCACTTAGCTGTTGCTCACGGCCATCGAGGTGCATCCAAAGTTGAGCGCTCCCAGATCTATTCGATACAAATATTTTCCCTGTGCCCTGCGCATTGGTAAATTCAATCGCGTTATAATTGTCGCTTTGAGAAGAAAATATAGCTTGCTGCTGCGGCTCATCGCTAAATAAGTTTGATACTTTCAATAATGACAGCTGCTGTGTTTGCCCAGGAGAGAAAAATAAACTATCGGCTGCATATGAAGCCAGATAAAAAGGCGATATCTCAGGCGTGATAGTTATTGTTTCAGTGTTTACTATGTCAGTGCCATTGAGATACACAGTCGTAAGCTGATTTTCTTCACCAATCTGTATAGCACTGTCGTTTGGAAGCCAATCAAAGGCGAAGCTAATTCTCTTTTCCTTCGCTTGAAAAACACGTTTAGTCTCACTACTTGCTAAGTTATAAACATAAACTGAAAAAGGTTGTCCTTGCTGGTTAAGTACATACGCAATTTGTTTCCCATTTGGCGATAAACGCGGCATATTTACACCAAACATAATATCTGAGGTTGGTATTAAAGTAGCTTCTTTATTCTGTTTTAAGTGAAGACGAAAAAGCCCTGCGCCACTTCTTTGTGCTTTATAATCTGCAAAATACAGATACTCTCCCGCTTCATCTAACTGGGCAAACCCTGCATAGCGTAGTTCACACTGTTTAATACTTTTTAATTCGCCAATTATTGGAAAGTCAGTTAAATCCGCTAACACAATTTCGCACCGCTGATTAGGGATATCGATAGCTTGTAACAGTACTCGGTGCTGGTTTAATTGCCATGATAAAATAGAAACCTGAAACCCCGGATAAACTAGTTCTACCTCTCGTTGATCGGAAAAGCGCTTCACAAAAGCGCGAATTGCTCCTTGGGCAGGTTCAATATTTGTATAAGCTAAAAATTGTCGATCAGATGATAGCTCAGGATTAGCTTCCGCACCGATATTCCATGTACTAGGAATAAGGGTGGCAGCTACCTCTTTATTTTTTTCATTGTCATTCTCCACTACCCCTCTTAAAACCGCCCAGCTGATCCCTGTAATTATCAATACTAAAATAACAGCAATAATTAAGCGCTTGGCTACTATATTATTTTTAGATTGTATAAGTTCTACTTGCGGATCTGGTATGCCCTCTTCCTGATGATTTGACTCAATTGAATTTGAGTTCACAGGCGTATCTAGCAGCCGAGTGGGCTCGGCTTTTTTAAGTGGCTCTGCAACCACTGTGAGGCTATAGCCTTTGCGGTAATGAGTTTTAATAAGAGGCGCTTTGTGAACAGGATGAGCTAACTGCTTACGTAACTCTGAAATAGCGCGGTTAATCGCGTTATCATCGACAAAGCTTTGTTTCCAAACCTGCTCAACTAACTCTTGGCGTGGAACTATCTGTTGTGACTTTGCTACAAAATAAAGCAACAGCTTTACCAGTAATGGATCAAGCTCTCGCTCAATATTACCTGCCACTAACACACAGCGGTTTTCAATAAATTGCCAAGGTCCGATTTGATAATTCATAACATTATTTCTTTTTATATTTTATACAACCCTAGCACAGGGACGATTAGTAATGTAGTGAAACCTTATAATGCAATATAAGGTTTTAAATTAACGTATTAATTTTTAATGAAAAATAACTTTTAAAACTTATCAATTAATTGCTCACATCTAGATAAGCGACTTGCACCCAATTAAGTCCTATTCTTATCACCATCAACAACGAACACGCTAGTAACAAACATTTAAGTAAACAAGTTATCTACAATTTAAAAGGGTTTTATCATGAACAAATTAATCAAAAAAGCATTACCAGTTTTATTAGTTGCAGCAACGTTTGCTACATCCTCAGCAATGGCCGCAGGAAACCCAGAGCTTGTAGTGCAACAATTAGGGAATGTTCATATTTCAAAAGCAGTTGTACAAAACGCTCAAAAGAAAGAGCAAACTTTTGAAAGCAGGCTAGATACAAAACTAAATTTAAACTTGGAAAAATCAATGCAAAATCTGCAAAAACAGATTGATCAAAACTTAGCTAACAAACTCAATAAAGCATAATGGCAAAGCTAAATAGCTGCGTGAGTCACTTCAACACGCAGCTAAAACAGATCTTACAGATACAAAAATACCGCTGAGGGAATAATCCAAGCAGCGGTATTTTTTGTCTCAATAACGACTATGGGCGCGGGATAAACCCTAACGCGTCGTAAACCGACTTTAACGTCTTCTCAGCACGAATACTGGCTTTTTCGGCGCCGGTTTTCATGATGTTATCAAGTAAAGTTTGGTCTTCACGAATTTCTTTAAAGCGAGCTTGAATTGGCTCAATCATGCTTACAACCGCATCTGCAGTATCTTTTTTCAAATGACCATACATTTTGTCTTCATATTCTGGCACAAGCTCTTCGATAGAGCGCTTAGTGGCAACAGACATAAGCGTTAATAAATTTGATACACCTGGCTTTTCAGTACGATCAAAATAAATACGTGCTTGCTCATCTGAATCTGTCACGGCTTTTTTCAGCTTTTTCTCAATCTTTTTCGGCTCATCTAGCATCATGATAAATCCATTTGGATTGTCATCTGATTTAGACATTTTCTTCAGCGGATCTTGCAAGCTCATTACGCGCGCGCCAAACTCTGGAATATAAGGTTCTGGAATTGTGAAAACCTCACCATATAAGTTATTAAAACGTGTGGCGATATCTCGAGTAAGCTCTAAATGTTGTTTTTGATCATCCCCAACAGGTACTTGATCTGCCTGATACAGTAAAATATCTGCAGCTTGCAGCACCGGGTAAGCAAACAAGCCCACATTTACATTATTTGCATGCTTAGATGACTTGTCTTTAAACTGAGTCATACGATTAAGTTCACCCATTTGTGCATAACAATTAAGTACCCAACCTAACTGTGCATGCTCTGGCACTTGCGATTGCACAAATAAAGCAGCTTTTTTAGGATCTATACCACATGCAACATATAAAGCGATGCCATCGAGCACTCGCGATCGTAACAATTCAGGGTCTTGTCGTACGGTAATAGCATGCAAATTAGCTAACATAAAGTGACTATCATACTCTTCCTGTAGTTTAACCCACTGGTTAATAGCACCAACATAGTTGCCTATTGTCATACCACCGGTTGGCTGCATGCCACTTAATACTACTGGTTTACTCATGATGTTCCTTTATATTACTAAAATAAAAATACTAAAATTAAAAACGCTCTTACCTTTGGGTAAGTACGGGTATTATATCTAAGAATGTATCACAGAGGTACTGTGGATTGTAATCACTCAACTTTTCACCTTGGTTATAACCATAATTCACAGCAATTACATCTATGTTTGCAGCATGCGCCGCTAAGATGTCACTTTTTGAGTCACCAATCATTATAGCTTGGCTTGCTGGCACATTTAATTGCTTACAAGCAAACAAAAGCGGTTCAGCCGATGGCTTTTTAGCCATATCATCCCCACATACGATCACATCAAAATGCTCTGTTAACGCTAGTTTATCAAGTAGCTTTTCAGTAAAACGACGCGCTTTATTGGTAATGAGTGCTTTTGGGGTGCTACGAAGAGCAGCAAGACCTGTTTCAACATGCTGGTAAAGCACGCTGTACTCACCAACTTGTTGCTCGTAATGACCATAAAAAAGATTGATGGCTCGCTTGGCAAGCTGGTTCATCTAATTGCTCACTGATTTGCATGTCGCCACTTAAACCACGCTTAACTAGGGTTTCAATACCATTTCCGACCCAGGTTTCAACTAAACGCTGACTCACTATAGGAAAAGCCAACTCAGTTAAAGTCAAATTCATTGCAATATATAAATCATATACACTGTCGACTAAGGTGCCATCTAAATCAAAAAAAGCGGCCTCGTACTTCATTAATTTACACCTTCTAATTGTTCACGCATTTGCTCTATGACTTTTTTATAATCTGGTTGATTGAAAATAGCGGAGCCTGCAACAAACATATCAGCACCCGCCTGTGCTGCGGCTGCAATATTCTCAACTTTAATACCACCATCAACTTCCAAACGAATTGCACGGCCTGAATCATCGATAATCTTACGCGCTTGCCGTAGTTTTTCTAACGTGTGAGGTATAAAGCTCTGGCCACCAAAGCCAGGGTTTACTGACATCAATAAAATCACGTCGAGTTTATCTATGACATGCTCTAAATAGCTTAAGCTCGTGGCAGGGTTAAACACTAGCCCCGCTTGGCAACCGTTATCTTTTATTAACTGTAAAGTGCGATCTATATGCTCACTGGCTTCGGGATGAAAAGTAATAATAGACGCCCCTGCATCAGCAAATTGCGGAATTAAACTATCAACCGGTTTTACCATTAAATGTACATCAATAGGCGCTGTTACTCCATAATCACGTAACGCCTTACATACCATAGGGCCTATAGTTAGGTTAGGTACATAATGATTATCCATTACATCAAAATGAACTACATCAGCGCCAGCCGTTAGCACTGCGTCTACATCTTCACCTAGGCGGGCAAAATCAGCAGACAAAATTGATGGTGCTATAAGATATTTTTGCATTGTTTCTAACATTGGCAATCCTTAATGTGTTTCAAAATGCGCATAAGTGCGCTTAATGTAACAAATAACCCTCGCCTGGGAAAATAAATATGATAACGGCTATATTACTGCAAGAAACATGAATTTTATTGCAATTAAAGTACTTATTCTATTCAACTTAGCGCAACGATTGTTTTTTGAGCAACCTAATTTATACATTATTTTTACCTTAACTTTATAATACTATTGATTTTTTGTAATTATTAAGGGTAAATTAAGTTTGTTATTTGAACACTTATTAGGTATGCTTAGTTTAGTAACACCATTATGGACTAAGTAAAATGCATGCTTTTAAAATTGGGATCTTAACTGCGACTGCTATAACTATCGGTACACTAAGCTATTTATCTAAAAGTGATGACACTTTTATCGCTACTAATGACTGTCAATGCAGCGGTGAACATTTAATAAATAACGCCGTACAATGCATGAATACAGAGCACGCATCAAGCTGGATGTCTTGGATCACAGGTGATAGCCGTAGTGCACAATTTCATTACTTAGATTTACTAGAACTATTAACCCATTCTGACGAACCAAAAAAGGCACGTTCTTTAGGGCCGCGGTTTTAATTAAGTGAAACACTTATTCAGTGCCTTGCAAAGCGTTATTGCCGCTTTCTTTGGTGTGCAATCTGAAAATAAGCGCCAATCTGACTTTCAGCAGCACTCCCCACGCTCTATTATTCTTATTGCAATTGGGCTATTTATTTTATTTATTATTGCTATTTACACCGTTGTGGCTTTGGTGCTAAATACATAGCCATTAATTCATTCACCTTATTGCGCGAGCCACCTTTTGGGCTTATGGTGCGCTTTACCTGAATCTCATCTAGTTTTGCTTGGCTGTATATTTTTCGCGTCCAAACCGTATCATGATTGGATATGAGTACAGGTGTACTATTTTCAAATGCAGCTTGCTCAGCTAAGTTTGCTAAATTGGCTTGATCATCTAAGTTGAAGCCCCCCTTTGCGTAAGAGGTAAACGACGCTGTTTTACTCAATGGCACATAAGGAGGATCGCAGTAAATCACTGCATTTTCAGGTACTAATTTAAAAACATCATCGTAACCTAAACAAGTAAATGTTGCTTGCTGAGCTTTTTGTGCAAAGAAATGCATTTCTTTTTCAGGAAAATAAGGACGCTTATACTTACCGAAAGGCACATTAAAAATCCCCTTCAAATTATAACGACATAAGCCATTATAGCCATGACGGTTCATGTATAAGAATAAAATCGCACGTTCATAAATATCGTTACTTTGATTAAACTGTACACGATAATCGTAATACGCGTCTGGGTGATTGTTTAAATCCACAAACAGTTTTTTTGCATCACTAATAAACTCATCAGGAGAATTCTTAAGCTCGTTATACAGATTAATAAGATCTGCATTGATATCGTTTAAAATATAATGCTTAAAATTAGTGTTTAAAAATACCGATCCAGCGCCTACAAACGGTTCAACTAAGGTATCTGCATGCTTGCTCGCTACATTCAAGCGCGCACTAATATCTTCAACTAAGCTGTATTTTCCGCCAGCCCATTTAAGGAAGGCTCTGGTCTTTGTTTGCATCGGCTCTTTACTTCAAACTGGTATGGCCGCGATTTTACACTAAACAGCTTAGTTTTACTGATCTAGTAACGCGATTTCTTGTTTTATTTTACTTATTTTTTTATAAAATGGCTGATTATTACGCACAGCTTCAGGCAAAGTGGCTGTTACTTTACGTGCCGCATTAAGGCTTTTATAGTTACCATAAGTTACTATCCACCAATTCTTATTATTACGCTGTGTTTGATAAATTTTAGCAGCCTCACCTAACTCTTGTGCGACAATAAACTGTTCTGCGATAGCTTGCTTAGTTACTGCGAGTAATTGAATCACGAAATACTCGTCGGCTTGCTCGTTAAACCATGCATTATCAAATGGTAAGTTAGCAACTGCAGGATCTTTAGCCTTAACTAGCTCAACCTCTGTTGGTTTAGCTTCAGACACTGGCAATACCGGCTGTTTAGGGCTAACCGCAAGGCTGTCTAAAATAGCCGCCACATTATTGTGTACTTCATCTTGCTCGACATTTATAACGGCAAAAGGCTCACTCTCAAGGACTATTGGGCTTGGCTCTGCTTTTACTTGTGTTTTATCTGCTCTTTGCTTAAATTTCTCTACTGCTATCGCTGTTGCTACAGGCTCGTCTGGCTGTTGGTAAACCGCTTGCCACCACTGAGTCATATCTGATTTATATAACAAACCTATAATCAATAGCATGATAATAATCATCAGCGTAATTAAATGAAGCCGCCATGAAACCTTATCTGCTACTTTAACTTCTGCGCTATGTGTTATTGGCTGCCAAGCCAATAGCAAGCTTGGATTCCCGTGAGATTCCTTTAAAAACGTTTGAAAAACAGGATCTTCATCAACGGGAAGATTATTAAAAAACCAGCGCATAAGCTGCTTACTTTCAGCCATTGATAAGGGTTCAAGGTGAATTTCAACTGCGTTACTAAATTGCCCAACAGCCTGTGCAGCAACTAAAATATACAATGTGGTTGGACTATTTTTAGCAAGCAAAGCTAGGTCAGCTGCCATTTCATCAGATAAATGGCGTGCACCATCTAGCACCCATAAACATGGGCCACAATTTTGCTTTTGAGCTAATTGAAAGAAGTTTTCAGACAGTGATAATTGTTGGTCAATCAACGGCGTACTAAAACTTTGATCAAGTAATTCACTCATGAGTTGACTGTCTGTCATTAGAGCACTTACTTGGACAAATGCTTTATTAAAATCGCTGTACTTGTCTGTAATGAAAGTTTCAAGAAGGTAGCTCTTACCAAGACCTGATGGTCCTAACAAAGCAATTAAATTCTGTCCGTATTCAAATTGCAGCGCGATGCGATCAACCAGAGCCGCTCGGCTTGGTAAGATTTGCGATTGCATTAGCGCCCTATTAAATCACGAACCTGTTGATCAGATACATCGTCAACGAGCGCGCACTGGCCAAACTCGGTTGGTAAAATAAATCGAATGGTGCCTTTTTTATTCTTTTTGTCTTTACGCATATGATGTAAAAATTGCTCACTGGTCATATCGCTAGGGATTTCACATGGTAAGTTATAGGCAGAAATTAAAGCCGTAATTCTTGATACCTCAGCCGCAGTTAAATCACCACGGGTATGCGCTAATTGAGCTGCTAATACCATGCCTGTCGCAACAGCTTCACCATGTAACCATACCCCATAGCCCATTTGTGCTTCAATTGCGTGAGCAAAAAGTATGGCCTAAGTTAAGTAATGCACGTAATCCAGCTTCTTTTTCATCTTGTGCGACAATCAATGCTTTAATTTCACAACAGCGAAAAATAACATGCTGCAGTGTTTCTTCATCCAGCGCTTGTAACTTAGCAACATTATCTTCTAAGAAGCTGTATAACTCAGTATCGTAGATCAAACCGTACTTAATAACTTCAGCCATACCCGCTGCAAACTCTCGTTCAGGTAGTGTGTGCAATGATTGAGTATCAATAAACACGGCTTGTGGCTGATAAAACGCCCCAATCATGTTCTTACCTAACGGATGGTTTACTGCAGTTTTACCGCCCACAGAGGAGTCAACCTGAGATAACAAAGTGGTTGGAACCTGAATAAAAGGCACACCACGTTGATAACAAGCAGCGACAAATCCAGTAAGATCGCCAATTACACCACCGCCTAAAGCGATTAAACAAGTATCTCGGCCACAGTTATTCTCCAACAGAAACGCTGATATTTTTTCAAACCACTCAAGTGATTTAAATTGTTCGCCGTCAGGAATAATAAAATGAAGAGGATTTAAATCAGCTAATAACGCCATTGCATCATTTAAATACAAAGGTGCAATGGTGTCATTAGTGATGAAGATAGGACGACAGTCACCTAGGTGCTGACGCAACCTGTCTGTGTTGTGAAGTGCAGATTCACCAATATAAATAGGATAACTTCGCTCGTCTAAATTAACAGTTAATTCAAGCATCGCCAGTATCCTTTATTATTGGTTTTTAAAAATCTAATTTCTCAATGATTTGATTAGCAACAACTTTAGCGCTTTGCTCATCAGTGCGTACAGTAAAGTCAGCAACTTCTTTATATAACGGTTCGCGCTCTTGTGCTAAACGCTCTAAAACGTCACGAGGTGCTTCTTCTGTTTGCAGTAATGGGCGACGCTTGTCGCGCTGCGTACGTGCAACTTGCTTTTCGATTGGTGTCTCTAGGTATACAACGATACCGCGAGCTGAAAGCTTGTTTCGTACTTCTTTACTCATCACTGAACCACCACCTGTTGCAAGTACAATACCTTGCATTTCAGTTAGATCGCCAATGACGCCTTCTTCACGAAGTCGAAAGCCTTCTTCACCCTCAAGATCAAACACCCATGCTATATCAGCACCAGTACGGCGTTCGATTTCTTGATCAGAATCGACAAATTCAAGATGTAATTGATCGGCAATGTGACGACCAATTGTGCTTTTGCCAGCCCCCATAGGACCAACTAGAAATATATTACGTTTTTCAGCCATATCTTTTAGTACAAACGAACTCTAAAATTTGAAATAAAACCCCGCCTAACGACCTGGCCCCAAAATTAAGGAGGGGATTATCTCAGTAATTGAGGCGGTATTTCAAGTCAAATAGAACAAAAAGCCAATTAACGAGCAATTAAAGTCAAAATTGCCCGTTGCGTTAAGGAAAATAGACCAGATTTAGTCTATTTGAATCTTCGGAGTAACGAAAATCAATAATTCCTTCTTCTCATTAAACTCACTCGTACTTCTAAACAGCACACCTAAGTAAGGAATATCACCTAATAGTGGAACCTTTTTCGTTGAGTTTATGATTTGTTGCTGGAATATACCACCAAGTACCACTGTTTGACCATTCTCAACCAACACTTGTGTCTGAATTTTTTGCGTATCTATCGAAACAGCAGAGCCGGTTGGTGTCTGTACCGTATCACCACGCGTATCTTGAGTGATAATTAAATCCAAGATTACTTTATTGTCCGGCGTGATATGCGGCGTTACTTCAAGGCTTAGCACCGCTTTTTTAAATGTAACGGTCGTCGCACCACTTGAAGCAGACTCCACATAAGGAATTTCAGTACCTTGCTCTATACGGGCCTTTTTCTGATTTGCGGTAGTAATACGTGGACTTGCGATAATTTCACCACGGTTTTCTTCTTCTAATGCACTGAGCTCTAAATCAAGTAACGTACCATTTGCTAGTTTAGCTACTTGCATACCGATACTACCTGCAGCACTTGAAACAGGTAAGTTAACATTTAAGCGATCAGCAATACTAGGAATATCATCATAACTGCCAGCATCAAATATTCCTTGCGCACCTTCTAGTGAACCTGATAGCCCACCATTGTCTGAAGCATCACTAAAGCCCCAGCGTACACCTAAATCTTCTTGAACATTATCACGTACAGTAACCATACGAGACTCAATCACAACCTGCTTAACGGCAATATCAAGGGTTTCAACCATACGACGCACGCTTTCAATACTTTTAACCGTATCTTTAATTAGTAAGGTATTGGTACGTTTATCAACTGACACGCTGCCACGAGGGGTAATGATGCTGTTGGTATCTGTTTTTAGTAAATCTGCAAACTCTTCTGCTTTTGCGTAGTTTAAACGAATGTATTCACTATATAGTGGCTCTAAATCTTCGACTTGTTGTTTAGCCTTTAAATCTTTAGCTTCTCTGGCTGCTAACTCTTCTGAGGGTGCCACCATTAAAATTGACCCATCCATGCGCTTATCAAGACCTTTAACACGCAATACCACGTCAAGGGCTTGGTCCCATGGCACACCATCAAGACGTAAAGTGATATTCCCCGTTACAGAGTCGCTCGTTACGAGGTTAAAATCATTATAGCCGGCTATGATTTGTAGCACCGCACGAACAGAAATATCTTGGAAGTTTAAGGTCATTGGACGACCTTGATACTCTTTGCCACCATCTAAAAATGAACGTTGTGAAGCATCTTTTTCAACGGTCAGAGTAAATACATTTTCGATTTGTTGAAATGTATATTTAAAAGCAGCATTGGGCTCAATCACAATGCGGCTTTTACTGTCTTCTTTAAATGTCTCAATCTTACTCACAACAGTGCCAAAATCGAGCACATCTAACTCATACAGTAAGTCGTCTAAAATATCTGTATGATGAAACTCAGCAATAATTTTTCCACCACTTTCATGAACATCAATCGCCGCTTGGGTATCCTGTAAAAATACTAAAACGCGTGCTTCACCTTTTTCACCACGACGAAAATCAATAGATTGGATCGAGTTTATATAATTACTAGTATCGTTAGCGCTTGCTTCGGCTGCATCTGACCTTGAGTTAGTCAGCATATTGTCTGATACATGTAACGACACTAAATTATTATTCACCGTCGTTTGGTAAATTTTTAAACGATCCATATGTACGGTTACAATTAAGTGACCGTCGCTTACCTTACTTGTTACTTTCTCAATTCCTGCTTGGTCAATAGCAACGTCGCTGACAGCCTTTTCTACATTACTATCAATGAATCGCATTTCGATGCGGGCGGGGTTATTAAATACTTGTACTGTCGGTTGCTGCGCTAACTCTTCATCAAAAACCAGCTGTAACTCGGTTTCTCCTGCAAGTAACGGATTGTACCGAACGTCATAAAGTAATGGCTCAGCAAGAGCCGCCTGCGTGATAAAAAGGGCAATAACGCCAAGCACTGATTGCTGAATGCGGTTACTCCAAGATACTCCCTTATGCATTTTAATTTTACCTTTTTTATTTTTAACTCGCGCCATCAGTTGTCGCCTCTAACATTTCAAGCTTAGTCAGGCGCTCTTTCCAACAACCAGACCCATCGGGTATTAATTCTAGTAACTCTATAAAATCACTTTGAACATCTTTCACTTCACCATGATATAAACCTAAGTAATCCCCAATTGTGACTCGGTGCAAAGATTCATCAGCGGCTTTAATTAACGCCCATGTTCTGCCATCTGAACCAAGAGTCCCCTTCATTGCTAAGTTATCTAAAGGGTATTTCTCTAATGGTTCTCGAGCTCGATCAGGATCAGGGTGTAAACAGTTCTTCACTTGCACCATATTATTTTGAATAATTTCAGGCTGTGGCGCAACAAACGGGCTGCGTAATTGACGTGCGCTGTATTCAAAATGTTCAAACTTAGTTAACTTAGGTATTTCTTCAACTTTAGGAGTTGTGCTGGCCTTAACCTGATCAATAAATTCTTGCTGCTGTGCAATATCATCATTACACGCAGTTAAAGCAAAAGCTGAAAGAAGTATTGTAGCTATTTTTCTCATTTTCTAGCCACTCCCTTCTTAACTGTACCTTCATAGCGATAGGTTTTTGCGACCACGCTAAATGTAAGTTTACCGGTATTTGTGCTGGTTATTGAAAAATCGTGCAAACTTACAATGCGAGGTAGTTGCGCTACTTTGCCAACAAAATCACCAAATTCATGGTAACTACCTACCACTTCTATTTTTATAGGTAACTCAGTATAAAATTCTTTTTCTATTTCAGGTAGCCAACCAATCTTTAAGAAGGTTAATCCGCTTGTGGTACCAACATAAGTTAAATCATCTAGTAAACCAGGTGTTTCATTAGACGTTGGCAAGCGCTTTAATAGCTGTGAGAACTTATCTTCCATCTCCACCATTTGTTGGCGGTAAATCTCTAAATTACTCGCTACCGCGTATTTTGCGCGATAAGTATTGCGTAGCTCAACTTCCTTCGCTACCGCATTATGGTAACTATCAATTTCGTCTGAAACTAACAGGCTATAACTAAAAAATAGCACCAAAGCTGCTACAAAAGCACAACAAATAACTTTAACAACAACTGGCCAATCACCAATATTTTCTAGCTCAATTTCATTCCAATCAATCTCGGTTAAGGCTTTGATATCAAGGTTCATTGCTTAACCTCACCAATTTTATCAAAGGGCTTAACATAAAACTCCATATTAAAATCACTAAGTAAGCGAGATGACTTTTCACCCGCTACGATCCCTTGCATAGTGGGTTTTTCTAACAGATAAGAGTTTTGTACTTGCCTTAACATGCTTGACAGGCGGTTATTTGATTCACTGCGTCCAATTACATGAATGGCGCTGCCCCGACGCTCTAACTTAGTTAAATAAACCCCACCAGGTACAATTTTAGCCACTTCATCCATAATTTGCGTACCTAAATTTCGACTACTCTGTAAATCCTCAATAAGACGCATACGCTGTTGTAAGTTTTCTTTCTTTTTATCTAACTCACGAATTTCGCGAATACGCGTATCTAGATGACCTATTTCGGTTGTTAAAAAATTATTTTTAACATTCTGTCCATCACGCAGATTGCCGTAATATGTACTTAACATATACATACTTAAAAAGCTCAATAGCACAACTAAAAACAAAGTAGTGGCAAACTTATTCTGAGATTGTTTACGTTGCTGTTCACGCCATGGCAGTAGATTTATATGTGGCATGATGAAAAGCTCCTTAATGCCAACCCTGTAGCAATGGCAAACTGCGTTCGGTGACGCTGCATTACATTACGATCAACTCTAGGTGATATATCCATATTTTCAAATGGTTCGGCAACAATTGTATGTATACCAAGCTCTTCTATTAACAAGCGATCTAAACCATTAATCATGGCTGTTCCGCCGGTCAAAATAATATAATCAATTTGCTCTTTACCACTGGTAGTCAAAAACATCTGTACAGCACGGCGAACTTGTTGTAACAGTGAAGTTTGAAAAGGCGCTAATACTTCAAACGTATAGTTAGGCGGTAAATCAGCGGTTGTTTTACCTATTTCAGCTTCATCAAAGCTTTTATTATAATAAGCAACAATGCTATTAGTGTATTGATCGCCACCAAACACTTGGTCACGAGTGTAAATAGTTTCACCTGCAAGTACCACACTTACTAAGGTCAGCACAGCCCCTATATCAATCATTGCCACACATTTATTAAATGCATCGCTGGGCAGTTGTTGGTAATACACGTCCATGGCTCGGCTAAGCGCATAACTTTCAACATCAACGACTTTTGCGGTTAAGCCTGCGGTTTCTAATGCCCCTACACGGGCTTCAACACTTTCGGTTCGTGCAGCCGAAAGTAACACGTTCATTTTAGTAGGATCGGCTTCATTGGTTGCTAGTTTTTCAAAATCGAGACTAACTTCATCTAGCGGGTATGGAATTAAGCTATCGGCTTCAATTTCAATTTGCGACTCAAGTTCGGCATCACTTAACGTAACGTCCATAAAGATAACTTTGGTGATCACTGTTTGTCCGGAAACAGCAACCGCCGCAAATTTTGCCGATTTAGGTAATTTACGCTTCAATTTAGTGATAATATTACCAATCGCTTCAATGTCCTGAATATTTCGTTCGGACATTGTTCCTTTTGGCATAGGTTCAATTGCTAAGGCCTCTAGGCGGTAGCCGGTTTCCGTTTCATTCAGTAACACAGCTTTAATAGCGTGCGAACCGATATCTATCCCTATCATCATTGATGAAGACTTATTCATTAGTTGGCTTAACATGTTTGCGATTCGGCCTTTGTTTTAAGAATAAACAAGTTATAATTTTTATCTGAAAAAATACTATTCATTTTTTAATCAATATATACTATCAGTCTACGATTCTAATTGGGAGTCCATTTAGGGAAAATATAAGTGATTTTATTCAAACGAACTTTACAATTTTTTATCATTTGCACGTTTTTGGGCTTAATTACATTAGCAAGCCTTTATTATTACGTTAAATCCGATATCCCAAGTGTGCAAGTTTTAAAAGACGTGCAATTACAAACTCCCATGCAAGTATTCTCTCGAGACGGCTTGTTGATCAACCAATTTGGAGAGAAACGCCGTATACCTGTTAGTATCGATGAGATCCCACAGCCACTCATTGATGCAATATTAGCCACTGAAGATACACGATTTTACGAACATATTGGTATAGATCCTATAGGTATAGTTCGTTCAGCGATAGTATTAATATCAACTGGCGAGAAAAAACAAGGCGCAAGTACAATCACCATGCAGCTTGCTCGTAACTTTTTCTTAACACGAGAAAAAGCCTATATTCGTAAAGTAAAAGAAATCTTTATTGCCCTACATATTGAAAACCTACTTAGTAAAGATGAAATACTTGCTCTTTACTTAAATAAAATCGAATTAGGCAACCGTGCATTCGGTATCGGTGCAGCTGCACAAGTTTATTATGGTAAAGAGCTTAATGAATTAAATTTAGCACAAATGGCGATGATTGCAGGTTTACCTAAAGCACCGTCTGCATTAAACCCGATTCGTAACCCTGTGCGCGCTAAAGCTCGCCGCAATGTTGTGCTAGGTCGGATGCTTGACGAGGGCTTTATCACCCAGCAAGAGTTCAATGAAACGTCAAAACAGCCAATTACAGCACGCTTTCATGGAGCTGAAATTGATTTGTATGCCCCTTATATTTCGGAAATGGTACGTGCCGAAATGGTCGCTCGCTACGGTTTCGAACGTGCCTATAATACCGGTTTTAAAGTATACACTAGTGTAGAATCAGACGTACAAGCCGCGGCACAAAAAGCGCTGGTAGATAATCTACATGCTTATGATATGCGCCATGGCTATCGCGGCGCAGAGGTTCATCTATGGGATCATGAGACACAATCACCACTCGATCAACAAGCAATTTTAGACAAACTTGCTCCCATCAAAGAAATAGGCCCGCTGTTGGCCGCCGCAGTATTAGAGGTAGGCGAAAAAAGCGCTGATGTATTATTAAAAAATGGCGAGCACGCCACACTAAACTGGGATAATTTAAAATGGGCACGCAAGTTCATCACTCGTTACCGTCAAGGTTTTGCGCCAAAAACAGCCAATGAAATTTTAGCGCCAGGCGCTCAAATTTGGCTGCGTAAAAATGACGACGGCAGCTATCTACTTAGTCAACTGCCAGAAGCCGCCAGTGCTTTAGTATCCCTAGATCCTAATGATGGCCGCATAAAAGCTATTGTAGGTGGTTATAGCTTTGAGCAAAGCCAATACAATCGTGCAGTTCAAGCGAAGCGCCAAGTAGGTTCAAACATTAAACCCTTTATTTATTCTGCAGCACTAGAAAGAGGCTATACCTTAGCATCTATTTTAAACGATGCACCTATAAATCAATGGGATAAAAGCTTAGGTGTGGCATGGCGTCCTAAAAACAGCCCTGCGGTTTATAATGGTCCAATTCGTATTCGCCGAGCTCTGGCGCAATCTAAAAACGTTATTTCCGTGCGTTTATTAAGAGGGGTTGGACTCAATCGTACTGCTGATCATTTACTTAAATTTGGCTTTCAAAATAGTGATATCAACCGTAGTGAATCGTTGGCCTTGGGTAGTGCCTCAATTACTCCGCTTGAGCTTGCTCGGGGTATGAGCGCGTTTGCTAATGGAGGCCATTTAATTACCCCTTACTTTATTAGTGAAATTCAAGATTCTGCTGGCAATGTGCTATTTAAGACTCAACCACAACTCGCTTGTGACGCTGATGAAGCTGCTAACGAAGGTGATGTTGCCTTAAATAGTAATTTAACAAGCCCATCTACTAATGCTTTTGATGATTCCACTACAGGCCATGCATCCGCAGTAACATGTGCTCCACGCATTATTTCTAAGCAAAATGCATTCTTAATTGCTGATGCTATGAACAGTGCGATTTGGGGAGGCGGTAGCTGGGCCCATAAAACGGGTTGGAGTGGTACTGGTTGGCGAGCACAAGCGTTAGAGCGTCGCGACTTATCAGGAAAAACAGGTACTACCAATGACTCCGTTGATACTTGGTTTAGCGGCTTTAATCGCAACGTAATGACTTCTGTTTGGGTGGGCTTTGATAATCCGGGTAACCCACTGGGTCGCTCTACCTATAATAGTAACCTGAGTAAATCTCAGATTTCAGGCGCTGAGTCAGGTGCTAAAACAGCTCAACCTGCTTGGGTTGATTTTATGCGTGTAGCACTTAAAAACCAGCCAGAAGCGCCAATCGAGCCACCTGAAGGACTAGTGTCAATTCGTATAGACCTAGCAACAGGCTTACTTAGCCAAAAGAATGATTACACTAGTCGCTTTGAGTATTTCAAAAAAGGCACCGCCCCTACAAAATACGTTATGCAGCACGTTGAAGATGTATTTGAAGAGGATACTAAAACTGAAGAAGAGCTATTTTAATCGTCGCGATATAAACGCGATATAAAATCGCTGCTACGTAAAAAAGCGCCAAGACTGGCGCTTTTTTATTGCATGCTTTTTACTTTAGATTTTGTATTAACCAATATAAATCAGAATGCACACCAGCTGCTGTGACTTCTTTACCTGCGCCAGGTCCTTGTATCACAAGCGCATTATCACTGTACCACTGGCTGTTAATCACAAAGATATTATCGCCTGGTGTTAAATTAGCTAAGGCATCGCCTTGCGTGGCAAACGCCAATCCAACTTGCGCTGTGACTTTATTATCAGCAAGTGATAAAGCGCCAGTATAGCGCAACACTTTACCCTGCTCGCTCGCCTGCTTAGCTTTATCAGCAATAAAGCTGTCTAGCTGCTGTTTGTTATCTAAAAATGACTGCCAATCGCCTTGTGCTAATTGCTCAGGCATCAGTGCTGTTAAGTCAATATCATCTAACTCTAACGTTAAACCTAACTCACGGGCTAGAATAAGTAACTTACGCTGCATGTCACGACCAGATAAGTCTTCACGCGGATCAGGCTCTGTAAAACCCATTTGCTGCGCTTGTAGTACTAAATCTGAAAATGGCACACTACCATCATAGCTACTACACAACCACGATAACGTACCAGAAACACCCCTTCGATACGCGTGATTTTGTCACCACTATTTTGTAAATCAGCTAAAGCAAAGTTAACTGGTAAACCCGCGCCAACGGATGTGTTATAGCGCCAAAATAAATTGCGTTCAGCTAGATTGTGGCGTAATGCTTGATACCAGTCATTATCAGCCGTACCTGCGTATTTATTCGCACTGATCAAATGACAATCTAAATTAACAAAATCAGGGTAAATTAAGCTAAATGATTCACTAGCAGTAATATCAATCACCACTTTATGTTCGTAATCAAGCTCACTTATATGCGTTAATAAATCAGCCTGTTGATAATCAACGGCTTCGTTATCCCATTGCGTGTGCCATTGCTCCAAGCTAATCCCACTTGGGCTAAATAACATTTGCTGAGAACGTAATAAACCTACCAATTTCACACTAAAATGTTGTTCTAAGCGATGTAGCTGTTGTGATAGCTGTGAAATAAACACTTCACCAACATTCCCTAAACCTGCGATGATCACTGCAAGCTCTTGGCCTTTATTGATTAACTTGTCGTGTAATAGCGTTAATACATCGCTATCAATTGCTTGGTCAGTTAAGAGTAATGCATACTCAGTATCTTGGTGGCTAAAGCGAGGCGCTAAACTTTGCTCACTTAGCAACGAGGAAGCCTGCACAGATAAATGAGCTATATCGTTATTTGGCGCAACAATAGCGCAGCCATGTAAGTTTGACTCAATAATATTAGCACGCCCTTGTAGCTGACTCACTATTTGATGAGTCGCATTACCTGGTACTAATAAGTAAGTATCGCCCTGCTTAACAAAGTGGTGCAAACTATGTTGAATAAGCTGACTCAACTGCCCAACTTCACCTGCATTGAGTTGATCCACCCGCAGTAAATCAATGTTTTCTAGCGTGGTGATAAAGCGCTTGGCTTTACTATAACCTTCTTTAACTATTTCAGTGGCACTGGCTTCAGTATCAAAACTGCTGCGTACAACCAGCTTTATATCAGTATTTTTTAACGGTGATAATGTTTTAGCATGTAAAACAGGATTACCTAATCGTGCTAATAAATTTGCTTGACCGCGACACACTTTCGAATATTTAAGCGCCTTATTTACCTTACGAGGGTCAGTACTAAATACACCTTGAGTATCGGTCCAAATAGACACTTGATGCGCATGACAATAGCTACCTAACAATGTGGCACTGTAATCACTGCCATTACGCCCAAGGGTAATTGTCTCACCTTGGCAGTCACTGGCAATAAAGCCGGTAACCACATTAATATGCTGCTTACTCACAAACTCTGCACACGCTAGCTGATTCTTTTGATGCAGTAACTGCCCATCGTTTAAGGTAAACAGCTGACGCGCATCAATACCCTTTGCAGCTAAGCCTAATTGCTGTAAATAACTTGCAAGTAACCTTGCCGACCACACTTCACCATGAGCAAGTAAAGCTGACTCCGCCAAGGTTTGCAGCTTGGCTTGTTCAGCTAATTGCGCCAACTCTTGCTGCAATAAGCTTAGGGCCTGCTGCTTGGCTTGCGCCGTTAATAACTGCTCAATCAAGGTTCGCTGGTGATTATCTAACAATAATAAAATGTCGCTAACAGCTTGCAGATCGCCCTGCTGGTAACTTTGCCACAATTTAACCAAAGTATTGGTTGTTTTACCTGCGGCTGAAACCACAACACAATCACCTACTTCGCTATTCGCTAAAATGATATTCGCGACTGCTTGATAGCGCTCTGGCGAACTTAAGCTCGAACCACCAAATTTATGTACTATATTAACCATTATTCTTACCACAATGCCGTATGTGCAGGCGTTAGTTTAAATGAGCTTGATTGCTGATCTTGCTGTTTAGCTGTAGCTTGCTGCGCAACAACTTGCTCACTTTGACCACCTTGACCTGGCTTTACTTTATTAAATACGCGCTCTAAATCAGCCACTAAATCTTTAACATCTTCAATACCAACAGAAATACGGATTAGCGTGTCACCCACACCAGCTTCAAGGCGAGCAGTAGCATCCATTCCGGCATGCGTCATAGTAGCCGGATGACAAATTAAACTCTCAACGCCGCCCAGTGACTCAGCTAAACTAAACTCTTCAAGGCTCGTTAAAAATGCTGCAGCGTCATTTACATCGCCCTTAATATCAAAACTCACCATGCCACCAAAACCACGCTGCTGTACTTTAGCCAACTCATGCTGTGGATGTGACTCAAGACCAGGATAATAAACTTGGCTTACATAAGGAGAATCTTCTAAATATTGCGCTATGATAAACGCATTTTCTTGGTGCTGACGTAAACGCACATTAAGTGTACGTAAACCACGTAAGGTCAAATAACTATCAAACGGCGCACCGGTAATACCAATATTATTTGCCCACCACGCAAGCTCATCACCTAACTCTTGGCTTGCAGCAATCACTGCCCCACCGACTACGTCAGAATGACCATTGATATATTTGGTTGTCGAATGCACTACAATATCGACACCAAATTCGATTGGATTTTGTAATGCCGGCGATAAAAAGGTGTTATCTGCGCCAACAAGTGCACCACATTGCTTAGCAATAGTAGTAATTGCTTTAATATCGGTCAGGCGTAAAATTGGATTACTCGGGGTTTCTATCCAAATTAATTTAGGTTTAATTTCAATAATTTTTTATGATTTTCGGTTTTCGTTAAATCTAAAACCACTAACTTTAATAACCCACGCTTCTCAAGAGAGGTAAATAAACGGTAGCTGCCACCATAACAATCATGAGGAATGACTAAAGTATCATCGCTATTAAGTAGTTGGGTCGCTAAATGTACTGCCGACATACCCGTGGCCGTAATAATTCCCTTAACGCCTCCTTCAAGTTCAGCCAGCGTCTCAGCTAGAATATCGCGGTTTGGGTTACCACTGCGGCCATAATCGTATTGGCGTTTAGTATCAAAATCAGCAAATGAATAGGTTGTTGATAAATGAAGAGGCGGCACAACAGCACCATGATGTTTATCAGCATCGATACCATTTCGTACCGCGATAGTTGCTTTGTTCTTTTGACTCATAACGTCACCTACAATAAATGGATGTTTAGACGTCTAAAAGGTTAGAGGATCAGTCCCCATAAGTCAAAGCATTTGTGGTGCAACTGGAGCTTTATTAGCAGTAAAGATATTTAGCTCGCTAGATGGCTAAATAACAAGTGTTTGACTATCTTTTTTAAAACGATAGAATTTCCGCATCTTTGCAAAGCAAATAGGCTATGCAAACAACTAACAACCTGAGGCAACGATACTTCTTATGGCTAAATGGAACGGTGAATATATTCACCCATACGCAGAACACGGTAAAAAATCAGAACAAGTGAAAAAGATCACCGTGTCTATCCCACTTAATGTGCTAAAAGTGTTAACCGACGAGCGCACCCGCCGTCAAATTAACAACCTACGACACGCGACTAACAGCGAACTACTTTGTGAAGCATTTTTACACGCTTTTACTGGGCAACCACTGCCAAACGACGAAGACTTGCGTAAAGACAACCCTGAGAAAGTACCTGAAGAAGTGAAGAAAATCATGCTCGAAATGGGACTTGAAGTACCTGTACTTAACGAAGATTAAGTTACGGTTTGCATTCCTGCCTTCAGGAATTGGATACAAAAAAACCTCAACAACTAACATTGCTGAGGTTTTTTTATTGCTTGAGCGTTTCAATCTAAGCCATATAATTTTCAGGCATATCGATTTGCGCAACACCTGAATCAATAGCCGCTTGCGCTACCGCTTTTGCTATACGTGGCAACAAACGCGGATCCATTGGTTTTGGAATAATATACTCAGGGCCAAATTCAAGAGAATCAACACCCGCTGCTTTTAATACTTCTGCAGGTACAGGCTCTTTCGCAATGCTACGAATGGCATCTACTGCTGCAATCTTCATTTCATCGTTGATTTGGCTTGCACGAACATCAAGCGCACCACGGAAGATAAATGGGAAGCATAAAACATTGTTTACTTGGTTCGGATAATCGGATCGCCCTGTCGCCATTATAAGATCTTTACGGGCACCGTGTGCAAGCTCTGGCGCAATCTCAGGATCTGGATTGGAACATGCAAAAATAACTGGTTTGTCGGCCATTAGCTTTAAATCTTCTGGATCTAACAAGTTCGGACCTGATACACCAACAAACACATCTGCATCGGCTATTACATCTTGTAACGTACGTTTATCTGTATTATTTGCAAATAGTTGTTTATATTCATTTAAATCATCGCGACGTGTATGAATAACCCCTTTACGGTCAAGCATGTAAATGTGCTCACGCAGAGCGCCACATTTAATAAGTAGTTCCATACATGCTACAGCAGCTGCACCAGCGCCTAAACATACAATGATCGCATCTTCAATTTTTTTGCCTTGTACTTCAAGCGCATTAATCATACCCGCAGCAGTTACGATCGCAGTACCATGTTGGTCATCATGAAAAACTGGAATACTACAGCGCTCAATTAATGCTTTTTCAATCTCAAAACATTCTGGCGCTTTAATATCTTCAAGATTAATACCGCCAAACGTATCTGCAATATTGGCCACAGTATTGATGAAATCTTCAGTTGTGCGATGCTTAACTTCAATATCAATTGAATCTAGACCTGCAAAACGCTTAAATAATAATGCCTTACCTTCCATTACTGGTTTTGACGCCAGTGGCCCTAGATTACCTAAGCCTAATATAGCGGTACCATTAGTAATAACAGCCACCATATTACCTTTGCCCGTGTATTTATATGCATTAGCTGGATCGGCTGCAATTTCACGCACTGGTTCAGCAACACCTGGGCTATAAGCTAGAGCGAGATCATTAACGGTTTCAGCTGGCTTAGTAAGTTCAATGCTGATTTTTCCTGGAACGGGGTGAGCATGGTAATGTAATGCTTGTTCACGAAAGTCTGACATAACGCGATTTTATCCTGCAAGTAAGTTAAATTTAAAGTGAGAGTGAGCAGTTCTTAGCGAACAATACCTATATTATAATTAAATTCAAGCAATATCAGGTCTATCCTGTTATAAGCTATATCAGTTAATTTTATGCGTTTTGCCAGCATTTTTAGTAAATAATTCTAAAAACGCATGATTAAAACACTAACAAAACATCAAAAAACCCAGCTAAGTTTGCATGAATTTAAAGCAAATAGTACTGCAACTTGAACAAACTAAAAAACAACAACAATAATCGACGATAGCGACAAATAACTGCAATTTAGCCCATTTTAGATACAGTAATAGCAGCAATGTAATTTATATTAATAATTAATATAGTGAATTAATTAGGGTTTGTCTGTGTTTCACCAACTATAATCATTATAAAAAACAGAAATATTAGTCAGAATAATATTGCTATAAATTGTCTATATCGCTGGCAACAAAGTAATACACAAAGGAAGATTTTCTAATTTAAGTCTACGTAAATTTAGGGAATGAACTGAGTTACCGTTACTTTTTATAAATCATGAGCACAAAAAAAGCACCCGAAGGTGCCTTTCTTAACACGAAAGCAGAAATTACTTGCTGCTAAGTGCACCGAAACGCTTGTTAAAGCGATCAACACGGCCACCTGTGTCTAAAATCTTTTGCTTACCAGTGTAAAACGGGTGACACGCAGAACATACGTCTAAGTGGATGTCTTTACACAGTGTAGAACTAGTTTCGAATTTATTTCCGCATGAACAAGTTGCTGAAATTACTTCGTACTTAGGGTGAATACCTTCTTTCATAGAAACCTCTAGTTAAGGCCGCATCGCTCTCCAAACCCGAAGTCTGGCACCATACGTCGTTTAAATCAAAATAATTGGACGCGTATTCTAAGCAACAACCCCCCTCGCCACAAGCTTTAAATGCGTTTTTTGCTAATTAAATGAGCAAAAACTTTAAACCCAGCATTTGCTGATAGGTTTTTTATCGTAACTTTAGTACATTAGCTGTCTTGTTGGTTTTTGTTGAGTTGCTATGAGTTTTGTTGAAGTTGCTATAAAAGTTCCGCTACAGCGTACTTTTGATTACAGCCTACCGGAACAACTTAACGGTTTATCAGTAACGCCACAAGTTGGCACTCGGGTTATTGTGCCATTTGGTAATCAAAAGAAAGTCGCGGTGGTGCTTGCACTAAAAACCACCACAGACGTGCCAAAAGATAAAATTAAAGCACTCTTAGAGGTGATTGATGAAGAGCCTATTTTATCTGTACAGCACCTTGATTTATTACGCTTTACCGCCCGCTATTACTGCTACCCATTAGGCGAAACAATACATATTGCGTTACCTGGCGCATTACGCCAAGGCGAATGCCCTGATAAAAGCAGTATTAACATGGTCGCCTTAACTGAAAAAGGCGCCAAGCTTCCGTCTTTAAAAGCCAAAAGCCAACTAGGACTATTGAAGCAATTAGCAGAATCAGGAAAATCATCACTCACCGAATTAAAAGCGCTCGGGTTTAATAAAAAAACCATTGATAGTCTGCTGACAAAAGAGCTTATTAGCCAAACTATTGAACACGATAATCAATGGCAACAACAAGCGCCACAAATTGGTACCAAACCCGTATTAAACAAAGAGCAAGCCGTTGCCTGTACATCAATAAACCAAAGCACAGGTTTTAATAGCTTTTTACTTGAGGGTGTAACCGGCAGTGGCAAAACCGAAGTTTACTTACAATGCCTAGAAGAAGTACTAAAACGGGGCGAGCAAGCACTCGTACTAGTGCCTGAAATTGGCTTAACACCACAAACCGTTAACCGCTTTCGCCGCCGCTTTGTTGATACTCCTATTATGCTTTGGCATTCAGCCTTGACTGATAACGAACGCCTGCAAACATGGCGTTTTTGTGAAAAAGCCAGTTGCGCCATTGTGATAGGGACACGTTCGAGTATATTTTTACCATTTTTAAAGCTGGGTATGATCATTGTTGATGAAGAACACGATAGCTCATTCAAACAGCAAGATACCTTACGCTACCATGCTAGAGACTTAGCAGCGTATCGTGCTTATCAACACAAAATTCCATTAATATTGGGCTCAGCAACGCCCGCATTAGAGACCCTACACAAAGCCGTTAATGGCAAATACCAGCTGCTAAGCTTAACTCAGCGTGCGCAAACCAGTACAGATAACAAGTTTCAGCTGTTAGATATGAAAGGTCAGCCAGATCAAGCAGGCATTGCCCATGCAAGTCTTGCCACAATGCGCCAACACTTAAACCGTGGTAAGCAAGTAATGGTATTTTTAAATCGCCGTGGTTTTTCACCTACGCTAATTTGCCATGAATGTGGTTGGCTCAGTGAATGCTCGCGCTGCAGCACCAGCGCTACGTTTCATAAAGCCATAGGCCAAATGATTTGCCATCACTGCGGCGAACAAGAACGAGTGCCACATCAATGCCCCGACTGTGGCAGCACGCAAATATTTCCAAATGGCAAAGGCACCGAGCAAATAGAAGAATTTTTAACAAACGAATTTGCTGATATTCCTATCAGCCGGATTGATCGTGATTCAACTAGGCGCAAGGGAAGCTTAGAAAAAGCCCTTGATGATATTAATCAAGGCGGCGCACGAATTTTAGTGGGTACGCAAATGCTCGCTAAAGGACATCATTTTCCCGATGTCAGCTTAGTGCTTATTTTAGACGTAGATAGCGGCTTATACTCCTGTGATTTTCGTGCGACCGAGCATTTAGCTCAACTGGTTACACAAGTTGCAGGGCGAGCAGGACGAAGCGGAGAGCCTGGCCATGTTTTATTGCAAACACACTTTCCTGAGCACCCATTATTACAAGACTTAGTTAATAATGGGTATCAAGATTTTGCCCGCTTTGCATTACAAGAGCGTGAAGATGCACAACTGCCCCCAATCACCAATATGGCCATTGTCCGCGCCCAAGGGCATAACGTTAAGCAGGTGGTGGATTTTTTAACTGATTTAGTTCCTGTGCACGGTGTAACTGGTATACAATTGCTAGGTCCAATTCCTGCTCCTCTTGAAAAAATAGCAGGAAAATACCGTTTTCAATTACATATTCAAGCGCTTGATCGTCAATTATTGCACCAATATTTAGCACAAATGATTGATTACCTAAGCACCAGTAAGCTTGCACAAAAAGTGCGCTGGAGCTTAGATGTCGACCCAATAGATATGATTTAAGGTTAGAACTTAGAACACACATGGCACAACACGATTTTATTAATAAAAAACCGGGCAACCGTAACAGTAAAAAACAGCCACCCGCTAAAAAGCCATTTCCGGTTTTATTAGTTATTTTAACGACTCTTTTGGTCGGTGGTTTTTGCTTTGGCCTATGGTATGTAAAAACCAATGCCGATCCTAAACTTGTTGAACAACAAGCCAACCCGACTAAAGCTAAAGAAAAAGTTGAGCCTGCCAAACCGCGCCCGCCTGAATTTATTAAAGAAATAAAAGAGCACGAAATCCAAGTTGAAGTTAAAGAGCTTGAACAAAAAGGCCCTTATGTCATGCAATGCGGATCATTTAGAACTCGTTCTCAAGCCGAAACACTCAAAGCAAAAATAGCCTTTGCAGGACTCATTGCCGAAGTACGTGAAACCACTGGCACAAATGGAATTTGGTATAAAGTACGCCTTGGGCCTTATAAAACCAAGCGTTTAGCTGAAAGTGACAAAAACAAACTCAAACGCAGCAAAATAATGGGCTGTGGAATTTGGCTTTGGACTTGATTTTAATCCATTAACCCATATTAACTTCTCATCAATCGCTTTTACGAGTCGCCCTCGCGGCTCGATGATGAGGAATAACATGACCACTATTGTAAGTGTACGCCGCGACGACAAAGTCGTCATTGGTGGCGATGGCCAAGTTTCACTTGGTAACACCGTAATGAAGGGCAACGCCCGTAAAGTTCGACGCCTTTATAATGGCAAAGTAATCGCGGGTTTCGCTGGCGGTACTGCTGATGCCTTTACCCTATTCGAACGTTTTGAAAGCAAACTTGAAATGCACCAAGGCAACCTAACCAAAGCTGCCGTAGAAATGGCAAAAGACTGGCGTAGTGACCGTGCCCTTCGAAAACTCGAAGCCTTGCTGGCGGTTGCTGATGAAACCGCGTCATTGATTATTACAGGTAACGGCGATGTCGTGCAGCCTGAAAACGACCTAATCGCTATTGGTAGTGGTGGTAACTTTGCGCAATCAGCCGCAACTGCGTTACTTGAAAACACCGACCTGAGCGCCCGTGATATCGTAGAAAAAAGCCTGACAATTGCAGGCAATATTTGCGTATTCACAAATAACTTCCAAACTATCGAAGAATTGTAATAGGAACCGCTATGTCTGCTATGACTCCAAGAGAAATCGTTCATGAACTTGACCAACATATCATTGGCCAAGCAAAAGCAAAAAAAGCCGTCTCTATTGCGCTTCGTAATCGCTGGCGCCGTATGCAATTAAGCGACGACTTACGCGCTGAAGTTACCCCAAAAAATATTTTAATGATTGGTCCTACCGGTGTTGGTAAAACTGAAATTGCACGTCGCTTAGCAAAACTCGCTAACGCGCCATTTATTAAAGTTGAAGCCACTAAATTCACCGAAGTGGGTTATGTTGGTAAAGAAGTTGAAACCATCATTCGTGATTTAGTCGATGTATCGATTAAAATGACACGCGAACAGCAAACTAAAAAGTTTAAACATCGTGCTGAAGAAGCTGCTGAAGAACGTATTTTAGACGCACTACTGCCACCAGCGAAAGACTCATACGGTGAAGCTCAGCGTGATGAAAACTCATCAACGCGCCAAACATTTCGTAAAAGTTACGCGAAGGTCAATTAGACGACAAAGAAATTGATATTGATGTTGCTCAAGGGCAACCTAATGTTGAGATCATGTCGCCTCCTGGTATGGAAGAAATGACCAACCAGCTGCAGAGCATGTTCCAAAACATGTCTTCTGATAAAAAGACCAAGCGCAAGCTGAAAATTAAAGAAGCCTTTAAACTATTAGCCGAAGAAGAAGCCGCTAAATTAGTAAACCCTGAAGAACTTAAAGAGCAAGCTATCTTTGCGGTTGAGCAAAACGGTATTGTATTTATCGATGAGATAGACAAAATCTGTAAGCGTGGCGAATCATCAGGCCCAGACGTAAGCCGTGAAGGCGTACAACGCGATTTACTGCCGTTAATTGAAGGTTCAACAGTCAACACCAAGCACGGTATGGTTAAAACCGATCACATGCTATTTATCGCCTCTGGTGCATTCCAAATGTCAAAACCATCTGACATGATCCCAGAGCTACAAGGTCGTTTACCAATTCGTGTTGAACTAGAAGCACTCACAGCCGATGACTTTAAACGCATTCTAACTGAGCCGCATGCGTCACTCACAGAACAACAACGCGAACTACTTAAAACTGAACAAGTAAATGTAGAGTTTGCCGATGATGCAATTGAACGTATCGCAAAAGCCGCTTGGCAAGTAAACGAAAAAACCGAGAACATCGGTGCTCGTCGCTTACATACTGTGATGGAAAAACTAATGGAAGAAATTTCATTTGATGCTTCAGAACAAGCAGGTTCAAACTTAGTAATTGACGCCGCTTATGTTGAAAAACATTTAGGCGCATTAGTTGAAGATGAAGACTTAAGCCGCTTTATTCTTTAATTTTAAAACTAGGATCTAGGGCCTAGGTTCTAGGTTCTAGGTTCTAGGTTCTAGGTTACTCACAAAGGTATAACAATGAAACAAGTGATCAAGGTACACCATCATACCGTTAGCAAAAACCTTGATGTTTATTTTGATGACGACTCAACTTGCATTTTCAGCAGTGAGTTTTTGCGTGTCCACTCCCCTTCTGCCGAAGTACAAGGCCATGGCAATGAACCAATGAAGCTAGTGCTGGGTAAATCACAAGTTAGCATCAGCAAAATAGAACCCGTTGGTCATTATGCAATAAGGCTTATCTTCGACGACAACCACAACAGCGGCTTATTTAGCTGGAGCTACTTCTCGCACCTACAAGCTAAGCATGATGAGTTATGGCAAACATATCAGCAACGCGTAGCAGAGCACCAAGCGAGCAAAGACAGCGTACCGATAAAGTTTGTGCCTTAGTCAGTTGGCGAGTTGGCGAGTTGGCGAGTTGGCGAGAGTAAAGTTAGCAAGTTAAAAGGTTCAAGGTGAAAGTTAGCGCAGCTCGGCGTTAAAGTTAACTATGTCGTTTTGGTTAAGTGCAGCGAAATCTAATGAGAAGGCGCTAGGTAACTAGGTTCTAGGTTTGCTGAGCCATACAGTAGTCTTATCAAACTCTGGGAAGTCCAAGCAACGCTGAAACGAATAGCCAGAGCCACCTTCTATACCGGAATTACTACTTACCATAATGTACTTTTTTGATTCGTTATTTTTACAATTTCAGTAACTAACCTGTAGAATAATTCGTTTTTAATTTATTTTTATTGATGTATTAGCCACCATAGCGAGTTGCTATTTTGATTCAATTGGTTAGTAATATTCGTGTAGATTATCGATTATTTATACATGCCAATTGCTAAGCGCTAAATTCCCCTCATTTACTTTTCATTCCCTTCTCTTTGTGAAAAAGATCTTTAACTGAATTATTCACAAAGAGGTTAAGAGGCGCTGCGCTTTAGAGGAAAATAAGTAAACGAATTTGTTTATTGGTTTTAGAATTGACCGTCACTGTATAAAAACGCTCAAAAAGAACATTAGTGATTATTGACTGAGTTAAAGCTTAAAGATGTTAAACAGAGTTTACACATCGTCCTCGGTCAAAATTTGCCGACAGTTACGAACAGTCAAGATTCGAATTTCGTGACTTAAACTGTAGATAATTCGATAGTAACCAAAAATAATTTCACGGTAATTTGTGTTAGGTATTTCAGGAACGAAGCGCCCCATTTCTGGCGTATTGCCAAGCAATTCTGTTTTATCAAAAACGTCATTCACCCATTTCTCAGCAGCAGATGGGTTATCTAAAGAAATGAACTCTGCTGCATCACCCAGTTTTTGAAGTGCTAATGGGGACCACACTACTTTCATTACTTAATGCGCCGTAGCACTTGTGAACGCGCATCTTCATTTGTAACACCTAGCCCTGAAGCCAACTGGGCTTCTGCGGTACGCATTTCTTCAAGTAGTTCGATCTTTTCTTGCATTGCTTCATACTCAGCAACATCGAGAACAACAGCTACGCCTTTACCACGCTGTGTGATTACCAATGGACGACGAGTCTCATTGATCTGTTTGATGTAAGATGCAACGCCAGCACGAAACTCAGATAACGGTTGAATATCTTGATCGAAATGAATGCGACTCATATTGAACTCCAATTAGTACAAAATAACGTACAAATAATAGTTCAACAGTTCACTGTTAGCAAGAGGTTGATATTGTGCAATAGCACTTTGTCGTGCGCGAATTGCGCATATGCCCACTTCACCTCACACTCATTTAATTACCCAAACAAAAAAACCATAAGCTCAAAGCAACTTAGACTGCTTAAAACTTATGGCTTATAACTTTAAAACTGACGGCTGACGGCTGACGGCTGACGGCTGACGGCTGACGGCTGACGGCTGACGGCTAAACCTTAAACTTATCTATCGCTTGATGAAGCACTTTTGCTTGCTCTGATACTTCTTCACTGGTTTGTGCGTTCGTTGTGGCATGAGTTGACGCACCCTCTGCAATATCACGAATACGCACTACGTTTTTATTAACCTCTGACGCCACTTGGCTTTGCTCATCAATTGCGGCGGCGATGTGGGTGCTCATTTCCATGATAGTCTGTACATCTTCAGTGATAGAACCAAGCAACTCACCTGCTTTTGTAGCTTGAGCGGCACTTTCCCCGCCTTGTGTACGGCAACGCTGCATGATACTCACCACTTCTTGAGTGCGCTCTTGCAAGGTTGAAATAATACTTTCGATTTCTGTTGTTGATTCCTGTGTTCGCTGAGCAAGTGAGCGCACTTCATCAGCTACAACAGCAAAGCCTCGGCCTTGCTCTCCAGCACGGGCTGCTTCAATAGCAGCATTTAGAGCAAGCAGGTTTGTTTGTTCTGCAATACCGCGGATCACATCAAGTACTGAGCCAATTGTTTCACCGTCTTTTTCAAGTTGCGACACCACTGTTGAGGCATTACCTAATGAATCCGATAATTGATTAATATGCTTAACAGTAGATTCAACTTCCGAGCGCCCCTGTTGCGCGCTTAAGTTAGTCGACTCGGCCTTTTTTAGCCGCCGCTTCAGTATTGTGAGAAATATCTTGAATGGTTGCCTGCATTTCAGTAGCGGCTGTTGCGACCATATCAGCTTCATGTAATTGCTCTTGCATACCACTACTTGTTGCAGAGGTTGTCTCTGATAAGTTACCTGTCGCAATATTTAATGTAGTGAGCGCGGTGTTTACTTCATAAATAAGCTTTTTAAAATCATCAATTAAGCTATTAAAGTCAACGGTCATGGTAGTGATTTCATCTTTACCTGTTTCTTCAATAAACAAGCTTAAATCGTTGTTGCGTCTAATATCATTAATGGTGTGATACACCCGCTCGATAGGTAAGATGATTGAGCGACTAGTAAAATAAACCAGTGCCATAACAATTAAACTAGCAATGACAAAAATTGCAATTGCTAGCATTTGTGCCTGCTTAGCAGTTTCATCCACTTGCCGCTTGGTCTCGCTTGTAATGCGCGAAACCACCTCATCACTTTGCTTGACACTACCGCGCATTTTTCCTAGAGCACCTGAATCTAAATCTAGACCCAGTGCGACTTGTGCATCCACCAGTGCTGTAAACTTACTTTGATAGCTGTTAAGTAATGAGACCAACTGCCCACTAGTGTTAGCATCAATATCTGCGGCTCTAATTTGTTGGCTTAATTGCTGGGTTAAGTCTTTAAAACGCGAAAGATATTTAAGTTCTAAGCGCAGCATAAAATCTTTTTCTGCACGGCGTAACTGTAGCATTAAAGTTAAAAGTTGGTAGTTGTCTTGCTCATCTAGTACCACTTCCATCTCATGTACAGCACTACGCAACTCACCATATAAGGCGTCTGCTGGGTGCAATCCTATGACACGTTGTAACTCAACAACTTTCTGAAAATCGTTATAATACTTCTCAGCTAGCGCCGCGAACTGATTAACTTGAACAGTGGCGATATTTAATTCATTTGACAGTACAGTCAGTTTATCTAGTTTAGACTGTAATAGTTTATACTCTTGATCAAATGCTGCTAACTTCGACACATCCTTATAAAAAAGAAAATCTTTTTCATGTTTACGCATCGACAGCTCATGTATATCCAGTTCTTCTGCATATTGAATGGTTTCATTTAGTTTTAGCATGGTTCGTGCTTCATAAATGATGATACAAAGCATAACAATCATTGCTAAACCAACAACTAAAGCGTTAATTTGTAACCGACGCTTAATCGTCAGGTTTTGGAGTAAAGTCATCTACAACAGCCTTTCTAATTTAATCATTATGATTATAGTCAAGTATTAGTCTTAATGTGCTGATTATCTCACTTTAAACCAATCATCTGTAAATTAATTTACTCTTTATCTGAAATTAAGCCACTGAATCCCATAATGATTCGTGTAAATTTTGGGTGTTACTCCATTGCTTCTCTGCCAGCCAGTTTACCAACGGCTTAGGATCACTGGGAAAATTTATCTGCATGTGATCTTTGCTAGTAATCCACTCATCAAGTGCACATGGGTTTAAATAACTCATCACATGTGCTGCTTTCATGGCTAATAACGTTTGTGCATTAGCATCCTGCTCAAATTGACCTGACAATGGTTTGAGTAATAATTTTTTACCGAGCTTTAGCGCTTCACTGGAAAGCTCAAACCCCGCATTGGCTATTACGCCGCTGGCATTGGCTAAGTCATTCAAAAAACCACTACGTGAAGGTGCTCTTAAATGAATGTGCCCGTGAGAATTATTTTTTGCATCAGGGTGGTAACAATAAAACTCTTTTGCCGGAAAGTCCTTTAAGTAATCGATGACACTAGTCAGCTCTTCAAATGGTAAATAAACCAGTACCTTATTATCAACACTAACTGGGTTATCATGATGGTGTTTGGCAATAAACGGTGGGATAATATTGTCTGCAAACGGTTGCCAATGAACGCCTAAATAAACATCCGCAGGTGCATAACAACGAATTAATGAACGGCGAAATAAACCATGACCAAACATAGGCACTTTAGGTGATAAAAAAGCGGCTTGGTGGCTCATTCCAATAACCGGCACACCTTGGCGCTTTGCTGCCCACGCGGTGATGGGCTCGAAGTCATTAAATACAAAATCGTAACTGGATACATCCAGCTGCTTAATATCATTTAGCAATTTGCACACTCGCGCATTCTTTACTGTGCGTAAACTACTGACTTGACCATTTTGGGTTGAAAACGATAATCCGCGAAAACTACGGTAATCTGAAAATTCGCCCATATCAAAATAGTCTTGCTGCGCGCGCCCTGAAAAAACATAATCAACTTCTACGCCCATCTGGCTAAACGCATTTGCCATTACTCGTGCACGAGTTATATGTCCGTTTCCTGTGCCTTGAATACCGTACAGTATTCTCATAGATAACCCACCAATAAAATAGCCATTACACCACAACTTGAACCCATTAAAGCCCCAAGCACGACATCAGCAGGGAAGTGAACCCCTAGCACCACACGAGAAGCAGCTACACCGCTGGCCCATGCAAACCATAACCAGAATAATTCTGGAAAATATTGCGCCAGTATAATGGCGACTAAAAAAGCGCCCGCACTATGCCCTGATGGCAAACTAAACTTATCGCTAGGCACTATATATGCGCCTTTTACTAAACAATCACATGGGCGAACTCGCGCGAAGGTTTTTTTTGCAACATAATAAATTGGTCTTTCAATCAAAAAGCCAAGTAACAAGGTGATCGATAGCAGTTGTAACTCTTGCTCACTGCCTAACCAGCCAAACCCCAAAGCTATCATGACGTATAAGCCACCATTACCGCTTTTTGAAAACCCTAACGCTGAATTTTTTATCCATACGGGTGAGTTTCCATTAAATAGCTTAAGGAACAAATCTTCATCTAACTGTGCAACCTTTTTTAGTATATTGTTCTGACTCATGGTTGGGTCCTTTTTCACGCAAACTATGTACACAATTTCAGCATAGGCGCTCTAAATAACAATTGGGTGACGCTTTTAAGACACTAATGTTGCTTTTACCTACTTACGCCCTTTTTTGCATAAAAAGAGCACAATTAACTATCATTAAGTCGTTGTTATTGCGTTTAAGAGGGGTATACTGAAGACTAGCTCTTATATCTTTTAGAAGGATAGAAAAATGGATTACAGCACCTCAGATTTATGCGATCACTTTGCCGACGTGGTCGATGTGCTCGAACCTATGTTTATTAACTTTGGTGGCCGTCACAGTTTTGGTGGCCGTATCAAAACCGTTAAATGTTTTGAAAATAATGAACTGATCAGAGAGATCCTTAGCGAAGATGGTGATGAGTGTGTTTTACTCATTGATGGCGGTGGTTCAACTCGTCGTGCACTGATTGATATTGAGCTAGCTGAATTAGCCATAGAAAATAATTGGCAAGGCATTGTTGTTTACGGTGCAGTACGCCATGTAGACGAACTTGAAGAACTCGACTTTGGCATTCAAGCGATCGCATCTATTCCTGTTGCGGCAGATAGCCAAGGTGCTGGTGAAGATGGTATTGGGGTTAATTTTGCCGGTGTTTCATTTTTTTGATGATGATTACATCTACGCAGACAGCACGGGGATCGTGTTATCAGCTGAAGAGCTAGAATTGGAAATTGTTGAAGAATAAATGTCCGAATACCTACATATTTACGATGAAGCGACTGTTAAACCTTGGTGTAGCAGTCGTTTAAATGAAAAAAAAAGCATGGCAGTCTATTGCTTTATTAGACACCCAAGTAAACCCACTACAGGCCATGCAAGATGCTGCGCAGTTTGGTATTAAATACGTTTTACTTGGCATCTGTGAAGACATTGGCCCCAGAGCAAACCTTGGTAATGGCGGAGCAAGCGATGGCTGGCACGCGTTTATTAAGCGCTTTTTGAATCAGTCAAATAATCAATTTTTAGCAAACGAAAAAGTATTATTGCTTGGTGAGGTTGATGTTGCAGATATAACCGCAGCCGCAGCTGATTTAGATATTCAGAACCCAGAGCAACTTAATCAATTACGTGATTATTGCGGCCAATTAGATACCCGTGTTGAGCACGTTTTAAATTTAATTTTTAGCGCCGGCCTTGAGCCAATAATAATAGGTGGCGGCCATAACAATTGCTTAGGTATTATTCGTGCTTTAAGCAAACATAAAAAGCAGCCTATCAACGCTATTAATTTTGACCCTCATGCCGATTTTCGTGACTGTGAAGGTCGTCATTCTGGCAATGGCTTTCGTTATGCATACAATGAGCAGCACCTGCATGATTATCATGTGATTGGATTGCACGAACTAAAGAATAATCAAGCGATTATTGACGCATTAGCTGAGGCTAATTTTGGTTATGATAGCTACCAATCACTGCAAGTAAGACGTGAAAAATCACTTACAGAAGCATGCCTGCAAGCGCTTGATAAATTAAGTCATGCGCCTTTAGGTGTCGAGGTTGATTTAGACAGTATTTCATTAATGCCAGTAAGCGCATACACCAATTGCGGATTTAGCGTCAGTGATGCAGAGCATTTTGTATATTTAGCCGCAACGCAAGCTAATAGCCAATATTTACACCTTTGTGAAGCAGCGCCGAACCAACACCCTAGTGGTTTACATGCGGGGTTAAATGATGCAGGGCAAATCATCACCGCACTGGTTAATGCATACCTGCAAGCTAAAGAAAACTAAGCCGTCGCGTAATTTAGCTGTGCTCGATTTGCCATTGCTTTAACCAAGAAATCATACCGACGCTACTCAATGGGTGGCTAAAATAATAACCTTGGGCTGCGAACGCATTGAGGTTATTAACAAAGCTTAACTGCTCTTTAGTTTCAACTCCCTCACAAATAACTTTACTATTTTGTTGATTATGCATTTCAACCATGCCAGCGATTAAGCTTCTTATATGTCCTTGCTGGCTAAAGTCTGCGGTAAGCGAAGGCGATACTTTTACATACTCAACAGCTAAGTTAGGTAACTTAGCCAACCACACAGGGCTATCGCCTAAGCCGTCGACACACATTTTAACCCCTTTACTATTAAGCCTTGCAACCATTGCTTTGCCTTGCTCATCTAAATTCATAAAGACCTCAAGAGGGCACTCTATGATTAAATCTCCTGGTAATAAATGATGTTCTAAAAAAACCTGATCAATAAATGCAATAAACTCCTCATTAAGCATTTCTGGGCCAAATATATTTATACTTAATGGCATTTTTATGCCTTCCATTCGCAATGCCATTACCAACTCAGCCGCTCTTTCGATAACAAATTCAGCTAAAGGATACCCCAACCCTGCAATACGAATATCTTCGATAAATCGGCTGGCAGATAAAATACCCTGCTTAGGATGTTGCCAACGCAGCAGCAACTCCAAAAACTCGATATCTTCATCATGATTACGAATAACGGGCTGAAAATACAACTCCAACTCGCTAGAAAAGTTAATATTTGCTAGCTCTTTTAACCTAGCTTGTTGCTCTAGTTGCTCAACCATCATTTGTTGATGAAAAGCTACGACTTGTTTATTAGGTTGGCTATCAAGTGCTAAATACCCGTACGAAATCAAGCTATCAAAACCACTTTCTTGTTCATCACAATTTACATAGCTCGCCCGTGCAGTTACTTCGACGGTGCAATTGGCCACATTGAAGGGTTTTAGGGTTGCCCCTAATATTTGACTAATAAGCTGTTCGTGAAGGTGCTTATAGGTATCTAAGCAACATATAAATGCAAAGTTTAATCCACCTAAATGCGCTAATTTTTGCTGTGCTGATATATTAATAACGTCTTCAATAGCTAATAACTGTTTTGCTCTACTTGCCGATTGCGCCAATAGTAAATCACCGAAATCTCGGCCGATGTGCTGGTTTACAGCAGCAAAACCTTCTAAGCGAATAATAACGAGTGCGCCATCATGTTCGCCTCCATGGCGCCAGTCATAATAAGCCTGTTTTAATTTAGCACGATTTGGTAGTTCAGATAGCGGCGATGAAATTAACGGCTCGTCTCGGCTAACTTCATCTTGGCTATTGGTTAAGTCATGTTCATCTTCGAAAAAATAACCTGAACTTGCTAATACCAGCGTTGCAAGTACCACCCAATGATTTGGAATAGCTAACAGTAAGTGGGCAGCAAAACAAATTGTAAAAACTAGCGCAGCACCAAAGCTAATGCTCAGCATAGTCCAGTTGTTTTGTTTAAACGTTTGCCACAAATGTAAGGCAATCATCAAAGCGAGTAATAGTTCAAGATAGGCGTAATGAAAGCTCAATAATGCTAATGCAACAAAGGCATTGGCTATATAACTTAAGCGTAGTAATGGGTGCCTTACAACACATAAGGCACATATCATTGACATCAATATCGCCCCACTTAGAAAAACGGGGATTTGTGTGTTAGTTAAAAAAGAGCTTCCTGCTATTTGTATAAGTCCAGTAGTTGTTAATAGCGCAAGTAAAGTCATCAAATAAGTACAGCATAAAAATAGACTAGTTAAGTCTACCTAATATCCACAGATTTAACAGTTTATTTACACCTAATTGATAGCTTAATTGCGCTGGGTGTGAGATCTGCCAGTGTGCGATGTCTGCTCTCAGACCCACTTTGAGCACACCTCGGTCAGTTAAACCCAGTGCCTTAGCTGCATTTCGAGTTACACCAGCTAAGGTTTCTGTGGGAGTTAACCTAAATAATGTGCATCCCATATTCATCATTAATTGCAAAGAGCACAATGGCGATGTTCCCGGATTAAAGTCTGTCGATATCGCAATGGGCACATTATACTGCTTTAATAAATCTATTGGTGGTTGTTTAGTTTCGCGTAAAAAGTAAAACGCGCCAGGTAGTAGCACTGCAACCGTGCCAGCAGCAGCCATCGCTTTCACACCAGACTCATCTAAGTACTCTATATGATCAGCTGAAAGCCCTTTAAACTCAGCCACCAGCTCTGCACCCTGCTGATTTGATAATTGCTCGGCATGGCATTTGACGGGTAAGTTATGTTTTTTAGCTGCAGCGAATACACGACGGGTTTGCTCGTTGCTAAAACCGACATTTTCGCAAAATACATCAACCGCATCGGCTAAATTGGTAGAAACAACTTGCTCTAGCATGTCATTACAAACCAAATCTATGTATTCATCACTACGACCTTTGTACTCCGGTGGTAATGCATGTGCGCCTAAAAATGTGGTCTTTACGTCAACAGGGTGGTTTTCTCCCAGCAGTCGAGCAACTTCGAGTATTTTTACTTCATTTTCGCAGTCAAGTCCGTAGCCCGATTTAATCTCAACCGTAGTCACACCTTCAGCATAAAGCGCATTTAGTCTGTCTTTGGCCAGTACAAATAGCGCTTCGTGATCGGCTTCACGTGTGGCGCGCACAGTACTGGCAATCCCACCCCCTTGAGCGGCTATTTGCTCATAGCTAACGCCTTGTAGGCGCTGTTCAAACTCTTCGGCCCGAGAACCCGCAAATACTAAATGGGTGTGACAATCAATTAGACCTGGCGTTAACCACTGCCCTTTTGCTGAAAGCATCGGCGTAGCAAAAGCATCAAATTTTGGTAACTCACTTTGCTTTCCAAGCCACGCTATATGGCCATCTTTAATTGCTAAGGCCGCATTTTCAATAGCACCATATGCAGAGTCGATACTGCTATCCATGGTGGCAATATTGGCGTCGGTTATTAATAAATCCCACTCACAAGGTAAACTGTCTATCGTTGAATTACTCATCACGGCCCTTAAAAAGTTTTTTTATTAGTTTAACAACCCATCTTGTATATACAAGCTTATTATGCCATCTTATAAATAATATAAAATTAATACACAGTGTAATTTAAACTAATGACGACTCCTAAGTTCGCACAAATTAAGCAATTCATTGTTGATAATATTCGTAGTGGCGCTTGGCTTGAAAACCAACGTGTTCCTTCTGAAAATGAATTGACCGAGCAATTTAGCGTCAGCCGAATGACTGCCCGCCGCGCTTTAAGTGAATTAACCGAAGCCGGTATTTTAACGCGCAGCCAAGGGCTTGGTACGTTTGTAGCAAGCTTTAAGTCGCAATCGTCATTACTTGAAATTAAAAATATAGCTGATGAAGTAAAAGCCCGAAATGGTAATTACAGCTGTACGGTATTGGTATTAGAATCAATTAACGCACTCGCCCCTATTGCAATTGCATTAGGAGTTGAAGTCAATAGCGTGGTTTATCGCAGTGTTTTAGTGCACAACGAAAATGAATTACCACTGCAAGTAGAAGAGCGGTTTGTAAACCCAGCGCTTGCGAGTAGCTACCTACAGCAAGATTTTACAGCCCTGACACCACACGAATATTTATCCAGCGTGGCACCATTAACCGAAGCGCGCCATACCGTTGAAGCGGTAATGCCTAACAGCGAAATGTGCCAATGGTTAAACCTCTACCATGAAGAGCCATGCTTACAGGTTATACGTCGAACATGGTCATCAGCGGGCATTGTGAGTTTTGCGCGCCTAGTATCGCCTGGTAGTAAATACCGTTTAGGTGGTCACTTGACGTTTAAAAACAACAAAAAATAATTAAAGATCATAAAGATGCGCTTAACTGCGTATTTTTTGTAACTAACAAGCTTGTATATACAACAGGAGCACACTATGAATAACAGACTCGATGAATCGCGTGTGATACGCGCACCGCACGGTGATAAAATCAGTGCTAAAAGCTGGCTTACAGAAGCGGCTAAACGTATGTTAATGAATAACCTCGACCCTGAGGTTGCAGAGCATCCACATGCATTAGTTGTCTATGGCGGCATCGGCCGCGCAGCACGCAACTGGCCTTGCTTTGATAAAATTATCGAAACCCTAGATAGGCTCGAAGATGATGAAACATTACTTGTCCAATCGGGTAAACCTGTTGGTGTATTTAAAACACATAGCAACGCACCGCGAGTACTCATTGCAAACTCAAACCTAGTACCGCACTGGGCAAATTGGGAACATTTTAATGAGCTCGATAAACTAGGCCTAATGATGTACGGGCAGATGACGGCAGGCTCTTGGATTTATATTGGCTCACAAGGCATAGTACAAGGCACTTACGAAACCTTTGTAGCTATGGCAAAACAGCACTTTGCAGGCGATGCTAAAGGTAAATGGGTATTAACCGGTGGCCTAGGCGGTATGGGCGGCGCACAACCACTTGCTGCAACTATGGCTGGTTTTAGTGCTTTAGTCGTTGAGTGTGATGAAAGTCGTATCGATTTTCGCATTAAGACTCGCTATGTTGATGTTAAAGCGACAGACCTAGATCATGCTTTAACCCTGATTAACGAGGCCTGTGCTCAAGGCGAAGCACTTTCGGTGGGTTTATTAGGGAATGCCGCCGATATCTTTAGTGAGTTAGTTGAGCGTAATATCACCCCTGATGTCGTAACCGACCAAACGTCTGCTCATGATCCGCTAAATGGTTATTTACCACAAGGCTGGACGATGGAGCAGGCAGCAAAAATGCGTGAGCAAGACGCGGCAGCTGTTGTAAAAGCGGCTAAGCAGTCTATGGCTGTACAAGTGAAAGCAATGCTCGCATTGCAACAAGCAGGTGCAGCGGCAACTGACTATGGTAATAATATTCGTCAAATGGCGTTTGAAGAAGGCGTAGAGAGTGCGTTTGATTTTCCAGGCTTTGTACCCGCGTATATCCGCCCACTCTTTTGTGAAGGTATTGGTCCATTCCGCTGGGTAGCGCTTTCTGGTGATCCTGAAGATATTTATAAAACCGATGCTAAGGTCAAAGAGCTTATTCCTGATGACAAGCACTTACACAATTGGTTAGATATGGCCCGCGAACGAATTCAGTTCCAAGGCTTACCTGCACGCATATGCTGGGTTGGCTTAAAAGACCGCGCGCGTCTAGCATTAGCATTTAATGAAATGGTTAAAAACGGCGAGTTAAAAGCCCCCGTTGTGATTGGTCGTGATCACTTAGATTCTGGCTCTGTTGCTAGTCCTAATCGCGAAACTGAAGCCATGAAGGATGGCTCTGACGCTGTATCTGATTGGCCATTACTTAATGCATTATTAAACACCGCTGGCGGTGCTACTTGGGTGTCGTTACATCACGGTGGTGGCGTAGGCATGGGCTTTAGCCAGCACTCAGGTGTAGTTATTGTTGCTGATGGTACTGATGAAGCAGCAGAGCGTGTAGGACGAGTACTTTGGAATGACCCTGCCACAGGCGTAATGCGCCACGCGGATGCTGGATACGATATCGCTGTTAATTGCGCCAATGAACAAGGTCTAGACCTGCCAATGCTAAATAAGGATTAATCATGTTTGAATATACACTCACACCCGGACAACTTGATTTAGCAACTTTGCGCCAAATAAATCAATCGCCAGTAACATTAACACTCGCCAAAGACAGCGACATCAAAATTGCTGCCAGTGCGCAAACAGTGCAAGACGTAATTGATCAGCAGCGTACAGTTTATGGCATAAATACTGGTTTTGGTTTATTAGCAAATACAAAAATTGCCGAACACGAACTTGAGCTATTACAACGCTCAATTGTACTCTCTCACGCCGCTGGTATTGGTGAGTATATGGATGACAGTACAGTTCGCTTGATGATGGTGTTAAAAATCAACTCATTATCACGTGGTTTTTCAGGCATTCGCTTAAAAGTCATTGAGTTTTTTATCCAGCTACTAGCTGCACAAGTCTACCCTTGCGTACCAAAAAAAGGCTCTGTTGGCGCCTCGGGTGATTTAGCGCCGCTATCACACATGTGTCTACCTCTTTTAGGTGAAGGCGAAATGCGTCACCAAGGACAAGTGATTAAAGCCAGTGAAGGTCTAAAAATTGCGGGTCTTGAGCCACTCACTTTAGCGGCAAAAGAAGGGCTGGCCCTTTTAAATGGCACCCAAGCGTCGACCGCATTTGCCTTACAAGGCTTATTCCGTACTGAAAACTTGTACGCGCAAAGTTGCGCAATTGGCTCAATGAGCATTGAAGCTGCAATGGGTAGCCGCTCCCCTTTTGATGCTCGTATTCATGAGGTGCGTGGTCAACGTGGGCAAATTGATTCAGCGGCAGTATTTCGTGACATACTTGGCAAACAATCACAAATCAGTGAAGCTCATGTTGATTGTGAAAAAGTACAAGACCCCTATTGCCTGCGTTGTCAGCCACAAGTGCTTGGCGCTTGCTTAACCCAAATTCGTCAAGCTGCTGAGGTACTGTTGTGTGAGTCTAACGGTGTTACTGATAACCCGTTAGTATTTGCTGATGTTGGCGATATTATCTCTGGCGGTAACTTTCATGCAGAGCCTGTTGCAATGGCTGCGGATAATCTAGCCCTAGCAATAGCTGAAATCGGCGCACTGGCTGAGCGACGTATTGCATTACTAATTGACTCAAACCTGTCAAAGCTCCCGCCTTTTTTAGTTGAAAATGGCGGTGTTAACTCTGGCTTTATGATTGCACAAGTAACAGCAGCGGCATTGGCCTCTGAAAATAAATCACTCGCACACCCAGCATCGGTAGATAGCTTACCGACCTCAGCAAATCAAGAAGACCATGTATCAATGGCCACATTTGCTGCTCGTCGTTTAAACGAAATGGCCGATAACACCCAAGGTGTGCTCGCCGTTGAATGGTTAGCATCAGCACAAGGCCTTGATTTTAGATCACCACTTAAAGCATCAGCTAAAGTTGAACAAGCAAAAGCAACCTTACGTGATAAAGTGAGCTACTATGATAAAGACCGTTATTTTGGTCCTGATATCGAAGCTGCAAATACGTTATTAGCGCAAGGTAATCTATGCAGCCTACTATCTAATGGTGTACTGCCTTCATTTTAAATATCAAACTGATAATTAAAGCCAAGTGATTCAATCGCCGAGCCATTAATAATGCGCTCGGCTTTTACATCACTGGTAAATGTAGGTGCTGGTGTACCGTATTGCGCACATTTTTGTTTATAGTAATCAGCTTTACTTGGGTGTGCAGGGTTAACTACATTATAAATAGGTGCTGCTGTTTGCCAGTGTTCGAGCACTGTAACAATTGCATTTATTACATCTTGCTGATGCACCATATTCACAACTTGTTGACTAGAACTGTTTAATTGCTTACCAGCAACAAACCGTCCTGGCTCTCGACCAGGGCCGACTAATCCAGCAAGGCGCAACACTTTACCACCTGCTTTTAGTACACTTTGCTCGGCATTGATTAACCTTTTTTGACGCTCATCTGAAGCCGTAATATTGCTTGTTTCATCATACGTTTTTGCGCTGGGATCGTACACGCCAGTGGATGAACACAATAAAAAACCCTGTGCATTCATCGCTTTTGCTAATTTTAAACTATGCTCTAATGTCGCTTGATAGTTACTATCATGTTGTCGGCTACGTGGTGGCATAGCACATACCCACCAAGCATTCTCTAAATCCAGCTGATGAATTAACTGCTCATTTTGCAACACAAACTGCCGTAAAAAATCATCTTGGAGCTCTGCACTTCGATGTGTGCCTTGAACTTGCCAGTTCTGTTGTAGCCTATTCAGGCATAACGCCCCACCTAACCAACCTGCCCCTAAAACGACTAATTTTCGCTCGAATATACCCATAAAGTAACAAGACCCTTACGATTTTATAAAAAATGCTGCATTTGCCTTACCCCATAATATGGCGATTAAGACTAAGATATGATTATATATAGATGCCTACTCTACTAAATAATAAGAATGTGTGCACTCATGCTTAAAAATCTATCATTGCGAAAAAAAATATTACTATTAATTGGAGGAACAATTAGTGTTTTACTAATTATTGCTTCAACCTATTTTGTGAATCACATCGCCTCGCTATCACGCCAAGGGGTTGAGCGCGAAGCTCATAGCTATTTACAAAGCGAACAACTTTCAATGCAAGGCTATTTTGCTAAATACGGTAAGTTAGTTAGTACCTTTGTCACTAATCCGCATTTAGTTAATTGGTTTGATGCCTGGGATCAACGTGATCAACCGCTCGAAGGTGCACCTGGTTATGACGAAGTTGATCAAGACTTTATCCGCATCAGCAGCAATGACGAAAATGTTCTATCTGCATTTTTTGCATCAGCAAGAACCGGCGAATACTTTAAAGAGCATGAACGAACCACTCACTATAATGGCCAACCTTATTATGCCTATAAACGTGGCTGGTGGCAGGACGCTCTAAAACTCAACCGTCTTTATGTTGGCCCTATTTCAGTGGATTTGACCACAGGCAATGCCTCAGCGGTAGTACAGCAACCAGTATATAACCAACAACGTGAGCTTATCGGCTTTGGTGGTGTTGATTTACAGCTCAACAAAATCAATAAAATGGTTGAAGACATTCGCTTTAACGGACAAGGTTACGGTTTTTTACTCGACGGCGATCAAAAGGTCGTGCACCTATCTAACCGCACCAATCACAAATTATCGGTTACTGACGAAGGCCCAAATGGTAAAGAAGGACTCGAGCAATTAGAAAAGCAGTTTAGCGATACCAGTGGTTTTAGCCAATTAAATCGTGAAATGAAGAGCAACACACATGGTGATGCTAGCGTAATTCTGCAAGGACAAGAGTATTTTGTGGTTTATGATCGCTTGCAGTTAGAAGAGCCCTACCTAAACTGGTATGTAGGTATATTAGTACCTCGTTCAATGATTGATGAGCCAGTGAATCAAGCGGTCACCACGACCACGACTTCTGTTGTTATTATTCTCTTGATCATTATTGCAATGATCATGTGGGCAACTCATATGATAGCCCAGCCAATCACCACACTGACTCACATTATGCGCGATATAGCCTCTGGCGATGGTGACCTAACACAAAAGATCACTATTGATAGTAAAGATGAAGTGGGTCAATTAGCTCATCACATGAATACCTTTATTGATAAACTTCGCGCCATGATGTTAGACACAGCAGCACAAGCTGAGCAACTGACCAATGCAGCTGCGCAGTTAAAGTCGGTATCGCAGAAAACCAATGACGAAATCCAGCAAGAGAAGCAGCAAGTTGATAGTGTGAGCGCTGCGGTTACTGAAATGGCCACTACAGTAATGGAGATTTCACGTAATGCACAGCACACCAACAGCGCCGCAGAAGAAGTACAAAACATAACTGCCGATGGTGCTACTCGCTCGCAAAACGCACAAAGTGTGATGACAGCACTGGCCGAGCATATTGGTGAGGCGTCTAAGGTGGTTGCAGGCTTAGAGCAAGAAAGTGGCAATATTGGTGCTGTTGTTGATGTAATCAATTCAATTGCAGATCAAACAAACCTACTTGCACTTAATGCCGCAATAGAAGCAGCACGAGCCGGTGAACAAGGTCGTGGCTTTGCCGTGGTAGCCGATGAAGTACGCTCACTTGCTAGTCGTACCCAAGAATCTACCGATGATATCCGTAATATGATCTCACGTTTACAACAAATTGCCCAACAAGCGTCAACGATGATGCAACAGGGACAAGAGCGTGCGCAAGGCTCAGTTACGCAAACTCAAGAGGTACTCGACGCACTGAAGAATATTGCTGAATCAGTGACAAAAGTACAAGATCAGAGCCATCAAATAGCAACGTCTACTGAGCAGCAAACTGTGGTCGCTGAAGATATAAATAGTAGTTTATCGGCTATTAACCATTTAGTGAACAGTACCGCTGACCATGCTTTAGAGCTTGCCGATGAAGCACGGGATTTAAATGAGCTTGCCAGCTCACTAAATAGTACAGTCAATCAATTTAAGCTTTAACGCTTATAAAAATAAAAAGAGTGCCTTGTGCACTCTTTTTTGTTGTAGATCAATAACGCTTTGTTGCAACTTTTTATAATGACGCAAACTTTATATAAAGGTGCGCGTGATGATTAATTTACCCGAGTGGGATCAAAGCTTAATAAACAAATACAATGTATCGGGGCCGCGGTATACCTCTTACCCGACAGCTTTATCCTTTAATGAAGGCTACCAACAGAATGACCTTATTGATGCAGTAAAATCATCATCAACTAACAGCCTCTCTTTATATATTCACATTCCGTTTTGTAGTCAACTTTGCTATTACTGCGGCTGTAACAAAGTCATTACTCGCCATCAGTCAAAGGCCGATCTTTATCTGGATTACTTAGAAAAAGAGATCATTGCACAGTCACATCTGTTTAATCATTATCAAGTTGAGCAACTGCATTTAGGGGGTGGTACACCCACTTTTTTAACTGCAGCTCAAATGGCACGCCTGATTGGCATACTTGAACTGCATTTTCAATTTAGTCCAGATGCAGAGCGCGGCATTGAAATTGATCCACGATCGCTTGCTGATGGTATGCTTAATCATTTACGCTTTTTAGGCTTTAACCGGGTGTCATTCGGTATTCAAGATTTTAACGACGAGGTACAACTTGCTGTTAATCGTCCTCAGTGCGCAGATGCAGTAAAAAGCTTGATCAGTGAAGCTCACGAACTTGGCTTCAACTCAATCAATGCAGATATGATTTATGGTTTGCCTTTGCAAACACCACAGAGTTTTAAAGAAACCATAGAGCAGCTTATTGCTCTAAGCCCAGATCGTGTCTCTGTATTTAATTATGCACACTTACCTGAGCGCTTTGCCGCACAACGTAAGATCAAAGATGCTGACCTACCTAGCGCCCACGACAAACTCACCATGTTCAAAAACACCCTTGAGCAAATGACTGAAGCGGGTTATCAGTTTATCGGTATGGATCACTTTGCAAAAGCCAATAATGAACTGGCTGTGGCACAAAATGAGCAACAGTTACACCGTAACTTTCAAGGTTATACCACCCACGGTAACTGCGACTTATTAGGCTTAGGTGTATCGTCAATCTCACAAATTGGCACATCTATTTTGCAAAACCAAAAAGAGTTAAAACACTACTACCATGCAATCGACAACAATGTGGGTAGTGCTATTTGTAAAGGCATGAAATTAAACCTAGATGATGTGATTCGTGCTGATGTAATCAAGCAATTAATTTGTCACTTTGAGCTTGATATGCAACACGTAGCCACTAAGTTCCAGTTAGATTTTCAGCGCTACTTTGCTGATTCGTTAACTGCGTTAGCACCACTGCAGGCTGACGGCTTAGTGAAAATAGAAAATGACATTATTCGTGTGACAGCACGAGGGAATTTATTTATTCGTATAATCTGCATGTGCTTTGACGCCCACCTACAAAAGCAAATAAACGCAACACGATTTTCTCGGGTAATATAACAGGCAATAAAAAAGCAGGCTAGGCCTGCTTTTTCTAATTGAATACTACATTTTCACTGCCGGGAGCAGCTTGAAATTCTGCAATAATTTTTTTGCAGTCTGCTTTTATTTGCTCTGCATGCTCTTCTTCCGCACGCCAACGAGCTGTATCTTGCTTAAAAATCTCTTTCTTCGAGTATTTTTTACGGGCTTCGTGGGTTGGCATTTCTTTTACCACTTCGTACATAGCAAAAATACCCGGATAACGGAGTGTTAAGTCACTTTCATCAGCAAAACTATATTGCGACATCAGCACCCATATTCGTAAGCTTCCCTCAGAAAACTCACATTGCTCTTGCTCCATGGCGCGAGCAATTAAATGAATGCTATCAGCAAGCTTAACATTACGCTCTAAGCGCGACTTAGCAAGCTTCTGTTGTTGCTTAGCTTGCTCCTTAGCGATTAGTTTATTTTGCGCTCTGAGCTTGTACAGCAGCTGCCCTGCATAGAATGCAAGACCAGCGATGATCACAGCGCCCACACACAGAGCTAAGATCATCATCGTCATTATTTATTATCCTCGTCGTCATCTAGCCACTCGTTGGCTAAATCATTCGACAAGTATTGATCAAAGTCGCTGCTACCTTGCTTTTCATATTCTTCGTCATCAAAGTCATCTTCTGGCTCATCTTCAATACCTAAGATCTCACACAGCACTTGGTGACGATCTATGCGGGTATTAAAGTACTTAGCATCTTTACCAGTTAACATTTCACCTTGCTCATGACGCTCAACTAACTTTAATAAACGCTCATCGTTCTCTAACGCTTCAAGTTCTTGCTCTGGTGTGAGCTCAGGCTCAGTCACTTTTTTCAGCTCAACCTGAGGTTTTAGGTTACGTTTTAATTCAACCACTGGCTCAGGTGCTTTAGCAACTAAAGACACAGGCTTCTTACTACCAACACGCTTATCTTTATTTTGCGAGTTGTTATTTTTAGTTTCCGGCTGCAGTGCATCTACAGCATTACGAGAGCCTGGTTTTGCACCTTTGTGCTTTTTAACACGTTGCTCTTTTAAAGCACGCATTTCCTGAAGCTTATCTTTACTTAAACGAACAGGGCCGTTAGACGGTATTTTACGTGATTTTTTCTTTCTACTCATATCTTGATCATCTCACTTAAGAGGTTTTGAACAACACACATTATGGCGTTGCAGTGCTGGCCTTGCCAGAAGAATTCGGTTTGTGCGGAAATGAGGTTGGGTTACTCGACTACTAGCGCACTATTTCGCTCGCTATTGTAACAGGACAAATAAAAAGGCGGTAGAGAAAACATCTCTACCGCCTACTAATCTGAGCGCCATAAATCTGGACACTTCTCCCTTCGACTTTTTAGTCTTTATTATTTTTATTATTATTGCTGTTCCATTTTGTTATTGTTTTTATCTTCCGTGTACCATTCCATTTTTTTATTATTATCAAACTTCCATGAGTTTTTATTATTTTCGGTCTTCAATGACACTTTTTTAGTATTTCCTTTGCAGCATCAACTGATGCCAATCCCAATACGCCGCTAACTACGATCCATATAGCTGTATCCATTTTGTTTTATTGTTTTTGCGACAGGGGTTAATTTACGCATTAATAATTTTGTTACAACTAATTTATATTATTTTTCTTAAAAAACATAAGTTGAAACAATTGAAAAATATCAAATAACAATAACTTAGCTATTTAATCAAAATAAAAATAAGATTTAACTTACACTTCACCATAGTCAATGTCTTACAAAGGAAAGGGTAAAAACGGTAAATTGCAGACACAAAAAAAGCAGCGTACGCTGCTTTTTATACCATTTAACAGTTTAGGATTAGCTAATCAGCTAATCTATACGACTTTAGTGTAAACCACCTAGATATTTAGATAGTACTTCAATATCTTTGTCTGTTAATTTCTTCGCTACATCTTGCATCATGCCGTTTAAGTCATTATTACGGCCACCATCGCGGAACTTTTCTAGTTGCGATTTGATATACCCTGGATGTTGGAAAGAAATCTTCGGGAACTTAGCTAAAGACGAACCATTACCACGAGGGCCATGACACGATGCACATGATGGAATACCACGCTCTGCATCACCGGCTTTAAATAACATCGCACCGACTTCTGCAACATCTTTAGGTGTCGCACCCTCAGACATATTAAGAGATGCAAAATAAGCAGCTAAGTCTTTCATATCCTGATCGTTAAGCGGCATAGCCATGCCACTCATCACTGGATCCATACGACCTTCTTTGCCCCCAGAAGTCATACCTAGTTTAAATTCTGTAAGCTGTTTATAAATATAATCTGCATGTTGACCTGCAATCTTTGGGTAGATATTAACCGGCGCATTACCGTCTGGGCCGTGACAAGCCGCACACGTTGCTGATTTTTCTTTACCTGCGTTTACATCGCCATCAAATGCTGTTGCGTTGCTTGCTGACAACGCACCAAGCAATATAGTTAAAGATAGTGCTATTTTTTTCATGGTGAATTCTCTGTTTCCGACCCTGTATCATCTACAATATGGATGTTGCGATTTATATATTCTACACGATAATAAATTCTCTGGCACGTTTTCTACTCATATTAAACTTATAAATTATAGGGTTTTGACCTAGATTAAGCTTTGTTCATATGGTTTTAGTTAATTTAAGGTGCTTTAGTTACCTTAAATACGCTTTTTAATGTGTTGGTAATAGTATAAAATACGCGCCCTGAGTAAACATGGTTTACTCTTTATTCATTATTATTGTACTTAGGAAAGCCCGTGCTTAAATCTCGTATCAAATACAACACTGCGTCGTTCGTTACCAGCGCTCCAGATATCACTAAATTACCTGATGATACGGGAATTGAAGTTGCATTTGCTGGTCGTTCTAATGCTGGTAAATCAAGTGCGCTAAATGCACTTACTGATCAAAAACTTGCCCGTACAAGTAAAACGCCTGGGCGAACACAGCTTATCAATACCTTTGAATTAGCAAACGTTGATAATATGCGTTTAATAGATTTACCAGGTTACGGCTTCGCTAAAGTGCCTATCGAAATGAAGAAGAAATGGCAAAAGTCGCTCGGTGAATATCTACAAAAACGTCAAAGCTTAAAAGGCATTGTAGTGTTAATGGATATTCGCCATCCATTAAAAGATTTAGATTTAGACTTAATTAATTGGGCAATTGGCAGTGAAATCCCTGTTTTAGCACTATTAACTAAGGCCGATAAGCTCAAGCAAGGTGCACGCAAAGCACAAGTACTTCAAGTTCGTCGTGAGTTAAGCAATTTGGAAGGTGATATTACCGTTCATGCGTTTTCATCACTTAAAGGGACGGGTTTACCAGAGCTGGCAAAAAAACTTGATGAGTGGTACTTAGGGCCAATCGTTGCAGTACCGCCTACAGAGAAAACGCCTGAATCAGACGCTTAATAGCTGTTATAAATAAAACCGCTGCGTTGCAGACTGAACAAAATAGCCTTGCTCATCAGCTTGAGCTATTTGTTCAGCCCACTGATAAAACACATTTCGCGCAACTCTGGCGCTACAACCATGAGGTAATTGTAAGTAAGGTATTGCTGTTCCTTGATAGTCTTGCATATACAAAAACTGCTTTTTCGTCACTAACCACACCCGATCAATATTATCAATACAACAAAGTACATCGCCTTGTGCTGTTTTCTCATAACGCCAACTAACTATAATAAATGGTGCGTCCGCAACGGTGATCGCTATTTTCTCAGCTGGTGTTTTTAAATAAAAACGTCCTTGCTCATTACACAACACAGAAGCAAACAACTTAACCATAGCAATACGAGATATTTCACTACCTTGATAATGCCAATTGCCGTTGCTATCAATAACAATTGGCAACGTACCGCACTCGGTAGGTTGCCACTGTTCGAACGGTTTACTTGGCTGTGACAAACTAGCCGCTAGCTCAGCAACCGATAACATTACTTATCTTTGCTCAATGTCAGTGAATAACTAACAGGCACAGCCGTAGCGATAGCTGATAATCCAGCTAGTTTTTGTAATTGCGCAATACCACCTGTCACGGCAAAATCAGCTGCATTAATAATAATAGGCGATACAGATGACACGGTTACGTCACCTTCTGGCGACATATTAGCAAGTACATCTGTTGTTATCTCTTTTGTTTCACCATGAAAAGATAGCTGTGCCTTTATACCTTTTAAAATATGCTGGCCTGGAATAATAGTCGTTAAGTGTTTGCTTAAATCTGCAGTTAACGTAGCCGCTGGAAACTTAACCGTTTCAAATAGTAACTTAGTCATTCGTTCATTGCGGATAGGGATCATTGTTTCAACAGATGACAAGTCAATATCGACTTTAAACATACCCTGCTCAGTTAGACTCCCTGACAGCGCCTTAAAATGATGCACTTCAGCAACACTGTTATTTTTAATCGACACAAAGCTCACCTTGCTTTGATCATTATTTAACTGCCAATCAGCAAACGCTACATTGCTTGCTAATAAACTTGCTAACGAAAAACCTAAAACAGCGATTGATTTAATCACGACGCGATCCTTTCAAAATGAAAATGAGATTCAATGGTATCACCTCAACTGTGAAGTGCAATAAATAGAAGTAGGCTCAAGCTAGGTTGTTTTTTAAGGTAACAGAAGAAAAAACGGCCCAACAAATAAATGCAGGGCCGGTATAGCAAACTGGGGAGAAGCTATCAATAAGTTGCACCCTTTCGAGTGCATCATCAACAGGATGTCCTACAGGATGAGGACGGCGCGGACTTTACCAAAATCAGCCCTAAAAATAAATTAAAAATCCTCTATTTTGGTTCGATTTAATGAACAAATAACGCTTGAACACATTTTACTCGATAAATTTACCTTTTAGTTACAATAAAAGCGCCATAGGCGCTCTTATTATAACTTGATGTAATAACCTAAGCTTTAGCTTGTTAGTGTGCTTGCTCCCAATTATCACCGGTGTCGGCTTCAACAATCAGCGGTACATCTAATTGAGCAGCCTGTGACATTAACTGGCAAATTTCTGTTGTATATTGCTTGGCACAATCAGCTTTGATCTCAAAGACTAATTCATCGTGTACTTGCATCAGTAATTTAACGGTATCAGGCGCTTGCTCAGCGACCCATTTATGCACTGTAAGCATAGCTTTTTTGATAATGTCTGCTGCAGTACCTTGCATAGGCGCATTGATAGCCGCACGTTCAGCACCTTTACGGCGAGCACCATTTCGTGCGTTGATCTCAGGTAAATGTAAACGTCGCCCAAAAATAGTTTCAACGAAACCGTTTTCTGCAGCTTTTTCGCGAGTTGATTCCATGTAGTCTAAAACACCAGGGAAACGCTCAAAGTACTTATCAATATAGTGTTGTGCCTCATGACGTGGCACATCAAGTTGACGCGCTAAACCAAATGCCGACATACCATAAATCAAGCCAAAGTTAACGGCTTTAGCCTTACGGCGCATATCGGTGGTTACGTCTTCTAACTCGACTCCAAATACTTCGGCGGCAGTAGCGCTGTGTACATCTAGACCATTAGCAAAGGCATTTAGCAAGCCTTTATCTTGCGATAAGTGCGCCATAATACGTAGCTCAATTTGGCTGTAATCGGCAGCGACAATTTTATAACCATCGGCTGCGACAAAGGCTTCACGAATGCGACGCCCTTCTTCTGAACGAATCGGGATATTCTGTAAGTTGGGATCGGTTGAACTTAAGCGTCCTGTTGCAGTGACCGCTTGGTGATATGAAGTATGCACACGATTAGTTTGCTCATTAACCATTAATGGTAGCTTATCGGTGTAAGTAGATTTAAGTTTTGATAGTCCGCGATGTTCAATAATTACTTTTGGTAGCGGGTAATCATGAGCAAGCTCTTGCAGCACTTCTTCTGCAGTTGACGGTGCGCCTTTTGGCGTTTTTTTAATAATTGGTAGCTCAAGTTTTTCAAATAACAATACTTGCAACTGCTTGGGCGAGCTTAAATTGAATGGTTCACCGGCAATCTCAAAAGCTTGTTTTTCCAGTTCAAGTAGACGCTCACCTAAACGTTGGCTGTGCGCAGCCAGCATTTTACTGTCAATCGCAACACCGGTGCGTTCAATATCAGATATAACACTGATCAGCGGTAGTTCTATTTCTTCAAATACTGATTTTAACTTTTCATCAGCTTCAATTTTTGGCCATAACACTTGGTGTAAACGCAGTGTAATATCGGCATCTTCCGCTGCATATGGCGCAGCTTTATCAAGTTCAATTTGGTTAAAGGTCAATTGCTTTTTGCCTTTACCGGCAATCTCTTCAAAGCTAATATTCTTATGGCCTAAATATTTAAGTGCCAATGAATCCATATCATGGCGAGTCCCCACACTATTAAAGACATACGACTCAAGCATAGTGTCAAACTTAATACCCTTTAGCTCAAAACCCGCATTAGCTAATATGCTTTTATCATATTTAAGATTTTGTCCGACTTTGGCTTTCTTTTCATCAGCCAAAATAGGACCAATCTTAGCCATTACCGTATCTAAGCTTAATTGCTCAGGGGCACCCGGATAATCATGAGCCACAGGTAAATATACGGCTTCACCCGCCTTTACAGCAAAGCTCATGCCAACCAATTGCGCTTGCATGTAATCTAGGCTGGTTGTTTCTGTATCAAAGGCAAATAATTGGGCTGCGTTTAATTGCTCAACTAGCGTGTCGAGTTGCTGCTCAGTTAAAATTGTTTCATAGTGTGCGTCGTCAACTTTAGGTAACTCATTGGCTTCACTAGGTACTGCCAAATGCGTATCAGCATCTTTAGAGCTATCTAATAATTCAGCTAACCAACGCCGGAATTCACATTCACCATATAATGCAATTAACTCATCTTTATTTGGCTCTTGTAATTTAAATGTATCAAGATCCGACTCAACTTCAACATCACATTTTATAGTTGCCAATTCATAACTCAATGGTAAATGATCAATTGCGGCCGCTAGCTTTTCACCAATCTTACCTTTGATTTCACTGGCGTGATCTAGCACACCTTGTAATGATCCGTATTTTTGCAGCCACTTAACCGCAGTTTTTGGACCACAACCGTCTACGCCTGGGATATTGTCTACTTTATCACCCATTAAGGCTAAGTAGTCGATAATAAGCTCTGGGCCAACACCAAACTTTTCAACCACAGTGACCGGATCTGAAATGCTATCGGTCATGGTATTGATCAAAGTAACATGCTCGTTTACTAGCTGAGCCATGTCTTTATCACCTGTCGATACTAATACATGACGCTTTTGCTCTGTAGCGATACGTGCGAAAGTCCCAATTACATCATCAGCTTCAACACCTTCAATACTGATCAGCGGGAATCCCATCGCTTTAATAATACTGTGTAATGGCGCTATTTGCGTACGCAGATCATCCGGCATAGGGGGACGATTAGCTTTATATTCGCTATACATATCATTTCTGAATGTTTTACCCTTGGCATCAAATACCACTACCATATGAGATGGATCATATTGTTTGATCAAGCTCTTCAGCATGTTTACCACACCATAAATGGCACCTGTCGCCTCGCCCTTAGAGTTAGTTAAATGTGGTGGCGAATGGTACGCACGAAATAAGTATGAAGAGCCATCAACTAAGATAAGTGGATTTTCGGGGATCTGAGCCATGATGTAATTGGATCCTAAATGAGATAAAACGAAATAATTATAAGCATGCCACAAGGACACGCATAAAACGACTTGAATTAGGTTATGTTTAAGGCTTTAAATAATAGCAAGCTGTGGATAACTTTGTAGATAACAAACACAGTCAATTCTTCCAAAGTAGCAAAAAGCACTTAGAAAAATTATAACCAGTTGATTTATATAAAAAGATAATACGGCGTTCTTTTTTATTTTTTTTAGGCCAATGTGGAAAAGCAATTTTGTTTTATTTACTTCCCTTGTACTTGTCTAATATATGGCCTTTTCGTGTAACCTAGCAAACGGTTATTTTTTACCCTTCTAAATAACCGGACGAGCATTCTACCATAATGGATCAAAGATCATAGTGATCCTTTATAATTTTTTCCTCTTTAGTGACTTTAAAAAAAGCATATACCGCGATTTCACTTTGCTACATTGACGTTTCCAGAATAAATTTATTTTTATAATTCGCTTATCTCTATTTAACCCTGCTGCATGCTAGACTAATCATATCAACTTCAAGGAGATCTTCATTATGAAAAAAATTGCTGTAATTTTAGCTGGTTGTGGTGTTTATGATGGTGCAGAAATAAACGAAGCAGTACTTACATTACTCCATATAGCCAAAGCCGATGCGAGCTACCAATGTTTTGCCCCAGATACAGAGCAACTACATACTATTAATCATCTAAATGGTGAACAAATGACACCAAATCGTAATGTATTAGTTGAAGCCTCTCGCATCGCCCGTGGCGATATAAAACCAGTAACCGAGCTCAATGCAGATAACTTTGATGCACTGATCGTTCCTGGCGGCTTTGGTGCAGCAAAAAACTTGTGTAATTTTGCAATTAAGGGCGCTGAGGCACAAATGAATACTGAGGTAATGCAGGCTTGCAAACAGTTTGCTGACATGGCTAAACCCGCAGGTTATATATGCATTGCACCAGCAATGATCCCATTGATCTATCAACCAGGTGTAAAAGCCACCATTGGTAATGATACTGACACGGCATCGGTAATTAATGCCTTAGGTGCTGAACATATTAACTGCACGGTGGAAGATATTGTTATTGACGAACAGCATAAAGTCGTTACTACGCCTGCATACATGCTAGCGCAATCTATTCTAGATGCCGATGCAGGAATTGAAAAGCTAGTCAAAGCGGTCATTAAAATGTGTTAATCAATTAGCGGTTAATGAGTGAATTTTATAACGACATTTTTTGCGCTAACGCAAAAAATGTCGTTTTTTCAAAATAAAAACAGCTCACAGCGTTTTATAAATTGTGGCTAAGCGTTATAATCGTTCTAAATTCCGTCATCTATCGTGATTGATCACGTTCAAATCGAAGTGAGCAAGGCAAAATGAAAAAACTATCAGCAGCATTATTATTGCTAGCAACCACCGCATACGCACAGCCATATGATAACTCTATGACTGAAGATGCGATCAAAAAACGTATCGCACCAATCGGTGCCGTTTACTTTGAAGGCGATAAAGCAGCAGTTGCTGAAGTGCCAACAGGTCCTCGTTCTGGTGAACAAGTCTATCAAGCTGCATGTTTTGCATGCCATGGCACAGGTGCACTAGGCGCGCCAAAATCAGCTGAGGATTGGGCGCCTCGTTTAGCTAAGGGTGCTGAGACTCTATTAAATCATGCAATTAACGGCTTTAATGCAATGCCACCTAAAGGCACTTGTATGGATTGTTCTGATGATGAATTACAAGCTGCTATTGATTTCATGTCTAAAAAGTAATACTTAATTATTTAGTTAAAATTAAAAAGGTTGGTATTTACCAGCCTTTTTTGTTAGATGAACTATAAATTTTAATATTTTATAGTGAATTATTATTATCTTCTTCTAATACTATTATCTACTTGACGATTAACCTAAAAAATGAAAATATGAGTGTAATAATTATACAATAAAAACAGTCGGTTTAACGTCAGTGGAAGATAAAGCAGCTTTATTACAAAAACTAGAGCATAAGAATGCCCGTTTATCCGCTTTAGTTAAAAAGTACAAGCAATCACATCACCTACAAAATGCCCTGATACAGCTATCAGAGCAAGCAAGTACAGTTGCCGAACTAAACCTACTTTACCCTGCAATCCACAATATTTTGCAAGACTATGTACCAAGTAAAAGTTTTTACGTTGTATTATTAAATCAATTCACAAACACCTTAGAGCTATCCTATTTCGCCGATGAAAAAGACGGTATATCTATTCCTTTAAACCAAGATCATAACTTTAGTCAAGGTGTAACAGGTTATGTATTCAAGCAAGGTAAGACAACTTATTACCAAGGTAATGAGATGCAGAAAGCTGCTGACAAAGGGCATTTTAAATTACTTGGCTCATCAGCGGAACATTGGGTAGGTGTACCTGTTTATCGAGAAAAACAAATAATCGGCGTTCTTGTAGCACAAAGTTACGATAAAAAACAAAGTTATTCAGAGCAACAAATAGAGCTGCTTGAAGTCATGTCTTTATACCTTGCAACAGCAATTGAGCGGGTTAAAAAACGTGAACTATTAGAGTCTGAGGTAAAAATACGAACTCGCGCCCTGACACAAAGTAATGAAGCACTCAATCTTGAAGTTGAACAACATAAAAAAACGTTAGAGCGTCAGCATATTCTGTTTAAAATATCTGAACTTGCCACCCAGAGCAAACATATAGAAGAAGTCTATCAGCAAGTTCATGAGATAATAAAATCAATCACTTACGCTAAAAACTTGTACATTGCTCTGTATGACAAGAAATCGGGCTGGTTAAACTTTCCTTATTGTGTCGACGAATTTAACCCCAATACCCAGCCTCGCCCTTTTGCCAAAGGTTATAGCGAGCTAGTATTAAGTACTGAGAAAACGCAATTAATTGATTCAATCCGCGCTGAAAAGTTAATAAAAAGTGGTGTTGTTGAGCGCCCAGAATTAGTACCAGAGCAGCAAATAGCAACCAGCTGGTTAGGAGCGCCACTAAAAACCTCACAAGGAGTTATTGGCTTAATTGTTTGCCAAGCTTATCAAAATAAGCATATTTTTAATCACGATGATTGTGAGTTAATTACCTTTGTTTCTCACCAAATTGCGAGCGTATTACAAACACATTTAGCAAGCCAAGCAATAAAACGCAGTAACCAAAGTCTTGAGCATCGCGTCGCTGAAAAAAACCAAAGAGATTCGCCAAACCAATATGCATTTGCAGATGCAAATTGAAGAGCGGAAAAAAGTTGAGCAGCAATTATATCACGATGCCCACCACGACTCGCTCACCGGTTTACCAAACCGCAGCTTATTTTTGACCCAGCTTGAAAAAAACGTTACAGCACTACCAGCGCTACCCCGAGCAAGAGTTTGCGGTCTTATTTATAGATTTAGATAAATTTAAAGACATTAACGATCAACTCGGTCATCAAGCGGGCGATCAATTTTTAATAGGGGTGGCTGAATCATTTTCGCAATGTATCCGTGAGCACGATTTATTAGCGCGTCTTGGAGGTGATGAATTTGTTATTTTATTAACTCACCTAACAGAGCGTCAGCAAGCCGAAGACGTTGCAAAGCGTATAACTAAGCTTATGAAAAAACCATTTTGCATGAAAGGTATTTGTGTGCAAAGTGGTGCCAGTGTGGGCATTACCTATTCAAAAACACATTACAAGCATACCGATGAAATTATTCGTGATGCAGATGCAGCCATGTATTACGCTAAAAATGCAGGTCGCAGTCGCTTTGAGTTTTTCCACCCGTTACTCAATGTTACTGCTAATAATCAGGAGTTTGAGGCTAGCCATCATCTCGATGCATTACCTATGCATTTTCGCAGCTCTGAAATCATTACCCTGAATGAGCAATTCCAATCAGAAGTGTTAATAGAAGCATTTGGTGAACATCCAGTACTTGGCAGCACCAGTTTTGATATTTTGAAAAAATTTGCAGCAGACAAAGCACAGCAACTCGATGTGGAATTGCAGCTGCTAGATCAAGCTTGCAAACAAGCGAAAGCGGCTGGTTTAGGCGTAGTATTATTGCCTTGTTCTGCATTATTGCTGGAAAAAATTGAATTTCAAGCTTTGTGCTTAACCTTACAAGGGCAAATAAATAAAAAACAGCTTTGCTTATTATTTAATGAACAAGAAATTAGATATGCTTCAGCCGTGCAGCTAAATAATCTGAAACAATTGAGTGCTCATGGCTATGCAATTGGCTTAAATGACTTTGCTAAAGACCGCTGCGAGTTAAACCTATTAACTGAGCTTAACTTTGACTACCTGCTGCTAAGCTCAACATTTAGTAAGCGCGTTTTACAACAACAAAGCTACGATTTGCAATTACAAGGTGTATTAGCGATCACTAAAATTAAACACATTAAAGTGATCGCAAAAGGCCCTTCAATTTTAAATTTTAGAGCCTTACTAGACACTCATGGTCTATCTTTGTTTGTTGGTAGGCAACATGCAATTAATATGTTGCCTACTGCAGACCCAACTCTTGATAGCAGCGAGCAACAACTAAATTAGTTAACCTGAAATCTGCTTAGTTAGGCTTTTTCAACATAGCACGCAGGTTTGCAACGCGTGCTTGACCCTTTTCCATTCGCTCGGCTTGAGTATTAGGCGCCTTTTTATTCTCAAACGCTAAATCATCTTGTGGTAGCTCTTGCACAAAACGGCTTAATTCGGTTTGCGATGTTTCACCAAATTGACGGCGAATTTTCGCATAAGTCATGGTCAGTTCTTGTTGTGCACGGGTTATCCCCACATACGCTAAGCGACGCTCTTCATCGACATTTTCTTCATCAATACTGACTTGGTGAGGCAGTAACCCCTCTTCCATTCCCACCATAAACACATACGGATATTCCAACCCTTTTGAAGCATGAAGTGTTAGCAATTGTACCGCATCGCTTTCATCTTCTTCTTCATTACGTTCAAGCATATCGCGCAACGTTAGTTTGCTTACCACTTCGGCCAGTGTCATAGGTGGATTATCTGCATCCCCCGTTAACATATCGGTGATCCAACGGTATAACTCTGACACATTTTTCATCCGCATTTCTGCAGCTTTGGCACTTGGTGATGACTCGTATAAATAAGCTTCGTAGTTAATTTGTCTGATCAAGTCTTTTACCGCTTCGAGCGTATCGCCCCGTACAGCGTTATCAGACAGCTCAACCACCCAGCGGGCAAACCCTGCTAACGAATTTAAGCCACGCCCTTTCAATCGATAACTAAGATCGTTATCAAAACAGGTAGCAAATAAACTCGCGTGTTTTTCATTCGCTAATGTCCCCAGCTTTTCAAGCGTGACTGTGCCAATTTCGCGACGCGGCGTATTCACAATACGTAAAAATGCATTATCGTCATCTTGGTTCACGAGCAAGCGTAGATACGCCATGATATCTTTAATTTCAGAACGAGAGAAAAACGACATTCCACCACTAATTTTATACGGAATGCGGTTGCTCATTAATGATTTTTCAAACCCACGGGCTTGGTGGTTCCCTCGATACAAAATAGCGTAGTCTTTATAGCTTGTGCGCTTCATAAACTTATGCGAAATAATTTCCGCTACCACTCGCTCAGATTCATGCTCTTCATCACGACAGCCAATTACTTTTATTGGCTCACCATAACCCAGCTCACTAAATAGTTTTTTATCAAACTCATGAGGGTTATTAGCAATCAAAATATTCGCGGCTTTAAGAATTCGCCCTGCACTACGATAGTTTTGTTCAAGCTTAATAAGCCTAAGCCCTGGGAAGTCTTTACTTAACAATACAAGGTTTTGAGGACGGGCACCGCGCCATGAATATATTGATTGGTCGTCATCACCTACCACTGTAAAGCGCGCACGCTCGCCTACTAACAACTTAACCAGCTGATATTGGCTAGTATTGGTATCTTGGTATTCATCCACTAGCAAATAGCGAAAACGCTGCTGCCACCGCTCACGAGACGTGGCATTAGTGCTTAATAACAATGTTGGGATCATGATCAGATCGTCAAAGTCTAATGCATTATAAGCACGTAACTGTGTTTGATAGCGCGCATAAAGCTGGGCAAACAATGCTTTTTGCGGTTCACGAGCTTCGCGAATAGCTTGCTCTGGCAAGATAAGTTCATTCTTCCAACTGCCGATTTGCATCTTCAATAAGTTAAGTAAATCTTTGTCTTTTTTCAGTTCGTCTTCGGTTAAGTCACCAAGTAATTGATTGGTGTCTTGATCGTCAAATAATGAAAAACCCGGTTTAAATCCTAACGTTTTTAACTCTTTTTTAATGATCTCAAGGCCCAAGGTATGAAAGGTAGACACCCATAACCCTTTTGATTCTTGCTTGCCGAGCGTTTGCATCACCCGGTTCGCGCATTTCTTTAGCTGCTTTATTGGTAAAAGTAACCGCGGCGATATTACGCGCTTGATACTCACACTTTTGCACCAAGTAAGCGATTTTATTAGTAATTACTCGCGTTTTACCAGAGCCCGCCCCTGCCAGCACTAGGCATGGACCACTAATATATTTTACCGCTTCATCTTGTTTAGGATTGAGTTTCATAACGACCAAAGAGATTACATTAAAGACGGGCAATTTTAGCGTAATCACTACAATACGCCTAGCCAATAAGGTAAGATTAGTTATTATCATTTTACGCGACACCGAGGGATAGACATGATCAACCCAGCAAAAATTGAAGAAATCGCCAAGCAAATCTCAAGCAATATGCCACAAGGTGTAAAAAACCTCGCGGATACTTTTGAAGTAAAAACCAAGCAGGCTATTCAAAATAAACTAGCTGAAATGGACTTTGTGAGCCGTGAAGAGTTTGATGTACAAAGCCAAGTGCTTATCCGTACGCGTGAAAAGTTAACCGAGCTTGAAGCGAAAGTTGCCTTATTAGAGCAGCAATTAGCTAATAAAGATGACGCTTAATTAACTTATCAAGCTCACTTTAAAGGCAGCATTCGCTGCCTTTTTTAATACCTGTAAAAAACTTATACTTGATATATAGGCAAAATAATATACGCTATATATACAAAACATATATACATTACATATTAGCAGATTTATGGGCATTGTAAAAATTAGCGACGAACTGCACGAAGAAATTCGCAAAGCCAGCAGCACTATGGTGCGTTCAATCAATTCACAATCTGAATTCTGGATAAAAATAGGCATGCTTGCTGAGCTTAACCCAACCATGACTTACGCTGAAATTTTAAAACAACAGCTGGCGCAAGCTGATGTCACTACGAAGGAGTTCCAACATGAGTGATATCGTCATCAAAACCCCCGAACAAATTGCTTTAATGCGTGAATCTGGCCGTTTACTTGCGCAGGTGTTTGCCTATTTAGATGAGCATGTGCAAGTCGGTATTACCACTATGCAAATTAATGATTTAGTTGAGCGCTATATTATTGATGAGCTTACTGCGCGTCCTGCAAGTAAGGGGCAATACGATTACCCGTATGTATTAAATAGCTCTGTTAACGAGGTTGTTTGTCATGGCTTCCCCGATACTAAACGCGTTTTAAAGTCAGGTGACATTGTTAATATTGATATCACCCTGGAGAAAAATGGTTATATTGCTGATTCAAGTAAAATGTACATGCTTGGCGATGTCTCACCATTGGCTAAGCGTTTGGTTGATAAAACCTACCAAGCTATGTGGCAAGGCATCAAGCTCGTAAAACCGGGAGTGAGGTTAGGCGATATTGGCAACGCTATAGCAAACTTTGCTCATAGTAATGGTTATAGCGTAGTTAAAGAGTACTGCGGACATGGCATTGGTGAACAAATGCATGAAGAGCCACAAGTACTTCATTATGGTAAACGCAATACAGGGGTAGAACTCAAAGAAGGCATGACGTTCACCATTGAGCCGATGATCAATCAAGGTGCAGCAAAGATAAAAACCAAGCCTGATGGATGGACGGTAGTTACGCGCGACAAAAAACTATCGGCACAGTGGGAGCACACTATTGCTGTGACTGCTGATGGTTATGAAGTGCTCACTTTACGCGCAGAAGAAAGCGCGTAAAGTCATAGCTCAAATAGCCTTATTTAATATTGCGCTCAAACACTCTTTTCGCTGCGCTTTTATAAGTATCAGCCACTTCATCGGCACAGGTCACTACTGATTCAAGATCGGTTAAGTGGCCGTTTGCTAAACCATATACCCAACCATGAATGGTGAGTTCTTGGCCACGCTGCCATGCTTCTTGAACTATGTTGGTGCGACAAACATTACGTACTTGTTCAATAACATTAAGCTCAATTAAACAGTTTAAGTGCTCTTGCTCTGGCATTTCGCTTATATTGGTAATGTATTTTTCTTTTACATCGCCAACATGACGTAGCCAATTATCAATCAAACCAAACTTAGCATCATTAAGCACCGCCTGCACGCCACCACAACCATAGTGACCTACCACCATAATGTGCTTTACTTTTAACACTTCAACGGCGTACTGCATTACTGAAAGGCAGTTATGATCGGTATGTACAACAACATTAGCTACATTACGGTGGACAAATAACTCTCCTGGCATTAAATCTACAATTTCGTTCGCTGGAACGCGTGAATCTGAGCAACCGATCCATAAGTATTCTGGGTTTTGCTGCATTGATAAAATTTTAAAAAATTCAGGATCATCTTTGCAAGTGCGTTCTGCCCAGCGTTTATTATTTTCGAATAAATTCTTTAACTTTCTCATTGCATCTCTTATCTATTTATAACGGTAAATTTGCTTGGATCAAGATATTGCGAGGCGTTAATTGCTTTTCACAAAATGTTTTCACAGTGACTTGATAACCTTGTTGTTGCAAATATAAAGCACGATCGAGCACAAGCCAAACTTCTATTGCTCTTCTGAACACATGTCGAACCAGTTCAATACGCTCAGTGACCTTTTTGCGCATTTTCCCCTTTAATAAAAAATAATCATAATCAATATCTTGCGGTATTTCTAATGACTTTTTTTCAGCTGCCCATGCACAAAAAGCTTTAAATGAACCTGAGAACATAGCCTTGTTTACTGACGGTACACTGACATAGTTAGTAGAGCCGGTAATTGCTTTGCGCATCGCATCAAAACCAAGCCGCCACTCAACTTCAGTTTTACGCACTTTTGCCACTCTTGAAGGTGCGGTGACGGTTTCTTGTAAAGCTAGTTTTAGATCTCGATGACGCAACATTAATTCACTTTGCTTTGCAGGCTCACTCATCGCTAGATAAGCATCTTCCGTAAAAAGGTGATAACAACACGGGGACAAGCTGATCTGTTGAGTTTTCGCAAAGCATGCTTCACGTATAAAGCTTTGATGCAGTGCGCCACATGCATGTAAAGCAACCGCATGTTGTTGCTCTCTAAAGTGGTTTGATACGTCATCTTTTAACACATCAGCCTGGCTAAAGTGCATCGCAAGCCCCTGCTGCTGCGCACTATGCTGGCCTTGATCACATAAATGTTGTTGTAGCTCGATGCTGTGTACATTCGGCGCTTGATTAAATGCCAGCATCCGCCCTAAGTGACCTTTACCTGCGCACCATTCAAGTACAGGCTTGGTTTGCACACCCAAAGCCGCAACAAAATCTTGGAGCTGCTCAAACTTGCGCCCTTTAATACCATTGCTGATCCAAAAAGGATAATCTGTGCGCATAATTTGCGCTGTTGATATCGCACACAAATCAGCAAGCTTTTCTAATTCATTAATTGATGGACTAAAAAAGGTATAAAGTGCATCTTGATCACTATCCAGCTCAGCAACTTGTTGATCGGTTAATGCTTCAAGAATCGGCGCAAGCTCTGGCCAAGGAAGTTCATCGTAATCAAATGCGGTGCATTGCCAAAATTGGCGAGTCGATAATAAGAGAGTATCTAGGGCTGTAAACTGCTCAGCAAGGGTCATAAAATTTTTAACGATGAAAAGTATTTGCCTTATTATACGCTTTTTTTCAGCATCAAGCGTAGGTATAGCGGGATAGATAACACACTAATAATAATGGCCGCTATCAACATCCACGAGAGCCGTAGTTTTTTAGGTTTCTCATATTGGTAAATAAAGCCATTTTTCACTTCATCAAAACGATCCTGCTCTATATTGTATAAATCAGCTATTAATCGCCATTTAGCCATCGACATAGCCCCTAATTTAGAACCGGGCGGAGAGATATAATCAATTAACACTTCGGCTTCGTAGCTGAGCTCTTGATAGCTTTTATCGTTCGCATAATACTGTGCGGTAACCGCAATTGATTCATCTAAGTTCATCATTGCGTAACGCCAGCCTTTTAAGCTTGCTTGATAAAAGTTTTCAACCGTTTTAGGGTTCTGCACTAGCATGCTTTGTGTGGTGTAGAGAATGTCGCTATAAACGTTAATGCCGTACCTTTGCGGGCAAATTAAACGATGCTCAACCCCTTGTTGCCTCATAATAAAAGGCTCATTAGTAATATAAACCTGCATCGCATCTAATTGACCATTCAACCATTGCTCTGCTTTTCCATTGCTTAAATAAGCTGGCAATAACAGGGGATCAACGCCACTACGTTCAAGCATGACCAATAACTCTGCATTTTCTTTACGGCTAATAGAACTAATACGTTTATTGAAAAAGTCTCGAGGATGAAAAATATCGGAGCTTTTTTTTTACCATCCAACAATAAGGAGAGAATTGCAAAATAGCAGCCATTGCCACCAAGGGCTGACCATCAATACGATGTTGTAAAATACCCGAGTGGCCCACGCCAAAGTTTGCTTGGCCCGCGAGTACTTTACTAAAGGTGTCTGGCTCACTTACATCAGCGGCTGTTATCGTTACATTGAGCCCAACATCTTTATAAAAGCCTTTTTGTTGGGCCATATAATAGCCAGCAAACTGAAACTGATGCGACCATTTTAGCTGTAAAGTCACGTTTTTCGTCTCAGCTAAAGCACCAATACAATACGATAAAACGATTGCTGCGATAAATCCTTTAAGTAGCAATAGATACACCTATGGGCAAATAAGTCATTACTACTAACTATAGGTAAAATTGTTAATAAGGCAATTTTACCTATATATGCTAATAATATTAGTTATTAGCAGCCTGAGGCGCATTTATCGGCGGTTGCGTTGTCAAAAACTGAGTAAAGCATGGGTTGTTTGTTTCATCTTGAACGCTATACCCTAAGCGATTTAGATGCTCATTAAACACCTCAAACTGACTCGGCTCTATCGCAAAGCCTGCAAGTACATTGCCCATTGAGCCACCATGGTTGCGGTAATGAAATAAAGTAATATTCCAGTTGCTGCCCAAGGTATCTAAAAAGCGTGCTAGCGCGCCGGGATACTCTGGAAACTCAAAGCGTAATAACCGCTCTTGCATTTGCTCTGGCGCTTTACCGCCCACCATATAACGTACGTGTAATTTAGCCAGCTCATTATCTGATAAATCACAAAATTGATAACCGTTCGAGGTTAAATCGCTTTTCAGTTCATCAAGCTCTTGTTGACCTTGACGCAGGGCAATGCCAACAAAAATTTGTGCTTCGCCAGGACCTGCATAACGGTAGTTAAACTCAGTAATTGCTCTGCCACCTAAAGATGCACAAAACTGCTTAAAGCTGCCTTTTTCTTCATTAATGGTTACCGCAAATAAAGCTTCGTTTTTCTCACCCAATGCGGTGCGCTCAGCAACATAGCGCAGGCGGTCAAAGTTTAAGTTAGCGCCAGACAAAATAGCGGCTAAATGCAACCCTTTAAGGCCACTTTGCTGGCTCCACTTTTTAAGCCCGGCAGTAGCAAGAGCGCCAGAAGGCTCTGCAATAGCACGGGTTGAAACAAAGATATCCTGCATTGCTGCGCATATTTCATCGCCAGATACCGTAACCACTTCATCACAAAACTTTTGTGCTAAACGAAAGGTTTCACTGCCGATAATTTTAACGGCAACACCATCCGCAAAACTACCAACGCGATCAAGCTCTACAGGCTTTCCAGCTTCAAGAGCAGCTTGTAAACAAGCACTTTCGTCAGCCTCAACACCTATGACTTTAATATCTGGGCGCAACGATTTGATATACACCGCCATTCCCGCAAGTAAGCCACCGCCCCCTACAGGAATAAACACTGCATCAAGTTGATTAAGCTGCTGCATTAGTTCACGCGCGACAGTGCCTTGACCCACAATCACATCAGGATCATCAAATGGCGGAACAAATACCCCGTTGCGCTTTTCGGTCAGCTCAAGGGCATAAGCTTTAGCGGCATCAAAGTGATGACCATGTAATACGACTTCGCCTCCTAAGGCACGTACTGCATTTACTTTAATTTCAGGTGTGGTAACAGGCATGACAATAGTCGCCTGATGCCCCAAATGTGAGGCACTGAGCGCAACACCTTGGGCATGATTACCCGCAGAGGCTGTGATCACCACAGTACCTTTTGGTAACTTTGCTAATTTATTATATGCGCCGCGCAGTTTAAACGAATAAACCGGCTGCTGATCTTCGCGCTTCAGCCAAACATGGTTCCCGAGGCGCTCACTCAAGGTAGGCATTTCGCTTACCTCAGTAACTTTTGCCAGCGGCTCCATATTCGCTTGAATAATAGCGCGAAAATAATCGAGCTCTTGAGAAACCATAATTAGCTAAGCTCCTCCAGTTTGGCCAAATCACGCACGGCACCTTTATCAGCACTGGTTGCAAGTAGCGCATACGCTTTTAATGCTGATGATACATAGCGATCGCGATCAAGCGGCTTATAGGCTTGTTTGCCACGAGCCAACTGTTTTTGTTTACGCGCTTCAAGCTCTTCATCGGTTAATGCTAGAGTGATTTCACGAGTAGCGATGTCAATTATAATTTTATCGCCGTTCTCAACATAGGCAATGGCACCACCACTTGCTGCTTCTGGTGATACATGACCAATTGATAAACCTGAGGTACCACCCGAAAAACGACCATCGGTGATCAAGGCGCACTTTTCAGCAAGACCTTTTGATTTTAAGTAACTGGTTGGGTAAAGCATTTCTTGCATACCTGGGCCACCTTTAGGACCTTCGTAGCGAATAACGACAACATCACCGGCTTTCACTTCGTCATTTAAGATACCTTCCACCGAATCATCTTGTGATTCATACACCACAGCTGTGCCTTCAAAATGCAGCATTTCGTCAACCACGCCTGCACTTTTAACAATACAGCCATCAAGCGCCAAATTGCCCGAAAGTACAGCTAACCCACCATCTTGGCGAAACGCATGTTCAACACTACGTATACAGCCGTTTTCGCGATCGTTATCGCCTTCATCCCAACGACACGATTGACTCATAGCTTTAGTCGTGCGGATACCCGCAGGCCCTGCACGATAGAATTTTTGCGCGGCTTCGTTATCTGGATCAGTGGCATCCCATTTTTTAACTAGTTCACCCATAGTCATACCGGCAACATGATTTACAGACAAGTCAAATAGGCCTGCTTTTCCTAGCTCACGTACGATTGCCATCATGCCTCCAGCACGGTGTACATCTTCAATATGATACTCAGGCGTTGCCGGTGCTACTTTACATAAGAAAGGCGTTTTACGAGATAGTTCATCAATATGTGACATATCAAAATCAACGCCTGCTTCTTGGGCTGCTGCTAATAAATGTAGTACGGTATTTGACGACCCCCCATCGCGATATCAACCACCATTGAGTTCATAAACGCCGCTTTATTGGCAATGGAACGCGGTAATACATCATGGTTATCTTTTTGATAGTACTCTCGGCATAAATCGACAATACGCGCACCAGCCTCAACATACAGCTGTTTACGGTCTTTATGTGTAGCAAGCGTAGTGCCGTTGCCTGGCAGTGCTAAACCTATCGCTTCTAATAAACAGTTCATTGAATTCGCTGTAAACATGCCTGAGCACGAACCACAGGTTGGGCATGCTGAACGTTCAACTTGTTCTGAGTCGGCATCGCTTACAGAAGTATCAGCACCTTTGACCATGGCATCAACGAGATCGAGTTTAATATCAATATTCGCAAGCTTGGTTTTACCTGCTTCCATTGGCCCGCCCGATACAAAAATAACCGGAATATTTAAACGTAATGCTGCCAGCATCATACCTGGGGTGATTTTGTCGCAGTTTGAAATACAGATCATCGCATCGGCACAATGACCATTAACCATGTACTCTACTGAATCGGCTATTAAATCACGCGAAGGCAATGAATAAAGCATGCCGCCGTGTCCCATAGCTATGCCATCATCAATGGCGATAGTATTGAATTCTTTTGGTACACCACCGGCTTGAGTGATGGTTTCGGCCATAAGTTCGCTGAGTTGATTAAGATGCACGTGGCCTGGTACAAATTGCGTAAATGAGTTCACAACAGCAATAATTGGTTTACCAAAATCGGTGTCTGTCATACCAGTTGCGCGCCATAATGCACGGGCACCTGCGCGTTTTCGACCTTCTGTTGTAGTTGCACTTCTTAATTTAGCCATAGTTACCTCAGTGTTTGCAGCCGCAAGGCTGTTCCTCATTCTTTAATTTTTTGCTGTTTGAGGGTAAATACCCTCTAACCCTGTTGATTTTTTAATGCAAACTACATTGCTTGCTGTTGCTGTACGCTTTGTAGCATCACCTGCTTTACGTCAACTAATTTAGCCAGTTGTGTTGTTAGTAAGTAAACTGGTTTATCGCTATCGACCGTCATTTCTACTTGATAGTGGCCGTCGTCTAAGTTGATTTGTAAATGGGTTAAATCAAAACCACGATGACGCACGACACGCAAAAAACGCTCAACGGCCACATTCTGATTTTTTAAAGTCACTGTTAAACTGTGTTTCATTTGCACTCTCCGTCATCATTTCATCATTAGCGGCACCTGGCGGTACTAATGGCCATACATTTTCTTTATCATCGATACAGGCATGTACTATATACGGGCCTGTGCTGTTCACTAATGCGGTAATTGCATCATCCACTTGATTTGCATGGGTAATTGTTTGCCCTGGAATGCCAAATACTGCAGCTAACTGCACAAAGTCTGGGTTATCTGATAGATTCGTTTCACTATAGCGGCCATCAAAAAATAGCTCTTGCCATTGGCGCACCATACCTAAACGTTGGTTATCAAGTATTAATATTTTTACCGGTAAATTGTTACGACGAATAGTCGCCAACTCTTGGATGTTCATCATGATTGAACCATCACCAGAAACGGTGATCACAAAATCATCTGGGCGCGCGACTTGCGCGCCGATTGCCGCTGGTAAACCAAAGCCCATAGTGCCCGCACCACCACTGCTTAAATGATTACTCGGATGGCTAAACTTCATATGTTGTGCAACCCACATTTGGTGCTGGCCTACATCACAACATACTACGCCAGTTTTAGGCATGCGCTGACTAAGTTGGTTTAGTAAATACGGTGCAAATACTTTTTCACCTGGGTAATCATAACGCCACGCATGTTTAACCATCATCTCTTTAGTGTGCACTAACCATGCTTGTTGCGTTACAAAACACTCAAGTTGCGGCAACGATGTTTTTAAATCTGCAATTAAAGATGCTTTAGCAGGCTTTCGCTTACCTACTTCGGCCGCATCAATATCTAAATGAATCACCTTTGCTTTGGCTGCAAACTTACTTAAATTACCCGTTACACGGTCATCAAAGCGAGCACCTATACATACTAGTACATCACACTCTTGTACCGCTAAATTTGCTGCTTGACCACCATGCATACCGAGCATGCCTAAGTCATATTCATAATCTGGTAATACACTGCCCAATGCTTTTAATGTTGAAACAGCTGGCATTTGCGTTTTTTCTAAAAATTGCATTAACTCGTTTTGTGCTCCAGCACTTTGTACGCCACCACCAACATACGCGACAGGTCGCTTAGCTTCGCTCAATAACTGGTTTGCAATTGCCACTTGATTTAGATCTAACTGCGGTAAATAATCGTCAGCAGCCAACCAAGGATGAAAAGGCACTTGCGCTAACTGAATGTCTTTTGGAATATCCACAAGCACGGGGCCCGGGCGGCCGCTTTGCGCAAGATGCATAGCTTCTTGTAAAATTTCAGCTAAATCTTCTGCTCGCTCAACCATATAACTATGCTTAGTGCATGATAAAGACATACCTAACACATCGATTTCTTGAAAAGCATCAGAGCCAATTGCCGCGGTGGGTACTTGCCCTGTGATTGCTAAAAGCGGCACTGAGTCCATCATCGCATCGGCAAGAGCTGTGATTAAGTTAGTTGCCCCAGGCCCCGATGTAGCAAAACACACACCTAACTTACCCGTGCTACGCGCAAATCCTACCGCAGCAAAGCCTGCACCTTGCTCATGACGAGTCAAATAATGCTTCACTGGCGCGCCATACAGGGCGTCGTAAATTGGCATGATGGCCCCACCTGGGTAACCAAATACTTCATTTACGCCATGTTTGGCTAATAAGTCGATTGTTAGTTTCTGCGCCTGTCATTAGTAAATCCTCATTCCTCAGTGACATTGTGTGCTATTACTTTCTCTAAACCTGAAACTAAAAAGCCCCCCGACTGGTTAAGTGCGGGGGGCTTTTATAATGCTTTACAATATTTAAAGCACTAAGTAGCCCCCGCGGTAATAATAATCACCACGACGTTAATAAGGACTAGGTTTAGTGCGTTTGTAAGCATGTAATAAATACCGTAAATTTGTTTGATTAGCGCAGGAGCGTTTGCATCCTCGCGTCTTTATCTATTAGTACCGCGATGCCCGTGTTAAGTCAACCCTAAAAACAATCTAAAAAGCTTGTAACAATTGAATTTACTGGTTTAAAAATTCAAAATATATAGAATTACGAATTATCTTTCCAAATATAGCCATTTATTGATAATTCATACCTAGTAATAACCATTTCGCGGTTTGATTCATTTTTAGCATAACTTGAATAAACTTTTGATATATTTAAGTGATAAAATCTCAAATAAGCTATATCAGAAACAAAAAGCATTTTGCAATAAAATAACAACTACTCGCTTAATTAAGCTACTTGGGTATATGATTACATTAGCAACTCAGCAATAAGGATAATTATGAACTTCACACAGCGTATCAGTAGCTACTTTATTTTAACGGTTTTATTTACACTGAGCTTTGCCAGCCATGCGGAGCCTGGTTTGTGGCAACTTGAAAAAATGGCGTTAAGTCGTATTTATTTGGTACCGTCCATGTTGGCGATAGCAGCATGAAAGGCCTGCCGAATAAAGTAACCAAAGCGATTGATGCCACCGACAAAGTGATTGTCGAGGTCGATATCAGCGCAATTAGTCCAATGGAAATGCAGCGCCGCTCAATGCCATTTATGATGCTAAAAAATGGTAAAACCCTAAAAAGCGAGTTATCCGAGCAAAACTACAGCAAGCTAAAAAAATACTTTAGTAACAAATCAATCGATATAGCTATGTTTGACAGCCTTGCACCGTGGGCTGTGATGGTCACCATGATGCAAATGGAGTTTCAAAATGCAGGTTTTTCAGATCAAACAGGCATTGATAAGCAAGTACTTGCTTACGCTAAAACTAAAAACAAGCAAATTGGTGAACTTGAAACATTAGAGTATCAAATGGAAATGTTTAACCATATGTCACTGCTTAGTAACGAAATGATAGAAGAAACCTTTGAGCAACTCGCCGATGTTGAGACCTATTTTATTACGCTTGTAGATGCATGGAAAAATGGCGATATGGACACTTTAACCAAGTATTACAATGAGAGCTTTGACGACAGTAACTACGGCGAAATCAGCGAGCAAGTTATGCTGATTGAACGTAACAACAATTGGGTAGAAGAACTCACTCCACGCCTAGCACAAGAGCAATTATTTATCGCCGTAGGCGCCCTGCACTTACCCGAGCAACACGGTTTATTAAAACAGTTTAAAGAGCAAGGTGTTTCTATAACGCGATTATAAAACTGAATAATTAACAATAGGATGTATCAATGACAGATTTTAAATTTTCGATCTCTTTCTTTTTGATTGCGCTATTCTTAGCTGGTATTTATTACTATCAAGAAGGCAGTTTTAAACTTAGTGCTACACTAGCTTTCGCAACAATAATTATTGTAATAGAAGTAAGTATTTATATAGCGGTCAAATTATATAAAAAATACAAACAACCACCAACGACCTAAACCAGCCGCTTTTTAAATAGTTTGCATTATTTGAGATTAACGCGCTAAAGCACGACCTACTTATATGCAACACTAATGAGTAAAATAAACACTTAGGTAGCTTATTAACTAAAGCGTTTATGTAATTTCAAATAGTGGTTTGCCAGATAGCTGTAAAGCGCAAACAGTCAGTCAAGAATATGATGCCTAAAACTTGTGGCTTCAGAAGGTGATAAAAGGGCCATCTTTTTAACTGACAGCCCGGTGCTAAGACTATTACTTATCACTTCTACTGATTAGTTCATAGCCTTGGGCTTCATACTCATTAATACATTTTTGATACTTATTTTGAAGTTTGATTTCATCAAAAAAACCAAGTGAGTAAGCGTCACACTTAACTTTCATTTTATCTGGATTTTCTAGCACAGCAACTAACTTCAGTTCCGCAAATCCAAATTTATATGCTAATTCTGAAAATTGTGTATAGAGCAAGAGTGATAAAGCAATTAAAAGTGTAGCAGTAAGTGATTTATTCATTTTTTTATCCTGTTAAATGATTTGATTGATTTTAAAGTAGCAAAAATTGAACCACTTCTCTTCACCTTATAAAATCAGGCCTATGGCGCACTAAGCAAACTAAGAAAGAGGATATTAACCAAAATTTAGTTGATTTAGCCAGTTTTTAGTATTCCTGTGGACTGGGAGGTTATTTAAGCATGCCAGCTCTTGCTCATTCATTACTCTTGGTACCAAAAAATTTAATTAAATTATTCACAAATAGATTAAGAGGCGCTGCGCTTTAGAGGGAAAAACCATGAAGCACTTTTTTCGTAGACATAAATTAAATTGCAAGGTGAGAGTGTAGAGCTAGAGGCTACGTACCTCCGGCTACCTGATTATATTTTTATGCCATCGCAAAGTTAACTGCGTGGACATTACTCAAATTAATTTGTTGTTTAGCCAAATAACGACAACTTAAGCCGGATGGCTCTAGATATATGTCAAAGATAAACTCTCCAGGATGCGGCGGATTATACATAGTTATAAGTGATAGTCCTCATAGTTGAGAATATATGCATTACCATCAATAAATTCAAAAGTAATGCGCCAGTTACCATGTACAGTAATAGACCCCATCACTCATCAATGAAATATAAGCGAGGTAGGCACTCCGTAGGTTTGCGAAATGCCAATGAACGGTTTAATAAACGCTTGGGTAACTTAACTCAAGCATTTATGTAATCTAAAAGGAGTGGATTTAATAGGTTGCCCCCTCACTTCATAACTTGGGGGTAGCAAGCAATACAGCTTTGGTTTTAAACATTCACTGTTGGGTTTCGTTGCTCTCAACCATAACCTACGGCGGTAAATTTAATACCAAGCTGCTCTGTTTTTTCCTAGCCCCTAACACCTAGAACCTTTACTTTACCTAAAATCTTCCATTTTTAAGTAGTGTTCTATACCCGCTATTTTGTCGTTGGCGTGGTGATTTACATAAATAACCGTGCTGCTTTGTGCGGCGCAGATTTTTTCAATCAGTAGTAGTACGCGCTGCCGATTTGCTTCATCCAGCCCTAAACAGGGTTCGTCAAGAATAAGTAAAGTTGGGTGCTTAACCATAGCTCTGGCAATCAGTAACATGCGCTGGTCACCAAACGATAGTTGTGTGAACGCTGTATTTTTATAATCAGTTAAGCCCAGTAACTCCAGCCACCGTTGTGCGGTGTTAATTTCGCTGTCGCTGGCTTTTTTGATAAAGCCCGATACTGTCATAAAAGCCCGATACGATAGTGTTTAAAGCAGACACTCCAACTCGGTAGTCCATATGCAAAGCATTTGAAATATAGCCGATATGTTGTTTGATCTGCCAAATACTTTCGCCACTACCACGCTTGAAGCCAAATACTTCAATATCATTGCTGTAGCACTGCGGGTTATCGCCAGTGATCAAGTTAAGTAAGCAGGTTTTTCCTGAGCCATTTTGACCACTTAACTGCCAATGTTGCTTGGCTTCGATTGTCCAATCCAAGTTACTAAACACAGTTTTATTCGCATAGCTTACTTTTGCTTGGCACAGCTTTACTAATACGTTACCTGTGAAAATCGGCGGACTGTTTGCAGGGTCTTTTTCAGGGATGGTTAAGTCTGTATGTTGTAAATGCAGCAGTTTAAATAAGTCATCTCGCTGTGCATCGTTTGGCTGAGCTAATTGGTGCTGCAATTGACCATCAACCACGTAGCCATAATGGTTTATAAAATCAGGGGTTTCATCTAAACGATTCAGCACAAACACCATGGTTACACTACTACTAAGTTGCGCTAAAATATCATTAAGCGCCGCAGTACTGGCAGTATCTAAGCCATCAAAGGGTTCATCAAGCACTATAAACTCAGGCCGATTACTCAATGCTTTGATCAACATAAGTTTGCGTGTTTCACCGGTTGATAAAGCTCGCAAGCGCTGGGTTAGTAATGAAGAAAATGAAAAGATATCGATTAACTGCTGACATAATTCATTATCAAAAAAGGCGCTATCTGCATTTTCAAAAATGATATCTTTTACAAGCCTAGCTGCAATTAAGCCATCGGTTATGTCATCTTGATTTTGCAGTAACTCAGCGTTAATTAGCTGCTTTTGCATATCTGATGAGACCAACTCCATACGCTCAAATGTACACTGTCTATCGCCCGTTATCAGCTGCGCATAACCGAGTAAAACAGCTGTAATGGCAGACTTCCCCGCGCCATTACCACCAATTAACAACCAGTGCTGACCGCTTTGTACTTGCCAGTTTAAATTATTAAGTTGGTAACTATTTTGTCCTTCACCTTGTAGTTTAGCAGTTACTGTTTGTAGTTGTATAAATGCCACCAGCAGCCCTCTTTATCTTTGCATAAACTGAAAATACCCGACAAATTATTACTTGGCTAGCTTTTCCTCCGATAAAATTATTTGTTTTGCTTTAAACCTTTTATGACCCCCTTGCGACTAATTAATAAATACATTCAAACAACAGGTAACGTTATGAAAAAAGTTTTATTATTAACTGCATTTGCAGTATTTATGAGCACGACTGCCAACGCTAAGATTGAGCACGAAATTAAACGCAATTTTACAGTTGATACTCAGCAAACACTTGATATTAGTTTTCCTGTCGGCAGCCTTGAAATTAATACCCATGATGGCAATGAAGTGAAAGTAACCATCGAACTCGAAGAAAAAAACAATGGTTGGTTTGATGATTCAGATAACCTTGATGAGTTAACACTAGATAGCGAACAAACGGCTAATAAGCTTACTCTAAGCTTAGATAACGACGATGTGCAACAAAACTGGTTAGTAAGCGTGCCACTAAGTTTAGCGGTTAATCTTGACTTAGGTGTTGGTGATATTGAAATCAATGATTTTGCTAACAGTGCTGATATTGAAGTAGGTGTAGGTGCCGTTCGTATCGATAGCCAAAGTGACGACTACAAATATATTAGCCTTGATAGTGGTGTAGGTGATACACGTATTTCTGGCTTAAAAAGTGATGCTAAAACCAGCCGTAAAATGGTCAGTTCAGAAAGTGAATACACTGGCAGTGGTACTCACACAATTAAAATAGAAGTCGGTGTCGGCGATATAAAGATAAAACACTAACTTTTGTAAAGTTCCATCCTTGGTTAGCCCTTATTTAGTACATCTATAAGGGCTTTTTTAATGGTTTCATTGTTTATGGGTTTATAAGCATGGCCGTCTGAGCCAAGCTGGTACGCTCTTTCTAAATCAGCTTGTGAGGTATTAGCAGTAACCACAATAATCGGCGTTGTAGAATTTAACTCTTGGCGAATAACCTCTATTGCTCTGAAGCCGTCCATAACAGGCATATTCAAATCCATAAAAATTACATCATAACTATTACTGGCTACTTTATCTGTCGCTATCAAGCCATTACTGGCTTGCTCGCTTGTGTAATTAATGCTTTTTAAAATACTATCTAGAATCATCGCATTAAGCGGGTTATCTTCTACTATGAGACAGTGAAGTTTAGCCGGAAGCAAACCTTGTTGTTGCTCAGGGAGTTTTATAGGCAACACGACATTAACTGTCGCCCCGTTAGGCTTTTGATCGGTAAATTCAATCCCCCCGTTTTGGGCATGTAAAATATGCTGTACCCGTGACAACCCCATCTGCATACCCTGAAAATGATTGTCGTGCGTGGTATGCGATGATGATAAATACGGATACTGGCTTGCAAAGCCTTTTCCTGTATCGCTAATCGAAAGCAATAATTGCTGTTTATTTTGCATGCTTGCAGTCACCGTTACTTGTCCTACTTGCGTAAATTTAAGGGCATTATTAAGTAACTCACTTAAAACTTGCTGTAGGCGCCGGTGATCAAGCTCAACGTCAATATCGAGCTCTTGTGATATTTTATTAACCAGTATTAAATTATTTTTTGTAAAAGAGAACTGGTAAGAATTAATAACAGACTCAACTGTATTTAATAAATTGCCATTACTGATCTCTAATTGCCACTGTCCTGAGCTTAGCTGTTGTGCCTCATTTAATTCATCGAGTATATTAAGCAACCGGTTCGAGCAATAATGTGCCTGTTGTTGAAGTGCTTTTTGTGCTGGGCTTGTTTGGAGTTCATCAACGGCATTTATTAACCCTTGTAACGGCGTTCTAAATTCATGGCTTGCTCGGGCTATAAAGCGCTCTTTATTTTTACTGATTAACTCAGCCTGCTGTTTTTGTCGTTGGTATTTATTGAGCGTTGTTTTTATATGGGCTTCCATGGGTTTAAAAATAAACTGCAACTCAAGGAGCAATAAACTTAAAGTCAGCAGCCAGAAGCCGAGCTCTATATACGAAACCATTGTGACCTTTTTATTTGCTTGATGCTCAAACAAGCTAACAGCATGGTCTAGTTTTTTTAAAAAAGCTCTACCTCTATTAAGTTAAATACCGATGGAGCGGTATTATAAGTCGTTGATTGCAACAACCCTGTTGCCGCAGAAAGATAACGTTCGCTTTGCTGGGCTAAATTAGTCGGCGCTGAAAAGTAAAAGTTAATTAAATCCTCATCTAAATACAGATACTCCCCTAGATCATTTTTAGCTATTAAAAAAAAAGTGACCATATTGAAAATCCTGCATTGCTTGCTTTAAAGATTGCCGATGTTCGCTGCTGCTATTTTGCTGAATCGTGTTGGCATGCCAAGCTATTTTTTGCGAAAGCATCCGCTGTTTACCCGCAATGTTAATAACGTGAGCATCACTTTGTTGAATACTAAGAAAAGATTGAATAAGTAAAACTGTAGCGCTACTTAAAATAGCAATAGCTAATAGAGCCCATCGATACCGAGTTCGAATATTAGCAATTACTTGTAGCATGGCGTCTCCTTTGACTCTGCTATAATTGTAGTCCAGCTATGGTAAAGTGGCACCTTTAGACAAAAATAAACCCCGTATTCAACGGGGTTTATTTAAACGAGTAAAACTAACGGTTTTCTAAGCGGTTATAATCGAATAAGCCATATTCAACACCACGATATTGCTTCGCAACATTATGCAATATATCGCTGTACTGCCAAAACTGCGGGTGAGTTCTGCGAATTGCAAATTTGCTCTTCAACGCCCTATAATCGCTCTCATCTTGCATTAACGGTAATTGCTCAGCAAAGGCTGCGACTTGTTGCTCATTGTTTAAATACCAAATAGCTTCAGGGTAATCACCAATAAATCCTGGCACAATAGTAACTGTGTCCTCACTATAAGCGCGTTGGCCTTCCTCGTTGAGCAAGCTAGATATGTTGTAATGCGCATTATGATGGATCAAAGTATAGGCTTCGTGCTCTAACTTACCATCTTTGACTAGTACATATGAAATCTGCGGTAATAAATTAATAGCTTTCGCGGGCATATCATTAAGCTGCTGCAAGGGTTCAGTCACTTGGGTGTAGTCATAACGAGGGCTTAGCACAGGCTTTAAAGTCTGCTTAATTAAGCCATATAATTCATGTTGTTGATCTTGAGTTTGGTATTCAATACCGGTTGTTTGGCCAAAGCTTTCACCACTTTTGAAAAAGTTAGTTAAGCTCGTTGGTGATTTACGATACCAATTGGCTTTTAACTCCTGGCGCTGCTGCTTAGGCAGTAGGGCTAAAAAGTTTTGTTCGCCTTCGAGCCTTAAAAAATCCATATATAAACGAGTAACGAGTTGGTGGCCAATATTGCCGTACACATCAAACCCGGCAACGAGTAAATAGTGAATACGCTCAAACAATGCGTAATCCAGTATCCACATTGTTTTTGGTTCTTGCCCTATTAAGCCTTTTACAACTGTTGCACTATCAAAATGGCGGAAAATAGTTAATGCAGCATTATCATTAACGTCTTCACCACGCCATAAAACATCAGTGGTTAAGTGCTCACTATTTTTAAACATTTCATTAGCGAGCTTAACTTTTGCTTCTAGGTAAGTACTTTGGCGTTTTGAATATTTAACCCAACTAGAAATCGGCAATGCATTACTTTCTTCTGCCGCTGGTAGTGCTAATGCATCTTCATGCTGTAGCAGCATTTGACCTACTTCTGGTGTTGCGGCTTTATCTGGATCTGCAAACGCCACCCAAAAATGGTCGTTAATAACATTTAAAGCAATCTGACCACGACATACAGGCCCTTTAATAAACCCCATGATAATCAGCTCAGCTTCATCCAACATAAATTGATATTTTGATTTAACTGGCATTGCGGCAAATGTTTTAAATGGATTTGAGGCAACCTCTGGCTTGTAACTAGGCATTGCAGTTACTTGGTAATCAGGTTCAATAAATTGCGTGTATAAACGAGCTAACTTGGTGTCATCCAGTGCCAGTGGTAAATGCGTTTTAGCCAGGATTGTTGAGCGTTCATGCATTAAACGATAATAAACTCGCTCAACTTTAGGATCATCATAAGGGCGACGGGTATTGATTAGTTTTATATCTTCACCCGGTGGCGTGCTTGAGCGAACAAGTTTGAAGAAACTCTTTTCACCATCTTGTTCAAAATAGATATGTGCTAAATACCAATGTTCATAGACATATCGAGCAGTTAATTGGTGCTTTAGGCTATTTTGGTTTAAAAAGCTTTCCCAGCGCTGTGCCTGCGCTATAACATTTTTACTGGGTGCTTCAATATGCGCCATCTTGCCGCCATTTTTAAGCCATTTTTCTAAATGTTTAAATTCACTACGAGAAATCCCCGGTAATCCATACGGCATACCTGCATGTGGCTGACTGTCCGCTAAACGGTCAAACTCCCCCATACTGGCACACGTTTGAGACCGATCAAGGGCAAAGTCGAATTCATCACCAAGCACTTCATCTTCAGGTAAAGGTGAGCTCATTTTTAACACTAAGCTATTATATAAAACACTACCAGCAAGGTTGGCTTCTTCACTTTGAGCTCGTTCATTAAGTACCGGCGAAAAATTTTTTTCACGCCAACCTGCAGATCTGCTGCATCATAAAGTAAACGGCTAGGGTTAGATGCGAGTAAACGTGTACCATCATAAACTAATTCTTTACTTAAGCCGCGATCAATTCCCTCTGGAGATGAAAGCTTTAATTGGCAAGGTGCATCATAACAGCCGTGACATACAACACAGCGAGTGTCGAGTACCGGCTGTACGTGTTGTAAAAATTCAGCGCCAGCTCCTGTGTCATGCTCAACTATTCGTTGCTGCGTTTGTTCAGGGCCAAATAATTCATCATAATGCGCTGCGCCTAAGTAAGCACAACCACTTAATATGATGATAAAGCTTAAAATGAGCGATTTTTTCATATTATTCTTCGTCCTCATCGCCTAGATCAAACGTAGGCATCATGTCCATTTGTGGCGAAACAAATGTTGTCTCTTTTTGCGTGTTCAGCACTGCGCTTAGCAATGGTCCATGAGTGAGGGTTAATTGCGCATCATGATCTGTATCAATAATTTCAGCAAACGTTTGATCAACGGCTTCTAGCTGATAACTATTTATAGTGATAGCAATGCTGCTATCTGCGCTTGGGTTTTGACACAGTTGAGTTAACAGCTCATCATCTAAAACGATGGTCAGCAATAAATCAGGCTTTTCTAAATCACGGTCACTTAGTGTTTCATCAAACACAAACAACGGAAGGGTTAAATTACTATCTTGCTCTAATTCCATGTGCGGTTCTCAAAGTACGGCTGTTAATAGAACGATTATAGCAAAGAATAAGATCAAAATTCGCGAAAGATTTTGACAGTTAGTGACATTAAGCCACCAACTATTGCATTAGTTATTTAGCAACTATGAGGCTATTACCAAGGTAATGTTTCACCATTTGAGTGCCAAAAGCCACCGCTGTTTTCAAGGTTTAGCTCATCGATACGTTGTGTTAAACGCTCCGCCGCTTGCTCTGGAGAAATATCACCAGCGTAGTTGACCATTTGAGTTTGTACAAAGCCTGGGTGAAATAACCCCACTGCGATTTTTTTAGCTTTAAGTTCATGCGCTAAACTCACCGATGCTGCATTTAACGCCGCTTTAGACATACGGTAACCAATGTAACCACCTGAGCCATTATCTGCAATTGACCCCATACGAGAGGTGATCATCGCTACTTTTGCATCTATGCCTAAACTATGAATAAGGGCATGCGTGACACGTATTGGTGCCACAGCGTTCACCGCGAGTTGTTGGTTAATAGCAGCAAAGTCCATATCAGTAATACTTTCATTATGAAAAACCCCCGCATTATTGATCAGTAAATCTATTTTATGGCCATGGAGTTGGCTTTGCAGCGCAACAATATCCCCCTCATTGGCAACATCAATATTGCTGATGATCGTTACATCAAGTGCTTTTAATTCTTCACTTGCTTGGCGAACAACAGCTGTAACATGATAGCCTTTTGCTCGGTATTGCTGACATAAATTTAAACCAATTCCTCGATTCGCGCCTGTGATAACTACGTGCTTAGCCATAAGTGAGCTCCAATTGACAATGTATAATTGAGAACTTGGGGCAAATAAAAATAAAAAAAGCGCCGCAGCGCTTATTTTTTTATCGATAAAGTACTTGCTCAGCCTAGCCGCATTTCACATCATCCATTGTTGAAGTCATAATTGAAAATACCGCACCCTGCGGATCCGTGATGACACTAAAGCGCCCCACTTCAGGGATATCAGTCGGCGGCACACACACTTCGCCACCGAGTTGCTGCGCTTTTATTGCTGTGTCATCGCAGTCGGCTACAGCAAAATAGATCATCCAATGCGCTGGAATATCATCTGGCCACTCTTGGGTCATTTCAATCATACCTGCAATAGGCTCACCTGCCACTTTAAATAAGGTGTAGTCCATACCTTCCATTGGCTTAATTTCACTTTCCCAACCTAATAATTGACAGTAAAAGTTGCGGCTTTTTGCACTATTTCGAGAAGCAAGCTCATGCCAATAAGGGGTGTTTAATTCATTCAACCGCTGACATCCTTTATGCTTATTCCCTTGCCATAGAGCAAATAAAGCGCCACCAGGCTCATTGAGTAGCACCATACGACCCGCATCCATTACATCATGCGGTCCGGCAATAATTTCAGCGCCAAGTTGCTTGGCTTTCTCAGCCACGTTATCAATATCATCAACAGCAATATAAGCTAACCAATGACTCGGAACGCCTGATTTGTTTTGGTCTTCCGGCATTTGATACATGGCCACAATATCATCATCTTGCTTTTGTAACATGGTGTAATATAAATCATCACCGATCAGCTGATCATCACTGCCCCAACCAAATAACTCGGTGTAAAAATGCTTTCCTTCAGCCCAGTTGTGCGTGCATAACTCTGACCAGCAAAACACCCCGTGTGGGTGATTAGTATTTTCAGTACTCATGGGTCACTCATAATTTGATGTTGGTACATTAAAGTTAATAGAGGAACACAATTTTTACCAGTTTTAATCACCCAAATCGGTTTGCTTAGTGATGGCTATGCCCACCTTTGAGTGCTTTTCCGTTGATATCATAAAAACCTGTAGCACTATGTTCGATAAAACCTAGATTGATCATTTTAGCTAAAAACGGATCGCTTTCGTTATCACCAATATCAGCATAGTCTGTGGTTTGATAGTTATCCCAAACGGCAAACTGCTGTTGCACGGTTTGCTTATCAAAACTAACCGATTGCAAAGTAATTGTTTGGCTTCCTATCGGCTTAGTAATGTGCATTGATTCAAGTAACTTTTTGTTCGCAACCCATGACACTTCAATTGTCGTATCGGCTTGCTTTAAGGTATATTTTTGTACTTTATCGCACCCTTCTCCGTGCTCACTTTGCAGCGTCATTTGAGCCAGTAACTCATCACTAACTAATTGCTGTTTGCTACTAAAGTTCTGTTGCCCTTTCACTTCCGATGGTTGATATTCAATACCGCGCTCGGCCTGTGGAAAGTAACGAATAGGCCTCAGTTGTTTATTGCTTAACTGTTGCCACAATTCAACTAGTTGCTGATCTTGCTGAGCAGCTTGCAAAGGTGTGCGCCATAATGTGAACTGTTGAGTGTCGGTCACTTGCGCCGCTCCCTGCTTCTGAGTTACTTGATAACTTGCCTGCATATATTGGTTATCAATAGTGCACTGTGCAGCGCTGGCTAATGGGCTCAATAGCGCCAAAGTCAAAATTGTTAATTTCACGGGGTTCTCTTTTTCAATTAGATAATGCTAATACTGTATAGCGTTGATTTGGCAGATTTATGACAAAGAGCAACTCGGGCGAGTTGCTCTTAAAGTTATTATAAGCGTCGCTTAGTTTGCTAGCTTTGCATCGGCATTTTTAACAAAGTCAGCCGCGTAGTCCATAACATGGAACAAGTAGCTTTGCTCGTTAGTACCGGTAACAAGGTGAGCACCAGGACCAATTGCATACACACCCACATCTTCACCAGCGTGAGTTTCTGAGCCAAGAGGGACTGTCGCCTCTTGGTGGAAACCTGCACTTGTTGTATCAACAGATGTTAGGTCATAACGACCTACAGCAGGCCCTGCCAGGTATGAAGCATCGGCATTGGTTTCATCGCCTAAATCTCTAAAACCTAGGCCATTAGCATAACCAACCGTAGTATATGGCATACCATCAGCGGCAAGGCTTGGCTCTTCACTTCCCACTGCAACCACTTTACCTAAAATTGGGTTACCACGTTTAGGGTAACCGGCAATAGTAAATACATGGCTGTGATCAGCAGTAACAATGATTAAGGTATCTTCGATACTGGTTTTATCCATAGCTACCTGAACAGCTTTTGACAATTCAATGGTGTCATTTAACGCATTATAAGCATTCCCTGCATGGTGCGCGTGGTCAATACGACCCGACTCTACGGTTAAGAAGAAACCTTTGTCGTTATTGTCTAACACATCAATTGCCGTTGCTGTCATTTCTGACAGTGATGGCTCGCCCGCCACATCGTTTGCACGATCAGCTTCATATTGCATGTGAGATTCATTAAATAAGCCAAATACTTGAGTCGCTGTTTCTGTGTCTAGGTTATTAAACCCAGCTTGGTCCATTACGTATTGACCGGTTGGGTACTTAGCTTGCCATTCAGTGATTAGATTACGCTCATCGGTGCGGTCGCCTTCGACGGCACTTACAGCATCCGCTGAGTTAAACGCTGCATCTTTAGGTAAAAAGTGACGACGACCACCGCCCATTACCACTTCAAGACCATCAACATCAAGGCCCTCAAAGCGTGCTTCTAGGTTTGCTTCAAAATTAACTAATTGTGATGCGATATCTTCACAACCGCCAGTCACTGCATCTTCAGGCATGTCTGATACATCTTCCCAGTTACGGTCTGCCGATTTAGCATATGTTGCCGCAGGTGTTGCATGTGTAATACGCGCAGTTGACACAATACCCGTTGCAAGGCCATTAATTTCAGCAAGTTCCGTTGCAGTTACCAGTTCATTCCCAGAAACTGTTGAACAAACACCACGTTCGATATCTTCATCAACACCGATAACACCCACATCAGTTTTAACACCCGAGATCATCGCAGTCATAGTACCCGCAGAATCCGGAGTTTGCGCATCCACATTATATGTTTTAGCAAAGCCTGAGAACGGCATAGTGTCAAAGCTCAATTCGTGCTCTTCACCCATTTTACCTTCAAGCTGACCTGCAAGAATACGCGCGGCTGTGACAGTAGAAACCCCCATACCGTCACCAACAAAAAGGATTACATTTTTTGCTTTTCCAGATTCTTTAACAATCTCAGCAATGTTCTCTTGGCTTGTGGCCATTTTTACTTTTGCATCTTTAAACCATTGGTTAGTCGATAAATTAACTAGCTGTTGTGGTGTCAATGACGATGCAGGGTCGTTACAGTCAAGGCTAGTCTCTAATACTTCATCGGCATCAAGCTCACCATTACGGTTAGTATCTTCACCTTCAAGTGTTTCTGTACCACCATTAACACATTGCTGTGAACCAACAGGTAAAGTGTTATTCACAACCAGAGTTTTATAATCGTTATCGTCATCATCCGAGCAGCCCGCAAGTGCGACTACAACAGCTAAAGATAATAGGTTTAATTTGTTCATGTTAGCCGCCATTATTGTTCAATTAATTCGAGTGCTTGATTAACCAAGTGGAAAATCACATTTTGCTCAACAACACCTTGAGCAAGTTGTGCGCCCGGTCCTTTTGCATGAAGTGAAATATCTTCTCCGGCATGAGTTTCAGAACCAAGCGGTAACTGTCACTTCTTGGTGGAAACCCGCTGAGTTAGTATCGATAGCCGCTAAGTCTACTCGGCCAACGACAGGCGCTTCGTTATAAGCTGCATCCGCATCAGTTTCATCGCCTAAATCTCGATATCCTAAACCATTTGCGTAGCCTAAAGTGGTATATGGCATACCATCTGACGCAAGGCTTGGTTCTTCGCTACCGACTGCAACGACTTTGCCTAAGATTGGATTACCACGTTTAGGATAGCCTGCAATAGTAAATACATGGCTGTGATCGGCAGTCACTAAAATAAGCGTTTCTTCTGGATTAGTACTATCCACCGCAGCTTGAACAGCTTTAGCAAATTCAATGGTATCGCTTAATGCGTTATAAGCATTGCCAGCGTGATGCGCATGGTCGATACGGCCAGACTCAACGGTTAAGAAGAAGCCTTTTTCGTTATTATCTAGAATATCGATAGCTTTTGCTGTCATTTCAGAAAGTGATGGCTCGCCAGCGATATCGTTTTCACGGTCTGCTTCGTACTGCATATGTGATTCGTTAAACAAGGCTAAAACTTGGTTGGTATCTGCTGATATCCCTTCGAACCCGGCTTTATCCATCACATACTGGCCGTCAGGATAGTTAGCTTGCCATTCAGCTGTTAAATCGCGCTCATCAGTACGATCGCCTTCTACAGCACTGACTGCATCAGTTGAGTTAAACGCCGCGTCTTTTGGTAAAAAGTGACGACGGCCACCACCCATGATGACGTCGATCCCATCAATATCAGTGCCTAAAAAGCGCTCTTCAACATTTTTTTCAAAGTTAACTAACTGTGAGGCAATGTCTTCACAGCCTGCTGCAACTGCATCTTCAGGCATATCTGATACATCTTCCCAATTACGATCTGCAGATTTTGCATAGGTAGCAGCAGGTGTTGCATGAGTAATACGCGCGGTTGATACCACACCAGTCGCTAGGCCTTTTATTTCTGCAAGCTCAGTTGTAGTAATTAGCTCATTACCAAATACGGTAGAGCACTTACCTCGCTCAATATTCTCATTTACCCCAATCACGCCTACATCTGTTTTAACACCTGATGCCATTGCCGTCATGGTGCCAGCAGAGTCAGGTGTTTGCGCATCAACATTGTAAGTTTTGACTTGAGCAGAATATGGGAACTCCTCAAAGCTTAGTAGACCTTCTTCACCTAGCTGGCCTTCTCGTTGTCCTGCTAAAATACGTGCAGCAGTAAGAGTAGACACTCCCATACCGTCACCCACAAACAAGATCACATTTTTAGCTTTAGTTAGTTGTTCTTCTTGAGCCTGACTTTGCTTTTGTGCAAGAGTAGCTTGAGCACTTTCGTACCATTGGCTTTGTATTTGGCTTTGCGGTAAAACACCTGCATTCACTGTTGCAGATAGTGCCAATGTAAAACCAATTGCAGTCGCAATTTTATTGATTTTCATTATAAATTCCGTCTCTATGTTATTAATAGAATCGTAAACCCGATAGGGTGTGAGTTAATGTGCGGGTAAATAATAAAGAGGGTTTATGACTGTAACGCTTATTCTGAATTACAAAGAGGTTAAGAAATAATTTAAAATTTATGAAAATCAACACTTTAGATATGATATACCATCACAATACAGGCAGGTGCTAATCTTGTCAAACGGATACCGATTAAGTTTACTTTAATTATAATGCTCTAGTTCAAAACGCTAGTTACATAGGCAAGCGAGCACGCTCAACCACGCTGTCAGGCATTTTTTGTGCTAGTTGACTCAGTGCACGCTCTATTTTTTTATGAGTTGCTTTGTCAGCAACCATGGCATGAAATAACCACCGGTAGGCGTCCTCATAATCACGCGGGCTACCGAAGCCGTCGTTAAATAGTTTCACTAACCGTAACTGAGCTTTTAAGTTTCCTTGCGCGGAGGCTTCACGTAGGTAAGTTATCGCCATCGCTTTATCTTTTTGCACTAAACGGCCAATGTCGTAATAGCGGCCAAGTTGTTCCAGTGCCGCTGCCAAACCTTGATTTGCAGCTTGGCGCATGTAATAAACACCTAGCTCAACATTGCGATCAACACACACAGCATAGGCCAGCATATCGCCATATAAAAACTGATAAGACGGCAGTGCCATTTTATTGGCTCTGGCTTCAATATCTTGTACCAACTGGCAATCATCTGCCTTCACACGTGCTAAGTGAGCGTTTTTATTGATCAGTGCCAACAGCTCTGTTTCAGTATACAAAGGCACAGCCGTTAAGGGCTCATCAGCTTTGGCATAACTTACAGGCAGCACTGATAACACCACTAATGAAAAACAAGACAACAAACGCATTTAGGTCACTTTAAATTTAAAACCATCTTAATAAAGTTTATACAAAGATCGTTCCATATTGAAATAAAGACACAAAAAAAGCTGCACTAGGCAGCTTTTTTAGTACTAACAGTATTTATGCAAACGGGCTGCGTAATACCATAGTTTCTACACGATCTGGGCCAGTAGAAATAATATCAACAGGTACACCTGTGATTTCTTCGATACGTTTGATGTAATCAAGCGCCGCTTGTGGTAACTGATCAACAGACGTCGCGCCGACTGTGTTTTCAGACCAACCTGGCATCTCTTCGTATACAGGTGTTACTTTCTCGTAACCTTCAGCTGCAAGCGGTGTTACGTTAGTAACAGTGCCATCTTCAAGCTTATAACCAGTACAGATCTTAAGCGTTTCTAAGCCATCAAGTACGTCTAGTTTAGTTAAGCAAAAGCCAGTGATTGAGTTGATTTGAACCGCACGGCGCATAGCCACTGCATCTAACCAACCTGTACGACGTAAACGACCAGTCGTTGCGCCAAACTCATGCCCTACTGTGCCTAAGTGCTTACCCACTTCATCTTGCTTTTCAACACCGTCGTAAAGCTCTGTCGGGAAAGGACCTGAACCTACACGTGTGGTGTATGCTTTGATAATACCTAGTACGTAATCAAGGTTTAATGGACCAAAACCTGCACCTGTAGCAACACCACCAGCAGTAGTATTAGAGGAGGTTACATACGGGTAAGTACCGTGATCGATATCAAGTAATGTGCCTTGTGCACCTTCAAACAAGATGTTATCGCCAGCAAGACGAGTTTGATCAAGTAATTCAGTAACATCAACAACCATCGCTTTAAGAATATCAGCAACAGCCATTGCATCATCAAAAGTCTGTTGGAAATCAACTGCATCTACTTTGTAGTAGTTAACTAATGTGAAGTTATGGTATTCCAATACTTCTTTAAGTTTTGCAGCGAATAATTCAGGGTTGAATAAATCACCAATACGTAAACCACGACGGGCTACTTTATCTTCATAAGCTGGACCAATACCACGACCAGTAGTACCGATAGCTTTATTACCACGTGCTTTTTCACGGGCTACATCTAATGCGATGTGGAATGGCAAGATTAGCGGACATGCTTCGCTGATCAGTAAACGCTCACGTACTGGTACGCCACGTTCTTCAAGCATGCCAATCTCTTTCATAAGCGCTTCTGGTGATACAACTACACCATTACCAATCACACACTTAACATTGTCACGTAATACACCCGATGGAATAAGGTGTAAAACCGTCTTTTCACCGCCGATCACTAAAGTGTGCCCAGCATTGTGGCCACCTTGGTATCGAACTACTAAAGATGCTTTGTCTGTAAGGAGGTCAACTACCTTACCCTTACCTTCGTCACCCCATTGGGTGCCTAATACAACAACGTTTTTACCCATTGTAAATTCACTTAGAAAAAATTAGGACGAGATTTTACCAGAAAATGAGGGCAAAGATCACCCCGTTTAGGTTATTTTTTCTGCGCACGCACAATGCATCACCCAGAATAAAAATTAACTGGTTGAATAACATTAAGTTATTCATAAAAATTCGTTTTACTAAAAGAAAAACCCTGCATACACAGGGTTTGGATTTGGTCTATATAAAAAGAAAAGATTACTGCGCAGCAGCCCCTTTCATATATTTAAAGAAGTCACTGTCTGGCGATAACACCATCACGTCCTGCTTGCCTTTAAAGGTCTTTTTTATAAGCCTCTAATGAACGTACAAAACTAAAGAATTCAGCGTCTTTATTATAAGCGTTAGCATAAATAGCAGCGGCTTGTGCATCACCTTCACCACGTACTGAACGAGCATTACGCTCTGCATCAGCAAGCATTACGGTTACACGGCGATCTACTTCTGCACGAATTGTTTCCGCTTTTTCTTGACCCTCAGAACGGTGCTCTTTTGCCACTGCAGTACGCTCTGCGCGCATACGTTGGTAAATCGAGTTGCTCACCTCTGATGGTAAGTTAATTTGCTTAACGCGAACATCTAGTACTTCAATGCCTAGCTCTTGCGCACTTTCAGAGGCCTGAACTAATGCTTCTTCCATTAGCTCACTACGCTCACCTGATACGATTTCACGAATAGTACGCGAACCAAAGTTAGTACGTAGGCCGTTATTTACTTTTTGCTTAAGCAGTGTTTCAGCGTATTGCTTGTCACCACGCGCACGTAAGTAAAACGCGCTAAAGTCATTGACACGCCACTTCACGAACGAATCGACGATTAAGTCTTTTTTCTCGCTAGTAACAAAACGATCCGGCGCGCCATCTAAAGTTTGAATACGCGCATCAATGCGACGTACTTGGCTAAAGAAAGGCACTTTAAACTGTAACCCCGGGTTATACACAATCGCTTTATCATCACTGTCTTTTTGTACTTTGCTGAAAAGCATTACGATTGCTTTTTGCCCTTCAGGCACCACAAATACTGACGAAAATGACAATACAACGGCAGCTAATAATAGAACTAAACTAAAGTTTTTCATTACGCTTATCTCCCGTCGTTAAAGCGATCAGCTGCAAAGCGGTCTGAACTTGAGTTCACAGTGCTATTGCGCGATGTGTTTATTTTGTTACGTAAGTCGTTTATATCACTTGAACTTGGTAACGCTACGCGTGTAGCCGTACCTTGTTTTTCCATGATTTTATCAAGTGGTAGGTACATCATATTATTACCACCTTTAACATCTACTAACACCTTAGAACTGCTACCAAGCACTTCTTGCATTGTATCTATGTATAAACGTTCACGGGTTACTCTTTTAGCTGCTTGGTATTCTGGTAATAGTTTCTCAAAACGAGCTACTTCACCTTGCGCTTCTAAAATAATACGTTCGCCATAACCTTCAGCTTCTTGCGTCATACGTGTTACTTGACCACGAGCACGCGGTTCAATTTCACGGGCATACGCTTCTGCTTCACGAATAAAACGCTCTTCATCTTCTTGTGCAGCAATAGCATCATCAAATGCATCTTTTACTTCAGCCGGCGGACGAGAATCTTTAAAGTTCACGTCAGTCACTATTAAACCTAGGTTATAAGGTTCGATGATTTTATTCAGTTCGTCCCATGTGCGTTGTCGCACTTCTTCACGACCACGTGTCAGTACTTGGTCCATTTTTGAATGACCAACAACATAACGTAAAGCACTATCAAGCGCTTGCTGTAAGCTGTGATCAGCATCTGTTACGCTAAACTTGTATAGGTGTGGGTCAATAACACGATATTGTACTTCAAACTCAACGCTTACTACGTTTTCGTCTTCAGTTAGCATAAAGCCTGATGCAGGTAGTGAACGTACCGCTTCAATATCAACTGGAATAACCGTTTCAATAAAGGTCATTTTCCAACGTAGACCTGGATCTGCAATGCGGTCATATTTACCAAACTGTAAAACAATACCACGCTCGGCCTCTTTAACAGTGTAGATACCACTTAATGCCCATACAATTACAGCAATGATAAGCACGAACGAAAGCCCTGCTCCACCAAGTCCGCCGCCATCTTTGCCGGATTTATTACCGCCAAATAAGCCGCCAAACTTACTGCTGAACTTACGCAGCACCTCGTCTAAATCAGGTGGGCCTTGATCACGTCCGCCTTTTTTGTTCCACGGATCTTTGTCATTGCCATTATTACCCGGTTCATTCCAGGCCATAGCTATACTCCATTGTTATCTAAATAATTTAGGTAATTGTGTTAAATCTACCAAATATAAGGCCATTCTCATACTAAAAACGACAATGTGCGGTAGATTTTTACTTTCATAAAATAAATGAGTCGATTTCCGGGCCAAATTCTTTCTTTAATTTGTTCCATTCAACCATTGGCATACGCGTGGTTAATAGCCACTGCCCTTGTTCATCAAAGTCTTCTTCATGCACTGCATTTAAGTTAAATAACGCGGCGCGTAAACGCCCATACTGCGGTGCAAGTTTAAGTGTGTGTGCGAACATTTTCTTCGCTAGTAACTCACTAATGGCTTCTGACAATAACTCACAGCCTGCCCCACTATGTGCAGACAGCCAAACTCTAATTGGCACACCTTCGTCATCACGATCTATACGCGGTGAAACGTCTTCAAGTGCATCAATTTTATTATAAACCAGTAATTGCGGTACTTCATCGGCTTCAATTTCTTTTAACACCGATTGTACCTGTTCTATATTCTCTTTGCGACGCCCATCGGCCACATCAACTACATGCAGCTGTAAATCTGCTTCACGGGTTTCCGTTAATGTCGCTTTGAATGCGGCAACTAAGTCATGGGGTAAATGACGAATAAAGCCAACCGTATCGGCTAATATTACCGAGCCAACATCACCAATTTCGAGCTTACGAAGAGTGGGGTCGAGTGTTGCAAACAACTGATCGGCTGCATAAACATCTGAATTAGTAATACGATTAAATAAAGTCGACTTACCCGCATTGGTATAACCCACTAACGATACCGTTGGTATTTCGTTACGATTACGCGCGCGGCGGCCCTGCTCACGTTGTACAGCTACTTTTTGTAAACGCGCACGAATACTCTGAATACGCACTCGCAGCAGACGTCTATCTGTTTCGAGCTGAGTTTCACCAGGCCCACGTAAACCTATTCCGCCTTTTTGGCGCTCAAGGTGAGTCCAGCCTCGGATCAATCGGGTCGACATATGACGCAGTTGCGCAAGCTCAACTTGCAATTTACCCTCATGGGTACGTGCGCGTTGGGCAAATATGTCTAAAATAAGGGTCGTTCTATCAAGTACACGACATTGACAAACGCGTTCTAAATTGCGCTCTTGTGATGGCCTGAGTTGATGGTTGAAAATGACGACATCTGCATTGTGGATTTTGACAATCTCAGCTATTTCTTCTGCTTTACCGCTACCGACGAATAGTTTCGGATGTGGTGCTTGACGGCTGCCTTGCACAACCGCCAAACTGCTAACACCAGCAGAAGATACTAACATTTCCAGTTCATGAAGATCTTCTCGATCTCCTTCTTGAGGAAAGTCAATATGGACTAAGACTGCCTGTTCGCCGGCTTTATAACGGTCAAACAAGCATTACGCTCCTAATTTAAAAATTTCCAGGTTCAGCCTGCTCTTCACCTTCTTCACTTCCTTGAACACCTTGGAAGTTTACTGCACGAGCAGGAACAACTGTAGAAATTGCATGTTTGTACACCATTTGATTAACGGTGTTTTCTAGTAAAATTACAAATTGGTCAAATGACTGAATCTTACCTTGTAATTTGATGCCATTTACCAAAAAGATTGATACTGGAATACGCTCACGACGTAGCGCATTCAAAAATGGGTCTTGTAACGATTGGCCTTTTGCCATGTTATTATCCTTCGTTCTAGGTGTTATTATAATTAAGTGGCTGAACTCATTTAACAAAGCTAAAAAAACATTCAACTACTACTAGCTTAGCGAACTTACAACACGTTGCAAGTTTTCTTCATCACCCGTAGTTAACCAAGTTACATTGGGCCAGCTTCTCAACCACGTCAATTGACGCTTTGCAAGTTGTCGAGTTGCTGCGATACCGCGAAACACCATTTCATCATAGTCAGTTTCGCCAGCAATGTAATCCCACATTTGTCTATAACCTACACAACGAATAGAAGGTAAGTTTGGGTGTAAATCCTTACGTTGATATAGGGATGAAACTTCTTTTTCAAACCCCTCATCAAGCATTATTTTAAATCTTTGTGCAATACGTTCATGCAAATCAGCCCGATCATCCGGTGCAATAGCAAATTGATGGAACGTATAGGGTAAACTTGGCTGCTTACTTTTTTGCAGCTCCGTCATGGTTTTCCCCGTTAAACGATAAACTTCCAAAGCCCGATTAATACGTTGCGAGTCGTTTTCGCTCATTTTTTCTGCCGCTTGTGGGTCTACTTCTACAAGCTCTTTATAAAGTGCTGGCCAACCACTCTCATTTGCCTGAGCTTCAAGCTCAGCACGCACATTAGGGCAAGCCTCAGGAAGCGGCGATAAACCATCTATCAGTGATTTAAAGTACATCATAGTACCGCCAACTAAAACAGGCACTTTACCTTGTTTATGAAATTGATCAATTTTTTCAATCGCATCACGACGAAAATCTGCCACAGAGTAACTTTGGGCAGGATCAATAATATCAATTAGGTGATGTGGTGCTAATGCCAGCTCTTGTGCATTTGGCTTTGCCGTACCAATGTCCATATTTTTATATACTAAGGCTGAATCGACGCTGATTATTTCGGTATTTAAATGCTGACAAAGCTCAATAGCCAGTGCAGTTTTTCCTGCAGCCGTTGGACCCATTAAAAATATGACCGGTAAATTACTCAACGCGTTAACCCTAATCTAACTGTGATAAATAGTGATGTAAGTCTATTTTAACTGCTTTTGCCCGTAAACGTTGAATTGTTTGCGGATTATTTTTCATTTGTTGTAACTCCCCTGCAAATGCTTGGCTGGCAAAATAGCGCTCGGGTACATTGCACTGCTGCCAATTAAGCCATTCTTCTATGTTATCGAGCTGCTTTTGACTCGCTTCTAGAAGAATATCAATGGCCTGACTTACATCTAATAAATACAGACTATGAGGCAGCTTTTTCACCATCACGAATTGCTTTTCTATATTTAGTTCAAAGCCCAGTAAAGTAAACCACGATTGCTGCTCAGTTAACCTTTGCTGATCCTCTTTACTAATATTTACTCGCACGGGAAGTAATAAAGCTTTTCCTTCAAGGCTTGCTTGTTCAGTAATTTGCTGCTGCCAATAATCGGCTAAAGCATACTTAAAATGAGAGCAATAAAGTTGCTGCTGCTCAGAGAAAACACAGCTACCATCTTCTTGTACTATTAGTGAGGTCGTATTAGTACTGTGCTCAGGCGTTGAAACTGGTGTTTGCTGTACTGGTGGGGCAGCAAAACTATCAAAATGTGCAGCATGTTGCTCACTCACGCCTTGGTAAAATGCATTCACATCATGATGCGAGGTTTTACTTTCTCTTTGCCCAGAGAAGCCACTCGCAGCAGAGCCAGCACGCGATGAACCGCCCGAATAGCCACCTGATTGACTCGGTTGCAAAGGCGTTTTTGGGTAATCGAATACATCAGCTTGCTCGACTGGCGGCGCACTTGCAAAGTGCTCAGTTGGTTGAGCTTGCTGTGATACATGTGGCGCAACAAAATCATCTTGCAAAGGTACAACAACTTGTTTCACGGCTTGTAATATAAAGTCATGCACTAAGCGCCCTTGATGAAAGCGTACTTCATGTTTTGCCGGATGCACATTGACATCCACTTGGCGCGGATCAATATCTATATAAATCACAAAGCCAGGTAACTCTTCTTGCCCTGCGACTTCTTCAAATGCTTGGCGAATGGCATGCAAAATAAGTTTATCGCGCATCATCCTATTATTTACATAGGTGTATTGTGTGGTATTGCTTGAACCCACAGGTAAAACCCAACCGTGTAACTGTAATCCTGTATCGCCCGATTCAATATACAAGCCTTGCTCAGCAAATGCTTTGCCAGCTACTTGCGCTACGCGGGTAATTGCTTGTGTGGGATCGGTTTTGGCACGATATTGGCGCACAACTTTGCCATTGTGAGTTAGCGTTATTGAGACATCAAAGCGACTTAAAGCAATACGCTTTATCAACTCATCGATATGATTGAACTCAGTTTTCTCGGTACGTAAAAACTTACGTCGCGCTGGCGTATTAAAAAATAAATCTTTTACTTCAATGGTGGTGCCATCAGGGTGAGCGGTAGGCTTGACCTGTACCGCCATATCTCGGCCTTCAGCAAACGCTTGCCACGCAGCCTCTTGCTGTTTGGTTTTAGAGCTTAGGGTTAACCGCGATACAGAACTAATCGAAGCCAATGCTTCACCACGAAAGCCCAGTGAACATATATTCTCTAAGTCATCGAGGGATTTTAATTTGCTAGTCGCATGGCGTGACAGTGCCAGTGTTAGCTCATCTTTATTAATACCTGAACCATTGTCACGAATACGAATAAGCTTATGACCACCGCGTTCAATATCTATTTGAATACGATTAGCCCCCGCATCCAAACTGTTCTCTACCAACTCTTTGACAACAGACGCAGGGCGTTCAACCACTTCACCCGCAGCAATTTGGTTAGCTAATCGCGCGGGTAATATTTCAATATTCATGCTCATCCTAACGATGTTAACTTTGCGGGATATCTAGCTCTTGGCCGATAAATAAAGTATTGGATTTGAGTTTATTAACGCGTTTTAACTGCGTTATAGACACCCCATAACGGCTAGCTAATAAACTTAATGACTCACCAGGCCTCACTTTGTGCTTTGTAGGGTATTGTGATTTTAATGATGCAAATAAAGAGTCATCCGGTGGATTTTTTAAATAATAACTCTTAATCGAGGTGAATATTGCTTTTGCTAACTTCTCTTGGTGATTTGCACTTTTAAGTAGTCGCTCTTCACGCGGGTTAGAAATAAACCCCGTTTCAACTAAGATTGATGGAATATCCGGAGACTTCAACACTGCTAAGCTGGCTGCTTGCGGCTCTTTTTTATGTAACTTGGCAACTTTTTTAAGCTCTTGTACCATTTCTTCAGCCACATTAAAGCCAGTCTTCATAGAATGATCCATCGACATGTCAAGCAGCGCTTGGGCGAGGTATTTTTCGCTAGCTGTGTCTTTTATCACACCGGCGGCACCACCAAGTAACTCTGAGTGCTTTTCTTTATCTTCGATCCATTTACCAATTTCAGAATTGGCACGACGTAACGAGAGCACCCACACTGATGCGCCATTAGGGCCTGGGCTGGTAAATGCATCGGCATGAATAGAAACAAAAAAGTCTGCTTTTTTCTCACGGGCTCGACTGGTACGCGTATTGAGATTTACAAAGTAGTCGCTACGACGGATCATGCGCGAAATCATACCGCGCTCAGCATCTATCATGCGCTCTAAACGTTTTGCAATTTGTAGTGTTATGGTTTTTTCATAGGTACCTGATGGCCCAATAGAGCCAGGATCTTCACCACCATGACCGGCATCAATGGCAATCACGATGTCGCGTTGCTTACTCAGCTCACGCTTTTTCACTGCAGCATTACTGCTTTTCGCCACAGGTTTTGCTTGTTCTTTATCGTATAAATCTACCACGAGTCGATTTTTATAAGGACCAGTTGGGGCCAAAGCAAATAATACAGGTTTAACAGCCCCGGTTAACTCAAAAACAAACCGCACACCTTTACTATTTTTAGCTTTGGAGTAACGCAGTTTACTGACAATTTGATGTTTTTTAGGAATGCTAGGCAGGTCTTTAATCTTATTTGTATTTTCTAAATCAACCACGAGACGTAATGGATTCTTCAGCATAAAGTAGCTAAAGTCTGGTTTGTCAGCTAAATCAAAAACAACACGAGTACTATCAGGCGACGGCCACACACGCACACTGTTAATAGTGTTTTGTGCAACAACGCCTTGGCTTATTGCAAATAGCAAACAAGCACACACCCACTTAACGACTACTCGATTCATCTGATCCATTACACCTTTAATTATTATTTTTAATCTCGAGTTAACTGCTCTACAACTACCTTGCCACGTTGACTCACGCTGCAAATTTCGATTTCACGGGCCTCACCAACATAGCGCATAGTAATGTCTAAGTCAGGCACAGGTATAAACTCTCCGCCTTTCTCTGGCCATTCAACAACGCAAATAGCATCATCTGAGAAGTAATCGCGGATACCCATATATTCTAACTCTTCTGGGTCACCCAAACGGTATAAATCAAAGTGATATACATTGGCTTTTGCTAATTCATAAGGTTCGACTAATGTATAAGTTGGACTCTTAACCTTACCTTGATGACCAAACCCTTGCACTATGCCGCGTGTTAATGTGGTTTTTCCGGCACCTAAATCACCATGTAAATAAATAACCGCGCCTTGCTCAGTTAAAGTTGCAAGCTTATTACCCATTGCGACCGTTGCTGCTTCATCAGCGAGTTGAAAACCAACACTCTGGGTCATTATTACCTCATGAAAAACAAATAAATCATTACTGTATTAATCATACCAGATTATTTTTGTATCGCGAATACAGAGCCACTGTTCGTTAGAGCTAAAAAAACCGGCAAAGTTGCCGGTTTTTTAAATTATTAGCTTTATAACTGCTTATAAACCTAATTTCTTCTCAAGATAGTGGATATTAGTCCCACCATTTTGGAAGTTCTCATCTGCCAAGATTTTCTTATGCAGTGGCGTATTGGTTTTAATGCCGTCAATTACTAACTCATTTAATGCATTACGTGCACGAGCAATCGCTACATCACGATTTTCACCGTAAGTAATGAGCTTGCCAATCATTGAGTCATAGTGTGGTGGCACACTATAGTCAGCATAAATATGGCTATCCCAACGAATACCTAAACCACCAGCAGGGTGGAAACGGGTAATTTTACCCGGTGAAGGAATAAACGTTTCAGGATCTTCTGCGTTGATACGACATTCAATAGCGTGACCACGAATAACCACATCATCTTGCGTGAATGACAGCGGTTGACCCGCAGCAATTTTTAACTGCTCTTTAATTAAATCAACGCCACTAACCATTTCAGTTACAGGGTGCTCAACCTGAATACGGGTATTCATTTCAATGAAATAGAACTCGCCGTTTTCATATAAAAACTCAAACGTACCCGCACCACGATAACCGATTTCGATACATGCACGCGTACAGCGTTCACCAATGAATTTACGTACTTCAGCAGTGATACCTGGCGCTGGTGCTTCTTCAACTACTTTTTGGTGACGACGTTGCATTGAACAGTCACGCTCACCTAAGTGAACCGCATTACCTTGGCCATCCGCAAGTACTTGAATTTCGATGTGGCGTGGGTTTTCAAGGAATTTTTCCATGTAAACCATGCTATTACCGAAGAACTGTTTTGCTTCTTGCTGAGTAAGTGCGATTGAATCGATAAGCTCTGATTCATTACGTACAACACGCATACCACGACCGCCGCCGCCGCCAGCCGCTTTGATGATTACCGGGTAACCGATACGCTTAGCAATTTGCATATTGCGTTCTTTGTCATCTGATACCGGACCATCAGAACCTGGAACACACGGTACACCTGCTTTGCGCATAGCGCTGATTGCAGATACTTTATCGCCCATTAAGCGAATGGTATCGCCCTTAGGACCAATAAATACAAAACCACTTTGTTCAACTTGGTCAGCAAAATCTGCATTTTCAGCAAGGAAGCCGTAACCTGGGTGAATAGCAACCGCATCTGTTACTTCAGCTGCCGCAATAATACGCGGAATATCTAAGTAACTTTCAGTTGCTGAAGGTCTACCGATACAGATGGTTTCATCTGCTAATAATACGTGCTTAAGATCGCGATCCGCCGTTGAATGCACAGCAACCGTTTTGATCCCAAGCTCTTTGCAGGCGCGCAATATACGAAGTGCAATTTCACCCCGATTTGCAATGACTACTTTATCTAACATGAGAGTTGGCCTCTAAGGTTGCGCTATTATTCAATGATGAATAAAGGTTGATCAAATTCTACTGGTTCACCATTTTCAACTAAAATAGCTTTCACTGTACCAGCTTTATCTGCTTCAATTTGGTTCATCATTTTCATCGCTTCGATAATACAAAGTGTGTCGCCTACTTTTACTTGCGTGCCCACTTCTACGTATGCCGGCGCTTCAGGAGAAGCTGCTGCATAGAAAGACCCTACCATTGGCGATAATACTTGATGACCTGTTGGTGCTGCTGGCGCTGCTGCTTCAGCGGCTGCAACTGGAGCCGCAGGTGCTGGCGCCGCTGCTGGAGCTGGTGCGTACTGAGGAGCATATTGTGGAGCGTAAGCAGGGCCTGCGCTCATGTTATTACGGTTGATACGTACTGACTCTTCACCTTCAGTGATTTCTAACTCAGCAATACCTGATTCTTCTACTAGTTCAATTAGTTTTTTGATCTTGCGAATATCCATGAACGACCCGCCTTCTAGTTTGTGTGTTTAAAATTAATTTGAGTTTTGCAACCGGTTAACAGCAGCTTCTAACGCTGCGTGATAACCCATTGCACCTAATCCACATATAACGCCTTGCGCCACATCAGAAAAATACGAATGATGGCGAAACGCTTCCCGCGCGTGCACATTGGTTAAATGCACTTCATAAAACGGGATATCAACACTCAGTAATGCATCACGTAAAGCCACGCTTGTATGCGTAAATGCAGCTGGGTTAATAATGATGTAATCAATAGCCTGCCATGCACTGTGTATGTGCTCAATTAAAGCTTGCTCACTATTACTTTGAAAATGCGTTAACTCAACATCTAGACCATGGGCTGCACTGGTTAGTTCGCTCATAATCTCAGCCAGGGTTTGCGAACCATATTTCTCTGGTTCTCGCTTACCAAGCATATTCAAGTTGGGGCCATTTATAACTAAAAGTTTAAATTTTGCAGCCATAATACGCGATAATCCTATAAATAATGAGTTAAGCCGTTTTGATTAGAAATCACACCACAACGTAGGGGATAAAATCTAAAATAGCAAGTATTTCTCACGTTAACCACCTATTATAGCTAGTTCGATGTAAATAGCAGCAAAATACTGGTCTAATGACTATACTATGGCGCAAAGTTGCGAGGATAAAGGCGGGAGCTAAAAATAGCTTATTATAAAAAGTGATTTAGCCACAATTAGATTCATATCTAAATCATATTGTGGCTAACTTTCTTAGTCGCTTATTGGCGAACTTCAGCTAAGTGCTGCGCAAAATCGTCAGCATTTAAAAAACCGGTAACACGCTGAGCTGCTAATTCTTCACCTTGAGTGTTAAAAAACAGAATGCTGGGTAAACCAAATACAGTGTATTCTTCCATAACTTCAATAGTGGTTTCGTCACTCTCTGTCAAATCAATTTTAAGTAACTCAAAGTGAGCAAACTCATCTTGAACGCTCGGCTCTGGAAAGGTGTATTTTTCAAACTCTTTACAAGCAACACACCAATCGGCATACAAATCAACCATTACCATGCGGCCTTCATCGTTTGCTTCATTTATCGCCAGCTTAAGTTCGGCTAAGTTAGCCACTAATTTAAACTTATGGCTTTGCGATTGTTCAGCACTTACCTCAACCGTATTCGCTGTTGGCCAAATATAGTTTTTAGTTAAACTTGCACCAGAAACCACCAATAAGGTTGCTGCAAACCACAATGCCGTTTTGAGCTTGCCTTGGCTTTGGCCGCTTTGCCAATGATGTAAATAAAGCGCCGTTGCCAATGCTAATAAGCCAGCCATTAATAGTATGATGTCAAAATCAACAATACGCTCTAACAGTATCAGCGGCACAACTAGCATAATAAAACCAAATAAGGTTTTAACTTGCTCCATCCAACCACCCGCTTTTGGCAGTAATTTACCGCCAGAAGTACCTAACAGCAATAATGGTATGCCCATTCCAAGACTTAAAACGTAAAGCGTTAAACCACCAACTAAGTAGTCACCACTTTGCGCAACAAATAATAAAGCAGCAGATAATGGTGCTGTAGTACAAGGTGAGGCAATCAAGCCAGACAATACCCCCATCAAAAATACACCAATATAATTGCCGCCTTTTTGATTGTTGCTCACTTGAGTAAGCTTATTCATCATGGAGCTTGGTAATTTGATTTCGTACCAACCAAACATCGACATGGCTAACAACACGAATAATAAACTAAAGCTGATCAAAACATATGGGTGCTGTAAGTAGCCCTGCACTTGCCCACCTAACGATGCAACCACTAAACCCAGTGCCGCATAGGTGACTGCCATACCTTGAATATAAACAAACGATAAAGCAAAAGCTTTTTTTGGTTGATAGGTTTTTTTGACCGGCAATTAAACTCGATAAAATAGGAAACATAGGAAATACACACGGTGTAAAGGCAAGGCCTATTCCTACTAAAAAGAAAATAACTAAATTAGCCAATAAACCTTGTGATGCCAATTTTTCGGTAAAATTTTGTTCTGTTTCTGCTGGCTCACTTTGCTCAGGAGCCGTGTTAGCGGACTTTGTAACCTCACTATTGAGTGCAGCAAATGCACTGGCAGTATCTGTGGTGGTGTTTTGCTCAGGAGTTTGGCCTGCAATCACACTTAATGGAATAGTAATTATTTCTGGTGGATAACATAGTCCTGCTTCGGCGCAGCCTTGGTAACGAACTTTAACGACTCCTTGTTGCGCGACATTACTTAATTTACTTACCACGCTAAATGAGTCGAAGAAAACTTCTGTTTTACCAAAGAACTCATCTTCAATCACCACCCCTTCACCCAGCTCCGGGACTTTGATATCAGCATCTTTAGCAATGATTTCAAGTTTCTTTTTATAAAGGTAATAACCAGGAGCGATATCCCAGCCAATAAATAAAGTGCTGCCTTGCTGATCAAAATCAAAACTAAAGGCTTGATCAACAGGTAAAAACGTTTGTTCAGCAGGCTGTAGTAAATCACTCAATAAATTATTAGACGCAGCCTGTGCTGGCATAAACCACAGCGTACAAAGCAAAAAAACAAAAAAACGCATTAATTAAGTACCTCATCCATCCAATTAAAATAGGCTAAATTGCCCGTTGATACATCGACTACCTGAATTTCGGGAACTTCATAACTATGTAATTGCTTAATAGTTTGGATAACTAGGTTCATTTTTTCTGATTTGGTTTTAATTAAAAGTTTGCACTCTGTTGCCTGCGTTACTTCACCTTCCCACATATAAACCGACTCTACATTAGGGAGAATACTGACACATGCAGCCAGTTTTTGGCTCACCAATTGTTCTGCCATTGCGCGCGCTTCACTTGCATCTGCGCAAGTGGTAAAAACAAGTCGAAAATGAGTCGTCATCATATTGAACCTTTAGTTGTTTGTTCTGCCCAACTCATAGTAGCTGATAGCTAAACTAAAGTGTAGCCATGTGCATGACTGCACTACTATTGAAAAAAGACCTGATAGCCCATATTTATATTTCATCACGATGTTACGTGAGCACTATTTAGAGAGCTTTATGTTTAGATTTTTATTTTTGTTATTTATTCTCGTGCCGATCATTGAAATCGCGCTGCTAATTCAAGTGGCCGATGTTATTGGTGGCTTTGCAACCATTGCACTGGTTATCTTAACCGCCATTTTTGGTGCAAAACTGGTCAGACAGCAAGGCATGGGCGCACTGCAAAATGTGCAAACGCAAATGGCCCAAGGGCAAATGCCAGCCAAAGAATTATTTACCGGATTATGTGTCATTATCGCCGGTATCTTATTACTCACCCCAGGCATTATGACTGACGTATTTGGCTTTTTACTGCTCACCCCGGCTATTCGTAATAAGCTAGCCGCAGGCCTTGCGAGCCAAGCAACTGTTCGTATGAGTGCCGGTATGCAACAAGGCGCATCACCATTTACACAACAGACTCAACAAGAGTCTGAGCCACGAAAAATGAGTGAGCCAACCACGATTGATGGTGAATACGAGAGAAAAGATTAAAATTTTTATTTTTTTCTCTTGGATTTTTCCGCATTACCCCCATTACTGAGTACAACTAATCCACGGCAATTAAATAACACTCTTTAGTTGCCTTGGTACACACAAAACTTTTTTCTGTCCTGTTCAGAAACTGTTAGGAGAACTAAACAAATGAACATTCGTCCTTTACATGATCGCGTGATCGTTAAGCGTCTAGAAGAAGAAACCAAGTCTGCTGGCGGTATTGTATTAACTGGCTCTGCTGCTGAGAAATCAACGCGCGGAGAAGTTGTCGCTGTTGGTAATGGCCGTACTCTAGATAACGGTGATGTGAGAGCATTAGAAGTTAAAGTCGGTGACACTGTGTTATTCGGCTCATATGTTGAAAAAGCTGAAAAGATCGAAGGTGAAGAATACCTGATCATGCGTGAAGACAACATTTTAGGCATTGTAGGCTAAACCTACTTTTCGTTTAACAAACATTTAAGAATTTAGAGGAAAAAATCATGGCAGCAAAAGAAGTACTTTTTGCAAGTGACGCACGCGCTAAAATGCTAACTGGCGTAAATATCCTAGCAAATGCAGTTCGAGTAACGTTAGGGCCAAAAGGCCGGAACGTAGTATTAGACAAATCATTTGGCGCTCCAGTGATCACTAAAGATGGTGTATCAGTGGCCAAAGAGATCGAACTTGAAGACAAGTTTGAAAACATGGGCGCACAAATGGTGAAAGAAGTTGCATCTAAAGCAAATGATGCAGCCGGCGATGGTACAACTACCGCTACTGTTTTAGCACAATCTATCGTTAACGAAGGCTTAAAAGCAGTTGCAGCGGGCATGAACCCAATGGACCTTAAGCGCGGTATTGATAAAGCAATCATCGCCGCTGTTGCTGAGCTTAAAGAACTTTCAGTTCCTTGTGCTGATACCAAAGCGATTGCTCAAGTAGGTACTATTTCAGCTAACTCTGATAAAGAGATTGGCGACATCATTGCAGAAGCGATGGAAAAAGTAGGCCGTAACACAGGTGTTATCACCGTTGAAGAAGGTCAATCACTCGAGAACGAACTTGATGTTGTAGAAGGCATGCAGTTTGACCGTGGTTACCTATCTCCGTATTTCATCAACAACGCTGAAAAAGGCGCAGTTGAACTAGATAACCCATTCATTCTACTTGTAGACAAAAAGTTTCTAACATCCGTGAGTTACTACCTACATTAGAAGCCGTTGCTAAAGCAAGCAAGCCACTACTTATCATTGCTGAAGACCTTGAAGGTGAAGCACTAGCAACACTAGTAGTAAACAACATGCGCGGTATTGTTAAAGTATCAGCTGTTAAAGCACCTGGTTTTGGCGACCGTCGTAAAGCAATGCTACAAGATATCGCTGTATTAACTGGCGGTACTGTTATCTCTGAAGAAATCGGTCTTGAGCTTGAAAAAGCAACAATCGAAGACTTAGGTACAGCTAAACGCGTAGTAATCACTAAAGATGATACAACTATCATCGACGGTGCTGGCGAAGAAGATGGCATCAACGGTCGTGTTTCACAAATCAAAGCACAAATCGAAGAAGCAACGTCTGACTACGACAAAGAGAAACTACAAGAGCGTATGGCAAAACTTGCTGGCGGTGTTGCAGTAATCAAAGTTGGCGCAGCGACTGAAATCGAAATGAAAGAGAAGAAAGACCGCGTTGAAGATGCACTTCATGCAACTCGCGCAGCGGTTGAAGAAGGCGTAGTTCCGGGTGGTGGTGTTGCACTAGTACGTGCTGCTAGCAAACTAGCTGCACTAGTAGGCGACAACGAAGACCAAAGCCACGGTATCAAAGTAGCACTACGTGCTATGGAAGCACCACTTCGTCAAATCGTGACTAACGCAGGTGACGAAGCGTCTGTAGTAATTAACGCAGTTAAAGGCGGCGAAGGTAACTACGGTTACAACGCAGCATCTGGCGAATACAACGACATGCTTGAAATGGGTATCCTAGATCCAACTAAAGTTACGCGCTCTGCACTACAATTTGCAGGTTCGATTGCGGGTCTTATGATCACCACTGAAGCCATGGTTGCTGAAATCCCAAAAGATGAGCCAGCTGGTGCCCCTGATATGGGTGGCATGGGCGGTATGGGTGGCATGGGCGGAATGATGTAATCCTCCCCCTAACCTAGCTCAATTAAAAACCCAGCTTCGGCTGGGTTTTTTAGCATTATAGGCAAAGATAAAATAGCGGATATAACTTACAAATAAAATGACTCCAGCGTAGAGCAGTCTTTGAACTGCGTAGCAAGCCAAACCCAGAGTTAATTTTATTTATACAACATTGTTAAGGATAGTAAGATGAATAAAAAACCTGAACTAATCATTTCATCACTCGATGCTGATAGATTATATGATTTAATGGAATCATTACCAGCTGGCAGCTTCGCTGGTGAAAAAAGAACTTGAAGCTGAACTAGGCCGTGCCACAATCGTTGAACCAAAAGATATGCCATCAACGGTTGTTACTATGAATTCGACAGTAAACTTTATCGTTGAATCGACTCAAGAAGAATTCACCAAGACCTTAGTGTATCCAAAAAATGCTGATGCGAATGACGATAAGATATCAATTTTAGCGCCAGTAGGAAGTGCTCTACTTGGTTTGTCACAAGGCGATGAAATTGAGTGGCCCAAGCCTAGTGGCGGAGTGATCAAAGTAAAAATAAAAGCAGTAACCTATCAACCAGAAAGAGTTGGCGAGTTACATCGCTAATAGTTAGTGTCATTAAAAACCCAGCTTCGGCTGGGGTTTTACGTATTATAGCTTTCAGTTTTTAGCTGGCAGCTATCAGAAACTGACGGCTTTAGTTTACCAACTCCCTAACTATCGTAAACAGATCACTAGGCAACATACCTCGTTCGCCGTCGCGCTGTGCGGCTATATCTCCGGCTTTTGCATGCAAGGTCACACCAAAACACGCAGCTTGCTCAGTTGTTAACCCTTGTGCGATAAGACCAGCAATAATGCCAGTGAGTACATCACCGCTGCCACCTACAGCTAACGCAGGGTTGCCATCAGTGCATACCCACGCTTTAGTGCCATCTGCGATAATACTACCCGCCCCCTTGAGTACACAAGTCGTTGAATATGTCTCTGCCAATTTGTGTGCACTGTGATAACGGTTTGACTCAATTTCACTAATAGTGCACTTAAGTAGCCGTGCGGCTTCGCCTGAGTGCGGTGTGAATACCGTGTTTTTCAGTGCAGTAGGCGATGATTGCTGAGCAATAAGGTTTAATGCGTCGGCGTCGACAACCATTGCTTTATTATGGGCAACACAGTGTTGAATAACCGTTTCAAAGGTGGATTTAGCCCATGAATCTTGGCCAAGCCCTGGACCAATCGCTATACATGTTGCCCACTCTAATGCTGCGTCAAGCTCGGTGGTAGTCACCATCAACTCAGGGCGACCCATACTGATAGCCAATGCAGAATCTGGGTGAGTATACACCTTAACCATACCTGCACCTGTACGAAGCGCAGCCTCGCTGGTTAATCTTATTGCACCGGCAGTGCCCGCATTTCCACCAACACACAGTAACTTGCCATGGCTGCCTTTGTGGCTGTTGTTTTGTCGCTTAGTTAAGCCTTGAGTGGTGCCATAATTAATAAGCTCTGCACTGGGTGTGGCCAACTGGATAAACGCCTGCCCAACGCCTAAATCTGCAAATTCACATTTACCTGTATATGCTCTGCCCTCGCCCGTCACTAAGCCTTGCTTTACCCCAACAAAAGTAACGCTAAGCTTGGCTTTAATAGCAATACCTTGTACAGCGCCCGTATCAGCATCAATGCCCGAAGGTAAATCAATCGCAATAATTGGCGCAGGGCTATCGTTGGCCGTTTTTATTAGCTTAGTAAATGGCTCTCGCACCTCACTTTTAAGGCCTGTGCCCAGCAGACCATCAATAACAATGTCAGCAGTTTTTATTGTTAACGGGTCATAAGTTGATATTTCGCCACCAATAGCCAACCATGCTTTTTGCGCTGTTAGCGCATCACCTGTTAAAGGCTTATCTGGTAGTGCAGGAATCACAGTAACCTGTTTACCTGCTTGCTTTGCAAGGCTTGCAACAATATAGCCATCACCAGCATTATTGCCGACGCCAACTAAAATGACATAATTTTGTGCATGTGAGTAATGTTTAATTACCTGCTCAAACACTGCCTTCCCTGCACGCTCCATCAGCGTATACATAGACACAGCGCTTTGCTCTGCTGCACTAGGTTCGTGAGTGCGTACTTGCTCGGCACTAAATACACATTGAGATAAGTTTGCTGGCATGCTGAACCTTAATGATGTTTTTTACCAGCATATAAGTGGTGGCAATCGCAGTCAAATGGTTGGTAAAATCAGCCTTTTATCCTCTGATGGATTGCTGTTATGTGATAAAGCAACCATACACACTTATTAATCCGTAAGGTTAGCCAATGCCCAATATCAAACAACACATAGGAAGCGTTGCGTTAGTGGTCGAAAACTACGATGACGCCATCGCATTTTATACTCAAAAACTGGGGTTCGATTTAATTGAAGATACTAACCTTGGCAATGGTAAACGTTGGGTACTCATCGCTCCACCTAATTCTAATGGCACTAACTTACTGCTTGCACAAGCAAGTACGCCACAGCAATTAGACTCTGTAGGCAATCAATCTGGCGGTCGTGTATTTTTATTTTTGCACACCAATAACTTTTGGCGTGATTATAAAGTGATGCAACAACAAGGTGTTAAATTTAACGAACAACCCCGTGAAGAAGCCTACGGCACTGTGGTGGTATTTGAAGATTTATACGGCAATAAATGGGATCTCCTGCAATTGGCTTAAAAATTAGTTATAGCGATAAATCACAGCCTACATGACGGTAATAGCATCTATTGACTTGATATTGTTCAATTAACCCTCATTACTTTTATATTAGTAACCATATTGAAAACAAATGGATTTATTAGACAGGGTTGGCCTTGACACATTACTACTACATTGGTTTGTAGTTACCTTACTGTTACTTATTATAGTGTGGGCCATGATTAAAGTGCTGGCCTCGGGTAAGACTATGTCTCGGGGTGCATTTTTATTTTTATCGTTCTTCCCGCTGATTTCGTTATTCCCTATTCCGCCCCCGCAATTTGAGAATGTGCAAAAAGCCAAACAAGAGCAACGTAAGCGTAAAGAAGACTCGGGCGACCCTCCTGATGATGAAACCATAGAATAATAAAAGTAGACTTAAATAATGCAACAAACTAACACCGAGAAACTATTAATCAGCGCAGGGGCCATCGCATTTGCCGCGGCTGTTTGGCATTTACTCTGTATTGGGGGTGGGCCAAGCTGGTATGCCTTTGCTAGGGCACCACACGCTTTAATTGAGTCAGCTCAGCAAGGCACATACCTTGCGCCTGTTGCCACGATTATAGTTGCAGGGCTTATGTTTACCTGTAGTGCCTACGCATTCTGTGCTGCGGGCTTAATACGAAAAATGCCTTTAACCACAGCGGCTTTATCAATCATCGCTTTGATATGCGTAGCCCGTGCTTTAATTGCAGTCCCTTTACTCATTCGCTCAACGGAACTTGATATTTGGCAATTAGTAGCCAGCTCGGTTTGGCTATACGCTGGTATTTGCTTTTTGATAGGCGCTAAACCCTACTGGCAAGATTACCACCGACACTAAGAACACTTAATTCAAACTAACTTTACTCTCACGAACTTTACTCTCACGAACTTTACCCTCGCTAACTTTACCCTCGCTAACTTTACCCTCGCTAACTTTACCCTCGCTAACTTTACCCTCGCTAACTTTACTCTCACTTACTTACAAAAAACGGCGCATAACTTACGTTATGCGCCGTGTTTAAGAACAAACTTAGCTTATTCTGTATCTGGTAAGTTACGGCCGTAGAAAATCTCTTGCATCTCACGGGTTAACTTCGAACGAATTTCTTCTTCTTCGTCGTCAGATAAATCATCAGTAGAAACACCAAATAAATAAGTATTTAAATCGGTCTCTTTTAGCATCATCTTAGTGTGGAACAAGTTTTCTTGATACACGTTCACGTCCATCATCTGGTACGCTTCCTTGGTATCTTCAGTCATATAATTCTGAATCGAATTAATCGCATGATCGATATAGTGTTTCACACCATCTACGTCACGGGTAAAACCACGTACGCGGTAGTCGATTGTCACAACGTCTGAATCCAAGCTGTGAATTAAGAAGTTCAACGCTTTTAGTGGCGAGATAATGCCACACGTTGATACTTCGATATCGGCACGAAATGTACAAATACCATCATCAGGATGCGCTTCAGGGTACGTGTGTACGCAGATGTGGCTTTTGTCTAAATGGGCAACCACTGCATCTGGTAACGGACCAGGCGCTTCATCAACATCGTAAGTCTGTTGTTGTTCAATTGGCTCTTCAGATACCAAAATCGTTACGCTGGCACCTTGCGGCTCATAATCTTGGCGAGATACATTTAAAATATTTGCGCCGATGATATCAACCACTTCACCTAAAATATCGGTTAGTCGATCAGCGTTGTACTGCTCGTCGATATATTCAATATATTCTTTACGCTGCTGTTCGGTCTTTGCGTAGCAAATATCGTAAATACTAAAGCTTAAACTTTTGGTTAAGTTATTAAAGCCATGTAGTTTAATTTTATCGAAGGGGTTGTTCATGATAAACCAACCTATAAACTAGTGAGATCTGCCACAGCAGAATGAAAGTTCGCGGATTTTATACGAATTTCACCGCAGGAAAAAGCGTTATTTTACCTGTTCTTGTACAACTTCGTGGCTGTGGGTAATTTCTACCGTTTTATCAAGCATTAATGCGACTGAACAATACTTTTCGGCAGACAGTTGCACCGCACGTGAAAGGTGCTTTTCAGAAACATTATTGCCTGTTACAACAAAGTGTAAGTTAATCTTGGTGAATACACGAGGAGCTGATTCCGCTCGTTCTGAGCTTAGCTGTACTTGAACGTCAGAGAAATTTTGTTTAGCTTTTTTAAGAATGCTGACCACATCAACTGATGAGCAACAGCCAACAGACATTAATACCATTTCCATAGGGCTTGGTGCAGCGCTATCACTGCCAGCATCAAATACTACATTATGACCGGAATTAGAACGACCAATAAACGTATCGCCTTCAACCCATTTTACATTCGCTTGCATTTTTCTACTCTAAAAAATTGTTTTATTTATTGTATGCAAGTCACGCTCAGATGCAATTAAAAGCGATATTCAACGTAATTATGCACCTTCTGCTACAGCACAATCAAACAGGTTTTTAACTAAACCGGCAAACTCATCAATAAATGCATGTTGCTCAATAGTCACTTGTTTACTGGTAACACTACTTAGCACTTCTTGCAAGTCATACACAATACCATCTACTTCACGCACTATCATGCCGCGCTGCTCAGTTGAAAGCTCTGTATGTTGCTGGCATAACAGCATGACATTTTCTGCGATATCGTCCTCAATTAATTCCATAACAGTAGGAGCGCCAGGTTTTATTTCGCCGGGCTTCTCAAATAACGCTAAATTTTGAGTGAGATACATGATGAGATCATCATACCCTTGCCTATCTAAAACCATAATTAAAACACCTACAATAAAATTATCACGACTATATGATTTAAGCAGAAAGCGCTTTTAATTGCTACCTTTGAACATTAAGCAATACAAAAAAAGCAGCCGTGGCTGCTTTTTTAATTATTTAGTACCAATTCAATGTACAGTACTAGTCAATTTTTAAACCAGGACTTAATGTCGCTGGCATCGCTACTTTTTCAAGTTCAACCGAAGCCACTGGGTATGCACAATAATCGGCCGCGTAATATGCACTTGCGCGGTGATTACCTGATGCACCAATACCACCAAATGGCGCAGCACTTGATGCACCTGTGATTGGGCGGTTCCAGTTAACAATACCTGCGCGAATACGACGTAAAAAGTGGTCGTAATCAGCTGCGTTGTCACTTAATAAGCCAGCTGATAAACCAAAACTGGTGTCATTTGCTTTATCGATAGCACTATCAAAGTCAGTAAAGCGGAAAACTTTTAGTAAAGGACCAAAATGCTCTTCATCTGGGAAGTCTGCAACATTTGTACACTCGATAATACCTGGCGTAACAAAGCCTGTGTTTTCAGTGTGTGTAAGCTCCACAAGCACCTGTGCACCTAGCTCAACAAGCTGCTGCTGCGCTTTAACCATACCCGCTGCGGCAGCTGATGAAATCATCGCCCCCATGAACGGCTGGTCTGCATCATCAAAGTTACCCACTTTAATGGCTTTAGTCGCTGTGATAAGACCCGCTAAAATTGCATCACCTTGCTCACCCGCTGGTAAAAATAACTTACGTGCACAAGTACAACGTTGACCACTTGAGATAAATGCAGATTGCAGTATATCGTGAATTGCGGCTTTGGTATCTGCAACATCAGTAATGATAAGCGGGTTATTCCCCCCCATTTCTAATGCGAGAATTTTACCTGGCTGGCCTGCAAACTGCTCATGCAAGATATGTCCTGTGCGTGATGAGCCCGTGAAGAACAAGCCATCAATCTCTTTATGCGCAGCAAGCGCTTTACCTGTTTCAACTTCGCCTTGTACAAGGTTAATCACGCCAGCCGGTAGGCCTGCTTTTTCCCATAACTTAAGGGTTAGTTCTGCCACCATAGGTGTTAGTTCAGATGGTTTAAATACCACGGTGTTACCTGCTAATAGTGCAGGAACAATATGACCATTAGGTAAGTGACCAGGGAAGTTATAAGGCCCAAACACGGCAACTACACCATGTGGCTTGTGGCGGATCATAGCGCGGCCTTGTGGCATTGGGTTTTCTACATCACCCGTACGCTCTAAAAATGCTTTTTCAGAAATCGCTATTTTACCCACCATTGCGCCGGCTTCAGTGCGGGTTTCCCATAATGGTTTACCCGTTTCTTGCGCAATAGCTACAGCAAGCTCTTCGCTATGTTCTTTTAAGGTTTCAGCAAATGTTTTTACAATGGCTAAACGCTCATCGAATGATTTATCAGCCCAGCTATAGAAAGCTTTACGTGCTGAATTTACCGCACTATCAACTTGTTTGCTGGTTGCAGAGTTTGCTTGCCAAATAACATCGTTATTTGCAGGGTTTACTGAATTAAATGCATCGCCTTGGCCTTGCGACCACTGACCATTAATAAATTGTGCAGGATGAGTCATATACTTTCTCCTAAATTATAAGCTTGTTGCGGTAACGGTATCGCCCGCTTGTAAATGAAGTGCGTCTGCCATTGCTTGAGGCAATGTAAGCTCTGCACTTGTCGCATCAAAGTTTAACTGTGCGACGGTTGCTCTAAAGTCATTTAATTTATCGTTCGCTAGCATTACTGGCGTGTCACCACTATTGTCACCAATTTTTACAGTAAAGTTACTTGCATTACGAATGGTCGCAATATTGCCTACTTTAGCTTCAACAGTAGGGCCTGCATCAAAAATATCAACATAGCCGTTAAAGGTGAAACCTTCACTCTTTAATAGCTCTATTGCAGGGCGTGTATTGTCATGTACTTTACCAATTACTGCTTGCGCATCTTTACTTAATAAGTTGACATAAATTGGGTATTTAGGCATCAGCTCGGCGATAAACACTTTTTGACCAATACCTGTAAGGTAATCGGCTGTAGGAAAGTCCATCGAGAAAAAATGCTCTTCAAGCCATTGCCAAAACGGACTATCACCATTTTCATTTGATACACCGCGCATTTCTGCGATAACGGTCTCAGCAAAACGTTCTTGATGTTGTTTAATAAACATAAAACGTGCTTTTGATAGTAGCTTGCCGTTATTGTTTTTACGATAACCGTCTCTTAAAAATAGTGTACATAGCTCGGTTGCACCGGTGTAATCATTACACAGGGTTAGTATATCAACCGCCTTGTAAACATCTAAAGTGCGAGATGAATGAATCGCTTTGCTAAGGTGGTAATGGTAAAACGCGTCATCAAGGCCTACGGCAGCTTCGATGGCAGAAGTACCTACTACCTCACCGGTTTCGCTATCTTCAAGAACAAACAAGTAGCCTTCATCACCCGGGTGAGATGCATTTTTTGCGAATGAGCTTACTGAATGGTCTATTTTCTTTTGTAATAACGCCTCGTTATTAGGTAAAGACGTAAAGCCATGCCCCGATTCGTGGGCAATCTTCAATAAAGCTGGGTAATCACATTGCTGGATTGGGCGAAGGATCATCATGAGTCCGCTTGCTCCCTTATAAATAACGGTAAAATTAGAATACTAGGGCAAGCTTGCTACTTGCCCTTGATCAGGTGAGACGAGTTGATTAACCGTTCACGACTGTAGCAACGGCTTTTTCAAAGCGCGCCATACCTTCACGAATATCAGCTTCAGGAATAACTAAAGACGGTGTAAAACGTACAACATCAGCGCCAGCTACTAACGACATAACACCTTCGTTAATACCTGCAACTAAAAACTCTTTTGCACGTCCTTTATATTGCTCAGTTACAACAGCGCCAATTAATAAACCTTGACCACGGATTTCTGAAAACACTTTGTATTTATCATTAACAGCCGTTAGTAATTCACGGAATAATGCTTCTTTTGCTTTAACACCAGCAAGTACCTCAGGTGTGTTAACTGTATCAAATGCAGCTTCACCTACAGCACAAGCCAGTGGGTTACCACCATAAGTAGAACCGTGAGTACCTACCTTTAAGTGCTTAGCGATTTCAGTCGTCGTTAGCATTGCACCAATTGGGAAGCCACCGCCTAATGCTTTAGCTGACGTTAGAATATCAGGTGTAACACCTAAACCTTGGTATGCATATAGTTCACCAGTACGGCCAACACCGGTTTGTACTTCATCAAAAATAAGTAGCGCGTTATGTTTCGTACATAACTCACGAACACCTTTAGCAAATTCGTCCGTTGGCGAAATAATACCGCCCTCACCTTGTAGAGGCTCCATCATTACCGCACATGTTTTATCTGAAATTAGCTTTTCAAAAGCAGCTAAATCGTTGTAATCACAATGTACGATGTCACCAGGTTTAGGGCCAAAACCATCAGAATAAGCAGCTTGACCACCTACTGTTACAGTAAAGAATGTACGGCCGTGGAAACCTTTATTGAATGCAATTATTTGCGATTTTTCGGCACCAAACTCTTCAAGCGCTAAACGACGCGCTAATTTAAGCGCCGCTTCATTTGCTTCTGCGCCTGAGTTAGCGAAATAAACTTTTTCAGCAAATGTAGCATCAACTAGCTTTTTAGCTAGACGAAGCGCTGGTTCATTGGTCATTACATTTGATAAATGCCAAATCTTCTCACCTTGCTCTTTTAATGCATTAACTAATGCAGGATGACAATGGCCTAAACAGTTAACAGCTATACCACCAGCAAAATCGATGTATTCGCGGTCTTGCTGATCCCAAACACGTGAGCCTTCGCCACGAACAGGAATAACGCTTGAAGGTGCGTAGTTTGGTACCATTACTTGATCAAATAATTCGCGATTAACTGTCATTTTGTATCCTCTTAATTGTGATATCACAGAGAGTGTGAATAATTGAATGGTGGATTAGTGCACCATTCCTTTTGGCGTAAATGAGCATAGCTTAAATTGCCAAAAAATACTCTCTGGTTCAATTTTCAGAAGGCCATTATTTCAGAGTTTTATGCTGTTGTCTCTTAGAAAACTTTCATGCAGGCCTTGTTATTCAAGGCTTTGAGATATTATTTCATAGATAGTGAATAACTATTTACTCAGGTTTATAACGACCAATTTGTTGCATAAGTCTGCTCCGTTACTCACTGAGCATGCATTTAGCTTATAAACTGTAATAGAGTATTAAACTGACTAATGAATGAATAGTCGCAAAAAAATTAACAAAAAATTTATGAAATTAGTCAATTTTGATATGGAAGTGCTGGAAATTGGTTTTTTCTAGCTGGTTTAGTTCCGATTTAGTGAAATTGAAAAACTCAAACCACCGTGCTGTTTCGTCACTTTCTACCATTTGATGCTCAACCAGAGTGAGGTGCTGAGAATAACAGCGAGCCTTTTGTATCACCTCTGTTAAAGGTAATAATGTATCACCTTTCCCTAACGGCGTTGTGAGTTGCTGCATGGCAAACTTAAAAGGTAAATAACGAAAGGCCATTTTATCAATCACCTTTTGCGTTACCTTTAAAGAGTGCTCACTTAACAAAGTGCTTAAAAAAAGGGGATCAGGCTTGAGTTCCAATAAAGCAGTGTGTAAATCTTTTTGCTGCTCATCCCGTGCTATGCTCACTTTTCGTTGCCATACCAACTCAAAGGTACGCAAATAGAGCCGTACTAAAGCAATCTTACCGACATCCAATAGCATACCTAGAGTAAACGCATGAATTTCGTTTACACCATTTAATTTAGCTAACTCTTGTGCAGCAATAGCACAAGCCATTGAATTATCACGCAAGCGACGTTTTAATAGCGGGAATGGCTCAGTGCTATGAGGCATCCAATGACGCACCGCAAAAGTGGGTACTACAAATTTTAAGTTATCAAGACCGATATAGCGCAGTGCTAAAGATGGATTATCGACTTTAACAGAAGTATGTTTATTACGCTGAGTTCGGTAATAAGGCAGATTCACAAAGGTAACAAGCTCGCGGCCTAACCAGCTCAAGTCGTTAACTAATGGCTCTAAACGACCTACTGATGCTGACTTAACTGACAGAATATCTAAAATTGCAGGTATATTATCTTCTATACCAATTGTTTCATGAATAACAGTATCAATATCAGCTAGCTGCTTTTGCATTGCATGCTCTATCACTTGATGAAGTTGTTCACTCGCTTGCGCACGATACTTATGATGGGCTGTGCTGGATTTTTGACGCTTAGTGTGTGCAGCGACTTCTACTTGGAGTAAAGTACGCTGTTTTATTGGCTCACCATAATCAATCTCAAGAGTATGGATATAACCGATTTGACGCTGAGCAAAGCTATGTCCCAGCAACAGATCATGTGCGCGTTGAGCGAGTGCTTTTGCAGTGACTTGTTGGCGCGATTTGTCTGTCATTAATTAGTATCTTTTATAAATGTTATTTAAAGAGTAAGTTCTAAGCCTAGAACCGAGTTAAAAAGTTGGCAAGTAATTCAAGCCCTTGTTCGGTTAAAATTGCTTCGGGGTGAAATTGTACCCCTTCTAACGCTAAAGTTTTATGTAATAGCCCCATAATTTCGTCAAATTCACCGTCAACAGTTTGCGTCCAAGCAGTAACTTCTAGCTCGCTGGGCAAACTTTGCCGCTGTGCAACCAATGAATGATAACGACAAACTGTTAGCGGATTCGCCAAACCTTTAAACACACCTTTATTATTATGATAAATCGGCGATGTTTTTCCATGCATCACCTGTTTGGCACGTATTACATTACCTCCAAGTGCTTGGGCGATAGTTTGATGTCCTAAGCATATCCCTAAAATAGGGTATATTCCTTTTAATTGCTCTACCACTTGTAATGACACTCCCGCCTCATTAGGCGAGCATGGGCCTGGCGATATTACAATATGCTGAGGGTTAAGCTGCTTAATCTGTGCAACGGATAACTCATCGTTGCGCTTTACTAACACCTCTTGATCCAGGTGCTGAAAATATTGCACCAAGTTGTAAGTGAATGAGTCATAGTTGTCGATCATTAACAGCATGAAATACAGAACCCAAAGCATAATCAGAATAATGGGGTCGCATTTTATACCCAAACCACCTCAACACAACCAACAATCGGCGAAATATCGAATCAAACGCCATTAAAAACAAAAAAACAGACTAGAACTCACCTTTAAAACCTTATAACCCTCATAAGGTTTAACGTTAACAACTTGATTTTAAATTAAAAAACAAAACAAAACCTTATAAGTAAATTGCTAACGTCTAGATAAGCGACTTTTCAGCTGCACAACTCTAATATTCACTCATCGATACCAGAGAGTGTAGCTATTGCACTCTTAATAACACCGCTCGTTATTAATCATGACAGCGGTAAATTAAGAACTGAAGGAATAATATTATGAAAAACCTAACTAATTCTGCAAACAAATTACTTGTAATTGGCGTATTCGTGTCAGCCTTTTTTAGTGCAAGCAGCATGGCCAATGAGCAAGATACAACCTTAGTTAAATTAGCCCCGACAGCCGTGCAAATCACCGAAGTAAAAACAACTGTTGCTGATGATTTGGCTAACACAGTACAAAATCAACTCAACCAAATGAATGCTGCAATAAATGAGCAAATAGAAAGCTCGATTAAACAAATTAACCAGCAAATTTCAGCAAAAATAGCGAACTTGTTTTAAATCATTATTAAGAACCGAATAAAGGAGTGAGGGAAACCATGGTTAATTTACGCAAAAACATACTGACAAAAGGACTGATTATAGGCTGCTCTTTACTAAGTTTAAGCAGCGTAGCGCAAACCTCGGTGTGGCAAGTAAGTAAAGGTGGAGATAGTATTTATATTGGTGGCACCCTACATATTTTACCAAAAAATCAAATGCCATTACCAACAGAGTTTGAATATGCGTATAGCCATACAGATACTCTAGTCGTTGAAGCGCCAATGCCTGATCCAACAGATACCCAAGCGCAAATGAACATGCTAAAAGCCTTATCTTATGAAAACGGTGAGCTTTTGGCGAACAAATTAACGCCCCATGTAAAGCAGCAGTTGGAGACTAAGCTGTCTGAGTTCGAGGTTAATTTAAATGAACTGAACCATTTTAAGCCTTTTATGATCAGCGTTATTTTAATGTCGATGGAGCTGCAAAAACAGCATTTAATTGGTGAAGGTGTTGATGCTTACTTTATAAAACGAGCACATAGCGATGATAAAACAATGGCTTACCTTGAAACTTTAGACTATCAACTGCAATTATTTAAGCAAATGGGTGAGGATAGTGAAGATCAATTTATTGAAAATAACTTGGCACAACTAAGTGATTATGCAGAGTTATTCTCCTCAATGACAACAGCATGGCGTAGTGGTAATACAGAACAATTAAATAAACTTGTTGTACAGCCATTACAAAAAAATGACCCTGATACATTTAATAAATTACTAAAGCAGCGGAATTACAATTGGCTACCAAAAGTAGAGGCATTGTTTGGTAATCAACAAAAAGAGCTCTTACTTGTAGGCGCAGCTCACTTAGCTGGTGAGCATAACCTTTTAACTCTACTCACAGAGCAAGGTTATAGCGTTACGCAAATTAAGCAACGAGGTGAAGTGCAATGAATAAAACTGACAAACAAGCCATCAGCTTGTTATGTGCATTTACCTGCTTAATGTTAGCCAGTGTAGTCATGCCAAGCTATGCAGCATCTGTAATTGAACAAACACAAACAGATATTATACTGAGCTCTGAACATAGTTTCGAGCAATGTACTATTGGTAGTGTCATCAACATCTATGATGATAATTAGAAGCTGCTGAGCAGTATGCTAAAGTGAGCCTCCTTTGGCATACTATTTTAATTCACTTACCTTCAAGTAAATAAGTATCATACTGTTGATTTATTATTAAATAGCCCAAGCTCTATTATGTAGGGTTAATACTCTCTACATTACCTGCATTCAACCTAAAGGAGCAACCTATGTTAGGCGAAGACCATTCATTAACTAAAGAGTTTCCTGAATATCTGAATACGATTGCTACACTAAACAGTGAAAGTACTGAGTTTTCAACAAAGGCTAAGCAATATGATGCCATTGATAAAGAAGTGCGTGTATTAGAACTTCAAGATGCACCAATTGATGATCAATCAATGCACCAAATGAAAGTTGAACGTGCCGAATTAAAAGATTGGCTACATCAAGAGTTAATGAGCGCTCACGCCTCTTAACCCATTCTAGCCCACCAATGTGGGCTCTAAACTATTTTTCTGACGTTGTTTTACAAATGCCAAAATAAAAACTTGTAGTTGCTACTTTTGATCAGTAATTAGGTGCTCATTAAGTGCTGATATTTCCTCACTAGATAACGCCTTTTTTGTTTTCGCTTTAAAGTCATAACGTACTAATACTGTTTTACCTAGTGCACAAAGATTACCTTGCTGATAAGCCTCTTGGCGGATAATAAAAGAGCTAGAACCAATATGTTCTACCACAGTTTTCACTTCAACATCATGGCCATAAAAAAGCTCACCAACAAAGTTTACTTCTACTTTGGCGATGATCAATTTCCACTCATGTGGATTTAAGTCAGGGGTAAAAAATCTAAAAATAGGTGCTCTAGCCGCTTCAAACCACACAGGGAGTACGGTATTGTTAATGTGTCCTAGTACATCGGTTTCGCTAAAGCGCGGTGTAATTTTTTCTATAAACATAATAATTCCAATAAAGGCAGCTCATGACGGACTTTATTCGCGTTTACGATAACGCCCTAAGCAATGAATTTTGTGATAACTTTATCACGCTCTTTGAACAAAGCCCGCATCTAAAACAAGGTATGACTTCAGGCGGTGTAGATTTAGCTAAAAAAAGACAGCCAAGATCTACATTTATATAATTATCCTGAATATTCAGAACAACTAAAATACATTCAGCAGACCACTGCAGGCTATGTATTTAAATACCTTGAAGAACATATTTTCATGATGATAGGTGCATTTGGACTAAAGGTGTATCACCCAAAAACAGGCGTGCCGACCGATTTAACGCAAGCTAACTTTGATGAAATTGGCAAACCTCAACTGCCTTTATTAGTGCAGCAGATTTTTCGCCTGGGCAATATTCAAGCGCAAAAATACGAGACAAACAAAGGCGGCTACCCTTATTGGCATAGTGAGGTTTACCCACAGGCTGGGCATAACGAAGCGCTGCACCGAGTGTTACTCTTTATGTTTTACCTGAACGATGTTGAAGAAGGTGGCGAGACTGAGTTTTACTATCAACAACGTAAAATTTCACCAAAAAAAGGTACCATGGTCATTGCTCCGGGCTATTTTACCCATACTCACCGTGGCAACAAGCCCACCTCTAACAATAAGTATATTTTGACTTCATGGGTGATGTTTAACCGTGCAGAGCAAATATACGGGACTCCGCAGAGCTAAGCGAGCGGTCAGCGGTCAGCGGTCAGCGGTCAGCGGTCAGCGGTCAGCGGTCAAAAAATTTATTAGCTGCTGACCACTGTCAAGTATTTGCATTAAACACAAAGCTGACGGCTTCAAATCAGTTCATCAAACAAATCGAATAACTGATCGAGCTCTTCGGTAGTGTTGTAGTGCATACAACCAATGCGTACAACGCCGCCAGTATCCAATACACCCAATTGCTTGCATAAACCTTGTGCGTAAAAGTTACCATCCCAAACACAGATATGCTGTTTACCTAAAAACTCAGAGACCTGGCGCGGCTCAAGCCCTTCAAAGGTTAAAGCAAAGGTAGGAGTACGCTCTGATAAACGCGCCAAGTCATCAATACCAAATAGCTTAATTTTAGGATAGTTAACTAAACGCGTAAGGAAGTACTCACTTAGTGCCATTTCATGCTGTTTCGTTTTAGCAAAAGACGAAGCTAATTTTTCACGGCGTGAGTGGCTATCATCAAGCTCACTAATATCTGCGATATAATCCACTGCAGCGATAAGCCCAGCTAATGCCTCAAAGCTTTGCGTACCGGTTTCCCAGCGTCCTGGAATCACATCTTTCGCAGGTTCAACCTTGTAAGGCGTAAACCCTTCAAGGTGTTCACGTTTACCGTAAACCACGCCTAAGTGAGGGCCAAAAAATTTATAAGCAGAGCAGGCTAAAAAGTCACAATCTAGCGCTTGTACATCCACCAGTTCATGAGGTGCATAATGCACTGCGTCAACATAAACGAGAGCACCCACTTCATGAGCCATCGCCACAATACGTTGAATATCGTTAATAGACCCTGTGGTGTTTGACGCATAAGTCACTGCAACAAGCTTAGTATTGCTATTTAGTAAGCTAGCAAGATGTGCTAAATCTAAACTGCAATCAGCCTCGTTGATAAGCGCAGCATTGACTTTAACGCCTTTATCTTCTGCGGCTTGCTGCCAAGACGAAACGTTTGAGAAGTGATCTGCATTAGTCACAATGATCTCATCACCCGCTTGCCAATCACGAGAAATAGCACGGCTAAAACTAAACGTTAAGCTGGTCATATTCGCGCCAAATACAATTTGATCGCGCGACGGGGCATTGAGTAAATCAGCTGCCGCTTGGCGTGCATTTGCCATTAGCTCAACTGTTTTATCGCTTGAGAAAAACGCTCCACCCAAGTTGGAGTTGTAATAACCTAAATAGGCTGACATCGCACTAAGCACTGTTTGAGGTACTTGCGAGCCACCCGGGCCATCTAAAAATATTGGTGACTTACCCGCCACTTGTTGCATTAATGCCGGGAATTGACGACGTAATTTTGTTAAGTTCATTATCAATCCTTAAGCAGTTAATACAAAGCAGTCTAGGTAACCGTCTTTACTTGCATCAATTTTGTTCATCGGTGTGGCGTTATGCCATACTTCACGATCATTGATAAGCGCAAACATACCGTCTTTAATTTCCATCTTAAAACAGGGCTCAGCTTGTTTGTTTTCATATACTAAAAGCTCACCACCTTCTAAATTCTCGTGAGATACACCGCATATACACACGTGATCAAAGCCATCTTGGTGAATCCCTTCTGGTGCCGGAGGCGTATCGCTATCAATTGCGAGCATTCTAAATTGATGAATCTCAATATCACGCTCTTCATCTATCCCTGTAATTGCACGAAACTCATTAACGATACTTTTCATGCCTTCACTTTGCAGTAAGCTTGACTCTAAGTTCTCATAAGTACGCTCAACATTGCCTTGAAAAGTATTAATTGAATCATCTTGTACAAAGGCTTTAGTGGCTTGTAGTTTTAATTCACCATCTTGCACTTTAATGACTGAATAGCGGCGTTTACGAAACGCACCATCGGCGTACGGATTAGCAGGAAGATTGGCAAATGACGGTTTTACTGCCTCGATATGAGCTTGGTTTACAAAACGAAGTTGTAATAGGTTCTGGTTGTTTAATGCTGTCATAAAAGATCACCTAAAAAATAAGAGACTTACTCATAATTATTGAAGAGGATTTTAATGCAAGTGGAGAGGAATTTTTGCGTCTTTATTTAGTTTAAGGCAAGTAAATGTACAAAATTAAGATCTAAAATCGTGTTTTATTGAATTTTTAATTTAAAAATTAAAACGGCCACATGGAGTGGCCGTTTTATCAACTACAAAAGGTATTCAATAAACTTATGGTGTTGTCTCTACAAACTCAACATTTACTTCGCACGACTCTGTGATTGGACCTACCTCATAATAGTCAGTTGAGTCCCAAGTACCATTACAGCCTGTTACGCTTGCAACTTCATAACCACTATCTGGGTATAAATTTATCCCGCGGCTTGCACCATCTGATAATAGAAAGCTAGATTCACTAACACTACCGTTACCAATTACATTCACTGTAACGCTGTAGCTTACTGAATACGAAATATAGTAATAACCTTGGTTATCACGTAAATCATCTAAATAACTAACAGTACCACTGCTTAGCGGATTATTTTCAAAGGACAACACTGCGCTATTAGAAGTAATAGCTTCAACCCCAACCACTGTATGCAGTGGATTATCTATAACACCAGCCCTTTGCAAATTAGCGTTATTAGAAAAGTCCAGATTTGTTACGGCTGTACTTACTAAGATAAGATCCTGTAATGATGTCATTGCGCTTATATCTAACTGGGTTAACGCACTATTCCCCCTGATACTTAACGTCTGTAATTGTTGAGGATTAGCAATTGTTGCAAACTCAGTAATGCTAGAATCAACCACAGAAAGATAGGTTAAGTTGGTAAACGGTGAGAAGTTAAAACTGCTATAACTTTGCCCCCCATACTAATGCTAGAAACAAGGTAAAGTTGATCCCAAGGCACCAGAGACTCTTCAACTCCCCTTACATTAATAGATGCAAGCGAGTCCAATTTTGAAAAGTCTAAATTGTTAATTAAGGTTTCTCTAATATCTAAACTTACAAGTTCAGTCTGGTTACTCAAATCAATTGAGCTTATACCCATACGACCAATTCTCAACCAGGTAAGTTTTTGTAAATTAGTGATATCAAGTTCAGTTACATTTCCTTGATCCCACAAATATGCATCCCTTAACTCTGTTAAATGACCAATATTAAGCTCAGTTAAGTTACCGCTATTAAGCCTTAAAGACTCTAACTGAGTATTGAACGTTAGGTCTAACTGACTTAACACTGTCCCTTGTAAGTCTAAATTCACTAACTGCGTTTGATTTGATAAGTCGATCTGAATCAACGGAGTATAAAATAAGCTCAAATATTGAAGCGACGTATAAGCAGATAAATCAATAGTTACAATATGTTGATTCCTCAGCTCTAAGCGAGTAATTAAACTAGGATCGTAAAACGTAACATTTTCAATTTGTGCTTGCTGCTCAGAGTCAATATTATAACCGATAGAAAACTCAGTTAACCCCTCTAGGCTACTTAAATCCAGATCTGTGCCAACATTGATATTCTCCAGTTCTAGCACTTGTAAGTTAGGTAAAACCTCAAGACCTGATAAAGAAGTGATCTCACCATTATACTGATTGTGACAACGTAACTCTGTCACATCCTCTAAGCTAGTTTGATCAGAGCTATCAACACACATTGCCAGTGCAGGATCTGTAATATTCGCCTGAGCAGATAACGGGATAAACTCTTTAAAGGTTACATCGATTTGGCAGCTTTCTTTCACATAAGGGATTCTATAATCACTGCCATCTTCATAGCCATCACAACCAGAAATCTCATCAAGCTCATAACCTGAGTTTGGATTAATAGATGTCGACCAATTTGAGCCATGAACAACATTACTATCATCTCCTACAGCTAATGAGCCATTCCCATCGCTATTTACTGTTATCGTGTGCTCTGGCGCATCAAATGATAAATACACTTCATCACCGGGCTGGCAAGTATTACCCTTTAAGTATTTACAGAAGGTAACATCACGACGATTGTTATCCATAAGCTCTATGACGGTATCTTGGCCATCAAGTATTAACTCAAGCTTGCCATCAAAGAGCGTAACATTTACAGGCTCAGTATCATCAATTTGGAAAGTATAATATTGTTTATCTTGCGCTTCGTCGTAATCACCATAAGTTAAATACCAGCGAGCAATACCATTGCTATCATTTTGATAGAGGCTAATATAGCCTAAATCATACTCATTAAATTGGTCGACCTTTGTTGAAGGACTGTAATCATGGATATATAGGTGTGCTGTAGTGCCTTCATCAAAGGAACCATCTCCCAAGGTGCGCTCTATAAAATAGCGCTGACCATCAACAGCAACTAAGGTATATATAAATTCCCCATCAAGAGTGCAGCTATCTAAAGTGACATCACACCAATCAACTCTTTGTGAACGACCATCAACATACTCAGTATATAGGTCACGCTTTAAATGACCATCTTCAAATCCTCTTTGATAAGCGCTTGTTCCAAAGGTAAAGAAAATCTCGCCATCATCATAAACTTGAATTTCAGACCAATGAGTATCAATGCCATGACCATCTCTAAATTGATGGCGACCAGCAAAATTATCTGCCGTAATAGCTTGCTGATTACGGCGTACCATGATGCCCGAGTCTGTATAATGCTCACCTTCAAACACACCTTGAGTAACCACCTGATAACCGACGTTTAGATCTTTAGTGATATAAAGTGACTCTGTTCCGCCATCCTCAGGAAAGTTAAGCACCATAGTGTTATCGGTTACTTGCCAAGTAAAACTCTCATCAGATAAATCGCTGATATTGTGGGATACACCAGTACCATCGTCACTAAAAGTTACTTTATAAACAGTATCCTCACCTACAAGGTCAACAGACCATTCACCTACAATATCATCGTCGTTAATGACTAAACGTTGGTCTAGATTTGTTTTGTTCACCTCATATGAACTTGTATATTCGTCAACAAGCACATCATCTTGGAATTGCTCAATGTCTCGCGCTAATTCAAACCAATTACTGCCTTTCTCAGGGAGTGGAGTTAAAGTCAGTTTTGTTGCAATATCTTTAGTCGCAACATTCATCCCTGTGCTATTAGAGTAGCTTTCATATTCTTGTAAAACAAAATCACTTAAAGGAGTAATCTCTATAACCCCCTCAGCACTTCGACTCCACGTTATATCAACTTTACCGTTGTAAGTTAAAGAGCCAGTATTATCTTCAAGCAACTCTACTGTATAAGCACTTGCATAATAGAGATCTTGGTTCCCAATTATGAAGGAACCAATCGACTCTTGCTGCTCTTTAAACGTAGCATTAATTTCGCAATCTACATTACTAGCAAACGCGATATAATGCTCGCCTTCAATATAGCCTTCACAGCCTTCGATAGAATCTACAACATAACCATCTGCTGGAATTATTTCAAAGCCTACATTTTGATAAATAAATGACTCTTGAATTACCGGTGATAATTCTCCATTACCGTTCGAATTTGCAGTCAGGGTTACTTTAGGGCGCTTAGCTAAGTAGCTAATCAGTGTTGCAGCTGAACACTCAGTACCTTGCTGGTAATGACAAACAATAATCTCATTCTCATCAGCTGAAACAAGTTCTAGAAACCATGTTATGCCATCAACTTCATAGCTCAATACTCCATCAACAAAAGTTAAGCCTGTAAATTGCTCTCCATTTAGCTCTAATGTGTATCCTTCACTCGTAGGATACAAGAAATCAGTTCCACCATTTTCTCTATATAACTCAGTCCATTGACTCAGCAGTTCCTCTGTAAATTCAGTATAATCAAAACTTTTACTATATTGATATACTAAAACACTTTCAATACTCGATGTAACCTCACCTTCTGAATCAAAATGTTCAAATGTTCTTAAAACATAGTAATGATCATCTTTTATATTCAAGAACTCATGACGCATTTGTGCATACAAGTAACAACTAGTATCAAACCCTGCACAACTAGAAACTTCATTATTATTATAAAGATAAAGTTTGCGAGTAAATTCGCCGCCATCAATCTCGCCTTGGTAAACGGTACTCCCCATCCCAATCATAACAGTGCCGTCAGGATGAACATTCATATCAAATGATTGAGCGGTACCAATATAGCCATGCCAACGACCTATGAAGTCTTCATTTGTTAATGAGACAGGCTCTTTTTGATCAACAATCCCGCCGTAGAGTTAGCGGCTTCATCTGAGTTTGCATCTAGAGTAACTAATTGGTAGCCAGCTCTAAGTGCTTTTGTAAACCAAAAGTCTGTTACTCCAACTTCCCCATCATTGTCATACATAACTGACAACTTAGTGCCTGATAGTGACCAAGTGAACGGCTCATTATTATCAGTGACTACTTCACCAGTCCCATCGTTATTAAAAATAATAGTTTCAGGGTCGTCTGCATGAAAGCCTGAGTTCACGGTATCTAAAACCCAAGTTCCGATTAAATCATCCTCAGCCAGTGCTAGTGTTTTTGCCTTATTAATTAAGTTTGACGTATAAGTATAAGGCTCTTCTGGCGTCAGTGTTTCTTCACCTGTTACAGTGTTAACTGTTTTACGTGATGTAGTCTCTGTAATATCAAGGGTTCTAAATACATCATTTTCAGCTAATACCTCAAAACTTAAACTGTTAAGGAAAATGGTATTACTCGTATTCTCCTCTGTATTTGTGTATTCACTATTTACTACCGGATTTTCGAAACTTAACTTAATAACACCATCTACACTTTCCCAAGTTAATTCACTTTGTGTAATCGAATTAAAAGTACCGCTGTTATCTTCATTTAATAGCAAATGATAAGCACGGCTGTTGTGATAGCGAGGTGAATTAATAATGTAATCACCCACGAGTGAGGTTTTAGAACCTGTTACTAAGTCATCATCTTGCTTGATTTCTTCTTTGGTTTTTTTCGATAATTTCAGGGTCTTTTGCATTAACTTCATCTTCAAATTTTTGTGCAACAGCTTCATCTGCAACCAACTCTAGGGTACTATTAACACCTTCAGGTAATTGGTAATCTGGGTTATCAACTACAATTTTGATTAATGTCGCTAATTGAATTTTTTCATCGGCATCAACGTTCAGCAGTGCAGTATCAAGTTCTTCTTCATTACTTGGTTCAACACCGCCACGAGTTAACAATGCATATTCAGCCGTAGTAACATTAGTAATGTTTACGCCAAAGTTATCCGTGCTATCAAGCGTATTATCATCGCCAGCTTGTGCTAAAAGCTTTTCTACAGAACTTAATTGAGAAACAAATTCAACACCAGGGTTTGAAGCATCTAAACCTTTGGCCTTAACTCTTACCAACTTTTTGCTTGATGATTCATCTATATCTAGCAATATATTGTAGCGTCCACTTGCATCCGCTTGAGTAGGAAAAGATTCATCTCCAACAACAATTTCAAGCACTGCATTGGCAATAGGTTCATCGGTAACCAGGCCTGTAATAGTCACATTCGACACTTTGCGCTTTATAACTATTTCTTGTGTTTTTGCAGCCGTAGCACCTTTGTCATCGGTTACTGTAACAGTAAAATTAACTGTTATATCTTCTGTTATATCAGGGGAAGTAAATGTCGCATTGGCTGCTGACAGGCTATCACTGGTCAACTCGATACCAGCATCATGACTCCAGCTATAAGATGCAATGCTACCATCGTTATCAGTTGCATCAGCTGTGAGTGTAAATGCTTCTTGCTCTATCGCTTCAATGGGAGCGACTAAACTAATAGTTGGGCTTTGATTTGTTGGATCGACTGGTGTAACTGGTGTTGTCCCTCCACTGTCATCACTACCGCCTCCACAGCCAGTTAAAAGTAGTGCACTCGTAAATAAACCAATGCGTAGTTTGCTGTTGCAAAAATCCATTCGATTCCCCTCTGAAATGGATAAAGTTCTGTATATTATTTCGCTCATTAGAAATAAAAAAGCCATAGCTGTGCTATGGCTTGTGTGTATTTTATTGTTACAACTTTTCTTTGACCTTGTTCAATTGTTCTGAAAACGTTAGATTTCTTAAATCTCCTAACCCTACTTTCTCTGTAAGTTCAGCTAATTCGCTTTCAAATTTAAGCAGCTCATTCTCAATTTCTTTCTCATCTAACGCTGTTTTTAAGTTTGCATACTCACCATACAAACTATTAATACGAGCAATTTGATGAGCAACGCGATCGGCTTCTAACTTTATGCCGTCATATTCTCGGTTATGTTGATGTGCATACGTTTGTCCACGCCTTAGTTGAGTTTTTACCTCTTCGTACACTATTGGAAAGACGCTAGCTTTATCTGAATTAGCTAATTTATAAATTTTGTTAATATGCTCAGAGAAATAAAACTGCACTACGGCATCTTTTTCTAATGCTGTTAGCTGCTCTAAAAGCTGAGGTACATACTGCTCTACTTGTGCTTCTTTACCATCAATGAGTAACTGTTTTAGTTCTTGGTGTTGCTCATCCAATGTAGAATAGCGTTTTTCAAAATGAATCTTTGCGTCAATTTGAGTCAATACAGCAAACTCTTCTCTAACAGGTTTAAGCACTGCTGTAATACGCTCTTTTGAAACTGTAGCCCCTTCAACCAAGGTAATAACCTGCTGACTTTGTTCCATAATTTCATCTGCTACTGTATCTGATGAAAACAATGATGCACTATCAAGGGCGTGATCTGGCGATAGTCTTAATTCAGCAAATTCACTTTCAAGCACTTGCCATACTTCTTTAGCCTCATATACTTTTTCTGTGTCGAAGTCAGCGAGTGCTTCCGAATCTATTAAATTATATGCTGTAAGAGCTTCTTGAAAAGCTTGTTCAGCCTTCTCATAGGCTAACTGTAATTGTTCTGGAGTGATTTCTTCACCACTCAACCCTGAAGTAAGGTTCCCCAAGTCACTTTGTACTGACTCGATAGTTTTACACCCCGTCAAACTCGCGCTAATAATAATGGATGCTAATACAAGTTTTTTCATTAGTAGCTCCACTGTCCGCCAAGTGCAAATGAAACATTGCTATATTCAACCTCAGGAACTCGTAAGCGTTGACCATTCTCCAGGTTTTCAGTAACAATATCTCGAGACTTATACTGTGCATCGATACCTGCAATGATTGCTATATGTTGCATAACTTGATAGCGCATTCCTATTCGTCCTAATACCCCCCATCCATTAAAACTATCAGTTAATGTCGTCGTTTCAAATTGCGTATTCTGAATTTCAGAATACATTGGGCTGCTTACCTCTCCTTCGATATACCAACTATATTTATTGAAGCTGTCTTTAAGGCGGCTGTCATAGCGTGCACCTAATGTAAGTAAAATACCCATTTGATCTTCAGATACTGAGATTACAGGGCGGAGTTGAGAATTATAGTTTTGTTGCTCACCCGGTTGCCCCCCTTCCATACCCGGTAAAGTAAAGCGAGCAGGGCTACTTGGATCATCTGAAATCGCTATTAGTGCCTGGTCAAATTTTTCTGCACCAGGTTGAACAAATGAGAAGTTAGAACGTGTAAAGCTAGATGTGAAAAACTTGGTGCCAACGGTGAACTGAAGTGCTTGGGTAAAGTTGTAGGCACCTTTAAAGCCAATTTCATTGGCTTTAATCTTAAATGCATTTTCTTGAATAGCTCCAAACTCTCCCATATACCATGTCTCTGTGGCTATATCTGTAGAGATTGTTGCAGCACTTTCAACATAAAATCCCCAATCATCATCAATACCCGTGTAGGAAATTTGTCTAATAGCCGGGTTGGTGACATCGATAGACTGGCTTAACTGACCAAAGCCAGCAACATCGTTTAAAGTTTCACTATAACCAATATTTTCAAAGCCAATGCGAACCTCACTGAATGAGGGGTTAGGGGTTGCATACACTGATGCACTAAATAGGACTGTTGTTAGTAAAGGTAGTTTCATTATGACGCCTTCTCACTGCTATAAAGTCACCTTAATAGGAAAGAGTGAGATGCTCACTGTACCGTCCGTGGTAACAAAAAATAACATATGTTAATTTTATATGCGAAAGAGTTTAGACGATCAGAAGTCATCGTCAAGCGAAAATGAATGAAAACTTAATAAAAACCCGCATAAAGCGGGTTTTTGCAATAATTTGATACTAAAAAGAAACTAGACGACTTGTTGAATAATGATATTATCGGCCTTTTGAGTGTACGCTGGCATGCGATGGAAGTTTAAATATCGATACGTATCTGCCGCTGTCGCATTGATTTTAGCTGCATATTCTTGATATTCAGCTAGCGTAGGTAATTTGCCTAAAATAGCCGCTACAGCAGCAAGCTCAGCTGATGCTAGGAATACATTTGCGCCATTCCCCAAACGGTTGGGGAAGTTACGCGTTGAGGTAGATACAACAGTTGCCCTATCTGCCACCCTTGCTTGATTACCCATACAAAGTGAACAGCCCGGCGTTTCTATACGTGCGCCAACACGGCCAAAAATACCGTAATAACCTTCCGCCGTCAGTTGTTCTTTATCCATTTTGGTCGGTGGTGCAACCCATAATTGAGTAGGTATACGACCTGTAAAACCATCAAGCAACTTACCTGCGGCACGAAAGTGTCCAATATTAGTCATACATGACCCAATGAACACTTCGTCGACTTTCTCACCCGTAACATCTGATAATAGCCGTGCATCATCAGGATCATTTGGTGCACACAAAATTGGCTCTTTAATGTCAGCCAAGTCGATTTCTAGTACGTGCTTATATTCTGCATCTGCATCAGCTTCCATCAGATCTTGATTTGCTAACCAATCTTGCATTGCAGTGATACGACGTTCGATTGTACGTACATCGCCATACCCTTCAGAGATCATCCATTTAAGCATTACAATGTTTGATTCTAAGTACTCAGCAATCGACTCTTTAGAAAGCTTAACAGTGCAACCAGCAGCTGAACGTTCTGCGGATGCATCTGAAAGCTCAAACGCTTGCTCAACCGTTAAATGTTCCACTCCTTCAATTTCAAGGATACGACCAGAGAATTCATTGATCTTACCTTTCTTTTCAACCGTTAATAAACCTTGTTTAATACCGTAAAGCGGGATTGCATGCACAAGATCTCGAAGGGTAATACCTGGCTGCATTTCCCCTTTAAAACGAACCAAAACAGACTCAGGCATATCAAGTGGCATAACACCGGTTGCTGCTGCAAAAGCAACCGCACCAGACCCTGCTGGGAAAGAAATACCTAATGGGAACCGAGTGTGTGAATCCCCCCCCGTACCAACTGTATCGGGTAATAGCATACGATTTAGCCAAGAGTGAATTACACCGTCACCTGGGCGGAGTGATACACCGCCACGATTCATAATGAAATCAGGCAAGGTATGGTGAGTATTTACATCAATTGGTTTAGGGTAAGCAGATGTATGACAGAAAGACTGCATGGTTAAATCTGCAGAAAAACCTAAACAGGCTAGATCCTTAAGTTCATCACGCGTCATAGGACCTGTAGTATCTTGTGAACCTACAGTGGTCATTTTAGGCTCACAGTATTGACCTGGGCGAATACCCGCTACGTTACATGCTTTACCAACCATTTTCTGTGCAAGCGTAAAGCCTTTATCAGACAATTCAGTTACTGCTGGTACTTTAAATACGTCTGTTGCACCTAAACCAAGTGAAGTACGTGCCTTATCAGTTAAGCCACGACCAATGATCAATGGAATACGACCACCCGCACGAACTTCATCTAAAATCACTTCAGATTTAAGCTCAAAAGTAGAGATAACCTCATCGGTACCGTGGCGCTTAACAACACCTTCATACGGATAGATATCGATTTGATCACCCATGTTAAGTTTATCAACATTTAACTCAATGGGTAATGCCCCCGAATCTTCCATAGTATTAAAGAAGATTGGCGCAATCTTATTGCCTAAACAGACACCACCAACACGCTTGTTTGGTACAAATGGGATATCATCACCCATAAACCACAGCACAGAGTTAGTTGCAGATTTACGAGAAGAACCAGTACCAACAACATCACCTACGTAAGCAAGTGGTAAGCCCTTAGTTTTTAATTCTTCAAGTTGAGAAATTGGACCAACTCCACCTGGTTTATCTGGTGTAATACCATCACGCTCAATTTTTAGCATGGCTAAAGCATGCAGTGGGATATCTGGACGAGACCATGCATCTGGTGCTGGTGACAAATCATCAGTATTCGTTTCACCCGTTACTTTAAATACCGTCACTGAGATTTTATCTGCAACTGCTGGTTTATTAGTGAACCACTGGGCGTTAGCCCAAGATTCAATAACTTGCTTTGCAAATACGTTACCCGATTTTGCCTTCTCTTCAACATCGTAAAAAGCATCAAACATCAATAAAGTACCGCAAAGACCTTTCATTACAATAGGAGCTAAAGAGTCGTCATCTAGAAGCTCTACCATAGGTTCAATATTGTAACCACCTAACATAGTGCCGAGAAATTCAGCTGCTTTTTCTTTTGATACTAAAGGTGAAAATGCTTCCCCCTTCGCTATAGCTGCTAAAAAACCAGCTTTAATATAAGCCGCATCATCAACCCCCGGTGGCACACGGTTAATTAATAAATCGAGAATAAACTCTTCTTCACCTGCGGGTGGAGTTTTAATGAGCTCAATTAAATCAGCCGTTTGCTGAGCATCTAATGGCGCAGGTACGATACCTAACGCGGCACGCTCTTCTACGTGTTTACGATATTCATGTAGCACAATATTACCCTCTTGGTGACGTCAGAAAACTGATAGATAGTGCGAAAAACGCAAATAAAACCTAATTTGTACCTAGATATGATGGTTAATTATAAAACGTTTAAGTATAGATGAAAATTCAAGCTGCGAAGCAAATCATGATACTCAGTATAAATACGTTGAATGATAAGTGATTTAAATACTCATTTTATTAATGGGTAATGTTGGCGAAAGCAAAGTTGGTGAGCGTCATATTATCAAGTTAGAATGCCCTTTAGTAACTAACTTTAAGTCTTTAAAACTAAAGCGTATCCATTATTAATATCTATAAATGCGTAGATTTTTTATTACAGCTCTTTTGAAACGATTATAATAACCATAAATAGCAGTCAGCTACATAAAATCAATGTGTTATGAACTTTAGTCTTTTCAGGCATAAAAAAACCCAGCATATGCTGGGTTTTAACACTTTGCTATATATTAACGCTTTACTTTTACACGTTCAATAACAGTTACATGCGCTTCAACACGACGGTTTTCAGCATGAGCTGAAGCCGTGTTAGCTTCATTTTTAAGACGCTCTTCACCTAAACCAACAGTGATGATGCGCTCTTTATCGATACCATTTTCGATTAAACGAGCTGCAACAGCGTCAGCACGCTTTTTCGATAACCATTTATTGTAATCAGCTTTACCTACAGATGAAGTATGACCTTCAAGAAGTACTTCAGTGCCTGGGTGCTCATTTAAGAAAGCAACTGCTTTATCAATATCATCTAAATATTGTTCAGATACTTTTGAAGTATTGTTAGGGAAAGTAATTAGTAAGCTCTTAGTTACTTCACGATCTTCGTATAATGTACAGCCAGTGCCATCTACAGCATCAGTCATAGGTGTGTTAGCACATTGATCGTCAGCATCAGGGATGTTGTCATTATCGCTATCAGTCGGAGCTACTGCTACAGGTACTACTGCAGCTGTTGGCGCCGCTTCAACCGGTGCTGATGAACCTTGCTTACCAAAAATGTAGCTAAGACCTAATTTACCAGCAACATCGGTGTAACCACGATCAAGACCTTGGTATAAAGCTGCTTCAGCATTAAACGCGAAGTTGTCTGTGAAATAATGCTGGTAACCAGCACCTACATTAGCGAATGTAAGATTTTCAGAAACATCTAATTGCTTAAGACCAAAAAGACCATAAAAAGGACCGCCGTTAATATGGTAAAGACCATCAATACCTAAACGATCTCCGTCCATGCTGGTTGCAGTCATAGCTGGATCTGAACTCGAAATATCAAAATCCATATCAGCGTATTCTAAACGTGCGCTCCAGTAATCGTTGAAACGGTAACCTAATTCAGCACCCCAACCTGTTGAATCATCAACATTCATGCCATTAGTACCACGGATATTTTCCCATGATGCGTCGTAATAGTCACCAAATGCACCGATAAAGAAGCCTTCTTTTTCGGCTGCAAAACTTGAAGCGCTAGTTGCAGCTAGTGCTATAGCAATAGTAAGTGATTTTAATTTCATTGTTTCCTTCCCATTTTCACAATTAAATTGTAGCTAAGTGACCCTAGCTTAATAAGTTTGACCAGAGTACAAAATCATTTGTTAATCATTACTTAACGAAAACACTTAAATTGTATTTTTATCAATTAAAGCAGTTTTAATAATAAATCGCTGATTTAGTATAGACTAGATAAAAAACTTTATCTAACCAGCATAGTAATTGCATGTTGTAATTACTATGCGTAAAAAAAGTAGTTACATAGAGTATTAGCGATTTATCGACTAAAGTAATGCAAACTTTAAAGTCCATGAGGGCATTATATTGGTTAATTTTAAATCAACAAGTAGAAACCGTATTTATTTTTCAAAAAAATTAATAAATAACAGTCATTAACTAGCCCACAGTAAAAAAACACCATCAAAACTCATGAGAGTTGCTGCTTTTTATAGCAATGCCTCCTATTCCCTGCTGTAAATCAAAAAATAATTCAAAGCAAGTTAACAGCCAGCTATGACAAAATTAAGTACCGCAAAAAGTTTTGTAATGCGCATCGTCTTTAGCTTCTGTATACCAGGTTTCTTTGATTTGCGCTTGATACGGTTTTTGCAACACCTTTAAATACTCACTCAGAGTAGCGCTTTGGCCAGATTGTACAAAGTCATTTAAGATATTTTCTATAATATGATTGCGCGGGATCAATTTAGGATTGTTTTTACGCATAACTTCATAACTACTCCTATTGGTGCGCTGCAACCATAACTTCGACCACTGAGTTAAGGTTGCTGGTATTTCAGCATTATCTTGCAGTGATTCAGTTAACGTATCGAAGGTATTAGTGTAATCAAGCTTTTGGTCTTTTAATATAGCCAACAACTGCGCAACCAACTCACTATCTAAATCCTGATTTCCATCAAGGCCTAGTTTTTCAGCCCACATCTGAGTAAACGCGTGATTAAATTGCTCAGCAAAGTGATTAATTAAAGGGCTTAGTAAAGCAATGGCTTGTTCATCATCTTCGTTGATTAACGGCATTAAGCTCTCAGCTAATCGTGCGCAATTCCAGTTTGCAATATTTGGCTGATTTCCAAAGGCGTAACGGCCTTGGCGGTCGATGGAACTAAATACAGTATCAAAGTCGAACTGATTCATCATCGCACACGGACCATAATCAATAGTTTCACCACTAATAAGTGTATTATCTGTATTCATTACACCGTGAATAAACCCCACCCGCATCCAGCTGATCACAAGTGCGATTTGTTTTTTTATTACTTCACTTAAGAAAGCTAAATAACGCTCAGGGCCTGTGCTTTGTATATAAGGATAGTGTCGCTCAATCGCCAGATCAGCTAAGGCTTTTAAGCCTTCAACATCACCTTGCGTGGCTAAATATTGAAATGATCCTACTCTGATATGGCTTGATGCAACACGAGTCACAATTGCGCCGGGTTGGGGTGGTTGTCTGTAAACGCTTTCACCTGTCGCGACGACTGCTAAACATCGGGTTGTCGGCACGCCTAGCGCGTGCATTGCTTCACTCATTATGTATTCACGTACTGCTGGGCCAATAGCACAACGGCCATCACCACCACGAGAAAACGGTGTCGCCCCAGAGCCTTTTAGCTGGATATCCCAAAGTAATCCACCTTGATCAGCTACAGCCCCAAGTAAATGCGCACGCCCATCTCCTAAGCGAGGCGAAAAATGTCCAAATTGATGGCCTGAATAGCCCAGTGCAACAGGCGCTATGTTTGATATGAGTTGATTTCCACTAAACACGCCAGCTCGTTGTTCAGGGACAACATCAATGGCCAATTGCTTAGCCACAACATCGTTAAATAACAGCAGCGAAGGTTCGCCAACTGGGCTTGGTCTATCGGCTATAGCAAATTGATCTGCGATGTCAGTATAGCGTGATACTAATTTCATAAAATTACCTTTCGCCGCTATTGCGGTTCAGTTGTTTGAATACCCACACGATTATCACCCACGCTATAGGCTACGATTAAGCTTAGCTCCTGTAAACTTAAGTCACTTTGTTGCTGTAGCTCATTAAAAAAAGCTTGTGCGGCAGTGAGGGATTTTTTAGTTTGTAAGCCACCGTCTATAATTTTATGTGCACGCAAGTAGCTTTCTACATCGCGTGAAAGTAAAAACGTATCTTTACCAAGCGTACGTAGTGCATAAGGCCCAGTATTACCACCCAAGCGCGCGCCGTGCTTTTTTAAATATGCCCATAAGCCAATAATGTCGTCTGTAGGCCAATTAGCAATAAACGCACTAAAACTACCGTGTTCACTCGCCACTTCATGAATCATATATGCGTTATCAGCAATGGTTTGTACTTTTTTAAAGTTACGTACAATACGCTCATCACTGGCTTTTTGTTCTAGCATATCTGGTGGCATCATCAGTAGCTTTTCTACATTAAAATCCCAAAACACTTCTCTAAAGCCTGCCCACTTACTATTAATAACAGACCAATAAAAGCCACTTTGAAAAACCTTGCGGGTAAACTCTTCAAGCCAAGCATCATCGGGCAACTTTTTAAGCTGTGCCTGTGAAAGTGGCGCATGCAGCAATTGCGCTAACATCGCTTTACCGCCTTTTCGCTGTGCTGCTCGTTGATAAATATCCTGAAACTTTTCCATTAATTAACTACCCTTGCTTTGTCTATTTGCTAGTGTACGAAAAAAGCAGTTAATACGTAACCTCTCACAAACAAAGATCAATACATCCTGACATACTTAGCCTTGACACCTAGACGGCTAAAATGCTTTAATCACCGACATTACCCCTATTTAAGGTGTGAGTTTACTCGTTTTAAACTCGCACTGTGGGCTAGAAGAGGTGCGTTATTCAGGTAACGTATGTGAGGAGCACACACTCCAATGATCATACGTGAGGGGAATTAACGCCGAGAAGTAACACTTTTTGTGAAGGGTTATTTCGGGCGACTGGGTTGAATCCCAGCGACTGTCACCAACAACAGCTAACGCTGTTGATAAGTTTGGTGGAGAGCTTCTGGTCTTAGCATAATAAGGCCTGCGTGCCTTATTATTTAAGTCCATTCGCTCTTCGAATTTTAATGTTCGAATGATGTAAATGCGGCGCTTTTAACTTCCCCATTGAACTCATCGAACACCTAAGAAGTTCGTTGCAGATGAAAAACAACTTTAATTTAAACGACTATCCGTTATGGACTGCACTCGTCACGCCTTTTACTGATTCAGGCGAAGTCGACTACGTAGTACTTGAACAGCTAGTTGCACAACAACAAGCAGCTAATAATGGCATTTTACTACTTGGTAGTACGGGCGAAGGCTTAGCACTTAGTTTAAAAGAGCAACAAGCCATTATTGAACATGTATGCCAATTAAAGCCTACTGTGCCATTAATGGTTGCCGTTGGCGGTATGAACCTAACCCAACAAATTGCGTGGGTTGAATACTGTAATCAACTCCCTATTCACGGTTATTTACTGGGCTCACCACTTTATGCCAAGCCTGGCGTTGTTGGCCAAACCCACTGGTTCGAAACGCTGCTGAACGCAAGCAATCACCCTTGCATGTTATATAACGTGCCTGGTCGCAGTGCAGTTGATATTCCACCAGCCGTTATTAGCAATTTAAAAGATCATAAAAATTTATGGGCGCTTAAAGAAGCCAGCGGTGATATTGCTAAATTTGAAGGTTTTAGAAAAGCCTCGCCAGAATTAGCGATATTCAGTGGCGATGATGCCCTCATGCCTTATTTTGCCCAAGCCGGAGCAAAAGGCTTAGTCTCTGTTGCCGCAAATGCTTGGCCTACACAAACCCATGAATTTGTAAAACGCAGCCTTAGCGGTCAACACCCCAATCTATTTGCCGATTGGTCGCAAGCAATTCAAAGCTTGTTTGCCGTCGCGAACCCTATTCCCGTAAAAGTTTTGATGCATCTACAAGGGAGACTAAACAGCCCGTATTTGCGCCCACCATTAACTCACTTAGAGTTAACCCAAACAGATTGCATTAACAATGCAAATAACACCATTTTATCTTGGCATTAAACACAGGTTTTTATAATGAGCTGGTTAGAACTATTAAATAATTTAGAATCAGGCGCAGTACGCGCTGCAACACAAGACGCAAGCGGCCAATGGCATGCTAACGTTGAAGTTAAGCAAGGTATCTTAGAGGCGTTTAAAAACGGTACTAACACCGAATTTGCCGGTGGTTTTGTTGATAAACACAACTTAGCACCGCAAGAGTTTACTGCCGAAAATGGCGTTCGTATGGTACCTGGTGGCTCAAGTGTTCGCCGTGGTGCTCACGTAGCTCAAGGCACGATTATCATGCCACCAGCGTACGTAAACATTGGGGCTTTTATTGACGAAGGTACCATGGTTGATAGCCACGCTCTAGTTGGTTCGTGTGCACAAGTTGGTAAAAACGTACATTTAAGTGCTGCTGTGCAACTCGGCGGTGTCCTTGAACCAATTGGTGCAAGCCCTGTAGTCGTTGAAGACGATGCTTTCATCGGCGCAGGTTGTGTAATCGTTGAAGGGGTTGTAGTTAAAAAGGGTGCGGTACTTGCGCCAGGCGTACGTTTGTCAGCAACTATTCCTGTTTATGACTGCGTTAACGAGCGTCAACTTGATAAAGGTGAGCCAATTCCTGAGTATGCCATTGTAATTCCAGGCTCTCGACCTGCTTCGAATGAGTGGGCACGTGAGCAAGGTCTAAGCATGTCATGCGCGTTAATCGTAAAATACCGTGATGAACAAAGTGATGCGTCATTACTACTTGAAGAGGTTTTACGTTAATGACCTTTTTGAGCACGCCAGTTAAAGCCGCCATTGATGAGTTATCAACAAAGCTTGATACACCATTTTTTGTCTACGACCTTGATTCACTCAATGCACACCTTAAGCGTTTAGTGGCACAAACCGAAGTGAAACTTTGGTATGCAGTTAAAGCCAATCCACTGTCTAAAGTAATTCAAAGCTTAGATGGTGCTGGTTTTAACTTTGATGTGGCAAGTAAAGGCGAACTTGAGCAAGTGCTTGCTCAAGGTATTAACAGTGAGCGCGTGCTCAACACTGGGCCTGCTAAAAGCCCAAAACAAATTAAATACTTTATTGAGCGCGGTGTACGTATTTTTGTCGCTGAAAGCCTTAACCAAGTGCGTTGGCTCAATGAACAAGCAACTGCAAAGCAGTGCCAACTACAGGTTTTACTGCGGGTGCAATTACGCTGGCCTGAAGGTGAAAAAAACCCACTAGGGGGCGATAGCCTTACGCCATTTGGCTTAGGCTGCGATGAGTGGCAAGCTCTCAACACGAGTGAATACCCTGCACTTAACTTTAACGGCCTGCATATTTTTCAATGGGGAAATATGCTTAGTAGCGATAAACTCGCCCAGCTTTGGTCACAAATGGTCGCGCCACTACAACAGCTAGCAAGCAATTTAGGTATTCATTTAAAAGTGCTCGATTTAGGCGGTGGTTTAGGTATTCCTTACACACTTGATGCACCAACTCTAAGTTGGGATGCGTTAATCGATGCACTAGCGAAAATTAAACGCGATGCTGGCGTTGATGAGTTATGGATGGAACTTGGTCGTTATGCCGTTGGCGAATGCGGTCATTATGCAACTCCTGTTGTCGAGCGCAAATTAAACTACGGACAACAACAAGTGATTCTTAGTGGTGGCATTAATCATTTATTGCGCCCAGCGGTTACGAGCCAAGATTTCCCTGTGCAATTACTCCGTGACTCAACGGCTGAAAACCAAGCAATGAGCTTATATGGGCCATTATGTACTGCGCTTGACTGCTTAGGTGAGCATCAACTTCCCAATGATTTAAATGAAGATGACTGGCTCGCATTTAGTCAATGCGGTGCTTATGGTTTTACTGAAAGCATGCCCTACTTTTTATGCCACGAGCTTGCCGCTGAATATGTTTTGCACCGTGGCGAATTACAATGTGTTCGCCAAGCTGAAGATGCCAGCTACTATCTAAGGTAATTGAGATGAGTACAACACCAATCAGCCAAGAGAATATAGTCGTTGGCGAAGTTGCCAACGGTTTACCGCTAACAATTCCTGTGTATCGTTTAAAAGGCGATGGCAGCGGACCAAGCGTTTATATACAAGCAAATATGCATGGCGCTGAAGTGCAAGGCAACGCGGTAATTTATCAATTACTTGAGCAACTAAAGCAACTTGACTTAAAAGGCGATATCACTTTAGTGCCCTATGCGAACCCAATTGGCTGTAATCAAAAATCAGGCGAGTTTACTCTTGGTCGCTTTGATCCAATTACTGGCACTAACTGGAACCGTATGTATCATTGCAACAGCCAATTAGCTGCTAAATTTGCAGAGCAATACAGTGATGCCGATGAGCAAACTCTAAAAGCAGTATTTAAATCCGCACTGATAAATGAAGTAGAACAACAGTTAGCCGGGCCAGATTATCGTTTAACTACAGGCAAACGTATTGCGCTTAATTTACAAAAGCTCGCACACCAAGCTGATATTGTACTCGACTTACACACAGGCCCTATTTCTAGCCAGCATTTATATTGCCCAGATTACGCCAAGGCCAGCGCCAACTACTTTAACATCCCCCATGTGTTGTTTATTCCTAACGACTTTGACGGGGCAATGGATGAAGCCAGCTTTTGCCCATGGTGGCAACTAACTGAACAATTAGCAAAGCAAGGCCGTGAGTTTAACGTACAAGTTGAAGCGTTTACTGTTGAATTAGGTAGCCAAGAAAAAAATCGATTTAAGCGCGGCACTTGATGACGCCAACAGTATTTTAAGTTACTTAAATCACAAGCAAGTTTTTGTTGATGCGCCTCATCAACCAAAAGTAATGAAACGCTACGGCTGTAATTTAAATGATTATATGGCTTATTACGCGCCGATGGGCGGTATGGTTGAATATATAGCCCCACTAGGCGGGCATATTAAAGCCGGTGAGCCAATTGCTAAAGTTTTACGCATGGAGCGTTACCTTAATGAGCAGCCATTACAAACACTTACTCTCGATTGTGATGCAATCGCTATTTTACACTTTGCCTCTGCAAGTGTGAATCAAGGTACCGAACTCTACAAATTTTTTACTAACGTATTTGAGCTGTAAGCTCCCCCTTCTCATTGCGTGAGAGTAATATGAGCATAAAGTGCTAATATTGCATTGAAAAAGCGGCTAATGCCGCTTTTTCTCTATAAAGATGATCAAAATTAGTAAATCTGTCGTAACATAAATAATACTTTCTTTAATAGTTAAGTAAAAGTTCACAGTCACTAAGATATAAAACCCTGTATACTTTTTTAACATGTACGTTTATCAAAGGAATAATAATGACTTGGCGCAACGGGATCTTACTAACGACTTTGTTATCAACAAGTGTGTTAGCACAACAAGCTGACACTGAAAAGGCAAATGAGCAAAACAGCGACATTGAATTAGTTAAACAATGTATTTTGAATGAAGCCATTGCCGGCGATGGTGAACAAACGCTTGCTCAACTACGTGAAAGGTGTTCTGCACTCGATGAAAGCAAGCAAATTACAGCACTAGATAAGCGCAAAGCGCGTGAAGAAGTCAGTAAAAAAAATCGCAATGTAATTACACCCCATAAACGAAACTATATATTACCTTTATCTTATGTTTCAAATCCTAATGTTCGTCCCTTTAGTGGTTTAAGTGAGCTGTCGGATGAGCCTGATGGTGAGTCTTTAGATAATCTAGAGGTTAAATATCAACTTTCGATTAAAGTACCACTTTACGATAACTTTGCAGATGAAGATCAAGCCGTGTTTTTTGGCTTTACCTTGCAATCTTTTTTGGCAATTTTATAATAACGACATATCATCCCCCTTTCGCGAAACCAATTACGAACCAGAAATTTTTTGGGTTAATTATTTAGACCCTGAAAATGTACTTTGGGGTGATGAAATGGCAGTTTCATTGGGCTTTGTGCATCAATCAAATGGCCGTAGCCAGCCCAATTCTCGTTCATGGAACCGTATTTACGCTAATTTCATTTGGGAAAATGAAGGCTTTGTATTTAGCTTTAAACCTTGGTACCGCATTCCTGAAGATAAAAAAGAAGACCCCATGGAAGCCAAAGGTGATGATAACCCTGATATTTATAAATACATGGGCTATTTTGAATTTAGTGGTGCTTATCGCTATGAAGATCATGAGTTTAGTTTTATGACGCGCAATAACTTAAACTCTGATAACCGTGGTGCTATTCAGCTAGATTGGTCTTTCCCATTGTGGGGGCGATTACGAGGTTATGCACAGTATTTTAACGGATATGGTGAAAGCTTAATTGATTATAATGCAGATATCGAACGTATTGGTGTAGGTATATTACTAACCGACCTGCTCTGACACTTATAATTTTATATAGCAAAAAGCCAAGCACTGCTTGGCTCTTTAATCTATCTAATACAATACATTTTATTTTTTTACAACAAATGTACCTTCAAACTCAGCGACTAGTGCTTCACCATCATAGATTTCTACAGGCACTTGATAACTCGCTTTACCTTCTGTTTCGAGCTCGCTCAATTTACCTTTGCAACCACTTAAATCGACACTGCCGCGAGGATCATTATTGAGTGGTTTTAGGTATTTTATGTTTGCATCCGCAAGCACAATATTTCCTTCAAAACCCGCTTCTCTAAGCGCTAAGTAAGTCGCCCCCCAACCTGTTAACGTCGCTAAACTATAAATAGAGCCCGCAAACATGGTGTTATGTAAATTCAAATTAGCATCTAAATCGGCAATAGTGGTAAATTGCCAATCAGTATAACTTTCAACTTTTATACCCATTGCATCACTAATTGGAATTGATTCACGCCAAATATTTTGTAGCACTTGGGTCCAATTAGGGTGGCGAAACCAACCTGGTTCTGATGGCTTTTGCTTGATCATTTTAAAGTGCTGTACATCATCGTAAGCTAAATGTGCTTTTTCTTTTAGCTCATAGCCATGACGCTGGTAAAACTCTAATGCACGTTCACGAGCAAATAACACAAGTTCATCTGCATCTTGTGTCCATGCTATTTTTTCAAGTTCGTGTAGTAGTCGGCTGCCAATGTGTTGATTACGATTTCCTTCTGCAACCGCCATATAGCGTACTTGCGCTTGTTGTTGGTTATTAAAGTGCAAACGCGCGACGCCTAAGACTTCGCCGACCTTGTTTTTAATAAAGCGGTGTTCAGCATCTTGTTCCAAATCATCTTGCTCAGAACCTCTGGGCTGATCCCAAGGTGCGCGCAATACTTGCCAACGTAATTGATAATAAGCTTGCCAATCTTCACTACTTTGCGGGGTAGTTACCTGAAACATACTCTCTCCTGCCGTACAAATACCACGTTACTTTAATGCGCAGTGGTTAAATAAAACAATTTGGTTCTTTATTATTGCAAACTACCATACGCTATCTTTTAAAAACTTGGAATACGACTTTGGTGAGCACCTGTTTTTACTGTAAAATTTGCACAACAGGCTGGCGCTTTATGTTGACTCGTCTAAGCTACTTATATGGAAAATTTAATTGCAGGCTCCGGCGCCGTAAAGCATAGCTTTATTGAAGACTGCCACCGCATCGGACAGCTTATATATTGGCATAAACATGGCTCTGACAGCATTCAAGTACGCCAGCACAAGCAATTTCGCTGGCTACTGATAAATGAGACGTTACAATCTGTAGTTGAAAAAAGCCGCCCGAGTCATCTGTTGTTCCCACATTTGCAGCATTTAGCCTGTTTGTGGCAACCTTTACCTGCGCCCCAAACAGTTCTTGAGCTTGGTCTGGGCGCAGGGGCTATTCGTAACTATCTGCAACATGTTTATCCTGACAGCCAACTCATGTCGGTGGAGAAAAACCCAAGTATCATTCATTGCTATAAGCGTTTTTTTGGCGGCGATCATGCCACTAATTTACGCTGTTTTGACGCACAAGAAGTATTAGATCAAGGCCAAGAGTATGATTGGATTATCCTTGACCTATTTAGTCAACTCGATGCACCGGGCTTTTTATATAAACATCTTTTTTATCAAAAAGTGCGTAACGCGCTGTCAGCAGATGGCTATTTATTTATTAACTTCTTATCTGCCCATGAGTCCCAACTTAAGCAATTGGAACATTTACTGATCACAACCTTTGGTAAAATACCCAGTATCGAAAAAATACCGGGATACACCAATCATATTGTCATGATCAAAAAATAGTTTATACGTTTAAATTAAAGGTTACAGGCCCATCGTTGCATAAACTTACTTGCATATCAGATGCAAACTGGCCTGTTGCCACCTTTAATCCCTGTTCTTTCGCTTGACTCACAAAGTACTCATATAATTCATTTGCTTGCTGGGGAGCCGCGGCTGATGAGAAACTTGGGCGCATACCTTTTTTGGTATCGGCAGCAAGCGTAAATTGTGATACGACTAGTAACTCGCCTTTGATATCACGCAAGCTCAAATTCATTTTGTCGTTTTCATCACTAAAAATACGGTAATTACTCACCTTGTGTAATAGTTTTTCCGCGCTTGCAGTATCATCTTGCTTTTCAACACCGAGTAACAATAAAATACCTTGCCCTATTTGCCCTATTACTTGCCCATTAACTTCGACTTTAGCGTGCTTAACGCGTTGTATTAGCCCTTGCATTGATCCCTCGATAATTTGATATACATATGATCGGCTGCTCGCCGTACTGCTGATAAATATACCTGACTATCAACACCATGCCCAATTTCATCCAGCACTAATAACTGCGCATGTAGTTGCTTAGCAAACTTTTGTATCGCGCTAAAGCGGCACACTAAGTCATGTCTACCGTGAATAAACCAAATAGGAATGTGTGCCAATTTCTGGCTATTGTTCAATATAAACTGCTCTTCTATAAAACATTGAGCGCTAAAATAATGCACCATCAGCCGCGCCATATTTAAACCATGTTGCGGACAGTTTAACGTCCAATCGGGACAATCTCGGCTCTGCGATAACACTGACTCCCACTGACACCATAACTTTGCATAATGGCTCGCACTAATCTGATCATCAACATTAAGTTGCTGTTGATAGAGCGCGAGTATACTTTTAACGTCAGCTTGCTTTTGTGCAAACTGCTCATACAGCTCAGGGTAAAATTGTGCCCCCGCACCGTCAGCGCCATATATCCATTGCAGATCAGAGTTTGTTGCTAAAAACGTACCTCGTAATAATAAACTAGCCACGTTTTTATGATGTTTTATCGCGTAGAGTAAACAAATAGTCGCGCCCCATGATGCGCCACATAATGACCATTTTCCTATCCCTAAAGATTGCCTTAAGTACTCTAAGTCAGCTATTAAATAATCCGTATTATTGGTCGTTAATTGATATGGTGAGGATAAACCGCATCCGCGTTGACTATATAAAATAATACGATAACGGTTAGGATCAAAAAAGCGGCAATTATCACTGTGTAGGCCAAGCCCGGGCCCACCATGGCAAATTACAACCGGCAAACCTGAAGGCTCACCGTACTCTTGTACATGAAGCTGATGCCCCTCACCCACACTTAGATGAAAGTCATGATAAGGGGTAATACTTGGATACAACTGCATAACACTGACTCCTACCAATCAGTGGTGCAGCTATTTACTGTTTTAAAGTCTCTTCATTATCTAAGATATTATCTGGCATATCTTCAACAACATGAGGGCTTATACATACAGTAAACTCTGCACCTAGTAATACCACTGTCCAAGAAAGGTACACCCAAACAAATAAAATGGGAATTGTTGCCACCGCTCCATAAATTAATTCATAAGATGGAAAGTGACTAATATACAAAGCAAACCCTTTTTTGGTTAGCTCAAACAAAACAGCTGCAAAAATAGCTCCAGGGATTGCCGCCTTAAATGGAACGCGTGTGTTTGGAACTAAAGTATAGAGCAAAATAAAGCCGGCCATTGAAATTATAAAGGGTAAAAGTTTTATCAAAAAGCCACTAAAACCAGGAATGCCTTGATCTGCAAATGAAACTAAAGACACAATATACGAAGATATACCGATACTCGCCCCTAATAAAACGGGACCGAGTGTCAAAATCATCCAATATACAGATAAAGAAATCATCAAAGGACGTTTCTTCTTAATCCGCCAAATACGGTTAAGTGTAGCATCAACATTTTTCATCAATAAAAGCGCTATTGCTGCTAAAAAGCTAACCCCCACGGCAGTCATTTGGTTTGCATTACCAGCAAATGAGCTAATATGCTCTTTAATTACATCGGATGATGTTGGCACAAAGTTGGTAAATAAAAAGTTTTCAATCGCAATTCGCGTTTCTTCAAAACCAGGAAAAGCGGAAAAAATAGCAACCGCTACGGCGATTAATGGCACCAATGAAAGTAACGTAACATAAGCTAAATAACCAGCGTTAACAGTGATTTGATCATCAATACAACGATTGAAATATTGCATCCACCAGCTTGGTTGTTGGCGTAGAAATGAGCCAACCTGTTGCTTAAAATGTGCTACCTTTTCATTCATGGTTTTAACTTTCTGCTAAAATTGTTTTGATTATCATAGCAATCCACCACATAATTTAAAAACTAAACGGGAAGAAAAAGGGATCTCAATGAAAAAAATTACTGCACTAAGCGCACCATTGCTCGCACTCACAATGGCGCTATCAGGCTGCCAATCGGCCTACTATTCTGCCATGGAATCCGTTGGCGTTCATAAACGCGATATTTTGGTAGACCGTGTTGAAGAAACAAAAGAATCACAAGAAGAGTCTCAAGAAGAATTTCAATCGGCTTTAGATCGCTTATCTACACTCATTAACTTTGATGGCGGTGATCTAAAAGAAGCGTACGACCAACTTAATAGTGATTACGAGTCAAGCCTCTCAGCTGCCAATGACGTAACTACTAATATAAACAAAGTTGAAGACGTTGCTGAAGCCCTTTTTGAAGAGTGGGCAGATGAGCTAGAACAGTATTCTAATCCCTCTTTAAAGCGTGAAAGTAATAAGAAGTTAACGTCAACCAAACGTGATTTTGACAAATTACTACGTTCAATGCGTAACGCAGAAAGTAAAATGGAGCCGGTATTATCATCACTACGAGATAATGTTTTATACTTAAAACATAATCTTAATGCCCAAGCTGTAACAGCAATACAGGGTGAATTTACTAACCTTAAGCGAGATATTAAAGTGTTGATGGATGACATGAATAAGTCTATCGCTGATTCTAATAAGTTCATTGAGCAAATGAATAAAGCGGGATAAGTTGGCGAGTTGGCGAGTTGGCGAGTTGGCGAGTTGGCGAGTTGGCGAGTTGGCGAGAAAATCATATATTAAGTCTGCATTTTGCAGGCTTTTTATTGTTATTTTTTAAATATTTATTAAGCACTTCTTTTTGGTACACTTTTATCAAAATAAAATTAAAAAGTTACCATAATGAAGTTAAGCACCCTTAGTCTCATCACCCTAACTGGTTTTTTAACAGCATGCGCGGCCGCGAATCATGTGCAGATCATTGCTGGCCCAGATACAGTTGTACCACTTCATAAAGATGGTGAACGGGCTGGTCGCTATCATAACCTTTACTCTGGCAAAAAGACTTACCCTGTTAGTTGTGAGAGTGACTGCTACCCGAGCAATACCAACTTACAATGTGAAGAAGAAAATGAAAATTGCCAGTATGTTGCTGAACAAATAAAACCACAATCAAATACTGGTTTCGTTGTTTCGTTGGCTCGGTCACGCAGGATTTATGATTAAAACGCCAAACGGACAACAAGTGGTGTTTGATCCAGTAAAAGAGCAATTCGACTCCCCTGTAGATTTAGCTTTTAGACTGGCCTCTGGGTTTTACCGCCAACCTGGTGACTGGCTCACAGCCAGCGAGCTTAAAAACTTAGATGCTGTGATGTATTCACATATTCATTATGACCACTTCAATAAAGCAGATATTGAAGAAATAGGTAATAAGCCTCGCTACTTAACCCCACTGGGAATGGCTGATAACTTTCCAACAGGTGGCTTTTATATAAGCGAAATGGCTTGGTATGCCAAAACCACTATTGATGATTTAACCATTCATGCACTGCCTGCTCATCACTTTAGTAGCCGTGTTTTGGTGCCTTTTATTTATGAAGATCACGATAAAGACTTATGGAATGGCTGGCTGCTTGAGCAAAATGGTAAGACACTATTTTTTGCCGGAGATACCGGCTACTCGCAGCATTTTAGCGATATTGGGCAGAAATATGGCGAAATTGATATTTGTTTAATGCCAATTGCCTCGTATTATCACGAAGAAGATGGTGATTGGTATAGATATGTTCATACCACACCAGAAGATACGCTAACAGCTGCGCAAGATCTCAACTGCAAAGTAATGATCCCATGGGGTTATGGTAATTCAAGTTGGAAAATGGGCGACCACAGTAGTCATTCGGCATTACTTCGCTTATTGCATATGTACGATGAAATGGAGTCAACCATTCCTCTGTATATCTTAAATGAAGGAGAAAGTGTCGCTTTATAAAGCGGCACTTGGGTATTGATACGGTTGCTCCTGCGCCTTACATTCATCATCACCAAGCGAGCGACTTATTGGCCCAAGTAACATTTGCAAGACACCGTTAATCACGTTCATTTCTTGGTTTGTGTCAGAACTATCGAGTGAACTATTTTGCACTTGCCGTTGTTGACTTTGCGCGTTACCAACAACAAAATCACAACCTGATTCCATCACTTGTGAAGAAGTGCAGCCTGATAACAACACAGCCATAACTAAAAGTAATGCTTTAGCCAAAATAATTCCTTGAATATGTATTAATGTAAACAACGCAGTTACTTTACCTGTTTTTATTACTAACAAATGTAAAAATTTGTTTTCCCACCTAAATGTTGCTGCACCTGTTATTTAGCATCTGTACCTCTCTACCTATTGTTTTCAAATAATGTTTCAGACAGTATTAATAAAAATGAATATTTGAGAGTTACATGAAAATACACGCACTAACCTTAAGCATTTTAATGAGCAATGCCGCCTTGGCTATCGATGTAGAGCATACAACAACACCTATTGTCATTGATGGTGTTGCTGAAAGCGCATGGGACCAAACAACATGGCACCCTATGCCATACCTTATGGATGGCTCCTTGCCTAATTCAGATAAAGACTTTAAAGGCCGCTACAAATTACTTTGGGATGAAAACACACTTTATTTACAAGCCGATATTACTGATGATGTGCTGATTGATACGCACCTAGATCCAACGGAAAAATACTGGAATGACGACGCACTAGAAATATTTATTGACAGTGATGCATCAGGTGGTAACCATCAATTTAACCATACTGCATTTGCCTACCATATAGGCCTTGATAACCAAGCTGCCGATTTTGGACCTGATAAAAAACCCCATTTATACACAGAGCACTTAGTAAGTAACTGGAAACGAAATACCGAGGCACCTCATAACATTACTTGGGAAGTGGCGATCAAACTCTATCCAAACAACTATGAAGAAGACGGACAAAATACACCTATTAAATTAACGGAAAAACAAGTTATCGGGTTTATGCTCGCCTACTGTGATAACGATGGCAGCAAAGTGCGCGAACACTTTATGGGCTCACACGAAGTCCAACCTGTAAACGGCGATAGAAACCGTGGATTTATAGACGCAGATGTATTTGGCAAAATCACCTTGGTGCGCTAGCCGCTCTTTAGCATTGGAGGTATGAGCTGTAAAACTCTAAATTTTATAAATAGTAGTCGTCACATTAACTATTAAGCAACAAAGAAATACACATTAAGAATGTGTATTTCTTCTAAGCTCGTATTAGTAAATAGTAACTTGAACATCAATCCAAGCGTTTGCAGTGCCTAATGTACCACCAACCTCAACTGGATAAATACTAAAGCCATTCCAAGGATCTATAAACGTTTGGTTCAGAAGTAATGGTGAATCATTAAAGTCCTCTAACGACCAACCAGAACTTCGAGAGTTTGGAGTTGCATCCAACAATAATGAGTTATGGTTATACCAAGGAGCCGCGTTTTCATCCATGTAGTTTTGTAGATTTATAAGAATACCACTTTGCAATAAAGGAGTACGTAATTGAGACTCTGGAGGTGTATTTGTTTCACCATTTTGTGTGGTTCTATATTCTACCCAATATGTTTTATCTCCATCCCCTGACTTTATTTTTAGGCCTATCGGGCCAGGCGCATTATGGCCATTGCTGGTGCCATGATCAAAAGCATATATTCTATACTTTCCTGAAGTTGTGACAGTGGGTACATCAGATTCTGTAATCCAATTTTTAAAATACCCTTTATACATTAAGTTCATTTCTTCTAAAGAGTGAGCACCCATTCCCATTAAGCCAAATACATTCCCGTAATTAGTAACTGTGTCATTACTATTTCCATTTAATGTACTGCTCCCCCCCTCGATAGACATTGAGTGATGCAAACCCAATGCATGACCCGCCTCATGGGCAATAGTGCCAGCTTTATATGTATAGATTTCCATTAAAGGCGGACTTGCTTGAGAGTTAATAAAATAGCTAGCTTCTGTACCTACAGGCGGTGCTGTTACCATAATGATCGTGCCTTCACCTGGAAAATTAGGATCTATACCAGCATTAATTAGCTCTTCTTTATAACCTACCCCCCACTTAGACTTATCGTAATTATAATAATCATGGTTATGAGGCATTGTTATTTTTGACTTAATTTCCCACGTGACATTGAAATTACCGTATGATTGCTCAGTAAAGTATTCTTTAGTTTTTTGCATTTCAGCATTAATTTGAGCAGTACTAAACTCTAAATCTTGGTCAGGAAATCTAATTGGATAAACTAAGACATGAACACTCTCATAATCGTATCCATCATTACCTGGATCTACTAACCCTGGAGTGACGCGACAATTAGTTGCATTGAAATCAGCAACAACACTTACTCCTTTAAATAGCCCTTCTAAACTAACATTATTCCAGCCATTTGCTGGTTGTGTTAAAATAACACACTCAGTATTGCCTACATGTGATGACCTAATACTATCATCGCCAGCGGCTGGCCAACCATTTGAACGCGCAGCTAATGTCACATTACCTAATCCATGAGCGGTGCTAAATGCAATGCTTGTCACATTTTGATTAAATGTAGAAACACTAAACCCAAATTTATTTGATGATGCAGGTACGCACACAGGAACACCATCTTGTAATGAGGCTATAGATGTTGGGCCTTCAATAGCGCAAACATCCGCTAACACACCTAAATTGGGGTCTGGATTTGGCTCAGGGTCTGTAGTACCAGACTGACTTGTTTGAGCACTTGCGGTGTTACTCCAACCCGATCTATTCGTGCTGTTTTGAGCAAACATAGTATAATAATAGGTTGTATTTTCAGCTAAGTCTGTATCTGTATAAGTTGTGGTATCCTCACCCACGGTTGATATTACTTGCCAAGATGAGCCTGCGCTTGATCGTTGAATCTCAAAGCTATTCTCATTACTTGAATTATCACGCCAATGTAAGTTAATCGAAGTCCCATTAGCTGTAGCGCTTAAATTACTAGGAGAGACTAAAGTACCGATGTTATCCCCACTATCAGGGAGTTCGTCGTTACTGCGGCACGTTGTAGCACCAAAATCAACCGCAAGAGAGGCGTTACTTCGCTCCCCAGACACAGCCACCATCAACCAATGCTGGCTCGGGTTTCGTATAATTACACATTCCTTATTCGAGCCATCTGTTAATGAGCTATAAGCTGAGCTATTTGTGCTGGTATTAGGCCAACGGCCTTGATCCACATATAAGTTAAGATCGCCAGTACCGTGCGCAGTACTAATAGCTATACTGTTATAATCGCTTGCTCCTGCAATACTTAAATATGCAACACCATCATCACTGATACAAATAGGAGATCCATCACTTATAGAGGTTGATACCCCTTGAGTTGCGCACATATCAGGTAATTCAGCACTTGAAGTATAATATGAGATGAATAGCAAAGAACCTATCAGGCTTTTCGCTAGCTTTAATGGGGGTCGTTTCATTTTTTCACCACTCTAAGTTAGTTAACTGTTTTATGTTTCAACTTCAAAATAAACACAAAATTCACGCTTTATTTACAATTGAGTTTTAAAAACTAACTTACATAAAATATACAATCAAGCATAAGAAAAATGCAAATACACAATAAGAAGGAAAAAATAAAAACAATATAAATCAATGCGTTAAGTAATCTTGTGATAAACAATGATAGCAAATGATATAAAATGGTAAACTTTAAAAAACATAACGAACATGAATTACTAAACAAGGCTAAGTTTTTTTCTTACTCAACATAATTATGAAATAAATCTACATAGAAATTCCAAAAAGTAAAAGTGAACACAATGTTTTACTCCACCAATTAACTAAAAAAGAGCTTATATCAAATAAGCGCTGGACTTCACTACACACAACCTCCACCGTAGTCAGTCTAAAACGTTTACTATGTATTGATTTAAATTCACCTAACCTCTGGTTAATAGATGCACTAATTAATTGATATTAAATAACGAAACTTTTAGTCTCCAGCTGGAGATAGATTTACTATCCACAGTTCAAGTTAAATTTTCAGCTATACAAAGAGTTCTACTTAGAGGTTTAACTTCTTAGGAGCTAGATTTATTTAATCAAATAATAATTGAATCGCGTAATGAGGCATGTAAGTTAATGAGAGCAGTATATTTACAAAGTTGTCCCTGAGAAAAGATACGAATAGAGCAAGGTTAATCAGTGTATTTAACCTCTTTGGGCAAAAAGCTAATCGCAATATAAAGAGCTATAAACCAACGCGCACTGATTATTTATGCAACGCCCCTACATCCTATTTGAAGGGGCGCCGCATCAGATCTTCCTTGCCTGTAAAGCAATATACTACTCCGGTTTACCTCTATGTATCAAAGGCGCAAAGGGTTCCAGTGACCCTAGTGCTGATAAGCGTAAGATCATTCAAAATCAAATTTAACAGACATACCACTGTGCTCACCGACGACACTAAAATAATGATAACCTACTCGAGGATTATTTATCGTAATGGATTCTGCATTATCAGGGTTTTCAGACCTTTGGTCGTAACTATTTTCATTAGCCCAACCAGTAGACTTATAATAAAGATTTCCATTGCCTGTTCCATATGCTGTATTTATAACTACTTTATTTGTACCTGAAGGAATATTAATACCGTAATATGCGATAGCGTTGGATCTTGAGCCACTAGGCACACAAATATCATCATTGTGACCAACCCAGCCTGAAATAGCGCTTTCTGTAGCACATGCATCAACCACATTATTGTCTGTTGGATTAGCTACTATCAAAGCAGTCGTTACTGCCGTGCCTGTAAGACCATTTATATCAGTTACGGTTAACACTACATCGTAGTTACCCGCAGCTGAATAGCTATGGCTTGGGTTCATTAATGTACTGGTTACGCCGTCACCAAAACTCCAGCTATAAGAAGCTATTGGCCCCTCATTATCTGATGAACCAGCACTACTAAATGTAATAATGTCATTCACGATACCAGTATATACACCATTTGCATTGGCAATCGGCGCTGTATTTTCACTCTCATTAATACCACAGCCCACAGTATCAAATTCAACTAAAATAGACGCTGTACCATTTGAGCCCACAACTTTGATATTACCCCAGTAGTTAACCCCTCCAACTACATGAATGCATTCACTATTGCCATTATTGTTCGAAATACCATCATCAAGATTAGTACCTGTAGGCCAACCAGTATTGTCGTAGTTGAGACTCAAATCACCTGAACCATGTGCCGTTCTAATTGTTACACTGTCATGGCCACTAATATTAGCGATACTAAGCCAAATCGTTGCTGAATTGCCCAAACAAACTGCATTACCAGCAGTTAAGCTGCCTCTTGTAACCACATTTTGGGTGGCACATGTATTTGGTAGATTGGTAACTGGTGCTGTACTACCAGCTGAAATAATTACAGTTGTACTTACAGTGCTCGCAGCTCCAAAGTTATCAGTAACTGTTAAGCTTACCTTATATGTTCCTTGCGCACTATAAACATGGCTAGGATTAGCTGTTGTACTGACAGACCCATCACCAAAATCCCAACGAAAAACATCTATCGAACCATCACTATCAATAGATCCAACACTACTAAAGCTAATAGCTGTGTTTTCAATACCACTATAAGTACCATTAATGTTAGCTGTTGGTGCAATATTCTGAATATTGCCATTTATTGAATATACATTTTCACCAGGTGTAAGAGAAACCACCCCTTTACAGCTATTTAATGAATCAACGAACACCATTCTATCACCAGCCTGCCATGTAGTTCCTGTATAACTTTCACCTACATTAAGTGTTGCATACACAGTATCTGAGCGAACTCCTGTTACATAGTTAACCCACCTAACTTCCATAACTTCATCTGAATTATTAGTCACTTGTACATTAGTAGCTGTATCAGTTTTAAAATAAGGTCTCTCTAAGCTACATGAACCAATTTCATTAGATTCAGGTAAAACATCAGGAACTACAGCATTCACTAAATTCTGATCAATCGAAAAATTAGCGGTTTGACCAACCACACCGACTCCAACACACTCACGGTTTTCGCTCATCATAATAAAGCGGTCATTTTCACGCCAAAAGTTATTATTGTATTGCTGACCTTGAGTTAATAATGCTATTTCTTGTGTTCCTGCATTTCCAGTCACATTATCAATCCACATTAATCTTAGCGGGACTGAAGTATTATTTAGCACTGACAGATTAGATGTAGAAGAATCGTCCACATATCGAATATACCTTTGCTCCAAATTACATGAGCCAAAGTTATTATTTTCAGGAAGTGCAACATAGCTCATAGCCGTAGCAGATGTTAATGATTGCACATAATCAGAAAAACCATCGCCTATACGGTTTGAAACATTTTTTAAGGTTGCTTGATAAGTTGCAGTACTCCCAGATCGAAGCGCATTAATTATATCGTCATAATCACTTCGATGGTTTGCATTCATATAATGAATCGCCATATAACCCCATTGATATAAATCAGGGTGATTATAGTCCGCACTCAGAATATTGTACAAAGGCGGAATCTCTTTACCAGAGAGGCTATTTAGCGTTCTTGTATAGTTTGTACCATTAGCTAAAAAATCAGCTAAACCTTCAGTCAAGCCCGCATTATATGTAAATGTGCCAAAGGGACCTGAGACATTAAAACGACCATCTAAATAGTGTACATATTCGTGTTGTAGGTTATATACCTGCCCTGTATAAGCACAAGAAAAAGGTACCCAACTGTCTTCGCATATATGCGATATAAATTTCGCTTGATTTGTCGAATTTGATGGTGTCCCCTCTAAGTACATTCCCCCATTATCAGTGTTTATTCCAAAGTGCGCTTGACCATTAGCTTTATACTCCGCACTCGATAAATAAATATAAACATCTAAGGTAGTATTATTATCATTGGGAAGTGGAGAGCTAGCATTCGTATTGAAAAAACTATAAAAATCCGTTTCGGTTTCTGCTATTTCATCACAACTATTTCTTAGTTGCTGCTGTGTTATACCTGTTTGTGCCCTAAGATTCACCGAGTTACACTGATACATCTCAGTGAATACTTCATCTATTGTTGCAGCTGACGCACTTTGAACCCCGCAAAGCAAAAATACAGCTATCCCCCCAGTTAAACTCATTGTTTTAATCATACACTTTTCTCTTTATTGAAAGTGAAGAATAAAGACATTCCTGTGTCAGTAAAATTCTTTTCTATTTTTTGGAAGAAACATCTCTAAGCTTATGTTTCACAATTTATATACCGATCTTAATTAATCTGACAATTGATAACTTTAAGTTTCCAAAATTCATTAAATTAATACTGCAATCCTATTAGGTATTGCACAGAACGATATTGATATACTTTATTCAATATACAAAACGAATCTAACTAACAGTTGCACAAATGTAAATGAAGTTGTTAAAAAAAGAGAGCAAGTGATAATAAATGATAGAAAATGATGTACCTTAATACAGCTCAGCTCGTAATCCCCCTCCATCTTTCAGGAGCTTTCATTCATTTTAGAAACTATATCGAAGTGTGAAGTTTATAACTTAGTGTACAATAAATATTCCTTCTTGATTTTTCTGGCTAATACTTGGGTGGGAGCAAGCGTTAATCGGGCAAGCTAAAAATAAATTTTTTAAATTAACGATTATTTAAATTTATAGTTTTTCTTCAGTCAATTGTAATGAGTAGCATTAAGTACCCTTTAACTTACCTAAGGCCAAACCCTTGGCTGTTTCTTCTAACCTAAAAAGCAGATGACTTCTGACTCAAATAAATTTACTCGGTTTTTATCTAGATCCAGCTGACATTAGTGTAGTCAATAGTAACAATAATCACTGTATTACCAAGGACTACAGCAGCAGTCGAAAACCTGAGACAGCCGTTAAGTAGATTTAAACAAGGCATCACAGCTTAGCGTAAAATTAATAAATGGTTATTCCTATAGTGTGGTTGAATAAGATACAGGTATTGCTCATCAGAGCTCACAGCAATTGCAGGGTAAATATTTTGGCTATGTATTAATTTATGGATTTTTTTATCTTTGAAACCATAAAAAAACACCGCGCTTTTGTTCCTACTAACTCGATCTAAATAGTAGATCCCACTACTAGAAAGCACAAAGTCATTTATGACATTGTTAACAATTTGGCGGTTTCTTGAGATGATTTTTACATGCTTCTCTGTTTTTGGAGTATAACGATAAATATTATTATTACTTATTTTACTATAGTAAAAATCCCCAGTTGAAGATTGCATAACACTCTTTGCATCAGCTATAGCAGTCACCCATTTAAATGGGTATCCAGCCCCACCCATTCTAATAACAGCCGAGTTACTACTTTTTGGTGTAGTAAAATATAACTCATGACCAGAGCGAGAATATCGTCCGCCATGTAGCGTTTCCCCATCGGGGCATAAAGGCGTGCCTTTTCCTGTTTTTGTATTTATTAATCGGCAAGTGCTATTAATAGATAACAAAGCTGAATTGGTATCTTTTTTCCAGCTTATGCTAAGTGGTGATTGATGTTTTAAGGCTTCATTAAACTCTACAAACCGCTCTTTAACACCTTTTTCATACTGCCATAGCTGGACTTTGTTTTTTGGTGTTATAGTCGCGAATAGTAACTTACCACTTCCAACTTCTTCAATAGCGCGGATAGCCAAGTTATCCTTAACAATTACTTCAGCAGTGCCTCCTTTCCTGATTAAAGGGTTAGTGTATTTGACTACCTGGCTGCCTCCTGAGCCATCCCGCCAATCTTGCTGCATGATTATTTCATGCCTTCCTGGTACTTTTATCGGCCAATAGCCCACATATGGCTTATCTGCCACTTTAACCATATACTCTGCAGTAATGTCATATCTTGCTAGATACCCCTTATCATCAATAAAATAAATTGATTTACTATTATCACTAAAACTAAAGCCGGATCTTATTTGGAGAGTAGGAATAGCAATTGAAACAAATTCTCTATTAACAGTATTATATAACTTTATTTGATAGCCCTCTTCAGCATTAGAGCGCATTACCGCCAACCACTTTTTATTTGGTGATATGGCTGCAAATAAATCACCTTGAGTGTTAATTCTAGGCGAGCTGATTTGCTCTGATTGAGCCTGTAAGCTATCGTACAAAAAAAATTTTAAAGGGGCTGCTACATCTTCTTTCATATTATAGAAAAATTGTTGGTTATTAAGCCATTTTATCGATGGAGATAAGTTTGCATCAGGTAGTGTGATGTGTAATTTCGCATTCTTTGCTTTTAACTTTACGGAATCAAAATCAGCTAGATATATACCAATTGAATCAGCTTCATACCTAACAAATGCTATTCTTGATTGATCTGGAGAGATGCTAGCAAAATTATCATTGCTCAACGAGCTACTAAAAACGTTACTGGCACGCTCTAAATTATCAATATGGCTTGCATACAACTGCCAAGATTCATCTTGAGCTGTGCGTTTAGAGTAGAGTAATATTTTACCATTATCACTGATTGAAGGGCTTTGAAGCCTACCTATACTGGTAAGGACAAAAGTGATTGAGCTATATTTCTCAGACTGGATAAAATACGTATAAAGGTTAGAGAGTAATATTAAAGAAACGATTATAACTATAGCTAAGTAAAATTTAGAGTATCGGTTTTTAAATCGAAGACAGTTAATCGCGACCCTAAAACTCCTTATATTATTATCGACAAGTAATTCAGGTTGAAGGCTGATCTCTTTCTGATATATCAGAGCATTTAACCTATATCCATTGCCATTTGTACCTGTCACTGTATGTATATATTTTTTCTCTGGATCTAGCTTAGCTATTGAACGACGTAGACTATAAATATGATTATTAATTGAATGATCACTGACTGCAGAGCTATTCCATACATATTTTCTTAAGTCATCCCTTGTAACTAGTTGCTCTACTCGGCTAGCAAGATAACATAGTATCTTCATAGCCATAGATTGAATCTCGATAGACCTGCCATTACAGCTTAATTGATCAACGGTAGGCTCAACAGTTAAATTTGCAAGCTGAAATGTTTTCTGAAAGTCAGTCATTACTGCACTTCTTAAGACAATTAACAAATAGTATACAATATACATAAAACACAATATTTACTAGTGTCTGTAATATTTCTTTCACTTATACAATAGCCACCGAACGTGCTGCTTAAATTTAAGATATTAAGCCTGATTACTGATTAATAGATACATTAATACACTGATTTAAAATCATAAATATTGCCAGCCGACTGTGGATCTCTTCTGGTGGAATAAGGCCAATTTATTTACACAGCAAGACTTAATTCAACATATTCGCATTTAATTAGTTACTTGAGTTAGATGTATTGTTCATATTTTAGCTTCCAATAAAAGTACATCATTCACCCTATTGCATATTTGCGCTAAAAATTACTTCTTAACCCTATTGCATATTTGCGCTAAAAATTACTTCTTAACCCTATTGCATATTTGCGCTAAAAATTACTTCTTAACCCACTTGCTCCGAGTGATATTTAGACCCATTAATAACAATGCAGGAAATGTGCAATAAACTATACGTATACTTAATTGCAACGATGGCCTCTTAAACACTTCTTCTCTTTAATTATTTACCCCCTCGTAAACTAATATCCACAAAAAAGCCGCTGTATTTTGCAATACAGCGGCTTTTAAAATCATTGTTCTAAATTAATAGATTATGACTTAGGAGCACGACCCGCACGTTTACGCTCATTTTCAGTCAAATGACGTTTACGAATACGAATGTTCTCAGGTGTAACTTCTACTAACTCATCATCAGCAATAAACTCAAGCGCTTGCTCAAGTGAATAGTTAAGTGCTGGTGTTAATGTTTGTGCTTCATCTGTACCAGATGCACGAACGTTAGTAAGTTGCTTACCTTTAAGGGCGTTCACTGTAAGGTCGTTATCACGGCTATGAATACCGATAACCATACCTTCATAAACTTCAACACCATGACCGATGAATAAACGGCCGCGCTCTTGTAAGTTAAATAATGCGTTAGTAAGTGCTTTACCTGTTGCGTTTGCAATCATTACACCGTTCTTACGAACACCTAGTTCGCCACCTTTGTGCGGACCGTAGTGATCGAACGTATGGTAAAGTAAACCAGAACCTGATGTTAACGTCATGAACTCAGTTTGGAAACCGATTAAACCACGGCTTGGGATCATAAAGTCCATACGCATACGGCCTTTACCATCTGGCGCCATATCAGTTAGCTCACCCTTACGAAGACCAATTTGTTCCATGATAGAACCCTGGTGCTCTTCTTGACAGTCAATTGTTAGTGTTTCATATGGTTCTTCTAACACGCCATCAACAGTACGTAAGATTACTTCTGGACGAGATACTGCTAGCTCGTAACCTTCACGACGCATGTTCTCGATTAAGATACCTAGGTGTAATTCACCACGACCAGAAACACGGAAGCTATCTGGGTTATCAGTATCTGCAACGCGAAGTGCTACGTTGTGTACTAGTTCTTTGTCTAAACGCTCACGGATATTACGTGATGTTACAAACTTACCTTCTTTACCACAGAAAGGAGAGTTATTTACAGAGAACGTCATCGTTACTGTAGGTTCATCAACGCTTAGCGGTGGTAACGCTTCAACGTTGTTAGGACAACAAAGCGTATCTGAAATCTTAAGCTCGCCAAGACCAGTTACCGTTACGATGTTACCAGCGAAAGCTTTATCAGTTTCGATACGCTCAAGACCTAGGTAACTTTGTACTGAACCAATTTTACCGTTACGAGTGGTGCCGTCAGCACTAATAACCGTAACTTGTTGGTTAGGCGCAACAGAACCTCGTTTGATACGACCAATACCAATTACACCTTTATAAGAGTTGTAATCAAGCTGTGAAATCTGCATTTGGAAGTCACCTTCAGGATCTGCATCCGGCGGTGATACTTCGTCAACGATCATCTTGAACATAGGTTCCATGTTGTCTGATGGTTCGTCTAAATCTAATGTTGCCCAACCGTTGATAGCTGATGCGTAGATTACTTTAAAGTCTAACTGTTCGTCAGTAGCGCCAAGGTTGTCGAATAAATCAAAAATTTGATCCATAACCCAATCTGGACGAGCGCCTGGCTTATCAATTTTATTGATAACAACGATTGGCTTTAAGCCTTGCGCGAATGCTTTTGCGTTACGAAACGCGTTTGCGGCATTGGACCTTCTTGAGCATCAACAAGTAGTAATACTGAGTCAGCCATCGAAAGTACGCGTTCAACTTCACCACCGAAATCGGCGTGTCCCGGGGTATCTACGATATTGATATGGTAGTCTTTCCAAGAAATAGCTGTGTTTTTAGCTAAAATGGTAATACCACGTTCTTTCTCAATGTCGTTTGAGTCCATCACGCGCTCTTCGTTACCGCCGCGTGTTTCTAATGTACCTGATTGCTCAAGTAGTTTGTCAACCAAAGTTGTTTTACCATGGTCAACGTGCGCGATAATCGCTATATTTCTTAACTGTTCGATGCTCATATATTTACTCAGAGAAGTTTATTCTCATTGATCCTGCAAGATCTACGCACTCATCTGCGTTTTCACCAGATGTCCCAGCATAGGATTTAAAAGGGCGCATATTATCCCTCATTAATGACATGGATGAAAGTTTATCCAATATAAATTTGAAAACTTTCTCAATACTTTTACTAAGTATCTGTTTTATATATGACAATTAAATGAATTAAATTTCATTTATTTTCTTAAAATCAATTTTTGAGCTATTTTGAGGATATTTTTGGCACTATTTTGCAATTGGGTTATGCTGATTTGAGCGTTTAAAATATCAGCTAAATGAAACCTGTAAAGATTGCACCAATATGAAAATACTTCGCACCAAAATGGTGCTTTAATGTATACTTATTTACTTTGCTTATATTTTTTAACAGTGCAAACAGCTAGTTACAAACATGGCACAGAATCAGCTTGCTAGAGAACAAAAGCAATTATGCAGCAATAATAAAACCCAACAGTTGGAGGACACATGTCACAATCGGTTTTAGATTTTATTAAAGAAAATGACGTCAAGTTCATTGATTTACGCTTTACTGATACAAAAGGTAAAGAACAACATGTTTCTATTCCTCATCACCAAGTTGATGAAGACTTTTTTGAAGACGGTAAGATGTTCGACGGTTCTTCAATCGCGGGCTGGAAAGGCATTAACGAATCGGACATGGTATTAATGCCAGTTCCTGAATCAGTAAAACTTGACCCTTTCACAGAAGAAACAACACTAATCGTACGTTGTGACGTGGTAGAGCCTTCTACATTGCAAGGTTATGAACGTGATCCTCGCTCTGTTGCGAAACGCGCTGAAGAATATATGCGTTCAACAGGTATCGCTGATACTGTATTATTTGGTCCAGAGCCAGAGTTCTTCCTATTTGATGATGTTAAATACAAATCAGATATGTCTGGCTCTATGTATAAAATTGATGCAGAAGAAGCGTCATGGAACTCAGATAAAGAATACGAAGGCGGTAATACAGGTCACCGTCCAGGTGTTAAAGGTGGTTATTTCCCATGTTCACCAGTTGATTCTTCACAAGATTGGCGTTCAGCAACGTGTTTAGTTCTTGAAGAACTAGGTCAAGTTGTTGAAGCACATCATCACGAAGTTGCAACCGCAGGTCAAAACGAAATCGCTACTCGCTTCAATACCATGGTATTAAAAGCAGATGAAATCCAAGAAATGAAATATGTTATTCACAACATGGCTCACTTATATGGAAAAACAGCGACGTTTATGCCTAAGCCAATCGTTGGTGATAACGGTTCTGGTATGCACTGTCACCAGTCTTTAGCTAAAGACGGTGTTAACTTATTCGCAGGCGACAAGTACGGCGGTCTTTCTGAAGATGCACTTTATTACATTGGTGGTATCATCAAGCATGCTAAAGCAATCAATGCATTTGCTAATGCGTCAACTAACTCGTACAAACGTTTAGTACCAGGCTTTGAAGCACCAGTAATGCTTGCATACTCAGCACGTAACCGTTCTGCTTCAATCCGTATTCCAGTAGTACCATCTGAAAAAGGTCGTCGTATCGAAGTTCGCTTCCCAGATCCAACTGCGAACCCTTACCTTGCATTTGCTTCGATGCTTATGGCTGGCCTTGACGGTATCAAAAACAAGATCCACCCTGGCGATGCAATGGATAAAGATTTATACGATTTACCAGCAGAAGAAGCCGCTGAAATTCCAACAGTTGCAGCATCACTAGACGAAGCACTAGCAGCACTTGATGCTGATCGTGAGTTCTTAACTCAAGGTGGTGTATTCACTGACGACCTAATCGATGCTTATATCTCGCTTAAGTCTCAAGAAGTTGAAAAGCTTAACATGACAACTCACCCTGTTGAGTTTGAAATGTACTACAGCGTTTAATACGCTGTAGCTAAAATTGTCTAGTTATAGATAATATATGTGTGTTCTCAAGGCCCGTTTTACGGGCTTTTTTTATGGCAAAATGTTTAATTCTCCACTAAAGTTTAATTAGCGTAAAAAATGCAGGGTTAAAGGGTGAAAACAAAGATTTTGGTATTGCTGACGACAATTTTATTCAGCTTTTATGGTTATTCAGGTGATAAAAAGATTTATACTTGGAAGGATAAAAATGGCGCAGTTGTTTTTTCTGATACTCCTAAAGTGGGTGCGCAGGAAGTTAAATTAACAAGCCAAATACTTTCTATGCCTACCACTGATACCAGTATTCTAAATGAAGCAAAACCTGCCACCAGTATAAGCTTTAAAATTGTCATCGCATCTCCAGCCCATGAAGAAACCGTTAGAGAAAATACCGGCTCAGTTTATGTGACCAGCCGAGTTTCACCGCGATTTGAGAATGGCTTTAAAATTCAATTATACGTTGATGGGGTAGCTTACGCAGAACCCAGTAACTCTAGCACGTTTGCACTACGCAATGTTGACCGCGGCGAGCATTCCTTACAAGTTAAATTATTTAACCAAAGAGGCAAACTATTGTCGGTTAGCCCAACAAGTGTATTCTTTATGCATCGGCAGTCATCATTATAGCCTACGCTATTTTTTATAATGGCGCTCTGATTATAAATATATGTGCTAAGCTGCTATCTATCATCAACGCACTAAAATGGTGCAACAATGTCCAATAATAAAAAATTCAGTCCTGAACTACTAACCAGCATATGGAAAAACCTAACAACTGCTGTCATTTTACTCGATAAAAATTTTACTCTCGTTTACGTCAATGATAGTGCCAGTGAGCTGCTAGGGCTTGGTCCTAAACGCATTCTTAATCAGCCTTTTGATAGCCTGTTTAACTACCATTCCGTAGACTTAGAACGCATTGCTAAATACGCCTTAATGGACGGTGTAGATTGCCATCAGCATAGAGCTGACGTGGTTTTCGTGGATTCCCGCCATGCTAAATTAGCGATTAGTGCAAGGCGGGTAAAACTCGATGATGAGTATTATATTTTATTTGAGTGTCGACAAACGGACGATGAAATTCGCCATGATCAAGCGTCCAATCAAATGCATCAATATCAAGCTGCACGCAATCTTATACGCGGACTTGCACACGAAATTAAAAATCCCCTTGGCGGAATTCGCGGAGCGGCGCAATTATTGCAGTATGAGGTTGATCAGCAAGAGCGTGATGAATGTGCAGAGCTAATTATTGAACAAGCAGATCGATTAAGGGAGCTTGTAGATAGATTACTTGGTCCGAATCAATTACCACAAAAGTCACACGGTAATATTCACCAAACACTCGAGTCTGTTGTAAAGCTAAGCATGCTTGATAGCAACGCTAATATTAGCCTAGAAAAAGATTACGACCCAAGCATACCTGACGTATATATAGACCAAGGTAAAATTCAACAAGTCGTATTAAATATTATTCGCAATGCACAACAAGCACTAGTCGATGGCGGAGTAATTAAGCTCAAAACGCGTATCAGCCATCAGCAGCGTCGCCCAGGTAAAGCACCTAAAAAAGCTTTGCTGATCCAAATATCAGATAACGGACCAGGTATTGATAGCAATATTAAAGAAACCTTATTTTACCCAATGATCACCAATAAAGAAGGTGGTTCAGGCTTAGGGCTTTCAATTGCGCAAACCTTGATTGATCAACACAATGGCTATATCGAATGCGATAGCTGGCCTGGTCATACAGAATTTAATATATATCTGCCCTTTGTGGATTAATTAATGTGGAGTGCCCATGAAAACAGTTTGGCTTGTTGATGACGATGCATCTATTCGCTTCGTATTAGAAAAAGCGCTTTCTCGTGCCGGGTTTAATACAGAAAGTTTTGCCAATGCACAAGATGTATTGAGCGCACTAAAATTTAGCCAACCAACAGTACTTGTCTCTGACGTACGTATGCCAGGTATGGATGGTATGGCATTACTTGAGTTAATCGCAGAACAAAACCCTGGTTTACCTGTGATCATAATGACCGCTCATTCAGATTTAGATTCTGCAGTTAACGCCTTCCAAAAAGGTGCGTTCGAATACTTGGCCAAACCATTTGACTTAAATGAGGCTGTAGCTTTAGTTGAAAGTGCCTGTCGTGCAAATTCAGCGAAAAAAACCAAACGTAAGGTTGCCCCGCCTAAAAGCGCTCATATCATTGGTGAAGCACCTGCAATGCAAGAAGTGTTTCGTGCTATTGGTAAATTATCTGCTTCAAGCATGAGCGTGTTGATTAATGGTGAATCAGGTACAGGTAAAGAGCTCGTCGCAAGTGCTCTACATAATCACAGCCCGCGTAAAGAAAATCAATTTATCGCTCTTAACATGGCCGCCATTCCTAAAGAACTAGTTGAGTCTGAGTTGTTCGGACATGAAAAAGGCGCTTTCACTGGGGCAGATAGTGTTCGCAAAGGTCGCTTCGAGCAGGCCAACGGCGGTACTCTATTTTTAGATGAAATAGGCGATATGCCATTAGATGTACAAACTCGCTTATTACGCGTATTAGCGGATGGTGAATTTTATCGTGTTGGTGGCCATCAAAGCATTAAGGTCGATGTGCGGATCATAGCTGCAACACACCAAAACCTTGAAGACCTCGTTAAGCAAGGTAAATTTAGGGATGACTTATTTCACCGCTTAAATGTGGTAAGGCTACGTCTTCCTGCTTTACGTGAGCGCACTGAAGATATTGAACGATTAGCACAGCACTTTTTACACAAAAGCGCTAAAGATTTACAAGTAGAAAGCAAAATACTCAGTCCTAAAGCAACTGAACAGCTACGCCTATTCGGCTGGCCAGGCAATGTGCGTCAACTAGAAAACACCTGCCGCTGGTTAACTGTAATGGCTCCGGGTGAGCTTATAAGTGAGCAAGATTTACCACCCGAAATTCTCGAAGCCGAAGTTTCTCAACAAGAGGGGGACTGGTTAGATTCGTTCCAACAATGGTTAAATCAAGAGCTGAAACAAGGTAAACAGAACATTTGGCCAAACGTACAGGCACAACTAGAAACCCGCTTAATTAAAACGGCTTTAGCTAACTGTGCTGGGCACAAGCAAGAAGCGGCAGTTAAGATTGGCTGGGGGCGCAATACATTGACCCGTAAATTAAAAGAGCGCAATATTAGTTAAACAAAATGACTAACGGTATTGATGCGCCATGAAGCTGATCGAGCACATTCCATTAATAAAACAGATGGAAATTATCAATAGACTGAATTTTTTTAAAGAGTTTACCCTCAATGAGCGGCAGGTATTACTTGAATCATTCAGTCATTTATATTTAGTTCATCAAAATCGGTTTCTATTTAAACAATACGATAACGATAAGCAACTATATATTGTTCTTAGTGGCGCGATTGTCGTTTTTAAACACAGTCACTTGGTGGATTTAGGCACTATCGAGCCCGGACAGTTTATTGGTGAAGGTGCATTTATTAACAACCGCGAGCGAAGTACTAGCGCCCGTGCCACCTGCGATACCATTGTCCTTGCAATCACACCACAAGCGCTAACGCGGCTGCCTAATGTCATTCGAGAAAAAATAAAAGACCGCATTATCGAAGGAATGAGCGAACGTATTGCCAAGCTTAGTGCGCATATTGAAAACCACCCTTAACCCATATACACGACCTGCAACGAACAGTTTAGCCAACTTGGCTTATTAACATGCGCCGTGATTGAATATCTATCTGACGGCTTAAGGCCAAAAGGAGTTGCGACCAATGGCTTTGCATGAGTGTAGGTTTGTGAGTAGTTACTGTAGTAGATAACCAAATAACCATATAAGTACTCCCATTCTAAAACTACCTTTGCTCCGCTGGCTAACGTGAATTGGGCATGTTGAGGAGTAAAACTCACAGCTAAATCGTTATGCTCATCTTTTTCACATTCGCTGGTGCGCAAAGCTTTCGGCATAGTAAATGTTTTATCTGCGTCTACATTTTTTAGATAAAAACCTATATTACCATCACCATAAAAATGATTTGCGCGTGTTGTATAACTTATTTCAGGTTGATATCCCAGCGTTTGCATAATGGCCGCTAACTGCTGCGTTTGTGTGCGAAAAATCTTATCATTTGCTAACATCAATGTCGCTGCACCAAACTCTCTTGGCACCTCAAGCTCAACATACTCATAAGGTAGTGATTGTGCTTTTAGCGCCGCATCAAGCTGCTGACTCTGTTCATCCTGCAAGTTTTCACTAAAAATATAAACGGTGGGTTGTTGGCATGCAGCCAAAAATGCGAGCAAAATAAATATTAAAAGTCCATTTTTCATGATCACCCCCAAATGATTACAACTGTAGTCTATTGGAGGTAATTATTAAAAGCAACTTAATTCATTTGACTGCTTAACCAGGCATCGACACTTTGGCGGGTGTATAACACATCTTTAAACAAACGATGGCGTTCAAACTTAAGCAAACGCTCTTTGTTATTATCGCCACTTACTAATTGACTATGGTTATCGTTAAATTTTGAAATAACCGAAAAGCCCTTTTGTGTGCTTTGCGATTGTTGCTTCACTATTTTTGAGAGGTGTGTTCTGACATCATCGGCAGTTAACATATCCGAGTTATTTAAGCCCATTAACTCTTTTCGCATTGCTAATCTTATGCCCATTTTCTACTCCATTTCAATGTAATAGCACTTACATTTAGTTACTACTATCTAACGTTGATAAATTTTGAATCATGTATTGGCAAATAACAGGCCAGATTTAACAGCTGCAGCTTAGCGCTTTATTGCTGCAGTTTTTTTAAAGACCCCAAAAAAATAAAATAGTTTAAAATAAACATCAGATAAATTTTTTGTACTCTACCTAGTGTGATGCAAAATTCGCTCTAAGCCTTTATAATAAAGGCTACGCCCTACCTCTGTGAGACCAAACATGAATGACGAATACATTGAAATAGAATTAGAAGAAGAACCCATTGAGCTATGCAAGCTACTCAAAGTTCTTGATTTAGTTGAAGGTGGTGGCCAAGCAAAGAACCTAATTAGTGAAGGCTACGTTGGCGTTAACCATGAAATATGTACAATAAAACGGAAAAAATTATACAGTGGTGACGTACTAGAGTTCGATGGTGAATGGTTTCAATTAACGTTAAGTGAAGATGCTACCCCAGCACAAAGACCAGCACAAAATACACAACCAGAGGTAACAAAAACAAGCACTACAGAAGCAACACCGGCTAAAAGTAAGCGCAAACGTACTAAAAAGCCAAAAGTAGATGAAAAAACAGGTCGTCGACCTATTTCATTTGGTTAATTGATTAAAGCCCACGCGCTAGCTTGTAAATTAACTCACCGTCGTCTTTAATTACCTTTTTAATAATAATAATTAAGAAGGTAATTATGGCCAACCCGCCCTCGCCAAGCTGGCTAAAAAGCACCGCTTGGGCAGCCCTTATATGGAATTTATTAGGTGTTATTGCCTTTATCATGCAGATGCTGATGACACCTGAAATGATAAATAAACTTCCTGTAGAACAACAAGCTGCATATTCTAACATTCCTCTTTGGTCAACAGTTGCATTCGCAATTGCAGTATTTGGAGGCACCTTTGGCGCGATACTTTTACTTGTTAAGCGCTCCCTTGCTCGCAGTGTATTTGCATTATCGTTGGCGGCTATTGCCGTACAGCAATTTTATAACTTTATTATCATCAACAGTATAGAACTGCTTGGTGCAAGCGCTGTTTTGATGCCTATTTTTGTCATTGTCATCGCGATATTACTTCTGTTAGTCAGTCATAAAGGTGTCCAACATGGGTGGTTAAAATGATTTTCCTCGTAACTGCTGCTTTGTGATACTGATGACTTGAAATATGAAAATTAAAGACCAGATCAGTTAAATGAAGTGCATAAAAATAATACAAATCTATTTTGGTATGCACTTTGCACTTGGTTTAGATAATTAAGAGGTTACGCGATTAAGCGATTACATTTACGATTTAAGGATATTCACCATACCTTACCGGTATCATAAAGGGGCATATAATGAGCAATAGTTTTGACACCCAAAAACAACTCACAATTAACGGTGAGCAATTTCACATTCATTCATTACAGGGACTCGGGGATAAAGCCAAGCGATTGCCTTTTTCGCTCAAAATTCTGCTTGAAAACTTATTACGTAATGAAGATGACATCAATATAAAGAAGCTAGACATTGAAGCTTTACTTGATTGGGATCCTCAGGCTAAACCCAATGCCGAAGTTGCCTTTACTCCAGCGCGAGTGGTAATGCAGGATTTTACGGGTGTGCCAGCGATTGTTGATTTAGCCGCCATGCGTGATGCCATGGAAAAACTCGGTGGTGATCCGGCCAAAATAAACCCGCTATCTCCTGCAGAACTTGTTATCGATCACTCAGTGCAAGTTGATGGCTATGGCAATGACGGCGCGTTTGATTTAAATGCCAAACTCGAATATGAACGCAATAAAGAACGTTATGAATTTTTGCGTTGGGGCCAAACTGCTTTTGATAATTTAAAAGTAGTACCACCAGCTACCGGTATTGTTCACCAAGTAAATTTAGAATATTTAGCACGTGTTGTATTTAATGAAGAACGCAACGGCCAAAAGTTTGCTTACCCTGATACGCTCGTTGGCACTGATTCCCACACAACAATGATTAATGGTTTAGGTGTACTTGGTTGGGGTGTAGGTGGAATAGAAGCCGAAGCGGCTATGCTGGGCCAACCTATTAGCCTATTGATACCACAAGTGGTCGGTATGAAGCTTGACGGTCGCCTACCAGAGGGAACGACAGCAACAGATTTAGTATTGACTGTGACTGAAATGCTGCGCAACCATGGTGTTGTAGGTAAATTTGTTGAGTTTTATGGTGATGGCCTTGCTGATTTACCATTAGCGGATCGTGCGACGATCGCTAACATGGCACCAGAGTATGGTGCTACTTGCGGTATATTCCCAATTGATGACGAAACAATTAACTACTTACGCTTAACTAACCGTGATGAAACACAATTAAAGCTCATTGAAGATTATGCAAAACACCAAGGTTTGTGGCGTAATGCTGGCGATGAAGCTCATTACACCGACAAGCTCGAATTAAAACTTGATGACGTAGTACCAAGCTTAGCTGGCCCTAAACGTCCACAAGATAGGATCGCTCTTGATAAAGCTGGCGATATAATTGGCGAGCACTTAAAGGGATTTCAAGATGAACGAATGGCCTCTCGGGATAAAAGCGATGAACAACAGGCTCGTATCGAAAGTGAAGGTCCAACCACAAATCCAGATGAACCGGTTGATGAAGCGCAATTTATGGGCGCTGCAAAAGTTAACTTTAAAGGCCAAGAATTTGAGCTAAACGATGGTGCATGTGTAATTGCAGCCATAACTAGCTGTACTAACACCTCTAATCCAAGTGTAATTTTAGCTGCCGGTTTAGTCGCACAAAAAGCACGCCAATTAGGCGTTAATGTAAAACCTTGGGTCAAAACCTCACTAGCACCGGGCTCACAAGTAGTCACCGACTACTTGAAAAGCGCTGAGCTAATGGATGATTTAGAAGCATTAGGGTTTAACCTTGTTGGCTATGGCTGTACAACATGTATTGGTAACTCTGGGCCACTTCCCGATGAAATATCTGAAGCAATTCAAAAACACAAGTTAGTGGTAAGCTCTATACTATCGGGTAACAGGAACTTTGAAGGACGGATTCACCAAGATGTAAAAATGAACTTTTTAGCGTCTCCACCTTTAGTAGTTGCTTATGCAATTGCAGGGCGTACCGATATCGATGTATACAATGAGCCTTTAGCACAAGATAGCAACGGCAATGACATTTATCTTAAAAACATTTGGCCAAGTGTCAGTGAAGTAAACGAACTTGTGAAGAAGACAGTTACAAAAGAAATGTTTGCTAGCAGCTACAGTAATGTTTACAAAGGTGATGAACGCTGGCAACAAATTAAAATACCTGATGGCAAATTATATGACTGGAATGATGCTTCTACCTACATCAAAAAAGCGCCATTTTTTGACGGTATGAGTGTTGAACCACCGGGTATTCCAAACATTAGCGGCGCCCGCTGTTTGGCTAAATTAGGTGATTCAGTGACCACCGATCATATTTCACCTGCTGGTGCAATTAAAGCTAGCGCACCTGCTGGCGAATACTTACAACAGCATGGAGTTGAAAAATCACAGTTCAATTCCTACGGTTCTCGCCGTGGTAACCATGAAGTGATGATGCGCGGTACTTTTGCCAATGTAAGATTAAAGAACTTACTTGCACCAGGTACTGAAGGAGGCGTTACACGCACGCAACCCGATAATGAACTTGCTAGTATTTTCGACGCAGCAATGACATACCAAGAACAAGGTATACCTTTAGTCATTCTTGCTGGGGCTGAGTATGGCACGGGCTCATCGCGAGATTGGGCTGCTAAGGGCTCTTTATTATTAGGTGTTAAAGCCGTGATTGCACAGAGTTACGAGCGTATTCACCGCTCTAACTTAATAGGTATGGGCGTATTACCTTTACAGTTTAAAGATGGTGAAAGTCATGAGTCACTGGGGCTTACAGGTCAAGAGCAGTTTGATATTGAAGGCTTGTATGACAAAACGGATGAAGTAAGCGTTATTGTCACCAACAGTGAAGGAAAGCAAGTGAGCTTTAGCGCCGATGTGCGTATTGATACACCAAAAGAGTGGGACTATTACAAGCATGGCGGCATCTTACAATATGTATTAAGAAATATGCTGCAAGAGTAAATAAACAAATGGGGTTGCCTAAAATCAACCCCAGTTTGATTCAGAACAAATCACATTTCATATTATTGGCTACACTTAGTTACATGAAAGCTAGGATAACAAGTGTATGCCTGATCTATCCATCATCAAAATACTTAAAGTATTTATCATCTCAGGGCTGTGCTTAATTTTATTAGGTCACTACTTGCTTATGTCTGACTTGTTTGATGCTATTAATAGTGTCCAAAGAATTACAATCAGTGCAACATGTATCGCTATCGGAGTTTTATTCTCATTACCAACAAAGATTTATCTAACTATTTACCTTATGCACCTTGAAGCTGAGCATAAGAAACTGAAAAAGATTGAGCTCACAGCTAAAGATAATTAAACACTTTAGGGTCTTTATTCAACTATTGCTATGTGTATTACATCTTCAGCCATATTAAGCAAAGTATTACTTATCGCTTCGGACAACAGAAAGCCCCCATCAAAAATAAGCATAAAGTAATGCCTGATACTAAGCACCTATGTAATGCTGAGCTATTCACCTTCAGGGTATTTTAATGCGATTGTTCGAGGGTGTTATTACGCAGCTCTAATTGTGACTTTACTTGCTCTGCGTCGTCAAACAGCTTTTTAATAACGATGGGGTCATAAGCACTTGTGGGCGCTTTTTTCAGTGGTGTCCCGCCCGATTTAGCACTACCTTTAAGTATTGAAGTGTCTTCAGCCGCAACCACGGTGACATCATTTGGGTCTAATACTACTTGCTCACTGTTACCATTGGGGTTGGGTTGATCAGAATAATGCCATTGCCCAGTATCATCTTGCCATTTAAATATGACAGTTGTAGAAGGCTTTGTACTAGATGTAACCTTTTCCACCACCTTACTACTAGTGTCTGCAACTAACTTTACAGCCTGATCAAGCGTATCACTTGAAAGCGCAACCATTTGCTCTTTTAAAGCGTCAGACTTATTTGTTACTTGCTCTGTAGTGAGCCACGCTTGCCCATCCGGGCGCTTCAAGTAAAATAGCGCCACAACACTTATAAGCAATACCATCACAGCTAGATATGCAAAGTACTTCATTTTCAATCCTTTGAGATAAGTTGATATGAACGAAAAAACTTCCGTCATTGGTAACGAGCAATAATTCTATCAAGCTCACCACTATCTTTCAGCTTTTTTAAAAAAACATTAAATGCATCAGCGCGCGCTTTGCCTCTTGGGGAATACGCGAACTGCAATTGAAGAGGTGCTTTTCCCACATTAAAATCACTAATATTTAATGCTTTAAACTCAGGATATTTTTTACAATACCAATTAAAGACTGCCCGAGACATAATAGCAAATCGCTTACTCTTTAAAGTTCCACTTTGAAGACTTTGCAGCATTGTTAAGTCTGAATAAAAATTTTCTCGATGAAAAACCTTATTTTCAACTAATGACTCATATTGTGGGTATATATAACCATAGCGACCTAGTAAAACCCCTGAAGCAAGCTTATTTTCTTCCTGAAATATATCAGGGTCAACATCGCTGCCAACAATGACAGCATCCTCAACAGAAGCAATGCCATCACTCCAATAATATTGACGGTTATCAACTTGCCATACTTCTGACTCCATTCTGGCATCAACATCATTATCGTGGACTAATTTAGCTGAACGCATCTCGGGTACAAACACATACTCTATTTCATAGCCTGACTCTATTGAGAATCGTGATAACACATGGTTTAAAATACCTTTTCTATCGGCGTTAATAAAATGAAAGGGTGGATAATCTTCATCAGGCAGGGCAACGCGAAAGGTATCAGAAAATGCCTGGCTAGATATTAATAGCAGTAGAACAACACAAGTTTGTTTCATAAGTGAGTTCGTGTAAAGTTGTAGTTAATTACTATACTGTAGTCAAAAATGAAAAACGCAGCCAGGCTGCGTTTTAGAATATTCAGAGAACTATTTAGGATTAAATCCCATCCCCATCAATATGTAGACCACATTCACGGTTTAAACCAAAGAAGCGCGTTTCCTCTTCCGTCATACCTGGTTCTAATTTACGTGTAGTATGGACATCACCCATAGACACATACCCTTGCTCCCAAAGTGGGTGGTAGGGTAAATCATGCTTAGTTAAATATTGATACACATCGCGGTTAGTCCAGTCAATAATTGGATAAACCTTTACCGTACCACGACTGATCTCAACAATTTGCTTATCAGCACGGGTAGACGCTTGGTCACGGCGCAAACCGCTAAACCAAGTCCCTGCATCAATGTCTTTTAAGGCACGGGTCATCGGCTCTACTTTATTTAGCTGGTTGTATTGCTTAATACCAGCCTCACCTTGCTCCCATAACTTACCGTACTTAGCTTCTTGCCATGCTGGGCTTAGCGTTGATTTATACACTTTTAAATTAAGTGATAAACGCTCCGTCATCTGCTCAATAAACTGGTAAGTCTCAGGGAATAAATACCCTGTATCCGTCAGTACTACAGGTATATTTGGCCGCTGTGTTGTTACCAAGTGCAACATCACAGCAGCTTGAATACCAAAGCTTGATGATAAAAACTGTGTATCGGGCAAATTATCCAGCGCCCATACAACACGCTGCTCAGCGCTCATATCTTTTAATATGCCGTTAGCATCAGCAAGTAAAGCAACTTGGCTTTCTTTATCGAGCTGTAATATGTTTTTAAATTCACTCATAGTAAATTCCAAACCTCAGCAAGCGTTACCGCTTGCTTTTAAATTAAGCGTGAAAATCGGTGACTGACACTTTAACTTCAGCAACAATGCCTTTACGAATGACAAAGTCACCAAAACATTCGCCGTCGTTACGCTCACTTGCCCATTGACCAATTAGCTTATCAAAGGCATCTAGGTACACGTCTTCGCCGACATTTTCTAAATACAATTTAGGAATACGTGTGCCTTCAAGGTTACCCCCTAAGTACACGTTATATTTTCCAGGTCCTTTACCAACTAAACCGGCTTCAGCCAACATCGCACGGCCACAACCATTTGGACAACCTACAACACGCATAATGATGCTGTCATCCGGAATGCCATGTTTAGCTAGCAGTGCTTCAGTCTTTTCAATTAAACTTGGTAAGTAACGCTCAGCCTCTGCCATTGCAAGTGGACACGTTGGCAATGCCACACACGCCATCGAGTTTTTACGTTGCTCAGTATCTTTGTCATCAATTAAACCGTGATTACGGGCGATTTCTTCGATCACTGCTTTTTGATCGGCTGGCACACCGGCAATAATTAAATTTTGGTTCGCCGTCATGCGCATATCACCTTGGTGAACTTCGGCAATTTTACGACAACCTGTTTTCAGTGGTTTACCTGGGTAATCTAAAATACGGCCACTTTGGATAAATAGCGTTAAATGATGTTTACCATCAATTCCTTCAACCCAGCCAATACGATCGCCACGGTGAGTAAATTCAAATGGGCGGCTAGGTGCAAATTTAACACCGGCACGTTTTTCTACTTCCGCTTTAAATACATCTGAACCAACACGATCTAAGGTGTATTTAGTTTTTGCATTTTTACGGTTCGAACGATTACCCCAGTCACGCTGTACCGACACCACATGCTCAGCAATTTTTAACGTGTCTTCTAGGGAAATAAAACCAAAGTCATCAGCTTTACGTGGGTACGTTGCAGTATCTCCGTGCGTCATAGCAAGACCACCGCCAACAAGTACGTTAAAACCAACTAGTTTTCCATCTTCTGCAATTGCCACAAAGTTCAAGTCATTCGCGTGTACATCCACTTCATTATTAGGTGGGATCGTCACCGTTGTCTTAAATTTACGTGGTAAGTAATTAGACCCTAAAATTGGCTCTTCCGTGGTTTCTGCCTTTTCTCCATTTAACCAAATTTCTGCATACGCTTTAGTTTTTGGAAGCAAATGCTCTGAAATTTTTGCAGCCCAATCGTATGCTTCTTGATGAAGCTCTGACTCAACTGGGTTAGTGGTACATAGTACGTTACGGTTCACATCACCAGCTGTTGCGATTGAATCGATACCCACGCTATTAAGCATTTGGTGCATGCCTTTAATATTTGGCTTTAATACACCATGAAACTGAAACGTTTGACGCGTTGTTAAGCGGATACTGCCGTAGCTGGTTTTCTCATCGGCAAATTTATCAATCGCAAGCCATTGCTCAGGCTTGATAATACCGCCAGGCATACGTGCACGCAGCATTACATTGTGTAGTGGCTCAAGCTTTTGCTTAGCACGCTCACCACGAATATCGCGGTCATCTTGTTGATACATACCGTGGAAACGAATTAACTGAAAGTTATCAGCGGTAAAACCACCGGTGATCTCGTCTTTTAAATCTTGCTCTATAGTGCCACGTAAAAAGTTACTTTCTCTTTTCAAACGCTCGTTATCAGAAAGCTTTACGTTCTTATCTTGTTCGCTCATTTTAAATCCTAAATTTGTTACAGTGACGGCTGTTAGCTGTTAAATAAAATAAGAAACGTGATTAATACACGTCTTTCTGATAGCGATTTGCGCTACGTAAGTCTTTTAAATACTGATCTGCATCTTCAAAGCTCTTACCTGTATTTTCGCTAATGATATCAACCAAGGCATTGTGTACGTCTTTCGCCATACGGTTTGCATCACCACAAATGTAGATGTGTGCGCCCGCTTCTAACCATGCAAAAACGTCTTTACTGTTTTGGCGAAGCTTGTCTTGTACATAGATTTTCTCGTTTTGGTCGCGACTAAATGCCACATCAACTTTGCTCAATAGGCCTGATTTTAAATAACCTTGAATCTCTACTTGATACAAGAAATCTTGAGTAAAGTGTGGATTACCGAAGAACAACCAGTTTTTACCCGATGCTTCTCGCGAATCACGCTCTTGTAAAAATGCACGGAACGGCGCGATACCCGTACCAGGGCCGATCATAATCACTGGCGTTTCGTCATTGCTTGGTAAACGGAAATTATCGTTGTGCTCACTAAATACTTTTACTTTGCAGCCTTCTTCAGCACGACGTGCTAAATAACCAGAGCAACCACCTAAATGTTCACTACCAAAGGCTTCAAATTCAACCAGTCCAATTGTTAGATGTACTTCGTCTTCAACCTCAGCTTGGCTTGAAGCAATTGAGTATAAACGTGCTTGCAACTTACGTAGGCAATCAACGAGCGTTTGTGCTTCGACTTTTGCTGGATTTTGTCGGATCACATCAAAGATTTGACGAGGTTCAATGTACTCGCGCATTGCCGCTTTATCTTCTACTAGCTTTAATAGCTCAGGTGTACCAGTCGCAACTGCGTATTTTTCAACAAAGCCTGGGTAGGATTGCGTTAGCTCTAATTTTTCAATTAAGGCATCGCGAATACTTAGCTCTTCATCACCAATTTTAACTTGGCTTGCAGCATCTATTTGCGTCAGTTCAAGTACTTCGTCGACCAATACTTCATCATTTAAGAAATACACACCCAGAGAGTCACCCGGCGTGTAAGTAATATCGGAGCCTTCAAGAGAGATTTCAACGTGACGAACATCTTTGGTTGAATCACGGCCGGTAATCTTTTGCACCGTACTAAGCTCTGCTGCAAATGGGTTTTGCTTAGTGTATTGGCTAGCAACCGCTACTGGTGCACCAAACGGCATAGAAACAACTTGGCCACCTGCATCTTGCTGTGCTTTTAAATCCGGTTCAAAGGCATCTAATGCGCCAGTGATCCAAGTAGCGGCTTCATCATCGTAATCAACATCTAAATCAGCGCGCTGGTAAATTGTCTCTGCGCCTAATTTATTTAAGCGCTCTTCAAAATCTTTGGCTGTCTGGCAGAAGAACCCATAGCTTGAGTCACCTAAACCTATTACCGCGATTTTAACGCCATCGAGTTTAGGGGCTTTCTTCGTGGTTAAAAATTCGTGCAGTGTTTCTGCATCTTCAGGCGGCTCACCTTCACCGTACGTAGATACAACAACAGTTAAGAACTTTTCTTTTTTCAATGCCGTTGGTTTATAATCAGCCATGCTAACCAATTTAACAGCTAAGCCGCGTGATTCAGCTTGTTCTTTAAGCTTAGTTGCAACACCTTTTGAATTACCGGTTTGCGAACCATATAAAATAGTTAATGCAGCAGCTTCACCTGCACTCGGTGCTGCGCCCACAACACCACCTAGGGCTGCAGTATTTGCATTCGCAGCAAGATAGCCGCTCACCCAAGCTTGCTGAATTGGATTAAGCTCAGCTACTAAACCTTGCAGCTTTTGTACTTGCTCTTGCGATAGCGGACTTGCCGCTGCATTGAGTTGACCTAACAACATGAATTCGTCCCCGTAACCCTAAAAGTTAACTACAAAATGACTACTTTTATTAGTAAATCACTTCGCCTAAAATTTGTTTCAACTTTAAAGCGTAAATACCCGCTCCAAAGATTTCTCTGAAAGTGAAGAATAACGGGGTATTGGCGAATAAAAAAAGAATAGAATCTGCTTTGTTATTCCATTTAGTTATGGAATTAGATTATTTCCTGCAAAAACAGATTAAAGCTAATACCAATACTATATAAGTGCTCAAGTTTTTACTTGCTCAACTGGGTTAAGTTCTGGTGAATAGGGAGGCAACTGTATCACCGACACATTTTTAATGCCCTCAGCAACATTACCCATATGCCAGCTTGCCCGATCAACGATTACCACAGCGTGCTCCCCACAGGGTGTCGCATCCGAAATGAGTTCTAAGTGCTGCCTCATTATATCCTTACTCAAATAAGGCGCTATGATAGCCTCAGTTTGACCTGTCGCAGGGCAAACTGCACCAAATATATGAGTTGATAGAAACTGTTGCTGTTTGACCACGCGGGGCCTTGAACCTTTCTTTGCCCAAATTTTAGATGTGGTATTTTGTTGACCAAACCGCGCTTCATCTTGGAACCAGACATTGACTCTATCAAGTGATACGTGGCCTGGAATTGTGATGATCGTATTACGAAGGAAATTTTTTAAAGTCTTCTTGCGCCTGAACTGATTGTTTAGGGTGTTTCGAGCGAGATGTAATCCACGACAAATTAAGCTCATGTAATAAGCGATAAACATTATTAAGCTTATACTGCACATCAAATGTCTCGCGAATATACTCACGAATGTCTTCACCGATTAAGCGACCCCCTTCATCTTTAACTGCATGTTTGCATACATAATCTTTGAGTTGCTGCTTTTGCTTAGGCGTTAGAGCACAAGGGCGACCTGGCTGTTTCTTAATGTCTAATGCCGCAATGCCATCGGTAAGATAAGCTGTCACCCACTCATTTACCAAGCGCCGACTCACGCCTGTCGCTTGTGCAACAGCCGTGCGATTTTTAACTTTAAGAAATTGACGAACAACTTGATAGCGGGTTTTTAATCGCGCATCTCGGGTGTAGGGAAAATCTGGAATGTTGGACAATTTAAGCTCAATAATAATGAGTGAATTTACCAGTATTAGATCACAAATAGCATTAAATTAAAATGGATCATCAATTAAATGTGTTTGGTATCACTCAGAGGACTGTGGGTAGTATTTTCTTATGGAGTGCGAGTTTTTCAAGATTAAAATACAGGCCGAGGTAAGGTGTATGTTGGCCCTGAGGGATTGTGGCGTTCTTTTATCCGTGGGTTTCGTGATACTCAACCCACGCTACGGTGTATAAACGTAAAAAAGCCCGATTCTTTCGAATCGGGCTTTCTCAATTTGGAGCCTGGCAATGACCTACTTTCACATAACAAATGCTACACTATCATCGGCGCTGTTTCGTTTCACTACTGAGTTCGGCATGGGATCAGGTGGGTCCAAAACGCTATTGTCACCAAGCAAATTTGGTGTAAGTTCAATTTAATCAAACTTACTAAAATTTGGAATTTCTGATAATAAATTAGTCTTCAGTAATCTACTTTAGTCTATTAACTTCTTCGCTTAAACTGTCGCATAAAACGCGTTTGGCGTTGTATGGTTAAGCCTCACGGGTAATTAGTACAAGTTAGCTTAACATATCACTATGCTTCCACATCTTGCCTATCAACGTTGTAGTCTTCAACGGCCCTTCAGAGACTTTAAAAGTCTAGTGAGAACTCATCTCGAGGCCTGCTTCGCGCTTAGATGCTTTCAGCGCTTATCAGTTCCGAACGTAGCTACCGGGCAATGCCATTGGCATGACAACCCGAACACCAGCGGTTCGTTCACTCCGGTCCTCTCGTACTAGGAGCAACCCCTCTCAATTCTCAAACGCCCACGGCAGATAGGGACCGAACTGTCTCACGACGTTCTAAACCCAGCTCGCGTACCACTTTAAATGGCGAACAGCCATACCCTTGGGACCGACTTCAGCCCCAGGATGTGATGAGCCGACATCGAGGTGCCAAACACCGCCGTCGATATGAACTCTTGGGCGGTATCAGCCTGTTATCCCCGGAGTACCTTTTATCCGTTGAGCGATGGCCCTTCCATTCAGAACCACCGGATCACTATGACCTACTTTCGTACCTGCTCGACGTGTCTGTCTCGCAGTTAAGCTGGCTTCTACCATTACACTAACCGTACGATGTCCGACCGTACTTAGCCAACCTTCGTGCTCCTCCGTTACTCTTTGGGAGGAGACCGCCCCAGTCAAACTACCCACCAGGCACTGTCCGTAACCCCGATTCAGGGGCCAACGTTAGAACATCAAAACTACAAGGGTGGTATTTCAAGGACGACTCCAACAAAACTAGCGTCTCGTCTTCAAAGTCTCCCACCTATCCTACACATGTAGGTTCAATGTTCAGTGCCAAGCTGTAGTAAAGGTTCACGGGGTCTTTCCGTCTAGCCGCGGGTACACAGCATCTTCACTGCGATTTCAATTTCACTGAGTCTCGGGTGGAGACAGCGTGGCCATGGTTACACCATTCGTGCAGGTCGGAACTTACCCGACAAGGAATTTCGCTACCTTAGGACCGTTATAGTTACGGCCGCCGTTTACCGGGGCTTCGATCAAGAGCTTCGTCCGAAAACTAACCCCATCAATTAACCTTCCGGCACCGGGCAGGTGTCACACCGTATACGTCATCTTGCGATTTTGCACAGTGCTGTGTTTTTAATAAACAGTCCCAGCCACCTGGTCACTGCGGCTCCCGTCCGCTTAGAGAGTAAATCTCATCACAGATAGGAGCGTACCTTCTCCCGAAGTTACGGTACGATTTTGCCTAGTTCCTTCACCCGAGTTCTCTCAAGCGCCTTAGTATTCTCTACCTGACCACCTGTGTCGGTTTGGGGTACGATTCGGTATAATCTGAAGCTTAGAGGCTTTTCCTGGAAGTATGGCATCAGCAACTTCACACCCTTAGGTGCTCGTCTCGTGTCTCAGTCTTAGCAACCCGGATTTTCCTAAGTCACCAACCTACTCACTTTCACATGGACAACCATCGCCATGCTTGCTTAGCCTGCTCCGTCCCCCCATCGCAATTATACCAAGTACGGAAATATTAATCCGTTTCCCATCGACTACGCCTTTCGGCCTCGCCTTAGGGGTCGACTTACCCTACCCTGATTAACATGGGATAGGAACCCTTGGTCTTCCGGCGTGCGGGTTTTTCACCCGCATTATCGTTACTCATGTCAGCATTCGCACTTCTGATACCTCCAGCAATCCTCCCGGACCACCTTCAACGGCTTACAGAACGCTCCCCTACCACTCAAAATAAATTTTGAATCCGCAGCTTCGGTGCATAGTTTAGCCCCGTTACATCTTCCGCGCAGACCGACTCGACCAGTGAGCTATTACGCTTTCTTTAAAGGATGGCTGCTTCTAAGCCAACCTCCTGGCTGTCTGGGCCTTTCCACATCGTTTCCCACTTAACTATGACTTTGGGACCTTAGCTGGCGGTCTGGGTTGTTTCCCTCTTCACGACGGACGTTAGCACCCGCCGTGTGTCTCCCGGATAGTACTTTACGGTATTCGGAGTTTGCAAAGGGTTGGTAAGTCGGGATGACCCCCTAGCCTTAACAGTGCTCTACCCCCGTAAGTATTCGTCCGAGGCTCTACCTAAATAGATTTCGGGGAGAACCAGCTATCTCCCGGTTTGATTAGCCTTTCACTCCAAGCCACAAGTCATCCCCTAACTTTTCAACGTTAGTGGGTTCGGTCCTCCAGTTGATGTTACTCAACCTTCAACCTGCTCATGGCTAGATCACCGGGTTTCGGGTCTATACCTTGCAACTATTCGCCCAGTTAAGACTCGGTTTCCCTACGGCTACCCTATTCGGTTAACCTCGCTACAAAATATAAGTCGCTGACCCATTATACAAAAGGTACGCAGTCACCCAACAAGTGGGCTCCTACTGCTTGTACGTACACGGTTTCAGGTTCTATTTCACTCCCCTCACAGGGGTTCTTTTCGCCTTTCCCTCACGGTACTGGTTCACTATCGGTCAGTTGGGAGTATTTAGCCTTAGATGATGGTCCACCTATATTCAGTCAAAGTTTCACGTGCTCCGACCTACTCGATTTCACTTAAAATGCATTTTCATGTACGGGACTATCACCCTGTATCGTGGCACTTTCCAGAGCCTTCCATTAACACATAATAAGCTTAAGGGCTGTTCCGGTTTCGCTCGCCGCTACTTCCGGAATCTCGGTTGATTTCTTTTCCTACGGGTACTTAGATGTTTCAGTTCTCCGCGTTCGCCTCGTTAACCTATGTATTCAGTTAACGATACCTGCAAGCAGGTGGGTTTCCCCATTCGGAAATCTTAGTCTCAAGTGCTTTTTACTAGCTCGACTAAGCTTATCGCAAGTTAATACGTCCTTCATCGCCTCCAACTGCCAAGGCATCCACCGTGTACGCTTAGTCACTTAACCATACAACCCAAACGGGTCTTTGTTTCGTGACAGTTTAACTTCGCCAGAAGTTAATATTGAATACTAAAGTAGATACCAATCAACAAACGTAAACGTTCATTAAATGGCACTGAATGATACTGCTATCATTCTTTTTTACTTTTGAAAACTCTGTACAAATACAATGTATTCATACGAATTTTATTATCAGCTTTTCCAAATTTTTAAAGAGCAGAGAATCAAAAACTTCTCAAAATTAAACACACTCTATTCTCAGGTAGTGTTGCTACCCGATAAAGAATATTTATTTTTAAGAAGTAAAAGTGGTGGAGCTAAGCAGGATCGAACTGCTGACCTCCTGCGTGCAAGGCAGGCGCTCTCCCAGCTGAGCTATAGCCCCACATATGCTGGTCTTACTGTTTGTATACCGACTTCTTTTTTAAGACAAGGCGTAAGTTGAGGCCGTTTAGTTCACTAAACAACGAAGCTTACAACGCAGTATTAAGAAGAAGTGGTGGGTCTGAGTAGATTTGAACTACCGACCTCACCCTTATCAGGGGTGCGCTCTAACCAACTGAGCTACAGACCCAAACAATAAGTGTTGTTCTCTTTACAATTAACAATCATCTGTGTGGACACTACGAACAAATAAGTTCTAAATCGTATAAGGAGGTGATCCAGCCCCAGGTTCCCCTAGGGCTACCTTGTTACGACTTCACCCCAGTCATGAATCACTCCGTGGTAAACGTCCTCCCTAAGGTTAGACTATCTACTTCTGGAGCAACCCACTCCCATGGTGTGACGGGCGGTGTGTACAAGGCCCGGGAACGTATTCACCGCGTCATTCTGATACGCGATTACTAGCGATTCCGACTTCATGGAGTCGAGTTGCAGACTCCAATCCGGACTACGACGCACTTTAAGTGATTCGCTTACTCTCGCGAGTTCGCAGCACTCTGTATGCGCCATTGTAGCACGTGTGTAGCCCTACACGTAAGGGCCATGATGACTTGACGTCGTCCCCACCTTCCTCCGGTTTATCACCGGCAGTCTCCTTAGAGTTCTCAGCATTACCTGCTAGCAACTAAGGATAGGGGTTGCGCTCGTTGCGGGACTTAACCCAACATCTCACAACACGAGCTGACGACAGCCATGCAGCACCTGTATCAGAGTTCCCGAAGGCACCAAACTATCTCTAGTAAGTTCTCTGTATGTCAAGTGTAGGTAAGGTTCTTCGCGTTGCATCGAATTAAACCACATGCTCCACCGCTTGTGCGGGCCCCCGTCAATTCATTTGAGTTTTAACCTTGCGGCCGTACTCCCCAGGCGGTCTACTTAATGCGTTAGCTTTGAAAAACAACTCCGAAGAGCCGAGCTTCTAGTAGACATCGTTTACGGCGTGGACTACCAGGGTATCTAATCCTGTTTGCTCCCCACGCTTTCGTACATGAGCGTCAGTGTTGACCCAGGTGGCTGCCTTCGCCATCGGTATTCCTTCAGATCTCTACGCATTTCACCGCTACACCTGAAATTCTACCACCCTCTATCACACTCTAGTTTGCCAGTTCGAAATGCAGTTCCCAGGTTGAGCCCGGGGCTTTCACATCTCGCTTAACAAACCGCCTGCGTACGCTTTACGCCCAGTAATTCCGATTAACGCTCGCACCCTCCGTATTACCGCGGCTGCTGGCACGGAGTTAGCCGGTGCTTCTTCTGTCAGTAACGTCACAGCTAGCAGGTATTAACTACTAACCTTTCCTCCTGACTGAAAGTGCTTTACAACCCGAAGGCCTTCTTCACACACGCGGCATGGCTGCATCAGGCTTGCGCCCATTGTGCAATATTCCCCACTGCTGCCTCCCGTAGGAGTCTGGACCGTGTCTCAGTTCCAGTGTGGCTGATCATCCTCTCAAACCAGCTAGGGATCGTTGCCTTGGTGAGCCATTACCTCACCAACTAGCTAATCCCACTTGGGCCAATCTTTAGGCGAGAGCCGAAGCCCCCTTTGGTCCGTAGACATCATGCGGTATTAGCAGTCGTTTCCAACTGTTGTCCCCCACCTAAAGGCATGTTCCCAAGCATTACTCACCCGTCCGCCGCTCGTCAGCAAAGAAGCAAGCTTCTCTCTGTTACCGCTCGACTTGCATGTGTTAGGCCTGCCGCCAGCGTTCAATCTGAGCCATGATCAAACTCTTCAATTAAAAGTTTTTCTGTCCTTCCCATAAAGGGAGCGGACATGCTCAATGAATTCTGAATTTATTTAATATCTTTCGATATTGAATTGACTGTGCTGAATAATTACTAAAAGTAACTATTCTGTTGGTCACTCAGTTTCAATTGAGACTCTAAATTTTTTGCCTTGCTTAGCGAACTAAGCCAGGCTGTTAGAACTCAATCTGTACGAGTGCCCACACAGATGATTGCTTTATATTGTTAAAGAACGTTGCGATTAAAGCGCTTTGCTTTATCTCGCTAGGGCTGCGCATGTTACGCTTTCCTATTTTTTTGTCAACACTTAATTTTAAACTTTATGAAAAATCTAAACTCAAGTTTTATTCGACTTACTAAGTAGCTCGTGCTCCGCTATGCGTTGCGCTCTGCCGTCTCAGTGGGGTCGCATTATAGGGAGATCCGAAAACAGATCAACCCTTTTTTTCGATCTTTTTTAAAAAAAGGTTGTTTGAATACTTTTACACCAAAACGCTGTGTTTTAGCACAAAATAAGGCTCAAATGAGCCTTTTTTACTTAACTATTAATTTCCAGCCAGCCTTTGCCTGTTGTTTAGACTCAAGCTGTAGCTCACTAGCCATTAAGGGATGTACATTTAGCCAATTCCCTTCAAACGCAAGTGTTAAAACCTCATTAGTAGCAGTTAAGTATATTTTTGGTAACACGTCATCTTGACGACGCATCGATAAAATCACTGCAATTCTAATTAACCTTGTTAAGTATTGGGTCAGCTGTTGATGACAACCTAAATGTTGAAACACATCTTTTTGCAGATCTGCGCGGTGGGCGTTTGCTATCGCTACAATTATTTTATGCTCTGATTGCGAGAAGCCTGGCATATCTGTATTTTCTAAAATATATGCCGTGTGGTTCTGATACTGCTTATATTCTATTAATAAGCCAATCTCATGCAGCTTTGCAACTGCATTTAATAACGCAAAACCATTCTGTTCGATTACAGACCACTGTTGGCATACTTGTTGAGCCAAATACTGACTTAACTCAGCAACACGATTCGCTTGCTTTTGATCCACATGATACCGACTCATAAATGCGTCAATAGTGCGTTTACGAATATCATGATTATGAAACTCTGGGATCATGCTATATAAAACACCTTCTCGCAGCGCTCCACCAGCCAAACCCATTTTATCAATTTCAAGTGATTCAAATAATGCTATTAAAATTGCAAGCCCTGAAACAAAAACCAACCTTCTCTCTTCACTTAATCCTGGCAAATCCAGCTCAGCAATCGTGGTAAAGGAAGTCGATTGCTTTTTTATTTCAAGTAACTTATCAAGACTTAATGTTTCATCTAGTGATTGAGCAACCATAATTTCTTGGATTGCTTGAACAGTACCTGACGCACCAGAAGCTACTTCCCAACCAGCTATTTTATAACTTGGGGCTATATCATCAATTACGATTCTGGCAGCTTTTATCGCTGCATCAAAGTTGGTCTCGCTTAATTTGCCATCTTTGAAATAACGCTCGAGATAAGTTACGCAACCCATATTAAGGCTTTTATAATGAAGGGCATCAAACCCTTTACCAATTACAACTTCAGTACTTGCACCACCTATATCAATAACTAATTGACGGCCACTACAAGACGAAGTGTGTGCTACCCCTTTATAGATAGTACGCGCTTCGAGCTCACCACTGATAACATTTACCTTGTGAGCAAGAATTTGTTCTGCTTTTTGTTTAAATACATCAGCATTGGTTGCCAATCTTAATGTAGCAGTTGCCACAATGGTAATGTTGGCTTTAGGAATATCCTGTAAGCGTTCAGCAAAAAGCGCTAGGCACTCCCATCCTCTTTGCATTGCTTCAGTACTTAACTCGTTATTTTCGTCGAGCCCTGCTGCTAATCTTACTTTGCGTTTAACGCGGCCTATGGTTTGTAAGCCGCCAGCAATTGATTTGGCAATTAACATATGAAAGCTATTTGAGCCCAAATCAATTACTGCATAAACATTTTTTTGCGGTTTAAGTTGCCCCACCGTTCAAAAACCTCTAGTTACTAATACGACTATACAACGGTCGCAAATTACGACCGTGCTTTTTGGTAGCTATTGTTTGGTCTACGTCCGTTGTTATTACTACGATTACGAGGGCCTGTCGAATAGTTGCGCTTTCTATGAATAGTAGGCTTAGTTACATCATCAAGCAATGCACTTTTATCATAATGTGATAAAGGTATGCTGTGTTCGATGTATTCTTCTATTTCATGAAGATTATAAGCATATTGCTCACAGGCAAAGCTTATTGCATGACCTGAAGCACCTGCACGGCCTGTTCGACCAATACGATGAACGTAATCTTCACAATCATCTGGTAAATCAAAATTAAATACATGACTTACTTCAGGGATATGTAAACCACGAGCTGCAACATCCGTCGCAACTAGAAAATCTAAATCACCTTTAGTAAATTGCGCTAAAATAGATTGACGTTTTTTCTGGTTTACATCACCAGTGAGCATTCCGACACGATGACCATCGGCTTTTAACCATGCATAGACTGTTTCACAACTATGTTTAGTATTCGCAAAAACAATCGCTTTCTCTGGCCATTCTTCTTCTATTAATGTCAGTAAAAGCTTAATTTTATCATCTTGTGATGGATGAAATAGCTCTTCTTGTATTCGCTTGCCAGTTTTTACATCTGGCTCAACTTGTACGTGCTCTGGATTAGTCATATGTTCGAAGGCTAATTCTTGTACGCGGTATGATAGCGTTGCAGAGAACAGTAAATTTAGTCGCTCAGAGGTATCTGGCATACGACGGAACATATAACGAATATCTTTTATAAAACCTAGATCAAACATACGATCGGCTTCATCAAGCACTACAACTTCAATTTCATTGAGGGTATAACAACCTTGCTTATACAAATCGATAAGGCGGCCTGTAGTACCAATTAAAATATCTACGCCTTTTTCTAGTTGCGCACGTTGTTTTTCGTAATCTTCGCCACCATATACTAAACCTAAGTTAAGATTACAGTGTGGCGCTAAAATTTTGGCATCTTTGTGGATCTGAATCGCAAGCTCCCGAGTTGGGGCCATGATCAGGGCTCTTGGATGTTTACTAGGTGCTTTGCTAGATTGTAATAACCGATGGCATGTGGCGGTTAAAAACGCCAACGTTTTACCTGTACCTGTTTGTGCTTGACCCGCAATATCGCGGCCATCACAAATAAAAGGTAGGCATTTAGCTTGAATGGGAGTGCAGTATTCAAACCCATTTTCGGTTAAACCGGTAACCACTTCCGGTGCGATAGCAAAGTCTGAAAACTTTTTATCGGTCAAATGTGTCTTAGTCATAGCGTTTAAGCATAACGTTTAAACTTGCAATAAGAAACAAGAGTGTTTAAATACGCATTAAATAATTCGCCTAACTTATCGGAGAGCGCAATGAGCGAGAAAATTATTCAATTAACTGACGATGGCTTTGAAGCTGACGTATTACAATCAGACAAGCCTGTATTAGTTGATTTTTGGGCAGAATGGTGCGGACCTTGTAAAATGATCGCCCCTATTCTTAATGAAGTAGCAGATGAGTTTGATGGCCGCGTTGTTATCGGTAAACTAAACATCGATCAAAATGCTGGCACACCACCAAAGTTTGGTATTCGTGGCATTCCAACATTACTTCTTTTTAAAGATGGCCAAGTTGCAGCAACTAAAGTTGGTGCACTTTCTAAAACTCAATTAGTTGAATTTTTAGAAAACAATATCTAGTACATATTAAAAAAGGGCATTTTGCCCTTTTTTTGCGTTTATTTTGTATAAAGACTGGACGCTTGGCCAGTGAACTGCTAGTTTATAAAGCCAACTAATCCTTAGTTTACCAACAAACCTCTCTCACTAATCAATGTCGATTATATGAGTATGATAACTGTAATAAAGAACCCACCAATATGCATTTACGCGAATTAAAAGACAAGTCGATCAAAGAACTTGTAGACTTAGCTGAGTCCATGGGGCTCGAAAACGTAGCCCGCTTAAGAAAGCAAGATATAATTTTTGCTATCCTTAAGGCCCACGCCAAAAGTGGAGAAAACATTTTTGGCGGCGGTGTATTAGAAATCTTACAGGATGGCTTTGGTTTCTTAAGATCATCAGAAGCGTCTTACTTAGCCGGCCCCGATGACATTTATGTATCACCTAGCCAAATTCGTCGTTTTAGTATGCGTACTGGTGATTCAATAATGGGCCTTATTCGTCCACCTAAAGATGGTGAACGTTACTTCGCTCTACTTAAAGTAAATGAAGTAAACTTCGATAGACCAGAAAATTCACGCACAAAAATCCTTTTTGAGAACCTCACACCACTACATGCTAACGAACGTTTACGTATGGAACGTGGTAACGGCAGCACCGAAGATATTACTGCGCGAGTCCTTGATTTAGCATCACCCATTGGCCGTGGCCAGCGTGGTTTATTAGTAGCACCGCCAAAAGCGGGTAAAACAATGCTACTGCAAAACATTGCTCAATCAATTACCCATAACCACCCTGATGCGACATTGATGGTATTACTTATCGATGAACGCCCAGAAGAAGTTACTGAGATGCAACGCCTTGTAAAAGGTGAAGTTATTGCATCAACCTTTGATGAGCCAGCAAGTCGCCATGTTCAAGTAGCTGAAATGGTAATCGAAAAAGCAAAACGTTTAGTTGAACACAAGAAAGATGTAATCATCCTACTTGATTCAATCACACGTTTAGCACGTGCTTATAACACTGTTATTCCTTCTTCAGGTAAAGTACTTACCGGTGGTGTTGATGCTAACGCATTACATAAACCAAAACGCTTCTTCGGTGCGGCACGTAATGTTGAAGAAGGTGGTAGTTTAACCATTATCGCAACGGCACTTATCGATACCGGCTCTAAGATGGATGAAGTTATCTATGAGGAGTTTAAAGGTACTGGTAATATGGAATTGCACTTGAATCGTAAAATTGCTGAAAAACGTGTATTCCCTGCAATCGACTTTAACCGCTCAGGTACTCGTCGTGAAGAGCTACTCACAAAACCAGTTGAGTTACAAAAAATGTGGATTCTGCGTAAGATAGTTCATGAGATGTCTGAAATTGATGCGATGGAATTCCTAATCGATAAGTTATCGATGAGTAAAACCAATGATGAATTTTTTGATTCAATGAAACGTCAGTAGAGCTTACGATGTTAAAAAAAGCCCGTTTATGCGGGCTTTTTTGTTGCTGATTGTTGTAACTCAATGATTAGTTGAGTTACCAGCACTTCAATTTCCTCAAAAGTTAATTCTTCACTTTTTTGTAATAGTGCTTTATCTAGTTGTAACGCTTTTTTAGCGACATTATCTACCGCGAAAACCTGCGCAGCCCCCAGAATGCGGTGACTATCTTGCTGTAATTCGTTAAAGTCTCGCTGCTGTAAGTGTGTTGCAAGTAATTGCGACTCTTGTTCAAAACTGACAATAAACCTACTACGTAAATCTGCCATCCCGACATCTTTAACTGTAGAGCTAACGTCATGTACCTGTTGTAAATGCTTAGCAATAGTCTGATAAAAAACTGTTTTATCTATTGGCTTACCTAGGTAGCCGGTAAAACCATGAGCAATATAATTCTCTATCTCATGACTCATAGCATTTGCAGTCAATGCGTAAATAGGGTTATTAAAACCACATTGCTTTAGTAATCCTAAAGCGCTCAAACCATCCATAATAGGCATTTGTATATCAAGTAATACAATGTCTGGAAATTCACTTAAACACTTCTCTACAGCTTCTTCACCATTACTAACCGCAATAACATCTAAGCCAAGAGATACTAAATAGCGAGTGATTAAACGACGGTTATCAGGGTGATCTTCCGCAAGGAGTACTTTTCCTTGCAAAGGTCTAAGCCTGCGAGCTTGCTCATTACTTTCATTAAAGTCTTCAGCAGCATACTGCTTACAAGGTAAGTTAAATGTAAACTCACTGCCTTTATGTTGTTCACTTAATACGCTTATATAGCCGCCCATCATCATTGCTAACTGCTGTGAAAGCGACAGTCCAAGGCCAGACCCTCCAAAGCGTCGACTAATCGTATTATCACCTTGCTGAAAACATTTGAAAACCATTTTTAATTGCTCTTCGCTCATGCCAATACCCGTATCAACAATGGTAAATTGCACGCCATTGTCCGTTTTAATCACCTTGAGTATAACTTTGCCTTGATCCGTAAATTTAATTGCATTGGTGAGCAAGTTAATTAGTATTTGCTTCACACGCATTAAATCTAGCTTTACCCAATAGCTATCATCTAATTGGTTATCAAACACTAAGAATAAGCCTTTTTGCGATGCTTGCGCTTGGCTCATTGTGTAAACATCATTGAGCAATTGGATTAAATCAAATTTTGTTAGGTTCAACTCAAGACGATTTGCTTCAATTTTACTAAGGTCAAGCACATCATTAATGAGATCTTTTAAATGATCACTATGTTTTTTGATGACAAAGAGCTCATCTTGTAGCTGCTGAGGCTCGTACAAGCCGTTAATTAAATCGTCTGTTTGACCTAAAATAGCTGTTAAAGGCGTTCGTATCTCATGACTTATATTAGCAAGAAACTGACTTTTAACTTTGTTAGCAGCTCGTAATTCTTGAGCAACAAATTGCAATTCTTGGGTGCGCTGCTCAACTTGCTCTGCTAACTGTATTTTTGCCCTTTTTTCTACAGCTCGACGATAAATTGCAATACCACACATAAGCACTAACAACGCCACAATAGCTAATAAAATAGTAAATTGAGAGCGTTTTTCGATTTGTAACTCCTGCAAGTTACGCTCTTGCTTAAGTTGCTGAATTTCTTGATTTAACCGATTGGCCTCAGACTGAGATTGAAATACATTTAGTGCTTTGAGAATTTCCTCGCTGGTTAAACTTCGTTGATAGTCAACAAACTTCTGATGTAAACGTATTGCTTCTTTAAAATCACCGAAGCCTGCACTTAATAACGCTTCAATCCCTAGCCCATCCTTAACTCGCATTTCACTTTTGTATTCTTTAGCTAAAGAAATAGACTTTTCAAGATTCGTTTTCGCACCTATTAAATCACCTTGTACTAGCTGTATTTTGGCTAGTACATGTAAGGCAGCAAGCAGTAATGATTTATTGTCGGCTTCAATTGCAAAATTCTGAGCTGATCGAGCATGATACTGAGCTGTATCTAGCTCACCTATTTTAAGGTTTAAATTTGCTAAATTATTATGTCGAGTAGATAACTGGTAAGCATCATTAACGCTTTGGTAATAACGTAATGCAAGCTGATGATAATGGAGGGCTAGCTGATCTTGTCCAGACTCATCATAAGCAACTCCCATGTTACCATAAGCTTGTGCAACACCGTCTTTATCATCCAGTTGTTGAAATACATCTAAAACTTGTCGGTAAATATCAAGTGCTGAATCGTAACGTGAAAGCCGAGTATATACCCCTGCAATATTGTGCAATATGTCAGCTTTATCTTGCGCACTACCACTGATTTCATATATAGCTTTCGCTTGTTGATAATACTCTAGCGCTAGCTCCATGTTGTACATATCAAAATAAGCAAGTCCTATATTACTCAGTAAGTTCAAGCTTGCTTGATACGGTTATTAAGTTGAGTGGCTATATTCAATGCTCGGTTATACTCAATAACAGCTTGCTGAACTAAGCCCTGATAATAATAAGTTACACCTTGCATTTTTATAGCTCTAAAATGCAGCTCAGGCTGATTGCCTAGACTAGTGTTTTGCTCTAGTAGCTTATAAAAGGAAATAGCTGCAGGGTAATCATTTTCAGCAAAAGCACGCTCAGCCATCGCGGCATAAATTGAAATTTTTTGCTGCTTGGTTAGATTTTTTTTTCAAGAAGCTGGGTAGCGAGCGTTTGTTTTTTCGACCAATTATCTGCTTGCTCAAATTGCTCTAACAAAGACGTTTGAGATTGCGCAACATTAACCTTAGGGAACATGCTAAGTACAACAATAAAAGCAATAAAAAAGAAACGCTTAAACTGACCCAACATATCTGTGTCCTTGGTATTTATTTAGCAGTTAAAACAATGAGAGCACCGCTAGAAAGCCGTAAAACATTCCATTGTGCATCTAAATATAATAATGTGTTCAAGATACACTATTAACTAGAGTGCAAACAATGCTAAACCCACTGATAGACGTGATTTTTGAGTTAATTCTAACAAAACGGGTTTGGAAAGTTCATACTTTAGCGCTGGAATTAACTAATAACGGCACAATGGCGACGCTAGATGAAGACCCTCATCGTGATTTATTTAAACGTAATTTTTTAATTATGAATGCATTATTCCAATTGCAAAAACAACTAGCACCTACTCAATATTTACAAATCGCCAGCTTGCATATAGAACTTTGCGAGGTATCACAGAGCAACCCATTAAGCCAAGTAGACCCCTTAAGAGACTACTACTTAAACTGGCAAAATTATGATACTTCAATCACAGAAATTGAAGCTTTATTAGATGGATTTTGGCAAGGATTTGACACAAAAAAAGATAATAAACAGCAGCTTGAACCGCATACCCGCAGTGCTTTACTCAAACAGTGGCAATTAGCAGAAGATGCGACATTAAAAATGATACAAAAGCGCTGGAGACAGTTGGCATTTTTATATCATCCCGATAAATCCGCAGAAGATGAAGAAATATTTAAACGTATTAGAGAGGAATACGAGCAGCTTAAAGCCAGCTGCTCAGTCATTCAAAGTAATTAGCGAGTTAAGCGGCGAGCTCTTATTTTACGCCCTTTAATATTACCTTCAGTTAATTTGCGTAATGCTGGTTTTGCACAATTGCGCTCAACCGCAACAAATGCGACGTTATCAAGTACATTGATTTTACCCACTTGACGTCCAGCAACACCTTCTTTGCCCGTTAGTGCGCCTAAAATATCTCCGGCACGCACCTTTTGCTTTTTACCTGCATCAATCATTAATGTGGCCATTTCAGGTTTATATGGCGGCTTTTCTAATAAGCTAAACGGTGGTAACTGTTCTGGCAAAAAATCACACTCGTAATGATCGCCAATTTGCGCGACCTTAAACTGCTCAGCATCGCCGTAAATTGAACATGCAATACCTTTTTTACCCGCACGTCCCGTCCGGCCAATACGATGAACGTGCGTTTGTGGGTCATGTGCTAAGTGATAGTTAATAACCATATCCATATCATCAATATCTAAGCCTCGGGCAGCCACATCAGTAGCGACCAAAATAGAAGCGCTTTTATTAGCAAAGTGGATAAGTGTTCGCTCGCGTTCTCGCTGCTCTAAATCACCATGTAACGCCACTGCACTAAAGCCTTCTGCTGCCAAATCATCGCACACTTGCTGGGTTTCAACTTTGGTATTACAAAACACCACACAGCTAGTTGGTTGAAATTTTAAAAGCAATAACTTCAATGTATTAAAACGTTGCTTGTTATTATCCATCTTATAAAAATACTGTTTAATGGTACTTTTTTCTTGCTCTTCTTCTACTTTAATCATTTCTGGATTTTTTAGTACACGCTTAGCAATTGCTTCTATAGCTCTTGGGAATGTTGCACTAAACAATAAGGTTTGGCGGTTTGGCGGTATACGCTCAATAATTGCATCAAGGGTATCTTGAAAACCCATGTCTAACATTTGATCTGCTTCATCAAGTACTAGCGTTTCAACATCATCTAACCGTAAAGTACCCTTACGAATATGATCATCAACACGCCCAGGTGTGCCAACGATAATGTGCGCACCATGTTCAAGCGATCCTATTTGTGGGCCGATAGAAACACCACCGCACAAAGTCAATATTTTAATATTATGTATACCGCGAGCAAGCTTACGCATTTCAACGGCAACTTGTTCGGCCAACTCCCTCGTGGGACACAACACTAAAGACTGAATACGAAAACGCTTAACATTAAGTTTCGCTAATACACCTAAACTAAACGCAGCCGTTTTACCTGACCCTGTTTTAGCTTGTGCAATGATATCTTTCCCTTCAAGAACAGGCGGAAGGCTCTGCGCTTGCACAGCTGTCATTTGGCTATAGCCTAGAGTAGATAAATTATCGACCAAACCTGAAGGTAAAGCGAGAGATGAAAATGCAGTCACAGTTATATCCAAACAAAATTAATAGTTACTAACAAGGATTCAGCCTTGTAATGATTCCGCTAATAATAGCAGATATAGCTATCAGCGACCATCAAGCATATTTATTATAAATTATTCAATAAAGATATTGTAAATAAAATTTGTTTTCATTAAGATCCGTATCGTTTTTATACAACTCAGCCGGAAGCATTGAATGAAATTAAGTCCACTTTATCTTGCCCTTATCACAACTGCAGGCATTGCAAACGCCGCAGGAAATAACGAAAACATAGAAAAAATAGAAGTTAAAGGCACTTACTTTAATGACTATAAAGTAGACAATGCAAACGGGGCAATGCGCACATCTGCATCATTGCTTGAAACAGCACAATCTGTCACAGTAATTACAGATACAATTGTAAACGAACAACTTGCCACCACATTAGGTGAAGTATTAACAAACGACGCCAGCTTAACTGCAGGCTCACAGCAACGTAACCGTGAAGTATTTAACCTTCGTGGCTTTGAGTTAAGCTCTGGTACGGGTTATTTACGTGACGGTCATCAGCACTGGTCACACTACCAGCAACCCATTGAAATACTACAACAAGTTGAAGTAATTAAAGGTCCTTCAAGTATTCTATATGGTCAATCAGGCCCTGGCGGCTTGGTAAACATGGTAACCAAAAAGCCAACTGCACAAACATTATTTAACGCCAGTGCGGATGTTGACCAACATGGCTCAACACGTTTCATGGTTGATGCCGGAGGCGCCCTCACTGAAGCTGAAGATTTGCGTGCTCGCGGTATTTTAGTAAAGCAAGACGTTGAATATTGGCGTGAATACCAAAATGGTGAAAACCGCGAGCGAGACCGCTTTTTAGGTGCCTTAGTTGTTGATTACGATATTAGCGACAACGCATTGGTTCGCGTACATTATGACCGAACAGAAGATGAAGCAAATATAGATACAGGTGCTTGGATTGATGATAACGCCAATGTCATTGGTGATGATAAAACGATTCGCGATATGTCTTGGGCATTTATAGATAACACAGTTGAGAATCTAGGTATCGACTTTAAAGTTTTCCTATCAGATAACTGGCAAGTAAACCTTGGCTACAACGAGCAAACTTTTGAACGTCAACGTTTTGAATCATCTCCTAGTCGAAATTCTTACATCTCACAAACGAGTACATACACCTCGAACCCATACGATCGTTTTGACGACTGGCAGTTCACCACGGCTTTTATTGACTTCATCGGTGAATTTGAAACTGCAGGCATACAGCATCAGTTTTTAATTGGTGCCAACTCACTTGATTATTATTATGCCCAATTAAGAGCTGATGGAGCTTCATTTCCTTTCGCTGCGGGTGATAGCGAACCATCACGCCCTGATATCAGTTATAAAAATCCAAATAGAACAAGCGAAAGCGAATACGACTATTACGGTGTTTATGCGCAAGATTTAATCACTTTTTCTCCACAGTGGCAAGTTTCAGTTGGTGGCCGTTTTGATAAACAAAACAAAGAAGGTGCGGACAACGAATCTTTCTTACCTAAATTCGGCGTGCTTTATCATCCAAATGTATCGGCTACTATTTATGCCAGCTATACAGAAGGTTTCGAGCCACAAAATGAAACCATCACTAACGATGAAGATATCAACTTCGGTATGAAAATTGATGCCGTTACCTCTGAGCAAAAAGAAGTGGGTATTAAATGGCAACTATTTGATGACCGCCTAATGCTAAGTGGTGCTGTGTTCGATATAAGCAAAAATGGTACGTTAGTAACTGAAGATCTTGCAACGCCTATTGGTTCAATTACAACTGAAACGAATCAAGTGGGTGAGCAACGTCACAAAGGTTTTGAAGTTGCAGCACAAGGCGCAGCAACTGACCGCTTATTTGTAATGGCCTCAACTATGTATTTAGATGCTAACTATGAAAGAGCGAACGAAGACCTACAAGGTAAACGCCCGACTGATGCACCTAAGTGGTCAGCCTCGCTTTGGACTCGTTACGAATTAAATGATGCTATTGCTTTTAACGCCGGCGCATTTTATGAAGGTGAGCGTTTTGCCGATAGTGATAACACCATCACTAAAGATGCTTATACTCGTGTTGATGTAGGTGCAACATATAAGTTTGAAATGAGTAACACCGATATTAACTTACGCCTTAACGTTGAAAACTTATTTGATACCAACTATCTAGGTGGTGGTGGTAATGGCAATGTTACTGTTGGCGAAGGCACTAGCTTGCGCTTAGCTGCACAGTTTAACTTCTAAGATTAATAGACCTTAAAATAAGCCCGCACTTTGCACAAAGTGTGGGCTTTTTACTTTTTATCTCATTGTATTTTTGAAATCAGCTATTTAATGATTAAATACCGCTAACGTTTCTAACAAGCCAAGGTCAATAATGAAAAAGATCATCACAGGGTTACTACTTACCAGTAGCTTTTTAGCCAGTGCTGCAGAGCCTGAATTTACCGCCAAACAACTTAAGCAAGTTGCTGAACTTAGAACAAATGCCAGCAGTAGTGATTTAAGCTATCAATTACTTGAATCCCTTACCACTGAAGTAGGCCCTCGATTACCAGGCACTGAAAACGATAAAAAAGCCGTCGCCTGGGCACAAGCTAAATTTAAATCTTTAGGCTTTGATAAAGTATGGCTTGAAGAAGCTACGTTCCCTGAATGGCGTCGTTTTAGCGAAAGCGGAAAAATTTTAACACCCAGTGAGCAGCCTCTGCACTTAACTGCATTGGGCCACAGTGTCAGTACACCTAAAGAAGGTATTACAGGCGAAGTGGTTTTATTTGAAACCCTTGATGAACTCATTGCAGCACCTAAAAATAGCCTAAAAGGTAAGATTGCCTACATTAATTATCGTATGAATCGCCATATTGATGGTAACGGCTACGGTCCAGCTGTTCGCGCACGCTCTACAGGCTCTGTAGAAGCCGCTAAAAAAGGTGCGATTGGTTATATGATGCGCTCGGTAAGTACGGCTCACCATCGCTTTGCACACACTGGTGGCAGTCATTACAAAGATGGCGTAACTAAAATTCCAAATGTAACAATTGCCAATCCAGATGCAGATCAAATTGCTCGTCTTATTGCACTTGATAAAAAAGTGACCGTTAATATCAATGTGCAAACAGAAGATCGTGGTCAAGGTAGGGGTTATAACGTAATTGGTCAGTTCAACGGCACACAAAACCCAGAGCAATATGTGCTAATTGGTGGCCATTTAGATTCATGGGATTTAGGCACGGGTGCGCTTGATGATGGTGCAGGAGTTGCATTAACAATGGCGGCAGCCAAACACATTAGCGAAATTAAACGCCCAAAACGCAGTGTTCGCGTGGTGTTATTTGCCGCCGAAGAGCTTGGCTTATGGGGTGCGAAAGCTTACTTTAAGCAACATGCAAAAGAACTTGATAGTATTGTCGCGGCTGCTGAGTCAGACTTTGGTGCAGATGTAGTATACGGGTTTGAGTCAAATGTGTCTGCAGAATCACTGCCTGTAGTACGCGCTATTGCAAAAGAACTTTCAGCACTGAATGTTGAATATATTGGTAAAAATGGCGCTCGTGGAGGCCCTGATCTTATCCCGCTTAGAAATACCAAAAGCGCGGCTATTTTTGACCTTCACCAAGATGGTACTGACTACTTTGATTACCATCACACTGCTGATGACACATTAGATAAAATAGACCCAGCAAAGCTTAAGCAAAATACAGCCGCTTATGCTGTATTTGCGTTTATGGCTGCTGATGCCAAAACCACAATTAAACCAAAGCCTGTAAAAAAATAAACTAAGTAAACATACTTTCTTACAGTTTATTTCTTTGCTTTCGCCCTTCTATGTTTTAATTTATTAAAAAAGCTAGGAGGGCGTTTATGCTACTTTTTAATACCTGTGATTCATTATCGTCGTTTAGCCAAACAACAACTTGCCCTCACTGTAAAAGCAAAAACTACCAATTAAAAAATCACAGTCGCTTCTTACGGTTTACAATTATTCCTATTATGCCATTAGCGTGGCAATACCAATATCAATGTGATGATTGCCAACATACTGAGGCTGTCTCTTTGCATAAGCTGCCTCTTATTGAGCTATTATCATTGATAAAATACTTTACTGGTTCATTGCTGTTAATTTGCATGCTGCTTTATTTTTATCAGCAATACCATGCAAAAATTAAATTGCAGCAAAACATCATTAACAACCCACAAGCCTATGATACATACTTAGTCAAAGCGGATAAATTTGCCCAAGAACCACTGCGACCTGAAAACCTTAAAGTAGCGCAAGTTTTGGAATTTAATGATAAATTTATCACTTTTCAAATTAGTAATTACCGTTACAAACGCGACCGAGCTATCACTATGGCTATGCGAACTAGTTTGTTAGTACAAAGAGATTTCTTCTCAGCTAACACACTGACGTTACCACGCACTGAAGTACAGCGCCTGTATGACGAGGGCACAATTTATGATGTACTGCGTCCCTATGCCTACAGTTTATATGGTGGCTTCGTGATGTTTCCACCTAGACCGAAACCTTTATATGAAGGTGTTAAACTTAACCAAAATAATCAGCAAGGTATCACCTATTATAAAGATAAGCTCTATACAGAGGCGCTCGACAGCTTTTTACTTGCCGCTAAAGAAGGCTCTCAATGGGGACAGTTAAACTTAGCGCAAATGTTTCAAGACGGACAAGGAACCGACAAAGATACACAGCAAGCGATTTATTGGTACCAAAAAGCAGCAGCTCAAGGCAACCGAAAAGCAAAAATCGAATTAAAAGATTTATGTAGCAGCTTTGAGTGTGAGTAAAGCTGGCCTCATAGAATAATTATGCCAGTGACATTATGGTACTGGCCTTTTAGCCATAACAGCTGCAATTGCATGATGAATTAACACCACAATCGCACCCGCTAGCACACCAAATAGTCCATCGAATACTAAAGGGGCAACAACCTCACCTATTGAGCCTAGATTTAACAAAGCAAATTCTGTTACTGCCACTTGCCAATGATGGAACAAACTTACACCATGAACAAGAATGCCACCGCCGACTAAAAACATAGCCACAGTGCCTGCGAATGCTAAAAAGGCCATTAACCTTGGAGCTGCAGCCAGTAACCCTCGGCCAATTATCTGTTTAAATTTACTTCCAGAGACTTTTGACTGATTCAATAAATATAAACCCGCATCATCAAGTTTCACTATACCGGCAACCAAGCCATAGACTCCGATAGTCATAATAATCGCTATAACGCTTAAAACTAATGCTTGATTAAGTAAAGTCGCACCAGCAACAGTACCTAAAGTAATCACAATTATTTCAGCTGACAAAATGAAATCAGTGCGTATAGCCCCTTTTACTTTTTGTTTTTCATACTCAACTAAATCTACAGGGGCCGTCTCGTGTTGAATAGCGTTAGAGCTCGGTAGCATTTTTTCAACTAATTTCTCTGCACCTTCAAAGCATAAGAATAACCCGCCTAACATTAGTAAAGGCGTTATTAACCAAGGAAGCCAAACACTGATCAGCAGTGCTGCGGGTACCAGTATTGCTTTATTTAAAAATGAGCCTTTTGCAACAGCCCACACTACAGGCAGCTCCCGCTCAGCACTAACACCTGTAACCTGCTGTGCATTAAGCGCTAAATCGTCACCTAGTACACCTGCGGTTTTTTTAGTTGCAACTTTACTCATGGTTGCAATGTCATCTAATAGTGTTGTTATGTCATCCAACAAAGTTAGGAGGTTAGTTCCTGCCATTTTCATTCCTCTAGCCGCAAAATAATTAAGCCTCAACATAGCCTAAACTGTTACTTTCACCAACGGTTAATTTTCGTTTGTTATCCTAACTATAAAATGAAATCAACCAAGGGCTGTTTTATGTATAAAACAATTTTCTTAACAACCTGCTTACTAGCATTAACTGCCTGCTCTGAACAAGCACAAAGCGATGTTTACTCTTGCGATAATAATCTAACAGCAACAATAACAAGTGAAGATGACGAAAACGCCAAGCTTGAATACAATCAGCAACAATACCAATTAGTTAGACAAAAAAGTGCCTCAGGTGTTAAATACACTAATGATGACATATTATTTTGGACTAAAGGTAATGAAGCCATGCTGATCATCGATGGCAATAAGCACCACTGTAATGTGCAGTAGGCAGATAAACAGAACCTTATATTTTATAAAAACACTGCTACACTCATTACTAAGTTGGTATTAATGAGTTTGTTATGCGAGCCGTGACGATCAAATATAAAGTGATTTTTGCATTCTCTGCAATAGGGCTATTGATGTTACTCAGTGGTGGCTTTTTCTATTGGTCATTAGGCAAAATAAGTACCGCTAACTCAGATATAGAAACCCTAGCAGTGCCAGTACAGCAACAAAGTAATGCCCTGCAGTTATCATTATTATCTATCACTAAGTTTAACGCAGTGGCATTTAGCCAAAACACACTAGCTAAATTGCAACAAGAGCAACATAAAGCGCATGATGAGCAGCAACGATTTGATGCCAAACTCACAGCCCTAAACCAAAAATTACATGATCAACAAACAATGCAAGCATTGCTTGCTAACATTGAGAAAAACTTTAATCAGCTATTAGTAACTAGTGATACTATGTTCAGCGCTAAACAAAACGGTTTAGTTGCAACAGCTGCAGTAGCAAAGCTCAGCCAAGCTTATATAAAAGATGTAACAACTCTCAGTAATAACTTACTTGATTTAGAATTACTTGAAGTTTCAAATGAACAGCAACGATTACTTGAAGCAATAGTCGGTACTGCAACACGAATCGATGACTTACTATTCACCTTGAGTAATAACGTAAATAGTATAAAACATATAACGGCCTTACAAACTCTAGAAGAGCACCAACAAGATACTCGCTTTTTACTTGATAACGCAGATTCCAATTTTACTTATCTAAAACAACAAGCCAGTGAACTTGAAGATGCAGCCAACTTCACTTCCTTAACATCGCAAATGAATGCACTACAGCAAAATTTAGCCGATATTTATCAGCAGCAAATAACCATTTTAACCAGCCGTGACGATACTGAACGCACATTCAATAACTTTCAGCAGCAATTCCAAAACACCGAAGAACTACTTATTGAGCTGAATCAGCTGGCAGACAAACGGTTTGCATCTTTGCAACAGGATGCCCAATCAACGATTACCACTGGGTCGACACTGGCTGTTATCATCAGCGTCGTATTATTGTCTTTCGCTGCACTTATTTCTGTATTAACCACACGTGCCATGCTTAAACCTTTAAACGCAGTGAATAAAGCGCTTTCTCGCATTGCTTCGGGTGATTTATCCAAGCGTACACAGCCACGAAGTGATGATGAGTTTGGCGTATTATTAACAAATATAAATCACTTGATTGATGATTTAAGTAAATTACTAGTCGATATAAGTGATAACGCCCACACCTTAGATCAATCCGCGATTCAAACATCCGCACAAGGGCAACATATGACCGTGGCTGCTGCGCAGCAACTTGAGCGCATTGCTGAGGCGACTTCACTTGCGCAGAATATGCTAAACAATTCGCAAACGGTTTATCAACAAGCAGATAGTACATCAAATGAAATAGCTAATGCCTCGCAGTTTGCCAACGATGTAAATCAAATTGCAGATAGAAACAGCCAACGTATTAAAGCTCTGCTAACACGCTTAGAACAAGCTGTACAAAGTACTGAAGAACTAGCGCAACACACTCAGCTCATTGGTGCCATTGTTGATACTATTAGCAGTATTGCAGAGCAAACTAATTTACTGGCACTCAATGCCGCTATTGAAGCTGCAAGAGCGGGTGAAAATGGCAGAGGTTTCGCCGTGGTTGCCGATGAAGTACGCTCGCTGGCGGCACGAACGCAAAGCTCCACCAACGAGATCCATACAATGATCCAAACTCTGCAGCAACAAGCTCAAGCTGCGCAGCAAGAAATTAACGACGGCCAACAACAAGCCGCTGATTGCGTGGCAAATAGCAGTGAGCTAAACCAAGCAGTCGATAAAATAAAAAGCACTTTAGTCACCATAAACCAAATGAGTCAACAAATTGCCGATTCATCACATCATCAGCTTGATAACAGTAATGAAATTAAACAAATAATGGCGACTGTTACCGAACAAGCACACAGTAATGCTGAGCATGCAGGCATGCTTGCTACGCAAAGTGAAGATGTAAATCAACTTGCACACTCACTAACCAGTGCCGTTGAACGCTTTAAATTCTAACTATGTACTTTAGGTGACTTGCTCACTCTGAACTGGGTATAATGAGCTAAATTTAAGCTTTAAAGCGGCCCACTATGAAATACAAAGATCTTCGCGATTTTATTGAATTATTAGAGAAGCAAGGCGAGTTAAAACGCATTCATCAAGAAATTGATCCCTATTTAGAAATGACCGAAATTGCTGATCGCACATTGCGTGCTAAAGGTCCTGCTTTACTGTTTGAAAATCCCAAAGGTTATGATATCCCAGTTTTAGCTAATTTGTTTGGTACGCCTAAACGTGTAGCGATGGGCATGGGGCAAGATGATGTCAGTGAGCTTCGAGAAGTAGGTAAGTTATTAGCCTTTTTAAAAGAGCCTGAGCCACCAAAAGGCATTAAAGAAGCCCTTGGCCAAATTCCAGTATTCAAGCAAGTTCTAAACATGCCTGCTAAAGAAGTAAAAAAAGCGGTTTGCCAGCAAGTAATCATCGAAGGGGATGACGTTGATTTAACTAAATTACCCATTCAACATTGTTGGCCTGGTGATGCTGCTCCGCTTATCACTTGGGGCTTAACCGTCACCAAAGGACCTTATAAAAAACGACAAAATTTAGGTATTTATCGCCAACAATTACTGGGTAAAAACAAGATCATTATGCGTTGGTTATCACACCGCGGTGGCGCACTAGATTTTCAAGAATGGTGTAAAGAAAATCCTGGGCAACCTTACCCTGTGTCAGTGGCATTAGGCGCTGATCCCGCCACGATTTTAGGTGCGGTAACACCGGTACCTGATACCCTAAGCGAGTACGCTTTCGCAGGCTTATTACGGGGTAGTAAAACCGAAGTTGTAAAATCAATTTCTAATGATTTACAAGTACCTGCAAGTGCAGAAATCGTGCTCGAAGGCTATATCATGCCAGACGAAACAGCCCCAGAAGGCCCATACGGAGACCACACGGGTTATTACAACGAAGTAGATGACTTTCCTGTGATGACAGTCACCCATATGACCCACCGCAAAGATCCTATTTATCATAGTACCTTCACAGGTCGCCCACCGGATGAACCGGCGATTTTAGGTGTTGCATTAAACGAAGTATTTGTGCCAATTTTACAAAAGCAATTCCCTGAAATTGTTGACTTTTACTTACCGCCAGAAGGGTGTTCTTATCGTATGGCAGTGGTCACCATGAAAAAGCAATATCCTGGGCATGCTAAACGCGTCATGATGGGAGTTTGGTCATTTTTACGTCAGTTCATGTACACCAAGTTTGTCATTGTTTGTGATGATGATGTCAACGCCCGTGATTGGAATGATGTTATCTGGGCTATCACCACGCGAATGGATCCCGCTCGCGATACTACTTTGATTGAAAACACGCCAATTGACTATCTCGACTTTGCCTCACCTGTCTCTGGTTTAGGCTCAAAAATGGGTATGGATGCGACAAATAAGTGGCCAGGTGAAACCACGCGTGAATGGGGTGAACCAATTGTAATGAATCAAGAAACCAAAGATCGTGTCGATGAACTTTGGGATAGCCTAGATATTCTCTAACTCTGTAAACTCACAGTGCGGATATGCTACTATTGCTCAAATAAACTGCATCTCCGCTAATTTAAGGTAAAACATGCAAACATTACATGCTGAAGTTGTTGCTATCAGCCCATTAACTGAATTTGTTCATAAAGTCGTTTTAAAACCAGTAGAAAGCGTGACCTTTGAAGCAGGTCAGTACCTGCAAGTTGTATTAGGTGAAAAAGATAAACGCGCATTTTCAATTGCTAGCCGCCCATCTCAACGTGATGAACCAGAGCTACACATTGGTGCCTCTGCTGCTGATTCATATGCAATGCAAACATTAGAGCACTTGCGTGCTGCACACCAAGATAATAGCAAAGTAACGATTGAAACAGGCCTAGGTATTTCTCAACTTCGTTTACAGTGTGAGCGACCAATTATTTTGCTAGCCGGTGGTACTGGTTTTTCTTATGTAAAATCAATGGCCGATCATTTAAGTGAAATTGGCTGTGATCGCCCAGTATTATTTTATTGGGGTGTCCGTGACGAATCGGCTTTATATGCCCACCAGGAAATGCAAGCTTGGGCCGACAGCCGTGAAAACTTTAAGTTTATTCCCGTGGTTGAAAACCCAACGGATGGCTGGAGTGGCCACACAGGTTACGTGCACAAAGCGGTAATGAAAGATATTGCCTCGCTTGCGCCATACGATATATATATGGCAGGTCGCTTTGACATGATAGGTATTGTTCGGGATGACTTCCTAGCACAGGGTGCGATCCGCGAAAATATGTATGCCGACGCATTTGCATTTATTAAGTAAGTGACACTCACTGACCAGCTTAATTGTATAATTAAGCTGGTTACTGACACTCCCTGACAATCCAACATGATTTACTAGACTCTCTTAAACAAGGAGAATAGTAATGACCACTAATGTAACCGAAGTTGTAACATTTAAACTTAGCCATAAAGCAGATTTAATGCAATTTCATATTGCTAATAACGCATTTCAAAACTTTATCGATCAACAACCGGGCGTGCTTTATCGCTCACTAGCCAAGCAAGCAGATACTCAGCAATACGTCGATCTAATCTACTTTGCTACGCCAGCGGATGCAAAAAGAGTCAGTGATGTATTTACAGAAAACCTGATATGTCAGCAATTTACTGCACTAATAGAAAAGCAAAGTGTACAGTTAGCTCAATACGAAGTGCTTAGCCAAACGGCATGCCAACAAAGCTAAGAAGCAATCTTAAGGAGTGATAACCAGTGCATAAGTCACAGCGACTATTTCAGCTAGTTAATATACTTAAAAGTCGTCGTTTTGCGATAACTGCAGCCGAACTTGCGAGTCGTTTGAATGTATCGCCTCGTACTATTTATCGCGATATCCAACACTTGCAAAGCTCTGGCGTCCCCGTTGAGGGAGAAGCTGGCACTGGTTATCTTATAGCTCATTACGATTTACCACCTATGATGTTCAACCTTGAGGAACTACAGGCCTTATTACTAGGTAGTAAAATGGTCAGCGCTTGGACAGATCCTCAGTTAGCTGCTCACGCTCAATCGGCCATAACAAAGATAAATGCCGTATTACCTGAACATTTAAAGCAACAAGTTGAAGAGCTTCCTTATTTAGTCTCATCTTTTAGCCATGATGAATCCCACCAAGCAACAACCCTACTATTGCGCCAAGCGATTAATTGTAAAAACTGTGTTCGGCTTGATTATCAAGATGCAAAACAACAGGCCAGCCTTCGCGATGTGGAACCATTAGGGTTAGTCTATTGGGGAAGTAAATGGACCCTTATTGCATATTGCCAATTAAGAAATGATTATCGTGAATTTCGTCTTGACCGAATACAAACTGTTGCAAAGTTAAGCGAATTATTTGCCACTACAACACAAAAGAGTTTAAACCATTACATGGAGCTCGTGAAAGCAAAATACTTAGACCTTGCGAACCCAACAAGTACTGATAGTTGCAATAAAAAAGTAAATAAATAAGAATAACCAATTGGTTTTGCCTATCAATTTAATCAACATAAACAATTTCACAAAAACCTATTTCTTAACCATACTTTGTTTAACTAATTAATTGGGAGAGACCCAAAATGTTAAATACAAAAGTAAAAGATTTCATGCAACACAAGTTACCGCACATTACTCCTGCAACTGAAATGACAACGGCTATTGCTGAACTACAAAAGTTTAAACTACTGGGTGCACCGGTATTTGATGAGAATAAAAGTTTAGTAGGCTTTATTTCTGAGCAAGAACTACTAAAACCATTGATGCAGAATAGCTACTTTTGTGACGGTGTGGTTAAAGTTGCACAACTGATGCAAACCGAGGTAGTAACTGTTAACGGCGACAGCAATATTATTGAGCTGGCTGAGCAAATGAAAACCGGTAAGCCGAAAAACTACCCGGTGGTCGACGGCGCAACTGTCATTGGCATGATTGGCCGCAGTGATATCCTAAAAGCGTTATATGATAATTACCTAAGTTGCCAACAAGAGCATTAGGCGCACACTTCTTCTGTACGCCTGGTCGCCGCTGTTATCGTGCAGCGGCAACATGCTTCAATTGCTGTTTATCGGCTTCACTAAGATAAGCAATTTCCAACGCGTTGGCTTGCGCTTTTTCCATATCTGCTTGTGTTAAACCCGCAGCAGGTGCAGCTACGTTATATTCATGTTCAATTTCAATGCCTTCAACAGCAGGGTCATCGGTATTAATGCAGGCTAAAATACCATGATCTAAGAAACGTTTTAACGGATGCACGTCTAAGCTAGCGACGGTGCTGGTTTGAATATTACTGGTTAAACATGATTCAATACCAATACGTTTATCGCGTAAGTAATCCATCAATGCAGCATCTTCAATTGCTTTTACACCGTGACCGATGCGATTAGCGCCTAGGTCATTAATTGCTTGCCAAATACTAGCAGCGCCCAACGCTTCGCCAGCATGAATTGTTGCCGCCAAATACGCATCACCCACTTGTTTAAAGTGATCGACAAACAACTCACCAGGGAAACCAATTTCATCCCCAGCTAAATCAACAGCTACTAAATCATTTTTAAACGCGAGTAAGGCATTAAGCTCTTGCTGACAAATTTTGCTGCCATAAGTACGCGACATAATGCCAATCAGGTTTGCTTTAACAGTGCTGGTTTGAGTAGCACTTTTAATGCCATCGACCACAGCCTCAACCACACCTTGAGGATGTAAACCTTGGCTCTTCGCCATATAGTACGGACTAAAGCGTAGCTCTACATAATCCAAACCCTGAGCCTGTGCATCTTCAATGTTCTCAATGGCTATCCGGCGACATGCATCATAATCACCTAATACTGTGACGCCCCAATCTAGTTTTTGTAAAAATGCCATGAGGTTTGGTTCAGGGTCAATTACCTGAACATGAGGGGTTAATGCTTCTACGTTATCGGCGGGCAATTGGATATTAAACTGACGCCCTAATTCCAATATTGTTTGCGCTCGCACATTGCCATCAAGATGACGATGGATATCTAGCAGCGGGAGTTTTTTATTGATCATAGTTAGCACTCAGTCTATTTAATTTTCGCGCATAATACGCACTTAAATCGGTAATTCAAGTTTAGTTGATTTTGTTTGCAATACAGAGGTCATTTGTCATGGTTAATGTAGTGCCAAATTGTTTTAAATAGTTTTTCAGCATCAATTGGTTTAGTTAAGTAACCATCCATACCTATATTAATAGCCTTTTTAATATCCTCATCATGGGCATTTGCCGATAGCGCAATAATAGGCAGCTCACTCATACATAATTCATTTCGAATTACCTTTGTCGCTTGCAAACCATCCATATTCGGCATTTGAATATCCATAAGAACTAGGTCATATTTCGTTTCTGAAACTTTTTCTATTGCCTCAAAACCATCATTAGCAATATCAGCTATGCAATCTTTTGTTTTTAAAATAGCAGAGGCAACATGTTGATTCAGAGGATTATCCTCGACTAATAACAGCTTTATTCCTGCAAATGATAAAGCCTTAACATCAACCTCATTGTGCAAAGGAGCCAAATGCTGTGCTTGCGGCAAGGGTGAATTATTAGGTAATGAAAAACTAAAAGTGGAGCCTTGACCTTGCGCACTTTGCAAGGAGATACTCCCCCCATCAATTCAACCAACTTTTTACAGATACTCAAACCTAAACCTGTGCCACCAAACTGGCGTGATGTGGAGCTATCGGCCTGTGAAAAAGGCTGAAAGAGTTGCTTTTGGGCACTAGGGCTAATCCCAATTCCGGTATCGGTAACGTTAAATATAGTACTGCTATCCTGTTGCCATACTTTTACTGTGATAGAGCCTGATGAAGTAAACTTAATCGCATTATTCAATAGATTAAGCAGTATTTGTTTTAACCGAATGGGATCTGTATTTAGTATAAGTTCAGCGCTTTTATCTATTTCAAGCTCTAAAGCCAGTGATTTCACGCCAACGTCAAATTGCACTAAATTCATCAACTCATCTGTCAGTTGATTTAAAGCAACCGGCTCTTGCACAAGTTCAAGTTTACCAGCTTCCATTTTGGAAAAATCTAACACATCGTTGAGCACTCTTAGTAAAACACTAAGAGCACCATCAGCCTGTTCAATATAACGTTTAGCTTGCTGCCAATCTTGTTGCTGTAATGCTAAATAATGCAGTCCTTTAATACCATTGATTGGGGTGCGAACCTCATGGCTCATATTAGCTAAAAATTGGCTTTTAATTTGGCTCGCTTCATCAGCTTTGCGCTTTTCTTCACGTAACGTACGTGTTTGCAGCGCTACTTGCTCTCTCACTTGGATATTAGTCCCCGTGACAGAAATTAAAAAAGTAATCAGCAACCAAACAAATAGCATTCCTACAATTTGCGCAAGCCAGTATACAAACCATGACTTTGGCCCCTTAGGCCCAAGTAGTTCAACCTGCCAAATACGCTTACCAATTAATAGTTGATACTCCTTAAGTAACTCAAGCTCCTTGCGAGGACTCATAAAAATAGCTTGTTTAGCTTGCTCATTAGTGACGTCATAAAAGTTAGCACTTACTTCACTATGGAGATCAAACTGTAAGCTATCTATTAGCCGAGAAAGGCTCACAACACCCACGACCAACCCTCTAAAATCCCCTAAAGTATCTAAATCACCAAACACAGGAACGAAGAACAATACCGCTTTTTTATCTGGCACATTCTGCATTAGCTTAATTGGCTCACTGAGAACCAACTCATTCAGTGCTTTAGACATCAGCAGAGCTTTTCGGCGCTGCTCACTCGATGCTAAGTCAAAACCAATAATGTCTTCATTGCCAGCTAAGGGGTGTACATACCTGACGGGGAAATATTGCTCACGTTTAGCTGCTTTTTGCCAATACATTTGAGGAGACTTTTCTTTTATAAACTGAGCTTCGGCATTTTGCTGCCTCATCTGCTGTTGAAATTGCTCAACACCAGAAAATGGAACAACAGGCACCCATTCAAAAGCAATGATTTCTTTTTTATATTCAAGCTGTTGAGAAGTGAAACGTTTAAACTCGCTATAGCTAACTTCATCACCGCTGGCAAAAAAGGTAGCGAGTAATGCCAAGTGACCAGAAATTTCATCTATTTTATGATTAATTTCTGATTGGATTTCGGCGACTTTCGCATCTTGCTTTTGTGTGTCTTTTTCTTTTTTCACGCTTGCTGCAGCATAGAAACAAACGCTAATCACGAGATAAATAAGCAAGGAAGGAACGATAACCTGTAACCGGTGACGTATTTGCGCATAGTTAAAAGCGGCAAGCATCAGTGGTGTAAAAATTAACACCCCTATGCTATCTCCAATCCACCAAGCAATGAAGTTATCAAGAGCCAACTGATTGGGGAGCACCTCATTGATCACAAGTAAACCAGTGCCTATGCTTGCCGCGATAGTACAGCATACTGGTCCTGCCACAATTAAACTTTGTACACTGTGCTTTAACGATGATAAATCTAAAGGGGCTTTGATCACTTTTGTGATAAGTAAACAACCCACCCAAGCTTGCAAAGTCGCAGCTAAAGATACACATAACGCTTGGAGGAATACTTGCCAATAGAGAATATCAGCAACGCCATCGAGGTGAATTAAATTGGTTAACAGTGCGCCAAGCAGAACACCAAACATAGCACGGTGGCCTACAAGCAAAAAGCTCGCAAGCGCAATACCAGAGGGAGGCCAAGAGGCAACGGCATAGCCATCAATAGCTAATAAGAGATTGCTAAAATAACCTGTGCATAGGTAAGCAAACGCAAGACTGAAGCTTAATGTAATAGTATTCTTCAATATCTTGGCGCTCCTATGCCTAATTAAGTAGTTGTATGATTACAAATAAAGGTCGAGCGCTTTTTGTGGTTGTGCACTTTTACTATAACTAAGTTGCGCTTGCGCTAAATACTCGCGTTTATTACTTGGTGTCAATGCTTTATCAAACACTCGTGCAGCAAGGTCATACTCACCATGTGCATTTGCCAGACACGCCAATGCCAATAATAAGTCTTGGTTGTCAGGCTGTTTTTTTAGAATATCTTGTAAGTTGGCTTGCAGTTTTAATGCATCTCCCGGGGCAGATACTTTAAGTACTTGCGCAAGTTGGTGCTGATCGTCAGGCTTTTTCAGCATTTTTATTAAAGTCTGTTCTATTTCACTTAAGTGCCCGCATTTCGCCATGGCAGATAAGTATGCGGTGCCAGCTTTTATTTTTAAGTGTTTACTTAATGCTTGATACTTTTCGGGTAGTTCACTTTGAGCATTGAAGTATGCTGAAAATAATACATTCCATTGGCTATCAGTAAGCGCTTTTTTACTTAATAAACGCGGCATAAACTGCTCAAGTGCAGACCATTTTTTCTGCTGTACCAGCACTTCAGCATATAACTTAAGCTCCAGCGCGCTGGCTTTTTTAGCCTCTGCTAATGCTTTTAACTCACCTGTAACCGTACTACTATCTCCACTGGCAAGCCAGAGCTTAGCTGCTTTCAATTGATTATCAGGACTAATTTTATCTAGTTGCTCTATTGCTTTGTTAGACTCATTATTATGTAAAGCAGCTTTGGCGAGCATAGCATGACGTAGATCCTGCCACTGATCCGCAACGCTGTTATTTGCGAGTGCGAGCTCTAGCTGCTCGTAATCACTATTAACTAAACTCCAAACACTTTGTTCAATCGCTGCTTGCTTGCGCTCCTCACTGCGGGCAAAAAAACGATGGCGAGTATTACTATATAAAGACCAAATATAACGAATCAATTTATAAGTTAAATACAAGCCCAGTGCGATAACTAAAAAGGTTGCACAAAACGCAACTATTGAGCCTTCAATTGTCGTTTGATTAAACGAAATTAACACATAGCCCACTTCACCAATTAACATAGGAGATAAAGCTAGTAACACAGCAATGGCTAAAATTAGCAATATCAGGCGGATCATTGTACCCACTCCTTGACCTGCTCGGTGCTTTGCAGCTTCACCTCAGGACTAAAGTACATCTGCTCTTTGCTTAACTCATTCAACGCCTTGAGAGTACTTTTAGTTAGTGGATCATCCTGTTTAAAATACTCCTTTACAATAATATGCGCCTGACTAACAGCAGTAAAATAAATACTCGCTTGTTTGGTTAACAATGCATCTTGCGCTTGAGATAAATACAAACTCAAACGCTGCTGAATTAAATGACGCTCTTGTTCTGTCAATAAAGGCTCAATAGACATATCTTCACGTTGGCGAATTTTTATGAAATTGTCGGTAAATTGATGCCATGAATTAACTAAGTTTTGCTGCCAATCACTCACGTTTTCACTCAGTGCATGTTGCTCATCTTGCGCCACTTCTTGTGGTAAAGCCACAGCATTGAATTCAAGTTTTTCAATTTGCTCAACAATACCATGCAGCTTTAAATAAATGGCTTCAACTGGCACAGCTTGCACGCTACTAAGTGCTTGTAAGTCTTGATGGATTGCTTGGCGAATAGCGCCTGTTCCAGGGTGCTCTGCAAGTAGTGAATCTAAGCGCGACAGTACCGCACTTGCACCTTGGTAATCTTTTTCAGCCCAGAGTTTAAATTCAGCCATGCGCTGTAAGCTTGTAACCTCTTGTGGGTTTAAGCTATAGGCTTGTTGCTCTGCGCGTTGCAATGCACTGTCTAGTTGCTGCTGTGTTTTTTCACTGTTTTCTGCCAGCGCCGCTGCTACTTTTTTCTCACTATTAAACAATGCCTGCTGTAGTGTTTGCTGCGCTTTTTTAACTGCGTTTAACTCTTTATTTAACTGCTGGTTATCAGTCGTTAATTGATTCACTAACAGGTTGGCTTGCTGCTCAGAATTGAGTTTCTGATAGAACTGATAGCCCACTCCCGATGCCACAATGAGAGAAATAAGTAGCGCAAGGCTGCCTGTTTTGCTTATGCTTTGTTTATTATTTGGCTGCATTGTTGATTCTTTTGTTGCAGCTGACGCAGACGCCTGCTTTGCTGTTGGCTTAGCGGCTGCTGGTTTTGCCTCTGAAGAGGTTGTTGGCTTTACATTTTCACTCATAGTATTACCTTGGCTGATGCAGGAATACATAGCGCTATCGCTCGCGCCTGCAGCAATGTGTATGTTTGCCGAGTCTAACTGTTGCTTAAGGTATTCACCAATTCGATTGCTTGCAACATAGAACTGACAGTGTCTTAACCATTGTAGTTGTTTTGACGAAAGTTGACGGAAGATAGCATCAACAGCCGCGTTACTTGTTATGACTATACCTTCAACATCAATGCTTTGCCAGTGGTCTATCCAGTCTGCAGCATTTCCTTTAACAGGACCGCGTTGATAAACAACTAAACTATTTAAAAATGCCTCACGCTGCTTTAATGCTTGCGCTATAGTCGGTCGGCCATCTTTGCCTTTGACCAAAACAATATTTTGCCCTGCCACTTGCTGCAACGACGTGAGTGCTAGCAAGCCTTCTGAATCATGTTGTTTTGGCACAGCTGCGCGTATGCCAAAAGCTTGCCAAACAGCTTCTGCTGTTTGTTCGCCTACTGCGTAAAACTGTGCTTTAGTGTTGATATCAGGCTTAAGTGCTAATAATGCAGTAACAGCATCTTGTGAGATAAAAATAATTTTATCGGCATTTAATAAGGGTGTTAATTGAGCACCGTTAGGTTCAAGGGCGTTTATTTCTAGCACTGGAAATAAAGTCGCCTGATAACCCTCTTGCTCAAGTTGCTGAGCAAGACTGGCTCCTTTTCCTTGTGGGCGAGTTATCAGGATATGTGACATTTATGCGTCTCTGTATACGTCAGCTAGAATTTTATCTGCGCCCATTTCAAGTAGTTGCTCAGCTAATTGAGTGCCCAGCGTTTGTGCATCAGCTGCTCTACCGCTTATTTCTGCACGTAATATTTCACTTCCGTCAACAGCGCCGACTAAACCACGTAAATGAACTTGATCGCCATCAACTAAAGCATAGGCACCAATTGGCACTTGGCAACCACCTTCTAAACGGCGATTCATAGCACGCTCTGCATTCACACGAACACGTGTTTCATTATGCTCTAATGGCGCAAGCAATGCTTTTGTCACTTCATCATCAACACGACATTCAATGCCCACGGCACCTTGACCATTTGCAGGAAGAGACACCTCTGGCTCAATAAATGCTCTAATACGATCATGCATTTCAAGACGAATTAAGCCTGCAGCCGCTAAAATAATCGCATCATATTGACCATCATCTAATTTAGCTAAGCGAGTATTTACATTGCCACGTAGATCACGAATGACTAAATCTGGGCGCAGCGCACGTATTTGGCACTGACGGCGTAAACTAGAGGTACCAACAATAGCACCTTGTGGTAACTGATCGATATTCGCATGATTGTTTGATACAAAAGCATCACGCGGGTCTTCACGCTGGCAGATAGTGTGCAGTGCTAACCCTTCAGGAAATTCTACCGGCACATCTTTCATTGAATGCACGGCAATATCCGCACGGCCATCAAGCATTGCTTGTTCAAGCTCTTTAACAAATAGGCCTTTGCCGCCTATTTTGGCCAGTGGCGTATCTAAAATGATATCACCTTGGGTTGACATAGGAACTAGCTCAACTTGGATATCATGATGAAAATGTTCAAGTTGTGCTTTTACAAACTCAGCTTGCCAAAGAGCTAAAGCACTCTTACGTGTGGCGATACGAACGATGTTTTTGTTTTCTGTTGCTTGTGTTGTCATGAAAAGGTCCAATGTTCTTTGCTAATCAAAAATTGTTCAATCAGCTAAAATGCGAAATTCTTTTTGAGCAAGTAAATGGTCTTGTTCGTCAACCACGTCAACACGCCATTGTCCGGTTTGCTCAGGTAAAATATGTTTATTTGAATAGGTACGATAACGCGGCGAGGTAACATTAAGCTCAATACTTGCCATTACTTGATTTTCATAACGCCAAATGTGCCTAATACGTTGACCTTGTAAGTTTTTTAACTCACTAAAAAAAGCCAAACTCTCTGTAAATTCAGAGAAGCGAATATCCGCTTTAAATACATTTACAGGTTCACGATCAACCACATCTCGAGTCAAAACTGCGCGGCTTACTTTGTCAGTATCTATTTTAGCACCTAAAGCAACACTCGCAATATGAGCTGTTGCGGCAAAGTTATCTTGGCTTGCATCTGCGTGCACAACCTCAATGTTTTGCTCTTGGGGTTCAGGCTCTTCAATGACAACTTCATTTTGTGAAGAGTTGCCTTGCAGTGAAATTTCAGGCACAGCTTCAACCGTGGTATCGTTATCAATAACAGTTACTGGGGCTTGAGGCGAATCTAAAGACTCTGAGGCCTGTGCATCATGCTGACCTATGAGTGGCTCATCATCCACCTCTTCCTCAATTACTTCAAATGCTGAAATAAACTGGGCTGGTTCATCAGTGGCCGAATCGTTTTGTTCAGCATTAACAGAACCCATCAGGCTATATGCAAAAACCATCAACGCCAGACCAACCAGTAACGCAACAGTTACAATTCGTCGCCAATGCCATTGATAAGTTACCTCGGGCACCACAGTGCTTGCGCTTCTATTCATATTTGCAGTGATCACGATCTTTTGACTCATAATAGCCTCAATGCTGTAAATAATTAATTTAAGCGAGCAATTAACCATTGGCGGATCGCCATTAGTTCTTCCCCACAGACCTGATGAGCCATAGGGTAATCTTGCCAGCTTACATCCATGTTATGCGCTGATAAAACATCAAACGCACTTCGACCCGCACTATGTGGCACTACATCATCTTGACGACCATGGGCCATAAATACAGATAACCCCGTTTGCTGTGCTTCTTCGGTCAGCTTCTCTGGTACACACATATAAGTAGAGAGTGCCATCACACCAGCGAGCTTTTGTGGCAATCGCGGTGCTAAGTGTAGTGAAATTACACCACCTTGTGAAAAACCTGCTAAAATAATTTTATCTGCAGCAATGCCATTATTAAGCTCTTGCTTAATAAGTTGCTCTACTTTAGCAGCCGATTCACGTACACCGGCCTCATCAGCACGCTTGTCTAAATCCATTGATTTAATATCGTACCAAGAGCGCATTGCCATGCCGCCATTAATTGTAACAGGCTGTACTGGGGCATGTGGAAATACAAACCTGATACCAAGTTCTTCCGGTAGTGCAAGTTGTGACGCAACAGGCAAAAAACCTTCTCCTGAATCACCTAAACCATGCAGCCAAATTACCGTGGCTTTGTGCTCACCTTTTGCCGGGTATTCTACAAACTCTAAACTCATAGTTCTGATTGCCACTCAACTGTTTGACCTGCTTGGCGCGTTGCTGCGTCATTCATAAACTGCCAAAACTCTGCACCGGAGCGGTTATCAATCCACTTATCACCTTGTAGTTCAAAGTGATGGCCATTAAATTTAGTTGCTACCCAAACTTGATGTAAAGGTGCCTGCTTGTTGATCACTATCTTAGAACGATCAGCAAAAATAATTTCTAAAATACCTTCTGCTGATTCGTAATCTAGATCCGCTTCGCAATCATCAACCTGCTCTTCGATTGTGAACATAAGTGCTTCGGCTAATTGGTGATATTCATGGTCTGTCATTGTTATTTCCTTAACGGCATTAGGTACAATTTACATGCAGATAGTGTAACAGGAATAAAATCATCCGCGAATAGCTGCATTTTTTAGATATTCTGTTAATCTGCGATTATAAAGCCAGCAACGCGATTAATCTAATGAAAGAGATGCATCTTAAACAATTAAAACAACTTTCCCCAATTGCTGTACTACTTATCACTCTCGCTGGTTGCGGGCAAAGCGGCCCATTGTATTTACCCGATGAAAAAGTAGAACCAAATCAACAACAAAAGCAAGCTTCAACTGAAGCAGTTAAACCATCATCAACAACCGAATCGAAACAGGACCAATAGATGGATTTTTTTGACTATAAAAATAATCAGCTGCATGCTGAAGACATCGCTGTCAATGAATTGGCAACACAATACGGTACACCATGTTACGTGTATTCACGTAAAACATTTGAGCGCCATTATCTTGCCTTTGCTGAAGCTGCTAAAAATCATAAAAACTTAGTGTGTTATGCCGTTAAAGCAAATTCTAATATAGCCGTATTAAATGTATTAGCGCGTTTAGGCTCGGGCTTCGACATTGTATCTAAAGGTGAGTTGGCTCGTGTAATTGAAGCCGGCGGTGATGCCAAAAAAGTGGTTTTTTCTGGAGTAGCGAAAACTGCTGATGAAATAGCCTATGCACTTGAGCTCGGTATAAAATGCTTTAACGTTGAGTCTGTATCTGAGCTTGACCGTATTTCACAGGTTGCGACAGACCTTGAGCTAATTGCACCTATTTCAATTCGTGTAAACCCGGATATCGACGCTAAAACGCATCCTTATATTTCAACAGGGTTAAAAGAAAATAAATTTGGCATAGATATTCTTACTGCTGTGAGTGTGTATCAATATGCAGCCTCATTACCAGGACTAAAAATTACCGGCGTGGATTGCCATATAGGCTCACAACTTACCGAGATTAAACCATTCTTAGAAGCTTTAAATAAAGTATTAGCACTGATTGATGAGCTAAAAGCAAACGGTATCGTACTGAGTCATATTGATATTGGCGGCGGTCTAGGCGTGCCTTACAATGGAGAAACACCACCTCACCCTAGCGAATATGTAGCGCATATCACTGAACGTTTAGCAAACTACCAAGATTTAGAGCTTATATTTGAACCCGGCCGCGCTATTGCTGCAAATGCTGGTATTTTGGTCACTAAAGTTGAGTTTATAAAGCAAAACCAAGATAAGTATTTTGCCATTGTGGATGCTGGCATGAACGATATGCTGCGCCCATCACTTTACCAAGCGTGGCAAAATATTGTGCCTGTTTGCCCACACAGTGATAATACGCCAACTAATAATTTCGACATTGTTGGACCAGTGTGTGAAACCGGTGATTTTTTAGGTAAAGATCGTATGTTAGCCTTAAAACAAGGCGACTTATTAGCACAGCTTAGTGCTGGTGCTTATGGCTTTACCATGAGTTCAAATTACAATTCACGCCCCCGCGTTGCCGAGATAATGGTAGATGGCGAACAAAGCCATTTGATCCGCGCGCGTGAAACCGTAGAAAGCTTATGGCAAGGCGAGAAAATTTTACCATAAACTTTTTGTAACCCGGCTGCTCTGTGGCATGATTAGCGCAGAGCAAATCCGAATTAGAGCGCTATGTTAGTTAATTTTTCTAAAATGCACGGCCTAGGCAACGATTTTGTTGTAATTGATAACATTACACAAAACGTTTTCTTATCACGAGATCAAATCAAAAAAATTGGCAGATCGCCATTTTGGCATTGGCTTTGACCAACTGTTAATGGTCGAAGCGCCCTATTCTCCTGATCTCGATTTTCATTATCGTATTTTTAATGCTGACGGCAACGAAGTGGAACAATGCGGTAACGGAGCTCGCTGTTTTGCACGCTTTGTACGCATGAAGGGTTTAACCAATAAACATAAAGTCACCGTCTCTACCAAGTCAGGTAACCTTACTCTTTATATTGAAAAAGATGGGCAAGTCACAGTTAATATGGGCCACCCCAATTTTGAGCCGAATAAAATTCCACTCAAAGCCAGTAAACGAGAGCTCACCTACATTATTCGCGCCGAAGAACACACCGTATTTAGCGGTGCGGTTTCGATGGGTAACCCTCACTGCGTACTTGAGGTCGACGATATAGAAACCGCCGACGTGAATACATTAGGGCCATTACTTGAGAACCATGAGCGTTTTCCACAGCGTGTAAATGTGGGCTTTATGCAGGTGATTTCGCAAGAACATATTAAACTTCGAGTTTGGGAGCGCGGTGTCAGCGAAACACTCGCATGCGGTACAGGTGCTTGTGCAGCCATGGTTATTGGCCAGGTTCAAAGCAAGTTAGCCACAACGGTACAGGTTGATTTACCCGGTGGTAGTCTACAAGTTCGTTGGCAAGGTGAAGGTCACCCAGTAAGAATGACAGGCCCCGCAGAGCACGTATTTGATGGACAAGTTGCCCTATGAGTAAAATAACCAAACAACAAGTTAGCGACTTTCTAACTGAAAATCCGGATTTTTTGCTGCAAAACCCAGATCTCTTAGCACAGCTTGAATTACAGCAACATGCTCAAGGCGCAACGTCTTTAGTGCATATTCAACAACGCCAGTTGCGTGAACACAATACCAAGCTAAAAGCGCAAATTGAGCAACTGATTGAGCAAGCAACTGAAAACGAGTCTATCTATCGCTTATTTAGCCAATGCCACCGTCAACTTTGGACTAATTACGATTTTAAAACCTTAGCTACTAACTTACGAAATATTATTTGCACCAGTCCTGCAATCAGTGAGTGCCATTTAGTACGCTATGAAGCTAAATATGATGCATTAATCGAACATCGCTTAAAAGAAACTGGCACTTACCTAGGCCGAGTTAGCCAACAGGAGCGAGATTTATTATTTGCTGAGCAAACCCAATCAACTGCTTTGTACCTGATTGGCAGCAACCAACATCCAGTTGCAATTTTAGCTTTTGGTAGTCTTGATGCGAATCATTTTGAACCCGCTAAAGACAGCTTTTTTGTACTTGAGTTTGTACGCTCGCTACAGCTTAGATTATTGGAATTACAACTGGAACTAGCATGAGCGAGGAGCAACCTCCTGGTTTAGAGCAATTAACAGCGCAATTGAGCAAACAATGGCTCACTCCTATCCAGCTGTTTAGTGATTACTTACGGTTTGAAAAACAATACTCTGCGCACACCATTACCCAATATACTAGCCAACTACAATTTGCCGCGCACTATTTTAGCAAGCTATGTGATAACTGGCAGAACGTAAAAGGTGAACATATTCGCCGCTACAGTATGGCACTGCGCAGCAAACAACTCAGCGGTAGAACAATTAGCCTAAAACTTAGTTGTATACGTAGCTTGTATAAATTCCTTAAGTCTAAAAACATTACCCAGCAAAGCCATTATCACAACCCTGCAGAATCGATAAAAGGCCCCAAATTCGCGAAACCTTTACCCAAAAATCTCGATGTTGATCAAATGGCACGGTTATTAGAAATTGATGACGATGCCCCCCTCGCTGTCCGTGACAAAGCGATGATGGAATTAATGTATTCATCAGGACTACGTATTAGTGAGTTAGTTGGCGCTAATATACAGGATATTAACCGCAGCGAAGGTGAAATATTGGTGCGAGGTAAAGGCAATAAAGAACGCTTATTACCGGTGGGCGGCAAAGCCCTTGATGCGTTAAATTGCTGGTTAAAGTTACGACCACAATTTGCCAATCCAGACGAGCCAGCTGTGTTCGTCAGCAGTAAAAAATGCCGAATATCAGTGCGCCAAGTACGATTACGGATGCAGCAATGGGGTATTAAGCAAGGTATTAGCAGCCAAGTACACCCGCATAAACTGCGTCACTCATTCGCCTCACATATTCTCGAATCATCAGGAGATTTAAGGGCCGTACAAGAACTTTTAGGGCATAGCAGTTTGTCAGCTACCCAAGTGTATACCCATTTAGATTTTCAACATTTAGCTAAGGTGTACGATAACACTCACCCCCGCGCTAAAAAACGCCAGAATACCGATTAAAAGGAAACGTATGATCCGTTTTAACCGAGCTATATCACCCATACAAGTATTGAGTTTTGATTTAGACGACACGCTTTATAACAATCACCCTATTATTAAAGCCGCGGTGCAAGCACAAATTGATTACTTAAACGCGTTACCTGACTGGCAAGCTCAAGGTAAGCATTATTGGCAACAATGTAGAGAGCAAGCTGTAAAGCAAAACCCAGCGCTCGTTGATAACGTAACCCAATGGCGAAAAGACACCCTACAATTAGGGTTAGCAAAACTGGGTTACCAAGGCGAACAACTTAAGCTGCATGCCACTGCTGCGTATCAAGCGTTTGCTGACGCTCGCAGCCAAATAACTGTAAGTGATGATGTTTTAGAACTGCTCTCACAACTTAGTAAGCATTATCGTTTAATTGCCATTACTAATGGCAATGTCGAAATAGAGCGTTTTAATCTAAACGGCGTCTTTGAGCTGGTACTACAAGCCGGAATGCATGGCAAAGCAAAACCCCACCCAACCATGTTTGAACAAGCTTGTTCGCATTTAAGCGTAGTACCTGAGCAAATTTTACATATTGGTGATAGTTTAGATACTGATGTGCACGGCGCGCATAACGCTGGCTGTCAATCACTGTGGCTAAGCGATCAACCTACACAATATGCGTACCGTGGTTTACCTGATGTAGAAATAACAAACATTCACGCGCTTAAATACTTTTTAAGATAAAGGAGTTATCGATGGGCTGGGGTTTTTACACTAAATTAGTTAGCTTTTTATTATTACTATCCGTTGCACTTAATGCCTATTTACTTTGGCCTAAACCGACTCAATCGCAAGCACAAACTTTAATATCAACTAAGACAAAACCGATACTAAAACACAGTGTAAAATCAACCAGCCCAGAATACCAGCAGGCCGTTAATCAGTTCCAAAAACAACAATTTACTGCAGCTGTAGCAAGCTATCAACAATTGATCAACTCACACCCACTAGAAGCTGAGCAGCTTTATTCTAGCTGGTTAGATACACTTGATAGCTGGCTGCTTAATAATGAACTAACAACCAGTGAAGCCTTCTTATACGCATTTTTAAGTAGTTTTCCTTATGATATAAAAATGCTGCAATTAGATGTTGAGCGCTTAGTTAAAAACCAGCAGCCTCATCAAGCTATCGTGGCACTTTTTACTCTACAAGCCATGACGAATGAAGCAGAGCAAGCCGCCGTCTCCATGCGTTTAACTCAATTAACGCAAGCCCAAATAAATACCCTAAATAAGCGAGAGGCATGGCAAGAAATAGTTAATCAAACGGCTGTATGGTTAGATTACAGCAGTGAAAACCCCTACTACTTAATGGCACAAGCAAATGCATTTTATCAACTGGGTGATTTAGTCAGCGCGCAGAGTAATCTAGATAGACTGGATGAAGAGAATCCGCTCAAATCCCAAGCAAGTGAGCTACAAACTTTAATTAACAATGCTTACTCAGAAGTCGATTTAGTACCACTGACTAAACACGGAGCACATTATTTACTTGATATTACCGTGAATGACGCATTAAACACGCAATTAATGATTGATACCGGCGCCAGCCTCACCGTTTTACCGCAAACAGTGATTGATGCTCTTTACCCAACGCCTGAATATTTAGGCACCATGACGGTAAACACAGCTAACGGCAAAACTACCGCACAACGATACCGCGTTGAATCAATTAAAATTGGCCAACAAGTACTAACTGATTTTGATATTTTAGCTATCAGCCAACATTCAGGACACGGTTTGCTAGGGATGAACTTTTTGCAGCATTTTAAATTTAATATTAATCAGCAAACAAATCAGCTAGAGTTAGACAAACAATAAATTAAGGATAGCTATGAACCTCAACGATTTTCTCAGCAATTTAGCCAATGACCCGCAAAGTATTGCATTTACCGATACAATGGCTGTAATAGACAACAATTACACATTTACGCCATCGGGTTTTAATAATCATGGGTTGGTTAGTGGTGCTAATGAAAATAATGGTTCATGTAAAATTTTTGCCTTCGCGAAACTGAATCAGCTTAGCAAACAAAATACCTTGGATTGCTTTGGCGCTTTTTATCGTGATGAGGTATTAGGTAATCCACATGGCGAAGATCACATGAATATTCGCACTTTTACGCTCGCGCCAGAAGTCACCCCATTTTTAGGGATTACTTTTGATGAAAAGCAGGTCCTAACGAGCAAAAATTAAAGTACTTTCTCCATAAAGTAGCGCGTACCAGAGCGCGGATAATTATTAAGTTGATACTTAATACTATAGCCGTTTTTCTCGTAAAACGGCTTAGCTTGAAAATCTAGTGTATCAAGCTGCGCAACAATTGCACCGCGCTCTACAGCGGCTAATTCCATTTCATTCAGTAGCTGCTTGGCAAAACCACAACCTCTAAATCTCTCATCACACCAGAGCCAACTGATTAATAACCAATTACCAAAAACGTGCCCTGAAATTCCTGCTACCAAGTCCGTTTTTTCAATTATCTTAAAGCCCAAAGGAATACGCTCTGCGTTAAAGTGTGTGCTGTTGAATGCGACTATTTCTGAGCGTAGCTGAGCATTTAGCTCAATTGAATCGTCTTTAACTAAGGTATACATTTAAGCTCTAGCCTCAATACAAATGGTTTTTTCCATAAGGAACCTCAAGCATATTACTTTCTGTCTTTTCAGGTTGACCGCACATTTCATCATATGCACTGGTATGGCGTAATACCATTTGCACGTAGCTTAAATGCTCTAATCGCTTTTGAATATGTAATGGGCTCAGACCACGAATAAACTCATCGTGCTCATCTGTAACATAATATTCCACATTATTGATCATTACAGAAACCTGATAAAGCGCCATTTCAAGGGAGTGTACGATCACTTTTTGAATAGGCTGGTGATTAGCCAACTCTGATAATTTAATCGCCATAAGTTTACTCTTTTGCAAAGTATAGTTAGGCTCAATACGTGGCTTTGTTATACTTTGATCAATTAGAATTTTTAATAACACTTATGACTGACAAAATCCGTCTTGCCAAATACCTCGCTCATGCGGGCTTATGCTCTCGTAAACAAGCATCGAGACTCATTGATCAAGGCGTAGTCACAGTAAATAACCGTGCGGCAAACCATATTGATCACATTGATGATAACGACCTTATTGTGGTTAACGGTAATCGTGTTCAAGGTAAGGCAAAACACGTCTATTTTGCTTATCATAAACCCGTAGGCATTGACTGCAAACTAAACCACACCGACCCCAGCAGTTTAATCCACCACTTACCTAATACAACACGTGTTTACCCTATAGGGAGATTAGATAAAGACTCAAGAGGCTTACTTATTTTGACCAACGATGGTGAGTTTTGTAATCAACTCATTCACCCTGACTTCCACCAGCCCAAACGTTATATTGTTAGAGTAGATAAACCACTGGATGATAATTTTTGCCAAAAAATGGCAAAGGGAGTCCCTGTAAATAAACAAATAACTTTGCCTTGTATTGTCGAAAAGACCGCAGAGAATCAATTCACTATCATCCTAAAACAGGGGCTAAACAGGCAAATTCGTAAAATGGCGCATTACTGTGGTTATCGGGTTATTGATTTATACCGAGAGCAAATTAGTGAGCTTAACTTAACGACCCTCAACCTTGCTGAAAACAGCTACCTTAAAATTAGCAAATCCGACATTTTAAAAAATTAATCACTTTTTATACAAAAGTAGTTGCAAATAATGATTACAAGTGTAATCTTAATTTAAAGATTACACTTGTAGGCATATATGAATGATTGAATTATCGAAAGCAGAATTTGAGGTGATCGATGCACTTTGGCTGAGCTACCCGGCAACAGCAAGTCAAATCATTGCACGCTTAAGCGATGAAAAGCAATGGCATGAAAAAACCATCAAAACATTACTAGGCCGCTTAGTTAAAAAAGGTGCACTTAGCTTTGAAAAAGAAGGCCGCCAGTATATTTATACTCCTTGCATGGAGCGCGCTGACTATACACAAAAAGAAAGCCAAAACTTTATTGAGCGCTTTTTCAGTGGCCGTATAGCACCGCTCGTCAGTGGTTTTGCAAAATCAGAGCAGCTTTCTCAACAAGACATCAACGAACTTAAAAAAGTGATTGATGACTGGGAAAAACAACAAAAGTAAGGACGCAACCATGTTAGAGAGCACATTTAACGGGCTTATTGAGCAACAGCTATTAGTAACCACTTTGATCCTGAGTTTACTCATTTTAGAGCGCTATTCATTAAAATGGCTTAGTGCAGATTTTGTTTATAAATTATGGTTATTGGTGCCGCTTTCACTGCTACTGGTTAACTTACCAGAACATTATAAGCCAATTCAAAATATGGCAATGAGTACGATGTTGATTACACCGAATCAACATGTAAACAGTCACTTCAGCATTAGCTGGGTATTACTGTATAGCATGGTATTTAGCTTTTTAGCGGTAATCGCGGTTATGACACACAAGCAATTTATAAAACAGCTAAAACTGGCTCCTTTGCATAATAAGCAATTAGCTGAGCAAACCCCTAATATTACGCTATTGCAAAGTGACACGGTAAATACACCGATGGTAATCGGCCTATTGAACACACAACTGGTGCTGCCAACGGGATATTTACAAAAAACAGACCGTGCATCTCTCGCATTGATAATCGAACACGAACAAGTCCACATAAAACGCAGAGACAACTTACTTAATATGGTGTGCTTATTAGCCACTCTCATATTTTGGTTTAACCCTATTGCATGGCTTGGTTACATGAGCTTTCGTCGCTTACAAGAACTCTCATGCGATGAGACCGTACTTGCGACAAAAAAATAAACATCAACGAATTTTATACAGCAAAGCCCTCATTAATTGCGCGGCTAATACCCGCACAGGTTTGATGGCCTATTCACACTATGGAGATAAAAATACGATGCTTCAACGACTCAAGCAAATTAAACACAACGGTAATAGTTCATTCGTTGCTAAGGCCGCTTTACTGATTTTTGCTGCCGGCATGCTTAGTAGCTTTGCTAGCGCAAAACAACCAGAAGTTAAAACAGACAAACATGCAATTTCACCTACTATGCGCATTGAACCTGTTTACCCAATTCAAGCTGCAGAGCAAGGCATCAGCGGTTCAGTAGTATTAAAATACGATATAAACCAAGCTGGAAATACTGAAAACGTATCCGTTGTTAATGCAAAGCCTGCAGGTGTATTTAACCGCGAGGCGAAAAAAGCATTAATGAAATGGCAATATAAGCCTTCACATTCAGGCTTCAAAGATGTATTGGTGCAACTAGACTTCGCGATAGATAAGCATTACAAATCAGAAGACCTTATTGAAAAAGTGACTGTTGCGGCTAAATAAGTGGTAATAGAAAACCCTAAAGCAAGCGCCTTATTTAAGCCGCTTGCTTTAGCGTTTTTGCCAATTAATAAAAAGATTAAATTAAAAAAGCCGCCATTACTTACTAAGCAATGGCGGCTAACAATAACATCAGTGTCACTATAGCTCAGTATTAGCACTTTGAAACTGTGACATATTGTCGCAGCTGATATATTTTCATATTACGTATTATTGATTCGCGTTAAAGTGCCTCAGCTGGTAATTTAGCTTTACCTTGAACACGCTGAGTTTATTATGGTCTGGATATTTTTCACTTTTTTAGCCGCTTTTATGCAGGCATGGCGTAATGCGCTACAAAGTAAGCTCAGTACAGATATGAGCCTTGCAGGTGTTACCCTCTCTCGATTCATAGTTGCCAGCCCCATAGCGGCGATTTACCTTTATTCTTTGTATCAATATCAACCGACGTCTTTACCTACTTTCAATAGTGCTTTTTGGCTTTTCATTGTTGGGGCTAGCCTTATGCAGATAGTTGCTACTGGGCTAATGGTTAAACTCTTTAAGATGAATAATTATGCTGTAGGCGCAGGTCTCGCTAAAAGCGAGGCACTCGTGGCAGCTATCTTAGGGGTGTTATTTTTCGGCTCAACACTGAGTTTACTTGGTTGGCTTGGTGTATTTATCGGTGCAATAGCCGTGCTATTACTTAGTGGCATTGCCAAGGTTAAACAGTTTAACTTAACTACCGCATTAATTGGTTTAGCGTGCGGTAGCTGCTTTGCTTTGACATCTTTATGGGTGCGTGAAGCCAGCTTAAATTCAGGCTTACTGTTTCCACATTCGGCAGCATGGGTATTACTGTTTGTCATTGGTCTGCAAAGCTTGATATTACTCGTTTACCTACTAATTAAAGAGCCGCAAACAATTAAACAGATGTGGCATTACAAAAAAATGGTTTTCTTAGTCAGCTTTTTTAGCTGTATTGGTTCAATTGGTTGGTTTAGTGCGATGAGCTTACAACATGTCGCCTATGTTAAAACCTTAGGGCAAGTGGAAGTGTTTTTTACCATCTTGATCTCAGTGTTGTGGCTCAAGCAACCATTAAAACGCCAAGACAGCGCAGGGCTGCTATTGATTGCCATAGCTGCGGTGTTAGTGATGTTACCCTCAACGTAAAAAAGCGGCCTACAATAGGGCCGCCTTATAATGTTTAAATTCTGCTGTTAATGACTAATTTTTAAGGTGATCACGCCGCTGATAATCATCAATACACCCGCAATACGGCCGAATGTCGCGGCATCGTTATAAAATAAAATACCGACTAGGAATGTCCCTGCTGCACCTATACCAGTCCATACCGCATAGGAGGTCCCCATCGAAATATCACGTTGCGCTAGCCATAACATAAAGCCACTGGCGACCATAAACGCCACCGCAATCGCAATTCCTAGCCAACGGTTTTCACCCTCTTGCGACATCTTTAACCCTACTGGCCAGCCAATTTCCAGCAAGCCAGCAATAATTAAGTAAATCCACGCCATTAATTTTCTCTCTTTTTCAATATTACATCGTACAGATCTTCACGACGATCTTTTAAGTTACGCACCGTACCTTCACTATGAAGGATTTTCAGCTTATCCATATCTAAATCACTAAATAATAACATTTCAGTATTGGGGGTTGCTTCATTAAGCGTAGCATCATGAGGGAACGAAAAATCAGACGGTGTTAATACCGCTGATTGTGAATATTGCACATCAAGGCTTTCGACTTCAGGTAAATTACCCACAGAGCCGGCTATAACCACATAACATTCGTTTTCAATGGCACGAGCTTGCGCGCAGTGGCGTACCCGTAAATAGCTATTTTTGGTGTCAGTCCAAAAGGGTACGAATAGAATATCGAGTCCTTGTTTTGCCAAAATACGTGACAACTCAGGAAATTCAACATCGTAGCAAATTTGGATACCAACACGGCCTGCATCAGTATCAAATACCGCAATTTTATCGCCGCCTTGAATCACCCAGTCATTTTGCTCATGCGGGGTAATATGGATTTTACGTTGCTCATCAATTTTACCACTGCGATGACATAAGTAACTGACATTATATATTTTATCACCTTCGGCCAACGGCATCGAGCCAGTGATAATATTTGCATTATATTCAATGGCCATACGTGACATCGCATCACGAAAGGTTTCTGTATATTCGGCTAAGTAACGAATTGCTTCGGTTTGATTACTTTGTTCCGTCAGGCCCATTAAAGGTGCATTAAAAAATTCTGGGAAAAGAATAAAATCACTTTTGTAATCAGAGACCGTATCAACAAAGTATTCGACTTGTTTTAGCAGTTCATCAACCGACTCTACACACCGCATTTGCCATTGTACTGCGCCAACGCGCACAATCGATTTAGTGGATTCAAGCACCGTGTCTGTCGGCTCAAACATAATATTATTCCACTCAAGTAAGGTGGCATAACCTACAGATTCTTGATCTTCTGGCAGGTACTTTTTGAGTAACCGCTTTACTTGAAAGTCATTCGATAACTGGAAACTCAAAATAGGATCATACAGCTCTTTATGATCAACCTTTTCGATGTACTGCGTCGGTGTCATCTCACTGCTGTAATTGTAATAACACGGAATACGCCCCCCAGCTAAAATGGCACGTAAATTATACTGGCGACATAGCTCTTTACGCGCATCGTAAAGCCTACGCCCTAAGCGCATACCACGGTGGGTAGACGAAATAACCACATCCAAGCCATATAGAGCATCCCCTTCTGGATCACTAAATACGCGATCATGGCCATCTACAATATCTTCATAAGTATGGGGGTTTGAAAAACGCCCGTAGTCAACTTGCACACTCAACGCAATACCGACCAAGACTCCGTCGTCAACCATACCTAATTGACCTTCAGGAAATTGATCAATTAATCTAAAAATAGTGTGAGTTGGCCATGCTCCCCCAAATCGGGATAGGCTTGATCCATTAAGGTCTTAATTTGTGGGTACTGCTCTTTGGTTAAGTTACAAATTTCTAAATGGGTTTTTTCTGCCGACATACACAACTCCTTGAGGTGCAAGACATAGTTATTTTGCTTACCTGTCATTTAAACAGCTTATACCTACAAGGTATAATTATTTATTTTCTTATTGATAAAATAGTGTAATTGAAAGGTCCTGAATAGCCGCTTATAAAAACACAGCCACTGCCCCTAGAACATAAAACAATGGCCGTCATTATATAAGCACTGCGAATCAATTTAATATCCTCAGAATTCACGCAACTGAGGCTGAATAACAATTTGGTGATTGATAGCTTGTGGTAACAAAGGTGTTAACTTCGCTTCAATGTAATCATTAAAGCCAGCTCTATAAAACGGGGAAAGCGGATGACCTGATTGCCCACCTGGTATAGCCATTACTGCGTTCTCTAAGTGACCCGGTTGCGCTATAAAGCGCTGTGAAGCCCCAAAACTAGGACCTTGCACTGCTGGCATAAAACTATCACCAAAACCGGGAGCTTTAGGCATATTTAATAACTTACTTAATTGAGGGATCTGCTGGGCAAAAGGATGTTCAATGGCAAGCTCATTAACTACTCCCCAGCGCCAGTTTTGCATATTACTACCAAATTTATTGGTTAAATTTGCTATCGTTTTTGTAAACGCACCTGCTAATTGCTCATCCCAACTAGTATAATCAGGACTCAACCAGCTTGTTGGTTGTTGCTTAATTAACTGCCAAACAGCCGGTTCTAAATCTCGTTTTATATACCTAAGGGAGCCAGCTTCTTGCTTAAGCCGGGTTTGCAATGGGCTAAATACTATATTAATGATTTCATCACGAAAGCCCCTTACCAAAGTATAGCCAATTGAATCTGGGCATGCACAAGCTTGCCAATCATTAAGAAGCGTTATGTATTGCTGATTAGTATCTGCTTGTTTACTTAATTGGCTTAATAACAAAGTGTACCAAGATTTTAAAAAGCGCGCTTCGTTATCGTGTTGAAGCGTATTAAAATCAGCTTCATCAAAGTGATTTTGTGCAAATAACCTATCTCGTATTTGCGCTGAACGCGCTCCCATTGCATAACCACCGTTGCCAAATCGTAGATCATCCGCAACCGATACAACACGTGAATTCCCTGTCCATAAGCGCGCATCAGTAGGGTTTTTAACACTTGGTCTAGCTGACTCATTTTGCTGCCATAATGAGGAATAATCAGCTTCACTAACAGCCAACTCACTCGGCTTTTTACGCGCAGGAATAGCTCCCATATGCTTCCAGGCAGCACTCCCCTGACTATCAACAACCATTAAGTTTTGCACAGGAATACCGACGTCACTGGCAAGTGCAAGGGCATCATCTACCGTTTTAGCTTGCTCTAATTGCAGCAAGTTCATATCCACTGCATAAGGCATATGAGCAACCCAGCTAAGGGCAAACTGCTTACCATTTATGTCCCGTACAGGGCCATATTCACTCATAGTCAGTAAATATGGCTCAAAGCGCCCATCAGGTAGGGCTATTTGCTCAGTTACTTGCCACGTTTTACTGCTGCTCGTTAAAGTAACCCAATCAGCGGTATCTAAATAACCATTAGTGAATCCCCAAGCAACATTATTATTAGTCCCAACAACAATGGCTGGCGCGCCAGGAAGAGATACCCCGGTTACCTGATAAGCATGACCGGCATGCTGATAATTAAGCTGCGCACGATACCAAATAACGGGAACGCCCATCGACAAGTGCATATCATCGGATAGTAATGCAGCATCATTAGCGGTTAACTGATTAGTGACTGCCCAGTTATTACTTCCTCGCTCTTGGTTGGCCTCAATACGATGATAAACATAACTATGTTGAGTAGGTAGCTCTGGTATACCCTGCTCATACGCTGGTAGTTGGCTGCCATCAAGTGGAGCCTGATATGGGCTGGGTTGTGTTATAAACTTCACCATATCAATACCATAAATATCAGCAATTTGAATGAGCGCTTGATCTCGCTCAAAAGTGGCCGTTTGTAAGTCCAAGTACATACTGTATATAACCAATAAGCTATCTTCGCTACGCCAAGGCTTTTGCTTTGCCCCTGTTAATAAGTATTCAAAGCTTGCAAACCCAACTTGTGCTAAGCCCTCATTTACTCCAGCGGCATAACTTTGCAATAAGGCTTGATCTTTTAATGGTAACTGCTCAACAATCGACACACTGCGCTTGCGTAGTTGATGAAAACGCATTTTTTTATCAAGCTCTAGCGCTGCCTCCCCGAATAATTCACTCAGCTCACCCGCAGCATTACGGCGCAATAAATCCATTTGGAAAAAACGATCTTGACCATGAGCAAAGCCTAACCCATAAGCAGCATCGTTACGATTACTTGCATTTATAACAGCTTGCCCTAGATTATCTCGCCCAAGCTGTACCTCGTTGGTTATTGCTTGGCTGCGCCCTTTACCATCAATAGCTGGTAAGCTCAGTGACAAGATACCATAAACAATAGCTGTTGCCGCCAAACCTAAAATGAGTACACTTAAAACCAACCACTTGATGAGCCTTAGCATAACTAAATTCCTTAATTATTGAGTTTCTCCATAATACTCACAGATTTATGAAAAATTAATGTTATTTTGAATGAATCTTTTCATATAACCAAAAATGTTTATGCGTATTTTCAATATTATTGAAAACACTAATAAAATTCGATGAATATTGATATTTTTATTTCTAGTAGAGATTTTTAATTCCGCTAATAATTAGCTATAGTTGAAGTGCCTTATCTTAAAAGTACGTACGCCAATGCCATTGTCACCAACTAAAGACCACATGCAAATATCAAAATTTAAGCTGGCGTTTTGGTTATCTCTTTTATTTATATTAATCACCAGCGTAGTACTCGATAGAATTAACTATAATCGTGCTAAAGAAGCTCATCGCTTACTTATTTTGTCTGAAGTGAGTAATTATAGAGCGCAGCTTGAATCAACCTTGGTATCAAATATTCAACTTGTTCGTGGCCTTGGTGTAGCAGTAGCTGCAGAGCCAAACTTAGACCAACAACGTTTTACACAAATTGCAAAACCTTTATTCGCTACATCTTCTGAATTACGTAACATTGGTGCAGCACCCAACATGATTATTCGTATGACATATCCATTAAAGGGTAATGAAAAGGCTATTGGTCTTAATTTTTTAGAAAATGACAACCAGCGTGCTGACGCAATTCGAGCGCGAGATAGTAATGAAATAGTCATGGCAGGACCTCTCAAACTAATTCAAGGGGGAGAAGCTCTTATCGCCAGAGTGCCCGTTTATCTTACCAAAGACAACTCATTTTGGGGGCTACTATCAGTTGTTCTAGATATAGAGAAAATTTACGAAAACTCAGGCTTTAACCAATTAAAAAACAATTTTGATGTAGCTATTCAAGGACAAAATGGACTGGGAAGTAATGGCGACTTCTTCTTTGGTAATGCTGACATTCTGACACGTTCACCACTACAGTTAAATTTAACGTTTCAAGGCGGTGAGTGGGAAATATATGTGGCCCCCAAAGCTGGTTGGGCACCTCCGGCATCAACAGTTTGGCCTCTTAGGTTTGCGATTATTACTATTTTTGGACTACTGATTTGGGCATGTTTATTCTTTTTAAAAATGCTCAGTCGTCAGCAACAAAGTGAAAAAATGCTTACCACCATGAGTAGCTTAGCCAAAATTGGCGCTTGGTCTTTTAACCTTGATAGCCAACAAGTTTATTGGTCAGACACAACTAAAAAGATATTTAAATACCCTCTTGAACAGCAGCCTGATTGGCCAACTAATTTAAACTATTTTAAAGAGGGCGAGAGCCGAGACACGATCAAAGAGCTGGTAGAACGAGCAATTAAATTTGGCGAAAATTATGAAGCTGAAATTGAAATAGTCGACTCGGATGGCCAAGCAATATGGGCTTTAGTGCATGGTGAAGCAGAAATGCGTAATGGTCACTGCGTACGTATTTTTGGTTCCTTACAAAATATACACTCTCGTAAATGCAGTGAGCTTGAGAATAATAAAATTGCTCTACACAACGAGACATTAGCTTCGTTAACATCACATAAAGCAATTTTAACAGGTTATCTAAAGCAATCAAAAGACGTAATTACTCAAGCTATATGCCAAGCTTTAAAGGTTGAGCGAGCAAGTATTTGGCTATTTAATGACGATCGAGATACCTTGCAGCCATATGCTTATTACGGAAATTCTTTACCAGATGGAACAACTTTTAAGGCGTGGGAAAAGGATAAAATTAGCACCTTCTTTACTGCGATTGATAATCAGGCTGTGATCAGAGTTTCGAATGCATGCTCACATGAACTTACTGCCCCACTTTGCGACTCTTACCTCTCTTTATTAGACATTGAATCCATGTTAATTGTTACTATAGTAGGGGGAAGTGGAGCCATAGGTATTGTGTGTGCTGAGCAATGTTATAACTATCGAGACTGGTCTCGTAATGAAGAAAGCTTTTTAATTGCTGTTGCAGCCCTCATCGGCAGCTTACACTCAAGTGAACAGCGCATTGAAACGGAGCAACAGTTGGTTGCAGCAAAAAGAAGCCGCTGAGTATGCAGTAGCTGCAAAAGGTGAGTTTTTAGCGAGTATGAGCCATGAGATTCGCACACCAATGAACGGTGTATTAGGCATGCTTAATATTGTGCAACAAACACAACTCGATCCACAACAACTACACCACATTCAACTAGCGCAATCCTCTGGTCAGTCATTACTAAATATCATTAACGATATTTTAGACTTCTCAAAAATTGAAGCGGGTAAGCTGGATATTGAATATGTTGCTTTTAATTTACCTAAATTATTAGGGGAAGTTGTAGAATCTTTTGCTCTGAAAGCAGAAAAAAACAACACCAAACTCATTTTAGATGCAACTAGAATCAACATAAGTGAAATTAGCAGCGATCCAAATAGATTACGGCAGATTATTAATAATTTACTAGGTAATGCCGTGAAATTTACTGAAAATGGCGAAATAATTGTTATTGCTGACTTAAAAGACACCACTGATGGTACCTTCTTACATTGTTCAATCGTTGATACGGGGATTGGCATTAATACAGATAAACAAGCTGATTTATTTGACTCATTTACTCAAGCAGATACCTCAACTACCCGTCAATATGGTGGCACCGGACTAGGTTTAGCGATTGTTAAACAGCTATGTCATTTAATGAATGGTGAGGTCAACGTCACTAGTGTGCCAGAAGAAGGCAGCACGTTTACTTTCTCAATCAAAGTGAAGTCACTTCTAAATCAAGAAAATAGTTTGCCTAGCCATCTGATTAATGGCAAACACATATTAATTATAGATAGCTGCCCACTAAACAGTTCAATTGCATATAAGCAACTCACTGTATGGGGAGCGCAGCCGACTATAATTAGTGATTATAACGCACTAAGCGAGCACCTAGGCACAGTTTTAGATGTTATAGACGCGTTGATAGTTGACCATGACTACTTCTCAAACGTCAATAACGACGCCATAAATCAACTTAAGAATTACTTAAAAATCCACAAAGTAAAGCTAATATTAATGGCACCGATGAGCTTTTCTCAAGAAAATGCGAACTTACCAATAGAAGCTGACTGCATTATTTTCAAACCTTTAACCCCTTCAGATTTATTCGATTCACTGGCGAATGATAAGTTTGTAGAGCAACAGCAAAATAATATTCTCCCACTAGCGGCAATCAATTCATCTACTTCTAGTTCTTCAAATGTCACTAAAGTCCTATTAGTTGAAGATAATAAAGTTAACCAAGTCGTCGCCTCCGCCTTGCTAAAACAAGCTGGTATTTACTTTGATATTGCTCAGAATGGCTTAGAAGCAATTACACTGTTAAAAAACAATATTCAATCACCTTATAAGCTGTTATTAATGGATTGCCAGATGCCCGAAATGGATGGCTACCAAGCAACTCAAGCTATACGAATGGGAGAAGCCGGTGAAGAATACAGGAATGTTACCATAATAGCGCTTACTGCAAACGCTATGCAGGGGGATAGAGACAAGTGCATAGCAGCAGGCATGAGTGACTACCTTACAAAGCCGCTAGACTTTAATGCTCTAAACCCCAAATTAGAGCATTGGCTTAGTCAATAAAAACAATAAGGAAAGATAATGGAATTAACAGCCATCCAGCAGCGTGTTATAGGCTGCCTATTAGAAAAACAAAGTACAACCCCTGAGCACTACCCACTGTCTTTAAACAGCCTTGTAAATGCGTGCAACCAAAAATCTAACAGGGAACCTGTGCTTTGTTTAACACAAAACCAAGTGCAGAACACCTTAGACGAACTTGAAGCACGACGCCTCGTTACCAAAGATGAGGGCTTATCAGGGCGTGTGAGTAAATATGCACACAGGTTTTGTAATACTGAATTTGGCAGCCTCAAGTTTACTGAGCAAGAGCGTGCAATTATATGCTTAATGTTATTACGTGGAGCACAAACACCGGGAGAATTGAGGACCCGGAGTAATCGCCTTGCCGATTTTTCTAATGTCGCTGAAGTGGAAGCCGCTCTTAATGCGCTTATCTCGCAAGAATATATAATCAAACACCCGCGAGAAGCAGGTAAAAGAGAAAGCCGTTACAGTCATTTATTCACTGATTCACCAAACGTTGAGTATGCTGTGTCAGACGAGCCTGAGCCAACACAATTAAAAACGCAAGAAATGGACGAATTACTTGCTGAAATAGACACGTTGAAAACTGAATTACAAAAAATTAAGCAACATTTAGGGCTTTAAATTAAGCGCTATGAATAACATAATATACTCAACCCCCTTAAATAATCAGGAGCTATTAATGCGTGCCAACATCGTGGCAGAAATGAAAGTTCAGCCAAATATAGATATAAGTAATGAAATTAACCGCCGTGTTAGTTTTATCAAAAATCGCCTTGTTGCGGCACATTCTCGCTCATTGGTATTAGGGATTAGCGGCGGCGTTGACTCGTCAACCTGTGGCCGTTTGTGCCAACTTGCTGTTAACCAGTTAAATGAAGAGCAAAATACTGATAAATACCAATTTATCGCTGTACGCTTACCTTATGGAATACAAGCCGATGAAGACGAAGCCCAACTAGCCGTTGATTTTATTCAACCGAGTAAGCGCTTAACCGTCAATATCAAACCCGCGGCAGATGGGATGCATGAACAGGCTCTCGCGGCGATTGTAGGCTGTGGTGAAACCGTGCCAGAACAAGCCCAAGTCGACTTTATTAAAGGTAATGTTAAAGCGCGTCAGCGCATGATAGCGCAATATGAGATCGCCGGTTTTACTCAAGGCTTAGTGGTTGGCACTGATCACAGCGCTGAAAACATTACGGGTTTTTATACCAAGTTTGGTGATGGAGCTTGCGATTTAGCACCACTATTTGGTTTATCAAAACGTCAAGTTAGAGCGCTAGCTAAGGAGCTAGGTGCTCCAGAGCTACTGGTAACTAAAGCGCCAACTGCTGACTTAGAATGCGACCGCCCAGGCTTAACTGATGAAGAAGCGCTAGGTCTTAGCTATGAGCAAATAGATGATTTTTTAGAAGGCAAGCCAGTGACCGATGAAGTAAGTGATAAACTTATTGCTATATACCTACGTACTCAGCACAAACGCCAAGCCATTCCAACTGTTTATGACGAAGAGTAGTTGTGAGTTAATTCGTATAAAGTAAACACCACCTCAATGGCAATTAATAGCAATAAAAACGCAATTAATTGCCCACTTTTCATTTTTGCACATAAATATGCACCAAGCGGTGCCCCCACAACAACAACAGGTATTGCGGCAAGTAAATAAGCTTCGATTTGCTGGCTAATCACATCTAGAAAGTAGTAATTAATTACACTTGAAACCACCGAAGTGAGCGCCATTATTAATACTGATGTTGCCGTCGCCTTTTGAATATTGGCATTGCAAGCAATAATTAATAAAGCAAAAATTGCGATATCAGCACCAGAGCCAACAAGTCCCGACGCTAAACCGCCAACAAAGGCAACAACAGCGAGCGAGACATAATCAACGCAGATAGCTGTCTCACTACAGACATACTGACGCCTGTGATATAAGCGCCATAACAACGTTAATGCAAAGCACAGTAATAAGCAGCTAAACACTCCTTTAACAACTAACCTTGGCAAATACTCGGCAATAAACAACAAGCTTATACTTGAACCCACTATAGCAATAGGAGCGGCTACCAACACTACATTGCGATAAAACTTAATTCCAGTAAAAATGATAGTTATCGCGGCGGCGCTCATGCCAAAGCTTTGAATAGCTAAAGAGAATACCTTAGCTGTTGCGGGGTCAATGACGAGTAACTTGGTCATTACGGGAAAAGCGACCGCTCCACCACCCAACGCCGTGCCACCTGCAACAAATGAGCCTGCGGCCATAGTCACAGCGATACTTATTTGTGCAATGAAATTACTTAATAGCTCAGAGAAGCCTTGATTGATCAATAAGCCACTGTAAATAATTACAATAAAGATTGCTGGTAATAGCCAGGGCTTGATTTTTAAAACATGTGTAAACAAGGGAATGAACCAACTCTATCTAGACTACACTCCTATTATGCTGTTAAAAAAATCATCAGCAAAGTGATAATAATTAATACATTGATCGAATAAATAGATTAATCCGTAAAAACACATAATAACCCTACAACACTGAGGGTGAAATAATACTGTAAATTAGTTTATAGTAACGCAAGTTAATACATAGCGTTTAACAGAGAACAACCATATTTATGACATCTCCCATATTAATTACGGGTGCCGGCCAGCGAATTGGGCTAGCACTAGCACAGCATTTGCTCACTCAAGGGCAAAAAATCATTATTACCTATCGCACCCGCCACAAATCTATAGATGAATTAGCAGCAAAAGGCGCGACCTGTATTGCCGCTGATTTTAATAGTGATGAAGCTATTAATGAATTTATAACGACGCTGAAAAGCCATACTCAGTCACTAAAAGCAATTATTCATAACGCATCTAGCTGGGACTGCGAAGCGAATAACCCTGATAGAGCTGACTTGTTCGACAATATGATGCGCATACATGCTAAAACACCTTACTTAATTAATTTAAATTGTGCTGAGCTTTTATTAGCGCATCAAAACAATGAACATACCCCAGCTGATATTATTCATCTAACTGACTATGTTGTTGAAACAGGTAGCCCAAAACATCTCGCCTATGCAGCAAGTAAAGCTGCACTGGATAACCTAACAAAATCTTTTTTCTGCTAAGTTTGCACCGCAAATTAAAGTTAACTCCATTGCCCCCTCACTGATTATATTTAATCAGGACGACGATGAAGCTTATCGCAAAAAAACGCTAAAAAAATCTCTGATGGGTATTGAGCCAGGTTGCCAAGAAATTATAAACAGCGTCGAACTATTACTAAATAGCCACTACATCACTGGGCGGTCAATTCCAGTGGATGGTGGTAGACATTTAAAATAACGTATTTAAAAATTGAGAACTTTATGCACAATGAATTAAAAAATAGCTACCAAGAAATAATCAGTGCTGTGGGTGAAGATCCGCAACGCGAAGGCTTACTTGATACACCAAAACGCGCAGCTAAAGCGATGGAGTATTTAACCAAAGGCTATCGCGAAACACTCGATGAAATTACCAATAATGCAGTATTCACATCAGATGCAGATGATATGGTCTTGATCCAAGATATTGAGCTTTATTCAATGTGTGAGCACCATCTATTGCCTTTTGTTGGACGTTGCCACATTGCCTATATTCCAAATGGTAAAGTATTAGGCTTATCTAAGTTTGCACGTATTGTAGATATGTACGCACGACGTTTTCAAATTCAAGAACAATTAACCCATCAAATAGCCAAAGCTGTTGAGGAAGTTACGGGCGCGAAAGGTGTTGGCGTTATAGTGGAAGCAAAACACATGTGTATGATGATGCGCGGTGTTGAAAAGCAAAACTCAAGCATGCGTACATCGGTTATGCTAGGTAACTTTAGGGCTGATCCTAAAACCCGCAATGAGTTTTTACAATTGATAAAAGGTTAAGCTATGGCCAATGCGATCATTAATGTCACTAACTTGCGGCTGCGAACTTTTATTGGTTTTAATCCCGAAGAGCGTGAAAAAAGCAAGATGTCGTGATTAATCTAGAAATCCATTACCCTGCTGAGCAAGCGTGTGAAACCGATGAGGTTGATCAAGCTTTAAACTACAAAGTGATCACCAAAGAGGTGATAAACATAGTAGAAAACGGGCATTTTTTGCTTTTAGAAAAGCTCGTGGCAGAGATTTTAGCAGCTTGTCATAGTCACAACAGCGTACATTATGCAAAAGCACGTGTAGATAAACCACATGCGTTACGCTTCGCTGATTCAGTGTCCCTCACACTCGATTGGGTGAAGCCTTAAATCACTTTATCTAAGCCTACGGCAAAGGCCAGCACCATCAAATAGCGTGCCCCTTTGCCAAGTGCGACCAAGCATATAAATGTCCACCAACGAACCTTAAAAATCCCCCCAACAACAGTGAGCGGATCACCTACTATGGGTAGCCACGCAAACAATAAACTATACACACCGTATTTTTCAAAACGCACTTGGGCTTTGTCTATATTTGTTTGCGAAACCGGAAACCATTTACGATCTTTAAACCGCATTACTTGCGTACCTAGCCAGTAATTAATACAACTGCCTAAAACATTACCCACAGTGGCTGCCAACCACAATAGCCAAAGCAGGTAGTCTCCCTGCGTTATCATGGCCATTAACACAACCTCTGAAGAACTAGGTAATAAGGTTGCCGAGATGAATGCCGTTAAAAATAAGCTTAAATACGCCATATTGCTCTATTGGTTAAGCAAATAAAAACCCAGCAATGTTGCTGGGTTCTTATAATTAATTTGATAAATTATTTTATCAAATTTAACGTAATTGGGTAGTTAAACTCTTTACCGTCATTAGCTTTTATAGCTCCAACCACAACCATAATGAATGAAAATACAGCTACGATAGGGAGTAAAATAACGCCGATCACAACAAACATTAAACAACTGCAATAATTTATACTACAAAATGTGCTCTGGTAGCGCTGTGATAAAAAAGTGATAACTTTGTGAGAGTTTCTTGAGGTGGTTATTCAATACTTAGCCTGAATCATCACTTACAGGAAATAATAATGAAAGCTTCAACATTTACAGTTGCAACCCTTTTAGCAGTGGCTAGCCAATCAACACTGGCAGCAGAGCTAGAAGTAGAAATTACTAACCTTACTAAAGGCCTTTACTTTACACCGGTACTAATAACAGCACATGACAGTGAAGATAAGTTATTTGAAGTAGCAGCCGAAGCCTCTGCTGCACTGCAAGCAATGGCTGAAGGCGGCGATATATCAGCGCTTGTTACTCAAGCGTCAGCATCGAGCAGCGATATTGCGGAAAACCCAGCGGCAGGTCTTTTAGCACCAGCAGCATCTGCAACAGCAGAGTTTACAACTACCGATGGTAACGAATATCTATCTGTAACGGCTATGTTACTGCCAACCAATGATGGGTTTGTAGGCCTAGATAGCTGGAAAGTCCCAACAGAAGCAGGCACCTATACTGTTTATCTAAATGGTTATGATGCAGGTACAGAAGCAAATAACGAGCTTGTAGTAGAGGGCTCGGGTGCACCAGGTGTATTAGGTATCCCTGCAGCGCCGGGCGGCCAAGCAGGCACTAACGGTACAGGTATTTCTATTGGCGATACTAATACCATGGTACACATTCACCCGGGTGCTCTAGGCGATGACGACCTAGAAGGTGGAAATAGTGATTTAAATAACACGGTACACAGATGGTTGAACCCTGTTGCAAAATTAACTGTGACGGTTAAATAGGAGAGTTAATGATGTCATCTCTTTCTAATTTTAAGAAAAGCGCCCTTATTTTAATGTTAGCCAGCTCGCTAGCCGCATGCGGTGATAACGATAATAATGACCCCATTGAAGATCAAGAACCTGTGGTGGTGGTTGAACCTGAACCTGAACCTGTTGTTTATGAGTTTACTATCACTTTTAGTAACTTAACAGCTGGTCAACCGCTATCACCATTATCTGTAATTGCATTTGATGAAACCTCACCATGGAAATTTGGTGAGACAGCTTCTGCTGGTTTAGAAATGATTGCAGAAAGCGGCGCTAATGAAGAGTACCTTAGCGACGAAAATGCACTTGCTTCAGTCTCGGCTGAAGGCGGTATTGGCCCTGGCGAAACAACCTCTGTAACTCTCTTAGTTGATGCACAAGATGTTCTTAATTTATCTTTTGCTGCAATGCTTGGGAATACAAATGACGCTTTTACCGGTCTTAGTTCTGTAGATGTATCAACACTGGAAGTAGGCAGTTCAATATCAAGAACAACGCCAGCTTACGATGCCGGTACGGAAGCGAATACAGAAACAGCTGACACTGTGCCGGGTCCCGCTGCTGGCGGCGAAGGGTTTAACGAAATACGCGACGATATTGCCGATATAATCACAATGCACTCAGGTGTTGTGTCTAACCAAGATGGCTTATCAACCTCAGCGCTAGGTGCTGTACAAAAGTTTGATAACCCAGTATCGAAAATCGTGATTACTCGTACACAGTAAAACAGCTTGTAATGGGGAAGTGAGGCGACACGGATGTCCCTTTTTTACGAGGTTAACCATGCGGCACGAAAAAATACTGATAGTAGAAGACGATAGAGAAATAGGGCAATTAATAACAACTCAACTTGCTTCGTTAAATTTGCATGTTGATCATGTTGTAAGCGCTGAACTCGCACTCAAAAAAATAGCAAAACAACCTTACGGGCTCATTTTACTGGATATAAACCTACCACAAATGGATGGCTTAAGCCTATGTCGTAAAATTAAAGAGCACTACCCTACCGTTTGCGTTATTTTACTTACTGCGCTCAGTAGCGATATGGACCGTGTAATTGGCCTTGAAATGGGTGCTGATGACTATATTTGCAAACCCTTTTTTGCTCGCGAATTACAAGCCCGAGTTAAAACACAATTACGCCATCGCTCACAGCTTCTAGCGATTCAAAATAACGAAAGCGACAGCCCGTGCAACGAACAAACGCTAAATATAGGCTCACTCAATATTGAATTTAGCTCACATCAAGTTTATTTAGACGAACAAGCACTTAACCTCACCGCCACTGAATTTGATTTACTTGTATATTTTGCCCGCCACCCAAACCATGTTTTTAGCCGTCAGCAATTGCTCGATAAAGTATGGGGGTATCAACACAGCGGATACGAGCATACCGTTAACTCACATATAAATAGGCTACGTGCCAAACTTGAGCTACACCATCAAGCGCCTATTATCGAAACCGTATGGGGTGTAGGCTATAAGCTTAACCCAAGCCAACTTGGGTAACTTACATGCTTAATTTTTCTTTATATCAAAAACTGGCCATCTCGTTGGTAATTATATTTTGCTTTATTTGCGCTCTCGTTTATAGCTGGAGTAAACAACTAGAGCTCACCTCAAAGCATCACGGCGAGCAAAACCTGCACTTAGCCCTTGCCGAGCATTTAGTACAAGATAACCCATTAATAAAAGAAGGCGTATACGACTACGCAGCCCTAGAAAACCTATTTCATACTTTGATGTTACTAGGCCCCGCATTTGAGTTTTATTTTGTAGATGAAAACGGAAAAATCCTCACTTACTCAGCAAAGCCTGGCAAAGTTAAACGCACTCATATTAATTTAGCCCCCTTAAAAAAGCTGATTAACAACCCAGATACAACGCCAATTTATGGGGATAACCCAAGAAATAAAGAGCAGCAAAAAATATTCTCCGTAGCGCCTGTTTTTAATAACGATAAGCTGCAAGGGTACTTGTATGTAATTATTGGCGGTGAAGCTTACGATACCTCTTTAAACACAATTAAAAATAATGACAAACTATGGCTTGCCGCATTATGGCTTGGAGCTGCACTTGCATTTTTACTGATTGCTATGCTTATTTTACTGCGCTTTTTTACCAATCCTATTCAGCGATTAGCCCGTGATGTAAGCAATATTGAAGCGGCTAATTACAATATTACCGATACAAAACTCAGTAATTATTCAACACAAAAAACAACGAAGTGCACAGTTTAGGCCGCAACATTCAAGCTATGGTTACTCGTATTGACGAGCAATTTAAAGCTCTTGAGCAAAGCGATAAACAGCGCAAGGAGCTTCTTACCCATTTATCTCACGACTTACGAACGCCACTTGCCTCTTTGCAGGGGTTTTTAGAAGTGCTTAATCAATCGGGGGCGCAATTAAGTGCTAAAGAACAACATGAGTACTTGCATGTTTCACTTAATAACTGCGCTCAGCTTAAACAGCTTATTGAGCAAATTTTTGAGCTTGCCCATTTAGAAAGCGGTGAAATAAACATCCTCAAAGAAACCTTTAATTTAGGTGAGCTTATTTACGATTGCATTGCCAAGTTTTCTCTAACCGCCGAGAAAAAAGGACTTAATTTAACCGTAGAGCCTGCAATTTGCGATTTTCCTGTCGTTGCCGATATTGCAAAACTTGAGCGTGTGTTGAGTAATTTAATCGATAACGCAATAAGGCACACACCTACAGGCGGCAGCATAGCTGTACACGTTAAGCGTATTGATCAAAAGCAATTATTTGTGCAGGTTTCTGATACCGGTGTGGGTATTAAACATGATGAACTGAACGCTATCTTTAATGCTCATTACCAAGCAAGCAACTCCAATAAAGAAGGGCGCCAACAAGGTGGCTTAGGGCTCGCTATTTGCAAAGGCTTACTAAAACTTATGGACAGTGAAATAAAGGTTCAAAGTGAAATAGGTAAAGGGACAATGTTTAGCTTTAACTTGCCACAAAAAATAAAGGCATAGCCGTTGGCTATACCTTTAGAACATTAATTAATTTTTATTGTAGTTAGTTTTTAATACCAGCTAAATCAAGTATAAACGCATAATTTAAAGCAGTATCTTCAAGGCTTTTAAAGCGACCAGATGCGCCGCCATGCCCTGCTTCCATATCTATTTTAAACAGTAGTTTATTATCATCTGTTTTGTAATCACGCAGCTTAGCAACCCATTTAGCTGGTTCAAAGTATTGTACTTGTGAATCATGTAGACCTGTTGTCACCAGCATATTTGGATAAGCTTGTTTGCTTACTTGATCATAAGGAGAATACGACAACATGTAGTCATAATACACTTTGTCATTCGGGTTACCCCATTCTCCATACTCATTCGTTGTCAGCGGAAGACTCGCATCAAGCATCGTCGTTACCACATCGACAAACGGTACTGCTGCTACCATCCCCTGATAAAGCTCAGGAGCCTGATTAGCCACTGCACCCATTAATAAGCCTCCAGCGCTACCACCCATAGCAAATATCTGATTTTCATCGCCATATTGCTGTTTTACCAAGCCCTTAGTGACATCAACGAAATCGTTAAACGTATTCTTCTTATTAAGTAGTTTGCCATCTTCATACCAAGGGCGCCCCAACATTTGAGAACCACGAATGTGAGCGATGGCAAATACAAAACCCCGATCGAGTAAACTTAAACGAGAGCTTGAGAAGCTAGGATCCATTGTCGCACCGTATGAACCATACGCATATTGCAATAATGGATTAGTGCCGTCTTGTTTAAATTTGTCTTTGCGATAAACCAAGCTCACCGGTACTTTCACGCCATCTCGAGCAGTAATAAATAAGCGTTCCGATGCGTAATTATCAGCATTAAAATCACCGACAACTTTTAACTGTTTGAGTAAGGTTTTTTCAGCGCTATCTAAATCAATATCGTATGAGGTACCCGGGGTCGTCATACTGGCATAATAAACACGTAAACTTGGGTTATCTAACTCGTTATTACCATAAGCATGAACCATATAACTACTATCATTGAAGCTCAATGTTTGCTCATCGCCCGATGTTAAATTACGCACAGTTAAACGAGATTGCCCCATTTCACGCTCTTTATAAACAAGGTGATTGGCAAATAAATCAATTCCTTCGAGTTTAATATCGTCACGCGGTGCAATCACCGTTTGCCAATTCGTTTTATCGTGTGCTTTGTCTTTATGTACCTTCATGAGCTGAAAGTTTACGGCATTCAAATTCGTTACAATGTAGTACCAATCACCATGCTTAGATATATCGTATTCAAGGTTTTCTTCACGCTCAATTAGGCGCTTAGCTTGTGCTTTAATATTATTAGCATCGATAACCGATACACCTGATGCACTGGTGCTACCATGCCAAATATAAATTTCTTGCTTATCTTTACTTTTACCTAGGCCGGTGTAATAACTGGTATTGGTTTCTTCGTATACTAGCTCATCTTCTGATTGCGCCGACCCAAGCGTATGACGATATACTTGATAACCTAATAATGTTTGTAAGTCTTTTTTGATGTAGTAAAAGGTTTTATTGTCATTGGCCCAAACAATATCGCCACTCGTGCCCTCAAGCTTATCTTTTAACAGCTCGCCCGTGGTTAAGTCTTTTACTAAAATTGTATAAATACGACGACTAACAGTGTCTTCGCCATACGCAAGGAGATTACCGTTAGGGCTGACAGACAGACCCGTCGCTGAATAATAATCATGGCCTTCAGCCAATTTATTTACATCTAAAATAACGGTTTGATCAGAGCCTACTGCATCAGTGCTACGTACATAAGTTGGATACTCATTATCACCACGCGTTTGTGATGAATAAAAATAGTCACCACTTTTGGTTGGCACTGAATCATCATCTTTTTGAATTCGCCCTTTTAGCTCTTCAAATAAAGTCGCCTGGAGATTTTTTGTATGCGCGAGCTGTTGGTCGGTGTAAGCATTTTCAGCATTAAGGTATGCAATAACAGCAGGGTCTTTACGTTCATCATCACGCATCCAGTAATAATTATCGATGCGAGTATCCTCATGTATGGTCATTTCATGAGGCACTTTTTTTGCCACTGGCGCAATCACTTGAGTTTGCTCAGCCACACTTTGAGTGTTGTTAATTGTTGATTGTTTTTTTTGTTCTGGGGCTTTATCGCATGCCGATAAAACAGCGACAGATAGCGCTGCGAGCGCAAAAGAATGGAGAGTTTTCATAGTATTCCCTAAAATTATTATTTTTCCATGTTCCATAATATATATGTACTTGTATGTTACCAATAGCGCTTTGTAACACAATGTAAAAAAGGGAGCCGAAGCTCCCTTTATTAACTATCAATATTTACTAGTTATACTATTATTTTTGTTTACGACGACGCATAAACGCAAATGGTGCAACTAGTAATGATAACCAAGCTAGTGAGCCTGATGCATCATTATCATCGTCGTCACCGGCACGTAAGTTATTAACACCAATCTCAACACTAACTGCGTTTGACACATAACCTTTGCTGTCAACTGCTTGTACGCTGAACACAATTTCACGGTCAAATTCATAGTCAATCTCACCTGCAGTTACGATAGTACCGTCAGGGTTAACTGAAACTAAGTAGCTACCAGTTACAATAAAGCTTTCAACCGGAGAAACATCAGCATCTGGGTCAGAGAAAGCAAGTGTACCAATAGTTGTACCTAACGCCACATTTTCGTCGATTCTGAATCGTTGATTCATATCAATCATTGGCGCATGAGCCATTGGGTCAATTTCAACATTAAGCATAACAGTCACTGCTTCAGATTCCATACCAGAATCATCTGTAATAGTAACGTCGATAGCTAGAGTTGGCGTTGCATAATGATTTAAGCTACCAGTGACAACTAGTTCACCCATTTCATTCACTTCAATTGCGTCAGTACCACTTACGCTTGTTGAGCTAATCATAGTAGCGGCACTTTCAAACAACTCGTAATCAAGTTGACCTATTACAGTACCTTCTGCTGCTGACTCAATTACATTGAATTGTTGTGCAGGGGTAATAACTGGTTGCTCATCAGCCACATTATTAATTGTTACTGTGAATGTAACTGGCGCCGATTCAGTACCGATAACATCAACAGCTTTAACTGTAATAGTAATTTCTGTTAGACCAGACTCCGAATCAAGTGCATCCATATCATCAACGATGATATCACCTGTATCTGCATCAACAACTAAGCCCGGTGCCGACATACTTAACGTTTCAAAGTAAGCAATGTCTAAATTCGTTTCACCATCAAACGTGATTGAACCCACTGTCAAGCCCGTTAGGATAGATTCATCAACTGAGAAATCTTCAATTATTAGGTTAGGTACTGTTGGTGCATCTGCAATGTCTCGTGGTGCAGTAAGATATACTTTAGTGCCTGCTGGCGATGTTAGTGCAAATGCACCACTTGATTGTACAACTGCTTTTTGACCAGGTGCTAGAGAAGCTAACTTGTCACCACTGCTGTCTGTTGCAAGCATTGAAACAACAGGGTTACCTGTAAAGGTTGTTGAGCCTACTGCTGTATCTGTTTCAAAATAAACGCCCGCTTGATAACTAGGGTAACCTACAGAAGCTGCAATATTAACCTGTCCGCCCAACATATCTGCATTCAAGCCCATTAGCTCACTACAACCAGAGAAAGTAACTGTATTCTCACCTGCAGCATGGAACATTGGCGTGCCCCACTGCCAACCGTCAACACCATTAGCATCAATTGTGCCAATTAATGTACGGCTACGGCCAGGTACTGCAGCAGTTTGTCCGACATCATTCAGGTTCATCATGAAGTGATCATAAACACCATCATTGTCAGTATCTAAGTTCATACGAACACCGACTTGACGCATATGAGTAATCTCATCGCGTAACTGGATAGAAGATGTAATAAACACACCTGAGTCACAGTTTTCAGATGCATAAGCTGCAAACGTCGTGCTTAAAATATCAAAATCAGCATCAGTATTTTCAGGGCTTGTCGCTACAACTTGCTCTGCAATAGGTGATACAGGTAAAGCCCCTACATTTTCTACGACTAATTGCGTTACACCATCAACTTCCTCAAAACCAAATGAAAGCTCTTCACCTGCTTTCGGTAGTGCATGATAAACAAGGTGTAAAGCGTGGTCTGAATCAGCATCTGCTGTATCATCAAATACGAGTGCACCATCAAACTCTGCCATTGTAAGTGAAGGGCTGCGAGCTGCTAAATCATCAGCATCAAATGGGTTTTCTAGAGTCCACTCATGTAGTTTAGTTGGATCAACAGTCATCGTTACATCGAATGTCGTTTCTGAATTAGCTGTAACCGTTACACTGCGTGGGATATCGAAGCTCACTGCGCCGCTGTCTGCATCATTCATGTAACGCTCTTCAATACGAAGGTCGTATGTTTTATCTTCATCAGAGAAGTTTTTAAGCGTCACAGTTTTCATGAAGCTAGTCGCTTCAGTCATGCGCTCTAAACCAAACGATAATGCAGCTTGCGCAGTTTGATATTCATCATCTTCAACCCATGCTGCCACCGGTAAGCTCACAGCTTTATCAACATCAACTAAACCAGCTCCAATAGAGCTAATTGGTGCAAGTGGCGAATCAGGGTTAATTGAAACTGGGTCAACGGTAACATTTAAGTCTGCCGCATTCATGATAGTCGCTTTGATTTCAAGCGCAGTACGATCTGGGTGAGCCTCACGCACAAGTGCAACTGCACCTGCTGTAATAGGACCAGAGAACGAAGTACCTGTTGCTGGAGCAAGGCCATCTTGAGTACCTGTAGCTGCAACCATGATGTCAGTACCAGGAGCTGTAATTTCAGGTTTTAACAAGCCGTCCATTGATGGACCACGCGATGAGAACGATGCAACAGCACCTGCTGTTACTTTACGCTCCACGGTAATATCATAAGTTGCAACTTCACCTGCTTCTAATGCTGCTTTCATCGCTGCACCAGCTGCAAAATTAATACCTACATTAGGAATGGTAACAGCAGCATCAAAACCACCCATTGGTGCAGGTGTACCATCGTCAACATTATTTGCGATAAATACAAATGCCGCTCCACGGTTTTGTGCACTTAATACTTTTTGAGTAAAGTTACATGCACCGCGATCTATGATTACCGCTTTACCTGTAAAATCTGTTTCTTCTGAAAACTCAACACAGCCATCTTGATTTTCTTCTGGGTATACTACTTCGGCATCCGCTTCTGTCATTGCAAAAGCCGTTTGTGGGCCAAAGCCTGAAGGCTGAATAATTGTTTCTTCACCGGCTACTGTGCCTGATGCCACACCTACATCATTAGCAGGGTGAGTCATTGCACCAACAGACAATGCATTAGGTGTAGTTGATGGACCACCAATACGGAACGGGTTATCACCATCATTACCTGCAGAAATAACAACATTTACACCCGCTTCAACAGCTTGTTGGATTAAAAATTGTGTACCACCGCCAATATAAGTATCACCAAACTCTCCACCTAGTGACATATTAATAACATCAACGCGGTCAGCGGTATCGCCATCACCATTTGGATCCATCGCCGCTTCAAGAGCTGATACTTGCGCAGCGCTTGGGCAACCACCACCACACACAGAGTAAACATAAAGCTCAACTTCTGGCGCTATACCGGTAACTGAGTGAGAAACTGACGTACCATGGCTTGTTGGCTCATCGACATCAGGTATTACTACTTCAGGATCATGTTCTATTGGATCGGCATCATCACGTATAAAGTCGTAGCCGCCCATTACTTGCCCTTGTGGCCAAGTAACAGATGTTGGATCAGCTTGTGCAGCTTCATATGCTTCAACAGTACCTTCACCACCAAAGATAGAATGGGTATAATCAACACCGGTATCTAACACAGCAACCGTTTGAGTAGAACCAGTGACAGTGCCGTTAGTTACTAAAGGAGAAGCCTTAATATAATCAGCCGTTGCTGCTACATGAAGATCGTAGTCAAACATTGGAAGTACGCGCTCTACACGTGGGTCGTTCTTTATTTTTTCAAGTGCACCTGGGCTTGCTTGAACAATAAGAGTCGGAGCCAGTATTTTGGTTTCCCCAAGGACTTTTACGTTGCTATCAAGAGAGAACAGCTTGTCTTTTACTTGGCTTTGCAGTGAAGCTACATTGTCATAGCTTGTACGAGCACTCGATACGCTATACGTGCCTTGCTCCATCATATCTGCTGCCGTTGTTGCTTTTAATACAACTAAAAATGATGTCGGTTCTTTTTTCTCTGCTACATCGGCTTGTGAAATAGGTGTATAGCTGACGTGCTTAAGCGCACTTTGATTTAATGTATTTGCACTAGCAGCACCTGCGATTAATACGCTGGTTACAGCAGTTGCAACAGCTGTTTTTTTTATTAGATTTCTAGACATGGTTTCCCCTGGATGAGTTATGTATTATTGTGTCTAACGTAGGTTAAAAATTACATTTCGTGACCTAATATAAAGCTACACAGCAAAGTTTGACAACAACGCAGTTACATATTAATTACATAAAATCACAAAAAGCATCAAAAACAAATCGCAAATCATTGTAATTTATGAATTTTAAAGAAACTCACTAATTGTAAAGCTTTGTAAACATTAGAGCATAGACTTAGTAAAAGGAAACAAATGGATAGCGAAGTTATTAACATATTAACAATGGCCAAAGTAATTCAAACGGCCGTTGCTCCGGTTTTTTTGATCACAGGGATCGCTGCAACTTTAGGCGTACTTTCAAATCGCTTAGCGCGTATCACCGATCGCGCACGCCAGCTTGAGCGTAAACTAAAAGTAAGCATCGATGAAGATTTTAACCTATCACTTACCACCGAACTTAGAGCCCTGTTAAAACGTTCTCGCTGTATTCACATCGCATTTAGCTTAAGCGTATTAAGTGCAGTATTAGTGTGTGCAGTGGTCATGTTATTATTTTTGTCGCACATCCAATCCATTAACTTAGGGGTGACTATAGGCAGCTGCTTTGTCGGCGCTATGGCTTTATTAATCTGTGCTTTTATGTCACTGCTTGGTGAAGTCTTCCTAGCCACGCGCAGTATGCGCAGAGGAATGATATTTGCAGATATTGATATAAATGACTAACCTAAACCTTAATCATTGAATTCAATAACAGTTAAGTTTAACCGCAATATACTTGAATATTCTGACGTGCTGATATACAACAGCTATTCAGGTAATAAATTATTTATTTAGGGGCAAAAGGAATGAAATTTAAGCAGGTATTTTTAGGAGCTATCCTATCAACTTTTACACTTGGCGCATCAGCTAATTCAGCATTTGAAGAGCCAAAAGACGCAATCGAATATCGTCAAGCAGCGTTTTCTATGATCCGAGTACAAATTGGTGACATGGGCGACATGTTAAAAGGTAAGGTAGAGTTTGATGCTGAGCGTTTTAAGCACCGTGCAAATAACGCAGCTGCATTATCGAAAATGCCATGGGAAGCATTTGTTGAGGGCTCGGATAAAGGTGATACTTCTGCATTACCGGCTATCTGGAGTGACAACGAAACCTTTATGAAAAAAGCCGCAACTTTTCAGCAATACGCTGACGAATTAGCCGTTGCGGCACAAAGTGGTGACAAAAAAGCCATTGCTAAAGCATTTGGCCCTTGGGCTAAAGGCTGTAAAGATTGCCATAAGTCTTTTAAAGACTAATAAACAATTTGAATAATAAAAACGGCGCTTCTTAGCGCCGTTTTTATTATCTTTTCAAAGAAAATTTAACTAAATAAATAGCTTAAAGGCTCTGCACCCCATGTTGTCATTAATACAATCAATAGCACTACAAAAATGACAAATGCAGCCCAAGGTGCTTTAGTTACTGAGCTGTGCTCGTTCATTTGCTCAGCGTCAGCTTTGCCTGTGATCATCGCTTTGACGAGCTTTTTGCCTTTTAAACGGTATATAACAATCGCACTAATGTGCAAAATGATGGCGTAGAAAAGTAAATCAAAATTCCTATGATGCACCCAACCTGCCCACTCAACAATATTACTCGATACATATTGTACTAGCGGTCCATCAGTTAAAATGTCGTCAGTGGTCATTAGGCCGCTGATAAGTTGTGTCAAAATCAAAATAAAAAATGCGATAACCATATAGCTACCAGCGGCCCCATGTCCAGGCTTAGTATCGCCAAGCTTAAATGACTTTATGGCAGCCAGTGGAGAATGAATAAGTGCAGCGAGTTTTGCAGTTTTACTACCAATTACCCCCCAAATTAAACGGGTAAGCAGTAACGCTAAAGTAAAAAAACCTGCAACAAAGTGTAGTTCGAGCATGCCTTCTTCAGCACTGAAATACAAAGTGGCAATTGCAATAACTAATAACCAATGGAAACTTCGAATAAAACCATCCCACACCTTAAGCTTATCCATTCTCAACCCCTTTAAATAAAAATATTATTATCCCAAACTTTCACTAAGTTAGCATCTTTACTATTCATAGTTAATTGATCTATGGCAGACTACCAATATAAACTTCATAATAAATAACAATAATGAAACTAAGTACAAAACGCGCTTTAGTAAAGGGCTTTTTAGACATGTTACCACTGTGTTTAGCTGTGATCCCATGGGGCATATTATGTGGCTCCTTAGCCGTACAAAATGGCTTTACTGCAATTGAAACTCAAGCTATGTCTTTACTGGTATTCGCAGGGTCGGCGCAACTCGTTGCCATTGAACTAATAGCAGGTAACACACCCTTGCTAACAATTTTATTTACCACTTTGATAATTAGTTCTCGGCATTTTTTATACGGTTTAGCAATTCGCCATAAAGTAATCGACCAACCTTTGCGTTGGCGTTTGCCAGTTAGCTTTGTTCTGACTGACGAGCTATTTGCATTTTCTCATCACCGTAAGGCCTATCGTACAAAAACACGATTGATCTATGCATTAAGCGCTGGGTTTAGTTTTTATATAGCATGGAATCTATGGACTTTTATCGGCATTGTTACCGGTAGTCTGCTACCTGACTTAACTAACTTAGGGCTAGACTTCGCTATAGCCGCCACCTTTATCGCCTTAGTTATTCCTGGTATAAAAAACCTAGCAACATTAGCAACCGTAATTACTGCAGGTATTTTTGCTACTCTATTAAAAAGCCAAGGCTTTGAATTATGGTTAGTGGCGGCGGCATTAACCGCAATGACTGTAGGTTATATGATCAGCCGTATACAAAGCCGATTGGAGCATAGCTTATGATGACCACTATTTTACTGATGGCGTGCATTACCTTTTTTACTCGTTACTTATTTTTGCACCACGCTCTACCGTTTAAAGTAGGTCCTAAAATGCAGCAATTTTTGAGTTTTAGTGCACCTGCGGTGCTTACCGCAATATGGGTACCTATTGTATTCGTCAATGAGGAGGGTATTAATCTTGATTGGCAAAACCCATACCTTAGTGCTGCCATTGCTGCAATAATTGTCGCGTATAAAACACACAATATTTACTACACTACACTGGTCGGTATGGGTCTATTTTTGATATTAAACTAAACGAGTGTTAAACGCTGGCGAGTAAAATTGCTCGACTTTTATCTAACGTCACTTGCTCTCGCTCACCTAGGGCAGTCATACCATGGCGCTCTAGTTGCGTAACGATTTTGTCAGCAACTTCTTCGCCAAGTCCATAATCACTTAGACGTGTTGGCATATTAACACTGTGGAAAAACGCTTCTGTTGCTGCAATTGCTTGCTCGATAGCCACTTCTTCATCTGTAATATCAAGCTCTAAAACACGCTCCGCATACTGTAAAATTTTACCGCGCTTCGCCTCTTTTTGTTCAGCCATCATACGAGGCAAAACAATCGCTAGTGTTTGCGCATGATCAAGCCCGTAGACTGCCGTCATTTCATGGCCTAACATATGAGTCGCCCAGTCTTGAGGTACACCGGCTCCGATCAGGCCATTTAACGCCATTGTCGCTGACCACATAATATTAGCACGCACTTGGTAGTTGTCAGGCTCGCTAAATGCTTTAGGACCTTCTTCCATTAAGGTCATAAGAATACCTTCAGCAAACCTATCCTGCAGCTTGCCGCCTACATCATAGGTTAAATACTGCTCCATCGTATGCACAAATGCATCAACAATCCCATTAGCTACTTGACGCTTTGGCAGCGAGTAAGTTACCGCAGGGTCAAGTACTGCAAATTTTGGCAGCACTAAGGGGCTCGCAAATGGTAGTTTATCGTGACTTTCAAGATTCGAAACAACGCTATTGCCGTTTGATTCTGAACCGGTCGCCGGTAACGTTAATACCGCCCCCAGAGCAATAGCTGATTTAATTTCGCCGCCCTTAGCAAGAATATCCCACGGTTCACCATCATAATTTGCTGCTGCAGCTATAAATTTACTGCCATCAATAACTGACCCACCACCCACAGCAAGGATGAAATCAATTTGCTTTTCCTTTACTACGCTAACTGCTTTCATACATGTTTGGTAGCTTGGATTTGGCTCTATGCCTGTAAATTCAAACCAAGTATGCTCATTAAGGGCCTCAACAACCTGATCGTAAACACCATTACTTTTAATACTCCCGCCACCATAAGTAACTAGTACTTTGGCATCTGCTGGGATTTCACTTTTAATTTTCGCGATTTGTTGCTCGCCAAAATGGATTTTGGTTGGGTTTACAAAACTAAAATTTAACATGCTTGCTCCAATGCTTGAATAATATATTTTTGGTGACCAAGTAATTGTAAGTGTTTAAACGCTAAATTAAAGACGAGAATCAGACAATCACTTTTGCACAGCTGCAATAATTAATGCAATATACTTATATTACTTACCTTATGAGATAAAATAATGTGGCAAGGCCTAGATGAATTTTTACATGTTGTTGAGCATGGCAGCTTTACTCACGCCGCAAAAGCGATGGAAGTTTCAACATCCCATATTAGCCGTCAGGTTCAGCAATTGGAAAACCGTTTAGGCTCAGTATTATTTCAACGCACCACTCGCAAAATTAGTCTCACCGACGCCGGGCGTGAATACGCCATCAAACTCAAAGCAATTAAACAAGAGTTAATTGATGCCAACACCCAATTGCAAGGTGAGCAGCGCAAGCCAAAAGGCCTTATTCGTATTACGGGTGCAGGTGAGTTTGTCGCAACCAATGTGGCCTCGAAAATTGTTGAATTTGTAAAGCGTTACCCTGAAGTCGAGGTAGATATGGACTTTAACAATCGTAATGTTGATTTAGTCGAAGAAGGTTTTGACTTAGCAATTCGCTTTGGTCGCATGCAAGACTCAAACTTAATTGCCCGACCACTATGCCCACGGGTAATGACCTTAGTTGCAAGCCCTGAATACTTAGAGCATCACACATCTCCCACCACACCATTACAACTGATAAATCACAATTGCTTAGTTGCCATGGGTAAGCGCTGGCGGTTTAGTTTTGCAGGTGACTTAAAAGAAGTAAAAATAAATGGTAATTGGCGTAGTAATCACCCAAGAGCATTACTCAGCGCTACTTTGGCAGGTTTGGGTATTGCCCACTTAGCCAGTGATATTGTTCAGCCCTACGTACAACAAGGTCAGCTAGTCACTTTACTTGATGAATTCCAAGTAACCGATAATGCATCATGGCTGGTGTATCCACGCAAAGATTTAATGCCGTACCGTGTTCGATTACTAATTGAATACTTATTAGCTAGTTTTTCTGATGACTAAAAATTAGGCTTTAAGTCTGTCGCTACACAGGATAAACTTTGACAAACAAAAATAAAAAAATCTTTAACATGAATGACTTTTATCAGCTTAGCGCCACCAGCCTGCAAGGGCAATCTATTGAGTTTAATGACTTTAAAGACAAGGTTGTACTTGTGGTCAACACCGCAAGCCAATGCGGCTTCACCCCGCACTATGCTGGCTTACAAGCACTGCATGAAAAGTACCACCAACAAGGCCTAGTGATAATTGGCTTTCCTTGCAATCAGTTTGGCAAACAAGAACCCGGTGATGCAACGCAAATTAAACAAGAGTGTTTAATTAATTATGGCGTCGACTTTCAAATAATGAGCAAGGTCGATGTCAACGGTGAACACGCTCACCCTGTGTTTAGGCATTTAAAATCTGCTTTACCTGGGTTTTTAACACGTAAGATAAAGTGGAATTTTACTAAATTTTTAATTGGTAAAGAGGGTAATGCAATAAAACGCTTTGCACCATTTACTAAACCACAGCAAATAGAGAGCAGCATTAGACAAGCACTTAATTTAAAAAACTAATACTCAAAGGCTGCTTGCACTCGCTAGCAGCCTTTAGCTCAGTCTTAAACGGCTGAAAAATCAATAAAATTAGTTGTTTAAATACTCATCGAAGTCATCATCGCCTAAGTTTTTACGTAAGCGTTTTTGCTCAAGGTAGTCTTCCAACTTTTTCTTCACCTTTTGCTTTTTTTTGTCGTGTTGATTGCGCCCAACCATTTCGTACTCATCTTCAACAAAATCATCATCTAGCGCATCGTAACTAAATGTCTTACCCACAACCCACTCCATAAAGTGTTTGAGACCAATGCCAGCTTAGTACAGACATTGGTAAAGTTAAAAAGTTTAGTGCTTTTTAAAGTATAAAAAAGCATCAAATACAGCCACCCTTCTATCTTATAAAGAAGGTATGTCAGTAATGTGAATAAATAGCGCTTAATTTGAGTTCTGGGAAGTGAGAGTTTTTTATCGAAACGATAAACATCTTTTATGCATTTATAATTTTTGGTCAAAATGACTAATTAATAGTAAATTTTAAAATAAAAGAATTCTATCATTTAGCATTGAAAACAATTAAAGCATTGTTTTTAAATGATTTTAATTATTGGCACCAAACTTGATATCTCTTTATCAACAAAAGTTAAATTCAACACTTAGCAGGATTATAAAAATGAAAAAATTACTTCTAGTCGGTTCTTTATTTATAGCTACAGGTGCAATGGCTCATGACGATCACGATACCAACATCTCATTTAGTGGTGATTCATGTGAAGTCGAATTTCAAAATGATGTTCGAATCAGGCCAAGTGAATTAGAAATTTTTACCGCAGATAATCACAGTATGGTTTTCAGTAATAATGGCAAGTTAATCATTGACGGCCAAACACTTGTCCTTGATAGTGAACAACGTCAAGCAATCAGCGCTTATTCAGACAGCTTACGTAGCCAACTACCTGAAGTTGCGGATATTGCGCTTGAAGGTGTAAAAATAGCGGGCGTCGCCATTGAAGAAGTCGCTAGTGCGTTTAACATTCAAGGGTTGGATAGCATTAATGAGTTTATGGCAGATATTGAGGTTGAAGTAGAAAATACATTTTATCAGCAAGGTGCCTTCGTCATGGGCCAGCAAAGCTTTAATGAATTTGGTGAAAACTTTGAAAGCCACTTTGATGAGCAAATTGAAAGCGCTGTAGAATCAGCCATGATGCAATCGATGGGCAGTATATTGATGGCATTAGGATCTGAATTAATGGGTTCTGGTGGTGATATGCAAGCATTTGAACAACGCATGGAAAACATGGGCTCGCAAATAGAGCAAAAAGTAGAATTACAAGCCAATCAACTTGAAAAGCGTGCCGATGCATTGTGTGGAAATTTTTCAACTATTGCAGAACAAGAGTTGCAACTTGTACAACTGGTACCTGAACTTAAAAATTACCAACTATTTAGCTATAAGAAAAGTAATTAAATCAATATAGTTTGATATCCCTTTAGCAGCATTTGGCCTTAACAGTCCCTGCTGCTTTTTTACTTTTTAGCCAAAGGTAACAGCTCTCCTAATTTACTAATTGCTTGCTCCAAGCGATCACCCCACGGTAGGCCATAACTTAAACGAATACAGTTGCGATACTTATTGGTTGCAGAAAAAATATACCCCGGTGTGATGCTAATACCGTGTTCTAATGCTAATTGAAATAACTTTACACTATCGTAATTTTTACCTAAATCAATCCACACTACACAACCACCTTGCGGATCGCTTACTCTTACAGAGCTAGGAAAGGTCTGTTGTAAACACCAGATCATTCGCTCCTTATTACTGCGCAGCGTTTGTCTGAGTAATTTTAAATTTCGTTCGTACTCTCCACTGGCAACAAACTCATATAACGTCCATTGATTGATCAACGATGTTGAACAGCTAAATGCTCGCTTAAAACGACGTGCTTGTGCAGCAAACTTACCGGCGATCAACCAGCCTACTCGATAACTCGGTGCCGCTGTTTTGGAGAACGACGCACATGTTAACACTAAGCCTTTTGTGGAATACGCTTGAGCGGGTGTGCCCCGTGCAGCGCCAAAATGCAAATCACCGTATACATCATCTTCAATTAATACCACATCCTGTGATTCTAACAGCTCAACCAACTTTTTACGTTTATGATCCGGCATAAAGCTCCCCACCGGATTATTGATCGCCGTTGAAAACACACAGGCTTTTATATCATGATCTTGTAAAGCCTGATTTAGATCATCAAGCCAGATCCCATCATCTGGACACAAAGGGATCTCCAATGCTTTTAGCCCTAAACTTTCGATCAGTTCAATTATGCCGAAATAGCATGGCGACTCGATCGCGATAATATCCCCCGCTTTTTGCGACACACTTTAACGCTATGGTTAATGCTTCTTGGGCACCATTGGTGATCACCAACTCTTGGCTATCAACTCCAATACCAAAATCTAAATAACGTCTAACCAATTGCTGCTTTAACGGCGCATAGCCATCAATCGCCCCATAATTAATTGCTCGACTACCTGCCATCGACATAACTCGGCGCATAGTCCGAGCAAGCATTTTGTCGGTCGGCGCAGCTGCCACTGGGTTTGCAATACCAAAAGGCACCACATCTGCCTGATGGATAGCGTCATAAACCTGCTCAATTAATACCTGCATGTTAACTGACACTGGCTCACGGCTTAATTTAACCCGCTTAGGTCTGGCTGACTGCATAGCAACAGACTTTAAGAAATAACCTGACTTTTCGCGTGCCTCAACCAATCCCTGCGACTCCAAAGATTGATAAGCCAATTTAACTGTTGGAATACTGACATTTAATTTGTCAGCCATTTTTCTCAGAGAAGGTAACTTTTCACCCGGCAGCAACGTACCTTGATCACACAGTTCGCGAACTAACTGCATCACCTGTTGGTATAAAAATTCTTGCTTACTCTTACTGATCACTAATGACATCGCACGGCCTCACGAACCTAAATCTGTATAGGTTACATTTATGGTTTTCTGTATATGTTAAGTATACACATGCGCACTAGAATACACACTTAGTCAACACATTGGATAAAAAGCCATGAAAAGTATCGCACTTTACATTGTCACCGTTTTAATTTGGGGTTCAACCTGGCTCGCAATTGAATTTCAATTAGGTGATATAGCAGTTGAAACCTCGCTATTTTACCGCTTTGGCTTAGCCGCCATTTTAATGTGGTTATGGGTAAGCGTTAAGAAGCTGCCTATGCGTTACAATAAGCGAGATCATGGCTTCTTCGCTCTATTAGCATTATGTAATTTCGGGTTAAATTACCTAATGCTGTATTGGGCACAAAACCATTTAACATCAGCCATGGCTTCAATTGCATTTTCATTATTACTTTTGATGAACATAGTGAATACCCGATTATTTTTTGGCAAGCCCATAGCTAAACGCATTTACTTTGGTGCATTACTCGGGGTAATAGGTATTGGTTGCTTGTTCTGGCCACAATTACAGCAATTCGACTTGAATAATGAGGTGTTGGTCGGTTTACTACTTGCCCTTACAGGCACCTTTGTGGCTTCATTGGGAAACATGGTAAGCGTACGTAACTCAAAACAACATATTGGCGTAATGCAAGGCAACGCCTGGGGTATGTTATACAGCGCTGTTGGCTTGTTAGCCTACTTACTATTAAGTGACGCTAGTTTGAGTTTTTCAGCGCCAGCAAGCTATTGGTACTCACTACTGTATTTAGCCATTTTTGGCACTGTTATTGCCTTTGCTTGCTATTTTGCACTACTTAAAAATATTGGCCCAGAACGAGCAAGCTACGTTATCGTTTTATTTCCACTTGTAGCTGTGACATTAAGCACATTGTTCGAAGGTTTCATTTGGCAGGCCAACACCTTTTTAGGATTTAGTTTAGTACTACTTGGTAATGCCATAGTACTCACTCCAACAAAACGTATTAACGCTTTTTTTGGCAGCAAGAGCATTGCAACAAAAAAGCTCCATCCCCAGTTAGAATGCGCAATAGCGCAACTAACGCCAAAGCGCCTACTTGTTAGGCGCTTTTTTATTGCTCTTAAAAGGAGTACAGAAACGTAATGCCTGCGGGTGAACCGTAATAATGGCTGGTGTTTTGCCTACCAATTCTCCATCCGCTTCAATCAATAATCCAGCACTTGTGATGACAGCACTATTTACTTGCTGATAGATAAGCCCCTTCATGCCGTGGTGATTACGTAATAGTAAACGCAAAAAGTGATATAAATTTGCTAACATCCCTCCCGCGCTCATAGCATAGCACTCTAGTAAGCCGTTGTTTAATTGTGCCTTAGGTGCAATGGCTAACCCACCGCCAAAGAAACGATGATTAGCAAACACAGTAATTAAATTAATCTGAGATACTGACTGTCCTGCAAAGTTACCCACCAACCGATGCGGTTTATAACTGAGTAAATGTTTAAACCCCGCAAAGCTATAGCCAAATGAAGACATTGCAGGCTTACCTTGCAAGGATTTAACTACATGAGCGTCAAACCCCACCCCTGCAACATTAATAAAGTAGCGGTCATTTATCTGCCCTATATCGATAGGCTCATCATTTAGTGAAAAAATGCTATTTTGCCAATCACTTATATTACAAGCAAAGCCCCGAGCGAAGTCATTGCCTGTGCCTTGCGGTAATAACGCCAGCGAGCACTCACTATTAATTAACCCATTGACCGTCAAATGCAATGTGCCATCTCCCCCAACCGCAACCACGCGCGTATGCTGCTTTGCTAATTTTGCAATTGCCGCACAGTCTGCTGCAAAATTACCAGTGGTGATAAACATATCTAATTGTATTTGTCTTTTTTCGCACTCTTTATACAACCACATGCACATTTTTTTATGATTTTTTTTCGTACTCGGCTTAATTATTATTAGCATTGATAGGCAAACCTATATCACTATGTAAAAATACATATAAACAAAAAATAAATTAATCTGAATAAATAGTCACTTTATTCATTATGAAATGCATATAAAAAATATAAATCCTATAAAAACCCTACACAAAAAGCGTCTTAGCAACAATCAAAAACACATAATTATGCAGAATACACTTAAAAACGAAACTTAACCGCATGTTAATGACAAGAAAATGCATTAGTTTTTCTTATCTGTTCACCTTACTTTTTATCGTTTTATTTTTGTGCAATTTAACGTCAAAATAGCCCCGTTCTCAAAACAGACATAACCCGGAGCAAAAGTAATGAAACCAGTAAACACATTAAATGAAAATGCAGCAACCCATGTTGCCGTAAAATCAAGTAATCGCAAAGCTAAAATGCTTGCTAGACTCAACCGATACAGCAAAGCACTCGCATTAGGCGGCGTAATTCAATACAAATAATCACCCAACCATGATTATTTTAGCGGTGCAGCAAACACCCAACCACTAAACGAAGACACTTCTTTAGCTCCCTCGTTTGCTGCAACCTCTTCTTAAAACTATTAAAACTCTCCCCTTTTAGAAAAAAACTCTCTTTTTAGAACAAAAAACCAGCAAACGATCTTTTTTCCTATTTACACACCTCAATCACCTGCGTATTATTCTTTCCCAACGGAGAGATGGCAGAGTGGTCGAATGCACCGGTCTTGAAAACCGGCAGGGGTTTATAGCCCCTCTAGGGTTCAAATCCCTATCTCTCCACCATTATTACTTTTTGGTGGTTCACTCGACTATCAAAATGAAAAGTTTATGCGCCGGAGAGGTGGCCGAGTGGCCGAAGGCGCTCCCCTGCTAAGGGAGTATAGGGTTTGTAGCTCTATCGAGGGTTCGAATCCCTCCTTCTCCGCCATTTAATAACGAAGAAAGCCCCGCAATTTATTGTGGGGCTTTTTTTGTTATTAAAAATGGCTGAAGGCGGGTGAGAACCCTCGACCAGGGTTCGACAAAATGTCTGGAACATTTTAGGCCGCTGCAAGCGCCGCGAAGCGGTTGATTACATGGACGTAAGCAAGCCTATCCCCACGTTTGACACAAATATCAGTCTAAAAAGCCTATCATTTTATGTCCGTAACCTTTACACCGATGAAGGAGGGTGATAATTGAAGTAACAACCTTCCTATTCGCAGCGTTCTTTTCTCCTCGGGTTTCGTAATACTCAACCCAAGCTACGGAGTGTTTCTCCGCACTTTATTTCAACACTCCAAAATAAACTCGTCAGCATCTAAATACGCAGGAAAACTTTGTTTAAATGCCTCAAGTGGCTCTTTCTCAAGTGTCGTGATCAAAACAGAGCTTTCATTGTCCTTTGCTTGAGCTAATGTATCACCTTTAAAATCATACACGGCTGTGCCGCCATTATGTGCAACACCATTACCATCATCACCAATACGGTTAACACCTATGACATAGCATTGGTTTTCCATTGCACGGGCCATTAATAAGGTATCCCACACTTTGCGTCGTACTGCTGGCCAATTGGCTACATTGATCATCACGTCGTAATCATTACGGCTGCGCTGAAATACCGGAAAACGTAAGTCGTAACACACTTGCGGTAGAATTTTAAAACCATTGAGAGTAAACACTTCGCGTTGCTCACCTGCTTTCACAAAGTTGCCTTCTTTGCCTAAACAAAATAAGTGACGCTTGTCGTAAAATTTAACCTCACCATTGGGCCACACCCAATAAAAGCGATTAGCTTTTTTATCACCTTGTTGCACCAGCACCGAGCCTGCTATCACCGCATTGACTGAGTTGGCTGTCGCAATCATCCAATTAAGCACGGTACCATTTTCGGGCTCTGCGCAATCAAGGTTAATAGCGAACCCTGTGGCGAATGTTTCTGGTAATAATATAAGTTCTACTGATTTATCTATATTGGCTACTTTATTGCTAAAATACGTCAAGTTAGCATCTTTATCTAACCAATTAAGCGATGTTTGTATCAGTGCTATGGTTAAAGTTGACATAAAATCTCCGCCGCTTGTAATAGTGTGGCCTCATTTTTAGCAAAACAAAGACGAATCACTTTATCGTTACTTGGTTGCTGATAAAACACGCTCAGTGGAATAGCTGCAACCCCAGCTTGCTCTACTAGCCAGTGGCAAAACTCTACATCATTGAGATCTGATACATCACTGTAATCAAGTAGTAAAAAGTAAGTACCTTCACTAGGCAAAATAGTAAAGCGGCTATCTTTGAGAGCATTGCTCAACACATCGCGCTTTTGTTGGTAAAACTCACTGAGTTCATCTACATGCTCACCTTGTTGCTCTAGCATATCGGCGAGTGCATGTTGCGCAGGCGTAAAACTTGAAAAGGTCACATATTGGTGAATTTTACGAAACTCCAACGTAAGTGCTGCTGGGGCAATACAGTAGCCCATTTTCCAGCCGGTGCTGTGAAAGGTTTTACCAAAGCTTGAGATCACAAAACTCTTGGCAAACAATTCTTCATCACGTAGCACACTTAAGTGTGGCTGGTTATCAAAAGTAATGTGCTCGTATACTTCATCACTTATTACATACAAATCATGCTTGCAGACCAAGGCTTTCAGGGCGTTTATATCGTGTTGCTTTAACGTTTTACCGCTTGGGTTGTGTGGGGTATTAATAATTATAGCCCGCGTTTTACTGTTAATAGCCGCAGCTACCGTTTGCCAGTCAGTTGCATAGCTTGGAGCCTGCAACGCAATATTAATTGACTTGCCACCAGCCAGTTCAATCGCAGGCTGATAAGAATCATACGCGGGGTCAAATACGATGACCTCATCACCTTTGCGCACTAACGCTTGAATGGCGACAAACAGTGCCTCAGTCGCCCCTGATGTAACTGTTACTTGCTCTGCTGCGTCTACTTGAGCTGCATATTTACGCTTAACCAATTGAGCGATTTGTTGCTGCAAGCGCGGTACACCTGATGAAGGTGAATATTGGTTAACGCCTTCAAGTACATAATGATTAAGTTGTTTTTTAAGTAACTCTGGCGCATCAAACTCAGGAAAACCCTGCGATAAATTAATTGCTTTAAATTGATTTGCTAAAGCGGTCATTTGACTAAAAATACTGGTGCCTAAATTTGGCAATTTACTTTCAAACACTGGTTACCCTTAATGATGGTTTTGCGCCCAAAGCGATGCTATCATTGCTTTTAACAGAAGTATAGCCGTCTAAAACAGTATGGGGAATGTATGCATAACAATACCGCTATTTCAGAACTTATAGAAGCAGGAAAATGGATCAGTCAACGTGGTTGGGTACCTGCCACAGGTGGTAATTTTTCAGCACGAACTAATACAGGCTTTGTAGTGACTGCCAGCGGTTTTGATAAAGGCCAATTAGGGTCGCATACCTTTATTGAGCTTGATCACGCAGGTAATCGCAGTGCTAGTGCAGCCAAGCCATCGGCCGAGACTGAATTGCATTTAAGCATGTATAGATTAATTCCTTCAGCTAATTATGTATTGCACACACACTCTGTCGCCGCGACTGTATTGTCTCGAGTTATTAAAGGCCACAGCCTAGATTTACACGGCTACGAAATGCAAAAATCATTAACCGGCATAACCTCGCATTTAGACACCTTAAGCATTCCAATTTTTGATAACGACCAAGACATTGACCGACTCAGCTTATTAGTCAGCGATCATCATCTACATATCCCTATTGAACATGGTGTGCTTATTCGTGGTCATGGTCTGTATGTTGTGGGTCGCACAATAGCTGAAGTTCGCCGTCAATTGGAAGGCCTTGAGTTCTTATTTTCATGTGAATTAGAACGCTTAAAATTAGTAGGATTAGAATCATGATCAAAGCGCTGCTGACCGATATTGAAGGCACAATCACCCGTATTTCGTTTGTTAAAGAGGTGCTATTTCCGTATGCCGCCGCACAACTTCCTGAATTTGTAAAAGCTCAACAAACACAAAGTGCGGTAGCAGAGCAAATTACTGCCGTAAAAGCGATTATTGATCAGCCGAATGCCAGCATCGATGTGGTAATTAACACTTTGCTGGAATGGATCCGTGACGATAAAAAAATCACCCCATTAAAACAGTTACAAGGCCTGATTTGGCAAACTGGCTATGAAAATGGCGATTTTACCGGCCATTTATACCCAGATGCCTACCAGTTCTTAGTTGCGCAGCAACAAGCCGGCCAGCAGCTTTACGTGTATTCATCAGGCTCAGTGAAAGCTCAACATTTAATTTTTAACTATTCTGACTTTGGCGATATTCGCTCCTTATTTACAGATTACTTTGATACCAACGTGGGTGCCAAGCAAGAAGCCACCGCTTATGAGAACATTATTACCCAGTTACCTTTTGCCGCTAACGAAGTGTTATTTTTAAGTGATGTAGCCGCAGAGCTCGATGCTGCTAAGGCCGCAGGTTTAAAAACCCTACACTTGATTCGCGATGGTCAAGCAAGCTCTCCTACACATAACTATATTAACGACTTCAGCCAATTTACTGCGGAGCATTTAGCATGAGCCAACTGACTATTTTTGCTGATTGTAACGCCAGCAATGCCTTATTAAATACCCAAGATACAACACAAATTGCCGCTGAGCTGAATAAAGTAAATGTTCGTTTTGAACAGTGGCAAGCAAACGCAGTTATTAACGCAGATACCAGCCATGAAGATATAATTAATGCCTACAGCAACGATATTGAACGTTTAAAGCAACAAGGCGGCTATCAAACTGTAGATGTTATTTCGCTGGCGAAAGGCAACCCAAATGCCACTGAGTTACGTACCAAGTTTTTATTTGAACATACCCACAGCGAAGACGAAGTGCGCTTTTTTGTAAAAGGCCAAGGGCTATTTTGCCTACATATTAACGACAAAATATACCAAGTGCTTTGCCAGCAGGGTGATTTAATTTCAGTTCCTGAGCTAACCCCGCATTGGTTTGATATGGGCAGCGATCCTGGAGTTCACCGCGATTCGCTTATTCAATAATACTGAAGGCTGGGTGGCACAAAGTACCGAGTCTGAGATTGCTAAACAATTTCCGTTATTGGACTAATAAAGGTGTTTAAATGGAAAAGCTATTCTCGTACGGTACGCTACAACTTGAGCAAGTCCAACTTGATACCTTTGGCCGTTTACTTGAGGGCCAAGCCGATACGCTACAAGGTTACGTAGTAGGCGAAGTTGAGATCACCGATGCCGCCGTACTGAAAAGCAGCGGCCAGCGGTTTCATCCAGCATTAATTAAAACTGGCCTTGCAGCAGATATCGTAACCGGCACTATTTTTATCATCACCGAGCAAGAGCTCGCCAATGCAGACAGCTATGAAGTTGATGACTATATCCGTATAGAAGAGTCATTTAGCAGCGGAATTAATGCATGGGTATATGTGGCAAAAGGCTGTTAAACCAGCCTTTGTAATTCACCAGCTAACACTTGTTGTTGGTTATAGACGCCTGTATCTAACACCCAACCAGTAATAAGTGTGGCTGGAGTCACATCAAATGCGGGGTTGTAAACGTTAGCATTTGTTGGTGCCCATAACGCTTCACCAAAACTTCCGCTAACACCACGTACCTCAGCGCTATTACGTTGTTCTATTTCAATCTCTGCGCCGCATGCTGTATTTACATCTAAAGTGGTTAAGGGTGCGACGACATAAAATGGGATGTTATGAAAATGCGCCAACACCGCTAAATTATAAGTGCCCACTTTATTAGCAAAATCACCGTTGGCGGCAATACGATCAGCGCCAACAAAGATTTTATCCACCTTACCTGCAGCCATTAAACTTGCTGCCATATTATCGCAAATCAAGGTGTAAGGTACTTGCCTGCGCTCGAGCTCAAACGCAGTTAAACGCCCGCCTTGCAGTAATGGCCGTGTTTCATCAACCCAAACATGAATATCGCCATGTTGCTGCTGGGCTTTATAAATAACACCCAAAGCGGTACCAATACCCGCAGTCGCTAACGCGCCGGTATTGCAATGCGTAAGAATATTATCACCACTGTTAACCAGCGCGGCACCATGATTCGCCATACTTTCACACAAGGCGATATCGTCATTAAACAAAGTTACGGCAGCAGTTACAATTGCCGTTACATAATCATCTTGCTGTAACGCAATGCGTAACTTTGCCATGCAATGCATTAAGTTTACTGCGGTTGGTCGGGTGGCTTCTAGATCATCAATAGCCTTAGCTAAGGTCGCTTTTGCAGTGTCTTGCTCCGCCAAATGAGCTACCAGCAAGCTCGCTCCTAAGCCAATCAACGGCGCACCACGTATTTTTAAGCTTAAGATTAAGTCTCTCATAGTGGCTACATCATCACACACATGCCATACCTGCTGATGCGGCAATAAATATTGGTCTAACACACTGAGTGTATTGTTTTGATATTTCAAACTGCTTGCGACGAGGTTTTGCATAGTTGATCCAGAATAATCTTAAGGCTGCGGCTATTTTACAGTAGTTTTTAAAACGCACAACCCAGAAGTGTAGACATCTAAACGGTTGCAGGTATAGAATGCTATCGTTTATCACTTTCTGAGAGTACGCCGATGGCCGAATACGTTGCTTTTAATGCACAGCATGCAATTGATTATATTAAAAATCTTGTAACTAAAGATGGATATGATTTGTTTGATCCTGACCAAACGTTATCGGCGTATGAGTTTGGCGATGGTAATTTAAATCTGGTATTTAGAATAAGCGACAAGCAAAATAATAGCATTATTTTAAAGCAAGCCTTGCCTTATGCCCGTTGTGTGGGTGAATCATGGCCATTAACGCTTGATCGAGCACGTATTGAAGCTGAGGTTTTAATCAATCACGGTGCATTAAGTCCTGACTACACGGCAAAAGTTTTACACCACAATCCAGAGCAAGCGCTGACTATTTTAGAAGATCTCGGGCACTTACAAATTTTGCGCAGCGCACAAATAAACGCAGAGCAATTTCCGCTATTAGGCCAACATGTTGCTCATTACCTCAGCCATACCGGCTTTTATAACTCAGATTTTTACTTAGCCGCACAAGATAAAAAAGCCAAAGTCAGTCAGTTTACTAACCCTGAATTGTGCCAAATTACTGAAGACCTATTTTTTAACGATATTCTGCGTGAACATGAGCGCAACAACTACCCAAGCGAGCTACATAAAACAGTTAGTAAATTGCAAAATAATGCCACGCTGCATTTAGCGATCGCAAAACTTAAAGCGAGGTTTTTATCATGCCCGCAAACATTACTGCATGGCGATATGCATAGCGGTAGTATTTTTGTGGATCAAAACACCACTAAGATGATCGACCCTGAATTTGGCTTTTTTGGTCCAGTTGGCTTTGATATCGGCTCATTTATCGGTAATTTACTATTAAACTATTGCGCGCAAAACGCCCGCATTAATGAATTTGTTATTCGCCGTAACTACCACAGCCATTTATTAACTTGCCTACAAGAAAGTTACTCTTTATTTGAGCAGCACTGGCTGACATTAATTGCAGAGCATACAACAGATAACAATTTAAAAGCCGCCGGTTATGGCGAGTATTTTATGCAGCAAGTATTGCAAGACGCGATTGGTTACTGTGGAACCGAGCTGATACGCCGCACCATTGGCTTAGCGCATGTTGCTGACATTGATGGCATTGAAGACGAGCAAGCGCGTTTAGAGGTACAACGCCACACCTTAGCGCTGGGCGAGCAATTAGTGCTTAACGCTCATACCTGCAATAACAAAGAAGCATTTTTCTCTTTATTAATCAGCCAACTAAATTAAGTTTATAAAAATAGCAAAAGCACTTATTAAGTGCCTTTGCTATTTTAGGCAGGCCTATTACCTAGCCTCTTTACATTATTGGTAATTTTCATACATTTTATCAAGTGGCTCTGATAGGCCATTTTCTTGCACAACGCGAACATGCTGGCGACCGAGTTCTCGGGCACTAAATACCCACATGAGTGGGCAATTAAACCTGCACCGTAATGAATATACTTATTGTAGTTGGCGACACGCTGCGCTTTATCGGCTACATCTAAGCCTTTTTGTAAACGCTCGTTATGCGTTGTGATCCCCGTTGGACACGTGTCTTTATTGCACTGCAGTGCTTGAATACACCCCAAAGCAAACATATGACCACGCGCCGAGACTACAAAGTCAGCGCCCAATGCTAATGCCCAAGCTACCTTTGACGGCACAATGAGCTTACCAGATGCAATAACTTTAACTCGCTCACGTAAGCCATGTTTTTCCAACAAATTCACCACTAAAGGCAGGCTTTCTTTTAATGGTAAACCCACTGAATCCATAAGCGGTTGTGGTGCAGCACCCGTGCCGCCATCAGCACTATCGATAGTAATAAAGTCAGGTGCAGACTCGATACCACGATGATTGATCTCAGCAAATAAGGTTTCTAACCAAGCATAAGCACCGATCACCGCTTTAAAACCAGTCGGCTTGCCTGTGACTGCACGCACTTTAGCAACCATATCTAATATATCTGCAGGTGTTTTTACTTCTAAGTGCCCATTTGGACTAATCGAATCATGTCCTTGGGGTATGCCACGAATAGCGGCAATTTCTGCGGTAACTTTTCTGCCTGGTAACATACCGCCTTTACCCGGCTTTGCACCTTGGCTCATTTTAATTTCAAACATTTTCACTTGCTCATGAGCCGCAATCTCTTTGAGTTTTTCATGGCTTAAGTTACCGTGCTCGTCCCTAACCCCATATTTAGCCGTACCAATTTGAAATACAAGATCAGCCCCGCCTTCCAAATGATATGGGCTTAATCCACCTTCACCAGTGTTCATCCAGCAGCCAGCCATTTTTGCACCTTTTGATAACGCACGCACCGCAGGTTTTGATAAAGCACCAAAACTCATTCCCGAAACGTTAAACAGTGATTTAGTAATATATGGATTTGCACAATAAGGCCCTAAGGTAACAGCACTTGGATCAAGGGCATCTTCATCTAAAGTAGGAAAAGCACAGTTCATGAACATCACGGTGCCCGTAATCTCTAAACTCTGAGTTGAGCCAAACGCCGCAGTGCGGTCAACATTTTTCGCCGCACGATATACCCAACTACGTTCGGCGCGATTAAATGGCATTTCCTCACGATCCATCGCGAAGAAGTACTGTCTAAAGAACTCTCCTTGGCGCTCAAAAAAGTATCGAAACCGACCAATAACTGGATAGTTTTTACGAATCGCATGCTTGGATTGAGTAACGTCACTAATGTAAAAATAAATTACTAATAAAACTAAGCACCCAAACAGCACAATGAATAAACTGGCAAATACATCAATACTAAATATAATAAAATTACTCACGCAACGCCCCTTGCTGGTTATTTTTTCTAGCTTTGAGCATATAAGTAGAACAAGTTTCAAGCAAATGCTTTAAAAGGGAAACTCGGTTACGTGCCGACTAAGCACGCACCGAGATACAGTAAGGATAGAAATTTAGCCGCGTTTTTCTAGCTCAGTTTGAATGTATTGATGGATTTGATCTTCTAATACTGACATTGGCACAGAACCATGACGAAGTATTTGATGATGGAACCCGCGAATATCAAAATCTTGGCCAAGTGCTTGTTCAGTCTCTTTACGTAAACGCTTAATCGTTAACTCACCTATTTTGTATGACAACGCCTGTGCTGGCCACGAAATATAACGATCAGTTTCGGTTTTTACATTGTGCAAAGAAAGCGCCGTGTTTTCGCTCATAAATTTCATCGCACGATCGCGGCTCCAGCCGTACATGTGCATGCCAGTATCAACAACTAAACGCGCTGCACGCCACATTTCATAAGTTAAACGGCCAAAGTTGCTATAAGGGTCTTGATAAAAACCGGCTTCTAGGCCTAGGTATTCTGAGTATAATCCCCACCCTTCACCAAACGCGGATAAATACGCATCACGGCGATAACTAGGTAAATATTCAAGCTCTGCATTTAACGAAATTTGTAAGTGATGACCAGGTACTGCTTCATGCAGAGTTAACGCCTCTAAAACGTAAAGTGGGCGCTTATCTAGTGCATACGTATTTACCCAATAATACCCAGCTTGATCATCGCGACGCGAACCTGAGTAACGACCTGTTGTATATTTTGGCGCGATACTAGCTGGCACTGGAGCTACACCGTATGGCATACGAGGCAAGGTATGAAACAACTTTGGTAACTGCGCATCCATTTTCTTCGCAATATATGAGGCTTCTTTTAATAACTCTTCCGGTGTTGTGGCATAAAATTGCGGATCAGTTCGTAAAAAATGCACAAACTCGGCAAACGAACCTTTGAAACCAACGCCTTTAATTATCTCATCCATTTCACTACGAATACGAGCAACTTCCTTTAAGCCCAACTCATGAATTTCTTTTGGTGTCATGTCTGTCGTAGTGTAATACTTTGCACGGTTTGCATAGAATGCTTCGCCATTTGGCGTGGCTGAAATACCAATTTCACTGCGCGCACCCGGTTGATATTCTTCGTTAAAGAAGATCAGATAATCTTTATATGCGCCGACCACTTGCTCTTTAATTACTTTTTTCGCTTGCTGTTGCAGTGCGCTAAACTCATCATTAGGTAAGCCCGCAGTGTTAGTTAAAAATGGCTTATAAAATTCTGATTGCGTTGCATCATCTACAATATAGGCCGTAATTGAGTCTTGATAACCTACCAATACCGCTTTAGGCTGAGTTAACCCGACCTCTAAGCCTTTACGCATCCACCCAATATTTTGCGCAAAAAAGCGAGGAACTTGCTGTAAACGTTTGAGGTATAGCTGATAGTCTGCCAACGTTTTAAAATCTGATTGCGATACTATAAATGACAAGCTTGAGTGAAAGCCATATTCAGAAGTCAGCGGCATATAATGACTGTTAAATACATACTCATCGATACTGTTCTGCACTTGGGCGCGTATGATGGTTAAGTTAATGCGGTTTTCTTCATTTAGTGTGTCTTTATCAATGGCATCAAGCTGCGCCAAAAGATCGGTATTTTTTTGATATTTTTGCTCTAAAAACTCAGCTGACAGGTTATTTAATAAATAGCCACCAACTCCCTCAGGACTGCTATATGGGCTGATGCTTTTGCGATAATCAATGATTGATTGCGCCACTGTAGTGAATTGTTGATCACTATCAACACTCGTCATTTGACAGGCACTTAATGAGCATGCAAACGCGATGCTTAATACAGAATGGCGAAAAACAGCTGGTGTCTTATTTTTTAACTTTATTTTCATCTTAAAAGGCTCTGCGAACTTTAGTTGATTTTAAACTACCTTATTCGATCAGTTTTACCAAAATAAATGCGACCAAGAGTTGCTTTGCTCAGGTTAAATTTACATCAAGGTTTGCCTAGTACTTAAACAGCACTTTACTATCGTTTATAAAACAAGCTATCGATCGGCGAAAAAGTAAATATCCATGGTAAAAAGTACTTTTTTACTTTTAAATACGCGCGATACAGATTAATGTAGGTAAGTATCAAATGCTGGGATTGCGCTGATGTCTTAAGGAGTGAGTTATTTAATTTAGCTGTTATGCGTATTTAATTGGTATAAATAAATGATGTTCCATGACTCCATGGCTATTGCTCAAGAAAAAATGACAAAAGTATGTATCTTTTTAGAACGTCATGCACTACCACCCTCCCCACTCAATTATAATGTTGTTTATACCTATATTAGCCAAGCAAATGCAGAGCTAAACGCCACATTAGACCGCGCAATTGCGCTTGGCCAAGAAATAGACTGTGTTTACATCGAACAACTATACTTTGATTATATGGACCAAGCCCACAAGACCGAAACATCGATGGTGCGTAATGTCGATGGAATTATCAACTCACTCTCACGCAGTGCTAAGTCAACAGAACATGATATTGTTCGTTTTGCTAGCCAAGTAAATGATTGTGTACATTCACTCGATGAAAATAACACTCAAAAAAGCCGGCAAGCACTTGATACCTTAAGTAAGCATACAGCTCAATTACTTACTCAACATCAACAATTTAAACAAGAGCTTATCAAAGCAAAAAGGCTGCAAGAAAAAACTCAGCAACAATTAATACAGCTTCGTAAACAACATATTACAGACCAACAAACAGGCTTATATAAGCGCCATTATTTAAACCAACAAACTCAACTTTGGTTAAATCAAAACAAGTCTGTTTGTGCAATTGCTATTCAAATTGATAATTTAGATCACTTTATTGATAATTATGGCGACATGATTGGCGAAGTTATTTTAAATAAAGTAGCCAAGCAAATACAAAAGTACGTGTTTGAAAGTGGACTACCTGGTCGCACGGGCAAAGATGCTTTTACCATTTTATTAGCTGATATAGATCCTGAAACTGCCAATGTTATTGCTGAAAAAGTCCGTAATGGTGTTGAAAAACTACGTTTTGTTAGCTCTAAGAGCGGTCTAAAACTACCCACCATTGACCTATCCCTAGGCATTGCAAAGCACCAAGATGAAAAAGACTTTAATAAACTCGCTCGTAAAGCATCAAATGCGGCCTATAAAGCAAAGTCACTAGGACAAAGCAGCTTTATCACTGGACAATAACCTCATGCTTGATCCAAAAGCATTTTTTCTATAATCAAATTGCACCTCAGGGGTACTATCAAGTACACTAGTCTCTATTACCACGATAGAGATTTATCATGAACGAGAATCAAGAAAAGACTACGCATTTTGGCTATAAAACCGTTGCCGAAACAGACAAAGCTTCTATGGTTGCTGACGTGTTTCATTCCGTTGCAGCAAAATATGACGTAATGAATGATCTCATGTCTTTTGGTATTCATCGTTTGTGGAAACGCCAAACCATTGCCAGCTCGGGCGTTCGTAAAGGACATCACGTTCTCGACTTAGCAGGTGGTACTGGCGACTTAACCGCTAAATTCAGCCAACTTGTCGGTGATACAGGGCAAGTAGTTTTAGGTGATATTAATTCATCGATGCTAAAAGTAGGTCGTGAAAAACTTCACAACCTAGGCCTTGTTGGTAATATTGACTATGTGCAGATGAATGCTGAGGCATTGCCATTCCCAGATAACAGTTTTGATTTAATCACCATTGCTTTTGGTCTACGTAATGTCACGGATAAAGATAAAGCACTGCGTTCTATGTACCGTATTTTAAAGCCAGGCGGACGTTTATTGGTATTAGAGTTTTCAAAGCCTGAGCATGAAGTATTAAGTAAAGCCTATGACTTTTACTCTTTTAATTTATTACCGACTATGGGTAAGCTCGTTGCTAATGATGGCGATTCATACAAATACTTAGCTGAATCGATTCGTATGCACCCAGATCAAGATACCCTTAAAAGCATGATGGAAGACGCTGGCTTCGAACAAACGACTTATCAAAATTTAACCGGTGGTATTGTTGCCCTACATCGTGGTTTTAAATATTAAAATATAATTCTTACCAAAACCGAATTAAGGTGTTGTTATGTTGACTAACTTTATTGTTGCGCTGGTTGAACGTATTTTAAATACCAGCTTAAAACTTGATACCACCTTAATCGATAAACTTGAGCCTGTGTCACATAAACGATTACTTATTGACATCCGAGACTGGCAACAACAATTTTTATTAGTCTTTACCAAGCAAGGTATTCACTTATACAGCACTAACGAACAACAATTCGACTGTATGATTAGTGGTGATATAGAAACCCTCCTAGCCCTTAAAAACCCTGCTATGTTGACCCAGTTAATTCGCCAAGATAAGTTAGACTTACAAGGTGATTTAAACATAGCTCAAGGCTTTAGTAATGCATTTTCAGCTATGGATATAGATTGGCCGGAACATTTGTCTCGCTACTTAGGTGATGCTCCCGCACAACAGTTATGGCAAATAATGCAGCGTGCTAAACACCAAGCATTAGTTACAGACAGCAAAGTAACAGCGACCTTAACCCAATTATGTCAAGACGAACTCAAAGTGACCATTCACCCACTTGAGCTTGACCAGTTCAAACAGCAAACACGTCAGCTCAAAGGTCAAGTCGCTCAACTTGAGCAACGTATCAACCAATTACTTCAGATCCACTAAATCAGTAAGGATTATTTGTGTCAGCAGCTCGGCTTTATTACATTACCAAAACCCTGCTTAATTACGGTTTAGATGAGTTAATTCCAAGCAAAAAAATTCCTTGGTATGGCAAAGTTGGCCGTGCTAGTTTATTTTGGCTTAAAAATAAACATAAAGAAAAATCAGCAGGGTTACGCTTGCGCCTAGCGTTACAACAACTAGGCCCGGTATGGATTAAGTTTGGTCAAATGCTGTCAACACGACGAGATTTGCTGCCACATGATATAGCTACAGAGCTGGCCTTATTACAGGATAAAGTACTGCCTTTCGAAGGCGAGCTTGCGCAACAATTAATTGAAAATGCGTTAGAGATTAATGACATTAGTGAATGCTTTAGTGACTTTGAACAAACACCATTAGCGTCAGCATCTATCGCACAAGTACATACCGCCACCTTAATTGACGAACACAATCAACCACAAGATGTGGTAATAAAAGTGATTCGTCCTGATATCAAAGTACAGATTGATGCTGATTTAGCGTTAATGGAGCAATTTGCAAAAGTAATAGCAAAACTCGTTAATGAAGCAAAACGCTTGCGCCCCGTCGAAGTAGTAAAAGAGTATAAAAAAACATTGCTTGATGAGCTCGATTTAATGCGCGAAGGTGCCAACGCAATCCAGCTAAGGCGCAACTTTGAAGACTCTGACTCGCTATATATACCTTATGTTTACAGTGATTACAGCCGATCGAATATTTTAGTGATGGAGCGTATTTACGGTATTGCGGTATCTGACACAGAGTCCCTAATGGCGCAAAACACTAACATGAAACTCCTTGCAGAACGTGGTGTTGAAGTATTCTTCACACAAGTTTTCCGCGACAGTTTTTTTCATGCTGACATGCATCCGGGTAATATATTTGTCTCTTATGATACGCCAGAAAACCCTAAGTTTATTGGTATAGACTGCGGTATTGTTGGCACACTTAATAAAGAAGATAAGCGTTATTTAGCAGAAAACTTCATCGCCTTTTTTAACCGTGATTATCGCCAAGTTGCGCAGCTACATGTTGATTCAGGCTGGGTGCCTAAAGATACCAGTGTAGAAGAGTTTGAGTTTGCCATTCGCACAGTGTGCGAACCGATTTTTAACAAGCCGCTAGCTGAGATCTCGTTTGGTCATGTGTTAGTCAACCTATTTAATACCGCTCGTCGCTTTAATATGCAAGTTCAACCACAATTAGTGCTATTACAAAAGACCTTACTGTATGTTGAAGGACTCGGACGGCAACTGTACCCACAACTTGATTTGTGGCAAACAGCGAAGCCTTTTTTAGAAGACTGGGTCAAGCAGCAAGTAGGGCCACTCGCGGTACTTAAGCAAATGTATGCTAACTTGCCATTTTGGGCTGAAAAAATGCCCGAATTACCAGATCTAATTTATTACAACTTGAAGCAGCAATGCAAAACAAGTGAACCACTAGCAGCACCAGCGTCACATAAACCACTTATCATGGGAGTGTTTGCTGGCGCCGCAATGATAGTCTCAGGCTTGTGTTACTTACAAAGCGACATAATAGCCAGCACTGTTGCAGCTAGCTGTTCATTAATTGGCTTTATTTTAGCGTGGCGAAACGCATAAACTAAGTGCTATTTACATTTTGCTGAGTATAATCAGCGTAAACATACAATAAAATTTGGAGTAAATCATGGGCTTTGGCGGTATCAGTATTTGGCAATTATTAATAGTGTTAGCAATTATAGTGCTACTTTTTGGCACTAAAAAACTACGTGGTATCGGCGGTGATTTAGGTAACGCTGTAAAAGGCTTTAAAAAAGCTGTATCTGAAGAAGAACAAGCAAAAACCACTGACAACATAGAGCAGTCTAATAACTCAGTGCAAAATAAAGAAACGACTGACAAAAGCAAAGAAGACCATAAGGCTTAATTAAAATGGGCATGTGGGAACTTATTGTAGTTTTGATTGTGGGCCTTATTGTACTTGGTCCTGAGCGATTACCTGTTGCTATTAGAACTGTAAGCCGCTGGATTAAAACTATAAAGACGATGGCAAACTCAGTCAAAGCAGAGGTAAACGAAGAGCTTCGCGTGCATGAATTACATCAAAATCTAAAAAAAGCAGAGCAACAAAGTATGCAAGATCTAAGTCCCGCTTTAAAAGACTCTGTTGATGAACTTCAAAAAGCAGCTGACTCAGTAACCCACAGCTATAAAAAAACGCCAGAGCAAACCGATAAAGTGAATATTGATGAACAAAAATGAAATTATTTTTGCTGTCCCTGGTCTATTCATAGGTAAGAATTAAATTATGACTGAACAAACTCAATCTGGCTTTGTTGGTCATTTAATTGAATTACGTAATAGGCTAATGAAGGCACTGTTAGCTATTTTATTGTTTTTTATTGCCTTCGTTTACTTTGCAAACGATATTTACAGCTTTGTTGCCGCACCATTAGTCGCACACTTACCAAGTACCGCAACTATGATCGCAACCGATGTCACGGCACCCTTTTTTGCTCCATTTAAACTGACATTATTTGTCGCATTATTTGCAGCGATCCCGGTAATTTTACACCAAATATGGGGGTTTATTGCTCCTGGCTTATATAAGCATGAAAAGCGTATGCTTATGCCAATTTTAGCGTCGAGTATTCTATTGTTTTATAGCGGTATTGCGTTTTGTTATTTTGTGGTATTACCTATCATACTCGGTTTTTTTACCAGTGTGGGTCCACAAATGATGACTTTAGCTCCGGATATAAGCAGCTATTTAAGCTTTGCTTTAAAGCTATTTTTTGCCTTTGGTGTCGCATTTGAAATACCTGTAGCAATCATGTTGCTATGTTGGAGTGGCGCTACTACCACTCAAAGCTTAAAAGAAAAGCGCCCTTATATTGTGGTAGGTGTTTTCGTGGTGGCTATGTTTTTAACCCCACCAGACGTACTCTCACAAACATTATTAGCATTTCCGATGCTACTGTTATTTGAATTGGGATTAATTTTAGCGGCTTTTTACAGTGTTAAGCCTCAGCAAGATGAATCAGAGGAATAAATGAAAAAACAAATATTACCAATAATAGCACTTTTAAGTGCATCAACAGTTTATGCCGATGAAGTGAACTTACAAGCACTACAGGCCTGCACTTTCGTTGAAAATGATTTTAATCGTCTCTTATGCTACGACAACACAATGGCAGGAAAATCATTAAGCAAACCAACAACGACAAAACAGTTAACCTCTACTGAGACGGTCGCATCTGATGCAACAGCCGGTGCAGTGGTAGCTACTGATAAAATAGTAAAAACCAAAAATGAAGATTTTGGTTTAGAACATAAAGAAGCCGCAAAAGAAAACGATGACGAAATAACAGCAAATGTTACTAATGTTAAAGAAGCGCCATATGGCGAGTTGATCATTACATTGGATAACGGCCAACAATGGCGTCAAATAGGTTCAGATAGATTAAGCTTGGATTCTGGTGATACAGTCATTATCGAACGTGGTATGTTCAATTCATTTTTGCTGAAGAAACAAGGGCAAAATCGCTCTATTCGCGTAAAACGTACTGATTAATGACCTCAATGCTAATAGATGCGGGTGTAAACCTTACAAATCATCAATTTGATGGCCAGCATGAAGCTGTTATTGCGCGCGCTAAAGCAGAAAACATTAACCAAATGCTACTTATTGGCTGCGATATACCAAGCAGCCAACAAGCACAAAACCTTGCAAAAAAACACCAATTACTGGCTACTGCTGGTGTCCACCCTCATGATGCTAAAACCGCGGATCAGCAATTAGAACAGCAACTAAGCTTGCTTGCTCAACAAGTCAACGTGGTTGCAATTGGTGAGTGCGGCCTAGATTATAATCGTGATTTTTCACCTCGAGACATTCAACGAAGTGTATTTACGCGTCAGCTCATATTAGCAGAAAAATTAAATTTACCCGTTTACTTACATGAACGCGATGCAAGTGAAGATATGCTGAAAATTTTAAAACAACATAAAATACGCGGTGTACTTCACTGTTTTACTGGTGATAAGAATGCTTTAGCACAATACCTAGAGTTAGGTTTATATATAGGCATTACTGGATGGGTATGTGATGAACGTCGCGGGCAAGAGTTGCAGCAACTTATACCTAACATTCCATTAGAACGATTATTGCTAGAAACAGACGCGCCCTTTTTAATACCCAGAACAATTAAACCTAAGCCCAAATCACGCCGTAACGAGCCATGCTATTTACCCTATGTATGCCAGACTATTGCAACATTAAAAGGCTTAGACTTTGCAACAGTAGCGAAACAAACTACACTTAACTTTCAACAGCTATTTATCACTAAGGCTTGATTATGCGGTGTGCTTGGTGGTTGCTGCTTAGCTTCCTTATATTTAGTTCCTCTGCAACTTTTGCAGCCAGTATTTCGCTTGATAAACAGCTCACTCACTTACAAGATATTCCTTTTGAATATACAGCTGAGCCCCTGACAATCGAACAAGCTAAAACAACTACAAACTGGCGTACTACTAGCAAGCATAACTTAAACCTAGGTTTCAGTGAACAAGTCGCGTGGATACGCGTTCAACTAAATAATACTGAACAAACCAATCTAGCTATCTTATTATCTATTGATAACCCGCTATTAGATAAAGTGTCTATTTATCATTATCACCGTGATGAAACTTTACTTTTTAAAGAGATTGGTGATGCATTACCTCTTAAAAACCGGCAAATAAAAAATGAATCCTTATTAGTAAAATTAGCCCTGCCTGCACAAAGTACATCCACCTTGTTATTACGAGTTGAAAATCAAGCCGGCTTAAGAGTGCCCCTAAGTATTTGGCAAAACGATGAGTATTTAAAATATAAAAGTAAATTTAACCTACTCTATGGCTTACTTGTAGGTTTTATTTTATCTCTCGCTCTAACTTGCTTTGTGTTATTTATTTTTTCAAGAAAACGTTACTTTGCGCTCTCCGCAGGCATACTTGTTACTCTATGGTTATTACTCATCTACCTTTATGGCTTTGGTTATCGTTATTTCCACCCTTCTTTACCAAGCTTGCAACAGCTTACTATTCCCAGCATGTTGTTAATTACCACTTACTTATTCAAGCCTTTATTTGAGCAATTAAAAGCTGAGATTGTTTGGCCTCAGCTCGATAAGATACATACTTGGAGTAATTATCTTTTGCTCACCAGTTTACTTATAACTTGGTGGCTGCCAACTCAACTATTTGTAAGCTATAGTTTACTTGCAAGTCTATTGATGATGCTCATACACAGCCTTGTTATTACTATAAACATTAAGCATAAACCCAGCCAACCGCTGAATGCTTTGTTAACAGGGGCTATAACTTTTTGCGCCTCTTTAATTTATCTAAACATCGTTGTATTTAACATCTTCGACTTTAACTCTCGAAGTCTTCCCTTTATGTTTATTAGCTTTTTAATCTGCGCCTTAAGTTTAAGTTTTGCCACTATTAGGCATTTCATCATTGAGCGCGATGCACAAATAGCCTTACAACAAGCAAAAATAGCGCAAAATGAAGCTCAAGATGAGTTATTACAAGAACGCTTAGAGTTGCAAGAGCAAGCTCGACAAGACTTAGAAAGCAATATTGAAGAGCGAACTTTTGAGCTACAAGTTACCTTACGTGAGCTTGAAGAAAAAAATCGCGAGTTAGAGCAGCTCAATATGGAAGACCCGTTAACAAAAATTAAAAACCGACGTTATTTCGACAAAAAGTTAGTCATGGATTTACGTCGCTCTCGTCGAGAACAAACACCCTTAAGTATTATCATGCTCGATATTGATCACTTTAAAGTGATCAATGATAGTTATGGCCATTTAATCGGTGACCAAACAATTCGTGCTGTGGCTGATATAATAAAAAGCCACTTAAAACGCCCACTTGATGAGGTGGCTCGATACGGTGGTGAAGAGTTTGTTGTGTTACTTCCCAATACCCCAATAGCAGGTGCGCTAGAAATAGCTGAATCCATCAGGCTATTAATAATGGAAACCACAATCACTGTTGCCAACTCAGATATAAAATTTACAATTAGTGCAGGTGTCTATTGCGCTGTCGCAGAAGATATTAATAACCCAGGATTATTCACTGACTGCGCGGATAAAGCACTTTATCACGCCAAGCAAAATGGTCGTAATCGCGTAATCAGCTTTCCAATATTAGACTAGGAGCAAATAATGGCCCAATCAGGTCTGGATCTTTTCCCATATACACGTATGCGTAGAATGCGTCGTAATGATTTTTCACGTCGCCTTATGGCTGAAAATCAACTAAGTGTTAATGATTTAATCTATCCAGTATTTGTACTTGAAGGAAAAAATCGCCGTGAAAGCATAGAATCAATGCCAGGCATCGAGCGTTTATCTATCGATTTATTACTCACGGAAGCAAAAGAATTAGTGGAGCTAGGCGTTCCAGCAGTTGCTATTTTTCCTGTTACACCTGCGGATAAAAAATCGCTTTTAGCTGAAGAAGCCTATAGTAACGATGGTCTTGCGCAACGTACCGTACGTGCATTAAAAACCGCATTTCCTGAGCTAGGTGTGATTACTGATGTCGCACTGGATCCGTTTACAGTTCATGGCCAGGACGGCATTATTGACGATGAAGGCTACGTGATTAATGATGTCACCACTGAAATTTTAGTTAAGCAGGCGCTCTCACATGCTGAGGCTGGCGCTGACATTGTTGCTCCTTCCGATATGATGGATGGTCGTATTGGTGCTATTCGTGAAGCGCTTGAAGCTGATGGTCACATTCACACTCGTATTATGGCTTACTCTGCAAAGTATGCATCTAGTTACTATGGACCTTTTCGTGACGCGGTAGGCTCTGCTGGTAATTTAAAAGGCGCCGATAAAAAAACCTATCAAATGGACCCTGCAAACTCTGATGAAGCAATTCGCGAAGTTGCTTTAGACTTGCAAGAAGGTGCAGACATGGTAATGGTCAAACCCGGCATGCCATATTTAGATATTGTACATCGCGTTAAAGAAGAATTTGGCGTGCCAACCTTTGCTTATCAAGTCAGCGGAGAATATGCGATGCATAAAGCTGCCATTGATAACGGTTGGTTAGCCGAAGAAGCGACAATTATGGAGTCTCTACTCGCATTTAAACGTGCTGGAGCTGATGGGATCTTAACTTACTTTGCAAAACAAGCTGCGCAATGGCTTAATAAGTAACTTGAATGGTAAGTTAAATAGACGCTGTTCTAGATAGATCATTTAAGAAAGGGCGATTTATCGCCCTTTTTATTTTCATAATATTAACATCCTGTATTTTCTTTGTCATAAATTTTCCTTAAACTGTTTGTCCCATTTGGGACACAATACACGGGAAAAAATAATAATGTTTAATACAAAAATAACGCCACTGGCGCTTGTTATTGCAAGCCTTAGTGCTCCAGCATCAGCAAACCTCATCATTTCAGAGTATGTTGAAGGTGGATCAAACAATAAAGCACTAGAACTATATAACAACTCAGGTGCAGAGCTATCGCTTGATGGCTACAACATATCTCTTTATTCCAATGGCAATGACGATTTAACAGCCCCGAATAATACTCTTGACCTTTCAGGCACTTTAGCCGCTGACGCTACCTATGTAATTGTCAACGCAGGTTCTGTAGACGAACTCAAAGCCAAAGCTGATATTGAAGCAACTGTAACGTATTTTAATGGTGACGATGCATTAGTTCTGACCAAAGAAGGCGTAATTGTTGATAGTTTTGGTCAACTAGGCTTTCGCCCCGATGGCGAATGGTCTGTCGGAGGAGTTGCGACTAAAGATAAAACTCTCCGCCGCAAAGCTGATGTAATATCAGGCCGTACAGATGCAACCGCAGAGTTTGACCCGAGTGAGCAATGGCTTCAATTTGATAAAGATGACTTTAGCGGACTAGGCTTTCACGGAGAAAGTACTGAGCCAACACCTGAACCAGATCCAGAACCGGTTACACCCCTTGAATGTGGCGCAGAAAAAACTCTCATCAATGAAGTACAAGGTGAAGGTGGCGATAGCCCATTATTAGATACCATCATTGAGCTTGAAGGTATCGTTACTGCTGATTTCCAAGGTGATGAGCAATTAAATGGCTTCTTTATTACTTCTCTTGAAGCAGATATTGATACCAACCCATTAACATCGGAAGGCGTGTTTGTATATTTTTCAGATACCGATGTAGCTATAGGTGACCATATTCGCGTCAAAGGTACTGTTGCTGAATATTACAGTGCGACACAAATTGGCGATGTAAGCCAAATCGAAATATGTGCTTCAGGCTTAACAGCAACGGCTACAAAAATAGCCTTGCCAGTTGCAAGTGTAAGCGACCTAGAAGCCTATGAAGGTATGCTGGTGACCTTAGAGCAAACACTCGTTGTCACCAATAATTATGGTCTTGGTCGCTATGGTGAGGTTGGCCTTGCCACAGAACCGCTTATACCAAGGCACACAAGTAGCTTTACCGGGTGATGCTGCAAATGCAGTAGAAGTTGAAAATGAGAAGAAACAAATTCTATTGGATGATGGCTCAACAAAACAAAATCTAGATCCAATCGCTTATCCGGGCACAGGTTTAGAAGCGTATAATACACTTCGCTTGGGCGACTCTGTCAGCGTTATTACTGGCGTTTTGGGTTACAGCTTTGACCGTTACCGTATTCACCCAACGGTACAACCTGAGTTTACTGCTACAAACCCACGTACTGATGCTCCTGAATTACACTCTGATGCAAACTTACGGATAGCGAGCTTTAATGTACTAAACTACTTTAATGGTGACGGCCAAGGCGGTGGCTTCCCTACCAGCCGTGGCGCAGATTCAGAACAAGAACTTATTCGTCAACAAGCTAAGCTAGTAAGTGCAATAACAGCCCTAGAAGCTGATGTTATTGGTTTGATGGAAATGGAAAATGATGGCTTTGATGAGTACAGCGCTGTTGCAAGCTTAGTGTCGGCATTAAATGACGCTGACAGCAATAACGAATACGCGTTTGTAGATTTCAAAGTTGACCAAATTGGTACTGATGCCATTACTACTGCCCTAATTTATCGTGCAAATATGGTCAGTGAAGTGGGTACTCCTGCAATAACCACTGAATACCCATTTGACTACAGTAACCGTGCGCCAATTGCTCAGAGCTTTAAAGCAATAAATTCAGGTGAAGTATTCACTGTCGCTGTAGCTCACTTAAAATCAAAAGGTAGCTGCGGCAGCGCTGACGGTAATAATGCTGATTTAGGTGATGGCCAATCTTGCTGGAATGAAATTCGCGTAGCAGGTGCAAATGCCTTTTCCGATTGGTTAAACAGCAAACCAACAGGTGTAGATGATGAAGACATCATTCTAGTTGGCGATATGAACGCGTATGCAAAGGAAGATCCAATTCGTGCATTTGCTGATAAGGGCTATAAAAATGTGATTGCTGAGCTTGATGGTAATACACTGGGCTATTCATATAGCTTTTCAGGCCGTTTAGGCAGCCTAGATCATGCTGTAGCAACACAAAGCCTGCTGGATAAAGTTGTCGCCGCAACTGATTGGCATATCAATGCTGACGAACCGATCAGTCTGGATTATAACGTTGAATTTAAGTCAGATAACCAAGTCGCTAGCCTTTACTCACAAAGCGCTTATCGCGCATCTGATCACGACCCTGTTATCATTGATATCAAGTCAGAAGCAGAGCCTGAGCCAACTCCAGTGCCACAAGCTCCAGTGTTAACCCCTGAGCAAAGCTTTAATATCATTGAAAGCGCTGCCATTGGTACGGTTATTGGTCAGCTTGAATTTACAGATGCAGATAGCGACTACACGCCTGTCACTAACTTTATTGTATCTGGCCACTCTGCAGTTACTATAAATGAACAAGGTCAGCTTATTGTTGCAGCAGCGCTTGATTATGAGTTTGAACGTAAAATTACATTAATGGTGCAGGCACAGGATAGCGTAGGCAATTTGTCCGCTGCACAATTAGTATTTATAAATATAAGCAATGATGAAACAGACGATGATGAAGATGATTCGGGCTCATTAGCGTGGTTAAGCTTATTAGCATTACCATTTTTAGCGAGAAGAAAAGCTAAAAAATAAATGAATTATAAGTAATAAAAATGCCACTTTAATTTAAAGTGGCATTGATTTAGTTTACACCCAAATTAGTAAGATTAAAGCTAAACAACCTACTAATTAAGCATTACAACTTTGCGTATTGTTGTTATCACAACCCACATACTTTGCTGCATATAAGTTTTTAATTCCTGTTCTTTGGTCTGCTGATATATGCCAATTTATAAAGCGATGAGATTGCTCTGCTAACGTTACAATTTTAAATTCTGTGATTATTCCATACCGTTTAAAGCTAATACTTTTTATTTCATCTGCATTAATATATCGCTTACCCAGACCACGAGAATAGTTTACCCCTGCTTTATAACAATGAAGAAACCTTAATTGCATAATATTAAAGAGGCTAATAACTAAAACGAGAGGAATAATAATGACGCTTGCTGATTCAAAGCCAAAAGCAGTTATTGCACTTAGAATATATGCAACAAGTAATGCGAAAATTACTTTTGCTATTTGCAAAGTCCAATTTGGCGATAACTTTACTACATTCATTGAATGAAGCTCCTCTATTATGACCTTCGTCTTCAAGGAAGGCTTTCCATTTATAATCTAAAATCAATATTTTAGGAACATGATTTTACACACAATAATAGAGTTAACAAGAGTATTTGCACTACTTTTTAACTAGAACAAAAGGATTTGTCATAACTACTTAATATATCAACATTATCTCAAAAATATTATTTCTCTGAATCTTTTAGTGATAAATATTGCGGCAGGTAATTATGATTAGGTTCTATTAATGACACTAGTTAAAAAGTTAGCGACCTATTATTCGCCCAAATTAATAATAATTATAAAAACAAAAAACCCGCAACAAGTGCGGGTTTTTTAAGAGTTTAAGTGACTAATTACTTAGCAGCTTTTTTCTCTTTTTCTGCAGCGATTACAGTATCAGCTACGTTTTGTGGACATGGTGCGTAGTGTGAGAACTCCATAGAGAACTGACCACGACCTGATGTCATTGTACGTAGTGAACCGATGTAACCGAACATTTCAGATAACGGAACGTCTGCTTTAATACGAACGCCAGTTAAACCAGCTTCTTGGTCGCTTAACATACCACGACGACGGTTAAGGTCACCGATTACATCACCAACGTGATCTTCTGGCGTGAACACATCAACTTTCATGATTGGCTCAAGAAGTTGTGCGCCCGCTTTAGGGATCGATTGACGGAAAGCGCCTTTAGCAGCGATTTCGAATGCGATTGCAGATGAATCCACGGCGTGGAAGCCACCGTCAAAAAGTTCAACTTCAACGTCAAGTACTGGGAAGCCAGCTAGAACACCTTCACCCATCATTGACTTAAAGCCTTTCTCAACTGCAGGCCAGAATTCTTTAGGTACGTTACCACCAACAACTGATGAAGAGAACGTGAAGCCTGAACCCACTTCGCCTGGCTTGATACGGTAGTCGATTTTACCGAACTGACCAGAACCACCAGATTGTTTCTTATGCGTGTAGCTATCTTCGATTTCACGAGTGATAGTTTCACGGTAAGCAACCTGTGGTTGACCAACGATAAGGTCTACGCCGTAAGTACGTTTAAGGATATCTACTTTGATATCTAAGTGAAGCTCACCCATACCTTTAAGGATAGTTTCGCCTGAATCTTCATCAGTCTCAACTTGGAAAGATGGATCTTCTGCAACCATTTTACCGATAGCAACACCCATTTTCTCATTACCGCCTTTATCTTTAGGCTGTACAGCAATCGAGATTACTGGCGTTGGGAATACCATTGGCTCAAGAGTTACTGGGTGCTTAGGATCACATAGAGTGTGACCAGTTTGCACGTTCTTCATACCTACGATAGCGATGATATCACCAGCTTGTGCTGAAGTAAGCTCTTTACGATCATCTGCTTGCATCTCAACCATACGGCCAACACGCTCTGTTTTACCAGTAAACGCATTAAGGATAGTGTCACCCTTGCTAAGTTTACCAGAGTAGATACGTACGAAAGTTAATGCACCAAAACGGTCATCCATGATTTTGAATGCTAGCGCTTTGAATGGTTCGTCAGCAGATACAATTGCATGCTCGCCGTTTTCGTTACCATCTTCATCCATAAGAGGTTGAGGGTCAACTTCTGTAGGAGCTGGTAAGTAATCAACAACAGCATCAAGGATTAATTGCATACCTTTGTTCTTGAACGCAGAACCACAGTAAGTAGGGAAGAAAGCAAGGTCACGTGTACCTTTACGGATACAGCGCTTGATATCTTCAATAGAAGGAACTTCACCTTCCATATACGCTTCCATTAGGTCATCGTCTTGCTCTACAGCAGTTTCGATAAGCATCTCATGGTATTCTTCAGTTTTTTCTACCATGTCTGCAGGAACGTCTGTGATTTCGTAGTTTTCTGGAAGACCAGTTTCATCCCAAACATATGCTTGTTTGTTTAAAACGTCTACAACACCAACAAACTCATCTTCGATACCGATTGGTAAAGTCATGATTAGTGGTACAGCACCAAGTACTTTACGTACTTGCTCAGTTACACGGTAAAAATCAGCACCCATACGGTCTAATTTGTTTACAAAGATAATACGTGCAACTTCTGATTCGTTAGCGTAACGCCAGTTAGTTTCTGATTGTGGTTCAACACCACCAGAACCACAGAATACACCAACACCGCCATCTAATACTTTAAGTGAACGATAAACTTCTACTGTGAAGTCAACGTGTCCTGGAGTATCGATAACGTTGAAACGGTGATCTTTCCAGAAACAGCTTACAGCCGCAGACTGGATAGTAATACCGCGCTCAGCTTCTTGTTCCATGAAGTCAGTTGTTGACTCACCATCATGCGTCTCACCACTTTTATGAATAGTACCCGTTAGCTTAAGGATACGCTCAGTGGTGGTAGTTTTACCCGCATCAACGTGCGCGAAAATACCAATGTTTCTGTACTTCGATAAATCTGCCATTATTTTACTCTTAATAAAGTCGAAAAATTATTCGGCGGGAGTATAGCATTAGTTAAAGCGAACATCACCATAGAAGTCGCTTAAAATGCAATCAATTTTATAATATTTTACTTTCCATGCTATTTAACGCTGATGTCAAAACACTTTAAGCATTATCAGCGCTTCTTAAAAAGCACCTTTGGCCTTTTATGTAGGTTGCTTGAATAGTAAAATTGTTATCTAAGATAGCAAAATTTGCTTGCTTAGCTACTGCTAAAGAGCCAACTTGATCTGCAATGTTTAAAAACCGAGCGGGTACAATACTGGCCATGTTTATAGCCTCTAGCAGAGTAACGCTACCTAGCAAATGCATATTTTTCACAGCCAACTCTAAAGTTAATGTACTACCAGCTAAGGAGCCTGATGCTGTTTTCGCAACTCCATTATCAACAAACACATCCATTTTTCCCAGTTTGTATTGTCCATCATTTAGGCCACCAGCATTAATACAATCACTGATCAACGCAATTTTTTGCGGACCTTTTAGCTTATAAATTAATTGTAAAATAGTAGGGTGAAGATGTATGCCATCGGCGATAACTTCAACTAAAGCGGCATCGTTCATTAATACAGCCCCCGCACAGCCAGGATCCCGATGGTGTATACCACGCATGCCATTAAAAACATGTACCCCACCGCACGCACCGTGCTCAAGAGCTTGTTCTGTTTGTTCGAAATTAGAATCACAATGACCAAGCATAACTCTGATACCTTGCCCAGTAAGGTACTCAATTAACGCATTAGCACCGGGTTTTTCTGGTGCTAGAGCAACAATTTTCAGACTCCCAGCTGCTGCTTTAATCATGGCCTCTAAATGAGGTTTTGATAGCTCCAAAAAGTAATCTTGGTTATGGGCGCCTTTATGAACTTCACTAAAAAACAACCCTTCACTATAACCACCAAGTACTTGTGCACCACTGGGCTGCTGTACATATGCCTGACCAATAATAGCCATTGCATCTAAAGTTTGCTGCCAATCTGTCGTTACTGTTGTTGCTAAAAAACCCGTTACGCCATGCTGTGCTAATGAACATGAGATAGTTTCAATGCTACTCATTTTACAATCAATCACATCACAGCCTTCACGGCCATGAATATGTAAATCTATTAATCCAGGAATAATCGCAGCATCGCCATAATCATATATGGGAAATTCCAATTGCGGTGTTTGAGTAAAAGCGCTGATACGGTCATTTTCTACCAACATTAAGTGATCTTTAAGCACACGATCTTGGCAATAAATAGCTGCAGCTTTGACATAATATACTGATTCACTCATGACAACGCCCCAACTTGTGCTTTTGCTAAAATAGCAGCGCCACGTGCACCACTGGCATCGCCAAATTCAGCAAGTACAATTTTTGGCACCCGAATACCTGTAAAAATGTAAGGTGTGATTGCTTGCTCCAGTTTATCCATTAACTCGCTTACCAGCGACATACCACCACCAACTACGATCACTTCAGGGTCATAAGCCATAATAATTGCTGCAAACGTGCTACCAATCAAATCAACATAACAGGCAAAGCTTTGCTGACATAGCACATCGCCTTTTCTAAGCCCTTCAACGATTTCAAAAGTAGTCAGCACTTCACCAGCAAAATGTCGATAAATGTTTGCTAAACCAGGCCCTGCAATGTAACTTTCAACGCAACCCATTAAACCACAGCCACACTTTAAAATAGGCAATTGATACTTTTGTTGCAACACGGCGGACAGTGCATAGTGACCATACTCGCCAGCAATACCTTGAGCACTTTTGTAAAGCTTACCGTCAATGCATAACCCTCCACCAGCACCAGTTCCTATAATCGCACCAAACACTCGTGTATGTTGTATGCCTACGTAACTTTGTGCCTCTGATAATGCAAAACAGCGGCAATCATTTTCAATAGCTACAGGGCGATTAATAAGCTTCGCTAAATCTTGCGCAGCATTATGTCCGGTTGCATGAGGTACATTTGCTGATAACACTTCTTGGTTTGCGTTAATAATTCCTGGCATACCAATGCCTACTGCGCCTTGGCATTGGTACTTTTTATCAGCGCTTAAAATCATAGCCACTAACGCATTTAAGAAATCTTGATAGCTACTTTGTGGAGTCGCAATTCGTGATGATTCAAGTTGCTTTAATGACGTGTCAAATACAGCTAGTTCAATTTTACTACCACCAATATCAATGCCGTAAATATACTGCTTAGCCATTAATATCTCCTTGTGTGAACGGGTAAATAGTCACACCTTGCACTACACGGTTAACCTCCCCTGTTGGGCACGGATTATCAACAGTAATACCCAATTGCCATGCTTTATAAAAAGAAATGATCTGCGCGCATACCATATAATATAAGCCATAAAAAACATCATCTAACTGTTCTACTTGCATTTCCTGCGGCACGGCTAATGCATCTACGCCAAGCGCTTGGTTATCACTGCTTAACTCATGTAATAAATCCGTATCATACTGCTTGGTATAGCTATTATTTGAGCTAAATAAAACAATGAAGGTTTTTTCATCGACCAATGACTTCGGACCATGTCGAAAACCCAACGGCGATTCAAAATAACCCATCACTTTACCTGAACTAAGCTCTAACAGTTTTAAAGCAGCCTCTTGCGCATAACCTTTTAATGACCCTGCCCCTAAATACACCAAACGCTGCATAGGTAATTCAGCGAGTGCTTTTAACTGAGACAATTGCTGAGGAATATTTTTTTCAACACAGTTAGCCATTATAGATACTGCATTATCCGCTTCACTAAACACCGCGATACTTGCTATTAGCATCGAAGTAAAACTACTGGTCATTGCAAAGCTTTGATCGAGCGTTTGCGGTGGCATCAGTAACGAAAAACAATTCTCATGCTCTGCCGCTTGCTGATTCAGCGCCCCATCGGGATTACAGGTAATAAATAGATGAGCACATTGCTTCACATAGTTATTTACCACCTCAACAGCAGCAACACTTTCAGGGCTATTTCCTGAGCGCGCAAACGACACCAGTAAAGTGGCCTTATTTTGTTGTAAATACTGTTGTGGGCAAGCAACGAGCTCGGTGCTGCTAACACTTCGACAAGTAATATCCAGCTGCTGATTTAAATAGCCAACTACCGCCTCACCGACATAGGCAGACGTACCAGCGCCTGTAAAAATTATTTGTGTATTTGCACGCTCTAACACCGTTGCCAACCAGCTATCAAGTTGAGTACGAGCCGCTTTGACTATCTTGAGCGTTTCTCGCCAACAATCAGGCTGCTGCATAATTTCTTTTGCGGTCCACAAGCTATTATTCGCTTCTAAAAGAGAGTCATCAATTGCTAAATAATTCGACATAACTACCTCATCTACGTCTATTGTTGTTTAAAGCACGCATCTGCGTAGCGGCTGGTTACTTGCATTATGTGATGAAGCACCAAAGATTTAGGACTGTTTTGCACTGATTGATTGCGCACAGCAAGATACTGCAATGGCATATATTGGCTTAATAGCGGTAACGGGATCGGCTGTGTTTGAAGATTACTAAATAGGGTCTCTACCGCGTTTTGATTTCCTTGCTTTCCCCAGTAATAGCGGATTCGATCGCTAAAACTAAAACGTCGATATAGCTTCTGTAGAGAACTATCAACTTGATAAAAACGCTGCCAATTTTTTGGGAATTGCTGCATATCAGCGTCAACTACAGTACGTAAATGCGAGCAATATTCAGGGTCTATAAGCGCATCCTCAATATGGCTTAATGCAAATAACGCTTCGCGTAAAGCAAACGTAAGCTCAGGGCCCACTTTTAAAATCGCGAAATGGTCATTCACTAACTGCTTATAAGCAATTGGGGTTTGATAATCTGTTGAATGTGCTTCAAAAGCAATTCCATCCACAGTTTGTATATATTGTTTTAATTGCTGGGCTTTACTGCTGTCGTAATCAAATACTTGGGTATTATCAAACTCAACACCCGGCTGTACAACTAAGCCTATTACACGTTGCCAAGCAGCTGATAAACCAAGCTGTGAAAATGCATCATAATGCAGTGCCAGTGTACTCGCTACATGGTCTGTTTCTGTCACCGCAAGCGTATCGATATGTTCGTCAGCTCCACCTGGCGGGGGCACTTCAGTTCCTATCACGTACACTAAATCACTGTGGCCAAAAGTATCTAATGCTGTTTGCTCCGCCACTGCACATAGCTGTGCTGCTCGTGTTGCAACTATTTCATCGGCTAAAACCGCCTCATCATCAGCGCAGCGCATACTGGTATCTAAATGAATTTTCTTGAATCCTGCTGCCACATAACTGGCGATTAGCTGCTCTGCCTTTTGCATTGCCACTGCTGCACTTTCATCACACCAACACACTGGGCCTAAATGATCACCTCCGAGGATCAGCTTATCAACTGCAAACGCTTGCTCTGTAGCAAGCTCTTTAACAAATGCCATAAAGTCTGCTGGCATCATCGTGGTATAGCCACCAAACTGATTAACCTGATTCGCAGTAGCTTCAATTAACAAGTAGCTATTGTCTTGCTTGGCTTGCAATATAGCGGCTTCGAGTACCAATGGATGTGCCGAACAAACGGCATATATACCTTGTTTATCGCCACATTTATTCGCTGCGATTAATTGCTGTAATATTTTCATTGCAAGCCTCTATATTGATTAGTCGTTGTATAATTACTATGGAAAATTAAAGGTCGATTATGTGCAGCTCGACACCAACACTTTCGAGAGCCGCTTTAATATCGGCTGGAATATCGCTGTCTGTCACCACTGTATTTACTTCACTGGCAGAAATTATTTTGTGCACTCCTTTTCGATTGAATTTACTTGAGTCGGTAACAACAATAATCTCTCGTGACACTTCGCACATGACTCGATTTAACAAGGCTTCAAGTTCAAAATGCGTGGTAATACCAATATCTTTCTCAAAACCGTCAACACCTAAAATCAACTTATCAAAGTGATATTGTTGCAAGTGCTGTTCGGCTTGACGACCATAAAAAGACAGTGATTTTTTACGCAAAGTTCCCCTGTCATCAGCACTTCGACAGAAGGTGCATTGAGTAAAGAGTGTGCGACGTTTAAACCATTTGTCATCACAACAACACTATGATGATTGGTTAAGTTTTTAGCGACTTCTTCGGTCGTGGTACCAGAATCTAAAATGATCGATTCACCATCTTTAATCAGGCTGGCAGCAAACTTACCTAATCGCTCTTTAATGCCACGATTTGCGTCATGCTTTTCTTTTAATGATAACTCTTGAGTTAAACGATTACTCGCCACCGCTCCGCCACGGGAACGTACTAGCAAGCCCTTTTCGTCAAGCTCATTAAGGTCATTGCGAATCGTCACCGTTGATACACCAAACAACTGAGCAAGCTCAGGAACCTGTACACGCTCTTGCTTGAAAACCAATTGCACAATTTCATGTCGTCTTTCGATAGTGTTAAGCATGCTCGCTCTCTTTCATAATTAACTTTCATTCATTGTACGCAGCTTTCGTTTACTTTCAATTCAATTTTTTTACATTCCCCCTCAACTCACGAAAAAAGAAACCAACCGATTGAAATGAAAGAATTTAAAATATAAAAATAATTTAGCACACACAAAAACGAAAGCAAACGAAAGATTTTTGCCTTGCATTAGGATTTCCTTACGTGTACAAATAAAACCCTGTGAAAACAAATTTACAAATAATAAACATATAAGGGCACTATCATGGGCGATCTAAACCGCAGACGATTTCTTCAATCAATGGCCGCAATTGCAGCAACCAGCGCAGCGTTAGGTTGTGCCTCCACAACCAATGCCAACTCAATGCTAAAAACAGCAACACAAGGGCGTTCAACACTTGGCTTAACAGTATCTAAAATGGATGTAGTAAGAGTCGGCTTTATTGGTGTTGGTGAGCGGGGTGTTGGTGCCGTTAAACATTTTTGCCATTTAGACGGTGTTGAAATCAAAGCAATTTGCGACACCCATCAGGCCGTTGTAGACCGAGCAGTAAAAATAGTTGTCGATAAGGGCTTTAAAAAGCCAGATACCTACGGCAAAAACGATCATGATTACCTTCGTATGTTAGAGCGCCAAGATATTGATATTGTCATTATCTCAACCCCTTGGAAATGGCATACCCCCATGGCGGTAGCCACTATGGAAAGTGGCAAACATGCTTTTGTTGAAGTGCCCGCAGCCGTTACCGTTGAAGAAGCATGGCAACTAGTTAATACGTCTGAGCGAACCCAGATGAATTGCATGATGTTGGAAAATGTTTGTTATGGCCGTGATGAACTCATGGTACTAAATATGGTTCGCCAAGGTGTTTTTGGTGAACTATTGCATGGTGAAGCGGCATATATCCACGAGTTACGCTGGCAAATGAAAGAAATTGACCATAAAACAGGTTCATGGCGTACTCCTTGGCATGCAGCTGTTGACGGTAATTTATACCCTACTCATGGTTTAGGCCCAGTTTCTCAGTATATGAATATCAACCGTGGCGATCGGTTTGACTACATAACATCAATGAGCTCACCATCACTAGGGCGCGCAGCATACGCTAAAAAGGAATTCCCAGCTGAGCATGGTCGTAACAAACTAAATTACATTGCCGGCGATATGAATACCAGCATCATTAAAACGGTTAAAGGTCGTAGCATTATGGTCCAACACGATACAACCACGCCACGCCCTTACTCTCGTCATAACTTAATTCAAGGTACTAATGGTGTATTTGCAGGTTTCCCCTAACCGCATTGCCCTTGAGCAAGGTGGCAGTAAAAGCTACCACGAGTGGGATTACGACATGGCTGATTGGTATAACAAATACGATCATCCACTTTGGCAAAAAAATGGGCGCAGAAGCTGAGCGTAACGGCGGCCATGGTGGCATGGATTTTCTAATGTTTTGGCGCATTATTTTTTGCCTTCGCAACGGTGAGCCACTTGATCAAGATGTGTATGACGCTGCAGCATGGTCAGCTGTATTCCCGCTTTCGGTTGAATCTGTTGGTGATCGCAGTAATAGCAAAGACTTTCCTGACTTCACTCGTGGACTTTGGCAACAAGCCAAACCACTTGGCATTATTTCGTAATTAACCCTAAAGGGTATTAGTGGTAACCAAGCTAATGCCCTTAGCTCTAAATAAATTAATAAAAACAACCATCAACAAGTAAAATACAGGTAACTATTATGAAAACACAACTAAAACTGCCCACCCTTTTTTTATCCATGAGTGCCATTTTCAGTGGTACAACCTTGGCTGCTGAAGAAGACAAAGAAAAGGAAAAAGAAGCCGAAACCGAGCAAGTAGAAGTAATCGAAGTTAGAGGTGTTCGCTCGAGTATTAAGGAATCCCTGTATTTAAAACAACAAGCCGTTGGGGTTATGGATGCCATTGTTGCAGAAGATATTGGCAAGTTTCCCGATCAAAATATTGCAGAAGCACTGCAACGAATGACCGGCATTGCCATTACGCGTAACGGTGGCGAAGGACAAAACGTTACGGTTCGAGGTTTAGGCGGGGACTACAATGTAACCACAGTCAATGGCCGGCGCATGGCATCAGAGCACTCTAGTCGTAACTTTAACTTTGATTTGATTGCCCCTGAAATAGTGCAATCACTTGAAGTATATAAATCACCACAAAGTAAAACGCAAGAAGGCGGGATTGGTTCGGTTATCAATATTAAAACCCGTAAGCCCCTCGATTTAGATGGCTTTACCTTATCAGGCAGCGCCAAAGGAATTTACGAAGAACGTACTGGGGACACTAACCCGCAAGCATCTTTTTTAATTAGCGATACATTTTTTGATGACACTTTTGGCGCGCTATTTACTGCCGTTTATTCTGAACGCACACAACGTGCCGATTCGTATGAAGGTGAAGGTTTTTATGATCCTGACGAAAATGTGGATGTACGTATTCCCATTGATAGTAATGGTAACGACACACTTGAAGATAACGAACAATCGCACCCATCGGTTATTCCAGGCTACGTCCGCTATTCAAACTGGCAAGATACTCGCGAACGACTTGGTGCAAGCTTAGCAATGCAATGGCGCCCTTCAGACAGTGTAGACGTCAACTTTGACAGCATGTATTCACAGTACGAGACCAATGGCGAGCAATACCAAATCTCGTTTGTAACGTACGATGAATCTTGGACACCAGGTATACCATCAATTGGTGAAGTAAAATTTAACGAAGACGGCAATGCAAATTATGTCGAGTTAGTCGATGGAGCAATGGCGGAGCTACTAAATGTATCTGTGCCACGTAATACAGATACTTGGCAATGGGGATTTAATACCGCTTGGTACGCGACAGACACTCTAACATTTGATTTAGATATTTCACAATCACAAGCCAAAAATGTCAGTAATGGAAATAATCGCTTTATTGTAGCTCGCGGCTTTGTCGATGGAATCACGATTGACCAAACAGGTAACAACATGCTGCCAGATGTTACCATGACACCAGCTTTAAGTGCCGAGCAGCCCTTTGGGGCACACTACAGCTATAATTATGGCACTGATGTAAAAGATAAGATTGAAGAAGTTCGACTTGCAGCAACTTATATCCCAACTTTTGAATTAGTCAAAGATATACAGTTTGGTGTGCATTATGGCAAACAAACAAAAGAGCGCAGTGTTTATAAGTCTAAAAATGCTTCAATGTTTAGTAACGGTGGTGCATATTTTAAAAACTCAGAATACCCTAGTTTTGATGACTCTAGCGTTGAAGAACTGGGTGGCTTGGATTTATTTCGCTTACCTGCCGATGTATTAGTGCCTGCAAACTTTGATAACTTTTTAGATGGTGAGCCTGGTAAACACCCTGATCCATGGGCAAGTTTTGATTACGACAAACTTTATGCTTTTTATGAATCAATTAATCCACAAGCTGCACAAGATAAAATCACCGCTAAGAGTAGCCCAAATGATTCGTTTGCCTTAACAGAGCAAACTTTAGCTGCTTTTATCGAAACAAATCTGCAAGGTGACTTAGGCAAATTACCATTTGCACTTAACATGGGCGTAAGGGTGATACAAACTGATGTATCTTCAGATGGCTATACTTTTGATGTTGAGAACGTTCGCTACAATGTAACCGAAAAAGATGGCGCATTGAGCTATCGTGTTGATGGCGAAATTGAAGATTACTACACTCGCTCTACCACAGAAGAAAGCTACACCGATGTGCTACCAAGTTTAAATTTTAAATTGAATTTACGTGATGATTTACTTTATCGCTTTAGTGCCGCAAAAGTGATCACGCGACCAAATTTAGACTATCTCTCACCTTATAGTTATTTAGATTTTAATAATGCTGAATACCATGCCTCAAATCCAGGTATAAAGCCACTGAGAGCCAACCAAATAGACAGCACCATTGAATGGTATTTCTCTGATTATGGCGCATTGACCTTCGCCGCTTACTATAAAGACATAGAATCAGTAATCGCTCGCGGCCGTATAGGCACTGCGCAGGTAGGTAATTACTTTAAAGATGGTGTTGAAGTAGATGGTCCTGTTTTTACTAAAATATCACCTACATCAGAAAAAGGCGCGACTATTTTAGGTTTTGAAACCGCCTATCAACAATCATTTGACGACATTTTACCTGCACCATTTGATGGTTTAGGAGTGCAAATAAACTACACATTCACAGACAGTAGTTATGACGATGAAGAGCTAAACGATCTACCGTTTGTTGGTATGTCTGAGCACTCATATAATGCTGTTGTCTACTATGAAAAAGAGGCATTTCAAACGCGTATAGCTTATAACTGGCGCGACGATTATTTAGTTTACCCTGATGCTTGGGGTGGCCCTGAATGGGCAGCTGACTATGGTCAATATGATTTTAGTGCCAGCTACAATATTAGCGAAAAAATACGTTTAGATTTAAGCGTCACTAATTTAACTAATGAAAGACAATGGTCATATGTGAAAAACGAAGAACAGATCCGTCGTTTAGCGCGTTATGGACGCTCAGTAAGCCTTGGTTTTTCAGCATCATTTTAAGCTTATACCCACTTATATTAGCGCCGTTTGTCGGCGCTTTTTATGGAGCTCGCTATGAGAGTATTACTATTTATTGGTTCATTATTATGGACTTCATTTGCAGTGGCGAACCAAACCACAGATTACTTTATTCCTAGTTACGGTAATAGTGCTACTAGCCATAGTATCTCAGTAAATAAAAAACTGATTAGTGATGCGGGGATCACGCACTGGCAAGACTCAACAATACCCGTCAATCACTACTTTTACCTACCAACAAAAGCCGCCTTTAATTTAAAGTTGCGCGTAAAAGTTACAGGTGAACAAAGCCAGCTTAAAGTCGATTTCAATCAACAAAGTCAGTTAATTACGCTAACTAATCAACATTTTAAAGATATCGACCTTGGTGAGTTTATGCCAGAACAGATCGGGTACCAACAATTACAACTTAGGGGTATAGCTAAAACAGCAGACACCTTTGCTGATATTCAAGGGCTAATTATCACTCTAGATAAAGAGTCGCCAGCACCTTTGTATGTAAAGGATGATATTTATTGGGGACGTCGCGGTCCATCTGTACATTTAAACTACCCAATAAACGATACTTCAAAAAGCTATCAATGGTTTTACTCAGAACTCACGGTACCACAAGGGTATGATCGTCAAGGCGCCTATTTTATGGCCAATGGCTTTGCTGAGGGTTACTTTGGTATACAGGTTAACTCTGAAACCGAGCGCAGAGTTTTGTTTTCAGTTTGGAGTCCATTTCAAACGGATGATCCAACTGCGATACCAAATAATATGCGTATTCAACTGCTAGCAAAGGGTAAAAATGTTTACACTGGTAAATTTGGTAATGAAGGCTCGGGTGGGCAAAGTTATTTGATCTTTCCATGGCAAACTGACCAAACATATCGTTTTTTGCTAAAGGTCAACCCTACCGACAATCTGGTCAATCACACTGATTACAGCGCTTATTTTTATGACCCTTTGAATGAAGGCTGGTTATTTATCGCATCATTCAGGCGCCCAAACACAAATACTTATGTAACCAGACCACATAGCTTTTTAGAAAACTTCATTCCTGACGCTGGGCAATTTGAACGCAAAGCTTTATACAATAACCAATGGCTAAGGGACACCCAAGGTCAGTGGCATGCATTAACTAAAGCTAAATTTTCATATGATGCAACTGCCGCTAAACAATCTAGAATGGATTATCAAGGAGGCACTCACAAAGGGCAATTTTACTTACGTAATACGGGTTTTTTCACTGGCCCTACCAAATTGCATAGTCAATTTGAACGTAAGACAACAGCAGAACCTGATGTTGAACTCAGTACACTGCCTAAGTACTAATCCATTTTATAACAGCGTTCTGGTCGGCCAATACTACCATAGCTTTGGTCGGCACTCACTTGTTCAGCTTCAAGTAAATATTCCAGATAACGCCTTGCTGTAGAGCGACTCACTCCCACTAGATCACCCATTTGCTGAGCTGTGAAAGGTGTTTTTTTGTTCATATTGAAAGCATCTATAATTTTTCGTAATGTGAGTTGATCAACTCCTTTGGGTAACCGAGCGGGTGCTTTACTTTGCTCACTCGAACCAAATAAAGTGTCGACCATAGATTGCGTAACTTCATTAGCATCTGACAAACATTGATGACGTGCTTCGAAACGAGCCAATGCTTGGTCTAAGCGGTTTAACATTAACGGTTTCACTAAGAAATCACATGCGCCTAGTTGAATTGCCTTTTCAAGAGTTTCAACTTCTTTTGCAGCCGTGAGTAGCATCACATCACTTTTGATTGCACGTGCGCGAAGCTCTGTCAGTAAATCTAATCCATTTCCATCCGGCAAGTGAATATCTAATAATATTAAATCTGGCTCTATTGCTTTTAATAAAGCATCTGCGGTCACAAGATTCGCCGCAATCCCAACAACTTGATATTGCCCTTTACGTAGTCCTTGCCGCGCAACTTGGCTTCCAGCTCCACCATTAGGCAGCAGCAAATATTGGGCGAGTAATTGCGCAACTTCGATTTCATCTTCGATAATGACCACAGAATATGTCATTTTACTACCACTCTTAAATTGTTTTATTTGGGAATGTAAACGCTTAATCGAGCGCCTTTTAGATCTGACTCACCAATTTCTAAGCTTCCGCCACATGAGTCTAAATTGGTTTTTACTAAGTACAAGCCGATGCCGTGTTCAGCCCCTGATTTTGAGCTATACTGTGGGGTAAAAATCACTTCATGATCATTGCCTAATCCCATGCCACTGTCTTCAACATCAAACAACAGTGTTTTACTGGTTTCGTCCACAGTTACTCGGACATGAGGTTTACGTTGTTCTGATGCTCGAATTGCCGCATCAATCGCATTATCAATTAAATTACCTAATATTGACACTACTCGTTCAATCATATCTTTTCGCGTCATTGCGCCAAGTAAACTGTCAGGATTTAACTCAAGTATCACATTAAGCTCTCGTGCCTTGTGGTATTTACCAACAAGCAAACCTGCTAACACAGGGTCTTGAATACGCTCTAACAAGTGATGAATTTGTGCTTGCGAGCCTTGGCTTTCTTGACCTATCAATTCGACCGCTTTATCCGTCTCGCCCATTTGAATTAATGCGCCAATAAGGTTGAGTTTATTTGAATAATCATGAGTTTGAACACGTAATAATTCAGCAAACGCTTGAACTTTAGTGAGCTGTTGGCTCATATATTCAAGCTCATCAGCAGGGCGCAAAGTTAATAAAATACCATCCGCTTGGCCTTGAACTTGTAGTGAAAAACGAGACAGCACTAACCGTTTATCTGCGGCAAACAATTCAAAGCCAACCATTTTACGGCGTTGATTACGCAATAAAAAGTCAGCATGCTCTGGCAGTAGATCATTGAGCATTAAATCCGGCTCACTAGAGGCTGTCGGTTTATCCAAAATTTCACACGCGCGCTGCGTTAATTTACGCACTCGCCCATCAGGGCTAAGGGCTATAACACCACTGCGCATTGTATTTAAAATTGCGTCTTGCTCTGAAAATAAACGGGCGATTTCATCAGGCTGCAAACCAAAAATAGCATTACGAACACGTTGGCCAATAAACACGGCGGCTAAAATACTCAGTACAACTAATAGCAAACCCCAAGCGACTATTTCAACAATACGCGCCTGAATCAAAGGCTCCACTGACTGAACTAAAAAGCCAACCGAGACTAAACCAATAATATTTTTTTGCTCATCGTATACAGGTACTTTTCCTCGAATCGACTCTCCCAAACTACCCTGAGCTACAGATATATAGCGCTCTCCGCGCAATGCAGCTTGGCTATCACCACCGACCATAGGTTGGCCGAGTTTATTACGATCTGGGTGCGCAATTCGATGGGCATTTTTATCACCAATAACAATAAAATCTGCGTCAGTAAGCTGACGCAGACTTTCTATTTTTTGGTTAATTATCTCCAAGTCATTGGGGGTTTTTAATGCTTTAATAACATAATCGCTTGATGCAATACTGGTTGCTACTGCAAGTGCTTTATCACCAATGTGGTTATGCAAACTTTGTGCAGTAATTTGATACACCAAACCGCCAAATAATATTGCTTGTAGTACGCATAATCCAGTCACCCATATTATTAACCGCGTTTCTAAACGCTTAGGTTTTTTAACCATGCTGTGCAACGAATTTCGCTTTTTGGTGTACTTCATACTTAACCTTAATTATTAGGTATGCTCTTGATTCGCTTTTAGTGCGGCTTTATCTACACGGCGTTGAGTTATAAAGTCTTTTAGTGGGAATAACAATACCAAGATTGAGATGATAAAAATACTCAACGTCAGTGGGCGCTCCCATAAAAAGCTTAGTGAACCATCTGATAGCATCATCGAACGACGGAAGTTGCGCTCAATCATATCACCTAAAATAAAGCCTAGTAGTAAAGGAGCCATTGGGAAAGCTAGAATCCTTAACACCAAAGCCACCAGCGCAAAACCAACCATCATAAACAAGTCAAATGTATTAAAAGAGACTAAATAAACCCCAATTAAGCTAAAGAATAAGATCATGATAGTGAGCACTGATTTAGGCATCGCCAGTACTTTTGCAAAGTAAGGGATCAGTGGCAAATTTAAGATAAGCAGTACAATGTTACCAAAGTACATACTAACAATAACAGCCCAAAATACGCTTGGGTTTTCTTCCATCAACATTGGGCCTGGCTGAATGCCGTAGGCAATTAATGCCCCTAACATAATTGCAGTAGTCCCAGAGCCTGGAATACCTAATGTTAATAATGGCACAAAAGAGCCTGTGCAAGCTGCATTGTTAGCTGACTCTGGCGCAGCTAAACCACGCAATGAACCTTTGCCAAATTTATCTTTTAATGCTTTTGGTGCTAAGTTACGCTCAGTTGCATACGCCATAAAGCTAGCAATTGTCGCCCCAGCGCCTGGGAGTACACCAACAATAAAACCAAGGAGAGAAGATCGGCCAACAGTTGGTGCCATCTCTTTAATTTCTTCTTTACTTAATTTGGTTGAACCAATTTGCGGAGTGTCTGAGTCATTAATACTTTTCACCTCTTTTTTCTCAGGGCGAACCACATTGATTAACGCTTCTGCTAATGCAAAGGTCGCCATTGCCACAAGTAAAAAGCTAATACCATCAAGTAAGTCTGCTTGGCCAAAGGTAAAACGCTCTGTGCCAGACGATGGATCAATGCCCACTGTTGCAAGCATAAGACCGAATACAGTCATCATCATGGCTTTTAAAAATTGCCCTTTATTAGAAAATGCAGCAATCGCAGTCAAGCCTAAAAACATCAATACAACGTAATCCGGTGACTGAAAGCTTAACGATACTTTTGCTAACAGCGGCGCAGCAACCATGAGTAAAATTGCGCCTATTGTGCCACCTATAAAGGAAGAATAAGCAGCGATAGCCAATGCTTTACCAGCATGCCCTTGCTTAGCTAATGGGTAGCCATCAAAAGAGGAGGCTACCGTGCCTGCAACACCTGGTGCATTGATTAATATTGATGATGTTGAACCACCAAAAATAGCACCATAATAAACCCCAGCCATTAATATCATCCCTGAATCGGCACCAATGCTATAAGTAATTGGGATCATTAACGCGATTGCAGTAATAGGACCAAGGCCTGGTAGCATGCCGATAAACGTACCAACAAAGCAACCGACAATAACGTACAACAAATTATTCCAGTCGAGCACGGTCGACAAACCTAGCATAATTCCATCAAACATAACTTAACTCCACAGATCACCAGGAACCAAATAAATACCGAGCACTTGGGTCATTAAAAACCAAAAAACCACGGCAACAGGAATAGATGCAAACAATAAAATCTTTTTACGTCGTTCACCCATCACAAAAAAACCAACTAATAAAAAAGCACTCGTAGAAATTAAGAAACCAATTGGCTCTAATGCCGCACTATATAAAACCATCAGCACTAGCAAGGCGAAAGTGCGAAGCACATCATCCTTATCTAAGCGCTGTGCTAACTCAGCGGTTTGCTCTTTAGGTTTTAATAAAGTCGCCCCAATCGATAGCAGGCAGACGACAATACCAAAAGCAGCGTAAACCTTGGGCAACGTTGCCGAGGTCACCGTCTCATATTCTTCAAAAGGAAGCAGTGGAATTTGCCATGCAACAATGGCGTATAAGGTAAATAGCGCCAAGAATAAACTTGGCCCTAGTAATTCACGGTTTAACATCATTAGCCCCGATTAACGTAATGTACGAATAAAGCCGAGTTCTTCCATAACGACTTTAAGCTGTGCTTCTTGCTGCTCAAGTGACTTTATAAATTGATCTTTCTCTTGAAACAGGTTTAACCACCCATTACGAGCTCGTACGGCTTCCCATTCAGGGGTAGTTTGTAGCTTGCGTAATTTTTCGGTGTACTGCGCTAGTTTCTCTGCGGGTAAATTAGGGGCTGCAAAAAAGCCACGCCAGTTAACAAATTCCATGTCGTAGCCCAGTGACTTAAGTGTTGGAATTTGTGGATAATCAGGGAGCGTTTTCCCTGAAGTCACTGCCAAAATACGAGCTTGACCACCATTAGCCACTTCTAGTGCCTCACTCAAGCCTGTAGAGAGCAAGTTAACCTCGCCCGATAACAGCCCCGCTTTGGCTTTGCCACCTGCATCGTAAGGAATATAACGTAAACGTCGCCCGTCAAGGCCTGCTGACTTAACTGCTTGAGCAGCAACTAAATGATCCATACTGCCACGAGCTGACCCCCCGCAACTTTTACCGAGCCTGGGTCTTTTTTCATTGCAGCAATCACATCCTGCCACGTTTTGTAAGGTGAGTCGTTTCGCACAACAAACGCACCATAGTCGGCAATCATACTCGCGACTGGTGTTAAATCTCGATAACTGTAAGGAATTTTCCCTGATAATGCGCGCAACACGATTGGTGTTGAGTTAACCATTAGGATATCGCCTTTTTTAGTTCCAGACTCAATCAAATAGGCTATCGCACGACCACCGCCACCACCTGACATATTTTGAAAAGACGCATTATCTTCAATGCCCGCTTTGACTAAGCCTTCGCCAACACCACGTGCCGTCGTGTCCCAACCGCCTCCAGGGCCGCCAGGTACTAAAAAGTGAATATCCGCCATTGCAAAAGGACTGCTCAGTACTAGCGAAGTAGCCAGCACCGTAGTTTTAATTGATTTAAATGTTTTTGTAAGTAATTTCATACTTAGTTCCCCTTAAAATAAGTACTGAACACGCGCAGCAAAGCCTAGACCATCGTCTTCCTCGCCCACTAATGCGGTCGTGCCAGGGCCCTCTACATCGCTGTATACAAGGTTACCCATAAACTTAATATTGCTACTCAAATAATATGATGTACCCACTGTATAAGTAGTAACTTCAGTGCCCTGTGTGCTGCTTGTCGCGTCCATCTGAGAAACACGACCTACTAGCTCCCATGTATCTTTAACACCTTTTGGTTGGACAAATAGTGCAGAGCCCGTTTTATATTGGCGCTGCTCACCACCTAAGAAATAACTAGCAGAAACATGAAAACCATCGAAACGTTCACCATCTAGAGGATTAGCACCATCCAAGGTATCTAGGTAACGACTTGCATACTCAGCTTCAAGAGTTAAAGAATCTGCTTGATACGCAAATTCAAGGCCGCTTTGTGACATACTATCAAGGGCAACCTCACTACCACCTACAGCATAATCAAGTAAGCGAACATTGGTTTCACGGATTTCACCACGAGCAAAAGGAGCGCTTAAATCATTCCCACCCATATCACGATATGAGTGCCATGCACCTAAATGAATAACATCACCAGGAGCAGCACTTGACCATGTAACCCGACCCGTAAATGCCAATGTTAATTGGTCATCCTCATCTTTACCTGATGCCCCAAACGCATCATTTTTATAAACGCCGACTGCATAACGCAATCCACTATCTTTAAAGTATTGATATGCAGAGGCACCCCACCGAAAGAAGGGTGAAAAAGTATTTGCTAAAGTACTGCGTTCAATCGTATTTATATGTTTAGAGCTAGTTAAAGCATTAAGCGACATATCCTCACGAATTTTACCGGCTTTAATTTTTAGGCCGTTATCAAATGCATAACGAACACGAGCCAAAACGATTTCTGCAGTCCCCTCTCCAAATTCAAGGAGTAATTTGTGATCCCAGTTACCGTGTCCACTTTCTACATAAGTACGAATACGACGCGGGAAAAAATCACTTCCTGCATCACCACCGTTATTAGCGTTATACGCGCCATTAAAATAGTTGTAATCAAGCTGCACTCGACCACCAAACTCAAGGTCAAAGGCTTTATTGCCTTTTAATGAATCAACCTCTTTTTGTAATGCATCTAGTTGCTGTTGTAGTTGTTGAGTATCGTTATCAGCAAAAGCTGAGCCGCTAGCTAAGGCTGCTGCAGTTGCTAAAGCGAGCTGTGTGTTACTTGCTTTCATTTGTGTTCTCCACACTCATTTTTATAATCGTTTGTTGTCGTTAGATGAGCGACTGCACACTGCCATCTGTCTTCGAGCATAGTGTTAACGTGAAATTAACGAAATGTTTAGAAGTTAAGCTGCATTGATCGATCTAAAAACGATTAAAACCATAAAATGCATGAACTTTATGAGCAAAAAGAATAAACAAGCAGTGTTTAATAGTAAGTGATTGATTTATTTTTGGTTATACAAGAGGTATTCAAAGCGATAGATGAGCATGTTTTATACATATATAAAACATGCAACAGCACTTTTTCATGGCAGGTAATTTAGGTAAGTGTCCTATATTATTAATCAACATTCATGATTTTTACACTCTCGCTAACGACAAGCTTACCTGCCGTTTTAGCTTTTATTTCTTCAATTGACACACCCGGTGCACACTCTAATAGATGAAACGCACCGTCTTTTATTTCTAACAGCGCAAGATCGGTTATCACTTTATTAATACACGCTACACCAGTCAGTGGTAGGCTGCATTCTCGCAACAATTTAGATTCACCATGTTTGTTAGCATGGGTCATGGTGCAAATAATATTTTTAGCCCCCGCGACTAAATCCATTGCACCGCCCATGCCTTTAACCAACTTATTAGGGATCATCCAGCTGGCAATATTGCCGTTTTGATCCACTTCAAACGCACCGAGCACAGTTAAATCAACATGGCCACCGCGGATCATGGCAAAGCTTTCAGCGGAATTAAAAATGGCAGCACCTTTCGCTGCCGTGACGGTTTCTTTTCCGGCGTTGATCATATCTGCATCGACCTCAAGTTCACTGGGGTATGGCCCCATACCTAGTAGGCCATTTTCAGACTGCAACATTACCTCAATGTCCTCAGGTACATAGTTCGCGACAAGTGTTGGGATACCAATCCCCAAATTAACGTAATAGCCATCTTGTAATTCCATAGCAACGCGTTTTGCTATTTGCTCTCGTGTTAACGCCATTATTTACTCCTTAAAGCTTTGCCGCTTGCGTAGTGACTTTTTCGATGCGCTTTTCAAACTCGCCTTTTATTACTCTATCGATATAGATACCTGGGGTATGAATTTGACTAGGCTCAAGCTCTCCTGGTTCAACAATTTCTTCCACCTCTAATACGGTAATTTTCCCAGCTGTAGCGGCCATCGGATTAAAGTTCATCGCCGTGTGACGATAAATACAATTACCGTAGCGGTCTGCCTTATATGCTTTAACAATGGCAAAATCTCCGGTAATACTCGGTTCGAGTAAATAATCACGGCCATTAATCGTGCGTGTTTCTTTGCCCTCAGCCACAGGGGTACCCACTCCAGTTGCGGTATAAAAGGCAGGTATACCCGCGCCACCGGCACGCATTTTTTCGGCTAATGTGCCTTGTGGGGTTAACTCTACTTCGAGCTCACCACTTAATAATTGCTGCTCAAATAACGCGTTTTCACCCACATAAGAGGCGACCATTTTGCTAATTTGTTTATCTTCAAGCAGCACCCCAAGGCCAAAGCCATCAACCCCACAGTTATTTGATACGACGGTTAAATCTCGAGTACCTTGGTGCTTAACCTGCGCAATAAGTCCTTCAGGAATACCGCATAAACCAAAACCACCGGCAATAATTGTCATGCCATCAGTAAGACCAGCCATGGCCTCATCGTAACTAGCTACTACTTTATCAAAACCTGCCATAATACCCCCTATTGTGCTGTCCAACCGCCATCTATTGCTATTGCTTGTGCGGTAATATTACGTGCCGCATCTGCCATTAAAAACGCGACGGTATGATGTATTTCATCCAAACCAATAAAGGCTTTTTTAGGCATGGGTGCAAGCATAATAGTATCGATGACTTGCTGCTCTGATAGGCCATGCTCTTTAGCTTGTGATGCAATTTGTTGTTCAACTAACGGCGTTTTTACGTACGCAGGGCATACCGTATTAATGGTAATATTGGCATCCCCTGTTTCCAGCGCCATGGTTTTAGCAAAGCCAATTAAACCATGTTTGGCAGCAATATAAGCTGACTTATATTTAGACGCGACCATCGCATGGATAGAACCAATATTAATAATGCGGCCAAAATTTTGCTCTCGCATACGCGGTAACACCGCTTTGGTCATTATCGCTGGCCCAACCAACATCACTTGTTGTAAAAGCTGCCACTTATCAGCCGGAAAGTCCTCCAGCTTAGCTACATGCTGAATACCCGCGTTATTGATCAATACATCAACCGACCGTTTAAACTCATTAAAAAATGCCTCTATTGCATCACTATCAGCCACATTCAGTGCAAAGCCTTGTGCATTCCCCCCTGCTCAATGATCTTAGCTGCAGCTTGTTCGGCGCTGTGTTGATGTAAATCAGTGACGATAATGTAATGACCAGCCTTGGCTAATTGCTCAGCAATATAAAAACCAATGCCACTGGCAGCCCCAGTAATTAATACCGTTTTACTCATACAATTACTCCTTTAAAAAGTCACTGATAAGCTCAGCCTTTGGTGAGATAGAAAAAATACCATCTAAATGCCCCCAACCGCCTTCAATCTCTGAAATTTCAACCTCTTTTCCTGCTGCTTTCATCGCGCTATATACTGCTCGCATGTTTTCAGGACGAAGTAATAAATCGTTTGTTGCAGGCAGCAATAAGGTTTTTGCTTTCACGCTTTTCAGTGCACTCGTTAAATCACCTTGCATACCTGCGGTAAACAGCTGTGATGCTCGCACTAAATACAACACGTGATTAGCATCTTGGGTTTTCGCGCGTGCCATAGCCCGTGTTGCTAATGTTTGGCTAAGCTGTGGCAAGGTGCGAATATCACTCAACGCCCCTTGGTCAAGCACGGTAAATTTAGGGAAGCTGGCGTTATAAATAATCGGGTGCATGGCATCTTGAGTAATGTTCAGCATGGTTGCCGCCAAACCATCTAGCGGGCGCTCTTTGTTATAATAATTACCTTGCTGCCAATTTTTATCTAACCGAATGGGCAATGCCCATTTTTCAAGGGCCGCCACCGTCCACGCATCCATAGTTGCAGCACCGATCACATGAATAAGTCGCTCAACCTGTTCAGGGTAACGCACCGCCCACTCAAGCGCCTGAAATGACCCCATTGATGCACCCATCACTGCGTGTAGTTTTTTAATACCTAAGCTATCAAGCAACCGTTTTTGCACATTTACAAAGTCAGTAATTGTCACCACAGGGAAGTCGAGTCCATAGGGTTTGTTAGTCGCAGGATTGATTGAAGCAGGACCCGTTGTAATTACGTTCGGATCATGCCAGTTTGCATTTACTAAAGTGTCAGAGCTGATCACAAAGTACTTATTAGTATCAATGGCTTTGCCAGGGCCAATGATCGCGTCCCAATACCCAGGCAGGGCGTCATCGGCTTTGTATTTACCCGCAGCATGGGATGTACCAGAAAAATAATGAGTAATTAAAATCACATTATCTTTAGCTTTATTCAGCGTGCCGTAGCTTTCCCAACCAATATCAACCTGCGGTAAAGTCTTACCCGACACAGTGGTAAAATCTTTGCTGGTAAAATGTTGTTTTTCGACCAACATTGGTACAATTTTATCTGCACTAAATGCGGCGCTACTATAAAACAAAAGCAACCCGATTATTATGAATGTTGTTTTCATTGCCCTTCCTTAAAAAGTTATAAATAGACCCAGTGCCAATGCGACACCAATAAGTGGAATAACCACGGTTAATGCAGCCAGCGGCCAATAAGCCCGTTGATGTGTTTCATTACAAATAGCCCGTATAGTGGTCACCACATATCCATTATGAGGTAAACTATCCAGTGCGCCGGAGCTAATGGCCACTACTCGATGTAATTGTTCAGGGTTGACACCCATATCTAAATAACCAGGGGCAACAAGCGGTAGCGCAATGGCTTGACCGCCCGAAGCAGAGCCTGTTAAGCCAGCAATAACGCTCACCGCCACCGCTGCGCCGACTAACTCATTACCAGGCACTTGAGTCATTAGATCAACAGCCGCAATAAACGCCGGCGACACTTTAGCCACTGCACCAAACCCCACCACGGCGGCTGTATTACCAATGGCGACCAAAGCGCCGGTAGTGCCCACATTGATGGCACTGGCCATGTTATGAAAGTATTTAAAATTGATTACTACAATGCTTAATACCCCACCGAGTAGCGCCACGATTAAGGCTGTTTGTTGTAAAATATCGTGCAACATAAATGATAAAAGCAACACCACTATGAGCGGAATAACCCCAGTGATTGGGTGTGGTCGTTCACGTTTCTAAGATCACCGGATCATCATCACGGGCAGCAAATCGTTCACCGTTTGAAACCGCTTTTTTAATCATTTTGTTAAGCCAAACATAACCCACTATCGCCATAAAAATAGCCACTACTAGGCTCACTTCCCATGCGGCATAAGGTGATGTACCAAGGTGCTTAACCGGTATCCAGTTCTGAATCTCAGGCGAGCCTGCCGAGGTCATGGTGAATGTCACCGAGCCAAATGCCAAGGTGGCAGGAATAAAACGCCGGGGTAAATCAGCGTCTTTAAATAAACTAAGCGCCATCGGATAGACCGAAAACGCCACAATAAACACACTAACGCCACCGTAAGTAAGTACGGCACAAGCAATAACCACCGCGAGCACCGCATGTTTCATGCCTAGCTTGCCGACAATGTAGCTTGCTACGCTATCTGCCGCACCGGTGTCTTCCATAAACTTACCGAATAGCGATCCTAGTAAGAACATAAAAAACCATGCACTTAAAAACCCAGCAAAACCGTCCATATAAGCAGAGATAAAATTACTCTCTGCCGAGACTGGAAATATAGCCATCCCACTACTTAGTGCCACTAGCAGTGAGCAGATTGGCGCGGCTATAAACAAATTCACGCCACGCAACGTTAATATAATTAGCAGTATTAAACCGCCTAACAGCCCTATCATGCTCAGCATAGACATTCCTATAATTATTGTTATTACACAGATGAGGTGACATCGCAGTAATTAGATTTAGTCTTACGTTAAAACATTAAAAATGACATAACACTAAGGTACTACACCGTTTAAATTTGGCTTAAAAGCCTGGTAAGTCAAGGCATTGAGAGCGTATAGCACTATGGTACTAATTCCTTTTTTGCAACTATCTTCTACATTAGATGCAGGTGACATGAGCAATGAAACAATCAACAAAGACAACAAAAACAGGAATACACCATGATTAAGCTCAATCAAACAATCACACCGGTTACTCTCGCCGTTTCACTGGCACTATTAAGTACCAGCAGTATTGCCGCCGAGCAAACCACTCAAGCCAAAGGCGAGTTAGAACGCATTGAAGTAACCGCGCGTAAAACTGTGGAAAACCTACAAGAAGTCCCCGTGGCAGTCACATCTATCGGGGCACAAGAGTTGGCCGAGAACGGCATTAGCGTGATGACTGAAGTGCAACAGTTTTCACCTAACACTACGTTACAAGCCAGCCGCGGTACTAACTCAACCATCACGGCATTCATTCGAGGAGTTGGCCAACAAGACCCACTCTGGGGCTATGAACCCGGTGTTGGTATTTATATCGATGACGTTTATTTAGCTCGTCCACAAGGTGCTGTACTGGATTTACTGGACGTACAACAAATTGAAGTACTACGCGGCCCACAAGGCACGCTATATGGTAAAAATACCATTGGTGGGGCAATTAAATACGTTACTAAAGAAATGAGTGGCGATGCCACACTCAACGTACAAGGTACCGTAGGAAGCTACAATCAAAAAGATTTAAAAATTACCGGGCAACTACCACTTATCGATGAAAAACTCTATGTTGGCTTTGGTTTTGCTACCTTGAACCGTGATGGCTTTGGTGAGTTTTTAACCTCTGACCTTGATAATCAAGACCGTGAAAACTACAACAAAGACGTTACCGCTGCACGCGTGACCTTAGAGTACACACCCACTGACGACTTATTCTTTAGACTCGCGTGGGATAAAACCGAAGATGAGTCAAACGCCAAAGGCGGCTATCGCTTATTGCCGAGCTTACTCACTGATGCTCCCGTCCCCGATAGCGTATACGATTCTTACACCAGCTTGCCAACATGGAACAAAGTGGAGCTTGAAGGCTATAGCTTAACCGCACGCTGGGATATGAGTAACAACACCAGCTTAAAGTACATTGGTTCAAGCCGTGAAAGCTACTCGCCAACAAATATTGACTTTGATAATACCTCTATCCGTATTTTTGACGTACCCGCTATTTATGATGATGAGCAAACCACTCACGAATTACAGCTGAACCACCAAGGTGATAACTACAAGCTCGTATCGGGGCTGTATTATTATGACGGTGAATCGTGTGGTCAATTTGAAGCTATTTTAGAAGAACTCGGTAAAAGCTTAGCCGCACCGGGCCTTACCCGCGAAGTAAGTGGGTGCAGCAACTCCACCAGTAAAGCAGCCTATATCCAAGGTAGTTATGACTTTAACGATAAATGGTCAATGACTTTGGGCGCTCGCTATACCCAAGACAGCAAAGAAGCAACGGTCAATAACGGCCTTATATTTGATACCGTATACCCTGAATCTGGCTGGGTGCCGGGCTATGTTCGCCCTGAAGGTCAATTAGTCCCCACAGTACTGGATGATAGCGAAGACTGGTCACGCTTTACACCGCGTGCAGGGGTTGAGTATCAATACAACCGCGATATCATGTTCTTTGCCAGTTACGCGCAAGGTTTTAAATCAGGCACCTTCAACCCGCGTGCAACCACCGCTGAACCGGCTGCAAAACCTGAGATAGTAGACTCATTTGAACTGGGTATGAAAAGCGAATGGAACAATAACCTACGCGCCAATGTCACACTTTTCACACTTGATCACCAAGACCGCCAATACATCTCTGTACTACCAGGTGACAACGCCGCCGACTTAAATCAGCGCTTAGGTAACATTGGTGAATCGACCTCAGATGGAATAGAGATAGAGCTAAGCTATGTTGCTACCGAAGCACTAAGCTTTGATGCATCCGTTGGTTATATTGACAGTAGTTTTGATAACGTCATTGATACAAACCCTGAAACTGGCGAAACCTTCGATAAATCAGACCGTTTTAGTGTATCAAACACGCCAGATCTCACCTTTAATTTAGGTGCAACGTACCGTATGTATACCGACATGGGCGACTTTGTTATGAACGGTAACTACTATTACCGAGGTGATTACGCACTCTTTGAAGAAGATAGCCTGCTCACGCAAGATGCCTATGGGCTACTGAATATCGGTATCACATGGTACAGCACTGACGGCCATTGGAGTGCCGGATTATATGGTAAAAACCTTACTGACGAGGAGTATATGATCGGCGGCTATCAATTTGTTGCCCCTGATCCAAGTGATCCTAGCGATACCAGTAAGTATACTCCAGGCCTTGGTGGTGATAACACCTTAATCAGCTATTACGGCGACCCTCGCACAGTGTCACTCACTGTGGGCTATCGTTTCTAAGCTGATGTTTAAAGGTTTGCCTGATATTTCCCTAGCAGGTAAACCTTGTTTCAATCTAAAAAATCACTTATAACATAACGTGTTGGAGTATTAGGAATGTCTTTCGCTGTGAACACAATAATTGCCGATGATCACCCTCTATTTAGAAGCGCATTGCGCCAAGCGGCTGCAACCTGTGTGCCTGAAGAACATATAAAAGAAACCAGCGATATCGATGGCTTATTCACTTTACTCAAAAATCACCCGGAAACTGAACTTATTTTTTTAGATTTAACCATTCCCGGTGCCAATGGCTTACAAGCACTATCGCAACTGCGAAACCGCTACCCTGATATAGTGGTTATTATGGTATCAGCCAACGAAACCCCTACTATAATCAAACAAGCCATGAGCTTAGGTGCTGCAGGCTATATCCCAAAATCATCATCCTTGGATGTCATAAGCGAAGCCATTAGCCATGTTCTCAACGGCGACACCTGGCTGCCACTCGACATAGATTTAACCGATGTAGTCGTCAATGATGAACAAAGCAGTTTTGCTCGCAACCTTGAAAAGCTCACCCCGCAACAATACCGTGTTTTAGCCATGATTGCTGATGGCCTGCTGAATAAACAAATTGCGTTTGAAATGTCGATTCAAGAAACCACAATCAAACAACATGTATCCGCTATCTTGCGCAAACTCAACGTATATAACCGCACCCAAGCAGGCATTTTATTTAATCAGCTCTCACAAGTTGGCAAAGCAGTAGAAGGCTAGCAAACCAGCAAACAGCTATCCCAGTTTCAACTTAACAATCCCATTTCCGGGAAAACCCTCTTCAGCAAAAAAACAAAAACAAAATAAAATCAGCAGTTTAAACTTTGGCATATTCCTCGCTATCGTGTTTATTAATTAGAATATAATGAAACACAGCCAATGGATTTAGATAGCACCTTAAAGCCCAGTAATAAACCAAATCAGCGTAAAAAACTCATTATTGCTACCTTAATTGTTAGCATCATCATTATGATATGGCTGGTACAATCTTGGCTTGCCCCCACAACAATTCCTGCTAACCAATTACAAATTGCCAGCGTGACACAAGCGGATTTTGTTGTGAAAGTTAAGGGCTTTGGCCGATTAAAATCCAAATATCAACGTTATTTAACCAACACAGATGTTGCAATGGTCGAAGCCATCCATGTATACCCAGGTACGCGTGTAAGCAAAGACACGGTTATTATCAGCCTAGTGAACCCACTGCAAGCGCAGCGTTTGTCGGTCGCAAGACTGGAGCTTGCACGACAACAAGCTAGCTTTAGCGAACAAAAAATCAATCAAAAAAGTCAGCTATTGGAGCGCGAAGCTAACCTAACTCTTTTACAGAGTGAGCTTGAAAGCGCCCAGCTAAGAAGCGAAGCAGAGAGTCAATTAATCGAACAAGGCATTGTTTCAAGCCTTGATTACAAACGCAGCTTACTCACCGTAAAACAGCTCAAGCAGCGCGTTGAGATTGAACAGAAACGTCTCGTGCAATTAGCGCAAATGCACCTGCAGCGCAGTAAGGTTCAGCAGGAGCTATTACGCCAATTTGAGTTAAATTATAAAGTACAACAGCAAGCTTTTGATGACCTAAAAATTACAGCGGGCATTGACGGCATGCTGCAAGAGCTCAACGTAGAACTAGGCCAAAACCTCACACCTGGCACTCGTTTAGCTGTGGTGGGTTCTGATAGCGCACTCAAAGCAGAGCTCAGTATTAAACAAAGTGACGCTGAAAAAATAGCACTCAATATGCCAGCCCGCGTCAATACCTTTAGCAACTCAAAGCTAGGCGAAGTGACAGCTAAAGTGACCCGAATCGACCCTATCGTAAGTGATGGTCGAGTAATGATTGAGCTCGACCTTATTGGTGAATTACCCGCTAATGCTCGCCCCGACCTAAGCATTGAAGGCCATGTTATAAGCGATGTAATAGCGAATGCACTGACCATCAAATTACCGCAAAAAGCAAAAGCTCATTCAAAAGCGATGCTTTTTAAACTCAACCCCAACACTCATTTAGCTGCCCCGATAAATATTGAATTTGGTACACTCAGTGATAATAAAATTCAACTTTTAGATGGCGCTACGGTGGGCGAACAGCTGATCATTTCAGACCTTTCTAAATGGCAGCATTTGGCAACTATAAAAATAGAACAGGAAAGTTTATGAACACCAATACACTTATCTCATTAAAAAATATCGCCAAGGTTTATCGCAGCCAAAATGTTGAAACCTATGCCTTAAAAAATATCGACCTGACTATTCATGAAGGTGATTATATTTGTATTAGCGGCCCTTCAGGCTGCGGAAAATCGACCTTGCTGTCGTTATTAGGTTTACTTGATAGCCCAACAGACGGTCAATATGCGATAAAAAATGTCGATACCAAAACCCTTGATATGGACCAACAAGCCGAGCTACGCAATTTGCACATTGGCTTTATTTTTCAGTCATTTAATTTAATCGATGAATTATCAGTATTTGATAACGTCGCCCTGCCGCTGACTTATCGTGAGCCAGCTATGAGCCAAGCTGACATTCAAAGTGCAGTAAAACATGCCCTTGATGAAGTTGAAATGGGTCACCGCGCGCAACATAAGCCCAACCAACTCTCTGGTGGCCAACAACAGCGTATTGCTATTGCTCGCGCCCTTGCCGGAAAGCCCAGCATTTTATTGGTCGATGAGCCAACCGGTAACCTTGACTCTAAAAACGGCGATGCGGTGATGGACCTACTCGATGGTCTGAATCAAAAAGGCACCACCATTTGCATGGTAACCCATGATTTACGTTATGCCGGGCGGGCAAAAACTCAGCTAAAACTACTCGATGGCGAAATTGTCTCGTATTCGCAAGCACGCCAAGATGCGCACACTGAAAATACCAGCGCTGTACCCGCTGATACTGCCGAGGTGATTTAATATGAGCCGTTTAACTAAAACACGTAGCCAACTGCGCTTAGCATGGGCATCACTGATGAATGCACCAGGATTTGTCACCGCCGTTGTTTCAACCCTCGCACTGACTTTAGCGGCATTATTTGTTGTATTGAGTTTAGTGAATAGTTACTTTTTAAAACCGCTCGATGTATTTGATGAGAACCGCATGGTGGTGGTTGAGCAAAGCCTCACTTATGATGATTATGATGCGGTTGGCTTTCAAAGTTATCAATCCATGGTGCACTGGATTAAGAACAATCAAAGTTTTGAGCAGGCATTTATGATGAATGCCGCTGAAAATATTTTTTTAAACTTAGACGGTCAACCAAAAAAGATGTGCTGTATGTAGGTGGTGAATACTTTGAACTCCTACATACTCCTTTTTACTCGGACGTGGCTTTAAAAAGGGCGAAACCTTAGAGGACGTTGATAATAGTGTAGTCATTTCAGAAAAGTTCTGGAAAGAGCATTTTAATAGTGACCCTAATGTAATTGGTAAACCCTTAAAAACAGCCAGTGAAATTGAAGGTGATGGGCATATTATAACCGGTGTTGTAGCGGCTAATTTCAGCCCACCCTACATGATTAAAGCGGGCTCTGTTGATGTTTGGTATCCAAGCAGTGCCGATCGTCGATTTTTTCATAACGATGACTGGCAAAGCCCATGGACTAACACCTTTAGAAATCTCAAGTTAATAGCAGTATTAAAGCCTGGCGTCACTACTTCGCAAGTAAAAACCGACTTAAAAGCCCAAATTGATACCATAAAATCTGAGTGGCTGAACAATGGTGGTATTACAGATGTGAACCCCGTTGTCACGCCTTACCGTGAAGTCGAGCTAGGTAACAACGATGATTTAAGCTTAATGATGCTCGCTGGTGCGTTAGGGCTACTCGTCATTGCTGTACTAAACGTCAGTACCTTATTCTTTTCTCGAGCGTTAGCGCAACATAAAACCTTAGCTTTACAAGCTGTGCTGGGCGCAAAACGTAAAACATTATTTAACAGCATTTTACTACAATCGCTTATATTGATGAGTATTTCGGTCAGTATTGCGCTGTTTTTGTCAGTCTGGGGAATTAGACTATTTAAAGTGCTTGCTGAAGGCCGCTTACCATTAGTGAATAGCCTAGCTGTAGATATCAACTTGGTACTTATCGCCATAGTGATGTGTATTGCTTTAGCGTACATTTTCTCAATCATCACAGCGTATTTAATTAATTATAAAACCCTCAACCAGCAAATGCAGAACAGCGGTAAAGGCGGTGTTTCGCAAGTATCAGGGCGTACTGTTCGTTTATTAATTGGCGTGCAAATGTTTGTAGCCGCTTTACTGGTTAGCTTCTCGGTCATGGTGGTGAGTAAATCCTTAGAGACCATCAACCGCCCTTTAGGCAGCGATACTGAAAACCTGTATTTTGCACAATTATTTCAAGTTAATAACGATGCAACATTAGCTGAGCGCTACGAGCAAATTAAGCAGTATCAAAAAGTATTACAAAACAGTGAAGGTATTAAAGATGTCGCACTTGGGCAAAGCCCAGTATCCGCAAGGCAAAATGCCAACACCCTGACCGACGTTGAAGGTAAAAGCTCCATCTTCTTCCCCAGCCAATGGGTCGGGCCTGATTACTTTGACTTAGTGAACACCAAAATACTCGCAGGGCGTACTTTTAGCGAACAAGCTATGCGAGGGGAAACAAATGAACTTTTGGTATCTATTAGTGTGGCTAAATGGTTATTACCTGATCAAGAATACACAGACATTATCGGTAAAAGCTACAAAGGCCTTGAAGATAAAATGTTTGAGATTGTCGGCATAACTGAAGATTTTAACCACCCTAAATATTATGATGAATCATTTGGTCGGCACATGTGGTGGCCGGCACAACCTTGGAGTTATATGTTTGTTATTGAAACAGAACCCAGTGTTGAGCTTACTAGCAAGCAAGTTTTGAATTTATTAAGAAAAGCCAATAGCCACCTAACCTTATGGCAATTTAGAGACTTACAGCAAGAGTACGATGGTTTGCTGTATATGAGCCGCCTTACAGTAGTACTGTGTTGTACGCTGGCGCTTTTTACTCTATTACTCGCTGCAATAGGTATATTTGGCGTACTGAGTTACAACTTAGGCCTACGTCGGTATGAATTTGGCATTCGAATGGCACTAGGGGCTAAAAAAGCACGCTTGTTTAAACTTATGAGCAAAGAAGCCGTACTCCCCGTGTTAATCGGTTTTATTTTAGCGCTAAGTGTAATGGTAGTCGGCTACCATAGCCTGCAAGAACAGCTTGTCACATGGTTAATTTTAGACGTGCGCTTGCAATTAATGGCATGGTTTATCACTTTGATTATTGCAATGTTCGCCTGCTTTAGGCCACTATTGCTACTAATTAAAGCCAAACCGATGGCCGCACTTCGTAACGACTAAGCGAATATTGTTTACCCACCAAGCAAAAGCAAAGTAATTTGCTTTTGCTTGCAATAAGAAGAACAAAATGGACCCAATTTTAGTAATCGACGACCAAGCCGATGTTCGCATGGCCGCCATCGTCGCTTTAAATCAACTCGGCTTGCAATGTATTGAAGCCCAAGGCCCTGAGCAAGCCCTCGATATTATAAACAGCAATGCAATTAGCCTTATTTTGCTCGATATGAACTTTAGGCTCGATACCACCTCAGGAGATGAAGGGCTGCGATTTTTAAAGCAACTGCAATCACTTGATTCAACCACTCCCGTTATCGTAATGACTGCATGGGCGAGTGTGGATGTCGCGGTCAAAGCGATGCAATTAGGCGCCGTTGATTTTGTTGAAAAACCTTGGAATAACCTGCGTTTAACTGCCGTTGTACAACAGCAACTAACGCTGAAAAAAAAGCAATCACGATAATGCCTGTTTAAAAGCACTGAACTTACCAAAAAATAGTGATTACATCGCCAATTCAGCGGTGATGCAACAATTACTAACACGCGCAAAACGCGCCGCAAAAACCGATGCCAGTATTTTAATCACCGGAGAAAATGGCACCGGTAAAAGCCTACTAGCAAACTATATTCACCAGCACTCCAATCGCTGCGAGCAGCGCTATGTGAGCGTAAATATTGGTGCTATTGCCCCCTCTTTATTTGAAAGCGAATTATTTGGTCATAAAAAAGGCGCCTTTACCGACGCCAAAGAAGACCGCTTAGGCCGCTTTGAAATAGCCAATGGCGGCACCTTATTTTTAGATGAAATAGCCACGCTCCCCCTTGAGCTACAAAGTAAAATGCTGCGCGTACTAGAAAGTCAAGAGTTTGAAGTATTGGGCTCAAGCCAAACGCAAACAGCGGACGTACGGATCATTGCTGCCACTAACGCAGAGCTCGCTAAAGCCATTGAAGCGGGTGAGTTTCGCCGCGATTTATTGTTCAGGCTCAATACTATTGAACTGCATATTCCGCCACTACGCGAGCGCCCTGAAGACATTATAGAATTAGCCCATCACTTACTTGCAACGCACAGTAAAAAATACCAGCGTGAAGGCATGTCACTTTCAGCCACTGTGATTAAAGCGCTCACGAACTATACGTGGCCAGGCAATGTGCGAGAACTTAGTCATTGTATTGAACGTGCCGTGATCATGAGCGATAACGACAATATCGATGCCAATGATTTGATTCTTGAACAACCCAGTAGTGATGCAAGCAACAGCGCAACAAGTGATTCATTACCGTTGCTGCCACTGGAAGAACTTGAAAAACAAATGATTCAAAAAGCGCTGGCACAATTTAATGGTAATGTTATTGCCGCGGGTGAGTTTTTAGGCTTGAGTAAATCAGCGATTTACAGACGAATCGATAAACACCAGCTTGATTTAAAAGAAGCAGACTTTTAATGACCCGCACTCACTCGCTCGAACAGCGCCTAATGCGTTATGCTGCCTTAGTTATATTTATTGTATTAACCTTGTGTATTTTGCTTGTAATAACGTGGGGGCTCGATTGGTTTGCAAGCATTAGTATTATACTCCCCGTCGTTGCAGTTAGCCTGTTTGCAGTAGTCAAAAGCTACAAACTGACCCTTGATGTTATCGAACGCTTTGGTACACAGCTCGATGCACTGGCTAACAACGAGAGTAATAGCTGGCATTTAGCACAGTATCAAAACGGGCGAGTAGCCAACCTTAAAAATGACTTTACCAAGCTCAGTGACAAAATAGCGCAAGGTAAGCGTCACTATATGCAAACTGAAGAGTTCGTGTTTGAGTTTGCTAAAATGCTTGATTTACCCATTGTTATTTTAGACCCTCACGGACAAGTTTACTTTACCAATAACGCATTTTTAAACACCTTAACAGCACCCAATGTTGAAGGATTAAGTAGCACCGATCTAGGGCTGATTTATAACAGTGGTCGTTGGCAAATAGAGAAAGAGTCGCGTTTTAAACGCCGTTTTATCGTATCAGCACAAACATTTTGGCGCACAGGGCGAAATTACGAGCTGCTTACGCTATTTTCTATTGAACAACAGCTACGCGCAAATGAACAAGACATTTGGCAGCGCTTAATTCGCGTGCTCAACCATGAAGTGCGTAACTCCTTAACGCCGATTTACTCCATGAGCCAATCACTGCAAACCATGAAACAGCAAGGGCAAATAACCCCAGGCCCAGACCTTGCCCAAGATATGCTGCAAGTGATTGAAAAACGTGCGCAACATTTGCTTGATTTTGTAAATAGCTACAGCGCATTTTCAAAACTCCCCTCGCCAAATAAACAGCAAATCAATAACGAACAAGTGAATTTACGGCTACAGGCAATATTCCCAGAACTCGTAATTCACTCATCTCAGCCTGTGAATTTTACAGCCGATTTAGGCCAGCTTGAGCAAGCACTTATCAACCTAATAAAAAATGCCTTTGAAGCGGGCGGTAACACGCCCCCCACGCTTAACTGGCAACAGTATAAAGATAACGTTGTGATTGAGCTGACTGATAGCGGCACAGGCATTGCCAACCCCGACAACCTATTTGTGCCTTTTTACTCAACCAAAGCACAAGGCGCGGGCATTGGTTTGGTGATCAGCCGCGAATTAATACGCAACCAAGGTGGCGAGTTGACTATTAACGCACGTTCAAATAAACCGGGGACCCAAGTATTCGTGTCCTTGCAATCACGTTAGTCGTTTTATCATTCGCTTTAGCGCGGGCGCTTTGAGTGGTTTGTAAAGCAGCGGGTAGCCTGCATCAAGCACCCGCTCACGAATACCTTCATCATGATTGGCTGTGTTAACTATGGCAGGCAGAGTATCAAGGCCTGCCTGCTCAATAACGTCAAGCCCAGTCACACCGTCATCTAGTTGATAATCAACGATCAGTAGTTGCGGTAAATTGTGAGCTACTTTTAATTGCTCAAGCTCTACTAAGTTAGTTGCAGTGGCTATTTCACAGCCCCAATTTTCAAGTAACTGCTTAAGTGCTTCGAGGACATTACTGTCGTTATCAACTAACCAAATTCGTAAGCGGCCTAACTCTGTTTCTTGGCTTTGCTCGATATGATGAACACCATTATGAGTATGATTTTTTTTACAAGGCAGCGTTAGCGTAAATTGCGTGCCTTTGCCCAACTCTGAGCCCATAACTAGAGGGATATTAAGTAAATCACAAATACGCTTAGTAATGGCTAAGCCCAAACCTAATCCTTCAGCGTTATGCTTAGCGCCTAGTTGTTTAAACTCTTGATAAATAGTTTGCTGATCAGCCGTTGCAATGCCAATCCCCGTATCTTCAACAATGAAAGAAACATGCTCATCATGATGTTGCATTTTCAACCGCACTTCACCTTGATCAGTATAACGAATTGCATTACTCAGTAAATTACGAAGAACTCGACGTAGCAAGGCTTTATCTGTTGTTAAACGAACGTCACAGGTTTCAATAATAAAGCTCAACCCTTTATCTTTAGCAAGAGCTGCATAGTCATTACGTAGTGGCTCAACTAGGCTACTTGCCAAAAACTCACTAGTTTGCACTTTAAATGCACCTGAATCTAACTTGGTTAATTCTAAAATACTCGATAGCAGCTCCTCGGCACTTCCCAGTGAATTTTTAATATTAAGAGCTAATTCTTTGAGCTCAGTATTATGTGCTTTTTCATTCATAAGTGAGCAAAATAAACTAGCAGCATTAAATGGTTGCAATAAATCGTGACTCGCAGCGGCAAAAAAGCGTGTTTTACTCACAGTCGCTTGCTCTGCGACTTGCTTGGCTTGTGATAGTTCATGATTTGCTTGCGTTAACGCAGTAGTGCGTGCTGCTACTTTTTCTTCAAGGCTAACATTGGCCTCGGTGAGTGCTTTTTGCTGCTTAACAAACTCAGTAATATCTGTATACGTGGTTGCAAAGCCTCCGCCCGGCAAAGGGTTCCCTTGCATTTCAAACACCCGACCATCATTATGAGAACGCTGGTATTTATAAGCGCTGCCTTGTTTTAAATACGCTAACCGCTTCTCCACTTCATTATTAATGTTTTCACTACTAAATAAGCCTCGCTCAGCATTAAAGCGAATAATATCAGCCACTGGCCGACCAATATAAAGCGCGTCATCAGGGTAGGCAAACATCTGTTTATAGCCTTGGTTCCACGCCACCAAGCGCAACTCACTGTCGACCACACTAATACCTTGCTGTATGTTTTCTATGGTCGACTGTAATAAATCACGATTAAACTTTAATACTTGTGTTGCTTCATCAACAAACTCAGCCACTTGCTCAAGCGGTTGACGCTGCTCATTCTTAGCCACGTCTAAAATTAGCCGCGCAGATGCGCCACCTATTACTGCCGACATCTCTCGCTCAATTAATAGCTCAAGTTCAACATTAGCAGGATGCTTCCACTTACTTTTATCAGCAGGAAAATAGTCACTCACTAAGGTTTGACTGGCATCTTTTTCAGCAAAGCGTTGTAGTAGCGCACCTAAATCATGGTAGCTAAGTGGTTGCAAGGCTGTATTTACTCGCGAGTCAGTCACTTGGCTAATAAATTTATTACTTTGCAAGCGCTCAGCTAATGTGGCTTGGCTAAACAGAGGAACTAAAAAATAAACTAAGCAGTTGGCACCCAATGATAAAATTAACGCTTGGCTAATACTCTCAAGCCCAAGGGAAAATAGATCCGTTGGTGCCAACCAAGCAATCTGCCAAGGACCATTTACTAGCCAGCTGTTATCACCGCCTAAACCGCTCGCTAGACTTGGTAACAATAAGGTGTAACCCCAAATAACAAAGCCACTCAAAATACCCAGTTGCGCACCTTTACATGAGGCTTGCCGCCACCATAATCCAATGATCATCGCAGGAGCAAACTGTGCCACAAGAGTAAACGACATTAAACCTACATTGGCTAGTGTATTGGTCTCGCCCAACACCCGATGAGTAAAATAACTAAGCAGCAAAATTAACACAATAACCACTTTTCGGGCATGCAGTAAATTGCTCTTATCAAGTCCTCGGCTACCCGAAGTAAGCTGTGAACCGACGGAGAATAAATTGGTTAATAAAGTCATTGGTGATCATGACCGACAATACAATAGCCGACACAATCACCATGCTGGTTGCAGCAGAAAAGCCGCCTAAAAAAGCGAGTAAAGCAACAAGCGGACTGTCTGCCGCCATGGGAAGTGCCAGTACAAAGGTATCGTAACCAACATCACTGTGCTGAAAGTAAATCAGACCAGCATAAGCAATCGGCAAAATAAATAGGTTAATAAGTAATAAATAAACTGGAAATAACCAACGTGCTGTTGTCAGCTCTTTGTCATTATTATTTTCAATAAAACTCATATGAAATTGTCGCGGCAGACATAGGGTAGCCAAAACACCCAATATTGTATGCGCAACATATACATAGGTTGGGCTTTGAGTTGCGGCTACTTGTTTATCTATATTAAGCTCGCCAGCTTTTGCAAACAACACACTCGGGCTATCAAAAAGCACAAAGCAAACGTATAAACCAACCACAATAAATGCAATTAATTTAACCACAGACTCAAAGGCAATACTGGCGATAAGCCCTGGATTATGTTCACTAGGCCTTAATCGCCTAGCGCCAAATAAAATAGCAAATAGCGCTAATAACAAGGTGATATAAAAAGTGCTATCAGCCCATACTTGATGACTTTGTGATGCAGCCCGTGCAGTGAGTAAGTTAATACTTTGCGCAGTCGCACTAAGCTGTAACGAAATATAAGGCACAATTGCAATAACTGAAATCAGCGAAATCAAGCCAGATAAACTTGATGATTGGCCATAACGGGTAGCAATAAAATCAGCCATTGAGGTCAACTTTTGCTGACGACATATATGCGCAATACGACAATAAATTTGCCAGCCAAAAAGAAACAATAAAATAGTACCCGCATAGGTTGGGGCTAACCACCAACCATTGTTTGCCGCTTGCGCTGTGGTGCCAAAAAATGCCCACGAGGTACAATAAACCCCTAAAGATAAACCGTAAGTTAAGCCTTTAAAAGGTAATACTTTTCGTCTATCAGCCCAACCAGCTACAGCAAATAAAATCCCTAAATAGACCACAGCAAGCAAACTTATTGACCAAATAGAAAACATAATCACAGATTTTTTAATTATTATTAAATCAGCATAGGTGTTTTTGTAAAAAAAATCAGCACTAACTTTAGTCCTAAGTAGCTGTTGTAAAAACAGCTTTATCAAAGCAGGGGGATAATGAGAATTATTTGCAAATGACTGTTGACACATCAAAAGATCTAACTGATAATCAATACCAACAAGTCGATAGACATAACGACTTGTTAGAACCAGCATTGAATTTGTTTCTCGACCCTGAAGCAACGTGTAGCCCACGTTAAAGCTATGGTTACCTGTTATTAACCGCAACGCCCCTTGATGTTGATAACGGGTAACCACCCTACTATTTTACTTGCTACATTGCTCATATCGGTGACGGTAGATATGAAACTAAAAAGCCCTTACGGGCTTTTTTTATGCCTAAAATTCTTATAAAAATTAGATCCACCTGGTAACTACTTCAATTAAATAGAAATAACCAACAGACAAAACTTAATGAGAATTATTTTCAAATAGGTATTGACACTTTATCAAATCTAACTGATAATCAATATCAACAAGACGGTAAAGCACAGCGGCTTGTACGGAATAAACTGAATTTGTTTCTCGACCCTGAAGCAACGTGTAGCCCACGTTAAAGCTATGGTTACCTGTTATTAACCGCAACGCCCCTTGATGTTGATAGCGGGTAACCACCCTACTATTTTACTTGCTACATTGCTCATATCGGTGACGGTAGATATGAAACTAAAAAGCCCTTACGGGCTTTTTTTATGCCTAAAATTCTTATAAAAATTAGATCCACCTGGTAACTACTTAAATTAAATAGAAATAACCAACAGACAAAACTTAATGAGAATTATTTTCAAATAGGTGTTGACACTTTATCAAATCTAACTGATAATCAATATCAATAAGACGATAAAGCACAGCGGCTTGTACTGAATAAACTGAATTTGTTTCTCGACCCTGAAGCAACGTGTAGCCCACGTTAAAGCTATGGTTACCTGTTATTAATCGCAACGCCCCTTGATATTGATAACGGGTAACCGCTCCTACTATTTACTTGCTACATTGCTCATATCGGTGACGGTTGATATGAAACTAAAAAAGCCCTTACGGGCTTTTTTTATGTCTGTGATTTATGGCTTGAAGAACCTTAGCAAAAACTAACGACGATTTTTACGTGCTCGCGCTCGGCGTTGTTTTTTCTCTTCTTCTTTAGCTGCTTTTTTAGCTTCAGCTGCAGCACGAAGTTCAGCAACCATCACTTCTTCTTCTTCACGCATGGCTGGTGTTTCCATAGTAATACGGCCAATAATGCCATCGCGTAATTCATTAATTAGAATTTCTGACATTTTATACGTATCGATTTGGTTACCACCGCGAATACAGCCACGTTTTTTACCCGCCATTTCAACAAATTCCCAATCGCTTTGCGGTAATTCATCAATTTTATAACGCGCTTTTAAAAGCTCAGGATAGGCATGCAATAAATATTCAGCGGTGTAGCTCGCCACTTCTTCATAATCAAGCGCCGTATCACGAATAGCACCTGTCGCACCAAGGCGATAACCAGAGTTTTCGTTTTCAACTTTTGGCCATAACATACCAGGCGTATCGTAAAGCATAATACCATCTTCAAGCTTAATACGTTGCTGCGCCTTTGTAACCGCAGGCTCATTACCTGTTTTGGCAACTATACGGCCTGCTAAGGTATTAATAAGCGTAGACTTGCCTACATTGGGAATGCCCATGATCATGGCTTTAATTTGCTTATCAGCGCCAACCTTGTGTGGTACTAATTTTTTACACAGCTCATTAATACGATGAACTTCAGCCGCTTTATCATTACCGAACGCAATAGCTTTTACACCATTTTCTTGCTCAAAGTAATCCTTCCACGCTTGGGTCATTTTAGGATCGGCTAAATCGGCTTTATTGAGAATTTTGATGACCGGCTTACCTTCACGCAAACTCGTCACCATAGGGTTTTCACTACTGTAAGGAATGCGCGCATCAAGCACTTCAATGATCACATCCATCTGTGGCATGATTTCTTTAATTTCATTACGGGCTTTGTTCATGTGCCCAGGGAACCACTGTATTCCTGCTCTACTCATTTGATTTATAAACCTTTTAATTCAGCCCACAACACCATGCTTTACTTAATTAAGTGCTATGTGGGGTACTGGGTGAATAATTTCGATTTATCACCTCAACTAATAATGGATAGTTTACTACAGAAGAGCAATTTAATGCTTCTAAAAATAAAAAGAGTAATCAAACCAAGATTACCTATGTGCTATAAGTTATGTAATTACTTTTAATCATAATTGAAGGGGCTTAATATGGCGCTCATAGCCTCTATAAAAGATCACCCGAGCTACAGTAACTTGGACAGATGATTTATCTCCTGCCTTTTTTAAGTTGTTAGAACTTTATAATCAGAAGGGTTTAGATATATATTTTCGCGATGCTACATCTAATTAATGGGAAATATGTGTAGGCATAAAAGGACGTATGGACTTCCCATAGTTTGTTAGACTCCAAAGAACCTAAATTTAGAACTTTTACACTATAAAGTTTAGATACTCAATTTACAAAGCACCAAATTCGCATTGAGTACAGCAATACACTTAGCGTAACTTTGGCTCAAATTAGTTGTATGCATTATTTATAGGTATCGAGTCCAAATCGGACTGCTTCTTTTGAGCTGAATACCTGAGCTTTCATTAGTTCCATTATCATTAGTGCATGAAGTTTGTAATTGGTCTTCAGATAAATTCTGAGTGTTAACTTCCAATCCTCCTTGACCGACAGTAGTACTTCCATCCTTATTAGATCCGACAACTAAGCCCCCGTTGATAATAACTTTAGCTCCTGTCGTTGTGATTCCACCACCCAGCGTAACATGGCCACTCATACTCCAACCAGCAACACTTAAAGACTCTTCTGAAACAATAGCTGAATTGGCAATTGATAAACCGCTATTGTCATCACCAACTAACTCGCCACTTTGATTACAAAGATTTGTAGGAATGATATTGCCTTGACATAGGGCCACAACATCAAAATTGGGAGCAATAATATCACCATGTCCTGAGCTAGTTAACTCAACATCCCCAACAGTAATTAAAGTGTTAAGAAGATCTTTTCCTATGCCACTTACTGCATTATTACTACTCACACCATTAATTTTAAGTGAGCTATCAAACCAAGCAACCCCTGGAGGGAAAGCTGAAAGACCATCTGGTTCCCAAACGTTATAACCTCGAAAACAATGATTATTTCCCCAACCACACGTTAAAAATGGCTGCCCATTGAATGATCGCAGATCTTCTGTCAATAAATCATAAACCCCATCTAGTTCTGTACCGTCTGATAATGTTACATGCTGGATGGTTAATTGTCGTTTTGCACCTATCTCTTCAAATATATAATTAGCAGATGCTTTAAAATCTTCGGCAACAACTTGCTCAACTCTTGTGTCACAAAATGGAATTCCAGGTAACCCTGGGCTAAGATACGAAACTTGCTGAGTTAAGTTTTTAAGACCAACACTCCCTGAGTAGCTAGGTACATTAAATAAACCTGCAATTTCACTTGTGCTTGCAAGGTTGGGGGTGTTCCAACAGTTTGAACTACTACTACATCCACCTTTGCTAGCTGTTAGGTTTCCTCCACCAACTAATGTTCCAATATCTCCAGCCCCCATAATAAAATCACCATTTGATAGAACGGTATTATAGTTAGCACCATAGCCATCAGCAAAAATGCTATGCCCCCAGAGCTGGTTAACGTTTAGGCTATATATATTTATACTGCCACCAGAAATATTACTTGCTTCAAATCGTAATGTAGAAGGTAAAGACCCTTCACCTTCTAATACCTCATATTTCTGCCCAGTCACAAAGCCACTTAGCTCATCTATAATAGCTTCGCTCAAATCAACTAATAACCTCCCACCAGTATCCATTTCTATAACAAAAGGAATATTTTTAGTTGGGATTAAAGTACCAGATATCCAAGGAAGAGAAGAATTTGTAGAATCTGTAATTAGCTTGCCCCCAACATCACCCGTGCCTATTACAATTCCATTTTTATCTAATATAGTCGTGGTATAAGCGCCTGCACGAAGAAAGTTATAATCTCCATTGCCTGTATTTCCAATATTAATATCACGCGCCCAGACACTTGCATTATTTGGCTGAGACATCGAATCAACCTTAAACTCTCCTCCAACGAGCAAAGTTGCATTATCTTTAATTCCTCCACCACTCATAGTAACATCACCGCTAGCACAGCCTGATATACCACTTTTTGAAGAGGCCCCAAGCGTTAGGCTACCTTCAACAGCAATATCAGATAAGGTATCACCAGAGAGAAAATCCGTCCCCCCTCCTGTTAAATTAGTTACCCCCCTCATAACTGCAGTTCGGTTTACTGAACATGATGAAGCCTCTGGTTCGCTACTTCTTTGCATTTCAAATACAGCTTCTATGGTTGAGGTAGCATGTGCCTTTGTATTTTTTGCAGCTTCACCTGTGATTTCTGCATAAACAAATACATCATCATCAACTTCTTCTTTATAAATATACAATTGTATATTTTCATCCTCAATTTCTGCATTTAACTTTTGCTGTGGCAGCTCTGAATCTGATTTTGAGGGTAAAGCTTCAATTAATATTTCTAAGTTATCGCTACTTAAAGAGCTTAAATATTTTGATGTTATATCGACTCCTGCCCAGGCTTTTCGCTGAGCTTGAGTTTGAGCGTGAAAGGTCATGGCTTGACTTTGCGATCCCTCTACAGCTCTAAAAGCTCCAAATACTGCAACGGATATTGCTACACCAACAAAAAGCAATATAGCAATAGTAGCAACTCCATTTTGTTTGAATGGTTTATAAAACTTCATGGCACTCATTTATTGCTCGCTTATTATACAAAATTCACCATGCACGTAGAGCTATCTATAAAGTGCTCTGTTGAGTTTTGCACAACTAACGTAATTTTAATGCTCCCCTCAACTCCGATACCAAATGGCCAACAAGGGGCCCGTGTCGCCACTATTGTAATTGGCTCTACATCGTCAGTTGAATATTGAGAAGGTAAAACAAGTCGAGCTGTAGGAGTAATGTTACCCATCATAGTATCGCAAGACACTCGCCATAAACCGCCACTGGTATCGGCACGTAATCCATTGCATTGGATACTGCCAGCAATATCACTTAACCACACAATGGTATTTCCTGTGGCTATTGACCCCGAAGGCGCATCTAAAGCTACCAACGTATCGTCATTTAATATACGTAAGTGTGTATTATAAGCCGCATCAGCGATACCAAAGCCTGCGTCTTGTAATAACATGTGCGCAGATAGTAAAGCTGATACACGTTCACCATCGCTACGAGAGGATTCAGACGCAGGTACAGTAGTTTGTATCGTATTGCGAAAAATCATCATCATCCCAATCAAAACAATAGATGAGATTAACAACCCAATTAACAAGCTAATTAACGATATACCGTATTGCTTATTCATTCTACTTCCTACTCGTCCGACATTCGTATAACTCCATCTCCACCAAATAACTCGCTTGAGGTATCATTTTCTGTAGTAGATAAAGTAATAGAATAAGCCGTTACAGGAACGCTAATACCACCAGCAGAAATAGTCACCTCGGATTCGTTACAGTTCGCCGTCAGCGGTACAGTACCCACCCAGTTTAAACTGCCTGGATTTGTGCATAGGTTTATTTCGTTGCTTTGTTGAAAACGCTCCCGCATTTCCAACAAAGCCAAGTTTTGAGTATTCATATAACGCTGACTCACAAGTCCGCGCGCTAGCACTTGTGCAATTCCCAAAAAAAGAACCGCGAGAATCAACATTGCAACCATGGCTTCAATCAAAGAGATACCTCTTTGATAAGTTCGTCCCTTAGTAAAGTTGACCGGTATCATTAACACTGCCTTTGCTTAGTACGTAATCTAAATTGGTATTGAGTGGGGTATTATTGCTCAACACGGCTCCACGATTATTGATAAAGATAGCCGTTAGACTTTTATTATCGCTGCTTAACTCTACACCTTCTGGCCATTTTCCTTGCCATATAATAGTGCCTGAACAAATATTTCCATTCGGTTGACGAACTTCTAGTTTATTATTCGTTAGATTAATACAAGAAGCGCTACTACTATCGCCTCGCGCGTCTACAGGGTTGCGCAGAGCTAATGCTTTACTTTGTTTAAAAGCGCTATTCAGTTGGCTTTTAGCATCATTAATTTGTGCATCGTACACCCATGTTTTTGTATAAGGCACAGCCACCAATGCCAATACACCGATAATGCTTACCACCACCATTAATTCAATAAGGGACAAGCCCGATTCTTTGCTTACCAAGAGCTCAATCCGCCACAGCCACCAGATAGGGTACGAGTGCCTTCATGAGTTAATGTGAGGGTGCATTCAGAGCCGGTTGCTTTTAGGCTATAAGTACTTGCGGTAAGAGTCATGGTTATAGTGTAATCAGTAGAAGCTTGATACCAATTCACATTGCTGGTAGTTGCACCGGTATAACTCAATTGACGTTGAAAGTGGTTTTCAAGTGCCACTGAGAGCGCAACTAAATCAGCACCTGCGACTTGAGCACGGCTACGTTCAATATAATTTTGATAAGATGGTAATGCAATTGTCGCCAAAATAGCGATGATAGCCAGTGTAATCATTAACTCAATTAAGGTAAAACCTAGCTGTCTAAAACAACAATTATACTGATTAGAACAGTATTTCATTACAACACCTTTATATAAAAAAACAATTTAGAGCTATAAACGCGAGGAAGACTAACATTCTGGACCGATACTATTACCAACGCATCACCCTAACTCTAAATTATACATTATACACTAAAAGAGATGATATTTGGTAATAACTATTGATTATAAAAGAAACTATTTATAGCTTTGCTATAATAATTTTATACCTCACTATGCATAAGAGCTCTACACGGTAATATTACAATTTTTATTTAACTTAGATCAATCTCGGCAGCTGAGCTAAAAATCAGATACAGATATAACTCTACAGGTTTAGTTTAATACCACTAACAAAGCTTAAAACATCACCTATTTTTACTTTATCAATGTTTAATTGCGCTATACTGGCGCAAATTTTTTCAAATAAACTGTTATGGCTCTTAAATCGACGATTATTAAAGCGCAATTATCGCTAAGCGATATGGACCGCCACCTTTACCAAGACTTTAATTTAACCTTGGCGCAGCATCCATCTGAAAACGATCAGCGCTTGATGATCCGCTTGCTGGCATATGCACTCAATGCCTGTGAAGGTTTAGAATTCACTAAAGGTTTATCGGCTGATGATGAACCAGAGCTATGGCATAAAAACTACAGCGATGAGATTGAATTATGGGTTGAGCTTGGCTTACCAGATGAAAAGCGCCTTAAAAAGGCCTGTAATAAATCTAAACAAGTCGTGCTCTATACTTATGGTGAAAATAATCAAGCTATTTGGTGGCAAAAACATCAACCTAAGCTGTATGAATTTAAAAACTTAAGCATTTATAGTTTAGACTTTGCAGCAACACAGGCACTTGCCGGATTGGTTGATCGCAATATATCGCTGACTATTACTATTCAAGATGGTGATGTATGGGTGAGCTCTGATTCAGTGAACATTGAGATTAAACCCGTACAATTAATGTAAATTGTATCCTGTAAAAAAGAGGATGTATGGCTGTTCAACACGTTGTGGTGCTTCACGGATTGTATATGTCTGGCTTTGTAATGCGCCCTTTATGCTCGCAGCTCGAAAAGTCTGGGTTGAACATTCTTAACCTTTCTTATAATACGCTTTCTCCCGATCGAGCAGCTATTTTTGAGCAAATTGATACATTTATAGATAATAAAAGTACGGCACTCGTATGTCACTCTATGGGCGGCCTTGTGGCGCGAGCTTACTTGGCCGCTAATTCTCTGCAAAGTCAAAATGTTGAAAAAGTCATTACCTTAGGCACCCCGCATAAGGGCAGTCATATCGCACGCAGAATGCAGCAAAAAGGCTTTGATGTGTTTTTAAAAAATAGCGTCGATTTTTTACTTACCGAAAATGGTGATTGGCCATTTAACGCAAAGCTCTATAGTATTGCTGGCGACTTACCAATCGGCCTAATGCCACTAATTGCTAAAGGCAGTCAATCAGATGGTACTGTATTAATTGATGAAACCAAGTTGCAAGGCATGGCAGAACATAAAGTATTTCATTTAAGCCATACTAGTATGATTTACTCACGCCAAGTCATAAATTATATTCTTGAATTATTAGTTTAATCTTCTGCGCTAGCAGCAATTTTATAAGCTACGAATGCAATGATGGCTAATAACAATTGAGTTGGGGCAGCAATATAGCCAAAGGTATTAAAATTAGCAAAGCTCGCTCCAGCCAAATGACCCACTAATCCAACCACAAACGCAACTAATGCGATCCCTATTACAACCAACTCCATTTTATTTTCTTTTTGTGTTTTAGCTTGCATGAGTAATCTCCCAGTTATTTAACTGGGTTTAGTATGCGCCGACTAAAAAACAAACTATTGACCTAAATCAAATATGCTAAGGCATAATCCACAATGCGATAAAAAGTTTGCTTTAGATCATATTTAGCATCTATTTTTACTTATCAACTGGGCGTTTTCATTACTAGGGGTGTTTTTTGCAGAATTAAGTCCCATCTCTATTAAGCAACCATAGTAATTTATAAACTTATAGATAGAGCTTAATTATTGATAGGTAAAAACTATAGATATTATTGATATTAACCATTTTACACATGAGCAATAATGGCTGATACTTACCCTAAGCCATTGAGCAACACACTTAACAGTTTTATTAAGGAGAAGAATATGTCACAGGTAAATGCAATAGGTCTTAACAGCGCCAAAAGTGAAGGTATCGTAAAATCACTCAATACTCTGTTAAGCAGCTACCAGATTCAATATATGAATGCCCGCGGTTTTCATTGGAATATTAAAGGCCGCAACTTTTTTGAACTACATATCAAGTTTGAAGAAATTTATAACCTATTACTTTTAAAAGTAGATGAAGTCGCTGAGCGCATTTTAACGCTTGATGGTGCACCACTGCATGCATTCTCTGATTACTTAGAGATCAGCGAGATTAAAGAAGCTAAAAACATTAGTGATGGTGTTACAGCAGTCGAAAACTTATTAGCAGGTTACAGCACGCTAATTAAGATGCAGCGTGATATCTTAGAACAAGCAAGTGATGCACAAGATGAAGGTACGGCTTCACTGATGAGTGATTATATTTCTGAGCAAGAAAAATTAGTTTGGATGTTAAAAGCATACTTAGATTAAAATTAATAAGGCCCTTAATTAAGGGCCTTCTTTTTAAAGCCAGCTTTTTACATATTCATAGTCAGGGTAGTTTTCTAAGTAGCTTTGAACGCTAGGATAAAACTGTATGTTCATATCACTTCCTTGACAAATATGCTCCACCGTATTTTTTGCAATTAAACTAGGTTGAAGGTAGTCAACCCGTTTGTAGCCACGGGCTTGGACGCCTTCATTATTAAAACAGCCTATCACTTTAATATAAATAATTGGCGGCTCGATTGAATATTGCCAATCACCATGCGCATTGAACATTGTTATACCTATTGAAGGCGCCCCCTACTGGTCACTTTTTGTTAATTAAGCTGATAAAAAAGGCCATTTCTAAGGCTTTTTCTTCTAAGCTTTTAAAGCGCCCTGATGCGCCGCCGTGCCCAGCATCCATATCAGTTTTAAATACTAGAATATTATCATCTGTTTTGTACTCTCGTACTTTAGCCACCCATTTCATTGGCTCCCAATATTGCACTTGGGAGTCATGTAAGCCTGTAGTCACCAGAATATTTGGGTAAGCTTGTGCTCTAATATTATCATACGGAGAATACGCAGCTATTAGATCATAATACTCAGAGTCATTTGGGTTACCCCATTCATCATACTCATTAGTCGTCAATGGGATAGACTCATCAAGCATTGTAGTGAGTACATCTAAAAATGGTACATGGCAACCAATAGCCAAATATAACTCTGGCGCTTGATTAACCACCGCGCCCATTAATAAACCACCCGCACTACCACCCGATGCAAACACCTTATCTTTTGCCCCATAACCTTGCTCAACCAAGGCATTGGTGACATCAATGAAATCATTGAAACTATTTTGCTTATGTTGTTTTTTACCGCTCTCGTACCAATAACGCCCTAGCATTTCACTACCACGAACATGTGCGATCGCGTAAACAAAACCGCGGTCTAATAAGCTAAGCGAGGTACTCGAAAAACTGGGATCAATGGTTATACCATATGCGCCATAACCATATTGAAATAATGGGTTAGTACCATCCTGTTTGAACAAGTCTTTACGATAAACTAATGAAACAGGAATTTTTTCGCCGTCTCGTGCAGTCACCATTAAACGCTCCGACGCATAACTTTCTGCTTTGAAGTCGCCTAAAACTTGTTGCTGTTTTAACAGTTTTTTTGCGCCTGTTTTTAAATCTACTTCATATAAAGAACCAGGGGTCGTAAGACTCGAATAATAAATACGTGCTGTTTCAGAGTTACTTTCTGGGTTCATGGCAACCGCTGCATAATAACAGGGATCATCAAACTTCAGGGTCATACGTTGCTGTTGCTGATCAACAACTACAAACCGTGTTTGGCCTAGCTCGCGCTCCGTTAGCACTAAAAATTTATCAAACGTTTCAACACCTTCAAGCAGCACATCTTCACGGTGCGGGGTATGTTCTTGCCACTGACTTTTATCTGCTACCGTTGCTTGTGTAGCGGTCATTAAACGAAAGTTTTTGGCTTGCCAATTAGTGACGATATAAAAAGTTTCGCCAAGTTTATCAATATCAAATTCATGACCTTCTTCTCGAGGCATTAACTGTGAAAACTCACCGCTTGGCTGATTGGCATCGAGCACCCAGGTATCATTGGTTTCTGTACTTGCTAAATCGATAATAATTAAGCTTTCATCGCGGCTTTTGCCCAAGCCCATAAAGTAGCTGCGATCATGCTCTTCATATACCAAGACATCGTCATTTTGCGAGGTACCTAATGCATGACGGTAGACTTGAAAGCCTAGTAAGGTTTTTAAATCTTTTTTAACGTAAAATACCGTTTGATTATCGTTAGCCCAAACCACTTGGCCTTCAGTATTCTCAAGTACATCATCAAGTAAACAATCATCACTAATTACTTTAAACTTCACAGTATATATACGGCGACCTTCAGTGTCCTCTGAGTAAGCAAGTAGTTGCTCATTAGGACTGATCGCCACTTCACCTAAGTCATAAAATTCATAGCCGGTAGCTAGCTTATTAACATCTAACAGAAGCTGCTTATCATTACTGCTAATATCACTACTACGATAGTGACGAGCGTATTCATCATCACCACGCACTTCTGCGTGATACCAAAACTGACCATCTTTCACCGGAAAGCTATTATCGTCTTTAACTATCCGGCCCTTTAACTCATCAAATAGTTGCGTTTGGAAGGACTTAATTGGCGCAAGTTGTTTATCGCAGTATTCGTTTTCTGCATTTAAGTGCTCAAGTATTTCAGGCGCTTCTCTTTCGTCATCGCGCATCCAGTAGTATTCATCGACACGCTTTTTCTCATGCGCAATTAAAGAATGTGATTGTTTACGCGCTACAGGGGCGTTAGGTAATAAAGACAAAGATACGTTTGATAGAGACACAGAATAACCAATAAAAAATTTTGTTACGGTGAGTTTATCATAACTTTTCAAATCCCATAAAAAAGCCCACTCAAATGAGTGGGCCGAAAATGCTAAATAGCATTAGGGGGAACAGTTCAATTATTTGGCATTTGTTGCCAAGCTAAATCCCAGCTTTGGCCAACGCCCGGTTCATACAACGGGTTATTCTCTTCTTTTACTTTACAAAAACGATCAAATGGCCAAGGTTTACACTTGTAAATCATCCCTGTTTTTGGCTGTAAAACTTTAACTCCTGCATTATAATCTTTACTTTTATCTGGATAAACATAGTCATATGCAGGTTTAGCTTGCTCCCAGTCATCGCATTGGGCAATACAATGGAATGTTAGCTCCGCTTGCGTGATACCACTTCCATCAAGCGCATAAATTTGATTAGAGCGATAGCCAATCACCAAGCCTTGCTCTGTCATTTTTCCCGCTTCAATTAATGGGATATACATATTAATGTGCTCGGCAATGCGACGAGGCCAGTTTTGTGGCTCACCTTGTTCACTATTAGTGATTTTATAATCAAACGATAAATCGACTAGCTCTCCTTGCATATCATAAAAGGTCACTGTCACCATATCGCCAACAAATAACTGGGTATGGTGATTTAAGCAACCTATTGCCGACCATTTTCCACAGGCCAATGACGAATGCATAAACAAAGTAACACCTTATGAATACTTAATAGGTACTATCCAACATTTACAGAATAAAATAAATACTTTTTTACTAGTTTTAGGCAAATGATACACGGTGAAGGAGACTACCCGTGCAGCAACCCCGCTATCTTAGTACTAAACCTTAGACCGGAGGCTTTGCGTCCTAACCTTTCGATTAGTTTGCCAAAACGTTTGAAGTATAAAGTGACGTCCTACAAAGATCAAACAAAAGAATGTAACCAGAAATAAAAACCAATCCTTAAAACCTATAAACATTCAAAAAGCGGATATCTAATTATCAGGTATAAAAAAGCCAGCATCATTGGTGCTGGCTTTTATAGTTGGATTGTCGCTTTTTACGCGGTTTGTCTGTTTCGATTAAAAAGTTTTTTAAGCCTTCTAAATGGACTTCCAAACACCGCGCCTATATCACTCATCATAATGTATAAACACGGTACCAACACCAAGGTGATCAACGTTGCAAACATAACTGCAAAGCCCAGTGCTACCGCCATTGGAATTACAAACCGTGCTTGTAGGCTGGTCTCAAACATAATGGGTAAAACGCCTGCAAACGTTGTTATTGACGTCAGTAATATTGGTCTAAAACGCGCACAGCCAGCTTCAATTACAGCATCTTTAACTGCAACCCCCTGTCGACGGGCTTGGTTTACAAAATCAGTCATTACCAGTGAGTCATTAATTACAACGCCTGCGGCAGCTATAATCCCAAATCCAGACATTAGCGTTAAATCTAGCCCAAACCAGAAGTGACCCCAAATTGCACCAGTTAAACTAAATGGTATTACCGACATCACAATCAGCGGTTGGGCATAGCTTTTTAGTGGTACAGCGAGCAAAATGTAAACTAAAATCATGCCGCCAAAGAAAAACATTACCTGTTGATTAGCTTGCGCTTGCTGCTCTTCTATTGCACCACCAAGTTCTGATTTTACACTTGGGAACCTCTTCTTTAAGCTGCGGTAGTAATTTGTCTTTTACCTGGTTAATCACTTCATTTGGTTCAATAACTTCTTCGTCAATATTGCCATAAACATATACTGTACGATAACCACCTTCGCGACGAATATAGCTGATCCCTGGTGTTTCAGTAAGCTCAACTACATCACCTAATAGCACCTCTTTACCTTGAGGTGTTGTAATTACGGCATGTTTAAGTGAAGAAAATGCTTCACGAGTGAGTTTAGGGTAACGCACCATAACGCGTACTTCTTCACCACGGCGAATAACACGTTGCGCTTCACCACCGTAAAAACTAGCGCCCACTTGGTTAGCTATCGTTGCTAAGTCTAGGCCTAAGTCATAAGCCACTGGCTTCAAGCTCATTTGCACTTCTTTACTAGCGGGGTCAATGGTTGAGCTTATATCAAACAAACCATCTTGTTGTTGTAACAGTTGAATAAAGCGACGCCCAGCATCGTTTAAAGTATCAATGTCAGAGCCGTATAGTAGGTAGCCAAATTCACCATCGCCACCACCTTGGCCATTTACATCATCATAAATTGTTAACGACTTCACACCCGCAATAACAGGCATTTTCTCTCGCCAGCGACGAGAAAGCTCAAATGCATTATAAGGACGTAAATCTTCTTCAACCAAAGGTGCTAAAAGCTGCGCTTCTGTACGGCCTTGATTAAAAACCAATACATCCCTAATTAACTTATGCCCATATTCACGTTCAGTTTCTTTATCAATAGCAATAACCATTGCTTCAATTTCACGTATCGCTTCAATAGTTTGCATATCCGAAACATTATCGTTCATTTCTAAATTAATTTGTGGATAATCATGCGGTATTTTGGGCATAAACCCAGTACGTACTTGATTTGATGCTATCAAAGCAAAAGTAATAATTAACAGAGCAACAAATAAAGAAAACACAGCCCAGCGCCATTCAACGCAGCGCACAATAAAGCGTCTGTATGGGCCATTCACAAAGCCAAAAAAGCGCTTATTAAAACGTGCTCGCCAACTATCCGGCTTAATTGGTGGAAATTTAGTATGTGCGATGTGCGCTGGTAAAATTAGTTTTGACTCAATTAAGCTAAAAATTAAACACAGCATAACCACAACGGCAATACCATAAAAGAATGCACTCTCAGGACCGGTTGATAGAGTAAATGGCGCGAATACGGCAACAGTGGTGAGTACTCCAAAGGTTGCTGGTGTTGCGACTTTTTTAGCACCATTAACAACGTTAACAACACCACCGCCTTTCTTTTCAATTTCGGTATAGGCGCTCTCACCGATGACAATGGCATCGTCCACCACAATCCCCAACACCATAATAAAGGCAAATAACGATAGAATATTAATGGTTACGCCAAACAGCGGCATCATCATCATCGCACCTAAAAAGCACACTGGCAGACCAATCATTACCCACAATGCAAGCTTAAAACGCAAGAAAATAGATAACATAATGGCTACCAAAATAGCGCCTTGGATCAAGTTATTTACCATCATATCTAAACGCGCATTCAGGTAATAAGTGAAGTCCATTAACGGCTCTAAACGCACACCTGGCGGTAGTTCTTTATTTTTCTGATCGATAAATGCTTTAACTGAATCTGCAACAGGAATGATACTTTGCTGCTCCGTTGCCTTCACTGATAAGTAAACGGCATTTTCACCATTGAACTTAAAGTAACGCTCACCTTCTGTGAATTGATCTTTAATAACAGCGATATCTTGCAGTAATACTTTGGCACCATTAGCGCCAATTTTAACTGGAATTTGACGAAACTCTTCACCAGAGTAAAGCTGGTTTTCAACCCTTACAGATATTACACCTGCATCGGTTTTTAATTGTCCTGCAGAAAAATTTGCTGAATAGCGGCGCACAGCTGCGGCTACTTCACTTAACGTAAGGTTATAACGACGTAACGTATCTGGCTCAATCTCTATTGCTATCTCATCCAATGGAACATCATTAACCACCAATGATACATTTGATAGCTGCAATAATTCATCTTCAATTCGATTAGCTATAGGCTTGAGTTCATTAAGTGGTAAATCAGCAACGAGCGTCATGCCGATTACATCTTGGCGAAACTCAACCTGACTTATGGTGACCGGTTCCATTCCCGCAGGAAAAGTCGCAATACCATCGACGCGCAGTTTTACTTTATCGAGTACATCGGTCAACTCAACATCGGTATTGATTTCAAGCTGTGCACTGCCACCATTACGAAATGCGCGGTAGGTCCCTTTTTTAATTTCAGTAATATCTTTTAAAGACTCTTCAATCTTAATTAAGATACTTTCTTCCATCTCTTGGGGCGAAGCACCTGGGTAGTTTGCGTTTATAGTAATATAGTTAACTTCGATGTTTGGGAACATCTGACGTTGAATTGTGAAAAAACTAATGATGCCCATCACAATAATGAAAACCATCATTAAATTTGCAGCAACAGAGTTATTAGCAAAATAGGCTATTAAGCCCGTTTGCTTTTCTGTACTTGCAGGGGCAACATTTGGTTGCTCTGATTTTGGTAGTTCCGTGTTACTCATAACGCAGTCACCTTTTATAGTTTTTCAGTGGCTGCACTATCGAGTGCATCAATTTTTTTAACATCTTGAACACCAGCAACTTTAACCGCCATCCCCTTTTGCGGATATTCAGGTAGAGTCATTACCAGCTGGTCATCGGCCTCTAAACCATCGCTAATATAAAAATACTCACCCTCTTCACGAATCACTTTTACTTTACGTGGTTCTAATTGCTGTTCAGCATTTACAATCCATACCGTTTGATTGTTTACCAACTCTTGCGGTAAACGATAAATATTTTCAAGCATCGCACCGGCAAAATTAACTTGTACATATGTGCCGTATTTAATTGCATGTTGTTTATTTACTAAGCCATATGGGTCATCAATACGAACAACTAAACTACTCATGCGAGTCGCGTTGTCTACTACACCTAAATCACGGTCAATCTTTGCTTCACGGCTGAAACCATGCAAACCTGTTTTCATTACCGTCGCTTTAATACCTTTAACACGCTCAGGTAAAAACACACTATCAAAGCCTGCGATCGGGATAATAACTTCTGCTGTTTCAATATTGTTTAATTCAGCCACTTGCGTGCCCATATTAATATATTGACCAACACCAATTTCACGGCTCACAACCAGTGCATCATATGGGGCTGTAACTTCACAGTTATCTAAATCGCGTTGTGCGCGTTTTAATCGAGCTTGAGCAGATTTAACCGATGCCTCAGCACTGAGCACTTGTGGTTTACGTAAAAATAGCGCGGTACGCTCCTTACCAGGAAAACGCTTAGCTTCATCTTCGGCTACTTGTGCTTGTGCTTGCTCTTCTATTAATTGTGCTTGAGCTTGAGCAAGCTCTGCTTGAGCTTGTAATAAAGCGGCTTCGTAATTATCTTTTTCTATCGTAAATAAGGTTTCGCCACGTGCCACTATGCCACCTGCGACAAAGTTAGGATGCCAACTTACTACCTCACCCGAGACTTGCGCTGATAAGCGAGTGCTCTCAAGCGGTTTAACTTCACCATAACTGTTAATCACAACTTGATGATTATTCGCAGCCACAGGCTCTACTTTAACAACCGGTCGTGTATCTACAACGTCTTGTTTTTCTGGTTCTTGTGCAATCGCATTTATTCCTGCAAAGCCAGCAATACCAACGCTTAACACAACAAATGGCAACACCCACTTCAATAGAGTTGTTCGCATTATTAATACCCCTTAATTTTTACTGGAGCCATAATAACAGAGCTGAATGAAACATTAACGTGACATTTGTAAGCAACTGTTACAAAAATACATACACTGCTTAGTAACCCACGCGATTACAACTCAAGAAAGTAAAAAACGAGATTAAATCAAAGGTAAATAGTGCCATGCATATAACGCACTGCATGCCCTGTTAGGGTCACGGTATGTTCACCTACATCACATTGCATATGGCCACCGCGGCTTGATGCCTGATAAGCACTTAAAGAGGTTTTATTTAATTGCTGCGCCCAGTATGGCGCAAGACCGGTATGAATGGAGCCTGTTACAAAATCTTCATCGCCACCACTGGCAGGCCAAAAATAACGAGAGGTAAAGTCATATTCTGTGCCCGGAGCCGTTGCCACTACGTCCAGTGGAAACAAGGTTTTAAGTACTTGCGAATCTGTTTTTAGATTCAAAATATCTTGCTCATTTTCATATATAACAAAATAAGCTTGTTGGTTTTTCAATACCTTAACAGGTTGTATAGATAAGCCTTTAAGTAGCTCTGAAGGTATATTATCAGCTTCAATTGGTGCTTGCTTAGGGAAGGTCATGGCAAAACTACCATCGCTATTTTTATTTATGATTAACTCACCCACCGCAGTGGCTTGAAAGCAAATCTGCGATAAATTGTGCTGTTCACACAATACAAAGGCAGCGGCAAGCGTTGCATGACCACAAAAGTCTATTTCCATTAGCGGTGAAAACCAACGAATTGCATAACTACCATCGGCTTGACGGCACGTAAACGCCGTTTCAGAGACGTTATTTTCTGCGCCAATTTTGAGCATTAGCTCATCACTTAGCCACGCTTCTAAATCAATAACAGCTGCGTAATTGCCTTTAAATAACTCACTGGTAAATGCATCTATTTGATGAATAGTTAATTGCATTAAAAAGCTCACGGTATGGAAACATATTTCTAATAAACTGCCATACACTGAGCTAATTGAACATCAAAATTATTTCATTTTTGGTGGACTAAGCCGCGACTGGACGCATTTTATAGTATTGGATACAGCCAAGTTGGGCTGCATTAGTAAGTAAGATCATCACAAAAGTCAAAATATGCGATGTGCTTGGCTCTGTCATTGCTAGCTCAGCAAACAAACCGCATAAACCTGCAATAAATTGCAAGCTGAAATAACGGGCACTTAGGTTACTAATATCACCGCTACGCAGGGTTTTGTACGTTTGCGGCATAACACGCACAGAGCTCATTACTAGCCCAACAAAAGTAAGCCAGGTCAATACCTTTGCTGTTTCTAATTCTGGATTTAATAGTAATAAAAATGGCAGAAGAGAAAACCCGAGCATTGCACTCAACTGAATTCGCTCTCTTTTTTTTGCATTGTAGCGAGCAAAATAATATAAAATTAAACCACTCAAACTACCAGTCACTACAAATGGCAACACCATGTAGAAACGTTCAAAATATAAATTATAGGTTATAAAATAAACGCTTTGCGCTACACCAAAGCTCATCATCAATAATGACAGTCCTGATACACTGCGATTTTTACGAATTTTATTTAGAAGTGGTAAGAAGCTAAACACTAAAATAAAAGATGATAAAACAGGCAAATAATGCGCCAAAGCAAACCTCGCTAGTTACATAATGGTTAATAAGTTACTATCATATAAACCAAGCAAAAACAAAATGTAAACAACTGTTTTTACTTGATTTATTTTAGGCGCGGCATTGTATAGGGCTGAGATTTACAAGCAACCTTTGTTTAAAATTAAGGCAACTTAAAACTGGCAACTTAGCCTTACAGTTTACGCTAGTATGACTTACTTCTCAGGTTTATACCGCTCTTAGGGTTTCACCCTCGATATCTAATTTTTAAAAATTTTACGCGCTAAAATTAAATATTGCTCAAGTCTTCCCAAATGTGTAGATTTAAGTGAGGAGGTGATTATGAAACTTTATTTTTCTTTATTATTAATATGCTTATTAGCTGCCTGTAAGAGTACTGAACCTCTAAACACACCTTCAGCCTCTTTAAATAGTTTGCTCAATTATTCGCGGTTTGAATTACAGCTAACTCCCTCTGAAGATGAAATTTTTATACTCCCCCAAAATGAAGTAAATAAGTTTTTATCTTATGTAAACGAGCAGCGCCAACGCGAACCGACTGACGATGTAATTCTTTCTGACTACATTGAACGTAGCTATAGTCGTTTTAGTTACCACGGAGATACTCTCACAGCTGAGCAAACGCTGAAATTTCAACATGGCAATTGCATAAGCTTAGCCATACTAACTCAGTCTTATGCCAACCTAATTGACCTTGAAACAAGCTTTCAAGAAATGACCAGTGAACCCGTTTACGGTAAAGAGTCCAACATTGTTTTAATTGCTAATCACTTTCGCACTAAGTTATATCGCCCGTATGTGGAAGCAGAAGGTGAGATCACATTTATTCGCCCAGGCACGCTCATTGATTACTTTCCGTCTCGAGGAAGTTTTTATGTGAATAGCGCTAACAAAAATGACTTAGTTTCTAAATATTACAGCAACTTAGCAGCTGATGCCGTATTAAAAAATAATTACGATTTAGCATTCAGCTTGCTTATTAAAGCGAATGAATACACACCTAATGATCCTGAATTATTTAACCTTGCTGCAATAATACACCGTCGCTCAAACGATATAGCAACGAGCCAACGGATTTATCAATCAGCGCTTGATCAAAAGCTACACAGTTTGAACTTATTGAGTAATTACAAATTACTTGCACAAAGCTTGGGCGATTCTATGTTGGCTGATAAACTTGACTCCATAATTGGTATGCAAGATAAAGATCCGTTCGAATTAATTGCGCTTAGTGAAACAGAAAACTTGAGCGGGCGTGTTATGAGCGCTAAAAAACATTTAAACGAAGCCATTAATAAAGCCCCTTACCTGGCTGAACCTTACGTAGCATTAGCAAAAATCAGCTATCAACAAGGTCATCAAAAAGACGCAAAAAGGTTGCTTAAACAAGCTATACAACTTGAAAGAAATAAAGAACAAATAAATGTATACCAAGCTAAGCTTAACGCTGTTCAAATGTATCAATAGCCGCTTTTTTATATATTACAGCGAGTAATAAAAGCCTAACCAGCTTCTAAGCTCATTTTCAACGCTATCACCTTCGACTTTAACTAAGCCAAAATCAAAGTTAAGGTCGTTGATTCCTGCAATGCCTAATCCAAAGTCAAACTCGCCTTGCCATTTAATACCATAACTTTGCGCAAACACTGCACTATCAACTTGATGCTGTTGATAGTAAAACCATGGCATGCCAGCAGCAACACTGATACCACCACCATATGCTTGATAGCGCTCAGCTGTGGTAGCGTAAAAAGGCAACTCAGGGGCAAACACAAACTCAGCATGAGTATTTGGGCTAATAAGTGAAGAACCAAAGCCCCCTAAAGCTAAACTTGCATTATCTCGATGTTGTTGTCGGTAATTTAAATACATTGGGATATCGGCTAGTTTACCAAAAACATGCGCTGAAATATCATAGCCCTGCCAATCTTTATGCTCTATTTTACCTTCGTACCAGCGCGCTTTGAAGCTTTGCCCAACGGCAAATGATTGTCGATCATGCTCCCAGCGCTGCGTAATACCTGCTCGCAGCCATTGCTGGGAAGCCCCTGTACGTGTATGAGTGTCAAATTCAGAGTAGTTATAGGCAAGTGTTGGTGTTAGCTTAAGCTGCCCAAAGCTAAGCGGGTATTTGGCATCAAGGTAACCTCCTTTGGTGCTATATTTTTGTAAATCGACGCTTTGGTACTGTTTTGCACTGTCCAAATCAAAAGAGAATATTTGGCCACTGTATTTTATTACACTCGCGTTAAACTTTGCCTGCGCAAACATCCCAGCGATAGCGTCATCATGCAAATCCGCACTATAGCCAATTTGCCAATCGAACTGCTTTAATAAATCACTTCCCTTGAGACTGAAATTAAGTAGCGCTGCAGATGCTGAGTTATATTGCGCACCGATAGCCAGCGTGCTGTTTTGCTGCCAAATATCATAATCATGCTGCTGCCCTAGCGCAGCAGTGTAGACTTTTGCTGGCGGTAGTACCGACTGCGAAACCATAAAGGTTGGAGCAATAGAATTAGTAGCAAAATCTGTTACAAGTGCAGTCTCGCTGTCAGGTTTGAGCTGATAAAAGTCAGGTCCATCACTGGTGATAGCAAGATATAATACAGAGCCATCCGCCATTGCAATTGGGTTAGCAACTGCTTGTTGGCCTTGGGTAAGTTTGTAAAGGTCTTTGTTTATGAGATCATAACGGTATATATCAAGTGAGCTATTCAGCCCCGCAATAAAATACAGTGACTGACCGTCATCACTCCAACTAGGTTGTGAGAGGTACTGATAACCATGTGGCATAGGTACTGGTTGGGCATTTTGCCCATCTAAATCTTGTATATACAACTGCCAATTGTGGTTAAGCTCTGTCTTTAAAAAGGCCAGTTGTTGCTCATCAGGGCTTAAAACTGGGTAATCGTATACGTTCTTTAAACTTTTTTCGAATAAAGGGGTCGCTGTAGCTGTTTGTAGATCAAACTTAACTAGCTCAGAGTAACCTGCTCTTGCCCGTTCTGCATAAAGTGTTTGGCCATTTTCTGAAATACTAAAACGGCGCAGTCCTGCAAGCTTAGTAAGTTGTTCCACTTGGCCTGTAGTTGTATTAAAACTATAAATATCTGCTACTCGGCTATTTTCAACAACATCATTATTGGTATAGGCACCAAAATAAAGTACCTCATCGTTAAGCCATTGTGGGTTTTGAATACTTGCACGATTGATTTGATTGAGCACCTGCCTTTGCTTACGTTTAAAAACAGTGGGCTTTTTATCTGCAATATCATCAGGGTCATCAGCTAATAAATCGGTTTGATCTTTCGCGAACTGCTCAGCTGCTTCTGCATTTTGCTCTGTACTATAAATAACCAACTGGGTTTTACCGTCTTTATCACGTTCAACGACGGCTAATTGCTGCTTATTAGGTGATAATGTAGGATTACTAGCACTAAAATCTATCTCAAGCCATAGATCGCTATTTAGCTCAGTTTCATCGTGTTCTTTTGCCAGCGCTTTGTACGTATATTCAGCAATAAAACGTCGATAAAGCTTGCTCGCAGAATCACCAAACACGCCACTGAATGCTTCATCAAACTCGCGTTTTTTCACCCCTTGCATTCGCGTCCATACCGCGTCTAGCTGCTGCTCAGAATAGTTTTCTTCTAGCCAATATAAAAAACGAGCGCCCATTAAATATGCCATAGAACCAGCCATATAGCTGCCTTTAGTACTATTGAGCTGGTCATAACTGGGTAATGAACCTTGTTGTGCAAATTCCAGTAAAATAGCATCTGAGTAATTATCAAATAGCCGCCCACGACCAGTCATTTTAGATTCGAGTAAGGTTGCATAGCCTTCAGCAACCCAGCGGGGCATTGCAGCATAAGTTAAATCGTAAATATCCCATACACTTCGAACAGCTTGGCGCCAATCACTGCGAGTTGGCTGGGCTAAATGCACTAGGTGAATATACTCATGCAAAATTAATAGTTGCTGCCAGCCACTGCTATTCGAAATAATCGTATCTGACTGAGGTGGCGTGGTAAACAAAGCCATCATAGGATTTTCAGAGGGAGGTAGGGCAAACCCATTGGCACTATTGAGAGGATCAAATATGACAACATCGACCGCTGTATCAAGCGCTCGATTTTGTTGCTCTAACACTTTAGTGCGCACAATTTCTAATTCAATCGCCGCAGATCGCGCCCAATCTTGATTATCGTGAGTATGATGGACGTTAAAATGCTCGGTATAAATAGTTTGCCACTGAGCCTGAACATTACATGCGACTAATAAACAAACTGTAAGAAGTGTTCTTTTCATCATGATCCCTGATAGTTTTATTTTTAACTATTATGGCCATAACGTGTAATAAAAGAGAGCATAAAAATGTAAAAAGCGTGTTAGTCAATCTCTAACGGCTGAACTAAACTCACTAACATACTGATAATAAACACAGATACAACGAACACCAATACGGTACGTAATGCGCCAAGGCCTGCGCTGTACATAGCCAATGTGATTAAGCTACCCACTACAAGCACACCACAGCGCGCGCAAATCAGCGATGGCTTTTTATGGCAACGTACATGGAACATTAAAACCAAAATGCAGCAAAAAGCGATTAAACAGAGCGTTGAAACCATCATAACCTCCACAACAAATGAGTTACCGAGATTGTTAGTATAATGAGTATTTAAAATATATCAATGCAATTGATAATTATTTGCAATTAGGTTTTACATCCAATTTCGCCGCTCTGACTCAGCTTGAAACAAAGTGAAGTCTATAATTTCATCTGCCAACGTTGCTTTTAGATAAGGCAAGCTAACATTGCCTGACGCAAGTTGTATAGACAAGCTTTTCAACCCAGCTCTTCGCATAAAATACGTGCTAACCCCACGCGTACTCTGTGCTTTGTACAGCTCAAATACTCGATACTGCACACCCAGCATTCCGCTTCTGAAAATACCGTAGTAGCGCCCTTGATAATGATAAAAGTAATAGCCATAGCGCTTATAAGATAAATACACTAAGCAGCTCAACACCGCCAAAATACAGATACTATATAAAGCGTGGCTAGCAACTACATAATAATTAAAGAGGCTAAACAATAGGCTTGGTATCAATGAGTAAAACAGAAAGTTTTTAAGCAGTAGAGCTTGTTCAACGCCTTTAAATTTCAATGCTTTGAAATCAAAGTTCGCTTCACTTAACCAAGGGTAAACGCGCTGGAGTGTTTGATTAACTTGCTCACGCTTTAATACCGGCATAACTAAACTTTGCTTACTCTTTGCCCCCCGTAACATAACCACTTGTCGCTTGAAAACACTGTATTGTGTAACGCTGTAGCATACGCGCAATCGGATTTTGTTTAATTACAATTGATTGCACTTTATCAAGGCTCACCGACAATTGATGGCGCTCTAGCAAGCCAGAGATACGCTTGAACTTACCGGCCTGAAAATATAACTCAAAGTTATAGAACCGAATTAGCGACATTATAACCGACAACAAAATCGCAAGCATGACTAGCATAAACAATATTGAAAATATTGCCAATGCAGCTGCATTAACCAGTAAGCCCACTTCCTGCTCATAAAAAGCTTCCAAGCGATTAATCACTGCTTGTTCAAAAAAATCAAACAGCACATTCATAAATGGCGCTAAAGCGGCCAGTGCAAGTATCGCCATATTAGACATTAGGCCAAATTTAGCGACTTCTTTGTTGGTCAATTTTAAACTGTACTGGGTTTCTTCTACTTGCTCATTATTAGTCGTTTGTTGATCTTCAACTACTTGCTGCGACTCTTTGTAAGTGAGCACCTGTTCTCGTATATCTTCAGCATATGTTTGAGTAACTCCTGGAAGTACAGCCTCTTGCGCTACGCTGCCAGCAGCATCAAAAATACAATTAACTAATCCTAGCGGCTTAAAATAAAATGGCTCGGCCACATTCACATTTTGAACTCGCAAAAAGCTAAGCGTTAGGCGTTCTTTTTTAAATACCCCTTTATTGAGTAAGATATCGTGATCATCGGTGATGCAAAATCGAAAGTTTAAGTAATAGGCAAACGAATACAATAAAAGCCCCACAACAGCAATCGATGCACCGATTTTTCCCCAAAATAACTTATCTTGAACTTGAGTGACAAATACAACAGCAATAGGTAATAAGTTAAAAATACCGTCTTTAATAAAGCGATAGGCAAAATGCAATACAAAGTAAAGTAACGCCCACGGCGATACACGCTGCCAGTGTTGCTTATTCATTTGTTGATGCTTCGCTAACTGATTGGGTGCTTTGTGATTGCTCGGGCGCTTGTTTGTCTTGAGTGTAGTCTTGTATAAATTGGCGAATATCTTTACAGTCAGTGTGGCTCAAGCCGCCAATATTTAAGTCAGCACTCATGCCACCAGCACTGTATAAGCGCAAGCTTGCTAAGCCTAACTTGCGCTCAAGTGGGCCTCGGTGTATTTCGGTATGCTGTATTCGAGAAAGCGGCAAAATGGTTACTTGCTGCCAAATAACACCTTTTTGATAGGCGATATCGTGGTTACGAACTGCAACACCTTTCAAACGCACGCTAATTATATTAAAAATTAACGACACCACTAAAATGACTGGCAAGCCAATCATTAATGGGGTTTGTGCCGCATTTGCAAAATTTTGGTTGAAAAAGCACACCGCGGCTAACACAGCCATCAAAGGTACGTAAAATAATAACCAACTCAACTGTGTATGCAGTAATGCGTTATTTGCGAGGGGTTTAAATTCGATAGACTGGTGTTGCGGTAAACAGTCAAGTTGATGGTTTTCAAACACGTTGTATTTTCCTTCAAAAGCCAACTTATCAGTGTAAGTTGGCTTAAGTTTGCTTAAACCCAGCTAATTGTCGTGGCGAGTGTATGACTTTGCCCCGGCTCAATAACAGCACTGTCATCCATCACATTAGCCGCCTCTAAACACAGCATAGTGTGATATTCGTCGTCAGCAAAATTAGATAAGCGTTTAGATTTATCGATCCACGGGTTCCAGAGTACGCAAGAGCTTGAGTTTTCACGGCCGACTTCAATAATACCATCAGGCGTAATTATTTTCTGCGTTTCAACAGCTTGGGTATAAACCATATCTGTTTCTCGGGCAAAACCAACAAGTTCATTTTGATCAAATGGGCCTTCCCCAAATTCAATAAATTTAGCGCCTTGCAGGCCATCTACTTTGGTTTCTTCAATTGCAGGAGTTGGGAAGTAAGTATGTAGTGCCTGGCTAAAGGTAATTATTTGTTCGCTCAAGTTGGTGGTTGTTAAACGCACTTCAAGCTTGTGAGTTAAAATAAATTCAACTTTTAGTGTTGATTTATAAGGCCAATATGTTTCATCTACCTGAGTCATTGGTAACGTTAAACTAACGCGGATCTCTTTATCTTGTTCCGATACCTCATCTGCACGCCATAAACTGGTACGCGCAACACCATGGATAGGCCAATCTGGATTTGGGTTTACCCCGAACCAAGGCCAACAAATTGGTATACCGCCACGAATACTCTTACCTTTTTGGTAATCTTCTTCGCTTGAAACCCAAATCAGCGGCTTTTTACCACTCGGAGTGAACTCAGTTAATTGCGCACCTTGCAGAAAAATTTTCGCGCTGCAAAAGTCGCTTGCGATATTAATATATTCTAATCCAGAGTCCGATTGTTCAATGCTTACAGATGGAGATAACTTCATAATACGTCCCATAATAATGAAAAGCCTGTAATACCTTACCCAATCCTTCCCCAATTAGTAAATATTAATTAATGGTTTTTGCAGCAAAGTTATAATTTCTCACTTAGTCACGCTCAACATATAACTTAGCTGATAAAAACAGTTAATAAAATAAGTAACAAATAAGCTAAATTTAATTTCAACTCAAATAAAGTTGCTATCAGTAACGACTAACTGTAAAGCCAATAATACAGCATTAATCCACCTCAACTATTTGAACTCTATTTATTTGATGTGTAATATTTATTGATTACGATCGTTCCTTGATCGCAACCGCCCCTATCAAGAGATAAAATAATGCAAAAATATGACGAGCTGTTGGTTTCATTACGCAAAGTAATTCGTGCGATTGATCTGCACTCTAAACAGTTAAATAAAACGTCAGGGCTGACTGGGCCACAGCTGTTAATAATGACCGAGGTAGCACAAACAGACGGCATTACTGCCAGTCGTATCGCGCAAAATGTGAATTTAAGCCCCGCTACTGTAACCAATATTCTGGATCGATTAGAAAACCGCAACTTAGTTACTCGAGTGCGCAGCCAACTAGACAAACGTCGCGTGAGTATTTACCTCACTCAAAGTGGTAAAGATATTCTTGCAGATGCACCTCAACCTCTACAAGAACACTTTATAGAACAGTTTTCATCACTTGAACAATGGGAGCAGAGCCAGTTGCTATCGTCAATGCAACGTATTGCGACTATGATGGATGCACAAAGTATTGATGCAGCCCCATTGCTTGAAGTCGGCCTGATTACCCGAGCTGCAGATAGTAAAATTTAGTAGTAAAAATATTGTCATAATAATTAAAATAAACAGTATCTTATCTTTGAATAAAACACTTGCTCACTTGGGTAATAAGTATAAATAGTCTATTCTATGCATACTCAATCTCAAAATAGCGACTTATCATGCTTAAACTATCACAGTTAGCCCTCGCGACATTGCTAGGGACCACCACTAGCCAAGCCTATGCATCAGATATTGATGCAATGCAAACTCAGCTTAATCAACTTCAGCAGCAAATGCAGCAATTACAAAAGCAGCTTGCTGACGAAAAAGCAAAGCAAGCACAGACTAATCAAAAGCTCGAAAAGCAAGACGAAATTATTGCTAAGCAAGCACAAAAAAATACCGACACGGCAGAGTCTGGGGTGAAATTTGGCGGTGCCATTCGTACTAACTACAGCCATACCTCATATAACGATGGCAATAAAAATCGCGGTGGTGATTTTGATTTTGATATATTCCGCGTCAATGTTTCAGGTGACATTGGCGGCGTACTAATCGGCGGTGAGATTCGCTTTTTTGATTATATGACCGCAATTAAATCAGCTTGGGCTGGTTATCAATTCACTGATGATTGGCAAGTGCAAGTCGGTGTTACCAAAGTGCCATTCGGTAACGATCCATATAATTCACATAATTACTTTTTTAGTGCCAACTACTACGTTGGCCTTGAAGATGATCATGACTTAGGTGTGATGTTTAAGCGTAAGGTCGCCGATAATTGGCAACTGGATTTAGGCTTTTTCAAAAATGACGAGCTCGGTGGCGTAGATGGTTATGTAGAAGACCGTAGTCATCGCTATTCTTACGACATAGTCGGTAGTCGCACTGCCGATGAAGGTATTTATGCCGACCCTGGCGAGGGTGGCAACCCTCTAGGCGAATACAATACCTTTACTGGCCGCTACGCCTACTTTTTTGAACATGGCGAAGGTATGAAAACCGAAGTGGGCTTTTCAGCCTTAGCCGGTGGTCTGCATGATGGCCAAGACCGCGCAGGCAGTTACAACGCGTGGGCACTACACGTAAACAGCAATATCAACAGCTGGAATATTCAGCTTCAGCACGGTGAGTACGATTATAATATCGATGATACAAACCGCATTGCGGTAGGCGCATACGCTTTTTATGATTCTGTTGCCGCTGATGCCACTATGAGCAGCTTAAATATCGCTTATAGTTTACCTGTGGAGTGGGGCCCGGTAAGTAACTTGCAATTTTATAACGACTATAGCGCTATTTATGATAAGTCAGATAACAGCGCTGATACTTGGATGAACGTTACGGGTGTGTCTATTGCCGCTGGCGGGTTATTCACCTATGTTGATTACGCATTAGCGAAAAACCAAGCATTTGTTGGTGGCTCTGTCGCTGGTGATAGTGATGAAACTGAAGGCCGTTTTAATATCAATATCGGCTATTACTTCTAGCCCGACATACGTTGTGCGCTATTGCTAACAAAGCAATAGCGCACAGTTGCAAACAATCACTGCTGTTATTTTTTCGCTTCAGTAATAAAGCCCATACTACTAATACCAGCTTGCTGCACTTGCTCCATTAAAAACACCACATTTTGATACTCTGTGGTTTTATCGCCCCGAATATGCAAAATCGGCTGCGGAGTTTTAGTCGCTTGCTCTGCTAAGCGCGTTATCAATTGCTCTTTTGTAATGGCTTGTTCAGCCCAAAAATAACCACCGTCACTGTCTACAGACAATACAATGGTGCCAGGTTTTGCTGCTACAGGCTCGCTTTCTGCAGAGGGTAGCTCAACCTGTATAGATTGGTTAATCACCGGCACGGTAATAATAAAAATAATCAATAATACCAACATCACATCCACTAATGGTGTCATGTTGATCTCATTCATAATCTCTTCATCATCATTATCAAAGTGGAATGACATACACTACCCTGCCTTAGTATGTACTGTGCCGGTTAAGTAATAAGCGTGTAACTGTGATGCAAAACGATTTAGTTGAATAATCACCGACTTGTTACCACGACTAATGGCGTTATATGCTAGTACCGCAGGAATTGCCACCGCAAGACCAAATGCGGTCATTATCAAAGCTTCACCCACCGGACCTGCCACTTTATCAATACTTGCCGAGCCAGAAACACCGATTCCGACTAACGCATGATAAATCCCCCACACAGTGCCAAACAAACCAATAAACGGTGATGTGGAGCCTACAGAGGCCAAAATAGCAAGGCCACCAGTGAGAGACTCGCGAGTATCATCAATATTGTTTTTAAGTGCTGTTGTTAACCAATCAGCTAGTGGAACTTGGCCTTGTAGCTGTTCTTCATGATTTTGATGGTGCTCTTTAGCTTGCAAGCCTTGAGCGGCTAACTGCTGAAAATGCACCTGTGGCGCCAAGAGTTCAATACCTTTATTAATATCTTGCTGCTGCCAAAACCCAACGACTAAATACTTTGCTTTTCGTAATTTTAGTAAGCTAAACAAACGTATAAAAATGACCGCCCACGATGCAAGCGACATCGCTAATAAAGAGAAGCCAACAAATTTAATGACTGCATCACTTTGCTGCCACAGCGCTGCAATGCCATAAGGGTTTTCCATTTCATTCTCCAACAACCCGTTGTTTATAAAAAATTTAGCCGCAATGCGGCTAAGATAAAATTGTAAAAACGTATGAACTCGCTTTATTTAAAAGTGCGCCGTAAAGGTAAGACGAGAAGTGCGGCCCGGCCCCGGCATTAAACTGAGCGCTAATGCATCGAGATAAAACTCATTGGTTAAGTTAGCAATATTAAAGTTAACGTCCATATTATCTGTTATTGCATAGCGCGCATATATATCAACTAATGTGTAAGCCTCTGTTGGTATATGTGGGGCTGTACCATGATAATTTTGCCAGCTTGACTGCCTGTCATAGCTTGTATCTGGCGCCCCCGTATAAGTCATTCTCATACCAATATCTCCAGCACCATTTAGCCACTTAAACCCCAAAATAGCAGCCACTGATTTCTTCGGCGGAATATGATTTGATACATACATCCCAGAGAAACCTGAACTAGAACAATTAGGAATATCAATTTGTCTCCATGAAATCATAGGGTTATCACGAAATGATTGAGCGAGTTCAGCATCACACAGCTTGGCTTCGGTATAATAGGTGGCGCTTACATCGCCATAAAAATTACCATATTCCAAACGTGTTTGTAACTCAATGCCACTGGTGTTAAAACTGTCTGAATTACCGATAGCCAAACTAACATCTGTAGACTCTATTAATTCTTTATCTACAGAACGACGAGTAATATAGTTTTTAATTTGGTTATCGAAGTACACAACTTTCGCACGCAAAACAAGATCATCTACTAATTCATCATTGAGATATGAAAGGCCTATTTCCTTATTTTTTGCACGTTCTGGGTCAACATCAAAAATACGCCTTGATACTGACCAGCCCAATGTAGATTCCATTATGCTTGGCATACGTAAAGCTTCACTGTATCGAGCATATGCAAGCCATGATTCGTTTAACTGCATATTTAATGCAATGTTAGGTGCAAAGCCATCGTGCTTACGCGACATTTTATCGCCAACGGTAAAAGTGCCTAACGATAAACCGTACTCATACCCACCAACATAACTAGATTCGAAATTTATAGAGCTAATATCGCTCGGCTCTTCTCCCCACTTTTCAACCATCCCTACTCCTGTTAAACGAGGATCGGTGATGTCACTATACTCACCATTTTCATCCCTAAACCAGCGAACATCTCCTAAACTCGATCCATCATCACCAAACAGCGTGATATTTTTATACTTTTCGTATCTTCAACCCAATTAGCGTTATTATCATGTACCTTAAACCAAGAGTAACGTCCACCCAGCTCAAGGCTCAACCAGTCTATTGGTGACCACTTAGCTTGTAAGAATACACTGCTCTCGTATCGATCCCCATCCCTATGGGTACGATTATTTTGAATATCATCTTGCGAATATTTAACGCCATCGCCTTTGCCTACGGATTCTTTTTGAAAGCTATAACCATAATCTAAAGTTGTTGTACCAAAGCGTTCACTATTGAATATGCTTTGATTACTAATATCAAACCCAGATCTAAGCGAGGCTGTTTTTGCTAAATAATACACATCGATACATGACTCACATTCATAACCAGCGGGAGGCTCTTTACCTTCTAGAGGATTACCAAATGCAAAACCGTTATAAGCTGCAGAATCAGTCTCCGTATGCCATAAATTAATATTTAAATTATGTAGTAAAGGGTTTGTTGGCGATGCATATTTATAACGTGCGCTGTAGCTATCGATACTTTGCTTCGATGGTTTCCATTGCATTAATGTATCACCATCGTTACGAAATATTTGCGACGCCATGATTTCGCCGTACTCGGCTTGGTACTTTCGATAGCTTAACTCTAATTTAGAATCAGCGTTAATTTTAAGGGTTGGCTTAATAAGTAAAGAGGTGCTTTTATTCGCAGTATTGAGTACTTCTTCTCCGGGTTTATAAAAGCGAGCGATCCCTTCGTTCACCTCGGTGTACTTTTCTTCAACCCAAGCACCATCCACTTCATTCCAGCGACTTTTTTCTTCGTCATAAAAGTAGTCTTCGCGGCCTTTTTCTCCTGCGAAGTAATTACCAATATCACGACGTGAAGCAGCTAGAACCAAGTCAAAGCCATCTTGTTCAGTGGCATAAGCAATATTGGCAAATTCACCATCACTAGCAACAAGACTGGGCGCATCTGTACGTGGTATTGCTGCAAACTTATCTTGTGCATCAATACTATTACTTTGCATCCCCACTTTAAGTCGCACACCATGATGCTCACCATCACGTAAAATATCAGCTGTCTTTAAAGTTTCCATCACCACCACCCCACCGACAGCTCCCATACCTTGGGCATTGTTTGCGGGGCCTTTGTCGATAGAGACGGTGCTTATTAGGTCAGGGTCGATGTATGCGCGATCAGAAACCCCTGCATAGCCTCGATATACGGTGTTGCTTTGAATGCTGCCATCAATGACTACTGGAACGCGATTTTGACCTTGTACACCTCGAATATTTACATCAATAGCGCCACCATTACGCGATTCACCAACCTCAACCCCTGGGATCCCTTTGAGCATATCACCAGCTGAGGTGCCACGAAATTGCTCAACGTATTGACTATCTAATTGCACGTTTGAGCTGGTTTTTAGGTATGGTAAATCTTCTGCGGCAACACTATCTTCATCAAACATACCTGGCGCAACATAACCACCAACCACTGAAAGCGCCGCTAAGTCTGTTGATGATTTAGAACTATCTAACTTTTTTAATATGATTGAATTACCTTCAATCGTTGCAGTAATCCCCGTATTTTGCAGCACCTGATTTAAAGCGTCGCGCACTGTAGCTGGTCCTTGTAATTCAGGGGCATTTAATGAATCAACCAACTCAGGTTCAAAAATAAGGGTCATATTTGACTCTGAGGCGAGTTGATTTAACGTCATCTCTAGAGGCTGAGGCTTGATATCCAACATCATTACATTGGTATTTGCCATAGCTGGCATAGCTAGACCGATACCAATTGCCAAAGCAACGGTTGATAACTGCATTTTTTTCATTTTATGTTCTCATGTTGTTTCACTACCCAATAAAACGAATGAGAATAATTATCCCTCACCTATAACTTAATATTTATGTCTGAATTAAGTATTTTTATAAGAATTTAAAATGTAAAAGCGCCATTTATTTAACAGCGCTTTATTTGCGAGGCTGTATTAGCCAATGATTATGTTTTGCGACAACCTCAACGGGTAATATTTTTGGCAATAGCTGAGCGGTATTCGTAATATCATTCAATTGAAACGTACCACTGATAGTAAGCCGGCTTAGTTGCTGCTGATCCAATTGTAGTTTTTTAGCCTGATAACGATTTAGCTGATCAATAGCAAGGTTTAATGGCGTGTGAGAAAAGCGAATTTGTCCATGTTGCCACATGGCAAACTGTGTAGCTGCAAGCTCAACGGCACGATCATCGTAGCTGTAATAACCTTGCTGTGCTTGTAATAATGTATTACCTAGCGTTGGATCATAAACGCTCACCTTGCCACGTTCGACAGCAATGATTGCATCATCTTCGACTCGATTAACATTAAAGCGGGTCCCCAATACTGTTACCGTAATTTCATCTACGACAACCAAAAAAGGCCGATGTACTTGTTTAGCTACATCAAAGATAGCTTGCCCTTTATGCAACTCTATACGGCGCTGTGAGTCATTATAATAAACAGCTAAACGAGTATCGCTGTCTAATGTTATCTCGCTACCATCAACTAAAGTATAAGAGCCAGTTTCACCTACTGATGTTGTATAAACCTCTGCACTAGGCTGCATATAAAAAAGAAATACCAATAAATGCAACGACCACAGAAGCAGCTATTGCGATTCTTTTTGACCATTGAGGTAACGATGCTTTTTTAGTCGGGAGTAAAGCCAATAAACTGCTAACGGTTTCAGGAGGAAGGTCGGTTAACTTGGCATCTAAAACCAAACACTGCTTAAAAATACGACCATTATCAGGATCACTTTGTAGCCATTGCTGCCATTGCTGTAACTGCTCTTGGCTCGGGTTTTCTTGTAAGCGTAATAGCCACTGCATTGCTTGTTCAAATGACGGGGTATTATTTTTAGTATTCTTCATTTGCTATTAATATCTCACGACAACGACTCATTGCTTTGATTAAATGTTTTTCGACCATACTTTGGGAAATCTGCATGTGCTCAGCGATTTGCGCCTGACTGAGGCATTTGTATTTATACAATACAAATGCCTCTCGGCACTTTTCAGGCAAACTCGCTACACATTGCTCTAATGCGTCAAGTTGCTGCTGAGCCATTAATGTTGATTCAGGGTTTAAGTGCTCTTGAGCGTATATCGCACTTTCTTCTTCTGGCAGCGCAGTAAATTGACATACTTTTTCACGACGATAAAGGTCAATCAATAAATTGTTTGCGGTTTTTAAAATTAAAGCACGGTTTTCAGTTTCTTTATTTTTATCAAGCTGCTTTGTATCTTGTTTTAATAGTCGGGTTATCGCTTCTTGGATCAAGCTCTGCGCTTTATCACGGCAGCCCGTTCGCCGCGCCATAATATTTATGACGTTGCTAAAATCGGAAAAAAGGCATAGTTTACTACTGCGTTGTTAAAACAGGCCCTATTTTAATACAAAATAGAATTAAACTTAAATAGTAATAATTATCATTTATTGTTAATAAAAAATTCAATAGGCAATAATAATTTATGAGGAGCAGTTAAACCCTTCGGCACTTTGGGTAAAGGCGCTGCATCTGCTACTGTTTTTAATGCGGCTTTATCGAGCACGCTCACACCTGAACCTTTAACTATTTCCAGCGCTATCACCTTGCCATCACGCGCCAATACCACTTCCAAATACACCACGCCTTGCTGCTTTTTCATAATCGCACTTGTCGGGTATTTACGATACGCCATTAAGTGCGTCAGTAGATTTGCCGTCCAACTTTGCTTACCTTGAGCCACCAGTTGCTTAGACACACTATGTTGCTGTTTTGTAGTGGTCGCTACCGCTTGGCGTTTCGGCTGCTCAATTGCTGGCGGTGTAGGCTGCTGCTTTTTAGTCTTTGGCTGCACTTCTTGCTGTTTTTTACTTAACGGTTTAGGTTCTGGCACTGCCACTTTAATTTCATCTGGCTGTTTTTTAGTGAGTATTTTTTGTTTTTTTACCGGCTTTGGCGGGGGCGTATTTTGCGTTACTGCCACTTGGCTCAGCGCGGCTTGATCAGCCAATTTTTTGGCTTCTGAGACTTCTGGTTTAGGTGCTTGCGCCGCAATTAACTCTACCGCAATAACATTCGGTTGTTGTACTTGTATTGGCTGTGCTCTGCCTGTGAATTGAAAAAACACTAACCAAGCGATTAAAAAATGACACAACATAGCGAATAATACGCCCTGTATCACTTTAAAATATGGTTTAGATGAAGGCTCATTTACTTGACTAGGCTTGGAACATAGGTAGTTAATCACTAGCAAGAAGAGCAGTAAGCAAAAACTCACTAACCAGATAGATTTACTTGTTAAAGCAATAATAATTAAACTAATAAACATACCAAGCGACGCAAAATATTTTGCTTTTATGGGCACCACTCGTTTTGTTTGCCAGTTAACTAGGGTGTTACCGAACTTAGGGTGATTCAAGAGCCAAGCTGCAAGCTTATCATTTGAACGGGTAAAGCATGCAAGTGCTAGAATTAAAAAAACAGTGGTCGGCATAACAGGCAGCAGCATGCCTATTATAGCCAAGGCTACGCTAAGGCAGCCTAGTATAAAATAGATGAATTTTTTGATTGGCAAAGTTTGCCTAAATGCGGCGCTTAACACTGATTAAGACAATTATTGATAAATAACATCAAGCAGCTGATGCGCAACAGCAAACGCATCTTTTGCACCTTGATAAAGCTCTAGCTCTTCATCTGCATTTAATTGTAACGCTTCAACTGCTTGCATAAACTCACGCCACTGACTACCACGACCATTACCAGGCCCAGCCAAAAAGCGTGCGCCAAAATCAGCGTCTAAACCTAACTGTGTTACTTCTTTTGCCAGCATTGCCGCACCTAGCTTAGAGCCTTCAATAACATATAACCAGCCTACCGCTTGCGCCAATGTTAAATCATCAAGCTGAATTTGCTCAGCTAAACCTTCAGCCTGCATGCCTAGATCTTGTAAATCGAGTGCAATAGCATCGCAGCGATTTCTACTCGCTAGATCAGCACAAAAGGCTTTTAACTGCTGACTGTTATAAATTGGCACAACATGGTTTAACAATAAATACTGAAAACGTAAAAAATCACCGTAGTTTGCTTTAGAGGCAAAAGGTGATTGCGCCATAATTTTATTATCTAAGTTATCGTGTACTTCAGCTGTTGTACGCTTAAGCTGCGACATGCGTGGGAAGTTTACTTGGGCTATGCTCGACATAATTTGATTCTAATTTACCATCATTACTTATAAAGACGAATGAACCAGTAATACCCACACCTATAAATATGATTTTTTTTCAGGAAAGTTCATAGTAAAGTTATTTATGTAATAGTTACCAAGTAGCTACCCTATTTATATTTGTCAGGCATGTTATTTATTATGAAAGTAAAAAATGTTTTCACTGCATATAAAAATGCATGCTATCAAGCTCTGGGGCTATTTTTTGTGGCTTTAGGCATCATTGGTATTGTATTGCCTGTAATGCCCACGACTATTTTTTTTATTTTGGCGTTAGCCTGTTTTACCCGCTCATCACCCACACTGGCGGCTTGGCTACTCAACCACCCTCGTTATGGCGTCACCTTGCAGCAATGGCAAGCATATAAAGTAGTGCCCAAAAGAGCGAAATTGTTTGCAGCAACGGGCATGTTTATTGGGTTAATCATTTTGATGCTTGGCCACCCTCCTTGGTGGGTTGTTGGCTTAGTAGCTAGCATTGAAATAGTGGTGATGATCTACTTACTTTCTCGCCCTTCAACAGCGCCTAAAGTGTAAATTTCGTAAATGTTGTTGTGATAACTAATGCAAATCATTACCATGTATGTATTATGCCTATAACATTTTTAATTATTTATGCCGTTAATTAATAAGCGCACGCTATATAGCACTAGCCGTGCATTGCACATTTACCTATCAACAGCCTTGTTATTTTTACTCATTTTATTTTGTATCAGTGGCATAGTGTTAAATCACGTCGAGTGGCTTAAAGGTGACAAAAATGATGGCCAACACACAATCGCCTTGCCAGAGGCCTTGGTAACAAAAGCGAATGAAAACCTAAACACCTTACCAACGCTCTATCCTGAAATCGAAGCTTATCTAGCAACTGAGCATGGCTTAACGAAAGTAAAAAGCATTGATTGGGAAAAAGAAGATGCGCTAGTTATGCTTGATTACCCGCTGCCCGCTGGTTTTGCCTTTGCAGAATTCAACTTTGTAAGTGGCGAGCTTAATTTAGAGTATCAAACCGGTGGCATTTTAAGCCTAATAGGTGACTTACATAAAGGTCGCCATACAGGTGAAGCATGGAGCTGGGTGATTGATATATCAGCCGTGTTGATGATTTTATTTGCTATCACCGGCATGATTATTTTATTTCAAAATAGAAAAAAACGCTTAGTAGGAATATGGCTTACAGTACTTGGGGTCGCAACACCTGTAGTCATTTATCTATGCTGGGTTCCGCAACTTAAAGGAGTGTCTTAATGCTAAAACTTAATACCTTATTTAGCGCTGTGATCTTATTCACAGCCGCTTTATTTCAACCCAATGCTGATGCAGCTGAACTTGAAATAGAACTCACCTTACCTGAACTTGACGTACAGCCTTATCACCGCCCATACGTGGCTGTGTGGCTTGAAACTCCCAAGCGTAAACATGTAACCACTGTTGCGTTATGGGTCCAAGAAGCAGAATGGTTTAAAGACTTACGCCAGTGGTGGCGTAAAGCAGGTAAGAGTAATGCTAATTTTGATGGTGTAACTGGCGCCACAAAACGCCCAGGAAACTACACGATTAATTGGGATGGTAAAGACTTAGAAGGTAATGCCGTCACACCGGGTAAATATTTACTGAACTTAGAAGTGGTACGTGAAGAAGGTGGCCGCGATTATACCCGTGTAGAACTTGATTTAAGCAAAAACGGTAAAATTACGATTGCGGGCACAAAAGAATTTTCAGAAAGCTTCGTCACTATTAAAGCCAAATAACAGCATTAAATAACTAGCAAGTAAAAAATGCTTATAAATTATTTAAATAAGGAAAGATTATGAAAATCAATTTACTTAAAAGCGCATTTATTGGCGCACTTACGTTTACTGCACTTGCATCTAGCTATGCAAACGCCCATGCGCAGTGGCTAGTACCCTCTCATACTTCATTATCTGGTGATAAAGCACACTATGTGATGATCGACGCAAGTATTTCAAACGAAATATTTGCTGCTGATAAAGCGTATCGCCCGAAAGAGAAAGGCGCAGAATATGACGATAATTTACTTATCGCTATCGGCCCTGATGGTAAACCTATTAGCGACAAAATCCGCGCTTATTACTTGCAACGTAAAAATTCAGCTGCAGTAAAACTTGCAGACGAAGGTACTTATCATATCGCGATGAAACGTGAGCCGCGTATCATGACTTTCTACAAAAATGCAGAAGGCGAGCGCAAGCGTGTATTTGGTCCAAAAACAAGCAAAGATATTCCTGCAGATGCAAAAGATGTAAGAACAACGAAGGCATTCTCAACGGTTGATACATTTGTTAGCCGTAACGGTACTTCAAAGCCTGCGCTCTTAGGTAAAGGTTTAGAGATCAGTGGCCCAACCCACCCTAATGATCTATTTGTTGGTGAAGAAGCGCGTTTTCAATTATTAAAAGATGGTAAACCAGCTGCAAACGTAGAGCTTGCTATTTTAAAAGGCGACACTCGTTACCGTAATGAGCGTAACGAAGTAAAAGTAACTACTGATAAAGCAGGTTTCTTTACTAATACTTGGCAGCATCCTGGTTTATATCTGATTGAGGCAAGCATAAGCGAAGACTCTAAAGAAAAAGGTATCGACAGTGTACGTTACTCTCTTTTCACTACATTAGACGTAGCACCTGAGTAACCTCTTTACGTAACTCAACAGCTAAGGCCAAGCAACATGTTTGGCCTTTTACCTGTAATATCTCACCACCTCCCCCCATATTCGAAAGTTAAACTATAAAATCAATACCTTGGCCTTAGCTCAAAAAACAATCTATAGCTATACATTAAAGCTTTCATGATTAAAAAAAACACAATTAATTAACGCAACTCACTTGCTTGTTTGCATTTTTAGGTACATATTAAACACCTATTTTGAATAATTACTTTAAAATATATTTAACGGATATAAATATTATGGAAAATGGATTTCATTCTTGCATCTGCAATGTAATTACTTTCCCTCCAATACTTAAATCTATCTCACATCCTTAAAATAAATTTACACATCAATATTACCGACAAGGAAATTAATATGGCGTGGAAGACCTTAATTCCGTGTGTTTTGGCATTTACACTCACTGCATGTGGTGGTAGCTCCGATTCATCAAAAGACAATACAAGCCCAAGTAAAGCAGCACTAACAAACACTAAACCAACCGCGATAATTAACACCCCGACAGGTGAAATGCGTGTAAATACAAAACTTATATTTAGCGGCGAAAGCAGTAGCGACCCTGAGAACGATACTTTAACTTACCAATGGCGCCTAACTAGCACTGATGAAAAAAATGAATTTGCCATTGCTGTGAACAATCAAAGTAAAGTCGAAATATCCGTAACTGAAGCACAAAGCTATAAGCTTATTTTAATCGTAAGTGATGGTAAGCTTTTAAGTACACCGGTTGATAAATTAATTGAAATTAAAACAGCTCCCACGCAACTAATAGCCAGTGCTGGACAACCTCAAACCGTAAAGCAAGGTGATGTAGTTTTATTAAATGGCGCACTAAGCAGCACTTCAAATGGTGTGATCACTCAATACAAATGGCAATTTAATACCAGACCACAGAGCAGTAATGCAACGATAGAAAACAATAATAGCGTTAAAAGTCAATTCATTGCAGATAAAAGTGGGAGTTATGCAGTAAAGTTAACAATTACTAATTCACTAGGCGAAACAGCAAGCAATGAAGTATTAATACAAAGCGAAGCACTTGATGAGAATTCAGCTCCTCAAGCTGTTATAAAAGTGCAAAATAAAACCATCGCACCTAATAGCATAGCTACACTTGATGGCACACAAAGTAACGACCCTGATCAAGGTGATACTTTAAGTTACTTATGGGCGATTACCTCACAACCTGCAAACAGTAACCCCACACTAACTGATAACTTAACCCACACAGCTGGGTTCTCTTCCTCAGCACTTGGCCTGTACACGCTCGCATTGACAGTTAAAGATCAACATGGTGAAGCAAATACAGCCTCAGTAACGCTAGCGGTAGAGGCAACTAATCAAGCACCTATTGCACAGCTTGTGCCCGAAAGAAGTATCATGCTCAATGATTTAGTCACGCTAGAGTGCGCGCAGTGCAACGATCCTGAAGAGCAACTTTTAAGCTATTTTTGGAAGTTACAAGGCAAACCAGAAAACAGTATTGCGCAACTAATCCAGCACACAACAGCAACACCCTCGCTTAGCGCTGATATTGAAGGTGATTATGTGATCACATTAATCGTATCAGATGGAGAACTTAACTCTGAACAAGCTATAACCGTGCTAAGCGCGCAAGCCAATGAAAAACCAACAGCCATTATTAGTGATGTCCAACCTATTTTAGTCGATGAGGAAATTCAACTTGACGGCTCACAAAGTGCAGACCCTGAAGGAGAAAGCCTTACCTATGAATGGGAAGTGGTATCACCATTAGGTCATGCTACGCTTTCTAACACCAATGTTGCTAAGCCTTTATTTAAAGCATCAATGGCGGGAGAGTTTGTTGTTTCGTTACGTACCAACGATGGCGCTAAATACTCTGACACTCAAACTATTACCATCACAGTTAATCGAAATGCGCCGCCAGTGCTTATTTTTGAAGGACAGCAAACCCGCATAGCTGTTGTTGGCAACCCCGTTACGTTTGATGTTAGCCAAAGTTATGACCCAGAAGGTACCGCGCTTAATTACACTTGGGTACTTATTAAGCCTGATGGTTCAAGTGCAGCTTTAACAACTACAGATCAAAGCACCACACAATTTACACCTGATACTGCTGGCATCTACAGTACTAATATTGTTATTGAAGATACTGATGGTAATTCGAAAAGTATGCTTTTCATAACCTCAGCAACAGATACAGCGATGCTCACAGGTGCTGTAAAAGGACAAATTACTAATACCCAAAAAGTTGGTATACCCAATGCTAAGTTGCTTATTAATGGAGTAGAGCATACAACCGATGCTAGCGGCGTGTTTGATACAGTAACGGCGTTAGAAGAAGGCGCAAAAACCACAATTACAACCGCAGATGAAAGACTAGCAAACGGCGAATATAAGTCAGTAGCTATTACACAAAATGACTTTACTTTAAATTTAGGCCAATCAAGTTTACCAGTAATGCAAGACGCTGAAGTATCAGTATTCGTATGCCCTGAGTTTACTGGCCCTGATACAGTAAATTTACGTTTTAAAATGATTGATACTATTTTAACCTCAAGTAGCTTTGAGTTTCAGTTTGACGAAACAAAACCTTTGGTATTGCCAAAAAGTAATGGCACCTACCTAGATGCCACCTTGAATATTGCACTTCCTAGCAGCGCAATTTATGAGGTAACGGTCACTGAGGATACTGTGAGTAATATAACGGGTGCAAACACAACTATTTACTACTCTCAAGCCACACCAAACCTAGCAATAATAAGTATTTGTAATATCTAAAATAATCATCTAAGCCACTTTAACCCTTGTTGAAGTGGCTTAGATACTGATTTTAACAAGGGAACAACCATTATTTGCAATCAATGCCTTGCCTAAATCGCTTTTAACTCCAACTGAAACTACATCTTGAGGTGGCTCGGGTATAAGCCTTCTCTCTCGACCTCACTATATTAATAATCACTCGAATTTAGTCCATTTGACCAATTATTCGTTATGCTTATCAGCAATAAAAAATTAAAACCAATAAAAACAGCTTGTTAAATTTTGGCTTTATTTTTGCTCTTCAAATCATAAGCTGTAAATCTAATTAAAAAAATGAGAACCAATATAATGATCAACAAACGTCTGTCTTTGCTAACTAAAGCCCTCCCTATTACCGCTAGCCTATTATTGCTCAGTGGCTGTATTGTGCATCTTTCAACCTCAGGCTCCAATGTACAACAGCAACAACAACTCTCACTGTCAGCAGCGCAGTTACAGCAACTTTCTATTGATGCTGAATCGGGGTCATTGCAAATAATGGGCTCAAACACCGCCACTGAAATCACCGTAGATGCGACTATTTATACAGCAAAGATAGATGACGCTTACACACTCACTCTAGAACAAGTAGGCAACAAAGCAGTATTAATTGCAGAAAACTACAACCCAACAGGCATGGTTGTATACCAAGGTAATTCGCCAAGCATTGATTTAGTTGTGACTGTACCAAGTGCATTTAACCTTGATATAGATGATGACTCTGGCGATATTAATATAGCTGGTGTGCAAGGCAATATAGAAATAGATGATGACTCAGGCAGCATCACTATTAATCAAGGGCACAATATTACGATTGATGATGATTCTGGGGATCTCGATTTGCAGAATATAACTGGTAATATTGAAATCAGTGACGACTCAGGCAGCATCAATATTCGAGATGTACGTGGTAACCTGGTTATCGAAGATGACTCTGGCGATATCACCCTGACCAACATTACTGGCAGTGTCGATATTGACGATAACTCTGGCAGTATTAATGCCAAAACCCTAGGCAGTTACATCACAATTGAAGATGAATCTGGCGATATTTATGTTGAGCACGTCAATGGCTTAGTCACGATTGAAGACGGCTCAGGCAGTATTCGCGTCAACGACAGTAAAGGCCTAACTATTATTGAAGCTGGCTCAGGCGATTTAAGCATTGATAATATCAATGGCCCGGTAAAACTCGACTAACTTTAACGAACCTGAACGGTACGGTTATGCTATTCAGTTAGCGTGGCCGTCAACCTACTAAGCTTCAAAGGCTATCAAAATCGTTGCTAGATGACATAAACACACCTTTCGAAAATCTAAATTTAAGGCATACTTACATCTAATCAGCATAATCTCGGAATCTGCAATGTTAGAAGTTGCTTTAATTTACTTAGCCGCAGCGATTGTTGCAGTGCCAATTGCAAAACGTTTAGGGCTTGGCTCTGTGCTTGGCTATTTATTAGCGGGGATTTTAATTGGTCCGTTTATTTTAGGTTTAGTAGGAGATCAAACCTCCGTCATGCACTTTGCTGAGTTTGGCGTGGTGATGATGCTGTTTTTAGTCGGCCTTGAGTTACAGCCAGCTCGGCTTTGGAAATTGCGCCACTCTATTTTAGGCCTCGGTGGCTTGCAAGTCACATTGTCTGCAACGCTCATTTTTGCCATATGCTATTGGTTATTAGCAATGAAATGGCAAAGCGCACTGGCTATCGGCTTAATGCTAGCGCTATCATCAACAGCCATTGTATTACAAAGCCTTGAAGAAAAAGGCTGGCTAAAAACCGAGGCAGGTCAAAATGCCTTCTCTGTTTTACTATTTCAAGATATTGCGGTGATCCCGATTTTGGCTTTATTGCCTCTCCTTGCATTTGAGCCACAATTAAATACCACTGACATAAATCATTCTCTCACAGCCGACTGGCCCGTCTGGGGGCAAGTAATGGCTTCGGTAACTGTTATAGCAGCTATTATTTTAGCTGGTAAATATATTTCAGCGCCGCTGTTTAGGTATATCGCCGAGACTCGCATGCGCGAAATATTTACTGTTTTTGCATTATTTTTAGTTGTCGCTATAGCAATAATTATGCAAAACGTGGGCTTATCACCCGCACTCGGCACCTTCTTAGCTGGTGTAGTTTTAGCCGAAAGTGAGTTTCGTCATGAACTAGAAGCCGATATTGAGCCGTTCAAAGGGTTATTACTAGGGTTGTTCTTTGTTGCGGTTGGTGCATCGATAAACTTTGCTCTGTTGTTCGATCAGTTTGCTAATGTAGCTATGCTTGTGGTGGCTTTAATTGCCGTGAAAGCCGCAGTACTATATGCACTCGCTCGTGCTTTTAAAATACACCAGACACAACAATTACTCTTCACTTTAGCCTTAGCACAAGGCGGTGAATTTGCATTTGTATTATTAACAATGACCAACTCACTGCAAATTCTCACTCCGGAGCAAAGCAGTTTAACCACCCTAGTTGTGGCAATTTCGATGTTAGTTGCCCCGCTACTACTGATGCTTTACGAGCAATTACAAAAACGCAGCAACATCACCAGTGTGCCAGCGTTTGATAAGCCTGAGCAGATCAGCCCTGCTAAGCATGTGATCATCGCCGGTTACGGTCGGTTTGGGCAAATTATGGGGCGTTTATTGAGTACCCAAGGCTATGATATTAGCGTGCTTGATCACAGCCCGAGTCAAATAGATTTACTACGTCGCTTTGGTAACACCGTTCACTATGGCGATGCAGCCAGAAAAGAGTTACTCGAAGCCGCTGGGGCTGACACTGCACAGCTACTGGTGATTGCCATAGATAACGCCGATAAAACCTTAGAGATAGTATCATTAGCAAGAAAACATTTTCCTCAACTAAAGATTGTTGCCCGTGCAATCGACCGCCGTCACGCATACCAACTACTGCAACTAGAGGTTGATGCATTTAACCGTGAAACTGTTGATTCGGCTATAAACTTAGGCGTAGAAACCCTTGAGTTATTAGGTAATTCAAAAGAAGATGCACAACGTGCAGGACATTTATTTAGAGAGCATGATCGTGAGTCGGTAGTTAAACTAGCAAAATTGTGGGGCGACGATCACAGTTATGGTGTTGCAGTGCGACAACGAACTGAAGATTTAAAACAAGTGCTTAATCAAGATAAACAAGCCCGTTCAAGCCTTAATACATGTGACCAAGGTGATTGTGAGGAGCACAGTAAAAATACTTCGAGCTAAGTTATTACTGTAGTTTAGCTCGAACCGTTGATTTATTTATTTTATATAAAACAATACCCTAAACTTAAAGCCTGCTGTTTTTATAACTTTTTATTATATATAACTTGCTATGTTATCTAAGTTACTCTATCATTCGCTCCATCGGGTTGATTGAAAGCCCTGTTTATTTGTAAGTACCCCGTTGTTTTAGTAATAATCCTACGCGTTATCCTCAGTTAAATGCTTGTTTTCTCCCTGTTAAACTGCCTAATTTAAGGCAATCTTTTATTAATTCTTAGGATACTATTATGTCTAATACAACAACTGGTACAGTAAAATTTTTTAACGAAGCAAAAGGTTTTGGTTTTATCGAGCAAGAATCTGGCGCAGACGTTTTTGCACATTTCAGTGCTATCTCTGGCGATGGTTTTAAAACCTTAGCTGAAGGCCAACGTGTACAGTTTACTGTGACACAAGGTCAAAAAGGCCCACAAGCCGAAAATATTGTTTGTATCTAATTACATAACAATTTAATGGGTTAGTAATAACCCATTTAGAATATTAGTTTGAAAGAAGTTTTGTTTTATTTGTTAGTACCCCGTTGTTTTAGTAATAATCCTACGCGCTATCCTCAAGTTAACTATTTTTTCCAGCTCAATCGCCTATCAGGCACACTTTAATTAATTTTTAGGATACATATTATGTCTAATACAACAACTGGTTCAGTAAAATGGTTTAATGAAGCAAAAGGCTTTGGTTTTATTGAGCAAGAATCTGGCGCAGACGTTTTTGCACATTTCAGCGCTATCTCTGGCGACGGTTTTAAAACCTTAGCTGAAGGCCAGCGTGTTCAGTTTACTGTGACACAAGGTCAGAAAGGCCCACAAGCCGAAAACATTGTTTGCATATAAACATTGTAAAATAATACGTCAAAATGTATTAATTGCTCACTCATAACTAATTTATTAGTGAGCATGTACTTACCATTTATATGAAATAGCTGGTACTTCCCTCCAATTAAGCATGCACGAATACAAGCTTAATTTATTATATCGACTCACTACTGAGTCACTCTCGCCTCATGCTTTATTCCACCTTATCTTTATTTATATTAAGTTTTTATATTCCTAGTTTGAAGATACACAGTAAAAGCGATGGGCGAATTTAAGAGAATTTTATGAATTTGAACCCAACCGCACCATTATCATCACCAATTTATGACAATCCGATCCCAGGTCGTGAATTTATTTTAAGCCTTTTTGGCAAAATGAAAAAAACCTTAACCGCGAACAGATCGCGCAGGCCTTAGAGCTAAAAAATGCCGCTCAAAAAGAAGCCCTCAGAAGGCGTTTACGTGCTATGGAACGTGATGGCCAACTTATGTTTAACCAACGAAAAGGTTATCAAGTTATTGATCAAGCTCTGCTCGTGAGTGGAACTATAACCCTACATGCAGATGGCTTTGGCTTCGTTAATTATAGCGCGACTGAAAAAGATTTATTTATCCCTAAAAATCAGTTAGCACATGTTTTTGAAGGAGATATTGTCCAAGTATTACTTGAATCAATCAATAACAGACGCTCAAACAATAAACTAATAAAAATAATTGAGCGTAAAACGACCCATTTAGCTGGCATATTAAAACGTCAGGGTAACGACTTCGTACTAGTCGCTGATAGCACTAAAAGCCCACAAAAAGTACACGTAGCACAATGCCAACAAACAAACTCAAGCGTGGGCCAATATGTAAATACTAAAATCACTCAATACCCTAATTATAAGCAGGCAACTCAAGTACAAATAACTGAAGTACTAGGCTTTCCTCACTCTGCAGGAATAGAAACCAAGCTTGCACTACTTCGCCATGGTGTTGATGCAAAATGGAGTAATAACTTACTAACTCAAGCCGACGCATTAGGAAAAGAGGTAGCCGAGCAAGACAAGTTAAACCGTATAGATTACCGTTTATTTCCGTTTGTCACTATTGATGGCGCCGACGCAAAAGACTTTGATGATGCAGTTTATTGTGAAAGAACAGAGCAAGGCCATTGGCGCTTACTTGTCGCTATTGCTGATGTATCTCATTATGTACAACCTAATGATGTGTTAGATTTAGAAGCGCAGCAACGTGCAACGTCTATTTATTGCCCAGGACAAGTTATTCCAATGCTACCAGAAGCTTTATCAAATGGCCTATGTTCACTAAATCCAGGTGAAGATCGCCTAGTTTTGGTATGTGATATGAGCATTAACCAAGATGGTAAAATTATCCAATCCCATTTTACCGAAGGATTGATCCATTCCCATGCAAGACTTACTTATAATCAAGCTCATGCAATAATCACAAAACCAAATTCAAACTTAGCGAAGTCAAATCCTAATATATCACCACTAATAAAAAACTTATATTATCTTTATTTGGCTTTAAACGCAGCTCGCAAGCTTCGTGGTGCGATTGATTTTGACACGCAAGAACTCAAGCTTAATCTCAATAAAAATCAAAAAATTACCAGTATTGAACCTATAGAACGTCATGATGCACACAAAATGATCGAAGAATTCATGCTTTGTGCTAACGTGTGTACAGCACAATTTCTAGACCAACACCAAACCCCAAGCTTATTTCGAGTCCATGCAGGACCACAGCCAAAAAGCTTCAGGTATTACGCGAGCTACTAACAGAAAAAGGTCTGCAACTTGGTGGTGGGGAGCAACCAACACCGGCGCATTATAATAAATTACTAAACAATATTAGCCAACGAAGTGATGCAACCGTGATCCGTACTTTATTGCTACGCTCACAATCGCAAGCCGAGTACAGTGTTGATAACCAAGGGCACTTTGGTCTAGCGTATGATGCCTATGCACATTTCACATCGCCGATCCGTCGCTATGCGGATTTAGTTACCCACCGTGCAATTCGTGCCAAAATTCAAACTAAACAGCAAAATGGATTCCAGCGGGCAATAAGCAACTTAAAAATATTTGCGAATAAAATAGCCAATAATAAATCAGCTAAAAAAGCTTATTCTTATGAGCTTGAACGCATAGCAACACTCAGTATGCATTGCTCCGCACAATCACGAAAAGCTAACGATATCAGCCGAGAGGTAGAAAGCGCTTTGAAGTGCAGCTATATGGAAAAATCCATTGGTGATGCCTTTACCGCCACGATAAGTGGAGTATCAAGTGCCGGCTTTTTTGTTGAGCTAGACGATACCGGCGTTGCAGGATTAGTACCAGTCAGTAGCTTTAGCCAAGGTGAATTTGTTTTTAATGCTGCAAAACAACTATGGGGCAACAACAAACAAAAATTCACTATTGGCCAACGTATTAATGTTACCTTAAAAAGCATTGATCTACGCCAGCGTAAAATGAATTTTTCTATCTCTAATTTAACATTCCATTAGTCATATTTTGCGGGCTACTAAAGCCACTTATTAATTAGCCTAAAAGCTAGTTTACATTTAATAACAAACACACTTAGCGTACCAAAATAAATCTACTTAAAAGCAATTGGAACAAGTCTGTAGTTAATTTATTTTGAACAGTATATTGAGCCTAAGGCTTGTATTGCCTACAATGGCGCACAATCTATTCAATGCAGACACAACTATGACTGATACAAATAAACCAGAGTTACCAGACCAATTATCTATCAACCCGCGCAGCAAGTTTTATGTAGAAGAAGTATTTGAACATGAAATTGGTGTAACCCTTAATGGCAAAGAACCGCTTTGACGTTGAAGAGTACTGTATCAGCGAAGGTTGGATAAAAGTAGCCGCACCAAAAGCACTAGACCGCCGTGGTCAGCCTTTACTTATGAAAGTAAAAGGCACTGTTGACGTGTTTTATAAGTAACATCTCAATTACCTCATTGTAAGCCCATTTATTAGACTTACAATGAGGTATGCAACGCACTTTTATAGGCTTCACGTGCGGGTAAAAGTGCTGTTATTATTGCTGCCATAGTGACTAATCCTGTCATTTGTAACGTGTGCCAAGTAAATAAACCTCCAACTAAAAATAAACCAAACTCTGTTGCTAGCCAATCACCTAACACCATTAAGTTTGCACTAAGCAAAAGCACTGAAACCACATTTGCCACGAGTACAATCACTAACGCTTCGAGCAAAATTAAACTGAAAATAACCACAGGACTGGCACCAACCACTCTTAAGACTGCAATTTCCGCTTTTCGTTGCTCCATAGATGCAAGCAGCATGGTTGATAAACCAAATAGCGACGATAACAACACCAATAAACTGATCACACGTAATAGCTGCTCTACAGTGCCCATAAGCTGCCATAATTCGGTCATGGCAACACCGGGTAACATGGCCATTAATCTATCTTTACGGTAGTTGTTGATTTGTCGTTGTAAAGTAAACGTAGTGAATTTTGATTTCAGCCCTAACATCACCGCAGTAACACTTTTGGGGGTTAAATCTATTGCGCTATTATCGTTTAGCAGCAGGCGTTGTTTACTTGCAGGTAAGTGAATGGCTTCAATTGCGGGTAAGCTAATGTGTAAAGTGTTGTCAACCGGTGTCCCCGTTGCTTTTAGAATCCCTGAAATGACAAACGGTGTATTATCGTGCTTGGTAAAGCTGGTGCTGCCAATACCATGGGCTATGACTATTTTATCGCCCAGTTGGTAGTTTAATTCTTTCGCAACATCGGCGCCAATCACCACATCAAATAAGTCGCTAAATACCTTTCCACCTTGCATTTTCAATGGTTGTGCATCACCGTATTTATAATGTTTAAAATAGCTGTCATCGGTGGCCATAACCCGAAACCCTCGGTGCGAATCCCCTAAAGAGATAGGGACTGCCCACTCTACTTGCTCATTGTTTTTTAATAACTCATAGCTTTCATAACGAATGTTATTAGTTGCGCTGCCCATTCTAAAAACAGCATATAGCAGCAAGTTAAGCTGCCCACTAGGCGCACCAACAATCAAATCTACACCAGTTATAGAGCGATTAAAGCTCTGCTTGGCTTGTAATCGAATATGCTCAACACTCAGTAGCACACTAATACTTATCAACAATGATAAAAACGTAAGCATCACTGACTTTCGTCGGCTTGCTAAGCTTTTGCACGCAAGTGTGATTAACATCTGGCTCCTAAGTAGTTCATCTATACAAAAACACACGTGATATGTTATAACAAATTATAGTTAAGTTTATAGTCGTTATTTCTTATGTTTCGTGATTTGCGCTTTGCCAAGCAACCGTTTTTATTATTAGCCCTTTGTTTTTTAATCTCTTTAAGCTCCCACGCCAATGTCAGCCAACCGGTAAGCTATCAGCAATTAGAGTGGACGCAGTTGATGCCTGCTGATGACTTGGATGCTTTATTAAACCCACCAGAGTCTTTATACGACATTGAAGATGGCTCAGAGCAAGACGATTTAGATGTATTCAAAGAAGGTGATGTAGCAGACTCTGAAACCACTCGTTACTTACAAGCATTATCGTCAAGCAGAGTGATAGCTGAATTTGACCAAAAAGCTATTCGTATCCCTGGGTTTATCGTGCCTTTGACCTCAAATGCAGAGCAAAACGTCACGGAGTTTTTTATTGTTCCTTACTTTGGCGCATGTTTACACATGCCACCACCGCCACCGAATCAAATAATCTATTCAACGTCTGAACAAGGTATTAAATTGGATAGCTTGTATGAACCGTTTTGGTTTGAAGGTACGTTAGTCATTGAAAACATTGAAAACAGCGTGGCGAGTTCAGCGTATCGACTTCAGCTAAACAATGTAGCACCTTACGAAGAATGAGTTATAAGGCATGCCATTAATTGCGCCTGCCAATGAGCATCTGTTTGGGTGGCGATTACTTCGAGGCGGCTTTCAGCCACTTTCTCTAACTGTAACTCAGTTAACGTATCTGCTGTAAAGTTGTAACCGAATGTGCCTTGTTCTGTAAGTATAACAGCCTTCACACGCTCTACTTGCAAGCCACTTAACCAGGTGTACAGCGTATCTCTGCTAAAAATTTTATCTGGTGCAAAGCGCCAACCAATAGCTTGGTAACCTTCACCTTTATTTTCAACCATTAGCATACCAGATGCTGGGATGGCGACACTGTTAATATCTGATGTATGACTGTTTTGATGGTGGTGATTGTGGTGGTGATCGTGGCTATCATGAGGCCATGCCGTATTTGAGTCACCCTCTAACAATGCAGGTTCAATTAAGCCTTGCTCAGTAAAAACAACTGGAATTTTTTACCTCTGCGCGCTATTACATAGTCTTGCAATAGGCTTTTATCTCCAGCTTGATAAAGATCTTGTTTATTACCAACAATAATATCCGCAATATCTATTTGTTGATTAAAGGTATCGTGATTGGTGTAACGGGGATCATGTAGTTTCCTGGCATCAACGAGTGTCACATTATTTTGTATATCCAACACATTTTGATAGTGCGCAGAATTTAATACCTCTAGCACCTCTTTTGGATGACCAAGTCCTGTCGGTTCAATTAATAACCTGTGTGGTTGGGCCTGTTTTAATAGCTGGTTTAGTGCAATTTGCATAGGCAACCCAGCTGTACAGCACATACAGCCACCGGGCACTTCTGTTATAAATACTTCGTCGCTTTTTCCATTTAAGTTATTTAGTAAACCGCCATCAATACCGATTTCGCCAAACTCATTTACTAATACGGCCCAACGTTCACTCTCTGGTTTATGTTTAAGTAATGACAAAATTGCCGTTGTTTTACCTACCCCTAAAAAGCCAGTAATTATATTAGTTGGAATACCTTGTAATGGTTTCGTGCTTGTATTCATAGGTAATGCTTATAATCTCACGAGAAGAAATAATACAAAGTTATAATTACTTATAACTTGTCGTAGCCTTGTGGAAACTTATGATCAATAACCACCGCATTGTGAGCATGTAAACTTTCTTGATGCTCAACTTTGAACCAATAATCCGATATTTTCTCGTTGTTTTCCAGCGCTTGTTTTAAACGCCTTGCAGCATCTTCACAAAACATCAGGTTTTCGGCATTTAATTTTGCAAATGCTTGCTCGTCTTCGCGTTTTACCGCTGTTTGTACGGGCGTACCAATCACGTCTTCAAAGTTTTTGATCAGCGCTGAAAAGTCAGGTAGCTCACTATGCTGTAATTGTAACTTTAAATATGCAAATGAACGTTGACTATGCGGTGTAGCAACAGAGCCTTGTTGCGAGGTAACCCACGCTAACAGCGCCTCTTTTGCTACGACTTCTTCACTAAATTGTTCAGCAATTGCATCACTCATCGCTTGTCTTGATAGCGCGGCAGAGCAAGGGCAAGTACTAGAGTAAGGAATACTTAATGACAGCTCTGTATTCATTTTTTCATTGATATATTCACAACGAATACTTACCGGGTAAGTTTGATAACCAAATTGCCCGCTCAGCAAAGCTGGCTTTCGTATCGTTAATTCAAAATCTAACTGCAGTCTTGCAGCTAGGCTTAAGCCCTCTTGTGAGCTAACGAGCGTCTGTAGTAAAGTTGTGAGCGCCTCCATTGTAAGTGGTTCATTGGTTAATGACTCTTTTAACCGCAAATACAGCCGCGACATATGAATGCCTTTAGCATCCGCCTTATCTAAACTCACAAACACATTCGCTTTAGCAGATAATAATGAACTAGGTTGCTCTGCAAGTGTTATTGGTAAGGCTATCCCTTCCATACCTACCCATTTTAAAGGTAACGAAGCTGTTGTAAGTTGTTTAGATGTAACATCAGGTAAATTCATATTTATTATCTATCTTTTCATTCTTAGCGATTAAATAGCAAAGGCATAGCAATGCCAGTTTTTGTAATTAGGTTTTGACCATCAAATACTTGCTCGCCATTAACCCAAGTAGCTTTAATTTTGGCAGGGAAGCGGTGGCCATCAAATGGCGTCCAACCACATTGATAATGGGCTGTTTCATGACTTGCTAGTGTTGAGTCATTCATATCAACTAACACTAGATCGGCAAAGTAGCCTTCGCGGATAAAACCTCGGTCAATAATGTTATAACGCAGTGCTGGATTATGCGCTGTTTTTTCAACCACTAGCTCTATGGTTAAGCGCTGGTGTTGCACATGCTCAAGTAAGCTGAGTAATGCATGCTCAACTAAAGGCAAACCAGCCGGAGCTTGACTATACGGCAGTTGTTTTTCATCCCATGTATGCGGGGCATGATCGGTGGCAATAATATCAATTTGACCATTGTTCACTCCTTGCAGCAACGCATCACGATCACTCTTAGCTTTGATCGCAGGGTTACATTTAATCGGGTTCCCGCGCTGAGCGTAGTCCTCTGCACTAAACCACAAATGATGAACGCAGGCTTCGGCAGTAATATGTTTATTACGAATATCACCTGTTGAAAACAAGCTCAGCTCTTTTTCTGTGGTGATGTGTAGCACATGCAATTGGCTGTGGTGCTTTTTAGCAAGCCCCACCGCATAAGAAGATGATGCATAACACGCCTGCGTATCCCGAATGATCGGGTGGTGTTGTATTTCTAGCGTCTTCCCTTGTAAGGTCTCAAGGTTTTTGGCAATAACACTGCCATCTTCACAGTGTGTAACTATAAGTGTTGGACTATGTTTGAATATTTCCTCTAACGCTGCGGGGTGCTCAACTAATAAATCACCTGTCGATGCGCCCATAAAAACTTTTACCCCACAGTGACGCGCAGGATCGAGCCGCTTTATCTGCTCTAAGTTATTTTCAGTCGCACCTAAATAAAAACTGTAATTTGCCAAAGAGTTATCACGCCCTAGCGCAAACTTATGCTCCAATGCTTCAATGGTCGTGGTTGATGGACTCACATTGGGCATTTCCATAAAACTTGTAATGCCACCAGCAACCGCAGCCCGCGACTCACTCGCTATATTACCTTTATGCGTTAAACCAGGTTCACGAAAGTGTACTTGGTCATCAATCATGCCGGGTAATAAATAACAGCCATCTGCTGCGATTATAGTATCGCCAGCTTGTGCTGAAATTTCTGTTGCTATTTTTTCTATCCGGCCATCAACTATGCGTACATCACTAATGTATGACTTGCCTTCATTTACAATCTTAGCCTGCTTTATTAATGTCACTTTCAATTTGCTTGCTCCGATACACTACCAGTGCACGGGCACTCTTCATCATCTTTAGCTAAACATTGGCGATAATTAAACCAATGCGCAACAGCAATAAAAGCCGCACCAACAAGCGTAAATCCTTTCTCGCCTAACTCACCGAATAACGCCTCACCAGCAGTCACTGCGAGTACCATTAAAATAACGCCTACAAATCCTGAAACCATATAACGAAAACGTTTATGCTTTTTACAACCCAAACTCAATGCAAGTACGCTGGTAGGTATAACGGCCGCTAAAATCCAAAAATGAAACTGTTCGTTATCTAGTTGTAATGCTGCAAAACTAGGTAATAGCGTCAGTAAAATAGGGGTTGCAAAGCAGTGGATTGTGCACATCATTGAAAGTCCGATAGCAAACTTATCCATTACACTTTGTGTTGATTTCATTCTCGTTTCCTCTAATTGGTTTTAGGTGGCTTTGGTTTGCATTGGCAACATAAACCCGTAATTTCTAACTGTGACTTACTCGGTGTGAAGCCTGCGATCTCCACCTGTTCGAACAAGGCTTTTACTTTGTCATTCACATCATTCATCTCTATGACTTTGTTACATGAGCTGCAAATCAAAAACATAGATAGCTGATGCTGGCATCCGTCATTTGCATGACTGCATGCCATAAATTTATTCTCTGACTTTAATCGGTGTACTAAATCTACCGATTCAAGAAAGTCTAAAATTCGATAAACAGACATCGCCAAAATAGGCGCATCCATTACCTTATTGAATTGATCTGTCAGCTCATATGCAGATAAAGGTTTTTTTGCTTTTAGTAATATTTCTAAAACTTGCTGGCGTTTTTCTGTGAGTTTCCCGCCTGAAGTCGCACACTTTATATCTGCAAAACGAATTGCTTTTTTAAGTTGTTGTTGATTCACTCTAACCACACTAACTCAGGTTTACTTGGCTTGAGTTTTGCCATTCCTTGCCCCTTTTCATGACTCCATTGAACCTCTACCTGTTGCAATGAGCTTACCCAATCAAAAATCGTTAGCGTTATTTGCTTGGCTGGTGATTCACATAACAGTCTATATTCGACCTTAATATCTTGATGTGCATGAGCATCATCGTGTGCGCTGGGCAACGTTGACTCGCTTTGCTCCATAACACATGCATTATCAAACTTTACAACTTGTTCTATAACTGCCAACCGCTTATTAAGCGCAGCTACTCGCTGTATTTGTTCTGGTGTTTCTGGGGTGTGCTCAAAACCAAGCACATCCGCTGCTGGCAAAGTGAATTGTAAATGCCAGTGTTGCTTTTGCTGCACTATTAATAACTGACCTTGACCATGAACATGTTGATGCTCATGACTTGCAGCAAAAAAAGGCATTAATAAAATTACCAGCAGCATGAACTGTAAATAACGGTTTTTTATAAGACCCACTTAAAAATCTCTACACAATAGTTAATTTTCACTTGATACAGTATAACATTTCAAGCACAATTGATATAGTATAACATCCAACAAGGTAGTCAAATGAAACGAAGATCTCAATTAGCTGTTTTGATAGCAGCTTTATTACCTGCAAGTGTGCTTGCAAATTCTATTGAAGGCACAGTACTCAACAACCAAGGTAATGTTGTTGCTAACGCAACGGTAGAAGTTGAAGGCTCAGACGTAAAAGTCGCCACCGACGAAAATGGTAAATTTGTCATCGTAAATTTAAAAGATGGCTTAAAAGAACTTCATGTTGTTGCACCTGGGTACGCTCACCTTCATCGCGACATCACAGTAAGTGGCGATGAAAACCAGTCAATTACATTTAATTTAAAACGTTCTCCAATCGAAGTAATCGACATTGAAGCAACGCCTATTCATATGTCGGCAATGGAATCAGCGTCTCCTGTCAGTGTGCTATCTGGTGAACAATTAAGACGCCAGCAAGCAGCAACCTTAGGTGATAGCCTTGAAAAACTCCCGGGTGTTAATACCAACTTTCATGGCAAAGTAGCCAGTACCCCTATTATTCGTGGTTTAAGCGGCCCTCGTGTATTGATCACTCAAAACGGCCTTGATGTCAGTGATGTATCAAGAGTGGGCCCTGATCACTCTGTTGCTTCAGAAGCGTCAACTGCGCAGCAAATCGAAGTATTACGTGGTCCTGCAACATTATTTTATGGCAGCGGCGCAATTGGCGGTGTTGTTAATGTCGTTGATAACCGTGTGCCAACAGATAGCACAACGCGCGGCGAGTGGAACCTAGAACATAACTCTGTTGATAATCAAAAAGTGGCTTCGTTTAATGCCACCACAGGCACTGATTCATTCGCATTTTATGCCGATGCTTTTTGGCGTGAAGCTGATGACTATGAAATTCCCGTAGCTGCTGAGTTAGATCACGATGATCATGAAGAGCACAGTGGTGATTATACAGTTGAAAACAGCAATGAAGAGTCTGATGGTTTCACCGTAGGTGCCAGCTATTTAATGGACCAAGGTTTCATTGGTATCGCTATTGAGCAATTTAATCGTCAATACGGTATTCCTGGCCATACACATGGCGGCGAAGAAGAAGAGCACAGCGAAGAAGAAAGCGTATACGCTGACTTAGAGCAAACTAAGGTGCAATTATTAAGCGAGTATAACCTAGATAATGAGTGGCTTAATAAAATAAACCTTCGCGTTGGCCACACTGATTACAAACATGCCGAAATTGAAAATAGCCTAGTGGGCACCACATTCAAAAATGAAACAAATGAGTTCCGCGTAGACTTAATGCACAACCCATTTAGTGAGTGGAATGGTGGTTTAAGTTTTCATTACAAACAAAGCGATGTTGAAGCACAAGGAGAGGAAGCATTTACTCCACCTTCACAAACACAAAGTTTTGCTGTCGCACTAATGGAAGAAAGACACTTTGGTGACTTTTTAGTGCAACTAGGTGGTCGTGTTGAACGTGTAACTATTGATGCAGACAACGCGCTATTGCCTAATATTGACGCTCACACTCATGATGAAGAAGAGGCTGATGAGCATGATCACGACCATGACCATGACCATGAAGAAAGCACTGCAATCACTCGCGTATTTGACGTAGAGCACGAGTTTACCCCGGTTAGCTTATCTGCTGGCGTAGTGTGGGACTTTACCCCTAGCTATAATTTAGGGTTGTCAGTATCACGCTCAGAGCGCGCCCCTTCGGCTTCTGAATTATTATCATTCGGTGCGCACATTGGTACTGGTACTTACGAAGTAGGTGCGTTATTTGATGTTGATAAAGACGGCCATTTTGGCTTGTCTGAGCAAGCGATAGACCTAGAAACAGCCAACAACATTGATTTAACCTTCCGTAAAACGCAAGGTGATATCGGCTTTATTTTTAATGCTTTCTACAACCAAGTAGACAACTATTACTACCAAATAGATACGGGCTTATACGCTGAAAGCGGCCATAGCCATGGTGATGAAGACGGTCATGATCATGGTGATGAACACGACCATTCATCTGAATTACCGGTTTATTTATTCAAAACAGATGACGTCATTTTACATGGTTTTGAAGCACAAGTGGCATGGCAGTTAACTGATGAGTTTAAAGTCGATTTATTCTCAGATTACGTTCGCGCCCGCTTAAAAGACGGCGGCGATTTACCACGCACACCACCACTTCGTTTCGGTACTGAGTTTAGCTATCAAACAGAAAAGCTGAGCGCACACCTACACGTGACTCGCTATCAAGAGCAAGACCGTACCGCGCCAGAAGAAACAGCTACTGACGGTTACACCATGCTTGATGCCAGCGTTTCATATGATTTATCAGTGCTTAATCAAGATGTCTCCCTGTATTTACGTGGCACTAATTTAACAGACACCGAAGCACGTGTGCATAGCTCATTTTTAAAGAATATAGCACCACGTCCAGGTCGTAGTTTTGCACTTGGTATTCGCGGTTACTTTTAAGCGCTAAAAAAATTATAAATTAAGGAAATTAACATGACTAAATTATTCAAATTAAAACTGATTGCACTGGCAATAAGCAGCACACTAATCACCGCTTGTGGCGATGCAGAAACCAATATCGTTGAGAAAAATCCGATAGAAGTGCCTGATGACCATGATCACGGTGATGGTGACGATCATGACCACGGTGATGAATACACTATTGATTCATTAGGGCGACTTGTAGTACTTGCTAACGACAGCAACACCGCAAGCTTTTTTGATTTAGACGATAATGAACTTTTGGATACATTTACCCTTACCAATGATTCGAATACGCTGTCATCGTCACCTGATTTTCGTTATGCAGTGATTGCTAGTCGCGCACAAGATTACCTAGGTTTTATCGACGGTGGTTTATGGCGTGAAGACCACGGCGAGCATTTACACGACTACAAGCAAGGCCCAGCAGCTAGCAGCTTTGAGTTAACCAGCGGTAGCCGCCCAACGCACCTGGTTAAACACGATGGTAAATTAGCTATCTTTTACGATGGTGATGCAGAGTCAGGTACGGTTGCATCTGTTGAAGTATTAACAGATAACGACATCACAAGTGCAACAGCAGCGTTACCGGGCATCACTTACGATATTAATATGCACGGTGTTGCAGAGCCTCGTGGTGAGCATTTACTATCAACCATTCGTCGTGATGATGCTGAAAGTACATCAGTTGCTAAAATCCTGCCAGACCAAGTGGGTGTTTATCATTTTCATGATGGTGAATATGAGCTTGAACAAACTTTAGAGTTAACTTGCCCTGATTTACATGGCGCAGCACAAAACCACGATTACGTAATATTTGGTTGTAGCGATGGCGTACTATTAGCTCATCAGCATGATGACGAATACGAAGCTGAAAAAATAGCGAATATTGCAGCCGTTGGCGATCTACGTATTGGCACTATATATGGCCATGAAAACAGCGAGAGCTTTATTGGCGTTGCGTCTGGTCATGGCGGCGGCCCTGCCGTAATTGTAAGCATCGACCCTGAAAATGCTGAAATGGAAGAATTAGAATGGCAACTAGCTGATGGCGCAAGTGCCATTTCTTACTCTTTCTCCGCCAACGGCGAGCACTTTTTAGTATTAGACAGCTTAGGCTTTTTAAACGTGCTTGAAGCACATGCACACGACGACCACACACACTGGGAATTAGCAGGCCAAGTTGATATCACTGAAGAAGACGTAACAACTATGCCTGAAGGCATGAAGTTTAGTATGACAGTGGCGCAAAATGGTCAGTTTGCTTACGTAGCCGACCCTATTGCTCAACATGTTGTACAAGTACACCTAGAAGATTTAGAAATTGAAAGTGAACTGGAGCTTACATTCCCACCAGCGGCAATCACTTGGTTAGGTATTGCAGAAGAGGAAGAAGAGCACGACCACGAACCACTAAGTTCGTAGCGTGTTTAACCGTTAACGCTTTGGGCTAACGCCACAAAATAAAAACCCCGTAACTAACTTAATTACGGGGTTTTTACTATGTTTTAATTGACTGAACTATTTACGGCGCCAGCCGCTCCATACGTCATCTTCTTGGTTGGCTTTTTTCTTCTTCTTTTTACCAGTGCCTTCAGGCTTGGCCATTGGCTTTTCGTTTTTAAGTGCCTGTGCCGCATCAAGATTGGCTTGGTTTACAGCAAAGCCTGCTACCTCTTCGCGCTCTAAACGTAGTTTGTTTTTCTTCTCGATAATTCTAAAGTGGTGAAAGTCTTCATAATCAATTAACGATAACGCTAAACCCACTTCACCGGCACGGCCACTTCGGCCAATGCGGTGCATATAATCAGCTGGGCTACGCGGTAAGTTAAAGTTAATTACCACTGGCAGTTTTTCAATATCTAAACCACGGGCGGCAATGTCTGTAGCAATCAGTACTTCAATTTCGCCATTTTTAAACTTTTCGATTACTCGAGTACGTTCACTTTGGCCTTTATCACCATGAAATACCTGCGCGTTAACACCGCGTTTTTCAAGCTTGCCCGCTAAATGCTCACAGTCTTTTTTAGCGTTGACAAAAATAAGCGCTTGGCGCCATTTATGCTGCTTAATTAAATGCGCTAAAACCGTGGTTTTCTCGCCTTTATTTACCGTAAATACGCGCTGCACTAAGGTGCTTTCGTCTTTGCTTTGTACTTGAATTTCAACAGGGTTGGTTAAAAGCTCTTGGGTTAATAACTTAACTTGCTCAGGGAAAGTCGCTGAAAACAACATGGTTTGCTTTTTAGCAGGCATTAACGCTAACAGCTCAGCCAGCTCTTCAGTAAAGCCAAGGCTTAACATGCGGTCAGCTTCATCGAGCACCAATGTACTCACTTTATCGAGCTTAATGGCATTGCTTGAGATTAAATCAAGCAAACGCCCTGGGGTTGCTACGATAATATCGGCACCGCCACGTAATGCCTGCATTTGGGTATTAACCGACACACCACCAAATACCGCCACGGTTTTAATCGCGCCATTAAAGTTCGCAGAATACGATTTAACGCTATCAGCCACCTGCGTAGCAAGCTCGCGAGTAGGCACTAAAATAAGCCCTGAAACAAAATTACCTTTGCTAGCCGTTTTTTTAGCATTTTGTGCTAAAAACAGCGTTTGTAGCATTGGTAATGCAAAGGTCGCTGTTTTACCAGAGCCGGTATTTGCACCAGCAATAAGGTCACTGCCCGCTAATATACTTGGTATTGCCTTAGCTTGAATTGGCGTAGGTTGCGTGTATTCAAGATCAGACAATCGAGCAATTAGCTCTGGAATTAGGCCAAGTTCGTTGAAATTGCTAGGGTTTGCGGCTGAGGTCATAAAGGGTGCGGGCTCATTACTAAAAATAGCCTGCAATTTTAGCGTATTTATTGCCCGTTAAGTAGGGATTAGTGATTTTAATGTGGTTTAGGTAACAGCCGCGAGCTTCGATCTACAAACTACGAGTTAATTTGTGATATTGCTTTTTGCCGAATCTAAGTAATTAAAGGTGCAGAATCTTGCCTCCTCATAGAAACACAAGTAAATTAGACTATCACCGTAAGTGTTTCAAGCCTATCGAGGCTTTCATAAAAAGCCAACAACTAAGTTGGCAATATTATTAGCTCTTACTTAGTTCAGCTTGCAGCCTAGCTTTTGTTTCTTTTAGGTAATTTATATAAGGGTATGAGTCATCTGCGATTGCTAAAGCAGATTCCATATGTTTAAGCGCTTGGCTAGTATCGCCTTGCATTTCATAACCATAAGATAGAGCAGAAAGCGCATCGACTGATTTAGGATGATTTTTTATATTGTACTTAAACACCTCAATAGCACGGTTAAATTGTTTGCTGCCCGTTAAGTTATAACCTAGTGATCTAACAGCGCGATCCGGTGGCGATATCTGCTCACCCCATTGCTGAGATAAGTTTTGATAATAAACATCAATAGAGGCTACATCGTCAGTTAAAGCACTTATGGGCATTTGTTTAGGTAAAAATAAGTTGTAGTAGGCATTAAATACGCCAGCAGCAGTAGTTAAGCCATGCGAGATGCCATCAAACGCATCATTAAAAAAGCGTAACCCCCGCGCTTTATGTGATTGCAGTGATTGCTGTAATTCATCATACCTTTCACGCATTATGCCGGCTTCTTCGCCGATATTTATATAAACGTAATTGTTAAGGTCTTTGCTTTTAGCTAAAAACGACTTTGTACTTTTTACCGATGCGCCATAGTTCCACCAAACCGCAGGGCTATACGCAATATGTGCTTGGAATAACTCAGGCTTTGCCTGCAACGCATATAACGAAAATACACCACCAGCAGAGGCACCAGCAATAATCTTATAGTCATGCGTACGATAATTTTTATTAATGAGAGGAATAAGCTCTTGTTCAAAGAACGCTAAAAACTTTGCAGCACCGCCCCCTTCACCAACTGGACCTTGCGGCTCCTTGTTCACGGTAGGATACATATCTCTAAGTCGGCTAGTGTTTTCAATAGCGACAATAATAACCTCTGGCGCACGATTATCATTTTGTAAACGCTCAATAACAGCACTGGCAAGCGGTATATTACCCGCTCCATCTAAGCGATATATCACAGGGTAAACTTTATCGGGGTTAGTTTGGTAGCTTTTAGGTAATTGAACGACAACGGTACGTTCTTCATTTAAAACTGCCGATTTAAATGTATGTGTGTGCTGAGAATAATCTACGGTTTGTTGTTTGGTGTTAGATTGTGCAAAGGCACTTTGTGAACTAAAAATACAAAAACTAATAAAACACAGAGTGGTAAATAAACGCATGACTAATCCCTTAGAGAATAATGAGTTACTTAAGCTAACAGAGTTTCAGGCACAAAAAAAGCGCGTTACGCGCTTTTTTTAAAATTAATGAAGTTTCATTAACCCATTGATTTTACTCAACAGTTACACTTTTTGCGAGATTTCTAGGCTGATCTACATCAGTGCCTTTAATCACCGCTACGTAGTATGAAAGTAACTGTAGTGGAATTGTATATACAACTGGTGCAATTACGTCATCTACGTGGTTTACGTTAATTACACGCATGGTCTCGTCTGATTCAAAGTGTGAGTCTTTATCAGCGAATACATAGATGATGCCGCCACGAGCACGTACTTCTTCCACGTTTGATTTAAGCTTTTCTAATAGCTCATTGTTTGGTGCAACAACAATAATAGGCATGTCGGCATCAATTAACGCAAGCGGACCATGTTTGAGTTCGCCTGCTGCGTATGCTTCAGCGTGAATGTATGAAATTTCTTTAAGCTTAAGCGCACCTTCCATTGCGATTGGGTATTGTGAACCACGACCTAAAAACAGTGAATGGTGCTTGTCGGCAAACTCTTCTGCTAAGTCTGCAATACCATCAGCAAGTAATAACGCTTCTTCTAACTTGTTTGGTAAGGTTTTAATTGCGTTCACAATTACACTTTGATCTAAGCCTTTTTCTTGCGCTACAGACGCAGTAAGCATTAACAAACCAACTAATTGCGTGGTAAATGCTTTAGTAGACGCAACACCAATTTCAGCACCTGCTTTAGTCATAAAGGCTAAATCAGATTCACGAACGAGTGATGAGCCAGGTACGTTACAAATGGTCATTGAGGCCATGTAACCTTGCTCTTTCGCTAAACGCAGTGCAGCTAAAGTATCAGCTGTTTCACCAGATTGTGAAATTGTCACAAGTAGGCTGTTTTCGTGCACGAAAGACTCGCGATAGCGGAATTCAGAGGCAATTTCAACATTACAGCTCACACCGGCAAATTGCTCAAGCCAGTAGCGGGCAACCATACCTGAGTGATAAGAGGTACCACAGGCAATAATTTGTACGTGTTTTACGTCTTTAAAAATTTGCTGTGCACTGTCGCCAAAGGCATCAATCGCTACGCGGTCGTCATTTAAACGCCCTTCAAGTGTATTACGTACGGCAAGCGGCTGCTCGTAAATTTCCTTTAGCATGTAGTGGCGGTATTCACCTTTGCCTGACGCATCTTGGGTAATGTTTGATTCAATGACTTCGCGCTCAACAGCATTACCGTCTGCATCAAAAATTTCCACGGTGTCACGGGTTATACGCGCTACATCGCCTTCTTCAAGGTATATAAAGCTGCGTGTTACTGGTAATAAAGCGAGTTGGTCAGAGGCAATAAAGTTTTCGCCAAGGCCTAAACCAATAACCAACGGGCTGCCTGAACGGGCTACGATGATTTCGTTATCATTAGCTTTATCAAATACTACAGTACCAAATGCACCATCAAACTGCTTAACGGCCGCTTGTACTGCTGCTAATAGTGAGCTATGTTGCTGGCGAAGTTGATGAATTAAATGCACCATGACTTCGGTATCAGTATCTGATAAAAACTCGTAGCCATCGCCTTTAAGCGCTTCGCGCAGGCTTGCATGGTTTTCAATAATACCATTATGTACTAAGGCAATTTCACTGTTTGAGATGTGCGGATGAGCGTTTGCTTCTGTTACGCCACCATGTGTCGCCCAGCGTGTGTGCGCGATACCGGTTGTGCCTTTTACACCGGCATTTTCAAGGGCGCTTTCAAGGTTAGCGACTTTACCCACTGCTTTTACTGTATTGAGCGTGTTGCCTTCTAAAAGTGCGACACCCGCAGAGTCATAGCCACGATATTCAAGGCGCTTTAAGCCTTCTACTAAAATTTTATTTACTGGGCGTTCTGCAACTGCCCCAACGATTCCACACATAGTATTCTCCATTTGCACGTGCCAAAACTAAAGCTTTAGGCCGTATGTGTTATTTAATATTTAAATGTCCATCGCAGGTGTTGTCGGCCTGCAATAAACACGAATTTATAAATTTAAAGCTCAGCGCAAATCAACTGCACACCGCATGCTTTAATAGCTTGGCGTGTATCAAGCGCCAAATTACTATCTGTGATGAGTGTAGTGACTCTCTGCCAAGGCAATTCTAAATTGGGTATTCGACGACCTATTTTTTCAGACTCAACTAGCACTATAACTTCACGAGCAGCGCCTGCCATAACTTGGCTTAGGCCTACAAGTTCATTAAAGGTAGTGGTACCGCGCTCAACATCAATGCCATCAGCACCAATAAATAGCTGATCAAAATCATAAGAACGCAAAACGTTCTCGGCAACTTGGCCTTGGAACGACTCAGAATGCGGGTCCCAGGTACCACCGGTCATCAAAAGTGTTGGCTCGTTTTCCAGCGCTAACAACCTATTTGCGACCTTAATGGCATTAGTCATCACCACTAAGCCGCGCTTATTACCCAACTCTGGGATCATTGCCGCCGTTGTCCGGCCACTATCGATAATAATGCGGTTATGATCTTTGATGAGTGCTGCTGCGGCTTTTGCAATCGCCACTTTACGTTTTGAATCAATATCATCGCTTACAATTTCTTGCGGCAATGCTATCGCGCCACCATAGCGGCGCAGTAATAGTCCGCTTTTTTCAAGCGCTGTTAAGTCTTTACGAATGGTTACTTCAGAGGTTTGAAACTGCTCAGCTAAAATATCTACAGCTACCTCGCCTAACTCATTAACTTGAGTAAGAATAAGGTGACGACGTTGCTGGGTGTTTCGTTTAGTCATTAAGCAAACCATTTAAGTTTCGTTTCGAAAGTTACGAGATTTTAAACGAAACTATGAGAATGGCAAGGTGTAGATCAAAAAAAAGCGCAAAATGCGCTTTTAATTAACCCCAAAACAATGGATTTCAAACGCATTTAAAACTATTGCATTAAAATCACTCACTGAATTTCAATTGTAATTATTTCACTAGTCCTACTACCTAAACGTTCAACTACAACCGTATTATTTATTTTGTCCACATAAAAATTTGGTCTGATCACACTAAAGTCAAACGTTTTAGAGCTTAGGCTAGAGCCATCAACATCATCTATATCGATTTCATTGAATGTTGTATTTATTAAGTTGTGGCTGCTCCATAAAATTTTACCGTTTACAACATCCCAGTTAGTATTTTTTTCTTTTGAAACAGTTATCTGCAGTGGGGTCATTGTTTTTAAATTAACATTAAAACGAAACAACTTGCCTGTATTATCACCTAATATATAACCGTATTTAAATTGTCGGACGAAACGATATCCCTCAAAAAGAATGGATTGTGTTTCTTCCTTAATAGAATATTCAAAAACCAACCATTCACCATTACTTTTTCTGGTGTACAAAATAGATTTTTCATCTTCTGAGAAAGCAATATCGCCAATCAATTCATCCACTTTAGATATATAGGTTAAATTGTTATTAAGCGTATTGAGTATAGCAATACGACCTTGGAGTTTAATTAGTACATATTGTCCCGACAGAGATGGAGCTATTAGCTCAAGCGACTTTTTCGTACTTAAAAACACCACCTTTTCCTTTCGCTTCTGTTTTTTATAAGAAGCTAAATCGCTTATACCTTTAAGCTTCTCGATCACCCAAACCTTATCTCCTAATGGTTGATAATCTACAATACGACGTTGCCCTGACTGCTCACCATGAAACAATTCGATATCTTTAAAATTACTTAACGGTAATTTTTTCTCAGTAATTGCACTGACTCCATAGGTATCTCTAATAGCAAACAGCATGCTTGGGCTCACCACATCAAGTGAGAAAATATCTTGACCTGTAATGGCGATTTCATCTAAACGCCCAGTTTTAACATTTATTTTAGCTAGCTTTTTATCATCAATTAAAATGATATGGTCATTATCAAGCCACTGAACATTATAGATAACTATATCTTGATCATGCTGAAAAATAGTACTGCCAGTCTTTAAATCACGTACTCGAATAGAATTACGCTTACTATCCATATAAACTCGAAGTACAACCAACTTACCAGAGTCTGGAGAAATGTCCGCACGACTATCATGTGAGCCTTTTTGAGAGACAGAGGTGATTTCTTCTACCAAACCAGCGTCAGTATTGAATTTATAGATAAGCATTGCGCTTTCTCTACTTTTTTGTGCTGAAAAATAAATAACTTTACTTTCATTTTTATCGATAAACACATCTGAGATAAAATAAAAATGTGTCACTAAAACATCTATTTCATATTCTTTATTTTTAAGAGCTACCCGCTTTAATGATGCTGCATCACCGACATTATCAGAGAAGTATAAGTAATTTCCATCACGTGAGAAAGCTAAGCCCCTAGGTAACCTTGTATCATCAACTAGCACCTTTACTGTTTGACTATCTTGATCTTTTAAATAAATTTGATAGTTATTTCCACGGCTTAATTTACTTGTAAATGCGATGTACCTACCATCATTCGAAACTACCAGCGCTTTTTTATCAGAGATAATCGAGTCAATAACTTTTGTAACGACATGTGATTTGTCATCAATATTTTCATATATAAAATAGGCTAACGAAATCAATAAAGCTATAATTGCAAAAAGCAAAAAAGTTTTCGTTTTTTTTGTGTTGTTACTTTCTGTGGAAATCCGTTTTTTACTGTCTTCTGAGACTGACAATGTAGAAAATTTAGAAACAGGACAAATTAATTTATAGCCGCGCTTAGAAAGTGATTGTAGGTATTTAGGATTTTTGTGATCATCATTCAACACTAAGCGTATTTTACTAATAATCCGCCGTACAGCCGCATCTGACACACAACGACCTTGCCATAGATTTTCATGTAATTCATCCATTGATATATAACGCTCATGATGCTCAATTAAGTACATTAATACTGCAAATACTTGGGGCTCTAGTGTCACCACTTGCTTATCAAATTGCAAAGACATTCCATCTGTATCTAAGCAATATTCACCTAATTGAATCAACATACTTCCATTACAGCTCTTAACGGCCAATTTCTTTTACTTAGTCCAATCATAACCTACGCAACCTATCATTACCACAACAGCTTAACTACTTGATTTTAAACATAGTCACAGTTTGGTTACAGTAAAATTATTAATACATTATTGCCTAATTGATACGTTGCCGTATTTTCGTTTAAAAAAGGAATAACTATGAAGTTTACATCCAAACTAATCTATCAAGGGTTGATAGGTTTATCTGTCGTTATGCTTATCTCTGGCTGGCAATTAGGCTTTGCAGATAATGCCGAAGTTATATCAAAAGACTCTGTCACCATTGCGAAGGTTGAGCGCGGTGATTTTTCAATTAAGGTGGATGGCTATGGTTCACTGCAATCAATCAATAAACGACTTCTCACAGCTACAAGTAATGCGGTGGTTGACGAAATAAAACTAAAAGCGGGTGCTGTGGTTAACCATGACACAGTGATCCTCACTTTAAATAACCCCGAACTAGAAAGTAAGCTACGCTTGGCATTAGCAAAACTTAAAAATGCCAAAACCCAAAAACGACAAACCGTATTACTGCAACAGCGTGAGTTGTTAAATAACGAGTCAACCGTGTCAGAGCTAAAAGCACAATCTGAAATTGCCATGTTACAAGTTGAAGCAGAACGCACACTGGCTAAATCAGGTATTGTATCGGGGATCAGCGCGAAGAAGAATGAGCTCGAAGCCAAACAGCTATCAAAGCGTATTAACCTTGAAGAATCTAAGCTTGATAAATTAGCACAGATGCAAAAAGAGTCGCTTTCAATTCAAGATGACTTAATAGCCCAAGCACAAGACGAGTTTGATGTAGCCAAATTAATGGTTGAGCAACTTTCAGTTAAAGCAGGTATGAATGGTGTTATTCAGCGCTTGCCTTTAAGTTTAGGGCAAAGTGTCAGTGCAGGCTCTGAACTGGCGCTAATCGGCAGCCTCTCTCCTCTAGTTGGTGAAATAAAAGTACCGCAAATTCAAGCTCATTTAATTCAAATAGGTATGACAGCCCAAATTAGCACGTTGAATGACCAGGTGCGCGGCCAAGTAGTGCGTGTAGATCCTGTGATCAGCGACGGCGCTGTACAAATTGATATTGAGCTCGAGGTTTCTGAATCAGACACCATGAAACCCATGCAACAAGTAGATGCGACTATTTTTGCCGATGTACAAAAAGAGGTGAATTATATAAAACAACCAACAGGTGCAAGTGAAGGCAGCTATGGCTCATTATTTAAGCTCACAATGGATAACAAAGCCGTTAAAGTTGAAGTGCAATACGGCAAAGCATCTGGCCAGCTCATCCAAGTGTTGTCAGGACTTGAGCCTGGCGAACAGGTTATTATTTCTACATTAGATATCCCCGCTGAAACAACAACAATAAAAATTGCTGGTTAAGGAAGAATAATATGAGTACTGAAATTTTAAGAGTTAATAACCTAAGCAAGTCTTTCTCTAATGGCGAACAAGTCAGTCAAATTTTAAAAGGGATTAGCTTTACCGTGTACGACGGTGAGTTTATTTCTATTTCTGGGCCTTCTGGTTGTGGCAAGTCAACACTCCTTAACATTATGGGGCTGCTCGACACCCCTCAAAGTGGTGAATATTACATTGACGGTTTACTCGTCTCTGATATGGACTCAAACCAACGTGCGAAAGTACGCGGTAATCGCATTGGCTTTGTGTTTCAATCGTTTAACTTAATTGATGAAATGACCGTACTTGAAAACGTTGCGCTACCGCTAAAATACCGTGGTGACTCTTTATCATCACGTCACGCAAGAGCGTTAGATTGCCTAGAAAAAGTAGGTTTGGCTGATAAAGCTGATTTACATCCGAATCAAATTTCTGGTGGTCAACAACAACGCGTATCGATTGCACGCGCACTAGCTGGCGATTCTGGCATCATGCTGGTCGATGAGCCCACAGGTAACTTAGACTCAAAAAACGGCGATGCAATCATGGCGTTAATAAAAGACCTAAATCAGCAAGGCACCACCATTGTATTGGTTACCCATGATCCCCGTTATGCCGATATGGCTACGCGTAATATCCAGTTAAGAGACGGTACTGTAGTTGCCCAAAACGATGAACTCGTGCCAAGCACACCTGCAAATGTAGAACAGGTTGCTCAGTCATGTTAAAAACTGCCTACAATACTTTTAAACGTGCCAAACAATACTATTTCACCACCGTTTTTACACTGGCACTTACACTGTCGATGGTGCTTAGTTCATTTAGTTTAGTAGACTTAGTGTTCTTCTCGCCTTTGCCTTATCAACAAAGTGATAACTTATACTTACTTGAAGGCACTATTAACTCTAAAGGCTATTCAGGGCCCGCTAGTAACTCAAAGGTAATGAACTACATTGAAAACGAAAACACCGTTTTTACTGATGTTGCTGCTTACCATCGATGGACTGACTACAAGCTACTAGATAAACCAACTAGACCTGCTGTGGACGTAATACTTGCCACACATAATTTATTTGATCTACTCGGTGTACAACCCAAACTTGGTCGATTATTTAACAAGACAGAAGCACTCGGTACTCAGCAAATGTCAGTCGTATTAGGCTATCGCGCTTGGCAAACCCACTATAATGGTGACTCGAATATTGTTGGTACAAAAATACAACTCAACCAACGTCGCTTTACCGTTGTAGGTGTTGCACCTGACGGTCTCGTATTACCCTCATATAGCAATATAAATGATGCAATATGGCTTCCTATTGATGCTGACGAAGCTTTTAACCCTAAAACATCTAACGGTTTTATGGGCGCATATAAGAGTGTTGTTAGATTTAAGCCCACAGCCTCAGAGCAAGAAATTAGTAAACAATTAAGTGATTTATCACTCAAAGGTGCGCAGTTGCACGCTCCTAATATTTTAAAAGACTTTACTGTCAATGCGCGTGTTACTGCATTTAATGATGCACTTAGGGGCGACAGCGGGAAGATTGTATTAATGCTATTATTGGGTGTGTGCTTATTAATGCTCATTGCACTTATCAACCTTTCTAGTATGCAGCTCGCTAAAGCCATTACGCGCATCAAACCTCTTGCAATCAGCTTTGCATTTGGGGCAAGCAAAAAACAACTAATTATTGAAACGTTAAAACACAATATTTTACTTATTAGTATTGCAGTGTTACTTGCTTTAACACTTACTCAAATCGGCTTTATCGTTATTCAAAACCTAGCAGCTGACGCCATTCAACGTTTAGACACGCTTTCTCTTAGCTTTAATACTTTGTTATTTTCAGCTTTTCTGATTATTAGTATTGCCTCACTTTATTCATTTATAGAACTTAGTGTAGTGAAAGAGCAAAACTTAATGAGCAGCCTACAAAGCAGCGGTAAAGGAACGGGTAAGCAAATGAGTTCAGCCACCAGCCATTTACTTGTTGGTCTGCAAATTTTGTTTTCGTTTTTAGTATTAACCACTGCTAGCCACGTAGTTTTAGTAACTCTTTCTGAAGCACTCAGAGATAACGGACTGGATACACAAGGTAAATATTCATTAACAATAAACTATAGTAATGTCGATAAATCCGGCGAACGTATTAATTTACACAAAGCAATTAACCAGAGGTTGCTGGCGCTTAATAATGTGAGCAGCTTAGCTGTGTCATCCGAAATGAGGCTGCCAAAAACGGTTAATGTCAATCAAATATATAACGAAGCTGGACAGTATATTGCCCAAGCACGTAATAGCTTAGTAACTGCCAATTACTTTACTGAACTTAACTTAATAATAACGGGGAAAGGCTTTGCCAAAGGGGATGAACAACTAAAAAACCCACCGATCATTATCAATCAACGCCTTGCAGATTTACTTAATAAAAACAGTAATGAAGTACTAAACAGTAAAGTGAGTTTTGATAATAAAAGATATTACTCAATCATAGGTATTGTCAGCAACACCTATGTACCGGGCAGCCCTGAAAGTGAAGACTTTGAAGTTTTTACACCTAAAGATTACCCTGGTTGGCAACAATTTACATATTTGATTACTGTTGCAGATGAAAATAATGCAATTGCCCATATTCAACAAGCAGTATTGGAAGTCGACCAACGATTAGACATTAATAACATAGCCTCTTTAACAAGTATGTTTGATGAAAAAAGGCAACGTCACTTAAATGCAGCATGGCTGGCTATTGTGTTGGCATCAACATCGCTGCTGATGGTGTGTATTGGCATAAACGGTATTGTTAGCTATTTAGTTAAAGTGCGCAGATATAGCTTAGGCGTCAAACTTTCTATGGGGGCTGACAATTATAGGTTACTAAAAGAAAGCTTATTAGAACTCATGCAACCCATAACAATGAGCTTAGTGTTAGCCTTTTCGTTGGCATTTTTAATTATAGGCTATTGTATGTCATTACCTGAGGTTGACCTGCCTATAGACTGGTGGTTAACAACGGTCATTTGGCTGGGTTTATTAGCAATATCAGTACTTGCCAGCTTTTTTCCGATCAACCAAACGTTACGACAAGATCCAATAAAGGCATTACGAAATGAGTGAAACTGAGACTCTGGCGACTCATACCCACAATTGAAGTTATAAATAAACACCCGACTTTAATCTATTCTGCGTAAAGTCGGGTTTCATTGAATTACGGTCAACAACTGATAGTCCCGTTTGGTTAGCAGCCAATTTTGCTTTATCATCAATACATACTCATTAACTCCCTAAAACGATGACTCATCTAACTCAATTTAATAGCCTAGAAAAACCACTGATTGAGCAACGCAAAGTCGCCCATGAGACTTGTCGGTTATTTGCAAAAAGCCCCAGCAAGGGTAATTTAAAACGTATTAAGAGTTTATTTGCGCATTGTGGTGAAGACGTGATTATTGAAGCCGGCTTCCACTTAGATTACGGCTCGCAAGTGCAAATAGGTGATCGTACTTTTATAAACATTAACTGCACTGTGTTAGATGCGCCAATTAATGAGGGGGCGATAAGCATTGGCGACGATTGTTTAATCGGCCCAAACGTTCAGCTTTTGGCTGTATCGCATGCGGTTCCCCCACAGAGCGACTCAATAAAGACAACTTTGCGGCACCGATTACAATCGGTAATAACGTGTGGATTGGCGCGGGAGTTATCGTTTTAGCGGGTGTTACCATTGGCGATAACGCTGTCGTGGGCGCGGGGTCTATCGTCACCAAAAATGTTGCCGAAAATACTGTAGTTGCTGGTAATCCTGCAATGAAAATTAAAGATATTTAATCGTATATATTGTAGGTCGTCGTTTACGGCGACAATAGCATAAAGACCCAAACTAAACATAACGCGCTAAAGCACGTCCTACATCACCTCAACACACATCCGTAGGTCGTCATTTATGGCAACAACTCTCTGCGAAATTAAGCTTATAAATATACTGAATTCCAATATGGATAGTCACCAATTCGAGTGACCAACTTACTCTCAAAGGATTTGCAGCAATATACCTTGCTATTACTATCCTATTTTCTTCTTCTCGCAGTGCATGATCATAATACGCTCTTTGCCAAACAGGCTGATTTTTATTTCGTACTATATTAACTTCCCGAGCAGATACACCTTTTAAATGGCCCACAGTTATTCCTAACTCACTTGATGTTAATTGCAATAAACCATGGAAATGATCAGGCATTAAAACCCAAGTTAACCAACGACATTGAAACTTGAGCTCGTTACTAGCGATACATCTACAAAAAATATTGGCAAGATCGTAGCTACTAAATATTCTTTCTCTGCGGTGGCATGCAAATGTAATGAAGTATTCACCAGATTGAATTGATACGCGCCCTTTCTCTAAGTAACTCCAGCTCATTAGATAAACTCCTTTTCCTAAAGCAGAAGTAAAATATAGCCTATTAACGCGCTAAAGCACGTCCTACATCACCTCAATACACATCCGTAGGTCGTCGTTTACGGCGACAATTAGTCTGTAATACAGATAGTTAAATCAACCTAAAGATCAGCGGGCTTACCAATATTAGTCCGCAAAGAAAGCCTGCTTTAACTTGCCATGCTTTATATTTCCTTGTGACTCTAATCCCTAGCAATGGGCTTAATAGATCGACACGGCGCGCAACAATAAACACTAGCCAACAAATAATGAATGTGAGACTTAGTATAAGTAATGGCTCCACAAAACCACCTAATTGCAGCTTAGACAAATAAAAGGCCAAGCCAATAATCACACTTTGATGTAATAGGTAAAAAGGAAATACTGCACAGTTTAGTAAAGCTAGTTTGGGGTGATCGTGATTCAAAAAACGTTGTGCTAGAGCTAGCATCAACAGCACACCGACTAATCGTTGCGCAGTATACAGCATATCCATGCTGGTAATTTGCCATTGGCTAACAGCAGGATTTTGCCAAATCATGTGATAACCCAGCACTACAACTAAATAACCTAAAATGAATACCAGTAATAACGCCTGCCAGTGACGTAGCAATTTGCTATAAAATGCAGGCTGCCAAGCAAGCAGGTAACCATAAAGTAAAAACAGCGCCCCCATGGGATATCTGAATGTATCACTTGGCCAGCTTAATTTTAAAATACAAATCGGCAATAGTAATACGATAAAAACTGTAAATAACGAGCGCCCAGATAAGCGCGTGATTATTGCTTGCACATTAGCGTGATGAAGCAGCGGCATCACTAACATCAGTAATAAAGTAAATTGCCATAAGGAGCGCAAATACCAAAGGTGGTTTACATCAACATGCGGCCAAACTCCAGCTTGATAGTGCTCAAATAAAGTGTTGGTTAAATCAAAAAACTGGCTGTAAAACTGCCAAAAGCTCATAGCTAAACCAACCTCTTGGCTCATTTGCGCATAAAGCTGAATCGGCACTATAAACCAAATGCCAAACAATAAAGGCAGTAATATCTTTACACTGCGCGTAGTTAAAAACATACCTAGACTAAAACGCGCAACAATAAAGCGCAGCGCCACACCTGAAATGAACCAAATTAATCCCATCCGCCATGGCGACAGTAAGAGCATGATATTTTCAATGCTGCTGGATAAATACTGGCTTTTAAAATGAAAACCCCAATTTTCACTGTATAGCATACCGCTGTGGTAGAAAATTAATAAACCAAATGCAATCACCCGTAGCCAATCTAAATCATAGCGGCGCTCTGGTGATTCAACTGGTTGATTGAACGCATTATGCCATGGCTGTAATAGCATGCGGGTTGTGTTTTTAATTACTATTTTAAGTGTCATGGTAGATTTAACTTACGACTAATTAATAACAACTATGCCCCTCTTACCGCGCTAAAAAATTAAAAAAGGCTGATAAAACAGTCAGTAGGGATAAGCGGTGGATAACAGGGATGATAAGTTTGGTAATTGTTCGCTATGTTGATAGTCTAATAGTGAGGCAGCTTAAGAGTAACAATAGTAATGATCACCTTAACGCATTTTCAGCGTTACCAAACTTGGTATGCGACACTATTTTTATGTAGTTATATTTTTATCAACAATACCATTAATGCCAGCTCAAACATTATGGAAGCCCAGCGCGATGGCGTACTCCCGTTTATGCTCTGGGAGCCATTTGTATGGGAGTATTCAAGTGCTATTGGTACTTTATTGTTGTTTCCTGCTTTAGTTTGGTTATTACAAGCCCAACCCTTTAATTGGCAAAAGATCACCCGCTCATTACTCATTTACTTATTCGCAAGCGTTATTTTCTCGTTATTGCATGTAGGGATCATGGTAACTATCCGCAAGTTTATTTATAGCATTCAACAAATGCAGTATGACTTTGGATTGGTGTGGTTTGAGCTGCTTTATGAATACCGTAAAGACTTATGGGGCTTTTTATTTTTGATTGTTGTTATTAAAACCTATCAATATGTTGTTAGCCAATTAACTGGTGAAGCCACGCCAATTAAACATGAGGAGGACACACTACAAGATTTGAATTTCGACAGATTACTCGTTAAGAAACTAGGTAAAGAGTTTATTATCTCTACAAATAAAATTGATTGGCTTGAGTCTAGCGGTAATTACGTAAACCTGCATATTGGGACACGCATTTACCCGCTACGAGCAACCATGACCAATCTTATAGCTAGGTTAGAACCACAAGGCTTTTGCCGTATTCATCGCTCTCATGCTATTAGACTCGATACGATTGAATCAATAACCCCCCTTATCCAGTGGCGATAGCGAAGTAAAATTAACAACAGGAGAAGTACTTAACTTATCACGTCGTTACAAAGAGCAGTTTAAGGGGCAGATTAATTCATCTTCCGCTCAAATCTAACTCACCCTATGTTAAGCTTACCTGCTTTAGGTTAGCCGCATTTATATTTACGGAGTAGTGTAGTACGTGTTTTTAAATCGATTTATCCGCATTTTGCCATTAATAATTTTATCTGGTTGTGAAAGCACGCCCGATACACCAACATCAACTCCTGAAATAAAGGCTAACCCCAAAACAATTGTTAGTGAACAGCGCGAAGATATTACACAAATAGCGCCACTCACAACAAAAGAACTCGATGATGTATGGCAACGTATTCGCGCACAGCTAACATTTGCCAATTCAAGCCACCCCGCCGTTCAACAACGCATTGCTTGGTATTTATCTCACCCCAACTATATGGATGAAATAAGTCGCCGTGCTGAGCCTTACCTTTACTATATTGTTGATGAGGTAGAAAAACGAGAATTACCCATAGAACTGGCATTAATGCCTCTTATTGAGAGTGACTTTAACGCCAGTGCCTACTCGCATAAGCATGCATCTGGGCTTTGGCAATTAACGCCTGCCATTGCTAAGTACTTTAAGGTAAAAATTAGCCCTTGGTACGATGGCCGCCAAGATGTGATCGACAGTACCCACGCTGCTCTGGATTTTATGGAGTACTTATACAAACGCTTTGATGGTAATTGGTATCACGCTATAGCAGCCTATAACTTAGGTGAAGGCCGTGTACTTAGAGCGATCAGCAACAATAAAAAGCAAGGTAAACCAACTGACTTTTTCAGTTTAAAACTCCCTCAGCAAACCAGTCAGTATGTCCCTAAGCTGCTTGCTGCGGCGCAATTATTAAAAAGCCAAAAGATGGCGTTTCCTGCAATTTCAAATAGCCCAGCAATTACAGTATTGCCTATTGATGGCTCAGTTATTTTAGATAATAAAGCCCAATGGCAACAGTTAGAGCCCTTAAACTACGGGGTCATTCGCTTTCCGGCGATTATTGATGCACCGCATCTAGTCATCCCTGCTAGTGAGCAAAAGCAATTTGAGACTATGATTGCTGATCAAGATTCTAACGACTACAGCCAATGGCAACATTATACAGTTAAGCGTGGCGATAGTTTGAGCGTGATCGCTAAGCGCTACAAAGTAACTTTAAGCCAACTAAAAGCATTCAACGACCTCAAGGGAAACACTATTAGGATTGGCCAAAGGCTAGTGCTACCACAATTAGCTGATACTCAAATTGAGTATCAGGTTAAATCTGGTGATAGCCTGTGGAAAATTGCCAACCACTACAAAGTCAGTATTACTAAACTTAAACAATGGAATAATCTTTCGCGGGATAATTTAAAAATAGGTGAAAAGCTCACTGTATTTTTATCTAATAGTTAAAAGTAAACCTATACTTGAAATTCACTCAGAGGACTGTGGGTAGTATTTTCTTATGGAGTGCGAGTTTTTCAAGATTAAAATACAGGCCGAGGTAAGGTATGTTGGCCCTGAGGGATTGTGGCGTTCTTTAACCGTGGGTTTCGTGATACTCAACCCACGCTACGGTGTATAAACGTAAAAAAGCCCGATTCTTTCGAATCGGGCTTTCTCAATTTGGAGCCTGGCGATGACCTACTTTCACATAACAAATGCTACACTATCATCGGCGCTGTTTCGTTTCACTACTGAGTTCGGCATGGGATCAGGTGGGTCCAAAACGCTATTGTCACCAAGCAAATTTGGTGTAAGTTCGATTTAATCAAACTTACTAAAATTTGGAATTTCTGATAATAAATTAATCTTCAGTAATCTACTTTAGTTATATTAACTTCTGCGCTTAAACAGTCACATAAAACGCGTTTGGCGTTGTATGGTTAAGCCTCACGGGTAATTAGTACAAGTTAGCTTAACATATCACTATGCTTCCACATCTTGCCTATCAACGTTGTAGTCTTCAACGGCCCTTCAGAGACTTTAAAAGTCTAGTGAGAACTCATCTCGAGGCCTGCTTCGCGCTTAGATGCTTTCAGCGCTTATCAGTTCCGAACGTAGCTACCGGGCAATGCCATTGGCATGACAACCCGAACACCAGCGGTTCGTTCACTCCGGTCCTCTCGTACTAGGAGCAACCCCTCTCAATTCTCAAACGCCCACGGCAGATAGGGACCGAACTGTCTCACGACGTTCTAAACCCAGCTCGCGTACCACTTTAAATGGCGAACAGCCATACCCTTGGGACCGACTTCAGCCCCAGGATGTGATGAGCCGACATCGAGGTGCCAAACACCGCCGTCGATATGAACTCTTGGGCGGTATCAGCCTGTTATCCCCGGAGTACCTTTTATCCGTTGAGCGATGGCCCTTCCATTCAGAACCACCGGATCACTATGACCTACTTTCGTACCTGCTCGACGTGTCTGTCTCGCAGTTAAGCTGGCTTCTACCATTACACTAACCGTACGATGTCCGACCGTACTTAGCCAACCTTCGTGCTCCTCCGTTACTCTTTGGGAGGAGACCGCCCCAGTCAAACTACCCACCAGGCACTGTCCGTAACCCCGATTCAGGGGCCAACGTTAGAACATCAAAACTACAAGGGTGGTATTTCAAGGACGACTCCAACAAAACTAGCGTCTCATCTTCTAAGTCTCCCACCTATCCTACACATGTAGGTTCAATGTTCAGTGCCAAGCTGTAGTAAAGGTTCACGGGGTCTTTCCGTCTAGCCGCGGGTACACAGCATCTTCACTGCGATTTCAATTTCACTGAGTCTCGGGTGGAGACAGCGTGGCCATGGTTACACCATTCGTGCAGGTCGGAACTTACCCGACAAGGAATTTCGCTACCTTAGGACCGTTATAGTTACGGCCGCCGTTTACCGGGGCTTCGATCAAGAGCTTCGTCCGAAAACTAACCCCATCAATTAACCTTCCGGCACCGGGCAGGTGTCACACCGTATACGTCATCTTGCGATTTTGCACAGTGCTGTGTTTTTAATAAACAGTCCCAGCCACCTGGTCACTGCGGCTCCCGTCCGCTTAGAGAGCAAGTCTCATCACAGATAGGAGCGTACCTTCTCCCGAAGTTACGGTACGATTTTGCCTAGTTCCTTCACCCGAGTTCTCTCAAGCGCCTTAGTATTCTCTACCTGACCACCTGTGTCGGTTTGGGGTACGATTCGGTATAATCTGAAGCTTAGAGGCTTTTCCTGGAAGTATGGCATCAGCAACTTCACCACCTTAGTGGCTCGTCTCGTGTCTCAGTCTTAGCAACCCGGATTTTCCTAAGTCACCAACCTACTCACTTTCACATGGACAACCATCGCCATGCTTGCTTAGCCTGCTCCGTCCCCCCATCGCAATTATGCCAAGTACGGAAATATTAATCCGTTTCCCATCGACTACGCCTTTCGGCCTCGCCTTAGGGGTCGACTTACCCTACCCTGATTAACATGGGATAGGAACCCTTGGTCTTCCGGCGTGCGGGTTTTTCACCCGCATTATCGTTACTCATGTCAGCATTCGCACTTCTGATACGTCCAGCATACCTCCCGGTACACCTTCAACCGCTTACAGAACGCTCCCCTACCACTCAGAATAAATTCTGAATCCGCAGCTTCGGTGCATAGTTTAGCCCCGTTACATCTTCCGCGCAGACCGACTCGACCAGTGAGCTATTACGCTTTCTTTAAAGGATGGCTGCTTCTAAGCCAACCTCCTGGCTGTCTGGGCCTTTCCACATCGTTTCCCACTTAACTATGACTTTGGGACCTTAGCTGGCGGTCTGGGTTGTTTCCCTCTTCACGACGGACGTTAGCACCCGCCGTGTGTCTCCCGGATAGTACTTTACGGTATTCGGAGTTTGCAAAGGGTTGGTAAGTCGGGATGACCCCCTAGCCTTAACAGTGCTCTACCCCCGTAAGTATTCGTCCGAGGCTCTACCTAAATAGATTTCGGGGAGAACCAGCTATCTCCCGGTTTGATTAGCCTTTCACTCCAAGCCACAAGTCATCCCCTAACTTTTCAACGTTAGTGGGTTCGGTCCTCCAGTTGATGTTACTCAACCTTCAACCTGCTCATGGCTAGATCACCGGGTTTCGGGTCTATACCTTGCAACTATTCGCCCAGTTAAGACTCGGTTTCCCTACGGCTACCCTAATCGGTTAACCTCGCTACAAAATATAAGTCGCTGACCCATTATACAAAAGGTACGCAGTCACCCAACAAGTGGGCTCCTACTGCTTGTACGTACACGGTTTCAGGTTCTATTTCACTCCCCTCACAGGGGTTCTTTTCGCCTTTCCCTCACGGTACTGGTTCACTATCGGTCAGTTGGGAGTATTTAGCCTTAGATGATGGTCCACCTATATTCAGTCAAAGTTTCACGTGCTCCGACCTACTCGATTTCACTTAAAATGCATTTTCATGTACGGGACTATCACCCTGTATCGTGGCACTTTCCAGAGCCTTCCATTAACACATAATAAGCTTAAGGGCTGTTCCGGTTTCGCTCGCCGCTACTTCCGGAATCTCGGTTGATTTCTTTTCCTACGGGTACTTAGATGTTTCAGTTCTCCGCGTTCGCCTCGTTAACCTATGTATTCAGTTAACGATACCTGCAAGCAGGTGGGTTTCCCCATTCGGAAATCTTAGTCTCAAGTGCTTTTTACTAGCTCGACTAAGCTTATCGCAAGTTAATACGTCCTTCATCGCCTCCAACTGCCAAGGCATCCACCGTGTACGCTTAGTCACTTAACCATACAACCCAAACGGGTCTTTGTTTTGTGACAGTTTAACTTCGCCAGAAGTTAATATTGAATACTAAAGTAGATACCAATCAATCAACTCATAAGAGTTAACTAAATGGCACTGAATGATACTGCTATCATTCTTTTTTACTTTTGAAAACTCTGTACAAATACAATGTATTCATACGAATTTTATTATCAGCTTTTCCAAATTTTTAAAGAGCAGAGAATCAAAAACTTCTCAAAATTAAACACACTCTATTCTCAGGTGGTGTTGCTACCCGATAAAGAATATTTATTTTTAAGAAGTAAAAGTGGTGGAGCTAAGCAGGATCGAACTGCTGACCTCCTGCGTGCAAGGCAGGCGCTCTCCCAGCTGAGCTATAGCCCCACATATGCTGGTCTTACTGTTTGTATACCGACTTCTTTTTAAGACAAGGCGTAAGTTGAGGCCGTTTAGTTCACTAAACAACGAAGCTTACAACGCAGTATTAAGAAGAAGTGGTGGGTCTGAGTAGATTTGAACTACCGACCTCACCCTTATCAGGGGTGCGCTCTAACCAACTGAGCTACAGACCCAAACAATAAGTGTTGTTCTCTTTACAATTAACAATCATCTGTGTGGACACTACGAACAAATAAGTTCTAAATCGTATAAGGAGGTGATCCAGCCCCAGGTTCCCCTAGGGCTACCTTGTTACGACTTCACCCCAGTCATGAATCACTCCGTGGTAAACGTCCTCCCTAAGGTTAGACTATCTACTTCTGGAGCAACCCACTCCCATGGTGTGACGGGCGGTGTGTACAAGGCCCGGGAACGTATTCACCGCGTCATTCTGATACGCGATTACTAGCGATTCCGACTTCATGGAGTCGAGTTGCAGACTCCAATCCGGACTACGACGCACTTTAAGTGATTCGCTTACTCTCGCGAGTTCGCAGCACTCTGTATGCGCCATTGTAGCACGTGTGTAGCCCTACACGTAAGGGCCATGATGACTTGACGTCGTCCCCACCTTCCTCCGGTTTATCACCGGCAGTCTCCTTAGAGTTCTCAGCATTACCTGCTAGCAACTAAGGATAGGGGTTGCGCTCGTTGCGGGACTTAACCCAACATCTCACAACACGAGCTGACGACAGCCATGCAGCACCTGTATCAGAGCTCCCGAAGGCACCAAACCATCTCTGGTAAGTTCTCTGTATGTCAAGTGTAGGTAAGGTTCTTCGCGTTGCATCGAATTAAACCACATGCTCCACCGCTTGTGCGGGCCCCCGTCAATTCATTTGAGTTTTAACCTTGCGGCCGTACTCCCCAGGCGGTCTACTTAATGCGTTAGCTTTGAAAAACAACTCCGAAGAGCCGAGCTTCTAGTAGACATCGTTTACGGCGTGGACTACCAGGGTATCTAATCCTGTTTGCTCCCCACGCTTTCGTACATGAGCGTCAGTGTTGACCCAGGTGGCTGCCTTCGCCATCGGTATTCCTTCAGATCTCTACGCATTTCACCGCTACACCTGAAATTCTACCACCCTCTATCACACTCTAGTTTGCCAGTTCGAAATGCAGTTCCCAGGTTGAGCCCGGGGCTTTCACATCTCGCTTAACAAACCGCCTGCGTACGCTTTACGCCCAGTAATTCCGATTAACGCTCGCACCCTCCGTATTACCGCGGCTGCTGGCACGGAGTTAGCCGGTGCTTCTTCTGTCAGTAACGTCACAGCTAGCAGGTATTAACTACTAACCTTTCCTCCTGACTGAAAGTGCTTTACAACCCGAAGGCCTTCTTCACACACGCGGCATGGCTGCATCAGGCTTGCGCCCATTGTGCAATATTCCCCACTGCTGCCTCCCGTAGGAGTCTGGACCGTGTCTCAGTTCCAGTGTGGCTGATCATCCTCTCAAACCAGCTAGGGATCGTTGCCTTGGTGAGCCATTACCTCACCAACTAGCTAATCCCACTTGGGCCAATCTTTAGGCGAGAGCCGAAGCCCCCTTTGGTCCGTAGACATCATGCGGTATTAGCAGTCGTTTCCAACTGTTGTCCCCCACCTAAAGGCATGTTCCCAAGCATTACTCACCCGTCCGCCGCTCGTCAGCAAAGTAGCAAGCTACTCTCTGTTACCGCTCGACTTGCATGTGTTAGGCCTGCCGCCAGCGTTCAATCTGAGCCATGATCAAACTCTTCAATTAAAAGTTTTTTGTTCCCACCCAATAAAGAGTAAAGAACAGCTCAATGAATTCTGAATTTATTTAATATCTTTCGATATTGAATTGACTGTGCTGAATAATTACTAAAAGTAACTATTCTGTTGGTCACTCAGTTTCAATTGAGACTCTAAATTTTTTGCCTTGCTTAGCGAACTAAGCCAGGCTGTTAGAACTCAATCTGTACGAGTGCCCACACAGATGATTGCTTTATATTGTTAAAGAACGTTGCGATTAAAGCGCTTTGCTTTACGTCGCTAGGGCTGCGCATATTACGCTTTCCTATTTTTTTGTCAACACTTAATTTTAAACTTTATGAAAAATCTAAACTCAAGTTTTATTCGACTTACTAAGTAGCTCGTGCTCCGCTATGCGTTGCGCTCTGCCGTCTCAGTGGGGTCGCATTATAGGGAGATCCGAAAACAGATCAACCCTTTTTTTAAAACTTTTAATCGTTCGCTCAAAAAGCGCCCAAAAACCTGCAAAATAGTCACTTAACAGAGGGTTTAACGCCATTTTTTACGGCAAATTTAATAATTTCACATAAATAACATTGATATGTTCATTTATCGCGTTAAGATAGCAAGTTCACAATGTTAAATTAATGTTTATTTCCTGTTTATTGGTAGATCAAAATGAAATTACCCGATCAAAAATCTCTTATCTCTTTAGTTATTCTGGCTGTTATTGGTTTTGTTATAGTCAATTTCGCACTTTCAAGCTTAGCACTAAGCCCTGGCTTACTATTTGCTGTAGGTGTTTTAGTTGGTGGCCTTGTAGTTAGTGCACTATCATCTGGCGTTGCAGAAGAAGTCGAAGTAAAAACAAAAACGCTTTATGTTGGCAATCTTCCTTATCGTGCAAATGAAAGTGTTGTTCGCGCCTTATTTGAAGAACAAGGTAAAGTTTTCAACGTACGCCTATTAAAGGATAAAAATACAGGCAAGCGTCGTGGCTTTGGTTTTGTTGAAATGGCGGAGTCAGATGCTGACAATGCTATTTCGCAATTAAACGATAGCGAGTTCCAACAACGTACATTAAAGGTTCGTGAAGCAAAACAAAAACAAGATGATGATTCAACCTCTATGCGTTCAGAGGCGAATCAATCAGTTTAATACGTTCCACCGTTAGCTTATTAGTTAATACAGAAGCCGTTGCATAGTAATGCAGCGGTTTTTTTTTGTTTTGCTTGTATAGTTTCAATATTGGAGGCTAGCCGATCAGAATCGTTTTGCTCAACTAATACTGTTGCAACCCTTTTGGCTATTGCTGCCCCAGAATCCATCAGTTTAATAGCTCTATTATAAAAGTTATCTATTTGCTTAGCCAATATCGGAAAATGCGTACACCCTAATACCAGTACGTCAGTACTTGGCTTAATAGCAAGTCTTTTCATTTCCTTTGCAAACTTAACTTGGTCGAACTCACCTGTAAAATAGAGTCGTTCTGCGATAGCCACCAACTCAACACTGCTATATGAGTCTACAATCAAACCCTTACCATAAAGTGCTATTAATTGCTGAGTATAACTATTGCTTATTGTGGCAGGTGTTGCTAATAAACCTATACGATGGGTTTGTGTAAATAAAGTGGCTGGCTTTATTGCAGGAACAACACCCACAATAGGTATGCTAGTCAACTCTCTTACTTTTGCTAATGCTAATGTCGATGCTGTATTACAAGCTATCACTAGAACATCAACTTTTAATTGGTGGGCTGTAATGTAATGAAGTAAAGAGGTTAGACGTGCAACAATTGTTTCTTGGCTTAACTTACCGTAAGGCAGATAAGCATTATCCATAAAGTAACTTAGCTGAGCTTGAGGTAATAAGGCTTGGATATGCTCAAGTACTGTTGTGCCGCCTATTCCTGAATCGAATACCATAATGTGTGATGACAAACCGCCTACTCCAAGCTTTACTTAAGCTGAGCAGTTTGCCATGAGCATCATATAAAATAAAGCTTAAGCTTCTGACACGGCATCACGAAGTTTATTCATTTGTTCAAACATAGTTTTCGTATAATCGACCAGCTTACTAACCTCTTCTTGATCTTGATTTAGCCATTGTAAAATTCCTGACAACTGATTTTGCAGCCCAAGTTCACTTGCCTTATTAAATGTCTCTCTCAATTCATCATTAAACGGCGCCACTTTATTTGCTACTTCTTTTTCTGGAGCTGGTTTGTTTTCTTCATAACCTTTAATCGATGCAAATGTTTTAGTTTGCTTTAGATCCATCGAAAAAGCGACCAGCTGCTCGCTGCCTAAACTAAGTTCTTGCGCTTGCTCAAAGGCTTCATCTAAATCACCACCAAAGAAAGTTTGACTGACACTTTGTAAGTCTTCCATTAAGGCATTGATTGCCTCTTGTTCATCTTCATTTAAATCACCATTTACTGACATACTAAATGAAAGCTCACGAGATTGAGATGACTCACTAGCAAAACCTTCGCTATCACCAGAGCGCTGATAGCTACTTGCTGACTGCTGAGTAAAGGCATCGGCAAAGCTAATACTTACTTCATCACCTTCGGCAGTTGTAAAATTATACTGCGCATTATTGCTTAAACTTAAATATTGCGCCTGACTAACACTGACAGAATCCGGTTGAGGGTTAAATAGGTCGTCTTCAAATTCATCAAGACCATTAAAAATGCCCTCTTTTGATTTTTCGATACCTTGTTCAATATCGTCATTTAAAACACCAGTATCTTTGAGTTCTGCATACGCATCATCAATACCTATTTGAACTCCTTTGCGAGCATCACTAAGCATACCTTTGAGCTTGTCATCATCAGCGCCATCAGCTTGCGCTTTTTTTACAGCTCCTGTGACAAAGTCTAAAACATTTTTTACGATTTCTTCAAAATCAAACAAAGGCTTGTCTTTTTCTCTTGCTCAACAGGTAAGCCGAGCGCTTCTGCCATTTTGTCGCCCAATACTTTTGCCGCTAGCTCTTTACCACGTTGCTGGTAACTGTCTTGTGGGGACTGTATTGTAGGCTGAGTAAATGCGGCCTTACTGCTGTTTTGATTGACGTTATTGTTTGGGACATAGCCAAAATTGCCAATTTTCATAATCCGACTCCTATATTTGCATTCTTTATTATCGGCAAGTTTACAAAAACCTAAAGTAAAACGGACAAAAAATCAGCACTTACTTTTACTCAAAACTAGACAAATACTTCCGGCCCCCTACAATAGCGCCGACAAATAGCTTAAAGATAGAAGGTAGTGGGCATAATGGCAGTTATTAAGATCGATACATCAACGTACGATGCACAACTAAGTGAAAAAGAGCAGCGTATTATTGCGCAATTCCAACGTTTTGGGGTTGAGCAATTAGAAGTATTTGGCTCAGAGCCTATTCACTACCGCCAACGGGCTGAATTTAGAGTATGGCATGATGGGGATGATTTGTTCCATATTATGTTTGATCAAGCCACAAAAGAAAAAATACGTGTTGATACCTTTGACCCTGCAGCACCTTTAATTGGTGAAGTTATGGCTGCCATGATCGAAAATTTGAAAGACTGCGAAGTCTTACGCCGTAAGTTATTTCAAATTGATTACCTATCTACTTTAAGCGGTGAAATTTTAGTTAGCCTACTTTATCACAAACCACTTGATGAGCAGTGGATGACAGAGATAAAAGCATTAAAGGCTAAACTAAGTAACACATACAAAATTGATTTTATTGGCCGAGCTCGAAAGCAAAAAGAAGTGCTAGGTGAAGACTTTGTTACTGAGCGCTTAACTGTAAATGGCCAAGAGTTAATATTCCAACAAGTTGAAAATAGCTTTACGCAACCAAATGCCAAGGTGAACATTAAAATGCTTGAGTGGGCACAACAGTTATGCGCACCGCTGAAAAACGATCTACTAGAGCTTTACTGTGGTAATGGTAACTTTTCTATCGCCCTAGCCGGTTCATTTAATAAAGTACTCGCAACAGAGATTTCGAAGTCATCAGTACACTCTGCCCAATACAACATAGCTAAAAATAGCGTTACTAATTTAGATATTATTCGTATGTCGAGTGAAGAGTTTACTCAAGCAATGAATGGCGAGCGTACTTTTTCTCGTTTAGAAGGAATTGATTTAACAAGCTACGACTGTCAAACCATTTTAGTCGACCCGCCACGTGCAGGTATGGATACACTTACCTGTGATTTAGTCGCTAACTATGAAAATATTATTTATATCTCATGTAACCCAGACACTTTGGAACGAGACTTAGATCATTTATGCCAAACCCATGAAGTTGAGCGTTTTGCTATTTTTGACCAGTTCCCTTATACCCACCACATCGAGTCGGGTGTTTTCTTACAAAAGAAATAGACTGCTCAGCATGAAGCCAGCGCTTTTAAAAGTGCTGGCATTTGCTCCTCACTAAATACTTTAATTCCATTTCGTTCTAATAACGCAGCCGTTAAACCCATTCCCGCGACTTTAATACCGCGGTGCGAACCATCATAAATCGTATTACGGCCACAAGATGGACTTGATTCTTTTAGTAGTGCAAAGTGGATATTATGAGACAGACACAATTGTAAAGCCCTCTTCGCGCCTAACTTGAATGCAGCCGTTACATCTTCATCGTCATTTGTAATCACTTTATTATGCTTGATTTCAGCTGGCGCTCTAGGTGTCGATAATCCACCAGCAACCTCAGGGCACAGCGGTATAATAACCCCTTGTGATTGCCATGTGGTAATTTGTGGGTGAACTAGCTTTTGCCCAGTACCGTCGTAACGAACAGGCGTTCCGAGTAAACAACTTGAAACGAGTAATTTTTGCATTATTTCTCTAATAACAAAAAAGCTCCGTGAGCGGAGCTTTTATAAGATCAATCTGCTTTGTTATTTAGCAGCTAAGTAGTTAATCAATTTACTAATATCTTCAGGCGCTGTAATACCTGTTTCACGCCCAAGATTCAGCTTGTATTTACCATTTACGATAAAGGTTGGTACGCCTCTCAGAGCACCCTTCTCTTTATAGTAATCTTGCTCGCGTTTCATTTTTGAGGCCATAGTACGTACTGAAAAGCTTTTATAAATTTTATCGAATTTATCACCATCAACACCTTGTGCTACAAATACATCTTTAATATCAGCTAATTCATTAAACTTGGCGCGCTTAGTGTGTATGTGATTAAACATTGCTGCAATCAATGCATCTTTTTGTGGTAGCACTTCAGCTGTAGCAAGCGCTTGAGAAATCATTTGCTGGTTTTCAGTATCACGTACACCCACAAAATCCACATGACTTTTCTTAAAAGTAACTGTTTTGTCTAGTTTAGGTTTAACATCGGCAAGTAAAGCTTCATAGTTATTACATGCTGGGCAGTAAAATGAAAAGAACTCTTTTATTTCAGGCTTTTTACTGGCGCGGTCAGATACTACATCGTAGTGCACGCCTTCTTCATATTCTGTTGGTGCGGCAGTTGCGGCCAAAGGTAATAAAAGTGCCAGTAACCCAGCTTTAACTAATTTGATCATTATTTATTAACTCCAAAAATTATTGTTGTAATAGCTTATTGTTGCAATAAAAAGGCAACTAACTCATCAAGCTGCTGTTGGCTTTTGATAGTATTAATGTTGATTTTATACTTATCATTAACGATAAATGTTGGCACGCCTGTCAAAGCACCCGCTTTAGAAAACTTATTTTGTTTATCTTGCATTGCACGTTCAGCTGAAATTACAGGCATACTAGCAATTTCTTGATCAAATTTAGCTTTATCGATGCCATTTAGCTCAAGTAGCTGCTTTACATCTTTAATGTTATCAAGCGGCGCGCGTTGAACATGAATACTATTAAATATTTGATCAGCAACTTGCTCACCTTTACCATTTAGCTTTGCAATAATGTAGGCATAGCTTAAATTACTTTGCACTTGTGGAGATAAACCACCTAAAAAGTTTACATGATTTTTAATAAATTCAGTGCCTGCTGGTAGGCTTTTTTCCATCGCCTTTGCCACTGGTTCAAACTTAAAACAATGTGGACAATAAAATGAAAAGAACTCTGTTACTTGAGGGGTTTTACTTTTTTCAATATCTAATACCGTATATTGGTCGCCCGCTTTAAAGTCAGCGGCCATAGCGGCGAATGGCAAGCATAATAGTAGTAAACTCAGTTTTAATTTTTTAAGCATTTGACTCTCTATTCATTTTTCTTGAAAATAATTTATGGCAGTAACTTTAGCGGTGGTTCTTGCAGTGCAGAGTACTGCTCTTTTAAAGCTAAAATTTGTTGCTCCCAGTATTTGTCATCCGCAAACCAAGAAAAGTTCCTTGGAAATGCAGGATCATCCCAGCGTTTAGCTAACCACCCCATATAATGAATCATACGCATAGCACGTAATGGTTCAATCAATTTAAGTTGAGCGTGGTCAAAATCACAAAACTCTTCATAAGCAGCCACTAAGGTGTCTAACTGTAACAGTTGATTATTTCGATCGCCACTGAGCATCATCCATAAATCTTGTATTGCGGGACCTTGGCGGCTATCGTCTAAATCAACAAACATTAGCGCATCCCCGGACCACAGAATATTACCAGCATGGCAATCACCGTGTAGACGAATCGTTTCAACGTTTTTGTACTGAGCTTTTGTTTCAGTGATCACCATATCTAAAATGGTATAAAACGCAGTCCCAAGGCTTGCGGGAACGAGATTACTATTTTGTAGCTGAATTTTAGCTGTATCTAAATATTCATCACAGCCGATCAACGGTCGCTCTTTAAACTCGCTCGCTTTCGCAACTTGATGCATACGACCAATCAAACGGCCCAAGACATCTAGTTGGTCAAGGTTATCAACTTCAAAAATTCGTCCTCCAACACTTGGGAACAAGGTAAATAAAGACCCATTGTGTTCAAATAAACTTTCATCATTATGAATTATAGGTGCTACAACTGGCACCTCCGCGTCTGCGAGTTCAAATGCAAAGCTATGTTCTTCTAATATTTGCGCTTTGCTCCAACGCTCAGGACGATAAAACTTCACCACATAACGATTACCATCTTCAGCTTTAAATTGATAAACCCGATTTTCGTAACTATTTAACGCCAACAACCCCGATTCAGCATAAATGCCAATACTTTCTACGGCATCTAAAATAGAGTCGGGTGTTAAGCCTTCAAAGCTAAATTTACTCATAATTCTCATCAATATAAAAAAGCGGGAAAACCCCGCTTTTTAATTTATGTTAGTGTACTTAACTATCGCGCTTTAAAAAAGTTACTCGGCTGCGAAATTTTCGAGCTAGGGTCATTTACTGGCGATAAAACAAAGTTAAACTCAGTCATTGGTTTTTTCAAATCATACGGATCCACCACTAATGACAATGGTACATTATGTGACTCACCCGCTTGCACCGTGAATGTTTGCTTACCAATGTATTTAAAGTTTTCTAATCCCTCGACCTTAATATTAAAGCTTTGCTCATATTGTGCTTTGTTGATCACCTTAAGCGTGTAAGTATTCTCAACTAAGCCGTTAAAGTCGACCCGATAAAGTTGGTTTCTATCGCGAATAATATCTAAATCCATCGGCTTACGCATCACGATATTACCCACTAATGCACCACTTAGCACAATTAAAATAACTAAGTATCCAATAATTTTGGGGCGCAATGGATTGGTTTTATTCTCTGGCGTTTCTAAATTGCGTTCCGTGGTATAAGAAATAAGTCCTCGAGGGTAATTCATTTTGTCCATAACGCCATCACATGCATCAATACATGCGCCACAGTTGATACACTCAGCTTGTAGACCATTACGAATATCTATACCTGTCGGGCATACTTGTACGCATAAATTACAATCAATACAGTCACCTAAGTTAAGCTCTTTAGGGTCTTGTTTGCGTGAACGAGGACCGCGGTTTTCACCTCGCTTCTCGTCATAACTTACGGTATAAGTATCTTTATCAAACATTGCTGATTGAAAGCGTGAGTAAGGACAGATATGTAGACACATGATTTCGCGCATCCAACCAGCATTACCGTAGGTACATACGGCGAACACGATAATACTCACTAATGCGTAACCACCCACATTGAAGGTGATAAAGTCAGGCAGGAGCTCACGAATAGGCGTAAAATAGCCGACAAATGAAATAGCGGTATAAAGTGAAAACGCGATCCAGCTTGTATGTTTAGCCGCTTTTCGCCAAAACTTATCAAAGTCCATTGGCCTTTGATCAAGCTTTTTACGCTGGTTAGCTGTGCCTTCAAACCTTTCTTCAAACCAAATGAATATAAATGTCCAGACAGTTTGCGGGCATGTGTAACCACACCAGACGCGACCGTAGAAAGTCGTTACCAAAAATAGGGCGAATGCTGCCAACATTAGAATAAATGCTAAAATAGTGAAATCTTGTGGCCACAAAGTAAGGCCAAAAATATTATACTTTTGCCCCATTAAATCAAATAATACAGCCTGTTGACCGTTAAAGTTTATCCATGGCAGCAGCATAAATGCGAGCATGCCGATAAACCCAATACGCTGCCTTAATAATTGATGCAAGCCTTTAACTGCACGTACATAAATACGATTTCGGGGATTAAACCTATCCTCTGGAGCATTAAGATCGGGTTTTTCGATCTTTACCTCTGTCGGAATATTTTTTACCTTAATTTGCTTTTCCATCGAAGTTCCTCAACGCCTTTGGAGAATAATAGTCAAACAATTATTGCTCGCCGTTATAGCTAATGTATTTAACTTAACTGTTAAAGTAGAGCTAAACTAAACATACCCAAGTATGTTCAGAGATTTCTGAAAAATCTAATTGTTCTTTAGCATTATATCAAGTCTGCTCAAAAAAGCTGACATTGATCGCTAATAATTTATTCATCTTAGTCACTTGCTTTATAAAGGTGCATTTTATTACACTGTTGCTCAACTCTTACCCGTTCAGATCAAAGTCAACTATGAAAAAATTTCTTTTTCTTGTTATTGTCGTACTCGCGCTCTTTACCATTGACCACCCAATGATAAAAGAACCCAGAGAAAAACTACTCGGCGAAGGTGTCGGTATTTTAAGCAGTGCAAGCAATATTAATCGCGGTCCAGCTGCAAGCATGGCTAAAAACAGAATTAAATCAACACTATCATTATCAGAGTCTGAGCTTGAGTACTTAGAAGAAACCATGCAAACAGATGAGCAATTACAACTGTTTCACACGCGATACTGTCGCAGCAAAGATCTAAATCTTTATTTTTACGAAGACCGTTTAAATACAGTATGTAAAATTGCAGCTGAATCACTCGCAGAACGCAGAGGCAAATAGTGGACTTTTCAGCGCTAACCAAAAAAAGTAGTGAGTCATTTAATCAGCATAAGAATCTATTAAAAAAGCTGGCGAAAGGGCAGACTGTAAAATGCGAGCAGTGTCAGGGGGTTCTAACGTTAGATTTAAAAACCCCTAAGCCTGGCCAAGGGGTTGCTAGGTGCGCTAAAGGCTGCACTGAAATAGTATTAGAGCTAGGTTAACCTAGCTCCAACTCTCATCTTCTTCACTATATAAACCGCTTTGCACAGCGATTATTTCTATTAGCTCAGCAAATCCTAATGCAAAATCGCCCATAAGTTCATACTGGCTTTGCGCTAGCTGTACGTCAGTTATACTATTTTGCTCAGCAATAGTAGTCATCACTTGTGCATCCAGAGCGAAAAAAACTAAGCTTGCATACGCAGTTTGTAAAGCCTCTAACAAGTTTGCATCTAAAGCCGGCGCTTGGCTCAGTTTGATGTAGTATTCTTGTGCGCCCTGAATAAAACCCTGACACCACATTTGGCATTCATCAAGATCTAGGTAACTGTCACTATCAGCATGATGTTTTAACGTGACTGGTAGCTTAAAACCAGTTTCATAAACTTGTTCACTTATTTGGTGGTATAGCCCCATAAAAGCAAACAAGATTGTTTCATCAAGCTGACCTCCGGTATTAGGCACTATAACTTCGAGCCATTGGTGAACGTCTAGTGGCTCAGGAGAACAAATCACTGCAAACAAATAGCCTTGGCTTTGAGGAAGCGTCATGGCTTGACCATGGCTTGCCAAAAATGTACTTAATTGCTGTGCGTGCTCAGGTGTAAATGCGGGTATTTGCATGAAAAACTCAATATGACATTAAAAATTAAGCGGATAGCGTCCATCTCTATCGGCGCGGCCTAAAAATTTAGCTGCATCATGCACTTCTTTTGGCAATGTTGCATCCGGTTTAATGAATCCTGCAACTTTAAAGTCTAAATTCGCCTTTAATACGGCATCGGCTTCTAACCCCAGACGATTATCAGGATCAACTAATACTGCGACATCACCTGATTTACAGCTCAATCGACCGCTTAGTGGGCCAATACTAAACCAACCGGATAGACCTTGAACGTCAATATTAGGGCTGGCGATTTCACCGTTTAGCGCATCACAATAAGGAACGCCCGATTTATACTCATCTAGGTCAACAATTACTCGACCTTTCGCTTTTACTGGCAAAGGTAGCTGCAAGCGATCCATTGCTCGTTCAACACTCAACCTAAGTGTTGCGTCGGTAAGTGAAACAGTTTGATCGAATAAGCCATAGTTAAAATCTCCACGACCAGAAATATCAGCCGTATCACGAACATTACCAAATTTGAGGTTTCCGGTTAATTGCCCAGTAAAAAGGGCCCATCCAGAAATATCCCAACTTAGGTTATTAATTTGCTCACCTTGATAGTGCAGCTGCATGATACGACCTTGCCACACACTGCCAGAGGCTTGACCTAGTTTTAGATCTTTCGGTAAATAACCACTCGCTAAGTTGATAGCAACTGCTGCAGGTGTTTTTATTACTGCAAATACAATAAAGCTAATAATAAATATAATTATAAGAAACGCTGTTTTTTTCATTATTACTTCTCTAATACCAGTCGGCTTACGCGTACATAACCTTGCTTATCGTCACGGCTGAGATCTAAATTTTCAATCTGCACACCTTCTTTGTAAACAATCTCATCAAGCCACTGTACTAACTTATTAAATTGCACTGAGTCTATTGTTAAACGTAATGAGTTATCGTTAGGTTGCATTTTGCTAATAGTGATACCAAAGCGGCCACGTGTAGCATTAACTATTTGGCTTAAGTTTTTATTGTTTACAACAGAGCGACTGCCCGCTGCTTTTAATCGAACAATGCTGCTATCAACCCAAGTCAAAAGCTCTTGTTGCTTTACTTGGTCCTGCTGCGCTTTGGCAATGGCATTATTAAGCGGTCTAAAGATACCCATAACCAAAACAAAAATAACAAAAATACCACCAGCAATCATTACCAACTGTTGCTCTTGCTCTTTCAATGAGCGCCAATACTTCACTAGTTGTTGCTTCATGCTGCACCTCCTAGTTTTAATTCACCAACCACAAAATCACCGTCGTTGTTTAACGAGCCTTGATCAACCGTTAAGCCTCGTTGCTCTAAAATTGACTTCACTTTACCAAAGGTTTGAAAATCTTTACCACGAGCACGAATTCTTAATTCATTACGGCGTTGGTCATAGCGTAGTGTTTCTGGAGTGAAATCTTGCACTTGACTAAACACAGTAACCAGCTCACTGGTTAAGTCTAAAAAGCCTGCGCTACTGCCGCCCTCTAATTTAGCTAGCTCGCCGTTGATTTGGCTTTTAATTAGATGAGGTCGCACAGTTTTTCCCGGAAATGCATTTTGATAGCGTTCTACCACTTGTGATTTTGCCACCTCAAGGTCTCGAGTAAGCTGATGCAGCTCAAACCCTTTAATTAATATAGAACTCACTAATGCAATGCTGGCAGCAATAGCTGCACCTTTCCAGTAACCCCACCAAAGTGCGCTTTTTTTCTTTAACTGATACTCGCCTTGGCGTAGGTTGAACTTGGTATTAGGTAATTGCGTAGCAAATAATGCTAGCGGTAAATCGTAAGCAGAAGTTTGCGCATCAAGATTCACTGTATCAGGGAAATTAGTAGCAGGGCTGTAATGAGCAATATCAGGATTACCCAGTGCAGATAGATACTCTGCCAGCCATGATTGCTCAACCGCACTAATGTGCCATTGCCCAAACTTACAAAGCCATTGCCCTTTTAGCTCAATTGCACTGATGCCTTGCTCTGCGGTTGGAAGTAATAATGCATCTGGTAAGAGAGTAAATACTTCAATATCATGCTCAGCAAAAACCCCAAGCCAGCTTTCAAACCATTCTCGATCTGTCATTGCTACATTAATTGCGTGCTTTTCACCAACTATTGTTGGTTCGGCAATAGCAATAAACAAATCATCAACATCACATGCAATGTCTTCTTCAAGCATGTAAGGCAATGCTTGCTCCAGTTTTCGGTTCCATTTAGTAGGAAGTTCAACTGTTTTTAACTGCACTTGATCACTTGGTAACAAAACCACAACTTCACGGCTTTGTGCTTTATCAGTTAACTCTGTTAATTGCTCAGCATTAGGCAGTTCGCCACTGGCAATTATTTCTTGTTCTAATGGCGAGTAAACCAACCAATGAATACAATCTTGTTGGGTTTGACCCGTTCGGATCAAGAGTGTTTCTGTCACTGTACGCCTCCAAATTTTCGCGCCAGTATAGTTACTTCGCCATTTTTGGCTTGCAGTAAAGTGGTCATCGAAAAACGCAGTTCTACAAATTCAGCCTGCGCCTGTAGTTTAAAATATTCGCTATTAATAGTGAACAGATCTTCAACGGACTTCACATTTTGTGCGCCTTGTTGATTTATCTGTTCAAAAAATTCTTCAATATCCCCAAAGCCTTCTTCAGGGCGAGCTGAGAGCACACTTTGCGCGCCAGACTCTTCCAAACCATCAATCAGCGCACTTAATAAAAGCGCATGCTCTGGGTCTAATGTGTTGACATTAATAGCCAGTAGCTCGCTGCCTGGTATAACACACACATAAGGAAGTACCTTTTCCATGACAAGTGGATTAAACCCTCGAATTAAACGTAACTCTGAGGTCGAAGCAAAGTAATTATTAGCAGTTAAGTACGGAAAATCTCGTGATGAGTATTCATCTTCTTCAGCCCCTGAACGGTAAGTAATATTGTCTTGATCCAGCCAATCATAGACACTATCTGCCATGGTTTCTTCGGATTCATCCGAGGGGAGATCTTCAATATTTTCAAGTAATGCTAATAAGGCTTTATGCGCAGGGTTGGTTTTTGTTTTACCATTTGCCGGCGCTTTCGCTCTTAGCGCATTTAAATTTAAACACGCCTGTAAATCAGTAATATTACCTTGTAGGGTGCCATTATCAACTGGGTATGGAATATCACCCTGTTGTGCCCAAATTTGTTGCAGCGTGGTTTTATCTGGGTCGTCTTTCTTACTTTGCTGCAAAGCTTTGATGGCTAGCTCTTCAGCAGCATAAGCATACCACTTAGCTTGTTGATGGCCTTGAATGTTAGTACTACGCTGTACTTGCACCATCAAATTTGCGCTCATTTCTACAGCCAGAATAGAAGCCAGCGCAACGATGAATAAAACAATGACTAAGGCAGCTCCGCGTGACGACTTACTGTTCATGAGTCATCACCTAGATTTTGGCCGTTTCCTGGTGTTTGCGTAGAAGGTGTCGCAACCTTCCCATCACCTGGGACTAAAAAAATCCGCTTAATCGGCTCTTCTTCAATTTGCTGAATTGTCACCGCAACCGCTTTAGGTAATGCTTTTATTTGCCACTGCTCTTGCCATTCATTTTTGTCATCTAAAAATTCAAACTTAAGGTCTTCAATATCGTCTAAAATAACTTGCGCACGCGGCTCTGTATTATCGAGCTGATCTACATAAACACGATATACACGTTCGAGCTTATCGTCGATAACTCGATAACCCACAGCCTGTAACTCAGAGCGAGGAAGTAAGTTAATAGGATTGATCCAACCATCACGAACAAAGCCAATACCATCATACTGACTATCAAGCGTGTAGCGTCCTGCTAAAATATAGCCTTCTTGAATATCGCCAGATTGATTGCGCACTTCACGTTTTGTCATCTGACTAAAGTCTTGATCCATTAACCTAAAGGTAGTCTGCAAACCATTAAGCTCAGCTATTTTTTCGTCAGATGCTTCTTTGGCTTTAGTTGTAGAGTCTAAGATTTGGTGAGTCGCTAATACTACAAAAGCTAAAATGCCCAGCGCTACCATTACCTCTAGCAGTGTAAAACCACGTTGTTTCACTATTTACCGCCTTTATTTAAATAGCTCGTTAACTCATACACTGAGTGCTCTAACTTTTCATCGGTAAATACATTGATCGTCACTTTAACAAAACTTTTATCGGCAGTTGCCACCACATCTTGACGCCAATACCAGTCGATACCAGCCATATTCTCAGTGCCCTTTTGACCATTTTTGCCTTGCCACTCTTTCCCTTTTGCGCGTTGCTCAACCATGACGTTTTCAGCAACCCAAGAGGCATAAGTCTGTTCTTCAAGGCTTGATAAATGATTAATGTGCTCTCCCGTCGCTTGCATAGCAGCAATACCAGCGAGCGCACAAATACTCAGTGCAACCATGACTTCTAGTAAGGTAAACCCTTTAAAGCTGTGCATTATTCAGGCTCTCTACGTAGGTTTACAGGAGCTAAAAACTCACCTTCAATGAAGTAAACAGGCTCTCTTTGCTCTTCTAGCTCAAGAGTCAATTGAAACGCGCTGATCTCTCCTGACGATAAAATGAGTACTTGTGGTATTTTAAGCTTTTTTAACTCTAATAGGCTTTCATCATCGCCTGAACTCATAAGCTCACGCCAATTAGATTGCTCTAATAGGTTTTCTTGTGCCCAGGCTAAATCTTCTAAGTTTAGGGTTAGTTTAAAGTCTTCTGTGATGGTAAGCGGCGCAAACAGTTTTTCGCGATCGAAGGTGATCCATTTTTCACCGTCAAACACTAAAAATTCAAAGATGTCTTCATCGATATGAAAACCTAGTTCAACTTGGTTTAATATGGCAAATTCAGACGCCATGTTAATGGTGGTATGCAGTCTCAATGCTTGCTTTTCTAGCGCGTCTTCAGCGCCGCCATCAAGACTGTATACCACCATTTTGGTGGCAAAGGCGATAACCACCAATACCACTAAAATTTCTATTAAGCTAAACCCTTTTATAACAGAGCGCTGCTTAGCATGGCGCAAAGATGCCCGATTTATTATCATAATAAATCGCGCTCTTTTTTAGTTTGCGCCTTGCTTGAATGCTTCATTATTGCTTTTCTTCATCCCAGTTACCGATGTCATCATCAGTACCGGCTTCGCCATCAGGCCCCATTGAAAAAATATCAATTTTACCAATTTCTCCTGGGCTAATTAACTGATACGGATTGCCCCATGGATCTTCTGGTAATTTAGAAATAAACCCACCTTCAGGGAAGCGACGTGGAACAGGCTCTATACTAGTTTGATTAACTAGACCTTCAAGACCTTGCTCAGTGCTTAAGTAAGCTTTATTTTTTAGTTTATAAAGGCTCATCGCATCTTCAAGTTGTTGAATATCTAAATGCGCTTTATCGATGGCAGCCTCTTCTTGTTGCCCCATGATATTTGGTGCCACGATTGACATGATCATGCCAATGATAACCAGTACTACCATAACTTCGAGTAATGAGAAACCTGATTGTTTATTCACGTATGTACCTCTATTTTCTTATTAATTAATCACTGTAACAACACACATACTGCTGCTACAAATCCTTGAAAATGTTAAAGCCCGATTGCTTTATTCATTGCCATAATTGGTTGTAAAATTGCCATTACGATAAACAAGACTATCACCGCCATAGACGCTATCATCGCAGGCTCTAAGAGTTTTAGCGAGACATTTACCATGGTCTCAAATTCACGATCCTGATTGTTTGCAGCACGCTCTAGCATTTGCTCAAGCTCACCGGATTTTTCGCCACTGGCAATCATATGCAGCATCATAGGCGGAAACAACTTCGTTTCTTGTAAAGACGCGCGTAAGCTTGCCCCTTCACTCACGCGTGTTGCAGCATCACCCACCGACTTTTTGATTTTTTCATTAACGAGCACTCCACCCGAAATTCGCATACCTTCAAGCAAAGGTACCGAGCTTGAAGATAAAATACTTAGAGTACGAGCAAAACGCGCTGTGTTTATGCTACGCGCCACTTTACCTATGCCTGGCATTATTAAAATTTTGGAATCATACCAAAAGCGAATCTTAGGTTGCTTCAACGCATGTTTTATAGAGATTGCGAGCATGGTGATCACTACTAATGAGATCAGCCAATAATTCTGCACAAAGTTACTGGCAGCCATTACCCACTCGGTAGTCCAAGGTAATACCTGTTTTGATTTTTCAAATGTTTTAAGAATTTTAGGCACCACAGTACCTAATAAAACAGAAACGATACCAATGGCAAAAATCACTAAGATCACAGGATATACCATGGCTTGCGTAATTTGACTGCGCATATGTTGGCGTTGCTCTGTGTAATCAGCTAAACGGTTTAGTACGGCATCTAAGTGGCCCGACTTTTCTCCAGCCGCCACCATAGCGCGATATAAGTTATCAAATACATGAGGAAACTCTGACATACCGTCAGCTAAAGTGTAACCTTCAACAACTTTTGAACGCACAGACATCAGCATGCGTTTTAAGCGCGGCTTCTCACATTGTTCAGCAACAGCCATAACGGCACCTTCAACTGGCAATGCAGATTGAATAAGCGTTGCAAGCTGGCGGGTAATAAGTGCTAAATCCGACGTAGAAATTTTAGATTTAAACAAGCCGCCAAAAGCAGATTTTTTCGCCCCTTTAACTTGTTTATCACCTTCAGCTGCCGGAACAACCTCTAGCGGAGTAAGCCCTTGCTCACGTAAAGATTGGCGTATTTGCTTTGCTGTATCAGCTTCTAAAATGCCTTTTTTCTCTTTTCCGCGGCCATCTAAAGCACGGTACTCAAACGCAGCCATTAGCCTTCCTCACGGGTAACACGTAATACTTCTTCCAGAGTAGTCTTACCTGCTAATACGCGACTACAGCCATCTTGACGAATACTCGGGGTATGTTTGCGAATGTATTTTTCAACACTCTGCTCGCCTTTACCACTGTGAACAAGCTCTCGTACGGTTTCATCAACGACGAGTAGCTCGTGAATACCTGTACGGCCACGGTAACCATTAAAGTTGCACTCTTCACAGCCCATCGCACGATAAATTGTTGGCGGATTATCGCTTGCTACACCAAGGAGTTCACATTCACGCTCGTCGGCAACATGCGCTTCTTTACAACTATCGCATAAAGTACGGACTAAGCGCTGCGAAAGGACCCCCAGTAACGACGATGATAATAAGAATGGTTCGACCCCCATATCTTCCATCCGTGATATAGCACCAGCTGCGGTATTGGTATGTAACGTAGACATGACTAAGTGACCAGTTAGTGAAGCTTGCACACCAATTTGTGCCGTTTCTAAATCACGTATTTCACCGACCATCACCACATCGGGATCTTGGCGTAAAATTGCGCGCAGACCACGAGCAAAAGTCATGTTCACTTTTGCGTTAACTTGGGTTTGACCAATCCCGGGAATTTCATACTCGATTGGGTCTTCTACGGTTAGAATATTGCGATCCCGAGAGTTAATTTGGCTCATACCGGCATAAAGCGTGGTACTTTTACCAGAACCAGTTGGACCCGTCACCAATATGATACCGTGAGGCTTACTGATCAAGTCAGAAAACAGCTCACGATTTCGTAGCGTCATGCCTAAGTCTTCAAGATTTAAACGGGCATTATTTTTATCGAGTAAACGCAGTACCACTCGCTCACCAAAACTTGACGGCATGGTTGATACCCGGACATCTACTGCACGCCCTGCAATACGTAAACTTATACGACCATCTTGTGGGATACGCTTTTCAGCAATATCAAGCTTGGCCATTACTTTAATACGTGAAACTAACAGCGATGCCAGTTTACGGTTAGGTTTAAGCACTTCTTTAAGTACGCCATCAACCCTAAAGCGAATAACAAGCTCTTGCTCAAAGGTTTCAATGTGAATATCTGAAGCACCTTCTTTGATTGCTTCACTAAGCATCGCGTTAATCAGTTTAATGATTGGCGCGTCATCATCACCGGCCAGTAAGTCTTCCGTTTGTGGCATTTCTTCAGCAAGCGAAAATAGGTCAACTTCGTTACCAATATCTTCCATCATTTGCTGTGTTTCAGAGCTATCGCGCTGGTATGAGGCCTCTAGTAATAACTCAAATTTATCGTCTTCCAGCTGCTCAAGAGTAAAACCATGCCCTGCAATTCTACGAACTTCGAGTAGAACATCAATTTCAAGCTCACCACGATAATACACTACCCAGTCATCGTCATTTTTACTTAATAGCACACCAGTACGTCTGGCGTAAGAAAATGGCAACCGCTTAGGTGGTAACTCAACTAAGTCATCACTGGTTAGCAGCTCATTGTGTTGTGCTGCTTCAAGCTCTTCATTTACTGATGTAATAGCTTCAGTCATTATTGCGCTCATCCGCATTTTGCTGCTTTAAATATTCTTCATATGTTGGTGGCAACACTAATGCATCATTCCACTCAGGTAAAATGGGTGCTTCAGTTAGTGGCATTAAATCAATACCATCTTCTTTTTGCTTATGCTGTTCACCACGAATAAAGTTATATTTAGAGTGGCTAAGTTGATTCATTTTAACGCCATCTCGGATAATCGTCGGGCGTATAAATACTATCAAGTTACGTTTACGCTTACTGGTGCTCGTTGAGCGGAATAAGTGACCAAGAATCGGAATATCACCTAATAAAGGCACTTTCGAAACACTCTCTTGTACATCTTCGTCAATCAAACCACCAAGTACCACCATCCCGCCATCATCCGCCATAACAGTAGTTTTAATTGCACGTTTATTGATAGAAATATCAACCGATGTAGTACCACTTACCCCTGATACTTCTTGCTCAATAGTTAGCTGAACTGCTGTGCCATCATTAATTTGCGGTGTTACTTTTAATTTTACACCTACTTCTTGACGTTCGACTGTTTGGAATGGATTTGAGTTATTAGAACCCGTTTGCGAGCCTGTAATTATAGGGACTTCTTGACCTACAATCATAGATGCCTCTTCATTATCCATGGTCGTGACAGAAGGCGTAGCAAGAATGTTTGAATTAGTATCTGTTGATACTGCTTGAATTATCGCGCCCCAGTCGTTTTTAATAATCCCCATGGCAAGTCCGTTAATCCCTCCTAGTAAAGCGGCAAGAGGGTTTAAATCACCTTCGACTGTTTCATCATATTCGTTTAATTCGGCATTATCGCCTGTGATGGTTTTAGTTACTGTAGTGTCACGAGCTTGTTCAGCAGCAACCGCTAAAGAGCCAACAGGAACTGTAGTGCCGTTATTAAACTGCATCATACCACCCTGCTCAGAAATCCACTGCAAACCAAAGTTAACACCATCGGCTTCCATGACTTCAACAATAATAGCTTCAACAAGTACTTGAGCTCGGCGAATATCTAATCGCTCAATAACAGATTCAAGTGAACGCATAGTATCTGGCTGAGCAGTAATAACCAGTGAATTTGAATCAGGATGTGCTTCAATACTAGTCTCATTTTGACTGCGGCTACGTGTTTTTGTTGCGCTACCTTGCCCTTCTTCAGCAAGTGTTTTACTTACACCTTGGAGTACTTTTACTAAGTCTTCTGAATTGGCGTAATTTAAGTAAATTACTTTAGTGTTACCTTGGTTTTGTAACTCGCCATCAAGACGCTTAATCAATTCAATAGCACGATTTCTAGCTTGCCCTTCACCGCTCACAATAACGCTATTAGTACGGCCATCAGCAACCACTTTAGGGATTAAGAACTCAGGAACCACTGCCTTTGCCACTATCTTTATAAATATTCTCAACGACGGATACCACATCGTCAGCGGTAGCAAAGTTAAGCTTAACAATATCAACCCGTTTATCACCCGCTTGGTCAACCGAACGGATGATTTCTACTAACCTGTTTACTGAAGCAGCATGACCGGTCAACATCATTACGTTTGCGGCGTTAAAATTGGCAACATGACCGCCATCTTTTTGGTCACTAAATTGGCGTACTAATGGGCCTAGCTCTTGTACACTTACATTCTTTACTCGTACTACACGAGTCACCATCATATCGCCACTGGCTTGGTTATCTTCAGTAATTAACGGAACGTTTGATTTTTTGGCATCTGAGCTTTTTTCTATTTTTATGATGCCGTTATCCATTTCGACAGCAGAATAGCCATACACTTCCAACACATTTAAGAAAAACTGATAATACAGTGCTTCATCCATTAACTCATAACTACGCACATTTACTTTGCCACGCACATTAGGGTCAATGATCACCGTCTTGTTTAGGTTTTTACCCACGATATTAATAAACTCATTAATATCTGTGCCTTTAAAATTTGCAGCATATTCAACGGCTGACACCGATAAAGATAAACTAGCCGCAAAAAAAAGTGTTGCGTACTTAGCTAACCCTTTTCTGATTTTTTTGAGGTGTAGCACGTTAACCATTATATTAAAACTCCAAAGCTAGGTTATTGCAGGCTAAATTGCACATCGATTTGCTCACCATCACGTTCAATTGTAATGTTGGCATCGGTACTATTACGCAGCTCATTAATAGCTGACATGGCCTGTTGCATATCTGATAGTTGATAGCCGTTGATAGAAACAGCTAAATCATTATTCTGTAAACCCATTTGCTTAAATAAGGCTGGGTCTTTACCTGGGCTTAATCGATAACCGATCAGCTCACCATCTTTCATAGCTTGCGAAACACGAATATAATCAAAAAGCTTACCTGGGTCTTGCAATAGCTCATCGCGAGTTTCAATAATGGCTTCTTTAACGTCTTCGTCTGCTGTAGCATCTATTTGTTGATCAATTTCAAGCTCTCGAGGGCCTTGCTCAACATCGGCTTCACGTTCAGCTAATACAGGCATTGAGACTGTTTTAGTAAAGTCTAAGCCATCTAACATTAATGTTTCAAAGCGGCCACTTACATCCAGAATTACACGATCAGGAAGTACTTGTGCAAGTTTGGCTCGCGTACCTTTTACAACATCTTCAACTAAATAGGTCGCCTGCTGCCCTTGTGACTCTATAACAGCAAGGCCTGTTTGATCATTATCACTTACTGCTACAATGCCCGTTAAATTGATACTCAAACGAGTTTCTGGAGCATTGTTAATAACTTTCTCTTGCCTACTTGGGTTATTTTTCACCACAGCATCGGCTTTACCAAATAAATGTAGGTCAATTATAGACTTAGAATTAACGCGCTCAGATTGGTTATTAGTTGCTGTATTATAACTGGTAGGAAGAGGTGGATTTACTGGCTCAGGCCATAAAAGCCAAAATAGCTTAGCCATTAAAAAGGCAATGTAAACAACGGCTAAAAGTGTTACCACCCAACTTAATTTAGCGTAAGGTAGTTTACCTATATATTGTTTTAGCTGCTGTAATTGCTGATCCATAAATGCCATTTCTTATTTTAATTTACTGCTATATCGCGAGCCTATAGTACCTTTTCATTTTTCATTCAACAAGCGCACTAATATTAAACTTTGTAAACAAGGTAAATTAACTAGGGTTACGAGTGAGAAATACTATGACTGTTTCTTTGTCAGTTAGTTTCATGGTAAATTTTGCCTTATAGCAATCGCTTTATAAAGAGTATTATTGTGTCAAAAAGTAACACCCGTAATTTAGCGTCAACTGATGAAACAATTAATGTCCGTTTAGATAAATGGCTATGGGCTGCTCGCTTTTATAAAACCCGCGCTATTGCTCGTGACATGGTGCAAGGCGGCAAAGTACATTATAATGGCAAGCGAACTAAACCGAGTAAAATAGTTGAGCTGGGTGCGCAAATAAAATTAGCGCAAGGGGTTGATGAAAAAATCATTACTGTACTTAAAATAGTTGAAAAACGTGCCGGAGCCCCCATTGCACAAACCCTATATGAAGAATCGCAAGCCAGTATAGAAAAACGCGAAGCAAATAGTATTGCCCGCAAAAATAATAGCTTCTTTGCCCCGCATCCAGATCGCAAGCCGGATAAAAAACAAAGACGCGAACTTTTAAAAATGAAATCAAGTTAGGTAATGTCACTCATGCAACAAGATTTACTTCACCGTTATACATTTGATCAACTAGACGTCAGAGGCGAACTAGTTCAAATAGAACAAACCTATCAAGAAATGATCTCAGGTCATGAATACCCTGTTGCTGTACAAAAACTATTAGGCGAGCTTTTAGTGGCTACATGCCTTTTAACAGCAACCCTGAAGTTTGAAGGTGACATAGCCGTGCAACTACAAGGCGATGGCCCTGTTAAATATGCTGTTATTAATGGTGATGATCAGCAAAACATGCGAGGAATTGCTCGCTTACAAAGTGAAGTAACAGGAAATACCATACAAGACCTTATTGGCAATGGCGTCATGGTATTAACCATTACACCCAACCATGGTGAGCGTTATCAAGGTATCGTCCCTTTAGAGCATAAAACCCTAGCTGAATGTTTAGAAGCTTACTTTGCCCAATCAGAGCAGCTACAAACACGCCTTTGGTTTGCTACAGATACTACTACCGGTTCAGAAAAAGCATCAGGGCTATTACTGCAGGTTTTACCTGTAAATAAAGAAAAGTCGATCGAGGACTTTACACACCTTGAAGCACTTACTAATACGATTAAAGATGAAGAATTGCTAACATTAGCTGCAACAACTGTGCTTACTCGCTTGTACCATGAAGATAACCCGCGTGTTTATGAGCCTCAGCCTATTAACTTCAAATGTGGCTGTACACGTGAGAAAACAATAACGGCATTGGTAAATGTTGGTCAACAGACACTACTTGATGATGTAGCAGCTAATGGCGAAGTAAAAATCAGCTGTCATTATTGTTTAAAAGATTACATCTTTTCTGAGCAAGATATAAAAAGTATTTTTAACTAAAGCACCTCTTTAATCTGCTCAATAATCAAGCCGCAATAGTTGCGGCTTTTTTTGTGCGCCCAATTGATACCGGTGTCATAAATTTTATGATTTTTATGACACCGGTATCATTGAAATTATTCATGTTTTTTACCAAATATATGTGTTTTTAGACCTTTCATAGGCTCGAATATCCCTAATCCATCTGTTACTATAATTACAGCTTAAAGGGAAACAAGAACCCCAGAGCTATCCCGTTCAATCTCACACAATTTAGGTATAAACATGACTTCAAGCGCTACTCGTTTTGTCGATCTAACTGCAGCTGAACTTGTCGAACACGCGATCCGTCGTGGCGAAGGGACTTTAGCCGCCAATGGAGCTTTTGTTGCAAAAACTGGTCACCGTACTGGTCGCTCTCCAAAAGACCGTTTTATTGTTCAAGAACCAAGCACTGAAAATGATATTCAATGGGGCAATGTAAACCGCCCTTTCGATGCAGATAAATTTGACGCTTTATGGGCACGTGTAGAAGAACATGTGCAAAGCAATGACCACTTCATCTCTCACCTTGAAGTTGGCGCTGATCCTGAGCATTACTTACCCGTAGTTGTAACTACAGAAACTGCATGGCATCACATTTTTGCCAAAAACATGTTTATCGAACCTAAATCTTATAATGCATCTGATTTACCCCAGTGGCAGGTAATGAATGTTCCTTCATTTGTATGTGACCCAGAACGTGATGGCACAAACAGTGATGGCACTGTAATTATCAACTTTGCACAACGTAAAGTATTGCTAGCAGGTATGCGTTATGCCGGTGAAATGAAAAAATCAATGTTCTCAGTTCAAAACTTCCTACTTCCAGCAAAAGGTGTATTACCAATGCACTGCTCTGCTAACGTAGGCGAAGCTGGCGATACTGCTTTATTCTTTGGTTTATCTGGAACAGGTAAAACAACCTTATCAGCAGATCCAACACGCTTTTTAATCGGTGATGACGAACACGGCTGGGCACCTGGCAGTGTATTTAACATCGAAGGCGGTTGTTACGCGAAATGTATCGACCTTTCACAAAAGAATGAGCCGGTCATTTGGGATGCTATTCGCTTTGGTACTATCTTAGAGAATGTAGTACTTGATGAAAATCGCGTACCTGACTTTAACGATACTAGCTTGACTCAAAATAGCCGCGCAGCCTATCCTCTTGAACATGTTGAAAAGCGTAAAGTTGAAAACCGCGCAGGTGAACCAAAAGCAGTTGTATTCTTAACATGTGACGTTAGCGGTGTTTTACCACCTGTATCTGTGTTAACAGAAGAAGCAGCAGCATTTCACTTCTTAAGTGGTTACACGGCTAAAGTAGGTTCAACTGAGATTGGCTCAACAAGTGATATTGAATCAACTTTCTCAACCTGCTTTGGCGCTCCGTTCTTCCCACGCCCAGCAGGCGTTTATGCAGAGCTTCTTATGAAGCGTGTACGTGAGTTTGGCGCTAAAGTATACCTAGTAAACACAGGTTGGACTGGTGGCCCTTACGGCACTGGCAAGCGTTTTGATATTCCAACAACACGCGCTGTTGTAGATGCAATTGTATCGGGTAAACTGGCTGGTGTTGAAACTCAACATATTGATGTTTTAAACCTAGATGTACCCGTTGCTGTACCGGGCGTAGAAAGTGAGCTACTTAACCCAATCAATACATGGGAAGATAAAGCTAAATATGCTGAATACGCAGCTAAGCTTGCAGCAGACTTCACTGAAAACTTCGCTAAATACGATGTTTCAGATGAAATTAAAAATGCAGGTCCTAAAGCATAACTACATGCTTTAAAGTTATATTAAACGCCAGCCACGAGCTGGCGTTTTTGATCAGATAAAGCATACTTTTATTCATTATCAAAACAGAATTATTTAACTTCTTCCCTTATGACTGCTCTTTTGTCACTAAGCCCTAATGCTACTAGAAAATATATTTACTCATCCAAGCAATAGCTTTTAATAGTTAAAATATTTTATGCGAAAACATTTACTTTCTTTTTCTTTATGTTAAAAAGTAACGACGCATATTAAATTAAATGTTACTTTATTACTCAAAATGAGAGTTAAATGTTAATTTGAGTGTAATCTAATTTGGCATACTAAGTCTTAATGTCAGATAAAAAGGATAACTTCTCGGGTAATCAAATTACTTATGAAGTTAATGGTCATTATAAAAAGAAACGGAAAAATTAAACCATGTCAACACGAGTCACCTGTAGCTGTAATAAAAATATAAAACGAACTAAAACCCGGCTTAGCTTAGCGGTTTCATATGCAATATTAGGTTTGTGCCCATTATTACTTTCAGCTCAAAATTCGCAAGTAAATGACAGCGATGTCATGTCAATTAATGAAGATGATCCTATTGAAGTCATCGAAGTAACAGGGATCAGAGGTAGTATCAATAGCGCGCAAAATCTTAAACGTTATGCCGATACAGTAAAAGATGTCATTACCGCTTCAGATATTGGTGCATTACCTGACAAATCTGTAACAGAAGCCTTACAACGTGTGCCAGGCGTTACCATTGAACGTTTTGCTTCATCGAGTGATCCAAAACATTATGCTGATGAAGGTACTGGTGTTTTAGTTCGCGGTTTAGACCGAGTGCGGTCTGAGGTGAATGGCCGTGATGCATTCAGTGCAAATCCAAATGGTGGTTTAAGCTATGAAGACTTTCCTGCCGAATTACTCAACGCCGTAGAGGTGGTGAAAAACCAAACATCAGATCTTATCTCTGGTGGTGTTGCTGGAACTGTAAATTTAATTACCCGTAAACCATTTGATTCTACCGACCGTATAATCTCTTTTAACGCCAAAGCAAACTATAGTGATTTTCGCGATGAAACCACCCCTTCTTTCTCTGCGCTTTTCTCTGATAATTGGGAAACCAGTGCTGGTAAGTTTGGCTTTTTAATTGCAGCATCTCAATCCGAGTATAAAACCCGTGGTGATGGCGTTGGCTTAGGTAACTTTCATGCTCGTGGTGACTCCTTCATTCCGACACTAGATCAATGGGGCGGCATCACAGGTGTTGACCCAAGCTCCCCTGTAGATGGCGCAGCTTTGCCAGGGCAAGAACCTGCAAGTGTTTGGTATGTGCCTGCAGCGATCCACATGAGTACAGCAACCAATGACCGAGAACGAACTGGCTTCACTACTTCATTACAATGGGCAAGTAATGATGACAAAATTGTCGCAACGCTTGAACACATCAACTCAAAAGCATCTTTAGAGTGGAATGAGCGTCAAATAGGACAGGCCGCACAGGGCTTTAGAGGCTTTATGGGATCATCGCAAAATTGGCAAGATGATTCTGCAAATGGCCACCCATTAACGACAGAGAATGGCTTTGTCACATCAGGTATTGCGCTTGGCGTTAGCCCTGAAACGCCTTTTTTCTACCGCAGCCGCTGGAACTACAATGAGAGCACAGTTGAAGACACTTCATTTAATCTTGTCTTAAAGCCAGTCGATAGACTCACCTTAGAGTTCGATTATCAACATGTAGACTCGGAAAAGGTCGTAAATAATTACAGCATGTCAGGCCAAACTAGAGGTAACCACGTTCATGCCGTATCACCGTATTTTCTGGATATGCGCGGTGACAGACCTACAGTTGAGTTTCTCAGTGAGAACATAATGACTGCGGGTTGGTCGCCAAATGAAGATTGGGACGGTCCAGTGCCTAATTTATTTTTAGGCAGTGGTATGGAACAAGAAGAGCATAATACAGCAACAGCAAACAGCTTTAAATTTGATATGAATTATGAGCTTGATGGTAATTTTACAAACATTAAAGCTGGCTTCTATATCTCAGATAAAGACCTAACTGTGCGCGATACAGCCTATGAGGGATGGTCGGCAATTGGTACCCCTTGGATACAAGCAGACCGTAATGCCGCAGCAGCAATTAACCGCCCTGAACTATTTGAACGCGTGGACTTTTCTGATTACTACCATGGCCAAGTACTACAAGGAGGCGTGAACAACTTTCTTTTCCCTAGCATGGATCTAGTTAAAAACTACGCAGACTCTTTGCGTCAAGGCTGTGAGGATGGTTGGCATAATGCCACAAATAGCGCCGCAAACAATGGGACGTGCTCAGGCACTTACGTCCCCTATGCAGATAAAGATAATCGTGTCGAAGGCCCTTTTGCAGCCCATAATATTAGTTCAACAAATGAAAAGCGTAGTGAATTTTACATTCGCAGCGATTTTGATTTTATAGATTTAGCAATTCCAATTACAGGTAATATTGGTTTACGTTATGTGAACTATCAATTGCAATCAACAGGCGCTTTTGTGCAGCCACAAGTAATTAAACGTGGTGAACTTGGTACATCATTAAATGACGTAATGCAACAGGCTGAATATAAGCGTTACTACGATATTGCCAATGGTGAATCTCAATTAAGTACTGTTGATGGAACCGACTACAACACTATACTGCCGAGTTTAAATTTAAGTTTTGGCGTAAGCGAAGATGTCGTTGTGCGCTTTGGTGCATCGAAAGCATTGTATTACCCAAGCTTAGTAGACGCACGTAACATCAGTATCCTTAATTTAGATTATACACGTCGCCTACAAAACCCTGGCGCCGACTATGACGAAGCCAATAATCCGGTTGTTGCACTTGATGATATAGAGCTAACGGCATTATCTGGTAATCCTAATCTAAAACCTGAAGAATCAATAAACCTTGACCTATCAACAGAATGGTATTTTGCTCCAGCAGGCTATGTCACAGTAGGCCTATTTAATAAAAAACTCAGTAATATTATTCGTAATAGAGCTTTCGATTTAGACGTTACCTACAATGATGAAACCTATGATGTATCTGCTTATGGCCCTGCAAATACAGGTTCTGGTACCATCCGAGGGGCTGAATTTTCCTACTCTCAATTCTATGACATGTTACCTGGTGCATTTAGCGGTTTAGGGTTACAGTTTAACTACACCTATATAGACCAAGACGGATTAGAAGATCCAAACAAAGTATCTGCGGGTACTCTTGGCTTTGATGAGAACGGTAACCCTATCGCAGATAATCGCAACACCTTTCGTGTCTTTACTGATTTACCACTACAAGGCTATTCAGACCAAAATCTAAATATTATTGGTATGTACGAGTACGAAAACATTTCATTTCGTCTCGCTTATACTTGGCGCTCTGAGTATCTGTTGACACTACGTGAATCGGAAGAATACGTCCCAGCTTATGCTGAAGCTTCAGGTATGATGGACGCTAGCATATACTACACCATCAATGATCATTGGAAGATAGGCTTTGAAGCGAGCAATCTACTCGATACAGAAACAAAAACTCAGTATCAATTAGATCAAGATGGCACCAGAACTGAAGCACTCAGTTTTACCACAGATCGCCGCTACGCATTAAGCGTTCGTGCAATATTCTAAATATGAAAGCTCGAGTTTGCATTCACTTATAAGGAGTGCGAGTTTTTCAAGATTAAAATACAAGCCAAGGTAAGGTGTAAGTTGGCCCAGAGGGATTGTGGCGTTCCTTTAACCGTGGGTTTCATGATATTCAACCCACGCTACGGTGTATTGATTGACGCAGGGCGGCTCGCTAACTCGCGAGCTAATTCACTTTCCTGCAGACGTAAAAAAGCCCGATTCTTTCGAATCGGGCTTTCTCAATTTGGAGCCTGGCGATGACCTACTTTCACATAACAAATGCTACACTATCATCGGCGCTGTTTCGTTTCACTACTGAGTTCGGCATGGGATCAGGTGGGTCCAAAACGCTATTGTCACCAAGCAAATTTGGTGTCAGTCCGTATTTCTACGTACTAACTAAAATTTGGAATTTCTGATAATAAAAAGTCTTCAGTAATCTACTTTAGTTATATTAACTTCTTCGCTTAAACTGTCGCATAAAACGCGTTTGGCGTTGTATGGTTAAGCCTCACGGGTAATTAGTACAAGTTAGCTTAACATGTCACCATGCTTCCACATCTTGCCTATCAACGTTGTAGTCTTCAACGGCCCTTCAGAGACTTTAAAAGTCTAGTGAGAACTCATCTCGAGGCCTGCTTCGCGCTTAGATGCTTTCAGCGCTTATCAGTTCCGAACGTAGCTACCGGGCAATGCCATTGGCATGACAACCCGAACACCAGCGGTTCGTTCACTCCGGTCCTCTCGTACTAGGAGCAACCCCTCTCAATTCTCAAACGCCCACGGCAGATAGGGACCGAACTGTCTCACGACGTTCTAAACCCAGCTCGCGTACCACTTTAAATGGCGAACAGCCATACCCTTGGGACCGACTTCAGCCCCAGGATGTGATGAGCCGACATCGAGGTGCCAAACACCGCCGTCGATATGAACTCTTGGGCGGTATCAGCCTGTTATCCCCGGAGTACCTTTTATCCGTTGAGCGATGGCCCTTCCATTCAGAACCACCGGATCACTATGACCTACTTTCGTACCTGCTCGACGTGTCTGTCTCGCAGTTAAGCTGGCTTCTACCATTACACTAACCGTACGATGTCCGACCGTACTTAGCCAACCTTCGTGCTCCTCCGTTACTCTTTGGGAGGAGACCGCCCCAGTCAAACTACCCACCAGGCACTGTCCGTAACCCCGATTCAGGGGCCAACGTTAGAACATCAAAACTACAAGGGTGGTATTTCAAGGACGACTCCACAAAAACTAGCGTCTCTGCTTCTAAGTCTCCCACCTATCCTACACATGTAGGTTCAATGTTCAGTGCCAAGCTGTAGTAAAGGTTCACGGGGTCTTTCCGTCTAGCCGCGGGTACACAGCATCTTCACTGCGATTTCAATTTCACTGAGTCTCGGGTGGAGACAGCGTGGCCATGGTTACACCATTCGTGCAGGTCGGAACTTACCCGACAAGGAATTTCGCTACCTTAGGACCGTTATAGTTACGGCCGCCGTTTACCGGGGCTTCGATCAAGAGCTTCGTCCGAAAACTAACCCCATCAATTAACCTTCCGGCACCGGGCAGGTGTCACACCGTATACGTCATCTTGCGATTTTGCACAGTGCTGTGTTTTTAATAAACAGTCCCAGCCACCTGGTCACTGCGGCTCCCGTCCGCTTAGAGAGTAAATCTCATCACAGATAGGAGCGTACCTTCTCCCGAAGTTACGGTACGATTTTGCCTAGTTCCTTCACCCGAGTTCTCTCAAGCGCCTTAGTATTCTCTACCTGACCACCTGTGTCGGTTTGGGGTACGATTCGGTATAATCTGAAGCTTAGAGGCTTTTCCTGGAAGTATGGCATCAGCAACTTCACACCCTTAGGTGCTCGTCTCGTGTCTCAGTCTTAGCAACCCGGATTTTCCTAAGTCACCAACCTACTCACTTTCACATGGACAACCATCGCCATGCTTGCTTAGCCTGCTCCGTCCCCCCATCGCAATTATACCAAGTACGGAAATATTAATCCGTTTCCCATCGACTACGCCTTTCGGCCTCGCCTTAGGGGTCGACTTACCCTACCCTGATTAACATGGGATAGGAACCCTTGGTCTTCCGGCGTGCGGGTTTTTCACCCGCATTATCGTTACTCATGTCAGCATTCGCACTTCTGATACGTCCAGCATACCTCCCGGTACACCTTCAACCGCTTACAGAACGCTCCCCTACCACTCAGAATAAATTCTGAATCCGCAGCTTCGGTGCATAGTTTAGCCCCGTTACATCTTCCGCGCAGACCGACTCGACCAGTGAGCTATTACGCTTTCTTTAAAGGATGGCTGCTTCTAAGCCAACCTCCTGGCTGTCTGGGCCTTTCCACATCGTTTCCCACTTAACTATGACTTTGGGACCTTAGCTGGCGGTCTGGGTTGTTTCCCTCTTCACGACGGACGTTAGCACCCGCCGTGTGTCTCCCGGATAGTACTTTACGGTATTCGGAGTTTGCAAAGGGTTGGTAAGTCGGGATGACCCCCTAGCCTTAACAGTGCTCTACCCCCGTAAGTATTCGTCCGAGGCTCTACCTAAATAGATTTCGGGGAGAACCAGCTATCTCCCGGTTTGATTAGCCTTTCACTCCAAGCCACAAGTCATCCCCTAACTTTTCAACGTTAGTGGGTTCGGTCCTCCAGTTGATGTTACTCAACCTTCAACCTGCTCATGGCTAGATCACCGGGTTTCGGGTCTATACCTTGCAACTATTCGCCCAGTTAAGACTCGGTTTCCCTACGGCTACCCTAATCGGTTAACCTCGCTACAAAATATAAGTCGCTGACCCATTATACAAAAGGTACGCAGTCACCCAACAAGTGGGCTCCTACTGCTTGTACGTACACGGTTTCAGGTTCTATTTCACTCCCCTCACAGGGGTTCTTTTCGCCTTTCCCTCACGGTACTGGTTCACTATCGGTCAGTTGGGAGTATTTAGCCTTAGATGATGGTCCACCTATATTCAGTCAAAGTTTCACGTGCTCCGACCTACTCGATTTCACTTAAAATGTCTTTTCATGTACGGGACTATCACCCTGTATCGTGGCACTTTCCAGAGCCTTCCATTAACACATAATAAGCTTAAGGGCTGTTCCGGTTTCGCTCGCCGCTACTTCCGGAATCTCGGTTGATTTCTTTTCCTACGGGTACTTAGATGTTTCAGTTCTCCGCGTTCGCCTCGTTAACCTATGTATTCAGTTAACGATACCTGCAAGCAGGTGGGTTTCCCCATTCGGAAATCTTAGTCTCAAGTGCTTTTTACTAGCTCGACTAAGCTTATCGCAAGTTAATACGTCCTTCATCGCCTCCAACTGCCAAGGCATCCACCGTGTACGCTTAGTCACTTAACCATACAACCCAAACGGGTCTTTGTTTCGTGACAGTTTAACTTCGCCAGAAGTTAATATTGAATACTAAAGTAGATACCAATCAACAAACGTAATCGTTCATTAAATGGCACTGAATGATACTGCTATCATTCTTTTTTACTTTTGAAAACTCTGTACAAATAACAATGTTATTCATACGAATTTTATTATCAGCTTTTCCAAATTTTTAAAGAGCATATTAATTAGTTAAGCCAGTGGCTTAGCTAACTAACAATCATCTGTGTGGACACTACGAACAAATAAGTTCTAAATCGTATAAGGAGGTGATCCAGCCCCAGGTTCCCCTAGGGCTACCTTGTTACGACTTCACCCCAGTCATGAATCACTCCGTGGTAAACGTCCTCCCGAGGGTTAGACTATCTACTTCTGGAGCAACCCACTCCCATGGTGTGACGGGCGGTGTGTACAAGGCCCGGGAACGTATTCACCGCGTCATTCTGATACGCGATTACTAGCGATTCCGACTTCATGGAGTCGAGTTGCAGACTCCAATCCGGACTACGACGCACTTTAAGTGATTCGCTTACTCTCGCGAGTTCGCAGCACTCTGTATGCGCCATTGTAGCACGTGTGTAGCCCTACACGTAAGGGCCATGATGACTTGACGTCGTCCCCACCTTCCTCCGGTTTATCACCGGCAGTCTCCTTAGAGTTCTCAGCATTACCTGCTAGCAACTAAGGATAGGGGTTGCGCTCGTTGCGGGACTTAACCCAACATCTCACAACACGAGCTGACGACAGCCATGCAGCACCTGTATCAGAGTTCCCGAAGGCACCAAACCATCTCTGGTAAGTTCTCTGTATGTCAAGTGTAGGTAAGGTTCTTCGCGTTGCATCGAATTAAACCACATGCTCCACCGCTTGTGCGGGCCCCCGTCAATTCATTTGAGTTTTAACCTTGCGGCCGTACTCCCCAGGCGGTCTACTTAATGCGTTAGCTTTGAAAAACAGAACCGAGGCTCCGAGCTTCTAGTAGACATCGTTTACGGCGTGGACTACCAGGGTATCTAATCCTGTTTGCTCCCCACGCTTTCGTACATGAGCGTCAGTGTTGACCCAGGTGGCTGCCTTCGCCATCGGTATTCCTTCAGATCTCTACGCATTTCACCGCTACACCTGAAATTCTACCACCCTCTATCACACTCTAGTTTGCCAGTTCGAAATGCAGTTCCCAGGTTGAGCCCGGGGCTTTCACATCTCGCTTAACAAACCGCCTGCGTACGCTTTACGCCCAGTAATTCCGATTAACGCTCGCACCCTCCGTATTACCGCGGCTGCTGGCACGGAGTTAGCCGGTGCTTCTTCTGTCAGTAACGTCACAGCTAGCAGGTATTAACTACTAACCTTTCCTCCTGACTGAAAGTGCTTTACAACCCGAAGGCCTTCTTCACACACGCGGCATGGCTGCATCAGGCTTGCGCCCATTGTGCAATATTCCCCACTGCTGCCTCCCGTAGGAGTCTGGACCGTGTCTCAGTTCCAGTGTGGCTGATCATCCTCTCAAACCAGCTAGGGATCGTTGCCTTGGTGAGCCATTACCTCACCAACTAGCTAATCCCACTTGGGCCAATCTTTAGGCGAGAGCCGAAGCCCCCTTTGGTCCGTAGACATCATGCGGTATTAGCAGTCGTTTCCAACTGTTGTCCCCCACCTAAAGGCATGTTCCCAAGCATTACTCACCCGTCCGCCGCTCGTCAGCAAAGTAGCAAGCTACTTTCTGTTACCGCTCGACTTGCATGTGTTAGGCCTGCCGCCAGCGTTCAATCTGAGCCATGATCAAACTCTTCAATTAAAAGTTTTTTTGTTCCCACCCAATAAAGAGTGAAGAACAGCTCAATGAATTCTGAATTTATTTAATATCTTTCGATATTGAATTGACTGTGCTGAATAATTACTAAAAGTAACTATTCTGTTGGTCACTCAGTTTCAATTGAGACTCTAAATTTTTTGCCTTACTTAGCGAACTAAGCTCGGCTGTTAGAACTCAATCTGTACGAGTGCCCACACAGATGATTGCTTTATATTGTTAAAGAACGTCGCGATTAAAGCGCTTTGCTTTATCTCGCTAGGGCTGCGCATGTTACGCTTCCCTATTTTTTTGTCAACACTTAATTTTAAGAATTTATAATATTAAGTTTTACTCGACTCACCTACCCTTTATTCAGCGCTTTTCATTGCTGCTTGCCGGGTCAGTGGATGCGCATTATAGGGATATTAATGAAGCCGTCAACGCTTTATTTCAGTTTTATTAAATTAATTTCAATTCTGTACAAATGGCATACAAAGCGGGGGTTGAAACGGTATTTCAGCTACTTTTTGAGCGGTTTTTCTGCGGTTATAAAAAAGGCTGCAATTGCAGCCTATAATCTTATTTTTTTACTGGTCTCTTCCAACCATCTAAATTACGCTGTTTACTGCGCGCTAGTGCTAATTGGTCATCGGCTACTGTGCTGGTAATAACCGAACCTGCACCAATGGTAGCCATTGCGCCGATATTTACAGGTGCTACTAATGATGAGTTAGAACCAATAAATGAATTATCACCAATAATAGTTTTTGATTTATTCACACCATCATAGTTACAGGTAATAGTGCCTGCGCCTATATTTACTTTTTCGCCAATTTCAGCATCGCCAAGATAGGTTAAGTGATTTGCTTTAGAGCCTTTGCCTAGACGCGATTTTTTCATTTCGACAAAGTTACCAATATGCGAGTCTTCTTCCATAATCGCCCCAGGGCGAAGGCGAGCATATGGACCAAGAGTACATTTAGCAGCGACGCTCGCATCTTCAACTAATGTATTGGCTTTAATAACAACATTATCGCCGATGCTACAATTTTTAAGTACACAATTAGGGCCGATTTCAACATTGTTACCTAAAGTTACTTTACCTTCAAAAATAACGTTTACATCAATCAACACATCTTCACCGGTAGTCACTTCACCGCGTACATCGATACGCGCAGGGTCGGCAAGGGTTGCACCATTTAACATTAACTCTTCAGCCTGCCATGCTTGATATGCACGTTCAAGACCAGCAAGTTGTACACGGTTATTTGCACCTTCAACTTCCATTGGGTGATCCGGTTGCGCTGAGCTGATCTCAACACCTTCACTGTGCGCCATTGCTACGATGTCTGTTAGGTAGTATTCGCCCTGTGCGTTTTCGTTAGATAAGTTACCTAACCAGCTTTTTAATAGCTTGCCATTAACAGCCATAATGCCAGTGTTAACTTCGTTTATAAGTAACTGCTCTGGTGTTGCATCTTTTTGCTCAACAATACCTACTAACTTACCATCAACGCGTAACATACGACCGTAACCATTAGGGTTAACTAAGTTTACTGTAAGTACGGCTAAGCCATTACTAGGGGTTGCAGCAAGTAAACGCTCCAGGGTTGACTGCTTTGTAAGTGGTACATCGCCGTATAAAACCAGTACAGTGTCGTTATCGTTAATATGAGGATTTGCTTGTGCCACTGCGTGGCCTGTACCTAGCTGCTCAGCTTGAAGTACCCAGTTTACATCGTTGTCAGCAAGTTGTTGTTGTAATAATTCGCCGCCATGACCATAAACCAAATTAGTTGATGTCGCACCAAGTGCATTAGCATTATCAATAACGTGCTGCACCATAGGTTTGCCTGCAACTTTGTGCAGTACCTTAGGAAGAGCTGAACGCATACGAGTACCTTTACCCGCTGCAAGAATGACAGTTGTTAAAAACATTAAAACAATTTCCTTCTTTCTTTGTTTTATTGAAATAAGTAAGCGAGCGTGAATTCAATAAGATTACGTAAGTCACATCATGTGCACCTACTCAGCAGCAATCTAGCAGTAGCCACTGAATCTAAGCTGAAATTATTATTCGCTTTATTTGCGACTATTGTAGCGAGGATTGATGAAGGATATAAGTAAAAATATTATGAGTGACTTCTACTAACCTAAATTGCAAAGCGTTATCCAACTTTAATTTTCAACCTGAGTTACTTTAAATATTTTATTATTATGTGCCGTAATCGAACCAATAAATAGAGTATTAACTGCTTCGTTATAATCAATACTTCTTATCACCCTTGAGCTTTCTCCTTTGAAAACAACCTGGGGGCGGTATTAAAACCTACACTAAAATCATATAAGAAAACATTTATACCATCTGAATGAAATAGTTTATTGCCATCTAGCGATAGAGAGTGCTTATATTTCATTGGATTTAAATCAAGCTCTTTAATGACTAAATTTTTCCAACTATCAAAAATTAGTAGCTTGTTTTGTGCAGAAAGAAATATATATTGTGTTGACGACAGTTGATCAAACCACACAGCATTACTTATGGGCAATATAACGTTCTTTTTCGTTGTTCTATCATAAATGTAAGATGAATTACCCGAAGAATGACTACTACGTACAATAAAGCCTATATTTTTATTTATCAAAAACTCAGTGTTAACAATAGTATTATTAACCTGAATAGAGTCTTTTAAATTAATCAGCTCAGTATCACGAATTTCTATCGTCTTTGTAGTGACTCGTAACGCCTCTTCACCATCTCGTGACACTCTTAATAGCGGATTAAAATCAATACTCGATTTTGTGTTTATATTTTTTGTTGTTTCATCCAGAACTTGCAATTTATAGGAACGACTAGTCCCTAAATCATTTTTTGCACTAAGAAAAAATATATCTCCATTATTCGTTACTTGCGGGAATATGTGAACAAGTAAATCACTATCAGTTAATGAATCGGATAAATTAAAGCTGTTTAAATCAATTTTATTAATATCAGCATTGTAAGGATATTGAAAAGCCAACATTTCATTTGGACTAATTGGTAGGGTCATAGAGTAAAGCGACACTCCTTGCATTGATGTTTTACTTAATAGTTTTTGCTCGGATAAAGAGTACTGAAATAAAATGTTGTCTACATTGTCGTACCAAAGTAATGAATCTAACTCCTGGTTATACTTCAATGTCCAGATACGATTTTTAGTCGTAAACAGATGAGTTTGAGCTCCCCCTCAATATCTGTAATGTACAACTCACTAAAACCAAATTGATGCCGTTCAAAAACTACTTTATTTTTACCTTCTATATGCGCTAAAAATTTATCACCGTAAGAGTTTAGGTTCGGAGAGCTTATTTGATACTCTTCACCTGTTATGAGGTTACGATTCATCAATACAGCAAGCTCATCCCGATTACGATAACCAAATTTAGAATATACGAGGTTAGTATCATTAATACCCTCCCCAAAAAAAAGGCAAATGTGAGCAATCAAACAAATATCTACTCTCGCCAGCAAAGTTACTATCAACAATAAATACCTGACAATCCAAGCCATTACTTTGCCAGTAGATAATCTCATTATTGTTATGAGACCAACCAACTGGGTGTAGTTCATAGCCAGGTTTAATTAATAGTTTTTCTTTTCCCGTAGCAAGCTCTTTATTAATTAAAATAAACTCTGAAGTTGCATATTTTATAAGTGTAAAAACTAAATTTTTCTCATTAGGCGAAAGTGAGAGAAAAGAATGCACCCCTTCTTTCATGGATAATATTTCTTCTTGGTAGTTTCTATCAGTAACTTTTACTTCGTCCTTTTTAACAGTCCACATAAATATACTAACTACAATGCTTGCTAACAGAATGGTCATTAAGGCAAATAACCAAACACTGTATTTTTTTGTCACTGGCTTAGCGGCTTCTTTAGCATCTAGGTCATTGACTGGTGTTGAGTTCGGGGTTTGGTAACCTCCTTCTATAATTTCAATATCGGGTACAAAACTATACCCTTTTCTGTAATGTGTTTTGACAACTAAAGCAGCTTGGTTTGGGGATTTTAAGATTTTTCGAAGTTCTGATATCGCGCGATTTATGGCGTTATCATCAACGTAACTTTGACACCAAACATCATCGATTAGATTTTGGCGGGTGATAATAGTACTTTGATTTAAGATGAGATAACTTAAAATTTTAAACAGTAGTGGCTCTAGCTCTTTTTCAACGATGCCATCACTAATTATTTGCCGCTTTATATTTAAACACCAAGCACCAAACTTTACTTCTACTACTGAATCCGGAAACTCTGCTTGTTTCATTTTTTCGCTTACATAATATCCTTATAGCAGCTTATTTATAGCTTGATCTCCATAATAAACCACCATTTCCCATTAACCGCAGGTTAACAGCTAAATCTTTCAGTGTCATCTATTCAGACACAAAAAAGCCCACATAAAGTGGGCTTTTAAAAACCAGATAGGCTTACTTTTTACGTAATTGCTGAATAACGCGTAGCTGAGCAATTGCTTCAGCTAGTTGCATTGCGGCTTGATTGTAATCAAGCTCAGCAGATGCACCTTTTGCCATTTGGGCTTCAGCGTCACGTTTAGCTTGCTCTGCAGCTTTTTCGTCTAGGTCTTCACCACGAACAGCTGTATCAGCAAGTACGGTCACTATGTTCGGTTGAACTTCTAGTGTACCGCCAGCAATATAGATGAGTTCTTCTTCACCAAATTGCTTAACTAAACGTACCATACCAGGTTTAAGGGCAGTTAGTAGTGGAGCGTGACCAGCATTAACACCTAGTTCACCTTCACTACCACTTACTTGAATAGATTCAACTAAACCAGAAAATAATTTCTCTTCAGCACTTACTACGTCAAGATGTACAGTCATAGCTGCCATACTACCCTCCTAATTACATGCTTTTGGCTTTTTCTTGAGCTTCTTCAATAGAGCCAACCATGTAGAACGCTTGCTCTGGCATATCATCAAACTCACCGTTTAAGATACCTTTGAAGCCTGCAATTGTGTCTTTAAGTGAAACGTATTTACCTGACGCACCTGTAAATACCTCTGCCACGAAGAATGGCTGAGATAGGAAACGTTGGATTTTACGTGCACGAGATACAAGTTGCTTATCTTCGTCAGAAAGCTCGTCCATACCTAGGATCGCAATGATGTCTTTAAGTTCTTTATAACGCTGAAGAACTGTTTGAACGCCACGTGCTGTATCGTAGTGCTCTTGACCAATTACTTGTGGGTCAAGTTGACGTGAAGATGAATCAAGTGGGTCTACCGCAGGGTAGATACCAAGTGAAGCGATATCACGTGAAAGTACTACTGTTGCATCTAAGTGAGCAAACGTTGTTGCTGGAGATGGATCCGTTAAATCATCCGCAGGTACGTATACCGCTTGGATTGAAGTAATTGAACCCGTCTTAGTAGATGCGATACGCTCTTGTAATACACCCATTTCTTCAGCTAGTGTAGGCTGGTAACCTACCGCTGATGGCATACGACCAAGAAGTGCTGATACTTCAGTACCTGCAAGTGTGTAACGGTAGATGTTATCTACGAAGAAAAGTACATCGCGACCTTCGTCACGGAACTTCTCAGCCATAGTAAGACCAGTTAACGCTACGCGTAAACGGTTACCCGGTGGCTCGTTCATCTGACCGTATACAAGCGATACTTTATCAAGTACGTTTGAATCGTTCATTTCATGGTAGAAATCGTTACCCTCACGTGTACGCTCACCAACACCTGCGAATACTGAGTAGCCGCTGTGCTCGATTGCGATGTTACGGATAAGTTCCATCATGTTTACGGTTTTACCAACACCGGCACCACCGAATAAACCAACTTTACCACCTTTAGCGAATGGACATACAAGGTCGATTACCTTAATACCCGTTTCTAAAAGTTCAACTGAGCTTGATTGCTCTTCGTAAGTAGGTGCTGCACGGTGGATAGACATACGCTCGTCTTCACCGATTGGACCTGCTTCATCAATTGGCTCACCAAGTACGTTCATGATACGACCTAGGGTCTTAGTACCAACTGGAACTTGAATTGCTTCGCCTGTGTTTTCTACTGAAGCACCACGACGTAAACCGTCTGTAGTACCTAGTGCGATAGTACGTACCACACCGCCACCTAGCTGCTGTTGAACTTCTAAAGTCAAACCAGCTAAATCGCCATCTGTTACTTTTAGCGCGTCATATACGGCTGGCACGCTGTCTTGTGGAAATTCGATATCCACAACGGCGCCGATAATTTGGACGACCTTACCTAAACTCATGTCTATTCCTCTCGTTAATCTTTGCCTGAAGCATTAAACTGCTGCTGAACCAGAACAAATCTCACTAATTTCTTGTGTGATTGCTGCTTGGCGAGCTTTGTTATATACAAGCTGTAACTCATCCATAAGGTCACCGGCATTATCAGTTGCAGCTTTCATTGCAACCATGCGGGCAGCCTGTTCAGAGGCAGCGTTTTCAACTACACCTTGGTATACTTGAGACTCAATGAAGCGAACTAACAAAGACTCTAAAATAGCCTCTGGGTTTGGTTCATATAAGTAATCCCACGCATGTGTAGATACTTCTTCTTCAGCTTTTGGCAAAGGGAGTAACTGATCTACTATTGGCTCTTGCTTCATGGTATTAACAAAGTTGTTATATACCAGGAATAAACGGTCAATTTTACCTTCAGAGAATGCATCTAGCATTATTTTTACCGGACCAATTACGTCCTGTACTGAAGGCTTATCTCCAAGACCTGCTTTTTTAGCAAGCACTTGACCACCAAAACGTTGAAAGAAGCCAGCTGCTTTACTACCTAAAGTAGCAAAATCAGCATCTACGCCTTTCTCTTTCCACGCTTTAATGTCTAATGCAACTTTCTTAAACTCATTTGAGTTTAAGCCGCCACATAGACCACGGTCAGTAGAGATAACAATATAACCAACTCGTTTTACTTCACGTTCTTCTAAGAACGGGTGAGTAAAATCAAGATTTGCTTGAGCAACACGACCAATCACTTTACGTAATTTTTCAGCGTATGGACGGCTTGAAGCCACTCGTTCTTGCGCCTTTTTCATTTTAGACGCAGCAACCATTTCCATTGCGCTAGTGATCTTTTGAGTATTTTTAATACTGCCGATCTTGCTTTTAATCTCTTTTCCGCTGGCCATGACTCTCTCTCCGAATCAAGGTGTGCTTTAGGATATAAAGCGCACCATTAATAACTAAATTACCAAGTTTGCGTAGACTTACACTTCTCTAGAAGTTCTTTAAGCTGCGCTTCGATCTCGGCGTTGTAGTTACCAGTTTCATTGATTTGAGCCATAAGCTCTGCGTATGTGCTATTTGCGAAAGAAATTAATGCCGCTTCGAAATCCATGATTTTTGAGATTTCGATATCTTGCAAGTAACCTTTCTCAGCTGCGAATAACGACAAAGACATTTCAGCAACAGACATTGGTGCGTACTGTTTCTGCTTCATTAGCTCTGTTACACGCTCACCATGCTCAAGTTGAGCACGAGTAGCATCATCAAGATCAGACGCGAACTGCGAGAACGCAGCTAATTCACGGTACTGAGCTAGGGCTAGACGGATACCGCCACCTAGTTTCTTAACGATTTTAGTTTGTGCAGCACCACCAACACGCGATACCGAGATACCAGCATTTACTGCCGGACGGATACCTGAGTTGAATAAGTCAGTTTCTAAGAAGATCTGACCATCGGTGATAGAGATAACGTTTGTCGGTACGAACGCAGAAACGTCGCCGCCTTGAGTTTCAATGATAGGCAATGCCGTCAATGAACCTGTTTTACCTTTCACTTCACCGTTAGTGAACTTTTCAACGTAATCAGTGTTTACACGTGATGCACGCTCTAAAAGACGCGAGTGAAGGTAGAATACGTCACCTGGGTATGCTTCACGGCCTGGTGGACGCTTAAGTAGCAATGAGATTTGACGGTAAGCAACAGCTTGCTTAGATAAATCATCATATACGATTAATGCGTTTTCACCACGGTCACGGAAGTATTCACCCATAGTACAGCCCGAGAACGGTGCTAAGTACTGAAGTGCCGCAGATTCAGAAGCAGATGCTACAACTACGATAGTATTTGCAAGTGCACCGTGCTCTTCTAATTTACGTACTACATTAGCAATAGTAGATGCTTTTTGACCAACCGCTACGTACACACACTTAACGCCTGTGTCTTTTTGGTTGATGATTGCATCGATTGCTAGTGCAGTTTTACCTGTTTGGCGGTCACCGATAACAAGCTCACGCTGACCACGACCAACTGGGATCATAGCATCGATAGATTTGTAACCAGTTTGTACTGGCTCATCTACTGATTGACGCTCGATTACACCTGGTGCAATTTTTTCTACAGGTTCAAACCCGTCGTTATCTAAAGCGCCTTTACCATCGATAGGAGCACCTAGTGTGTTAACAACACGACCAAGTAGACCCGCACCAACAGGAACTTCTAAGATACGACCAGTTGTGTATACTTTTACGCCTTCTGTAAGGTCAGCGTAAGGACCCATTACTACTGCACCAATTGAGTCACGCTCAAGGTTTAGTGCGATAGCATAACGGTTGCCAGGAAGCTCAATCATCTCACCTTGCATACAGTCAGCTAGACCGTGGATGCGGATGATACCGTCCGTAACAGATACGATAGTACCTTCGTTACGAGCTTCACTTACAACTTCGAACTTCTCAATACGTTGTTTGATCAGATCTGAAATTTCAGTGGAATTAAGTTGCATGCTCTTTTTCCCAATTACGATTGTAGTGTTGTGGCTAAGCGATTTAATTTACCGCGTAAAGAGCCGTCAATTACAGTGTCACCCGCCTTAATAATAAGGCCGCCAACTACTGTAGCGTCTTCACTACAATTCAGCTTAACTTTGCGTGCGAAACGTTTTTCAAGTGCCGCTACCAGTGATTCTTGCTGCGCTGCAGCAAGAGGTGTTGCCGAAATCACATCAATATCGATTTCTTTTTTCATAATCTGCTTTTAAAGCAGAAAATAAATGAGCAACTTCAGGTAGTGCAATCAAACGTCCATTTTCAGCCATCACCTTAACTAGGTTCTGACCTTGTTCGTTGAGCTGCTCACCACATAAGTTAATAAATAACTCAGCTTGTGCAGTAGCAGTAGGCAATCCAGCTAAAATGGTAGATGCCTGTTCATTGCTGGCAACGTGGCCAGCAAAGAACAACATGTCATTCCAGCTATCAATAGCGCCTTTTTCAACGGCAAGTTCAAAAGCCGCTTTAGCGTATGGGCGAGCGATAGTAGTCAATTCAGACATGCTCATACCCTCCTAATTACAGCTCAGCGACAAGTTTTTCAACGATGTCACTATGTGCGGCTTGATTGATTTCGCGCTCTAAAATTCTTTCTGCGCCAACCACTGCCAGAGTTGCTACTTGCTTACGTAGCTCTTCTGTCACACGGTTACGCTCTGATTCAATTTCAGAGTGCCCTTGAGCAATAATTTTTTCACGCTCTTGCTGACCACGAACAGTTTCTTCGTCAACAATTAGCACGGCACGCTTTTTAGCTTGTTCAATGATATCTGCCGCTTGAGCCTTTGCATCTTTAAGCTGTTCTGCAGCTTTCTGTTGCGCTAGTTCTAAGTCTTTCTCGGCTCTATCAGAGGCAGCTAAACCATCTTCGATTTTCTTTTGGCGAGCTTCAATTGCACCGTTTAGTGGTGGCCATACGAACTTCATACAGAAAAGTACGAACACCGTAAATGCAATTAATTCACCGATAAGAGTGGCGTTTAAGTTCACAACCGCTCCTCCTTAAATAGTAAGCTGTTCAAAAAATAAAATTAAAGTACGAACAACAATACCATCGCGATACCAACACCAATCATTGCTACAGCATCGATTAGACCAGCTAGGATGAACATCTTAACTTGTAGTGAAGGAGCAAGTTCAGGTTGACGTGCACATGCTTCTAGGAATTTACCACCCATGTTACCGAAGCCGATTGCAGTGCCGATTGCACCAAAACCGATAAGTAAAGCTACAGCGATATACTTAAGACCGATCATTAGTTCCATTTTTTTCTCCAAAGTTTCAATTGTAAATTAAAGTTAAAAGTAAAATTGTAAATATAGTAATTAGTGATTATCCGAACTTGCCATGCTTAGGTATACGATTGTTAGCATCATAAATACGAATGCTTGCAATACAATTACCAAGATATGGAATACAGCCCACACAAAGTGCAACGGTAGTTGCATTAAACCTATAGCACCTATAAGGATGAAGATTAACTCACCTGCATATAAGTTACCGAACAAACGCAGAGCCAGTGAAAATGGCTTAGAAACCAATGCTATAAGCTCTAGTAATAGGTTGAATGGGATTAAAAGAATCTGCATAGCTGTATTGTTTGAACTAAACGGGTGAAGTGTTAGTTCTTTAATAAAACCACCGATACCTTTGATTTTAATTGAGTAACCGATCATCAATAAGAAAACACCTAGCGCTAACGCAGCTGTTAAGTTGATGTCAGTAGTAGGTACGATTTTCATGTATACGTCGTGTGAATCCATACCAAATGCAGTTTCGCCAACAACACCAGCAAATGCAGGTAGAAAATCAACTGGTATTAAATCCATTAAGTTCATTAAGAATATCCACACGAATATTGTTAATGCTAATGGTGCAATAAGCTTGCTCTTACCGTGGAAGGTATCGCGTACGTTGTCGCCAACGAACTCTACGATCATTTCAATAAAACATTGAAATTTACCTGGTACACCCAGTGTTGATTTTTTAGCGGCACTACGGAAGATCCATAAAAATATAAGACCTAAACCGATAGACCATGCGAGGGTATCTACATGCCATGTCCAGAAACCACTGTCCGTACATGCTTTATTGAAGGCAAGACCAGCATCGGTCGAGCACATCTTAGCATTGGTTAAGTGGTGCTGAATATGGCTAGATAGAGTAACTTCTTCTGCAGCCATGTTATATCCCAAAAGTTAATGTTTAAAAAAAACGGGTGCGAACAATCCAGTTAATAACACCAGTACATAGATACTAAAAAAAGGTAATAAAATTACCGAAAAATGCTTAAGTACTAGTGCAAACAATATGATTGTCAGCAAAAATTTTAGTGCGTTGCCTCGTTTTAGCGAGGAATACGCTTGATTTACCTTACTTGCACCCATATACCTGAATGCATAGATGGCAAATACACAGTGGGGAAGTACTGCTACAGCGCCTCCAGCTAATGCTGAGAGCCCGGCTTCTACTCCCCAACCGATGAAAACAATTATGGCAGCAACCAATGCTACACTACCTTGCAAACAGATTAATTTAAATGCAGCCAATTGATAAGGCGCTGCTAACTTATTAGTCACGTTTAGTTAACCTTATTAGCGTTCTATTTGTCAGGGTATGAAAACTGGCGAAATTATACTGAATCCTACCAGTTTTGCAACTTGAGTCGGTGTATTGTGGTGCAAAAAATGAGACAATTGTCTCATTTTGGACATGATATTAATTAATGCTGGGAATAGTCTTGGTTTATACGGTTTAAAATCCCGTCTAACTCATCAAGGTTAGTGTAAGAAATAACCAAGTTACCTTTACCTTTTTTGTTGTAGTTAATTTCCACTTTTGCGCCTAAGTTATCTGCTAATTGCAGTTCTAACTGTTTGACATCTGGATCTTTTTCTACAATTTCTTTTTTAGGCGCAGGCTCTAAAATTGAACGGACTAATTTTTCAGTTTCGCGTACCGTTAATGCTTTAGCAACTGCCAATCGAGCAGCGTCTGATTGAGGTTCACCTTCTAGGGCTAATAAACAACGTGCATGGCCCATTTCTATATCACCATGTTCTAACAATATTTTAACATCGTCATTTAAATTATTTAAACGCAGTAAATTGGTCACTGTTGTACGTGATTTACCTACAGCATCAGCCACTTGTTGATGAGTTAATTCAAATTCGTTGAGTAAGCGGTTTAATGCAATGGCTTCTTCCATGGCATTTAAATCTTCTCGCTGAATATTCTCAATCAGTGCAATGGCTACAGCCGCTTCATCTGGTACGTCTTTAATAATACAGGGTACAAACTCAAGCTTAGCAAGTTGCGCTGCACGCCAGCGTCGCTCACCAGCGATAATTTCGTAACTATTTTGTGCAATAGGGCGAACAACAATTGGTTGAATAATACCTTGCGATCGAATCGAGCTTGCTAATTCTTCCAGCGCTTCTTCTGACATATCTTTACGCGGCTGGTATTTACCCGAATGTAAAAACTCAATAGCTAACTTTTGTAATTCACTTTTTGGCTGTTCTAAGGCAGCTGTATCCACCGTAGGCACACTATCTTGAACACTTTCTGTTTGGTTTGGTGCTGGTTTTGATGAACTAAGTAAAGCATCGAGTCCTCGGCCTAAACCGCGTTTTTTAGCAGACATGTTATTTTTTTACCTCAAAGTTAGGCGACAATAGGAGATGTTTTTTCTTTTCTGCGTAACATTTCACCGGCAAGTGCTAAATAGGCTTTAGCGCCACTTGATGCCCGGTCATAATACATGGCTGGAGCACCAAAACTAGGGGCTTCAGCTAAACGAACATTACGAGGGATCACTGTACGGTATACTTTATCACCAAAGTGTTGTTTTAATTGCTCAGATACATCATTAGCTAAACGATTTCGCGGATCATACATAGTGCGCAAAATACCTTCAATTTGTAATTTAGGGTTTACCAGTTTTGCTAATTGGGTGATGGTATCCATTAAAGCGGTTAAACCTTCAAGAGCATAATACTCACACTGCATAGGCACTAAAATAGAGTCAGCAGCGGCCATTGCATTAACGGTCAACATGTTTAATGAAGGTGGGCAGTCTATAAAGATAAACTCGTATTGATCTGATATTTTTTCAAGTGCATTTCGCAAACGGACTTCGCGAGCAAACAATTCCATTAATTTAACTTCAGCCGCAGTCACATCACCATTCGCGGCGATTAAATGATACTCGCCTGATGTTTCTTTACAGACAACATCATCAATCGGCTTATCTTCGATTAATAAGTCATAGATAGTGGCAACATCACTGTATTTATCGATACCGCTACCCATGGTTGCGTTACCTTGCGGATCTAAATCGATTAATAGCACTTTGCGTTTTGTTGCCGCCATTGAAGCTGCTAAATTTACAGCTGTAGTGGTTTTACCCACGCCGCCTTTTTGATTTGCTATTGCGATGACTTTTGCCACAGTGCTCTGATCCCTAGTCTTTAGAAAGAATAATTAAATGTCTTTGTGCATCTAACTCTGGAACTTCCAATGCTATTTTTTGCTCAAATTTAATGCCAGCAGGTAATGATTCTAGCTCGTCACTAGGAAAAACACCTTTTAATGCTATAAATTTACCTGAATGATCAATCAAGTGCGAACACCAGTCAACCATATCTTGTAATGAAGCAAATGCGCGGCTTAAAACACCATCTAATCTAACACTTGGTTGATATTCTTCAACTCTAGACTGAACTGGGGTTACATTTTTAAGGCCTAACTCATGTTTAACTTGCATTAAAAAACGTACGCGTTTGCCTAAGCTATCTAATAACACAAACTGAGTATCAGGTAACGCAATTGCTAATACAATACCAGGTAAGCCAGGGCCCGTTCCAACATCAATATAATGATGACCGGGTAGGTGAGGTGCAACAACTAAGCTATCCATGATGTGTTTTATCATCATTTCTTCAGGCATTCGCACTGAGGTTAAGTTATATGCTTTGTTCCATTTGTTAAGTAGCTCAACATATTGAACAAGTTGTTGCTGTTGTTTTTCGGTTAGCGCAATATCAGTTTGCGCTAACAAAGAGGTCAATTGTTGCTGTAACACAGTATTCCTTAATTATTACGCAATTTTACGTAACAAGCCTTGCTTCTTTAGATACACTAATAATAGCGAAATAGCTGCAGGGGTGATACCAGAAATACGCGATGCTTGGCCAATGGTATCCGGACGCGCCTCTGTTAACTTAGCAACAACTTCATTTGATAACCCCGAAACAGTCGAATAATCATAATCTTTTGGCAATACAGTTTCTTCATGACGCAGTTGTTTGTTGATCTCATCTTGCTGGCGTGCAATGTAGCCTGCATATTTAGTATGGATCTCAACTTGCTCAAGTGCCAGTGCATTATCAAACTCAGATCCGAGGCCATCAATAGCCATAAGATCGTTATAACGAATTTCAGGACGACGCAGAAGATCTTCTAAACTAGCTTCACGCACTAAAGGTGTTTTAAGCAAACTGTTTACTTGATCAATAACAGCGTGATCTTTGTGGATCCAGGTTTCTTTTATACGTTGTGATTCTTTGGCGATCACATCCATTTTTTCATTAAATGACTGCCAACGCTCGTCATTAACAAGACCTAACTCACGACCTTTTGCAGTCAAACGAATATCAGCATTATCTTCACGTAGTAATAAACGGTACTCAGCGCGACTAGTAAACATACGGTATGGTTCTTTAGTACCGAGTGTTGTTAAGTCATCAATAAGTACACCCACATAGGCTTCGTCACGACGTGGTGTCCAAGGCTCTTTACCTTGAACTTGTAATGCCGCATTCATGCCGGCTATTAATCCTTGTGCACCGGCTTCTTCATAACCTGTGGTGCCATTGATTTGGCCAGCAAAGAATAAACCATCAATAAATTTAGTTTCGAGCGATTTTTTTAAATCACGAGGATCAAAAAAATCATATTCAATAGCATAGCCCGGACGACAAATATGAGCATCTTCAAAACCGGCAATGGATTGCACAATCTCTAGTTGTACATCAAAAGGCAAGCTTGTTGAAATACCGTTTGGATAAAGCTCGTAAGAAGTAAGGCCTTCAGGCTCAACAAAGATTTGGTGCTTGTCTTTATCTGCAAAACGAACAATTTTATCTTCTATAGAAGGGCAGTAACGTGGGCCAATACCTTCGATCACACCTGAATACATAGGTGAACGATGTAAATTATTGCGGATCACATCATGCGTTTTTTCATTGGTATAGGTGATATAGCATGGGATCTGTTGCGGATGATCTGATTGCTTTCCTAAAAATGAAAATACCGGTGTAGGCGCATCCCCTGGTTGCTCTTGCATTTTGCTAAAGTCAACTGTACGCGCATCAATACGTGGTGGAGTACCCGTTTTTAAACGATCAACACGAAATGGTAGCTCACGTAAGCGATCGGCTAATGCAATTGAAGGTGGATCACCAGCTCTGCCACCTTTAAAATTCTCAAGGCCAATATGAATTTGACCACCAAGGAAAGTACCAACGGTCAATACAACAGAAGGCGCGCTAAAGCGTAATCCCATTTGGGTAACTACACCTTTAACTTGATTATTTTCAACAATAAGATCATCACACGATTGTTGAAAGATCTTTAAGTTAGCTTGGTTTTGTAAAATATCTTGGATAGCAGCTTTATAAAGAGCGCGATCAGCTTGTGCACGAGTTGCACGAACCAGCAGGGCCTTTAGATGAATTTAATGTACGAAATTGGATCCCACCTTTATCAATAGCTTGCGCCATTGCGCCACCTAGAGCATCAATTTCTTTTACCAGGTGACCTTTGCCAATCCCACCGATTGCTGGGTTACATGACATTTGACCAAGAGTATCCATATTGTGAGTTAGCAGCAGGGTGCTCATACCCATTCGTGCAGCAGCAAGCGCAGCTTCTGTACCAGCGTGTCCACCACCAACAACAATAACATCAAAATTTTCGTGAAAAATCATTTCAGGATCCTACTTAAATCAACCAGCAAACTACCAAGGGGAACGTATTCTACCTATAAATTGACAGAAGATAAATGATTAAACTCTCGCCAAGATCTAAGTAAGTGATCTCTAATAATATAAAGGATCTTTTAAAGAGATCTTTTATTTCTATTACTACTAGTGATCGCCATTTCTGTTGATAAGGTTTAGTTTATAATTAAAAACATGAAGTTAGATCCGATCTAAAGGTGTTTATATGATCGGATCAAGGTAGATATAAGCTCTGATCAAAAAGGCTATTTATGCACAGGGGGTTTAACTTCGGATCTTATCCAATGGATAACACCCCTTTAAAACGCAATTAGATCATAGCTTATCCACAATCCGATCTAAATTATAGATAAATTGTGTATAACTTTAGCTGGTGGACTTATATTAGATCACTGTGTTTTAAGGTTGTTTATTTCGATCCACTCAGGTAACCAGGCTAAAGCAGTGTCTTCTGGTAGCTCTTCATCCAAAATATTCAGTTCTAACCTTGCTGCTGTACACTCAGCTCCTTTACTTATAAGTAGTTGTTCTAAATTACGACCAGCTAGGTTGTAGGTATCGTAACTGGTATCACCGAGACCAATAACACTGAATTTTAGTCCTTTTAGATCATCAACTTGGTTAAGATCATTAATAAAGGGTAATAGGTTTTCAGGGTAGTCACCCGCACCATATGTTGAGGTGCATAATAGCCAAATAGTGTTTGCTTGATCTATTTGTGAAAAGTCAGGTTGATCATGTACTTCAGTGGTGATCCCTTGCGATATTAACTGCTCGGCTAGTTGTTCACCTACATATTCTGCAGATCCCATTTGACTACCGATAATAATGTTTACTGAATACATGTTTTTCTTGATCGCTTTCCTGCTAGATTTGATGGTTATGATAAACAAGTTTATTGTGCAGTAAAGTAGATAATCGATCTTTGTATAAGTTTTTATGGTGTAAAACTATACAACAAAATTAATGATGCATTAAGTTTATGATTTTGTTATATAAAATAATATATTCCTAATTGTAATCTTATGATCAAGCTGTTGATAAATAGTAAGAAAGCTCTGTTCTTTAATTATGTTATTGCCAGTTATATGGCCTAAGCTTTTGATCTTTAATTTCGTCGTTAATCTTAATTACGATTTTTTAAGTGCTTTGACGCTCTATATTTGATTGTGGATAGAAAGCTTGTTGATAACGATCATTTTGTTAGGCTATGGATTTTAATAAAACTGAAAATTTATTAGTAATCGACTTAAAATTACAAATTAAGTGCATTTTTGTGGTTTTATTGAACAAACCCGAGGGGCGTAGCTAAAATTAATTAGTTATTTATTCCTCGTTCAGCTAAATAAGGCTCGATCAGCAGCAATTGTGGATAACAAATTTTACAGATCGAGATCTAAAGCAGTATTAATTGGTTGTTTTTGGCTTTTTGAGTGTAAGTTTTTTATAGTTTTCAGGTAACAGCTTCGCATGTATTAGCAAAAATTGTGCTAATCCATGTTGATTTAAAGATACTGACACGAACTTTGTTCACCATTTTCTTTGCACGAGCTAGTGCAATCTTCTCCTGTAATACTTTTCCACCAGCTTATCAGTTGTTAAAAACGATACCCTCATTTGTTCATTTTACCTTCCTTGTGAGTTTAAAAAAGCTAACGGGTCTAAAGCAACAAAGCTGAGCTGTGTGATTTCTGTTGAAATACAGCGCGAACTACAGTGGTTTATATTTGTGTTGTTTATAGGGGGTGGTCGTGTGATCCATAATGCTGCGAATGCAGCTCCCAGAAAAGTGTTGCGGGCAGTGAAATACGCCCTTTTTTTGATGCTCATTTCGAGCGAGTTCAATATTAAAATTATCACAGTGATCAGAGGTTGCAACACCTTTTTAAGGCGGATTGGGTGTCGAGGCATCATGAGCTGTGGCCTCGACGGACGACTCAAGTGAAAGTAGCCTATAAACTTACTTTTATTTTATATGTATGTTTATTTAAGAGGAATATTGGTTTATTTTGTTGTACAATAAGTTAATTAATTTCTTGTTCTGGTTAATAATGAAGTATTTTAATGAAATATCTCATATCGTTCGTGGCGCAATGAGTGAAGATAAAGTTTTGGTTACAGCTTACACTCAACAGTTGATCGAAAAGCTATCCAAAGAAGGTGAAAAGTTAGCTGCAAAGGGATTAAGTGATAATATCTCTAGCCTTACAGCTAAAACTAAAGCAGCATCATTTTCGTTAACTAAGTTAGACAGGCCTGTTCCTGTTGAAAAAGATAATAGATTTTCCTTAGCTGATAAAACAACACCAAGCATTGAAGATTCACTCGTTTTTCTTTCTAATGAGAATGAAAAAACAGTAGATGCATTTATTGAGTATCTGCATAAAAAGGACAAGTTAAAAGCTGTTGGAATTCCATTAAACCCAACTCTTTTACTACACGGCCAACCAGGAACAGGTAAGAGCAAACTAGCTAATTTTCTGGCTGCAAAACTTGATCTTCCATTAGTTACTGCAAGAGCTGATGCCTTGATATCATCTTATTTGGGCTCTACATCTAAAAACATTCGTTTATTATTAGAATATGCTCAAAATGAGCCTTGTGTTCTATTTCTTGATGAGTTTGATGCTATTGCCAAAGCTCGAGACGACAAAAATGAGATTGGTGAGTTAAAGCGTGTAGTCGTGAGTCTATTACAAAATATAGATAATTTGGGTGATACTGTTTTGGTTGCTGCAACTAATCACGTTCATTTGCTAGATCCAGCAGTAGGAAGGCGCTTTCATTACAAACTTGAATTAATACCTCCAAAAGAGAGGGAAAGAAGAAGGTTAATTGAATCAATATTTCAAAATTTTGATATCGACATGGGCGTATTTGATATTTGTGTTAAAGCTTCAGAAGGTATGACTGGTGCTGAGATTGAAATAGCTGCATTTGAGTATTTGAGGCATGTAGTAATAAATGATGAGCTTCCCTCGTATTTAGGATTATTGAAAGAGCTACTTATGGTGAGCCACATATGGTTAAACTTTAATGATCTAGAATCGAAGCAGACCTCAATACCTAGATTAAAAGCTGTTAACCCAAGTATATTTACTGGAAAACTATTAGCTGAACTGTGGGGGGTTTCTCCTAGTTACATCAGCAAATTACTTAAGGAAAACAAATAATGAGTAAAGGGAAAAATCCGATAAAGCATGTTGAGTTTTCAGCTGAAGACTACTACCAACCAGAAGTAAATGGTGGAGGTAGTAACGCTCCTTTAAAAAAAGTTAGTGATGATTTTAGAGAAGAGTTAGTTAGTTCACTTACTTCAATAAAAAAGAGCCTATCATCAAGTAATTTAGATGTATGTACTGCTGTAGTAGAGCTAGAAGATAATGCTATTGCAAAGTCTCATCGGCCAACAGATATATTCAACGAACGAACATGCCCTTTTTTTGGGGATGCTGGTTATGGGAATATGTTGATTGAGGTACATAGTTCTGGTTTAAATAAGCTCGAGGGAGAAATATATAGCATTAATACTAAGAACGGTATTAAAGCTTTGTCTGCAATAAAAACAATCAAAGCATATACGGCTCCAATCTCAGTCCCTGAAGACAAAAGTGATGGAATTATCGTTCGTTTGTTTCGGTATTCTGCAGAAAAGCTAAATCAAAAAGTAGATGCAGATTTTGAATTGACACTAAATCACCTTGAATGTGAATGGGAAAAGCATCGCTCTGAATCTGTAAGATTATATAAAGTAAGCTCAAATGTAGAGCGTTTGTTAGAGAAACTTCCTAATATCGTAACAGTTCAAAGTGCCATTGTATCTAATAGTATTATTATTCAACCAATGGAAAACTCTGGTGTTACACCTTCACCCGCAGATATTAAATCCCCTGACCCTTTAGTAAATTACCCTGTAGTAGGGGTCGTTGATAGTGGCGTAAGTCAGAATTGTGCTCCGTTAACTGATTGGGTAATAAGCCAAAAGAAGACCGTTCCTGAAGCCTTAAGGGATTTAAATCATGGTACATTTGTTAGCGGTATGATTACTAACAGTTACTTATTCAATCAAGACCCTAGATTTCCTACATGCCAATCAAAAGTCGTCAGTGTAGAAGTACTTGGTAATAATGTTGGTGACATTTATAACATAGTGAATTCTATGTATGAAACGGCTGAAGAACACCCTGAAATTAAGGTCTGGAATTTATCATTAGGCACCAGTGAACCTGTATCTCAGACTGAGATATCGGCTATGGCATTAATGTTAGATGAGTTTCAAGATAAATATAACTGCTTATGTATTATTGCAGCTGGAAACTATTGTGATTCACCAAGAGTATGGCCTCCTACGACTAAATTAAACGATGGTGTTTCTAGTCCGGGCGATTCAGTTAGAGGTTTAACAATAGGCTCAATTGCACATGTAGACGGTGTTGTTAAAAATGAGGAACCATCACCATTTTCCAGAAAAGGTCCCGTATCAAATTATGTGCAGAAACCGGACTTAGTTCACTTTGGTGGTAATCAATTAGTTGTGGGTGGCAATCCAATAGCACTAGGCGTGAATTCTATATGCCCTTATGGCAATAAACGAAACGATATAGGGACGAGTTATGCAACACCTATCATATCTAGCCTAGCTGCAAATTTATTCCAAGAACTTGGAGAGCGCGCTACGCCTAATTTGGTTAAAGCGCTTCTTATACATAATGCGAATAAATCATTTGGCTGTAACGTAATTGATGAACATCGCCCATACTATGGATGGGGACTCCCACAAGATATTACAGAGATCTTAAGTGTTGCCGACTATGAAACAACATTAGCTTTCGAGGGGCATGCTCAAAAAAGTTTCGAAGTTGAGAAACTACCATTTCCTATACCTGATTGTCTTAGGACTGAAGATGGAAAGGTTAGAGGTGAATTTTTTATGACGCTAGTATATCAACCTGACCTTGATCCAAATCAGGCATTTGAATACTGCCAGTTAGATGTAAAAGTTGGATTTGGTGAAATAGACAAGGAAGGAAAGTTTACTTCTAGAATACCTCCAAAAAATGACTCCCATTTGTATGAAGAAGACTTAGTGAAAAACGGTGACAAGTGGTCACCAATAAAAGTTTATCAGAAGAGCTTCCCTAGAGGTGTCAATATTGAAAATTGGCGTTTAAGAATTAAGGTTTTAGATCGAGACGGCTACGAGGCAAAGGGGGTTCAAATCCCGTTCACTTTACTACTTACAATCCGAGACATTGACAAAGAGCAGCCTGTATATAATGAAATGATTAATTTGATGGATGCTTATAACTGGGAAGTATCAGATCTGGTAATTGATCAGCAAGTACCTTTACAACTATAAAAAATGAGAAAAGCGAACGTAAATTATTAGTTGAATTAGTGGTCTACACATATCTATATGTGTAACCACTCCTTTCAAATCCTGTAAAGCCATAAATCAGAACCCCGCAAGCGGGACCCCTTTGCTTCGCAACCCTTCGGGCTATTTCTAGCTTGACTGACTTTTCTCTGCGTAGTGAAGGTTATTCTAGAGGTATGCTGCGCTCTGAGGGGCAAGCACTCGATGTTTTCACATATTCTGGATACAACTGGCTTTTCAAATAAAGCGGGAAGGTAAATAAGCCTATATTTATCTGTTTCCCTAATCTAATCTTCTTTATTAAAATAGACTTGGTAGGGTGCTCATCGGCTCTTTTACTTTCGAACCTTAATAATTTCCTATTTGGTGGATCAGTAATGGTTATGACAAAGAGGTCGATGGGCCATTCGAGGCCCATATTATGAAACTAAAGAAAGACTTAAAAGCTATTAAATTTATCAATAAATTAGGTTATTAACTTAATTTAGGTGTTGGTTTACCTTGTTATTTACCGATACAGAATGAGCTAAATATTTTTCCGAGCAGGTCATCAGAAGTAAATTCGCCAGTAATCTCATTGAGGTAATGCTGCGTTAAACGCAGCTCTTCTGCTAAGATTTCACCAGCAATATGCATCTCTAATTGGTCTTTACCTGTATGCAAATGATGGGCGGCATTGTCTAATGCATCTAAATGACGACGACGTGCCATAAAACCACCTTCCGTTGCGCCATCAAACCCTATACATGCCTTTAAGTGAGTACGAACTAACTCTATACCATCAGCATTTTTAGCACTGAGACTTATCACAGGATATTGCTGGTTTTCACTCATACCTACTTCATCGCCTGATAAATCAGCCTTATTTCGGATCACCGTCACCCCCATACCGTCTGGAAGCTTAGCCATAAACTCCGGCCAAATTGCATGTGGGTCGGTATCTGTGGTGTCTGTACCATCGAGCATAAATAACACTCGGTCAGCTTGGTTTATTTCATCCCAGGCACGCTCAATACCGATTTGTTCGACTCGGTCTGGGCTTTCACGTAGGCCGGCGGTGTCAATAATATGTAGTGGCATACCATCAATGTGGATATGTTCTCTCAGTACGTCACGCGTTGTGCCGGCAATCTCAGTGACAATGGCGGCTTCTCTACCTGCTAAGGCATTAAGTAAGCTTGATTTACCTGCATTAGGGCGCCCAGCAATAACAACACGCATACCTTCGCGCATAATACTGCCTTGTTTGGCTTGATTGGTGACATTGTAAAGCTGCTCTATTATGGCATTTAAATCACCTGAGACTTTACCGTCTGATAGAAAGTCGATTTCTTCATCAGGAAAATCAATGGCTGCTTCAACGTACATACGCAGGTGAATTACTTTTTCTACGAGCGTCTCAATATGCTTTGAAAATTCACCTTGAAGCGATTGTAAGGCGCTTTTAGCTGCTTGCTCACTGGTTGCATTTATTAAATCAGCAATGGCCTCAGCTTGGGTTAAATCCATTTTATCGTTCATGAAGGCACGTTCTGAAAATTCACCCGGCTTAGCAAGTCGTACGCCGTCTATCTGGCTTATTTCTTTTAATAGCATATCTAGCACTACCGGGCCACCGTGGCCTTGTAACTCAAGTACATCTTCGCCGGTAAATGAGTTAGGGCCCGCAAAGAAAATAGCAATACCTTGATCAAGCTGTTTACCTGCAAGGCTGTTAAACGGCACATAGTCGGCATAGCGTACTTTAGGGCAACGACCAATAATTTGCTCTGCAACACTTTTTGCTAAGCTACCTGAAACGCGAATAATACCTACACCACCACGTCCTGGCGCGGTTGCTTGGGCTGCAATTGTATCTTGATTGATCATGCTAATAATTTGCCAACTAAATGAATAACGATATGTGCGTATTGTAACCTATGGATTTATTTGTAGCGAATAGCTGTGCTGAAAAACAGGCAATAAAAAAGGCGACCTAAGTCGCCTTTTTCAGTAATAAGGTTTGTTAGCCCCTTACTTTTATTCCTTGCTTTTCCATTCCGCGGTAAATATAGAGCATTTGCGCGATTGAAATAAGGTTAGACACTAACCAGTAAAGTACTAGGCCAGACTGGAACCATAAGAAGAACACAGAGAAGATTACAGGCATGTAAGTCATCATCTTTTGCTGCATCGGATCAGTCACTGTCATTGGTTGTAGCTTTTGGGTAATAAACATACTTGCACCAAATAATATTGGCAGGATGAAGTATGGGTCTTTCGCTGATAAGTCAGTTAACCAAAATATAAATTCAGCATGACGTAGTTCTGTTGATTCTAAGAATACATAGAACAAACCTAAGAAGATTGGCATCTGTAGCAAAATAGGGAAGCAGCCACCCATAGGGTTAACTTTTTCTTTGCGGTACATTTCCATCGTTGCTTGACCGAATTTTTGACGGTCATCACCATACTTTTCTTTAAGTGCAGCCATTTTAGGCTGTAGCGCACGCATCTTCGCCATTGAGGTGTATTGTGCTTTAGTAAGTGGGTACATTAGTGATTTTATAATAACTGTAATAGCGATAATCGCTAGACCCCAGTTACCTAAAATACCGTACAACCATTTTAGTAATACAAATAATGGTTGTGAGATAAACCATAACCAACCGTAATCCACTGTTAAATCTAGGTTAGGGTGAATCGCTTCTAATGTATCAGACTCTTTCGGGCCCATGTAGTACGTTGCACCAATGGTAGTTTGTTGGTTAGCTTGAATATTTACCGGCTCACCTTTAGTACCTATGATGGCAGCATTACCTGATGCGATTAAACTGTAAAGGGTGTTTTGTTGTTCTTGTTCAGGTACCCAAGCACTTACAAAGTAATGCTGAATAAAGGCAACATAACCACCTTGGGTATTGATACTTAGGTTTTTATCAGCCATGTCTGAAAAGCTATACTTTTCATATTTTTCTTCGCTAGAGCCGTAAGCAGCACCTAAGTAGTTTTGGTCAACTAAGTTGCCTTTTTCTTGAACTGTACGCTTAATTTGTGTGTAAAGCTGTACTTGAATCGGCTCAGCTGTGGCGTTGTTTACGTTGTATTCTAGAGCAACATCGTACTGACCTTTTTTGAATACATAGGTTTTAGTAAACGTAACACCTTTGCTATCAGTAAACGTTAAAGGAACACGAAGTTCATCACCCTCAAGGGTAAAGCTTTTTTGTTCAGTGCTGTAAACTGGGCGACCTTCTTTTGAAGCGTCAGGGCCATTTAAACCAATTAAGCCACTTTGTGAGAAGTATTGATTGCCATCAAACTCACCTAAAAGCATAAATGGTGTTTCTTCACCTTTTACTTCTTCATATTGGAGTAGGTCTGATTCAACAATATCACCACCGCGGGTATCAATTTTTACAGTGAATACGTCTGTTGTAACTTCGATTACTGAACGTTTTGCACTGGTTGCTGCAGTTGGTAAATCACCATCTGTAGATGAAGGTACATAATCATCAGAATCAGGTGAGTTAGATTGTAGTGTTTGTGTGTTGGCACTAGGATCGGCTTTAGGTGCGTTGTAGTCGTTATTCCATTCTTGGAACAATAAAAACGATACAAGCATCAAACCGATGAATAAAAACGTGCGTTGCGATTCCATAACAGCTCTTATTTCTCGTGTTGGTGGTTAATATGGGTTGTTTTTTCAGGTACGGGGTCGTCTCCGCCTGAATGTAAAGGGTGACATTTTAATATGCGTTTGAGCGCTAACCAACTGCCTTTTACTGATCCGTGCAAATTAATTGCTTGAATAGCATAACTTGAGCAGGTGGGATTAAAACGACAATGCGGGCCTAACAGTGGGCTAATCCACTTTTGATAACCGCGAATTAATAACACTAAAAAGAACTTTGGAAAAGCAACAAGTGGTTTAAGTAACCTCATGATGTTCTATCCTCTGTGTAGATTTAGTGGGTTGATACCATGAATTTAAACACCCGAAACGGAATTTTAAATGCATGATTAAAAGGTGAGCTAAAGATACCTTAATTAACTGTATAATTCTATTGCTATTGGCTTTGTTTATTGGATTTAGCCGATTTGTTAGGGCGCTTTTTAAATGGTGGAGGCTTAGGTGCGCCAGGTTTGCAGCGTTCATTAATTTTACGCCACAATTTAGTTAATTGTTTAGTGAGCTCTTCGTTTGACTGTTCATCAATGCCACTTTTAACCATTAACACAATATCGATATTATCAATGGTGTGCTGATTTAAACGAAAACTTTCGCGAGCAAGACGTTTAATACGGTTACGTTGGCAGGCTTTTTTAACTCGTTTTTTAGCAACTGTAAGGCCTAAGCGAGGTTTTGCTTGGTCATTAGGTTTTGCTAATAAGGTAAAAAAAGGAGTTGCAGCCCGAGCGGGTTCATTAAATATGCGAGAGTAATGCGAGGGAGTTAACAGACGTAACTCCCTGCCAAAGTTAAAGTCTTCCACTTATATTAAGCAGAAAGAACTTTACGGCCTTTAGCGCGGCGACGAGCTAATACTTTACGGCCATTTACAGTTGCCATGCGAGCACGGAAACCGTGAGCACGTTTGCGTTTTAAAACGCTAGGTTGAAAAGTTCTTTTCATAACAATTCCATCCGATCGGTTAAAGGTTAAAACATCCTATGCAGGTCGCGATCCTGGCACAGGTGCCATTGCGAGCGCGAGATATTATAGAGGAAGGCAGCAAAAGTCAATCATAATTACAGCGCAAACACTTTAATTATAAAGGATCTTATTATGGGATCTTATAGGATCATCATTAATATAGAGTTTTCCACAGCCTCTGTATAAAAAGTGCATAAAAGCTTGGGGTAAGTAAATTAGATCATATATTTCAATCGCGATCTAGTGTCTTTTTTGTTATGATCACTCATTAGTATTAAAAATATTATTTGTTTAAAATCAACTTGTTACTGTTTTTTATGGCCGAGATCATATTTTTCAAAAAAATCAATCTTGTACTTGTGGATAAAGTACCTTCATAATACTCGGTCTTGGGTTAATAAATTGCCTAAATAATAGTAATTAAAGTATGATTTTTGGTTGTTTTAATATGACCGGGAATAAAAACTAAATCTTTGGGAGTTTAACTGTGTATCTGTCGGTTTGGCAAAGTTGTTTATATGTATTGCAAGATGAACTGCCTTCGCAGCAGTTCAGTATGTGGGTAAGACCACTACAAGCAGAAAGTACCGAAGATACCCTTACTATTTATGCGCCTAATCGTTTTGTGCTTGATTGGGTAAGAGAGAAGTACCTTAATCGCATTAACGAATTATTGGTTGAGATCTGTAAAGACGAAGCGCCAGAGTTGCGTTTTGATGTTGGCAGTAAGCCGATTCTTAATACACAAATGGCCGCTCCAGTAGTAGAAAGTGCAGCCCCCGTAAATCAACCTGCTGCTAAACAAGCGCCTAAAGCGGTTAAGCAAGCTGTTGAACCCGCGCCTAAGTCCGGATATAAATCAAATATCAAAGAAAACTATACCTTTGATAGTTTTGTCGAGGGTAAATCTAACCAACTAGCCAAAGCGGCAGCAACACAAGTTGCAGATAACCCTGGTGCTGCTTTTAACCCTGTATTTATATATGGCGGAACCGGCTTAGGTAAAACGCACTTATTACATGCGGTAGGTAATGGCATCATGGCGAATAAGCCAGATGCTAAAATCGTGTATATGCATTCAGAGCGGTTTGTACAAGATATGGTAAAAGCGCTGCAAAATAATGCCATTGAAGAATTTAAGCGTTATTATCGTAGTGTTGATGCATTAATGATCGATGATATTCAGTTTTTTGCTAACAAAGAGCGTTCTCAAGAGGAATTTTTCCATACTTTCAATGCATTACTTGAAGGTAACCAACAAATTATTTTAACTTCAGACCGTTATCCAAAAGAGATTGAAGGGGTTGAAGACCGCCTTAAATCACGTTTTGGCTGGGGTTTAACCATTGCTATTGAGCCGCCAGAGCTTGAAACTCGAGTCGCTATTTTGATGAAAAAAGCGCAGCAGAGCAAAATTAATTTACCGCACGAAGTGGCGTTTTTCATTGCGAAAAAACTGCGTTCAAATGTACGTGAGCTAGAAGGTGCGCTTAACCGTGTAATTGCCAACGCTAATTTTACTGGCCGCCCAATTTCAATCGACTTTGTAAAAGAAGCACTACGTGATTTACTTGCTTTGCAAGATAAGCTGGTCACTATTGATAATATTCAACGCACTGTTGCGGAGTATTACCGTATTCGTGTATCAGATTTACTTTCAAAACGTCGTAGTCGCTCTATAGCAAGGCCGCGTCAAGTTGCTATGGCATTATCAAAAGAACTCACTAATCACAGTTTACCTGAAATTGGTGATGCGTTTGGTGGTCGTGACCACACCACCGTATTACATGCGTGTCGCAAAGTTAAATCACTACGTGACGAAAGCCACGAAGTGAAAGAAGATTATCAAAACCTAATAAGAACATTGTCATCTTAAGGCTGACTTTATTATGCAAATAACCATACCAAGAGATCAATTTTTAAAACCTTTAGTGCAAGTGTCGGGTGCTATAGAACGCAAACACACTTTGCCGATTTTATCTAACGTGTTGTTAGAGGTCGTAGATGGTCAGTTGGCCATGACAGGTACTGATCTTGAAATTGAGCTAGTCGCGAACGTCTTTGTTGGTGACGATGTTGAAGATACAAAGCTAACGTTACCAGCCAAAAAATTGCTCGATATTTGTAAAAGTTTACCCGATGGCTGTGAGTTAACTTTATCAAGCCAAGATCATCAACTGCTGTTAACGAGTGGCAAAAGCCGCTTTTCATTAACAACACTTGCAGCTGAAGATTTTCCTAATTTAGAGCAGTGGGATGGTGAAGTTGAGTTTCAGTTAACTCGATTAGAATTACGAAAGCTGTTGGAAAGCACTCACTTTTCAATGGCTAACCAAGACGTGCGTTATTACTTAAATGGTATGTCGTTTGAAGTTGATAATGCTGATATTAAAACAGTCGCAACAGATGGTCACCGTTTAGCGATTGCACAGAAACAACTTGGGCAATCATTAAATACCCAGCGTCAGTTAATTATCCCGCGTAAAGGTGTGCAAGAAATTATGCGCCTAATGGTTGCCGACGAAGAACTGGTCACCATTCAATTTGGCGCTAACCATATTCGAATTATTGATACTGAGTTTACTTTTACCAGCAAGCTGGTTGATGGTCGTTTTCCTGATTATCGTCGAGTATTACCTCGTGGTGGTGATAAAGTCATTACCGCAAATCGTGAATGGTTGCGCAGTGCGTTTCAACGTGTATCTATTTTATCAAACGAAAAGTTTAGAGGCGTACGTTTAAATTTATCGAATGGACTATTAAAAATTACCGCCAATAACCCAGAGCAAGAACAAGCTGAAGAAGTGGTTGAGGTAAATTACCAAGGCGATGACTTAGAAATTGGTTTTAATGTTTCTTATGTGCTTGATGTGTTAAATACACTGAAAACTGAAGATGTTTTATTTACGCTTGCAGATTCAAATAGTAGTGCATTAATTGAAGGTGCAGGTGACGAAGAAGCCATGTACGTTGTTATGCCAATGCGCTTATAAGGTTCTATGAGTTTAAGTCATTTAAGCCTCAATGATTTTAGAAATATTGAGGCGCTTACATTAGAGCCTATAAACGGTATTAATGTAATTTACGGTGATAATGGCAGTGGTAAAACCAGCCTTTTAGAGGCTATTTATTACCTTTCTCATGGCAAATCATTTCGTACACCTAAACATAAAAGCATCATAAAGCACCAGCAAAGTAAGTTTACGATTCATGGTCGAAAAGCGCTTTATAACTTATCTATACCTATCGGTATCAGCAAAAGCTTAAATGGAGATACAGAGCTTAAGATTCAAGGGAAAACTAGCCGTAGAGTCTCTGAGCTCGCACAACTCATGCCTGTTCAGGTTATTACGCCTGAGAGCTATTCGTTATTTTTTGGTGGCCCAAAAGAACGTCGTAAATTTTTAGATTTGGGATTGTTCCACGTGGAACAAGACTTCTTTTATTTGTGGCAATCATTCAATAAAGTACTAAAGCAGCGTAATGCATTATTAAAAAGCAAACCTAGAAATTATTTTGACCAAATTAGGTTTTGGGATAAAGAATTTGTTAGACTGGCTGAACAAATAAATACTTTAAGAATTGCGTATATAAGTAGGTTTAAGCAGCAGTTTTTTGATAAAATGTGTGCAGACTTAACGCTTATTAGCGATTTAGAAATAAACTATCAAGCTGGCTGGAAAGAGACAGAGTCTTTAAGCGAAGCGCTTGAGCAAAACTTTGAACGCGATAGCCGCCAAGGTTTTACAAGTAAAGGCCCACATAAGGCCGATTTTAATTTTAGTGTCTCTGGTAATAGTGTTGAAAATACATTTTCCCGCGGTCAATTGAAACTATTGCTTTATGCGTTAAAAGTAACGCAAAATAGTTTGATTGAATCAGAGACTGAAAAGCAATCTATATTGCTAATAGATGATTTACCTTCAGAACTTGGAGAAGATACAAAAGAGAAGGTCGGCCAATTATTGTCGCACTGTAATTCTCAAATATTTATCTCTGCAATTGAGTCTGAAAGTATTTCTGCTGTGGTGGAACCCATGCAACGAGAACTACAAATGTTCCACGTGAAACATGGCAACCTAATAACAAGATAAGTGGGATTAACCATGTCTGAGAATTACGATTCGTCGAGTATTAAAGTACTAAAAGGATTAGACGCAGTAAGAAAGCGTCCTGGAATGTATATAGGGGACACCGATGATGGCACAGGCTTACACCACATGGTGTTTGAGGTCGTTGATAACTCTATTGATGAAGCCTTAGCTGGCCACTGTGATGACATCTTTGTCACAATTCATTTAGACGGTTCAGTCTCTGTTCGAGATAACGGTCGTGGTATTCCAACTTCAATCCATGAAGAAGAAGGTGTATCTGCTGCTGAAGTTATTATGACGGTACTTCATGCTGGTGGTAAGTTTGATGATAACTCTTATAAAGTATCAGGTGGCTTACACGGTGTGGGTGTTTCCGTTGTAAATGCACTATCAGAAAAACTAAAACTAACTGTTCGCCGTGAAGGTAAGTTACACGAGCAAACTTACACCATGGGTGTACCAGATGCACCACTAGCAGTTATTGGTGACTCTGATAGCTCAGGTACAGAATTACGCTTTTGGCCAAGTGCTGAAACGTTTACTAACTTAGATTTCCATTATGATATTTTAGCCAAACGATTACGCGAATTATCATTCTTGAATTCAGGTGTGAGCATCATCTTAACGGATGAGCGAGAAGAAAATAAATCAGATCACTTCAAATACGAAGGGGGTATTCAAGCATTTGTTGAATATCTAAATCGTAATAAAAACCCAGTACATAAAGGTGTTTTCCATTTTACTCACGAACGTGAAGAAGATGGTATTAGCGTTGAAGTATCTATGCAGTGGAATGATGCGTTCCAAGAAAACATATACTGTTTCACAAATAACATTCCACAGCGTGATGGTGGTACTCACTTAGCGGGCTTTAGATCTGCGCTAACTCGTACGCTTAATAACTATATGGAAAAAGAAGGCTTTAACAAGAAAGCTAAAACAACCAGTAATGCAACGGGCGACGATGCACGTGAAGGCTTAACTGCAGTTGTGAGTGTTAAAGTTCCTGATCCAAAATTCTCATCGCAAACAAAAGACAAGCTAGTATCGAGTGAAGTTAAGTCTGCGGTTGAGCAAGCAATGGCTGAAAAATTCACTGAGTTTTTATTAGAAAACCCAATGGATGCAAAAATCGTTGTTGGTAAAATTATTGATGCGGCACGGGCACGTGAAGCTGCACGTAAAGCACGTGAAATGACTCGTCGTAAAGGTGCTATGGATTTAGCCGGTTTACCGGGTAAACTAGCTGACTGCCAAGAGAAAGACCCCGCACAATCTGAACTATACATAGTGGAGGGTGACTCAGCTGGCGGTTCAGCCAAGCAGGGTCGTAACCGTAAGAATCAAGCGATTCTTCCGCTTAAAGGTAAAATCTTAAACGTTGAAAAAGCACGTTTTGATAAAATGTTATCTTCGCAAGAAGTAGCGACACTGATCACAGCATTAGGTTGTGGTATTGGTCGTGACGAGTATAACCCTGAAAAATTACGTTATCACCGCATCATTATCATGACCGATGCTGACGTGGATGGTTCTCACATTCGTACCTTACTATTGACCTTTTTCTATCGTCAAATGCCAGAAATTGTTGAACGTGGCTATATTTATATTGCGCAACCACCACTTTATAAAGTGAAAAAAGGTAAGCAAGAACGCTATATCAAAGATGATCCTGCATTAGTTGATTACTTAACATCGTTAGCACTAAATGGTGCAGCACTTTATACCGGTGCAGATGCGTCAGCACTTGAAGGTGAAGCACTTGAAAGTATTGTTCACGATTACCAAAATACAGTAAAAGTAATTGAGCGATTAAAACGTAAATACCCTAATACGGTTATGAATCGTTTGATTTATCAAAGCGAGCTTAAAGTTGAGCATCTTGCTGATGAAGAGAAAGTAATCGCGTGGACCAAAGAACTTGTAGATGACTTAATCGAGCGTGACGAAGATGCAACGATTTTCCATGCCGGTACTGAGTACGATACTGAGCGTAATTTATATTACCCAGTTGTGAATATTCGTCAGCATGGTGTGGATAAAGCACACGTATTACATTATGACTTTATTACTTCAAGAGATTACCAACGTATTGCCGTAACAGGTAAAAACATTGCCAATATCATCTCTGAAGGGGCATATATCCAACGTGGTGAAAAAACAAAAGCTGTTGATAACTTTGTGGATGCATTGGATTGGTTGATTGCAGAGTCTAAGCGTGGGATCTATATACAGCGTTATAAAGGACTTGGCGAAATGAACCCAAGTCAACTGTGGGAAACTACAATGGACCCTGATGCTCGTCGTATGCTGCAAGTAACCATTGAAGATGCTGTTGGTGCAGATCAGTTGTTTGCTACATTAATGGGGGATCAAGTAGAGCCTCGTCGTGAATTTATCGAAACGAACGCACTACGCGTAGTTAACCTAGATGTTTAATTGCGAGTAATAATTTAAAAAAGGAGCCAATTGGCTCCTTTTTTATTGGCTGCAATTGCACAAACTGCTTAAAACATGACTACGCACAAGGTATACTGAGGGTAATATTCACGCTACATCACAGCAGATACTAAAAGCCAAATATGCAAAAATATGACGTTAAAACCTTTCAAGGTTTGATCCTGGCTTTACAGGATTACTGGGCACAGCAAGGCTGTGTCATTATTCAGCCACTCGATATGGAAGTTGGCGCGGGTACATTCCACCCACAAACATTCTTAAAGTCTATTGGCCCTGAACCAATGTCTAGCGCCTACGTACAACCGTGTCGTCGTCCTACAGATGGCCGCTATGGTGAAAACCCTAACCGCTTACAACATTACTACCAATTTCAAGTAGTATTAAAGCCATCACCAGAGAACATCCAAGAGCTTTACTTAGGCTCTTTAGCAGCTGTAGGCATAGATACGCTAACAGATGAAGTGCGCTTCGTAGAAGACAACTGGGAATCACCTACATTAGGTGCCTGGGGCCTAGGTTGGGAGATTTGGTTAAACGGTATGGAAGTAACACAGTTTACCTACTTCCAACAAGTCGGTGGCTTAGAGTGTTCACCAGTCACTGGTGAAATTACTTATGGCCTTGAGCGTTTAGCTATGTATATTCAGGGCGTAGACAGTATTTACGATCTGGTATGGGCAGATGGTCCAATGGGACGCGTTACCTATGGTGATGTATTCCATCAAAACGAAGTCGAGCAATCAACTTATAACTTTGAACACGCAAACGTTGCAGACTTATTTGCACAGTTTGATAAATGTGAAGCTGAGAGCGAAAAGCTAATTGAAGCTGGCTTACCATTACCTGCCTACGAGCAAGTAATGAAAGCATCGCACGCATTTAACTTGCTTGATGCGCGTCATGCTATTTCTGTGACAGAGCGTCAACGTTATATATTACGTGTTCGTGCATTATCAAAAGCATGTGCACAAAGTTATTATGATGCACGCGAAGCCCTTGGCTTCCCGCTTTGTAAGGATTAACCATGTCAGCACAAAACTTATTAGTAGAAATTGGCACCGAAGAGCTGCCACCAAAAGCACTGCGTAAATTAGCAGAAGCATTTGCAGAAAATCTAACAGCTGAACTTGAGAGCTTAGAGTTAGCACACCAAGGCGTGAAATGGTATGCATCACCACGTCGTTTAGGTTTACAAGTGGCAGCGCTTGAAGCTAAGCAACAAGATAAAGAAGTTGAAAAGCGTGGCCCTGCAACTAAAGCTGCATTTGACAGTGAAGGTAACCCAACTAAAGCGGCCATGGGTTGGGCACGAGGCTGTGGAATCGACGTAAGTGAAGCACAAACACTAGAAACAGATAAAGGCGCATGGTTATTACACATAGCTAAAGTGGCAGGTAAAGAAACCACTGCTTTATTGAATGATGTAGTAAATAAAGCGCTAGCAAAATTACCGATCCCAAAACCAATGCGTTGGGGCACGAATAAAACACAATTTATTCGACCGGTACATACTGCCACTATTTTGTTTGGCGATAAGCTAATAGAAGGCGAAGTACTTGGTAAAGCAATAAGTAACCAGCTTCAAGGGCACCGTTTTCATCATCCAGAAAAAATTAACATTAACCATGCTGATGAAGTTTTTGACGTACTTAAATCTGCACACGTTGTTGCCGATTACGAGGAACGTAAAGCACAAATTCGTAGCCAAATTGAAGCTGCAGCAAAAGCAGTTAATGCGGTGGTTGCGATGGATGAAGACTTGCTAGAAGAAGTAACTTCTTTAGTTGAGTGGCCAGTGACACTGACCGCAACTTTCGAAGAAGCGTTTTTAGATGTACCAGCAGAAGCGCTGATCTACACCATGAAAGACGACCAAAAATACTTCCCGTTACTAGATCAAGATGGCAAGTTACTTAACAAGTTTTTGTTTGTTTCAAACATTGAAAGCAAAAACCCAAGTGTTGTTATTGCGGGTAACGAAAAAGTAGTGCGCCCACGTTTAGCGGATGCGCAGTTCTTCTTTGAAACAGACAAAAAGAAAACCTTAGAAAGCCGCTTAGAATCACTTGATAGCGTATTGTTCCAAAAACAACTGGGTACGTTGAAAGATAAGTCAGAGCGTATTGCAGCACTTGCTGGTTACATTGCTGAGCAACTAGGTGCAGATAAAACACTGGCGGAGCGCGCCGGCTTACTAAGTAAAACAGACTTAATGACCGAAATGGTGATGGAATTTACTGACGTACAAGGTGTTATGGGCATGCATTACGCACGTCATGACGGTGAAGCCGAAGACGTAGCCATTGCGCAAAATGAGCAGTACATGCCGCGCTTTGCAGGCGACAGTTTACCAACAAACTTAATCAGCTGTGCGGTTGCGATTGCTGATAAGTTTGACACGCTAGTGGGTATCTTCGGAATTGGCCAAGCGCCAAAAGGCGATAAAGACCCGTTTGCACTTCGCCGTGCAGCGATTGGTGCGTTACGTATCATGGTAGAGAAAGAGCTGCCGTTAGACATTCTAGACTTAGTTGCTAAATCACAAAGCTTATTTGGCGAAAAGCTAACTAACTTAAATGTATCAACCGATGTATTTGAGTTTATGCTTGGTCGCTTCCGCGCTTGGTATCAAGATGAAGGTATTCAAGTCGATGTAATTCAAGCGGTACTGGCACGTCGCCCAACTAAGCCTGTTGATTTTGACCGCCGAGTTAAAGCGGTAAGTCACTTCCGTACATTAGACGCCGCAGAAGCACTTGCAGCAGCGAATAAGCGCGTAAGTAACATATTGGCTAAGAATGACATTACAAGCCAAGGTAAGGTCGATGAGAGCTTACTAAGTGATGATGCTGAAAAAGTACTTGCTTCACAGGTTGCTAAGTTCGCAACTGATCTTGCCCCATTATATGCCGCAGGCGATTACCAAGAAGCATTAGCGCAATTAGCAGGTATCCGCGAAAGTGTTGATAACTTCTTTGATAATGTCATGGTGATGGCAGATGATGAAGCCGTTAAGCAAAACCGTTTAGCCTTACTGAGCCAATTAAGTAGCTTATTTTTAGATATTGCTGATATTTCTGTACTACAGAAGTAAGTTCAGCCTAGCTTAAAAAGCCAGCAGCTATGCTGGCTTTTTTGTATAAGAGGTTAACCTATGAAACGTATTTTAACGCTTGCGGTAGTTAGCTTATTAACCGCATGTTCGAGTCAGGTCCAACTCCCAAGTATTGATGATGTATTGCCTAGTAAAGAGCTAGACAAAACCATGTACTTACGCGGTGATTTCACCTTATGGGATGCAGAACCACAATATCAGTTTGAGCAAGTTGCCCCCGCGATTTACCAAGCCAATGTTAAGTTTTCAACACCTGGTAAAGTATACGAATTTAAAATTGCCGATGCAGACTTTAGTGAAGGGTACAATTGTGGTTACAGCGAAGCCGCACCAACAGGGCAGTCATTAATACTCGGCCAAGCCGCCACCGCCGATTGTAATACCATCTATAATTACTTTAGCTTTACCCCAGCAATCAAAGGCAGCTACATTGTTAGCATCGACTATCGTAATTTCGATGAACCGAAAGTGACGATAACCAAGAAATAAGAGCTGTAAGCTGTAGGTTGGGTAGAGTGAAACGAAACCCAACACAAGTTAGGTAAATACTTTTACTCAAACATATATAACAATGTATTTAGGTTGTGAATGAGTGATGGTTACCTTTATAAATGTTGGGTTTCGCAAGACTCAACCCAACCTACATGTGCCTAATTTACTTTGTGTTCTATAATTAAAAAATTCCAATTGTTCATGGATGAATATAGATGCAATATAGGCGGGTTTTAGACTCTGGAGCTTGTTATTTTTTCACATTGACTCTAGAAGACAGAAATAAAGAATACCTAACACAATATATTGATTTATTGCGAAGTGCTTACTCAAAAGTTATTAAAAGGTACCCACTAGAAACAATTGCAATTGTTATCATGCCCGATCACCTACATGCTCTATGGCAACTTCCTGAAAATGATAGCGGCTATGCTTTGCGCTGGCGATTAATTAAAAGTAACTTCTCACGCTCATTACCGATAGATGAGTTTCGCAGCAAAAGCCGAATTGCTAAATCTGAGCGAGGCATATGGCAACGTCGTTACTGGGAGCATAAAATTAGAGACGATAATGATCTGCAAAACCATATTAACTACATTCATTATAATCCTGTGAAACATAAATATGTAACCAGAGCTGTTGATTGGCCATATTCTAGTTTTCATAAATATGTAAATTCAGGGACATTAGCTGTTGATTGGGGAATTGATGCTGTAAATATCAGTGTAGACGTAGAATAATTTTCTGTTGGGTTTCGTTTCACTCAACCTACAATCCTTTCTTCACCAAATACCGATACGGCACGGCGTCAACTTCTTTAGCCACCAACGTGTGATCCATAAATGTGCAGAAACTAGGGATATCACGGGTAGTGGATGGGTCGTCGGCGATGATTAGTAAGGTTTCGCCTTCTGCCATTTTGCGTACCGCACCGCGGATCATCATGACAGGCTCTGGGCAACGTAGGCCGATGGCGTCTAATTGGTGATCGGGATTATCAAAACTCATGGCGGTGACCTTTATCAAGTGGCGCTTAACGATTAATTTAAGGCTGCTAGTTTAACGACCTCGCTGCAATAAATAAAGTCACTTCAGTTATGCTTTTTAAGCTACAAAGCACAGCATATAAAAAAAGCCGCGTTGATTTATAAATCAGCGCGGCCTTTTATCACCAAGAGTTGGTTACGTGTATAAGCTAATTAGTCTTGTACACGCTCAAATACAGTTGCGATGCCTTGGCCTAAACCAATACACATAGTCGCTAAACCATATTTTGCGTTTTTGTCTTCCATTAAGTGAATTAATGATGTGCTAATACGCGAACCAGAACAACCAAGCGGGTGTCCAAGTGCAATTGCGCCACCATTTAGATTCACTTTTTCATCAACCACATCTGCAAGACCTAAGTCTTTTAATACGGGTAATGATTGTGCTGCGAATGCCTCGTTAAGTTCAGCAACGTCGATGTCATCAATAGTGATACCCGCTTGTGCAAGTGCTTTTTTACTTGCTGGTACTGGGCCGTAACCCATGATTGATGGATCGCAACCCGCAACCGCCATTGCTTTAACACGAGCACGAATTGGTAGGCCCAATGCTTTGGCTTTTTCTTCGCTCATTACTAGCATTGCTGATGCGCCGTCCGAAAGTGCTGAAGAAGTACCAGCAGTAACAGAGCCCGTAGCAGGGTTAAATACTGGACGTAGCTGCGATAGGCCTTCTACTGTTGTTTCTGGGCGAATTACTTCGTCGTCTTCAACAAGAATTAATGAGCCATCTGCATCGTGACCTTCCATTGCGAGAATTTCGCGGCGGAAGCGGCCTTCAACAGTTGCAGCATGTGCACGTTGGTGTGAACGGTATGCAAATTCATCTTGCTGCTGACGGCTAATGCCGTGAATAGTAGCAAGGTACTCTGCAGTTAAACCCATTGAACCAGACGCTTGTGCAATTGATGTTGCTAAGCCTGGGTGAAAGTCATTACCGTGTGTCATAGGTACGTGGCCCATGTGCTCAACACCACCAATGAGGTAAGTGTCACCAGCGCCAGTCATAATAGCGCGAGCAGCGTCATGCAATGCTTGCATAGATGAGCCACATAAGCGGTTTACTGTCGTTGCTGGTACTGAATGCGGAATACCGGCAAGTAATGATGCGTTACGAGCAACGTTAAAGCCTTGCTCTAAAGTTTGTTGTACACAACCCCAATAAATATCATCAATTGATGCAGGATCAACCGCTGGGTTACGTTCAAGTAGGCCCTTCATTAAGTGGGCGCTTAAGTCTTCGGCACGCTTGTGTTTGAATACGCCGCCTTTAGAGCGGCCCATTGGCGTGCGGATACAATCTACAATTACTGGATTATTCATGGTCTTATCCTTCCACCTTATAGAATACACGGCCTTCTTCAGCCCATTTGCGAGTTTGCTCTGATACTTGGTAAATCGCACCTAGGTGAGCATATTTGTCGGCTGTTGCCACAAAGTTAGCTAAACCAGTTTGATCTAAGTAACGGAACGCGCCGCCTCTAAATGGAGGGAAACCGATACCGTAAATAAGTGCCATATCTGCTTCTTGTGGCGAAGCAACAATACCTTCTTGTAAACAAAGTAATACTTCGTTAATCATTGGCACCATACAGCGGTCAATAATTTCTTGTTTATCAAATTCTTTTGGTGCATCAGTGATTGAGTTTAGTAATTCAACAGCTTGTGGGTCTTGGGCTTTTTTCAAGCGACCACGGCGGTCTGGTGCATATTGGTAGAAGCCTGCTTTGTTCTTTTGACCATAACGTTTTTCGTTGGCAAATACAGTAACAGGATCTTTCTCTTGACGAGACATACGCTCAGGGAAACCGTCAGCCATAACACCGGTACAATGGTATGCGGTATCAATACCTACAACATCTAGTAAGTAGGCTGGGCCCATTGGCCAACCAAATACGCTTTCCATTACTTTATCTACTTTTGCGAAGTTAGCGCCTTCAACAACGAGCTTGCTAAAGCCTGCAAAGTAAGGGAATAAAACACGGTTAACAAAGAAGCCAGGGCAATCATTAACAACAATCGGTGATTTACCCAATTTTAATGCGTAATCTACCACTGCATTAATTGTTTGCTCTGAGGTTTTTTTCACCGCGAATAATTTCAACAAGAGGCATTTTAGGCACTGGGTTAAAGAAGTGCATACCGCAGAAATTTTCAGGCTTGTCGAGCGCCGTAGCTAATTCATCAATACGAATAGTTGAGGTGTTTGATGTAAGTACAGTGCCTTCTGGCATGTCTTTTTCAAGTTGTGATAACACCGCTTGTTTAACTTTAGGGTTTTCAACAACCGCTTCAACAATGATATCTGCGCTTTGTAGGTCGCTATCATTTAGAGTCGGTTTGATTTTACCTAGTGTGGCAACCATTTTATCCATTGCCATGTGGCCGCGTTTAACTTTAGCACCTAATAGTTTAGATGCTTCACCCATACCTAAATCAAGGGCATCCTGCTGGATGTCTTTCATTATGATAGGCGTGCCTTTATACGCAGATTGATAAGCGATACCGCCACCCATGATGCCTGCGCCTAATACAGCGGCTTGCTTGATTTCAACATCGCTGGTTTTAGCCGATTTTCGTGCTTTACCTTTGATGTATTGGTCTGCTAAGAAAATACCTGTTTGTGCTGCTGCTTCTGGTGTACGAGCTAGTTTTGCAAAGTTGGCATTTTCAATTGCCATTGCTTCATCGCGAGTACAGTTAGCCGCTGCTTTAATAGTGCGAACTGCCATAACTGGTGCAGGATAGTGGCCTTTGGTTTTACCCATAACCATACCTTCAGCCATTGCAAAGCTCATGCCTTGCTCAACGCGGTTTAGTTTAAGCGGTTGTAGCTTAACATTACGCTTTGCTTGCCAATCTAACTTTCCAGAAATAGCTAGTTCAAGTGTTGAAATACTTGACTCTAAAAGTTTGTCAGCACTAACTACGGCATCAACTGCACCTACCTTTAGGGCGTCAGCAGCACGGTTTTCTGTGCCTGAAGTGATCCAAAGCATCGCATTATCAGCGCCAACTATGCGTGGTAAGCGAACAGTACCACCAAAACCAGGCATGATACCAAGTTTAACTTCTGGAAGGCCAATTTTAGCCGTAGTACTGGCAACGCGATAATCGGTAGCAAGTACCCACTCACATCCACCACCAAGTGCTAAGCCGTTTATTGCACTTAACGTTGGGAAAGGTAGGTCTTCTAATGCGTCAAATACGTCAGTGGCATCTTTGATCCAGTTAACTAATTCAGCTTCTGGTTTAGTAAACGTTGGTAAAAATTCAAAAATATCGGCGCCAATAATAAAGTGGTCTTTATCACTGGTAAAAATCATGCCTTTGATATCTGTATTTGCTGCTAATTCTTTTAATGCAGAGGCGCAATCTTTCAAGGTTTGCTGAGACAAAGTGTTTACAGAACCTGCAACACAAAATTTGAACTCGGCGATATTATCCTTGATGAAAGCAACTTCAAAGGAATCGCTCTTATATAACATTATTATTCTCCCTAGTGTGTGAACTAAGACTGGTACGATGAGTTTGCATTTCAATCAGTGTGCTTGCTTTAAATTAAAAATGCAACGAAAAATTTACTATGCTGTGTTACTACTGGTTAAAATATAGCTGGTTTGGTGCTAAGGTGTAGGTGAAGTTTTTAGCTGAATTTATATTTTTATTTTTGAGTACTTTTAATCGTAAAGGTCATCATGAAAAAACATTTATTAGGTTGGACGGCAGCTGCATTATTTCTCCCTCTTTTTTCTGCCGGGGCCAATGACAAACATGACGCGTTTTTAGACGCTGAAAAAAAAGTACGTTATAGCGACTATAAAGAATTTCAAGACGTTATTAATAACCTGGATCATCCACTTAAGCCGTATGTCGAGAAAACCTATTGGCAGCGACATCCAAATGTGAAGTATCAAACAGAGATAGAAAATTACTTAACGGTTTATCAAAACACACCACTTGAATGGCCTGTGCGTAAATCTTGGCTACAATATTTGCGTAAGCATGATCACAAGGCTACTTACATAAATAACTATCGTAAAACGACTAACAATGAACTCACCTGTACTTACTTGCAATACCAGCTTGATTTAGGCGCGCCAGAAAAAGCAATTTTAAGCCAAGTGAGTGATTTGTGGGTGGTTGGTAAGTCACAACCTAAGGAATGCGACTCGTTATTTAGTTTATGGAGCAAAAAAGGTTACCTTAACCAAGATCGTGTTTGGCAGCGTATTACTTTAGCTGCTCAAGGTGGCGACAGGAGTTTACTTTCGTATTTAAAAACGTTACTCCCGAAAAATGAACAGTACTTAGCTGACTTATACAAAAAAGTACGCAGTGATCCAAGTGCCGCTGCTGGGCTTTATCGGTATAAAAATAAAACAGTTAAAGAAAGTGAAATAGCTCACTATGGTGTGAAGCGATTAGTTTGGCGTGATAGAGATTTAGCGCTAAAGGCGTGGGAAAAACTTGATAAAATGTTTGCCTACTCTGATGAGGAAAAAGCAGATGTGTATTACACCTTCGCTTTGTCATTAGCATCGAGTGGACATAAACAAGCGCGGTTCTGGTTAAACAAAGTTCCTAAGGAACGCCAAGATCGTAAATTAATGCAGTGGCAATTGGGTAATATGTTAAAAGCTCAAGATTGGTCGGGCATAGTGGCGTTTTTTACAGGTAAAGAAAACCTTAGCCTTGGCCAGCAATATTGGCTTGCTTATAGCTTAGCGCAGCGCGGTGATACACAACGTGCCAATGCTATTTGGCAAACGGTGGCGAAAGAGCGTGATTACTACGGGTTTTTAGCTGCTGCGAGATTAAATATACCAGTGCAATTAAACAATCAGCCATTGCAAGTCAGTGATGCGTTAGTGGCAGAAGTTGCGCAAGCACCAGGTTTTAAGCGTGCCAAAGCGCTTTATGAGCTAGAGCGTTTTACCTCAGCGAGACGAGAGTGGAATTATCTTACACGTACCTCCAGTGAACAAGAAAAGCTCGCAGCGTCAAAGCTTGCGGCAGAGCTTGATTGGTACGACAGCACCATTTATACCTTGGCACAAATCAAAGCATGGGATTATGTTGAGCTGCGTTTTCCATTTGCCTTTCAAGACTTATTTGAACGCTATAGCAAACGTAATCATATTGATATGACTTGGAGCATTGCTATATCGCGTCGAGAAAGCTCCTTTGCACCGGATGCACGTTCGCATGCTAATGCACGTGGTTTAATGCAGTTACTACCTAGCACAGCAAAATACGTAAATAAAAGCACTGTATCGAGTAAGCGGCTTAATCAACCAAAAACTAATATTCGTTTAGGCACTCAGTATTTAGAGTACTTAAAAAAGAAAAATCATGGTAATGAAGTGCTCGCCACAGCATCGTATAATGCTGGGTATCATCGTATAAAACGCTGGTTACCTGATGACGCTATGCCAGCAGAGTTGTGGGTTGAGCTTATCCCATATCGTGAAACACGTAATTACGTTAAAAATGTGTTTGCTTATCGTCAGGTGTATCACACACGTTTAGGGCGAGAGGGTAATATACTCGAACCGATACTCGACATGAAAATGGGCGGTTAACCTTATTCAGGTACGCTTTGACGTATCTACATTGGGGGTTATATGAGTCTATGGTAGACTCTCGCACAAGTTAAATTTAACAGATGGGTTTTCTATGGATAAATTAGCCGTTTCATACGCCGAACATATTGCAACACTGCAACAGCGTACGCGTACTATTATTGATCGTGAAGGTTTAGAAGGTTTAGTGATTCATTCAGGCCAAGCTAAACGCCAGTTTTTAGACGACATGTATTACCCGTTTAAAGTTAATCCTCATTTTAAAGCTTGGTTACCGGTCATTGATAATCCTCACTGTTGGATTGTAGTGAATGGCAGTGATAAGCCAAAACTGATTTTTTATCGCCCCGTTGATTTTTGGCACAAAGTACCTGATGAACCTCGTGATTTTTGGGCTGATTACTTTGATATTGAACTTCTTTTAAAGCCAGATCAGGTTGAGAAGTTATTACCGTACGATAAAGAAAAGTATGCGTATATCGGTGAGTATCTCGAAGTAGCGCAAGCGCTTGGCTTTAGCGTTATGAACCCTGAGCCGGTTATAAATTATCTAAACTATCATCGTGCATATAAAACACAATATGAACTTGAATGTTTACGCCAAGCAAACCGTATAGCGGTAGATGGCCACAAAGCAGCGCGAGATGCTTTCTTTGCTGGTGGTTTCTGAGTTTGATATTCAACAAGCCTATTTAATCGCAACACGCCAAAGTGAAAACGAAATGCCGTATGGCAACATTGTTGCACTTAACGAAAATTGCGCTATTTTGCATTATACGCACTTTGACCCAGTAGCACCTAAAGAGCATAAATCATTTTTAATCGATGCTGGTGCTAACTTTAATGGTTATGCCGCAGATATTACCCGTACTTATGACTTTAAAAAGTCAGGTGAATTTGCTGATTTGATTAACGTTATGACTGAACATCAAATTGCATTAGGCGGTGCCTTAAAGCCAGGCTTACTGTACGGTGAGTTACACCTTGATTGTCACCAACGTATGGCGCAGGTACTGAGTGACTTTAATATTGTTAAACTGCCAGCTGCTGAAATTGTTGAACGCGGTATTACTTCAACTTTCTTCCCGCATGGTCTTGGCCATCACCTTGGTTTGCAAGTTCATGATATGGGTGGGTTTATGGCAGATGAGAAAGGCGGTCACCAAGCTCCACCAGAAGGGCACCCGTTCTTACGATGCACTCGTTTAATTGAGAAGAACCAAGTGTTTACGATTGAGCCTGGGTTATATTTTATCGATTCATTATTAGGTGATTTAGCGCAAACTGACAACAAACAGTTTATTAACTGGGAAAAAGTTGAAGCGTTCAAACCATTTGGTGGTATTCGTATAGAAGATAACATCATAGTACACGAAGATAGCTTAGAGAATATGACGCGCGACTTACACTTAGATTAAGTTGTAAGCTAGCGAGAGAAGGGGCCTGTTGGCCCCATTTTTTTGGTTAAGTAAAATATGTCAGAATACAAATACCCTGCAGATGATGTGTTTCATCAAGAAGAAATAAAAAAAAGTACGTTTATTGTGCATATTGCACATACCCCAGATTTAGCTGCAGCCAAAGCATTTATAAAAAATATTGAAGAAAAGTACGCCGATGCACGGCATAACTGTTGGGCTCACGTTGCTGGAAACCCAGGGGGCAGTCATGTATATGGCTTTTCAGATGATGGAGAACCAAATGGTACTGCAGGCAAACCTATGCTAAATGTTTTAGTTGGCTCTGGCTTGGGTGAAATTACAGCGGTAGTTACCCGTTATTTTGGTGGGATTAAACTGGGTACCGGTGGCTTGGTGCGTGCTTACGGTGGCTCTCTTAATAACGCTTTAGCAAAATTAAACACTGTGGTGAAAGTACCCAGTGTAGAGCTTACAGGTTTTACTGATTACAGCGTTCAAGGTGCTATTGAACAATTATTAAAAACAAAATATCAAGTACTTAATATTGAAAAGCAATTTACTGCTAATATTGAATGGACTATTACTATAGATAGCCGCGAGGCAGCTCAAGCAATCAAAGATATTTATGATTTGAGCCATGGCGCGGTTGAGTTAAAAGTTAAACAGTAAGACAATAACCAACAGTTAATGAAAATACCTAAATAAGCGATAGCTAAATGCAATTTCGTACCATAATAAAAATTCTTGGCCAACTTGTTGTACTGTTTAGTATTACCATGGTCCCGCCAGCAGTTGTATCATTGATATATAAAGATGGTGGTGGTGTACCATTTGTATTAGCATTTATTTTTAGTGTTGTTATTGGCTTAATCGCATATTATCCAAATCGACAAGAGCATGGTGATTTAAAAGCACGCGAAGGGTTTTTAATTGTGGTGCTATTTTGGTTAGTGCTGGGGGCATTTGCTTCTATCCCGCTTATCTTTTTGCAAGAACCAAATCTCTCTCTGGCTGACGCTGTATTTGAAGCATTCTCAGGCCTTACCACTACTGGGGCGACTGTATTAACAGGGATTGAATATTTACCTAAATCGGTATTATTCTATCGCCAACAACTTCAATGGCTTGGTGGAATGGGGATTATTGTACTGGCCGTTGCTATATTACCAATGCTTGGTGTTGGTGGTATGCAGTTATATAGAGCTGAAATACCTGGCCCAGTCAAAGACTCAAAAATGACCCCGCGTATAGCTGATACAGCGAAGCACCTTTGGTACATTTATGTATCGCTAACTATTACATGTATGCTGGCGTATTGGGCAGCAGGGATGGATTGGTTTGATGCTATTTGCCATGCATTTTCTACTATAGCTATTGGCGGCTTTTCCACTTATGACGCATCAATAGGTCACTTTGATAGTCCACTAATTAACTTTATCTGTGTGGTCTTTTTAATTATCGCAGCTGTAAATTTTACGCTTCATTATGCTGCCGTTTCTAGTCGAAACTTAAAAATTTATATTCGAGATCCAGAGTTTAAAGTATTTTTGTTTATTCAATTAGCATTAGTTGTTGTGTGTTTTACAGTATTGTCGTCGAATAACATTTATGCGAATGGTGATGAAACCCTTGATCAGGCTTTATTCCAAGCTGTATCTATGAGTACTACCGCAGGGTTTGCCACAGACACTTTTTCTACGTGGCCATTGTTTTTACCTATCTTGTTAATTTTCTCTAGTTTTATTGGTGGTTGCGCGGGCTCAACGGGTGGAGGAATGAAAGTCGTACGCGTGTTCTTGCTTTACTTACAAGGTGTGCGCGAGCTTAATCGGTTGGTACATCCTCGGGCAATCTACTCAATTAAACTGGGTCGTAAAGCACTTCCAGACAAAGTTGTTGAAGCTGTATGGGGATTTTTTCTGCGTACGCACTCGTATTCGTTATTATAATGTTAGCTTTGATGGGAACGGGTATGGATAACATTACCGCTTTCTCGGCAACTGCAGCTTGCTTAAATAACTTAGGGCCAGGGCTTGGTGAGGTGGCTAGCCATTATGGTGCCGTGAGCGATGCAGCTAAGTGGCTATTAACCATAGCTATGGTGTTTGGTCGATTAGAAATATTTACGCTATTAGTATTGTTTACACCAACATTTTGGCGAGGATAGTTCAGACTTTAGGGTTATCGCTGTTTTATCTCTATTTAGGTTAATATAAATACTCTATTAATATTAGTATGTGGTGAAAGGGAATGCCAAAAACGAAGTTACAACTCAATTTAGAAAAGCTGGGTAAGATCACTGCGGGAACACTTGTTGATGTAGAAATATTGACTCCCACAGACAGCAAACGAGTAAAAACTGAATTTATTGGGCTTCTCAATAATCGTTTTATTGTACTTAACTACCCATCGGTCAGACGTTTACATAACGCAGGTGAATATCTTAAAGATGGCGTAGTGCTTATTATTCGAGCTGTACTTGAAAGTGGAGGGGGACAGGTTATTGCCTTTCGCCAACAAGTTATGTCAGTTGCATCACACCCTGCAAGATTGATTTTTATAGACTTTCCAACACAAGTACAATTATTTAGTTTACGCTCACATACGCGCATACCCACCTTATTGCCTGCAGAAATTAAACTAAGTGATGGACGCCAGTGGCTAGGGGTTATTAAAGACATCTCGGCAACTGGAGTTATGTTTGAAATTAAAAGCAAAGAAGACTTATCAGGCCTCAAAAACACTCAGTGTAATATCTTACTTGATAAAGAGAATAAGGGGATGAGAGAATTTAGTGGCCAAATATGCAGTGTTCGTAGTTTGGCAACTCAGGTGCAGTTTGGTGTGCAGCTGCATGCAAGTGAAGATGAAATGAAAAAATTTATGAAAGATCACTTTATCGATCTCTCCGTATTAGAACCTTTAGTCTAAGATACTTTTGCTGATATTCGCTATTTTGCAACAAACTAGCTAATATTTCAAAACTGAGTATTTAGCTTATCTTTAATTATCATTGAAAAACAAACTTGTTATTAATTATCAATTGGTTAGTCTATTTTTTGATTTAGATAATATCTATTATTTTATTTTTTATTCCTCATTTGTATATTCAACAACCCTCCCTCGACTTATAAAAAACTCTAGGTGTAACTTTTGTATCATTTTATATATTTTTAACTAGTTGATTATATTGTTAATTTATTTTCCTTTGCTGAGGTTGTTGCTAAATAGCAACAAAAAGGTCTACTAAAGCAAACGAAAAAATTAAAGGTTCAATTTAACGTATTGATATTAATGTTATTTTTAATTTTGGCATCGAAGTTGTAATAGTCTTATTGAAATAAACGAAACGCGATAATTAATCGCAGCCATAACTTGAAGGAATATAATTATGAACACGTTAAATAAAACATTAGCACTAATCGCATTAGCTTCGTCATCAGCAGCGTTTGCTGCAACAGATTTCGACACCCTAGACGTTGATGGTAATGGTGTAATTAGTCAAAGCGAAGCGTCAGTAGATACCGAGTTACTAAGCAAGTTCGCAGAGCTTGATACTGACCAAAATGGTGAGTTATCAAAAGAAGAGTACTCAAAAGCTTAATTCTTTTGCAATGGAATGTTGAAAAGGATTTCTTAAATATTTAAAACGACAGTGAAAGGAGCTTAGTGATGAGTTCATTTAGCAAGGCAATAGCACTTATAGCGATAACTTGTTCATCATCTGTATTTGCATTTGAGGCATTAGATTTTAACACTCTTGATGTAAATGATGATGGTGCCATCAGCTTGGTTGAAGCAAAAGAAGATGCTGAGTTATTTAATCAATTTGCACAGCGTGATGCTGACCAAAATGGTGAGTTATCAAAAGAAGAGTATTCAAGAGCATAACTGAGTTTATCCTGAGTTGCCAAAGACAATCTAAGTGGGCAAGGAGCCCATGACAAAGGATAACAAGGACAGTCTCAATTGAATTTACACATTTTTTTGATAGTACATTGAAGGATTATATTATGAATACATTAAACAAAACATTAGCACTTATTGCATTGGCATCTTCATCTGCGGCTTTTGCAGCTGTAGACTTTGAAGAGTTAGATATTGATGGCAGTGGTGCACTTAGCCAGCAAGAAGCATCAATGGGTGGCATTACCTCAGCAACATTTGCTGAGCTTGATACCGATGGCAACGGTGAGTTATCAAAACAAGAGTTTGATAACGCATAAATTTAGCCTGTGCTTACGCGAAATGGATTTTACCCTAAACTAAAGCAGCCAACCTCAGGCTGCTTTTTTCATATTTAATACGCAAAGTATACAAGGTCACTGAACGAGTTTATTATCATGGTAGTTTGACTACACATGGAAGTAAATTATGTTTGAATTATTAGCTTATACTGCAATTATCGCAAGTATTTGGATTGTAATTGGTGTTTTTACAGTCGCTAAACTTATAGCCATAATAAACAATTTTGCAGCGAGCTTGGCGCAGCAGGAAGTGCGACAGAAAAATTATCTCCCCTTATAAACAACTACCCTTTAGGCATACTTTTTTGCGCTTTTGGTTGGTATGTAATTAATCTTGAAAATGCACCTATATTAGTTGTTTTAGTGGGCTGGCTTTCTATTGTCCATGGTATAGGAACTTGGGTCGCTGGGTATTTCCCAATGGATGCAAACCCTTATACAGAATCACCTACTGTAACTTGCCAAGTCCATTCTTGGGCAGGATTAGTTATGCTATTGTCATTATTGATCGCGCCAATTTTAATCGCGATAAGTGATTACTTATCCATTAGCTTTAGAGTGTTTTCAGCCTGCTTTGTTTGCGTCACCTGTTATTTTTGCTTCAAGCTAACTAAAGCATTTAAACAGCGCACAAATGCAGGGGCTTATCAAAGATTAGCATATGGTGTGCAGTTGATTTGGTTAAGCGCTTTTTCTTTAATTATTTAAGCTTACTGGTTTTAGTGTATTAGAGCAGGAGTCATATTTAATGCTAGACGATAAATTGAAAGTGGAATTTAACGCCCCGACCCTTGAAGAATATATTTTTTTGAGGGAAAAGGTAGGATGGGGTGAGGTAGATAAACAGATGGCAAGTGTTAGTTTATATAACTCACTATTTCATGTCGTGATCCGCCAAGAACAGAGACTGATTGGAATGGGTCGTGTAATTGGTGATGGAGGCTTATTTTTTTATGTTCAAGATGTGGCTGTCGAACCAGACTTTCAAAGGCAAGGTATTGGTGCATTGATTATGAATAATATAGAAATGTATTTGACGGGCGCAGCAAAAAAAGGTGCAACAGTAGGATTGTTTTCAGTTAAAGGGAGGGAGAGTTTTTATAATCGTTATAGCTACCGTGACAGACCTAATGCAGTATTAGGCTGCGGGATGTGTAAATTTATATAAGGTGGGAGTTTTAATGTCTGAGTATAGTGCGAAAGTGACTTGGTCACGCAACCCTAGCGAATCGTTTGTAGATAATAAATACAGCCGAGCTCACCAGTGGCAGTTTGATGGTGGAGCGGCCATTGAAGCCTCGTCATCGCCACATATCGTGCCATTACCTTACTCAGTTGCTGAAAATGTTGACCCAGAAGAGGCTTTTATAGCCTCACTTTCGAGTTGCCATATGTTGTTCTTTTTATCAATAGCTGCAAAAAAGCGGTTTGTGGTTCAGAGTTATACCGATAATGCTGTTGGCGTAATGGAAAAAGGGGCTGATAACCGTATGGCCATGACTGAGGTTGTGTTAAAACCGTGCGTTAAGTTCTCTGGCGAGCAAGCAACTATCGAGCAGCTTGAAGAATTGCATCATCAAGCACATGAACTATGCTTTATTGCTAATTCAGTAAAGACCAAAGTAACTACTGAGGTTGTTTTATAAAATAAAGCGCAGTGATTTAAATCACTGCTTTCGCTTATTTGCAACAAACCTTACGATTTACACAAATACGACGAATTAATTTATAGATTTTATAAAAATAAATTAAATAGTTAAATTTAATCAACATGTTAAGAAGTTAAATTAATTTAATAAGCTTCTTCAAAAAATGCTGTTCAGCAAGCGTTTACCTCTATTTTAGTTAATAAAACCCTTTTAATTATCCCTTCTTCAATATTGTGTCTTTTTTATTAAATCTAACTGTTTGAAAATAAAGGTTTTTATTTTCGTTAGGGAAGAGGTGTTGCTAAACAGCAACATATATTTCAGCAAATAGTTGTTATTATTGCTGATATTCCTTTCAACTGTATGTTTTAAAAGGGTTTATCAATCTTGGCATTGAAGTTGTAATACTTAACTCGAACGAAACGAAAACGTGGTTAAGCTTTTAATCGCATCGTACATAAACTTTGAAGGAAGATTGATTATGAACACATTAAATAAAACCTTAGCACTTATCGCACTAGCTTCTTCATCAGCGGCATTTGCTGCTACAGACTTCGATACGCTTGACGTAGATGGCAATGGTGTTATCAGCCAAAGCGAAGCATCAGTTGATGCTGCATTAATGAGTAAGTTTACAGAGCTGGATACAGACGGCAACGGTGAACTTTCGAAAGAAGAGTTTTCAAAGGCTTAATAGAGCCACAGGGATCTTAGAAAAGGATTTCCACTCTTACTAATTTATGCATTAACAGATAGAAACTGAAGGAATTTTATTATGAACACATTAAATAAAACATTAGCACTTATCGCACTTGCATCTTCATCAGCCGCTTTTGCTGGCACAGACTTTGATACTTTAGATGTTGATGGCAATGGTGTAATTAGTCAAAGCGAAGCGTCGGTGGATGCAAAGTTGATGAGTCAATTTTCAGAGCTTGATACTGATGGCAATGGTGAGCTTTCAAAACAAGAGTTTTCAGAAGCTTAATGTGAATTTTATCACATAATGGATCTCTGAAAAGGATTTCTTACCCTTTATTTATTAGGATACAAATTATGAAACATATTAATACAACACTCGCTATTCTTGCCCTTGCAACTTCATCTGCTGCTTTTGCTGCTGTGAGCTTTGACACATTCGATACAGATGGCGATGGCGTAATTAGCCAAAAAGAAGCCTCTGTGAATGCGCAACTTGTTGAAATTTTTTCGGCGTTAGATACTGACCAAAATGGCGAACTTTCAAAAGAAGAGTTCTCTAAAGTACAGTAGTACTGTTTGGTAATAGAAAATACGGTAATTTCACTTCATATACGTTAAAGCAGCTTTACCTTATAAAATAGGCAAAGCTGCTTTTTTATGTTTACAAGAAAATGGCGCTAACTTGGAATAGTTTTTCAACGACAGTGATATGTTTCTTGTCGATTAAGAACATAATAACGTGGTCGCCAGAATGGATGATGGTATCGTCGTGGGCAATGAGTACATCGTCGTTTCGTACAATAGCGCCAATGGTGGTGCCTGCAGGGAGTTTTATGTCTGAAATAGCGCGACCAACAACTTTTGACGTGTGTTTCGTCGCCATGGGCTACCGCTTCAATTGCTTCTGCAGCACCTTTACGCAGTGAATAAACATTAACAATGTCACCACGGCGTACATGAGTAAGCAATGCTGAGATTGTGGCTTGCTGCGGTGATATTGCTATGTCTATTTCGCCACCTTGTACTAAATCAACGTATGCGCCGCGCTGTATTAGCACCATGGTTTTTTGTGCCCCCATGCGTTTTGCTAACATGGCTGACATTATGTTTGCTTCATCATCATTTGTTACTGCGATAAATACATCAACCTGTTCAATGTGCTCTTCAGAGAGGAGCTCTTGATCTGAAGCGTCACCACAAAAAACAACGGTGTTGTCGAGTAATTCTGATAATTGTTCGGCGCGTTCTTTACTGCGTTCAAGCAGTTTTACACTGTGGTTTTTTTCCAACGAGCGGGCGAGTCCTGCACCAATGTTACCACCACCGGCGATCATAATTTTTTTGTATGAGCGCTCAAGCTTTTGCAGTTCGTTCATTACTGCGCGAATGTGTTTGGTTGCTGCAAGGAAAAATACTTCATCGTCAGCTTCAATCACGGTGGTACCTAATGGCTTGATGGCTTTACCTTGGCGATAAATAGCCGCTACGCGTGTCTCAACATTAGGAATATGCTCTTTGAGAGCTGAAAGTGCATAGCCGACCAGCAAGCCACCGTAGTACGCTTTTACAGCCACTAATGACAGCATGCCATCGCCAAACTGTAATACCTGTAATGCGCCGGGGTAATCGATTAAACGGCGAATATACTTAGTCACCAATTGCTCAGGTGCAATATAGTGGTCAACAGGTAAATCGTCGTTTTGGAATAGCTTTTCACGGTACTTTAGGTATTGCTCAGAACGAATACGGGCTATTTTAGTCGGTGTATTAAAAATACTGTAAGCCACTTGGCAGGCTACCATGTTGACTTCGTCTGAGCTGGTTACCGCAATGATCATATCGGCGTCTTCGGCACCAGCCCTGCGTAATACATCTGGGTGTGCGCTGTGGCCAGTAACACCTTGTAGGTCGTACTTGTCTTGTAACTCACGTAAGCGATTGCCATCTATATCAACAACCGTTATTTCGTTTTGTTCACCGACTAAGTTTTCAGCGAGTGTGCCGCCTACTTGCCCGGCGCCGAGTATGATTATTTTCATTATTTATCTTATGACTGTTTTTTTACAAGCTTGGCATAATAAAACCCATCACTTTCGCCTGGTAGTAATTGTAATCCTGGGTTTGTGGCGGTGTCGTTATCATGCAAAGGTATATGCTCAACATCTGTGTTATTTGCTAAAAATTTAGCAACTTGCTGTTGATTCTCTAGTGGTAATACTGAGCAGGTTGCGTAAATTAATGTGCCACCTGGTTTTAATAAAGGCCAGATGCTATCTAAAATATCACCTTGTAGCGCCGCCAAGTCGTTAATATCTGACGCACGACGTAGCCATTTTATATCTGGATGACGACGGATAACGCCGGTCGCAGAGCAGGGTACATCTAATAAAATGCGGTCAAACTGCTGCTCATCCCACCATGTATGAGGCTGCGATGCGTCTGCACATTGTAGGTCTGCACCTAAACCGATACGCGTTAAGTTTTGCTTTACGCGTTCAAGGCGGGTTGCATCGCTATCAAGGGCAAGCACATCGGCGTCGGCGAGCTCTAAAATATGGCAGGTTTTACCGCCAGGCGCTGCACAGGCATCAAGTATATGCTCATCATCTTTTGGATCTAATAAACGTGCAGCTAATTGAGCTGCCGCATCTTGTACTGAACAAGCACCAGTATCAAATTCAGGCAGTGAGAATACATCGCGCGGCTTATCAAGTTTAATTCCATCGACAAAATCTGGGTTTACTGTGTGCTCAATATCATTCGCGCTGAGCATCTCACTGTATTGAGCAGTACTGTATTGCGCTTGATTGACACGTAACCACATAGGAGCTTGCAGTTGGTTCGCCTCTAAAATTTGTTCCCATTGTTCAGGGTAGGCTTCTTTTACTTGTTTGATAAACCAGTTTGGGTGGTTGTATAAACACACTGGAATTTGTTTGGCTTTTTCTTCAAGCTCAGCTTGTTGGCGTTGAAAGCTACGTAAAATTGCGTTAATTAGCCCTTTTAAACCAAGTGCCCGCAGTTGCGCTAAAGCATTAACGGTTTCGCTAATTGCGGCATGTGGTGGAACGCGCATGTGTTGTAGTTGGTAAATACCTACATACAACAAAAACTGGAATATACGGCGCTTACCTTTTAGCGGTTGCTCAACCAAGTGTTGGCAGTAATTCTCTAAACTCGGCAGGTAACGTAACACGCCATAGCAAATTTGCTGCAATAAGGCTTTATCTTTAGGCGATAAGCCTTGGCTTGCAAAAGGGAGCTCTTGGTTTAGAGATGCGCCCTTATCAACAACGTTATATAAAGTTTCGGCGGCAAGCGCACGTACGTTTGGAACATTACTCATTATTTTCGCCTAAGACGCTGCCTGGAGTAACCCAGTCACTGCGACCGTTTAAAAAGTCTGTAACAGCCATTGGTTTTTTACCTTGTGGCTGTAATTGGGTTATTTTTAGCGCGTGTGTGCCACAAGCGACTACAATACCGTGTTTGTCACTGTTTAAAATAGTGCCCGGTGTACCTTGTTGCTCAACCACATTGGCTTGATAAATTTTTACCGTGTTCTCGCCCATTTTGGTAAAGCACACTGGCCAAGGGTTGAAGGCACGAATATTACGCTCAATTTGTGTAGCGTCCATTGTCCAATCAATATTAGCTTCGTCTTTTGATAGCTTTTTGGCGTAATTGGCTAGTTCGTCATCTTGTACTTGTGGGGTTATCTCACCATTGGCTAATTTGGCTATGGTTTCGACAAGTGCGGTTGGCCCTAACTCAGCCAGTTTAGTATATAAACTGGCACTGGTTTCAGCAGCATCAATAGGGCAACGGCTAATGTGCAGCATATCACCGGTATCTAAGCCTTCGTCCATTTGCATTATGGTTACACCAGTTTCATCGTCGCCCGCCCAAATAGCGCGCTGAATCGGCGCTGCACCACGCCAGCGTGGTAAAATTGAACCATGCACATTTAAACAACCAAGGCGTGGAGCCTCTAAAATTGCTTTTGGCAGTAATAGTCCGTACGCAACGACGATCATGATATCTGCTTTTAAGTTGCTTAATTCACTTAATGCATCGTCATTTTTTAATGACGCAGGTTGAAATACAGGTAAGTCATTGGCTAAAGCAAGCTCTTTTACTTCACTGGCTTTGAGTTTTTTACCGCGTCCGGCAGGACGATCTGGTTGACTATAGACACCAACAATTTGATGTTCAGAATCAATAAGAGCTTGTAAATGGCGCGCAGCAAAGTCCGGCGTACCAGCAAAAATAATGCGTAGTGGTTTTGTCACTGAGTTTTCCTAAGGTGCTTATTACTGTGCTGCAAATTTAGCTTCTTTTTCAAGCTTTTTACGAATACGTTGGCGCTTTAATGGTGATAAGTAATCAATAAACAATTTGCCTTTAAGGTGATCAAGCTCATGCTGAATACATATAGCTAACAGCTCGTCAGCATCCAGGCTAAATTCTTCACCGTGCTCATTGAGTGCGTTAACTGTTACGGTCTCTGCGCGATCTACTTTTGCGTAAGAGTGTGGTACAGATAAACAACCTTCTTCACTCACTGTTGCACCATCTTGCTTGGTAATAACAGGGTTAATTAAAACCAATGGTTCGTTGCGCTCTTCTGATACATCGATCACCACAATACGTTGATGAATATCAACTTGTGTTGCTGCTAGTCCGATGCCGTTTTCGTCATACATCGTTTCCAGCATGTCTTTGACAATTTGGCGAACTTGGTCGTCAACTTGTGCAACGTCTTTTGCTATTGTACGTAAACGCTCATCTGGAAATCTTAAAACTTCTAACCTAGCCATAGTAACCTTTTCACTTGTGCATAATATAGGGTATTGTATGCTCTTATTTTAGCCATTCGCGTTCACCTTTAACAGGTTTTGGTTAATAATAATGAAAAAACACCACAAGGAAGCCAAATGAAATACCCATTTTTAGCTGCATTGCTTACATTAAGCACTGCTTTTTCGTCTTATGCGGACGTTCTATCTATAAAAAAAGATGCGCCTAAACAATATGTTGTAAAAAAGGGTGACACTTTGTGGGATATTTCTGCTATTTATTTGAGCGAACCTTGGCTATGGCCAGAGCTTTGGCAAATGAACCCACAAATTAATAACCCACACCTCATTTATCCCGGTGATGCACTTTCTTTAATATATGATGAGCACGGAAATCCGCGATTGGTTATTAATAGTGGCTATAAAAAGCTTTCTCCGCAGGGCCGTATAACCCCTAAAGGTAAAAACGCAATACCGACGCTACCATTAGAATTATTAAGACCGTATTTAACTTATGAACGAGCAATTAGTGGTGATGATATTGCAGATAAGCCATACATTTTAGGTGCGAACGAAAATACTAAAATGAATACCAAAGGGCATATTGTGTATGTTAAAGGGAACTTAAAACAACACGAAAGCTATGCCATTTACCGAAAAGGAGAGGCTTATACTGACATAGATAGTGATGAAGTATTGGCTTATAAATCAGTATTGGTAGGGATTGGTAGGGCATTTCGTGGTGGTGATGTAGAAAATGCTGTACCGGCATCGGTTAGAATTGAAAGTGTAAAGCAAGAAATCAGACCAACGGATTTTTTATTACCAGCAATGGAAGGGCAAGCACTGCCTGCATTTTTTTACGATGCAGCGTCCTGAGCAGCCTGTTACAGGTAACATTATTGCCGCAGTAAATGAATTGCGAGAATTTAGCACTATGGATATTGTAGTGCTAAACTTAGGTACTGAGCAGCAAATTAAAGCTGGCCATATATTAGATATAGAGCGTCAATCTCCAACCGTATTTGACGGTCGTAACGGACCAAGATATAAAGAAGACTCAAATAGTTTGGAAAAGCTGATCACAAAAACTAGTGAGTTTTTTGGTGTAGAAGCAGATGAAGATGCTACAGTTTGGCATATGCCAAAAGAAAAAGTAGGTGAGTTAATGGTGTTTAAAGTATATGACAACGTTAGCTATGCCTTAATCGTAAAAAATCAGCACCCAATCCGCGTCGGTGATTTTGCAGTTATAAATTAATACAGGTTTGAGTGCTCTAAGGAGAGAGCATGGAACAGTCATATGGTAAGTTAACACATTGGCTTGCCTTTTATTTATGCAAAGGGTTGGGGGTTAAAACCTTATTGGCATTGGTCCAAAAGTTACCCTTAGCAGATTTATTTACGTTATCACATGAGCAATTACTTGCATTAGGTTTGAATCAGCAAGTTGCCACTAATATAGTGGCTACCAATTGGACGCAAGTTAAGCACTACGAAACCCTAATTAATCAAGCCGACATCCAAGCTATAAGCTATTTTGATTCACGTTACCCGCCATTATTAAAAGAAATTGCCAGCGCCCCACTATTACTGTTTTGTCGTGGTAATTGTGATTTACTGTTGAGTCCGCAAATAGCCATTGTGGGCAGTCGAAATGCAACCCCTATAGGCCTTGAGATAGCTGCGCAATTAGCCCACCAGTTATGTGAAGCCGGTTTAACAGTTACCTCCGGCTTGGCATTGGGCATAGATGGTGCTGCTCATAAAGGGGCATTATCAAGTACAGGTAAAACAATTGCAGTACTTGGCACCGGGGTTGATATTTATTACCCAAAACGCCATAAACTATTAACTGATCAAGTATTAAAAAATGGTGTGCTAGTTAGTGAGTTTTTACCAGGGACGGCGGCTAACTCTAATAACTTTCCAAGGCGAAATAGAATTATTTCGGGGCTATCGTTAGGCGTGCTGATTGTTGAAGCCGAGATTAAAAGTGGCTCATTAATTACCGTGCGCTATGCACTTGAGCAAAATAAAGAGGTGTTTGCTGTACCTGGCTCTATTAAAAATCCATTATCACAAGCGAGTCATTTTTTAATAAAGCAGGGGGCTAAATTAGTCGAAAATGTCAGTGATATTTTAGAGGAGGTGAGCTTTTTTGGTCAAAACAGTCTATATAATATAGAAGAGCCGATTGAAAATGAGCCCGAATGTGCAGTGCTCAAAAGTGTAGGTTTTGAAGTAACACCTGTAGATGTAATTGCTCGGCGCTGTGAGTTGCCGATTGACAAAGTACAGACCCGTTTACTCGATCTTGAATTAGACGATAAAGTGGAGCGAGTCTTAGACGGCTATATCAAGTTAGGAGCAACATAATATGTTCGATATTCTTATGTATTTGTTTGAAAATTATATCCACAGCGAAGCTGAAATTTTTGTTGAGCAAAATGAGCTTACTGACGAGTTATTGCGTGCAGGCTTTAATAAACCCGAAATATTCAAAGCCCTTGATTGGCTTGAGCAATTGGCTGACTTGCAACATAGTGACGAAGTGCCCTATTTAAATGCCTACCCGCATCATGCCGTACGAATTTTTACCGATAGTGAATGTCAGATGCTTAGTACCGAGTGTCGAGGCTTTTTAATGTTCGTAGAGCAAATTGGGGTTATCAATAATGTAACTCGAGAAATGGTAATGGATCGATTATTCGCGCTAGACAAACCTTATATTGGTCTTGATGACTTAAAATGGGTTGTGTTGATGGTGCTCTTTAATGTGCCAGGCTCTGAGCTTGCTTATTCGCAAATGGAAGATCTTATTTTTGACGAGCCAGCAGAGGTATTACATTAACTTGTATCTTTAATTAGTTTGGGTATATTAGGCGAAAATTAGCCAATCGCTTTGGAATCACATGAGTAAAATAGATCATTCGCTTTTCTCTGCTAACCAGCATGCCCTCGAAAAAGAATACGAAATTTGCCCTCAATGCGGTTCTGAGCTAGTGATCCGTAACAGTAAAAGTGGACCTTTTCTCGGTTGTGCAAGTTACCCCAAGTGTGATTTTATTCGGCCCTTAGCACAGCACGATACTCAACAAATTAAAGTACTTGATGACAGCCCGTGTCCTGAATGTGGAAATCCGCTGGTGGTTAAGAATGGGCGTTATGGCATGTTTATTGGCTGTACTGGTTACCCTCAGTGCCATTATATTGTGCACGATGAAAAAGAGCCAGATGAAGAAATGTTACCCACTTGCCCTAAATGCAATAAAGGGCAGTTAGTTGCGCGCAGTAATAAATTTGGCAAAACATTTTATTCCTGCGATAGCTACCCAAGCTGTAAATATACCCTTAATTTTAAACCTATTGAACATACTTGCCCCGAGTGTCAGTGGCCAGTGATGATGCAAAAGCAAATGACTAACAGCGTTGTGTTACAATGCCCACAGAAAAGTTGCTCGCATAAAATAACTGTCAGCGAGTAAACGCTTAACTTTTATTGTATTTGGAGATTTGTGTGACAGATCCAATCCCTTCACCTTTAACTGCTGTTGATGCATTAAAGCAAGGTGGTGTAATTGTTTATCCAACTGAAGCTGTATTTGGTTTAGGTTGCGACCCAGATAACCAACAAGCCGTAGCAAGCTTATTAGCAATTAAACATCGTCCAGTCGAAAAAGGGCTTATTTTAATTGCTGATAATTATGGTCAATTATTAAAATATGTTGATGATGTAAAAATTCCAATGGATAAACGTGCTGATATTTTCTCTAGCTGGCCCGGTGCGATTACCTGGGTTATGCCAGCAGCTAAAAATACACCTAAATGGTTAACGGGTCAGTTCGACACTATTGCTGTACGTGTAACCAATCACCCAACAGTAAAACGCTTGTGCCAAGAGCTAGGTAAGCCTTTAGTTTCAACCAGTGCTAACTTATCTGGACAAGACACGGTCACCAGTATAGTTATGGCTAAAAGTGAGTTTGCTGAGCAGGTTGCATTTTATGTCGATGAACCACTGGGCGGCAACACACAACCTAGTACCATTAAAGATGTAATGACAGGCAAAGTATTTAGAGGATAAGCAATGCACAGTAACCTACTCGAACAAGTAAAAACCTATTTAATGGCATTGCAAGACAGCATTTGCCAAGGCTTAGAACAAGCTGATGGTAGCGCCAAGTTTGTTGAAGATAGCTGGCAGCGAGCTGAAGGCGGCGGTGGCCGCACTCGTGTTATTCGTGATGGTCACGTTATTGAACAAGGCGGTGTTAACTACTCGCATGTTTTTGGTGCTTCAATGCCCGCATCTGCGACGGCGCATCGTCCTGAGCTTGCTGGTCGTAGCTTTCATGCTTGTGGTGTGTCATTAGTTATTCATCCAAAAAACCCACACATTCCAACGAGCCACGCAAATGTTCGCTTTTTTATTGCAGAAAAAGAAGGTGAACAACCTATTTGGTGGTTTGGTGGTGGGTTTGACTTAACTCCATTTTATCCTGTGTTTGACGATGTTAAGCATTGGCATCAAGTTGCCAGTGATCTCTGTGCGCCGTTTGGTGATGAGGTTTATCCGAACTATAAAAAATGGTGTGATGAGTATTTTTATATTAAGCATCGCAATGAAACTCGGGGTGTGGGCGGTTTATTCTTTGATGATCTGAACGAGCAAGGGTTTGAAAAGAGCTTTGAGTTTATGCAAGCCGTCGGTAATGGTTTTCTCAATGCTTATTTACCGATTATTGAACGTCGTAAGCATGACGAATACACCCAACAACAGCGTGACTTTCAATTATATCGTCGTGGTCGATATGTCGAGTTTAATCTGGTCTGGGACAGAGGAACCCTGTTTGGCTTGCAAACAGGAGGCAGGACTGAATCTATTTTAATGTCTATGCCACCTTTAGCCCGTTGGGAATATAATTATAACCCCGAACCTGATAGCGCTGAAGTGGCGTTATATCAATATTACTTACGTCCACAAAACTGGTTAGATACGCAACACGATCAGTTAGTTGCCCGAGACTGGCAACTGTAGAGCCAAATTATAACCAAGCCACCTCTATATGTGAGCGTCGTTGGAATTAAAAGCGATTTAGGCATAAGGCGCTAATACATTAGCGCCATTTTTATGCAGGTTTACTTAGTCAGTTTGAAGGAACGTACTTTCTCGTCTAAAGATCGAGCGAGTGATAATAACTCTTCACTGACTTTTTGATTATCTTTAGCATCAACTAACGAACATTCAGCATTATCGCTAATCGCCACAACGCTTTGATTAATTTCTTCGGCAGCCAAGTTTTGTTGCTCGGTGGCATTGGCAATTTGAACATTCAGCTGATTGATCTCGTTCATCTGCGAAGATATTTCCTGTAGAGCTTGGGCGACATTTTTAACCTGCAATGCCCGTTCATCAGCTTCCTCACAAGAACCGCTCATCATTGTGACAGTATTTGCCGCTTCAGCTTGCAGCTTATTAATTGTTTGGCGAATTTCATCTGTTGAAGCGTGTGTACGAGTTGCTAAAGTACGTACCTCATCTGCCACTACAGCAAACCCTCTACCAGTATCGCCTGCACGTGCAGCTTCGATTGCTGCATTAAGTGCCAGTAAGTTAGTTTGCTCAGCAATGCTACTGATCACCTCTAGTACATTTCCTACTTCTATGGTTTGTGCTTGTAATTGACTTACTTGCGCAGCCGCACTGCGTACATCTTCGGCAAGTTGATTAATGCTCTGCTCGGTATATGTTGCTACTTGTAAACTCTCTTGTGCGAGTGAGTTACTACTTTGTGATTTTTCCGAGGCGAAATGTGTTGTATTTTTAACCTCATTTGATGAGCTTTCAAGTTCATTTATCGCAGCCGCGACCGAATCAGTCCCTTGTTTTTGATTTAAAATTGCGTGTTCTGTTGCATCTGCAGATGCATAAATTGATTCTGCACAATGAATTAGTACCTTCGATGAGTGAGATACTTGAGCAATATTTTCTTTAAATGCCCCTATCATCTGATTAAAGCTACCGGCTAAAGAGCTAAGTTCATCATTATTGTTGTCATCAATAGTTAAACTCAAATCATTATTGCTGGTGGCTAAATGAATAACATGATTCATTTTTTTAAGTCTTTTAATGAATATCTTTCTAAATAACAAACCTAATAATACGAATGCAATTAAAAACAAGGTTGAGAGTAACAGCGTGTTAATTAGAGTGTTTCTAGTGACCTTTTCATCAATGTCATCTAGTGAATAGCTAATTTTAACAACGCCTAACACATCACCTTCTTTTTGCTTGATGACATCCTAAGCAATTGGTGCCTTTGTAGTCGCTGCGTGCAAACATTGGCTTTAAGTAGGTCATGAAACGAGTGCCTTTGTGTTGCTCAATAAATAGAGCTTCTTTGCCTGTTAATGCTGAATGTTCCGCAGAGGTGACCGGAGCCTGATTTTGACTCCCAGGCCCGAATGCTTTTGTCACAATAGGGCCGCGAATTATATGCGCATCTTCAATATTAGGGTGGCTACGCAATTTACTTCCTAAAATATCACGATTAGCCATTGTGCCAGTGAGCATCATAGTATTGATAGAGTCAAAATAATTATCAGCAAGCAATTTTATATTACTTTTAATAGTATCTTGCGCGAGAGAATGTTGCTGATTGGAACTACTAAAAAGACTAGCAGACAAAACAAGCGCCCCAGTGAGCGCAAGTAGTGCATAAATTTTATGTTGAATGGATTTCACGCGCGATATGCTCTGTTAAACAAGATTACATTATTATCTTCATTTAAAAGCAATGGGCTTTGATGTAGCGCAAACTTAAAAGGTTAAAGTTGCTATAATTTATTTTAGTGCTGATTAATCATATGGCTAGCAAGTTGCTCAAGTGATTTACGTAGCCCTTCACGCAGTAATGGGTTATCAATTTCAGCATCCAATGCTTTGTTCATACAATGCATCCATTGATCACGTAAGTCCTGATCAATAGGAAACGGCATATGGCGCTTTCGTAGCATTGGGTGGCCGTACTTTTCTGCAAACAAGTCTGGACCGCCCAACCAACCTGATAAAAATTCAAAAAAAACTTGGCGTATGCGGTCTAATGGTTGAGGATGCATATCATATAACGGTTTAGCGTATTCATCGCTCGCCATTATATCGTAGAATCTATCAGACAGAGCACGTGCTCCTAGTTCACCGCCCATCATCTGATAAGGTGTTTTTTCTGGCGAGGGAGCTTGTTGTGGCTCTGCTGGTTTCGATTTTGAGAAAAGTCGTTTAATCATAATTTTATCATCGTTAATTAACAGTATTTACTGTGCAAAGAGGTTGCTTGAACATGGACAAATATGCGGTTTTTGGAAACCCAATCGAACACTCAAAATCACCCGCTATACATACGCAATTTGCAACCTCATTAGGCGAGCAAATTGACTACCGCGCAATATTAGCACCGATTGACGGCTTTAAAAAATCAGTGAGAGACTTTTTTGCTCAAGGTGGTCTCGGAGCTAATGTCACTATGCCATTTAAAGAACAAGCCTATGAGCTGGTCGATGAGCGTACAGAACTTGCAAAAATCGTTGGTGCAGTAAATACCATTAAATTACTTGATGATGGTCGTTTACTCGGTGACAACACCGATGGTGTAGGATTTGTAAATGACTTACTTGCAAACAAAGTTGCTATAAAAGATAAGCAAATACTGTTAGTTGGTGCTGGTGGTGCTGCCCGTGGCGTGGTGTTACCGCTTTTAGCTCAACAGCCTAGTGAAATTGTTATCGTTAATCGTACTAGTGCAAAAGCACAAGCACTTGCCGATTTATTTGCACAGTATGGCCAAGTTAAAGGATATGGCTTTGATGATCTGCCAGTAAGTAACTACTCATTAATTGTAAACTCGACATCTAGCAGTATGCTTGGCGAGCTACCTGCGCTTGATAAAAAGCACCTTAGTGGCTGTGATTGGGTTTATGATATGTTCTATTCGCTTAAAAACACTTTATTCATGCAGTGGGCGCAAGATAATAAACCCGATATTTCAGTTTTAGATGGCAGTGGCATGTTGGTTGGCCAAGCCGCCCAAGCATTTTATGTGTGGCGCAATAAAATGCCAGAGATATTACCCGTAGTTAGTGCATTAAAAGCTGGAGAGCTTAAATGAACCAAGCTATTCAATTTATAGATAGGGTTGAGTTTGATGAGCAAAGTCAGCAGTTGACATTTTATGCGCAAGTTAGCGGACTCATGGTTGGGTGTATTGTGAATACGCAAAGCTTATCAATCTCAGATATGACAGCAGCAAAACAACATTTTGAATCACTGCGTTTTGATTATGAAGAGCTTGCTGAGCAACTTATCGAAGATGAAGAGTATAACTCAGCAGGGAAAATAGAGATAAAGGCACTTACTTAGCTTTCTGCTAAATACTCGTCTTTTAGCTCAACATAGTTATTTGCAGAGATTTTTAAAAAGCTAAGTTCTTGCTCTGTTAAGGGGCGAGCTTGCTTTACAGGGCTACCAACATAAAGGTAGCCCGATTCTAAACGTTTATTTGGCGGCACTAATGAACCTCCTCCAATAATCACATCATCCTCTACAACGGCATTATCCATAACAATAGCGCCCATACCAACTAAGATACGATTACCCAAACGACAGCCGTGTAACATTACTTTATGGCCAACTGTAACATCATTGCCAATAATCAGTGGATAACCGTCTGGGTTGCTCTTACTTGAACGAGTTAAATGCAACACGCTGCCATCTTGTATATTTGTACGTTCGCCAATGCGGATATAGTTAACGTCACCGCGAGCAGCAACTAATGGCCAAACACTGCTGTGATCACCCAATGTGATATCACCGACCAATACTGCTGATTCATCTACATAGACAGATTGATTAACAGTAGGAGTAACTCCTTTATAAGAACGGATAGTCATAGAACACCTAATAAAATAAAAGCTATTAAAGCTGATGATAGCAGTAGAGCTTATAAAATGGCCAGAGAGGAAGTGAATTGACTACTAAAATAGCGGTTTTAAGGTGTTTCGGTCGTAAATCGAGCGAACAGTACTTTATTTCAAGTTTTCTTTAAAAAACACTTGCGTAAAAATCTGTTCTCCCTATAATGCGACCCCACTGAGACGGCAGAGTAGGCAACGCTTAGCGAGGCAAGCAAACCACTTAGTGAGTCGAGTAAAACTTGAGTTTAGATTTTTCATAAAGTTTAAAATTAAGTGTTGACAAAAAAAATAGGAAAGCGTAACATGCGCAGCCCTAGCGAGATAAAGCAAAGCGCTTTAATCGCAACGCTCTTTAACAATATAAAGCAATCATCTGTGTGGGCACTCGTACAGATTGAGTTCTAACAGCCTGGCTTAGTTCGCTAAGCAAGGCAAAAAATTTAGAGTCTCAATTGAAACTGAGTGACCAACAGGATAGTTACCTTTAGTAATTATTCAGCACAGTCAATTCAATATCGAAAGATATTAAATAAATTCAGAATTCATTGAGCATGTCCGCTCCCTTTATGGGAAGGACAGAAAAAACTTTTAATTGAAGAGTTTGATCATGGCTCAGATTGAACGCTGGCGGCAGGCCTAACACATGCAAGTCGAGCGGTAACAGAGAGTAGCTTGCTACTTTGCTGACGAGCGGCGGACGGGTGAGTAATGCTTGGGAACATGCCTTTAGGTGGGGGACAACAGTTGGAAACGACTGCTAATACCGCATGATGTCTACGGACCAAAGGGGGCTTCGGCTCTCGCCTAAAGATTGGCCCAAGTGGGATTAGCTAGTTGGTGAGGTAATGGCTCACCAAGGCAACGATCCCTAGCTGGTTTGAGAGGATGATCAGCCACACTGGAACTGAGACACGGTCCAGACTCCTACGGGAGGCAGCAGTGGGGAATATTGCACAATGGGCGCAAGCCTGATGCAGCCATGCCGCGTGTGTGAAGAAGGCCTTCGGGTTGTAAAGCACTTTCAGTCAGGAGGAAAGGTTAGTAGTTAATACCTGCTAGCTGTGACGTTACTGACAGAAGAAGCACCGGCTAACTCCGTGCCAGCAGCCGCGGTAATACGGAGGGTGCGAGCGTTAATCGGAATTACTGGGCGTAAAGCGTACGCAGGCGGTTTGTTAAGCGAGATGTGAAAGCCCCGGGCTCAACCTGGGAACTGCATTTCGAACTGGCAAACTAGAGTGTGATAGAGGGTGGTAGAATTTCAGGTGTAGCGGTGAAATGCGTAGAGATCTGAAGGAATACCGATGGCGAAGGCAGCCACCTGGGTCAACACTGACGCTCATGTACGAAAGCGTGGGGAGCAAACAGGATTAGATACCCTGGTAGTCCACGCCGTAAACGATGTCTACTAGAAGCTCGGCTCTTCGGAGTTGTTTTTCAAAGCTAACGCATTAAGTAGACCGCCTGGGGAGTACGGCCGCAAGGTTAAAACTCAAATGAATTGACGGGGGCCCGCACAAGCGGTGGAGCATGTGGTTTAATTCGATGCAACGCGAAGAACCTTACCTACACTTGACATACAGAGAACTTACCAGAGATGGTTTGGTGCCTTCGGGAGCTCTGATACAGGTGCTGCATGGCTGTCGTCAGCTCGTGTTGTGAGATGTTGGGTTAAGTCCCGCAACGAGCGCAACCCCTATCCTTAGTTGCTAGCAGGTAATGCTGAGAACTCTAAGGAGACTGCCGGTGATAAACCGGAGGAAGGTGGGGACGACGTCAAGTCATCATGGCCCTTACGTGTAGGGCTACACACGTGCTACAATGGCGCATACAGAGTGCTGCGAACTCGCGAGAGTAAGCGAATCACTTAAAGTGCGTCGTAGTCCGGATTGAGTCTGCAACTCGACTCCATGAAGTCGGAATCGCTAGTAATCGCGTATCAGAATGACGCGGTGAATACGTTCCCGGGCCTTGTACACACCGCCCGTCACACCATGGGAGTGGGTTGCTCCAGAAGTAGATAGTCTAACCTTAGGGAGGACGTTTACCACGGAGTGATTCATGACTGGGGTGAAGTCGTAACAAGGTAGCCCTAGGGGAACCTGGGGCTGGATCACCTCCTTATACGATTTAGAACTTATTTGTTCGTAGTGTCCACACAGATGATTGTTAGTTAGTTTGCTCATTGAGTTTACTAATTAATATGCTCTTTAAAAATTTGGAAAAGCTGATAATAAAATTCGTATGAATAACATTGTTATTTGTACAGAGTTTTCAAAAGTAAAAAAGAATGATAGCAGTATCATTCAGTGCCATTTAATGAACGATTACGTTTGTTGATTGGTATCTACTTTAGTATTCAATATTAACTTCTGGCGAAGTTAAACTGTCACGAAACAAAGACCCGTTTGGGTTGTATGGTTAAGTGACTAAGCGTACACGGTGGATGCCTTGGCAGTTGGAGGCGATGAAGGACGTATTAACTTGCGATAAGCTTAGTCGAGCTAGTAAAAAGCACTTGAGACTAAGATTTCCGAATGGGGAAACCCACCTGCTTGCAGGTATCGTTAACTGAATACATAGGTTAACGAGGCGAACGCGGAGAACTGAAACATCTAAGTACCCGTAGGAAAAGAAATCAACCGAGATTCCGGAAGTAGCGGCGAGCGAAACCGGAACAGCCCTTAAGCTTATTATGTGTTAATGGAAGGCTCTGGAAAGTGCCACGATACAGGGTGATAGTCCCGTACATGAAAAGACATTTTAAGTGAAATCGAGTAGGTCGGAGCACGTGAAACTTTGACTGAATATAGGTGGACCATCATCTAAGGCTAAATACTCCCAACTGACCGATAGTGAACCAGTACCGTGAGGGAAAGGCGAAAAGAACCCCTGTGAGGGGAGTGAAATAGAACCTGAAACCGTGTACGTACAAGCAGTAGGAGCCCACTTGTTGGGTGACTGCGTACCTTTTGTATAATGGGTCAGCGACTTATATTTTGTAGCGAGGTTAACCGATTAGGGTAGCCGTAGGGAAACCGAGTCTTAACTGGGCGAATAGTTGCAAGGTATAGACCCGAAACCCGGTGATCTAGCCATGAGCAGGTTGAAGGTTGAGTAACATCAACTGGAGGACCGAACCCACTAACGTTGAAAAGTTAGGGGATGACTTGTGGCTTGGAGTGAAAGGCTAATCAAACCGGGAGATAGCTGGTTCTCCCCGAAATCTATTTAGGTAGAGCCTCGGACGAATACTTACGGGGGTAGAGCACTGTTAAGGCTAGGGGGTCATCCCGACTTACCAACCCTTTGCAAACTCCGAATACCGTAAAGTACTATCCGGGAGACACACGGCGGGTGCTAACGTCCGTCGTGAAGAGGGAAACAACCCAGACCGCCAGCTAAGGTCCCAAAGTCATAGTTAAGTGGGAAACGATGTGGAAAGGCCCAGACAGCCAGGAGGTTGGCTTAGAAGCAGCCATCCTTTAAAGAAAGCGTAATAGCTCACTGGTCGAGTCGGTCTGCGCGGAAGATGTAACGGGGCTAAACTATGCACCGAAGCTGCGGATTCAGAATTTATTCTGAGTGGTAGGGGAGCGTTCTGTAAGCGGTTGAAGGTGTACCGGGAGGTATGCTGGACGTATCAGAAGTGCGAATGCTGACATGAGTAACGATAATGCGGGTGAAAAACCCGCACGCCGGAAGACCAAGGGTTCCTATCCCATGTTAATCAGGGTAGGGTAAGTCGACCCCTAAGGCGAGGCCGAAAGGCGTAGTCGATGGGAAACGGATTAATATTTCCGTACTTGGTATAATTGCGATGGGGGGGACGGAGCAGGCTAAGCAAGCATGGCGATGGTTGTCCATGTGAAAGTGAGTAGGTTGGTGACTTAGGAAAATCCGGGTTGCTAAGACTGAGACACGAGACGAGTCACTAAGGTGATGAAGTTGCTGATGCCATACTTCCAGGAAAAGCCTCTAAGCTTCAGATTATACCGAATCGTACCCCAAACCGACACAGGTGGTCAGGTAGAGAATACTAAGGCGCTTGAGAGAACTCGGGTGAAGGAACTAGGCAAAATCGTACCGTAACTTCGGGAGAAGGTACGCTCCTATCTGTGATGAGATTTACTCTCTAAGCGGACGGGAGCCGCAGTGACCAGGTGGCTGGGACTGTTTATTAAAAACACAGCACTGTGCAAAATCGCAAGATGACGTATACGGTGTGACACCTGCCCGGTGCCGGAAGGTTAATTGATGGGGTTAGTTTTCGGACGAAGCTCTTGATCGAAGCCCCGGTAAACGGCGGCCGTAACTATAACGGTCCTAAGGTAGCGAAATTCCTTGTCGGGTAAGTTCCGACCTGCACGAATGGTGTAACCATGGCCACGCTGTCTCCACCCGAGACTCAGTGAAATTGAAATCGCAGTGAAGATGCTGTGTACCCGCGGCTAGACGGAAAGACCCCGTGAACCTTTACTACAGCTTGGCACTGAACATTGAACCTACATGTGTAGGATAGGTGGGAGACTTAGAAGATGAGACGCTAGTTTTGTTGGAGTCGTCCTTGAAATACCACCCTTGTAGTTTTGATGTTCTAACGTTGGCCCCTGAATCGGGGTTACGGACAGTGCCTGGTGGGTAGTTTGACTGGGGCGGTCTCCTCCCAAAGAGTAACGGAGGAGCACGAAGGTTGGCTAAGTACGGTCGGACATCGTACGGTTAGTGTAATGGTAGAAGCCAGCTTAACTGCGAGACAGACACGTCGAGCAGGTACGAAAGTAGGTCATAGTGATCCGGTGGTTCTGAATGGAAGGGCCATCGCTCAACGGATAAAAGGTACTCCGGGGATAACAGGCTGATACCGCCCAAGAGTTCATATCGACGGCGGTGTTTGGCACCTCGATGTCGGCTCATCACATCCTGGGGCTGAAGTCGGTCCCAAGGGTATGGCTGTTCGCCATTTAAAGTGGTACGCGAGCTGGGTTTAGAACGTCGTGAGACAGTTCGGTCCCTATCTGCCGTGGGCGTTTGAGAATTGAGAGGGGTTGCTCCTAGTACGAGAGGACCGGAGTGAACGAACCGCTGGTGTTCGGGTTGTCATGCCAATGGCATTGCCCGGTAGCTACGTTCGGAACTGATAAGCGCTGAAAGCATCTAAGCGCGAAGCAGGCCTCGAGATGAGTTCTCACTAGACTTTTAAAGTCTCTGAAGGGCCGTTGAAGACTACAACGTTGATAGGCAAGATGTGGAAGCATAGTGATATGTTAAGCTAACTTGTACTAATTACCCGTGAGGCTTAACCATACAACGCCAAACGCGTTTTATGCGACAGTTTAAGCGAAGAAGTTAAGATTGTAGGTCGTGATTTATCGCGACAACTAAAGTAGATTTACTGGCAGCTGTAAGCGATAAGCTTAAAGTTGTAAGAAGACAATTATCAGCCATTTTCCAAATTTTAATTAATTGGCTCGAAAGAGCGGATTAATACCAAATTTGCTTGGTGACAATAGCGTTTTGGACCCACCTGATCCCATGCCGAACTCAGTAGTGAAACGAAACAGCGCCGATGATAGTGTAGCATTTGTTATGTGAAAGTAGGTCATCGCCAGGCTCCAAATTGAGAAAGCCCGATTCGAAAGAATCGGGCTTTTTTACGTTTATACCAATACTTTTTATTAAGTGATCAAATTTATCCATTTTCTCGAACAGATACGCTTAACGTTATCAATGTCTGAGCGAAATGTATTCCACGCCCTACTTATACCAATACTATTTATTAAGTGATCAAATTTGTCCATGCTCTAAAGCACATATGCTTAACGTTAGTAATATTTGAACGAAATACATTCCAGGCTCTACTTACTTGCTCCACAATGTCGTCATAATCTGAAAAAGTACGATTAGATAACTCTCTGTCTCGCATCCATGCCCATACTTGCTCAACCGGATTAGGTTCTGGTGAATAAGGAGGCAACGGTATCACCGACACATTTTTAATCCCTTCACCAACATTACCCATATGCCAGCTTGCGCGATCAACAATAACCACTGCGTGCCGTCCACATGGCGTAGCATCTGAAATGAGTTGTAAGTGTTGCTTCATTATATCCTTACTCAAATAATGGGCTATAATCGCCTCTGTTTGCCCTGTTGCGGGGCATACTGCACCAAAAATATGAGTGGAGAGAAATTGCTGTTGCTTCACAACACGTGGCCTAGTGCCTTTTTTAGCCCAAATTTTTGAGGGGGTATTTTGTTGCCCAAATCGCGCTTCATCTTGAAACCACACATCCACTCTATCAAGCGCCACGTGGCCTGGAATTGTGATGATCGTATTATAATGGAAATTTTTTAAAGTCTTTTTGTGCCTCAATTGACTGTTTAGGATGTTTAGAGCGAGACGTTATCCATGAAAGATTAAGCTCATACATCAAACGGTAAACATTATTGAGTTTGTATTGGACACCAAATGTATCGTAAATGTATTTGCGTATATCTTCACCTATTAGCCTCCCACCTTCCTCTTTCACTGCGTGCGCACAGATATAATCTTTAAGCTGGCACTTTTGTTTTAATGTTAAGCCACAAGGGCGACCTGATTGTTTTTTAATATCAAGCGCTTTAAGTCCATCGGATAAGTATGCAGTAACCCACTCATTAACCAGTCGACGGCTAACGCGGGTAGTTTTTGCGACAACAGTACGATTTTTTACTTCGAGAAAGAGGCGAATAACCTCATAACGCGTTTTTAATCGGGCATCTCTGGTATACGGGAAGTTAGGAATAGTAGACAAGCTAGACTCAATGATAATGACAAATTTATGAGTATTAGATCATAAAAAGAAGGTAATTAAAATAGATCATGAATTAAATGTGTTTGGTATAACCACTAAATACACGATTTGATAGACAGTGTTGCCTTAGCCAACTCCATACTTGCTCCATTGGGTTTAACTCTGGGGTATAAGGTGGAAGCTTTATCAACGTTATATTATTAAATGGTTGTACAGTATCAATAGTATGCCAACCAGCACCATCAACGATCACAACCGCATGACGTCCCGTCTCCGTGGCTTTTGATATTAATTCCATGTGTTGCGTCATGGCGTCTTTATTGACGATAGGGCTGATCAGCGCTTCTGTTTTACCATTACTTGGGCACACAGCACCAAATAAGTATCCATACTCGAACTGCTGTTGTTTTGTTGCGCAAGGTCTAGAGTCTGTTTCAGCCCATACGCGCGTTGTTTGATTTTGTTGGCCAAACCGTGCGGCCTTTAATCGGTTTGTTGTTCAAGCCAGCAACGCCATTGTTAAGATAGTTTGAAACCCATTTATTAATACTACTACGTGCTGTATTCAGCTGTTTCGCAATATTGGTTTTGTTTTCACTCTCTAAAAATAATGAGACGGCAAGAAGATGTATACGTTTTCTTGGATTAGATTCTTTACGTGATAGGGCTAAAAGTTGTTTGGATTCATCTAAGCTCAATTTAGTAAAGTAAATAGGTAATGATGTGCTAATCAGATCACATAATTTTGCAAATTGGTATAATAGAGATAAATACAGTCACTCTTATTGATCTAAATTGCCCAACATTGCAAACTTTCCCTACACCAAAGATGCGCGATTAAAGACCCGCTATCAAGTTGTTCGCCAATTTCTTAAAGTTAAAAACCGTACGGTTGTTGTAAAAGTGACAGGTGTTATACTATATACGGTATTAGCCTACAGAATTGTTAAAATAAATCCTACTTCAATCAGCAAGCCATTGAAATAAAGTGTTATTTTCGGTTTCATTATTTACTCTGAGTTGTAAAAGAGAGCTCATTGAATTAGATTTAAGATCTAATATTGGATTGCCTTTATTTTCCTCCAAAGTAACATTGTTTTTAAGACCTTTTTCGGTTACTTCACAGGTGCCATTTTTACAAATAACATCAGGTTCTGGTCTGAGGAGCTGCTTATCTGAAGTAATAATAACATACCGATCATCAACCTTAGAAGAATCTTCAAAAGCCTTAAATTTTTCAGCCGAAAAGCTTGGCATTATTCCCGCTTTTATTTCTATCATATGTTGTAGAAATTGGTAACTACCCCGATGAGACAATGCACTTAAACCTGGCTCAGTCATAAACGAAATGAAACCCTCATCTATATCAGATGAAGATAGTTTTTTCTGACTATCAAGGATATTATTTATCGTAGCTTGATCTTTATCCGTAAAGCTGACCGCAAGCTGGTATCCTTCACCGTTGAAGTGTCCATTATTAAAATTATTAAGTATCTTCCCATCGTCATGCATTCTGTAACCACCAAGATCACTGGCAAACTGACGGATATACTTAAAATCTATATTATTATTATCAGCATATTCATAGATATCAGCTAATAACTCTCTATCTCCTTGTGTCAAAATTCATAAGAACTTCGCATTAAGTTAGATAAGGACATTCCATCAGCGCCGCTTAAAATTTCTGATTCAGTACCACCAAAAATATCCGTCACCATAGTTTCATAATAATGCTCAGACCGGCTTATATTTTTGCTTTTTTCTAAATCCCGTTCATCTAAAATAGACTCGAACTGTGATGTTACTTGCGAGCTATATTCATCGGAAACCATCGCTTTACTAAAAGAAGAAAAAGAGTTCATATGAGATAATAGTAATTCTTCAAATGATGCTAGTGCGGTAACGTTACTTTCGTATTTAAGGCTGTCTCGTTTTAGGTTTGATAGGTTTTGCTGATCAAGTGTGTGCCATCTTTCATATGCAGCTACTCTCTCTGAGCTGCTAAATGTATTACTTGTGTCTAATGCTATCGTCTCAAGTTTTGATTTGGATAAATGTTCAAATTCCCATTTTGCTGTGGCAACCTCATCACTATTTATTTTTGCATTTGAAGAGAGTATTTCCTTATGTAGAGATAAATTTTGCTGACTTAATTTAGAAATATCAATAGAGCTTTTGGCCTTACTTAATTTCGACGCTAATGAAGAAACTGATGCGTGTATTTCTATATCCTTACTTTTTTTGGGGTCAGATTGTGGCTGAGGAAAAGCTTTTCTCGCATTTAACAAACTTCTCTTGATATCAGGTATATCCATACTATTGACCCTCTAAACGAAAATAGACTCCTTTGATTAAATTTGGAGTCTAAGGTGTTAATTAGTTAGTTGTGTAGTTAAAAGTTATACTTTCTATTCTATTTGGTGTTGAATAATGGAAAGTACCAGTTGCTTCAACTCTATGAACAATTGTTTGACTGCTTAAAAATAGCGAAGACATTAGAAAAGCGGCAATAGACATTTTCTCCATTAAAAATTCCTTATTATATAATTGGAGAGTTCTTCATTTGTGGTTTTGTACCTTTTTTACATTATTTTAATGAGAAAACATTGTCAATGTAATAAGAACAAATTATTCAGTTTAGTTAGCTAGGGCCATACTATGTAATGGATATTTGTACGTTTAAGTATCCATTTTTAATTGAGCACTTTTGTAAATTCAAATGAGAGGGCATCCAACTAAATTGCAAAAACCATTACTAGATTAACTCGCTGAGCTTATGTTTATAAAGCAGAAAAGCAGAGGCTTCAAATTTGTGAGAGTGGTTATCGTATAAAGTGTTTGTCGGCTATGAGGGGAGCTCGTGTCACCTTCTAGTTGTCATCTAGCTAATTAAAAGTTGAGTGCAGTAAAACATAGGCTTTGATCCTTAGAAAATATTATCTTGTTGCAATTTCATTCTTGGTTTAATAAGTAAGCTGTGTAAAACTAGCTGAGTTAATTTAGTAAATCAGGTGACATGAATGTCGGATATAAAAGCTTGGAAACTTATAAGCCTGTTTTGTTTGATAAGCTTGCTTATGGGCTGCCAGTCGAAAGAAGAGCAGTTACAACAAACAATTCAACAATCTATAACTAAAGCAGAGGTTGAACTAGATGGGCTTGGTAAAGCCTTAGAGAATGGTTCAATTCGTAATGCTGTCTTATTGACTGAATATGCGCGCATAATCAGTAATGAAAAACCTCAGTTGTCGCAAATTGCTTCTGTAATGGCTCAAGATGCAACGCGAAATGGTGCGCTTTATTCTGGCTTACAGCAACGCTTAGCTGATATTAAGAGCACGCACCTTATACCGCCTTATGAAGAAACATTACGCAACTTAGATTTATTAAGAGATGCAGCAAAACCCACTTTGTTTTCTGATGCATTGACTGATCCTATCAATATGCTAGCTGATATGTCAGGTGGTTCACTTGCCCGTGTTGGCGCTATAAGTCAGCAAGCAGAAGGTGCCGGCGAAGGTAATCAATTAGTTGGTAACCCAAATTACGGTAACTGGCAAACTAATAGTAATGGTATTAGTTTTTGGCAGTGGTATGGCATGTACCGTATTTTAGGTGATGTATTTGACCGTGTTGAATATGGTAGTTGGAGTAAACGCCGTAAGTACAGTTATTACAATGATTATGGTAGAGCGCGTTACACCAGCCCTAAACAAATGAAAGCACAAACGGCAGTTGAAACGAGAACTCGTCAGTCTTATCAGCGTCAGGGTAAACAATTTACCAGTCCGTACGCGACGAAAAAAACAGGTGCTTCAGGGCTTAGTCGTAGCAGTTACACACCACCTAAAAGCAAGAGTAGTTACTCAAAAACGAGTAGTTACAGTAATAGCTCAGGTTCGGTAAGAAACAGTAATAGTCGCACTTCTCGTGGTGTTAGCCGCGGTAAATAAACTGCCTCGTAAAGAATTAAGTGTTGGAGTTAAAAGAATATGTACGAATTTAATGGAATAACTATGTGGTCTCTGCAAGCGTTGGCAATTGATTTTGCAATAATTATCGCTTTATTTGTCAGTCTTAAATTTATTAAAGGCTGGGTATCTAACTTACATGCCAATGATGAAATCACAGAGCGCGATAACTTCGCCTTTGGTATCAGTTTTGCGGCGGGTCTGGTTGCATTGGCAATTGTACTCACTGGTGTAAGTAGTGGTGCATTTGCTGCAACCCTACAGCAAGAAGCACTGCAAATGCTAGCCTACGGGGTGTTGGCAATTGTCCTAATAAAACTAGGTCACTTTTTTCAAGATAAAGTAGCACTACGCAAAGTGAGCCTACATGACGAAATAGTTAAAGGTAATGCTACTGCTGCAATCATCGACTTTGGTCATGTTGTGAGTGTTGCAATAGTGATTCGCTCAGCGCTATTTTGGGTTGCAACAGAAGGGTGGCACGGCATACCGATTGTTATTGCAGCATTCATTATTGGTAGTCTCGCTCTGTTACTTGTTAGTCAGTATCGTGTGCAGTTATTTAAACGCACTAATCGCAGTGGTGACTGCTTACAGCAAGCTATCATTGATGGCAATTTAGCTGTTGGTATACGTTACGCTGGCTTTTTAATCGGCAGCGCACTTGCTATTACTGCGGCTTCAGGTATCGCGCCTTATGTTGCCGACAGTATTAATGCTAGCCTAGTGTATTGGGCTATTAGTGCGGTTGTGTGCTTAATTGCCTTTATCTTATTACATTTAATAACGATAAAAATAATCCTAACGGGTTGTGATATTTCTGATGAAGTTAATCGCCAAAAGAATGTTGGCGTAGCAACAATTTCGGCTGCAATCTCGTTTGCAGTAGGTATAACGATGGCTACGTTATTAGGCGCATAAGATTTGTCACACACAACAACGACCCCAAGTAAGAATGCCTTACTTGGGCATGATTTTTTATTAATAACTGTTATGGCCGTACTCGCTGGGTGCGGCCTTATTTATGAATACCTCTTATCACATTATGCTGGGCGAGTACTAGGTTCGGTTGAAAGCGCTATTTATGCCATGATTGGTACTATGATAGTCGCAATGGGCATGGGGGCATTTTTAGCTCGCTGGTTTAAAGACCCTTTTACTGCTTTTGCATGGCTTGAAAGTATTATTGCCTTAGTCGGTATGGGGTGTATTTTAGCTATAGCTAGTGTGATTGCGGTTAGTTATTCATTACCACATATATTTTCTGAAATTTTTAACCTTCCCGCCGACACTATATTAAATGGCTATGTTTTTCAAAAGCTGCAAGAGTGGTCGCGTTTTCTTCCCTATGTATTTGGTTTGTTACTTGGCTTATTAATCGGTATGGAGATACCGCTTATTGCCCGAATTCGCCAACATGTATATGGACGTTTTTTAGAAAATAACGCGGGGACAATTTATGGCGCAGATTATATTGGGGCGGGTATAGGTGCGGCAATTTGGGTAAGTATTATGCTTGCTATGCCAATTATGCAAGCTGCGGCATGGACTGCTCTTTTTAATATCATTGCTGGTTTGGCATTTTTATGGCGTTATCACAGCTATGTACGCTTTGCTAAATTACTTTTAGTATGTCATGTAGCACTGTTAGTTTTATTCGGTTTTATCTTAGTGCTTGGTAGCAGCTGGATGAAAGATTTAAGTAATGTGCTCTATAAAGATAAGGTTATCTATTCTGAAGCAACCAAATATCAGCATCTAGTTTTAACTGAGCGTTTAAGCCGTAATCAACCAGACCCAATAACTGACCTTTACTTAAATGGTCGTTTGCAATTCTCAAGTGTTGATGAACAAATCTATCACTCTATGTTGGTCTACCCTGCGCTATTAGCATCTAACCGTCATGATAAGATATTAATCATCGGAGGCGGTGATGGCTTAGCAATGCGTGATGTACTTAAGTGGCCAGTTGATGAGGTGACGTTAATAGACCTTGATGCTCAGCTACTTAATTTATTCGGTCATCGTGATGAGATATATAATGCGCCTGCACATATAGTCAGTCGATTAACTAAATTGAACGCCAATTCGATGAATGATCCTAGAGCGAATGTGATTGTAGGTGATGCATTTATAGAAGTGGAACGATTACTTGATCAAGGTAAGCGATTCGATACGATTATTATCGACTTGCCGGACCCAAATCACCCAGATCTAAACAAAATGTACAGTGATTACTTTTATAACCATATTCGCCAGTTACTTGCAGCAGATGGTGCAATGGCTGTGCAATCGACTTCACCGTATCATGCAAAAAAAGCATTTTTAAGTATAGGTAAAACAGTCAAAGCGGCGGGCTTCAAACATGTTGAACAGTATCAACAAAACATACCGTCATTTGGTCAGTGGGGCTGGACAATTGCTACCACAAATGGCAAATCAGCAAGTGGACGAATACAAGATGTTACGAGTCTACCTGTTACTTCAAGGTGGATTAGCCAAAAATATTTACTGGCTACATTCGCTTTTCCAAGCAGTTACTTTGAACAAATAAAAGATATTGAAGTCAATAGATTAGGGTCAGGCACTTTGTATGACTATTACCGTAGTGCATGGCAAGTAGAAAGCGAATTGTATAAAAATTAATAAAACAGGGTTGACATAATATGTCGCTCGTGCGAATCTTAACTCAGACATAATATGTCAGATAACAAAAAGGCAGAGACATGGAATTAAACGAACTTTCAATAAAGCTAGCATCTTTTGAAACTGAAGGCGCTAATTTTGAATCTTTCTTGATCGCCAACCAAGACGAGCAAGATGTGTTACAAGTTATTGTTGATGGAAATGATGAACTTCCAATTTTTGTTACGCAAACACAAGAGCAATTGTTATGTATTAGCTACTTGTTTGCAGATGACGAAGTAAAACCAGATTTACGTAATGAGCTAAACGAAACGTTATTACGCTTGAATGTACCAATTCCATTGAGTGCATTTGCCAAAATTGACGACAAATATGCAATTTTTGGCGCTCTGTCGGTGAACTCATCATTTGATGACATCACCCATGAGTTAGTAACATTAGCCGATAATGCTATCGATGCCCTAGAAGCTGTTACTTTGTATTTGAATGATTAATATCTCATTTATCAGTGCAATTAAATAACAGTTAGCTATTTTAAGTGGAGTTAAGATTATGAGTATATTAAAGAAATTATTTACAGCAGTTCGTGGCGGTGCGCGTGAAGCCGGTGAAGCAATCGTTGATGCTAATGGTATCCGTATATTTGAACAAGAGATTGCTGATGCGCAAAACGCACTGCAACGCGCTAAAAAAAGCTTAACAGAAGTTATGGCTAAAGAAATGCAAACTAAGCGTGCTTTAAGTGCACTTGATGCGTCGATTGCTGAGCACGAAGCCTATGCAGGTCAAGCGCTTGAAAAAGGTAACGAAGCACTTGCTTTAGAAATTGCTGAAAAAAATTGGCGACTTTGAAAACGAAAAAGCTGAACACGAGCAAGTGTTGGCTGGTTTTAGTAATCATATCGTCACATTAAAGCAGCAAGTAAAAGATGCTGAAAAGTCGATTAAAGAAAATCAACGTCAGCTTACTATGGTTAAAACCACAGAAAGCGTGCAACAAGCGACTATGGCTGTTAATAGTACATTGAATACTAATAGCTCGTCGATGACCAATGCTCGTCAATCGCTTGAGCGTATTAAAAAACGCCAACAAGATCGTAGCGACCAACTTGGTGCTGCAAAAGAACTGAAGCTGAAACCAGTGGCGGCGATTTAAAAGCTAAAATGGCTGAAGCAGGTATTGGTGATAGCAGCCCGAAAAGTGCAGATATATTAGCGCGCATTAAAGCTAAACAAAACGGCTAATCATCAGCTATAAATTTTAAAAGGTAACGCAGCACCAGCGCGTTACCTTTTTTGCTTAAGAGGCAGTCTATGTTTAATTTCTTTAAATCTAAAAAAGCCCCAGAACGTCAATTAACTCATGCTAGTGAATTGCAAAAAGGCGATATGCTAAGCATCATTGATTCGTTTGCTTACCCTAGTTGGTTAAAAGGGCAAACGGTGCGAGTGATTGATGTGCAAACCTATCAATATCAGCACAGTAGCGATACCGAGTTTGTTTTAGAGACTAACAGTGGGCAAGTTGTTTTTTTACAAATTGAAATGGAAGATGGCGAGCAGTCGGCTAATTTTTCAATAAAGATTCAACGTGATGAAGTAGATGATATTTTTACCCTCGACGAGTTTGCGCGTATTTTTGACGAAGAATCTCTAACCTTTATAGAAGTTAAGAATACACCTGAGCGCTTTATGCAGTTCTTAGGTAAAAGTTACCAGCAAAGTGAATCGCCATACGTTTGTTATTTCCATAAGCAAGATTATCGTAAACAACCTTTACCTCGTTACGAGCAAGAAGGTGGAGAACCTTGTGAAATGATATGCTTAGCCTCTGACGATGAAAGCCACAGCTTAAATATTGAAATTTGGGATGGTGGTGAAACTGAGGTATCCCTTACACTGACTAGACCCATATCCGATATTGTGGATTTATTTCCTGGAGATGCAAAGTGAGTGATGCAAAGGCTAAATGGCAACGCCAAGAGCAAGCTGTAAGAGCAACGCAAATGGCCTTTGATCTAAGCAGCGAAGTGCAAAAATCAATAAAAAAAGCAGGCGATTGATCAGGAGCTAACACCTTCAGATATGATCCGTAAAATTTTAGCGCTCGATGTTAAGTCAAAAAAAACGCGTCAACGATTGTCATTTAATCTCAATGATGAGGAAATTGCATTACTAGCTGAACGCTTTGGTGTTCCGGTCGATGACAAACGAGCAGTTAAGCAACAAGTCGCTGAATTACTTATTGCCCACAGTAATAAAAAGTAGCTGCAGTTTTGCCTTCTTAAATATAAGCCCTTACACTGAGGGCTCATATCCTAATAAAAAATGAGTTGCCGTGAATATCGTTTTAATCGCTTATTTAATTATTTTCGCTTTATTTGGTACTGCTGCGAGTTACTTTGTGCGATTTATTTACGCTTACTGGGTAAAAAAGCAAATGCCAATGCAGCATATATTTAAAGCAGGTGTGTGTATTGTTGGCGTATTAGTAATATCAGCGCTAATCCCATTGATGGTTTAGCGCAGCAAGAAAAGCGTTATTTGATTTCAAATGCTTGGCATTTTTGATTAATACACAAAGCTTGTACTGGTAAAACTGGTGAGCAATCGCTTGCTCCACTCGCTTGATTCTCAAGGGCTTCTTTCTCAGTTACTTGTTGAGCTAACTGCTCAGCGGCTTCCTGCTCAGTATTTAAAGCTGAATATACTAAGTACCTGCTGGGCCCGCCACACGCTCGTTGACCTACCTCAAGAACTTTACACTGAAAGCTCGCTGTACAGCTGGTATCTTCAACTAGTTTAGATAATGCATCGTTTGCTTTAGCCAAACTTGCAGGGCCTGATGAGCTAGTATCAAACGTACTTTCACAGCCGGTAATACTAAATAGGCCGGCTGCAATTGCCAGCGTTCTCGAATATGAAACGCACTTCATATTAATTCCTTTAATAAACACTTGTTGCATTACCAGCAACTTTAACACATTTATTGCTACTACACTGCGCTGCTGGCGCAGTTAAATGTTGGCAAATACTGACCATCCCCGTTTGGGCATTCAATTGGCTTTCGAGGGTTGTTATATGCTTTGCTGCCTGTTCAACTTTCTGACTATCGTTATTTTTAGTTGAATAAACAAGGTAGCTGCTTGGTCCGCCGCAGGCTCTGCTCCCTACAGGCAATACCTTACATTGTGCGCTAGTATCGCAGCTAAGATCTTCGGTGAGTGTTTTTAATTGTTCGTGGGCTGTTTGAATTGCTTCTCTCGAAACGGCTTTGTTTTTATCACCTATAGCCACTGCCTGATTATTTTTGGCTAAAGCGGTGGGGGCTGGTTTTAATTGCTCTGCCTCTGGTGTTGCAGCGTCCGAGCAGCCAACAATAAAAAGAGGTAATACAACAACACATAATGAAAAGCGCATAACAAACCTTTATAGTGATTAACAAGTAATCACTATCATACACTTTGCACATAACACAGCAATAAAAACTATTACATTCAGTAAGGTAAACCCGCAAAGCTATTTAGCTAAACGGGTTACATAAGGCGCTTATAGGCCGCCTTGGGTTAGCTTGGTGGGATTAAGTAATTCTTCTAAATCAGCGCGAGATAGCTGCGTTTCTTGCTCTGCTACATCAATGATTGGCTGACCACTTTTATACGCCTGTTTGGCAATTTTAGCTGCTTTTGCATAGCCAATAACAGGGTTTAAGGCCGTGACTAAAATTGGGTTCTTTGCCAAGGCTTTATCAATATTTGGCTGATTGACCTTAAACGTGCGAATGGCTTTATCAGCTAATGCGCGGCTACTATTTGCAAGTAACTCGATACTTTGCAATATATTATAGGCAATGACTGGCAGCATGACATTAAGCTCAAAGTTGCCAGATTGTCCTGCAACAGTAATCGTGGCGTCATTACCAATCACTTGTGCGCTGACCATTGCTGCTGCTTCTGGGATCACAGGGTTTACTTTACCAGGCATAATTGAAGAGCCTGGTTGTAATGCTTCAAGTTCAATTTCGCCCAGCCCGGCGAGTGGTCCCGAGTTCATCCAGCGCAAATCATTGGCTATTTTCATTTGTGCTACGGCAAGTACTTTTAATTGCCCAGATAATGAAACGATGGCGTCTTGTGAGCCAATGTTATAGAAAAAGTTTTTACTAGGCGTAAAACGTATGCCTACGTTAGTGCTTAAGTTTTTACAAAATTGCTCAGCAAATTGGGGATCTGCATTTACACCTGTCCCCACCGCTGTTCCTCCTTGTGCAAGTGCTGATACGCCATCTAAGCTATGGCGAATAGCCGCCATTGCTGTATCAACTTGATGCTGCCATGTATTTAGAGTTTGACTAAAAGTGACAGGCATTGCATCCATTAGGTGAGTGCGGCCAGTTTTAACTACATCGCCTACTTCAGCTTTTTTACGCTCTAGCATCTGTGATAGCTGATCAAGGGCAGGAAACAGTTCATAAACGACATTAATTACACTGCTAACAGCGATAGTCGTTGGGATCACATCATTTGAACTTTGACCCATATTCACATCATCATTTGGGTGAATTAGCTCGTCATTGTAGCGACTTGCAAGTGTTGCAATGACTTCGTTGGCATTCATGTTAGTACTGGTGCCTGAGCCGGTTTGAAAAACATCAATCGGAAAGTGATCTAAATGTTGGCCATCAATTATTTCTTGGCAGGCGCGTTCTATTGCCTGGGCTTTTTGTTTTTCTAAATGACCTAGTTCGCAGTTGCTTTGTGCAGCAGCTTGCTTAACGTATGCCAATGCCGTAATAAACTGTTTTGGCATGGCTAAACCACTAATACTAAAATTATTAACCGCACGCTGGGTCTGTGCTTGGTAAAGCGCATCGGCTGGTACTTGTAATTCGCCCATGCTATCAGTTTCAGTTCTATACTCGCTCATAAAAGCTCCTAAAAAGGGTTGAATTCGTGACTGAGAATACGTGCTTCTCGTTCAAGGATAAGATATTTTTCGTTACCATTATGGGTTCTATAAAAACGTTTTAACGCCAATAAGGGTTTGTATAGTTGCTCTGAACATTGCTTACGTATTGCGCAATGAATTAAAGAATCGCACATTTTGTTAAGAATTTCATGGAAAGTGCGTCTTAAATAAAGTTCTTGGAGCAAGATACTTTGGCTTTTTTCGTAATAGCGTGCAGCATTGAGGCCGGCTTCAATATAGTTTGCAACTAAAGCGGGGGCATGTAGTCCGGGACGTTGGCAAATACACCTCATTTGTTGTTGATAATAAAGCATTGCTTGGTGTTCGTGCATAATAAAACCGAATAACTGTAACGATAATTGTTATCATTACAGTTATTCGGTTTTGGTGCAAGTTTGAATGTGTAAAACTTGTTGAAAGTTTCTGGTATTAATTATAACCAAGGATGAAAATTTGATCTGTTTCATGCTTTTTATGAGCCTTATCTAGTTGATTTGTTTGTGATAGTAAATCAATTACGGTGGCTCTTTCATCACAGTTTATTTTTTCGCTTACGGGTTTTTCGCTAGCTGCGAGTGCTGCATCGAGTGCGGTGTAGGGTGATATATACATGATTTTCTCCTATTTATGGGTTCACATTACATAAAGCATAAGCTGTACCAACTTGAGCAATAACATGTAACCGCATGATTTTAGTAAATTAAAAACAAACAGCGCTTTTTGGACACGACAAAAGTAATTAAATTTGCTTTACTGTTGTGCATAAATTCCTGATTGTGGTGCGCAAAAAAGAATGAATAAACCATTTTCTCAAGCTTGTGAAAATAATAAAGGGCCTATATTAGCTGTTTTACAGCAGTATCTTGGTGACACCCAAAATGTGTTAGAAGTGGGATCAGGGACAGGGCAGCATAGTGTGCATTTTGCGGCGCATTTAACTCATTTGCAGTGGTATACGAGTGACCGTTTAATTAATCATGCTGGCATAATGCAATGGTTAGAGGATGCCAAGTTAAGTAACTTACACTCGCCTTTAACATTAGATTTAAATCACGATTGGCCAGTTAATAAAGTGGAGGCTATTTACACTGCTAATACGCTACACATCGTAAGTTGGAAGTTAGTTGAACAATTTTTTGCGGGTGTAAAACAGCATTTAGCACCTGCTGGTATAGTGTTTATTTATGGCCCATTTAAGTACCAAGGCCAATTTACCAGTGATAGTAATCAGCGCTTTGATGAGTTTCTAAAACAGCAAGATAGTCAAAGTGGTATTCGCGACGTTGAACTCATTATTAAACTTGCGCAGCAAGCTGGTTTAACACTTTTGAGTGATAACCAAATGCCTGCTAATAACCAATTATTAGTGTTTAAACATCTCGTTTAAAAGGTAATAGGGTCTCACAGTGTTGCAGGTAAGCTAGAGTGTGCCGTTGGTTTCTCGCTTTAAAAAGTCAGCAATCGCGAGGCTAAAATTTTGATCTATTATGGTGTGAATAGAATGCGTAAAAACAGGCTCAAAACCGCGGGCTATCTTGTGCTCGCCTTGAGCACCTGAGTGAAAGCAATTTAATTCATTGTTAATGCAATATTCAATACCTTGGTAGTAACACAGCTCGAAATGCAGACAATCTACTTCTTCACTGGCTCCCCAATAGCGGCCGTATAAGGTACCATCACTTTTAAAGCTCAGTGTTGCTGCGATTACCTTTTCGTCTTTCAGGGCGTGCATGATCACCAATTTATCTAACATTAAAGCCTGTAATAAAATAAAAAACTCATGGTTTAAATAGCCCATGTGGCCAGAGCGCTTTAGATATGTACGCTGATAAAACTCACAAAATTGACTGACTACTTCGCGCGTGATCTGATTGCCTTGTAACCATTTAATCGTGATACCTTGCTGAGTGATTTTGTTGCGTTCTTTTTTGACTGCTTTGCGCTTTCTGGCGTTTAAGTTTTGTAAAAAGTCAGCAAAACTTTTATAGCTATGATTAAACCACTGAAATTGCACACCAATACGGGCCATTGCATTAAGGTCTACAAAGTCATTAACTTGTTGTTTCGGGCAAAAGTTAATATGCCAACCAGACCAGCCATTTTCTTGGCAATGTTCGTTAAGTAATTGCACAATGTACTCATTCACAGCACCTGAATCATTCGCATGTATCGCAATACGCTCACCTTCAATGGGGCTAAACGGTGAGCCACATAGCCATTTCGGGTAATAGGCTAAACCATGCTGCTGGTAGGCTTCTGCCCATGCCCAATCAAAGACATACTCACCATAAGAATGGCCTTTTAAGTAGCCAGGTGCGAGTGCGACGATTTCGTCATTTTCGTAAATAGCTAAGTGCAAAGGTTGCCAGCCACTGGTTTGACTCACGCACTGGCTTTGCTCTAATGCAAATAAAAAGGCGTGATCAGTAAATGGGTTATCGCCAAAAAAAGACTGCCAAATGTTGGCATCTATTTCACTAATAGCGCTAAACCAATGATGACGAAAACGTGACATAAACGGCTCTATTGTTGTTCAACTGCGTGTAAAAACTGCTGTATTTGCTGACTTAGTTCGTCAAAATAAGGATTATACGTTAAACGCTGAAAAGGTTTGTATTGGGCTAAGTTATCAGCTGTGCGTTCACCTATGTTAGGTTTCTCTATCGTTTTACATTGTTGGTAAAGTATTTCATCATCAAGGTAGCTGCCGCAATTACGATAAGCCCCTTTACTGCCATAATGTGGATTATTTGGTGAATTAACCACAGCAATATGTGATATCCCATGAATATTTTTACAACTATTATTTACGCACTGAGGGTTATAAATAGTGTAATCTTCAGCAAAGCTTGTCGGTATTGCTTTTTTATCACCGTATAACACTAGGGTGTCTAAGTCGTTCTTAGGGCGAGCTTTTTTATCGTGCAATGTGTTAAGTAATGCCAGTGTTACTTGGCTATCAATCGTGGTATCTACATCGCTTAAAACGCTAAATATAGGGATGTTAGGTAAATTGCGCTTTTTAAGGCTTGTTAACTTAATCGTTGCCATTGCATCGTGTGCAGCAGCTGCGGCATTCCAAGGGAATGACTCATACTTGGCAAAGTCAATGTCAGCGTCTTCATCTATCCAATCAACAAATGGAATTAAATCAATCCACTGTGCTAACCAGCCATTTTTGTTATGGGGCTCGCTTGCAGGAGAAAACAACATGAGAGCTTTGATATTTTGATCAACAGGTTGAGTAGTTAGGTAGTTAACCAGTAATGCTGCACCTGTAGAATAGCCGCCAAGCACGACGCTGTCATAATCAATTAATGTGCGTTCTATGGCGTAGTCAGCAGCGTCTTGCCATTGCTTTGCGTTAACGTTTTGTAGTGAATCTGCTGCGGTACCGTGGCCGGGTAACAGTATGGTTCTTACACTGTAACCTTGTTGAAAATAAACTTGCGCTAAATCATGAAAAGTAAAGGGCGAATCCGTTAGGCCATGAACGAGTAAGGCAACCTTATCGTTATTTGGTTGGCGTAATTCAAAAGGTGCAATAATATCGGCAATGTTTGCCTTTTCTGGTCGTGAACCTTGCTCTACAAGTTGTTTATAGGTTGGCGTTAATACTGGGCAAGGCATTTTTGCTCGTGGATTTTCTTGTGTAATATGCTGATAAGCAAACTCTAAATACTTGGTAAAGCTGGTGTTAGGTTGATATGAAAATACCTGTTTGGATTGTTGCTTGGTAAAACGCAGTAAACCTTGTTCTTTACTTTTTATTATGAAGTCGAGATCTGTTAACTGATCAACACAATTATTATCAGCTGCAAGCTCTAAGGAACTAAAACTAAGTGAAACAAATAAGCCAAGTGAGCTGAAAAATCCTTTAATTTTCATTATTATCTACATATTGAGTGAGGCACTGTGTTAGCTTATCGAGTTCAAGCGGTTTTGCAAGGTGTTGATTAAAGCCAATAGCTAACGCATGCGCTTTATCTTGAGGCATTACATCAGCTGTAAGTGCTATAATAGGCAATTGCTCAATTGTTTTAAATTGGCGAATTAAGGCCGTGGCTTTATAACCATCCATCACCGGCATTTGGCAATCCATTAATATAATATCAAACTCATTATTTTTTACTTGCTCAACGGCAAGCTCGCCATTTTCAACTAAGGTCGGTTTTATATCTAACGAGTCGAGCATCGCTTTTATTACGAGTTGATTTACTGAGTTATCTTCAGCAACAAGTACTTTTAATTTACTTAAATCAATATCGCTTTTGAGTTTTTGTAATTTCTTTTGTGCTGGGCACGTTACAAGCTCAAGGTTTAAAGTAAATGTGGAGCCTTCGTCTTCTTTACTGTGCAAAGAAATGTCACCAGACATTAATAAACTAAGTTCTTTAGCTATTGTTAAACCAAGGCCTGTACCACCAAAGCGCCTAGAAGTTGAATCATCCGCCTGAGTAAAAGCATCAAAAAGTTTGTCTTGCTCTGATGCTGCGATACCAATGCCACTGTCTTTTACACTGATAGAGATACCCATTTTATCATCGATTGTTTTGAAAACAGTTGCATTAATACTTACTTCACCTTGATGAGTAAACTTAATTGCATTACTACATAAATTTAAGAGTATTTGCTCAATCCGCATTGCATCACCTTCAAACCATGTGTCATGAGGTAGATTATTATTGCAATGCCAGCTGATACCTTTATTTTCAGCTGTGGATTTGAACATACTATTAATGCGTTCTAGTAGTTCGTTCAAGTCAAAAGGGCGGCTTTCTAATACTAGCTTTTGAGACTCAATTTTAGATATGTCTAATACGTCATTGACTAAGTTCAAAAGTGACTTTGATGCTAAATTAATTTGATTAAGGTAGTGAGTTAAAGTCTCTAGATTGTCTTCTTTTTTCGCTAAACTTGAAAAACCAATCACTGCATTTAACGGTGTGCGAATTTCATGACTCATATTTGCTAAAAAGCGACTTTTCGCTTTATTGGCTTCATCGGACTGTTGTTTCGCATTCTCAAGTGAACGGGTGCGCTCCGATACTAACCTTGAAAGCGCGATATGTTGGTGGTTAAACAACAATAAAACCATGAGGATAAGGCTACAAACAACGACCTGTAATACAAGTAAAAATAAAGTCAGTTGATTTGTGTAATGAGGGATAAACTCATCTTTTATGGTTAAATCGATAAACCAGGTTTGCCCAGAGAAGTTAATCTCAACCGTTGAAAATATGGCGTTTTTTTTATTGCTCTCTTGCCCATTAATAAAAAAAGCAGGGTGTGTTTTATCTTCATAAATAACGATATTGAACATATCGACTTGCTCTTGGGTAATTGCTTGCTCAATGATATTTCTTACTAGAAATACCCCTGTTGCATACCCTTTTATAGTCGCTTGATCATTGTTTTGTTTAAACACGGGAGCAAAAAGTAAATAAGCTGGCTCAGGTTGATCCGTTTGCACCAGTTTTATTATTTTAGTTCCTACAGGTTGATATTTAATACTGGGATCTAATAACGTTTGCCGCCTATCAGCACGCGAGAATACATTAAAACCAAGTGCAGATTGATTTTGAGTAAAAGGTGCTATGTACTTTACCACTACAAGTGGGTCGTTTGTGGATAAGGGATCACCTTTGATTTCAATATCCATATGATAAATATCTTTTAACTCACTACGGAGTTTAGGTATTTGTTGTTGGCTGATTTTTTCATTCCAAGACAATGCTTTTATAAAAGCATGTTGTGAGAGTAACTCTGATGCATAACTATAAAATTCTTGTAATGTTAAGTTAGGGTCAGATTGCATCTGGCTTGCGAGGCTTTGTACTGCAATTTGGCTACGATTTAAATAGCGAAATAGGCTATTTTCAATGATCAGCGCTTCTCGATTCGCTATTTGTAACGCATTAGAACTACTTTCTTGATTATAGAGTTTTGTCGTCATTGCAACCGACACTAGCAATACGGAGCATACTAAAATGGTAGGGAGGGAGGTTAGGTTGTATCGCTTATTTTTAGTTTGTAGTAAAGCAAGTAATAAAGGCGTTGTTATTAACACTCCTAAAGCATCACCCAGCCACCAGTACAATACATTACTCCAGTGATTACTAATACTGTAAGCCGGGTTAAAGATACTTAGGGCGTATACACCAATATTTGCCGAAATAAGACTGACGACTATGCCAATGATAAATATGAAAAATATAATCGCCTTTCGAGTTTTAAGGTAAAGAGGGTGTCCTAGCCAATACTTTAACAAGCCAGCCCCTACCATGGCTTGTACCACTACCCCTAAACCTATTAATAAAACTTCATTTAGTGTATTACCTACAAGCACATTATCGCTGACGCTACTTTCGCCAGCACTGAGGTTAAATGCAACTGAGGCAATAAAAAGGGCGGGGATAAATCGCCACCACCAAATAAAGCAACCCACAAGAGCAATACCCGCTGGTAACCAGATAGGAATGACCTGGGATTGGAATGCGAAATTCGTGAGTAATTTGCCGATCAAGAAGTAAGCGGCACAGAGAACTACGTAAAAGCATAAAGAGCTTATTTTAGATTGAAATACCTTCACGTGTGTCCTGTTGTATTTATTTTTATATTCGCTTCAGTATAGCTAAATAGTACAAGAAAGGGGGCTTTTTATAATGGTAATTGCTTTTTACTAAAAGCTTGCTTTAAAACAATAGTTGACTCAATATTTGCAATACAATCAATGCTTCCCAGCTTATATTTAACAAAGTGCTCGTAGCTTTCTAAATCAGTAGCCACTATTTTTAGTAAATAATCATAGCTGCCAGAAATCACCCCACACTCTAAAACATAGGCAAGCTTTTCAACTTGTTCTTCAAAGGAGTTTGCTGCACTGACTGAGTTCTGATTTAATCTTACAAATGCATACACTAAAACATTTAAGCCAACCTTTTTTGGATTAATTGCGCCATGATAGCCACAAATAACCCCAGTGTTTTCGAGCTTTTTTATGCGTCTTAAACAAGGTGTATCCGATAAGTTTACCTCGCTGGCCAATTGTGAAATAGGGCTACGCGCATTATCTTGTAGGCGAATTAACAGCTCTCGATCTTTTTTATCTAAACTCATGAGTTGTAGGATTTCTTTGAAAGTTGGTTGTTAAATAGTTAAAACCACTAATTTTATAAATAATTTTTAGGGTTTTTGCTGATTACTACTCTATGCTATCTGTTAACATAAATGCAATAAAAAACTTTGGATAAAGTAAATATGAGTAAAAATACTCAAGCATTTGACGAATGGCTCAGAACCCGGTTTGTTGAAATAAATACTAACTTGGAGAAGTTATATTGGCAGCAAGATGATAAAGCCAATGTGGAGTTTGTAGGGGAGCAATATAAGCATCAGCTAGAGCTTGAAGGGAATACTCATATAAGTAAACTGTTAGCTGAGGGCAATACAGATGAAGGCTTTGACAGCGCATTTGATTTACTTGGCAATGTGGGTTTATTTATGGCGGCGTGTCGTCGTCATGAAATTACTGAGCCATCACGAGAAACAACATCGCCACTCGTTGAAGCGTCGGCTTTAGCGATGCACATAGGCGCTTCGATTGGGGTGACTCCACGTTTTGCTACTGCGCATTTAACCACCCATAACAAAGCCGTCGATGGTGTATATAAACGCTTTACGGATTTACCAGATGAAAAACTGTTTATTGATTACAACACAAAAGGTATTTTGGCGTATAAGCGAGCAGCCGACGCACTATTAAAGATGCAACCTCTAGGTATTTCACACCCGTTGTGCGGCGATCTACTTAAAGTTGCAAAAATGGCACTTTTAGATGTTATTGAATCAAATAACGCGTTATATACACAGCTCGATACAGATCGATTCTTTTTTTGTGTACGTCCATATTACAAGCCGTATCGAGTTGGTAAAGAAGTCTATCGTGGCGCGAATGCGGGAGATTTTGCTGGTATTAATGTAATTGATTTGCTACTGGGCTTATGTTTTGCAAATGAGCCAAACTACTCACAAATGCTGGTGGATAAATTTTTATACATGATGCCAGAAGATCAACAAATACTTCGTGAATCAATGCGTATGCCAAGTATTATGGATGATTTTTTAGCTGCATCAAATATGCGTGAAAGTGATTGGTTTCAAACCAATGTAAAACTGTTTATTCAGGTTTGTAAGCTTCATGGTGATACGGCAATTGGTCATCATAATCAATTGGTTAGTAAGTTTATAGCGCAACCTGCTCAGCAAATGCAGCAACAACATATGCAAAAAGTGACGGCGAGCGGGCCGCCATTGCATGTTTTGTTAGATTCACTTGAGAAACTCAGAGATCGCCGTGCTGCGGCTAAACGTGATGATATAAAAACTCGCTATGATGACTTATCGCAGCTAAAAAAGTGGGTGAAAAAAATAAATGTATAAAGATGACTTTAATTTATCTTCAGGGTGTTATCTATTAAATCACTCGGTTGGGCGAGCATTAAAAAGTAGCCAAAGCGATTTCAACGAGCAGTTTTTTTCACCATGGCAAACGACTAATAAAGAGCCATGGCAACAATGGCTATGTACCATTGAGCGTTTCACTCAGGCTTTGAGCGATTTATTTAACAGTAAACAAACACTTTTTTGTCCGCAGGTTAATTTATCCAGTGCATTAACTAAAATATTAATGTCGCACCCAAGGTTTAAACAAAGTAAATGCAGAGTATTAATGGCGCAAAGCGATTTCCCGAGTATGGGTTTTGTTATGCAAAAAGCGTTGGCCAAAGGTGCTCAGATTGACTATATACCCAGTGAGTTAGACTTAACAGATATTAACGTTTGGCAGCAATATATAAAACCAGATACTGACTTAGTTTTTATTAGTCATGCTTATTCCAACACGGGGCAACAAGCTCCTGTTAGCGACATTGCACAGCTATGTAAGCACAATAACTGCTTAAGTCTAGTGGATGTAGCACAATCTGCGGGTATCTTAGCGCTCGACTTAGCAACTGTTGAAGTCGACTTTATGATTGGCTCCAGTGTAAAGTGGTTGTGCTCAGGGCCTGGCGCGGCCTATTTGTGGGTCAGTGAAGCGCAACTCGAACTTTGCCAACCGACAGATGTCGGCTGGTTTTCACATCAAAACCCCTTTGAGTTTGATATTAATCATTTTGATTACAATACTACGGCATTACGTTTTTGGGGAGGAACCCTTCGATTGCTCCCTATGTTATAGCAGGGCATAGCATTGCATACTTTGCAAAATTAGGTGTTGCATCAGTTCGTGAATATAATCTTAAATTGTTAGCCCAGTTAAATTTAGCCTTGAGTGAATATCAGGTTTCACCCAGCTCGGCACAAGCCTCTAGTGGAACCGCTATTTTTAATTTTGCACAGCAACAAGCTAATGTGATGCATGCTCTGACAGCTGCGAACATCAGTGTTGATGAAAGAGCGTATGGGATTAGGGTCTCACCGCATATTTATAATGATGAAAAAGATATTGAGCAGTTTATCGCAGTCGTACAAGGCGTGCTAAGGCCCTGATTGTTGGCGTAAGTCATCTTTTAGTTCAATGAGTGTTTTAATTTTTTTCTCATGGCTGCTTATTTGTGGCTTAAAATAACTTTTTAACTCATCAGTGCGCTGAGCAATCGCATCTGCGATGGAATTTGCACCCATGCGGTTAGCACTGTCTTGCGTCATGTAGTCAACTTTTTGCTTATTCTTTGCAAACGTTTCTTGTAACTTTTTGATTGCCTGTTGGTGCTCAGTAATTTCGCGATCTATTTTTTTGTATTTTCAGGTAGTTATCCACAGAGTCTAGTGTATTTTTTTGAGTTTGTTCACTTTGAGTTTGCGCTATATTAGGCGTTTTAATATTGACTTCTTTGGCATTTTCATCACAAGGGAATTGACTAAATATAGCAATACCATTCTTTTCACATTGGAATACGGTGGTTGCAGCTTGGCTTGAGCCAGCTATGGTTAATACAAAAAAACATAACAACGCTCGCATTATTAATCCTTAAAATACATAAAACATGAATTTAGTTTACTTTTTTGTAGTGTAGCAATTGAGTAATTAATGTAACGAATTTAATGGATATATTTTCAGTTACTCTTAAAGTAACGGTAGAAATATCTCTATGAGTTATAGGGCGAAGCATATTAAAGGAGCTTAATCTTCTGTTAGAATGAAGCAATTAAATCAAGCTGTGGCTGGTAAATGTCTTTAATCACTCCTGTAATTCTCGCTGGTGGGATCGGATCAAGGTTATGGCCTTTATCTCGCCAAGCGATGCCAAAACAATTTCTCTCTTTGTTAGATGAGAAATCGTTATTACAAAATACCTTAGCACGGGTTAATGGTGATTGTTTCAATGACACTATTTTAGTATGTAATGAACAGCATAGATTTATTGCCAGCCATCAGTGTGAAGCCATAGGCGTAACGCCTAAAGCTATTCTATTAGAGCAGCAAGGTAAAAATACCGCACCAGCTATCGCACTTGCTGCACAGTATGCATTAGCTCAGGGAATTGATTCACCTATTTTTGTTATTCCTGCCGATCATTATATCGCTAACTTTGAGCATTTAGTGCAACAACTTCCAGATGCAATCGCAATGGCCGAACAAGGGAAACTGGTTACTTTTTCAATTAAGCCAGATACAGCTAACTGTGGTTATGGGTATATTAAACAAGGCTCAAAAATAGCTAATTCACACTGCTATCAAGTTGATGAGTTTAAAGAAAAACCAGATCTAGAACTGGCACAACAGTATGTGACAAGTGGTGAATACTCATTTAATAGTGGCATGTTTTTGTTTACGCCAAAAAGCTACCTTCGCGAACTGGAAAGGTTTGCGCCAAAAATAGCCCGTGCCGTTGCCGATGCTGCCAATTTTAGCCAAGATTTAGGGTTTATAAGGGCTGATGAAGCCGCGCTTAGCTCATGCCCAAGTGATTCTATTGATTATGCAATATTAGAGCGTAGCGATAATGTAGTGGTGCTACCTTTAGCTCTTAATTGGAGTGATGTTGGTAGCTTTAATGCGCTGTGGCAAAGTGTCAGTAAAGATAGTTTAGGCAATCATGCTAGCTATAACGACGTGTTGTTTAATAGCGAAAATAACCTTGTTTACAGTGAAGAAGGCCACATTATCGCGGCTCTAGGTGTAAATAACTTAGCCGTTATTCATACCCACGACGCAACGTTAGTGGCAAATAAAGCGCAATTAGATCAGTTACCACAGCTCCTAGCCCAGTTAGCGAATAAGCAAAGCGATAAGCTACTTAACCATCAGGCTGTTTATCGACCTTGGGGAAGTTACCGTGTGCTAGTGGAAGGAAGTGGTTTTAAAGTTAAAAAAAATCACGGTTAATAGCGGCGGCAGGCTCTCTACTCAGCGCCATCAGTATCGAGCTGAGCATTGGGTGGTGGTGTCGGGGGTTGCAGATGTCAGTATTGATGGCAAAGCCAGTGCTTTAACTGCCGATCAATCCTGTTATATAGCCGCAGGTCATATACACAGTTTAGCTAATAGCCAAAATAAACCACTTATATTAATAGAGGTGCAAACCGGTAGCATACTGGATGAAAGCGATATTGAACGTTTTGACGATGTTTACGGTAGAAGTTAATGGTTAGGTTTGACGAATCAAATCAGGCTAATAACCAAGCCTATAATTAATATTACCCAGAAAATAGCGGTATCTCTAAAATGGTTGAGTAGCCAAAAGTAGAGTAACGCCAATGCACCTGCAATGGCTGTTGCAACAATAGCTGTAAGAAATCCTACACCAGACATTAAGTTAATCAATAATACAATTCCAGTGTAAATCCCTGCGCATAATTTAGGGCGTTCAGTATTAATTAGTAGCTTTAATAGAGCGACCAAAATCAAAACTTTAAAAATGAGCATCGTTCTATCCTTAGTTATTCAGCGCGTACCTATTAAACTAAAATATTATGAGTTGAGCAATCGGTTTCTCATAGGATGCTAATGCGGCGTGCAAACATTACAATTTAGAAAACAAATAAAAAAACAAATAAAAAAGACAGTCATCTTAATTTATTGAAAAACGACTTTACAGTAATTGTGAATAAACCCGTTTTTTTAACTTTGCTTCTTTATTCCTTGAAACTATACTCTCGCAAACTCGCAAACTCGCAAACTCGCAAACTCGCAAACTCGCAAACTCGCAAACTCGCAAACTCGCAAACTCGCAAACTCGCAAACTCACTAACTCACTAACTCAGCTCACTTCTCACATATTTTAAATACTGTTCTAAACTACTTTGCCATAATACGATTGCATCGGTGAGGGCATCTTTAAGCGGCTTGTTGTCTAACAGTCGCCGTTCTATTTTTTTTAGCTCGGAGCCGTAACGGTTAAAACCAAGCTGCAATGCCGTACTAGCTTGTCGGTGCAGTACTTTAATACATTGATCCTTGTCCTCATCGTGTAATTGTTGCGCACGTATTAACTTGTTACGAGCTGAGAGGACAAACTCATTATAGATTGATGAGACTTCATCTTCACTAAAAGAGCTTTTCAATGTCTCTGCGGCGGTTTCATCGTAGAGTACGTTACTGAGTTCAACGGCAATAATCGGTGCTTGGTTATTTTGTGAGTCGCTCAGAGCTTGGCGTAGTTTATGGTGTTTTATTGGCTTGCCGACAATGTCTTTTATGCCAAGCGCAAAATATTCTTTTTATTTCGTCAGGGCTCAAGCTCGCAGTAAAAGCAAGGACGGGTGTGCGTTGGTTTTTATGCTCAACCCCCTTTAAAGTCTTGAGTACTTCTTGTCCTGTTAGGTCGGGTAAATTCATGTCTAATAAAACCACATCAAAGTGGTGCTGTTGCATCAATTTAATAGCACTTTTGCCATCGCGAGCTAGTTTGATTTTATGTTCATCATCAGCCATAAATTCAATGGCTATTTTTTGATTCAGGTCTAAGTCTTCTACCAGTAAAACATCAAGTCCCGTAATGTATTCTTTCGATTGATGGCGCTGTTCGACCAAGCTCAATTCACCTAATGCAAGCGTAATATCAAAGCTAAACGAACTGCCTTTATCTAATTCGCTGAAGATATCTAAGCGAGAACCTAGTTTGTCTAATAACCTGCTGGTGATCGCAAGACCAAGGCCTGTTCCGCCTTTTTCTTTTCCTGCATTGCTTTGTACATAAGGCTCGGTGAGATATTCAATTTCATCATCTTCAATGCCAGGGCCTGAGTCAATGACACTTATACGAATACGGTGTTCTAGCTGACGCTCTTCGAGCAATTCGACTCGAATTTTTACTTCACCTTGATCAGTAAATTTAATTGCATTACCCATCAAGTTTATAATTATTTGGCGCAATTTTTGTTGATCGCAATAATAACAAGCTTGCTCAGGGAGATTGTAGATTAGCTCAAAGTGCAGGCGTTTTTGCTCTGCTAATGGTGTGAGTAGTAGGCATAAATTATGTAGCCAAGTTTTAAACTCAACATCTTCTTCGTATAGAGCTTCGTTGTGTTGATCTAAGCTTGCGTAATCGAGTACTTTGTCTACTAGCAGGTTCAAAGATTCAGCTGAATTAATTATCGCTTCACAGTAGGGTTTATCGCGAGAGTCACTTGACTGGTTAAGAATTAATTGTGCACTGCCTAAAATACCATTGAGGGGCGTGCGAATTTCATGACTAATCGTTGATAAAAACAAACCACGGATCTCGAGATCTTTTTGTGCTTTAGCGGTGAGTTGGTTAAGGTTTTGTTCGCGTCGCTCATTACAAAGTAGCGCCATACCCGTCGTATAGAACATGGGGGCTATTACCCCATTGACTAATAAAGTAACACTAAACCAGTTCTCTTTTAACAGGGTGAAATTGTTGACGTCTTCCATTAAAAAGGCGCGCCCAGCATAGATACAGCTGACAATTGAAAGAATAAATATATAAACAATACTGCCATTAGGGTAGGGCTTTCTGGCAAAGCAGATAAATAAGTACAGCAAAAGTATAGCTTCACTTAGATGCTGTAAATCAGCAGCAAGTATTCTGTTGCGTAAATCTGAGTCAACAACCGTGAAGTATACTAGTAGGGCTGCGCAGAACAGTGTACTGATAATAAAAAAGTTTAACTCTTTACCTCTGTAATTAAAAAACTGACTAATTGCTAATGCATGTATAACTGATGCACTAAACCAAAGCGTATTAGCGAGTATAACAATTGGCACGCTATCAATATTACCATGTAAGGCAAAACTCATAAGTGCAGCAAAAAGTACTAGAGGATAAAAAATGAAAAGGAGTGTGCCTGGAGTGTTTTTATTGGTACGCCACGTTAGAAAATTTAGCAATGTCATTACTGCCATCATAGCTGCACTGGCAAAGTAAAGAGTGAGGGAGTCGAGCATATTTATTCCAAGCAGATCAGAGACCGGTTCAGAATAATAGGATTTTTCAAGCTTAGCAATTTATCAGGCGTAAAACAGGCACATAAAGTACCTGTTTTAATTTAAAACCAAACGAACGTTTAGCGGATTTCGTCAGGTATATTTTGTTGAGCCCAAGAAAGTAACTCAATGCGGTTGCGGCATTTGGTTTTTCTAAATGCGCTATATAAATGTGTTTTTACTGTGTGTGGGCTAATGCTAAGTGCTTCAGCTATTTCTTTGTTTTTAGAGCCGTTACTCATTAATGAGATAATTGCTTTTTCGCGCTTAGTTAACTTAACTGGCTCAATGTCACCCTCTGTAAGCTTGTGTAGGGCGTCTTTATTAAACTGCAACATGCGGTTTAACGCATTACACATGATATCGCGGCGATACCAAAGCTGATCTTCAAGCAATAAGCGAATACCTTTCATTAATACATCAGCATTATCAGTTGTATAAAATACACCACGAATACCGCTTAATAGTGCACGATTAGCAAGCTCAGGATTTTCATCTAAGTTAAATAATACGATATCGCATTTTACACGGAGATTTACTAATTGTTCTTTTAATTTTTCCCATGCACCGTTACTTGAAGTTTCAATAAACAATAAACGAGTGTCCTCAGGAACATCTAAAATATTAGTTCCCGTTGTAACATTTAGCCCTTGGGTTTTTAACAATGGCTCTAATACATTAATACCAATTGTATTAATTGGCTCTAAATCTAGTAACAAAAAGGCTGAATTACTCATACTTACATACTCTTGAATAAAGTTGACTAATCAATCCTATCACGCAATCCACCCCTTTCGTATTAGAAATTTCCTAGAAAGGGGCAGGAAAAGTACATTTTTATGGCTTTAAGCATGTCATACATAAAGATAAAACATGTAAATTCATTGTTATGCATATGAATTTATTGAATATTGTTTTTAAACGGGTAATTTTTGATTGAACCAAAAGTGCTGGGTATTTTTTTTATAGTGGTTCTTTTTTGCTATCTTGATAAGGGGGCCAACCCATACTTTTACCTGCTAACATATGTAAATGAATATGGTAAACGGTTTGCCCGCCATGCTCGTTGCAATTCATGACTACTCTAAAGCCATCTTCACTGAAACCATGCTGTTTCGCAATTTTAGCGGCTACAACGTATAAATGGCCAACAATAGGAGCATCTTGCTCTGTAATATCGTTAATTGTTGCAATCGCTTTTTTTGGGATAATTAAAATATGAAACGGTGCTTGTGGGTTGATATCCTTAAAGGCGAGCGATTGCTCATCTTCATAAATAATATCTGCAGGAATTTCACGATTAATGATTTTGGTAAAAATTGTTTCGGTCGTCATTTTTGTGGCTCTGTGTTGGCTTGTACTAAAGTCACTAATGACAAATTTTGCTAGCAGTGTCAAACTGAAATCAAACAGAAGGAGTTTTTATGCGTAAATTACTATTAGTAAGCACTATTGTATCGTTAGGTTTAGCTACAGCAGCGATGGCCGAAACAGTCTCTTTCCCAGAAGAAATTGTCCCGCTACAAGTGGGTGATAAAGTAATTGAACATTCATTTTTTAGTCGCGTGGACGAATTAGAGCTAGCGCCAGGCACATATAAATTTAAGCTTAAATACACTGATTTGTATGAGCAAGGATATGATGAGCATCAAGTTGTAGACTCTGAACCGTTTTGGGTATCAGCCACGATTGAGCAAGGTCAAGATTATAACATCGTGTTTAACCGTGCAGACAATGCCGTAGCAGCTAAAGTATTTGCAGAGTCCCCGCAAGTCAGCCTGCAAGCTAAAGGCTCGTCTTTAGGTGTTCCCTTAGATAGTGCTGCAAGCCCTAAGGAAGGTCAAGGCTCGCATGTTGTGGCAGCACCTATAGGGAATAAGCAACCTATTGAGGTTGCTCCCAATGCACCAATATCTCAACCTGCGCCCGCTGTAGCAGGTACGCCAAGTGCAGCGGCTATGTTAGATTTTTGGTGGCAGCAAGCAAGTCCACAACAACAGCAAGCCTTCTTAGATAAGGTCATAAAAAAAGGCGCTAATTAAGCGCCTTTATCATAATTAAACTTATTTACTTAGCAAATAAATCATCAATAGTACCCTGTGCTAGCGGGTGGTAGCCTGGGCGTGCTTTGATGTATACATCATGTGCCCACTCACGCTTGCCATTTTTAATTAATGCTTTGTATAACGGCACAATTAGCTTACGACGGCCAATTCCTGATAAGTGCTTATCAAGCGAAGGATAAATAGGTTGATAACCATTGCCTACAGCAAGCATGTACCATGCAAAGGCACGCTCAGCATTGGTTGATTGAGTTAGATTAAATTCGTTGTCTAACTCAGTCATTTTTTCAATACTTAAGTCTCGTGGTAGGTTATTTAGAAAGTGTAACCACTCGTGCACTGTCCAGTTTGCTGTTGGCAGTTGTGCTGCAGTGGTAGAGCCTTGTAACCATGCTTTGGTTGCAGCATCTACTTTGTCAAACGCATCAGACGTTGGGTTAGGTGCATCACTTGGTAAACCAGGCTGGAAAATCCACTCATTTACTTTATCCATGCTAACAATACCTGGGTATTTCTTAATTAAGTTAGCTTCAATATAAGTGACAAACTGTGCCGTTGTTAATGATTTAAAAGCAAACTCGTTAAAGTAGGTTTTTACGAAGTCATCAAATTTTTCACGGCCAAATTGGTTTTCAAGGTAGATTAAAAATAGCTGACCTTTGGTGTAAGGTACTGAGCTAAATGCATCATCTGGATCACGGCCATTTAGTTTTAAATTAAGACGAGTGTCTGGCGCATCAATAGTTTTAAGCTGTGCACGAAGCCCTGCAGTATCGAGTGCTTGTTCCATTACGGCACGGTCACGGCCAAAGACTTCTTCCATAATGCGGTTTTCTACGTATGAGGTAAAACCTTCGTTTAGCCATAAATCTTCCCATGTCGCGTTGGTTACTAAGTTACCAGACCACGAGTGCGCAAGTTCATGGGCAATTAGATTAACTAAGCTCTTATCACCAGCTACTACAGTTGGGGTAATAAATGAAAGACGTGGGTTTTCCATGCCACCAAATGGAAAACTTGGCGGTAACATTAATAAGTCGTAACGGCCCCATGCATATTCACCATACATTTCGTTCGTTTTGTCGATCATTGCTTGGGTATCGTTAAATTCGGCAACTGAGGCATCAAGGATCTCCGGCTCAGCAAAAATTCCTGTTTGCTTAGACATCGCTTTAAATTCTAAGTTACCCGCACCAATTGCAATCAAGTAAGGCGAAATGGCTTGCGGCATATCAAAGTGGTAATCTCCATCCTTATAGAGCGCATCTTTATTATCGGCACTCATTACTGCACGAATATCTTCAGGAGTATGGATACGTGCAGTATAAGTAACACGCATTGCTGGCGTATCTTGTACGGGTAACCAACTACGGGCATGAATTGCTTGCGACTGGCTGTACATAAATGGATGAGTTTTGCTCGCCGTTTGTTCTGGTGTTAACCACTGCAGGCCAGAGGCTTCTGGTCGGCTATTGTAGTAAATACGTACTTTTTGCGCTTGGCTTTTAAAGCTAATAGTTAGTTTTGAGCCTTTTACATCGTCGCGTTTAGCGAGTGTAAAATCTGCTTTTTTCCAGCCACCAGAGTGCGTTTTATACATGACTTTATCAATATCTAAGTCGCGAGTATCAAGCACGAGTTTCTTACTTTGGCTGTTTTGCCATTCTAACGTGTGCTCAACAAAACCTTCTAATTGTTTGTCGGCAAAGTCGACATCTAAATCAAGGTTTAAGTGCGTTGTAATAACATCGTTAAGGTTCGCATACGAGTTTTGGTCAACAGCACTGGCCATTGCTTGAGAACACATACCAGCCATTGCGAGACTGAAAAAAAGAGGTGTGATTTTCATAATTACCCTGAAGACAAATAAAAAGTGCTGGTTTTATAACACGATTGATAGTCGAGTTTGAACAATTTCTGCAATCTGATGCGCGTTTTGCGATGATGGGGTAAACTAATGCGATTAGTGGTAATTAACCTTTGAGGCATTTTGTGACTCACTCTGTGCAGGCTTTTCACACATTTTCATTACCGAGTCAGTGCTCACAATTAATTGAAATAACTGAACTCGAGCAATTACAGCAGCAATCATTTGATAGCCCTTTTTGTATTTTGGGTGAGGGTAGCAATACCGTTTTTTTAACTGACTACCATGGTCAGGTGATCAAAATGGCGACCAAAGGGATTACTGCAACTGTGCGAGAGTATGACTACTTGCTTGAAGCCGCTGCAGGAGAAAGTTGGCATCAGTTAGTTATTTATACTCTTGAACATGGTATGCCAGGTTTTGAAAATCTAGCACTTATACCGGGCACCGTGGGGGCGGCACCGGTACAAAACATCGGTGCTTATGGCGTTGAACTGGCGAAATACATTGAATACGTAGAGTACTTTGATATCACTAGCAAGCAGTTTATACGTATTAATAATGCTGAGTGCCAATTTGGCTATCGCGATTCTATTTTTAAACATAGCTTGAAAAATAACGCGGTGATCACCCAAGTCGGGTTTTGTTTACCAAAACAATGGCAGCCAGAATTAAGCTATGGACCATTACAGGAGCTTGAGGATACCAGTGCAAAAAGCATTTTTAAGCAAGTGATTAAAACACGCAGCAGCAAATTACCTAACCCCTATGAACTGGCAAATGCCGGCAGTTTTTTTAAAAACCCAATAGTGACCAACTCGCAGCTGCAAACACTGCTAAAAACGTACCCACAATTACCATATTATTTTTATGACACTAAGCACAACAAGGTCGCAGCAGGGTGGTTAATCGAGCAGGCCGGTTTAAAAGGGTATCGAATAGCAGATATTGAAGTACATCAACAACAAGCCCTGGTGTTAGTTAATCATGGTAATAGTACAGGGGCTGATTTAATTGCCATGGTGCAACATATTCAGCAGCAAGTGTGGCAGTGCTATCAAATACGGTTACAACATGAAGTACGCTTGATGACAAGTGATGGTGAATGTCACATTGATTTAGAGGAAGCTCCATGAAAGCGCCCGATGGAAATAGGTTAGCAATTTTAAATGCGTTAAATAACGGTGGCTTTATCTCAGGACAATTACTAGGAGAGCAGCTTGGTATTAGTCGCGCTGCAGTGAGTAAACATATACAAAGCTTACAAGAGATGGGCCTCGATATTTTTAAAGTGAATGGAAAGGGTTATAGCTTAAATAATACAGTTGGTTTACTAGAACAAAGCAAAATTCAACATTATTACCAAGCTCTCGGTGCTGCTAATGCACAAATAGAAGTACAACCTATAATCGACTCAACCAATAGTGAGTTAATGCGTCGTATAGCTGCAAAGCAACAGTTAGAATCGGGCACTGTGATTGTAGCTGAAATGCAGCAAGCTGGGCGCGGGCGTAGAGGTCGAGTGTGGCAGTCGCCATTTGGCGCAAACCTGTATTATAGTTATTACTGGAAGTTGGATGATGGTTTACAAGCTGCTATGGGGATGTCTATTGCTGTAGGGCTTGCTGTTTACGATACCTTAAAGGCGCTTTACCAGTTAGATATCGAGCTCAAATGGCCAAACGATATTTACCTTAATAAAGAAAAGCTAGCCGGCGTATTAGTTGAACTTGACGGACAACCTCAAGGGCCATGTCAGTTAGTGATTGGTATTGGCATAAACTTACAAATGCCACAAAGCATTAGCCAGCAAATAGACCAAGCATGGACAGACTTAAGTCAACACACCACAAAATTAGACAAAAACAAACTCGTTGCGAATCTGACCTATCACTTAGAACAACGCTTGGCACAATATAGCCTAACTGGCTTGCAAGAAATGTATCAGCAATGGAATACCCTAGATGCCTTTGCAGGGCAATGTGTTGAGCTAAATACAGGGCATAGAAGCTGGCGGGGTATTTGTGAGGGAATAGATATGCATGGCGGTATTCGAATTCGCCAAGATGGTGAAGCGAAGAGTTACTATGGCGGTGAAATTTCTTTACGGAAAGCACAGCTATGAGACTGCTGATAGATGTAGGTAATACCGCGTTAAAAGCAGCGTTATTTAACAAGGGTAATATCACTAGCTGTAATGTAGATACTGTACAGTGGCAACAAGTAACAGAAGTTGTGTACGCATGTGTAGGTAAGAGTGAACAGCTCGATGAGCTAATTAAACGTGTAAGTACGCTTAACATTCCTTGTTTTGAAGCTGTAGTGACTAAACAGCTCGACGGATTAACCTGTGGCTATTCGCAATTTCAAAACTTAGGTATTGATCGTTGGTTAGCCCTAATTGCAGCTTATAAGTTATGGCCGCAGCAAAATTGCATCATTGTTGACACCGGCACCGCTACCACCATTGATGTATTAAACGCGCAAGGGCAACATTTAGGTGGCTGGATAATCCCAGGGCTAGAACTTATGACTCGCTCACTGACACAAAATACTCAACGAGTTTTTGACGATCAAACAACGCCTTTTAGCACTGAGTTGGGAGTTAACACACCCAATGGTTTAAAAAATGGGGCACTTGTGGCAACCATTGGCGCTATTGAACAAGCTAAACTGCATTTAACAAATAAAAAACCACAGCTAATTTTGGCTGGCGGCTATGCAAAACTGTTACAAACGCAATTTGTTGATGCTATTTTTGCGGAGCATTTAGTTATGTTGGGTTTAAACTATTGGCGTGAATTAAGCGAAAAGTAACAAAAAAAACTCGTTTTGACTGATTTGTGAGCATTTGGGTTAAAAAATTACATTTTTTTCAAATTTATTGTTGCATCCCAATACGCCTTACTCTAATATCTCGCCCCGTACTAAAGCAGTGCCGACTTAGCTCAGCTGGTAGAGCAACTGACTTGTAATCAGTAGGTCAACCGTTCGACTCGGTTAGTCGGCACCACTTTCCTTTTACCGGAAGTGCTTAGTAAAGAATTATCGTGGAGGGGTTCCCGAGCGGCCAAAGGGATCAGACTGTAAATCTGACGGCTCAGCCTTCGCTGGTTCGAATCCAGCTCCCTCCACCACTTTATTCTTGACGGTTAGAGGTAGATTAAGAACAGGTTCCTAACGCGGGCATCGTATAATGGCTATTACCTCAGCCTTCCAAGCTGATGATGCGGGTTCGATTCCCGCTGCCCGCTCCAGTTTCTGGTGTTGCTGATATAGCTCAGTTGGTAGAGCGCACCCTTGGTAAGGGTGAGGTCGGCAGTTCAAATCTGCCTATCAGCACCAGTCACACGAATCTTCTTGATTACTTCCTTTATCTGTCAGAAAATACTATTTGAAATTTGAAAAATTTAATTTAATCTACCTGCTGGTGGATTATTTTCATATGTAATCTAGATAAACAAAACTGATAGGTTCCGTCATGGCAAAAGAAAAGTTTGAACGCGTAAAACCGCACGTAAACGTTGGTACAATCGGCCACGTTGACCACGGTAAAACTACCCTAACTGCAGCAATCACTAACGTACTTGCAAAAGTATACGGTGGTGTAGCTAAAGACTTCGCATCAATCGATAACGCTCCAGAAGAGCGCGAGCGTGGTATCACAATCTCAACTTCACACGTTGAGTACGATACGCCTACTCGTCACTACGCACACGTAGACTGTCCTGGACACGCCGATTATGTTAAAAACATGATCACTGGTGCTGCTCAAATGGACGGCGCTATCCTAGTTGTTGCTGCAACTGACGGCCCTATGCCACAAACTCGTGAGCACATCCTACTTTCTCGTCAGGTTGGCGTTCCTTACATCATCGTATTCATGAACAAATGTGACATGGTTGATGACGAAGAGTTACTTGAGCTAGTAGAAATGGAAGTTCGTGAACTTCTTTCTGAATATGACTTCCCAGGTGATGACTTACCACTAATTCAAGGTTCAGCTCTTAAAGCACTTGAAGGTGAGAAAGAGTGGGAAGACAAGATCGTTGAGCTTGCAGAAGCACTAGATTCTTACATCCCAGAGCCAGAGCGTGACATCGATAAGCCATTCATCATGCCTATCGAAGACGTTTTCTCAATCCAAGGCCGTGGTACAGTTGTAACTGGTCGTGTTGAAGCTGGTATCATCAACGTGAATGACGAAGTTGAAATCGTTGGTATCAAAGAGACTACTAAGTCTACTTGTACTGGTGTTGAGATGTTCCGTAAGCTTCTTGACGAAGGTCGTGCAGGTGAGAACATTGGTGCACTTCTACGTGGTACTAAGCGTGAAGACGTTGAACGTGGTCAAGTACTAGCTAAGCCTGGTTCAATCAAGCCACACACTACTTTCACTTCAGAAGTATATGTACTTTCGAAAGATGAAGGTGGTCGTCATACTCCATTCTTCAAAGGTTACCGTCCACAGTTCTACTTCCGTACAACTGACGTAACAGGTGACGTACAGTTACCAGATGGCGTAGAAATGGTAATGCCTGGTGATAACGTTAAGATGACTGTAACTCTAATCGCACCAATCGCGATGGATGAAGGTCTTCGTTTCGCTATCCGTGAAGGTGGCCGTACTGTAGGTGCTGGTGTTGTAGCAACTATCGTAGAGTAATAGTTAACTTTTAAGTTAATTATTAGAAAAAGGTCACCTCGGTGGCCTTTTTTAATGCCTGTAGAAAAGTTAGCGAGTTTGCGAGAGTAAAGTTGGCGAGCTGCTCGGTGTGAGTTTAAACGCCGTAGCTTACCGCTTGTTCTTTTTCTGCTCGCGCTTTTGTTCTGCTTTTTTAACGTGTTTGCTGATCCACTTGGTCATTTTTGCCATTAATGCTGGCGGGAAGTCGTGACCCATACCGTTTACTATCTTTAATTTAGCTTTCCTGATTTGGGCTGCGGTTTGCTTTCCAGCGGCTACTGGCATGACTGGGTCTAAACTGCCGTGAATAACTAATGTAGGGGCTTTTATTTTTGGCATTAAATGTTGCCGACAATCACTGGCGGCAATGGCTGCCAGTTGCCGGTTAAAACCTTGCGGGTTGTGTGCTCTATCAAATCCTAATGTTGCTTGCTTACGTAGCGTTTGCTCATCTTGAGGGTAGGCTGGACTACCAATTAATTGATTTAGCTTTATATTATAATGTATAGCACTATCACGATTGGCTTGACGAGAGCGATGTTTTGCAAGCTGTAAAAATAACTTTAAGCTAGAGGCCGACAGCTTAGGTTTACTTGAGCTCGACATAATTGAGGTTAAACTTAAGACCTTCTTTTTATGCTGTGCAGCAATCAATTGTGCAATCATACCGCCCATTGAGGCGCCCACTAGGTGCGCTTTTTTGATTTTTAACGCAGCCATTAACTCCAGCACATCATTTGCCATATCATCCAAAGTGTAAGGGATGTGAGAAGCAACAGGGAGGCGTTTACTTAACCATACTTTAAATAAATTAGGATTGCCTAATTGTTCAAGTTGACTTGAAAGCCCCGTGTCGCGGTTATCAAAACGGATTACTCTAAAGCCTTTATCTACTAAGCCTAAATATAATTCATCCGGCCATACAGTCAGCTGTGCACCTAAACCCATAATTAAGATTATAACAGGCGCGGTTCTATCACCTGTGTCTTCATAACTAATGGTAATCCCGCTTTGGGTTTGAACTGTAAGCATACTTAATTGATTACAAGGTTATGCGTAGTTTTAAGAGAGTATAGCCATAATAGCGTGTCGTATCATGGCTATAAATATGAATTTTATAAGTTAATAACCGGCATTCTTGCGCAGCTCATCAAGTAAATCTTGGTTGCCCATCATCTCATCCAGTGTTGCTCTGACTGAATTATCAGAGGTGTCGTTATAAACTGAAAGCAGGTGTTGCGCCATTTTTTTCATGTAGCCATCTTGCTCATTATGAGCTTGGTAGTATTGCGCCATTAATCCCTGTGCGGCTAAGCGACGAACATAATCATTCGAGTCTCGTTCTAACAAGTTTGTAAACTGCTCTGCAAGGCGGTAATCAAGTACCGGTGCTTGAGTTGTTAACTCTATAGCTTGGATTTTAAATTTTTCGTCGCTACTGTTATTCGCTAAATCTAACATGTTGCCTACTACTTCGTAGTCATATTCAGGCATATTCGATTTATTCAAGATAAACATGTTCATTTGCAACTGGCTCAGTGCTGCCAATCTATCTAAATCTGCCATATTTGGGTCTAGTACTTGCTCCCTTAATTGAGAGTTTATTTGTTTTGCATAATCAGGTTCTGATTTGATTCTTAAATCATAGTCTTTTGGCAAATCTGCGTAGAAGCCATAAAGCGGGTTCTGTTCGCGCAGTTCTTCAGCTTCTTGTTGCTGTTTTTCTTCTAGCACATTAAGTACTAGCTCTTTAAATTCGTCGGTATCTTGCTCTTGGTAAGAGCCTGGTGCCTGTAGCTTTAAGTTAACTATTTGGTGTTGTAGCGAATTCACTTTTTTGTTTAGCTCGTCAATTAAGGCTGCATTTGATTGTGGGTATTGTGCAGCAGTATTAACAGAAACTGTGGCTCTTAGCGGTTGCTGCTCGGGCTCGTTAAGTGAACCTGGCTTGTCTTGAAAAAATACTCCGTAGCATGAAATTACCAAGGCAAGCGTTGCTATGGTGATCGCAATAGTTCCTTTGTTTATAGCCATGAGATAACTCGCTTCTAAAATGGGTAATTTATCTGTTTTCGGGATAAAAGTCTGTTAAAAAGTGTGCTAAATGAATGTATGGGTAATTAAAAAGGCGGCGCGAGAGTTGTCGAATAAATTAATAAAAGACGCCATTACTGAATTTTTGACGAAAAGCTAGGCTCATTTTTGAACCTAGCAAATAAAGTTTAATGTTGTTTAGCGTATTGTTCAGCTTGCTTCCAAACTCTGAGCATATTGCCACTTAAAATCTTTTTAATGTCTTTGTCGCTGTAGCCTCGATCCATTAAACCTTGTACAAGGTTAGGGTAGCTTGAAACATCTTTTAAACCTATTGGCAAAGAGTCACCTACACCGTCATAATCAGAGCCAATACCCACATAATCAATACCAATTAACTCAACAACGTGATCAATATGATCAAGTACTTGTGCAAGGCTAGCAAACGGGTAGGGGTTTTTAGCACGATACGCGGCATCAAAATCTTGACTTAATTTAGTGCCTTCTTTTTTTGCCGACTCTTTTTTACTCTTTAACTGCTTGCCCCAAGCACCTGCTTTAGCGGTTACAAAGCTTGAACCAAAGTTTATTTGAATGACACCGCCGTTCTTTTTCAGCGCTAACAGCATGTCGTCATCCATATTACGCTCGAAGCCTGGAGTGTATTTACGTAGTGATGAATGTGAAGCGATGACAGGCACATTTGAGATTTCCATAACCTGGTAAAATGCATCATCAGAAATATGTGATACATCTACTAACATGCCAATGTTGTTCATTTCAGTAACCAGCTTTTTACCAAATGGGCTTAGACCTTTCCATTTACGGCGAATATCATAAGATGAGTCAGAAATATGATTGCTTTGTGAGTGGGCAAGGGTGATATAACGTACACCGCGGTCAAAAAAATGTTTGAGGTTATTCATGTCACCTTCAATAGGTGAGCCGTTTTCCATCCCCATTGCAATCGACATTTTATTGTCTTTAAATTGCTGTTCGATATCTAGTGTTGAGTCTGCAATAGCAAATTTATCAGGGGCGCGCTGTGCAATCGCTTCCATGCTATCGATTAACTGATTCGCTAGCTGAAAGCTTTTTCCTTTGCCTTCAAATTCTAAATGAGCGGGAATATAAATCGACATAAAAGGGGCGTTTAAACCACCTTCAACCGCGCGAGGGTAGTCAAAATCACCGCCATCGGTGGCTTTAGTTACATCTGCCCACTTAGCGTGAATACGGTAAGGTACATCAATGTGGGTGTCGATTAAAATGGTATCGTGAGCAAGCTTGATTGCTTTATCCGAAGGGGTAACTTGCGCAGCGTGTGCCCCTGCAACGGTGAGTGCGATGGCGCTAAGTGCTAGACGTAATTTCATGTTCTTACCTGTTTTATTATAATAATGCCAATGATTGTAACAACAATCGATTCGTCCTGCCTACTATCCGTTTATCCTCTTTTTTAGCCATTAATCACTTATTACCCTTAGGTATCAAGCGTAATCGTTATAGTCCTAGCCAACAAAGACTCAGTATGCATCTAAGGCGTACTGCAATTTAAGGGGTATCACTATGCAATTTACTATCAACAATAAGCAGTGCAAACTATCTTTAAAACCAACCTTAGCAGTATTATTACTGGGATTGTCATCAATTAGTTACGCCAATGAAACAGATGATAAAACCGATTTAGTGCTTAAATTCCATGAGGGTTTCTCTGTTGACTTTCAAACAGCCAAAATAAAAGACGTGTTTGATGGTAACGGTGTTGGTATTAATTACCAAGCTTCATTGAGCGAGCTTTCAGAAGACCAGCTTAATGGTAAGGTTGATCTTTATGGGCGTTTGCAGCACCAAATAAATGAAGAGGGCAGTAAATCTAATTTAACTCAAACTGAAATCACCTTAGGGGTTAATTGGGCGTATTCAGATAAGACACATTTTTATATCGAAAGTGCATTAATGAAGCAGCAACTTGAAGTTAATAATCGCGTTGGTTCTCAAACATTTAATATTACTCGTCTCGGTGGCAAATATAATTTTTATAAGGATTTTGTGGTGAATGCGGCTCTAGAGCATCGCGATGCGTTAAAAAACGAGACCGGGTATAAGTTGGCACTTGAGACAACCAAGGCAAAATATGCTTTATTTAGCGCGGGTTACCTAAGTGTAGGTAATAATCAATCAATGTTTTTTACTTTAATATCAAAGTTTTGAGTAGCAAACTAACATAGCTTGGGTACAATACTGTGTATTATCAAAGGAGTGTACCCATGCGAACTTATTGGCTTTGTCAGTTTTTAGTTTTTATTAGTATTGTGCTTATAAACTATGGTTTAGGAGTTGCGTTATTAAATACGTCAATTGAGCACCATGCTAATTTGCTTTTAAGGACTATCTCGCATGCATCTGTATTTGTTTTATTGACACATTTTATCCTTTACACCCTAGGTAACAGGCTATGTGGTAAGTTAAAAATAGCACGACTCAATATTTTTTTGCTAAGTGCATTGTCTATTTTGTTAGCGCTAATGCAGACGCTGAATGTGATTTATTTTACGCCTTTCATTTTACCTGAGAGCGCGTCGAGTATGAGCATACAAATGTATGGAGAAACAGCCGTAGATTTGAATGAGAAACAGTTTACCGGAATAATCTCAAGCTTTTTAAATGCATTAGTAATGAGTTTAATATGGAGTGGTTGTTACTTAGCTGTTGTATCGCGAAGAGAGAAAAAACTTATTATGAGCCAGCTGAAAGAGCAGCAACTTGAAAGCCTTAAAAACCAAATAAACCCTCATTTTTTATTCAATACTTTAAATACAATTCGCGGCATGATTTACCAAGATCAAGATAAAGCTGCTGATATTGTTACTCAGCTTTCGGAGTTATTTAGATATAACCTCACCACAGACTTACAAACCCACGTCAACTTTGATCAAGAGTGGAAGGTATGTGAACATTATTTAGCGATTGAAAAAGTAAGGTTTGGTAAACGGCTACAAGTTTCAATGCAGTGTGATGGCGCGTTAAAAAAAGTCGTATTACCGAGTATGGCTTTATTAACTTTAATTGAAAACGCTACAAAGCATGGCATTGCTCATTTAGAAGAGGGTGGAGAAATAAAAGTAAATGTAGTGAGAACCAGGGGAAACTGTCACGATTACAGTGAGTAACCCTTTTGATGAAACGAAACTTAAGTCCGGCACCAAATTAGGATTACAGAATATTCAATCAAGACTTGAACTAATGTTTGCGCAACGAGGTAAATTACTCATTCAAAAACAGAGCGGTCAGTTTAATGCAACTTTGGAGGTGCCCTATGCTGCATAATAAGCCAACCATAACAGCATTAATTGTTGATGATGAGCTCCTTGCTCGAAATGAGTTAGCTCGGTTATTAAAGCCTTATAAGCACATAGATATAATTGATGAGGCTGAAAATATTAGCCATGCCAATGAATTAATAAAAAAGCATAAGCCTGATGTTGTTTTTCTTGATATTGAAATGCCGGGCGGCACAGGTATTGAGCTTGCAGAGCAGCTTGCAGGTGAGACACCTATTATATTTTGCACAGCCTACAACGAGTTTGCTGTAGATGCCTTTAGTCTTAATGCCGTTGACTATTTACTAAAGCCCATTGTAAAAGAGCGTTTAGAAGGCACCTTAGAAAAGCTGGAAGGGCAACTGACACAGCGCCCTGTTAGTTACTTAGATGATAACTTTAAATTGATGGTTAAATTTTCTGAGAACATGAAAATTATCAAATTGGCAGATATTTTAAGGTTTGAAAGTATTGGTAATCATGCGGCGATCTATACTGCTTTCGGGAAGGCCTATATTCATAGCTCTTTAACTAAAATTGAAGCTCGCTTAAATCCAGATTACTTTTTACGAGCAAGCCGCAGTGACATAATACGACTAGACGCGATAATAGAACTCGAAGAAACTATTAACTATGGGCTATTAGCAAAGCTCAGTAATGGTGCGCAAGTTGAAATATCTCGTCGTCAAGCAAGTAAATTAAAGCAACAATTAAGCTTTAATTTATAGTTATTGCTGCTGATGTTGCTCTTCACTTTGCATAGCTTTGAATTCGTTTTTCGAAATAATGGTGACCGACTCGTGCAGTTCAGAGAAAAATACCATCGCATCGCCATTTTTTAATTGCTGGTTAACTTGTGCAACTTTACTTTCAATACTGAACTCTTGCTCACCGTAATCGGTGCCTTCACGTAAAACATAACTTTCAATTAAGTTATAAAGTGTGTCTTTATCGAGTTGCTGGTGTGGAATGATCATAACTGCTCTTTATTAACTAGCTGATTAAAGTACTCTGGCACAACTTGTTCTAACCAATAAATAGGTTTAAATGGGTTGCTACCTGATATGAAGCCAACGTGACCGCCCTTTTCTGAGATGCGCAGCGTAACATGTTCACTCACATCTTGCCTACTTGGAACTGCTTTAATTGATAGCATAGGATCATCTTTCGCATGGACAATTAAAGTTGGAGTAGTAATGTGTTTTAAATAGGGTTTAGCACTGGCTTGTTGGTAGTAATCTTCTGCGCTTTCAAAACCATGTAGAGGGGCGGTTAGTTGATCGTCAAATTGCCATAAATCATCAATTTTCATTAACTGATCTGGCGTTAAGTCGATTTGCTGCTTAATTAGCGGTAATTTACGGTGCATTGATTTTTTCATTCGGTCGAGCAAATACTTTTGGTATATTTTACCAAGGCTCTTACGTATTACTTGGCATGACGGTGATAAGTCATACGGTGCAGAGACAACTGCCGCACCTTTGAGCACACATTGTTTACCTTGCTCTCCTAGGTATTTAGCCAGTACATTACCTCCTAATGAAAAGCCAACCGCAACCATAGGGCGATTTGGAAACTGTTGTTTAAGTTGCTTAACAAAAAAATCAAGATCGCCAGTTTCACCACTGTGATAAGCACGGGGCAATTTATTAGCTTGCGTCGAACAGTTGCGAAAATGCATTAAAACAACACTAAAGCCCTGCTTTTTTAATGCTTTCATCATACCTTTGGCATAAAAGCTATTAATATTGCCTTCAAGGCCATGTAATACAATGGCAAGCGGTGCATTGTCATTTTTTGGTAACGACCAAGCGAGTTCTAAAAAGTCGCCGTCGGGCGTATCAAGTAGTTCTAACTGGTAGCGAGTAGTATGAAGAGGCCTAAAAAACCGTGGCATAATAGTTTGCACATGACGATTACTCATCCACCATGCTGGCTTAAATTTTGAAAGCATTATTTAAAACTGTTTAGCTAATTTAATTATGAGTGTAACAAATTTTTCGTAATAAAAAGCCCCTAATCAAACAAGTTGATAGGGGCTTTGCGCGTCGTGCTTAATGTGGTTGGTTAGGAGTATCATCGTCATGTACTTTCTTAATAAAAAAATACACAAAGAAAAGGCATAAACTAATAACAACACCTAAAAAACCAAATGATAAAAATAGTACTGGGTCGCTAAAAAAATCTCTAAAGAATACGTCCATAACCGCCTCCTAATGTCTATGGGTTAATCATAGGCTGGTTTGGCTGGGGCTGATATGATCCAGATCAAGCTATTTTCCTAAGTTGATTAGCAGTGATACAGAAGTTGATTTGGATCAAGTAGGTTGGGTAGAGCATAGCGAAACCCAACGAGAACTAATGATAAAAAGCTGTTACAAGGTAATGAATTACTGTAGATACGTTATTTATGGCGACAATTTTTGCAGTAAGTCATTTAAAGATTTTTTGTACAAAGAGAAGAGAATGAGAAATAAAGGAGGGGAGTACAAAATTTATTTGCAGTAAACTTGGCTCTTACAAGATTGGTAGAAATAACATCTGCTTGGGCTTATAATTTTCCTTCATAGCTTTATTTTTTATACCTAGTGGTGGTGGACATTGAAAATTACACGGATAGTTAAATACACTTTAGTGATTATGCTACTGCAAGTTGCCTTATCGACATTACTCAATCTTGTTGTTGGTTTTGAGCGCTATACATCATCGGGGCTTGGCGATTACATTCTTATTGCAATCATCCCTTCTAGTGTCTTATCTTTTTTACTATACGGTGTAATGGCATATCGCAGTGATAATTTTGCTTGGCGATATGCATTTGTTGTTTTCTTTTTATGCTTCTTGATTGGTGCGGTAACTGTTTCATTGATGTTGCAAGAGTTTTACTTTTTTTCAGAAACTTCCATTATAGAGTTGCCCATTTCATTATTAGTTATTATTTTAGCAACACTGACAGGGTTGAAATTACAAGCGAAAAACGAGCGCTTAAAGCTTTCCAATATATAGCATTACATTGGTGATCTTTGAGTTAGACTCTAATGTTAAAGTGTTAACTTTTTCCACCAACCTCTGTTGCTGTTGCTTTTCAAGCTTAAGCTCGGCACTGAGTAGTTTTTTACGAATTATAGCGTAATCTGCAATCTCGGTGTGATTGGTTTTTAAATAGCTGCGGGTGGCGCGTAGGGGCTTTAATACCTGTTGATCAAACTCACTAATGGATTGTTCAAGTTCGTTCAACTGAGCTTGATTAATACAGAGGTTGAGAGAGTCTAAATAATACAGTAACAAACACAGGTTTACGTTTTTACCTTGCTGGTTTTGATAAGCCAACAGACGCGTTTGCATGTCACCTTTGCTGTAAAGGTCACATGCAAATTGCCAAAAATCATCGCTGTTAAGCAAGTTCATCGGCAAACGCTTGTTCTTTTTCTTCCATTTCTTCAAGGGCCATAAGTAGCTCTTCTTCAATGTCGTTTACTTTAGGTGTTAATGTCGCTTGTTTGCTAATTAACTCTTTTAGTTTGGCTTTGTTGTCATCGTTATAGAGCTCGTTATCGCCAAGTGCTACTTCAACTTCGCTAAGTTCTGCGGAATGTTTATCGAGTTGCTTTTCAAGTTTTTCAATCTGCTTTTTAAGGGGCTGAATTGATTTTCTAAACTCTGCTTCTAAGCGCTTTTGCTCTTTACGGTTAACTTGTGAGTTTGCTTTTGGTTCGTCATCAGTTTGTCCAACCTTGGCAGCTTCTTTATTGGCATTGAGTAACCATTGGTAATACTCATCTAAGTCATAGCCAAACTGCGTGACTTCGCCGTTATCAACCAAGTAATATTCATCAGCGGTGTTTTTGAGCATGTGGCGATCATGCGATACGGTAACCATAGCACCTTCAAAGCCTTGCAACGCCATTACTAAAGCGTGGCGCATTTCTAAATCAAGGTGGTTGGTTGGCTCATCAAGCAGCAATAAATTTGGCTTTTGATAAACCAGCATAGCTAAAACAAGGCGGGCTTTTTCACCCCCAGAGAATGGGGCAACTGGCTCAAGCGCTTTGTCGCCTATAAACGCAAAACCGCCTAAAAAGTCACGTAGTGATTGCTCACTGGCTTTTGGGTTTAAACGTTGTATATGTGTAACGGCGCTGGCTTTTAAATCTAATGACTCCAATTGATGCTGCGCAAAGTAGCCTATGTTTAAACCTTGATGCTGAAATACTTCACCGGCTTGCGGTTGCAGTTCGCCAGCTAGGAGTTTAATTAAGGTTGATTTACCCGCACCGTTACGTCCGAGAAGTGCAATGCGACTACCGGGTACTAAGTTAAGTTTTATGCTGTCTAAAATAGTCACATCACCATAACCCGCTTTGGCTTTATCAAGTGTCATAAGTGGATTCGGTAACGCAAGCGGTTCGGCAAATTCAAAATCAAACGGTGAGTCGGCATGTGCGGGGGCAAGTTTTTCCATGCGCTCAAGTGCTTTAACGCGGCTTTGTGCTTGCTTAGCTTTGCTGGCTTTGGCTTTAAAGCGGGTAATAAATTGCTCAAGGTGGGCAATTTGCTCTTGTTGTTTTTCAAACATGGCTTGTTGTTGCAATAAGCGCTCGGCTTTTTGACGTTCAAATTGCGAGTAATGGCCTTTATATACGTTAATCTTTTGCTGGTCGATATGCCAAATTTGATCAACCACCGCATCTAAAAACTCACGGTCATGAGAAATTAATACCAGTGTGCCTGTGTAAGCACGTAAAAAACGTTCGAGCCAATAAACTGCATCTAAGTCTAAGTGGTTAGTTGGTTCATCCAGCAATAGTAAGTCGGCATCGCGAATAAGAGCTTGGGCTAGGTTTAAACGCATACGCCAGCCACCTGAGAATGCACTGACTGGGTTTTCAATTTGGTTATTGGCAAAACCTAAACCATGCAATAGCTCGCCCGCTTTGGCTTCTATGCTGTAGCCTTTGATATTTTCTAGCTGAATGTGTATTTTAGCTTGGGTGTCGCCATCATTATTTTGCTCGGCTTCACGTAAGGCAATCCGTAGCGCGTAATAATCAGGGTGACCTTGTAATACGTAATCAATCGCGCTTATTTCAAGCGCTGGGGTTTCTTGTTTTACTGACGAAATAGACCAATCTTTAGGAATGGTATAATTACCTGCATCTAATGAAAGCTCTGACTTTAACAAGCTAAATAAGGTAGATTTACCGCAGCCATTAGCGCCTACTAAGCCTACTTTATGCTCCGGGAATAAGGTTGCTGAAGCATCTTTTAACAGTGCTTTACCGCCACGTAATAGTTCTATTTCTGAGATTTGGATCATGAATACGTTACTTTACTGTGCCCTGATTGAATTGCTTATATCATAGCACGGATCGACTTATGGTTATCAATCGTATCACCTAGGTAGATATTAGGATAAAATGATAGCAGTTAAAACTGTGGGGAATTGCTGTGAAACAGAGAAAACGGTTTATTGCGGGGGCAACTTGCCCTGAATGTAAAACCATGGACATGATGATGCTATATAAAGAGCATGACGTGGAAAAAGTTGAATGTGTTCAGTGCGGTCATAAAATGACTCAGCCGGAACAGGCAGTGCAAGCATCAACACGCCAATTTGAACAAGTGATTGGCGTGTTTAAGCCGGGTGATTAACCGCTTGTTTAATAATGCGGTGGCGGTGGCTCTTGCATTTGCGACATCAAAGAGGGCTGTTGCGACTCTTTTTATTTTCTCAGCCAGTAGTTCTGTTTGGCGCTTCATTTTAGCCAACAGCTGCTGGTGAGCTTTAATTTCATCATTTAATATATCAATCGTTTCATCTTGAAAGGCCACTTTTGCCTCAAGTTCCATTAAGCGATGTTCAATTGTGTTCATTAGCTTCTCGTATAGTAAAGCGCTCAGCGATTCCGCTGGAGCTTTCGGTTAACAACGCAGTATCGTTATCAGTAAACGCGACATCTAACACCACCGCCGATTTAGGCTTACTGCCTTCGCGCGGAGTGACTCGCCAGCTTTGAATATTTTCACCATCAGCAATTTGCCATAAATCAACTAAGCGGTTAGGTGATCCAGTTAACAGCAACGTTGCTTGTTCGTTAAATCGAACCGCAGTAAAAATTTTCTGACGGGCAATATACTTTAGTTTGCTAACAAGATCACCTGTTGTCAGCTGCCATACATGTGCTTGTGCCATACTGTCTGCGGTAAAGGCGTAGCGACCTTGTGGATCAAGGGCCACTTGGGTTACGCGGTTAGGGTGGTTAAAACGGTGAATGACTTGGCCGCTTTGGGTATCCCAAAAGTAAGCAACGTAGTCGTTTGAGCCACTCAGTGCAAAGCGGCCATTGGGTGAGAGGTCTACCACGTTAATTTTTTCTTGGTGACCAAGGAACTCAATGCGCCGGCCGGTCTCTAAGTTAAGATAAACAACGACATTGTCGCTACGGCCATATAAAACACTGCGGCCTTGGTTGCTAATAGCGATATCGCGAATGGTGGCGGTTTTTATTTTATAATAACCAACGTTGTCACCAGTATTAATATCCCATACGGCAAAAGTGGTTTTTTCTGCGGTAACGGCATAGCTGTTATCAAAGGCTATGGCCACGGTGTGTACCAGGCTATCCTGGTCTTGTTGCTGAAACCATTGATATTTTAGTACCTGTTGTTGATTATCCCATAGGGCGACCCCATGGTGTATAGATGAGATCAGGCTATACTGGCCATCGTGAGAAAGTGCAGAGGCAAACGCGCCTCGAGCTGCATGCTCATAGCTGGCAGTCGCGTGTTCTTTTTGTTCTGAGCAAGCAATTAATAAAGTGCAGCTCAGAAGATACAAAAAAGTACGAAATATCGACATATTACAGGTATTTCCCCTTAACTCTTGTTGACTGAGAGGTTAGACTAGGACGCGATAAAGGTCGAGGTCGTTTATCTAATGATTTGAAATTGGCATATCGCCGTACTCAGTAATTAGATAAGCAGCCTACCATGTAGGCCGTTAATCTTTAACTAGTAATAATACAATAAATGACATCTGCAAAGTGTGTCGGAGATTTAAAATGAAAAAGACGATTAAATTGTCATTGATTGCAGCGTCAGTTTTAGCGCTTACGGCTTGTAATCAAGAAGCAAAACAAGAACAAGCAGCACCAGTTAAGCTAGAAACTGAAGCACAACAACAAGCATACGGTATTGGTGCATCAGTTGGTAACTTCTTAAATAAAGACTTAGCCGATAAAAAAGAGCTAGGAGTTGAGCTTGATCAAGCACTACTTATGCGCGGTTTTGAAGATGCACTTGCTGGTGAGTCTAAGCTTGATGAAGAGAAAATCCGTGAAGTGTTAACGGCACTTGATACATCTGTACGTACTAAGCAAGAAGCTCACGCAAAAGTAGAAGCTGAGAAAAGCAAAGCTGACGGTGAAAAATACCTAGCTGATAATGCTGCAAAAGAAGGCGTTACAGTGACTGAGTCAGGTCTTCAATATGAAGTGATCACTCAAGGTGATGGTGAAAAACCAGTGGCGACAGACGTAGTTAAAGTACATTATCAAGGTACATTATTAGACGGCACTGAATTTGATAGCTCTTATTCACGTAATGAACCAACAACTTTCCCACTTAACCGTGTTATTCCTGGTTGGACTGAAGGTCTACAGCTTATGCCTGTTGGCTCTAAATATAAGTTCACAATCCCTGCTGATCTTGCTTACGGTGACCGTGACTTAGGTAAAATTCCAGCTAACTCTACACTTGTTTTTGAAGTAGAACTACTTGAAATCCAAGACGAAGAGCAAGCTGCAGCTGCTGAGTAATTTACTCAAGTTAGCAAAAAGGGGCCAATTGGCCCCTTTTTTAATGCAACTTAAAAAGCTTAATCTGTGTGATTAGAATATAAGTTGTCAATGAGCTCGTCTTCAAGCTCAAAGCGTAGCTCTAATGCTTCACCCAATTTAGATAAGTCGTTATCAAAGTTATTTAATAACTCATCTTTAGTCACTTCTGCATATTTATCATTAAAATCCAGAGCAATATCTGTAGTGTCAGAAATACGAGGGTATAGGTCGTTGGCAAGCTGTTGGCTTTTTGGGCCTTTTTGCTCACAAGCTTTGGCTATATCGTCATAAACCTCAAAGTGCCCAGCTGACAAATAATCCATTAATATTTGGCAAAAGCTTTGAATTTGTAGTTGATCAGGCAAGGCATGATCTTTTTTATCATAAGGAGCAAAACCTGCAATTTTACAATAAAGTACTAATAGCTCTTGGCGCTCTGTTAACCATTTGTCGATTATTGTGTGGCTACCGCCCCATTTTTGTTGAGCTTTTTCCAAACGCGTCAGCATGATTATTCTCCTAAGCTGGGTTGGTTTTCTTTATATAACAATGAAATATGCAGCAAAGATCAACACATTTTTTTATTATTTCGGTAATAAAAGTTGAACTGAATGATATGTAAGCATTTTTTATACACTATTAGTATTATTTCAGGCAAGAAAAAACCACCATAAAGGTGGTTTAATTTCTTTTCCATGACTTGTTTAAACAAGCTTTCTTTTTGTTATGAGAAGATTTTTATTATTGTTGTTATATAATTTTTATTGTTGTTATTGTTAACGCAGGACAAGTTATACCAAGCTTTTTGTTGTGTTGCAAACTTATTAATGAAAAATTTCAAATGTTATTTTTTGTTACTCGACTTTTAAACGTTAAATAAAACCTTTGATCTGTATCTATCAAACTATGTTTTAGCTTCATTGCAATAGAGCGCTTGGCGATATGGTGATACAATCTGCGCAATATATACAGCTTTAGGATCCTTTACGCTATGAGCGAATTAAAAAACGACCGTTATTTACGTGCACTACAGAAACAACCCGTTGATGTGACTCCGGTATGGATGATGCGCCAAGCTGGCCGTTATTTACCTGAATACCGCGCTACACGTGCACAAGCGGGCGATTTTATGAGCCTGTGTAGAAATGCTGAACTAGCCTGTGAAGTGACTTTACAGCCGTTACGACGTTATCCATTAGATGCCGCTATTTTATTTAGCGATATCTTAACGATTCCTGATGCAATGGGTTTAGGTTTATACTTCGAAACCGGTGAAGGCCCTAAATTTGAACGCCCAATTTCTTCGTTAGCCGATGTAAAAAAAATCCCTAAGCTTGACCCAACGGATGAGCTTGGTTATGTAATGAACGCCGTAAGCACTATTCGTCGTGAGTTAAAAGGTGAAGTGCCACTTATTGGTTTTTCTGGCTCACCATGGACGCTTGCCACTTATATGGTTGAAGGTGGAAGCAGTAAAGTATTTGGCAAAATCAAAAAAATGGCGTTTGCAGAGCCGCAAACCCTACACTTGTTACTTGATAAGCTAGCCGACTCAGTGATCGATTATTTAAATGCGCAAGTAAAAGCCGGCGCTCAATCACTCATGGTTTTCGATTCATGGGGTGGGGTATTAAGCCCGCGTGATTACAATGAGTTTTCTTTGCAATATATGCATAAGATTGTTGATGGTTTGATTCGCGAATACGACGGCCGTAAAGTGCCTGTAACGCTATTTACTAAAAATGGTGGCCAATGGATTGAAGCGATTGCGGCAACAGGCTGTGATGCCGTAGGCCTTGATTGGACTATCAATATTGCTGATGCTAAACGTCGTGTTGGTGATAAAGTGGCGTTACAGGGGAATATGGACCCATCAATGCTACATGGTACGCATGATCGTATTCGCCAAGAAGTCGGCACAATTTTAGAAGACTTTGGTACCGGTAATGGCCATGTATTTAACTTAGGTCATGGTATTACACCAGATGTAGATCCTGAAAACGCGGGTGTATTCATTAATGCTGTACATGAGCTAAGTGCGCAATATCATAAATAATAAGTAACTCATTACTTACGCATTAAAAAGCCCGCTAATGTTAGCGGGCTTTTTGTTGTCTTTTAAAGCGTTTTTTAAATGTGAGTTATTTAAATAAGCGATTTAAACCATTTAACGCCGCAACCCGGTAAGCCTCAGCCATGGTTGGGTAGTTAAACGTAGTATTTACAAAGTAGTCGATATTATTGCCACCATTTTTTTGTTCCATAATGGCTTGGCCAATGTGAACAATTTCAGAGGCACGCTCACCAAAGCAATGTACGCCAAGCACTTCTTTAGTTTCTGTGTGAAACAATATTTTTAAGCTGCCTACTTCAGTGCCGGCAATTTGAGCACGTGCTAAGTGTTTAAACTGTGCACGGCCTACTTCGTACGGTATTTTAGCCGCAGTAAGTTGTTGCTCGGTTTTACCGACTGAACTCATTTCAGGAATGGTATAAATACCCGCCGGAATATCAATGATTAGTTTTTCATCGCAATTGCCACAGGCTATAGCATCAGCAGCAATTCGACCCTGATCGAATGCAGCACTGGCAAGACTTGGATAACCAATTACATCGCCCACCGCGTAAATGTTATCAACCTCGGTTTGGTAGGTTTCATTTACTTTTAATTGCCCACGGCCATCCGCTTTTAAGCCGACTGCTTCAAGGTTTAAACCATCAGTGTTACCCGTACGGCCATTGGCAAATAAAATACAATCGGCTTTAACACGTTTGCCTGATTTTAAATGCATTACTACACAGTCATCGCGGGTTTCGATACGGTCAAACTCTTCGTTATGACGAATAACAATGCCGCTGTTCCAAAAGTGGTAGCTTAATGCATCTGATATTTCAGCATCCATAAACGCCAATAAGCGATCACGGGTATTTACTAAATCAACCTTTGCGCCTAAGCCTTTAAAAATAGACGCATACTCACAACCAATTACACCAGCGCCATAAATTAAAACGCGATGTGGGTCATGCTCAAGGCCTAAAATTGTGTCGCTGTCGTAAATACGCGAATGGTCAAAGTCGACTTCTGGTGGGCGGTACGGGCGTGAACCTGTTGCTATTACAATGGTTTTTGCCGTTAAACGCTCAGTTGAGCCATCAAGACGCCTAATTTCTACGGTGTTTTTATCAACAAAGCTTGCATCACCTTGAAACAAGTGAATACGGTTTCTATCGTAAAAGCTGCTACGTAAATTAGATTGCTTTGAAATTACTGAACTTGCATGGCGCAAAATATCAGGGAAGGTCAAGCGGCTTGGTCGCTCGCCCACATTAAATAGTGGGTTGGCTTTATACTCAATATAACGGCTAACAGAGTGACGTAGCGCTTTTGAGGGAATCGTACCCCAATGTACGCAACCGCCACCGACGCCTTCTTGGCGTTCTATAACGGCTACTTTTTTGTTGCTTTTAGATAGGTTCATGGCGGTGCCTTCACCGCCAGGACCCGTGCCTATAATAATCGCATCATATTGAAACGATTGTTGTTCTTTCTTTACTTGTTGTTTGGCCACAGCCACTCCTACATTAACTAAAAGAGGCTTTTAATAACCTCGCATTCAGTGCTAGCCATGCTTGCTTTTGTGTTTCCCAAGCGGCTTCTAGCTCATGGTATTGTGTAATTAAAGCTGATTTTTCGCATTGTTGCAGCATGTTATTCTTTTTAACTTCAAGTACCTGTTTTTTTAGGGCACAAAAGTGTTGTAGCTTTTTCAACAATAAATCATATTCTTGCTGCAATAATGTAAGCTTATCTTGCGCTAATGGCAATTTAGCTAAGCGAACTTGCGTTTTGTTCATTAACGTTTCGGCTTTTGCTTTTTCAATACGCTCTACCGGCGTGCGCTTAAGCTTTTTAGCTAAGCCAACAGCAGCTAAAGAGCGGATCATCCATTTGGTGGGGTCATAATGAAACCATCTAATGCCATTGCGGTAATCGCTGGCAAAAATATGATGGAAGTTATGATAACCCTCACCATAAGTAAACAGCGCTAAAAAGCCGTTATCTCTTGCTGTATTTTTTTCAGTGTAAGGGCGAGAACCCCAAATGTGCGCCACTGAATTGATAAAAAAGGTAAAATGCTGACTTAAAACCAAACGCAATAATCCTGCTAATAATAGCATACCAAACACATCGCCGACCATTAAACCAAGTGCTAATGGAATGCCAATATTAGTAGCAAGTACTAGCTTCATGTAGTGACGGTGTTGCCACATCACTACTTTATTACGTTGTAAGTCACGGCAGTTGCTGTAATCACCATAGCTGTCACCTTGATAATCACGCAGCATCCAGCCAATATGACTATACCAAAAACCATTGGTTGCAGCGTATGGGTCTTTGATTGGGTCATCTACTTGACCATGATGAATTCGATGATCGCTACTCCAATGCAATGCACTGTTTTGTAATGCAAAGGCCCCACCTAGAGCAAAAAAAGGCTTCAATAACAGGGTGTGCATCGTATGTTTTATGAGCCCACAAACGGTGATAACCAGCAGTAATTGACATACCGGCGTAAAACATACAGCCGACAAATGCAATCCAGTGCGCGCTGGTAAATCCGTAGGTAACTCCATACCAAGGGACTAAAGTAGCAGCAGCTAAAAAAGTTAGGCTGAAGAACAGGACATTGGTCCAAATAATAGGTGGTTTTTTCATCTTTTAAAATCTGAGCGTACACTTGTAAGCTAAAATAATATTTCATTCTCTCGCCGTCAAGTATTAGACTGACGAATTCACATAAAAGTCATCATAAATTGATTTAAATTAAATCAGGAGTAGTTCATGTCGGGTGTTCGCGCGCAACAGAAACAAAAAACACGACAAGCTTTAATTGAGGCGGCATTTAATCAGCTAAGTGCTGATCATAGTTTTTCTAACCTCAGTTTACGTGAAGTTGCTCGTGAAGCTGGTATTGCGCCTACCTCGTTTTATCGTCACTTCAAAGATATGAATGAGCTGGGTTTGACCATGGTGGATGAAGCAGGCCTAACACTGCGTCAATTAATGCGCCAAGCGCGACGTCGTATTGCCAGTGGCGGCAGTATTATTACCACCTCAGTGGTGACCTTTATGGAGTTTATTGATAACTCGAGCAACCAATTCAGGTTACTATTACGTGAACGCTCTGGTACTTCAAAAGCCTTTAGAGCCGCGGTTGCCCGAGAAATTAAGCATTTCATTTTAGAGCTGGCCCATTACCTTGAAAGTGAAACCCCGTGCGATGCTACGCATGCCTATATTCAAGCCGAAGCCATGGTAACACTGGTGTTTAATGCCGGCGCAGAAGCCCTTGATATAGAGGGCCAACAACGTGATGAACTGGTAGAGCGAGTAATTTGGCAACTGCGTTACATTACTCGTGGCGCAAGCAATTATGTAAGAGAAACCAAAGCTGAAAGTGAATAAACGAGAAAAAGTACGATAAGTTAATCTAAGCATTGGTTGTAGCTGCATTGGTTTAATACGCTTTATATTTCATGTTTACATAATAAATAATTTGTTTTATTTGTTTTGTTGGATTTTTTATCCTTAATACGGAGTGTTTTTTCTGTTTTTTGGGAATTATTATGCTTGCATGCTCGACTGTGAGGTGTTAAAAATAAGGCTCACTGAACACACACATTTAGTAAAGATGATGCAAAATACACGTTTAATTACATTAAAACTAAACCTCTTACTGCTAACGTATGTAAGCGGGGATTAGTGTATTTTCATTAGAAAACATTAAAAACCCCGCAATATGCGGGGTTTTTTTTTATCTCGCAACTAGGGCAGCTGAGAATTAAGGGCAGATTATGCAAGATAAAGACAAGGTATGGATTTTCGACACCACATTACGTGACGGTGAGCAGGCGCTTAAAGCAAGCCTAACTGAAGATGATAAAATCCAACTGGCGCATACTATTAGTCGTCTAAATGTGGATGTGATGGAAGTTGGCTTTCCGGTTTCGAGCCCTGCTGATTTTCGTTCAGTGCAACGTATTGCTACAGAAGTACAGGGCCCAATTATCTGCGGCTTAGCTCGCTCTGTGGCCAAAGACATTGAAGCCTGTGGTGAAGCATTACGCACGGCGCAACAAAGTCGTATTCATACGTTTATTGCTACCAGCCCGTTGCACTTAGAACACAAATTACGTATGAGCTTAGATGACGCCACAGCCATGGCGGTTAAATCAATCAAACTTGCTCGTAATTATACAGATGATGTTGAGTTTTCGTGTGAAGATGCCGGGCGTACACCGCATTGGGATTTATGCAAAATTGTAGAGCAGGCAATCAATGCCGGTGCATCTACGATTAACTTACCCGACACGGTTGGTTTTGTAACGCCAGACGAATACGCGGCAATGATCCATCATTTAATGAATAATGTGCCAAATATAGATAAAGCCCGTTTGAGTGTGCATTGCCATAACGACTTAGGGTTGGCAGTTGCAAACTCAGTTGCCGCTGTTCAAGCTGGCGCACGCCAAATTGAGTGTACTATCAATGGTATTGGCGAACGTGCGGGTAACTGCTCGCTTGAAGAAGTGGCGATGATCATGAAAATGCGCCAAGACCACTTAAAAGTACACACTGATATTCGTAGTGAAGAAATTTACCGCGCCTCTCGTCAAGTGGCAAAAATTTGCAATATGCCAGTGCAACCGAATAAAGCCATTGTTGGCGAAAACGCATTTGCTCACAGTTCAGGGAATTCACCAAGACGGTGTATTAAAAGCGCAAAATACTTATGAGATTATGTCGCCAGAAAGCGTCGGCGTGCCAAATAACCAATTAAATATGACCTCACGTTCGGGTCGTCATGTTATTGAACATCGTTTAGAAGAGCTTGGTTACCAAAAGTCTGATTACGATATGGATAGCTTGTATGCAAGCTTCTTAGCCTTAGCTGATCAAAAGGGCACGGTTTACGACTATGATCTTGAAGCGATGATTTATTTTAATCAAATCAATGATAAAGACGAAAAATATCAATTAGAGTTTGTTAACTCAACGTCTAATTCACAGTCGGTGGCAAGCTCAACTATTGGCATGACTATCGGTGGCGAATCGAAACAAGAAGCCGCAACTGGTAATGGCCCTGTTGAAGCGTCATTCTTAGCGATTGAGCGCTTAACAGGTATGGCTGTTGAAATGATAGAGTTTAATTTAGAAGCCACAGGTGAAGGTGCCAGTTCACTGGGGCAAGTCAATATTATAGCTAAATACGATGGTCGTCCTTATCACGGCGCGGGCATTGCAGCGGATGTGGTTGAAGCGTCAGTACGCGCCATGATCCGTGTTTATAACTTAATTTATCGTGCACAAAAAGTGTCTGATTTAAAACAACAAAGGAAAGCAGGATGAGTCAAACAAATTATAGCGTTGCGGTATTAGCAGGCGACGGTATCGGCCCAGAAGTAATGGCAGCAGCAGAAAGTGTGCTGGATGCGGTAAGCAGCAAATTTGGCTTTACCATGACTCGTCACCCACATGCTATTGGCGGCGCTGCGATTGATCAATTTGGTAAAGCATTACCAGATACAACGCTTGCAGCCTGTGAAAGTGCCGATGCAATTTTGTTTGGCTCAGTCGGCGGCCCCAAGTGGGAGCATTTACCGGCAGATGAACAACCAGAACGTGCGTCTTTATTACCGCTACGTAAGCACTTCGGCTTATTTTGTAATTTACGCCCAGCTCAGCTATTACCAGCATTAAGTGCAGCTTCGCCATTGCGAGCAGATATTAGTGAGCGTGGTTTTGATATTTTATGTGTACGTGAATTAACTGGTGGTATTTATTTTGGTGATAAAGGGCGTACTGGTGAAGGTGCTGATGAGGCCGCATTTGATACACAAACCTACTCGCGTAAAGAAATAGAACGCATTGCGCGTTTTGCCTTTGAAGCGGCAAAGTTGCGCAACAACCATGTAACCTCAGTAGATAAAGCGAACGTACTCGCATCAAGTGTATTATGGCGTGAAGTGGTTACAGAGGTAAGCAAAGACTACCCAGAAGTCAGCCTTGACTATATCTATGTTGATAACGCAGCAATGCAATTGGTTAAGCAACCAAGTCAGTTTGACGTATTGCTTTGCGATAACTTGTTTGGTGATATTTTGTCAGATGAGTGCGCGATGATCACCGGCTCTATGGGGTTATTACCTTCAGCCAGTTTGAATCAATCGGGTTTTGGTATGTATGAACCTGCTGGTGGCTCTGCCCCAGATATCGCAGGCAAAGGTATTGCTAACCCAATCGCACAAATCTTAAGTGCGGCACTGATGTTGCGTTATTCGCTAGGCCAAGATGAAGCGGCGCGCAGTATTGAAAAAGCAGTCGCAGAAGCCGTAGAAGCGGGCGTCGGCACGCCAGATATTTATCCAAATGGCGGATACACTACTAGTGATGTTGCAGCAGCAATCGTTGCCCGCATCTAAATATTTTTATAGCCGAAGCACCGTTATGCTTCGGCTCAAAACAGCATTAGGGAATTAGCAAGTGGCCCAAACTTTATACGACAAAATCTGGCAAGCACATGTAGTTGCCAGTATTAATGAGCAAACCGACTTACTTTATATTGATCGTCACTTAGTACACGAAGTAACCTCGCCGCAAGCGTTTGCAGGCCTTCGTGAAAAAAACCGTAAAGTACGTTGCCCAGAAAAAACCATCGCGACCATGGATCATAATGTATCGACTAAAAGCCGATCACTTGATGCTGCTAGTGAAGTGTCAAAAAATCAATTAATGGCGCTTGATGCAAACTGTAAAGAATTTGGTATTACGCTTTACGATTTAAACTCAATTAATCAAGGTATTGTGCATGTAATGGGGCCTGAGCAAGGTATTACCTTACCGGGCACTACCATAGTGTGTGGCGATAGTCATACCTCAACGCACGGTGCATTTGGTGCGCTTGCTCACGGTATTGGTACCTCTGAGGTTGAGCACGTATTAGCAACGCAAACCTTACAACAGAAAAAAGCCAAGTCATTAAAAATTCAAATTAATGGTGTATTACGACCAACTGTAACAGCAAAAGATTTGATAATGGCCGTTATTGGCAAGTTAGGCACGGCTGGTGGTACTGGCTATGTAGCAGAGTTTTGTGGTGAAGGCATTGAAGCATTATCGATGGAAGCTCGTATGACGCTGTGTAACATGAGCATCGAAATGGGCGCGAAAGCCGGTTTAATTGCCCCTGATCAAATTACCTATGATTACTTAAAAGGTCGCCCATTTGCACCAAAAGACGCGGACTTTGATGCAGCTATTGCCTATTGGGAAACGTTAAAAACCGACGAAGGCGCGCAGTTTGATTTAGAAGTGGAACTAGAAGCGAGCAGCATTCAGCCGCAAATTACTTGGGGTACTAGCCCTGAGCAAGTTATTGGTGTAGATGAATTTATTCCAGATCCAGACAAAGAGCCTGATTTAATTAAAGCTGATGCAATTCGTAGCGCACTTAAATACATGGACTTAAAAGCGGGCGAAAAGCTGTCATCAGCAAGCGTTGATACGGTATTTATTGGCTCATGTACTAACAGCCGTATTGAAGATTTACGTGCTGCTGCTCATATCGTGCAAGGCAAGCAAGTAGCCACTGGTGTTGAGGCGTTAATTGTACCTGGTTCTGGCTTGGTGAAAAAACAAGCCGAAGACGAAGGCTTAGCTGATATTTTTAAAGCCGCAGGCTTTGAATGGCGAGAACCAGGTTGTTCAATGTGCTTAGCAATGAATGATGACCGTTTAGGTGCAGGTAAGCGTTGTGCATCTACCTCAAACCGTAATTTTGAAGGCCGCCAAGGTCGTGGCGGTCGTACGCACTTAGTTAGCCCTGCAATGGCCGCAGCAGCAGCAATACATGGTCGCTTTGTTGATATTAGAGGAGAAGCTTAATGAGCACTTATTTTAGCGGCTTAATGGCCCCACTAGATAAAAACAACGTCGATACTGACCAAATTATTCCTAAGCAGTTTTTAACTTCAACCAGCCGTGATGGCTTTGATGCTGCCTTGTTTTATGATTGGCGCTATTTAGATAACGACGAGCCAAACCCAGAGTTTATTTTAAATCGCCCTTGTTACCAAGGCGCGCAAATATTATTAACCCGTGATAATTTTGGCTGTGGCTCATCACGTGAGCATGCACCTTGGGCACTTAAACAATACGGTTTTGAAGTAATTTTGGCAGAAAGCTTTGCTGACATTTTCTTTAACAACTGCGGCAATAACCAAATGCTGGCGATTGCATTACCTGCACAAACATTGGAAGATTTGTTTGTACTGAGTGAACAGCACGACGATATTCATATCGACATCGACCTTGAAAATCAGGTGCTTACCAGTAACAAGTTTGCGCCAATCAGCTTTGATATTCGCAAAGACGTAAAAGAGCGTTTATTAAGTGGCTTAGATTTTATCGGCGTTACTGAAACGCTAAACCCGCAAATCGACGCCTTTGAAGCAAAGCTTAACGCCGAGCGTCCATGGCAGTAGATGTTTAAAAGTTATTAAACAATGAAACGCGGCTCAGGCCGCGTTTTTTATGGTTAATACATATAAGCAATCGTCAAACCTAGTACTGCAAGTGCAAAGCAAATAGTCATATTAATAGTTTTAAGCTTTTTAAATTGACTAACTTTAGGGTCGTCTAGGGTTGAGAAAAAGCCATTTTTGAGTGATTCATTAAAATTAGCAGTCAATGTGGAGCGTGAAGTATCGCCTAGTGTATTTTGCGTTAATTGCTCCCACTGAGTTGGGTATGCCTGCGCTAAATGTGTAAGTAATGCGTTATATTTTCGATTTTGTATAATGAATAGCGCAAAAATTAAAATAAACACCAGCAATGGATAACTTCCCATCATACCTTCCTTATTTTTGTTTATCTTTTATTAACCGAACATAAGTTGTTTTTCATTTAAGTTCAACAGTGATGGCCGCTTTTGTTTTATTTTTAGACTTGCTAACTTTTATCTCACCTACTTATAGCTGAACTGCCATTCACCGCGATTACTTCCTTTGTCTTTAGTAACAAGCTAAGGTGGGCTTTTTATCTATTAGGAACATGCTATGAAGTTATTAACTGCTGCAACCTTATTTTTGGCATCAACTGCTGTGTTTGCACGCCCAGCACCGTTAGTGTCTATCCCTAGCCATGATGGCTTTTTTGATAATATTGCCGCCCATTGTGGTAAAGCTTACGAAGGAACTGTAACAGTTGATAATGCTGCTGGTCCTAGTTCGTTTGCGGGTAAAAAATTAATCATGCATGTTCGTAAATGCACTGATAGTGAACTGCAAGTGCCATTTCACGTTGGCGATGATGCCTCACGTACTTGGATAATTACAAAAACAGGCAGTGGCTTGAGCTTAAAGCACGATCATCGCCATAAAGACGGCACTGATGATGTATCTACTATGTATGGCGGTCATACGGTTGATGCGGGTTTTGAGAACGTGCAGTCTTTTCCTGCTGATCAATACTCAAAAGAATTGTTTGTTAACCAAGGTATTCCACAATCAATGGGTAATACATGGCAAATGTATATTTACCCTGAAAAGTTTACTTACCGCTTGATTCGCCAAGGCCGTGAATTCCGTGTTGATTTTGATTTAACTAAACCAATTACTCCACCTGCTGCACCTTGGGGTTATAAAGATTAAAAGCAAAGACTAGTCTTTTGTGGGCTCAGTCTCACATTGCAGTAATACAGTTAAAGGTGGCTGATATTTACGAGGTTTGGTCGGGAAACGGTCATATTCCTGTACGCCATCAGTCACTTTTATCATAAAGGTGTTGCCACGACATAGGCGGTTAGCATGACGAAGTAAAAATACACTTTGATTTTTAAAGTGTTTGTAATCGTCAGATTGAATTTCAAGGTGGTAGTTATTATCGTCTATTTGAGTTTGGTGGTAATGTACTTTTTCATCAAAGTCATAGAGCTTTTCGGTTTCTCCTTTTTCTGCGTAGGCAGTATTACACCCCGCTAATATTATAAAAATAAAGATACTTGTGAGGCTTTTACTCCATTTTCCTGTCATAAACCTTGTTCTCCATTATTGTATTGCGCACGCGATTTAACTACAGTGGGCAACTAGTCATGCGTTAAGTCTAACACCCAAAAAGGGAAAATGTGATGTTCAAACAAATAAAACAGCTATTTTCAACTTTTAATGAGCAGCCCAATCAGATGCAAGAGCATGATCTGAAAACGGCGGTCGCAGCATTATTGATTGAGGTAATGCGTGCTGATACCCAGCAGCAAGATGATGAACTTAAAACGTTAACCTTCACACTTAAAAAGTATTTTCAGTTAACGGATGAAGAAGTTGACGAGCTGATGCAAAGTGCGGGCAAAAGCTTAGATGATGCGATTGATTACTTTCAATTTTCTAAACAAATAAATAATCAGTGTAGCGCAGAGCAACGTATTGAAATTATTGAATTACTTTGGCGGTTGGCTTATGCCGATGGTGAGCTTGACCCGCAAGAAGAGTACGTCATTCGGCGTGTGGCTAACTTGTTGTATGTCACCCATGAAGACTTTATCGCCGCTAAACTAGCCGCGACAAAGCTTTCTTAAAGGGTTCACTTATTTAGTTTACTGGCAACGCTTACAAGTTGTTGTGCCAAGCCTGCAACTTTGTCAGCGGTAACAGGGTCGCTAATGCGCCCAGAGTCATCGAGTAACGTATGAATAGCGGGTACTGCAAGTTGATCAGCCAGTACTAAACTACCGATACCCGATAAAATATCACGTACATGGTTTAAGCCGCGTAGGCCGCCTAATCCGCCTGGTGATGAGGCGTATAATGCGGTTACCTTATTACGAAATGCAGGAACCGCGCCTTGCTCGGTGCGTGAAGCCCAGTCTATGGCATTTTTAAGTACCGCAGTGATTGAGCCATTGTATTCTGGGCTTGCTAATAAAATACCATCAGCAGCGCGAAGTTTGTCTTTTAAAAGCTGGGCGCCTTGTGGTGTACCTTGCGCTTCGATATCTTCATCGAACAATGGCAAATTTAAATCAGCAAGTTTGATTACCTCTACTTCTGCGCCGCTTTCTAGTGCAAAACGTGCGGCTTCATTGATCAATTTTTGGTTAAAGCTGTCTTTGCGTAAGCTGCCAGCAAGGGCAATGATTTTTGGTGCAGTCATGAGTATTCCTTGTATGCATTTGTTGTTGCGTTGTTATTACTTTAGCAAAAATTTGCTTGCAGAAAAGCCAAATAAACGCAAAACTTATGTGCATAAATGCACATAGTGTGGGTGAGGCAAAATGGCGATTCAATTTGATGACTGGCAAGACGTAAAAGTTGCTTTTGAAGTTGCGCGGTTAGGTACGTTAACTGCCGCAGCGCAAAAGCTTAACGTACACCACAGTACCGTACTTAGGCGTATAAATAACTTAGAGCAAAGCTTGAATGCACGTTTATTTCATCGTCATGCTCGTGGTTATAAAGTGACAGAAATAGGCGCTAAGTTATTCACAACAGCGCAATCTATCAATAGCGAACTTGAGCGGCTACATAACGATATAATTGCGGCTGACAGCACCTTGCGCGGCAGTTTATTGCTTACTACCGTTAGCGGCTTTATTGATGTGCTAAGTGATGTATGTGAGCAGTTTCAAAGTTTGCATCCGCAAGTGCAATTAGAAGTGATACTTGACCAAAAACGTTTGCGGCTGGACCATGGACAAGCGCATATTGCAGTACGTGCTGGCCCGCGTCCAGATGAAGGTGATTATATTGCTCAGCACTTAGCGCATTTGTCATCGGGGTTTTATGCTTCTAAACGTTATATTGATAAGTACGGACTGCCGAAATCATTAAAGCAGCTTGAATTACATAACTTTGTCTCGGGGGTTGCAGGTTACAATGGCAAAGTGCCTTACTTTGCCTGGGTTGATGAAAACATTCCTGCTTCACAGGTCAAGTTGCGAGTATCTGAAACCTCAGAAGCAACACGAGCGATCGTTAAAGGTTTAGGCATTGGTGGTTTACAACATGATGTGGCTGCACAATATGATGATCTTGTGCCGGTATTAGCCAGTGAACTAAGTTGGCCTACCGATTTATGGCTTGTAACGCATCACTTAGTGCACCGTACCGCAAAAGTTCAAGCGTTTAGCCAGTTACTAAAAGCCTATTTCAAAGAGCGTAAATTAGGCTGATGTGGCATTGCAAAAATTTAGGTGATGCGATGCTGTTAGGCAATGAGCTTGATAAAATAAAACAACAAGCTAAAGCAGCCTATGCGCCTTTGTTTGTGCGTTATGTGGCAAAGCATGGTTTGCATTGTGAAGTGATTGTTTATTTTCCACCCGCGGCAAGTGAGCTGGCTAAACAGTGTTTAGCCAGTCCGTGCTTAGCGCCTGATCAACAAGATTTAACAGCACTTTAAAGTATTACAGTGTCTTTTTAATTGTAATCCCGAGTCGCTTAGCAAGTCTCACTAAATTGGCTCTATCAATATTTAAAGTACGTGCAGTTGCCGCCCAATTTAATTCATGATGCGCTAATTGTTGAGTAATTAGATGGTGGGTAAATGCGTCAGTTGCTTGCTTTAACGAAAGCTCTGAGTCATGCGGTTTTGGTGTCGGTATTAATGGCGAAACAGTTTTACTGGTTGTCAGGTTTAGCTCACAATGTTCTGGCTCTATGGTGATAATTGCTTGTTGCCATTGGCTTTGCTTAGCCTTTAAAGCCGCGCGGCTAATAACATGCTCAAGTTCACGTACATTACCAGGCCAGCTGTATTGCGCTAGTGTGAGCTGTGCCTCGACACTAAGTTTGAGTTGTTCAATCGCCAATTTACGGGCGGTTTTTTCGATAAAAAATCCCGCTAACAGTATCACATCGTTTTCGCGCTGATTTAAAGGTGGAACATGTAATGGGTAAACACTTAAGCGGTGATATAAATCGGCCCTAAAACGTCCTTGTGCAACTTCATCTTTTAGATTGCGATTTGTTGCGGCAATTACGCGTACATCAACATATTTTACCTTATCTTCGCCTACGGTTTGAATTTCACCGCTTTGTAAAACTCGCAGTAATTTACTTTGCATCGCCAGAGGTAATTCGCCAATTTCATCTAAAAATAAAGTGCCGCCGTCAGCGAGTTGAAACTTACCTTGGCGTGCGTGCTCTGCACCTGTAAATGCCCCTTTCGCGTGGCCAAAAAACTCACTTTCGGCTAGGTTTTCCGGCAATGATGCACAATTTAAGTGGATAAGTGGCTGCTTGCTGCGTTTTGAATGCATGTGTATATTACGTGCGACGAGCTCCTTACCAACTCCTGTATCACCTTGAATTAATACACTAAACTCAGAGCCTGCCACGAGTTTTAGATCGTTTTTTAAGCTTTGCATCGCAGCACTTTGCCCTATTATTTCAACGCCATCACGGGTAAGTGCCTCACGGTTTAGCTCTTGTACTAATGCATTACTGTGCTGCGCGTGATTTTGATATTGCTGTAACAACAAAGTGGTTTTTAACTGGGTAGCACAGAGCTGACTCAATACGGTTAGCTGTTGTAAATCATACTCATCAAACGCTTTTGCATTGAGGCTATCTAGGGTAATCACTGCGAGTAAATCATCGTTTTTATCGAGTAAAGGCATGCCTAAGCAAGCGTGTACCGGAATATCTCCTTGCTTACAACTGAGCAAACCATCGTATGGGTCTGGAAGTGAGCAATCTTGAGCAAATTGTAGTGGCTGGCTTGCGTTGCAAATAGCATGTAGGCGAGGGTGGTCGTTGATCACAAACCGTCGCCCTAAAGTGTCAGGCATCAGGCCGTGAATAGCCATTGGTTTTAACACGTCATCTTGGCGAATGAGTAAAGCGATAGCATCACTAGGCAGCACTTTTTTTACACACTCAATAATATGTTGGTAGGGGCAGTGAGGTTGTTCAATAACAGCGAGCTGCATTGCTGTCTTAAGAAGTGCTTCAGTAGTGAGCATGTCAAATTGACTCTTATATGTTTTTTACCTTTCACTACGGTAGGTCATTATGACTCATCTGTCAAAGGGTTAAACAGTAACTTATTGATAGTAAGTTATTTTAAACTTGGCTCGCTCCATGCAGTACATCGTGTAGATATTTAAATAATGGTGATTGTATGACTGCCCACACATCGATTTATAACGATTTAACAGGTTTCTATATTCGTTTACTAAGTGCTGCTAATTGGGCCTTGGTATTGAGTACAGTTAGCTTAGTTATCACCGTGATATTAAGTTATCCACTTGCAGAGTTGTTAACGATAAAGCTGCAAATTTCAGCTCATATCTCAACCATCATCGCTGCCACTATTTTAAAAATTAGTTATGTACTTCGCTGTATTGCACTCAATAGCTTAGGCAGAGAGGTACGATAATGCGACCTATTAATTTAACCGAACCCATGCCTAAACAAATCCGTTTTTATCAAGTAGGACAGTGGCCGCTTTGGGGGTTAGCATTTCGGCCTTACTTTTTAGGCGCGAGTTTACTCGCTGTTTTATCCATGGCTTATTGGCTGTTAATTTTAACGGGTAACGCAAGTTGGCAATTAAGCATGCCAGCAACATTATGGCATGCTCACGAAATGCTATTTGGCTTTGCAGGCGCCGTTGCTGTGGGTTTTTTATTAACCGCAGCACAAACGTGGACTGGCGTAGCAAGTATCAGCGGCAATAAGCTGATGTTGCTTACTTTAGTTTGGCTGGCAGCCAGAGGCGCTTTTTTTATCACGGCTACAGGCATTGATAATTTAAATTTATACCTTGTGATTGGCTTGCAAACACTGTGGTGGCTGAGCGCCATTGTTACCTTAGCAAATATGTTAATTGCAGCGAAGAGTAAAAATAACTATCAGTTTTTATTGATACTAGCTGTGTTGTGCGCACTAAACGCGATTTATCTGTGGTTAGCGCTGCAAAAAAAATATGGCGCTGGCTTTATCTATCGTTGATACCGCTGTGCTTGTTATGACGTTATTAGTTGGGATAGTCGCAGGGCGTGTTTTACCTTTTTTTACTGCAAGAGGCTTAAACTTAGAGCAACAAATACATACACCTCGATTAGACAAGGTTTTATTGTTTAGCTCAATCTTAGCCATTTTTCTTTATTTTTTAAGCCAGCTGCATAATTTTAACCCTGGTTGGGGAATGGGTATTGTGGCTGTGTTGCATTTAAGCCGTTCATTCATGTGGTGGAACAGTAAAGCCCTCAAGGTGCCGCTACTTTGGTCATTACACTTTTCATATTTAGCGTTAGGCTTAGGCTTGGCACTGGTTACGCTTAGCTTTTTCAGCTCACTGATTTTGTTCAAAGATGCGCTGCACATGATCACTATCGGAACCATTGGCTTGATGATTTTAGCCATGATGACGCGTGTATCTCATGGTCATACAGGACGTCCTTTAACTATTCCACATTTTATGGCTGTGGCGTTTGCGTTAGTGCTTGTTGCAGCGATTGTTCGTTCGTTATTACCCTTTGTTATTGGGCCTCACATAGCGTGGCAACTGAGCGCTATGTTGTGGTTGGTGGCATTTGTGTTGTTTCTACTCCATTGCATTCCTATTTTAACGCGGCGTCGTGTTGATGGGCGGCGTGGTTAATTATTATTTTAGTTATAGGAAAGTAGTATGTTATCTGAAAAAACCATCAATATTGTAAAAAGCACTGTGCCTTTGCTCGCACAAGCTGGGACCGTTGTTACGGAGCATTTTTATAACCGCATGTTTAGCCATAATCCTGAGCTACAAGATATTTTTAATATGGCGAATCAGCGTAGCGGTCGTCAGCAATTTGCGTTATTTAATGCCTTAGCCGCCTATGCGCAAAATATTGATAATTTAGCTGTATTAAAAGAAGCGCTTGCGCGTATTAATCATAAGCATGCCAGTATGCATATTTTGCCTGAGCATTATCCGATTGTGGGCGGACATTTAATTGGTACTTTAAAGGAATTGATCCCCGAGCAATTTACACCAGAAGTTGAATATGCATGGCGTGAAGCGTATGCGTTACTTGCTGATATTTGTATTACTGAAGAGGCTGCTCTATATGAGCACAATAAAAATAACCACGGCGGCTGGTCAGGAACCACGTCAATTTGTGATCACTAAAAAGCAACCAGAATCAGCATTGGTAACAAGTTTTACACTTACTCCTGTAGATAGTAAAGCAGTAATCACCCACAAACCGGGGCAATATTTGGGAATTAAAGTTAAGCCTGAAGAGGCACAATATAGCGAAATACGTCAGTATTCTATTTCCCAGCAAAGTAATGGTGAAAATTACCGTATTAGTGTTAAAAAAGAATTGCTGCCAGCTGCAGGTATTGTATCAAATTATTTGCATTCGCTAGACGAAGGGAGTGTTGTAGAGCTTTACCCGCCAGCAGGGGATTTCTTTTTACGTGTAAACAATAAACCTGTGGTGTTAATTTCGGCGGGGGTTGGTCAAACACCTATGTTGCCAATGTTACAAACGTTATTAAGCGACACGTCGAATCAAGCGGTCACTTATTTACATGCTTGTGAAAATGCTCAGCAGCATTCGTTTAATCAATTTTTGGCTGATCAAGCCGCAATGCATGAGCGTTTAAATTACTATACATGGTTTAATCAAGGTGGCGAGGGTGCTGACTTTATTGGTTTAATGAATATCAGTGCAGTTGCTCAGCAGTTACCATTAGTGGATGGTGATTTTTATATTTGTGGACCTAGCGGCTTTATGGCTGCTATTAAACAGCAATTACTTGCACTTGATGTTGATGCTGAACGCATACATTACGAGGTGTTTGGTCCACACCAAGCGCTTTAATCCACTCATAGCAAAAAGGCGCTTAATGCGCCTTTTTGGTTTTAGATAACTTCACATTCGACATTGCTAAGTGGAATACTCAGTTGTTTTTTAGGGTAAAATAAAAAGCATTGCTCCCCTGATTTTTGCAAGACAAACTTTTCTGAAGGGATGTTATGTGTGCCCATAATAGGCATGCCATCAGGGCCTTTAGTCGTGCCGTGATCTATCAAAAGCTGTGCGCTTTTAGTAAATACATCATCCGCAAGAGTCACTAAAGGACCACCTTTTGCAGTTTGAATTGCTTGTTGCAGCTGTGTAACAATGCCCGGATTTACTCGTGTTAGAGTTGCATCTTGAGGCTCTAAAGCCTGTGTGCTGTTGCATCCGGTTAGTATTACTGCGCAAACAGCACTTAGCATGTATTTAGTCATTTGCATCTCCTGTACTAGGCCAGGTTAAATCCATATTTGTGTTGTAAAGCGACTGAGGTATCTCAAGCGATAAACCAGTTTCGTTGCTTGGTGAATAGCTGGCAGGTTGTTGTTTTGCATTTTGTGGCACTTCAGGGCAGCCATTATTTGTAATATGGTATAACGCCGTCGATAGCAGTGCTTCGTTTGTATCACCTAGTTGATGATCAAAGTCATCAGCAATAGGGCAGCCTTTAACATCAGCTGAAAACTGGGGTGAAGGGGTGGGTGTTAAACCATCTGAATATTCACCAAAGCCTTTGTAATTAGCACCACTAAACTGAATCGTGTAGTAAGTAGTTGCACAGTTGTGTGTAGGCGTAAAACCATAAGGTTTACCACATGTTGTATCACCAATTAATACCACTTCAACATCAATCCCTTTCAAGCCATTAATAAAGGCTTCAGAGGCAGAGCAGGTACCGGATGTACTCAGTACATAAACTTTTGATAGATTTAAATCAGGTAAAAGTATTTGTTTGCCTTCAAATGTTGAGTAATCAATTTCTTGATTAATGAATGACAAAGGTAGTTCTTGTGGTAGCTTGTCATTCTGAATGGTTTGATAATAATAAAAATCATCGGTGTTAGCAGGGCCAGCAACCATGTAAGCTAATTGTGATGACATGGCTAATAAACCACCTCCGTTGTATCTAAAGTCGATGACTAATTCGTCGACTTGATCAGCCTATAAACTTATTAACGGCATCGATTAAACCTTCTTGTGCAACAGCGATATGGCTATTGAACTGCATGTAACCGACACGTGTATTGTTTTGTGTAGTAAACGTATTTACGTTCTGAACCGGGGTTTTGGCGATATTACCCGCTGTAATGGTGATTGATTTTTCAGTCCCATCATTACTGCGCACTCTAAAGTTATGAGCTTCGCCAGCTGTTGGGCCAAACAAAATACTATTGAGCGAGTCAATTCCATCTTGAGTGTTGGTATCTATGCTTACATCATCTACAGAGAGAACGGTATCGCCACGTTGGATCCCCGCATTCTGAGCCGGTGAATTATCTTCAAGATAGGTAACTCTTAACACTCTTGGTGGCGTATTTGAAATAAATGACCAGTTAATGCCGTAACCTGATACCACGCCTGATTGTGCTTCTTTGTAAAAGTCTTCTGTTGGTTCGCTGTAATGAAAGTTATCTTTCTTAGCACCAGAATCTGTGGTTTGCTCTGTTTTTAATTGTGCAAAATATGCCGCGACAGTATCAAAGCTTTCAGGGTTTTTGTCTGTGATTTCATCATACCAAAGGTATGTTTCATCACTCCAAGAGCGCAGCCACATTTTTTCTGTCAGCGTGGAGCCCGCTTTATCAGGGTATGGTTGGTTATTATTGTATGGATCGTTGCCTGTGCGTGGCACATCACATTGGTTTTTAAATGTACTTGATGCGTCAAATTCACCCGCAACCCATTCAACCTCATTAGACTGTGGTGGCGGTGTTACCACATTGGTAGAGTCTGTATTATTTGAATCTTTATTTAGGCTACCGCCGCCTCCACATGCTGTAATTGCAAGGCCAGAAAAAGCAATGAGAATAGCAGTAGAGATTCTTTTTTTATTAAACATACTTAGTTACGTTCCTGTAAATACTTGTTTCGAAAATATCAATACAGCTGACGATAGGCAACAAAAAATACGTTTATAATGTAAACATTTGTAGAGTTAAAGATGCTGAGAGTTTCGGGTTTGTGCCAAGCTCTGCTTTTGCCATGCTCTAAATAACTGCTGTTGCTTGTTAGATATTTTTAAGCCGTAGGTTTTTTGCATGTAAAAGTATGCATCTGCGATACGCTTGCGTGAATAGGCGGGTGGTTCAACTACCCGTTGTTTAAAATTCACCTTTACTTGGCAGTTGCCATATTGAGTGGCGTTACCTGCAATCATACCAAAACGATAATTCGATCTATCCGCATTAATCTCACCAATTGCAGGGGCTAGGTTATTAATATCAGCTTCCATTTTTCTAAATTGTTCACTGGTTTTCACGCAGTTTTTACGTCCGCCATTTTGCCAGCATTGTAACTGATGACCGAACTCCCACGCTGGTACTATATGCTCCCACTCAATACGAACAGCTCGTGCATTAGGTTTACCTGAGCGCGTAACTGCATTGCGCGGTTTATAGCCGCATGCTGCAGGGTCTGGTATTAATTTTTTACCTTGGCGCTTTATATCGCAGCCACAGTAAATGCTTTTGGCATCACTGGGTAACGTTTTTATTAAATGTCTTTTTGCTGTTGAGAAGCGGGTAAACTGCTCGCTGTGAAGGTTAAAGCTTGCAAGGGAAATTACTAACGCAATAATAAAGTAAGGCATATCCAATCACTTAAGTGAACTACAGGAAACGCTATTTTAGAGTGATTGATCTATTAGGTAAATCGGTTGAATGGGTTGAGTTGTTATAAATGCAATGATAAGCGAGGCTGTGATTCTGCCCCGATAGGGCTTATTTAACGCTTACGACGACGTAGACGAACATTTTGTAGTAACAAAGTGATACCCGTTAGGCAAAACAGCACACTGGTTGCCGAAAAGCTAATCAACAAGGGGTTATTAAAGTCTTCTCGTTCATCGTAGTCCATTATATGTAACATCCAGAAAAAGTCGAAAATTCGCCAAATAGTGCTGCGAACAGTGATAACTTTGCCGCTATCAGCCCATAAATACAAGGTTGTATTAAAATTATCATCGAAACTAACTTGCCAAATATTCTCTTTATAGCCAACTTCCCTTGGACCTATTTTGAGTTTAGTCGCTGCATTTACTTTGGCATCGATTAATAAGTGAGCTTGTGCATTAGCAATTATTTGCACTTTACTTGGCGCAATGAAAGGGCGGCCAGTTAAGCCGTTAAAATTGTGCTCTTCATTTTCACTAGTCACAGTAATAATAGGTGTTGTTAAAAAGTGGGTGTAATTTATTTGTATTGGCTGCGCCACCTGAGAAACAATGTTATCGAGTGATGTAGGGTAGTCGACCTGCGTAAACGGGTTTTCAAGCGAACGCATCGCTAAATGTTTGCCATGTACTTTATCGAGAGGAATTGCACTCATGACGAAACCACCTAACAGCCATGCAAAGATTTGTAGTGCGAGTATGTAACCAAGCCATTTATGAATTTTTCGTGCATGCTTGAAAATACGTTTGTTCATTACTTAATCATTTGTTGTTATTTTTCAGTGCGATATTTTATAGATTAGGGGGCTTTTGCCAATGTGGCAAATTGTCGCAGGTAATAGATGATTTGGTATATATACAAATTTAGGTTAAAGTTTGCGGTGTATTTAACATGGGTTAAGGGTAAAGCTACAAATGTCGGAAATTCAATTTTTAAACGTAGATCTAGAGCTTGAGTCTAAACAAGATATTAGTGCGCTAGTGGCTGACTTAAAAAAAAATTGCCACAGTTTTACATTATGACCACGATGAATATCGTCAATTAGCGCGTGTAGAAGCAAATATCGAGGTATCTACGCCGGATAAAGCAATTAATCACTTATGTGAGTTAATAGAGTCATGCTCACGTAATGCATTAAAACAGTGGCTGTCGTGTTCTCGGCGTACATTTGATATTGGCTTTGAGTCGGGTACTTCACCGAAATGTTTTAATCAAGCACTGCAAGCAGACACTCTGCTCAGAATATCTGCAATTGGTGCGGGTGTTGAAATAACGATTTACCCTATCGAAAGCTAATTTTTACGTTCAACCACTGCTGCGGTCATTCTTGATACGCAGCATAGCTCGTTGCGGCTATTTGTTATTTTAATTTCCCATACTGAAGTACGTCTGCCTAAATGAATAGGCTTTGCTATTGCGGTTAAAGTTCCATTGCGTGAAGCTTTTAAGTGATTGGCGTTGATTTCTTGGCCGACACAATAGAACTTAGTAAAATCAATCACAAAGTTTGCTGCATAACTGGCAACCGTTTCAGCAAGTACGACATTGGCACCGCCATGTACCATGCCCATAGGATTATGATGTTGAGGTATCGCGGGCATAGTGGCAACTAAGTAGTCATCACCAATCTCGCTAATTTCAATACCCATTGTTTTCATTAATGTACCTTGGCCGTTAATGCCCTCATCAAGTTGTTTACACTGTTCTAAGGTGATTGGTTGATACCAAATAGTCATGGAATGTCCTCAATTGAAAATTTAAAACCAGTCTACACTTTTGTACACTTTCCTACAGTTAAGATCATCAAAATAGCTAAAATGTACCTAATGTTACATTTTAGGAACGCATGATGAAAAAAGGAATAATGCTGTTAATTAGCTGCTTATCGTTATCCAGCTATGCAGATATCAATCATCAGATTGATCTCGGGTTCACGGATTTAAGTGGCTTGGATAAAGCATTTTTAGGTGCGAGATATCGTTATTTTAGTGATGACTTAAATGCTTTATCTGGCCCGCAGAACTTAAAGGCACATTTACATAGCGTGAGTAATGTCGCTATCGGCGGGTTTGCTAATGATAACCTGTATTACATAAATGCTGATGGCGCATATTACGCTGAAAATGGATTAATTCTATCCGGTGGTATCCAACATATAAATGACGATAGTAGTAATTGGCAATCAGATAGCTCTTTACTAAGTGCATCAATAGGTAATCAAGTAAACGATCAATTGCAAATTGGCTTAACTGCTTTTTATAGTCGGGTAGAAGAAACTCGCGTTTATTATCCAGGCGAGGAGCTAACTTCGGTAGAGTGGAGTTATGCGCCATACATTCGCTGGACTAAAATCAATCATAACCAAGGCTGGGATATAGAGGCAAAGCAATTGGCAGGGCGTTATCGCTTTATTCAAGGCCGGGCAAGCTATTATGTAAACCAAGGTTGGTCGGTTGCTTTAGTTGCTAACGTACATAACCGTGGCGATAGAAATGATAATTATGAGTTGCAAACACAGTACTGGTTTAATGAACATATAGCACTGAAGTTTGGTTTAGGCTCATCTTTGAAATCTGATGATGGTTTAAATAGCGCCACTTTATTGTTGAGTACCAGATGGTAATCAAGAAGGGTTAAAGGTAACTAATTTAAAATTTGCGATTTTTAAATAACTGTATATACTCACAGTTAAATGTACTGTATGGAAAACCAGTTGTATGCGCCCATTAACGAATCGTCAAGCTCAAATTCTTGAATTAATCAAAGTGTTTATCAAAGACACTGGTATGCCGCCTACGCGTGCTGAAATAGCCCAAACCTTGGGTTTTAAAAGTGCAAATGCTGCTGAAGAACACTTAAAAGCACTGGCTAAAAAAGGTGTTATTAAAATGAAGCCAGGCGCAAGCCGCGGTATTCAGCTGGTGGAAGAGGATGAACCCGAGCAACTAGGATTACCATTAATTGGCCGAGTAGCAGCTGGTGAACCAATACTTGCGCAACAGCATGTTGAAAGCCATTGCCAGATTGACCCTTTAATGTTCAAGCCTGCCGCTGATTTTTTATTGCGTGTACAGGGTATGAGTATGAAAGATATTGGCATTATGGATGGTGATTTACTTGCTGTGCATAAAACACAAGTTGCTGAAAACGGCCAAGTAGTTGTTGCGCGCGTTGATGATGATGTAACAGTAAAGCGCCTAGAAAAAGCCGGGCGTAAAGTTTTGTTGCACGCCGAAAATGAAGAGTTCTCAGCCATTGAAGTTGATTTAGAACATGAGTCTTTTAATATTGAAGGGCTTGCAGTCGGTGTGATCCGCAATGCAGATTGGATGTAAACCTATTTTGCACCAAATTGGTGATATTTGGTGCTTTCACTTTTATATTTTTATTTAACTGCTAGTTTTAGCACTTACCTGTAGCTACTAAACCCCTATACAAGCTAGGACTCTCCTGCTTTTAGCCATTTCTTTTCCCTCTTGAATTTAAAATAACGCGCTGATTTTGTATTGTTATTTTTGCACCAAAATAGAATTTTATTTGCACTAAAACTTGCTAATTGTTCATTTTTTAACTAATTGGTTAATACACTGTGTTAACGACAGATCTTTGGGGCCTTGCTGCAATTTATTGTTGCATGCGAAGAGACTAACTTAACCAGTTACAATAAAAATAACGAATTGGCGCGAAAAAAGCAGTGCCGCCTTTTCGCTTTGCGTTTAGCAATAGCATCAAAAGGAGCCGTCACATGGGTAAACTGAGCTCTACCTTGTGCCTTATATTATTTATGCTGCCGCAGCAATTATTGGCAAATAGCCAATTTAATATGCGCGAAGGTGTAACCGATATAAGTAATAATGTTTATCAACTGCACATGACAATTTTTATTATATGTTGTGTGATTGGGGTGATTGTATTTGCCGTTATGTTTTGGGCTTTAATACATCATCGCAAATCAAAAGGGGCTATACCAGCCCAATTCCATGAAAGCACTAAAGTTGAGATACTTTGGACTGCGATTCCGTTCGTCATCCTAATTGCAATGGCAGTGCCTGCGACAAAAACCTTAATTGCAATGGAAGATGCCAGTAAAGCTGATTTAACAATCAAAATTACTGGCTCGCAATGGAAATGGCATTATGAATATATGGGAGAAGACGTAGATTTTTACTCTATTTTATCAACACCGAGCGACCAAATTGGCAACCAGGCTGAAAAAACGGAAACCTACCTACTTGAAGTTGATAAACCTTTAGTTTTACCAATCAATAAAAAAATTCGCTTTTTAATGACCTCAGATGACGTTATTCACTCGTGGTGGGTGCCTGACTTTGCTGTTAAAAAAGATGCCAACCCTGGGTTTATTAATGAAACATGGACCAAAATTAACGAAGAGGGTATTTACCGTGGCCAGTGTGCCGAACTATGCGGTAAAGACCATGGCTTTATGCCTGTGGTTGTAGAGGCAAAGTCTGAGCAAGATTTTGTTAATTGGTTAGCCGATGCCAAGCAAGCTAAACAAAAGGCGGCTGCCGCAGATGCAGCATTGATGGACCAAACCTTATCTAAAGAAGAGTTAATGACCTTAGGTGAACAAGTCTATATGGCCAGTTGTGCAGCGTGCCATCAGCCTACCGGTATGGGGTTGTCTGGTGTTTTCCCTGCCCTAAAAGGTAGCCCTGTGGTATTGGGTGATGTTAATGAGCATATTGACGTTGTGGTTCATGGCCGCCCAGGCACAGCAATGCAGGCATTTGTAAAACAACTATCGATAAAACAACTTGCGGCGGTCGTGACCTATAAGCGTAATGCATGGGGTAATGACACGGGCGATGTGGTTCAACCTAGCCAAATTCAGGCTTTGATTGATGCAACTGCGGAGGCTAAGTAATGAGTAGCATAACAGACGAAAATAATAACGGCGCTGCGCATCACGATGCTGGACATCATCACGGTGCAACTGGGTTTAAGCGTTGGCTGTTTACGACTAACCATAAAGATATCGGGAGCTTATATCTAATATTTTCACTGACCATGTTTTTGATCGGTGGTGCCATGGCGATGGTGATCCGTGCTGAATTATTTCAGCCAGGATTACAATTAGTTGACCCGCACTTTTTTAATCAAATGACCACAGTCCATGGTTTGATAATGGTGTTTGGTGCTGTCATGCCGGCATTTACTGGGCTGGCAAACTGGATGATACCCCTGATGATTGGTGCGCCAGACATGGCATTACCGCGAATGAATAACTGGAGCTTCTGGATTCTACCATTTGCGTTTTTGATTCTATTAGCATCACTATTTATGCCAGGTGGTGGCCCCGCTTTTGGTTGGACTTTTTATGCCCCGCTGTCTACGACTTACAGTAATGACAACACGGCTTTATTTGTATTCGCCGTTCACATTATGGGCATTAGTTCCATTATGGGGGCAATCAATGTGATTGTTACCATAGTGAATATGCGCGCCCCTGGTATGTCTTGGATGAAGTTACCGTTGTTTGTATGGACGTGGCTTATTACTGCGTTTTTACTGATTGCAGTTATGCCTGTTTTAGCTGGCGCTGTGACCATGGTACTAACAGATAAATACTTTGCCACTAGCTTTTTTGATGCTGCGGGTGGTGGTGATCCGGTGATGTTTCAGCATATATTCTGGTTTTTTGGTCACCCTGAAGTGTACATAATGATCTTACCAGCATTTGGTATCATTTCGACCATAGTGCCTACCTTTTCACGCAAGAAATTATTTGGCTATGCCTCGATGGTTTATGCCACATCATCGATAGCATTACTGAGTTTTATTGTGTGGGCGCACCACATGTTTACCACGGGAATGCCAGTGGCTGCTGAGCTGTTTTTTATGTATTCGACCATGTTGATATCAGTGCCTACCGGGGTAAAAGTATTTAACTGGGTAGCTACCATGTGGCGAGGTTCAATAAGCTTTGAAGTGCCGATGTTATTTAGTATTGCGTTTATTGTGTTGTTCACTTTAGGTGGCTTTTCAGGATTGATGCTAGCAATTACACCGGCTGATTTTCAATATCATGATACCTATTTTGTTGTGGCGCATTTTCATTATGTACTTGTTACAGGTGCAGTCTTTTCAATCATGGCAGGAGCCTATTATTGGCTACCTAAATGGACTGGCAATATGTTTAATATCACCTTAGCAAAATGGCATTTTTGGCTGTCTTTGGTCAGTGTGAATGTATTGTTTTTTCCGATGCACTTTGTTGGCCTTGCAGGTATGCCAAGGCGGATCCCTGATTACGCGCTGCAATTTGCTGACTTTAACGCCATTATCAGTATTGGTGGGTTTGCTTTTGGCTTGTCACAATTACTGTTTGTTGTGGTGGTATTTAAATGTGCTAGAGGTGGCGACAAAGTACCGGCTAAGGTGTGGGATGGGGCGCAAGGGCTAGAGTGGGAAGTTGATTCTCCTGCGCCTTATCATACCTTTGATACACCACCGGAGATCAAGTAATGAATCACGCACCTTTGCTTAAGCGCTTAGTTTTAATATGCCTTGGTATGTTTGCCTTCGCGTTTGCTTTGGTGCCTTTATACGATGTTTTTTGCGATATCACCGGGCTTAATGGTAAGCCTTCTCTTGAGCAAGCGAAGCAAAGTACGCAGGTTGTTGAGTCACGCCAAGTTGATGTTAGCTTTACTACTCATGCACAAAGTGGTGCACCATTTGAGGTGAAATCACAGGAGTACAGCGTGGTCGTTAAACCCGGTGCAATGCGCGAAGTGTTGTTTAAAGCAAAGAACCTCAGTAATGAAGACAAAGTCATGCAAGCGGTGCCTTCGGTATCGCCCGGGAAGGCTGCTAAATATCTACATAAAATGGCCTGCTTTTGTTTTGATCAACAACCATTAAAAGCCGGTGAGGAAGTGGAATTTAAGTTGCTTTTTTATGTTGATACCACGCTGCCCGATGAAGTAGAAGAGCTCACTTTATCATATACCGTGTTTGATATTAGTAGCCAGTTAGTGGCTAGTAATTAGGAGCAAGTGAAATGAATCAAAATTACGATAAATATTATGTACCCGCACAAAGCCCGTGGCCAATTGTAGGCGCTGTGGCGTTATTTTTAATCGCTGTTGGTGCAGCACTGACTGTGATGCAAGTAAACTCAGAAGGCGGCTCTGGCCAGTATGTACTTTATGGTGGCATCGCTATTTTGCTCTATATGCTATTTAGCTGGTTTAAAAATGTGATTGATGAGTCGCACCAAGGTTTGTATTCAGCGCAAATGGATAGATCATTTCGCCAAGGTATGAGCTGGTTTATTTTCTCTGAAGTGATGTTTTTCATGGCCTTCTTTGGTGCATTATTTTATGCGCGAATGATCTCAGTCCCTTGGCTTGGCGGCGCTGGCAATAACGCCATGACCAACGAGGTGTTATGGCCAACGTTTGAAGCAATGTGGCCGCTAGTTACAGCTCCAGGCGGGGGCACTACACAAGCAATGGGTTGGCAGGGTTTACCATTAATAAACACATTAATCCTACTTACCTCATCGGTGACTTTACACTTTGCGCATGTAGCGATGGAGAATAATAAGCGTGGCCCCCTTAAAGCCTTTTTAGGATTTACTATTTTACTTGGCATTGCTTTTTTAGGGCTGCAAGTTGAAGAGTATATTCATGCCTACAATGACTTAGGTCTCACCCTAGATGCTGGCGTATACGGTAATACGTTTTTCTTGTTGACCGGTTTTCACGGTATGCACGTAACGCTCGGCACGATAATTTTGTTGGTGGTATTTTTTAGAGTATTAAAAGGTCACTTTAGCCCAGATAAACACTTTGCTTTTCAGGCGGCTGCTTGGTATTGGCATTTTGTTGATGTGGTTTGGTTATGTTTATTTGTGTTTGTATATGTGTTGTAGGATTGGCATTAGGGAGATGTATCCAAGTTTAAGAGCAGCAATTACTACGATAAGTACGATGACGGAAAACATCACGCGGCGGCCTAAATAATGTGACATTGGCCGCCCACTATCGCGCCCTGATACCATAATAAATAACGCTCTAAACAAGTTAAAAAGTATAAACAATAACAACAGTACGATAATAATTTTAATAATCACTGGATTCACCTTTATGCAGCTAATTTTATGGCGTAAACAAAAGCTTAGCTCAATTTTCATCATTTGCGTGGTACTGATTGTGGTGTTGGTGTGTTTACGCTTAGGCTATTGGCAAATACAGCGAGGCCAAGCGAAGAGCTTGCAACTATCGCATATAGCGAAGGTGCAATCTAAAGGGGTTATGCCGTGGCAGCAAGTATTGGCGTTGCCCAGTGAGTGGAATAAAACTGGTATCCAAGCCACTTTAACTGGCACTGTAAACACGGTGCATTATTGGTTGTTAGATAACCAAGTCGTGCAAGGGCAGGTTGGTTATGATGTTTTAGCATTATTTAAACCTTCACATAGTCAAACGCCGATATTAGTTAATTTTGGCTGGATTAAAGCGCCAGCCTCCCGTCAGCAATTACCGTCAGTTACGTTACCTCGTGGTGTTATCGATATTAATGTTCAGCTAAAACAAGGCAAACTCAGTGGCTTTACTTTAGATAGCTCGGAGCACCAAGAACACAAAAATGATTGGCCCAAACGCGTACAAAATATCGACTTAGCGCTATTTGAGAAACATGTACAGCAGCCCTTAGTCGATTTTATTGCTTATCGCCAAGGTGTTGGTGATGCTTTTGGTATACCGCATTACCAAGCTGTCGTAATGAGCCCGCAAAAGCATTATGGCTATGCAGTTCAATGGCTATTAATTGGCTTGTCTTGCGTCGTGGTTGCCATCGTTGCTAGTAAAAGAAGGAATTAAAATGAAAAACAAACCCCTGATTATTTTTATCGGCTGCTGTTTGGTGCCTTTGGTGTTGGCCTATTTAGCACTAAAACTGGAATGGATACCTTCAGCTGCAACAAATAATGGCACGTTCTTAAGCACAGAAATAAAACTTAAAAACTGGCAAAGCTCAGAGCATAAACAGTGGACGATTGCTTTAAATCATCCTCAACAGTGCCAACAAGCATGTGCAGAGCAATTACATGCACTCGATAACTTGTATGTAGCATTGGGTAAAAACCAAAGCAAAGTCGATATGGTTATTTTAGGCAGCCCCCAAAAGCGAGATTCAACGTGGCGACAATTAGCCGAAACTGCTGAGCTGGAGCCTGCGAGTTTATATTTAATAGATCATATGGGGTTGGTGGTTTTGCAATACCCCTACCAGCAAGAGCCGCAGCAAAATCGGCTGATTCAAAAAGGGTTATTAAAAGACTTAAAAAAAATTACTTAACTATTCACGCTCAAGCTAATTTTATCTAAGGGTTTGATTATGTATAAAAATTATAAATATTTAGTGGTAGCGACCTTCTTTTTATCTATTTTAGTGGTTGGGCTTGGTGCATATACACGTTTGAGTGATGCAGGGTTGGGGTGCCCAGACTGGCCCGGTTGCTATGGTTTTTTAACAGTACCAAAGCATGAGGTAGATCTAGCTTTGGTTGAGCAAACATACCCAGATATGATGTTTGAAACAGCAAAAGCATGGAAAGAAATGATTCATCGCTATTTTGCTGGCACGTTAGGGGTATTAATTTTAGCGCTATTTATTGTGGCGTTTATTAAGCGCAAGCAGCCGACTATGCCTGTTGGATTGCCTTTACTATTGCTCATATTAGTCATCTTTCAAGCTGCACTTGGGATGTGGACGGTCACCATGAATTTGCAGCCCTTAATCGTGATGGGGCATTTACTAGGCGGTTTTAGTATTTTGTCGCTAGTGGCGCTACTGTACTTACGGCTAACCTCAAAACCTATCGATGGAGGAGATGCACCTGCGAGGCGCCATTTTAAATTAAGTTTGGTTGCGTTAGTGGTACTGATATTGCAAATTGCATTGGGTGGCTGGCTTGCCGCTAATTATGCTGCACCTCATTGTAATGGTTTACCGCTTTGCAGCTATGGTCAGCCATTTTCACTTAGTAGTGTATTTCAGTTACCTATGGAGCACAGTACGTATGAATATGGCGTGCTTTCACAACAAGCGAGAATGTCGATTCATTTACTCCACAGGATTTGGGCACTGGTTACCTGTGTGGTACTCGCGTTGATTATGTGGCGTATATATAGTCGTGCGCTTTCAACGAAAATTAAACACTGCTGTGTATCCGTACTCGGTGCTTTATTTTGCCAAATAGCATTAGGCCTTGCTGTGGTGCATTGGCATTTTCCTTTGGGTGTTGCACTGGCACATAATTTAATGGCAGCCATACTGTTAATTACACTCGTTCGTTTATGCTTTTATTTAAAAGCCCGTACCTAGGAGGCTGTTATGGCACATTTATTAGCAATAACAAAAGATGCACCACACCAACTGACAGAGCTATTTAAAGACTACTTAGCGATTAGTAAATTTAAAGTGGTCGCAATGCTGGTATTAACAGCATGGGTTGGCTTAGCGCTAGCCCCTGATGTTGGGCGTGGTGTTGGGGTACAGTTTATAAGTTTATTAGGTATAGGTTTACTATCGGCAGCGGCTGCGGTAATCAATCATGTGGTTGATAGTGAAATTGACAGTAAAATGGCCCGCACTAGGCATAGACCTGTGGCAAAAGGGCGTTTATCAAAATTTCATGCCTTAAGTTTTGCCAGTGTAATCGGTTTAAGTGGCTTTGCTATGTTGGTGATTTGGGCAAATACTCTTACCGCAATATTAACGCTATTTGCTTTAGTGGGTTATGCCTTTATTTATACGTCATTTTTAAAGCGCGCTACACCGCAAAATATTGTTATTGGTGGGCTGGCTGGAGCGATGCCACCTTTACTTGGTTGGGTATCTGAAACTGGGCAAATGGCCGCTGCACCTTGGTTATTAGTGATGATCATATTTACTTGGACCCCGCCACACTTTTGGGCATTAGCCATTGCCCGAAAGAGCGATTATGAACGGGCTAAAATTCCGATGTTACCCGTTACGCATGGTATTGATTTTTGTAAAACATGCGTGATTGCATATTCTGTTTTACTTGCTTTGGTGTGTGTGCTGCCCTATTTAATCAGTATGTCAGGCTTAATATATTTAGTCTCTGCCTGCGTATTAAACGCGGTGTTTATTTACAAAGCGATTAAGCTAAAAGCAGCGCCAAATGATGATACAGCTATGGATTTATTTCGTTTTTCAATTATTCATTTAATGATACTCTTCGTCGCCTTATTTATAGATAAATGGCTGGTCATATGAAGTTTTTAACCCGGACACTTAGCAAACGTTTTTTTATGTTAATAAGCCTGTTGCTATTAGCATCATGCAGTGACGCGACTAAACCTGATGTAGAAGCGTTAGTCTATGAGCAAGCTAAACCACTTAGTGATTTTGCATTGCTTGATCAACATAATAATAAAGTGACGAAAGCAGCTTTTGTCGGGCAGTGGAATTTAGTGTTTTTAGGGTATACTAGCTGCCCTGATATTTGTCCGTTAACGCTGGCAAAGTTAAATGCCGTGCACAAGGCGTTAAGTGAGCAATACCCGCTGCAAATTTGGTTTTTATCTGTGGATCCAAAGCGTGATACTGCAGATAAACGCAAAGCTTATATTGATTATTTTAACCCAGATTTTTTAGCCGTTTCAGGTGAGCATAAAGACTTATTTCCATTGGTGCGTGAGCTTGGATTAATTTATGCCATTAGTGACAGTGATGAACAAGAGTACGCGGTTGATCACAGCGCGTCTGTTGCTTTGGTTGATTCACGCGGGGCTGTAAGGGCAATATTTAAACCTGAGTTTAAACAAGGTAGTGTTCCATTAGTTAATGCTAAATTATTAATTAGTGAATTTAAATTGATAGCTGATTACTATCAATAAATTGCTATTAATAAGTAGCCAAAACTCTGGATAATAAATTAGTTTCTAGCGAGAGGGGTGTTAGTATTTATTTTTAAAATCAATGCTTTACATAACCCTCTAAGCAGAGTGCAGACTAAGTATATTTTCGATTGTTTTTGGAAGCGTTGGCCTCTTTTTTACTTTTATTTCCCCCTCTATAAATAATTTCCTCTTTTTTCGATGCATATATGGCATTTTTCACAACTCAGTCTAAGCTTTTGTTATGAATTGGTAAATTACGCAAAGTGATGAAAGTATGTTGAAGCTTCCTGAAGAGTTAGCAATCACCAAAGTCGAATCTTTACATCAAGACTTGCTAAATGAGCTAAGTACTAATGACGATGTTTGCCTAGACATCAGCGATGTATCACGTGCTGATACTGCGTCCATTCAACTACTGTGTGCTTTACAAAAACACTTACTGTCTGTGCATCATAAAATAATTTGGATTGGACAGAGTGAGCCATTAAAGAGCGTTATCAATCAATTAGGTTTAAATGAATATTTAATACTCGATAATGAAAATTAAGAGGTGTATATGAAAAGAATTTTAGCTGTAGATGATTCTGCATCGATGCGTCAAATGGTGGGCTTTACATTAAAAAAAGCCGGCTTTGATGTAACCGAAGCAAAGGATGGCAGTGAGGCGTTGAATATAGCTAAGCAACAGGGTTTTGACGCTGTGATCTCGGATGTAAATATGCCTGTTATGGACGGTATTACTTTAATTAGAGAGCTGCGCAATTTACCCAATTATAAGTTTACACCCTTATTAATGCTGACTACCGAATCTGGCATGGACAAAAAAGTGGAAGGTAAGGCAGCTGGAGCAACAGGCTGGATAGTTAAACCTTTTAACCCTGATCAATTACTAGCGGTTTTAAAAAAAGTGATTCGCTAATTTAGGGAGCGAGGCATGAGTATAGATTTAAGTCAGTTTTTTGAAGTTTTCTTCGAAGAAAGCTTTGAAGGCTTGGATGCCATGGAAGCTGAACTGCTTAATTTGGTGCCTGGTGAAGAAGACTCTGAAACAATTAATACAATATTTCGTGCTGCGCATTCAATTAAGGGTGGCAGTGGCACTTTTGGTTTTGATTCAGTTGCTGAGTTTACGCATGTATTAGAAACGCTGTTAGATGAGGTTCGTGAGGGTAAGCGAGTTTTAACTACTGAGCTGGTAAATTTATTGCTAAAATCGGTGGATTGCTTAAGAGCAATGTTAAGTGTATTGCAGGCTGAGCAAACCCCTGACTTAAGTGAATCAACAGAGCTTAAAAAGCAGTTTGAGAAAATTTTAGCGCTTGATGATACCCCTTCAATTCAAGCTAATACCATTACTGATACCGTAGTCGAAGTAAATACCTACCAGATTGACTTTAAACCGCATCATCATTTATTCAAAACTGGCAATGAACCACTGTATATGATCAGTGAACTTGCTGAGTTAGGTGATTTAGAAATTGTTGCGTTTCATAGCGAAGTTCCAGATATAACCGACTTAAGTGCAGACGACTGCTTTTTATCTTGGCGATTTTTTTTAAACACTGATAAACCAGAGCAAGCCATCTCTGAAATTTTTGAATGGGTTGAAGATGATGCAGATATAACCATTGCTCTGTGTGGTGGATTATTTTCAGATGATGAACAGCCTAAACAATCAAAAGAAACTCAAATTATTGAGTCTTCTAAAGTTAACACTTCAGTACCAAAAAACACTGCCCCAGAAGTAAAAGCCGCCATTACTGCTAAGGTCACAGCGCCTGCTACAGCAGTGGAATCAACTTCAATCAGAGTGGGTATTGATAAAGTAGACTCATTAATAAACATGGTTGGCGAGCTTGTGATCACGCAAGCGATGTTAAGTCAATTAGGTGAGCAAGAAATTACTGAGGCAACACTAGCGTCGCTACAAGAAGGGCTCGCGCAACTTGCACACAACACCCGTGACTTACAAGAAAATGTAATGCGCATCCGTATGCTTCCAATTAGCTTTGTGTTTAGCCGGTTTCCCCGTTTAGTCAGAGATATATCACAAAAATTAAACAAACAAGTCGAGCTGAAATTAATTGGTGAGCAAACGGAGCTTGATAAAACTGTAATGGAAAAAATATCAGATCCTATGGTGCACTTGGTTAGAAATTCTTTGGATCATGGGTTAGAAACAGTTGAACAGCGTATAGCCTCAGGTAAAGACCCTATCGGGACTGTGACCCTAAATGCCTTTCACCAAGGTGGCAATATCGTTATCGAGATTATGGATGATGGCCAAGGCTTAAATACTCAAAAAATAAAACAAAAAGCCATTACAAATGGGCTTATTAATGAGGGTGATGAATTATCAGATAATGAAATTAACGAGCTCATTTTTATGCCCGGTTTCTCTACCGCGGATGAAGTAAGTGACCTTTCTGGGCGCGGGGTTGGAATGGATGTTGTTCGGCGTAATATTCAATCGTTAAATGGCTCTGTTGAAGTGTCATCGGCGCCAGGTATTGGTTCTACCTTTACAATTAGGCTGCCGCTGACATTGGCAATATTGGATGGTCAATTAGTTAAAGTTGCACAACATACTTATATCATTCCGTTAATTTCTATCGTGGAATCGTTGCAAATTGATATCACTAAAGTCAGCCGTGTAGGCAAAGACCTAGATGTATTACGGTTACGCGATGAGTACATTCCTATTCTACGGCTATATCAGATATTTAATCATCAAGATGCAATCGAAACTTTGGATAAAACCTTATTGGTTGTGGTTGAAAGTGACAATCAAAAAATAGGCTTATTGGTTGATGATTTACTATCGCAACAACAAGTCGTGATTAAAAGCTTAGAAGCAAACTACCAAAAAGTAGATGGTGTTTCAGGAGCAACCATATTGGGTGATGGCCGCGTATCGCTCATTGTTGATATTAGCGGGTTGATCAAATTATCCGGATTAAGAAAGCCAGGCAGCCAAGAGTTAATTGTTGAGTCACAAGCTAATTTGGAGGCGTCATGAGCGCACTGAGTAGTGAGTTAGACAATAAGCTAGTGCTTGAAAACGTCCAGGGCGTGAAACAGTTTCTTACCTTTATTATGGCCGAGGAAGAATATGGAGTTGATATTTTAACAGTGCAAGAAATTCGTAGCTGGGAAGAGATCACCGAAATACCAAATGCACCCGACTATGTAAAAGGTGTGATTAATTTACGTGGAACTATAGTACCTATTTTAGATTTGCGACTGAGATTTGGCTTACCCTACATCGAGTATGGTGGTTTAACTGTGGTCATTGTCGTGAAAGTAGAGTGCGCACAACAAAGTAAAATAATGGGCATGGCGGTAGATGCTGTGTCTGATGTTTATAGCATTATGGAACAAGACGCGAAGATGGTGCCTTCATTTACAGAATCAGATAACTCGGAGTTTGTTGCTGGATTAGTAAACGTTGGGGAAAAAATGGTTGCATTACTCGACCTAACAAAAGCAATGGATATATGAGTATCTGTTAATCGAGCTAATAAAAACTGATATAAAAAGGTGATGGACATGGGATGGTTTAGTAATTCTCAACGGAGCAAATCACAGAGTGATTTAGTTCTAACTGCGTTGAATAAATCGTTAGCTGTTATTGAGTTTGAGCCAGATGGAAGAATTCTTACAGCAAATAATAATTTTTTAAATGTTGTGGACTATGGTTTGGCAGATATTCAAGGTCAACATCATTCTATATTTGTCGAACCGGATGAAGTGGCTAGTAGTGAATATCAGCAATTTTGGCAGCGCTTAAAAGGAGGCGAATTCATTTCTAATGAATTTAAGCGCATAGGAAATAATGGAAAAGAAATATGGATTCAAGCAACGTATAACCCTGTTATTAATTCACAAGGTCAGGTTATAAAAGTTGTGAAATTTGCCACCGATATTAGCGAGCAAAAATCGGCAACGGAAGAAGCAATACGTATCGCTAATCTCGCAAATGCCCTTGAAGTGTGCCAAGCGAATGTGATGATTGCTGATAACGACTTAAAAATAATTTTCGTTAACGAGCAAGTTAAGCAAATGCTGCAAGCACGTGAGAGCCAACTTCAAACAGTACTACCTAGCTTTGCTGTTGAAAACTTAATAGGCACTTGTGTTGATGATTTTCATAAGCAGCCGGCGCATCAGCGTCAGTTATTAGCGAGTTTAAATGACCCTTATAAAGCAACATTACGTTTGGCAGGTCTCATTTTTAGTTTAATCGCAACACCTTGGATGAGTCGTGACGGTGAACGTCTAGGCACAATTGTTGAGTGGCAAGATATTACTGATAGTGTTAATAAAGCAGAAGAAGAAAAGCAAGAAGCTGAAGAAAATCTGCGAGTACGTCGAGCATTGGATCGTGTTGCAACGAATACAATGATTGCAAATGCAGATAATGACATTATTTATATGAATGAATCGGTACTAAATATGATGACGGCAGCTGAAGCTGATATTCGTAAAGATTTGCCTAATTTTAATAGCAGTAAGTTGCTAGGGCAAAATATTGATGTATTTCATAAAAATCCAGCACACCAGCAACATTTATTAAGTAAATTAACGAATATATACAGTACTGAAATTAATGTAGGTGGGCGAACTTTTGGTCTTGTTGCTAATCCAATATTCACACCTGAAAAAGAGCGCATTGGTACAGTTGTTGAGTGGGAAGATCGCACCGATGAAGTCGCTATTGAAAAAGAAATGGCTGATTTGGTTAGTGCTGCAGGTAAAGGTGAGCTGAAGACTCGTGTAAATGAAGCTGGCAAAGAGGGCTTTTATCTTCGTCTAGCGAAAGGCTTAAATAGTTTAGTCAGTATTGTTGATGATGCAGTAGCTGATACTGGAACTATGCTTGATGCTATGGCTAATGGTGATTTATCTATTCGGATTGAGAAAGAATATCAAGGCTCATTTGATAAACTAAAAACAGACGCTAATGCAACAGCAGATAAGCTCACTGAAGTGATTAATCGGATTAATTCTTCGGCGACTATGGTTGCCAGTGGTGCAGAGGAGATCTCACAAGGTAATGCTGACTTAAGTCAGCGTACTGAAGAGCAAGCATCGTCATTAGAGGAAACCGCTTCCAGTATGGAAGAAATGACCAGCACTGTGCGACAAAATGCTGACAATGCAAAGGTAGCGAACAGTTTAGCAGTAGAAACTCGCGACAAAGCGATGCAGGGGGGGAAGTTGTAAACCGAGCGGTTGTTAGTATGTCGGCTATCAATGAAGCAAGTAAGAAGATCGCTGACATTATTAGTGTTATTGATGAGATCGCATTTCAAACAAATCTGCTGGCGCTCAATGCGGCTGTTGAAGCAGCCCGAGCGGGAGAGCAAGGGCGTGGTTTTGCTGTTGTAGCGGGGGAAGTCCGTAACCTCGCACAGCGTTCTGCTGGTGCCGCAAAAGAAATTAAAGAGTTAATAAGAGACAGCGTTGGGAAAGTGGAAGACGGTACGCTATTAGTGAATGAGTCCGGTGCTACACTGCAAGATATTGTAAGTTCAGTGCAAAAAGTGACAGAGATGATTTCTGACATAACAGAAGCCTCTGAAGAGCAAAGTGCAGGTATCGAACAGGTAAATAAAGCTATTTCGCAAATGGATGAGATGACTCAGCAAAATGCCGCGTTAGTTGAGCAAGCGTCAGCTGCTGGTGAATCTATGTCGGAGCAGGCGAATGATATGCGTAGGCTGCTGAATTTTTTCTCGCTCAGTCAGCAAGAGATACCCGATTTAATTGAATCAACGCCAACCGCAAAAACACCGATACGAGCTAGTCAAAATATTCGCAGTGCTCCTCGAGGCAGCGATTTTTCTGACTCTTCCGATGAGTGGGAAGAGTTTTAGTTAAAGCTAAAGGGTAGGTTCAAGGTTTGAGCTGCCGATCTATTTGTTTTAATGTTTTTGGCATGTCGAGTGCGCGCAATGAAAGAGTTTTTACTAACGGATAATGATTTTAAAAAAATTGCATCATTGGTTTATGGCGCATGTGGCATCGTACTTGGAGAGCATAAGCGCGAAATGGTTTACTCTCGTCTTGCAAGGCGTATTCGTACTCTGCGTTTAGCCAACTTCAAACAGTATTTAGACTATTTAGATGCTCATAAAGAGCAAGAGTTTAGTGATTTTATTAATGCGATTACTACAAACCTAACATCTTTTTTTCGAGAAGCTCATCATTTTGAATATTTAAAGTCGCACATTGTTCCTGCGTTGTTACAAGCTAATAAACAGACAAAACGAGTAAGAGTGTGGTCTGCTGGATGTTCGAGTGGTGAAGAGCCTTACACCTTGGCCATGATATTAAATGAGTTATTTCCAATTAATTGGGATGTGAAGATACTCGCCACAGATTTAGATTCTAATGTACTTGCAAAAGCGCAGTCAGGAAGTTACACCGCAGCGAATGTGAATGGTCTTGGGCAGCATCATTTGCAACGTTGGTTTTTAAAAAGTAAAAATGGGGAACTCTTTAAAGTAAAGCCTGAACTACAGGAAAAAATATATTTTAAGCGATTGAACTTGCTCCAAGAGTGGCCAATGAAGGGGCCTTTTGACGTAATTTTTTGCCGTAATGTTGTTATCTATTTTGATAAAGAAACCAAAGATCAGCTTTTCCAGCGGTATTGCACTATTTTGGCGCCCTGTGGGCATTTATTTTTAGGTCACTCTGAAAGCATGGGGAAAGAGCATAGTGAGTTTAAAAATTTAGGTCGAACCATTTATCAAAAGGTGTAGCATGAAGCAAAGGTTTAAACCTGTATTACCTGGTTTTGAACATGTTAAGCGGTTTTGGGATGCTGGGAAGCAGCATATGATAGCTAAAGTTTTACCGGGCGAGTTTTATGTATCTAAGAATGATGAATTAATCACAACGGTACTTGGTTCGTGTATTGCTGCATGTATTTATGATGACCGTTTAGGCATTGGAGGAATGAACCATTTTATGCTACCCATGGAAAAAGGGACTGAGTTTACCGGCGCTCACAGCTTAAATTGTCGTTATGGTAATTGGGCGATGGAATTCTTAATTAACGAGGTTATAAAAAATGGCGGGTCTCGACAACACTTAAAAATAAAGCTGTTTGGTGGTGGGAAAATTATTCGTTCTACAACGGATATTGGATTAGGAAACATTCGCTTTGCTCGCGCATATGCACAAGAGGAAGGGCTTGAGCTTGTGTCACATGATGTTGGCGGGCCTTGGCCAAGAAAGGTGTTATTTAATCCGCAAACAGGCAAGGCGCAAGTGAAAAAGTTACGAGGAATGCATAGTGATGCCCTTGAAAAACGTGAAATACGTTACTTACATGATATCGAAAAACAAGACTCTCAAACAGATATCGAATTATTTTAGGAGAAACAATGATCAAAGTGTTAGTTATTGATGATTCGCCTTTGATCAGGCGCTTGCTGACTGAAGTTTTGAGCCAAGCTAAGGACTTAATAGTTGTCGGTTGCGCAGAGGATCCCTACCAAGCACGTGAAATGATTAAACAACTGAAGCCAGATGTTATTACACTTGATATTGAAATGCCGAAAATGGATGGGATCAGCTTTTTAAAAAATTTAATGCGATTGCGACCAATGCCTGTGGTGATGATTTCAACACTCACAAAAAAAGGCTCGCCGATTACACTCGAAGCCTTAGAGCTCGGGGCTGTGGATTTTATTGCTAAACCGACTATTAATGTATCGCAGCAATTTATCCAATATGCTCAGTTCGTACAGCAAAAAGTACGCACTGCTGCGTCTGCCCGGGTACGTTCGTTTAAGATGAGTCAAGATAAACCTCAGGATGTTGTTAGTATTTCTGAGTTTGATTTAAAAGCTGTGGTAGCTATCGGTGCATCTACTGGTGGGACTGAAGCTATCAAGGAAGTGTTATTAAGGATGCCAAAAAACTGCCCTCCAATTGTTATTACCCAACATATTCCTGCGGTATTTAGTTATTCGTTTGCTCAGCGAATGAATCGAACCTGTCTAATTAATGTTAAAGAAGCTGAGCACGGTGATAAATTAACGTCAGGCACTGCGTATATAGCACCAGGTGATAAGCACTTAAGCGTGATCAAAAAAGGGGGGGATTTGTTTTGTGCTTTAGATGAATCTCCACCGGTTAATCGTCACCGCCCTGCGGTGGATAGTTTATTTAATTCATTAGTTAATGTATGCCCAGAAAATACCGTCGCGGCATTATTAACAGGTATGGGAAGTGATGGGGCGAAAGGGTTGTTGGCGTTAAAGTTACAAGGCGCATATACCCTAGCACAAGATGAATTAACATCAGTTGTGTGGGGCATGCCAAAAGCCGCTATAGAATTAAATGCTGCAACAGATATTGTGCCGCTAGATAAAGTGGCACATAAATTATTGCAGCGTGCGCAAAAAAATTGATATTAAGATATTATTTAACAATTACCCAAGGTTGTGAGAACCAATAGTAACTGCCTTTGTGTTTTTTAGATGGCGCGGTACAGTTAAACCTTGAACGTCCTCGGCTAAGCTTTTTCGAAGAATTAACAACGACAGTGTCATCATTGATCCAGTTTAGTTCTGCTTGTCCAACACCAGAGACATAACACGCCAGTTGGCTTTTGTGAAAATCCCCCATATTAAATGTAATGCTAATTTGTGGAGGGTTTTGGTTTGTAACACTGTCGTTGTAAGTCAGCTCTTTGATTGAAAAAGCCCGTGAGTTTAATTTAGTTATCAAGGTTTCTAGCTTACTGTAGAAACCGGATGCAGGAAAGCGAGGCAGGCGGGTAAAGTCGGCATTTGCATCAAGCGCCCCAGAGTGTTGACCAATACCGATAAAACCAATATCTTTTACTAATGTCTGTAGTTTATTGTTAAACTCACCATAAGGGTATGCTAGGTATTTGTAATCATGGCCAATTTCTTCTTTTATGCGTTGCTGCGACGATAAAATATCTTGCTTGATACGTGCTTGCCATTGAGCATCACTTTCACCGTCATATTGTTTGTGTAAATAATCATGCTGAGCACTATGGTTGCTGATCAGTGCCCCTTTTTTAGCTAGCTCTCTTAATTTATCCCAACCCATAACGTAGCTTTTTCTTTCATCAATAAGTTTAGGGTTCACAAAAATAGTATAAGGAAAATTAAACTTCTCAAGTATAGGAGCAGCTTGTTCATAGTTATTGTTATAACCATCATCGAATGTAATCGATACTGTTTTATCTGGTAAACTTCGCCCGGCTTGTAGCGCCGTTAATAACTCATTGAGAGGTATTACTTTAAAATCATGTTGCTGTAAATAACTGAGGTGTTCAGTAAAAGTATTAGCACTGATGCTTGTGACCGCTGGTAGCGTTTCGCTAACATGATGGTATTGTAAAATAACTGCACTTTTGGCAGGTAAAGATAACCAAAATAGGATTGGGAAAACATAGTGAAACAATTTCTTAAACGTCATAAGGCACACCATCAAAGCTTGCTGTTGTTAGCGGGTCCGATGATACTATCAAATATAACCGTGCCATTGTTAGGAATTGTTGATACTGCGGTAATTGGTCACCTTGGTAGTGCGCACTATCTTGCTGGAATTGCATTGGGAGCCTCAGTAATTTCGTTATTATTTTGGCTAGCTGGTTTTTTACGCATGAGTACCACAGGGTTGGTCGCGCAAGCATATGGTAAGCAAGATTTAGTTTTATTAGCGGGTTTATTAAAACGCAGTCTAGTATTGGCATTAGTTGTCGCTTTCTTGTTGTTGGCTTTATCACCCTTTATAAAGGAAGCTATTGCCTATTTGTCGGGTTCAAATAGCGAGGTTTTACAGCAAGCTTACAGTTATTTTGATATTCGAATATTCAGTGCCCCTGCCGCATTATGCAACCTAGTGTTATTAGCGTGGATGCTCGGCGTGCATTATGGACGAGGGCCATTTTATTTATTATTAGTAACCAATATTACAAATATTGTATTAGATGTCTATTTTGTGGTTTTTTTAGACTGGCAAGTTGCAGGCGCTGCTTGGGCATCTGTTATTGCCGATTATACAGCGCTTGTATTTGCAGTTTGTATGGTGTTTAAGTTAGCAAAAAAAATGGTTGTACCTCTTTTTGTTGAAAGCTGGTTCAGCGCTGCAAAAATGCTGGATTTACTCAGTTTGAATCGCGATATCTTTATTCGTTCACTCATTTTACAGCTCTGCTTTAGTTTTATGACTTTTTATGGTGCGCGTATTGGTGAAGTCACCCTTGCAGCAAATGCTGTATTGCTTAACTTTTTAATGTTAGTGAGCTTTGCGTTAGATGGCATAGCTTACGCAAGCGAAGCTAAAGTCGGTCATGCTAAGGGGCAAAATAGCGCGCGTAAAATTCATTTATGGGTGAGGGTCAGTTTGTTTTGGGGGGGATCTTTGCGTGTGCATACAGTATTTTCTTTGCTTTGTTTGGTTTGCAAATCATTTCACTATTAACTTCTGTTCCAGAAGTTATCAGCGCTGCTAATATGTATCTTCCTTGGTTAGTTGTATTACCAATTGCTGCGATGAGTTGTTTTTTATTTGACGGCATATTTGTTGGTTTAACGCGTGCAAAAGATATGAGAAACACCATGGTTATTTCGGCTGGAGTTGGCTTTTTTGGTGTGTTTTTACTTTTTAGTGGATGGCAAAATCACGCTCTATGGTTAGCTATGACTAGTTTTATGTTGTTACGTGGCGTGACCTTGATTATACGCTATTCACAGCTATATAAAGAAGGAAGCTTAACAAAAACGTGAGTGAGTTAAAATTAACAGGTACAGCTGAATAATTACGTGTGTTAATTTTAGGTTTCGTCTATTCTTTATCCTAACAACAAAAAGATTAAAGAGTAGTGGATGAAAGTTAAGCTATGGGTATTAGCTAGTTTCCTATGTTTCTTTCAGGTTGCAAGTGCTTTTGCGGCGTTTAAGCATTACAGTATCGAAGAGGGCTTGTCGCAAAGTGTGGTATTTAATATAGAGCAAGATCAGCTCGGCTTTATGTGGTTTGCTACACAAGATGGTCTTAATCGGTATGATGGCAACCATTTTGACGTTTTTAAGACATCTGCGAAAAATACTAACTCTTTAACTAATAATTATATTTATCCCCTTTCCTTAGATAATCAAAACACATTATATATTGGCACACGTCATGGTGGGTTGAATCAACTGAATCTTTATAACTATGAGTTTGCTGCCCCATTTTTAAAAAATAAGCGTATTACCTCAGTACTTCCAATTAAAAGTTGGTTATATGTTGGCACATTTGATGGGGTTGTATATCGAATAAGTCGTGAGTCCGCAAAAATTGAAACAATTGCAGAACATTTAAAAAAACCAGTTTATGCACTCACAATGATTAATAGTGTTTTATGGATTGGCACTCATGGCAGTGGGCTTTTTCATTATGATTTGCAAACAAATCAGCTTGTTAATAATTACCTACATAGCGTTTTTAATAGTCATAAAGTACATCCGAGCATTTTTTCGATTAAGGAGGATGTAGAGTCCAATGTATGGCTAGCTACACAAGGAGGAGGCGTTTACAGGATTAATCTAGCTGGTAATAAATACATAAACTGGCGTCATGATCCAAATGATCCCTACTCGATATCTAGCAACCAAGTGCGGGATATCGAATTCGATGATGCAGGACGGGTTTGGTTTGCCACTCGTGGTGGTGGTGTGAGTATATATAATAAATTACAAAAGCGTTTTACTCATTTAAAGCATGATCCATTCGATAGGTATAGTCTAGCTCATAACAGAGTGTACAGCGTATTTAAGGACCAAACGGGTATTATGTGGTTTGGTACTGCAAATGGAATCAATAAGCTAGATCCCGCATCTTTAAACTTTACAAAGCTAAAAAAGCCAGACCCATTATCGAGTAATGATTCATGGGCACTGTATGAGGATCCACAGCACCGGCTATGGTATGGAAGTTGGGGAGGCGGTATTGACATACTGGATGAGAAATTTAACCGATTACAGCATTTAGATACGCAGTCATCACCACTGACCTTATCGAGCAATGCTGTCAAAGTAATTACGCAAGATAAGCTTGGTAATACGTGGATCGGTACTTGGGCTGACGGCATAAACGTGATCACCAAAGAAGGCGAACTCATTAGGTATAATGCTGATGATAGTCATCATGGCTTGAGTGAAAACAGCATTTATAGCCTGTTAGTCGATAACCGCAATCAAGTATGGGTAGGTACCAATGGAGGGGGACTGTTTCGATTTGATCGAGAGTTAAGCTCGTTTATTAGTTACGCCAAGCTTCAACAAGGCAGTGCTCTATTAATCGACGCTCCTCGAGTAACAAGTTTGTATCAAGGTTCAGATAATAATCTATGGATTGCTACAGATGGAAGTGGCGCATATAAATTTAATACGCGCTCTGAAGATGTCACTCATTTTAGTAAATCATCGCAGGGTGAAGGCCTAAGTCATAATACGGTGCGCGCATTTTTATTGCTTGAAAATGGTGATATGTGGCTTGCTACTTCTAATGGTGTGAATATTATAAAAGCGAAATCCAGTAGAATAATTCACTTAGGTATTGAGGAAGGACTGCCAAATCAGGTGGTGTACGGACTAATATCGCAGGGGCAATATGTTTGGCTGAGCACTAATAATGGCCTAGTAAAAGTGAACACCGAAACACTTAATATGGAACACTTTCAAGCTAAAGACGGCTTACAAGGGAATGAATTTAATGCGGGCGCATATTACAAAACCAGTCAAGGTAAAATAATATTTGGTGGTACCCAAGGGCTCACTGTTTTTACGCCAGATACACAAACAGCAAAACAGTTATCCGCAAAGCTAGCACTTACACAATTAAGTTTTGATGATCAGCCGCTAGTGAATAGTATTGGCAGTGAGTTCGGTATGCATTATGAGGTTGATAAAAGCCGTCATTTAACTATCCCATTCTCAGTAAAAAGGGTCTCGCTTGGGGTTAATTATCTGCATTATCAAGAGCCTCAAGAAAATAGGTTTCGTTATCGCTTAACGGGCTTTGAGCAACAATGGCGATCCGCAACAGGTAGTAGTATTGCAATTGAATATACCAACTTACCTGCGGGGAAATACAAGTTAGTTGTTGAGGCAACGTCTAATGCTGGCGCAAAAGCCATAACTCCTCTAGTAATAAACTTTCACGTGATAACCCCTTGGTGGCAAACGCCAATTTCATATGTTTTGTACTTTATCTTATTAATTGGTTTTATCTGGTTGTGTAGTACTTTATGGACACGTCGTTTACGCAGTCAAAAGTACGAGTTAGAGCATTCTGTGGCGTTGCGAACTCAAGAAATAGCAACACAAAAAAGCCTCATTGAAAAGCAGGCTGTTGCCTTGAGCAATACCCTCGAAAGTAAAGTACGCTTTTTTACCCATGCATCACATGAGTTAAGAACCCCGTTAAGCTTACTTGTTGCACCAACTCAAGCATTATTAGCTAATGAGGGGGAGTTGCAAAAACGTGAGGATCTGAACTTAATTTTACGAAATGCTAAACGCTTAGAGGGATTAGTCGATAAATTATTAACTTTAACGCGGTTTGATGAAAGCGGTGATGATGAAGTAAAGCTGCTTTCCCTTTCAGCTATCTCACGAGAAGTTGCCGAACAATTTAAAGTACTAGGCAAGCAAAACCTACAATTTGATTATCATATTGAAGAAGCCCTATATATTGAAGCGAGCCGAGAAGGCTTAATCACTATTTTTAATAATTTATTGAGTAATGCTTTTAAATATACAGAAACTGGGAAAATTGAGTTTAAGGTTTTCGCCAATCATGAACAGGCAGTTATCGAGTTTATCGATACAGGTCGAGGCATAGCTGAAGTCGAACTTGATAAGGTTTATGATTTGTTTTATCGCGCAACAGGAAATATCAATATTGAAGGGAGTGGGGTCGGTTTATCAATTGTAAAAAGGCTTGTTGATAAATACCAAGGGCAAATCGATTTAAAAAGTAAGTTACGTGAAGGAGCTAAGTTTACAATTAAATTTGCGTTAGTCGCTGCACAAAAAACAGCGAAAATTGAAGATGGTCAGAAAGTGGCTGTCGCTCATGAGAAAAAACATAAGCATTCAGCTATGGTACTCATTGTAGAAGATAATGATGAACTTCGGTATTACCTTCGAAATGAGTTAAAACAGAAATACACTGTGCTGACGGCTGGAGATGGCGATCTAGCTATGGAACTTATGTTAAAGCATGTACCTGATTTATTAATAACTGATTTAATGATGCCTAAAATGGACGGTTTTGAGTTATTAAAAGCAGTGCATGATTCTCATGTCACGTGCCATATTCCTGCGATTATATTAACAGCGAAAGGGGATCATGAAAGTAAATTAAAAGGGTTAAACCATTATGCTCTTGATGTGATTACAAAGCCTTTTGACCGCGCAGAGTTATTGGTTAAAGTTGACAACTGGATAGCCTGGATTAAAACCTATCACCAGCGAACAGACAGTGAAAAAACTCTCCCCGCAATTGCAGTCAATGAGCCTATGCATGATCCCAAAGATGTTCAGCTATTATCAGGTTTGAATGATTTCCTCGAAAGTCATTATAACGATACACAATTAACAGTCCCACGTTGCGCCAAAGAGCTCGCTTTAAGTGAGCGACAATTTCAGCGCAAATTAAAAGTATTGATTAATATATCTCCTACGGAATACATCCGCGATTTTCGACTGGCCAAGGCGGCTGAGTTATTAAAACAGGGTCGGCAAATTAATTTAGTCATAGATGATGTAGGGTTTACGTCTCGATCTCACTTCTCAAAATCATTTAAAGCTAAATATGGTATGACAGCAAAAGAATTTCAGATTTCTAACTAGTTGATTTTAATGGTTTGTCGTATATGAGAACAATTTCGTCGCAAATGAGAGCTGTTTTTTTTTGAGTCTTCACTTATGCTGTAACTTAGTTTTAAAACGCAAGTCATATTATCTAATCCTATACTTTAATATAGTGCATCGGCATCTTTATTAAAAGCAGCAAGTTAGCTTGTTGTATTGAGTTTTCTCCTTCGGCGGATTCTGGAGAGTAGGCCAGTTTCTGCTATTTTTAATTACTCCTTTCGCCCTGTATTTTGTATTAGGCAGTTAAATATCTATTCATCCATGGTGATGAAGATTAGTTCTAGGTTATTGAAAGTTTAGTTTTTGTCGGATAAGAGTGCATTTTTGGCGTAAATAAATACGTTGTTTTTTAGTGTATTCACCTACTATTAACAAAGCTAATCGGCGTTTAAATGCGCACATCTACCGATACACGAAATGGAATAAATTTATATGTTACATGGATGTCTGACTTCCTAGTTTTGGATTGCTTGGCTCAGCATTTTATGTATCGTTGAAAAGCTATTTCCTCGTTTATCAATACATCCACCTAATTTATCAAGCTCGCACTTTAGCTAATGTTGAGTAAATGCTTGATTTGAATTGTAGGTAAATAAGGATAATAAAATGAGTTCATCAAATAAAATGAAAAGTCTCGGGGCTTCAGCGCTACTAATTAGTTCCTTACATCTTGCCGGTTGTGGCGGTGGTGGTGATAGTGGGGGGAGGATAATTCAACACCACCAACGTCTAATAATAAACCTACAGTGAGTATTTCTGGTGATACACAAGTAACTGAAGGAAGTGATCTGGAAATTTCAGCTACCGCAAGCGATAGCGATGGCAGTATTGCTAGTTATTCATGGCAATATGTGTCAGGGCCAGAAATCACCTTGACAGGCAGTGACACTGCAAATATTAGTTTTACTGCTCCTGAACTTGAAGATGATGCACAACTGGTACTTGAAGTCACTGTAACCGATAACGAAGGGGCAACAGCATCAGCTCAAGTGACAATTGAATTAAAGCGTAAAGTACTAACAGTAACAATTACCGGTATCGTGACGGATAAGCCGATTGACTCACCGAATGTTGTAGTGATGATTGGTGATGAAGAATTTGCAATAGATGCTGATAGGAACGGTATATACAGCATTGATATAGAAGTTGATGACTCGTATGCCAATAAGCTCGTTAAGCTGGTTGCACTGGGCAACAACGCGTTTAATCCTGAAGTTGAATTTATTTCACAATTGCGTTCAGTGGCTACCTTACTATCGCAAGCTGGAGAAGATGGAAAACTGACAAAAGATGAAAATTTCGGCGTTAACATTACCAACGTAAGCACATCAGAGTTTGCTCTTATTAAGCGAGATCATGGTGAGGTAGAAGATGAACAGGCACTTGATAACGCATTACTAGCTGTTGATGCGGATGAAAAATTACGATTAGCCGCTTTAATTAAGATAGTTGTTGATAATGAAGCCTATGAATTGCCTGAAGGCGTTGAATCAACCTTAGAGTTAATTTCAAATGCCGACGATATAGATAATTTTGTTAATACCGTTAATAGCCAAGATCCTGATTTAATTGAAGCCACTAAGAATGAGATAAAAGAAGATAACGACCTCGTCGATGAGAGTATTGGTGAGATCAGTGGCCAATATGTAATGTTGGCACCTAAATATTATAATTATAATTCTTCGCAGGTTAATTTTAATAGTGATGGTTCTGGTTATTTTAGTACTTATAATTTAGATACATCGTTTACTTGGCAACAACAAGGTGGTGATATTGCAATTTCACTTACTGAGCCGGTAAAAGAGTCATGTAGCTTTGTATCAGACGACAGTGGTACCGAGCAAGAACAGTGTAACTATCTGGTCGCGATGAATATGACTGTTTTGTTAGAGAACGAAGCTAATCGCACAGTGGAGTTTTATGAGCAATACCAAACAATAGCTGAGTCATCCTCTGAGGTGGTAAATACCAACGAGAACTCTAGCAACCTAACTTTAATAGCGAAAGAAAAAACCTTAACAGTAAACGAGCAGCAACTGCTTGGCACTTGGTATGTAGACCGCATTTCTCGGTTTGATGGTTTTAGTGAGGCTGTTGCACTTAATTTGCAAAGTGGCGGTACAGGTACACTGGTTGATAATGATAAGACTCCAGTTGCGATCACTTGGACTATTCTTGGCAATCAGCTGCAAGTAACTAGCGAAGCTGAAGAGCTTAGCTTTAATTATGCATTTTGGTTGGTTAAAGATGTTGTCGCAGGTTATCAGTTTGTTGCATCTTTGAATGCTAAAGATGAAAGTGCAACACGTACAGCTTCTGGGTTAATGATTAAAGATAACTCTTTAACATTTGAACGCTCTGAATTATTAGGTAAATGGACTATTTACCAAGGTTATAACGTGCCGCAAATAGATCTTCATTATGATGTATATGAAGATGGCTTAATGAACTTTAATCTTGACCAAAACTACCGTTCTTGGCTAGTTGATAGTGAAGGTAAATTCATTCGTAATAACTATTTTACTGACTCAGGTGTTCAGCCTATCTGTGATCGTCCAGATAATAGCTGCCCTGTTTATAGTGAGTTTTCGCAACAACTGTTGGCTAAAAATAATGGCCTCTTCTACAGCTACCGTAAATACCGTTTCTTTAATTATGATGGTAGTGAGAGAGTTGAAAATTACTCGTCACATATCCGTGAATTCTCGGTTTCTGCTGACTATGGGGTCAATAAATTTGCGCCATATTGGTTAGAAAACAATTCAGGCTTCGATGAAAATGGTTACCCAACCAATGTTAATTACATCACACTTTATACGCCAAAGGAGCAAGCAGTAGAATCAATTACAATCGCGACAACGTATAATGAAGAGCTTGATAAAAATGAATATACGCTAACTCAGCAATATCAAGGTACGACAACTGAAAATAGCTACACCTTAGCTGCAGGGAAAATGCTGTTTGGGACGATGAAGGCTGAAATCAGTGGTTTTGATCGCGAATACCTAACCGTTTGTGTTTACGAGAATACGGCAACCTGTACAGCAGCGGATCAACAAAATTGGTATTTCGATTCAGCTAAAGCTCAAGAGCAAGTCGTGGTGGTTCGTCCAACGCCAGCACATCCACTTGATGGTGCATGGCAGCTGGCCCATGAACCAACGGTAGTCATTGTATTCTTAGATGGTAAATGGGTTCATATACAAACCAGAGGTAACGATGATGTTGACGATGCATTTTTAGGCTATGAAGTTGGTGATTTTTCGTGGGATGAAACAACAGGTCGAGTAACAGTAAGTGTAATTGAAGACACCAATGGTTCATGGGGGTTAAGTAGTGATATCGTCTCCCCTGGGACTGATAATATTCGTCATATTATCTATGCTAGTGTTCTAGCTGATGGCGATACTATAGCATTGGCAGTTGATGAATGCGCAGATGATTATACTGGTGATAAATGTGGTGAAGGTGATGCGGGTTATGAAAGATTCACATATGAAATGACGCGCATTTATGATCCTAGTAAGCCCCATGTGGGAGCTTATTTTGACGGCTCAATTACTAATAATGATTTCTTCTTGTCAGTATTGAAAAGTGATGGTTATATCTTTGAATTTGAACATACAAATGAGTCGGATCCAGCTATTGCTGCAGGAACTTATATTGTTGAAGGAGATCTAAGCGGTGACCCTGAAGTACTGAATGTTACGGTCGAAACATATATTAATGAATTGGAGGGAGATGAATACTATGACCCTTACTTTGTTATAAAAGCAGAAGGCAATAAGCTTATTTGGAAGGATGGCGATGACTTTGGCGTGATGCAGCGCGTGACAGATATTATGGTGCAGGAGAAGTTCACTGCGGCAGATGTTGTTGGTCTGCATAGGCTTAGACATGTTACTGAAGATGGTAGTGGTACTGTCGAAATTGCCATAGAAGTTAAAAGTGATGGCACAGCACAATTTGAAATCAACGGTGAAATACGCATTGCCACATGGTCTATTGATCTTGGGAACCTGAAGTTATATAGCGAAGCTTTCAGTCCTCTGGCTCCAACGCAAGACTCAACGTATGGTGTAATGATAACACCATACTCGAAACTTGAAAGTGGCTTCATAGTGTCAGCATTTGGCTTCGAAGCGCCAGATAATCACCCTATGCAAGAAGACCCTGAGTTACATATTAGTGTGATGGGAGAAATGATTAAACAACCGTAGTAATTATTTAATTTAGTAACAGGGTCGAAATGACCCTGTTACTAATTAATGAGTGATGTAAGAAGTTCTTATTTTTATCCTTACCATTAATCTTACTGAGCTAAGTAATTGTGAATTTTTAAGCTCTACGGATTTACTGTCTACCGAAGGTGCTTGTCTTAAAGCGTAAGAAGTATTTATTGAAGCTGGCAAAGCAAAGTTAAGCAGCACAAAGCGCTTTTAAATATAATTTATTGAGTGATTAGAAAAAGTGACTAATTCTTAAAAGTTGTTAAGGTTTATGATACAAAGTCCATATTCTCAACTTTTAGTTACAAATATGACTGAACTTTACCACTGGTTTGATTTAATTGGCGTAGCCGTGTTTGCTGTGTCGGGCACTTTAATTGCGTATGATAAAAAAATGGATGGCTTTGGGGTGGTAGTACTGGCAACCGTTACCGCTATTGGTGGAGGTACTCTTCGCGATTTAATTCTAGATGTGCCGGTATTTTGGTTACATGATCAAAGTTATTTTATCGCTATTTTAGCTGCTATTTTTGTTACCGCGCGACTAATCAATAAGCAAAAGTCTATTCCGTTATACCATTTACATGTTGCAGATGCGTTTGGTTTAGCATTTTTTGCAGTGATGGGGGCGCAAAAAGCATTATTAGCAGGCATGCCTGCTACGACAGCGATTATAATGGGAATAATCACTGGTTGTTTTGGTGGGATGATCCGCGATGTATTAGCTGGCAATATTCCGATGCTTTTAAAAGGCGAGCTGTACGCGATCACCTGCATTGCTGGTGGATTTGTGTATACGCAAAGCATCTCATTTAATGTAATGACAGAAGTTGCTATGGTTTTAGCAATGCTAACGACCTTATTTTTACGCTTAGCAGCCATGAAATGGCAACTAACACTACATATTTTCAAATATCCTGACTAGACTGTAATAAAAGTAACATTACAGGGACAAAGGATGTCGTTAGCTCGTATATATTCTCGCGCACAAATAGGGATTCAAGCCCCAGAAGTGATGGTTGAAGTTCACTTAGGTAATGGTTTGCCTGCTTTTCATATTGTTGGCCTGCCTGAAGCGTCAGTTAAAGAGGCAAAAGACCGAGTTCGTAGCGCATTAGAAAACTCTCAATTTGGTTTTCCAGATCAGAGAATTACCGTCAATTTAGCGCCAGCAGATTTACCTAAAGACGGTGGCCGATTCGATTTAGCAATAGCCGTGGGTATTTTAGTCGCATCAGGGCAAGTGGTGTGTAATGAGCTCGAGCGTTATGAATTTTACGGTGAGCTTGCGCTCAACGGTGAAGTGCGTGGCGTGAATGCTATTTTACCGTCGGTATTAGCTGCGAAAGAGCAAGGCCGGTGCTGTTTTTTACCCGCGGTCAATGATAGCTTAGCAAGTTTAGTTAACGGAGTTGCTCGCAAGGCTGTTTATTCAATTCAAGATGTATGGAATGATTTACTTAACCAGCAGCCACTGCCTTTAAACATTGAGTATGCGCAGCGCGTTAATAATACGCATTTTATCCATGATTTAAGTGATGTTAAGGGTCAGGCGGGGGCTAAAAGAGTATTAGAAATCGCAGCGGCTGGTGGCCATAATTTGCTATTTTTAGGGCCGCCAGGTACCGGTAAATCGATGCTCGCGCAGCGTATGCCTACTATAATGCCGAGTATGTCTGATGAAGAAGCTCTCTCAAGTGCCGCGCTCTATTCTATCATTGGCCAATCTATCGATTTAACAAATTGGCGTAAACGACCTTTTCGTAGTCCCCATCATACTTGCTCCGCCGTGGCTTTAGTTGGCGGCTCTTCTAACCCTAAACCCGGCGAAATATCGTTGGCGCACAATGGCGTGCTGTTTTTAGATGAACTCCCTGAATTTGAAAGAAAAGTGCTAGACTCTTTACGTGAGCCTATGGAAACCGGCACGGTAACTATTTCAAGGGCTGCACGACAAATGGAATTCCCAGCGCAATTTCAGCTTATAGCGGCCTTAAACCCAAGCCCCACCGGTTGTCATAATGATAAACGTGCGACGCCTGATCAGGTTATGCGTTATTTATCTCGGGTATCTGGGCCCTTTATTGATCGTATCGATTTGCAGATAGAGTTGCCTAGATTAAATAGCGCTCAGTTACAAAGCACTGAAGAGGAAGAAAGCAGTGCAACAGTGCGAGCCCGCGTAGAAGCTGCCTATAATTTACAGTTAAATCGGCAAGGCAAAGTGAATGCACGGCTTAATAATAAAGAGATGAGCGTGTATTGTGTACTGGCAGCAGCGGAGTTACAGTTTTTAGCCAAAGCCAGTGAGAAACTGTCGTTATCGCCACGCTCTTATCATCGAGTGATTAAAGTGGCGCGGACGATAAGTGACTTAAAAGGGCAGGAAAATATTACCTTAAGTGAGTTAAAGGAAGCGTTAAATTATCGGGCATTTGAACGTTTATTAGCACAGCTGAGCCAATATTAAATTGATAACATATAGCCTTTGCCACGTACAGTAACAATGCGCTTTTGGTCTTTTTCGTCACTTAACTTTTTACGTAAGCGGCCAATTAGCACATCAACCGTTCGGTCGTTTGGACTCCAATCCGGCTGGCCAATTTCTTCAGATATCTTCTCTCGGGAAGTGGCTTTACCGGCGTTACTGATCAAACAAATTAGCACTTTGTGTTCCGCTTCTGTGAGCCTAGACTCAATGCCATTAGCAGTGATTAAAGTACGGTTGTCTGGATGCAATTTGAAGTCTGCATATTCGATAAACTCTTCGCTTTCATCGCTACTGCTATTATTGCTTTTTAAGCGTTTATAAAGTGCTCGCATACGTAGCTCAAGCTCTAACAAATCTACGGGTTTACAAATATAATCATCAGCACCTTGCGCAAGGCCTGCAATTCTATCTGCTTGTGAGTCGCGGCTAGATAGCATGATCACACCAATGTTAGTGAGTGTATTCAGTTCTTTTGCTAGATGAAGACCGTCTCGTTCAGGTAAAACTATATCTACAACGGCTAATGAAATAGCATTGCTGGCGCTTTCACGGGATTTAACAATCTCAAGTGCTTGAGCACCCGTTGCATCGTTTTCAATGTGAAACTCGGTTTGAGCAAAGTGATTGATGATGCGTTTAACTAATAATTCGTCATCTTCAACCAGTAAAACGTGAATAGTCATAGTATCTTAATTACTTTCAATAATAACCCTATGTTAGCACTCATTAGTAAAAGGGGAGAGTGCAGAGTGGGGGTTTTTTATAGTTTTTTGCACAAAACAAAAGAAAGAAAATGGGTCATTTTCTTTCTTTTGGCGAAACGTTATTTTTCAGGGTATAAATATTGCCACCATTGCGGCTCTTGTTTTAAATGTTTGTCAAAGTAGGCGAGCATGGTGTTCCACCAATTGAAGCGCTTGTCACGAGCAAATATTTGATGATCTGCGCCTTTATATTCAATAAGGTCGACCTCTTTGCCAAGTAGCTTTAATGCTGTATACATATTATGGCTTTCGCCAACAGGTACGTTAGTATCTGAATCGCCGTGTAATAACAGTAAAGGTGTCGTTACTTTATCTGCATGAAACACCGGGCTACGTTGGCTATATAAATCGCTATTGTTCCAAGGGAAGCTATTTTTAGATGCTTCGCCTGAGTATAAATAGCCCCACCAACCTTGGCCCCAGTATGAGGTAATATTTGAAATCCCTGCATGTGCGATAGAGGCACTAAACATATCGGTTTTAGTTGCTAGCAGCATGGTCATAAAGCCACCATATGAGGCGCCTAAATTACCTAAACGGTTCTTATCAATAAATGAGTAGTGAGCAAGTAAAGCTTGAGTACCTTGCATAATATCGTCGGCGGTGTGTTCGCCCCACGCATTGACATGCTTAGCAGAGAACTCTTGGCCAAAGCCAGTCGCCCCTGTGGGCTGCACAACGTAAACAATGTAACCATTTTCTGCCCATAAGTTAAACGGATAACGACCAGTAAAACCACGCGATACCGGTGATGTACCACCATAATAATAAATCAAAGCTGGGTGCTTCTTAGATTTATCTAAATTGGTTGGCAGATACACGCGGCCTTTAATTTCTACACCTTGTTGATTAGTAAAGTTAAACTCTTCAAGTGTTGGGGTTTTAGTTGCAGCGTAGTTTAGTGGTTTAGAATCCCATACGGTACTGGCTCTATTTTTGTTTATGTTTAAACGCTTCAACTGTTGTGGTGTTGATGCCGTGGTTCCACTATATAAAATAGCCGGCGAACGATTTTTTGAAACGCTAAATTGCTCAACTACATCAAGTTTGGTTTTAAGCTTTTTAAAGTGATTTTTACTTATATCAAAAAGGTAAAGCTGTTGCGTATCCTGTTCAGTGACTTTAAGTACGACATCGCCATTACCAAGTACGTCTATTTGCCCAATCGCAGGGTCAAATTCTTTACTTAATGCTTCAGCTTGCTTGCCTTGCTGGGTCAATAAATACAGCTGACCGTCGTAGTTATTTGCTAACATATCAGTTGGAATATTTCGGCCAAGTCCTTGCTTAAAGTCTGGCCCTGCGACAACGTATATCCCCTTTTGGGTATACTTTGCTTGGTTAAATGTTTTAAATTGGCCTAAAACAGTATGTTGTGCTGATTTGATATCTGTTTCTAATAACTCGGTTAGCGGATGAGTCGCGGCTTCCATTAAGTGAGCGCTGCGGCTAAGCAGTACAGTGCCTTGCTCGCTATTATAATCTTCAATGCTATGGCTGAGTGGCCCTTCACTAAGTGCTTTACTCAAACCTGAGCTAATATCCATCAAGTATACTTGCGAAGTTGTACGAGCATATGACCAACGATCTTGTAAGCCACGATAATGCTTTGTGAGACCCGTGTCAGCTTCAGGGTATTTTGACCAAGTAAAAAGTAGGCTTGTATTGGTATAAAATTCAAAGCCGCTCGCACCTTTAAGGTTATTCGCAATTACATCTAATGCGAGCGTGTGGCGATTAAGCTTCTTCAATTGGCCATCGATTAAATAAACAATATAATCATTATCAGGGCTCCAAATCACATTACTAGGTTGGCCTGATTCAAAGCGATAAACGACTTTATCATCTTGATTTTTAAGCTCGGTCACTATTTGTGCTTGGTTAGTGGTTTTATCACTGTAATGGCGTGTGCTGGTAATGTAATGTTCGCCATCGGGTGACAGTGAAAGCATGCTGATGGTTGGTGCATCAAATAACTGCTTCGCAGATAAGCTACTACTTGGCTGTTGGCTAATAGTAATGTTGTCAAACTCTGATTTTGGGCTAAATTCAATATCAACGTTATGCCAGTTAGCTACTTGTTCAGCGATGATAACAACTTGATGTTCGCCAGTCGTAAAAGCCAGTTCATAGCTGTGGTCATTAGCACTTTGTAGTTGACCATTGAGAAAAACCTTAGCTTGCTCTATACCAATAAGTTTTAGCGTGCCTTGGCTGAAACGATTACTTTTAACAGTAAATTTTAGTCCTTGTATACCTGCCAAAGTTAGTGCGTTTATATCACTTAGCGTTTGCCATTTATATTGCTTACCAAATACGGAAATGCTTTTACTGTCTGCTTGTAAGTTGGGTAGCAAGTTATCGATAATCGCATCATGGTGCTGCGTTTGGTAGGGCTTTAGCTGCATTTGTTCGCCTAGCGGGCCAATAAACGCAATATTACTCTTATCAAGAGAAGAGGCTAGCGCTGAGTTTGCAGTAGCACACAATGCTAATAAGCTAAGTGTTTTTGCAATGTACCGGGGGTATGATTTTGCAAATAAAGTGAAAGTCATAATTAAGCCTGTGAACGATAATTTGGCTAAATATAGCATGTATTGTTAGGATGCTCATTAGTCCAGCTATGAGGGGAATTTAATGACGTTATTAATTGTTTACATGCTAGCAGCCATAGTCATATCCTTTCTATGCTCGATAATGGAAGCGGTGTTACTAAGCATTACGCCAAGCTATATTGCTTTATTGCGAAAGCAAAAGCCAAAGCTTGCGAAACGTGTTGAAGCGTTAAAACAGAATATTGACCAGCCATTAGCGGCAATTTTAACTTTAAATACCATAGCGCATACTGCCGGCGCTGCTGGAGTTGGTGCACAGGCCGCAGTGGTTTTTTCAGATGCCGCCGTGGGAATTGCTTCCGCAATAATGACTCTATTGGTATTAGTTCTTTCTGAAATAATTCCAAAAACTTTGGGAGCTAATCATTGGCGGGCATTAACCCCAATAGTCGCAAAGGGGCTAATTTATTTAGTGGTGGTATTAAAACCTTTTGTTTGGTTTGCTGATAAGTTAACTAATTTACTGGGTAGAAATTACGATGAGGCATTTTATATTCGTCAAGAAATAGAAGCGATGGCAGATATTGGCTCAGAATCAGGTGCTCTGCATCAAGAGGAATCTGAAATAATTCGTAGCTTGTTGCATTTTCGCCATGCCAAGCTTGAGTCAATAATGACCCCGCGTACCGTGTTATTTAAGGTACATAAGGACATTACCGTTAATCAGTATTTAGCAGAGCATGGCTCATCTTCATTTTCACGTGTGCTTGTTTATGATAAAAACGGTGATGATATTATCGGCTTTGTACATAAAAACGACATTATGTTGGCTTACCACCGGATTGGGGAAGAATATAAGATAAGTAAGCTCGTCAAACCTATCTATACTGTGCCAGAAACACTTTACGTTCCTACCTTATTTCATACTTTATTAGCCGAACGTACGCATATATGCCTAGTCATTGATGAGTATGGCGAAGTGCAAGGCATTGCTACACTCGAAGACATGATAGAAGCGCTGATGGGTTTAGATATAATCGACGAACATGATCAATCAGCTAATATGCAAATGGTTGCCAAACAACGTTGGCGCCAGCGCTTAGCTGCGTCTGACAAGCTGCTAAGTGACGACGATGAAAATAAGGATTAGCGCTGGCTACGACTCGATTTATTAGTCATTTGCAGCCATGATTTTGCCCAGCGAGTAAAGTCTTGTTTCGCTTTTGGTCCGCATATTAAAAAACCTTGCATCAAAATAAATTCTTTAAAACGATCGAGATACTCAAGTTCTTCAATGCGTTCTATGCCCTCAGCAACAATCACAATATCTCTTTGAATTGCAATATTAACTAAACTACTGGTAATGACTTGAGAAAATTGGTCTGTGTCTATGTGGCTGATTAAAGTACGATCAATTTTAACTTCTGTAAAAGGTAAGGTTTTTAGCTGGTTAACATTAGTAAAACCGATACCAAAATCATCTAAAGAAATATCAAAACCGCGTATTCGTAAGCGGTTTAATGTTTCTAATTGCGCATTACTACATAGTGCATGTTGCTCGGTTATTTCTAAAATAATTTCATTGGGTGTTAAATTATTAAGCTGTAAGATGAGCGCTAATTTATCAGGGCAGCTTAAATCCTCTAACTGGCAAGGAGATAGGTTAAATGCCAGTTTAAACATGTAACCTAGGCTATTTTTTAGCTCGCTAAAATCCGCTGTTGCTTTTTCAAATAACTGAAAAGTAATAAGGTTTATTAGATCTAATTCTTCAGCAACACAAATAAAACGCTCAGGTAAAATGATATCACCTTTTTCTGTCATAATTCGTGCAAGTACTTCAACACTTTGTACTTTATTGGTGTGACGATTTACTTTTGGTTGATAGTAAGGAGTTACCTTATTATAACTAATTGCATGAAGTAATTGTGATTCAGTGATTGGCTCAATTGGTTTTTCAATATGATAGGCTAAATGCTCCAGCTTTTTAAGTAAGGTGTGAACCTGGCCAAGCTGCACTGGTTTTGCGATATTACCAATTAGATGAGTATTACTTTTTTTAGCCAAGTCAGCGGCTAAATCTATGACTTTAATGTCCATTTCAGAAATAATAACAATCGCGCCTGTGTATTTTATATCACCTAGGAGGCGAATAAGCTCCATGCCATCCATTTCTGGCATATTTAGGTCAGTAAATACAGCATCATATAAAAAAGGGGATTGTTTGACTTTATCAAGCGCTTCTTGAGCGCTTAGGCAGGTAGTAACTTGGGGTACTTCAAGTTCATTTAAAATTGCCTCCATAACAATCAAAATCGCTTTGGAGTCATCAACCACCATTATGTTACGCGCTAGTTTTGTCATCTTCATTCCTTGAATAAAAACTCATCAATTATTTAAAAGTAGTAGGTTTAAATAGAAAAGTCAGCAATAGGGCTAAAATAAATTCACTCATATTTATTCGTAAAATAGGTATAATGGCCGCAATGTTATTAAGATTAAGATACGATGATCCAAATACAACTTACTCTTGCTGAGCAATCTTTTAATTTAGTGCTAGCTGAGCAAAAGATTGTGCAAATATTCCAACAGCAACAAGCGATTGGTTTTGATAATCCCAGAGATAACTACTTTGAATTTGAGCTCGACGATAAAGTGATAGGTCTGGACACCTCGTTAGTCAATGAGCAAAGCTTAATGTTGTATGTGAATGATCAATTAGTACAAGAGTTGAATATTCCACCGATTGAAAAAACTAAACCTAAGCAAGGCTTATTGGGTATTTTTGCTTTGGGTTTCAAACTGTTTAAAAGTGCAAAGGTAGTTAAAGTCGCCTTAGCGGGCGCTTCAGTTGCCGGTTATGCGTGGCTGTTCACCTTTGAATTTGCCTTGATGCTGATTGCTTGTTTAGTGATCCACGAATACGGGCACGTACGCGCCATGCAGTATTTTGGTATTAAAACTAAAGGTATTTACTTAATCCCCTTTGTTGGCGGCTTAGCGGTGAGCGACGACAAGATTACCACCCGTTGGCAGGATGTGGTGATCTCATTAATGGGACCCGCGTTTGGTCTGATCACTTCAGTACTTGGCGTGGTGCTTTATTACGTCACTGAGATGGAGGTTTTCGCAGGTGTCGCGGTGCTCAGTGCCTTACTTAACTTATTTAACTTATTGCCCATTTTACCGCTTGATGGTGGTCATGTATTAAAAAGCATAAGCTTTTCAATGCGTTCATGGGTTGGCTTGAGTGTGTGCTTACTCGGTGTTCTATTTGGTTTATGGATAAGCTATACGTTTGGCTTAATGCTACTGGTGTTCTTTCTGTTTATCGGTGCACTGGAAATTGTCTTTGAATGGCGCGGCCGTCATTTTTCACACCTTGTGCCGCTGGATAAATACGGCCAAGGTTTTTCAGCGGTGATGTACGCATTGGTGGTGGCTGGCCATGTGGTGGTGATGATGCACTTTGCTGATTCTGAAAGCGCGATATTAAGCCTACCAGTGAAGATACTTTCGAGTTGATTTATAGCGCAGGCGTAATCCACAATTACGCCTGCGCATTCATGGATAAAAACTCAACATCAACGCAATAAATACACCAGTGATGATTAACTGCACTAAACAAAAGCCCATAATGTCTTTGGCTTTTAAGCCGGCAATAGCGAGAACTGGTAACGCCCAAAACGGTTGGATCAGGTTAGTCCAGGCATCACCCCAGGCTACCGCCATTGCCACGCGGGGCATATCAGCCCCTAAAGCTTGCGCAGCGGGTATAACTATAGGGGCTTGTACCGCCCATTGACCGCCGCCTGATGGCACAAATATATTGACTAGTCCTGCACTTAAAAAGCTCCAAAAGGGCAATGATTCTGCGCTGGCTATAGTGATAAAAACGTGGGAAATTTGTTGTGCTAAACCGGTATCAACCATTATCGCCATGATCCCAGCGTAAAAGGGGAATTGAATAATAATACCCGCGCCGCTGGAAATGGCTTGTTGCAAGCTCGCTAGTAAGTTATGTGGTGTTTGATGTAATAATATTGCGGTAAATAAAAACAGCCCTATAACACTGTTCAGATTAAGTGAGCCATTATTAAAAATAAAATAATAAGCTAAATATGCAAGGCCAAGTAAGCCTATGCTCATACCTAACACGCGGCTGTGCTCGATATGATCTGCTGGACGAGTTAATGCGACTTCTTTATTTTGCGGTTCTATTAGCTTGTTTTGATCAACATACACACTGTCGCTATCGTTAGGGAGCATATAGCGATTAACAAGCGGCATAATAATAAATAAGCCCAAAACAATCGCAATGTTAAAGCCTGAAAATAGTGTCTCAGATGTACTTATTACGCCAATACTTTGCTCTGAAAAGTGCTCTATGGTGGCAATTGTCAAAGGTACTGATCCCGCTAAGCCGCCATGCCATACAATAAATCCAGAGTAAGCGCTGGCCACTAATAATCGATAGTCCACATTTGTTTGCCTTGCAATCGCTTTGGCAAATAATGCACCTATTACTAAGCCAAACCCCCAATTAAGCCAACTAGCTAACAATGAAACCAATGTGACCCAAATAATTGCTTTGGCTGGTGTGTTGGCAAAGCTTGCTAGTTTTGCCAGTGAGCGGTTGATTATAGGGGTGCTTGCCAACATGTAACCGGTGAGTAGTACCAGTAGCATTTGCATTGCAAATTGCAGTAAATTCCAAAAGCCTCTTCCCCAAGCGTCAAGTACTTCAACTGGGTTCGCAGGTGTAAATAGGCTGGCAATTATAATGCTTAAAAGTGTTAGCAAAATAACAAAAATAAATGGATCAGGTAAGTAGCGTTCAACTAATTGAGTGAAGGGTTTTGCAACACGGTTAAGCATAGTGAGAGTGTTTTTATTATGGTTACATATTGCCAATTAATCATGAAATAGCTTAATTGGCAAATCAACCAAGGTATTAGCTGTTATTATTTAATACCGTTTTTAAACGGTTCTGTACTTCTTCGACTAATAAGTCAGGTTGGAACTTGGATAAAAACGCATTACAGCCGACCTTTTCAACAAGGGCTTGATTAAAGCTGCCACTGAGTGACGTATTAAGTACGACATGTAGGTTTTTTAGTCGAGCATCGTTACGAATTTCATGGGTTAAGCGGTAGCCATCCATTGCTGGCATTTCGGCATCGGTGATCACCATTAATAGGTCTTGTTCTACGTTATCGCCGCGATCGGCCCAGCTTTTCAGCATGTTCAATGCTTCAAGGCCATTACTTGCGGGGATAATTTCAATACCCAGCTGAGACAGAGTGTCACTGACTTGCTTGCGTGCGGTAGGTGAATCATCGGCATGAAGAATTTTACGGCCGACAAACTCATTTACGATGCTTTTATCGAGTATTTCATCCGAGATCTGTACTTCATATTCGACTATTTCAGCCAGCACTTTTTCTACATCTATAATTTCAACTAATTGTTCTAGGCCATCTCGTTGAATTTTTGTCAGTGCTGTTAAATAGTGATTCTTACCTACAGACGTTGGCGGCGGCATAATATCAGACCATGTCATATTAACTATTTGGTCAACCTTACCTATGAGAAACCCCTGCACTGTGCGGTTGTATTCAGTAATAACCAAATTACTATCTTCTATATTTTTAGCCGCAGGCATGCAAATAGCTTGGCGTAAATCGATGACGGGAATTGATTCGCCGCGAATATTCGCCACTCCAGATATTTTAGGGTGAGCATGAGGAATAATATTTAAATGAGGCAGCTTTACTACTTCTTTTACTTTAAATACATTTAGCGCAAATAAGTGGCGGCTGTGTAAATAAAATAACAGTAACTCAAGACGGTTTTCACCGACTAGCTGGGTTCGTTGATCTACAGAAGCTAATACACCCGACATAATACACCCGTCTTTAAAGTTATAATGTAATTATAGCTTACACTGTTCTAGTATAAAAATGCATCCTAGAAATAATCTTCTTTATCTAAACATTGTCATCAATAACGCATTGCAGTAACTTAATGGCTAGATGAACAGGAACTATTAAGTGGTGGTATGCCTTTTATATTTAAACGAATTTTTCTATTGGTAAGAAGCCATATAGATCAAGTGAGTTGGCAAGCGGTAGCTTTAGCGACACTGCTACATATGACAGTAACTTGGCTGCTGCTATTATTTGCAGGTGAATCCGCACTTACGCCAGTTAGCACTTTTGTGTATTACTATATAGTAACTACATCAACGGTAGGTTACGGTGATTTCAGCGTTAGCACAGATTTAGGTCGCTGGATTGTTGCATTATTACAAATCCCATTTGGGTTAGCTTTATTTGGTGTTCTGTTAGGTAAAACAGGGCAAACAGTTACATATTTAATTAGGCGTGCTATGACAGGTGATAAAAGTTTTTCGCATTCTAACAACCACATTATTATTTTTGGTTGGCATCAAACGCGTACAAAAAAGATGATTGATTATATTCTGGCTGATCAAAAACGCACTGATAGACGAATTTTACTCGCAGTAACGGAGCAAATGGAACATCCGTTTTTAACCAATGAGCATGTTGATTTTGCGCGTTTAAGTAGCTTTACTGATTGTGAGCAATTAGAACGTGTGGCTATCAAACACGCCGATAAAATTATTATTGATGGTCAAGATGATGATCAAACCTTTACCACTGCGTTACGTATTAGTAAATTGGTGAAAGAGGGCTGCCATATTAGCGCGCACTTTAATGATGAAAGTAAAGTAGAAATGCTATTAGAGCATTGCCATAATGTGGAGTGTTCAAGTGCAAAATCAGCAGAGATTCTAGTGCGCTCAATGCAAGACCCAGGTTCAAGCCGAGTGCAAGAAGAGTTGTTATCAACCCTTCATGGTGATACACAATTTAGCTTGGTTATTCCTGATAATTTAGCACAAATGGAGTTTGGTAGGTTATTTCATCATTTTAAACATGATCACGATGCAATTTTGCTCGGTGTTGCACATAACCTGAGTGCTAAAAATATGGATTTAAACCCGCCGCTTAATTACCCAGTAAACAGTGGTGATATTTTACACTATATTGCAATTGACCGAGTGTTAAGTAACGAAGTTGACTGGCAAGAGTTGGCAAAATAATGGACGAGATTGCGTTTTTACTGCTGATCTTAAGCGCTTATATTTTACCTGTGGTGTTAGTGCTTAATAGTAAGCGTACGCAAGGGCATGAAAAAAACGGTTGGTTAATTGGCATCATTTTCTTTTCATGGCTCGGACTTGTTATGTACTTTGCGATTGTGCCAAAGCATGGTCACAAAAAGAAAGGCCTAAAGAAAAAGGCCTAACTTAATATGCTGATGCACTATCGCGTTATTTTAGCTGTTTAAGTTTATGATCAATTAGTGGATCTTCTGGTGCAAGCTGTTGCGCTACTTCGAGCAGCTTTATGGCATCATTCGGATGCTCATTTTGATGTGTTATTGCCACATCAATCAGTGGTTGCACATCAATTTTATCTTTTTGCTCTTGCATATGGGCCTGCTTTTCATCAATTAAAATATTGTGTGCGGTGCTGAGTAGCTCAAGACGGTGTTTCGAGTGAGCATTCGCTTTATTAAGACATTGATAATAATCTTCTTTTAACCGCAGAGTTTTGGTTTGTAATCTAAACTGTGCAATATCAAGTTGTTGATGACGAATAAAATCAACAGCCACTTGTTTGTAAAAGCCAAATTTGTTCAAGTAACTTGCGTGTGTGCCATGACCCAGACCAAAGACGCGTAAATGAGTGAGTTGTTGGTAGCGTTTTGCATGTAGGCGGTCGATATGATTGGTTGGGTCATAAATAATATAACCTTTGGCATGGCCTAAATCGAGGTCATGGTAATCACTATTCCAATCAAACTGTTGTGCTATATCTGTGCTTGAGCGGTTATCCCAAGGCGCAATCACTTGATTTTTGGTACTAACTGGATGAAAAAGTAAGACTTGATCTAATTTTAGTAGTTTAGCAAAAGCACCTACAGCAAAACCACCACGGCTGAGTCCATAACCTAAGCGCTGATTGAATGGTTCAAGTAGCTGTGCAAGTTGTTCCAAAAAAAAGATTAAATTGCGGCTTCTAAACCAATTACTTCTTCCAAGGTGCTGAAAAGAAATTATATTTACATTTTGCTTTTTCGCCAAGTTATAGCCCCAAGGAGCAAACGCTTCATGAAGATCATGTTCTTTATAATTAGTGCCAGCTGGAGAAAATGTAAAAAGAAGAGGTTTTTTGAGATCTGTGAAGTGGTATTTTATAAAAACATCGCCAAGTAAATCACTGCCAGCCATAGGTAGTTTACTTTGTTGTTCATCGCGGGGGTGAGTTAACCATTCATCAAGCCAATACAGTAGTTTCATTAATCCCCCATAAAAAATTCGGCCGAGATCATAGCAAACTCAAACAAAAAGGGTCAAATGTTGTCGTTAATTTGCCATACTGATAATTTCATCCCAATCATTTTGAGTCACTGGCATTATTGATAAACGGCCGCCTTTTTTTAGTGCGATGTCAGTTATTGTATCATTGTCTTTAATCGCTTTAAGGCTAACTAATTTATTTAAATGCTGCTGATAGGTCACATCAACAACTACCCAACGTGGATTATCGGTTGCTGATTTGGCATCGTAATAATCGCTGCTTAAATCAAATTGGGTTGGATCAGGGTAAGCCTCACGCGTTACGGTGGCAATGCCTACTACGCCAACATGTTTACAGCTCGAATGATAAATCATCACTAAGTCGCCGAGCTTTACATTATCACGCATAAAGTTACGGGCTTGATAGTTACGCACACCTTCCCATTGCGTTGTTTGTTGTGACGCATTTTTTAAATCAGCAATTGAGAATGCATCAGGCTCGGTTTTAAATAGCCAATAAGCCATTGTTATCTCCCTAAGATTTACATAATTATAGTCTATAGTATTATGTGAGCCTTGTCGGGATTGAGGATATAAAAATGAGCCAGGTTTTAGATGATTTATTGTCGTTATTAGCATTGGAAGAAATTGAACAAGGCTTGTATCGCGGGCAAAGCCAAGATTTAGGGTTTGGTGCTGTATTTGGTGGCCAAGTGATGGGGCAGGCGCTTTCTGCCGCTAAAGAAACCTTACCGCAAGGGCGTATTGTTCACTCTCTGCATTCTTACTTTTTACGTCCGGGCGATGCCGCAAAGCCAATTGTTTACGATGTTGAAACAATTCGAGATGGTAAAAGCTTTAGCACACGTCGAGTTAAAGCAATCCAACATGGCAAACCTATTTTTTATATGACGGCCTCGTTCCAAGGGGTTGAAGAAGGGTTATCGCACCAAGCAACTATGCCCGATGTGCCGCAGCCTGAGGATCTTAAATCTTCGCTGGAATTTTACCAAACAAATGCCAGTCATATTCCAGAGGTGATCCGAAATAAGTTTATCCGAGAAGTGCCGATAGACATGCGGCCAGTAACCTTTCACAATCCGTTTAAACCTGAGGTGATGGAGCCGGTTAAGCATATTTGGTTTAAAGCCAATGGTGATATGCCAGATGATCAACGCATTCATAACTACTTATTAGCGTATGCGTCAGACTTTGAATTTTTACCTACCGCCTTGCAGCCGCATGGAGTGTCGTTTATGCAACCAAATATGCAGGTTGCAACGATTGATCATGCAATGTGGTTTCATCGTCCATTTAGACTTGATGACTGGATTTTATATACCATTGATAGCCCAAGCGCGAGCTCGGGGCGTGGTTTAGTACGTGGGCAGTTTTTTGACCGTCAAGGCAACTTAGTTGCCTCAACGATTCAAGAAGGTGTCATGCGCCAGCGTTAATATGCTAAGTGCGAGGTTAGATATAACAACTACCTAACCTCGCTTAGTCGTTACTTTGACTTTGCACTATATCGGTTATTGATTGCCAAATACGAGCAGGTAATAATGCTTTGAGATGCATGTAGAGTTCACATAATTCATTACTACCTTGTAAACCGTTTTCTGATTCGCTGATCAAACCTTGTTCTCTTAAGTTGCTAATAAAACCTACCAGCACTTTTTTATCGAAAAACTCAGGGCTCTTTATGCCATGTAAAGTACCAAGGCGCTGCGCTAATACTTGGCTTTCGCGCTCTAATTCTTCGCGTCCAATACCCGAGCTAGTTTGTATAAAGCCAATAGCAATGGCATACCGCTGTAAAGTTAAGCTAAGTGCACGGCCTAGCATTTCTAGTTTTGCTAGGCAGTCATTACTGTTGGTTATTTTTATATTATCTCCCTCTATTTCAATCAGCTCTTGATCAACAAAGCTTGCCAAAATACGGGTAATATAGTTTTCGTCTAATTCATGTAAAAACCATTCTTTAGCAAAGAGAGGATAAAACAGACTAATGAGGTTTTTACATTCACTCAAGGTGGTTTTGTGGCTTTTGAATATGTGTAAGGCGAGTAAGCTTGGCACAGCAAACACATGTAAAATATTATTGCGATAATAATTAAATAACGTCTTTTCTTTGTCGTTAATAGCGATTATCTCGCCAAATTCATCACTGATCACATCAAACTTATTGAGTTTTAGGGCATGCTTTAATAACTCTTGAGCACTGTCATCTGGTACACTTACCTTCTCGCTATAGCGTGCATTACGCTGCAGGTGTAAGTAAAAATCAAGCTGGGCTAAAAGTTTAGGCTTACTCAGTGCTTGCTTATCATTCACTAATAAAATCATTGCTAGCAGGTTTACAGCGTTAAGCGCTGCGGCACTATTGATATTAACCATGACTTTATCAGCAAGGTTGGCAACTTGCGGCCCTAACCATTGTGGTTTTTGTACATCAGTTGGGTGAATTGATTCGCGCCAATCTGGTTGATACTCATTTAAATACTGGTTAATAGAGATTGGGTCGCCAAAGTTTAAATTACCGCGACCATAGTTTTTCAAATTCTTAATGGCTTTAAAAATACCAAATACTGATTCGCCTTTTTTATCGTTACCAGCTAATTCTTTCAAGTAGGTATTGATCTCCATGACATGCTCATAGCCAATGTACACCGGCACTATAGAGATTGGGCGATCAATTCCACGCATCATAGCTTGCAGTGTCATTGCCAGCATGCCTGTTTTTGGTGGTAGTAGGCGCCCGGTTCGGCTGCGGCCGCCTTCAGTATAAAATTTTACAGAATAACCTTTAATAAATAGTTGGCTTAAATATTCTTTAAATACCGCTGAGTAAAGCTTATTGCCGGCAAAAGAACGGCGAATGAAAAACGCACCACTGCGGCGGAATATGCCACCGGCCGGGAAAAAGTTAAGGTTAATCCCTGCTGCTATGTGTGGCGGTACCAAACCTAGGTGATAAATAGAATAGGTAAGTAGTAAATAATCCATATGGCTGCGATGGCACGGCATATAAATTATTTCATGACCTTTATTAGTTAAATCGTGTAGTTGCTCAGTGTATTTAATATCAATACCGTTATAAAGCTTGTTCCATAACCAAGTAAGTACACGCTCTGCAACCCGAATTGTAGCGTCACTATAATTAGCGGCAATTTCATCAAGTAATTTTAAAGCGTTCTGCCTTGCTTGGTCATGGCTGATGTTTTTTTCTTTAGCTTCTGTTTGAATCGCTTTTTTAATCGTAGGTGAAGCTAATAATGAATTAAATAACTGTTCACGAGAGGGCATTTTGGGCCCTGTAGCAGCAAGCTTTTGTCGACGAAAGTGAACACGCGCCACTCGCAGTAGTTTATGAGGTAGTTCATCAACGTCGGCTTTTTCATTAACCAGTAGTGACAAATCTAACGGTTTGCTAAAGCGCACAAAATTATCGCGCCCTGAAAACAGTAAAACAAAAAACTTGCGAAACCAACTTGGTGTTAAAGAGTGCGACACTAGCGTGCCTAACCCAGGCTTTTCTTTACCTGGATTACGGCCCCACAAAATGGTGACAGGAATAACTTGTACATTCTTTTCATCGCTGCCAATGAGCTGATCAATAATATGCTTACCTTTTTGTAAAGCGTCTGTTGGTTTTGCTGTATCACCAAATAAAGGTGGCGGATTTTGTAGGCCTATAAAACGGTCAAGCTCTGCACTGCCTAATAACTGTTGTTCGGTAGGGTCTGGTAACCCGTACTTTTTACATACGCGAGCAAGTGTCGCTAGATCAGATCGTGCATTAAGTTTAACTATATAAAAGGTAGGGTATGCCGGGTTAAGGCCGTATTGTTCAATAGGGTTCTCAGGAAGAACCTTGCTTTTAACAAGCAAACGATTCATCAGCATAGAGAAGAAGTTTAAACAATAATTAAAAATACGCATCAACTCACCAAAGTTAGAGGGTAAAAAGCAAAATAAGCGCAGATAATACCAAGTAATAACTGGACTGACCATTAAGATAGTATTTATACGTTATTAATTATAGCGGATACTACTTTGAGTTTGTTGTATTTTTAATGAACAATTCAATGCCTGACAAGGATTATTGAAATAGTTGTTGCATTTATCACCAATATCACTATAATACGCAGGCTTTCAAAATTCCCCGGGAACTTGGAAGGAACATTAAGCTTGGATTTCAAGCTAATAAAACAGGAGTTCCGATTTGGAACTCAACGTAGATATAAATCAACAACCGGCATCTTAATTATTAAGATTGTTTCGGTCGTTTTTTTATGCTCTTTTAAATGCTCTTTATATTGAGGTTTAAGAATGTCAAATCAACGCATTCGTATTCGCCTAAAAGCTTTTGACCACCGTTTGATTGACCAATCAACGGCGGAAATCGTGGAAACTGCGAAACGCACTGGCGCACAAGTACGTGGTCCAATTCCACTACCTACACGCTTTGAACGTTTTACTGTACTTACTTCACCGCACGTTAATAAAGACGCGCGTGATCAGTACGAGATCCGCACCCATAAACGTCTGATCGACATCGTAGAACCAACTGACAAGACTGTTGACGCTCTTATGCGTTTAGATCTTGCTGCTGGTGTTGATGTTCAAATCAGCCTGGGTTAATCGGAAGATTAGAGAGGTTTTAGGAAAATGGCATTAGGTCTAGTCGGTCGTAAAGTGGGTATGACACGTATCTTCACTGAAGATGGTGTATCTATCCCTGTGACAGTTATTGAAGCGACACCTAACCGCATTGCTCAGATCAAATCTGAAGCAACAGACGGTTATAACTCACTTCAAGTAACCGCAGGCACTAAAAAAGCAAGCCGTGTAAACAAAGCAGCAGCGGGTCATTTCGCTAAAGCTGGTGTTGAAGCGGGTCGCGGTCTGTGGGAATTCCGCCTAAATGGTGGTGAAGGCGATTTTGAAGTAGGCGCTGAGCTTACTGTTGAATTATTCAACGAAATCAACAAAGTTGACGTAACCGGTACTTCTAAAGGTAAAGGTTTCCAAGGTGGTGTTAAGCGCTGGAATTTCAGCATGCAAGACGCTACACATGGTAACTCTCTATCTCACCGTGCTCCTGGTTCAATCGGTCAAAACCAATCACCTGGTAAGGTGTTTAAAGGTAAGAAAATGGCCGGTCAAATGGGTAATGAGCAAGTAACAACTCAGAACCTAGAACTAGTTCGCGTTGACGCTGAGCGTAATTTGCTTTTAGTTAAAGGTGCAGTACCTGGCGCTATCGGCGGTGACGTTATCGTTAAACCAGCTGTTAAAGCATAAGTCCTGGAGATTTAGTGATGGAATTAGCAATTAAAGACGCTTCTGGCGCTCTTGAAGTTTCTGAAGCTACTTTTGGACGTGAGTTTAACGAAGCATTAGTACACCAAGTAGTTGTTGCATACGCAGCAGGTGCTCGTCAAGGTACTCGTGCTCAGAAGACACGTTCTGAAGTAAGCGGTGGTGGTAAAAAACCATGGGCTCAAAAAGGTACTGGCCGTGCACGTGCTGGTACAATCCGTAGTCCAATTTGGCGTTCAGGTGGCGTTAGCTTCGCAGCTAAACCACAAGACCACAGCCAAAAAGTAAACCGTAAAATGTACCGCGGTGCGATCAAAAGCATCTTATCTGAATTAGTTCGTCAAGAGCGTTTAATCGTTGTTGAAAGTTTTGGTCTTGAAGCACCAAAAACTAAAGAACTAGTTTCTAAGCTTAAAGAACTTGAGCTTAAAGATGTTCTTATCGTGACTGAAGAAGTAGATGAGAATCTATTCTTATCGGCACGTAACCTGTACAAGGTTGACACGCGCGATGTAGCTGGTATCGATCCTGTAAGCTTAATCGCTTTCGACAAGGTACTTATTACAGCTGCTGCTGTTAAGCAACTTGAGGAGACGCTAGCATGATCCGTGAAGAACGTCTTTTAAAAGTGATCCTTGCTCCACATATCTCTGAAAAGAGCACAATTGCTGCTGAAGAAAACAACACGATTGTTTTCAAAGTAACAAATGACGCAACTAAAGCTGAGATCAAATCAGCTGTTGAGAAGCTTTTTGAAGTGGAAGTAACTGGTGTTCGCACACTAAACGTTAAGGGTAAAACAAAACGTACTGGCATGCGTTTCGGTCGTCGTAGCGACTGGAAGAAAGCTTACGTTACTCTTAAAGAAGGTAGCGAGCTAGACTTTGTCGGCGGCGCCGAGTAATAAGGGGAGTTAGAATTATGGCACTTCAAAAGTGTAAACCAACTTCTGCGGGTCGTCGTCACCTAGTTAAAGTGGTTAACCCAGATTTACATAAGGGTAAACCTTACGCACCACTATTAGAGAAAAACTCTAAATCAGGTGGTCGTAATAACAATGGTCGTATTACGGTTCGTCATATCGGTGGTGGTCATAAGCATCATTACCGTTTAATCGATTTTAAACGTACTAAAGATGGCATTCCAGCCACTGTTGAGCGTTTGGAATATGATCCAAACCGTAGCGCAAACATCGCTCTTGTATTATATGCAGACGGTGAGCGTCGTTACATTATCGCACCTAAAGGCTTAAAAGCTGGCGATGCAATCCAGTCTGGTGTTGATGCACCAATCAAGCCTGGTAATGCATTACCTATGCGTAACATGCCTGTAGGTTCGACTGTTCACAACGTAGAATTAAAACCAGGTAAAGGTGCTCAAATCGCACGTTCTGCTGGTGCATACGTTCAAATCCTTGCGCGTGATGGTCAATACGTAACATTACGTCTTCGTTCTGGCGAAGTTCGTAAAGTACAATCTGATTGTCGTGCAACGCTAGGTGAAGTAGGCAATGCTGAGCATATGCTTCGTTCACTTGGTAAAGCAGGTGCAAATCGCTGGCGTGGTATTCGTCCGACAGTTCGTGGTGTTGCCATGAACCCGGTTGATCACCCACACGGTGGTGGTGAAGGTCGTACATCTGGTGGTCGTCATCCTGTGTCTCCATGGGGTAAGCCTACTAAAGGTGCTAAGACGCGTAAGAACAAGCGTACGGATAAATTTATAGTACGTCGTCGTACTAAGTAATATTGAGGAATAGCCATGCCACGCTCTCTCAAGAAGGGTCCTTTTATAGACCTACACTTGCTGAAGAAGGTAGAGAAAGCTTTGGAAAGCGGTGAAAAGAAGCCAATTAAAACTTGGAGCCGTCGTTCAATGATCATACCTAACATGATCGGATTGACCATTGCTGTCCATAATGGTCGCCAGCATGTACCAGTTTTCGTTTCTGACGAAATGATCGGTCACAAACTAGGTGAATTTGCACCAACTCGCACTTACCGTGGCCATGCTGCGGATAAGAAAGCGAAGAAACGCTAAGAGGGGAATGATAAATGCAAGCATTAGCTAAACATAAATTCGCCTCTGGTTCGGCGCAAAAAGCTCGTCTAGTTGCAGATCAGATCCGCGGACTACCTGTCGATCGCGCTCTAGAAATCCTGGCGTACAGCCCGAAAAAAGCGGCTGTATTAGTTAAAAAAGTACTTGAGTCTGCTATTGCTAACGCAGAGCATAACGAAGGTGCTGACATTGATGAGCTTCGCGTAAGCACGATTTTTGTGGACGATGGTCCTACAATGAAGCGTATTATGCCACGTGCTAAAGGACGCGCAGACCGCATCCTTAAGCGTACAAGCCACATCACTGTTGTGGTTTCAGATAGCTAGGAGTATAAGTAATGGGACAAAAAGTTCATCCTACTGGTATTCGCCTAGGTATATCTAAACCTTGGGTTTCTACCTGGTACGCGAGTTCTAAAGATTTCTCTGATCAGCTTTTTGGCGATCACAAAGTACGTACTTTCCTTACAAAGGAATTAAAAGCGGCTTCTGTGTCTAAAATCGTTATTGAGCGTCCAGCAAAATCGATCCGCGTAACAATCCACACGGCTCGTCCGGGTGTTGTTATCGGTAAAAAAGGCGAAGACGTTGAAAAGCTACGTCAAGCGGTAACTAAGATCGCAGGTGTACCTGCTCAGATTAATATTTCTGAAGTACGTAAACCAGAATTAGATGCACAACTAGTAGCAGACGGCATTGCCTCTCAACTAGAGCGTCGTGTTATGTTCCGTCGCGCTATGAAGCGTTCGGTACAAAATGCAATGCGCATCGGTTCTAAAGGGATCAAAGTTGAAGTTAGCGGTCGTCTTGGCGGCGCAGAAATCGCACGTTCAGAATGGTATCGTGAAGGTCGTGTACCTCTACATACTCTTCGTGCTGATATCGACTACGCAACTTCTGAAGCCTTAACCACTTACGGTATCATTGGTGTTAAAGTTTGGATCTTCAAAGGCGAAGTTATTGGTGGTTTACCACTAGTACAAGAGCAAGAGAAGCCAGCTAAACGCGCACCAAAGAAAGCCAAAAAAGTGCTAAGTAGAGGTAGCGAGTAATGTTACAGCCAAAACGTACAAAATTCCGTAAAACGCACAAAGGCCGCAACCGTGGTCTTGCGCAAAACGGTAACAAAGTAAGCTTCGGTACTTTCGGTTTGAAAGCTACTGGTCGTGGCCGCATGACTGCTCGTCAAATCGAAGCAGCTCGTCGAGCTATGACACGTCACGTCAAGCGTCAAGGTAAAATCTGGATCCGTGTATTCCCAGACAAGCCAATTACAAACAAACCGCTTGAAGTTCGTATGGGTAAAGGTAAAGGTTCTGTTGAATATTGGGTTGCTGAAATTCAGCCTGGTAAAGTACTTTACGAAATGGAAGGTGTTTCTGAAGAGCTTGCTCGTGAAGCGTTCAACCTTGCTGCACGTAAATTACCATTCAAAACAACTTTCGTAACTCGGACGGTGATGTAATGAAAGCTAGCGAACTAAAAGACAAAAGCGTAGAAGAGCTTAATGCTGAACTTCTAGGACTTCTTCGTGAGCAGTTTAACCTGCGCATGCAAGCAAGCACTGGTCAGTTAGCTCAAACTCACACGCTAAGAACAGTACGTCGCGATATCGCGCGTGTAAAAACAATTATTAACCAGAAGGCAGGTCAATAATGAGCGATAAAATCCGTACTCTTCAAGGCCGTGTAATCAGCGACAAGATGGAAAAATCTTTCACTGTTGCTATCGCACGTTACGTGAAGCACCCAATCTATGGGAAATTCATCAAACGTACGACTAAGTTACACGTACATGACGAAAGCAATACAGCTCAGGCTGGTGACGTAGTTACTATCCGCGAGTGTGCTCCTATTTCTAAGAATAAATCTTGGACTTTAGTAGACGTTGTTGAGCGTCCAAAGAAAGCTTAATTTTAATTAAGTTTACTTTACTAAAAAGCCCTGGCATTAGCCGGGGCTTTTTGTTTGTAAAGAACCCCGTAGATTGGGTTGAGTATTGCGAAACCCGAGGAGCAAAGAACGCCGAGAATACGTAAGAGTAGGTAAATAAAGAGAAAAGAGCACAATAAACGTGCTGAAATAATATTCTTATAGCTAAGTAACAACTAAATATCGGATTTATAATTTACGAAATTTATGCCTTTGTGAAAATAGACCAGCGCCAATAGATATTAATATGCATACTGCGGAACTTACAATCAGAAAACGGTTTTCGATCCTACTTACTTGTCTTTCACCTACAATTTGATAAGTAACATCTCCTTCAATAAATCGCTCACCTTGATACTGCTGGCTAATATTAAACGCTAAAAAATCACCTTGCTTTGCCTGATAAGTAAAGTAGGTTTCCGGATAGAAAATTTCATAGGTTGCACATAGCCAAACAGTGAGGCTAATTAATAACAATATAAAACTTAAAATCGGCAGTATTTTTAGAGGTGCTTTTGTTGATGGTGTCGAAGGTAAGCAGTTATCAAAACACGCCTCGCTATAACATACTTTCAGTTTATCAATCACTTCAGGAGAGGGGATAAATTGTCCATTTTCTAGCTTTGATAAATAGGATTGTTGAATACCTATCTCACGAGCAGCAAACGCTTGGGTCCACTTTCTGTTTGCTCGAAGACGTTTTAATTCTACCCCTAAAGATTGCATATCTAATATTCTTTTATTTATTGTTGACGCTTTATTATCTCCAATTAGCTAATCTAGAGATAGAGGGATTACCAATATTCATATATATGAATAAAAGAATACTATGAATATTAATGGATTAGCGTTTTTTATGGGTTATTTTAAATTATGCTAGCATTATCAAACTAACGAAAGGATATATTGTATTATGAAAAAACACGCCTATTTATTACTTAGCTTCATGGCTTTATTATTAGTAAGTTATCAAACTAATGCCGAACCTGTTTTTGCCGTTAAAGCTGATATTTATAAGTTAAAAAACGAAATAACAATTGATAGTAAAGTAGCTGAAACTTTAAAGCTATTAGCCCCTATTCATCAACCTGCTTTATTAGCTTTATTGGGTGAAAGCGCATTAATTGAAATTGGGGATGAAAACCGTTTAACCGCACTTGAAGTAAAGACAAATAAAGATGGCACCTTTTTCAATGCGGCAATGAAGTTAAAGGACAAAACAGATGGAAAGTGGCAATCGATAACCTCGTTTATGCCACATATACCAAGTGGACAGACAGTGTACTTTAGCCGCAACTTTTCAGGTAGTACATGGTTAATAAAATTAACGGGAAATCGGTTCGCATCTGAGGAGCTTGGCTTAGCGAGTTTGCAGAACTAAATTATAAAAGTGATTGTTTTTAAATAAATGGGGCATAGCTTAAAAACCCCTTTACCTCAACTTAGCTTGAGCTTGTATGATGTGTTTTTCTCACTAATCAACAACATTATGTGCCCAATTCAAAATTACCTTTTAAGCCCTAGGCTAACAGAATATAAGCCGTCATTTCTACAAGTTGTGAAGCTCGTTCAAGCAGTGCAACAGTCAATGGCAGACAACTGTGAGTTTGCACAAGCGGCATTAGCTTGGGTAGAAAGAAATAATTGTAATTCTATGATTACAAATGAATATGCATTGATGACATTTTTACTAGATTTGCTGTGCTATAAACTACGAGTATAAGACCTATGCCTATTTACTGGTTATTAGAGTAGCTTAGACACATTTACTTTGTAGCTTCTATATGAAACAATTTAGTACCTAAAAAGAGTAAAAATCATACTGCCAAGGAAGAGTAACATGACAGCAAGCCCGAGTATTATTATTTTGGGAAATGGCCCTATTGATGCTGATATCGCTGAACAAGTAGATAACTGTGAACGCGTTGTAAGGTTTAATTTTTGTGCAGACATGCCTGAAAAACTTGGCACTAAATGTACCGATTTGTGGCTGACTGGGCGAGGGCGGCAAGCAGCAAAGTTGTTAAAAGCGCCAATAAACCCAAAACTCTATAAGGTCAAAAATGTTGTGATAACTGACCCTGAGCCTTCACCAATATCACAGTCATTCTTTAAGCTTATTCATCGTCAAGGGAAAATAGATCATGGCGGGTTACTGCAGCAAAAATACAGTCTTGTTGAGCAGTCGTCACGTTTATCAAGCGAATTTCGGACCGACTTGTTAGCCCGTTTATTGTTGTTAGGAGAGCCAAGCTGCAAACCACGTTGTGCTAGTTCGGGGCTACTCGCAATAGAATATTTCTTAGCGCACTATCAAACGGTGCATATTGCAGGTTTTGGCTTTAAAGGCTGGAAACGCCACCCTTGGCAGCAAGAAAAGCAGTATATTAGTAATTTGATAGCACAAGGTAAAGTTGTGCCATTGGTTGAAAGCAGTGTCTTAGCGAGCTAACTGCATTTACCGAGAGTCAAAAATCATTGTTCATGCCGAGCTAAATAGCGACTCTTTGTGTCTTAAAATCTTGAGTTGCTTTTTATTTCCACAGATCGGGATCATCTTGCTCAGGTGTGGTTTTATTTAAAACTTGTGAGAAGCGGTTGGCAAAAATACCTAAGTAACCCCAAGCTGCAAGACTAAGTGCCACAGCGAGAATAACTAAACCGATAACTTGCAGAATATAGTGGCTGTAATAACCAACTGCTATAAATACCACGGCCAGCACAAACAGTGCTAGGCCGTGTAAAAAGCGCTTTAAGCTTAGTTTAGGGTTAGAGCCTAAGCGGTATATAAGCGGTTTTATCATGACTGCTTACTATTAATAGTAAGAGTGATCGCCAGCTTGGTGATCAGTAATATCTGCAACCCCTGAAATTTCATCAAACTTAGCAATCATCTCTTTTTCAATGCCTTCTTTTAGCGTGACATCGATCATAGAGCAACCATTACAGCCACCGCCAAACTGAAGTACAGCAATGCCTTCAGCTGTTACTTCAACTAGGCTTACTTGGCCACCATGGTTAGCCAACTGCGGGTTTACTTCGGTTTCTAACATATGCTGAATGCGTTCGTTAAGACTGGCATCATCACCAATCTTACGGGCTTTTGCGTTAGGTGCTTTAAGTGTTAACTGGGTGCCCATTTTATCAGTAACAAAATCAATTTCAGCTTCTTCCAAAAATGGTGCGCTTTCAACGTCAACTACGGCATCAAAACCATTAAAAGGAAGGCGAATATCGCTTTCTTCTACTGCATCTTCTGGGCAGTAAGAAACACCACATTCCGCTTGTGATGTGCCTGGGTTAACAACAAATACACGGATATTTGTTTTTTCAGCTTGGTCAGCTAATAATTTTGCAAAATGTGATTGTGCGGTTTCGGAAATAGAAATCATAAAACAACTATACTTGACTAAATTACTCGGATACTGAGTATCATACTCCGCTCATCGCGTTGTCGCCAGTGTTGAGCGTAAAAAGTTGGCATCTAATTTAAGCAATGTTAGCGTGCAAACATTGATCATTTTATGAGTGTTTTATATGCGTTTGATAATAACAATCTTTACACTATGTTTGAGCTTTTCGAGTTTGGCTCAACCACTGTCATATTACTTTGAAGATGACGTAAAATTTGACCCGGCAATCCCCACCCCAGAGGATGTATTAGGTTATGAAGTGGGGGAGTGGCATGTTCGCCATGACCAGCTAGTTAGATACATGGAAATACTGGCAGAAAAAAGCAATCGTATAAACTTTGAAGTGATTGGTCGCACCCATGAGCAGCGCCCTTTAGTAATGTTAACCATTACCGCAGCTGATAAGTTAGCGAATGTAGAGCAAACTCGCCAAGCTCACTTAGCGCGCCTGGCAGATAAAAACGCTAAAAAAGCAGACCAACCAGCAGTGGTATGGATGGGTTACAGTGTTCATGGCAATGAATCATCAGGCAGTAACACAGCGCTGTTAGTTGCTTACTACTTAGCTGCGGCGCAAGGAAGAGAAGTTGAAACGTTATTAAACAATACCGTCATCTTACTTGATCCATCATTGAATCCGGATGGTCTAGCGCGTTTTGCTAATTGGGCAAACAGCAACCGCGGCATGAACTTATCGTCAGACCCACAAACTCGTGAGCATATTGAAAGTTGGCCAAGTAGCCGCACAAACCATTATTGGTTTGATTTAAACCGTGACTGGTTGTTGTTACAGCACCCGGAATCGCGTGCTCGTATTGCTAAATTCCACCATTGGAAGCCTAATGTTTTAACTGACTTCCACGAGATGGGGCCAAATAGCACTTATTTTTTCCAACCGGGTATTCCAACACGTAAGCACCCTATAACTCCTGATGAAAACGTCAGTCTGACTAAAGCAATTGCTAACTACCATGCAAAAACCTTAGATGAAAACAATGCATTGTATTTCACTGAAGAAAGCTTTGATGATTTCTATTATGGTAAAGGCTCTACCTATCCAGACGTAAATGGTGGCGTGGGTATCTTATTTGAGCAAGCAAGCTCGCGTGGTCATGTGCAAGAAACCCAAAATGGCACTTTAACTTTCCCTTTCACAATTAAAAACCAGCTCTTGACCAGCATGTCTACGTTTCAAGCTGCAATAGACAATCGCCAAGCCTTACTTGATTATCAGGCAAAATTTTATAACCAAGCAGTGGAGCTTGCAAACGAAGAAGATTTTAAAGGTTATGTGGTACAAGCAGGTAACGATCCGGCTCGTTTAGGGTTATTTTTAGATTTACTAAAACAGCATCAAATAGAGGCTTACCCATTAAACAAAGAACTAAAAGCTGACGGCAAGCGTTTTTCTGAGGGCAGCTACTTTGTGCCATTAGCGCAACCACAATTTCGTTTGGTAAAAGCGGTGTTTAGTGAGCAAAAACGCTTTGTAGATAATACTTTTTACGACGTATCAGGCTGGACGCTAGCGCATGCTTTTAACCTTGAGTTTGCCTCAGTAAAAAGTGGTTGGGGACTTGATGTTAGCGATAAGCCATGGCAACGAACTGAAAAGCCTGGCTTTACAGCGTTATCAAATCAGTATGCATTTGGTTTTAAATGGGATAATTATTTAGCACCAAAAATGCTGAATAAACTGCTTAGCCAAGGCGTTAAAGCACGAGTTGCGCTGAGTCCGCTCTCGGCCCAATCAGTAGCAAAGAGTGTCGATTTTGCAGCTGGTAGCATTATCGTTCCTGCGGGTATTCAAGAACAAGAGAATTGGGTTGAATTATTAAACGCAGCACAAAGCGAATTTGGCATTGAAATAACACCAATTACTTCGGGTTTAACTGCAAAAGGTGCCGATTTAGGCTCGCGCTCACTCGCGGTTGTTAAAGCACCTAAAGTGTTGTTGGTTGGTGGACAAGGAGCTAGTCAATATGAAGTCGGTGAAGTGTGGTATTACCTTGATCGCTTTGTCGGTGTTGCGCCTACTATTGTTGAAATGCAGCGCTTAGGGCGATTAGAGCTTAGTGACTACAGTCATATCGTACTGGCACATGGTAACTACAACAGCTTGAGTGATGCTGATAAAATTGCTATTAAAACATGGGTCCGCAAAGGCGGGGTTATTTGGGGACATAAAGGTGGCGCTAAGTTTTTAGTTGACCAACAACTATTAAAAACAGGTTATTTATCACGCCAAGATGTAGCAAGTGCGTTTAATACAGATGGCTTAAACTATGGCGATAAAGATCACTTAGCAGGTAGACAGCGTATTGCAGGTGCAATATTCAACACGCATGTTGATTTAACACACCCACTTACCTATTCCCTTGAGCGCAAAACGTTACCTGTGTTTAAAAATAGTACCTGGTTACTAGAGGTCTCATCAGCCCCCTTTGTAAATGTACTGCAATATACTCAAAAACCATTATTAGCAGGGTTTACTGATGATGTGAACGTAGAGCAAGTTGCTGGTGCTGCTGGGCTTGTGGCGCATTCTTATGGCCGTGGTAATGTGATTGGTATGACAGACAACCCAGTGTTTAGAGGTTACTGGTATGGTACCAGCCGGTTACTAAGCAATGCGTTGTTTTTTGGTCATACATTTAGATCAAACAGCGAGTAACGTTATCGCCCTAGTGGCGTGAGGCAAGTAACAAAAGCCCATACTTGCTCTGCGCCAGCTTCTTTCAAAGCCACTGTTGCTGCATTGAGTGTTGCACCAGTGGTCATTACGTCATCTACAATAGCCACCGTTTTTCCGGTTAAATCGGCCTTATACACAAACGCGCCTTTTAAGTTTTTTATTCTTTTTGCTTTAGTTAAGCTGGACTGTGCTTTTGTTCTTTTATGTCTCTGTAAGTAATTAAGATTTATTTCATCTGTCAGTAAACAAGCTGCCCACGTTTGTGCTACTTGATTATAACCGCGCTGTAGAAACCGCTTGTTGTGTAAAGGTAAAATAATAAATAGTTCAGGCCATTGCTCACAGCATGCTTTACTAACTGTCAGTTGTTGCTTAATTACCTGTTGTAGCGCTTTTTTATAAAAAATTTGATTGCTAAATTTAAGTTGGCTAAGCCAGTGATCAAAAGGGGCTCTATACCAGGCACATGCAATTAAATGGTCAAATTGGCAATCTGGGAAAAACTCAACAATGTCAGGCCGGTGTAACAAGTTTGCTTGCCTGCTTAAATCCAATAAAGGTAAATCGTTGAGACAACAGTCACAAATACCTTGGCTTGCTTTTATTGGGGTTTGACATTGCGTGCAAAATGATGGGAAAAACCAATCAAAAACCGCACTGGTATATTCACTTAAGCTAGTCATTGCATTCATTCCCTTAAACGCTATTATGAGCGCTAAGTTTGGATGAGGGTTGGTAAAAATGCAAAATGAGTTAGTGCTGTTACATGGCTGGGGTATGAATCAAGGTGTGTGGCAGGTGATTTTACCTGAGCTAGAGTTTTTACATAGTGGTACTGTAAAGTGTTTAGACCTGCCTGGTTACGGCAATACCCAGCAATGCCCTCAACCTTATAACTTGCATGATGCCGCAAAGCAACTTAGTGAACAGTTACAGCCGAAATCAACCCTAATGGGCTGGTCATTGGGCGGTTTATTTGCACTGTATATTGCTAAGTATTGGCCAGAAAAAGTCGCTAAAGTTATCCTGGTGGCATCAACCCCATTGTTTGCTGAAAAAGCTGATTGGCCGGGTATAAAACCCAATGTGCTTAATGCATTTAAAGAGCAATTAGTCACACATCGCGAGAAAACAATAGAACGCTTTTTAGCAATCCAAGCGATGGGCAGCACAAGTGCACGGGATGATATTAAGCAATTAAAACAATTATTAAATGAGTTTCCCGCACCTAAAAATGAAGCTCTGACAGCAGGCCTTGAGATTTTACAACAACAAGATTTACGTGACTTACTTACCACATGTAACGTGCCAATATTCGGTGTATTTGGTCGCCTAGATGCTTTAGTCCCTTATCGAGCGATTAATAAAATAAAAGCGTTAAATGATACATTTGAATACGAGGTTATTGATAAATCATCCCACGCACCATTTATCTCTCATAAAGAAGAGTTCTTATCTGCTATTAAATCAATGCTTTAAAATGTAGCAGTCTGAGGCCATTAAATATAAGGGCTTTATACTTTATTTTGTCTGTTTTATGAGCGATAATTAAAGTAGTTTAACATTGGTGGAGGTGTAATATGCCAATCGGATCAGTATTTAACAATGGAGTAGAAGGGTTTAACCGTGCCAGCCAAGGTATTGAAAAGGCGAGCGCGGAGATAAATCGTGCCAGTATTGATCAGCAAGACGATGCGCAACTCGCGCAGCAGCGCCAATTACAAGCAGCACGTCCTGAAGAGGCTGTAACGGCGCCAGTATCGCAGCCTGCTCGAATCGATGAAGCTTTGGTCAATTTAAAAGTTGAAGAGTTTAACGCTAAAGCGAATACGCAATCGATCCAAACAGCTGATGAAGTACTGGGTACTTTAATTGATGTGCGAGTTTAATTAAGCATGAATATTGTCACGCCATTTCCAAATGTAAATATAAACACCGCAAATGTTTATACGGAAACTGCTCGGCGTGACAACCAGCTACGTGAAGTAATCCCCCCTCCTGCGGCCACAAAACCAAGCAATGCTGAAAATAAAGCGCTTGGTGATAATGACAAGGCCAAACAACCCGGCACCTCTGAAAGCGTTACTTACGATTCTAAGGGGAAGGTTGCTGACGAAACGGTTGTTCAAGAACGTGAGCAAGGGGAGCAAAACCCTGAACAACAAAGTGAAGAACAACAAAAAGAAACTAAAAAAGAGCAACAAACAGCCGAGCAAGAAGAGTTAGACGCAACACAAATATCAGAGCTAAAAGCACGGGACACTGAAGTGCGTGTTCACGAACAAGCTCATGCATCTGTAGGTGGTCAGTACGCAGGCTCACCGAGTTATGAATACCAGCGCGGCCCCGATGGACAGAATTATGCGGTGGGCGGCGAGGTTCAAATAGATGTTGCCGAAATAGAAGGGGATCCACAAGCTACAATTGAAAAAATGCAAACCGTACGTGCAGCAGCACTTGCCCCTGCTGAACCTTCAGGCGCGGATCGAGCTATTGCAGCAGATGCCACACAAAAACTCGCAGCAGCGCAAGCAGAGTTAACGACGCCTGAAAATGACGATGAAAGCGACGGGGCTAGCGGCGCAACTTTTAAAGTCAATAGTAACAATGAGCAAGCCTCATCGACTTCAAATTCTGAAATCGCAACAGCTAAGCGTGACGCCGATGTTGACGCACGAGCAGGGCGTATAGCTCAATTCTACCAAGGCGCTACATCTCCTTATGGACAAGCAGGGTTTTCGGCCACTATTTAGTTTAAGCCGTAAATTTCTATTGCCTATTAAATAAGACTCTCTATTAAAATAATTTTACGTTTGTTTACACTATACTGCTTTTTATGTTGTTAAGAACATTTCTAATTGTTACTTTTCCTGCGATTTTTATTAAGGAAGACAATTAAATGAAATATGCAGTATTAGCAGGGGCTTTATCACTTTTCTCAATCACCGCCGCAGCAAATGAAATATCACTTTTAAGCTATGATTATGTTGAAGCGGGCTACGCTAAAATGGACGTAGATGATATTGATGAGCTTAGCTTTGATGGTTATGTTGTAAAGCTTAGCAAGCAAGTGAGTGATAATTGGTACCTAACAGGTTTATACGCCAGTACATCAGGTGATCTTTTTGAGAGCGAATCGATGGATTATCGCGATCTTTATCAAAATGGTGATTATGTTGGCACTTCAACCTTGTATACAGAATCAGGTTTAGACATTGAAATTACGCGCTTAGAGCTTGGTCTAGGGTATATCCAGCAGTTATCAGCAGTGACCAATTTAGATTACAGCATTAAGTTGGGCAGACTGAAGTTCGAATCGGACAATACTTATTTATTTGAAGAAAGGTTTAACGGGGCAGTATTTGATTCATATTCTGATGGTGATTCAGAGTCAAACAGTGCGGATATTCTGTCTGCTAATGTAAAATTAAGACACTTATTAACCGAGCAATTCGAAGTAAATGCAGGTATTGGTTACGAGCGCTTGCACGATGATGAAAGCGAAAATAACTTAGTACTTCAAGCGGGCTTTAACTTTGCTCTGACTGAAAAAGCAATTTTAGGTGCATCTTATCGTTATGTTGATGAATATGCTGACATCGCGGCGACGTTACGCTTCTACTTTTAATCTTGAAATAAAAAATTAAAATCGTCGCAAATAGATTTTGTGGCGATTTTAGTATGGAAGACAATTAAATGAAATATGCAGTATTAGCAGGGGCTTTATCACTTTTCTCAATTACCGCAGCAGCAAACCAAATATCACTTTTAAGCTACGATTATGTTGAAGCAGGCTATACAAAAACTGACATTAAAAGCAATGATAAAACGGACCCTGACAGCCCAATGTATTCTGGCTACGATGGGTACGTTATTAATCTTAGCAAACAACTTTCTGAAAATTGGTACGTTACAGGCTCGTATTCTCAAAGCCGTGTTGATTATTCTAGCACAACTACATTTACACCACTTCCAGGTGGGTCTAATATGACAGGTTCTTACCATGAAACAACGGATATGAGTTTAACTCGTTTTAATGTTGGCTTTGGATACATTCAACTTTTTTCAAGAGAAACTTCTGTTGACTATGCCCTGAAATATGGGAAAAGTAAGGTTGAAACTGAGGAAACATTTGTACAACGGCTTGAATCTGATGGTAATTTTTTTGATGTTTCAAAAGGATACACTGAAAGATCAGAAACAGCTGACTCCTTTGAAGTAACGGCACAAATTCGACATTTATTGACCGAACAATTTGAAGTAAATGCAGGCATTAGTTATGAGCGTTTACATGGTGTAGGAGCTGGTTATGTACGTTTGCATGATGCTGAAAGTGAAAATAACCTCCTGTTAAAAGCGGGTATAAATTATGCAGTCACTGATAAAATAACGTTTGCTGCTTCCTACAGTTACACTGATGAATACGCTGATATCGCAGCTGCAGCATTTCGTTATTATTTTTAAAGAAAATTTAAATAATAGAATAGCAAACACCACAAAGTAGGCTTTGTGGTGTTTGTGTTTACGCGTTATTTTTTCACTTTTGCATTGGCGAAGGCGTCTGCAAAGGCATTACCCATCATAGCATTACCGGTGTCGCGTTTTGGCTTAGCAGCACGAGGCTGGTGATTATTGCCACGAGCATTATTTTGCGGCTTTTGCTTAGCTGCAGGTGCCGGCTTATTGCTAGTGTCAATATCATCGTCTAAACGCATGGTAAAACTAATACGTTTACGTGCAGCGTCGACTTCCACTACCTTTACTTTAACAATGTCGCCGGCCTTAACAACTTCACGCGGATCAGAAATAAACTTATTCGTGATCGCTGAAATATGCACTAGGCCATCTTGATGTACACCAACATCAACAAAGGCACCAAAGTTTGCAACGTTCGACACTACACCTTCTAAAATCATACCGGGTTTTAAGTCAGAGATTTTTTCAACTCCGGCTTTAAATTCAGCTGTTTTAAACTCAGGGCGCGGGTCGCGACCGGGTTTATCGAGCTCGCTAATAATATCGGTCACAGTTGGTAGGCCAAACTTGCCGTCGATGTAGTCGTTTGCAACAAGCTTATTTAATAACTCTGAATTACCGATAAGGCTGTTTACGTCTAAGTTATTTTGCTCACAAATACGCTTAACAACAGGGTAGGCTTCAGGGTGAACGGATGAGTTATCGAGCGGATCTTTACCGTTACTGATTTTTAAGAAACCAGCCGCTTGTTCAAATGCTTTTGGCCCTAAGCGCTCTACTTTTTTAAGCTCTGAACGTTTAGCAAAAGAGCCATTAGCATCGCGATAGTTAACGATGTTTTGCGCTAAGGTTCTATTTAACCCTGATACGCGAGTTAACAGCGGTACAGAGGCCATATTTAAATCAACGCCAACGGTATTTACACAATCTTCAACTACTGCAGTTAGGGTTTGCCCTAATTGACTCTGTGATACATCGTGCTGATATTGCCCTACACCAATTGATTTGGGCTCAATTTTAACCAGCTCGGCAAGTGGGTCTTGTAAGCGACGGGCAATAGACACAGCTCCACGTAGTGATACATCTAGATCCGGAAATTCATTGGCGGCAAATTCAGAGGCTGAATAAACCGATGCCCCCGCTTCGCTGACCATGATTTTATTGAGTTTAAGCTCTGTGTTTGCTTTGATGAGCTCAGCGACTAGTTTGTCTGATTCACGCGATGCGGTACCGTTACCAATGGCGATTAGCTCAACTTTATGCTGACGACATAGCTGCTCAAGGGTGCGTAATGATTTATCCCAATGGTTTTGTGGCGCATGTGGGAAGATAGTTTGTGTTGCTAATAACTTACCTGTGCTATCAACTACGGCAATTTTACAGCCAGTACGCAGGCCTGGATCAAGTCCAAGTGTTGTGCGAGCGCCAGCAGGTGCCGCCATTAATAAGTCTTTTAAATTTTTAGCAAATACATCAATCGCACCCGTTTCGGCTTTTTTCGCGCATGGCGGCTAAAAATTCGTTTTCTAAATGTAGGCCAAGTTTTATTTTCCATGCCCATTGCACCACGGTCATTAACCATGCACTGGCAGCTTGGTTTTTTATATCAAGGCGGTAATGATCGGCAATCATAATGGCGCAAACAATAGATGGATCTTCAGCGTTTGGCTCAGGGTTAATACTTAATTGTAAAATACCTTCATTGCGAGCACGCAGCATAGCCAGTGCACGGTGAGATGGTATTTTTTTCAGTGGCTCTTGATGCTCAAAGTAATCTCGGTATTTTGCCCCCGCTTGCTCTTGGCCTTTAATGATACTTGCCTCTATCTGACCATGTTGGCTGATGTGACTGCGGAATTTTGCTAATAATTTAGCATCTTCAGCAAAGCGTTCCATCAGAATAAACTTAGCCCCATCAAGCACCGCTTTATTATCGGCAAAGCCAGCATCACTGTTTATAAACTGGCTTGCTTGCTGCTCAGGATCAAGGGTTGGGTCTTTAAACAGCGCATCAGCTAGTGGCTCGATGCCTGCTTCAATCGCTATTTGACCTTTAGTACGGCGCTTTGCTTTATAAGGGAGATATAAGTCTTCAAGCTCTGTTTTGCTCGCTGCATTATTTATATCTGCTTCAAGGGCTGTGGTGAGTTTATTTTGCGCTTTTATCGTGGCTAAAATAAATGTTCTACGTTCTTCTAATTCACGTAAGTAAGATAAGCGCTGCTCTAATAAGCGTAATTGGGTGTCATCTAAACCACCGGTTACTTCTTTACGGTAGCGAGCAATAAAGGGAACGGTTGCCCCTTCATCAAGTAATTTAGTTGCAGCAACAACTTGTTGCTGTTGAGCATTTAGCTCAGTGGCTAAACGTGCAGAGAGTGTGCTCATGCATAAACCTTTTCAAACGAAAAATAAAGCCAGTATTACTTTACTGGCACAGTAAGACTAACTGAATAATATCACAGTACTAAGCAATGGAAAGGCCTTAAAAGCTGAGCTTTTAAGGCCTTGTTAAAATCACTGACACAACGCGGGGAAAGAGATATTAATGGGGATGTTCAACATGCTCCAATACTTCACTAAAAGTATGGGCAATTGGGCTAATATGCAGTGGAATTTGCAATGTTTTAGTAATTTCACGTGCTGATAATAAGCCGCATATTTCGTTATCAGCGGTCGTGACTAACAAAAACATAGTGCCATGATGCTCCATGGTTTGTAAGGCATCACCAATACAGGCATAGCTTAAGCTTTGCATACTGACGCCAGTTAATTGCGTTAGCGGAGTCATTACATGGCGTAAACTAATATCAGCACGGTTTACATTTAAACGTTGTGCTAACACCATGATTTTTGAGCTTTGCAAATCTGCACTTGATACAATACCAATAAGCTTTTCGCTATCGTCGATTACTAAAATGAAGTCAGTATGCTGGCTGCTGGTTTTTTGTAGAGCCTCTATGATACTGATGTCGTAATGAGCGCGCAGTGGATCTTTTTGGGTAAAGTTATTTACCATTTTTAAAGCCGGAGAAGTTAGATCAATTAGCGGCTGAGTGTCACTATACACATGAGATAACACGCCTTTTGATACATCTTGAGTACGTAATTCTTTGAAATTAGCCATAGTAGTCACCATTCTTATTAAATTTAATATTTTTTAAAGCAATGAATTAAATAAAGTAAGTAGGTGGCCCTCGTACTGAAGCACGATTAAAAAGTGAGGCTAATTGTGGTATCACATAATGTGAAATTGTGGCTTCAGGGAGTGGTTGAAACGCCCCAAAATAAAGTGCGTTGGCATGAGTATCTATGTCAACGTCAAGGCTAGCTTGGTCGGGAATATCACAAGCAATATAATGGGCGGTTGGGGTAGAAAGCTCAGTTGAATTATCAAAGTCATGGGCAAATACGGTCAAACTCACACTCATTAAGAGTGTAAATAACACGGCATTATTAACTATGCGATGCATTAAGTTTGACATAAAACGACCTTCCAATTACCACCTCAAGTGCAAAATGCTTTACTTGAGTAACACTATTTATAGTCTACTAATACACTTTAGACAATCAATAATTAACCTTATCTGAATTATTCTAGCTTAAAGTTCGCTAAGTACTTGCTTGTTTACTTTGCTCCTGGGTACTCAATACTATTGACGTACCATTCTTTTTTCCCTTGTGGGGTTGTGACATAAAATTCGTCATCTACTTGCTTTTTAAGTAGTGCTCGCGCCATCGGTGAGTCAATCGAGATGTAATCTTTACGATCATAGATTTCATCGGGGCCGACAATTCTAAACTTGAGTATTTCGCCTTGTTCATTTTCGACTTCTACCCATGCCCCAAAAAACACTTTACCTGCTTGTTGCGGTGAATAATCAATGATTTGTAAATCAGGCATGCGTTTACGCAAATAACGTACGCGGCGGTCTATTTGTCTAAGCAATCGTTTATTGTATTGGTAATCAGCATTCTCAGATCGATCTCCTAAACTAGCTGCCCAACTAACAATTTTAGTAACTTCAGGGCGCTTCACATTCCAAAGGTGGTCGTGCTCTTGTTGTAGTTGTAAATACCCTTCGCGGGTAATTAGATTCGTTTTCACTGTTGTTGTTTACTCTGTTGTTGAATGCCGTGGCAAGGTATAAAAAACCACTTATCTTGTCGAGTGGATTTTACGCCAGTTAGCATGTTTGAAATGTTGTGTAACAATCTAATCAATCAATTCATTTTTTATTAGCTTAGTTTTCATTTATATTAACCATTAACAAGTCAAAAACAACAAGAATGAATGTTATGGGACACGAAACCACAAAAGTACTAGTCGTCGATGATGATATGCGATTGCGCAGCTTATTAGAACGTTACTTGGTTGAGCAGGGGTTTATTGTACGCAGCGCTGCAAACTCTGAACAAATGGATAGGTTATTAGAGCGTGAAAACTTTCACTTAATGGTGCTCGACTTAATGCTGCCAGGTGAAGATGGCTTATCTATTTGCCAGCGTTTACGCCAAAAAGAAAACGAAATCCCCATTGTTATGCTGACCGCGAAAGGTGATGAAGTTGACCGCATCATTGGTTTAGAGCTCGGTGCAGATGATTATATCCCTAAACCATTTAACCCGCGTGAATTACTGGCGCGTATTAAAGCTATTTTACGCCGCCGCTCTAAGGAAGTACCAGGTGCGCCCGCAGCAGAGGAAAACGAGATCACATTTGGTGAGTTTTCGTTGAATCTCGCTACGCGAGAAATGACCCAAGGTGATAAAACCATGTCATTGACCAGTGGGGAATTTGCGGTGTTAAAGTCGTTAGTGACTCACCCCCGGAACCGCTTAGCCGCGATAAGTTAATGAATTTAGCCCGTGGCCGTGATTACAGTGCACTAGAGCGTAGCATCGACGTGCAAGTATCGCGTCTGCGTCGTATGATTGAGGATGATGCTGCCAACCCTCGTTATATACAAACCGTGTGGGGTCTCGGTTATGTTTTTGTTCCTGACGGTGAAAAATAACCGTTTATGAGTATGTTTCCCAAAAGTGCATTTGGCCAAACAGTGTTTTTGGTGGCAGCATTATTGCTGATCAACCAAGTTGTTTCATACATTACTGTTAGCCTTTACGTGGTTAAGCCTACAATTGAGCAAGTAAATCTCATCCTCGCGAAACAAGTGAAAACCGTGTTTATTGATTGGGAAGATGGTGTTGAAATTAGTGATGAAGTATCAGCTAAGTTTTTCGAAATTACCGGCATTGAAGTAATGACCCAACGCCAAGCTATGTCTCAAGGGCTTGGGCAGACACGTGAGTACCCTATGTTATCGCGCAGCATGTCGGAGCAATTAAATGGCTCTGCCCGTGTGCGTATTAGCCAAATAGGCCCATTAATATACTGGGTTGAAGCCCCACAAGCGCCGGGTTTTTGGGTAAAAGTACCCCTCACAGGATTTAAAGATAACAACTTAGAGTTTTTAACCTTCTATTTATCGAGCATTGGCTTCTTGAGCGTTTTAGGTGGCTGGTTGTTTGCCCGTCATTTAAATCGGCCATTAAAAGCATTGCAGCAAGCGGCTGTAAAAGTTGGCGTTGGGGACTTTTCTACTAAACTGGAAGAGCATGGCTCAACTGAAGTCATAGAGGTAACACGAGCGTTTAACCAGATGTCGCGAGGTATTGCTGCACTTGAAAATGACCGACGTTTACTGATGGCCGGAGTATCACATGATTTACGTACACCACTTACACGCATTCGCTTAGCCACTGAAATGATGTCGGCGGAAGAAGATTATCTGCGTGAAGGTATTATTTACGATATCGAAGATATGAATGCCATTATCGACCAATTTATTGAATATTTACGGCATCATAAACGTGAAGAGCTAGCATTCGAAGACTTAAATGCGATTGTCTCTGAAGTGGTGCATTCTGAACAAAAGCATCAGCGTAATATTCGCTTTATTGAAAATCCAAACCTCGATAGCGTACCTTTAAGTATGGTGGCAATTAAGCGCGTAGTAACCAATATGATTGAGAATGCCATTCGTTACTCTAATGATGATATAGAGGTTGAAACCGCGTTAAGCCCTGATAAAAAATATGCCATTGTAATGGTTAATGATCAGGGCCCGGGTATTCCAGAAAGTGAGCTGGAAACAGTCTTTGAGCCCTTTAAACAAGGTGATGCAGCCCGAGGCAGTGAAGGCAGTGGGCTTGGTTTAGCTATTATCAAACGAATTATTGATATGCACGACGGAAAAGTAAAATTAGTAAACCGGCCAGAAGGCGGCTTGAGTGCGCAAATTTATTTGTTATTAAAGCAAAGCTAGCTATGTAGGAATTCATCTTGTAATTGACGCCGACACCAAAATACGTGGTTTGACCAGCGCTGTTCTTGGCTATAGAAGTAGTGTTGGTGATATAAGTATTGTTGCCAGATTAGCTCAATTTGTCGCTGATGTGTTTTGTTGAAAAACTGTTGAGTATCGTTACCAATAAATTTAATAATCTGCGATTCGTTAATTAATTTTGCTAGCTGCATTGCGCTAGCCATCGCATTAAAAATTCCTTGCGATGATAATGGATCGAAGCTGATGGCTGCATCACCTAGTGCAGCCCATTGTTGTCCGCTAAAGATCTTTAAACGAGTTGAGTTGGCACTAACAATTCCCTTTAAATTTAGTGCACTTTCATTACCAACCAATAATGAGGCGAGCTGCTGCTGGCATTGCGCATGCTTAATAAATAACTGTACATTTCTGTGTAGCCCCTTAGTAATTAAATCAGAGTCTGTCTGAAATGCAATGACACGCCGCTGTCTTGGCAGAGGGGCGCTATACCACCAGCCATTGTTAGTTGCACAAATACTACCAAGTTTGTTTTGGGCAATATCAGGCATGGTGGCCCAGCAAGAAATCAGCCGATCCGTTTGTATACGTGTAGTGTACTTTTTAGCGAAATGTGCTTGGCGCCCTGATGCATCAATCACAAATTGTGCTGCAATATTGATATTTGGTTGTGTATCAGCTGTAGCTAAAGAGATTTGCCACATCCGGTTGTTGTAATGGCTATTATTGAGTTTAGCTGGCCAAATACACGTTACGCCACGCCGTTGTGCTTGTGCGCGTAAAAAGACCTCAAAAGCTTGCCTATCTAACCGCCAACCACTTCCGTCAGGGTTATTTAAATTGTCAGCAATATGGATTGCTTCTTGGCCCCAGCTTATTTTCATACCAACATTGTGCAAATGGTTTGCGGCACTTGAGTTACTGGTCAGTTGACTTTCAAACTCAGCGAGTAAACCCAATTGCTGTAAAATACGCCTAGCGGCAGGGGCTAAACATTCGCCAACGCGTTCTTCTGGCGCTGTTACTTTATCAATTAATATAACATGATACGTATCACATAAAGCGAGTGCTGCTATACATCCAGCGACACCAGCCCCTATGATCACAACATCTGCTTGACGCTGAATATGCTCGTGCAATGGCATATTTTTAGCGCCCCTTGATACGATGGAAGCGGTTCGCTTTTTCAGTCACGCCTAAGTTCGTTTGTCTGCGATGTGAGGAGTGTTCAGCGCTGAGGCTTGCTTTAGTATGATGCATAGCTTTACTAGCCAAGTTGACTAACCCTTCACTTTGCTGGTTGTGCGGCAATATACCAACCTGCATCGCGCTGGGAAATTGTGTATTTCCTATTACGCCGATATGAGGCTGGACAATAGCAAGTTCAGCAAAGTTATCTATCATACTATTGATTTGGTTTGTATAAGTGGCGGGATTGCCATGTAAAGGTAAATCATCAAGCCAGTCAGTTCGATAAGCGAAAGCCTGTTGACGAGTACTGTCAGATAATGAGGTATCAAGCACTTGTTGATAACGGAACTGGCTCATAATTTGATTTGGCACTCGAGCAGGCCAAAATGTTGGTAAAAATGGATCATACTCAGAACTATAACCATCTCTACAACTCGCGGTATCTGTTTGCCAAGGAACAGCCATCCAGCGGGTAATACCTCCTGCAACTTGACCACCAAATAAAGGCCCTTGCGCTAAGGTATAAACATCACTGTTCATGACGGGGCCATAATAATATCGATCACTTTGTAAATCAGCTGTGGCATGCTTTAATCGAAATGGCGACATATACATACCTGCGGTGCGCATTGGCCAAGTCATTTCACAGCCAGGATGAAATGCGTCGGCAAGGCAAAACTCCATCGCACCGCGGGTTAATAATTCTGGTTGTTCGGACACAGGGTAATCGTCAATAGTTGGCACGTTCGCGTGTGCAGGGCAGTGCGACTTTGGTGTAAAATCATTTATAAAGTCACCTTTAACCCATTGATCTAAAAAGCTCAATTGTAAATTAGATAAGGTTGCATGCTGACGTACAGAACCTGTTGGAGGAATGCTTATAGCATCACCGTACAGCCAAGGCCATAGTTGTGGGGCTTGAGCACCAGGCACATCAAACCTACGAAAGTTGTTGCTCAAAGTGCGACGTAACTCTTGATAAGCAGGCGAGGGGTCGCTGAGCTTTGTTAGCCACTCTTCGCTGGTGTAATTAAATTGCCCACCCCAACCAAATGCACCTGCGAAACCATCATTAACCCATTGCAAGTCAGTCATTCTGTTAAAGATGGGTTGAATGTCATTACAAAATGATGGGCGCTGTGGTCTTGCTAACATGCCGGCATCCACAGCAACGTCACGCATTAAATCCCACATTGTTCGCACTGATTTTTGCATTGGAGCATAATCTGGTGGCGCACAAATTACCCAAGCGGGTTCAACTCGTAATGCGACACCTTGATATTCAACTTCAGCGGTAATAGGGCCATCAGAAGTATCATCATACCAACCTTCATTATTGGCAAAAGTAATAGCAATATCGCCGTTAATATTACGTGAAACACCGTGGCCACCAAGCATAACTAAACGGCCTTTTTGATCGCTGCGCATTTCACCTAAGTAAACTTCTTGATCCATAAAGTGGCCGATAAATTCATGGTTAGATTTGACGTTTTTACGGCTTAAACAGTGTTTACCACCGTTGATTAGTAATTTACTACGATCAGCTACATTGTTATTACGTAGTAACGATGGTGGTGCATCCGCGGCTTCTGGGATATCCAAGGCAATTTGAAACTCGTACCAGGAGGCTTTTTGATTTGCTAATTCAGCATGCCAAGTAATGTCTGCATTATCGAGGGTTAGTTCTTTTATGGCTTTCCCTGCGGCATTAAAACCGTATATTCTAAATTCAGCAGCTTGGCGTTTTAGTGCGCCGGTTTTATCTCGATAACTGTTTTCATCGCTGTGTGCTATTGGCAGTGGCTGTTGTGGGCCGATAAAGTATTCTGTTTTGCTATTGCCTACGCGCATGACTCCAATCGGCGGGTAAATACCTGCGTAAACTATGCATTCGGAATCAGTATCTTGATTCTGCTGCGGATTGAAATCGCTCAGTTGTTTAGGTTCTTGTAATTGTTGACCATTAGCGCAATGACGAGCGTGAGCGCTGGCTGCATAAGCTGATTTTCGAGCGAGTGCGATACTACCTAAAGGTTCGTGAGCGGCTAATGTGCGCCAAATGTTAAAAGAAAGATTACTTCCTAACTCAGCTTGTCCTATAGCAGTAATATTCTGCTGAGCTAAATGCAGTCGTGCGATACATATATAGGGGCTTTCCTTTGTACTCCATAGCGCCTGAGCATCATCTAAAGGCATTGTTTTGGGATTACTTCTTAGCTGCACTTCAAACCGAAATGTGGCTGAGCTTTGACGTAAACGACGCTGTAAATCTAGGGCAAGATAGTTGTTATCTACACTAGGTGCCCCAAGCTCACTATCCTCTGGGACTAAGCGATATTTTACAATTTGCTTATCGCCTAACTTGAAAGGTAATATAGCCCAATATTTTGCGCTTAAACAACTGGCTTCTACTTTTTGCATTGCCTCAAGAATATCAGCTGTTTGTTTGTTTTCAGGATTATTTAAGTAGGCATCATAGTTTTTGTCAATTACGCCTGCTGTTGTAAATTGGCACATTTGTTGCGCATTTTTGGTGAAAAAACGATTCATGTTTTGAAAAATAAAATCAGCAGTTTCACCTTCACCAATCAACTTAGGGCCTTCCACTTTAAATAGCTTTATTGCCAGTCCCAATGTACTGTGTAAATCTGGCGAAGCTGGCTGGGTGTCACTTGAAAAGCGCACAGCACATTCATATTCTTTGCCTGCAAAAATACCAACTTTAAACTGTTGAGCAATGTCTGAGTTAATTTCCAATTTACCATATGCAATACCATGTTGCTTCCTAAATACTGCCCGTTGAGCCGGGTTTTGTCCTTTGTCAATAGTGGGTATTTGCCCTAGGCCGACAAACATTTCGGTTAATCGTTGGCAAGCCAATTCAACATCTTTATCATTTGACCAACACGGTACATTGTTAGCAGTTATAGAGGCGTTTTCATTCTTTGTTGTTTTTTTAGTCATCACTTTATTCCTTATACAATTTAGGGGCTCTCGATAGTTTGAGCTGAAAACCTATTTCCGTTCGTTGATCACGGTTTTTTTGTTTGCACATTGAGCTGTTGATTGCTACTGACTAATTTTTCAAAGTTATTAAAAATATGGCTAACGGCCATGGTTGACTTACCTGCACTGATACCGTGACACGCAAAGCAATTATTGGTTGAATAGTTAGTGGTTTGATTTGGATCGCCATAGGTTTGGGTGTAGGTTTCTAGCGTTATATTGGCCAGTGCAAGTGAACCACGTAACTTGTCGTTAGCGTTAGGTGGGACAATATTGCCGCTAATGCCGTTACTAAACTGATAATCCTGAGTACTTAACCAAACACTACCGGCATAAAAATAATGCTGCCAATGGCTATCCTGCGCAGCTAGCCCTTTATAAACACTATGGTTTAGTTGCTGAATATTATTGAAGTTCTCCGCATCTTGGCTTTGCTGAGCTGCTGTTGCAAGGTGGATATAGGGGGCGCCGTTAGGTACGCCAAATTGGTAAAGTCTAAATGTATTGGTGGTGCTTTCAGCTGAAGGATAGCTCAGGTGAGCATCTCCTGCGGTGGTGTTTTTTCGATAGAAAATAAAATTATCACTATCGCTTACCACTTTATTTGCATCGTAATCGGTATCGACCTTTTTAAACGCACTCGTTGAGCCATAATAATCTGGTGTTGACGCTTGATGCTCAAAAGTGGCCCAAATAAATTCTGGGTGATTTTCTACCACGCCAACAACATGCATGCCAATTAATGCAACTTTGCTGCTACGTATGGTTTTATTATCGGCTTTGATCAATGCTTGGTGTGTATAAAACTGCTCATCTATTTCTTGCTCAGAATAAAGGGGGCGTAATTGATCGACTTCTAGCCAAGCAACCTTTAATTCAACCGAGCCAACAGCAAATTGATCACTGCTAGTGATAGGCGTTTTAGCTGCTGACTTGATAAATTCACGGTTTATATGTATTGAATAATAAGCTGGTTGATCACCATATTTTGTAAAGAGTTTGCCATGGCTACTACCTGCTTGAGTAGTATCTTCTAAAATTAACTGAGCGCTTAATTTTAGGCCTGCTGGGTTGAGTAAATCATTCCAGGGCTCAAGGTAAGGCATCATTTCGTTATTTACTTGTATGTAATCACCACCAAACATGACTAGTTGATTGGTGTTTTTATCTATTTGAGTTAAATACAGAAACTTTTGCCAAGACCACTGATGAAAATTACAGTTGGTAGATTGATCTTGTCCATTTACCCATGCAAACGGACTGTCTTTGCCTTCTTTTGGTGGTTTAACTGGAGACTTAAACCACTGTGCTTGAGCACTGCAGTTTGCTTGTGTAGCATATTGAGCCGCAGATTTTCCCGTTGCATAAGTGGTGAACGAGCTTAAGCAGAGCAATACCACTGCGGCGGTTTTAACTGGCTGAAAACGTTTCATTATTATGTTCCTACAGTTGCTAATTGAGCTAATCATTTTTATTAGTTCAAAGTAGGTCACTACAGGTATTAAATCTATTACACGACATTGCAGCAAATAGCTAATAGCGAGTTATTCAGTATTTAGGTTAATCAAGTTGAGTGCTTTATTAGAGGGGGATTAATAATTGTGGTGTTGTCGCTCGGTTTTAATAAGGAATAACTATTAACTTAGTATTAACTATGAAATGAGTAAGCGTGAGTAATGGTAATGCTCACGCTCACAGATTATTTAAGTTTGTTATTGCAATGCTTTAAACCTAATGGCTGTGCCACCACTCGTCGCTAGCTTTAGCGATAATGTATCTTTGCTGTCACAATACGTTGTTCAATCTTGATATCGTAAGGGTTGTTTTTCCACTCTGCCTTATCGCCATCGCGGTATATATGTGCTTCGAATACTTTGCCAGGCTCTAAAAAGTCGAGCTTAATATCTATTGTACGAGCTTGCTCATCGGTGACTGCGCCTAAGTACCAGTCATTACCAGAATAGTTGTCGCGTTTGCGCTCTTTACGTGCAAACACTACGTAGTCGCCAACTTCACCTGCCAATGCGATACTTTGTTGCCAATCAGTCGGCACGTCTTGAATAAATTTAAACGCATCCGGTTTTGCTAAGTAATTACGGGGTAAGTCAGCAGCCATTTGAATAGGGCTATACATCACTACATACAAAGCCAGTTGTTTAGCTAGGGTTGTTTGCGGACGGTTAGTATCAGCGCCTAAACCATTAAAACCCATATCAAATATGCCCGGGGTAAAATCCATAGGGCCCGCTAACATACGAGTGAAGGCAAGCATCGGAATATGTTCTGGTGGGTTAGGTGGCGTGCCCCATGCATTAAACTCTTGGCCGCGAGCACCTTCACGAGCAATCCAGTTTGGGTAAGTTCGGCGCAGGCCGGTGTCTTTAATTGGCTCATGGGTATTAATACTGAGTTTATGTTTAGCGGCCAGCTTTATACTGTGTAGGTATTCGTTAACCATAAATTGACCGTCATGCCATTCTTTTCGAACAATACCATTTTCGTCAATGCGTTTTATGTTACCGCCATCTGCGACGTAGCCTGTCTTTACTTGGTTAACGTTAGATTTTTCATACAGCGCGTAAGCATCTTCCATTTGATTACGGTAGTTTGTAACGTTACCTGAGGTTTCGTGATGGCCTATAAACTGCACACCTTTTTGTTTACTGTAACGAGTCAGTTCGGCGATATCAAAATCATCATAAGGTTTGGTAAAGCTAAATACATCGCCATTGAAGAACCAATCACCGTCCCAACCAATATTCCAGCCTTCAACGAGTACCCCATCAAAGCCGTATTTAGCTGCAAAATCCATATAGTACTTAGTGTTTGCTGTGGTAGCGCCGTGTTTTTCACCGCTGCCCCAGGTGGTTTCATTGATATGCATACCCCACCAAATACCCACATATTTACCTGGTTTGACCCAAGATACATCGCCTAATTTGTTTGGCTCATTTAGGTTTAAAATTATATCTGAATTAATCAAATCAATGGCTTGTTCGCCAATTTGTACCGTACGCCATGGGGTATTAAATGCACCGTATTTTTTAACTGCGATGCCGTCAGACCAAGGTGTTAAATCAGCTTGTAATGTACCTGGGCGGCGCTGGTTGAGTACCATACCGGCGTAATCAACTAGTGCTGCTTCGTGAATACTGATATGCACACCGTCAGCATTTTTAAATGTGAAAGGGGTGTGCACAAGGGCTGCATCTTGTAATGGTGTGGTGTTGTAAACATATTCGTAGCGATTCCAGCCTCGCGCGGGGATCCACCAGGCTGTGGCTTTATCCGCAGCGGCAACTGCAAATTCTGTGAGTTCTTTGGTTATTTCAATGTTTTCAAAGCCAGCTTGTTTAGGTACTTCGTAACGAAAACCTACACCACTATCAAATGCTCTGAAACGCACTGTGTACGTACCACCATGAGGGGTTGGTTTACTAAAAGTAACTGCAACTTCATTATGTTGATCAACAACCGTTTGACGCTCACCCCATGGTTGCTGCCATTGGTCATGTACCTGTTCACTCGCAATGTTAGTGATTGTGAAACCTTCATCAAATGCTGCTTGCTGCTTAAACTCAAATCCTAGGGATGAGTTTTCAATAACATTTTTATTGTTAAAGCTGATTGAATAATGAGGCGTGGTATTTTGATCTGATATGGTTATTTTGATTTTTTTGTTTGGTGATTCAACAGTTGCTTCTTTAGCGAAGCCACTGCTTGATAAAAGCGCTAGTAGTAGTAAAGGTAATCGCATTGTGTGTCCTTTATGTCTAACTGGGTAAGTTATCCAGAGTTCAGTTAGTTAGCATAAAACGCACGGGGGGGAATTTACGAGGTAGCTACATACGTATTCAATTCAATAATTTTTTAAAATAAGTAATAAAGTATCTATAAAACAGGTCTATACTGGTATGCAAAATAATTAGAATAGCCAATATGAAATTCATCACCTTTGTACTTTTAGCTTTTATTTCAGTTAAAAGCTATGCCGTCACCGTGACAATTTCTGATTTAGATCAGCAAACTGTAGCAAATGTGGTGGCGTGGTTAACCCCGTTACAAGCCTCAGAGAATAAGGCTCGCACTAATCAGTCATTTACCATGTCGCAAAAGGATCGCCAGTTTACTCCGCATGTGTTGGTGGTTGAGCAAAATGCCGAGGTCGAATTTCCTAATTTAGATTCGATTATGCATCACGTTTATTCGTTTTCTAAAAGCAAGGCGTTTGAATTAAAGCTTTATCGTGAACAACCGCAAGTGCCGATCACCTTTGATCAAGCTGGGGTTGTTGAGCTTGGCTGTAATATCCACGATTGGATGCTTGGTTATATAGTGGTTGTTGATAGCCCATTTTATGGCATAACAAACGAGCAAGGCCAGTTTTCTTTTGATGTACCGCCAGGTGAATACACACTTAGTGTATGGCACGAAGGATTTGGCGATATTAGCTCAACAGAGTCGCAAACCGTTACAGTTAGTGATACAGATTTCAACTATCAATTAAAACAAAAAGTAACTCCGCGTATTGCAATTGGTGTAGATGAATTTGATGAATATTAGAGTCGTATTAGGTTTTGCCCTTCTGGCTGTTGTGTCAAATGCCACTGCGCAAGTAAAAGGTTTATTGCAAGTAGGTGCAATAAAAGGCGATTCCTACGCTACTTGGCAAGAAGGTGGTGTAGGGCTTTATCGCTACGACACTGATACCGACGGTATTGTACTTACGCAAGGGTTAATCGATTTTAGAGCCGATATAACAAGTGGTTGGTCTGCGCATGGGGTGATTAATGCCTATCAAGACCCTGAACCAACGCTTGGGTTCAGTCAAGTGTATTTGCAGTATAAACCTCTGACTAGTAGCAAATATAAATGGCATGTTCGCGCTGGTGGTTTTTATCCCTTATTGTCACTAGAAAACCCTGATATGGGCTGGATATCTCCCTACAATTACACGAATTCTGCGATAAACTCATGGATTGGCGAGGAAGTGCGTACTTTGGGCGTAGAAGCAACAATTAAACGCCCTGGTCGCAGTTTTAATAGTAAGCATAGCTTTGCCTTTGTTGGTGCTACATTTAAAGGTAATGACCCCGCAGGTACGCTTTTAGCTTGGCGTGGTTTTGCGATGCATGACCGCCAAACAACACTGAACGAAGAAGTGGCATTTGCCGCTGTTGCATCGCTTGATACGCCTCAACTGCAATTTCAAGCTAATCAGGTTTTGCCGTTTGAAGAGATTGATGGCCGCTTTGGTTATTATGCTGGTGTACATTGGGATTATTTAAAAAAGTCGCAATTTCGATTCTATTACTATGATAATAATGGTGACCCAGCTGCTGTAAATTACAGTACTGGGCAATACGCGTGGGATACACGTTTTGCAAGCGCTGCATGGTTATATAAATTCAATGCTAAAACACGTTTAATTACTCAGGTTATGTCTGGTAGTACGGCGATGGGAGATACACGAGGTGTAGATAACCGTTTTTATAGCCACTTTGTTTTATTGAGCCATAAAATGGCATCTCATAGGCTATCTATTCGTTATGACTACTTTGAAGTAACAGATAAAGACGATTGGGCATTTGATCCAAATGCTAGTCATGGCGAAGGGGTTACAGCAACTTGGCGTTATCAGCTTTCACCACAATGGCAGTTAGGTATTGAAGGGTCTGCATTACATAGCCAAGTAGATAATCGTGCCGCTATGGACATAGCAGAAAAAGTTTCCCAGCAACAAATTAGCCTAAATGCTCAATGGCGTTTTTAGACCAGCATGAAAAAAGCAAGGGATTCTTGGAGCCCCTTACTTTTTAAAACACCTTATTTTTTATCAAAGGCACGCTTCATAAAATTAGGTGTAGCTAATGCGCCGTGGTGAATACCACTGTTATAGTATTCAGTACTTTGAGCAAGCTCACTAGCAGCATCTTCTCTAAAGCCTGCAAATACTTCATCTTTACGTGCTAGCGTCACTGACCATAAACCGCTTGGGTAAATTGGTTGTGGGAAAGGCAGGGTTTGCAAATCCTTAAAGCCTACTTCAGTCATGGCATCGCGCATTTCGACTAGTAGCGGCATGTGCATTAGTGGAGATTCACTTTGTTGTACCATAATACCGCCAGGGCGAAGGGCGTTTAAGCAGCTCGTGTAAAAAGCATGGTTGAACAAGCCTTCACCTGGGCCAACTGGATCAGTACCATCAACAATCACTATATCGATAGAATCACTTGGTAGTTCACGCATATATTTAATACCGTCATCAAACATCACCGTTGCACGTGGGTCTTGATTTGCTTCACATAACTCTGGGAAGTATTTTAGCGACATTTGCGTAACGACTTCATCAATATCTATTTGTGTTACTGCCTCAACACTTGGGTGTTTTAGTACTTCGCGTAAAGTACCGCAGTCACCACCGCCAATGATCACGACATTCTTAGGATTCGGGTGAGCTAATAGTGCAGGGTGACTGATCATTTCATGGTAAAAGAAGTTCTCGCGACTACTTACCATAGTGCAACCATCAATAATCATTAAGTTACCAAAATCTGTGGTTTCGAACATTTCTACTTTTTGAAAAGGAGACTGTTTTTCGTCTAATTTTTTATTAATGCGTAGAGAAAACGCACTGCCGTCACGTTCGCTTATTTCGGTAAACCATTTGCTTTGATCTAAATTTGCCATGTCGCTAGCTACACTTTTTAGTTGAGTATGAAAAAGGGGCAATTCTGCCAGTGGTTGGCGTTTTGCTCAATGAAATTTTATCAGTATAGCGAATATTTTATCCTAGCTTTGGCTTAAAGGTTAATTTTTGTTAGCTTAGCGAGTTATGACGTATTAAAATGCATGATTAAACACGTAATTGCCAACTTAAGAATTAAGAAGAATTTGCCATGACTTGGGGTTTAGACACAGCACGCGCTACCTATAACGTTGCTCATTGGAGTGATGGTTACTTTGATATTAATAGCCAAGGCGAGCTGGTGGCTTATCCTGATGGTGACCAAAGCAAAGCTGCTATTTCATTAACTGATTTAACTGAGCAGTTTAAAAAACAAGGTCTAACACTGCCTGTGTTAGTGCGCTTTACTGATATTTTGCAAAACCGAGTTGATACTCTCACCAGTGCGTTTGGCAAAGCCCGAGATGCGCGCGACTATCATGGTCACTACACCTGTGTTTACCCAATAAAAGTAAACCAGCAGCGTTCAGTCGTGAGTAAACTGTTAGCTCACCCAAGTGGTTTAGTAGGTCTTGAAGCTGGCTCAAAACCAGAGCTTATGGCTATTTTAGGAGTGGCAACATCACCTATCACTATTGTGTGTAATGGGTATAAAGATAGCGAATTCTTACGCCTAGCCTGTATTGGTCAAGCGATGGGCCACAAGGTTAAAGTGGTTGTTGAAAAGCTATCAGAACCGACCACCTTGCTAGCTGAAATTGATGATTTAGGCATTGAGCCAGCTATTGGTATTCGTATTCGCTTAAATTCTGTGGGTAAGGGTAAATGGCAAAATACCGGCGGTGAAAAAGGCAAATTTGGTTTAACTGCGGGGCAGGTGCTTAATGCGGTTGAGGTACTTAAACAACATAATAAATTGCATTTAATGCAAATGGTGCATTTTCATATCGGCTCACAAATTGCCAATATTCGTGATATTCACCGAGCTTTACGCGAATGTTCGCGCCATTTTGCTGAGTTAACCCAATTAGGTGTGCCATTAAATACCGTCGATGTGGGCGGTGGACTCGGCGTTGATTATGAAGGTTCAGGTTCACGCAGTGCCTGTTCAATGAACTACACAGTAGATGAGTACGCTCGCAATGTTGTGAATGCGTTCGCGGAGGTGTGTGAACAGCATGATTTACCACATCCGGCCATTATTACAGAGTCAGGTCGAGCGCTTACAGCGCATCATGCGGTATTAATTACCGATGTTATTGACGTTGAACAAGCGCCAAATCATCTGAACCCAAGCGCACCTGAACCTAACAGTGTATTAGTGCTTGATGAAATGTGGCAATGTTTACAGCGTTTGAATCCGCGTATGGCGCTTGAAATTTATCACGATGCGATGCACTTATTTAGTGAAGCGCATGATCAGTACGTGCATGGTTTAGTAAGCATGTTAGAGTGGGCTAAAATAGAGCAGCTGTACTTTACAATTCTACATCGTGTTCGGGCATCATTAAGTAACGCTCGGGCTCACCGTGAAGTACTTGATGACTTAAATGAAAAACTTGCCGATAAGCTATTCGTTAACTTTTCACTGTTTCAGTCGTTACCAGATGTATGGGGTATTCAGCAGCTATTCCCAGTAATGCCAATTGAGAATTTAGATAAACCATTAACGCAACGCGCCATTATCCAAGATATAACCTGTGACTCAGACGGGCAAATTCGCGAATACGTTGAAGGAGCTGGAATTGAAACAAGTTTACCAATACCGCAATATGTTCCGGGGCAGCAATACCATGTTGCCATGTTTATGGTGGGCGCATACCAAGAGATCTTAGGTGATTTACATAACTTATTTGGTGACACTGATTCGGTGCATGTTGAGTTGAACGAACAAGGCTATCAACTAACAAATGCGATAAAGGGTGATAGCGTTAAGGATGTATTAAAGTTTGTAGACTATGATAGCGAAATTTTAGCCGAGAACTTTGCAGCAACTGTCGCAAAATTAAGTATCAGTGATAGCGAAAAAGCACAGTATTTAGTAGAGCTAAATGCAGGACTTGCTGGTTACACGTATTTTGAAGATTAAATTTGATGAAAGGAATTAAGTAGTAATGTCGATGATTCGCTGTGTGTTTAGTATTTTCTTTTACACCTTAAATACGGTAATTTGGTTTATACCAATCTTTCTTTTTGGCTTAATTAAATTACTGCCAATTAAACCATTGCAAAAAGCGATGAGTTGGGCGGCTAAAAAGTGCGCCTCTATGTGGGTGAGCTGCAACTCATTAAATCAAAATATATTTACACCTTATCAGCTAAATGTAACGGGCCTTGAGCAAGTTCAACTCAAAGATTGGTATTTGATTATTGCTAATCACCAAAGCTGGGTCGACATTTTAGTTTTACAGCGCTTATTAAATCGTAAAATTCCGTTTTTAAATTTCTTTTTGAAAAAGAGCTCATCTATGTGCCGATTCTTGGCTTAGCTTGGTGGGCTTTAGACTTCCCATTCATGACCCGCACCAGTAAAAGCCAGCTTAAAAAAGAATCCTAAACTGCGCGGTAAAGACTTAGAAACAACCCGTAAAGCGTGTGAAAAGTTTAAAGAAATGCCAGTGAGTATTGTTAATTTTGTTGAAGGCACGCGGTTTACTCAAGCTAAGCATCAACGCCAAAATAGCCCATTCCCGCATTTATTAAAACCAAAAGCGGGCGGTATTGCTTTTGTAATGCAAGCGATGGGAGAGCAAATTTCTAAAGTAGTGAATGTGACAATTCATTACCCCGATGGCATACCTACGTTTGTCGATTTTGCCAGTGGCCGGGTTAAAAACATCAACGTGCACGTTGAAGTGTTACCTGTAAGCCAAGAGTTAATAGGCGATTACACCGGGGATTCTGAGTTTAGAGTTGGCTTTCAATCAGAGTTAAACCGTTTATGGCATGAGAAAGAGCAGCAATTAGTAAAGCTTGAGCAACAAGCTAAGTGATCATTAATAGTGAGTGCACATGCTAAATAGTGTTATTCCAAAATGGCTGAATGGCCTAATTGTGGGGGTTGTACTTTTTAGTAATACCTTACTGTGGGGCTGTGTTGTTTTAGTACTGGGCTTAATAAAACTAGTATTGCCCATGGGGTGGGTAAGTAACTTGTTACATAGTGCGTATCAAGGTTGGTGTAGTGGTAACCGGCTCGGGTTAAAATTGAGCAATGCGCAAATCACAACAGTTATTAATGGTGATGTAAATAAACTTGGTTGGTACTTGCTGATATCGAATCATTTTAGTTGGCTCGATATTATAGTGCTTAGTGCCATTGATGTATTACCTGCTCCTAAGTTCTTTTTAAAAGATGAGCTTAAGTATGTGCCGCTTATTGGCTCAGGCGCTTGGGCTATGGGTATGCCATTTATGAAGCGTGTTAGTAAAGCTCAGCTCGCTAAAAATCCTGCATTAAAAGGCCTTGATGTTGCACGCACTAAGCATAGCTGCCGTAATTTTCGCAGTCATCCAACCACTATCATTAATTTTGTTGAAGGCACGCGTTTTACCAAGGCAAAGCACCAAACACAGCAAAGCCCATTTAAGTATTTATTAAAGCCCAAAGCTGGTGGTGTCGCATTTGCGCTTGAAGTTCTAGGTGAACAATTTGATGCCATTCTTAATACCACGCTGGTATACCAAGCACAGAGTAATCATATTTGTGGTAGCTTTTTACGCGGGCGCTTAAATAAAGTGAGCGTTAATATTACTGTAGTGCCTGTGGGCCTCGAGTTATTAGGTAACTACCAACAAGATAGCCAGTTTAGGACTCGTTTCCAAGAGTCGATTAATCGGTTATGGTTAGAAAAAGATAGTGAACTGGCTATAGCCTATGCAGAGCAAGGCTTTGAGACTGCAATAATCAACAATAAGGAGATTGAACTACCGTGACTTCATCGACTCGTCTACAGCAGCTTGTGACCCCTTGGTTTGAGGGAATGCCGGATGCTGAACTATTCGGCTCACTAGCTGCTACTGCTATTGGAGTATGTACATTACTGATTGTGTATTTATTTACTCGGCGCTTAATGTTACCAGGCATTCAGGCCGTGGTAACTAAACTCTCACCTGAGCGAATTGGCTCCCTCTCGCCATTACTTACAAAGCTTAATCGTCGCTTTGCAGGCATGCTTTGCTGTGTATTGTTTTTGGCTACATTCGATAGTATTTATCCTGTTGGTGAATTTGCCGCCGAAGTATTTAAAACCATAGGTCAAACCCTGTTGATCATTCATGTTGGTTTTATCATTAGCAGTATAGTGAGTATCGCTGGAGCAATTTATAACCAACTAGAATTTGCTCGTGAAGTGCCAATACAAGGATTGATTCAAGTTGTGAAGCTGATCACCTTCATAATCTGTGCAATCTTAATTGTTAGTATTTTACTTGAAAAGTCACCTACTTATATTTTGTCTGGTTTTGGTGCTATTGCGGCGGTTACTTTACTGGTATTTAAAGACACCATTTTAGGTTTTGTCGCGAGTATCCAAATAGCTGCAAATCGTTTAGTGACCTACGGAGATTGGATCCAAGTTGATAATTACGGCGCAGACGGTGAAGTCATCGACTTAGGCTTAAACACAGTAAAAGTACGTAATTGGGATAATACAATTACGACTATCCCAACTTACATGTTGGTAGCTGGCTCATTCAAAAATTGGCGTGGTATGCAAGAGTCTGGCGGCCGCCGTATTAAACGCTCTCTTAATATTGATATGAATAGTATTCGCTTAGCTGATGACGAGCTTACAAAAACTATTGGTCAAACCATTGCCCTAAAAGACTATATAAAAATGAACAGTTTGCCTGAGCCGGTATCAAATTTAGGCTTGTTTCGTCGTTATGCTGAAGGCTATTTAAAGCAACATGACAAAATAAACACCTCATTAACCTTAATGGTGCGTGAGCTACAGCCGCTAAATCATGGTTTACCCATTGAGTTCTACTGCTTTAGCCAAGATAAGCGATGGATATCATTCGAACATTTACAAGCCGAAATAATGGATCATCTACTTGCGGTATTACCGCTGTTTGATTTACGTCCTTATCAAAGTGTTACAGGGCAGTTTAGCCCTGCAATAAATGGTTCGACGGGGATTAAACCGACCGTTAAAGTGGCAAATAATGCTGCCCAAGACCCATCAGAATAAAGCCAATTAATAGCCACCATATAGGTGGCTTGGCGAATTTTAGCCATGCAAATGCGGCGATTACCAGCGCTATATGCCAAACGTTGTGAACTGCTGAAGTCCAAATTGGTGAGTATAGTGCCGCCGCAAGAAAGCCCACAACCGCAGCGTTAAGTGCAGCAATACTGCTTGCAAAACGAGGGTGCTGGGCTAACTGCAACCAACTACGCTGCAAAGCAAACATTAGTAACAGTCCTGGTAGAAAAATTAATGTTGTGGCAATTAATGCACCTACTATAGGCTGAATACCCTCAAATTGTGTCCCTAAATAACTTGCTATAGTAAACATAGGCCCAGGTACTGCTTGAGCGCTGGCATAGGCTGTTAAAAATTGCTCGGTATTGAGTGTTGGTAAACCAGCTTGAAGTATTGGCAGTACAACGTGCCCACCACCAAACACCATAGCGCCAGCTTGATAAAATGGGGCAAATAATGCACTGCTTTCAGTCATGGGCAGAAAGCTTATTATCAGCAGTAAGGCAAATAGCAGCAAAGCAATCCAGTTAACGCCTGCTTTGGTTACGGATTGCGGTTCATTGTTATCAGTTAAGTTTAACATTGGCCAAATAGCGCCAATAGTTGCAGCTATCAGTAGTACCGCTATTTGACTTGCAAGGCTAGGTATTATTATAAGCAACAAGGTGCTCGAAGCGGCTAATACTTTTAATACTCTGCTGGTGCAAAAGCTTTTTGCCATACTGAGTGTTGCATCAGTGACAATTACTACTGCAAACAACTTTAATCCGGCGATAATAGCAAAGTAAATTGCATCAAATTGATGAGCACTGATAGCAAGTAATATCATGATCAATAATGATGGTAGCGTAAAGCCTATAAAAGCTGCGATTCCACCTAATAAGCCACCACGCTCAACACCGATAGCGAACCCCACTTGGCTTGACCCAGGCCCTGGTAATGCTTGGCTTAAACTAATTAACTGTGCATAACGCTGGGTGTTTAACCACTTAAGGTTATCGACAAAGTGGCGTTTAAAATATCCAAGGTGTGCTGCAGGGCCGCCAAAGCTCATGCAACCAAGTAAAAAAAACTGTTTAAAAATAGCGAGTAACATAATGGATTTATTTTCCTTTAGCACGTTTATGTTTCATTATTACAAACTTTAGTGACAATTTTATGGTTATTAATCTATGTACTTGTCTACAATAAGAGTAGGTGATAGCTAAAATAAAGTAGATATGCGATTTATAGTTTCCGTTTTTATTGGCATTATGCTTTGTGTGAGCAACAGTTCTCATGCGGCCGTTGCTATAACTAAGGTCTCATTAGCTGTGGATCATGGTCCACCATATAGCCAAATATCAGAAAGTGGTGAAATCACTGGCGCTATTGTTGATATTTTTCAGTTAATGCAGCAGCAACTTGATTTTAAATTAGAATTAGTAGGTTGCCCATTTTCTCGTTGTATCAGAATGCTTGAAAATGGTGAAGTTAACGCGATGGGAGGGTTAATACTTACACCTGAACGCCAGAAATTGATGCAGTTTGTTACGCCTCCTTATATGGTGATCACCTCGTCGTTTGTATTTTATGCGCGTCATGAAAGCAAGTTAGAAATTAAGCACTACGATGACTTATATGGAAAGAAAATAGCCATTATGCGCGGAGCTGCATATTTTAAGCGCTTTAATGAGGATGATAAGTTAATTAAAGTTCCTGTATTGACCGAAAAGACGGCTATTGATTTACTAGTAAAAGGTCGAGTGGATTTAGTGGTCGGCATTGAAAGCACAACGGATCATGCAATGAGTGTTTTAAATCAACCGGCTAATAAACTCGTGAAAATGGATTACCGTCACAGCGATACCATTTATGGCTACCTTGCTCTAAGCAAGCAGTTTCATAGCACTGATTTGGCTAAGCGTATTGATGAGCAACTAAAAAAGCTGGCTGATAGCGGCGAATTAACGAAACTCGTTGCACCTTATAAATTACCCGCCGTAGATCGAGAGTCGCTGGGCTTTTAACTGATTCTTCATAGTTTGTTCATGGACAGCTTTGCATACTTACTAGCAAATGAGTATTTAGAGGCAAGGACTTACCATGACGTTAACTAAACCACTACTAACAGCAACAATCGTAGGTGTATTACTGACAGGTTGTGAAACCAATAATACTGGCATGGGCGCAGGTATTGGTGCTGCAACAGGTGCTGTACTAGGTAAAGCAACAGGTGACCACGATGACAAGCGTATTTTTATTGGCGCTGCAATAGGGGCCTTAGCCGGTGCAGCTGTTGGTGATTACATGGATAAGCAAGAGCAGGCTTTTCGTGATGAACTCGCCGGTTCTGGTGTTGAAATAGTCCGTGAAGGTGACAACTTACGCTTAGTTATGCCGTCAAATATTACCTTTGCGACAGACCAATCATATATTTCATCGGGTTTTCATAACACCTTAGATGCGATTGCTAAAGTAATGAACAAATATGAAAAAACCTTCCTTAGCATTGAAGGTCATACCGATAGCACAGGTAAAGATAGCTACAATATGACACTATCTGAGCAGCGTGCACAAAGTGTGAAAAGCTACTTAGTGAATCAACAAATTCTAGCTGGGCGTATCAGCACTCGCGGCTACGGTGAAACCCAGCCAATCGCCAGTAACGACAGTGCTAACGGTCGCGCGCAAAACCGCCGTGTAGAAATTCAAATCGTGCCAAATACTGAAGGTTAATACTTACCTTATAGTTTTGGTTACCAAGTTAGCTGCGACAGTAATCAAGTATACTGTCGCTAGCTTCTTATCTAACCTTAAAATGCTTATGTGGATAAGTATTAATATTTGATATCAATGCTAAGTTACATACTTACTTCAGCTTTCACACACATACACTAAAAAGTCCTCAATATTATCTAGCGCCTCGATAATATATGTATCAGAAATCATTATGGTTGATCCTGAAAGGCTTAATCCTTGGATTTGAGATATCCTTTTTTCATCTAAATTATTGCTATACTCAATATCGCCTTCAGCATGGGCTAAAGTATTTCTTAATCTACTTAAGTTCTTTATTTTTGACCAATGACCATTGCATCCAGAAAAATCAACAAGCTTAAATTTTTCCAAATAAGTTTTAGCACGTTCTATACCGCTTTTTGAAAGATCAGTAACAGTGATTGGTATATTATTTTCAGCTTGTTTTAATTGACAAATACGATTTAGAGTATTCTCTAGGTATGTGTACATCGTTAAAACGGAAGATATACGATGAACTCGATAGAAAGTAAAATCTAAGTCGTATAGCTCATGGCTAAAGTTGGAATTGTAATTATCATCTGTATCCTCATGCTTAGTCCGCTCAAGCTCTCTTTCATTTAGTTCTATTAATAAGTCTTTATATTCATCTTGCATCGCCTCAACTTGCTTGAATACTGATTTCAGTACTGAAACTCTGGACTTCACTGAAGTTGTTGTTACTGGGAATGCTAGGTGATTACTAGGTATACTTGGTTTGAAACTATCAAATTTTTTGTCCATGCTCATTCCTTTAAAGATCGGTAGTGATTTAAATTGTATCTGATGAATTCAATTTTACCGCTTTCCTTCAATCCCTATTAAACTGCAGCTCACATAATTTTTGATAAAGCGGATTTGTCGCTAATAATTGTTGGTGAGTGCCCGTTGCGATAATTTCACCTTGCTCCATCACTACGATTACATCTGCATGTTTTACTGTAGCTAAGCGGTGGGCAATAATCAGCGTAGTCCGATTTTGCATTAAATGCTCCAGCGCGGCTTGTACATGGTGCTCACTTTGCGCATCAAGAGCACTGGTTGCTTCATCAAGCAATAGTATTTCAGGGTCTTTTAATATTGCGCGAGCGAGCACAATCCGCTGTTTTTGCCCGCCAGATAAACGCACTCCTTGTTCACCTAAAAAGCTTTCATAGCCGTTTGGTAACTGTTGTATAAAATCATCAGCATGGGCATGCTTAGCCGCAGCATAAACTTGCTCATCGCTTGCATCTGGGTTGCCGTAGCGAATGTTGTGCATTACATCTGAGCTAAATAAAATCGGGTTTTGTGCCACCATACCCATACTATTACGCAGGGTATTGAGTGATAAATCTTTAATGTTAATACTATGAAACTTAATATCGCCGGTGGCTGGGTCATAAAAGCGCTGTAGCAGTTCAAAAGAGTGGTTTTACCTGCACCAGATGGGCCAACAATTGCTACTGTTTGGCCTTGTGCGATAGTTAGTGATACATTTTTAAGTGCGCTTACATCAGGACGTGACGGATAATTAAAGCTAATGTTATTGAGCTCTATGGCAGCTGACTCTTTATTTGTTTGCAATTGATCATCAAGCGGTGTTTCAGGGTTTACAATCTCACTTTTTACCGCTAATAACTCAAGTAGTCGTGCTGCAGCGCCAGCGGCGCGTTGTAGCTCACCATATACTTCGGCAACGGTGGCTACCGACATTGCTACCATAATAGCGTAAAACACAAAGGCACCGAGTTCCCCTCCGGTCATAGTGCCTGCAAGTACGTCAGTGCCGCCAACCCAAAGCATGACGCTAATGGCACTAAAGGTTAAAAATATAACCGCGGCAATTAAAAATGAGCGCTGCTTAATACGGCTTTTAGCTACATTAAATGCTTTATCGGTTTCAAGAGCAAAGGCCTGTTGCTCGCGTTGTTCATGGCTATAGCTTTGCACCACTTTGATATTTTGAATGATCTCCCCAGCGTAAGTGCTAATGTCGGCAATCGCGTCTTGGCTAGAACTCGCGAGTTTGCGTACCTTTTTGCCAAAAACCATCATCGGCACTAATACTAACGGCACACAAGCAACCACCACTAAAGTGAGTTTTAAGTTAGTGACGAGCAGCATCACTAAGCCGCCAATAAGCATCAGTGCGCTGCGCAATGCCATTGAAAACGATGAGCCTATAATGGATTGCAGTAAGGTGGTGTCAGTGGTTAAGCGCGACATGAGCTCGCCGCTGCGGTTTTCTTCAAAGTAACTTGGGTGCAGAGTGACGATGCGATCAAACACCGCTTTACGAATATCATTACTAACACGTTCGCCAATCCACGACATTAAATAAAAACGGCTGAATGTTCCAACAGCTAATAAACTGATCAGCCCTATTAGTACTAGCACCGCTTGTTTTAATTGCGCTTGGGAGCCCGCAATAAAGCCATGATCGATGACAAATTTAACCCCTTGGCCTAGCGATAAATTAACTCCAGCGGTGACAAGTAGCGCAACAAGCGCCGAAAATACCACCCATTTATAGGGTTTAATGAATTGAAAAATTGGAATTAAACTACTAAAAGCAGCTTTGTCTTTTGGCTCGGCTTTACTGGTGCTCATGCTGGATTCTTTTTGTGCAATAGGGTATAGATATGGTTACTTAAATTGTAATTTCAATAACTAACTTCATAACAACTAAGGGACTAACATGGCAACTCATAAAGTAACCGGTGAATTTAACGTTAAACTCAACCCCATTGAAGGCTATGCAAAAGGCATTGATGGTGTAAATTTAGGCCGTATGTCGATTGATAAAACCTTTACAGGTTCTCTTGATGCAACTAGCACTGGCGAAATGCTCAGCGCGATGACTACCACCCAAGGCAGTGCAGGCTATGTTGCTATTGAGCAAGTGGTTGGCACACTTGCAGGTAAGCAAGGTAGTTTTGTATTGCAGCACTTTGGCACCATGGATAAAGGCCAAGATTCATTAATTTTAAATGTTATACCTGATTCTGGTAGTAATGAGCTTGAAGGGCTTAGTGGTAAAATGAGTATTCGCATTGAAGACGGAACTCATTTTTATGATTTTGAGTATCAGTTATAAATGACACTATCACTTTGGCTCAGTTTAGTCGCCATTTGTATGATGGGTGCGATGTCTCCTGGGCCCAGTTTGGCTGTGGTTTTGAAGCACAGTATTCATGGCAGTATGAAAAATGGCATGCTTGCGGCTATTAGTCATGGGGTAGGTGTTGGCTTTTATGCAGCGGCATCTTTGCTTGGTCTTGGTGCATTGATGTTACAGTTTCCCACTGTGTATCAAGTGTTAGTTTACTTAGGTGCTGCGTATTTAGCATATTTAGGTATTAAGATTTTATTAGCAAAACCCAGTGCTGATGAGCTTCAAGTTGCGCAGCAAAGTGGTAGTGCTCAACAAGCGTTGCAAGATGGTTTTGCTATTGCATTTTTGAACCCCAAACTTGCGGTGTTCTTTTTAGCCTTATTCTCACAGTTTATTGACCCTGCAAACCTAACTTTTAAAGTGGGCATGATCATGTGTTTAACCGTATTTGTTATTGATACTGGCTGGTATTTGTTAGTGGCAGCACTCACAGAACTGTCAAAAAAACGATTTGCGTTTACTAAGTCATCACCTTGGCTTGATAAAGTTCTCGCGGTGATTTTTATAGCCCTTGCCGTACGTGTCGTTTTAACAACGTAATATTAAATCATCCAGTTTTCTGGACCAAATAAAAAATTTGGGGCTCAGACTGAACATTTATTGCTTACTTTTTTCCATACCAAACCCTCTATTCATTTCACGTTAGTTGCCCAATCGTAACATTTGGCGACAAGTTACTTCTCAGAGCTAGACGTTACCCTTATTAGTGCATACGTATTCATCACACTTATTTTACTTTTTGGTTACACTTTGTTGGTTTTATTTTATCCACAATTTAAAAATAAATCGCACACAATTATAAAATCAATAGGGTAGGAAGCTCATGGGGAAATTTAAACTGAGTGCATTAATGCTCGCAATGTTTGCAGCCAGCAGTGCATTGGCCGCAGCTGAAAGTGATGCACAAGCGACAGTCAATCCACAGTTAGATGATGATCTAGAGGTTATTGAAGTAACAGGCTTTAGCCGAAGCTTAATTCAATCACTTAACCAAAAACGTTTTACAGATACAGTGTCAGAGCAGCTATCTGCTGATGATTTAGGGGCGCTACCTGATGTATCAATGGCAGATGCGCTTACTCGACTACCGGGGATTTCAGCTGTACGCACAGGTGGCCAAGCCGCCGAAATAAATATTCGAGGCATGTCGGGTGGATTTGTATTCTCAACCCTCAATGGTCGAGAGCAAGTATCTACAAGTGGTAGTCGCAGTATTGAGTTTGATCAATACCCGTCGGAGCTAATTAGTTCTGCTGCCGTTTATAAATCACCAAAAGCATCGCTCATTGAAGGCGGTGTTGCAGGTACGGTAGAGCTACAAACAGCCAGTCCGCTTGATAATGAAAAGCAACATAAGTTTGTGGTTAACGCCAGAGGTATGTATAACGACCGTGCCTCAGAAGTGCATGACGCCACAGAGTTTGGCGATCGCATTAGTTTTTCATATCAAGGTAAATACCTTGACGACACCCTAGGGGTTGCACTCGGTTATGCGCGTCTATTTCAACCTAGTGTAGCAACGCAATTTATTGGCCTCGCTTATAACGATAATAAAGAAATAGATGGCTTGGCAAATGATACTGGTGGCCCTGAAGTAAACCCAGAGAACGAATACATCAGTGAGGGTTTTGAGCTCCAGCACTTAGGCGGTGAAGAAACCCGTAACGGTTACATGGCAGCGATTGAGTGGATACCTGTAGATAACTTTAAGTTGAAGGGGGATGTGTTTTTATCACGCTTTGATACTGAGTCATTTGCCCGTGGTTTGCGAGTTAAACTTGGTGGCCCATCTGCAACTTTTACCAATGCGCAGTTAGAGGGTAATTCAGTTATTGGTGCAGCCGTTAATCGTACCTCAAAAAGCTATACCCGAATTGAAATCGTTAACGATGACAATCAAGATTTTGACGAAGTAGACAGTTACGGCGTTAACGCGGATTGGCAAGTAACAGAGCGTTTAAATGTCAACATGGATGTGTCTTTGTCACGAGCAAAAAGTAACTTTCGCAATGGTTTACTTTGGGCATTAGTGGCAGAAGATGCTAGCGCTGAAGAACCGGTACTTGATAATAATGTGTCAATAAATTATCAGCTTAATGGTCTCAACCTGCCCGATGTAGGTTTTAATCAGGCAGCCGCATTTAGCGACATAGACCGTGTTATGGTGAGTAAGTACGGTATTTACCCTTTTCAAAATGAAGATGAAGTAACAGCTTATCGTCTCGATTTGAAATATGAACTAGATAATAACTGGTTCAGCTCAGTTGAATTTGGTGCGCGTTATTCTGACCGTGAATATAGCAATAACCGTTCTGTGTTTGAATATGGTGATGATGGTGCGTTTTCAGCAAGTGAGCCACCACTTCGTTTAACTGATGACATGGTTGATGTGGTGGATTGGCAAGGCGAGTTTAGCTACTTTCCATCCTACTTAGCAATAGATGTTGATAAAGCGCTGAATGCGTGGTTCCCTGAAGGTGCTCCGACACCTGTAACTACATGGGGTAACGCTGATGGGGTGGTTGATGCACAGGGTTACACCACAAACTATTCATGGACTATGTTGCAAAGTGGCTCAGTGTATGAAGAAGTGCTTTCAGCGTACGCTATGCTTAATATTAATGCTGAGATTGGCAATATGCCCGTGCTGGGTAATATTGGTATTCGCCGTGTAGATACTGACCAATCGGCCACTATTTTAGAGAACGTCAACGGGGATTTAGCGCTAGGCGCACAAAATATTACCGACAGCATCGGCATTGTAAATCAAAACTATTTACCAAATGTGCTTGGCACGACCTACACCGACTACCTGCCATCACTTAACTTAAACTTTCAGTTAACGGATAACACGCAATTGCGTTTTGCCGCAGCTAAAGTTATGTCGCGTCCACCAATCAATCGCCTAGCGGGAGATGCTAGTGCACAGGCAGATAAAACTACAGGTAAAATTAACGGCTCAAGTACTAATAATCCATTCTTAAAACCATTTTATGCCGACCAATACGATATCTCTTATGAGCATTATTTTGATGAATCAGATGGTGCGTTAGTTGTGGCTGGTTTTTATAAAAATATAGATTCGTTTATCGATACGATTGCGATAGAGGGGTTTGACTTTAAGGGTAATGGCTTTAACGTCCCTGACTATATAGAAAATCCAGTCAGCGGCGAGCAAGTAGCTACCACCAATGGCACATATACAACCGCAGTTAATAACGCCAATGGCGGTTATATTCGCGGTATTGAGCTTGCTTATACACAAGTTTTTTCATTCTTACCTGCGCCTTTTGATGGTTTAGGCTTTAACGGCAGCTACTCCTACACCGAAAGCGAAGTTGAATCTATCACTAGCTTAGGTGGCGACACGACGACTCAAGGTTTACCTGGTTTATCTAAAAACGTGTTAAACGGCACTTTGTTTTATAGTTTAGATAACTTTGAAACCCGCCTTAACGTGCGCTACCGCTCAGACTTTGTGTCAGAGCAAGTGGCTATCAATGAACAAGTGGTTAATTTTGATGCCGAGACTGTGGTCGATTTTCAAACCTCTTACCAATTTACAGACTCATTTGGCATGTTGCTACAGGTTAATAACCTCACCGATGAACCCACTCAAAGCTACTTTGGTAATGAAAGTATTACTGGGACTACCCAGTACTTTGGACGTCAGGTTTATTTAGGTTTTACCTATAGCCATTAATGCAAATTGGAGCATACATAATGAATATAATAACTAAAATGACTCATTTGCTATTCGCTGTGAGTTTAACGTTACTTTATGGCTGTGGTGGTTCAGGTAGTAGCGATGTAGAAGCTGGGCAAACTCTTTTAACTTGTAACGTACCACAAGTCCCTAACACCGAAGGAACTCAATGCGTTGATCCCGAGCCTATCTCTTGCGACGCACCGTTATTTCCAGATGCGAACAATGAAAGCTGTATCAATGGCTACAACCCGGATTTGCCTGATCCAGTTGTTTTTGCTGGAGATAACGAAGCTGTATTATTTTATAAACGCGATGAAAATGAAGGGTACGAAGGCTACCGCTTACATTCATGGAATACCGACGGTTGTGATGCTTATGCGCCACCGTTTGATGCAACCGATTGGGCTGATGGTCACGAATACGACGGTATTGATCCAAATTATGGTGCTTACTGGATTGTGGCACTTAAAGAAGACTATACCGAATGTGCTAATTTCATCATACATATTGGTACAGAAGGCACCGGCAAAGCCCATGGTGACGTGGACTTAACTATGCCACTAATGCAAGACGATGAACGTTTTGTGCGCATGAACTTTACCTTTGACGGTGAGCCATCTGTATTTGAGTTCCCAGTTGCAGACCTTGGGGAACGCCCAGTTGCAATTGATGGTGCATCAGCGCATTGGATTGACTTAAATACGGTGTTGTATAAGCCTAGTAATGAGCTTTCGCAAATCATCAAGTTACACTCATCTGCAACCGCTGAGCTAGAGGTTGACTTAGATACAGGTTTAAATGGTGAGACCGTTGAGCTTACAGCAACACAGTTAAGTGATGAGCAAGCTGCAAAAGTACCTCATTTAGCTGAGTGGACTGCTTACCAAGGTAATTGGGATGGCGAAACAGCTAAACAGCTCATTAAGCAGCAGTTAGCAATTGCAGGCTACGATGCGGACGGTAAGCTACTTGAAGCAAGTTTAGTGCAAACAGCAAAAGCCCTTGATGCACTGTACACCGAAGGTGAAAGTGACGCGAATGAAGCCATGTTAGGCGTGCATTATAATAACAATGCAATTGATGTATCAGTGTGGGCACCAACCGCTAGCAATATGATGATCAATGTATTTGACGCCGATAAAGCACAAGTGCATAGCACAGCCATGACGTTAGACAACAATACCGGTATTTGGTCTGTCAGTTTAGACAGCCAATACGACCGCCATTATTATCGCTTTGCGTTTGATGTTTATCATCCAACCACCAAAGCAATCGAAAGCCTATGGAGTACAGACCCTTATTCGTTAAATGTATCTAGTAATGGCCTGTATTCGCAGTTGATCAATTTAAATGATGAATACACTAAGCCAGAGGGCTGGGACGAGCGCATTGTACCAACGGTGGCTAACCCTGAGGATGCAATAATTTACGAAGGTCATGTGCGTGATTTTAGTATACGTGATGAGTCAGTGAGTGAAGCAAACCGTGGTAAATACCTCGCATTCACTGAACTTGAAAGCGTGCCAATGCAGCACCTTAAGCAATTAGCTGATAAAGGCTTAACACACTTTCATTTACTCCCAGTGACTGATATTGGCACCATTGAAGAAGATGCAGAGCAACGCGTTGAAATCACTGACACCTTAGGTAAATTATGTGAGCGAATAGACGATGAAGCAGATGCCTGCAAAATCGAAGATAAAAACAGTATCATTGCAGATTTAATGCAAAGCTACTTACCGGGCTCTGATGATGCACAAGCACTTGCCAGCGTGATGCGTGATTTAGACGGTTTTAACTGGGGTTACGATCCGCACCATTTTATAGCTCCAGAGGGTTCATATGCATCAAGCAGCGAAGGTATTGCTCGTGTACTTGAAACACGCGCCATGGTGCAATCATTACAAGAAGTAGGACTTCGTGTGGTACTTGATGTGGTCTATAACCACACAACATCATCAGGCGTCTGGGAAAAATCAGTCTTCGACAAACTAGTGCCTGGTTATTACCACAGATACAATGAAGTATCAGGTACGATAGAGCGCTCAACATGTTGTGAAAACACAGCTACAGAACATGTAATGATGGACAAATTTGTCACAGACTCAATGGTTATTCTTGCTCGTGATTTTGGTTATGACAGTTTCCGTTTTGATGTAATGGGCCACATGCCTAAATCATCAATTTTAGCAGCGCGCGAAGCTGTGCAAGCGGTTGACCCTGATAACTATTTTTACGGTGAAGGCTGGGATTTTGGTGAAGTAGCTAACAATCGTTTATTCACCCAAGCTAAACAGGCTGATATGGCAGGCTCAGAGGTCGGTACATTTAACGACCGTATTCGTGAAGCCGTGCGTGGTGGTGCAATGTTTAGTAATAACCCGACAGATGCTAATTTAGCAGATCAAGATACTTTACGTTTATCGCTGGCGGGTAACTTACAAAATTACATACTCAAAGACTTTAAAGGTAACTCGGCAAAGGGCAATAGCTTTAGCTGGAACACCCAGCCGACGGCTTATGCGTTAGACCCAGCAGATAGCATTAACTACGTATCTAAGCATGATAACGAAACACTGTGGGATCAGTTGCAATATAAGCATGCATCAAGCATGAGTATAGAGCAACGTGTACGTGCTCATAATATGGCATTAGCTATACCATTAGTGAGCCAAGGTATCCCGTTTATGCAATTGGGTGCTGACTTACTGCGCTCAAAATCAATGGACCGCGATAGCTATAATGCCGGTGATTGGTTTAATGCTGTTGATTTAACCAAAGAGAACAATAACTGGAATATCGGTTTACCAAATGCCGAGAAGAACCAAGAGAAATGGGCTGAGATCATGCCTATTTCTGCTAACTCTGATGCACAGGCAATGTCACAAGATATTGCTTATGCAGGCGATGTGTTCCAGGAGTTCTTAGCAATTCGCAGTAGCAGTCCATTATTTAGATTAACCACCGAGCAAGATGTAATTGACCGTGTAGGCTTTCACAATGTAGGTGAAAACCAGCAGCATGGTTTGATAGTAATGAGTATTGACGATGGTGAAGGTCTCGTTGATTTAGATACAGAAGTAGATGCTGTTGTTGTTGTTATTAATGCGACGCAGCAAGCGCTTTCACACACGGTACTTACGGCTACTGGGTTTGAATTACATCCTACTCTTAAAAATGGTGTAGATAGTAGCATGGCGGGTGTGAGTTTTAGTGCAAACGAAACCGAAGGCACGTTTAATGTACCTGCTTACACCATGGCTGTGTTTGTTAAACCACAAGGCGAGAGCCAAGGCGTTGGCTTGAGTGCTGATGCAACTGTTGGTGCAGCAGATATAGTACCTTATGGTAGCACTGAGGTGTATCTTCGCGGTGATTTAAATGAGTGGGGCATCTCTGACCAATTTGAATATGTTGGTAACGGTGAGTATCAAATTATGAAGGCGCTAACGGCTGGGGAAAGCTTTGGTTTCAAAGTTGCTTCAGAGAGTTGGGATATCGTGAATTTTGGTGCTAACTCAGAGCAAGAGGCTGTTATTCAATTAGGAACGGAAAAGCAACTTAGTTTTAATGGAGCTAATATTAGCTTTACGGCTGACACCGCAGATAACTATTTGTTCTCGTTTAATGCTTCAGATAAAGAAAACCCAACATTAACAGTGGTAAAAATAGGGCCATTTGGAAATGTGTCGTTGTATTTACGTGGCAGTTTAAATGAAGCTGGTAGTGAATGGGGGACGGGCGATCAATTCACATACAGTGGTGATGGTTTATATACTTTTTCTAAACAGCTTAGTGCACAAAGTGATGCATATGAGTTTAAAGTTGCTACCAGTGATTGGAGCACTGTCAATTTAGGAGCTGGTGGAGATAGTTCAGAAGTAATAGTCGGGAGTGAAACATCTTTAGCGGCTTCTAATAATAACTTGAGCTTGTTAATTGAAACAGAAGGAGAGTATCGCTTTGTGGTTAATGCAAATGATCTCGAAGCGCCTTTTATTATTGTTAACTTGCAATAAGCTTTCACTAAGATAGCCAAAGCCGAGTTTTATACTCGGCTTTTTTTTATTATAGTTGCATTCAGTCACAATATTCCCTAGGTTAATAGAATAAATATCAAGGAGGTTATGAATGTCTGAGTTAGCTCTGAAAACCGCCAGTTTTAACCCTAAAGTAAAATCTTACTGGATCACGTTAGGAGTCATTACCTGCTTAGTGTGTTTGGTTGGTATCCCATTGATTCCAATCGTAGCCTTAATAATTTGGCTCGTGGCAGGGCGTATGCTTAAAGCAATGTCAGCAGTGCTCTTAGAGCGTAAGCTGGTGGTAAAGCGTGGGGTATTTTTTAAAGAAGAAAAGTCCATCCCACTTGAAAAAATAACCGATGTAGGATTAAGCCAAGGGCCATTGATGCGTTTATTTGGTTTATATCGATTAAGTTTTGAAACTGCAGGTCAGTCGGGACACGGTGCGTTAGTATCGTTACTCGGGGTTGAGAATGCCAGCGTGTTTCGTGAGGCTATATTAACGCAAAAAGACAATCTAGCCGAAACAAAGCCAAGCAAGGCTAAAGCTGATGAACCACAAAGCCAAGTCGAATTACTCCGCGCACTCACCTACAGTGTGAAAAACATCGAGCAAATGATGGTCACGCTACTTGATGAGAAAAAGTAAAATTAACTTATTATTGTACTGTGTTTTGCACAAAGAGAAGAAAATGAGAAGTGAATGAGGGAGATCAACTTAGCATGTAAGTCGTCATTTATGGCGACAGTAGTGTAATTTGAATAAGTCTTAACTTAATCTGTCAGGTGTGATTTTTAGATTTTGATCAAATCTGATAGTCGCATATATGCCATGAGCGGTCATTCAAAAAATAAATGGCAAAAGGCAAGACGCGACCCCATGTTACGTTTTCTTGTCCTCTTGCGAAACATTATAGAAAAAGAGCTTCAAGTGAATTATTCACAAAGAGGTTTAGAGGCGCTGCGCTTTAGAGTTATCAACGTAGGTTGGTTTGAGCGCAGCGAAACCCAACGAAAAAGCCCCAATCAATTAGCGTCAATATTTTGCATGAACGGCTGTCTTGAATGTGCCAATAGCGGACATTAAAGCGTAACTCGTTTCTGCCCCATTATGAGTTTGCGCAACAGAATAGTGTGTTTTTCATTCAGGAATACGCCCTACAATTACTAATGAGTGAGCTTGCAAAACAGCTTTCTGATTGATGTGTTCACATCAAGCTCTTAACCTTACGACTCTCGTGAAATTGCAAGTATAAGCGGGTAAAAGTAGATATACCGATCCAGCTTCATGGTTCGGCTTCTTCTTGAAATACGACCAATGACAGAAGTGTTACACGCATAGTTTAACAGTTGATGTACACACTTAATCCGCAAGCAACTTTAGCGAGCTATTATGGTTAGATCGCCCAAGTGCATTTTTATCATTGAGGTAAACCAAGCTCTGCTTGCTTTCGCTTGCTTAGCGCTGAGGAAACTATTCGATAGGATTCAGACAGGTAATACTTCAGCTCTTCATCAAGCGTTCCGTCGGTATCGGTTTGCTGGATCCATTTCATCCCTCGACTAGCAAAGTATGGAGCAGGGCGGTAGCCATCATGGTTACACAAAAACTCATAATTCAGGTTCGATGCTTTGAATGTGTATGCTGTCGTGCCTCCTTTTAAAGTAAAGCCAATCGCATACACCTTTCCCCCCACCTTCCACACATGTGAGTTTCCCCATTGCATGACATAGGTTGAGGATTTTAAAGCTTCACAAAATTGATTGAATTCATCGTGTTTCATACCCCTGTATTCCTTATCTGATGCTTTTTAAGCTACTTAGCTCACTTTAGCTACATTGGCTTTATAAGTGAAAAGGCGAAAGCTTTTAAGAAGCGGACTTTCCTAAAATCAGAGACATAACTGGAATCCCCGTTATTTTTGAACTTCCGATTATGTAGATTGTGGCAGCGAGCAGATCCATTAATGAAATAGGAATAAATGCCATTGGCGCGATATCAAGCAGAGCGGCATAGCTGACAACGAAGAAGCCGAAAAGTCGAACAAGGCCATTCCAGACAATAATTGGAGCACGTCTAGGTAAATCTGAGACAGCCCAAAGTAATGCTACCCCGATACATATTAAGAACGAAGCGAGCACAAGAGTAACAATGAATGAACTTGGCTTAGAGAGAAAGAAGCTCAGGGATCATGATCCCAATCGCGACAGGAAAATTAAAAATGGCGGTAATTTGTACAAACTTCTTAAACATATCTCTACTCAATCATTTGAATGTATCGGTTGACTAGGATTTATTTTGTAGTGATCAGTAAGTAATGTCAATATTTTTTAGCGATAACTACAAAATAGGTTTCACCCCTTATCCTCGTTGCAAATCAATCACACAGACTGCATGAAGAATTCGCTTATGCTCTGTCATTTACCAGAACAACAAAAAAAGAGTTTGCCAACTTACAACAAGACTCAAACGGCGATACTCACCATCACAATAAGCGACACAAACTCCTTTACCCTTTCTCTCCCCAATCAAATGAAAGGGTTGTTCGAACTAATTCTGCATCGTTCACTAAAAAATATTTAGTTATAGCTTTGACATTACTTAGTGATCGATACGGAATTTTCACCCTGGCGTGGTTGCAACAGATATGGCGGATATTACTGGTTTAAGTGAAATGGCATCGTCACCACAATAGTATTACTGACCGCTGCTCGTCTGTATCGAATTGAGTGCGTAGTCCATGACCGATTCTGCAACTTGCTGTGACTCACCCGCTCGAATCTGAGTAGAAAGCCCATAAAGAACCGATAGCAAGTATTTTGTCTGCAGTTCTGCGGTCTCAGACTCAGTTATTACACCCTCAGACTCGATCAAGGTAGTGATCAAGTTTTGGGTTTTCAATCCAAATTGATTGATGTACACCGTCGCTTCTTCAGGAAAGGCAACGCTGTCAGACTCATTGACGCTTTTTACTAATAAACACCCCAGCGGGGTATCAGCATCTGAAAACTCTTGAATCAATTCATAGAAACACGCTCGTAACCTTTCTATGAAAGGCGCGTCTGAAGGCTCTGTGATATGGCGATAACACGGGTCACTATATTGCGTGATGTAATGCGCGATCACTTCTTTGAATAGCTTCTCTTTGTTGCCAAAAGCGGCATACAAGCTAGGCGTATTGATCCCAAGCTCTGAGGTTAGATGCGCCACAGATGTAGCTGCATAACCGTTGTTCCAAAATATGCGCATTGCCTTATCGAGTGCGATCTCTCTGTCAAATGCTCTTTTTCTTCCGGCCATTACCGATGGTGCTCCTACCTAGAATATATTGATTGATAACTATTTTGTAGTATTCACTAAAAAATGTCAATTTCGTTGTTGACTTGCTTTGTCGATCGGTACAGAATGCATTTACACAATATGTATCGATCACTACAAAATATTAATGACCGTGCAGACGATTTTATGAATACTAACCAATCTGTAGGAAAAAATAATGACGATTAAAGCATTAAGAACACCAGAAGAACGTTTTTCAGTACTCCCTGCGTTTCCTTATCAACCTAATTATGTTGATGATCTCGGCGGATATGAATCGCTGCGAATGGCGTATATTGATGAAGGTGATAAAGACTCGGAATACACGTTTCTTTGTTTGCACGGTGAACCAACATGGAGTTATCTATATCGTAAAATGATCCCAGTTTTTACTGATGCAGGTCATCGTGTTGTTGCCCCTGATTTATTCGGCTTTGGCCGCTCAGATAAGCCTATTGAAGACTCTGTGTACAACTTTGAGTTCCACAGAAACAGTCTAATTCAATTAATTGAACACTTAGATCTTAAAAATATTGTGTTGGTTTGTCAGGATTGGGGCGGGTGCCTTGGTTTGACGATACCAATGGATATGCAAGATCGTTTCAAAAAACTTATTGTGATGAACACTGCTATCTCAAATGGTGAACCGCTGGCCGAAGCCGCTTTACAGTGGATGGCTTTTAATGAAACAATTTCAGAATTACCAGTAGCAGGGATCATAGCATGTGATGCTGGCGCAGCTGTCAATGTGATGGATGCAATTGCGTATGACGCGCCATTCCCTGACAAAAACTACAAAGTTGGCGTGAAACGATTCCCACAGATGATCCCAACGAATGTAGATGATGATGCGGTGAAGTATGGACTTCGTGCGATTGAGTTCTGGTCAAATGAATGGAGCGGTGAAAGCTTTATGGCGATAGGAATGAAAGATGCAATCTTAGGTGAGGCCGCCATGATGCAACTTAAAGCGGTTATCAAAGGTTGTCCTGAGCCAATGAAAATTGAAGAAGCGGGTCACTTTGTTCAAGAGTATGGTGTTGAAATAGCAGAGCAAGCTCTTGCTTCATTTACTATGAGTTAGTTGTACTCATTCAAACCTGACAGTCGTCTATAACTCGACTCGGCATCTGTCAGGTGATATCTGAAAACCAACCTCTATATATTTATCCTATCCCCAATGAATAAAGTCTTGATCATAAGCATTTCCTCTGTTGCAGATCATAAAGTTTCGCCAGCGAGCAGTGTGTATGCAGATACTAAATTTGCCGTTCGTGCAATTAGTCAGGGGCTACGTATGGAGGTGGGTCGTAATATTCGCACAACTGTCATCTCACCTGGACTCATTGATTCTGAACTTAAACATGGCACCTCAGAAGCAACGAGCTCTCAATTTGTGAATGAGGTGTATAACGATGCCATTTCAGCGACGTCTATCGCTAATGCTGTCACTTATGTGATTGAACAGCCTAACGATGTTGATGTTAACGAGATTGTATTGCGCCCTACAGTACAAGAATTTTAACTGGCACTAACAGTATGTGCGGTCGATATGACGTGTGTCGACCATGATCTGTTGTAATGGATGAGTAATTTTGGACACCTGATTAGAGGTTTGCAATACCTTAGGTAATCCATGGGCTGCTAATTTAGAAGAAGTACTGACACAGTTCTGTCCAAAAATGAGTTTGATCGACCGTCTGCTTCTCGCTCATGGCTGTCTGTCAGATGAAGTCTAAACCTATTCATTTAATCTGTAAGTTCAGATATGAGCTAGTACATGTAATTAACGCGCTAAAGTACGACCTACGAAAATACCAGCACCTAGGAATTCGTTATCTAATCTCTTAACTTAGGTCTTTCCTCTAAAGCGCAGCGTCTCTTAATCTCTTTGTGAATAAATCATTTTAAGACTTTTGCATGTTTTAGCGAAAGTATAAATCCGATAATCCAAGGTAATTCGATTAACTGCAAGGGATGCGCATTTCGATGGCTTCGTTGCACTCAAATCAACCCGGCGAACAACTGATCGCCGGGCTGTTTTGATCTTTCAACTAGAACCTTTTCCCTAGCCCCTAGATACTTTCTTGAGCCTTTACCCTTGAATTACGGGCTGACCTGCTAGCATATGTAACGCTTTACTTCGCTCAGTTTGCATTTCGTAAGACGCGGTTTTAATACTGCTGACGTAATTCCATTTGGCTTCGGCTTGCTCTGGTGTAAAGGTAACGGTTAAATAACCACGATCGACGAGGTTGTTATACATCAAGTCATTAACCAATAGCGGGATAACTTGCTCCATTTGCGCGGTTACTTCTGGCCCTTGGGTGTTCAGCGCTAAGTACTCTTCAAGACCGGGCGAAGACACTGATGAGGTAGCAAATTCAACACCAGCATTTTGTGATGCAGCAATTGGGTTGCTGGCGTCGGTGGTTAATTGGCCCGCCCACGCATTATGAGTATCGCCAGCTAATACAACTAGGTTCTTTTGTGTCGCTATCGCAGTGCCTAGTAATACTTCACGTTCATAAGCATAACCGTCCCATGCATCTAAATTGTAAGGCGCAGTGGTATCAACACGCGCGCGCTCAGCATCAGTGACTGTTGGATCACCGGCTAGAATGCGGCCCTTAATTTGTGCTAGTTCTGTAAATAATGCTGATGCTTGAGCTAATAAGGCATTAGTATCGGCGCCATTAGCTTGGCTTACTTGCAGGCTAACTAAAAGTTGCAGTACTTCAAACGGTAGGTGCATCTTGGTCATTAATACTTGTTGGCCAAGTACTTGCCATTTTGAACTAGAGTTTGTCATGCCATCGGTAAGCCAGGTTAGCTGCTCATTTCCCAGCAATGCACGCGTTGGCGAGCTAATCGCAGCAACAAAGTCACTTTGCCCCTGCGCACTGGTTAAATCAAAGTCACCGTAGCTTAGTTGCTCATCGCGAGCGAGTACTCGGGTATCAAGCATATACAGCGAGACTAAATCACCAAATTCAAAACGACGGTAAATACGTTCTTTATCAGCTACATTACGTATAGGCATCCACTCAAAGTAGGCTTGTAAAGCGTGCATTTTACGCGCGTTAAATTCACCTTCACCATCGTTATGATTTTCTGCGCCTTCACGCCAAGTATCATTAGTAACCTCATGGTCGTCCCACACGGTTATAAACGCGCAATTGCTATGGGCAGCTTGTAAGTTACTATCGCTGCGATAATGGGCATAACGTTTACGGTAATCAGTTAGGCTGATTATTTCGTCACTATTGTCTTCAGGTAGGAGGCGACCAAGTAAAGCAGCGTCTTCACTGGCATAGCCACCATTGCCGTATTCATAAATGTAGTCACCAAGGTGAAGTACAGCATCAAGGTCAGTTTGTTTTGCTATTTCACCATACACATGGAAAAAGCCAGCAGGGTAGTTAGCGCAAGACACGACTGCAAATTTTACTTTATCAATGCTACCCGTTGGTAATGTTTTACCTGTGCCAACAGGTGAAGCTTTACCGTTCGAAATAAAGCGATAGTAGTAAGTGGTGTTGGCATCTAAGCCTTGTAAGTCAACTTTTAGAGTGAAGTCACTGGTTGCTGATATCAGGGTTTCACCGTCATGGCTGATATTATTAAAGTTAGGATCGGTGGCTGCTTGCCATTGTACTTTTATGCTAGTGGCTGTTGCGTCAACGGGTGTTACACGAGTCCATAAAATTAGGCTGTCACTCAATGGATCGCCGCTGGCTACACCGTGATCAAAGCTAACCTCAATAATTTCATCATCATCGTTATCTAAAGTGCAACCTGTGATGCCTAATGATAAAACGGCAGCGCCAAAACCCGCTGCCGATGCCTTTAAAAAACTTCTTCGTGTAAACGTCATTGCTCTGTACCGTTAAAAGTAAAACTACGAGCTTATCCGACCAGTGTGACTTTTATATGAAGTTGTGATGCTATTTGTATTAAAGCAGCTAGCTTGACGTTAGGTACAAACTAGGGTAAAAATTCAGGAATAAAAAGTTAATAATACATTCTTAAGGCTGCAGCTATTTTGTTTACATTAAAACAAAAAGTTTTCTTAGTAATTACACTACTTATTGCTAGTTTTGATTTTATGTATATAAGAATGAATATCGACTTAGCCCAACAGACACTTCACGAATCCCTTGTAAAAGACAGTAATGTATTACGCTCAAGTTATGAATTAGTTATGGCTAAAGAGCAAGAAAATATGCAAGCGATGGCTACTTTTATTGCGAGTGACCCTGCTGTGACAGCCATTTTCTCTAAAGCAAAAGATAATGCTGAAAAAGGCGGGGAGGAAGCTTTAAAGGAATCAGCCAAACTGCGCCAGCAATTGTATGAAAAAGTTTCTCCTGCATGGAAAGTAGTTCAGAATAAGTTTGCTGCTCGTCAGTTACACTTTTTATTTGGTCCTGGGGCCAAAAGTTATCTTAGAGTTCATCGACCAGAAAAATTTGGCGATAATATGGATGATGTTCGCCATACTATCGTTGATGTTAATACGTATAAAAAAGCTGTATCTGGTTTTGAAACGGGTAGGGTGTATTCTGGTATTAGAGGTGTAGTTCCGGTTTTTAATGCTGGAGTCAGTGCTGTTGAAAAAAAGTATATCGGCGCTCTCGAAGTGGGCTCTTCATTTAATTCTTTAGTATCAGCACTCGATGAGCAATTAAATATTGGAGTCGCAGTATTTTTATCGAGGAAGCATATAGAAAGTATTATGTGGCAAGACGCAATAGAACAACGATTTAAAAATATTTTAGTTAATTGCGATTGTTATCTAGAAGCAACATCCAGAGGTGGTATTGATAAAATAATAAAATCTGAAGACAAAAAATTTGATTTTTCTGACTCAGGTATAGAGCGTATTCAGGTCGATGGAGAAAACCTGATGTTAACTTTTTTCCCATTGAAAGATTATATAGGAAAAAAACATCCTGAGAGAGAAGCTATTGGGGCTGTTATTTTTTGGCGTAACATTGATAAACAGGTCGAATCTTTAAATGAAACAATAAAGTACAATATTTTATTAGGAATATTTGGCTTTTTATTCATTGAGGTTTTAATTTATTTTGCGATTCGTTTTGCGGTGAATTCATTAGAAAAAGAAGTGAAAGCACAAGCAAGTAATTTGATTTTTTCTAACTGGGAGATCAACCTTTCTAATAATATAATTGAAAAATTAAGAGAGGGGGTTCTTGTTACAGATGAAAACAAAAAAATTATTCGAGTGAATCAGGCTGCTATTGATATAACTGGGTATTCAGAGCAAGAGCTCATAGGAAGTAGTCCTAAAGTACTTTTTTCTAATAATCACAATGGAACTTTTTTTAGCCAGTTATGGGATAGTATACAAACAACGGGTGAGTGGGTAGGAGAGATTTGGAATAAGAAAAAAAATAATGAATTACTCGTTGAAGCCGCCACAGTAATGGTGGTTAAAGATGAGCGAGGAAAAACGCGTAATTATCTGGCTGTGTTTTCTGATGTCACCGATAAAGTTAAACACCAACGTTATTTAGAAGAAGCTGCATTTACGGATTCATTAACTAAGCTCCCCAATCGAATAGTATTACAACAACGTTTTGAACAAGCATTAAAATTAGCTAAGCAAGAGAGGCAATCTATTTATTGTGTCTTTATAGACCTCGATAAATTTAAACCAATCAATGATACTTTTGGGCATGATGCAGGGGATTTTGTACTAACGACTTTATCAGAGCGTATGTCTAAGACAATCGGAGCAGAGGATACATTAGCTCGAATTGGTGGGGATGAATTTGTTGCTGTTATTAATAACCTGAATTCCAAACAGGAATGCATTGAGTTATTACAAAAGTTGGTACAAGTTATAAAGACACCTATGTACTACAATAAGCAAAAATTGACTTTATCTGCAAGCTTTGGGATTAGTATTTGGGATTATTCAGGTATCAATTTAACAGTTGATGAGTTATTGCAACAAGCAGATGAAGCCATGTATCAAGTCAAAAATTCTATGACAAGTGACTATATATTTTATGGTGAAAACACTCAAAGCTAACCTAAGTTTCAGGCTAGCTTATTTATATAAACAGCTAACTAAAGGTGAGCTGATGATTTATAGTCAAAATACCTGACAAACTTCCCCTGCATTACAAGTAATCACAGTGACATTCTCATAGCCAATTCGAGTCAGGGCTTCTGCACTTAATGTGGCCCGTGCGCTACTGGCGCAATGTAAGTAAATAGGTCGTGTTGAATCTTTTTCAATTTCCATGAGCTTCATTTCAAGTAAACCTCTAGGGATATTAATTGCCCCTGTTGCAGCTTTTGCAGCATGTTCAGCAGGCTCACGTACGTCAATTAGCAGGCCTTTATTCTCGGCAATTTCTAGCTTAGCTTGTGTGGCGTCGATACGACGTTGATTTGGTGCAATAATTTTTAGTAAGTCAGGGATTGATGTAAGCATATTATTCCTCGAAACCAAGTTTTTTTAATACTGTGATCATAGGGCACCATTTGCTAAATGCCGATTGAATTAAGTTTAGAGCAATAAACACAGTAAACCAAACCCACTGTGGGTTGTGAAAGTGTTGTAGTAATAATGAAATACCAATCATTACTCCTGCAATTAGGCGCAGTGCGTCGTTTAGTTTCATAGTGAACCTTATTTATTGTGTTTGTTACTTTTAATATATTCGATAAATATACATTAGTAAATTCTAATATTAGACTTTTCTAATATATACTTTTATACTTAGCGTGTAATTTGAATATAAGGCTGTATTTATGAGCATTAACTTCGCTGCCATGGCTACTAATGTTGAGCGCGCTGAGCAATTATTGAAAATTCTTGCTAATAAAAACCGTTTAATGATTTTGTGCTCTTTACAGGAGCGTGAAATGAGTGTGTCTGAATTAAATGAATCGATACCTCTTGCGCAGTCTGCTTTGTCGCAACACTTAGCTGCATTACGCAAAGCAAATATTGTAAATACCCGTAGAGATGGGCAAACAATTTTTTACCGAGTGATCGATGAAAATGCGCAAGCTATGCTGGCGACATTATATGGTTTGTTTTGTAAGGACTGAGCTTAATGAGTGGACTTGATAGTGCAGTAAAAAATAGCCTAAATGGTCGTATTCCGATCATTATTTTTGTCATGGCTGTATTGCTTGGCATGATGGCTTTAAAGCAAACGCCTCGAGAAGAAGAGCCTCAAATTGTCGTTCCCATGCTTGATATTTATGTCTCAGCCCCTAATGTTGAAGCGCCAGAAGTTGCTAGGCTGGTTACTCAGCCACTTGAGAAACTGTTAGCGCAATTACGCGGTGTTGAGCATATTTATTCAACTACCCAATCCAATCTCTCTGTCGTGACACTACGTTTTGAAGTTGGTCATGATCGAGAGCAAGCCATCCTCGATACATACGCCAAGCTTTATAGTTATCAGCATGCGATGGCATCGGTTATTAGCTCGTGGCAAGTTCGTCCTGTCGAAGTTAATGACGTACCCATAGTGATGTTAGGTTTATTCAGTAAAGATCCTAAGTTATATAGCGATTTTGAACTAACACGATTTGCTAATGAAATTGCCAATAGCTTACAGCGCATAGAAAATACCAGTGAAGTGAAAGTGATTGCAGGGCGTGAGAGAATGCTAACAGTTAATTTAGATGCCAGTGCGTTAGCAGCCCATCAAACCACACTTAGCGATGTATATTATGCTTTAAGTGTTTCCAATCAACTATCGCAAGTGGGCAGCATAGTCAATGAAGAGCAACAAATAACGCTGCAAGCTGGTGATGTATTACGAGCTAAAACAGATATACAACAGCTTGTTGTTAATGTAATTAATGGTAAAAGTATCTATTTAAAAGATGTTGCTAACGTAATTGATGGGCCGAGTGAGCCACAAAATTATCAATGGTTAGCGCAGTCAAATACAGCACAAGAACAGCCACTCGTGACATTGAGCGTAGCTAAAAAAGCGGGCACCAACGCAGTTGCGGTTGCTAATGATGTTCACGCCATGATGGGTGAGTTAAAAGCAAGCTTTTTACCCTCGCAAATAGACTACACCATACTGAGAGATTACGGCCAAACCGCTAACGAAAAAGTAAATAACTTAACATCCAGCCTCGTATTTGCGGTGTTTACTGTGGTTATATTTGTTGGTGTGTTTTTTAGGTTGGCGACCAGCCATAGTTGTAGGCCTTGCAGTACCTATTTGTTACGGCATTACTTTAAGTCTTGATTTTGCCTTTGGTTACACTATTAATCGTGTCACGCTTTTTGCGCTTATTTTATCTTTAGGGTTGCTGGTGGATGACCCAATTACGGGCATTGATAACATTAGCCGCTTCTTACAAAAAAAAGGCAATAAAAAGCAACAAATAGTCGCGGCGATGAGTGAGATACGTGGCGCACTTTTAATGTCTACATTAACCATTATGGTGGCTTTTATTCCTCTGGCTTATATTACAGGCATGATGGGCCCATACATGGCACCAATGGCATTTAATGTGCCTGTTAGTGTTATGGTTTCAACCATAGTCGCATTTTTTGTTACTCCTTGGCTTGCTATGAAATTACTAAAAGAGCCGGTAGTTGAGAGTTCAACTTTAGCGGATAACAAAGCGGGTGTTTATGCGCGATTACTTACTCCTCTTTTGGCCTCAAAAGGCAGGGCTAAATTAATTTTATGGATAACACTTGGCCTATTTATTATTAGCGCAATGCTACCTGTGATGCGCCTTGTGCCTTTGAAGTTATTGCCTTTTGATAATAAAAATGAGCTACAAATATTAATAGATATGCCAGAAGGCACTAACTTAGAGCAAACAGCACTCATTGCTCGTAAAGTGCAAACAATTACATGGCAGCTTAGCGAAGTCAGTGAAATCGCCGCTTATATAGGTCAACCCTCTAGCATGGACTTTAATGGCATGGTACGCGGGTATTATCGCCGCGAAGCGCCGAATTTAGCCGAGCTCAGAGTGCTTTTATTAGATAAAACCGAGCGAGATCATCAATCACACGCAGTGGTTATGCGATTACGTAAACAGCTAGAGTCGATAGCAGATAACGGCATTATCATAAAGGTGGTTGAGGTTCCCCCTGGGCCGCCAGTGTTTAGCACACTCGTTGCAGAAGTTTATCGTGATGCATTTGTTGATACCGAGACTTTTCATCAAGCGGCATACAATGTTGCCAAACGATTAAAGCAAGAACCTCATGTCGTTGAAGTTGATACCAGTATCGCGGTAGCAGCGCCATTACAGCGTTTTATTACAGACAAAAATAAAGCGGCACTGTCGGCGGTCTCAACAGAGGATATTGCAAGCTCATTAGCTATTGCTTCAGCAGGCAAAAATGTGGGTGTGATGTATGTAAGCGGCGAAACTAAGCCCGTTGATATCAAGCTGCAGCTACCATATCAGCAACGTAACCAGCTTGCCCAATTACTGGCAATTCAAGTGCGCGGCGATCGAGAACTTACAAAAACGACAGATGACTTTGGCTTATCCAGTGCTCCAAGGCCGCTTGTCGCTTTGTCTGAATTAGGTGAATTTAAACACTTAGAAGTAGCCAAACCGATTATGCGTAAAGATCAGCGCGATGTGGTTTACGTTATGGCTGAATTAAATGGTCGTACACCTGCCGAAATTATTGCTGACGTGAATGCTGATTTAAATGTCAAAAGTGATGAGTTTACGCAAACCAATTGGCTTAATCGACACTTCTTCAATAATGGTGGCACGGCTGCGTGGCATCTACCACAAGGCACTCACGTGACCTTTAGCGGCGAAGGGGAGTGGCGAATTACTATTGATGTGTTTAGAGATATGGGCATTGCATTTGCGTTTGCGCTCAGTGCTATTTTTATTATTTTACGTATCCAAACTCAATCGGCTAGTTTATCACTGATTATTATGTCAGCCATCCCACTTACAGTTATTGGTATTATGCCTGGCTTTTGGCTGCTGAATCAGTTTGGTGAGCGTACTATTGCAGGCGTGCCAGAGCCTGTATTATTCACAGCTACGGCGATGATCGGCATGATTGCATTAGCGGGAATTGTGGTGCGCAACTCGTTAATTTTAGTTGAGTTTATAAATCAAGCGCGTGGGCAAGGTATGGCAATTAAAGATGCGTTAATTGCCGCAGGAACCACCCGTATGCGTCCTGTATTATTAACCGCTGGGACTACTCTATTAGGTAATTTGGTGATTACTTTAGATCCTGTGTTTAGCGGTCTCGCTATTGCCATCATTTTTGGTATTGTTGCCTCCACATTGTTTTCATTATTTGTGGTTCCGTTAGTTTACTATTTAGTGTTTGCAAACACTCAAACAACCGAGGACGAAGTTCATGCAAGGTAAATCAAAACTATTTGGTTCAATCATTGCGTTGTTAGTGATTATTTTAGCAGTGCTGTTTATGGCAGGTAGCTTTTCCGATAAGCAAGCGCCGGGTAATAAGCCTGTGTCAGTTTCTACATACAAGGGTAAGATCGTCGCAGTTGAATTAACGACTATAAAGCGCAATGAGTTAGTGCCGGGCACTGTGATTGCAAAGCAAAATACACAAATATCATCGCGGGTTATGGCGCAAGTTGAACGCTTCAACGTACGCGCAGGTGATAAGGTGGCAAAAGGTGATGTACTTATCACGCTTCAACAAGATGATTTTAAAGCGCAACTGGCACAAAGTGATGCACAAATTAAAGCAATACAAGCCTCTCTAACTCAAGCTGAAAAACAACTTAAACGAGTAAAGGATCTATATTCACAAGGCTTGGTATCAGTTAGTGACTATGATGATGCTAAAGCTAAGTTTGATAACTCAACCGCCAATTTAGCCGTAGCCCAGCAGCAGCAAACTCAAGCACAAGTTGCATTGAATTATACCCAGATCAAAGCGCCAATCTCAGGTGTTGTGGTTGAAAGGCTGGTTGAACCGGGCGATATAGCTTCACCGGGCGCTCCTTTACTGGCTTTATATAATCCTCAGCAATTGCAACTTGAGTTTAACGTGCGAGAGCGCCAAGCGATCAAATTAAAGTTGGGGGATGCACTCGAAGTTAAATTGCCTTCGTTAAACCTAACAGCAAATGCGACCGTTACAGAGATAGTGCCTGTTGCTGACAGTGCAGCCCGTAGTATGCTTATTCGTTTAGAGCTTACGTCTCAAACAGGTTTAACGCCAGGGTTGTATGCACAACTACAGTTACCATTAAAAGCAGAAGCTGGAGTTTTAATTTCACCAGATTGGGTGTATCAATTTGGTCAGTTAAACATGGTGTATGTTATTAATAATGACTTGATTGAACGGCGCTTTATTCGTTTAGGGGAAGTACTTAATACTAAGCAACATGTTGTCGCAGGGCTTAACCCTGGCGACAAGCTCGCTGTTGATTATAAACCTGAAAACATTAAATAAAGGTCGCTATTTCATCCAGTGACTTTTTCACAAGGGCATGGTTTGGCACAGTGGCATCATCACTGGGGTAACCGGCAATGAGTAGCATATAAGGGCGTTCATTATCTTTATCACGGCCGCAGATATCAGTTAAAAAGCTCATTGGTTTAGGTGTGTGGGTGAGTGTTGCTAACCCCGCTCTATGCAGTGCCTGTATTAAAAAACCTGTTGCCAGTCCTACTGACTCATGCACGTAATAGTTAGTGTTTTTATCATCAGTCGTTAACCCGCCTTTCTTTTGACTAAACACGGCGATTAACCAAGGTGCGTGTTCTAAATAAGGTTTACTGGCATCTGTGCCAAGGGGTTTTAACGCATCAAGCCATTCTTCGCCAGCACGGCCCTCATAAAATGAACGTTTCTAGCTTTTCAGCTGCCTCACGAATTTGTTTTTTTACGTCACTAGAGTTGATCGCTACAAAATGCCATGGTTGGTGATTTGCACCACTTGGTGCTGTTCCAGCGGCTTTAATACAAGTTTCAATAATTTCTTTTGGCACTGGACGATCACTAAAACTACGAATACTATGGCGACGTTGGCATGTAGTTAAAAACTCTTGGGCACGCTCTAGCATTTGATCATGAGGATATTCGGTAAAGTCGGTGAGTGGTTGGTTATCATGTTGTTGCATGGCTTTTCGCTTCTTATTCAAAGTAGTTAATTATTTTTATACCTAGACGCAAGATTAGGTGCAAGTAATATCTACCTTACTGCTTTTCTTTTTTACACTCACTTGCTTGTTTATTGAACGTTGCGTTCACAAAATGTTCAGCTATATTTGCTTATAGTAACGATCTAGATAGAGAGATCATGAACATTCAAGCAACTAATTAGGTTAATCAGTACCAGTTAAACACTACTTTAAATGGTAGCAGCAACCCGTTAACGCCTATTTAGAAAAAGATAAGATAGAAAAACGAATGAAATTGGCGATATTATGCTCGATTCAATTAATCAAAATGATCAGCAAGACCAAGATAAGTCATTGCAATATTAGTATTCAGAATTTAAGTCACCTCTCCTAAAGAGTGAAACCAAGCCGCATTTACTGCGGCTTTTCTGTTTTCATCAGATTAAAGTTTACATTGTAAAAAAGTGTCTATCTGGTTATTGGTTTTGGCAACATATTCACTACAGTTTCTTACCTTTTATTGTATTTGTTATATGTACAATTACAGCTCTTAACCAAATACATAAAAAGGATATAACAATGAGAGCGTTAATTACTTGCTCAGCGTTACTCATGCTCGGTGCTTGTTCTTCGGTGACTATTCAACCGCAGCAAGTTGCTAAGCTTAGTTCTAAACCTAGCTATCAAGATAGCCGCCCATTTTTTATGTGGGGGCTAGTAGGTGAGCAACGAGTAGATGTAAAAAAGGTATGTGGCGATCAAACCGTTGTACAGATGCAGTCACAACAAACATTTACCGATGGCGCGTTAGGTTTGGTAACCCTAGGAATATATGCACCGCACACTATTAGAGTCTGGTGCAATGAACAGCAGGTTGCAGGAGCTGGAATATGAAAAATCTAACACTTTTGACTCTTTGTTTGCTGCTAATGGTTGTAACTGGTTGTACTAATATTCATTTTGATAATGGTGAGTATGATGACTTGGCGAAAAACCACAAAAGTGAACAATGGCATCACAATTTTGCAGCAGCATTATATGAAGGTTCTAACGCGGTAGATTTATCTGACATCTGTCCTGACTCGCAATGGCAAAGTGTGCACACTTATAAATCATTTACCAATGGCTTGGCCGAGCTGGTTGTCAATGATGTTGGCCCTATCTGGTACCCTAAAACAGTGGAAGTAAGCTGTGCTAAGGTACCTTATAAAGTACAATAATTACTCGTAACGAAGTGCATCAATAGGGTTTAGCCTCGCGGCTTTTATCGCGGGGGCTAAACCAAATACTATGCCGATTAGAGAAGTAAACCCAAACGACAACATAATTGCCCAGCCGGGTATATAGGCATCAGGCATACTCGGTACCGAGAGCGAAATAAGTGCAGCTGCGCCATAGCCAATCGCCAGGCCAATTAAACCGCCAAATAATGATAACACCACAGCTTCTACCAAAAACTGCAACATAATAAACCCAGGCGTTGCGCCAAGTGCTTTTAATGTGCCAATAACACGGGTACGTTCGGTAACCGATACCAGCATGATATTCATTACACCAATACCACCTACGACTAAACTAATACCGACTATACCAGCTGTAATCGCAGTAGCACTGCCGGTAAATTTATCTACGTTAGCACGGGCTTTTTCAGCAGTTTCGAATTCAAAATCGTTTTCTTCACCGTCTTTTAGTTTATGCAACTGACGCAAAATACGGGTGATCTTGGCAAGTACTAACTCTTCGTCGCTGCTTTCTTTTAATCTAAACATAATTTGCACGTTGCTAGTGCTGCTTGCCCCTTCAAGCGCACTCATAGTACTAATGGGAATATTAATATAATCGTCTTGATCAAAGCCCAGCAAGCTGCCTTGCTTTTCAGCCACGCCAATAATTCTAAACCATTCGCCACCGAGTTTAATGTACTCACCAACGGGGTTGTCTGGCAGGTTAAGTTTCTCAATGATGGACGGGCCTATAAAAGCAACTCGACGGCGTTTTTCATCATCTTCTGCGCGAATAAAGCGTCCAAGCTCTGGGAAGGTGCGATAGGCTTTTTGGTAGTCTTGCTCTGTGCCCATAACGCGGGATGAGTGGCTTTTATTGCCGTACTCAGCACCGCCTGAAAAGCGCCATGTAAACATAAGTGCAGTGAAGGTTTCGGCTTCTTTTACTCGTGCTTTTAGGGTTAAAAAGTCGGTATAGGTAAGTTTGGCATTTTTACCGACCATTTCTTTTTCAATACTAGTAAAGGGTTTGATAGAGGTAACATCAGGTGCCATATCAGCAAGCTGATCATTAATTTGTTTGGTAAAGCCCTGCATTACCGCAACCACAGTTATTACCGCAGCTACCCCAATAATAATACCTAAGCAGGTAAGTGCACTTCGCATTGCGTTAGCTTTAATTGCCATTAACGCTGCTTTTGTGCCTTCCATTATCGCAATGGCAGATTTAAACATGTTGTTTATCTCCTTCACCTTTACGCACATCGCTGACGACTTTGCCATCAACCAAACGAATAACACGCTGGCAGTGATCAGCAATGTCTTGCTCATGAGTCACCAATATAATGGTGTGGCCTTCGTTATGCAGCTCATCAAATAACGCCATGATCTCGGTGGTGGTTTTACTATCGAGGTTACCTGTTGGTTCATCACCTAATAAAATATGTGGCTTAGTCACCAGTGCGCGAGCAATCGCGACTCGTTGACGCTGACCCCCTGATAACTGGCTTGATAAATGATCTACCTTATCGCCAAGGCCTACCCGCTTTAGTGCTTCAAGCGCATGCTGTTTACGCTGCTTAGCAGGAATAAAGCGATATACTAAGGGTTGCATTACATTTTCAAGAGCTGAGGCACGTGGCAATAAATTAAAACTCTGGAAAATAAAGCCAACACTTTCATTACGCTGATGAGCAAGCTCCGTCTCAGTCATGCTTTTTACAAGTTTATCTTTTAAAAAGTAATCGCCACTGGTCGGGGTGTCTAAACAGCCGAGTAAATTCATTAAAGTAGATTTACCTGAGCCGGACGGACCAATGATCGCCACATATTCATTTTCATCAATAACAACGTTTACATCATCGAGTGCTTTAAATATTTGCTCACCCATTTTGTATTGTTTGTTGATATGTTCAAGCCTAATAACCGCCGACATTTTTACGCATCCTCAGCAATAGGCTGTTTTACTTTTACGGTATCATTTTCTTTTAATTTGCTAACGGGGCGAGCAGGGCCAATTACAATGCGCTCACCTTTGGTTAAGCCTTTGGTAATGGCTTGTTCTATATCTGATGAAATACCCACTTCGACATAGGTTTTAGTGACTGTGTTGTCATCGTTTAAGCGCCAAACAAAATGTTTATCTTCTTCTTTTTGTACAGCTTCTATAGGCAGCTTTAAGCCATCTACAGCAATACTGGTGGCAATTTCAGCACGACAACTCATGCCGGCATAAAGTTGTCTATCAGTGTTATCAAGCAGTACTTTCACTCGAAACGATAGCCCCTGAGAGCCCGCTTGATTTTTAGCGGATGTGCCAATATTGATGACTTTACCAGTGAAAGGTTGATTTGGGTAAGCGGCGGCATAAATGTCAGCGTGTTGATCAAGCTTAATCCCCGCGATATCAGTTTCATCCACTCTTAACTCAGCTAAAATCGCGCTCGGATCTGCAACCAGCATTAAATCTGAGCCAATGATATTGGTGGTACCGGCTATAACAGTTTCACCTTCTTTAATATTTACAGACGCTAACAATCCGCTCATAGGGGCGCGAAATACACTCTTACTGAGCCTATCCTCTGCAATAGAGAGCGAAGCTTTGGCTTGGTTATAGGCCTCTCGACGAGCTTCAATATCTATTTTTGCCAGATCACGCGCATTTTGTAGGTTTTCGTAAACCTCTTGTCCTGCAAGGCCAACATCATACAATTCTTTTTGTCGCTTTAATTGGCGTTCAATATTAATTAAGCGTGTTTTACTGTGTTTAATTTCGATTTCGCTAGCACGGAGCGCAGCCTTATTACGATTTACTTCTGACTCAAACGCCGTAGTATCAAGGCGCATTAAAATATCGCCTTGCTTCACACTTTGACCTTCTTCTACAAATACCTTGTCTACTCGGCCGGTTACCTCTGAGCGAAGTTGCACTTGTGTATTAAATACTAAATTACCCGATGCCAGAATAGAGTCAGCAATACTGCCTTGCTCAACCTGCGCTATATTTACTTCTGGCGCTTCTTTGTTACCTGTAATTTGCTTTGATACAATTAAACCAATAAATGCGGCAATGGCGAGAGTGACGATTATAGCTTTTTTTCATTTTTATTTCCGTATGTGTAAGTGGGTAAGCGTACTTACCCAATCACTTTTAAATAACAGCAATCACTGTCCAAATTCCATAAATTATAATGCTTGGTAGGGCAGCAAAAAGAATTGCTTTATTTAAGCTAAAGTTAGTCCAACATTTAAGGCCAATAGCAGCTAAAGCAATACCCCAAATATTGAACACATTTAAACTTTCCATCATGGTATAAAACGGGTGACCAAGCTTTAGGCCTAATACTAATTGATTGATAGAGGCGTAATTAAATAAGCTCATGGAAAGTTCGTTAGTACTTGCTGTTAATACTAAAGCGATTACACCTAAGCTAGAAATAATCATGGGCATCATGGCCCAAAAGCCAAAACCATACCATGCACCGTAGCTGTAATTAGCATCTGGGTCTTGTTTTGAGACAAGTAAATAGTACCCAGCAACTAATGCGTTTATTAAGATAATACCGAATATACCACCACCCATAGCAAACCATATTTGGTTGTCTATGCCTTGTTCCATACTTTGGCGAATCATTTTTTGTTCACCAATAGTGGCATCAACACTTGCTGCTGCAACTTGCTCTTCTAATATAAATTGAGGATCAGTATTAGTGTAAAATACATAGGTGCTTGCTAGTAACATTGTTGCAATAAGTGCGAAGGCAAGCCAAGACCAACCCTTTGCTTCTTTAAGGCCATTAAAAGCCTTACTCGGGCTGATAAAAATATCAATACAAGCAGATATAGCATTTGCTGATTTCATTGTTATTATTCCTTTATTTTGTTTTATAGGTACAAACCTTTATTGCTATTAATACCTTAATAAGTAGGTAGAATAAAGCATAAATCATTTGAATGAACGATTAAAGTGTAACGGTATATTAACGCACGCTTAACTCGTTAATTATAAAGGTTAGTGCAGGTAACAATATGAGTAATACAGAACGAAAAATAAATGAGTTAGTCCTTGGATTTTGGCGCTTATTAGATTGGCAAATCACCCCGCAGCAATGTTTAAACTTTCTTGAGCAGGCTATTGAAGCAGGTGTAACAGATACAGATCACGCCGATATTTACGGTGAATATGGTTGTGAGGCTGAGTTTGGTAAGGCTTTGGCGCTTAAGCCAAGCATTCGTGATGAAATTAAAATAATCACTAAATGCGGAATTAAGCCTGCGTTTCCAAGTCTAGGGTTGGCAGGGCAGGCCAGCCACTATGATTCGAGTGCGCAACATATTATTACTTCAGCTCAACAGTCACTCAAGCACTTTAATACTGACCGGTTAGATGTGCTGTTGATTCACCGCCCTGATTATTTAATGCATGCCGATGAAATGGCACAAGCTTTTAATACCTTAAAGCAAAACGGTGATGTGTTAGAGTTTGGTGTATCGAACTTTACACCATCACAGCTAAGTTTATTACAGTCACGTCTGGATTTTGAATTAGTGACAAACCAAGTTGAGTTTTCACCTTATGAAATGAAAGCCCTTGATGATGGCACGTTGGATCAATGTCAGTTGCTCGATATTAAACCTATGTGTTGGTCACCGCTTGCCGGTGGGCGCTTGTTCGCAGAAAACGATGAAAAAGCCATTCGTCTACGCCTTGTGCTTGAACAAGTTGCTAGCGAAATTGGCGCAAGTTCAATTGACCAAGTGGTATATGCATGGTTGTTAATGCACCCAAGTGCGCCATCTGTAGTACTTGGTACGGGCAATATCAAACGTGTTGAATCAGCTGTCGCCGCCAAGCAGTTAAAACTAAACCGCGAGCAGTGGTACCGTATTTGGCAGGGCTCTACAGGGCACAGTGTGCCGTAGAATATAGTGAGTGAGCACAGTTGTGTGCTCACTCTAATAAACAGTTATTGCGCAGCTGCGTTAAGCGCGCGAGCTTTAATATCGGCAGCAAAGGCCAAGCCTTTTTTAAAGCTTGCCTCAGCAACAGCAATATCCTCAACATCACCATTAGCCCCTAAAATTGCCTGACTCAGGGCGTTATATAAATTAGTAACTTGTGTTTGGTATGCCGATTCAATCGCTTTTTCAACAGTCGTCATTATTGTTCCTTATAATTAGTTGTGATTTCATTTTAAGGTACAGCAATAAATCATGCACGAAAAAATTTTAACGCAGAAAGCTTTTCGTTGTTGAGGCCATTTCCTGCGGGGATTTGGGCTTGCGGCTCTATATCTTGTAGGTCAGGCTTTAGTCTGAGAAATGTGACGGGATAAATCCCGACCTACAAAAGAATACAAAATATTAAACCTCTGTGCAGCGCGAAGCGCCTCGGTGAGCTCTGTGGTGAAATTGTCTTTATATTAAACTCCGAGTGAGGTTTTTCGTGGCTGAAGCCATCTCTTACGAGCGGGTGCTAGGCTTACAACTTAGTGCTTAAAACTCTACAGCTTATGGCTAAAACTCTCTGTGCAGCGGGCAGCGCCTCGGTGAGCTCTGTGGTGAAATTGTCTTTAAATTAAACATCAAGTAGGGTTTTTCGTGGCTGAAGCCAACTCCTACAAGCGAAGTGCTGGCTTACAACTTAGCGCTTAAAACTCTACCGCTTATGGCTAAAATTCTCTGTGTAGCGCGCAGCGCCTCGGTGTTCTCGGTGGTGAAATTGTCTTTAAACACTGAGCGAGGTTTTTCGTGGCTGAAGGCATCTCCTTCGAGTGAAGAGTCGGGCTTAAACATGCTGGGTTTCGCCTCGCTCTACCCAGCCTACGTCACTGCACTTTACCCAGCCAACGATGATAAATTTAACGCGGAGCTACTTCAGCTAGCTAACTCGCTAACTTTACTCTTGCTAGCTTATCCTTCTATCACACTCACCACAAAATACGGATTCAAATATTCGTCTTTGCTGTTGTATAGCAGCGGGCTGCCGTCGAGTTTAGTGACTTTTGCACCAGCTATTTCGGCAATAGCATGGCCTGCGCCTGTGTCCCATTCGCAGGTTGGGCCGAGGCGTGGGTATATATCAGCGCTGCCTTCGGCGACTAAGCACAGCTTTAATGAACTGCCTTTTGAGACCATTTCAACGTCATCAAAGCGTTTTACAAATTCAGCTAAATCAGGAGAAGGATGCGAACGGCTGCCGACTACGCGAATTAAGCCTTTATTTGCTTTAGTCGTTACTTTAAGCTCAATGCGTTCATCGCCTTTATCTTTAAATGCACCAATAGCTTCAGCAGCTAGGTAAGAAACCCCAAGTGCAGGGGCATCAACCACGGCTAACGTGGGTTTGCCATTTTCGATTAGAGCGATGTTAACAGTAAATTCGCCGTTCTTTTTAATAAATTCTTTAGTGCCATCAATTGGGTCAACCAGCCAATAACGCTCCCATGTTTGACGCACATCCCAGCTGATATCGGCGCTTTCTTCACTAAGAATTGGAATGTCAGGGGTTAAGTGCTTTAAACCATTAGCGATGACTTTGTGAGCTGCTAGATCAGCGTCGGTTACTGGGCTTTCGTCGGCTTTGTATTCAACGTTAAAATCTTTTTCGTAAATCCCCATAATAGCGCTACCAGCTTGGCGAGCGAGGATTAATACTTCTTCTAGCAGTTCCGTTTGGTTCATGACTTAACCTTTAATAATTTGCTGTTGTTTTAGATACGCTATCAGCTCTTGCACCGATTGGTCTAGGCTATTTTTACTGGTATCTAAGATTATTTCTGGTGAGTTGGGAATTTGATAATCAGAATCTACCCCTGTGAAGTGTTTAATTTCGCCCGCGCGGGCTTTTTTATAAAGGCCTTTAGGGTCGCGGCTTTCACATACATCCAGCGGTGTATCTATAAACACTTCAATGAACTCACCGTCATCGACTAAGTCTCTAACCATATCGCGCTCGGCGCGAAACGGTGAAATAAATGCGGTGAGTACCAAAAGTCCGGCATCAACCATAAGTTTGGCTGTTTCGCCTACGCGGCGAATATTCTCGATGCGATCTTCATCACTAAAGCCTAGGTCTTTACATAAGCCATGGCGTACGTTGTCGCCATCGAGCAAGTAGGTATGAATACCTTGCTGATTAAGTGCGCTTTCAAGTGCATTAGCAACGGTGCTTTTACCTGAGCCAGAAAAACCAGTAAACCACAAAATAGCGGGTTTATGGCTCTTATGTTCACTACGTTGCGCTTTAGTAATGGCATAGTTATGCCAAACAATGTTCTCATCCATTGTAATACTCTCTTACTCTTTATGTGCTAATGCGTTGGCTTAAAACGGGAATACCAGCGGAATAAGGGTTAATACCGTTATTGAATAAATAATAGAAAGCGGTAAACCCATTAATACGTAATCTTTTAGCCGGTAATTGCCCGCGCTGTAAACCATTAAGTTAGTTTGATAACCAAACGGCGATATAAAACTGGCCGAGGCACCAAATGCCACCGCCATAATAAAGGGCAGCGGGTCAACATTAAAGCCAACCGCCAGTGCGTATGCAACCGGAAACGATAATGCCGCTGCTGCATTGTTTGTAATAAGCTCAGTGAATAAAACAGTCATAATAAATATGGCGATAAACGCACCATATGGGCCAAAGTCACCGAGCACATAAAACATTGCATCAGATATCTGCCCAGCTAGGCCTGTGCCTATCATGAGTTTGGCAAGGCCAATGGCACTGCCAACTACTGCGAGTAGTTCAATCGGGAATCGGCGTTTCACTTCGTTTAATTTAATTGTACCGCTAAGCATTAAACCGATGAGCAATACCAGTAAGCCTTTAACAAGTGGCACGATACCAAAAATGCTTAAGCCTAACACGGCTGCAAAGCTGGCAAGCACTAAATTAGATTGCTTTGGCGCTAAATGGGTTTGTAAATCAAGCCCTGAGATATAAACAAACTCGCGCTTTAAATTAGGTAGGGTATAAAAGTCTTTACCGGGAGCAAGAATCAGTGAGTCGCCAGCTTGTAACTGCACTTTTCCAAGGCCACCTTGCAGGCGGTCGTGACCACGGCGAATTGCGATTACTGCGGCATGAAACTGCTCTCGAAAGCGAATCTCTTTAACCGTTTTACCAATAAATTTAGATGACTGACTCACCACCACTTCAACAAGGTGTTCTACGTCTTTTTCGTGTTTGTCATGCACCACTTTTAAGCCATCAAAACGTGTGAGTAGTGGTACTGATTTAATATCGCCAACAAACAGTAATACATCGCCAGATTTAATAATTTGCTGCGGAGTGACCGCGCATATGCGTCTGTCGCCTCGTAATATCTCTGCGAGGAATAAGTCTTTAAGGTCGCGTAGGCCATTTTCTTCTACGCTTTTACCAATCAGTTTTGAGCCTGGCTCTACTTTACCTTCGAGGTAAAAGGGCACAACTTCTTGGTCGTTTTTACCGTTGTCGGGTAAATATTTAAGCATGACTAAAATAGTAATTAGGCCAACACTTAATGCGCCTAAGCCGACTAAGGTAAAGTCGAAAAAACCCAGTGGTGCCATACCAGCATCAACGGCAAAACCATTGACGATTAAATTTGTTGAAGTACCAATTAAGGTAATTGTGCCACCTAAAATAGCGGTGTACGATAAAGGTAATAACAGCTTTGAAGGTGAATGGGTTGGGTTGTCTTTAATTGAGGTAATTAATGACGCAACCACGGCTGTGTTATTAGTAAATGATGATAAAAAAGCGGTCGATAGGCCAAGCTTTGTCACTGAGCTGGTTAAGCTACCTTTAGACAATGACTGGGCTAACTTTTGTACTAGCGTGGTTTTTTCAACCGCGATAGAAACCAACACCAATAACACTAGGGTGATCAGTGATGGATTGGCGTAGTTAATCAGCATATCTTCAAGCTCAATCAGGCCAGCTAAATAGGCGGTGCCAATGGCACCGACAAAAAGCCATGCCGGCTTTAGTCGGGTGCCAAAGAGGCAGCCGACTAAAGTTAGCATAATGCCTGTTAATACTAGCTGTTGATACATGCTTTATGCGTCCTTAACAGGCAGTGTTGATTATTTAAGCTTTGAGATATCAAGCGCTTGCCAATGTGGGAAGTGCTTGCGTACTAAAGCGTTAAATTCAACTTCAAAATCACTAAAGTCACCGCTTTGTTCTTGGCTGGCAAGTGCTTGTTCTACCATGCCTGCTGCAACGGTTAAATTAGACAAACGGTCGATTAAAATAAACGAGCCGGTTTCGTGATTGTTATGATATTCATCAGCTAAAATCGTTTCTGTCAGCTCAAGCGTTACAATGGCAATTTCATTAAGTTGTAGGCTGTCTGCGCTGCCATGCTCAAGCGTGTTCACGTCAATGGTGTGGTCAATCTTCTTAACGATAGCAGATGTATTTTTACTGCCTAACTTAAAGTTATAGCTTTTACCTAGTACCAACGGTGCTTCATGCATCCATACTAGCTTTGCTTGTACTTGGTTAGTAACAGCAATTGTAGAATCAGCTGGAACAATCACATCGCCACGGCTAATATCTATTTCAGTATTTAGCGTGATGGTAATGGCTTGGCCCGCTTGTGCGGTATCTAAGTTACCGTCAAACGTTACCAGCTCTTTGATGCTTGATGTCTTACCCGATGGTAATACTTTTATTGCATCGCCAACGCTTAACTTGCCAGAGGTTAATGTACCTTGAAAACCTCGGAAGTTTAAGTTAGGGCGCACTACATATTGCACTGGGAAACGCGCTTCAAAGCCGGTGTCGGTTTCGGCCGCTGGCGAGTCTTCTAGTAACTCAAGTAGTGGTTTGTCTGTGTAATACGGTGTGTGCTCAGAGCGAGTAACCACGTTATCGCCTTTAAGCGCTGACATAGGTACAAACTTGATGTTAGATACATTCAGTTGCTCAGCAAATTTTAGGTAATCAGCTTTAATGCGCTCATAAACGGTTTCGTCAAAATCAACGATATCCATTTTGTTAATTGCCACAACAAACTGTTTAATGCCCAGTGAGTCACAAATAAAGCTATGACGCTTAGTTTGTACTTGTACACCGTAACGGGCATCAACAAGAATAATGGCGACATCACTGGTTGATGCACCGGTTACCATGTTGCGGGTATATTGCTCATGCCCTGGGGTGTCAGCAATAATAAACTTACGTTTAGCGGTTGAGAAGTAACGATACGCTACGTCAATGGTAATACCTTGCTCACGCTCGGCTTGTAGGCCATCAACCAATAGTGCTAAATCAAGCTCTTCGCCGGCGTTACCGACTTTTTCGTTATCTTTATGCAGTGCAGCAAGCTGATCTTCATAAATTTGGTGACTGTCATGTAATAGGCGGCCAATCAGAGTTGATTTACCATCATCCACGCTGCCACAGGTCAACATACGTAATAGGCTTTTATCTTGTTGGCGAGCAAGGTAGGCGTCGATGCCAATTTCTCTTACTTCGTTAATGGTGTCGTTAGTATTAGTAGACATTAGAAATAGCCCTCACGTTTTTTCTTCTCCATTGAACCTGCTGAATCATGGTCAATGACTCGTCCTTCACGCTCTGATGAAGTCGATAACAGCATTTCTTCGATAATTTCAGTTAATGTGCTTGCTGTTGACTCTACCGCACCGGTAAGTGGGTAACAGCCAAGAGTACGAAAACGTACTGACTTCATTTGTGGTACTTCGCCTTCATTAAGCGGCATACGCTCATCATCAACCATGATCAAGGTGCCATCACGCTCTACAACTGGGCGTTCTTTTGCTAAATAAAGTGGAACCATATCGATGTTTTCTTGATAAATGTATTGCCAAATATCAAGCTCTGTCCAGTTAGATAGTGGGAATACACGAATACTCTCACCTGGGTTCACTTGGCTGTTATAGGTATTCCAAAGCTCAGGACGTTGATTTTTTGGATCCCAACGATGATGTTTATCACGGAACGAGTAAACACGTTCTTTTGCACGAGATTTTTCTTCATCGCGGCGCGCGCCACCAAATGCGGCATCAAAACCATACTTATCAAGCGCCTGCTTTAAGCCTTGAGTTTTCATTATATCGGTATGCTTACCAGAGCCATGGGTGAATGGGCTGATATCAATGGCCAAACCTTCAGGGTTTTTATGGACGAGTAAGTCAAAACCATACTCTTTCGCAAGGCGGTCACGAAATTCAATCATTTCTTTAAACTTCCAGTTAGTATCAACATGAAGTAGTGGAAATGGAATTTTGCCAGGGTAAAACGCTTTACGCGCTAAATGTAAAAGCACCGATGAATCTTTACCAATAGAGTAAAGCATAACTGGGTTTTCAAACTCAGCGGCGACTTCGCGCATGATTTTGATACTTTCAGCTTCTAATTGCTGAAGGTGAGTTAAAGCCATTGTTAGTCGTCCTACTAAAATGATTAAAAGTTAAAATCTAAATAAATAGTTTAATGCTTATGCTACGCCAGTTAGTGGCTGTGCAAAGCTGCTGGTTTGGGCTTTGCGCCAAACCAATGAAGCTCTTCATGTAATGAAGCAACTTCACCAATAATTAATAATGCCGGTGAAATAATGCTGTGACGTTCAATTAAGTCGGCCAGTTCACCTAGTTTACCGGTTACTACGCGTTGATTTTTGCGAGTACCGTTTTCAATAATGGCCACCGGTGTATCTGCGCCTCGGCCATGTTTTAATAACTGCGCTTGAATATGCGGTGATTTGATCACCCCCATATAAATAGCTAACGTTTGGTTTGCTTTAGCCAGTGATTGCCAATCTAATTCTTGACCGTCTTTTTTACAGTGACCGGTAACAAATTGAATAGCTTGTGCATGATCACGGTGAGTCAGTGGAATGCCTGCGTAGGCACTACAACCTGCGGCAGCGGTAATGCCGGGAACTATCTGGTAACTTACGTCATTCGCAGCTAGTACTTGTACTTCTTCACCACCACGGCCATAAATAAATGGGTCGCCACCTTTAATGCGGCACACTTTTTTACCTTGTTTGGCAAAGTCGACCAGCATCTGATTGGTATCTTCTTGAGCAACACTGTGATCGCCTAGGCGCTTGCCTACACATACCAAATCGGCATCACGACGGACTAGGTCCATAATTTCATCAGAGACTAAGTAGTCATAAACTACTACATCGGCTTGTTGCATTAATTGCAGTGCTTTTAAGGTTAATAACTCAGGATCGCCAGGGCCTGCACCAATGACATATACTTCGCCTTCTGGCTCTGGCTTGGCATCAAGTAGCTGTTCAAGCTGCGCGGTTGCTGCATCTGTGTCACCCGTTTGTACTTTACTTACCACTGATGAGTCAAATACGGTTTCCCAAAACTGACGGCGATCGGCAAAGTGTTTAAAGCGTTGTTTTACTTTATCGCGAAAACTACCTACTAGAGTCGCAAGTGGGCCGATATGTTGTGGGATAAGTGTTTCAAGCTTTTCGCGTAAACGACGTGCTAATACGGGGGCTGTTCCGGCACTTGAAATCGCAATAGTGATTGGGTCGCGGTCAACAATTGACGGAAAGATAAAGCTGCATTTAGGCTGGTCATCAACTACGTTAACAAAAATATTGCGGGCGTTGGCAAGTTCAAATACTTGGGCGTTCACGTCTTCAAGATCTGTGGCTGCAATAACCAGCATCATGCCCTCAAGGTGCTGCTCGTTAAAATAGGCTTCAACCAGTGTTACTTCATTATTGTTTGCAAGCTCAATGAGCTCATCACAAAACTCAGGGGCCACTAGAGTAACCGCTGCGCGGGCTTTTAAAAATGCACGGCACTTTCTAAGTGCCACATCTCCACCGCCAACAACCAACACAGGTTTATTGTCTAACTTGGTAAAGATAGGTAAATATTGCATTGTAGTAACACCCCTTAACAACAGTCGTAGCATAAATGCTTTTCAGAAAGGCAGAATATAGCGCTCTATGCGAAGTAAAAAATAATTAAAACCCAGTTTATATAACTAAAAGTTATATGCGGTATGTTAATTTGGCCTAAGGCTTAGTTAACAGGGGATTGCGCCGAGTTACAAGTGATATGGATGTGAGCTGAGTACTTATAGTGTTTGGTTATGAGCTATAGCGAGATTATGGAAATTTGGTAGTATAGTCAGTACTACCGCTATCAGGATAAATTTATGACAACACTATTAGCTGTGCAATTAATGGATTTAACAAGTTTAAATGATGACGATACCACTGCGAGTATAAAAACGCTGGTTGAAAGTATTGAGCCCAAGTTGGGCATACCAGCTGCTATTTGTGTGTATAGTGAGTTTGTCGATGACGCCAAAGTATTTCTCGGTGAAAGAGAGTTAAATCACGTTAAAGTGGCAACGGTGACCAACTTTCCAACTGGGAATAATCCGCTTAATGATGTAATTAATGAAACACTTATCGCGATAGAGCGTGGAGCTGATGAAATTGATTTGGTTTTACCTTATCAAGCATTTATGGCTGGCGAGCATGAGTTAGCCTTGAAATATGTTAAAGCCAGTAAAGAGTGTTGCCCAGAGCATGTGAAATTAAAAGTAATTATCGAATCCGGAGAACTAAAAACACCAGAGCTAATTACTCAAGCGACCCAAATTGCTATTGATGGCGGCGCTGACTTTGTAAAAACAAGTACAGGTAAAGTAGCCGTAAATGCTACTTTGCAAGCGACTAAGATAATGCTGAATGCTATTAAAGGCTCTGGAAAGTTAGTTGGTTTTAAGGCTGCCGGCGGTGTTAAAACAGTCGCTCAGGCCGATGAATATTTGGCACTCGCTACAGATATTATGGGACAAGACTACTTAAGCCCACTGACATTTAGGTTTGGTGCTTCTAGTTTGTTAAGTAACGTTTATGCGATATTAAATGAAGCGTGATAGCGAGCGTGAAAAAATAGCGCTTGAGCATGGCGCAGCTAAATTATTTTTGCAGTGCTACGAAAAAAATACGGCACTAAAATGCGAAACATTTGGCATAACTCACCAAGCAAGCCTGATATTAGTTGTTATCAAGGTGAGGCTAAATTAGATATTGAAATTGCGCACTTGTATGCCAGTGAAATTGAGGCGATGGCTATACTTGGGCGACCACTATCGATTTCTATGCAGCGTGCAATCGCACAGCTGGCTCAAGACCCAAACGACTCTAAATTATGTACCGCCTTACAACGTTTGCTACAACAAAAAGCGACTAAAAATTACAACTCAAAACGGGCTTGGCTATTGATTCGAAATGCAAGCCCATTATGGTCTAAAGCTGATTTTGAAGCTCAGCTTGATAATATCGTAATACCTACTAATCATCCGTTTGAGCAAATTTGGCTCTTATGTGATTTTTATAAAGGTGAATTATTACGTTTGGCATAATAAGTAAACAATAAGAGAAAAATGAAAATGAGAAAGTCAGGGACGCAAGTAGTCGTTAATAACTTAATCAAAGGCGTAATACTTGCCGGCGCGGTTTTAGGTGGCTTAACAGCGTGTACCAACCCAAGCACGCCCGCAGGTCAAGAGGGTTATGTGTACGAAAAGCCAAGAGTATTCGGAGAAGGGGGTTATCAAGGCTCTATGGTTGGCCCTGCTAATTTTGGAATGTCATTGTTACGTAATGAAGTCATAAATATAGATATGCGACCAAATACGTATACTGAAACATTTCAAATACTGGCTAACGATGATTTAAATATTCGGTTTGATTTTCATGCTGTGATTTCGATTGAGACGGGTTCGGTTAAAACCGTAATTGAGCAGTTTGGTGGTGAAAATTGGTATCAACGGTTTGTAAGAGAAACCTTTAGAACCTATGTTCGCGATATCGTGCAAAAATATGATAGTGGAGAACTTAAAACCAATCGTGAAAAAATAGCGTTGGAAGTGACTGTCAGGCTACAAAAATATCTATCTGCGACGCCATTTAATTTAGCAAACGTCGTTGTCGGTAACATAAATTACCCGGCGATAGTTGCCAATGCAGTAGAGAAGAAACTCGCCGCACAGCAGTTGTTATCAGAAAAAGAAACGCAAAAAGAAATTGCTCGTAAGGATGCAGAGATCAGAGTGGAAGAAGCCAAAGGTATCGCTCAGGCACAAAAGATAATTAATGCCACGCTAACACCTAATTATTTACAGCATGAAGCGATTAATGCACAAATGAAAATGGCTGAGTCACCAAATCACACCACAGTGTATATTCCTGTTGGCAACAATGGTGTACCACTAGTGAAAGGGGCTAAATAAGTTATACCTAAACCACCTCAAGAGGTAGTTTGGGTATATTTATTAACTTAGCGGTAAATTAACCGCTAAGATTTTATAATATGGGTATCTTTTACTCTTGTGTTAATGAATTGCGTAAGTATAATAGGCATCCACTTTGCAGGGGCGTAGTTCCAATTGGTAGAACAGCGGTCTCCAAAACCGACGGTTGGGAGTTCGAATCTCTCCGCCCCTGCCAATTTTCTTGTGAGTGGGTAAAGTCTTAGGTTAAAAATCGGTTTAAATAAGTCTGTTTTTAAGTTTAGATTTTAATGGATTAACCCTGCCGTAGTGTAGGGTTGTTGTGTCTGTAGTTAAGGTAATAATATTATGAGCACGAATGTAGAAACGCCATCAAGTGGGATGGATGCAGTAAAGTGGCTTGTAGCAATTGCGCTACTTGCAGGCGCAGTAGTTGGTAATTATATGTATGCAGACCAGTCTGTGTTATTACGTGCTATTGGTGTTGTTATTGCGGTTGCAGCCGGTTTAGGTATTGCTGCAGTAACAGAAAAAGGACGTACCTTCCTTGCTTTTGCAAAAGAAGCGCGTATTGAAGTACGTAAAGTAGTGTGGCCAACGCGCCAAGAAACTACCCATACGACATTTATTGTAATGGTAGCAACTGTGATTATGGCACTTATCCTTTGGGGATTAGATGGCATTTTATTCCGCGCAGTAGGCTTTTTAACTGGATTGGAGATCTGATCCCATGTCGGATGAGAACAACGAAAAGAAACTACGTTGGTACGTAGTACAGGCTTTCTCAGGTTATGAGAAGCGTGTTGCACAAACCCTTCTTGAGCATATCAAGATTGAAGGTTTAGAAGACAGTTTTGGTGAAATATTAGTACCAACAGAGGAAGTTGTTGAGATGCGCGCTGGTCAAAAGCGTAAATCTGAGCGTAAATTCTTCCCAGGTTATGTACTAGTACAAATGGATATGAACGATGCAAGCTGGCACTTAGTGAATAGCACTGCACGTGTAATGGGCTTTATCGGTGGTACATCTGACCGTCCAGCGCCAATCAGCTCGAAAGAAGCTGACCGTATTCTTAACCGCTTACAAGAAAACGCTGAAGCACCTAAACCTGCTACATTATTTGAACCAGGTGAAGTTGTTCGCGTTGTTGATGGCCCATTCGCTGACTTTAGCGGTGTGGTTGAAGCCGTTGACTACGAAAAGAGTCGCGTAAAAGTATCAGTACTTATCTTTGGTCGTTCTACGCCAGTTGACCTTGAATTTGGTCAAGTTGAGCAAGATAAGTAATAAAAATTAGATAGTTTATGCGAAGTGATTTATTACTTTGCATAGGACTTGAAAAAGGCCGCTGATTAACTTATAATCAGCGGCCTTTTTGTATTCAGGGATAGAGTTTCTTGAATTGATTACAAAAAGTACGAAACCAATTTTTAAACTGGGAAGCCGCTAGAGTACGCGTCCTCGCGCGCACAAGGCTAAGACCCACCTAATGAGGTATTTATAATGGCTAAGAAAGTTGAAGCTCTAATCAAGCTACAAGTTGCTGCTGGTATGGCTAACCCTAGTCCTCCAGTAGGTCCAGCACTAGGTCAACACGGTGTAAACATTATGGAATTCTGTAAAGCGTTCAACGCACGTACAGAATCTATCGAAAAAGGCGCTCCAGTTCCTGTAGTGATCTCTGTTTACGGCGACCGTTCATTTACGTTCGACATGAAAACGCCACCGGCTGCTTACTTACTTAAGAAAGCTGCAGGCATCAAATCAGGCTCAGGCCGTCCTAACACTGAAAAAAGTAGGCTCGGTTACTCGTGCTCAACTTGAAGAAATCGTTGAGACTAAACGACCTGATCTTACAGCGGCTGATTTAGACGCTGCGGTTCGCACTATCGCAGGTTCTGCGCGTGCGATGGGCTTGAACGTAGAGGACTAAGATAATGGCTAAATTAACTAAACGTATGCGTACTATCCGCGAGAAAGTGGAAGTAACTAAAGATTACGAAATTAACGAAGCAGTTGCTCTTTTAAAAGAGTTAGCGACAGCTAAATTCGTAGAAAGTGTTGACGTTGCCGTTAACCTTGGTATCGATGCTCGTAAATCTGACCAAAACGTTCGTGGTGCAACTGTACTACCTAACGGTACTGGCCGTGACGTTCGCGTTGCAGTATTCACACAAGGCGCTAACGCAGAAGCTGCGAAAGAAGCCGGTGCTGAGCTTGTAGGTATGGAAGATCTTGCTGATCTAGTTAAGAAAGGCGAGATGAACTTTGACGTTGTTGTTGCATCACCAGACGCTATGCGTGTTGTTGGTCAACTAGGTCAAATCTTAGGCCCACGTGGTCTAATGCCAAACCCTAAAACTGGTACTGTAACACCTAACGTTGCAGAAGCAGTTAAAAATGCTAAAGCTGGTCAAGTGCGTTACCGCAATGACAAAAATGGTATCATCCACACTACTATTGGTAAGGTTGATTTCACAGCTGAGCAACTTCAAGAAAACCTTGAATCTCTTATTGTTGCGCTTAAGAAGGCTAAACCTTCTCAAGCTAAAGGTACTTACGTGAAGAAAGTAACTATCTCTACAACAATGGGCGCAGGTGTTTCTGTAGACCAAGGCACTTTAAGCACAACTGTAGCTTAATAGGTGTTTACATGGCGTGAAATTTGTACTATAATTTTGCGCCATTTTGTTGAATAATTTAATTACTCAGCAAAGTAAAGAATTCGGGTTGAAGTCCATAATTTCGGTGCGCCTTCGGGTAAAGCGATAAATTGGGCTTCCGTCCAAGACCGTAGGTGGTTTAGGCCTTAATTTTACCTACGTAGACGGTGTGAATCCCCAGATAGATTTTTCCTAATCTTCTGGCTCTCGCCGTAAAAAGCATCTCCATCACATGTGATGGGGAAGAGTAAAACAGGGAAGCCGATAACGGTAACCCATTAAACCAGGAGTAACACCCATGGCTTTAAATCTTCAAGGCAAAAAAGCAATTGTTGCTGAAGTCAACGAAGCAGCCACTGGTGCTCTATCTGCAGTAATCGCAGATTCTCGTGGTGTAACAGTTGGCGCAATTACTGCCCTTCGTAAAGAAGCTCGTGAGAACGGTGTTTGGATGAAAGTTGTCCGTAACACTCTAGCAAAACGCGCTATCGAAGGAACAGATTTTGAGTGCCTTAACGATTCATTAGTTGGTCCAAGCTTAATCGCTTTCTCATCAGAGCACCCAGGTGCTGCTGCGCGTATCTTCTCAGATTTCGCGAAAAAGAATGAGAAATTCGAAATTAAAACGGCCGCTTTTGAAGGTAATGTAGTAGATGCAGCTATGCTTGCAACTCTACCTACATACGACGAAGCTGTTGCACGCTTAATGAGCGCTATGAAAGAAGCGTCTGCTGGCAAATTGTGTAAAACAATTGAAGCAGTACGCGTACAGAAAGAAGAGCAAGCTGCTTAATTTTAAGCTGTTTAAACTCTCTTTCGGTGTAAAATTTTTTTGGACCTTTGAGTCCGTTAATTATTAGGAAATTTGTAATGTCTGTAACTAAAGACCAAATCCTTGACGCAATTGCTGAAATGTCAGTAATGGACGTTGTTGCTCTTGTTGAAGCAATGGAAGAAAAATTCGGCGTAACTGCTGCAGCTGCTATGGTAGCAGGTCCTGCTGCTGAAGCTGCTGAAGAGAAAACTGAATTTGACGTAATCCTTACTGGCGCTGGCGCTAACAAGGTTGCGGCAATCAAAGCTGTACGTGGCGCAACTGGCCTAGGCCTTAAAGAAGCGAAAGCTCTTGTTGAAGCTGCTCCAACTCCAGTTAAAGAAGGTATCTCTAAAGAAGAAGCTGAAGCTCTTGCTAAAGATCTTTCTGAAGCTGGTGCTGAAGTTGAGGTTAAGTAATCTAGCTTTTGCTAGGTTCGCTGTCTGAGAAATCAGGCAAGGGCTGGTGATTATTTAATCACCGGCCTTTTTGCGCTATATAGCGACTATTCTTTATAGCGCAAATAAAATCTGATTTTCTCTTTACTTTCAACGCTTTATAGTTTGCTAGTGTTAAAGTGGGAGTTTATCGGAACAACAATTAAATGTTGTACATCTTGGCATAGATGCCAGTTAAGTCTGTTCTTACAAGAACAGGTCGGGTCAAAGATCAGCAAGCTGAGGAACCCCATGGCTTACTCTTATTCTGAAAAGAAACGTATCCGTAAGGATTTTGGTAAACGTCCACAAGTATTGGATATACCTTTCTTACTGTCGACGCAGTTAGAATCGTTTAAAAAATTCTTAGTCCCGGACGCTGATGGCGATCATGGTTTGGAAGCAGCCTTCCAATCTGTGTTTCCAATCAAAAGCTACTCGGGAAATTCTGAGCTTCAATACGTAAGTTATCGTATTGGTGAGCCAGTTTTCGATGTAAAAGAATGTCAAATTCGCGGTGTGACTTATTCTGCTCCACTTCGCGTGAAACTGCGTCTTGTAGTAATGGACAAAGAAGCTCCAGGCACAGTTAAAGACATTAAAGAGCAAGAAGTTTACATGGGCGAAATTCCGCTCATGACCGATACCGGTACCTTTGTAATCAATGGTACAGAGCGTGTTATCGTTTCTCAGCTACACCGTAGCCCTGGTGTATTCTTTGATAACGACCGCGGTAAAACTCACTCATCGGGTAAAGTACTATATAACGCACGTGTAATTCCTTACCGTGGTTCGTGGTTAGACTTTGAGTTTGATGCAAAAGATAACTTATATGTACGTATTGACCGTCGTCGTAAATTACCGGCGTCTATCATGTTGCGTGCACTTGAGTACACGACTGAAGAAATCCTTGAGATGTTCTTCGACACCACTGCGTTTGAAGTAACTGACGGTAAAGTTCTTATGGAACTTGTGCCTTCACGTTTACGTGGTGAAACCGCTGCCTTTGATATTAAAGGTGAAGACGGTGATGTGCTGGTTGAAAGTGGCCGTCGTATTACTGCGCGTCATATCAAGAGCATTGAGAAAAAAGGCATTACTCAGTTAGAAGTACCACATGAGTACATCATTGGCCGTGTTATTGCGAAGAACTACGTTGACGAGTCAACGGGTGAGATTATCGCAACTGCTAATGACGAACTAACACTTGAAGTAATGGCTGAGCTTGTTAAAGCAGGTCACACTAAGATTGATACTTTATATATCAACGAAGTTGACAGTGGTGCATACATTTCAGATACCTTACGTATCGATTCAAGCACTAACCGTTTAGAAGCACTTGTAGAAATTTATCGCATGATGCGCCCAGGCGAGCCACCGACGAAAGACGCGGCTGAAGCCTTATTTGAGAACTTATTCTTCTCAGAAGAACGCTATGACTTATCTACTGTAGGTCGTATGAAGTTCAATAGCCGTGTTGGTTATGACACTGACACAGGCCCTGGCACATTAAGCAAAGAAGACATCGTGTCTGTTATGAAGGTATTAATTGCTATTCGTAACGGTCAAGGCGATGTTGATGATATTGACCACTTAGGCAACCGTCGTATCCGTAGTGTTGGCGAAATGGCTGAGAACCAATTCCGTGTAGGTTTAGTACGTGTAGAACGTGCTGTACGTGAGCGTTTAAGCTTAGGTGACCTTGATGCGGTAATGCCACAAGATCTAATTAATGCTAAGCCTATTTCGGCAGCGGTTAAAGAGTTCTTTGGTTCATCTCAGTTATCACAGTTTATGGACCAAAATAACCCGCTATCAGAAGTAACGCATAAGCGTCGTATTTCTGCATTAGGTCCGGGCGGTCTAACGCGTGAACGCGCTGGCTTCGAAGTACGTGACGTTCACGTAACTCACTATGGTCGCGTATGTCCAATCGAGACTCCTGAGGGTCCAAACATCGGTCTAATTAACTCATTGTCTACGTATGCACGTACAAATGACTATGGTTTCTTAGAAACACCTTACCGCAAAGTGGTAGACGGTGTTGTAACTGATGAAGTTGATTACTTATCAGCCATTGAAGAAGGTCAGTTTGTTATCGCGCAGGCGAACTCAAACTTAACTGAAACCAATGAGTTTGTTGATGAATTAATCCCATGTCGACACAAAGGTGAATCAACCTTTATGGGTCGCATGGACCAGCAATATATGGATGTATCACCACAACAGGTGATCTCTGTAGCGGCAGCACTTATCCCGTTCCTAGAACACGATGATGCTAACCGTGCATTGATGGGTTCAAACATGCAACGTCAAGCAGTACCAACATTGAAAGCGGATAAGCCGTTAGTAGGTACAGGTATTGAGTTAACACTAGCGAAAGATTCTGGTGTAACGATTGTTGCAAAACGTGGTGGTGAAGTAATGTATGCTGACGCAAGTCGCATCGTTGTTAATGTACATGAAGAAGAACGCATCCCTGGTGAAGCGGGTATCGACATCTACAACTTAACTAAATACACCCGTTCTAACCAAAATACATGTATTAACCAAAAACCAACTTGTATGGTTGGCGAACCGGTTACTCGTGGCGATGTGTTAGCAGATGGTCCTTCGACTGACTTAGGTGACTTAGCCCTTGGTCAAAACCTTCGCGTGGCATTCATGCCATGGAACGGTTATAACTTCGAGGATTCAATCCTACTATCAGAGCGCGTAGTTGAAGAAGATCGTCTAACGACTATCCACATTCAAGAACTACAGTGTATTGCCCGTGATACTAAGTTAGGTCCTGAAGAGATCACAGCAGATATCCCTAATGTAGGCGAATCTGCACTAGGCAAACTTGATGAATCAGGTGTTGTTTATATCGGTGCTGAAGTTAAAGGCGGCGATATCCTAGTAGGTAAAGTGACTCCGAAAGGCGAAACGCAATTAACACCAGAAGAGAAGCTACTACGTGCGATCTTCGGTGAAAAAGCGTCTGACGTTAAAGACAGCTCATTACGTGTACCAAATTCTGTAACTGGTACTGTAATCGACGTGCAAGTTTTCACCCGTGATGGTGTTGAAAAAGACAAGCGCGCGCTAGAAGTTGAAGAAATGCAACTTCGTGATGCGAAAAAAGACTTTAATGAAGAATTCCGTATTCTTGAAGCAGGCGTGTTAGACCGTGCTCGCAAGTTACTTGTAGCTGCTGGTCAAAACGAAGAACAATTAGCGACACTTAATGCTGAGAAGCTACTAACTCAAAGCCTTGCTGAAGAAGATAAGCAAGCTGAACTTGAACAACTAGCTGCACAGTACGATGAGCTTAAAGCTGAATACGATAAGAAGTTTGAAAACAAACGTCGTAAGATCACTCAAGGTGATGACTTAGCACCAGGCGTACTTAAGATTGTTAAAGTATACCTAGCTGTTAAACGTCGTATCCAACCGGGTGATAAGATGGCGGGTCGTCACGGTAACAAAGGTGTTATCTCGACTATCGTACCAGTAGAAGATATGCCATACGATGACAAAGGTCGTACGGTAGATATCGTACTAAATCCACTAGGTGTACCATCACGTATGAACATCGGTCAGATCCTTGAAACACATATGGGTCTAGCTGCACGTGGTATCGGTGAGCGTCTAGAAGAAATGATGAAAGAACAACGTGAGCTTCATGAGCTACGTGAATTCATCAAGCAAGCCTACGAGATCGGTGATTGCCGTCAAAAAGTAGACATTGCTAGCTTCTCTGATGATGAAGTTCGTCGCTTAGCTGAAAACTTAAAAGGTGGTTTACCAATCGCTACTCCTGCATTTGATGGCGCGAAAGAAGACGAAATCAAAGACATGCTTGAGTTAGGTGGCTACCCAAGAAGTGGTCAGGTTACACTTTATGATGGCCGTACTGGTGATCAGTTTGAACGTCAAGTAACAGTAGGTTACATGTACATGCTGAAACTAAATCACTTAGTTGATGACAAGATGCATGCACGTTCAACTGGTTCTTATAGCCTTGTTACTCAGCAGCCGCTGGGTGGTAAAGCACAGTTCGGTGGCCAGCGTTTCGGTGAGATGGAAGTATGGGCACTTGAAGCATACGGTGCTGCTTACACTCTACAAGAAATGCTAACAGTGAAATCGGATGACGTGAACGGTCGTACTAAGATGTATAAAAACATCGTTGATGGTAACCATAAAATGGAACCAGGTATGCCAGAATCGTTCAACGTATTGTTGAAAGAAATCCGCTCACTGGGTATCAACATCGAGTTGGAAGAAAATTAAGCCAATTAGGTGCTGTAGTTAGAACTACAGCACCTGTTACGGCCGAATAGAATGTAGGGGCGAGATTATCCGCCCTCAAGATTAACTCCGACAGGAGAGCTAAGGTGAAAGACTTACTTAAGTTTCTGAAGCAACAAAATAAGACCGAAGAATTCGATGCAATTCGCATTGGTCTTGCTTCACCAGACATGGTTCGTTCATGGTCATACGGTGAAGTAAAGAAACCTGAGACTATTAACTACCGTACTTTCAAGCCTGAGCGCGATGGCTTATTCTGTGCCCGTATTTTCGGTCCAGTGAAAGATTATGAGTGTTTATGTGGTAAATATAAACGCCTTAAACACCGTGGTGTGATCTGTGAAAAGTGTGGCGTTGAAGTAACACTGACTAAAGTGCGTCGTGACAGAATGGGTCACATCGACTTGGCAAGCCCAGTTGCGCATATTTGGTTCTTAAAATCATTACCGTCACGTATCGGCTTAATGCTTGATATGACGCTTCGTGATATCGAACGTGTTCTTTACTTCGAATCATTCGTAGTAACTGAACCGGGTATGACAACGCTTGAGCGTGGTCAACTATTAGGTGAAGAAGAATACCTAGATGCACTTGAAGAGCACGGTGATGAATTTGAAGCGAAGATGGGTGCTGAAGCAGTATTAGACTTGCTTCGTGAACTCGATCTTGGCCAACTAATTGCTGAGATGCGTGAAGAGTTACCAACAATTAACTCTGAAACTAAGCGTAAGAAGATCACTAAACGTCTTAAATTAATGGAATCGTTCCACCAATCAGGTAATAACCCTGAGTGGATGATCATGACAGTACTTCCAGTATTGCCACCTGATCTACGTCCATTAGTACCACTAGACGGTGGTCGTTTTGCGACTTCAGATCTAAACGACCTTTACCGTCGTGTTATTAACCGTAATAACCGTCTTAAGCGTCTACTAGATTTAGCAGCACCAGACATTATCGTACGCAACGAAAAACGTATGTTACAAGAAGCGGTAGATGCGCTACTTGATAACGGTCGTCGTGGTCGTGCAATTACAGGTTCTAACAAGCGTCCGCTTAAATCTCTTGCTGATATGATCAAGGGTAAGCAAGGTCGTTTCCGTCAGAACTTACTTGGTAAGCGTGTAGATTATTCAGGCCGTTCTGTAATCACGGTTGGGCCTACACTTAAGCTTCACCAATGTGGTCTTCCTAAGAAGATGGCACTTGAGCTATTCAAACCATTTATCTATGGCAAATTAGAGCGTCGCGGCATGGCTACGACAATCAAAGCTGCTAAGAAAATGGTAGAGCGTGAAGTTCCGGAAGTATGGGATGTATTAGACGAAGTAATTCGTGAACATCCAGTATTACTTAACCGTGCACCAACACTTCACCGTTTGGGTATCCAAGCGTTTGAACCTGTGCTTATCGAAGGTAAAGCAATCCATTTACACCCATTAGTATGTGCGGCTTACAACGCCGACTTCGATGGTGACCAAATGGCGGTACACGTACCGTTAACGATTGAAGCACAGCTAGAAGCACGTGCGTTAATGATGTCGACTAACAACATCTTATCGCCTGCTAATGGTGAGCCAATCATCGTTCCTTCACAGGACGTTGTATTGGGTCTTTATTATATGACTCGTGATCGCATTAATGCGAAAGGCGAAGGTACTGTATTTAAAGATCCAAAAGAAGCAGAAAAAGCATACCGTAGTGGCAATGCTGAACTTCACGCTCGCGTAAAAGTTCGTATTAGCCAATCAGTGAAGAACGAAAATGGTGTAGTAGAAGATACTATCACTATCATCGATACCACTGTTGGTCGTGCAATTCTGTCTCTAATTTTACCTAAAGGCATGCCGTTTGAGTCAATCAACCAAGCATTAGGTAAAAAGCAGATTTCTAGCTTATTAAACGAGTGTTACCGTCGTCTAGGTCTAAAAGACACAGTTGTGTTTGCTGACCAAGTTATGTACACCGGTTTCCACTACGCAATGAAATCAGGTGTTTCAATTGGTATCGATGACTTAGTTATCCCACCAGTTAAAGCATCAATCATTGAAGCAGCAGAAGCTGAAGTAACTGAAATCAACCAACAATTCCAATCTGGTCTTGTAACGGCTGGTGAAAAGTACAATAAAGTTATCGATATCTGGTCACGTGTAAATGAAAACTTATCACGTGAAATGATGGCCAACTTGTCAAAAGACACGGTTATCAATGCGAAAGGTGAAGAAGAAGAGCAACCGTCATTTAACTCAGTGTTTATGATGGCCGACTCAGGTGCTCGTGGTAGTGCCGCTCAGATCCGTCAGCTAGCAGGTATGCGTGGTCTAATGGCACGTCCAGATGGTTCAATCATCGAGACGCCAATCACGGCTAACTTCCGTGAAGGTCTAAACGTACTTCAGTACTTCATCTCAACGCACGGTGCGCGTAAAGGTCTTGCCGATACAGCACTTAAAACAGCGAACTCGGGTTACCTAACGCGTCGTCTAGTAGACGTTGCACAAGATTTGGTAATCAACGAAGACGATTGTGGCACAGAAGATGGCTTAACAATGAAACCACTAATTGAAGGTGGTGATGTTGTAGAAGCACTTCGCGAACGTGTTCTTGGTCGTGTTGTTGCTGAAGATATCGTTATTCCAGGTACTAATACAGTACTTGTTGAACGTAATATCATGCTTGATGAAAAACTGTGTGACCTTCTTGAAGAGCACTCAGTGGATGAAGTTCGTGTACGCTCAGTTATCACCTGTGATAACGACTTTGGTGTATGTGCTAAGTGTTATGGTCGTGACCTAGCACGTGGTCATATCATCAACGCGGGTGAATCAGTTGGTGTTATCGCGGCACAATCAATCGGTGAGCCGGGTACACAGCTTACGATGCGTACATTCCACATCGGTGGTGCGGCATCAAGAGCGTCTGCTGAAAATAATGTACAAGTTAAAACTAACGGTACATTAAAACTGCACAACGCTAAATATGTATTAAATACAGACGGTAAGATTGTTATTACCTCACGTTCTACTGAGATCACTATCATCGATAGCTATGGTCGTGAGAAAGAGCGTTATAAAGTACCTTACGGTGCGGTATTAACAGTTCAAGATAATGCTGAAGTTCAAGGTAACGACATTGTTGCTACTTGGGACCCGCATAGTCACCCAATCGTTCTTGAGCATAAATCAAAAGTATCGTTCAGCGATATCGATGACTCGAATACAGAGACACAAACTGATGAATTAACCGGTTTAACTCGTATTGTTGTTAAAGATCTTGCTAAAGCGAATGCGAAAGAGCCTAAGCTTATCATCGAAAGTGAAGAGCGCGGCTTGCAAGAAACACGTCTTCCTTCATTCACTACGATTGAAGTAACAGATGGTGCGACTGCAAACCCTGGTGACGTGTTAGCACGTATCCCGCAAGAAGGTTCGAAAACTCGTGATATCACGGGTGGTCTACCACGCGTAGCCGACTTATTTGAAGCGCGTAAACCTAAAGAGCCAGCTATCTTAGCTGAGATCACAGGTACTATTAGCTTCGGTAAAGAGACTAAAGGTAAGAAGCGTTTAGTTATTACTCCACCTGAAGGCGATCATTACGAAGAAATGATTCCTAAGTGGCGTCAACTTAACGTGTTTGAAGGTGAGCAAGTGTCTAAAGGTGAAGTTATCGCCGATGGTCCTGAATCACCACATGACATCTTACGCCTACGTGGTGTAACTCATGTTGCTAACTACATCGTTAACGAAGTGCAAGAGGTTTACCGTTTGCAAGGCGTTAAGATCAATGACAAACACATTGAAACAATTATCCGTCAGATGATCCGTAAATGTACCATCCTTGACGGCGGCCATAGTGAATTCTTAGCCGGTGAGCAAATTGAAGTGGCACGCGTTAATATCGCAAACCGCGACTTAGAAGCTCAAGGCAAGTTACCTGCTAAGTATGAAATCCAATTAATGGGTATCACTAAAGCATCACTAGCCACAGAATCTTTCATCTCGGCAGCCTCGTTCCAGGAGACAACTCGTGTCCTAACAGAAGCCGCTGTAAATGGTAAGAGCGATGAACTTCGCGGTCTTAAAGAAAACGTAATTGTGGGTCGTTTGATCCCAGCCGGTACCGGTTTTGCGTATCATCAAGATCGTATGGCACGTCGTAAGCAAAGTTTAGTTGTTGAAGAGCAAACAGTAAGTGCAGAAGAGGCGACTCAAGCACTAACAGATGCTTTAAACGCTGATTTATCTGGAAATCAATAAACTTAATCTAATCAATAGATTAGATTTTAGCAAGGCAGATATCTACTGCCTTGCTAACGGTTTATGTTGACAGGTTAATCTTTGCTCATTAAAATTCCGCCACCCATTTACCTGCGCGTTTGTAACGAGCTTGTAAAAAGGGCGGATTTTTTTATTTTTTTCAGTAGTAATTTTAATTTCAGGAGCTATTTAAATGGCAACTATTAACCAGCTAGTGCGTAAGCCACGTCGTAGCAAGGTTACTAAAAGTAACTCAGCTGCGCTTAAAGCGTGTCCGCAAAAGCGTGGTGTATGTACTCGCGTATATACAACTACACCTAAGAAACCAAACTCGGCGTTACGTAAAGTAGCTCGTGTACGTTTAACTAACGGTTTCGAAGTAACATCATACATCGGTGGTGAAGGTCATAACCTTCAAGAGCACAGTGTAATCCTAATCCGTGGTGGTCGTGTTAAAGATTTACCAGGTGTGCGTTTCCACACTGTACGTGGTGCACTTGACTGTGCAGGCGTAAGCGACCGTCGTCAAGCTCGTTCTAAATACGGTGCAAAACGCCCTAAGGGCTAATTGTATTCCGTTAGTAAGGCCAAGCACTAAATATTATTAATTATTGTTTTGGGTTATTGTCTCGAAAGAGCAAACCTGAATAAACCGGAGATACAAAATGCCTAGAAGACGCGTAATAGGTCAACGTAAAATTCTTCCAGATCCTAAGTTCGGATCGGAACTTCTTGCAAAATTCGTTAACATCGTAATGTTAGACGGCAAGAAATCTACTGCTGAAAAAATCGTTTACGGTGCGCTAGATGTGGCTGCTGAGAAATCAGGCAAATCGCACCTTGAAATCTTTGAGTCTGCACTTGATAACATCCGTCCACAGGTAGAGGTTAAATCTCGCCGTGTTGGTGGTTCAACTTATCAAGTACCAGTTGAAGTACGTCCAGTACGTCGCAACGCATTAGGTATGCGTTGGTTAGTAGACGCTGCACGTAAGCGTGGCGAAAAATCTATGGGCTTACGTTTAGCTCAAGAAATCGTTGACGCTGCTGACAACAAAGGCACTGCGGTTAAGAAACGTGAAGACGTTCACCGTATGGCTGAAGCGAATAAAGCATTCGCTCATTACCGTTGGTAATCTGCCCTTAACCTTTAAGAGGATCATATGGCACGTACAACTCCACTTGAGCGCTATCGTAATATCGGTATTGTTGCTCACGTAGATGCAGGCAAAACCACCACAACAGAACGTGTTCTGTTCTACACGGGTCTTTCTCATAAGATCGGTGAAGTACATGATGGCGCCGCAACTATGGATTGGATGGAGCAGGAACAAGAGCGTGGTATCACAATCACTTCTGCTGCAACAACGTGTTTCTGGAAAGGGATGGACGCGCAATTTGACGACCATCGTATCAATATCATTGATACTCCAGGACACGTAGATTTCACTATCGAAGTAGAACGTTCTTTACGTGTACTTGATGGTGCGGTAGTTGTTCTTTGTGCTTCATCAGGTGTACAGCCGCAAACTGAGACAGTTTGGCGTCAAGCGAACAAATACGAAGTTCCGAGAATGATCTTCGTAAATAAAATGGATCGCACGGGCGCTGACTTCTTAACGGTTGTTAGCCAGGTGAAATCTCGTCTTGGAGCAACGCCTGTTCCAATTCAGTTGCCTGTTGGCGCTGAAGACGACTTTAAAGGTGTAATTGACCTTATAAAAATGAAAGTAATAAACTGGAATTCTGAAGACCAGGGCATGACTTTCTCTTATGAGGCAATTCCGGCAGAACTTCAAGAGCTCGCTGAAGAATGGCACTCTCACTTAGTTGAAAGTGCTGCTGAAGCCTCTGAAGAACTAATGGATAAATATTTGGAAGGTGAAGACCTGAGCGAAGCTGAAATTAAAGCAGCTTTGCGTCAGCGTACATTAGCGAACGAAATCGTCCCAATGACTTGTGGTAGTGCATTTAAAAATAAAGGCGTTCAAGCTGTGCTTGATGGCGTTATTGAATATATGCCTGCACCAACACAAGTGAAACAAATTCAAGGTATTCTTGAAGATGGTACTGAGGAAGAACGTCCAGCTGATGACAACGCACCGTTTGCTGCACTTGCTTTTAAGATTGCAACAGACCCGTTCGTTGGTACTTTAACCTTTTTCCGTGTTTACTCTGGTACTGTTAAACAGGGTGATGCGGTTTACAACCCAGTAAAAAGTAAGCGTGAGCGCCTTGGTCGTATCGTTCAGATGCATTCAAACTCACGTGAAGAGATCAAAGAAGTCCACGCAGGCGATATCGCGGCGGCTATTGGTCTTAAAGACGTAACAACAGGTGAAACACTGTGTGATCCGAATTCTAAAATTACGCTTGAGCGTATGGAATTCCCAGAACCAGTAATCTCTGTTGCGGTTGAGCCTCGCACAATCGCTGACCAGGACAAGATGGCTATCGCACTAGGTAAACTAGCGGCTGAAGATCCATCTTTCCGCGTACAAACTGATGATGAGTCAGGCCAGACTATAATTTCTGGTATGGGTGAACTTCACCTCGATATCATTGTCGACCGTATGAAACGTGAATTCAGTGTTGAATGTAACGTTGGTAAGCCGCAGGTTTCTTACCGTGAAGCTATTCGTGATACCGTTAAGGTAGAAGGAAAGTTCGTGCGTCAATCAGGTGGTCGTGGTCAATATGGTCACGTCTGGCTTAAACTTGAACCGATGGATATTTCGGATGATGAAGCCCCAATTTACGAGTTCGTTAACGAAACCGTAGGTGGCTCAGTTCCTAAAGAATACATCCCTGCGGTAGATAAAGGCATCCAAGAGCAAATGGCTCAAGGTGTGCTGGCAGGCTACCCATTACTTGGCGTGAAAGCGACTTTATATGATGGTTCATTCCATGATGTTGATTCGAATGAAATGGCATTTAAAATAGCAGGTTCTTTGGCAATGAAGCAGGGCGCACTTGATGCAAACCCTGTACTCTTAGAGCCAATGATGAAGGTTGAAGTACTCACTCCTGAAGCAAACATGGGTGATGTAGTTGGCGACTTAAACCGTCGTCGCGGCATGATCGAAGGCATGGAAGAAGCGCTAGGTGGACTTAAACAAGTTAACGCTTTAGTACCGCTCTCTGAAATGTTTGGTTATGCAACTGATCTGCGATCTGCAACACAAGGCCGTGCCTCATACTCTATGGAGTTTTTGAAGTACGCTGAAGCCGCAAAAAATGTTGCAGATAAAATAATTGCAGCTCGCACTTAAGTAATTTTTAGCTTGGTTTGGCTCAATAACGAGCTTAACCTTTAATTTCTTTATAGGAATTTTTTAAGATGGCAAAAGAAAAGTTTGAACGCGTAAAACCGCATGTAAACGTTGGTACAATCGGCCACGTTGACCACGGTAAAACTACCCTAACTGCAGCAATCACTAACGTACTTGCAAAAGTATACGGTGGTGTAGCTAAAGACTTCGCATCAATCGATAACGCTCCAGAAGAGCGCGAGCGTGGTATCACAATCTCAACTTCACACGTTGAGTACGATACGCCTACTCGTCACTACGCACACGTAGACTGTCCTGGACACGCCGATTATGTTAAAAACATGATCACTGGTGCTGCTCAAATGGACGGCGCTATCCTAGTTGTTGCTGCAACTGACGGCCCTATGCCACAAACTCGTGAGCACATCCTACTTTCTCGTCAGGTTGGCGTTCCTTACATCATCGTATTCATGAACAAATGTGACATGGTTGATGACGAAGAGTTACTTGAGCTAGTAGAAATGGAAGTTCGTGAACTTCTTTCTGAATATGACTTCCCAGGTGATGACTTACCACTAATTCAAGGTTCAGCTCTTAAAGCACTTGAAGGTGAGAAAGAGTGGGAAGACAAGATCGTTGAGCTTGCAGAAGCACTAGATTCTTACATCCCAGAGCCAGAGCGTGACATCGATAAGCCATTCATCATGCCTATCGAAGACGTTTTCTCAATCCAAGGCCGTGGTACAGTTGTAACTGGTCGTGTTGAAGCTGGTATCATCAACGTGAATGACGAAGTTGAAATCGTTGGTATCAAAGAGACTACTAAGTCTACTTGTACTGGTGTTGAGATGTTCCGTAAGCTTCTTGACGAAGGTCGTGCAGGTGAGAACATTGGTGCACTTCTACGTGGTACTAAGCGTGAAGACGTTGAACGTGGTCAAGTACTAGCTAAGCCTGGTTCAATCAAGCCACACACTACTTTCACTTCAGAAGTATATGTACTTTCGAAAGATGAAGGTGGTCGTCATACTCCATTCTTCAAAGGTTACCGTCCACAGTTCTACTTCCGTACAACTGACGTAACAGGTGACGTACAGTTACCAGATGGCGTAGAAATGGTAATGCCTGGTGATAACGTTAAGATGACTGTGACTCTAATCGCGCCAATCGCGATGGATGAAGGTCTTCGTTTCGCTATCCGTGAAGGTGGCCGTACTGTAGGTGCTGGTGTTGTAGCAACTATCGTTGAGTAATCAACAGTTGTAATGCATTAAGCATTAAAAAACCCGAGCTTAGTCTCGGGTTTTTTAATGCCAGTAGAAAGTTAGCGAGTTTACGAGAGTAAAGTTTGCGAGTTGCTCGGTGTGAATTCAAACGCCGTAGCTTGGGTTGAGTTTTACGAAACCCGAGAATTGGGTATGTAGTTAGCGAGTTTGCGAGAGTAAAGTTGGCGAGCTGTTCGGTGTGAGTTTAAACGCCGTAGCTTGGGTTGAGTTTGACGAAACCCGAGAATTGGATATCCAGTTAGAGCAAACTCATTTCGGTGGTCGGTTTTAATGCCTGTAGAAAAGTTAGTGAGTTTGCAAGAGTAAAGTTGGCAAGCTGCTCGGTGTGAGTTTAAACGTCGTAGCTTGGGTTGAGTTGAACGAAATCCGAAAACAAGAAAAGGGCCATGAGGCCCTTAGTGTTGCAGCAAGTAACACATTCTTTTTATAAGCTAAAGTCTACCGCGTAAGCGACGTAAGCTTTGATATCACTATCATCCATATCTGTATCTGAAAGGCCAAAAGTGAAACCATCTTTAGAGATTGAAATACCATAATCAATAATGTCATCGTCACCAATAAAATCACCAGAATAATGACCTAGGTGTAACGCCATTTCAGTGCCGTTACTACCAACTGCAAAGCCATAGTCTGCTGTTAGGTATAAAGAGTCACCAAAGTCTGTACCATCACCGCTCGCAGCTGAGCTTGCCAATACAGAAGCACCAAAACTGAAGCCACCCATGCTGATGCTACCGTAAATTTCAGAAAAGTCGGCATCAGCACTAGATGCAGCATCAGGGTAGGCGTAATAAATGAAACCTACATCGTAGCTCATATTTTCATTTATATCACCGCCAAAACCTGCGTATAAATCAAGCTCATAGGTCATTTCATCAGCCCATGATGCATTTGAAGCCCAAGTACCAGCATAGAAGCCTGACTCGCTTGCGTAATCGATGCCACCAGACACAGCTGCATCACCACCGGTTTGTTCTTGTCCACGCCATAAGTAATTTGATGTCGCAGCTGCATTAGCTGTTACTTCAGCAAGTGCGGCAGTAGATGTAAGGCCCATTAATACAAGTGCACTTAATGCAACTGATTTTTTTAGATTTAGCATGTTTCGTATCCTGTTGTTATGTTGATTTTGGTTCACAATTATTAATGAGATTGCAGTCTCTGAGATTGTGATGCCCATTTATTGTTGTCTAACAAAAGTAATTGCACTGCTTATGCCAAGTTAAATTTAATATTTAATATTTATGCATTTATTTCTAAAAAACAGATAGATAAGTTTATCAATAGGGGAGGCGTGAAACTATTTGGATTAATAATGTGCACTTTAATAGTGCGTAAATATAGAAGGCTGCACAAGGATCATGCAGCCCTACATTCGTTAATTACTTGATACTTTAGCCGAATATAGTGCGCATAAGGCTAATAGTTTCATTAACGCCACGACCTTTTTGCACTTCGCTGATGATAGAGTCTCGCTTGGCTCGAATATGCTCAGGTATTTCATCGCTAGAAAGCGCTCGGTCAACTAAAATCTCAGCAGACTCTTTACCACGGCGTACTGCTTTAGTCGAAGTGGAAGCGCTGCGTTTAGGTTTATTTAGTAGCTTAATGTAATTTGAACTATCAGCTGTAGATTTATCTGCATAATAAAATAAGCAAGGCAGTAAAGCTTTAATAGATACAAGCTGTTGTTCTAGCTCATTGCTGCCCGTAGCCATCTTAAACCATGACATAGCATGTATAGTTTGGACTATATCTTGCCAATAGCGTTCAAAGTCACGGTTATTCAGCTTTGTAATACCAAGTGCTGAGCAAAGCGCATCTAGTCGGGTATTATTAATTGGCGTGAAAATATCAGGGCGTCGCATAGCTAATAGGCGAGTAGCGGGGGCTAATGTTGGTTTTTCATCACTGCCATTAAATGCAAGTAAATATCCAATAACAAATTGTTGATAGTTAGCTTCACTAACTTCGCCTTCAAGCGGTATATTTACCAGTGCGTCATCAAATAGCCCAGGTAAATCAGCCATCATCTGATGAAAGCCTTTCGCGCTTTTAGTTGATGAGAACCACTCAACATCAAAGTTATAAGTGCTTGGATCTAATGCTGCGGAGTGTTTACCGCAAAAGGTGAGTAAATCCTCTGGAATCATTTCTTTTAACGGTTGCTCGCGTAGGCTTGCAATATAATTTGTTAATCGCAACTGTTCGTCTAAAGCGATAAGTTCCTTATGCTGCTCTACAAACATACTAACAACAGGCCATGGGGCAACACGTAATGTTTTCAATTGTAAAAAGCTAATTGCGGTTATTAATTGATCATGTAGTTTTTTTAAAATGGGTAATTGATTCGCTTCGAGTAAATCGTAGTTGATACGATCTTTACTAGCGCTAAGTAATTCGTAGCACCAACCTAAAAAGTCTTCAGGGTGATTTTCTATTTTAACCGCCATCAGGTTTAGACTGATTTCAGAAGCCTGTTTTAAAATATTTTGATAAATTTGACTTTCTTGTTCGCCTAACGCCATTTTTGAAGGTGAAATTAGCAATTTTTTCATGCCTGAGGATACTCCGCTTAGATACTTTTTCAGTTGTCTATTTTAGCGCAAATTAGCTAAAAGCGACAGGGCCGTGCATCATACCGAAGTATGCTGGGGATGCAATCAAGATAACGGTGAAAGTATCGAGATTACATCATTTTATTTAGTCAGTTTCATCAAGTGAAAATAGCCGCTCAACCGAGGTGTTAAAGTGCTGCGCTATCTTCAATGCAATGATCACTGACGGCGTAAAGCGTGATGTTTCGATTGTGCTAATGGTTTTACGAGACACACTAATCGCATCAGCGAGTTCTTGTTGCGACAGTCCTGCAGCTTTGCGAAATTCAGCTATATGGTTGTGCACATTAACTCCTAATCACGGCTCTGCCAAAGCAATGAAGCGCCATATCCCAAAAGCATGATCCCTATGTAGAATACTGCCATAGTTGCATGCGAAACCTCACTAGCTATTGCATCGCCTTTATGAAAAATGCCAAGAAGGCAAAAAACAAGTGCAAAAATTGAATGTTTATATGCACTAGTATCGATAGTATTTAGGTACTCATCTTTATAAGCGTATTGAAAATACATTTTTAACGGGAAGCCCCCTTTAATGAGGTAAATAACCACTATAACTCCATAAAAAAAAACCATTCCAACAATTAATAACCCTTCGTTATCTTGCTTTATTAGTGAGTAAACACTGAGAAGTAACAAAACCATGCTTGTGCTTATACTAAGCCATATATTCTGACTCATAAATTGTTCTTCGGTTTTAATATCTTGTTGTTTCATAATATCCATCCTGTGAAAGTTTTAATTTGTGTCTTTGTAACCTACAGGTATCAATGTAACCTAAGGGTATCAGCGGGTCAATTGTTTTTTGTAACCTAAAGGTATCAAAATGTTTCAGGGTGAATTTATATTGCAGGTGTAACTGCGAGGAAATGGCTTTTTTATAGCTATAGCAATGATTTTAATGCTAACTCCCGCTATGATAAGAGTATTATTTGCACATTTGAAAGGACCATCATGAAAACCTTATTTAAAGTTATTGGTGTTATACTGTTACTGCTTGTTGCTTTAATCGTTGCCGCGCCGTTTTTAATCCCTACCGATGCAATCTTTAATAAAGTATCAGAACAAGTTGAGCAAACAACTGGGCGGAGTTTAACTATTCAGGGTGATAAGTCACTCTCAGTGTTTCCTTCATTAAAGCTTGAGCTTAATGATGTACATTTTGCGAATATGCAAACAGGTTCACGTCCTGATATGGCTAGCATGCAACAGTTAGCAATTCATATTCCATGGTTTTCATTATTTGGTGGTGAATTTAAACTTGAAAAGTTCGTCATTAATGAACCAAATATTCTGTTAGAGACAGATAAAAGCGGTAAAGCAAACTGGCAGCTTTTTGATGCCGTAGCAAAGCAGCCTGAAGCTTCACCTCAAAATAGTGAGGCTGTAAAACTACCTGATAGTTTTGATATAGAGCTAGGTGAAGTGGCTATTTATGGTGGGTCCTTCACGTACTTAGATGGTAAAACGGGTGCCCAGCAACAGATAAGCGATCTTGATCTAGCAATCTTATTACCTTCATTACGCAAGGAGCTTGAAATAAAAGGTGCTATTACATATATGCAAGAGCGTTTTGAGCTTGATGTAAAAGTAGATACACCAGCTAAAGCAATAGAAGGTAATACCTTTAATGTGACAAAGGCTTTATCGTCGCGTCTGGTAGATGTCGACTTTAAAGGTTCGATTGCTAAACAAGGTCAAGATATTCAAGGTCAACTATCACTTAGTGGCGATTCAGTTAAAAATATTGCGAACTGGCAAGGCATAGAACTAAATGCAAAAGAGAATGCGTTCAATGCTTTTAATGTGAAAGGTAAAATGCGCTTGCAGGGTGAAAAGTTCACATTAACTGAGTTGCTAGCTACACTTGATGCATTACAAATCAAAGGTAGTAGTAATATCAATCTAGGTCAGCGTTTAACTGTTAATGCAGATATCGATTTAGGTATGCTTGATCTAAATCCTTACTTACCAGAAGCGGTAGCGCAAGCAGATACACCTAAACCTAAAAGTGATGACCCAGCACAACCAATTGTCTGGGATGACACAAAAATGGATTTAAGCGGCTTAAATGCCCTTGATGCAAATATTGTTATTCGCTCGAGCGGTTTAAAAGCAAATGAGATCAAGCTCGGTGCAAACCAATTTACAGTCAATCTTAAAAATGCAGTAGCGAATCTAACTCTTGATAAATTTGCTGCTTATGAAGGTAATGGTAAAGGTAAGGTGACGATAAATGCACAACAAACCCCTTATAAAATCGCCACCAACTTTGCTTTAGATGCAATCGATGCGCAACCTCTGCTAACCGATGTAGCAGGCTTTGATAAGTTAATGGGGAAGGGATCACTAAATTGGGATTTAACCACAAGTGGCGATAGCCAAAAAAGCTTCATCAGTGCATTACAAGGAAAGCTAGCGTTTGAATTTGCAGATGGCGCGGTCAAAGGTGCAAACATTGCTGAGATGGTTCGTAAAGGTAAAGAGTTGATAAAAGGAAATATTGGAGCAGTATCTGAAGGACTTGATACTGGTTTTGATAATTCTGAGCAAACAGATTTCTCAGCCTTAACAGGTAGCTTTAATTTTAGTAACGGGATTGGTAAAAACACGGACTTATCTATGTTAAGCCCATTAATTAGAATTAGTGGTGAAGGTGATGTTGATTTACCAATGACCACTGTTAATTATCGGTTAGTGACAGGGATTGTAGATTCACTTGAAGGGCAAGGCACAACAGATGATAGTACTGGTTTTAAAATCCCTATTAGAATCGAAGGCCCTTTTCATGATGTTGGTATCAGTCTAGATGTGAGTAAAGCAGCTGAAGACGAAGTGAAAGAAAAAGCAAAAGATAAAATTAAAGATAAATTAAAAGGCTTGTTTGGTTAATACAGCAATAATAAGTCGAATAAAAATCAATCAGGGTATAATTATGCTCTGATTGATTTATAAGCAGCTGTTAAACAGCAAATTATTATCTAGCGTTAAATTAACGAGCACTAGAATTATAAATTAATTAAAAAATAACCTACCACTACCCCCTCAATGCTGATACAATTGCCCGCCCTTAAGAGACAACTTAGTTGTTTTTTTGTGGGTATTTAATCTAAATGTCTTGATTTTAAACGATTTAAGGCAAGTTGTAATAACTACACCGGAGGTCATTAACATGATCCAAATGCAAACTCAGCTGGAAGTTGCTGATAACAGCGGCGCTCGCAAAGTGCAGTGTATTAAAGTCTTAGGCGGTTCGCACCGTCGTTATGCAGCGATTGGTGACATCATTAAAGTTTCTGTAAAAGAAGCGATTCCTCGCGGTAAAGTGAAGAAAGGTGATGTTAAAAACGCGGTAGTTGTGCGTACTAAGAAAGGCGTTCGTCGTCCTGACGGTTCTTTGATCCGTTTCGACAGCAATGCGGCTGTTATCTTAAATGATAACTTGCAGCCAATTGGTACACGTATTTTCGGCCCTGTGACTCGTGAGCTTCGTAATGACAAGTTCATGAAAATCGTTTCACTAGCCCCAGAAGTACTGTAAGGAGTCAATCATGGCAGCAAAAATCCGTCGTGATGACGAAGTAATCGTTCTAGCAGGTAAAGACAAAGGTAAGCGCGGCAAAGTGCTTTCAGTTGTTACCGAGTCTGGTCGAGTATTTGTCGAAGGCATAAACTTAATCAAGAAACACCAAAAGCCGGTTCCACAATTGAACCAAGCTGGCGGCATTGTTGAAAAAGAAGCGTCTATCGACGTATCAAACGTTGCGATCTTCAACTCGGAAACGAGTAAAGCAGATCGTGTAGGTTTCAAGATTGAAGATGGTAAGAAATTACGTATCTTTAAATCTACTGGTAAAACTATCTAATAGTTGGAGTAGAATGATGGCGAAACTGCATGAAGTATATAAAGACAAAGTAGTTGCTGAACTTCAAGAGAAGTTTGGTTTCAGCTCTGTCATGCAAGTCCCTCAGATCGAAAAGATCACATTAAATATGGGCGTGGGCGAAGCCCTAGCTGACAAGAAAATTTTAGATAACGCTGTTGCGGATCTAGAAGCTATCTCTGGTCAGAAACCTTTAATCACTAAAGCACGCAAATCTGTTGCTGGCTTTAAAGTGCGTGAAGGCTACCCAATTGGCTGTAAAGTAACCTTACGCGGCGAGCGTATGTGGGACTTTTTTGAGCGTTTGGTTTCAATCGCTATCCCACGTATCCGTGACTTCCGTGGTGTAAGTGCTAAGTCTTTCGATGGACGTGGTAACTACAGCATGGGCGTACGTGAACAAATCATCTTCCCAGAAATTGATTATGATAAAGTAGACCGTGTACGCGGTATGGATATCACAATCACTACATCTGCGAAAACAGATGAGGAAGGCCGTGCGTTGTTAGAAGCGTTTAACTTCCCATTCAAGAAATAAGGGTAGGGTTATGGCAAAGAATTCTATGAAAGCGCGCGAAGCAAAGCGCACAAAATTAGTTGCTCAGTACGCTGAAAAGCGCGCAGCACTAAAAGCTATCATCAGCGATGTGAAAACATCTGACGATGATCGTTGGGACGCGGTACTTAAGCTACAAGCTTTACCACGTGATTCTAGCCCTGCACGTCAACGTAATCGTTGTAACATTACGGGCCGCCCACATGGTTACCTTCGCAAATTCGGCATGAGCCGTATTAAAGTTCGCGAAGCAGCTATGCGCGGTGAAATTCCTGGCCTTAAAAAGGCTAGCTGGTAATAGAATCACGGGAGTAAGACTATGAGCTTGCAAGATCCTATCGCGGATTTGTTCACACGTATCCGTAACGGTCAATCAGCGAAGAAAGTATCTGTAACGATGCCAACTTCAAAGCTGAAAGTAGCGGTAGCTAAAGTATTAAAAGACGAAGGTTACATCACTGATTTCGCAGTAAACGGCGATGTTAAACCTGAGCTTTCTATCGAGTTGAAATACTTCGAAGGCAAAGCTGTTATTGAAAACATCCAGCGTGTTAGCCGCCCTGGTCTACGTATCTATAAGAGACGTGACGAATTACCGAAGGTAATGGGTGGTCTAGGTATCGCTATCGTATCAACTTCTAAAGGCCTAATGACAGACCGCGCCGCACGTAGTGCTGGTGTTGGTGGTGAAATCATTGGTTTTGTAGCTTAATCGGAGGGGAACTATGTCTCGCATAGCAAAGGCACCAATAAACGTTCCTGCCGGTGTAGAAGTTACATTAAAAGGCCAGGAAATCACAGTTAAAGGCAAAAACGGTGAATTAACACGTACTATCAACAACGCTGTTGAAGTACAAGTTAACGACAACGTTATTACAACTTTACCTCGTGAAGGCGTAGCCAATGCATGGGCACAAGCAGGTACTGCTCGCGCTCTTATCAACAACATGGTTGTTGGTACGCATACAGGTTACGAGAAGAAACTTCAGTTAGTAGGCGTTGGTTATCGTGCTGCAGCTAAGGGTAAAACATTAGATTTAACTCTTGGTTTCTCGCACCCAGTTAATTTCGCAGTTCCTGAAGGAATTACGATTGAAACTCCAAGCCAAACAGAAGTTCTAGTTAAGGGCGTAGACAAGCAGTTAGTTGGTCAAACAGCTGCTAACATTCGTGCATACCGTAAACCAGAGCCTTATAAAGGTAAAGGTGTTCGTTACGCAGATGAGAATGTACGCCGTAAAGAGGCTAAGAAGAAGTAAGGTAAGACGATGGATAAAAAACAGCTCGTCTACGTCGTGCTAAACGCACTCGTAGAAATTATATTGAACAAGGCACAACGCGTCTTGTTATCCACCGCACGCCACGTCACATTTACGCTCAAGTAGTTAATGCTGAGGGTAGTGTACTGGCTGCTGCTTCTACTGTTGAGAAAGCTATTAGCGAAACAGTTAAAGGCACAGGCAACATTGCAGCTGCACAAGCAGTTGGTAAATTTGTTGCAGAACGTGCGGCTGACAAAGGCATCGAAAAGATTGCTTTTGATCGCAGTGGCTTTAAATATCACGGCCGTGTGAAGGCGCTAGCAGATGCTGCGCGTGAAGCCGGTTTGCAATTCTAGGAGTAGACAATGGCTAACGTAGAAGCAAAGCAACAACAGCCTGATTTAGCTGAAAAGCTAATCGCGGTAAACCGTGTGTCTAAAGTAGTTAAAGGTGGTCGTATCTTTAGCTTCACTGCACTAACAGTAGTTGGTGACGGCGCAGGTAAAGTAGGTTTCGGTTATGGTAAAGCACGTGAAGTTCCAGCTGCTATTCAAAAAGCAATGGAAAAAGCACGTCGTAACATGATCAACGTAGACCTAAATGGCAACACATTACAGCACCCTGTTAAAGGGCGTCATGCTGGCTCACAAGTGTTCATGAAACCAGCATCTGAAGGTACTGGTATCATTGCAGGTGGCGCTATGCGTGCAGTACTTGAAGTGACTGGTGTGCAGAACGTACTTTCTAAATGTTACGGTTCTACTAACCCGATCAACGTTGTACGTGCAACGATCTCAGCTCTTGAGAATATGAATTCTCCTCAGTCGATCGCTGCTAAACGTGGTCTTCGAGTAGATGAGATTCTGGGGTAAACCATGGCTAATAAAACTGTAAAAGTAACACAAGTAAAGAGCTCTATCGGTCGTTTACCGAAGCATAAAGCTACATTACGCGGTCTTGGTTTACGTCGTATCAATCACACTGTTGAGTTAGAAGACACAGCATGTGTACGTGGTATGATCAACCGAGTTTCATACATGGTTAAGGTTGAGGGGTAATTCGAATGCATTTGAATACACTTTCTCCTGCTGCAGGATCAAAATCTGCTGGTAAACGTGTTGGTCGTGGTATCGGTTCTGGTCTTGGTAAGACTGGTGGCCGTGGTCACAAAGGTCAAAAATCACGTTCTGGCGGTAAAGTACGCGTTGGTTTTGAAGGCGGTCAAATGCCTATGCAACGTCGTCTACCTAAGTTCGGTTTCACTTCTCGCAAATCTTTAGTATCTGCAGAAATTAACCTATACGAAATCGCTAAAGTTGAAGGCGATGTGGTAGACCTAGGTACGTTACAAGCAGCTGGTCTAGTTAAAAAGAACGTTCAGTTCGTTAAAGTTGTTAAATCTGGCGAAGTTTCACGCGCAGTTACCGTTAAAGGCCTTAAGGCTTCTAAAGGTGCTCGCGAGGCTATCGAAGCTGCCGGAGGCAAGGTAGAAGACTAAGGAAGTACTAATGGCTAAACCAGGTCAAGATATGCAAAGTGCACAAGGTGGACTTTCGGAATTGAAACGTCGATTACTATTCGTATTGGGCGCTATCATTATTTACCGTCTAGGTTCATTTGTGCCGATCCCTGGGATTGACGCCGCTGTACTTGCCGATTTCTTCGAGCAACAAAAGGGCACCATTGTTGAAATGTTTAACATGTTCAGCGGTGGTGCACTTGAGCGAGCTTCAGTGTTAGCACTGGGTATTATGCCTTACATTACAGCTTCGATTATTACGCAACTATTAACGCATATGTATCCGCCGTTTATAGAGCTTAAGAAAGAAGGTGAACAAGGGCGTAAGAAAATTAGCCAGTACACACGCTATGGCACGCTTTTGCTTGCTACTATCCAATCAATCGGTATTGCCACAAGCTTACCGGGCATGATGGACGGGTTAGTTGTTAACCCAGGTTTAGGTTTCTATTTCACCGCTGTGGTGAGTTTAGTAACCGGTACTATGTTCCTTATGTGGTTGGGCGAGCAAATTACAGAGCGCGGTATCGGTAACGGTATCTCGGTTCTAATATTTGTTGGTATAGTAGCAAACTTGCCGTCTGCTATTGGTTCGACAGCCGAAATGGCGCGCCAAGGTGATCTGAATATTCTAGTACTGTTGATGGTTGCTGTAATTGTATTCGCTGTAACTTATCTCGTTGTATTCTTTGAACGTGGTCAACGACGTATCGTTGTGAACTACGCAAAGCGTCAGCAAGGTCGTCAAGTATTTGCTGCTCAAAGCACGCATTTACCACTAAAAGTTAACATGGCGGGTGTTATTCCACCAATCTTTGCTAGCAGTATTATTCTGTTCCCTGGTACTATTGCCAGCTGGTTCGGCCAGGGTGAAGGTCCGGTCGCTGATGTGCTACAAGCCATTGCTACAACGTTGACTCCAGGTCAACCTTTGTATGCATTAGTTTTAGCTGCGGCTATAATCTTCTTCTGCTTTTTCTATACAGCGTTGGTGTTTAACCCGCGTGAAACAGCAGATAACCTGAAAAAATCTGGCGCATTTATCCCAGGTATTCGTCCAGGTGAGCAGACATCGAAATACATTGATAAAGTGATGACACGCCTGACATTGGCAGGTGCTTTGTATATAACCTTTATCTGTCTGGTGCCCGAATTCATGACCATGGCATGGCAAACGCCATTCTACTTCGGCGGTACATCAATTTTGATTATCGTTGTTGTGATCATGGACTTTATGGCACAAGTACAGACTCATATGATGTCACATCAATATGATTCTGTGCTGAAAAAAGCGAACCTTAAAGGCTACGGTCGATAAGGTCAGTTTACGGAGTTGAGCAATGAAAGTACGTGCTTCCGTTAAGAAAATATGCCGTAACTGTAAAGTTATTAAACGTGCCGGTGTTGTACGTGTAATTTGCAGTGAGCCAAAGCATAAGCAAAGGCAAGGCTAATTAAATAAGTCGTGCAGGCTGAGATCTCTTGGCCTGTGTTTTCAATTGTGATTTGGTCTTCGTTTGAGTATCCTTACGGGCTCTTCAAACAGATGATAACCAAATTCAAATATAGGAGATGTGTTAGTGGCCCGTATCGCTGGCATTAACGTCCCTGATCATAAACATGCAGTTATTGGTTTAACAGCTATTTATGGCATAGGTAAGACTCGCTCTAAGGCTATCTTAGTAGCGACTGGTATCGCCGAGACCACAAAAATCGGTGAACTTTCAGACGAAACACTTGACGTACTTCGTGAAGAAGTTGGCAAGTACACTGTAGAAGGTGATCTTCGTCGTGAAGTTACTTTGAATATCAAGCGCCTTATGGACCTTGGTTGTTTCCGTGGCCTACGTCACCGTCGCTCTTTACCACTACGTGGTCAAAGAACCAAGACTAACGCGCGTACCCGTAAGGGTCCTCGTAAGCCTATTAAGCGATAAGGGGATAGTATTATGGCTAAGACACCAATTCGTCGTAAAAAGGTTAAAAAGCAAGTTGCTGATGGTATGGCTCATGTTCATGCTTCTTTCAACAACACTATTGTTACAATTACCGACCGTCAAGGTAATGCACTATCATGGGCTACTGCCGGTGGTTCAGGTTTCCGTGGTTCACGTAAATCTACACCATTCGCTGCTCAGGTTGCTGCAGAGCGTGCAGGTACTGCTGCTCAAGAATACGGTTTAAAAAATCTAGAAGTTTTCATCAAAGGTCCAGGTCCAGGTCGTGAATCTGCTGTACGTGCTTTGAATGCTGCTGGTTACCGTATCACCAACATCACTGACGTGACGCCAATACCACATAATGGTTGTCGTCCACCGAAGAAACGTCGCGTTTAACAATAGGTTAGGAGAAATAACATGGCAAGATATTTGGGCCCTAAGCTCAAGCTGAGTCGTCGTGAAGGTACTGACCTGTTCCTTAAGAGCGGCGTAAGAGCTATCGACTCTAAGTGTAAACTTGAGACTGCACCTGGTCAGCACGGCGCTCGTAAAGGTCGCTTATCTGATTACGGTTTACAATTACGTGAAAAGCAAAAAGTACGTCGTATCTACGGTGTATTAGAAAAGCAATTCCGTAACTACTACAAAGAAGCTGCTCGCCTTAAAGGCAACACAGGTGAAAACTTGTTACAGCTTTTAGAGCAACGTTTAGACAATGTTGTATACCGCATGGGTTTTGCAAGCACACGTGCAGAAGCACGTCAGTTAGTAAGCCATAAAGCGGTTTTAGTTAATGGTCGTGTTGTGAACATTCCTTCATTCGTAATTACTCCAGAAGATGTAGTAGTTATTCGTGAAAAGTCTAAGACACAAGCGCGTATCATCGCTGCTCTAGAACTAGCCGAGCAACGTGAAAAGCCGACTTGGGTTGAAGTTGACGGTAAGAAAATGGAAGGTAATTTCAAACGCCTACCTGAGCGTTCAGACCTGTCTGCGGACATTAATGAACAACTAATCGTCGAACTTTACTCTAAGTAAAGTTAAGAGTTAAGAGAGGATAAAATGCAGGGTTCTGTTACAGAATTTCTAAAACCAAGGTTAGTCGATATCGACGCTATCAACCCAACACGTTCTAAAGTTGTTTTAGAACCATTAGAACGTGGCTTTGGCCACACGTTGGGAAATGCCTTACGCCGTATACTTCTTTCGTCTATGCCTGGATGTGCAGTAACCGAAGTTGAAATCGACGGTGTATTGCATGAATACAGCGCGAAAGAAGGCGTACAAGAAGACATCATTGAAATTCTGTTAAATCTTAAAGGTCTAGCAGTAACTTTAGAAGGTAAAGATGAAGTTTTTCTGACCCTGACTAAGTCTGGTGTAGGCCCTGTGACTGCGGCAGATATTCAGCACGATGGCGATGTAACAATTGCTAACCCAGATCACGTTATTTGTCATTTAACGACAGATAGCAGCGATATCAGCATGCGTATTCGTGTTGAACGCGGTCGTGGTTATGTGCCGGCGTCTAGCCGTTTATCCTCTGATGACGATGAGCGTCCAATTGGCCGATTGTTGCTTGATGCATCATTTAGCCCAGTTGAACGTATTGCGTACTCGGTTGAATCAGCACGTGTTGAACAACGTACAGACTTAGACAAGTTAATCATTGATATGGAAACAAACGGCACTTTAGATCCTGAAGAAGCGATCCGCCGTGCGTCTACTATCTTAGCTGAACAATTAGATGCATTCGTAGATTTACGTGATGTAACTGAACCAGAAGAGAAAGAAGAGAAGCCTGAATTCGATCCTATTCTACTTCGTCCAGTTGATGATCTTGAACTAACAGTACGTTCTGCAAACTGTTTGAAAGCCGAGCAAATTCAATATATCGGTGATTTAGTTCAGCGCACAGAAGTGGAGCTTCTTAAAACGCCTAATTTAGGTAAGAAGTCTCTAACTGAAATTAAAGACGTGCTAGCTTCACGTGGTCTTTCTCTAGGCATGCGCCTAGAAAATTGGCCGCCTGCAAGCCTAGCTGAATAATCTAAATCACTATATTAGTTTAGTTAGAAGGATAGGGTCATGCGCCATCGTAAGAGTGGTCGTCAATTAAACCGTAACAGCAGCCATCGCAAAGCGATGTTCAGCAATATGGCGGGTTCTTTGGTGAAACACGAAATCATCAAAACTACTTTGCCTAAAGCGAAAGAGTTACGCCGTGTAATTGAACCTTTAATCACACTGGCTAAGACTGACAGTGTAGCAAATCGCCGTTTAGCGTTTGCTCGCACGCGTGATAATGAAGTAGTTGGTAAATTGTTCAGCGAAATCGGTCCTCGTAATGCGGATCGTCCAGGTGGTTACACTCGTATTCTTAAGTGTGGCTTCCGTGCTGGTGATAATGCACCAATGGCTTATATTGAACTAGTAGGTCGCACAACTGCAACCGAAGAAGTTCAAGAAGACGCGCAGTCTGCTGAGTAAGTCTTAAAGACACCAAAAAGCCGAGCTTATGCTCGGCTTTTTAATGCCTATAATTTCATTCCTAATCTACTTCATCTATTCTCTATTTATCTTTAATGTATCTTCTTGGCATATAATTATTGATAAACCTATTTCTGAGCAAATATCTTCCTCGATAAAACAACCTACCATTTACTTAATCTATAAGATCCCAGTGTTGATCTTACTGAATTAAGATCGTGTATTAAGCTTTATTAATTAAATTTCTAGTTTAAAGCACTATAAATAGACTTTATTACCCTAGATTAGCTCTGTTTTCATACGTTTCGTTCAAATACTCAGCTAACAGTACTTTATTTTGAGTTTTCTTCAAAAAAGGGTTGATCTGTTTTCGGA